>NZ_LR732559.1 GCF_902506575.1 Streptomyces mexicanus | reverse complement strand
GTGCCGGGAGGCGGGGTGGTGTCCGAGGGTGGGCGCGGGTCCGCGGCCGGGCCTGCGTCCGGGACTCAGCCGCCGTACGGGACCCAGCCGCCGTCCAGGCCCCGGCGTCCGTACGGGAGCCGGGCGCAGGGCGACGACCCGGGCCGGGCAGGGACCGACACCGCTCGCAGACCGGCCGGCCCGCAGACCGGAGTGGTCTTCGAGCGGGTGCCGCAGAGCGCGTCCGTCGTCGAGCGCGCACCGGGCGATGCGCCCGTCTTCGAACGGGTTCCGGGCGGCGCGCCCGTCGTCGAGCGCGCGCCGGGGGCCACGCCCGTCTTCGAACGGGTGCCGGGGTCCGCGGCGCTTTTCGAGCGGGTGCCGGAGTCGGAGCGTCCTGCCCGTCCCGTCCCGGAGTCCGGCTCGGCTCCGGCCGTCCCCGAGGAGGGGGACCGCGCCCCGGAAGCGGACCGCGCCCCGGAAGCGGACACGGAAGCGGGCCCCGGGGCGCCCGCCGCGCCGCGGCCCGTCCCCCTGCAGCAGGCGGCGCTCAGCGGTCGTATGACGGGGCGGGTGACGGGCCGTATGGCGAGCGGATAACGAAGTCGTGCCGGTTGGCGCGGCCGCCTGGATTTCGCCCGAGGTGTGCTGGTTAGACTCGCCCGGCTGTACGAAAGATGATGTTGACGGGGTGAATTCTTCCGATGAGCGACGCCAGCACGAGCCAGCTGCCGCTGTCCGAGGCCCAGGACGCCCCTGGCCACGGCAAGCACCGCGGCCCGGTCTCCTCCCGGGACGGCGAGACGGCCCCCAACGGCCGTCACCGCAAGCCGGCCCAGGACACCGAGACGGCGGCCTGACGGCACACCGGACGACGAACGGCCCCGCCCTTCCCGAGGGGCGGGGCCGTTCTCCGTGTGCGTCCCCCGCACTCCACGACCGTGTCCGCGAGCACCGGCGCCTCCCCTCGTTCCACCGCCGTCACCGTGGCCCGGACCGTGCCGCCGCCCTGCCGTGACGGGTGCCCCCACAGCCGGATCCGCAGGGTCTCCCCGGGGTACGCCCCCCCGGCGAACCGGGCCGCGTAGGACCGTACGCGGGTCACCTCGCCGGCGAGCAGGCGGTCGACGACCGTCTTGAGCGTCAGGCCGTAGGTGCACAACCCGTGCAGCACGGGCCTCTCGAAGCCGGCCCGCCGGGCGAAGTCCGGGTCGGCGTGCAGCGGGTTGTCGTCGCCGCTGAGCCGGTACAGCAGGGCCTGGTCCTCGCGGACCGGCCGGTCGACCGTCACGTCGGGCTCGCCGGCCGGTGTCCCCGCCGACGCGGCGCCCGAGGGTGCCGCCGTGCGGGCGGAGGGTCCGCGGTCGCCGCCCCAGCCGCCCTCGCCGCGGACGAAGATGCGCGCCTCCTCGGTCCACAGCGGGCCGTCGGCGTCGGCGGCCTCGGTGCGCAGGACCAGGACGGCCGCGGTGCCCTTGTCGTACACGGCGGTGATCCGGGCGGTGGCGGTCGCGGTGCCCCGCACGGGCAGGGGCCGGTGCACGGTCAGCGCCTGGCCGCCGTGCAGGACGCGGGCGAGGTCCACGTCGACGCCGGGCATCGACAGGGCGCCGATCACGCCGGGCGGGCGGTCGCCGGCGACGGTGGCGAAGCTCGGCAGCACGTGCAGCCGGCTCTCCAGGGTGTAGCGCAGTTCGCCGGGGTCGGTGGCGGGGACGCCCGCGCCGATGCCGAGGTGGTAGAGCTGCACGTCCTTGGGGGTCCAGGAGATCTCCGCGGTGCGGGGCGGGGCCGCCAGGGCCTTGGCTGCATCGATGGGCATGGCTCTGTCTAACTCCGCCGGGCCCGGGCTGTGAAGATCGCTCACCCCTTCACGGCCACCCCCGTGACATTTGTCCTGCCCGAGTCCGTACAACCGCATCTGCCGGGGGCGGGGCGCCGCTCCGTAGCGTCGTGGGCATGGGAGGCACGAGGCGGAGGACGCCGAGGACGGGGGGACGCAGATGA
>NZ_LR732680.1 GCF_902506575.1 Streptomyces mexicanus | reverse complement strand
GGGCGGGTCCGCGAACGAAACGGCACCGCACCGCGAGGCCGCGGTACTGACCCGCGAGGGACCGGACGGACCCGTCCGCATACGTCCGTTGCCCGTCGCGCCCCTGCCCGGCGGGGACGCGGCGGGCCCCGGCGCGTTCCCCGGCGCCGACGTGCTGGTGCCGCTCGCCGGGGTCCTCCCCCCCGAGATCGCGGCGGACCTGGGCCTCGACGCCCCGCCACCACGACCCGTCACCGAGAGCACCGCGACCGTGGGCAGCCCCGTCTCCCCCGCGTCCGGCGCGACACCGGACGGCGGTGCGGGAAACGGGACGAGCCCGCCTGCGCCGTCCCCGGGTGGCGGTACGCCCCCGGCCACCCGGGACGGCGCCGTACCGGCCCCGCGTCCCTTCTCGCCCCCGCGCACCACGTCGCAGCAGCGAGCGGACCACGACGCCCCGGCCGGGCAGGTGCCGCACACCGGTGACTCGAGTGGGACCCCCGACGACGCCTCCGGTCCGTCCGGGGAGGAAACGCCGGTTGCCCGGCCGGTCACCGTCTCGGCGTCCGCCCCCGGCGACCCTGTCGGCGCTCCGTACGGCTCCCACGCGGCGTCCCCCGGCGGCCGCACGGACCAAGGAGAAGCCCCGACCCGGCCCCACGCCGACATGGCGGAGCCCGAGAACCAGGCCGTGCGGCGGCCCGCACCGGCCGGTGACCACGGGGCCGTCCTCCCCGCGCCTCCGAGCGCAGGGGCCTCCACCCGGCCGGGCACGGCCGTCGGCCAAAGGGGGGACGCCGACGGGGACGAGCCGGCGGCCGACGTGCGATTGGAGTCCGCCACGGACGCACCGGACCCGGTGGCTCCCTCCCCCACGACCGCTGCCCCCGGCACCGTCGTGGTCTCCCCGCACGGCGTGACCGCGGCCGTCACGGGCGGCTCCCGCCGGGGCCGGCCGTCGCTGTCGCGGCTGCTGCCGCGACCGGCGCGCTCCCGCCGCTCCGGCTCTGCCGAGATCCGCACGCTCGACGGGCACACGGTGCCGGTGGAGCAGATCCGCCGACTGGTCGGGGACACAGCGGGCGCGCCGCCCCGCGGTCGCGCGGTACGGACCGTCACCGTCTCCCAGAGCCCGGCCGAGGACGGCAGCCGCCGGTCCGTGCAGCGGCGGTCGCTCCTGGGCCAGGACACCCACCAGGGCCTGCGCCGGACACCGGCGGCCCCGAACGGCGACGGCGGCTCCCAGGGGACGCGCACGGTGTTCACCGGGCCGCACCGGCCGCTGCCCGGGTCGGGCACCCCGGAGGGCGCCGACTACGTCGTCGCACACGGCACACCGCGCACCGTCACGCTGGGCACGAACCGCTCCGACATGCCGTCCGTCGTGGTGAGCGGCCCTCAGTTGGGCGAAGTGCTGCGGCAGTGGGGCGTCGGCGGCGGAGGGCGCCGGCCGATCGTGCTCTTCGCCTGCGAAACCGGCCTGCCGCCGAAGGTCGCGGGGCTCCCGGTGGCGCAGCACGTGGCGAACCGGACCGGCCAGGCGGTGTACGCGCCGACCACCGCGGCGGGCACGGCCCGGGATTCCCGTGGCGAGGTACGGGCGGTGCTGCTCGACGGGCCGGACGGCCCGGGTGAGTGGCGGCTGTTCACCCCGGAGCCGTCCGGCCGGAAGCTGGACGCGCTGGCCCGTGCGGCCGGGCTGCACCGGGGGCGTGGCCCGGCCGACGCCTTCGTCCGCGCCCACGCGCTCCAGCAGGTGCGGACGCTGCGCGGCACGCTGGGCCCGGACGCCGAACAGCGTGGCGACCACCGGGAGTTGCTGCGCGCTCTGGCCTTCGTCGACGGGCTGCGCTGGCGCACCCCGGACCCGGCGGGCCGCTACACCGACGCCCGGATGACGCCCGACCTGCTGGCCCGCATGGTCGCCGACCGGTACGGCCTCACCGACGGCACGACGCCCTCGAAGGCGCAGTACACCAGGTTCCTGCGGGAGGCCGCCGCCCTGCGCGAGGCCGGTCCCGAGGCATCGCTGCACACACTGCTGCCGCCGCCGCTGCCCGAACTGCCGCCGGACACCCTCGTCCGGCCGGACGACGTACGCGGGCTGGAGTACTCGGCCTCGGCCCGGATCACCTGGCAGCTCTCCGACGCCCCGCTGCCCCTGTCCGAGCTGCGGCTGAGCCCCGAGGACACGGCGACCCTGATCAGCCGCAGACCGGATCTGCTTCCCGGCGGCGCGTCCTCCGCGGCTGCCGGGTCCGGGACGGAGCGCGGCTCCGGGGCGGGCACCGGCCCGGGCCCGGACGTCCTGTCGGACGCGGACTCCGCGCACAGCCTCGACCTGACGAGCGGCACCGGCGCACCGGTCCGGGCGGAGGGACGCGAGTTCCGCCTGGTCCCCTCGGGCGGTGACGGCGACTGCTTCTTCACCTCGGTGCTCACCGGAGCCCGCGGCCAGAACGCCCTGCCCCAGTGGGCGGCCATGGACGTGGCGGGGCTGCGCCGGCTGCTGCACGACCGGCTGAACGGCTCCGAACTGGCCGACGCGCTCACGGAGTCGAGCCCGGACCCGGTGCGGACGGTGCTGGACGACCTGCGCTCCGCCTACGTCGGCCCCGGCCCCGTGCACCCGGACGCGGCCGCGGCATGGCGCCGGTTCTCCGACGCCGTACTGAGCGGTGACACCGCCTCCTGGCGCAAGCTGGTGGAGGGCTCGCCGTATCCCGACCTGCTCACCGTGGCCCCCACTCCCGAGGAGGCCCGGCGTCTGGGCGCCGGTGGGCTGCTCACCGCCGCCGCCCGGCACTCCGGCCTGTGGGCCTCGCCGTTCGGGGATCTGATACCGGTGGCGCTGGCCCAGGCCACGGACGTCGACCTGCGGGTGGTCGGCAACGACGGCGTACGGTCGCTCAACCCCGCCGCCGGCGGGGGCACGCTGTACGTGCGGTACAACGGCCGCGACCACCACCACGCGCCGGGCCCCCTCCCGTCC
>NZ_LR732679.1 GCF_902506575.1 Streptomyces mexicanus | reverse complement strand
GGCGGGGAGAAGGGCGACGACCGCGGCCACGACGAAGGCGGGCGCGGCCACGGCGACCGGGACGGGCGCAAGGACGAGGGGAAGATCTACTTCAACGAGCGCATGTACTCCGCCGCCTCCTCCGGCTGCGTCACCGCGGCCAGCGGACTGGGCTCCACCAGCTTCAGCGTGTTCAACGACAGCCGGAAGACGATCGAGGTCTACCGCGGCTTCACCTGTGACAACGGCGCCCCGGTGGCCACCGTGGGCCCGCACGGCGCCACCAACGGCGTGGTGACCAGCACCTTCCACGACGGCCTGTTCGACGGCACCGGCCAGGCTCTGATGTTCGGCGACGACGGCGTCGTGGGCAGCTTCCGGGTGCTCGACGACGACGAGGACTGGTGACGGCACCGAGCCCACCGCCCGCGCCGGCCGGTCTCACGGCCCCTGGCACGCCCGTCTGCGGCGCGAATTCCCTGCGACGTGATCCGCCGGGCAGGCCCTAGTCTGCACCCGTGACGATCGAGCTGACCCTGCTGTCCCAGGTGACCTGCCGCGGGCGGGAGATCACCGCGCCCCGGCTGCGCGGGCTGCTGGCGCTGCTCGCCGCCGAGCCGCGCACCGGATGCAGCACCGGGCGGCTGGTGGAGGGGCTGTGGCCGCGGGAGCGGCCGGAGCGGCCGGGCAAGGCCGTGCAGGTCCTCGTCTCGCGGCTGCGGGCGCAGCTGGGCGCGGATCTGATCGTGAGCACGCCGACCGGGTACCGGCTGGCACTGGAGGAGAGGCAGATCGACGCCTCGGCGCTGCTGCTGTACGCGTCGGCCGCCGCCGAGCGCGCCGGGGCGGGGGACCACCGGGGCTCCCTGGAAGAGGCCGAGGCGGGCCTGGCGCTGTGGGACGGCGGCGTGGGCGCCGGTGCCGGGGAGGAGCTGGACGACCCGGTGGTGGCGCTGCGGACCGAGTGTCTGGCCGCCCACCGCGCCCTGGTCCGCTCCCGGGCGCTGGCGCTGGCCCGGACGGGGCGGCGGGAGGAGGCCGCGGCGCCGCTGGCCGAGCTGGCCCGTGAACTGCCGCGGGACGAGGAGGTGTTGGCGGAGCGGGTGCGCTGCGAGGCCGCGGGCGCGGGCCGGGCCGCCGCGCTGGCCCGGTACGAGTCCTACCGGCGCGCCCTGCGCGAGGAGCTGGGCGCCGATCCGGGCCCCGGGCTCAGGGCCGTGCACCGGGAACTGCTGACCGCGGACGCGCCGAAGGTCCGGCACGGCGTACCGCACGATCCGAACCCGCTGCTGGGCCGGGACGCCGACGTCGCGGCCGTGGCCGGGCTGCTGCGCGAGGCCCGCGTGGTCACGGTGACCGGGCCCGGCGGGCTGGGCAAGACCCGGCTGTCGCACGCGGTGGCGCGGGCGGCCGAGCAGCCCGTGGTGCACTTCGTCCCGCTGGCCGGTGTCACCACCGACGAGGACGTGGCAGGCGAGGTGGCCTCGGCGGTCGGCGGCCGCGACGGGCGGCAGTTCCCGGGCGGGACGGACCCGGTGGGCCAGATCCTGGCCGCGCTGGGCGCCGGGCCGGTGCTGCTGGTGCTGGACAACTGCGAGCAGGTGGTCGCCGGTGCCGCCGCGCTCGTCCAGGCGCTGGTGTCCCGGTCGAAGGAACTGCGGGTCCTGGCCACCAGCCGGGCCCCGCTGGGGTTGTCGTCGGAGTCGGTCTACGCGCTGCCGGAGCTGTCGCCGGCGACCTCGGTGGAGCTGTTCACGCAGCGGGCGCGGGCCGCCCGGCCCGGGGTGGAGCTGCCCGCCGACGCGGTCGCCGAGATCTGCCGGCACCTGGACGGGCTGCCGCTGGCCGTGGAACTGGCCGCGGCCCGGGTGCGGGTGCTGTCCGTGGCCGACATCGCGCACCGGCTGCGGGACCGGTTCGCGCTGCTGCGCGGCGGCGCCCGCGACGCGCCCGCACGGCACCGCACGCTGCGGGCGGTGGTCGAGTGGAGCTGGAACCTGCTGGAGGAGGACGGCCGGGCGGCGCTGCGCGCCCTGTCGGTGTTCCCCGGCGGCTTCACCGAGGACGCGGCGCAGTACGTCCTCGGGGACACCGGGGACGCGCTGGCGCTGCTGGAGCAGCTGGCCGGGCAGTCCCTGGTGAAGGTCGGCGAGGGACCCTCCGGGGTGCGCTTCCACATGCTGGAGACGCTGCGGGAGTTCGGCGCCGCCCAGCGGGCCGCGACCGGCGAGGAGGAGACGGTCACCGACCGGTTCCTCGCCTGGGCGCGGGACTTCGGCCGGGCCCATCACGATGTGCTGTTCGGCTCCGACCCCGTGCCGGTGTGGCTGCGCGTCCGGGCCGAGCAGGACAACCTCGTCCTGGCGCTGCGCCACGCCCTGGCCCGCGAGGACGGGCCGGCCACGGCCGCCCTCACCGCCGTGCTCGCCTCGCTGTGGTCCACCGACTCCAACTACCCCCGGCTCGCCGCGCTCGTCGCCGACAGCGGCGAGGCGCTGTCCCGGTTCCGGCCCCGCGATCCGCTGGACGTGGAGGTCACCCGCAGTGCGGCGGCCGTGTGCACGGCGAGCCTGTTCATGGGGCGCGGCCCGCACGTCGTACGGCAGTTGGTGGTGCTGCGCCGGCTGCCGCCCGCGCCACCGGACACCCTGCTGCGGGCGCTGGCGATCGTGCTGTGCGCGATACCGGAGATACATCCGCCGCGCCACGAGCGGCTGCAGGAGCTGTGCGAGGCCGCAGAGCCGCTGCTGGCGGGCGTCGCGGCCTGCGTGGCGAGCTACGTGTGGGAGGCCCACGACGAGCCGGAGCGCGCGCTGGAGTACGCCCGGCGGATGCTCGACGCGCTGCGGCCTTTGGGCAACCCGGTCCTGCTGCTGCTCGGCCACGGACGGCTCGGCGAGCTGTGCCTGCAGTCCGAGCGGGGCGCGGAGGCGTACGGGCATCTGCGGGCCGCGCTGGACGCGCTCGGCGAGTTCGGCCGGTTCGGCGAGCTGTCGGACTCGGTCGGCGTGCACGGGGCGCTGGTACTGGCCTGCCTGCAGCGCGGCGAGGTGGAGGAGGCGGAGTACTGGCTGCGGCAGGCGGCCGCGGACCGGCCGCCGCAGTCCGCGCAGGTCTTCTCCGGGGACCTGCCGGCCCGGGCGGAGATCGCGCTGGCCCGCGGGCTGACCGAGGTCGGGCTCGGGCTGTGGCGGCAGGCGGTGGAGCAGTTGCGGGAGGCCAGCCTGCTGTATCCGGACGACCCGTTCGTGGACCCCTGGGTGCTGCAGGTGCACGCGGCCGCCCTGGCGGCGCACGCCCAGGCCGGACGGCTGGAGCCGGTGGCCGCCCTCGCCGGCGAGCTGCACGGACGGCTGGTGGGCATGCTGTCCGGCGCGGCGGCCGAGGGCGGCCCGGTGGACCTGCCGGTGCACGGCACGCTGCTGCTGGCGCTGGCCTTCGCGGGACTGGCCCGGGGGGAGGCCGGTGCCGTGCGGCTGCTGGCGCTGGCGGAACGGATGCCGGCGGTGCGGGAGTTCCCCACCCTGTCGCTGTCCCGCTCGCGGCGGGCGGCCGAGGACGCCGACAGGGCGGCGTACGCCGAGGCGAAGTCGGCGTACGCCGCCCTGTCGCGGGCGCAGCTGCGGGCCGAGGCCCTGCGGCAGCTCACCGCCGCGGCTCGCGGTTGAACCGCGCCTTGGACCACAGGTAGCCGACCAGGGCGAGGGCAGCGAACCAGGCGAGGGTCAGCACGGTGTTCTTCGTGCCGATGCCGGTGCCCAGCAGCAGCCCGCGCAGGGTCTCGATGGCCGGCGAGAACGGCTGGTACTCGGCGAACCAGCGGAACCAGCCCGGCATGGCGTCCACCGGCACGAACGCGCTGGACAGGAACGGCAGCATGACCAGCGGGTAGCCCATGTTGCTGGCGCCCTCGGCGTTGGGGCTCACCAGGCCGAGGCCGACCGCGATCCAGGTCAGCCCGAGGCTGACCAGCGCCATCAGGCCGAGCGCGGCGATCCACTCCACCGGCGTGGCGTCGGGCCGGAAGCCGATGGCCACGCCGATGCCCAGGACGAGCGCCAGCGCCATCAGCGTCTGGATGACGCTGCCGATCACATGGCCGATGAGCACGGAGGCGCGGGAGATCGCCATGGTGCGGAACCGGGCCATGATGCCCTCGGTCATGTCGGTGGCCACGGACACCGCGGTGCCCAGCGAGGTCATGGCCGCGGTCAGGAACAGGATGCCGGGGACGAGGTAGGCGGCGTAGTCGGAGCGGTCGGCGTGGCCGCCGTTGATGCCGGCGCTCATCACGTCGCCGAAGACGTAGACGAAGAGCAGCAGCAGGACGACGGGGGTGAGCAGGAGGTTCAGGGTGAGGGAGGGGTAGCGGCGCGCGTGCAGGAGGTTGCGCCGGAGCATGGTCAGGTTGTCGCGGACGGCGTGGGCGCGCGGGGCGCGCGGGGAGGCGGACGTGGTGCTCATCGGGGGGCAGGAGGGGGAGGGCGATCAGGACGGCGGGGGAGCGGGGGAGGAGGGGGGGGCGGAGGGGGTGCGGACAGGGGGGAGGAGGAGCGGGGAGGAGGAGGAGAAGAGGGTGAAGGAGGGGGGGAGGAGGAGGAG
>NZ_LR732558.1 GCF_902506575.1 Streptomyces mexicanus | reverse complement strand
CCCCCGACCCGCGCGGACAGTGTTATGCAGACCTTCCTGCCCTACCCCGGCTTCACCGCCTCCGCGCGCGTGCTCGACCGCCGCAGACTGGGCAAGCAGCGGGTCGAGGCACTGCAGGTGCTGCGCGGCCTGACGGTGCCCGGATACGGCTGGCGCCACCACCCGGCGGTGCGCATGTGGGCCGGCTACGAGGAGGCGCTCGTGCGCTACGGGCTGGAGGTGTGCCGGGTGTGGCGGGACCTGGGCCACCAGGACAGCTGCGCGGCCTCGCTCGTCGCCGGCCTCGCCGCCCACCGCCCCGGCCGCCCCGTACGGGACCAGGCGCGGCTGGCCGCCGCGGGGGAGCTGCCGCCGTGGCTCGGCGACGACGCGCTGCATCGCAGTCACCGCTCGGCGCTGGTGCGCAAGGACCCCGACTGCTACCGCCCGCTCTTCCCGGACGTGCCCGACGACCTGCCCTACGTCTGGCCCCGGTCGGACCGCGACCCGCAGCCGCCCGCCGCGACCTCGTGACCGTCCCTGACGCGCCCGGCGCCCGCATGGAATCCGCAGGCCAGGGCACCTGGAGGGGATGACGGCCGGTGCCGTGCGGAGGCACGGCCGACGGTGTGGGAGAGCGCATGGACGTGCTGGCCCGGCTGGACGCCTACCAGCGGCGGCACCGCTGGGCGGGCCTCCCGCTGGCCGTGGTCTACAAGTTCTACGACGACCAGGCCGCCTACCTGGCCGCGCTGCTGACCTACTACGGCTTCCTGTCGCTGTTCCCGCTGCTGCTCTTCCTGGTCGCGGTGCTCAGCTCCGTGCTCAGCGGCAACCCCCAGGTGCAGCAGGCGCTGCTGAACTCGGCGCTGCGCGAGTTCCCGGTGATCGGCGACCAGATCGTGCACAACATCCGCTCCTTCCACGGCAACACCGTCGCGGTGGCGGTGGGTGTGGTCGGCAGCCTGTACGGGGCGCTGAACGTCGCCCAGGCCGCCCAGCACGCCCTGAACAAGATCTTCGCCGTGCCCCGGCACGCCCGCCCGGACCCGCTGCGCTCGCGCCTGAAGGGGCTGAAGTTCCTGTTGCTGCTGGCGCTGGGCCTGTGCGTGACCACGGCGCTGTCCACGGCGGCGGAGTCGGCGGCCGGGGTGTTCGGCGCCCGGCTGGCCGTGGGGGTGCGCGTGGCCGCGGTGATCGCGGCGGTGGTGCTGAACGCCGCCCTGCTGGTGGCCAGCTACCGGGTGCTGATCCGGCGCCGGCTGCCGCTGCGCACGACGTACGCGGCGGCGCTGGGCGGCGCGTGCGCCTGGCAGGTGCTGCTGTGGGGCGGCACGTACTACGTCGGCCATGTGCTGCGCGGCGCGACGGCGACCTACGGCCTGTTCGGCATCGTGCTCGGCCTGCTGGCCTGGCTGTACCTCGGGGCACTGGTGTACCTGCTGACCGCGGAGATCACCGCGGTGCGGTGGATGCGGCTGTGGCCGCGCAGCCTGCTGAGCCCGTTCACCGACCGGGTCCACCTCAGCGCGGGCGACCAGCGGGCCTACCGGTCCTACGCGACCACGGAGTCCTTCAAGGGCTTCGAGAAGATCACCGTCCACTTCGACCCGCCCCCGCACGCGGACACCGCGGACCAGACGCACACCGGCGAGCACTCCGATCCCGGGGACGACGGCGGCCGGGGCGACGGCCACGACCCGCCGTCCCGGCCGGAGTCGACCCCCTAAGGGGCGTCCGGCATCCGCAGGGCCAGCAGGGCGACATCGTCGTCGTACACGTCCTGCCGGGTGATCAGCGCGTCGCACATCCGCTCCAGCGGGGCCGTGGCCAGGCCCGCGGCGCGCACGGCCAGCTCCCGCAGCCCGGTGTCGATGTCCTGGCCGCGGCGCTCGATCAGGCCGTCGGTGAACAGCACCAGCGTGCTCGCCGGAGGCAGCGGGTGGGTGTGGT
>NZ_LR732557.1 GCF_902506575.1 Streptomyces mexicanus | reverse complement strand
CCTCCCCGTCCCGCGGCTCCTCCCCGTCCCCCGGCGCCGTCCGTCCGCGGCGCGGTGGCGTGTGCCCGTCTCACAGCAGCTTCTCCCCACAGGTGATGCAGTAACGGGCCTCGCCGCCGGCCGGGGTGCCGCACGCGCCGCAGCGCGGGCCCGGTCGGGCGAGCACCGCGTCGGCCGGGAGCGAGCCGGGACCGGAGACGGCACGCAGGATCAGCGGGCCGAGGGAGCGGGCGTCCACGGGCCGCAGCCGGACCCGCCCCGCGGCGGCGTCCTCGACGTCGGCCACTGTGCGGATCTCCTCCAGCACCCAGTCCGAGCCCAGCCGCGCGGCGAGCCGTGCGGCCTGCCCCAGCCAGTCCTCGGCGGCCCGGCGCTGGTGGGCCTCCAGGGCGACGAGCCCCTTGCGCAGCGCGCCGCGCATCCGGCCGGTGGCGTTGAGGGCGCGGACGGAGTCCGCCCCGGCCGCGGCCTGCGGCGGGGACGACTCGGGCAGGTGCCAGCGGGCGACGACGGGATGGTGGACGTGGCGGCCGATGGAGACCATGGCGAACTGCAGCGTGGTCTCCAGCGGGTCACCGTCGGCGTCGGCGACCAGGGTGAGCAGGTAGTCGCGTCGGCCCTGCTCCCACTGGTACGTGGGAAAGCTCCACCGGATCGGCCGGCCCGGCTGGGGCAGCCCGCCCAGGCGGTGCGGCCGGGGCGCCTTCTCGCTGATCGAGACCTGGCGCACACAGGGCCGTACGGTCACGTCGATCGGCAGCAGCGGCGCGTGCACCCGGCGCAGCCGCTGGATGGCGGCCGTGATCGACCGGTCGAGACCGCCGTCGGCGAAGTCGGCGCTGCCGTGCAGCCGTTCGGCCAGGGTCAGCAGCGGGTCCGGGTCCCAGTCGGCGCCCACGGCGAACACGTCGCAGGTGAACTGCCCGGCGCAGCGGTCCAGTTCGTCCGCCAGCGCGCGAGAGGTGCCCCGGGCGGCGCTGCTGCCGTCGGTGATCAGCACCAGATGGCGTACCGACAGCGGGCGGTCGGCCAGCAGCGTCCGTGCCCGGGCCACCCAGGGGGCGTACCCGGCGGGCCGGGGGCCGTCGCGGTGCAGCGGCAGCGAACCGGTGACGAAGACGGCCCGGCGCCGCTGCTCCCGGTCGGCGACGGCCCACTCCTCGCCGCCGCGCGGATAGCACAGGACCGGCTCGGGGCCGCTGCCGAGCACGGCGAAGGAGATGCGGTCGGGCAGGGCCTTCAGCGCGGCCGGCAGAGCGTGCCGTACGGCCGCCCGGTTGGCCTCGGCGACGTCCACCGCGATGATCACGGCGAGTTCGACCGCGGGCAGGTCGGTGGGCACGCCGTCGGCGTCCACGTCGACCCGCAGATGGGCCTCGATCTTCGCGTTGCGGTGCGGGCGCACGTCGTGGTCGAGGTCGACATGCAGGCGGATGCCCGGCTGCGGCGGCCGGGTGGGGCTGCTGCTCATGTGCGGCGTCACCGCTCCTTCCCTGCGCGTTCGTTCACTTCCCTACGGCTTCCGGACGGCCGCCACACGGCTTCCGGACCGCCTCCACACGGCTTCCGTACGGCCCCACACGGCCCCCACACGGCTTCCGGACGGCTTGCGGACGGCTTCCGTGCAGCTTGCGCACGGCGGGGGCGCCGTGCGGCCTCACCCCTCACAGCAGGGTCTGTGGCCGTACGGCGTGCATGAGGTCCACCAGGTGGTCGTGGGCGGCCACCGACTCGCGGTGGCGGACGGCCAGTTGCCGGTAGTGCGACTCCAGCTGCCGGCGCAACGCGCGCTCCGGGCCGGAGAGCCGTCTGAGCCGGCGGGCGTCCAGTCGCCCGGTGCCGCCGCCGGCCGGCCCGGGCCGGTCCTCCAGGCTGTGCAGCGCGTCGAGTTTCCACTCGTGCAGTTCGGTGCTCAGCCGCAGCGCCTCGTCCTCGGACAGGCTCGGCTCCCCGGCCCCCGGGCCGAGCCGGACCAGGCCGCGCAGCTCGGCCAGCGCGGCGTCGACCTCGCCCGGCGCCGGCAGCGGATCCCGCTGACCGGGCAGCCGGGCCGCGCGGATGCGCAGCGAGGCGATCCGGGCGACGGTGTGGTCCAGGGTGCCGGGCCGGACCCGGCCGAGCACGTCCAGGGCCGCCCGGCGGTCGCCGCGCCGCAGCGCGAGCCGGGCCAGGCCCAGTGCGGCGCCGCCGTGCGCGGGGTTGCGGGCGAACACCGCCTCGTACAGCTCCCGGGCGGTGGGTCCGGCCGCGTCGTCGCCGAGCCGCTCGGTGCAGTAGGCCAGGGCCAGTTTGGGCGCGTACTCGCCGGGCAGTTCGAGGCCGACCTGCACGAAGTGCGCCTTGGCCACGGCGACCGGACCCGGGTCGCCGGACAGGCCCGCGCGGCGCAGCGCGACCAGCGCCCGGTGCCACTCCAGCCGCCAGCGGCGTACGGCGGACGGCCCCGGGATGGAGTCGGCGATGTCCAGCTCCTCCTCGGCCCGGCGCAGGTCCTCCCAGGTGTTGCGGCCCAGCAGGACGCGGACGTTGTGCAGGCAGATCTCCACCGAGCGGGGTTTTTCGTCCTCCTGGTCCAGGAGCCGGTCCGGGTCGTAGCCGCTGCTCACCTCGAACCGGGCGGTCTGCGGATCGCCCGGATACCGCCTCGGCACGGGCAGACAGCCGGCGATCTCGGTGGGCGTGGGCGCGCCCAGGTCCAGGGCCGGGGCCACCGGCGGCGCGTACCGGTCGCGGCGGGGGCGGTCCAGCCAGTGCTCGATGCCCGGGACCATGCCGAGGCGGGCGCCCAGCAGATGCGGCGACGGCCGGAAGTAGTCGGAGGGTTCCGGCGGGTCGCTCTTGCCGCGCAGCGCCCTGATCTCCCGGAGCGCGCCGCGCAGTTGGCCGGCCATCTCCCGGGCGTCGGTGAAGCGCCGGTGCGGGTCGGGGCGGACGGCGCGCTCGACGACGTGCCGGAAGGAGGCCGTGCCCAGCCCGGGGGCCACGGTGACGGCCCAGCGGGCCAGTTCCCGCAGGGTGACGCCGACGGTGTGCAGGTCGTGGGCGACGGTCGGCAGGCCGGAGGCCGCGGTCTCCGGCGCCATGTAGTCGGGCGTGACGTGGGCGGGCGGCCGGGTCTGGCCCTCTTCCCGCATGCCGCCCAGGTCGATCACCTTGACGCCGTCCCCGTGGTGCACGACGTTCGACGGCTTCATGTCCCCGTAGACGAACACCTTCTCGCCACCGGCGTGCAGATGGGCCAGGGCCTCCAGGATCTGGCAGCCGTACGCCGCCACATGCTCGATGTCCAGGACCCGCTCGCCCCGCCGGGTCTCCTCGACGACCTTGGCGAGGGTGCCGTCGCCGACGTCGTCCATCACGATGTAGCCGCCGGTGATCCGGCCGGAGTCGTCCCTGCGGGCGACGAAGTCGCGGATCTGCACGATGCGCGGGTGCCGGATGGCGACCAGATTGCGGCGTTCGACGTCGGCCAGCCGGGCGCCGTCGTGCTCGTACCGGTTGAGCAGGCCCTTGACCGCGACGACGTCGCCGAGGTGGGTGTCCTCGGCGAGGTAGACCCAGCCCTGGCCGCCGTGCGCGATCGGGCCCATGATCCGGTACTGGTCGCGCAGCAGGTCGCCCTCGGTCAGCTCCGGCTCGTAGGAGTAGCGCTCGCCGCACGCCGGGCAGAACCCCTTGATCGGCACCGGCCCCTGCGTGTACGGCGGGGCGAGCGTGATGCCGCAGTCGGCGGCCGAGCAGACCATACGGATGCGCAGCGCCCCCTCGGGACGGATCAGCCGTGCCGCGGGCGGGCGGGGCGCGCGCTCGGGCAGCGCGAGCAGGTCGCGCGGGCCGAGCTGCCGGGGGTCCTCGGGCAGGGCGGGCAGGCCCGGTCCGTCCTGCGCGCGGCCGCAGTCCGCGCAGTAGCCGGTGGGCAGGACGGGACCGCCGCAGGGAGCCCCGTCGAAGCGCCGGTGCCGGCAGGGCGCCGTCTCCTCCTCGCTCCCCGCGGCCGCCCCGCCCGCGCGGGCCGGGCGGGGCGGTGCCTCACCGGTCCGCATGGCGGCTCAGGTCGGCGCGCAGGGATCCCAGCAGCCGGTGCAGGGCGCCGAGCTGCTCCTGCGGGTCCGTGAGCGCCTCGATCCGGCGGCGCTCGGCCCGGCGCACGTCCGCCGTCTGGGTGGCGGCGCTCAGGGAGGCGCTGTCCACGACACCGCGGCGGATCGCCCGGCTGAACTCCGCGTGGTGCAGCCGGTCGAGGAGCGTGTCGGCGTGGTCGAGCAGCGCCGGCCGCAGCAGCCGGTCGCGGGCGGCCGCCCAGCCGGTGCCGCCCTCGTGGCGGAAGACCAGGAACTGCCGGAAGCGCAGCGTCCGTAACCGCTGCAGGAGGTCGATCAGCAAGCCGGGCTCGGGCTCGGCGTCCACGCCGTCCACGAGCACGGTCACGGGCCGCACGGGAGCCTGCTCGGCCGCCCGCGCCGGCCGGGGCCTGGTACCGCACAGCCAGTCCCAGTACGCCAGGTAGGCGCCGGGCGGGTAGGGCACGTGGCGCAGGGCGTGGTCGGCGAGGTCCGGCCTGCTGCCGCCGCCGCGGTGGACGACGTCGGCGAGGTGGCCCAGGTGGCGCAGCGAGCGCTCCTTGCCGCTGCCCGGCGGCACCACCGACACCTTCACCGGACCCTCGTCCGGATCGGCGAACCATCGCCGCACCCGGTCCTCGAAGGGGCGGTCCCAGGCCGCCGGGTCGCTCAACCCGGCGACGACCGGGGACAGTTCGGCGATCCGCCGCACGGGCACCAGATACGAGAAGGCGATCCGGCTGTCCTCGGGCAGCGGGGCGCGCGTGTCACCGCGCCAGCTGACGACGAGGCCCACCACCCGGGTGGGCCGGTCCTCCGTCGGCCGGGTGCACACGCCGGCGCCGCTGAACCCCGCCCGCACCACCTCCGCCTTGGTACGGGCGTCGAGCTGCACCCGCTCGCCGCTGACGCCACCGATACGGCCCCACAGCGTCACGCCGTCGTCGAAGGCCTCCGCGTAACCGGTGGTGAACACCTCCGCGCCGACGCTCAGGCGCCGGTCCGGCGGGGCGGGGCGCGCCCGCGGGCGCGGACTGTCCAGCCGCAGCACGGCGACGTCCTCGCCGCCGCCCGGAGCGTCGGGCAGCCAGCCGCCGGGCGGCACGCGCGCGGCGACCGGCTCCAGCTCACCGTTCTCGGCGAATTCCAGCCACATCACGGCCCTCGGATCGCGCACCACATGGGCGCACGTCAGCGCCGTGTGCTGGTCGACGAGCACGCCGGCACCACAGACGGGGCCGTGCGCGTCGCCCCGCCGCACCCTGAGTCTCCAGTCCGCACGCAGCTCCCCCATGCTGTCTCACCCTACGCGCGGGCCTCTCCGGTCCCTAGACTCCTGACGGAGATCGGACCGGCCGATCGACGGAAAACATCGGGGGGTTGACATGAGCGACGCCGCACCGATCGGTCTGGCGGAGGCCATCGGCACGGTCCGCGCGGAACTCGCGCGGGCCCAGGCCGAAGGGGCACGCAGCGACTGGCGGTTCACCGTGGAGAAGGTGAGCCTGGAGTTCGCGGTCCAGTTCCACCGGGCCGGCGAGGGCGGCGCGGGCCTGCGCCTGGGCGTGGTCGAGGCCCGGCTCGGCGGCTCGGTCAGCCACGACTCCACCCACCGCATCCAGGTCGACCTCAAACCCCTGCCCGGCCCCGGCGGCCACGAGCACGAGGTGAGCCGCGAGACCCCCGCCGCGCCCCACCGCCCGGCGGGGCCGCAGGACGGGTCGCTGGCGCGGGGGTAGGTGCTGTCCGACGGACCAGCGGGCACTGTGCCCAGCCGGGGAGGGCGCGTGGTGCCCGCTGAGCCGCGCACATGGATTGCCGACGCGCCTGCACGGACAGGCCGGCGGCGCCGCGCCGGTGAGAGCCAGGATCGTGTACTTGTGAGTGCGGAGGACAGACGGTCTGTGTGCGTTGTCAACAGGTCGCCCTCTGGAGGGTGATTACCCACCCGTGTACGCTGGGTGCATGACGGACACTGCCGCTTCATCGGTCGGGCCGCTGGTCACCGGCGCCGAGATCGCTCGGCTGGCCGGAGTCACCCGGGCTGCCGTCTCCAACTGGCGTCGGCGCTATGACGACTTTCCCGCGCCCGCGGGAGGCGCCGCGAACAGCCCGCTCTACGCGCTCGCAGAGGTCCAAGAATGGCTGGACAGGCAACGTAAGGGGCAGGAGGTCTCACCCGAGGTCGAGCTGTGGCAGGCCATGCGGGCTGTATACGGGGAGCAGATGATAGTGGGCCTGGCCCAGGTCGCCGCATTGTTGTCCGGAGAAACCGGAATCACAGTGCCGGACCACATCGTCGACCGCGTGCAGGCGCTCGCACGAACGGATTCGCCCGCCGATCTTGTGAACGGACTGACCGAACGGTTCATGGACTCCGCTCGGCGTGCCGGCTCCGACCAGGTGACGCCCGAGCGGGTGGTGCGTGCCGTGTGCCGCTTCGCTCCCGAACTGCCGCCCGGCGCCGTTGTCTTCGATCCCGCCTGCGGTATCGGGGTGCTGCTCCTGTCCGTCGCCTCAGAAGCCGGCACGCGGTGCACCGGACAGGAGATGGATTCCGACAGCGCCCGCTTCGCGCAGCTCCGTGCAGACCTTCTGGGTCGGACAGGCGTGCACATCGTGGCAGGTGACTCACTGCGCGCGGACAAATGGCCGGACCTCAAGGCTGACCTCGTCGTCTGCGACCCTCCGGCTGGCGTGACCGAGTGGGGGCGGGACGAACTGCTCCTCGATTCTCGTTGGGACCTCGGCACACCGTCCAAGGCCGAAGGCGAGCTCGCGTGGCTCCAGCACGCCTACGCGCACACGGTGCCCGGCGGCCACGTTCTCATGGTGATGCCGGCCTCGGTCGCCTACCGAAAGGCGGGGCGCCGTATCCGAGCGGAGCTCGTACGCCGGGGTATCGTGCGGCAGATCGTCGCCCTCCCCCCGGGTACGGCGACCTCGCACGCTCTGCCTGTCCACCTGTGGTGTCTGCAACGTCCAGAGAACACGGGAGCAGCGGACTCCCATCGCACGGTGCGCATGGTCGACTTGACGGACAACAGTCCCGACGGGGACCTGGAACCACGTCCTGACCAGGTTGTCGACGTACCCCTGATTCAGCTCCTCGACGACACGGTGGATCTGACACCCGGGAGCCATCTCCGCCCCCGGTGTCGCGACTACCCCGGCGAGTACGCGGCCCTGCGCAAGGAGCTGGAGGACCGGATCCGTCGACTGGCCTCCTTGCTGCCCGAGCTCGCTGCGGGCGGCGGGCCGGGTTCGCTGGACGGCGCCACCACCAGCGTCGCGGATCTGGCCCGTGCCGGGCTCGTGGCGTATGACGGTCAGCAGCCGGTCTCGGCGAGCGAGCAGCTCGACACGGACTATCTGCAGGGTTTCCTGCGCAGCTCTGCCAACGCCCGCAGGTCCACGAGCGCGAGCGGCACGTACCGCTTCGACGGCAAGGGCGCACGCATCCCGCGCATGGGCATCGACGATCAGCGCCGATATGGTTCTGCCTTCCGGGCCCTGGCCGAGTTCGAGGAGGGAATGCGTAAGGTCGACGAGCTGAGCCGGCAGCTTGCCGAGGTGGCCCGCGACGGGCTCGCGACCGGTGCCCTGGCACCGGAAGGTGGGACCAGGGCCGTGCGGTCGATCAGCTGAGGTGCGAAAGGAACGGGCTGGCCGTCCCGCTCCATGACACGCTCAGGGTTTCGCGAGCACGTGTGCAGGCGACGAAGAGCAGACAGCGCTCACGGAGAAGGTCGGCCTCGTGCTGAAGAGGGTCCGCCTCCCGCGGGGTGATCTCACGACTGAACGGAACGGAGCCTTCGGCAACACCGAGCACGGACACTGCGCGGAATTCCAGCCCCTTCATCGCGTGCATCGTTGCAAGTCGCACGCCCTCGGACCCCTGCGCGACCTGACCTTTGACCCGCAGCACGGGGACGCCGGCGGCCTTCAGTTTGTCTTCGGCCGCGTCCAGGGAGAGGTTGAAGCGCGCGCACACGCCGATCTCGTGCGGTGCGAGGCCCTCGGCGAGCAGCGTCCGGACCCGCTCCACCAGCGCCTCGGTCTCCTCCTGCCGAGTGGCGTACCCCTGCACCTGGGGCCGGTGACCGTGGAGCAGCGAGCGGTACCCGGCCAGCGAGTCCGTTCCCTCGCCCTCCAGCGCTTCGACGTCGACGGGTGCGAGGAGACGGGCCGACCAAGCGAGGATTTCCTCGGTGGACCGGTAGTTGACGCGCAGCCGGAAGCTCCGGCCGGTCGTGCTGATGCCCAACGAGCCGAGCGAAACCCGGGAGTCGTAGATCCGCTGATGCGGGTCGCCGGTGACGAACAGGTCGTCCGGGCCGGGGGTGACGGCGGCCCGCAGCACACGCCACTGCGCGGGGTGCAGGTCCTGTGCCTCGTCGACGACGACATGGGCGTACGGGGCCGGGCCGTCGGCGAGGAGTTCCGCTGCGCGGGCGCAGATGCGCAGGTGCGTCGTCGCGCCGCGGCTGCGCAGGAAGTGCTCGAACCGCTCCACGGCTCTCCACACCTCCCGACGGCGCGTGGGACCAAGACCGGTTCCGCGGCCCCGGCGGCTCGCGCCGAGGTAGGCGTCGAGATCGCGCAGGTTCTGACCGAGGATGACGTGCCGGTACTCCTGGGCCAGGAACTGGGCGCTGAACGGCAGATCCAGCTGCTTGACCGCCTTCTCCCACAACTGCCGCTGCTCCCGGTCTCCGAGGGGCTTGGGCGCTGCAGCCGAGTCGGCGCGCACGATGCCATGAGCGAAAGCGTCGACCGTTGTCACATCCACCCGCGCCAGCAGTTTCTCGTCCTCGTCGAGCAGGAGACCGAGCATGTCACGCAGTCCCGTGGCGAGCGCGTTCGTGTAAGTGGTGAGGAGGATGCGGCCGTCGTCGGAGCGGCCGAGCAGGTGCTTGACCCGGTGCAGGGCCGCCACGGTCTTGCCGGTACCAGGTCCGCCCGTGACCTGGACGGGACCGCCGTACGAGGCGCGGTAGGCGACGCGCCGCTGGGAGGGGTGAAGGAACACCCTCCAGGCCGCGAAGGGCTTTACCAGGATCTCTTCCAGCTCCTGCGGTCCGGTGACCAGTCGGATACGCGCCGACGTGTTGGCGATCACCGTGGCCAGGTCCTCGACAGGTTCGGCGGGCGCGTCGGCGGGGCGGCGGACGGCCACGACGTCCCGGTAGACCTCGTCGGGGCTGAATCCCTCAGCGAGGTACTGGAGCACCTCCAGTTGGTCCTCCGGCAGGAGCGTGGCGAACGCCTCCAGTTGCGCCTTGTCCACTATGGAGCGGGCGGCGCGCAGAACCTGGTCGTCGATACCGAGTTCGCGCAGAGTGCCGTCGGAGACATCCGCGAACAGCAGTCGGGGTGCGTTGCGTGCGGCCGTTTCGTACAGCGGTGTGAGCTCGTCCAGGGCGACGGCGTTGCGCACCTCCAGGGCCCGGGTGGCCGAGTTCGCGCTGTACAGGCGCTTGGCCGCCCAGGTGTAGGCATCGTCGTGCGGCAGGACGTTGACCAGGAGGAATGTGTCGCTGCCGTCGTCGGGGGCGAGGACGACGCCCCTCCAGAAGTCAGTGATGCGAATGGTACGCATGCGCGAGTCGCGGGCGTTCTCCACGGATTCGAGGTGCAGACCTTTGTCCGCGTTGAGCTCGGCGACGCTCATGGCCTGGAACTTCGCCATGGCCTTGCGTACTCCGGCTCGGATCGGCTTCTCCAGGGTGTCGTAGCCGTCCCAGAAGCTTTGGGCGAAGGCGAGCCGGGGCATGACGTCTCTTCCTTTCTGCTGACGGTTCTTGAGGATCACATGTGGCCGGCGTCCCCGGCCAGCCGTCCGGCGATCTGCCGGAGGCTGGTCAGGAGCTGCGCCGGTTCTCGGGAGAGGTCGAGGCTGTGCTGGTAGAGGCGCATCCCTCGTCCGTCCCTTCCCACCGTTCCGCGCACCTCATGGAACCGTTCGGGCCGGCGCCCGGCCGCGTACACCAGATGCGCCTCACGCAGGCCGAGCACCGTGGCGTAGGTGAGAGCCTGGTAGAGGTCCGCGTGGGGAAGACCGTCGCCCTTCTCCACCTTGTACTTGGCGTCGACGACGGCGAGCGGAGTACGGCCGTCACCGCTCCGCACGACGAGGTCCGGACGTATCCGCACGAGACGGGCCATGTCGAGGTGATGGGGGTCCTGCAGGCGGGCGGTCAGTCCGTGCTCCCGAAGAGCCTCGCGCAGCGCCACCGTGACGAAGTCCTCGAACAGTTTGTTCATGTCCAGGAGGAAGCCGTCCACCGTGAGTGGGTCGGCTCCGGCCGGCCGGTGCTCCGGGGAGGTGCCGCGCAGGACGGCCTCGGCGAGCCGAAGCGCGGGCACGTACCGCGCGTTGAGCCGTGACGGCTGCCAATACGGAAGTTCCTGCCCCCGTATCAGCGGCTGGGCGTCGCACAGGCGTACGCGCTGATGGGCAAGCCGTCGTCGGACGGCACCCGGTACGTCCGGCAACCGCAGCAGCCGCTCGGTGGCGGCACGCAGGATGCGGTTCTCCGCGGTGTCGGCGGTGTAGGCGTCGTAGGCGATCTCCACGGGCGGTGTCCGGCCGAAGTGCCGTCGGATCTGCTCGGCTTCGCGCAGCCGACCACGCATGACCAGTGCGGTCTCCTGCACTTCCCGGTAACCCTGCAGGACCCCCTGCCGGAGAGCGCCGTCGATCTGCCGCTCCACGGCGTGCGCGAGGGCGGGGACGACGTCGTCGTACGCGCCGGTGTCGACGGAGCCCTCCTTGCTGTCGCGCCAGGCGGCTGCCGGGTCGAGGCTGAACCCGAGCAGGAAGAAGAGCCGGGTCACCGGTGTCTTGGGCACAATCCTTACGACCGTGCCGCCGGAGGTGCGTACGGCACCGACCCGGCTGCCGGCTCGCAGGAGCCAGTGTCCTTCCCGGCCCGGGTCGGGTACCGCACTCTGCAGAATTCCCGAAGCGGCCAGAGCACGCCCGGCCTCGGAGCTCAGCCGGACGGATACGGCAGGCCCGTACTCGCGCAGGGAGACCTCGCTCATGGGCGCCGTCACCGGAGCTGTTCACGCAGGGCGTCGAGGCCGTAGCGCGCGACGACGTCGATGCCCTCGCCGTAATGGTGTTCCTCCAGCAGCGGCAGGATCTTCGTCCGCCAGACCCGCTCCAGGCCGCCGTCGCGGTAGGCGCCCGGCTTCATCAGGTACGACGGCCCGATGGCGAAGTCCGCCTCGTCGATGCGGGCGTTGAGGGCGTCGAGGAGGCGGGCAGGCTCCAGGTCCTTGCCCTCGCGGCGGAGCCAGCGGCCGAGCAGGCCGGCGGTCGGCTCGGCGCGCGGGGACAGCTCCACAAACGCGAAGCGGCGGCGCATCGCCGCGTCCACCAGGGCGATCGACCGGTCGGCGGTGTTCATGGTGCCGATCACGAAGAGGTTGGGGGGCAGCGCGAAGTCGTCTCCGGAGTAGGTGAGACGGACTGACTTCGTCCGGTATTCGAGAAGGAAGTACAGCTCGCCGAAGACTTTCGCCAGATTGGCCCGGTTGATCTCGTCGATGATCAGGAAGTGCGGGATGTGTCTGTTCCCCTCACGCGAGGCGAGATCGGCAAGCTCCCGGAGCGGGCCTGCGGTCAGCCTGAAGGCGACCTCGTGCGTCTCTGGGTCCTCCAGGGGCCGGAACCCCTCGAAGAAATCCTCGTAGGCGTACGACGGATGGAACTGCACGATCTTGACTTGCTCCGGGCCGCCGCCGAAGTACTCGGCCAGCCTCATCGCCAGATACGTCTTGCCGGTGCCGGGTGGACCGTAGAGGACGAGCTGCCGTTCGTCGACAAGCAGTTCACGCATCTCCTCGAGCCAGGCACGGTCATGGACAAGGAGGTCGGCCGCGAAGGCCTCGGTGATGTGCGGCAGCGACAGCTCACGCGGCGCCGGCCGCTCCACCTCCAGCGTCTCACCTGGGGCCGGCGTCGTGGGGCCCTGCGGTGCGCTGAGCTCGTCAAGCGCTTCCAGAACACCGGTGAGGTCGACGACGTCGTGCTGTACGGAGAGCTTCTGCTGCAGTTCCTCCGGCAGCTCCTCGTAGGCATGGCTCTTCGGCAGCCAAGCGACGGATCGCCGGATATTGGACAACCCGCCCGGTGACGAAGCCTGCACGGCGTCGCCGGTGATCCGCCCGACGTGCAGCCACCCGTCCGCGATGGTGGCGATGGTGTCGCCGACGCGCATCTGGGTCAGAAAGGCGTGCAACTCGTCGACAAGACCGCGCTTCTGGTTGTACGAGGCCGCGCCTTCGTACGCCTCCTCCACGAAGCGGCGCAGCGTGCTCTTGGTGGGGTCTGTTTCCTCCAGAGGCGGCAGGTGCGAGGCCGCGAGGGAGACCAGCCCTTCCTTCAGCCACAGTTGCCGCACCAGGTTGTGCCCGGAGACGTTGGATCCGCGCACCAGCCATGCCTTGCGCGGAGAGCGCCATCCGGTGGACAGGTAGTCGGCGAGGGGATGGCCTTCCGCGGTGCGCCAGGACTCGGGGCCGGAGGCGTCATAGCCGTACACGAGCGCGGCGGCGGCAGAGGAGGAGTTGCACTCGATGTCCCGAGTGGTCACCCAGCGGCGCGGCGCGTGCGGACGGTCGGGGTCGGGTGCGGCGTCGACGAGGATGCCACTCGCCCGAAGGTCCGCCCGGATGCGTCGAGCGTGGTCACCGAGACCGGGCCAGGCCTCGGCGGCGACGACGGACCCTTCCCGCAGCAGGAACTTGTACGTGCCGTTGCCACCGAACTCGGCGAGCAGATGTCCGCGTGCCTCGCCGCCGTCCTTGGGCAGCTTGATGCGGAACTCGGGTGTGCCGGGGAGAAGTTCGGGCTGAGGCATGGGCGACCTTGGAGGTGGGCGAGGCTTGCGATGAGGCTCTCACTCTATCTGTTGACGACGTCAAGTGACCCTCAATCAAGCAAGTAAACAAATGAGTCGCAATCTGTTGACGGTGTAAACGCGCCGGGTCTATCGTCGTGTCTGTGCCCGGCCGACCGGTCACCGGATGTCCGGGCTCTCGAACGCTCAAGTGGGGGGCACTATGGGTGGGGACACAACGACCGAGGCCGCACGGCGCGCTCTTGAGGCTGAACTGCCGTCGGTCATCGAGAGGCTGAGGCGCTCGGCTTCTCGGGGCGGCGTCGTCAGTCACCGGGATTTCGCCCAGGAAGCGGTACGACTCGGGCTCACCAGCGATGAGCAGCAGCGCAGGCTGCGCCACGGACTCGCCGCCGTCGGTCTGCGGGTGAGGCCGTCGCGCCGGAAACGGTGCCGGACCTCCTCCGCGGGAGGTGTCGCCACCACGGAGCCGAGGGCGATGGGACAGGGACAGCCCCCGAGGGCACCCGCCGACCCGGCTGCCGGGCCCGCGCCCGTCATGAGCGCGGCGGCCGAACGCCTCGCCCAGGCGCGGCGCATGCTGGCCCGCTATGCCGACGAGGACGGCACCGTGGGCAAGCTGGCCCACGAGGGCGTCGTGCGGCTCCACGGGCTCAGCCCCGCCGAAGCACGTGAGTTGGCGGCGGCCTTCCCGATCACCCGCCCCCGCCC
>NZ_LR732678.1 GCF_902506575.1 Streptomyces mexicanus | reverse complement strand
TGTCACGAGCGGTGTCGTGAGGTGGGCCCGCGACCGGAGCGGTACGGCGGTGCGGGGACGGCGGGCCCCCCCCCCCCCCCCCCCCCCCCCCCCCCCCGCCGCGCCCCCCCCCCCCCCCCCCCCCCCCCGCCGGGCGCCGCCCGCGCCCGTGGCCCGGCGTCACCACACCCTTGTCCTGGCGTCACCACACCGGCGGCCCGGCGGCACAACACCGGCAGCCCACCGCGTCAGAACACGCTTGACCCGGGGTCACCACTCCTGGCCCGACGTCAGAACAGCGGCTCGGGCAGCACCCCTTCCAGGGCCAGCAGCGCCCGCTTGGTCTCCAGGCCGCCTCCGAAGCCTCCGATGCCGCCGTCGCTCTCGACGACCCGATGGCACGGCACCACGACCGGCAGCGGGTTGGCCGCCATGGCCACACCTACCGCCTGGGCCGCGCCGGGCTGACCGACCCGCCGGGCCAGATCGCCGTACCCGACGACCGTGCCGTACGGCACCCCCGAGGCCAGCTCGCGCAGCACCTGCCGGTTGAAGCCGGAGATCAGCGACCAGTCCAGCGGCAGCTCGAAGCCCTGGCGCCGGCCCGCGAGGTACGCCTGCAGCTGGCGTATCGTCTCCGCCAGCAGCGGGGAGCCGGGTTCCTCCACGGGAGTGGCACCCAGCCGCGACGCGAGCCGGGCGAGCGCCTGCTCGCGCACCGCGTCCGTGGCATGGAACACGACGTTGACCAGGCCGTCGGCCGTCGCGGCCAGCAGCAGGGGGCCTATGGCGGTGTCGGTCACGGCCCACACCAACTGCTGCCCGCCGTGTGCGTCCTGTTCAGGGCTGTTCATGCGACCACCGTACGGCCCGCCACTGACAACGCCTGCGACCTGCGCTTTCACCGCCGGCAGGGGGCGGGAGCGGCACCGGGGTCAGGCGGCGTCCAAGGCCGTGCCCACCGTGTCCGGCGCGTCGGAGATGATGCCGTCGACGCCGTAGCCGGCCGCGGTCCGGGCCCGGGAGGCGTCGTCGATCGTCCAGGCGAACACCTTCATCGGCTTGCCGTGCGGGCCGGTCAGCGCGTGGACGGCGGAGACGTACGCGGCCGACAGCGCGGTGTAGGAGGGGTTGATCAGATCCGCGAAGCCCGCGTAC
This sequence comes from Streptomyces mexicanus, assembly GCF_902506575.1. Taxonomy (GTDB): domain Bacteria; phylum Actinomycetota; class Actinomycetes; order Streptomycetales; family Streptomycetaceae; genus Streptomyces; species Streptomyces mexicanus. The sequence continues at coordinate 1,936 of NZ_LR732678.1, read as the reverse complement.
CGGGGCAACTGCGCGGTGGCCGGCGAGCCGAGGAGCGCGGTCTCGACCGCGGGCTCGAGCGCGTGCACGGTGCGCACGCTGCCGGCGCTGAAGCTCTGCACGATCAGCCGGCCCGTCACGTGGCGGCGGTCGAGCCAGCCCTCGTCGCCCAGCACCTTCAGAATCTGCCGCTCGATGCCGGGATACAGCTCCGGGTTCTTCACCTCCAGCAGCAGCCTCTCGTGGACGCGCTCGGCCCGGCGCAGGTACTGCCGCAGCGTCGGCACGCGCGTGCCCGCGTACGCCGGGGAGAACCAGCTGCCCGCGTCCAGCCGCGCGATCTCGGCGGCGGTGAAGTCCTTCACCTTCCACGGCGCCCGGTGCGGGAAGACCTGCTCGGCGTTCGTGGTCCGGCTCAGGCTCTCGTCGTGCACGACGACCAGTTCGCCGTCCTTGGTGCGCTGCACGTCGTTCTCCACCCAGCCGACGCCGAGGGCAGCCGCCCGGTCGACGGCGGGCAGGGTGTTCTCCGGGGCATGGGTGCAGGCGCCCCGGTGAGCGACCACCACGGGGCGCTGCGGGGCGCCGGCCGCACGGACCGGGGAGGAGGGCGTCAGCACCGTCGTGCCCACCAGGGCGGCGGTGGCGGCGGCGACTACGCGCGCGTGCATGCGTGCTCCTCACGTGGTGCGATCACAGTCGGCACCAGAGTGGCAGCACACGGTGACAATGTGGGGCATGCGCGCGGTGGTCACGGATTGAAAGGAGTTGCCCGAGTCCGCTCACCGGTGCCGCACATCTGCGGCAAGGTCGTGTTTCTTTGCCGGAAAGTCGTTCGACCGTTCCGGCGGGAGTCATACTCTCTGCGTCGACCCGGACCGCGGGGGCGGTCCAGGGGCGGGGGCGACGGCACCACGTTGCGGGACTCAACAGGGCGGAAGGGCAGCCGCGCATGCACGGCACGGTCGACGGATTCAGCTACGGGCTCGTCACCCCGTTGGTGGCCTATCTCATGGCCTGCCTCGGCGGGGCCCTCGGCCTGCGCTGCGCCACCCGGGCCCTGCGCGTCGCCCACTCCTGGCGCCCCGGCTGGCTCGCCCTGGGCTCGGCGGCGATCGGGTCGGGCATCTGGACGATGCACTTCATCGCGATGATGGGCTTCACCATCCACGGCGCCCCGATCCACTACGACCGGCCGACGACCTACGCGAGCCTGCTCCTGGCCATCGTCATGGTGGGCGTCGGGATCTTCATCGTCGGCTACCGGGGCGCCACCGGCTCCGCCCTGTTCACCGGCGGCACGATCACGGGCCTGGGCGTCGCCTCGATGCACTACCTGGGCATGGCCGGCATGCGCTTCGACGGCGCCTTCGAGTACAACGCCCTCACGGTCGCCGCCTCCGTCGTCATAGCGGTGGTCGCGGCGACAGCGGCCCTGTGGGCGGCCGGGCAGGTCAGAGGCTTCCTGTGGAGCGTCGGCGCGAGCCTGGTGATGGGGCTCGCGGTCAGCGGCATGCACTACACCGGGATGGCGGCCCTCAGCGTCCATCTGAACGGCTCGTCCGCCGGTGCCGGCGAGTCACCGGCCTCGCTGCTCGCGCCCATGCTGATCGGTCCGCTCGCCTTCCTGCTGCTGGCCGGCGTCCTGGTGATGTTCGACCCGCTGATGATCACGGGCAGGGCCGACTGGACGCCCGTCGAGCGCAAGCCGGGCGTGCCGGCGCCCACACCGGTCGCGCACGCCGCCCGCCCGCACATGGCGACCACCCCCCGCAGCGCGGCCCCCGTCTCTTACACACATCTGACGCTGCCCATGTGTCCATGCGGATAGACCTTCGTTGGCGTCGGCCCAACTAAAAAAAAAAAATATAGACACCGCCGCTTGGACTTACGCTAGTCGGAAAAACATACAGTACGGATCGTTGCCATTAACAATTACAGAACACTGCAATCAGAC
>NZ_LR732677.1 GCF_902506575.1 Streptomyces mexicanus | reverse complement strand
GAGGGGGACGACGGTGGGGACGGGGTCCGGCCGGCGCCGGCGGATCGTGCTGCCGTCCCCGAGGGGACCGGCTCTTGAGTAAGGGCTCAATCTCTTAGCGCTTAGGTTCTACCTCTTGTGTGACGGGGGCCGTCAAGGGTTCGTCGTCAGGCAGGAGGAAAAAGTTGTCGGGCGCGACCCCTTGCGGGCCAGATATTTAAGCCCTTAGATTTCCAGCACTTCGCCATCGCGGCTCGGCCAGGAGCCGGCCGCCCGCGGAGGTCTCCCCGTACCACCCCTGTCCGGAGGTTTCGCCATGCCGCGCATCCCAGCCGACGAGATCCTCATCGCGGGCCGGTTCCGGCGCGGCGCGGGCGCGCCGATCCGGACCGTGAACCCGGCCGACGGCACCGTGATCACCACCGTCCACGCCGCCTCGCCCGCCGACGTCGACGAAGCGGCCCGCGCCGCCGCCGACGCCGCGGCCGCGCCCGCCTGGCGCGATCTGCTGCCCCATCAGCGCGCCCGTGTCCTCACCCGCATCGCCGACCTGATCGAGGAACACGCCGCCGAGCTGTCGGCGTTGCAGACCGCCGACACCGGCAAGACCCTCACCGAGACCCGCGCGCTCGCCCTCAGCGCCGCCGGCACCTTCCGTTACACGGCCGCCGCGCTGGAGACCGCCGAGGACGCCCTCACCCCCGCCCGCGGCCCCTACGTCACCATGAGCGTGCACGAGCCGATCGGCGTCGTCGGCGCGATCAACCCGTGGAACTCGCCGATCGCCCCCGACGCGCAGAAGGTCGCCCCGGCCCTCGCCGGCGGCAACGCGGTCCTGCTCAAACCCGCCGAGTGGACGCCGCTGGTTTCCCTCGACTTCGGCCGCCTGGTCCACCAGGCGTTCACCGAGGCGGGGCTGCCGACCGCGCTGCTGTCCGTGCTGCCCGGCAAGGGCAGTGTCGTCGGCGACGCCATCGTCACCCATCCCCTCGTGCGGCGCATCGGCTTCACCGGCGGCACCGCCACCGGCCGCTCCATCGCCCGGGCCGCCGCCGACAAACTCGTGCCCGCCTCACTCGAACTCGGCGGCAAGTCCCCGACGATCGTCCGGGAGGACGCCGACGTCGAACAGGCCCTCGCGGGCGTCATGTTCGGCATCTTCTCCTCCAGCGGCCAGTCCTGCATCGCCGGTTCGCGGCTCTTCGTCCACCGCTCGCTGTACGAATCCTTCCTCGGTGAACTGATCGAGCGGGTGCGGAAACTGCGCGTGGGGCCGGGCACCGATCCCGCCACCCAGGTGGCGCCGCTCGTGCACCACCGGCACCGCGACGCGGTCGCCGCCTACGTGGACCTCGCCCGCGCCGAGGGCGGCCGCGTCCTGTGCGGCGGCGCGGTCCCCGACGGCCCGTCCTACGCCGCCGGCGCCTACTACCTGCCGACCGTCATCGACGGCCTGCCCAACTCCGCCCGCGTGTGCCAGGAGGAGATCTTCGGCCCGGTCCTCGTGGCCCTGCCCTACGCCGACGAGGACGACCTCGTGAGGCAGGCCAACGCCAGCGTGTACGGGCTGGCCTGCGGCATCTGGACCCGCGACGCCCGCGCCGCCTGGCGGCCGGCCCGCCGTATCGACGCCGGCACCGTCTGGATCAACACCTACAAGCAGTTCTCCATCTCCACCCCGTTCGGCGGAATGAAGGACAGCGGCCTCGGCACCGAGAAGGGCCGCGACCTCATCCGCGCCTACCAGCGGCAGAAGTCCCTGTACTGGGGCACCGACACCACCCCCCTGCCCTGGGCCGACTGACGCACCCCCGGAGACCCACACCATGACACACCCCCCTCGTCCGCCGATCGCCCGCCTGCGCGCCCTGCGCTCGGTGGAACTGCTCACCCCGCACTTCGCCGAGGCCACCGACTTCTACGAGGAGGTGTGGGGACTGGAGGTCGTCGAGGCCGAGCACAGCGCGAGCTGGCTGCGCGGCACCGGCGAGGAACACCACGCCCTGCAGCTCACCCGCGCCGACCGGATCGGCCTCGGACGGCTCGCCTTCGCCGTCGCCACCCCCGCCGAGATCGACGAGGCGGCCCGCCGCCTCCAGGCGCGGGGCATCACCCCGGTCACCGGACCCGGACCGCTCGACCAGGTGGGCGGCGGCTACGGGCTGCGGTTCCACGACATCGACGGCCGGCTGATCGAACTGTCCGCCGAGACCTGGGCGGTCGCGGCCCGCGGACGCGACGCCGCCGTGCCGGTCGGTGTCACCCACGCCGTGCTCAACACCCCCGACATCGACGCCTCGGTGGCCTTCTACCGGGACGTGCTCGGCATGCGGGTCTCGGACTGGTCCGAGCACCAGATGGCGTTCCTGCGCTGCAACACCGACCACCACTGCATCGCCTTCAACCAGGCGCCCTGGGTGTCCCTCAACCACGTGGCGTACGAGATGAGTTCCGTCGACCACTTCATGCGCGGCCTCGGCCGCCTGCGCCACCACGGCATCACTCCGCAGTGGGGGCCCGGACGGCACGGGCCCGGCAACAACACCTTCTCCTACTTCACCGACCCCACCGGCCTGGTGTGCGAGTACACCTCCGAGGTCGCCCAGGTCGTCGAGGACACCTGGATCTGCAAGGTGTGGCGGCGCACCCCCGAACTGTCGGACGTGTGGGGCACCGCCGGGCCGCCGTCCAAGCTGATCCGCGCCCACATGGCGGGCACCCCCGACGGCAGCCCCGTCGCCTGGCCCCTCGACGCCGAAGGAGTCCCCGCATGAGCAGCCCCACCCCGCGCCGCGTCGGCCTGATCGGCTGGGGCGCCATCGGCCGCGTCGTCGGCGGCGCCCTCGCCGCGGGCGAGATCCCCGGCGCCGAGCTGGTGTGCGTGGTCGACAACCGGCCCCTCGGGGACTCCGCGCCCGTCCCGCAGTACACCGTCGAGCAGGCCCTGGACCACTGCGACCTGATCGTGGAGGCCGCCGGGCAGGGCGTCGTGCGCGAGTGGGGCGAGGCGATCCTCGCCTCCGGCACCGACCTGCTCGTCGCCTCCACCGGCGCCCTCACCGACGACGACCTCGCCAAGCGGCTGCTGCACACCGGACCCGGCCGCGTCTACTTCACCGGCGGCGCCGTCGGCGGCCTCGACCTGCTGCAGGCCGTACGCGCCATGGGCCCCCTGGACACCGTGCGCCTGACCACCACCAAGCTGCCCTCCACCCTCGAACAGCCCTGGATGGACGAGGAGTTGCTGGCCCGGATGCGGTCGGCCGGCGGGCCGGTGGAGGTGATGGCGGGCACCGCCCGGGACGTCCCGGCGAAGTTCCCCAAGTCGACCAACGTGGCCGCCTCCGTGGCCCTCGCCGTCGGTGACCCCGACGCGGTGCGCGTCCGCGTCGTCGCCGACCCGGCGGCCCGGCACACCTCCCACGTGATCGAGGCGAGCGGCGCGCACGGCTCCTACCGCTTCGAGGTACGCCACCTGCCCGACGCCGCCAACCCCGCGACCAGCCAGGTCGTCCCGTACGCGGTGCTGCGCTCGCTCGCCGCGCTCGCCGGCCGGACGGGGCAGATCCTGTGAGCGCCTACGACATCGGCGGCCTCCACCTGGAGGAAGCAGGCGAGGGCGGCCCCTTGCTGCTGTGCCTCCACGGCATCGGCTCCTCCGCCGCCGCCTTCACCCCCCAGCTCGCGGCCCTGAGCACACACTTCCGGGTCGTCGCCTGGGACGCCCCCGGATATGCCGAGTCCGCCGACCCGGACGGGCCGCTGACGATGGACGACTACGCCGACGCCGCCGCCGACGTCATCCGCGCGCGCGGCGGCAGCGCCCACGTCCTCGGCGTCTCCTGGGGCGGCGTCATCGCCCTGCGGCTCGCCGTACGCCACCCGGACCTCGTGGAGTCCCTGATGGTCTGCGGCTCCACACCCGGCTCCGGCACCGACCCGGACAAGGCCGCCGGGATGCGCGCCCGCGCCGCCGAACTGGCCCGGACCGGCCCCGAGGCGTTCGCTGCGGCCCGCGGCCCGCGCCTGGTGTCCGCCGACGCGCCCGCCGAGCTGGTCGAACGCGTCACCGCCACCATGGCCGCCGCGATCCGCCTGCCCGGCTACGGCTACGCCGCCGAGGCCATGGCCGCCACCGACCTGCGCGGGGAACTTGACCGCGTCACCGCGCCCACCCTCGTCCTGTGCGGCGACAAGGACCGGATCACCGGTCCCGACAGCTCACAGGTCTTGGCCGGCGGTCTGCACCGGACCGCGTACGTGATCGTCAAGGACGCCGGTCACCTGGCCAACCAGGAACAGCCCGAGCGTGTCAACGCCTGGCTGCTGTCCCACCTGCACATCGCCACCGACCACCGCACCACCCACGACAAGGACTGACACACCATGCCTTTGACCACCACCGAGTACGACAACGGCGGCGACCTCGCCAAGTACACCGACTCCCTGATCGCCACCAAGGACTCCCGCGAGCCCGACTGGAACACCCTCGCCTTCCAGGAGAAGGCCGGCCCGCAGTACCGGCGGGCGCAGATCCGCTACGTCGGCTCCGGCGCCACCGGCAACCACGAGAACGACAACCGGATCATCCCCTCCGGCGGCTTCACCTTCTCCAACATGCTGCTGCCGCCCGGCGCCGAGGGCCCCGCGCACACCCACCACGACGTGGAGGAGGCGTTCTTCGTCCTGGAGGGCAAGGTGCGCGTCGGCATCCACCGCGGCCCCGACGAGGTGGAGTACCGCACCCTCGGCTACCGCGACATGATCGTGGTGCCGGCCGGTGTCACCCGCTCGCTGAAGAACGAGGGCGACACCGACGCGCTGTTCTGCGTGATCATCGGCACGCAGAAGCCGCAGGTGCCGACCTACCCCGAATACTCGCCGCTGCACGGCGTCACCCGTGACTGAGACGTCCGCCGGGCGCACCGTCGTCGTGACGGGGGCGGGCCGTGGCCTGGGGGAGGCCATGGCCCGCCGGGCGGCGGCGGACGGGTTCCGGGTCGTGGTCGCCGAGCTGAACGCCGCGTGGGGGGAGCGGACCGCCGAGGCGATCCGCGCGGCGGGCGGCGAAGCGGACTTTGTACCGCTGGACGTCGCCGACCCCGCCTCGGTCGCCGCGCTCGCCGGCCGGCTGGCCGCCCGCGGACCGGTGTACGGCCGGGTCAACAACGCGGCCCGGGCCAACGGGGTGGGCGGCAAGGAGTTCCAGGACATCGACGTCGAGGTGTGGGACCGGCTCATGGCCGTCAACGCCCGCGGGCCCTGGCTCGTCGCCAAACACCTGCTGCCGCTGATGTCCCGCCCCGGCCGGATCGTCAACCTCGCCTCCGACGCCGCCCTGTACGGCTCGCCGCGCCTGGCCCACTACATCGCCTCCAAGGGCGCGGTCATCGCCCTGACCCGGGGCATGGCCCGTGAGCTGGGGGAGCGGGGCATCACCGTCAACGCCGTCGCCCCCGGCCTCACCGAGGTCGAGGCCACCGAGACCGTCCCGGCCGAGCGCCACGCGCTGTACGCCACGAACCGGGCGATCTCCCGGCCGCAGCAGCCCGAGGACCTCCTGGGCCTGGTCTCCTTCCTGCTCGGCGAGGAGTCCCGCTACCTGACCGGACAGGTGATCGCCGTCAACGGCGGATTCACCATGCACTGACCCCCACCCGCACCACTGGATCTGTCAGCAAGGAGTACGTCATGGATCTCGGCCTCGCCGACCGCACGGTACTGGTCACCGGAGGCAGTTCCGGCGTCGGCCTGGCCACGGTCCGCGCCCTGCTCGGCGAAGGCGCCCGCGTCGCCACCTGCGGGCGTGACGGCGACCGTCTCGCCAAGGCCGCCGCCCGGCTCGGCGCCGGAGGCGACCGGCTGTTCACCGGTGTCTGCGACGTCCGCGACGCCGACGCGGTGCGCCGCTTCACCGACGCCGCCGCCGCCCACTTCGGCGGCCGCCTCGACGGCCTGGTCAACAACGCGGGCCAGTCCCGCATGAAACGCCTGGACGACACCACCGCCGAGGACTGGCGCGACGAACTGGAGCTGAAGTTCGCCGGCGTGCTCAACCCCCTTGCCGCGACCAGGGGTTACTTGCGCGCCTCGGACGCCGCCTCGATCGTCAACATCAACGCGGTGCTCGCCAAGCAGCCCGAGACCCGGCTGATCACCACCAGCGCCGCCCGCGCCGGCATCCTCAACCTCTCCACGTCCCTCGCCCGGGAACTCGCCGCCGAGGGCATCCGCGTCAACTCCGTCTGCCTCGGCCTGATCGACACCGGTCAGTGGACCCGCCGGCACGCCGCCGCGGACAGCGGCCTGACCTATGAGGAGTGGCAGGCCGAACTGGCCGCCGCCCGCGGCATCGCGCTGGGCCGCCTCGGCCGCGCCGAGGAGGTCGCCTACGCCGTCGTCGCGCTGCTCTCCCCGCGCGCCTCCTACATCCCCGGAACCAGCATCGACGTCTGCGGCGGAGTCGGCCGCGGCATCCTCTGAGGAGCCTTGCCATGCACCACGGGCAGTACGACAACGGAGGCGATCTCCTCGTCGCCCATCTGAAGTCCCTCGGCATCGACACCGTCTTCGGCATCGTCTCGGTGCACAACCTGCCGCTCGTCGAGGCGGTCGACCGCGAACTGCGGTTCGTGCCGGTGCGCCACGAGGCCACCGCCGTCAACGCTGCCGACGGCTACGGCCGGGCCCGCGGCTCCATCGGCTGCGCCCTGACCTCCACCGGCACCGGCGCCGGCAACGCGGCCGGCTCCCTCATCGAGTCCCTGTCGGCGGGGACGGCCGTCCTGCACGTCACCGGCCAGGTGGACTCCGCCCACCTGGGCAGCGGGCGCGGCTTCATCCACGAGACCAAGGACCAGCTGGGCATGCTCAGGGCCGTCTCGGCGCACGCGGCCACCGTCACCTCCGCGCGCGACGCAGGGCGGCTGCTGCGCGAGGCGACGGCCGCCGCGCTCCCCGCGCCCGGCGGCCCCGCCAGCATCGAGTGGCCCATCGACCTGCAGTACGCCGCCCAGCACGACGACGGCGCACCGGTCCCGGCCGCCACCGCGCCGGTGCCCGACCCCGCGGTCCTCGCCGTCGCCCGCGCGCTGCTGGCCTCCGCCCGGCGCCCGCTGATCTGGGCGGGCGGCGGCGCCACCACCGCCCGCGCGCAGCTGCTCGCCCTGCTGGAGGCCACCGGCGCCGGCCTGCTCACCTCCAACTCCGGCCGCGGCAGCGTCCCCGAGGACCACCCGCTGGTCATCGGCAACTTCGCCACCACCCCACCCGTCCGCGCCCTGCTCGCCGACGCCGACGTCCTCCTCACCATCGGCACCCACTTCCGCTCCAACGAGACCGCCGACTACACGCTGAAGCTGCCCGCCGCGCACATTCAGATCGACCTCGATGCGGCCGCGCTCGGCCGGGCGTACCCGGTGCGCCACGCGCTGCACGGCGACGCCGCCGCCGTCCTGCCCGTGCTGGCCGAGGGCGCCGTACGCGCCGACGCCGACTGGTCGGCCCGCGTCAGGGCCGTCCGCGAGGACGTCCGCGCCGCCCTGCACGAGGGCATCGGCCCCCAGGCCGCCGTGTGCGACGCGCTCGCCGCCGCCCTGCCGCGCGGCGCCGTCGTCGCCCGCGACGTCACCATCCCCTCCTCGTCCTGGGGCAACCGGCTCCTGCCGATCCACGACCCGCGCGCCAACGTCTTCCCGCGCGGCGGCGGCATCGGCCAGGGCCTCGGCATGGGCATCGGCGCCGCGCTCGCCCGGCCCGACGAGCCGACCGTCGTCATCGCCGGCGACGGCGGGCTCGCCGTCCACCTCGGCGAACTGCTCACCGTCGCCCAGGAACGCCCCCGCCTGACCCTCGTCGTCTTCAACGACGGCGGGTACGGGGTGCTGCGCAACATGCAGGACAAGTACAGCGAACGCCGCTCCGGCGTGGACCTGTTCACCCCCGACTTCGCCCCACTGGCCGCCGCCTGCGCCCTGCCGTACGCGCGCATCGCGGCCGAGTCGGACGCCGCACCGGTCCTGCGGGCCGCCCTCGCCTCCGACGGCCCGACCCTCGTCGAGGTCGACCTCGACGCGCTCGGCCCGATGAAGCACCCCTTCACCCCGCCCGTCTCGATCCCCACCACCGCGTAGGGAGGCCACCATGACCGCCGACCGCGAGCACGAACTCGACCTTCTCGTCCGCCGTATGACCTGGGAGGCGGACGGCGTCCTCTCCGTCGACCTGGTCCACCCCGACGGCAAGCCGCTGCCCGCCTGGGCCCCGGGCGCCCACATCGACCTGCACGTGGGCGGCCACGTCCGCCAGTACAGCCTGTGCGGCGACCCCGCCGACGCCACCACCTACCGCCTGGGCATCCTCGACGAGCCGTCCTCGCGCGGCGGTTCACGGCACGTGCACACCAAGCTGCGCCCCGGCCAGCGCGTCCGCGCCCTCGGTCCGCGCAACCACTTCGCCCTGGAGCCCGCCCCCTTCTACGTCTTCCTCGCCGGCGGCATCGGCATCACCCCGATCCTGGCCATGGCCCGCCAGGCCGACCGGGACGGCGTTCCCTACCGGCTCGTGCACGGCGGCAGGTCCCGCGCCACCATGGCGTTCGGCGCCGAACTGGCCGCGCTGACCGGCGGCGAGGTCACTGTCGTACCCCAGGACGAGCAGGGCCACATCGACCTGGCGGCCGCCCTGCGGGACCTGCCGGACGACGCCCTGGTCTACTGCTGCGGCCCCGAGCCGCTGCTCCAGGCCGCCGAAGCGGCCTGCCCTCCCGGTCGGCTGCGTGTCGAACGGTTCGCCGCGCCGGCGGCCGTCGCACGCGACGGCGACGACACCGCCTTCGAGGTCGAGTGCCGCACCTCGGGTGTGACCCTGACCGTCGACGCCGGCACCTCCATCCTCCAAGCCGCCGAGAACGCGGGCCTGACCGTCACCTCCTCCTGCCGCGACGGCATCTGCGGCTCCTGCGAGACCCGCGTCCTTTCCGGCACCCCCGACCACCGCGACCACCTGCTCAGCGAGGCCGAGCGCGCCGCCGGCGAGACGATGATGATCTGCGTCTCCCGGTGCGCCTCCGACCGCCTCGTCCTGGACCTGTGACCCGTACGGAGAGCGAGAGATCCATGACCACCGCCACCTGGCCGTACCTCGACCCGCACCAGAGCCGGGACCACGAACCCACCCCGTACGAGCTGAAGCTCGCCCGCACCCTGGAGGAGATCTTCACGAACGACGGCCATGAACTGGCCGACGTCGTGGCCGGGCTCAACGCCCGCCAGGTCCACACCCCCGGCGGCGAGCCGTGGACCGAGGACACCTTCCGCGCCGAGATGCACCGCCTGGGAGCCTGACATGACCCTCACCACCCGTGACAGTGCCGAGCACATCTACGCCCACGGCCTGCGCAACCAGTGGCACCCCGTGGTGCCCTCCCGCTTCGTCGAGCCCGGCGGCCTGCGCAAGGTCACCGCGCTCGGCGAGAACTGGCTGCTGTTCCGCCGGGCCGACGGCACCCTGTCGATGCTCGCCGACCGCTGCCCGCACCGCGGTGCCCCCCTCTCCCTCGGCAAGCACCTCGGCGACCGCGTCGCCTGCTGGTACCACGGCGTCGAGGTCGACGGCGACGGCACCGTCACCTCCGTGCCCGGCCTGCCCGGCTGCAACCTGGAGGGCAAGCGGCTCGTCACCCCCCTGCCGGGGCGCGAGGTCGGCGGCGCGATCCTCGCCTATTTCGGCGACGAGGAGCCCCCCGAGCCGGTCGACCTGACCCTGCCCGAACCGCTCACGGACCCCGACGTCTCCGCGATCCTGTGCTACGCCGAGTGGAACGTGCCGTGGCGCTTCGCCATGGAGAACCTGCTCGACCCGATGCACGGCGCGTTCCTGCACCACGAGTCGCACACCATGTACGACGGCGACACCACGGCCAAGTTCCGCATCCGCGAGACCGACCGGGGCTACTTCTTCGAGAAGACCGGCCAGCGCGGCGTCAACTTCGACTGGGTCGAGCTGTGCCGCCCCGGCGTCGACTGGGTGGACCTGTCCATCCCGTACCCGCCGTCGGCCGGCCCGGGCGGCCCGTTCGGCATCGTCGGCATGGCCTGCCCGGTGGACGCCGGGCGCACCGGGGTCTTCTTCTGGCGCTACCGCAACGTCTCCGGCTGGCAGCGCGACACCTGGCACTTCCTGTACAGGACCCTCATCGAGGAGCGCCACTGGGAGGTGCTGGAGCAGGACCGGGTGATGCTGGAGGCCATGCCCGCCGACGCCGATCAGCAGGAGAACCTCTACCAGCACGACCTGGGCGTGGTCCGGCTGCGCCGCCTGTACCAGGCGCAGGCCCGGCAGCAGTCCAAGGCGGCCACGGCGGACCCGGTCGCATGACGGGGGCAGCCGCCGTACGGCGGTGGCCGGGCGTCCTGAGCCTGCTGGTGATCGTCCTGATCAGCTACGTGGACCGGGTGAACGTCTCCGTGCTCGTCACGGACAAGGCGTTCACCGACCACTTCGGCATCACCGGGGACACCGTCGCCCAGGGCGCCCTGACCACCCTGTTCCTGGCCGGCTACGGCATCGCCGCCTTCTTCCTGACGCCGCTGTACGAGACGGTGCTCGGGGTGCGGCGCGGCCTGTTCGTCAGCGTCGGCCTGTGGGCGCTGCTGACCGTCGTCTCCCCGTACGCCTCCGGCGCGCTCGTGCTGGTGGTGTGCCGGGCGCTGCTGGGGGCGAGCGAGGGCCCGCTGTTCTCGCTGAAGACGATGTACGTGCGCGAGCACTTCCCGCCCGAGCGGGCGGGAAAGCCCAACGCGGTCAGTTCCATGGGCGTCTCGCTGGGCACGGCGGCCGGGCTGCCGATGGTCACCTACCTCGTCTACCGCTTCGACTGGCACGCGTCCTTCCTGCTGCTCGGCCTGCTGAACGCGGCCGTCGGCATTCCTCTGGTGTGGCTGTTCATCCGGGGACGCGGGGCGCGGGCGGGGCAGCGGACGTCGTTCCGGCGCACGCTCGGGCTCGCCCTGCGCACCCCGCGCCTGGGGGTGATCCTGCTCATCGAGGTCGCCACCCTCGCCTACCTGTGGGGCTCGACGGCCTGGCTGCCCTCGTACCTGCTGCGCGAGCGGCACTTCTCCATCGCCGCGATGGGCGCGGTGTCGTCGCTGCCGTTCCTGATGAGCCTGGCCTCCGGCTTCCTGGGCGGCTGGCTGCTGGACCGGCTGCCGGCCCGGCGCCTGCCCGTGCTGTTCGTGGCCGGCTCCCTGGGCACCGCCTGCTGCGTGGTCTTCGTCATCGGCGCGGACGCGGCCTGGGCGGCGGCGGCCGGACTGATCCTGGCCAACGGCTTCTGGGGACTGCAGGGACCGGCGATCCCGACCCTGGTCCAGCACAGCGCGCCGGCCGGGTCGGTGGGCAGCGCCTACGGGACCGTCAACGGCGTCGGCAACCTCGTCTCGGCGCTCATGCCCACGGCGATGGGCTGGGCGATCGCGGCGGGCGGCGGCAACGGCTTCGGCGCCGGGTTCGGGCTGCTGGCCGGGACACAGCTGGTGACGCTGGCGTGCGGCACCTGGCTGCTGCTGCGCCCGGCCGGCGCTCAGGTCGCCGCCTCGTCGTCCTCCGGCCCGGCCTCGTCGGACTCGACGATGGAGTACTCCAGTTTGGACAGCAACCGGGCCAGCTGACGGCGCTCGGCGGGCGAGAGCCCGCCGAGCATCCGCCGTTCGTTCTCCAGGTGCTCGGCGAACACCTCGTCGACCTTGCGCAGCCCGGCGTCGGTCAGACGCGAGTAGACGACGCGCCGGTCCTCGGCGTCGCGCTCGCGCACCAGCAGTCCCTCCTTCTCCAGCCGGTCCAGGCGCAACGTGACGCCCGCCGAGGAGATGAGCCCGGAGGCCGCCAGCTGTCCGGCGGTGAGCCGGTACGGCGCCCCGGCGCGGCGCAGCGCCGTCAGCACGTCGAAGCCGGCGACGGACAGGCCGTGCCGCTCGATCTGCGAGGTGAGCCGCGAGTGGTACTGCAGATACGCGCGGTGCAGCCGGGCCAGCACCTCCAGGGGCGCGGTGTCCAGACCGGGCCGCTCGCGCGCCCAGTCCTCGACGATCCCCGCCACGGCGTCCGGTCGCCGCACCGCCCTGCGCTGAGTCATGTCATCCCCTCGCGGCTCGTTCCGTCGCGAGGCGCGGGCTTTCGCGCCCGCGCACCCGCCGGAAATCTTAGCCCTGAAAGATGCGAGGGGGTGCGCCACGGGTGCCCGGACGCCGCCGGGGCGGACGCGGTGCCCGGTGAAGGGTGAACTTCGCGCCGTCACCCTCCGGTTGGGCAGGCCGCAGCGCGGGCGGCCGGTCCGGGTCAGTCGACCGGCCAGGTGTGCACGGGGGCGTTGAGGTGCATGTAGTCGACGTACAGCTGTGTCATGCGCCGCAGGGCCTCGTGGCGGCCCGCCCGGGCGGTGGCGTCGATGCGGTGGAACATCTCCTTCTGCCACACCGCCCCGTTGCGCGCGGTGACGCACCGCTGCTCGATGACGCCGAGCAGCGGCTCCCGCCAGGCCGCGTCCATGCCCGAGCGTTCCAGCCCCTGGTGGGCCAGCGGCAGCAGGCGGCGCAGGACCAGCTCGGGCACCGGCACCTCGCCCGTCCCGGGCCAGTACAGCCGTGCCTCGATGCCCTGCCGGGCCGCCGTGTGCAGGTTGTCCTCGGCGGCCCGGAAGGACATCCTCGACCACACCGGCCGGTCCTCCTCCACCAGGGCGCGGGTCAGGCCGTAGTAGAAGGCGCCGTTGGCGAGGATGTCGGCGACGGTCGGACCGGCGGGCAGCACGCGGTTCTCCACCCTCAGGTGGGGCTTGTCCTGGGCCACCGCGTACACGGGGCGGTTCCAGCGGTAGATGGTGCCGTTGTGGAGGGTCAGCTCGGCCAGTTCGGGGACGTCCCCGCGGTCCAGCGTCTCCACCGGGTCCTGCTCGTCGCACAGCGGCAGCAGCGCGGGGAAGTACCGCAGGTTCTCCTCGAACAGGTCGAAGACGCTGTTGATCCACCCCTCACCGAACCACACCCGCGGCCGCACCCCCTGCACCTTGATCTCCTGCGGCCGGGTGTCGGTGGCCTGCTCGAACAGCGGGATCCGGGTCTCGTGCCAGAGCTCCTTGCCGAACAGGAACGGCGAGTTGGCCGCCAGCGCGACCTGGACGCCCGCGATGGCCTGCGCCGCGTTCCAGTACCCGGCGAACTCCTCCGGGGAGACCTGCAGGTGGAACTGGGTGCTGGTGCACGCGGCCTCCGGTGTGATCGTGTCCGCGTAGGTGCGCAGCCGGTCGGCGCCGTCGATGTCGATGCGCAGGTCCTCGCCGCGCGCGGCGAAGACCTGGTCGTTGAGCAGCCGGTAGCGCGGGTTCTCCGACAGCGCCGCCCCGCCGACGTCCTCCTGGCGCAGGGTCGGCAGGATGCCGATCATGATCAGATGTGCGCCGACCGTCGCGGCGCGGCTCTCCGCGTGGTTCAGCGCGTCGCGGATCTCCGCCTCCCAGGCGTCGGGGCCGCCGGCCGTCAGGCGGCGCGGCGGGATGTTGATCTCCAGGTTGAACCGCCCCAGCTCCGTCGACCAGGCCGGATCCGCGATCGCCTCCAGCACGTCGACGTTGCGCATCGCCGGCTCCGCCCGGTCATCGCCCAGGTTCAGCTCGATCTCCAGCCCCACCTGGGGCCGCTCGGACTCGAACCGGGACGCGCGCAGCATCTCGGCGAAGGCGTCGAGGCACCTGTGCATCTTGATCCGGTACCGGCGGCGGTCCTCGCGGGTGAAGACCAGCGCCGGGACGTCCCGTCCCATCGGCCCTCCCGGCCTGCCGTCCTCGGACACGCGTGCACTCCCAGCGTCGCATCCGCGGGCGGGTCGGACCAGACGGGAGGGCGGCGCCCGACGTGTCGCCCGCACACGGCGCGGGCCCACCGGCCAAGGATGGGCCCATGAGAATCGTCCTGCCGACGCTGTTCGCCCTGCTGGCCGCCCTGAGCAATGCGCTGGCCACCGTGTTGCAGCGCCGCGCCGCGCTGACCGTGCCGCAGGCCCGGGGCTTCCGGCCCGGGCTCGTTCTCGACCTGCTCCGCCGGCCCCTCTGGCTGGCCGGGGTGCTGACCGTCATCGCCGCCGGGGTGTGGCAGGCGATCGCGCTGGCGACCGGCCCGCTCTCCCTCGTCCAGCCGCTGTTCGTGCTGGAGCTGCCGCTGGCCCTGGTGCTGGCGTCGCTGTGGCAGCACCGCCGGCCCTCCGGCGCGCTGCTGCTGAAACTGCTCGCCGTCGTCGCCGGGCTGGCCCTGGCGCTGCTGTCCGCCGCCCCCTCCGGCAATCGCACGCACGTGGAACTCGATCGATGGCTGCCCGTCCTGGCCGTCGGCGCGGGCGCCGTCGTCGCGCTGACCGCGGTGGGGTCGACCAGGCCCACGGGCAGGGCACGGGCGGCCTGTCTCGGCGCGGCCACGGCCATCTGCTTCGCGCTGACGGCCGGGCTGATGAAGACGGCCGTGCACATCCTCGCCGAGGGCGGCATCGGCGCGTTCCTCACCTCGTGGCAGACGTACGCCTTCGGTGCCTGCGGTGTGGGCGCCATGCTGCTGCTGGAGCACGCCCTGCAGGGCGGCCCGCTGATCGCCTCCCAGCCCGCGCTGACCCTCGGCGACGCCGTGGTGAGCTTCCTGCTCGGTGTGCTCGTCTACGAGGAGCACGTGCGGGCCGGCTGGTGGCTGCTGCCGCTGCTCGTGGGCATCGCGCTGGTCTGCGGGGGGATCTTCGCGCTGGCCCGGAGCGAGGCCGGTGCGGAGCAGCCGTCCGACGGTGCTGCGGGGGTCTCGGGAGGGTCTGAGATGTGATGCCACCCATAGGAGGCAGATCACGTCCTACCCGGGATCGTAGACACCCGCCCCGCCTGAGCAGCACACCCCCCACCCGATCCACGCATTCGGGACATTTCTCCGTACGCGGGTAGTACGTCACACCTTTGCACCCCACCGAGCCCGCCGCTAACCATGGCTGACGTCGCCACGAGCACGGCACCGGCCGAACGCACCACCCCGGCCCCCGGCTCACGAACGCGACACGGGGC
>NZ_LR732556.1 GCF_902506575.1 Streptomyces mexicanus | reverse complement strand
GGTCCTGGGTCACCAGGTGACGGGGAGGGCGCGGACGCCGTAGAGCACCATGTCGTGGCGGAAGGGCAGTTCCTGGAGGGGCTTGGCGGGGCGCAGTCCTGGCAGGCGCTGGAACAGTCCGCCGAAGACCTCGGTGAGTTCGACCCGGGCGAGGGTGGCGCCGACACACTTGTGGAAGCCGTGGCCGAAGGCCAGGTGCTTGCCGGTGTTGACGCGGTGGATGTCGAAGGTGTCAGCGTTCTCGAACATGGTCTCGTCGCGGTTGGCGGCGTTCAGCATCACCAGGACACCGTCCCCGGCGCGGATCTGCTGGCCGCCGACGACGACGTCCTCGGTGGCGGCGCGCGGCAGTCCGGCATGGTTGATGGACAGGTAGCGCAGCAACTCCTCGACCGCGGCCGGCAGGAGATCGGCGCTCTTCTTCAACTCGCCGAGCTGGTCGGGGTGTTCAAACAGGGTGACGGTGCCGATGCCGATCATCTGGGCCATCGTGTCGTAGCCGGCGAGGAGCAGCAGCGCGGCCATGCCGACGAGTTCCTCGTGGTTGAGGCCGCCTTCGGCGGAGCGGGCGACCATGCGGCCGAACAGGTCCTCGGTGGGCTGCTGTTCCTTGGCGGTGACCAGCCGGTCGAAGTAGCCCATCAGTTCGGTGGCGGCCTGGACGGCCTGTTCGGGGGTGCTGGTGCGGTCCAGGACGGTGTCGGTGAGCGTCACGAACAGCACGTGGTCCTCGAACGGGACGCCGAGGATCTCGCAGATGGTCATGGCGGCCATGGGCAGTGCGAACTCGCGGACCAGGTCGGCCTCGCGGCGGCCGTCGGCGCTCATGCGGTCGACCAGGTCGTCGAGGATGCGGCGCATGGTGGGCCGCAGCGCCTCCATCTGGTTGATGAGGAACTCGCGGGTCACGGTGCGGCGCAGCCGTCCGTGCTCCGGCGGGTCGGCCTGCATGAAGAACCCGGCGGGCGGCGGCACGTCGCCGGTGACGTAGGTGGGGAAGCCGGGGGTGCGCGGGTCGGAGCTGAAGGCGCGGTGGGTGAGGACGGCCCGGACGTCCTCGTGGCGGGTGACGACCCAGGCGGTGTCGCCGCGGGGCGTGCGCACCTGGAACACGGAGCGTTCGGCGCTGAGCGCGCGGTACTGGGGCGGCGGGTCGAGCGGATACTCGCGGGGCATCGGGAATTCGGGCAGAAGGGCGGTCATCGCGGCGGCTCCGGGCGGGACGGCGGTACGTGGGCAGAGGCGGGCAGGTACGCGACTCAGCGCGCGGCGATCAGCGGGAGGAGGGCCTCGGCGAGCGGGGCGAGCGAGGTGTTGTCCCACATGATGGTGGGCTCCACCTCGATGCCGTACCGGTCCTCGATCTCGGCGCACAGGCCGAACACGTACACCGAGTCCAGGCCGTAGTCGTTGAGCGGGACGTCGGTGGCGATCTCCTCGGCGGGGCGGCCGGTCTGGGCGGCGACGCGGTCGCGCAGCCAGTCGACCAGTTCGGCGGCGGTAGGTGCGGGGGTCTGGGTGGTGAGGTCGGACACGGTTGCTCCTGGCGGCGGTCAGGCCCCGGTGGGGCGGCGGTCGAGGTCGAAGGTGAGG
>NZ_LR732555.1 GCF_902506575.1 Streptomyces mexicanus | reverse complement strand
GCCGGGGGCCGGGGCAACGGGCTCCGCGTCCGGCTCGGGGACTGCCGGCTCCGGGACTGACGGTTCCGGTTCTGCCGGTTCGGGATCCGGCTCCGGCTCTTCGGGGGCCGCGTCCGCGCCGCCCGGTGCGTCGGCGGGCTCCTCCAGCGGCGGCACGGGTGCCACGACCGGCACCGCAGCGGGGGTGGACGGCAGTTGGCTGACCACCGCCGACGGCAAGATGGTGGTCCTGATCGTCAACGGCGGCCAGGCGGCGCTCTTCTCGACCGGTGGGACCACGTGCACCGGCACCGCGGGCGAGCGGGGCAGGACCCGGCTCATCCGCCTGACCAGGTGCAAGGCCCGTATGATCGGCACGGTGGACTCCGTCAACAAGACCACCCTCAAGGTGACCTGGGAGGGTGGACTCGGCACGGAGACGTACACCAGGGCACAAGGTGGAACGCTACCGTCGGGGCTGCCCACGGCGAGCCTCGGCTCCTGACGTCCGCGAAAGGCCGGTGGCGGAGCGGGGAACCGCGCCGCACGCTCGTACGTGATGAGCCTCGAGCATCGTCACGACCCAAGGAACTCCAGCTCATGCGCGCCTTCCCGATCACCGTCGCCGCCCTCGCCGCGGCCCTCGTCCTGACCGCCTGCGACAACGGCGGCAGCAACGACGACAGCCGTGGCGACACCGGCAGCAAGAACACCGACACCACGGCCTGCCGCCTCGGCGACGTCGCACTGCAGGTCGGCCCCGTCAGCGCCGCGCCCGCCGCCGGGGACACCGGCAACGTGCCCGTGACCCTGACCAACCAGGGTGCTCCGTGCACCCTGGAGGGCTTCCCGGCCGTCGT
Organism: Streptomyces mexicanus; assembly: GCF_902506575.1. Lineage (GTDB taxonomy): Bacteria > Actinomycetota > Actinomycetes > Streptomycetales > Streptomycetaceae > Streptomyces > Streptomyces mexicanus. The sequence continues at coordinate 880 of NZ_LR732555.1, read as the reverse complement.
CCTCGGCGCCGGCAGCAGCACGGCGACCGTGCCCGCCGACCGGACCAGCCACCCGGAGAAACTGGCCCTCGCCAAGGGCGACACGGCCACCTTCACGCTCACCTACGTGCGGGGCGGGGACGGTGACGGGAAGAGCCTGAAGGCCACCTCGATGAAGATCGCCCCGCCCGGAACGACCGACGGCAAGAGCTTCGCGTGGTCCTACGGTCCGGTGGGGACCACGAAGACCGCGAACACGCCGGACGCGTCGGTGACGGCGTTCCAGCAGGCCGGGGACTGAACCGGGCCGCCGGGTCCCGGAGCGGGGACGGCGCCCCGGGGCACGTCTCACTCCAGCGGTCGGCGCGCCGTCATCCGTGCCCGGTCGGCCGCCTGCGCGCCCTCGTTCCAGCCGGCCGCGTCGCTCACCCCGCGCAGACGGGTGGTGGTGGTCTCGGGGAACATGCCGTCCAGCCGGGCGGCGACCGCGACCTCCCGGCTCGCCAGCACCGGGAGCAGGTCCTGCGTCACCTGGGTCTCGGCGGCGGCCGCCAGGCGGGCGCCGACGCGGTGGGCGTAGGCGGCGAGGAAGGACTGCCGGAAGGTCTTGGTGCGTCTGCGCCCGCCCGCCCGCTGGGCGGCCTCGGCCTTGGTCATCGCCGTCGTGGCCTGCACCAGGAGCGAGGTGTACAGCAGCTCCACGGCCTCCAGGTCGGCCTCGAAACCGACGACGGTGGAGAAGCCGAGGGGTTCGTTCCACACTGCTCGGCAGTGGTTGGCGGTGGCGACCGCGTCCAGCAGGACGGCCTTGGCCTGCTCGTAGGGTGCGTCGACGCCGATGCGGCAGGCGGCGGGGGTGTCGGGGGCCCGGGCGTGGGCCCCCCCCCGCCCCTCCCCCCCG
>NZ_LR732676.1 GCF_902506575.1 Streptomyces mexicanus | reverse complement strand
CTCCCGCGCCGCCTCACGGAAGGTCCTCATGGCTTCCCGAGCAATCGCCCGCTACCAGTGGCAAGGCGTTGCGATGCTGCGTGCCACCACCAGCCCCGGGCCCGCAGACATTCCCCGTACCCTCGATCTGGACGATGTGATCGTCACCCGCGGATGGCTGAACCGCATCTGGCAGCGCACGGACTTCCGCAGCGCGCTGGAGCTGGCCACCCCCGTCCTGTCCGACGCCATCGAGGCCGTCGTTCGGGGCCGGCAGGCCGACCCCCGTCACGTGCGCCACACCGCGCTGTCGACGGTCTCCTACCTCCTGCGCTGGCAGCACCGGCCGACCCCGCTCGGCCTGTTCGCCGGCATCGCCCCGGTATCGGTCGGGACCCGGGCGAGCGCACGGTGGCGTGACAAGCACCGCGCGATGATCCGGCCGGACGCGGAATGGGTCACCGACATCGTCCTCCGCCTCCAGCGCACCTGCGCGTTGCTGAAGCGGTTACCGCTCGTCGCCAACAACGCCCACCGCCTGCGCGGCGACCGGCTCGTGGCGCCGGGTCCGCCCTCCGACGGGCACGCCGTGCTGCTGGCGCCGGTCGAGATATCCGTCCGCGCCACCCGCCCGGTGGCCGCCGCCATGGAGGCAGCCCGCACCCCTATCCCGTACGGCGACCTCCACGGCCACCTGCGCGACAGCTTCCCCGAGGCCACACCGGAGAAGATCGACGCGCTGCTCGCCAGCCTGGTCGAGCAGCAGTTCCTCATCACCAGCCTGTGGGCGCCCATGACCACCGTGGACGCCTTCCAGCACCTGTGCCACGAACTGCACAAGCACCAAGCAGACGACATCCGAGAGATCCGGGACCTGGTCCACGCACTGTACGCGCTGCGTGAGGACGTGGCCTCACTGCACCCGACGCTCTGCGACACCAGCGTGAGCGCCGTCGCCGAACGGATGCGCGCCCTGACCCCTGTGACGCCGACACCGCTGCTCATCGACACCGCCCTCGACTGCGAGACCCAGCTCCCGCAGGCCGTTATCGCGGAAGTGCAAGCAGCCGTGTTGGCCCTGTACCGGACCACTCCGCAGCCCTACGGCTACCAGCACTGGCGCGATTACCACCGCCGATTCCGGGCCCGGTACGGCGTCGGCGCCCTGGTGCCGGTGATGGACCTGGTCTCCGACAGCGGCCTGGGCCTGCCCGCCGGATTCATCGGCTCCGAACGCAGCCCCGTCCCGAAGGTGCGCACCGACCGCGACGACCTGCTGCTCGCCCTAGTGCAGCAAGTCCTCCTGGAGGGCCGCGATGAACTCCATCTGACAGACGACATGGTCGACGCCCTGGAGAAGGCCGCCGGTATCGACGAGCGGCTGTTCGTGCCCCGCGTGGAGGCCGCCTTCGAGGCCCACTCACCCAGCACCACGGATCTGTCCCGCGGCGCCTTCACCGTCCTGCTCACCGCTGTGCCCCGGCCCGGCAGCAGCATGGCCGGCCGGTTCGCCCACCTCCTGCCGCCCGAACAGCAAGACGCGCTCGCCACCACCTTCCACGGCGCACCCGGCGCGCTCACGGCCCAGCTCGTCTTCCCGCCGCGCCGGCACCGCAACGAGAACGTCACCAGAACCCTGCGCATGCTGCCGCACGTCATCGAACTGTCCGGCCACCGCCAGGCGGACGCGACGACGATCCCCCTCACCGACATCGCCGTCACCGCGGACCCCCGCAGCTTCCACCTCGTGCAGCTGTCCACCGGCCGGCCCATCGACGTGAAGATCCTGCACGCCCTGGAAGCCGGGACCCAGACCCCGCCGCTGGCCCGGTTCCTCGCCGAAGTCGCCCACGGGCGGTTCGCCGCCTACAAACCGTTCGACTTCGGCGCCGGCTCCCGGCTGCCCTACCTGCCCCGGGTGCGCTACCGCCGCACCATCCTCACCCAGGCCCGATGGCTGCTGACGGCCGACGACCTGCCCGGCCGCAAAGCCCCGATGCAGCAGTGGGAGCGCGCCTTCACCGCCTGGCGGAACCGGCTGCGGGTCCCGGCGCAGGTCGCCGTCATCGAGTACGACCAGCGTCTCCCGCTCGACCTGTCCCACCCGGTCCACCGCCGAGTGCTGCGCGCGCACCTCGACACCACCCAGCGCCTGGAGCTGCGCGAAGTACCGGACTTCGACGCCCACGGCTGGATCGGGCGGGCACACGAGATCTGGATCTCCCTGGGCCGCTCCCAGCCCGACACCGCCGGCATGCCCCGCATCCGCCCCACCGCGCAGGCGGCAGCCCCACACTTCCCGGGCGCCGGCGACGTCCTGCTCGCACAGGTGCACGCCCACCCGCGCCGCTACGACGAGATCCTCAGCCGCCACCTGCCCCACCTGCTCGCCGCGTTCGGCAGCACCCCGCCCATCTGGTGGTTCACCCGGCACCGGCAGATGGCCCGCCCGGACGCCGACCAGCACCTCGACCTCGCCCTGCACCTGCCGCCGGGCACATACGCGGCCGCCGCCCAGCACGTCAGCAGCTGGGCGGACCGCCTGCACACACTCCATCTGGCCTCCGGGCTCGTCCTGGCTCCCTACCAGCCGCAGACCGGACGCTTCGGCCACGGGCCGGCCATGGACGCCGCGCACCGGGTCTTCGCAGCCGACTCCGCCGCCGCCCTCGCGCAGATCCAGCTCACCGAGCGCACCGACGCCGTCGCCCCGCAGGCCCTCGCCGCGGCCAGCGCCCTGCACCTCATCACGCCCCTGGCCCCGGACACCGCCACCGCCGAGGAGTGGCTGGTGCGCAACCTCCCCCAGGGCGCGGGGCGACTGAACCGGACCCTGCGCAGCCAGGCCCTCGAACTCGCCGGCCCCAACGGCGCGTCCGCGCTCGCCGCCCTCCCCGGCGGTGCTCAGGTCACCGAAACGTGGCAGGCCCGCGCCGCCGCCGTGGAGACCTACCGCAACACCCTGACCGGTCAGCGTGATCCCCTCGATGCCGCCCGGTCCCTCCTGCACCAGCACCACGTCCGCGCCCTGGGCGTCGACCCGCGCACCGAGGAGACCACGATCCGGCTCGTGCGAACCGCGGCCCTTCAGCACCGGATGGCGGCCCGATGACCGCGCCGGCCGCGACCACCGCGGCGATCCTGGAGCAGTACACCGCCCGTCTCGCCGAGCCCATCCCTCCCTCCCCGGATGAGCCGTGGGCGGTGCAGTCCCTCGCCGACGGCGCCGCCGGAATCAGCCTGCTGCACATCGAGATGGCCAGCCGCTACGGCACACCCTGGCGGCCTGCCCACCGGTGGATCACCGCCGCAGCCGCCGGACACATCAGCGCCGCCGACACATGCGGCCTGTTCCTCGGCGCCCCCGCCATCGGCTTCGTCCTCACCACCGTCCCGCCGGACTGCCAGCACCTGTACGAACCGGCGCGCAAGACCCTCCACCAGCACATCACCGGCCTCACCCACCGCCGCGTCGACGCCGCCCTCGCCCGCATCCGCGCGGGCGAGCTGCCCACGTTCGCCGAATACGACCTGTTCTACGGCCTCACCGGCATCGGGGCGTACCTCCTGCTCACCGACCCTGACGGGCTCGCCCTGCAGCGGGTCCTGCAGTACCTCGTCGCCCTGACCCGCCCCTTCGCGCCCGGCGGCCGCGGCCTGCCGGGCTGGTGGGTCCGCCACGACCCCGGATCGGTGCGCATCCCCGCCGCTTGGTGCGGCATCGTCGGTTTCAAACCGCCCCGGGGGGCCGCTGGAGCCCGTCAGTGAGTGGGCCGCTGCCTTCCGCAGCACGGGGCAGGAACTGCGGCAATGCGTTCAGGCCGGGACGTTGGACCGCGGTCTGCGACAGGTGCTGAGCTACCACGTGATCTTCCACTGGAACCGGCTGGTGTTCAGGCCCCTCGGTCGCGGGCGGGGAGCCGGCCGTTGGCCCTGACGTGATGGGCGATGTCCAGGGCGGAGAGGGCCGCGTACTCGCTGGTGGTGATCACGCTCGTCCTCCTTCGGCTTCAGCGCGTGGGGCCACCACGCTTCTTGTTGTCACTTGGGACCCGGGCATGGGCCGGTCCGGGGGCGGAGGCGGGATCAGGGCCTTTCTTCCGGCCGGGCGTGTGGTTGCCGGTGCTGCGCATCCGGGCGGCGGAGGCTCTACGGGTCAGGTAGGGCGTCTTGGGGAACGTCCACGGCTGCAGGGCGGGGTCGGCGACCTGGCGCACGATGCGTTCCATGAGCACGGCCATCTCAATGGGGCCCACGCCGCCGGGGACCGGGGTGATGTTCTGCGGCAGCGGCGCGGCCCGCGGGTGGATGTCGCCCGCGACGGTGCCGTCGGCCCGCGGCGAGAACCCCGAGTCGACCACGACGCGGTGGTGCGGGCGTATGTGCTCCGGCGTGAGCAGGTGCGCGCTTCCGGCCGTGGAGACGACGATGTCGGCGCCGGCGGCTCGGCGCAGGTCGTCGCCCTGGTCCAGGGGCAGGAGGGCGATATTGCGGTCGGCCAGCAACCGCATGACGCCGCTGCCGACGAAGCCCCGGGCGCCGACGACCGCGACCGTCGCCCCTTCGGCGAACGGCTCGACGATGCGGCTGATCCCGTCCGCCGTGGCGCAGGCACGCTGCAGGGAGCGCCCGCCGAGCAGCCCGTCGATGTCCTTGGCCGGGTCCAGACGCTGCACCAGCGGGACCAGACGGGCGGGCGGCGGGAACTGCACGATGACCGCGCGGGTCGCCTCGTCCGTGTTGCAGGCATCGATCCTGTCGGCGAACTCGGCCGCCGACACCGTTCCCGGCAGCACCACGTGATCGACCGCGAAGCCCAGATGACTGAAGGCCCGGACCTTCTGCTCGGCGGATATGCGCGAGGCCTCCATGCGATACCTCCACGGGTCCGGGTCCCCCTCGGAGGGCTCGAACCGCATCACGGTGACCCGTAACCGGGCCGGGGTGATCACGGCGCGGTAGGCCGCCAGGTCCTCCCGGACCGTCTGCAGCACCGCACGGCCGGAGAGCTGGTGGGCGCTCACAGGCGCTCCAGCCGGTCGAGAGCGACGTCCACCGGCTCCAGCTGCCAGGTCTCGATCAGCTGCCGGGCCTGCTGTACGGGCAGCAGACGGTGCCCGGACAGCTCGCCGTGGAAGCGGGTCCCGTCGTAGGAGAGCGTGACCTCGGTGAGGGTCTCCGGCCCGGCCGGGTCGTAGGAGGAGAACGGCCCGTGGTGGGCGTACCAGGAGGTCCGTGCGGGACTGATCCCCTTGTGGTGCGGTGCCAGGACGGCCCAGGCGGCGGTAGCCGCGGCCGGGAAGTCCCCGCTGATGCCGAGGGAGTCGGGATTCTGCGCGATCTCGGACAGGACGACGGCGGCCGTCGGAGCGGCAGGGGACACGACGAGGCGCCCCAGGCAGACCGCCTCTCCGCCCAAGGCGTGGCGCCATGCCACACGTGCCGTAAGGACGGACGCTCGAGGGTTGGTGTCGTTCAGTACATGCTGGGCCATGAAGCCCTCCCATCGTTGCGGATGCCAGTAGTGATCACGGCGGATGCCGGGTCCAGCCGGCCTCTTCAGCCCGGGCGGGACGCTGACGCGGTCACCGCCGAGGACGGGGGCGTTCTTCTAGACGGGAACCGCCTGCATGGCCGCCCGCAGCTCCGGCACAGCGGATGGCATACGAGGCCCCCCGTTGGGCGGTGGTGCCCGGCACGGATGCCGGGCTCGCGCGGTCAGCCGGACTGTTCGTGGTGATCATTTCGCAAATCGGCGGTGTGGACGGGGGGTCGGCGGCGGTGAGGCGCAGACGCGTCATGCGCTCCCGGTGGCGCAGCCAGTCCCGCCACACATCCCGCCGGTGCTCGGACTCCTGCGGCAGCAGGGCCGGCAGGACACTGATCACAGCGCCGGTCACGGCACCGAGCATGACCGTCCACCCGGGGGCGCCGGCGTAGGACGTGGCGGTCAGGGCCAGGGCCCCGCCGCCGAGTGGCGGGGCGATCCAGGTGACGAGGCGGCGCGTGGTCGGGCGGGTGGTCATGTCCGTGGGCCTTCGGGCTCGGAGGGCGTACGCGCCGGGGGCGCGTGCGGGGCGGGGCGTGCAGCAGGTCCAGCCCTTGTGTCGCGGGCAGCGGATCTGACAGTGCCGAAGGGTGGGGGAAGGCAGGGTTAGCCGCGCAAGCCCCGGTGGCGAGCCTCCGCCGCCACCGGAAAATCTGGACTCAAGAACTTGTGACCTGCAGGTTTTCCTCTCCATGTGGATCGGATTGAGGCTGCTCTCCCGCTCGGGGCCAGCGGGGCAACTTCTCCTCGTCGGCTGGACGCTGCGGGCCGTGCGCCCTCCGTGCGGCCCGGGTGCGGTCTCGGACCTGCAGACCGTGTGTGTCTGCAGGGCGCGGACGTCGGCGGAGGTCAAGCGTTGGTGTCGTACAAGGCACGGTCGGGGTCGGTCTTGACGAGGAGGCCGGATGTGGCCAGGTCCCTGAGGATCTGACGGGCCCGCTTGTCACTCACCTCGTGGCCGGCATCGCCGAGCGCGGTGACGGCACGCCGGGTGTCCCAGGTGCCGCCCTGCGCCCGGATGGCCTCCTCCAGGGCGGCGGCCTGGGTGAGGCGCTGTTCTGCCCACTCTTCGGGCTCGGTCTCGACGTTCCGGACCGCGGTGAAGAACACCGGCACGAGGTCCTCGTCCATGGCGTACCCGACCACCTTGCCGAAGCCGGGCCCGACGGGGGTGATCGGCGGGTGGATGCTCTCGGGCCACAGACCGCGCAGGGCGCCTCGCTGGAGAAGCCGCTTCAAGGAGGCGCTGTGCCCGCGGAGGCTGGCGGTCTCGTCGTCGCGGAGGTCCTCGGAGGCGACGTAGCCGTCACCGGCGACGCAGAGCTTGACGATGCGGCGGGCGCGCTTGGGCAGAGATTGGTAGTACTGCTCGGCTCGCTGCACGGTCCAGGCGGCGTCCACCTCCACCTGGGAGGCATGTTCGGCGAGGAGGGCGAGGAGGCGCTCTTGGAAGTCGCCTGTGGGCTGGTCGATGGTGACGGTGATCTTCAACAGGTCTCCCGTTGCGATGAACGTGAATGAATGACGTTCTAACGAGACCACCTTAGCGGAGGGTGGCTCGTTTGCCCAGCCTCTATCCACGTTCAAATAAAGGAGATTGATGTCCTGGCAGCACTCTCCGCAGGGACACCTGTTCTGAACTCCGGATAAGCTCCGCCCTCCCCGTACGATGATCGGTGTGACCGTCCGCCGTACCCTTGGTACCGGCCCTGAGGCTCCCGCGCACAGCATCCGCGCCACCCAGGCCGACCTTCTCGACGAACTCCCCGGGGTCCGTCTCCCCAACCTTGACGAGCTGCGGGCCCGTGGAGTGCTCGGAGCGCACCCGGCGACGCCCGTGAGCCCGCGGCGGACCCTTGGAGCCGGCGGCCGCGCCGAGGAGGAACCGCCCCGCCTCTCCACCTGACTCGCCCCCAGCGCGAGTCGCTGAGGGCCCGATAGGGCCTCCGCGGTGTCACAGTTATGCCGGTAGCAGTGACGCTTGTGTGGCTGACCTGGGTGGCTTCCGCCGCTCCCTTTACGTCAGGAGCCAACCGGATGCCAGCTTAAGAGCTGACGAACAAAAGGGGCGCCCGGCTCGCGGCGTCTGGCACGCACGCTCGCCGCGTTGCCGAAACGCCCACGTGACTCCGCCACGAGGGCGCTCCGGCGCCTTGCGATCGCACGCACCAGACGCCGCGAGCTGATCGGACTCCCCTTTTGTTCGGAGCTCTAAAGTCCTCCACTGGGCAGCCGAACACACGCTCCAGTGCGGCGCAAGTACGGCCGATGGGCCGTTTGCTCTGTCCGCTCAGCAGGTTGCGAACCGTCCGCGAGGAGATGTCCCCCGGCCGGCCTGTGATGTCCAGCAGCGCTTTGTTGAGCTGACCTGCTAACTCTTCCTGTGTGAGCCCGAGTTCCTGCATCCGGCTCTGAAGGATGCGGTTCGCCCCCATGCACCGAAAGTAGCCCTGTGATCACTGTCACGACCAGAGGGCGAGTAATGGGAACGCAAAGTTTTCCGGTCGGTGGTCACACAGGAACAAGGAAGGCTTCCTGTCGCCCATCCCTCCCGGCTCGTTGACTGGGCATCAGCCGCCGGGCCGACGACTGGCACGGTGGTATGGAGGACCACCCGGCCCTGTCTCCCCCGTCAGGGCCGGGTGCCCACGCCGGAGGGGAAGACCTCGTGACCTTGACCGTCGCCACACCACACGCGATCGGCAGGCCCGGTTACACCGCACTCCTGCCGTGCCAGCCCGAATCCGTGCGCCGCGCCCGGGCCCTTGTCTCCAGCGTCCTTGAAACCTGGGGCATAGGCGACCTGGCCGACGACGGGGAAGTCGTCGTGTCGGAGCTGTTGACGAACACGCTCGACCACACCACGTGCCCTACGGCGAAGGTCGTGATCGAACGCTGTCCGGGCGATGTCGTACGGATCGAGGTGGCCGACAACTCGCACGCGCGGCCGCAGTTACAGCAAGACGACGCTGCCGCGGAAAGCGGTCGCGGTCTGTTCCTGGTCGCCGCACTGAGCCGGCGATGGGGCTGCGACGAACACGACTGGGGCAAAAGCATCTGGGCTGAGCTGAAGGTGCTGGCCTCGGAGAACGTCCGATGACCCGCCCCGTACGCCCGTGGGCACCGCCCTTGTCCAGAGACGGACTCGCCACCGTCCTGGACAGGCTCCGCGGCTGGACGGTGTTCGATGGCGGCGCCCCTCTGGACGACGTGGCCACCGCACTCGACGACGTCCCACCGGTCGAAGAGGCCACTGAAGAACTCGCCGAGCGGCTCCGCGGGCACCTCATGCGGCTGGTCACCATCGCGGTCGCCGCGGAAGCCGAACAGCGCGACGAGACCGTAGCTCAGCTCATAGAGCGTGCCCGCGCGCTGCGTGCCGAGGGCGTGCCAGAAGGCCGCTGGAACGCCGTCGGGCACCTGCGCCGGCTGGGCTGGGCCGTCCACGAACTGCTGGAGCGCCTGGCCAGTTGACCACCATCACCACCAGGCCGACGACCGCGGCCGCCGCCATGAACAAGCCGATCAGCTGCGCGTCCCGTTGCTGCTGCCGCTTGCTGGGCCGCCGCGTGCGCCGCCGTACCGGCGGCCGCCGCCGCGTCACCGGTGCCCCTCCGGCGCCGGAAACCGGATCGGGTACGACACCGTGGGCTGCGGCTTCTGGACGCGCAGCACCGGGACGTCGTCGAACCGGACCGGATACCGCACCGTCGACTGCGGCCGCGGACTCGTTCCGCTGCCCGCCGAGACGTTCCCGTTGCCCAGTCCCACCACCGCCAACGCGAACAAGGCGAAGATCATCCTTTCCCGTCGTGCCCCCGCGGCCCACCGCGAATGCCCCCGAACCGGCGTCCCGTCAGAGCGCCCGTACGACCGTACCCACGGCATACAAGCCTCCCCCTCGAAGCGAAATGACCGTGCGACCGCCCATGGTGACAGCAGCCACTGACACCAGTCCGGGCGGCACCACACAGCGTGATCAACGAGGACGCGGCCAGGGCAGTCTTTGGGGATACTCCCGAGGGCCAACACACAACGCCTCAACCGCGAATCCACCAGCCCAGGACCGAAGAACTCACAGCGGTAATCCCGGGACAGTCGCTTCCCGGGGACATCGAGGGACACCGGGACTGTTTGAAAGCGGGACTGGCCTGGTGGCCCAAGACCCTTGGTCGCCAACGACGGGGATGCGACCGAGCTTCTTGACGTCCACATGGACTAGCTCGCTGGGCTGCGGGGAGCAGGACCAGCACCAGGCCGTGGCGCTCGGGAGGCGGGACTATCCCCGCGGGTGCGGGGAGCAGGGCGGCTCGCACTTCATCCTCGGAGAGCCGGAGGGACCATCCCCGCGTGCGCGGGGAGCAGGACGACGCCGGCGACGTGCGCGAGGACGTTCTCCGGGGTGGCCTTGGTGTCGAGGATGCCGGTGAGTGCCGTGGTCAGGCCCGGCGCGAGGTTGGGTGCCGTCCGGATGGAGGAAGGGAGAGTTCTGCCGCCCTCGGAGTGGGCCGCGTTCGCGTGCTGCGCCGTCGAACGCGGCCCACCCCAAGGCCGTGACGGGCTCAGACCGGCAGGTACGGGCTCGGCTTGTCGTGCCAGCTGATGCGGAGGGCGTCGCGGGCGCGGGTCGCGGCCACGAAGAGCAGCGAGCGTGCCCGGAGTTCTTCGCGGGCACAGCGCTGGGGGTCGGTGGTGCGGTAGCGCTCGATGACCGCCGTGCGGGGGATGACACCGTCGCGGGCTCCGACGATGGCCAGCTTCTGGTATTCGAGGCCCTTGAAGCGGTGCATCGTGCCGACGTGCACCTCGCCGTCTCCCTTGGGGCCGTCCTTGGTGAGTTCGGCGACGGTGATCTTCGCCTTGGTGGCCAGGTGGAACATCACCTGGCTGACCATGTCCCGTTCCGCGACGCACACGGCGATGCTGCCGCGCGGGTCGCGGCGCGGGCCGGTGCCGCCGTTGCCCGTCGTGATCTCCTCGCGCCAGGCGGTCAGCGCGGCAGCGAGCTGGTCGAGTTCGTCGTCCCAGGAGGCGCAGGGCACCAGGTCGGGTACGGGACCGCGCAGGACGGAGCGGTACCCGTTGAGGTTGTCGGTGCTGTCGTCGAGGTCGTCGTAGGCGAGGTTCTTGCCGGTGAGGTTCACCACCTGCATGGCCCGGGAGAGGATCTCCTTGGTGGTGCGGTAGCTGAGAGTGAGCCTGGAGGAGCGGCCCCGGATGTGGACTCCGACGGTGCCGAGGGTGACCTGCTGGTCGTAGATGCGCTGGTGCGTGTCGCCGGCGATGAACAGGTCGTTGGGGCCGGGGGCGACCATGGCGCGCAGCATCTTCCAGTGGGCGGCGCGCAGGTCCTGGGCCTCGTCGACGACGATGTGGCGGTAGCGGTGGTGGAGGAAGCGCATGCCGGAGCCGTCGTCGCGGTGGATGAGGTCCTTGCCGCCGACGGCTTCCTTGTGCTCCTGCCGGGCCCTGATCCTGGCGTCGCGCTCCATTTCGAGGCGGGCGGCGCGCTCGGCGGCCTGCCCCCAGGTCTCCAGCCCGTCCTTGTCCAGGCGGGCGGTGAACTGCTCCAGGATCTTCCAGATCTGGGCGCGCTCGGGGCGGGTGACGGAACGGCCGCGGCCGGCGCGGCGGGCCTCGAAGTACGCCTTCCGGTTGCCGATGGACTGGCCGAGGATCACCTGGTCCCACTCCTCGTAGAGGAACTCGGCGTCCCAGCGGCGCTCGTCGAGTTCGAGCAGGAGCTGGCGCAGCACGTTGAGCGCGGCGCTGTCGTAGACGCGCTGTTTGGCCGCGCCCTTGACGGCGTTCTCGCTGAGGACACGCGCGGCGAGCTGGTCGATGTGGGCGATCTCGACGCGGGCGAGCAGCTCGGGCTCCATCAGTGAGGCGAGCCGGGCGCGCAGGTCGGTGGTGAGGTTCTTGGTGAACGTCGTCAACAGGATGGGTTTGTTGTGCCCGGGCGGCAGCTGCTGCGCGAGGTGCTTGACCCGGTGCAGGGCGACGATCGTCTTGCCGGTGCCCGGGCCTCCCGAGACACGGGCCGGGCCGTTGTAGGTGCGGTTGACGAGCTTGGCCTGGGTGGGGTGCAGGAAGACCTTCCAGGCGCGGAAGTCGCCCTCTTCCAGGGCGGCCTGGATGTCGGCGTCGATGGTGGTGACGGTGGTGCGGGCGAGCGCGGCACCGAGGTCCTGCTCGTAGTCCTGATCGAGTTCGACCTTGACCGGGGCGGTGATCTCCTTGCGGACCTCGTCGAGGGACATGCCGGCGGCGAGCCCGTAGAGGATGTCCTTGGACAGCAGCGGTGCGCCGGCGACCAGCTGGTCGAGCTCGTCGCTGTCGGTGACGGCGAGCGCGAGGTCGATGAGCTGGTCGGCGACGCCCAGGTCGCGCAGGTCGTCGGCGGTGACCCCGGTGAGCAGGGGCTCGGCGGCGGCTGGGGCG
>NZ_LR732675.1 GCF_902506575.1 Streptomyces mexicanus | reverse complement strand
GGACGGGGGCGGGTTGAGGAGGGTGACGGGGTGGACGTACGCCGAGGTGTCCTGGCCGGGCAGGAAGCGGGCCTGGGTGTCCGTGCCGCGGTGCAGGGGGATCGCGCCTCGGTCGATCGCCTCCGTGACCTGGTCCCGCAGCTCCTTCGCCTTGGCCGCGCTGATCAGCGGGCCGTAGTCCAGCTCGGGGAACGCGTCCTCGGGGTGCTCCACCGCCAGGGGGTGGCCCAGGCGCACCGACCGTACCGCCGGGAGGTACGCCGCCAGGAACGCGTCGAACAGGGACCGCTGGACGACGAAGCGCGGGTAGGCCGTGCAGCGCTGCTTGCCGTAGTCGAAGAGTGCGGGGACGAGCGCGGCGAGCGTCTCCCAGTCGCTGTAGGCCCAGATGCCCCAGGTGTTCAGGCCCTCCTGTTCCAGGATGTGCCGTTTGCCCAGGTCGGCCACCGCCGTGGCCACCGCGGCGCCGGTGTCCCGGCCGCCGACGAAGGACACGCAGCCGATCTCCGGCGCCCGTACCAGCGCCTCGGACAGCTCGCCTCCGCTGCCGCTGACCAGGGTGAGGGGTACTCCCTCGCGGGCGGCGAGGGCGCAGGCCAGGGTGAGGCAGGCGACGCCGCCGTCGGTCGGGGTCTTGGCGATCACCGCGTTGCCCGCCAGGGCCTGCACCAGCATCGCGTGGACCAGCACGCTCATCGGGTAGTTCCAGCTGGCGATGTTGGAGACCGGGCCGTCCAGGGGCGCCCGGTCCGCGAGCATCGGCTCGATGCCGTCGAGGTACCAGCGCACTCCGTCGACGGCCCGGTCGACGTCGGCCTGGGCCAGTCGCCACGGCTTGCCGATCTCCCACACCAGCAGCAGTGCCAGGAGCCGGCGGTGCGCGGCGAGGGCGTCCAGGGCCGCGGCGATCCGGGCGCGGCGTTCGGGCAGGGGTACGTGCCGCCAGGCCCGGTGCTGGTCGAGTGCCGCGCGGACGGCCTGACGGGCGGTGGCAG
>NZ_LR732642.1 GCF_902506575.1 Streptomyces mexicanus | reverse complement strand
GGTCGGGGCCGTCGTGCTGCCGGTCGAGCAGGTCGTGGGCGGGTGAGCGGCCGCGCCGGACGTAGCGGTCCCAGAACGTGCCGACGGCGTCCGTCACCTCGGGGCCGGCCCCGAGCCGGGGCAGGGCCTCCCGGGCGGCGGCGAAGCAGGCGACGGCCGCCTCGTGCAGCTCCGGATCGGCGAGCCCGGTGCGGGCGGCCGCCGTCCACAGCGGATTGTGCGGGGCGGGCAGGCCGCAGGTCCGCTCGGTGAGCGGTTTTACCGCCCGGTACGCGCTCTCCGCCGCCCGCGGGTCGTCGAAGAGCGCCGTCACCACCGCCAGCGGCACGATCCAGCCGTCGTCGCCGGGCTGCGCGTCGATCATGCGCAGCTCCAGGTGGCCGCGCGGCCTGACCGGCGGGAACAGGGTGGTGAGGTGGTAGTCGAGATCGTCCTCGGTGGGCGGCCGGGGCAGACCCGAGCGGACCCACTGGCGGAGGGTCAGCGCCTCGGGCACCTCCCACGGCCCGTCGTCGCGCCGTACGCACATCACCGGGGCGTCCAGCACGTGCCGGGCCCAGGCGGCGCGGGGAGTGCCGTCCAGCGGGGGAGCGCCCGCCCGGCCCGGGCCGATCTGCGCCCACAGCAGTTGCCGGGTGGACAGCCAGCCCGTGGGGCGCTGCCCGAGCAGCGGGGAGTTGGCGAACGCGGCCACCAGCACCGGGCCGAGCCGGTGCGCCAGCCACCAGCGGCGTACGTGGCCCAGCGGGCCGGGCTCCTCGTGGCCGGCGTCCAGGCAGACCTGCACCGAGGCGGAGGTGCACATCATGTGCCGGCCGGCCGGGCCGCCGCGGTCCAGGCACGCCTCCAGGGCGTCGTAGCGGCGCTCCCGCAGGAATCTGCGGGGGGTGTGCCAGGGGTCGTGGCCGAGGCCGACGAGGCGCAGGTCCTGGCCGGCCAGGGCGGCGCGGACGGCGTCGAGGTCGGCGCGGGCGGTGGTGACGCACTCCGTCAGGCTGCCGGCGGGCGGCGAACTCAGCTCCAGCTGGCCGCCGGGTTCGACGGTGAGCGCCGACTTCAGCGGCACGGTCTTCAGGGCGGCGTAGGCCGCTTCGAGACGTTCGGGGGTGACCGGGAGCCATGGGGCGTGCAGCTCGTGGATCAGCCACTCCACCTCGACCCCGACGGTGCGGGGCGGTCCGGTCTTGAAGCAGATGCCCCGGACCAGGGCCTCCACCTCGGCTTCGGTCAGGGCGGTACGGGGCCGGGTACAGCCTCCCACCGCCGCACTTCGCGAATCTGACATGTCGGGATCCTCCTGGAATTCCACATGCCACCGGCTCGGGATCACCGGGCCGGGACGGCGTCGCACCGTCCCCACCCAAGCCCCTGTGGCCGATTCGCACAAGGGTGCACAACGGGACAATCCTGCCCCGGAATCTCCGTTCCCGCGATGTTTGCCGGGGCTTCACGGCGCTCACCTGCGGCTCTGGCGGAAGGGCGGCCTCCGGGAAATCCGTTGCACCAGGGGTGCGGGATCGCTCACGATGCGTGCAGGGTCGGGGCGGAGGCGACCGGTCCGCCGGGTCCGCCCGCCCGGCCCGGCCGGCCGCGCTCACGGGGCCCACGGGGGTGGCGCCGTGGGCGCGCCCGCGCACGCCCGCGCGGCGGGGCGGGGCGGTTGAGGTGCGGGGGCGTGCGCCCGGAGTCCGTCGTGCCTGGAGGCCGCTGTGCCCGGCGTCCGCCGTGCCTTGGGTCCTGTGCACCCGGGTCAGGTGCGCCCGGGTTCTGTGCGCCCGGGCCAAGCGTGCCCGGGTCAGGTGTGTCCGGATCAGGTCCAGCCGTAGCGTTCCCGGAGCCGCTGGATCACGGAGTCGAACCGCATCCGGTCCAGCGCGCAGGCCTCGCGTCGCATGCCCGCCTCGTGCAGTCGCAGCACCCGCTCCACGTCCACCCACGACGCGCGCCCCGACCGGTCCCACGGGCCGCTGCCGATCGGCACCCAGTCGCGGTCCCCGTCGTGGGCCTTGCTGGACAGCTGAACGGCCAGCAGGGTCCCCGCGGCCTCCCGGGCCACCACGAGGACCGGGCGGTCCTTGCCGCGCCCGTCGTTCTCCTCGAAGGGCACCCAGGTCCAGACGATCTCCCCGGGGTCGGGGTCGCCGTCGTGCGCGGGCGCGTACGCGGTGCGTACCCGGCCCACCTGGCGGGGATCGGCCTCGGTGGTGGCGGTGGGGCCGTAACGGCCGGGGATCGCGTCGTCGGTGAAGGCAGTCACGGGGGCACCCTACGGCGTGCGCCGGCGCACGCGGACAGGGGCCGTCCGGACTCGACTGCCGTACGCCACCGGCCCCCGGCCGCCGCGCGGATGCCCGCGAACGTCCCGCCGGCCGGGGCGTCCCCGGGTCAGGGCGTCTCGCCGCGCGGGCGGATCTGCAGGCCGGGGCGGCGCCGGTGCACCGTCAGGGAGGTGAGACCGGCCTCGCCCGCGGTGATGCTGCGCGTGGCGCCGTGCGGCAGCCACACCGCGGCCCCTTCGGTGAGCCGGCGCGGCTCGTCCTGCGGGCCCGCGCCGAGGACGCCGCCGCCCGAGACGACGAACAGCAGCACGTCCAGGTCCGGTTCGGCGTGCGGCGCGATGTGCCCGCCCGGCGCGACGCGCACGAGGTTGGCGTCGAGCTGGCGTCCGGCCTCCTGCAGCTTCCACAGCACACCGGCCGGCACCGGCGGGTCGCCGGCGAGGGCGTGGGCGTCGCACAGGACGCGCGGGTCCACAGGCGCCGACCCGGCCTGCCCGGTGGCGCGCGCGGCGGGTGCCGTCATGGGATGCCCCTCTTCTCCTCGGCTCACAAGCGGACTCTATGCTTCTCGCGGGAATTGTTCCAAACGTCAGTCGTACAAAATCGCCGCAGGTGGGAAGGGGGGAGTGAGCGTGGGTCCGCCGCGTGAGAGCCCTCGTCGACGCGAGGTGCTGGAGGTGCTGCGGGCCGCCGTCGGGCCGCTGGGCGTGGCGGAGACCGCCGCGCGGATCGGCGTCCACCCCAACACCGTGCGCTTCCACCTGGACGCCCTGGTGGCCGACGGGCTGGTGGAGCGGCGGACCGCGGAGCCCTCCGGCCCGGGCCGCCCCCGTACGGTGTACGCCCCGCGGCCGGGCATGGACCGCGGCGGCACCCGCGGCTACCGTCTGCTGGCCCAGGTCCTGCTGGGGGGACTGGCCGCCCAGGGTTCCGAGGCGCGTACGGCCGCGACGGAGGCGGGCCGCGCCTTCGGACACCACCTGATCGACCCGCCGCCGCCCGGCCACCGGCCGACGGCCGGCGAGTCCGCGGCCCGTCTCGTGGCCCTGCTGGGCGATCTGGGGTTCGACCCGGCGCCCGAAGCACCGGGCGGGTCGGGACCGCCGCGGCGGATCCGGCTGCGCCACTGCCCCTTCCTCGAACTGGCCGAGGAGCACGGCGACCTGGTCTGCTCGGTCCACCTGGGGCTGATGCGGGGCGCGCTGGCCGCGCTGGACGCGCCGCTGACCGCCACCGGCCTGGAGCCGTTCGCGCGGCCCGACTCCTGCCTGGCCCACCTGGCCCCCGTCGCCGACGAGCAGGTGTGCCCGGCCGGTACCTGAGGCGCCGCGGTCCGAGGCCAGCGCCCCCGCTCCGACCCTCTCCGACCGGATCCATCGCTCTTCCCCCGGATCCGTTCCTCGCCCACCGGACGCATCGCTCTCTCACCGGTTCCGTCCCCCTCCCACCGGAC
>NZ_LR732554.1 GCF_902506575.1 Streptomyces mexicanus | reverse complement strand
CGCCGGGGCCCTGCCCCTGAACACCCCGGCGGTCCACGGTTGGCACCGGCCGGGCCGGGGCACTCGGCCACGACACCCGTCGGCAACGAACCTGCGGAGGCACGTGTGGCAGTACGGCACCGCCTGATCAAGACGGCCCCGGAGACGGTGTGGAACGTCCTCGCGGACGGCAACCGGTACGCGGAATGGGTCGTGGGCACCGCCTCCTCCCGCCCGGTGGACGGGCAGTGGCCCGCCCTGAACGCGGCCATCGAGTACCAGGTGCGCCTGGGCCCGGTGTGCCTGACCAACCGGACCGTCGTGCGCAACTGCGAGAAGGGCGCCCTGCTCGAACTGGAGGCCCACGCGGGCGTCCTCGGCACGGCGCGGATCGCGATCGAACTGCGCCCGTGGGGCGAGCACTGCCTGGTGATCGTCGACGAACACCCCCTGCAGGGGGCCGGCGGCGTGCTGCACAACGTGGGCGCCGAGGCGCTGATCCAGATCCGGCACCGGGCCATGCTCGCCCGGCTCGCCAAGTGCTGCGAGCAGGACGCCGACGGGGAGCGCCGGCAGGCCACTGCCCCGGCCGCGCCGGGCACCCCGGAGGCGTCCTGCGGACCGGGAGCAGCCCATGCCTGACGCCGTGGTGATCGGGGCCGGCCCGAACGGCCTGGTCGCGGCCAACCTGCTGGCCGACGCCGGCTGGAGCGTGGAGGTCCTGGAGGAACAGCCCGAGCCCGGCGGTGCCGTCCGCCACGACCGCGGCGTGGACCCCGCCTTCGTCAACGACCTGTTCAGCTCGTTCTACCCGTTCGCGGCCGCCTCCCCGGTCATCGCCCGCCTCCGGCTGGAGGACCACGGTCTGCGCTGGGCGCACGCCCCCCACGTGCTGGCGCATCCGCTGACCGACGGCCGGTGCGCCGTCCTGGACCGCCGGATCGACATCACCGCCGCCTCCCTGGACGCCTTCGCCGCCGGGGACGGCGCCGCCTGGCGCCGCCTGCACCGGATCTGGGAGCGCCTGGGCACCGACCTGATCCACGCCCTGTTCGCCCCCTTCCCGCCGGTGCGCTCCGGCCTGAGGCTGGCCGCGCGGGTCCGGGCCTCGGGCGGACTGCGGCTGGTCCGCTCCATGCTGCTGCCCGTGCGCCGGCTGGGCGAGGAGGAGTTCCGCGGCGAGGGCGGCAGGCTGCTGCTGGCCGGCAACGCCCTGCACGCCGACCTGGCACCGGAGTCCGCGATCAGCGGCGGGTTCGGCTGGCTGATGTCCATGCTCGGCCAGACCAACGGTTTCCCCGTCCCGGTCGGCGGGGCCGGCGCGCTCACCGCCGCCCTCACCGGCCGGCTGCGCGCGCACGGCGGGGTGCTGCGCTGCGGCGAGCGGGTCGATCAGGTCGTCGTGCGCGGCGGACGCGCCGTGGGCGTGCGCACCGCCCGCGGGGAGACGGTCACCGCACGGCGCGCCGTCCTCGCGGACGTGGCCGTGCCGGTGCTCTACCGCCGGCTGGTCGGTGCCGAGCACCTGCCCGCCCGGCTGCTGGACGACCTGTGCCGCTTCCAGTGGGACTTCGCCACCTTCAAGGTGGACTGGGCGCTGGACCGCCCGGTCCCCTGGCGGACCGAGGGCGCGGTGGGCGCGGGCACCGTCCACCTGGCCGACGGCCTGGACGAGCTGACCCGGTTCGCCGCGCAGATCGCGATGCGGCAGGTGCCCGACCGGCCGTTCGCGCTGTTCGGCCAGATGACCACCACGGACCCCACGCGTTCCCCCCTGGGCACCGAGTCCGCCTGGGCCTACACCCACGTGCCGCGCGAGGTCACGGGCGACGCGGCCGGTGAGGGACTGACCGGCGCCTGGGACACCAGGGAGCAGGAGATCATGGCCGACCGGCTGGAACGCCAGGTCGAGCGGTTCGCCCCCGGCTTCCGCGCCACCGTCCGGGCCCGCCGGATCCTCGCCCCGCCCACTCTGCAGTCGCTGGACCGCAACCTGGACACCGGCGCCATCAACGGCGGCACCACCGCCCTGCACCAGCAACTGGTGTTCCGCCCGGTACCGGGCACCGGGCGCCCCGAGACACCGGTGCCCGGCCTGTTCCTGGCCTCCGCCGGGGCGCACCCGGGCGGCGGCGTGCACGGCGCGCCCGGCGCCAACGCCGCGCGGGCGGCACTGCGCCGCCGGCTCCCCCCGGGACTGGCCGGGGCACAGCGCGCGCTGGCCCGCCGGGACCGGGCCGGGGACCGGACGTCACCGGCCGACTGACCCGTCCCGGCGCGGGAGCGGCCCACCGGCTCGGACGCGCGGCGCGCGCGGCGGACGGGGGAGGGCGGGACGGCACGGCGCACGACGGCGGGGCACAGGGCGGCCGGGCACGGGGCCGGGCACGGCCTCAGCCGCGCCCCGGGCCGGGCAGCCGGTGGGCGACGAGGGCCGCGATGTCGTCCTCCAGGCGCCCGGCACTGTAGGCGACGAGGTCCTCGTGCAGGCGGTCCAGCAGTTCCCGGGGGGACAGACCCGCCCACGGCGCGACCCGCTCGGCCAGCGGATAGAAGCTTCCGCCCGGATCACGGGTCTCGGTGACCCCGTCGGTGTAGAGCAGCAACTGGTCACCGGGGTGGAAGGGCTCGACGTCCACCTGGTAGCCGTTGCCGACGAGCACGCCGAGGTTGATGGGCGGCGCCGGGTCGCCGGAGTGCAGTTCGGTGGCCGCGCCCTTGCGGATGAGCAGGGGCGGGGGGTGGCCGCAGTTGACGATGCGCACCACCGGCTCGTGGTCGGGGATCTCCGCGAACACGGCGGTGACGAAGCGTTCGGCCGCCTCGCCGCCGGGCAGCTGAGCGGCGTGGCGGCTCATGCTGCGCTCCATGCGCCGGGCCAGCGCGACCAGGTCGGGCTCGTCGTACGCGGCCTCCCGGAAGGTCCCCAGTATCGCCGCGGCCGTCTCGACGGCGACCAGGCCCTTGCCGCGCACGTCGCCGACGAGCAGCCGCACGCCGTACTCCGTGGGCACCACCTCGTACAGGTCGCCGCCGATGCGCGCCTCGGCGGCGGCGGACAGGTACAGCGTCTCCACGGACACCTGGCGCAGCCGGCGGGGCACCGGGCGCAGCAGCACCCGCTGCGCGGTCTCGGCGACGGTGCGGACGGTGGCGAGCGTGCGTTCCCGGCGCAGCCGGTGCACGGCCAGGATGGCGCCGAGGATCCCGACCAGTGTGGTGCAGGCGTAGTTGGCCACGTAGTGGCGGTCCCACAGGTAGGCCACCGGGCGCCCCGCGCAGCAGGGCGTGCCCGCCAGCACGCCTTCGAAGACGATCGCGAACACCGTGACGACGCCCACCGCGAGGGGGCCGTAGGCGTAGGCGGCGACCAGGGGCAGCGCGATCAGCAGGAAGCTGACCGGCCAGTCCACCGGGGTGACCGGCTCGATGGCCAGCACCACCGCGAGGTAGGCGAGCGGCAGCCAGCGCAGCCAGGCGGGCGGCGCGGGCACCTGGGGCCGGTGGTCGCGCGCCCGTGCCGTACCGGCGCCGCCCCGCCGGGGAAGCCTCACCGCCCGCTCCGCGGCTGTGACGGCGGCGCGGCGGGCACGGGCGGTCCGGTCGGGCGCCCGGGCTCGCTGCCCGGCCCGGGACGTGGGTCCTCGCGGAAAGACTCAGGCGGCCTGTTCACAGCAGCTCCCGACGGCGTGGCCAAGGCCACCAGCCTGCGGCGCCCGGCCGCGTCCAGTGCCCCATTGCTCCAGGCAAGGGCATGTCAGCCCGCGCGGCGAGACGGGTCCGCCGAACGGGGGAGGCGCGCCGTCCGGTGCGGGGGGCCGGCGCCCGCCGCGGTGTCCCGTTCGTGTGCGGGGCAGGCGGCGGTGTCCCGCTCACCAGTGGCCGTCCGCCGCCTCGGCCGTCGCCCGCAGCGCGTGGTCGATGAACCGGCGGGAGGCCGGCGGCAGGGTACGCCCGGTGAGCCAGGCGATGCCGATGTCCCGGGCGCCGTGCACGTCGGTGATCTCCAGGTAGCGGATCGGGAAGTCGGGCGTGGCCGCCGTGTCCGGTGAGGACGGGATCAGGGACACGCCCAGGCCCGCGGCGACCAGGCCGCGCAGCGTGTGCACCTCCTCGCCCTCGAAGGCGACCCGCGGGGCGAACCCGGCCTCGCGGCACAGCGACTCGGTGACGCTGCGCAGCCCGTAGCCCGGCTTGAGCAGGATGAACGGCTCCCCGGCGACCTCCGCCAGCCGCACCCGGCCGCGCCGGGCCAGGCGGTGCCCGGTGGGTACGGCCAGCCACAGCGGCTCGACCAGCAGCCGCCGCCAGGTGATCAGCGGGTGGTCCGGGTCGCCGCTGGTGATCATCAGGTCCGCGGTGGCGTCGAGGAGGTGCTGGACCAGGCCCATCTCGCCGTGCTGGTGCAGCTCGAAACGGACCCGCGGGAAGTCCTCGCGGAACCCGGTCACGAGCCGGGGCACCAGCCAGGTGCCCAGCGTGTGCAGAAAGGCCAGCGACACCAGGCCCGTGTCCGGGTCGACGACCTCGGCCACCGCCCGCCGCCCCCGGTCGTAGCTGTCGAGGGCGGCGTCGACGTACTCCTTGAACACCCGGCCCGCCGACGTCGGGCGCAGGACCCGGCCGACGCGCTGCAGGAGTTCCGCGCCGACCTCCTCCTCCAGCCGGCGCAGCGCCCGCGACAGGGCGGGCTGGGTGATGCGGGCCTCGGCGGCCGCCTCCGTGACCGTCAGGCCCTCGGCCACCGCCTGGAAGGAGCGCAGCACCTGCAGATCCATCGCGGCTATCCTCCCACCGGGCAGGCGCCCGCGCACCGAGGAGCCGGACGCGCGCCGGGCCCGGGAGCGGCGCGGAGGGTGCGCGCGCTGACGGCGTCGCACAGCCGCTCGGCGGCGGCGACCGCCTCCACCAGGTCGGGCAGGTCGGGCCGGTCCGGCACCCGGCGGCCGGGGCGGCCCGGTTCGCTGAGGGCGTGGGCCACCGCCCGCCGGGCCTCGGCGAGCAGGTGGTAGGCGCCGCGGCGCAGCGCGTGCCGCTGGGCGGGCGTGACCTCGGGGGCGAGGCGCCGGTAGCGGTCGGCGGCGGCCAGGGCGGCCTCGGTCAGCGCGGTGGCCCGCTCGGCCGCGGACCGGGGCCACAGCGCGAGGTGCGCGACCAGGACGATCGCGGCGGCCAGCGCGGTGTCCAGGATCCGCGTCCCGTACAGCGCCCGGTGGTCGCCGAGCAGGTCCACCAGGACGAAGACGATCGCGGTCAGGCCGGTCGTGGCGAGCGCGTAGTGGTGGCGTACGCCGACGGCCATCAGCGCGCCGAACGCGGCCACCGCGCCGATCAGGGCGTAGGTGTCCGTCGTCAGCAGGGTCACCGCGCCGATGGCGGCCACCCCGGCGACGGTGCCGGCGCAGCGGTGCAGCGCCCGCCGCGCGACGGGGCCGAAGTCCGGCTTGTAGACGAAGGCCACCGTCATCGGCAGCCAGTACCCGCGCGGCCCGTGCAGCGCCTGCGCGCACAGCTGGGCGAGGAGCACACAGGCCGCGAGCAGCACGGTGTAGCGCAGCTGGGCCGCGCGCCCGTGCCGCGGGGCCGCGGGCAGGCGCACCGGCAGCTCGTCGGGGCGTGCCCGGCCGGCCTCCGCGACCAGCGCGGCGAGCGCCCGCAGGCCCGGGGAGCCGGGGCCGCCGCGCGGCCCGGCCTCGACGTCCACCGAGCCGGTCAGGTCGCCGACCGGGGCGGACGGATGGCCGTCGTGCCCGGTCCGGTCGTCGCCCGGGGCAGGCGGGTCGCCGACCGGGCCGGGCAGCTCCGGGCGCAGGCCGCCGATCCGCCGGCCCGGAGGCGGCAGCAGGCGCGCGGCCAGCAGCAGCGGTACCTCCGTCGCGCTGCGGGGGAGCGGACGGCCCTCCCACACCAGCGCGGAGGCCACCTCGCCCAGCCGGACGGCGGTGTGGAAGGCGTCCCGCAGGGCCGCCGGCTCGGGGCGCGGCCGGCCGGGACGTGCCAGGTGGCGGCCCATCACCTGGTGGGCGTGGTCGAGCGCCGCGGTCAGGTGGCGCCGCGCGTCCTCGGCCGCCGGTGAACCGGCCGCCGCCAGGGCCCGCGAGGCCGCCCGGTACACCGCGAGCACGGCGGCCCGCTCGATGCCGTACCGCCGCCACAGCCAGGGCGCGGCCGAGAGCGCCACGACGAGGCCGACCCCGGCGAGCAGCGCGAGCGGGGCGTGCCACCACGGGCCCGGCACCGGGATGCCGCTGCCGATGGTGGCGCCGAGCAGCAGGTGCATGCCGCACACCGAGCCGAGCGGGCCGCGCAGGCTGACCGAGCCGGCCGGCAGGGCGAGAGCGACCAGGCAGCGGGGTACGGCCGCCGGGTGCCCGCTGCGCAGCGCCAGTTCACCGGCGAGCAGACCGGCCGCGGCGGCCAGTCCCATGCCGCCCAGCCGCCGCACCCGCAGCCGGTAGGGGTCGGCGCCGTCCTGGCTCACGCCCCACAGCGCGCCGATGCCCGCGATCACCGCGGGCACCACGGCCCCGCTCCACACGCCGAGGAGGAGGGGCAGGGCCAGCGCGACGGCGCCCCGCGCGGCGGCCGCGAGGGGCACCGGGGCCGGCGGGAAGCCGTGCGCTGCCTTCTTGAGGCGATGCGGCGCCTTCATCGACGGGTTCGACTCCTTGGGTGACGATCGGAGGTTCAGGTTCCACCTCTCGGTTCGGGCTTCGGTTCCGTTTTCCGGTTCCTTCCGGGTTCACCTTCAAGGGTTGATCAGCCGGACGCATGCGTCCAATGCCGGACGGAAGCGGCATCCATGCGCTGAAGACATGTGTCCTGCCGGGCGTCGGGCATTCCCTCTCCGGACCTATGTCAGGTAGCCTGACATAGTCCGCCGAGAGCCGGCCGGGCCGGAAAGGCAGGTGCCCCGTGACCATCGAGTACGCCACCCCGTACCGCAGCCGTTCGTTCATCCCGCCCCAGCCGGGCAAGCCGTACTTCATAGAGAAGGGCATGGGCGACCGCGCCCACCTCTTCGGAGACCTGGTCACCGTCTACGCCGGCGGCGAGCAGACCGAGAACACCTTCAACTTCTTCACCGTCGAGGGGCCGAAGGGCGACATCATCCCCGCCCATGTGCACGCCGACACCCACGAGGTCTTCTACATCACCGACGGAGCCGTCCGGCTCTTCGTCGAGGACCAGGAGGGGGAGCAGTACGAGAAGCTGCTGACCGAGGGCGACTTCGGGTTCGTGCCGAAGAACTGCGCGCACGCCTACCGGATCGAGCGCCACCACAGCCGGGTCGTCGGCGTGGCCGCGGGCCCCGGCGGCACCTTCGAGCGCTTCTTCGAGAACCTCGGCACGCCCGCGGAGGAGCTCGGCCTGCCGCGCACGCCGTACGTGCCGGAGCCGGAGAAGTTCGGCACGGTGCCCCAGCGGTTCGACGTGCGCTTCCTGCCCGACCACCAGTGGCGCACGGGCAGCTGACCATGGCGTCCGTCCCCCAGGGGGTGTCTCGGCGCGCACGCCGGGCCGGTCGACGAGACACCCCCGCGGCGGGGAC
>NZ_LR732641.1 GCF_902506575.1 Streptomyces mexicanus | reverse complement strand
TCCGCACCCCGCGCACGCCGCCCCGCCACCCGACCGGAAGCTCCCGGCGGACCAGTGGTCCGGCCGATCGGCGCTCCAGTCGAGCAGCGCCTTCGGCCGACGACTGGTTCGCCCGGCAGCGCTCCGGCCGCTCACTGCTCCGGCTGATACCTGCATACGGCATGCGCCCGCAGCGCCGAAAGGCCCTGATAGGTCATCCACATGGGCTGCCGCAGGCCGCCCTGCTCGCCCGGTCCCCAGGTCCAGATGCCGCCCGTCTGCCCGGCCCACACCGCGGCCGCGGCCCCCTCCAGCCGCTCCCGCCACGCGGCCTGCAACCCGTCGGCGCGGGCCACCTCCCGGGCGGTCGGGGTCAGCAGGGCGCGGACCACCCAGGCGGCGGTGAAGTGCCGTACGTTCAGCACCTCGTGGCGCGCGGGATCGTCGGTGCGGGGCCTGCGCACCTCCTCGCGCAGGTTGTCCAGGTCCGGGCAGGTGTCGTGGCGGGCGTCCGGGCAGGCCAGCAGCCAGCGCACGCCGTCCTCGCGGGCCGCGCGCGCGGCCGCGTTCTCGCCCAGGACGCGGCCGGCCCGGGCGAGGGCGACCACCGCCTGCGCGGTGTGCAACGGCGACGGCGGGCCGTACGGCGCCTGCAGGCGGTAGCTCCAGCAGCGCAGGTGGTCCCGGCGGGGGTCGTCGATCGCGCCGTCGACGACGGCCTCGCGCAGCACCGGCAGCAGGGCCGAGCCGGGTGCGGCGCGCAGCAGCCCGCGCAGCACCGTCGTCACCACGTGCGCCGACTCGCGCCCTGCCCGGTCGTGATCGGGGGTGAACCGGGCCTCGCAGCGGGCCACTTCCGCCGCGAGGCGGTCCCGCGACACCCCCGCCCGGGCCAGCGCGCCCAGCACCAGCGCGGTCACCTCCGGGCGGGCCTGAAGCCCCTGGGAGCGCGCCGACCAGCCGCCGTCGGGCAGCCGCAGCCGCCACAGGGTGTCGACCAGGTCGCCGGTGCCGAGCCGGCCGTCGGGCACGCCGAGATCGAGCACGATGTGCAGGCCGTAGGCGGTGCCGACGGGGGTGGGCCGGGACGGGGTGTTCTCGCCCAGCGAGTGCGCCCAGCCGGTGAGCCGCCCGAGGACCGGGTCGTCGACCACCGCCATCTGGCCGGCGAGCGTGTCGTAGGCATCGGAGAGCACCTGCTGCAGCGGGCCCGGCACGAAGGACGCCGGGGCAGGCCGTGCCGGGCCGTGTGCCGCGCGGTCGGCGCGGGCCCGCACGAGCGCGGCCGCCAGCCAGGCCGCGGCGGCCGTGCCGAGCCCGCTGACCCCCGCGATCAGGTACTTGGCGAGCTGCCCGTCCAGGGAGTCGGGCAGCACCCCGAACAGGGCCTGGAACACGCCGTACCCGGCGGCCGCGCCGCCCAGGCCGCCCAGCCAGCCGACGAAGCGCGCCGGGGGCGAGGGCGCCGGCCCGCCGTCCGGACCCGTGGGCACGGGGCGCGGGCCCGGGCCGGAGGCGCGCGAGGGGCCGCGTCCGAGCTGCTGTGCGGACAACGCGCGCTCCCTCCCCCAGGGCGGCACCGGGCACCCGATGAGTCCCGGTGCGATGATCCCGCCGTACGGAACCGGTCTCCCTCTCACCGTTCGTACCGCTGTTCGCGCCCCTTCACACCCGTGGGGAGCGGGCGGCGGGCGGTGCCGGTGCCGCGGCACGGCGCCTCAGGATTGCTCCCGGGTGTGCTCGCGCGGCCAGTTCTCCAGCGTGATGTGCAGCGCCTCGACGGCCTTGTCCCAGGACGCCCGCACGTCGCGGGGCGCGCCGAAACCACCGGCGGCCTCCAGGGCGCAGTAGCCGTGGAAGGTGCTGCGCAGCAGGCGCACGGCGTCGGTGAGGTCGGGTTCCTCCAGACCGTAGGCGCGCAGCATGCCGTAGGTGATCTCGGCGGTGCGGCGCAGGGCGGGGGAGTCGGCGACGAGGGACTGGTCGACGCGGATCTGGGTGGCGGCGTAGCGGCCCGGGTGCCGCAGGGCGTACTCCCGGTACGCGTCGGCGAACGCGGCCAGCGCGTCCTTCCCGGCCCGCCCGGCCACGGCGTCGGCGATCCGCTCGATCAGCTCCGCGCCGGCGAACAGCGCGAGCCGCGTGCGCAGCTCTCCCAGGCTCCTGATGTGCGAGTAGAGGCTGGCGTCCTTCACGCCGAAGCGGCGGGCCACACCGGAGACGGTGACGTTCTCGAAGCCGTCCTCGTCCGCGAGGTCGGCCGCCGCCGCGACGATCCGCTCGACGGTCAGCCCGGCACGGGGCATGCGGTGCTCCTTGGCTGGGGTGCGCTGGGCAGGGCAGTGCGGGGACAGGACCCAGGATCCTAGCCGGGGCGGCCGCCTGTCCGGCCCGGCCCCGGTCCTGCCCGGCTCTGTCCGGATCCGTACGGCTCTGTACGGCTCTGTACGGCGCGAGGCTCGTCCGCGTCGTCGTGGCCCGCGGCTCGTTCCGATCGGTGGGCTGCGGCTCGTTCCGATCGGTGCGCCGAGGCGCGATGCGGATCGGTGGGCCGAGGCGCGTCCCGGCCTGTGGGCCGCTGCGTGCCTCCTGTCCGTGGCCGCCGCCCCGCCTCCTATACACACCTGACGCTGCCGGCCACCCCCCTCCTGGTCATCGCCG
>NZ_LR732553.1 GCF_902506575.1 Streptomyces mexicanus | reverse complement strand
GGTGGGGGAGGACCGAGCACCATGGCACGGTCGGCCCCCGAAGTGTCCAGCAGCCGTGCCGCCGCGTCCTGGTCACCGTACGGCAGCGGGCCGTCGGACAGGATCACGGTCAGCGGGCCCGACCGCCCCTGCGGCCCGGTGCCGCTGACCTGCGGCCCGCCGTCCCCGGTGTGCGAGTCGGCGGGACCGGTGGTGCGTCCGGTGCTGTTGGCCTCGACGGTCGTCGGTGTGTCGGCACCGGCCGTGGGCCCGTCGGCGGCCGTGGTGTGGCCGGAACTCTGCACGGCCCCACCGTCCGTGGGACCGGAACTCTGCACGACGCCACCGTTCGTGGGACCGGAACTGTGTACGGACCCGCCGTCCATGGGACCGGAATCGCGTACGGACCCACCGCCCGTGGCGTCGGTGCCGCCCGACGACGCCGGTGCGTTCTGCTGCCCGGTCGTGGGGGTGCCGCTCGTGGGGGTGCCGCTCGTGGGGGTGCCGCTCGTGGGGATGCCGGACGTGGAGGTGCCGGTCGTGGGGGTGCCGGACGTGGGGAGCGCACCGGCTGCGGCGTCGCCCGCACCGGGCGGAGCGAACTGCCGGCTCCCACCCTCCGCAGGGCTGTCCGCGACACCGGCCGACCCGGTCGCGGTGTCCACCCGCGGGTTCACGGCAACGTCCGCAGAAGCGGGGGCGTCGCCGTCCACGCGGCCGTCCGTGGCCACCGGCGCGGCGCCGGACCGGGGAAGCGGCGCGGAACGGGGTGCGGGAGCGGGCCCGTGGGACGAACCGGAGAGTTCCGGGGTGTCCGGACCTCCGGTGAAGGCCGGTCCGGTGTTCCGGTGCTCGCCGGCACCCGTGAGGGAGGTGGACCCCTGGCCGATCGTGTCGACCGCCTGGCCGGTCTCCGTCCCGGCTCCGGTGGGGAACGGCCGAGTGCGCACGTCGGGGCCCAGACCGCTCAGGGCGTCGCGCACATGCTGGACATCGGCCTGCGTCACGGGCCCTCGCCCGCCCGCGACCACCCGCAGCTCCGGAACGCCGCCCAGGCCCTGGTGCAGCGCTGCGCGGACGTCGGTCTCCACGGCCGTGGGCCGCTGTCCGCCGCGCTGCGCGGCGAGGGAGTCGAGAGCCTGCTCCCGTACCTCCGGCGAACCGGTGTGCACCCGCTGCCACAGGCCGTGCTCCACCGCTCCGGTGCCCTGCCCGGTGTTTCCCGGCCCTGCCGCGGGGACGACGCCACCGGCGGACTGCGCGGCCGTCGAGGGGACCTCGTGCGCCGTCGGCCCCCCGTCCGGCGGTGGCGACGCGTCCTGGTGCCCACCCGTCGTCCCGCCTGTGCCGACGTGGGTGTCCATGCCCCGCAGCCGCGTCACGAGGTCGCGCAGCGCGTTGCCGGTGTTGACGGCACCGGCGTTCAGGGCCGTGCCCACCCGGTCGCTGACGCCCGCCCCGACGAAGGTGGACCAGCTGGTGGACCCGTTGATCAGGAGTTCGGCGAGCGACTCGGCGCCGCCGGAGGCGAGGAAGTCGCCGCCCTCCTTCACGAGGTGGTGGCCCGTCGTGGCGGCCGTGCCGGGCGGTGGGCCGGCGGTGAGGTGTCCGCCGCCCGGCAGGTCGGACCCGCCACTGCCCGCGTCGGCACCGGACCGGTGCGTGCCGGGTCCGTCCTTGGGCAGGTCCCCGCCGTCGTGGAACAGGTCCGGCCTGTTCGTCGGCACGTCCGGACCGGTCTTGGAGGAGCCCTTGAAGTCGAGATCCGGAGGGCTCTTGTAGAACGTCTTGTCGTATCCCTTGAGGATGCCGTGGGCGATGTCGCGGAACACACTGTCGAAGAATCCGACCGCGAGGCCGAACAGGCCGTCCTGGAGGATCTGCTTCCAGTCGAAGCCGCCCGGGCGCCGCCCGTCCGGGGCACCCACCATCATGGCGAGCCGCACCGCGAAGGTGGTGAACGCCTCTTCCAGCGCCTCCGTCAGCGACGGCATCAGATGCGTCCGCTCCAGCAGGTGGCTGAGCGTGGTCAGGACGAGCAGCCGGCTGCGTGCCTTGGCCAGCGCGATCTGCGTCAGCGAGGCGCCGCCCGTGAAGAACGACATCGCCAGATAGAAGGCGATCTCGATCAGCAGGCGGACGACTTCGGCGATCACCTGCCATTTCGCCTCCATGATGTCCATGGAGGTCTTGACCCGGCCGTCGGCGATCGCGTCCAACTGGGTGCCGAAGTCGCGCAGGAGGTTCTTGCCGCCGTCGTCGATGAGCAGATTCATCGCGCGGACGTACTCGCGGGCCACGTCCTCCGGCATGGACTGCGCGATGTCCCGCACCGAGGACTCGATGAGCCCGGACAGTTCGCGCACGCGCTTGCCCAGCCGCGCGTAGGGTTGCCGGCTGTCGTAGGCCAGGTCCTCGTCGGCTTGGAGCAGCCGCTCCCCGGTGAGGATGAACAGCATCGCGTTCACCTCGGGAGACGCCTTGATGCTCACCCGTGCACGGCCTTCCCCTCCGACCGGGCCCGGCGCGGGGCGGCGCCGTGCGAGCCGGCGCGCTGCTCAGCGACGGCCATGGTCCCCGACGCTCTCGACCTGGTTGGTCTGCTTCCCGATGGCCTCCAGCGCCTGGTCGCGGACCCGGGTCATCGACTCGAGGTTCTGCAGGGTTCCCTCGGTGATGCCGACGATGGCGTCCCGGATCGCGGTACAGGTGTCCTTGGCGGTCTGACGCTCCTGCTGCTCCTTCGGGCGCACCTTCTGCGCGAAGTCGTCGCTCGTGCCCGGCCAGTCCACGGTCGCACTGATCTCGTCCAGGAAGTCCGCGGTGATGCTGCGGGCCAGGTCCGCGATCTGCCTCAGTTGCTCCGTACCCGCCTGGATGCGGCGCGGGTCGCCGTAGTAGCGCTCCGACACGGCTAGTCCTCACCGTCCTCACCCAGCGCGTCCCGCCAGGGCGCGCCCGCGCCACGCCGTTTGCCGGCCGGCCGGTCCGGGTCCTCCAGCACCTCGGGTCCGAAAAGCTTCATCCAGTCCACCTCCAGGCCCTTCAGCTCCGGCACGTTCGCGTTCCCCTCGGTGAAGGGCGCCATGGCCCGCATCACGTTCCGGCCCATCTCCACCCGCGCCAGGTGCGCCGCCTCCAGCACGCTGGCCGCCAGCTCCTGCGGCGACATGCGGCGGTACTTGCCGTCCAGGAACTCCAGTCCGCTCAGTTCCCCCTGTGGGCCCACGGTGACGCGCACCGCCCGGTCGGAGGACACAGCGCCGTAGGAGGCGTTGCGCAGCTCCTTCTCGGTGCGGGCGACCGCCTCCTGCGTGGCCCTGAGTTCGGCCATGGCCCGCTCGATGCGCTGCTCCAGCGATTCCGTCACCGCCGCGTTCTCTCCTTGCCTCGTCTCCCGCCGCCGCGACCGCTCCCTCGGCAGTCCGCAACTCCGCCTGTGGAACGGCCCATTGAGCCGGGTCCGCATCGTAACCGCTGCCGGTGTCGCGGCGGATTCGGGCACGGCCGTGACCTGCCCCCCCCGCCGCGGTCCCGCCGGCGGTCAGCGGCCGATGACGGCCGGTGCGCCACCCTCGTCGGTGCCCCATACGTCCGTGTCGTCGTCCACCTGATACGAGGAGCTCCCGGCGGTCCGCACCTGGGGCGCGGTGCCCGGTGTCTCCTCGCCGGCACGGCCGCTCGTGGTGGCCGGGCGCGAGACGGGCGCCAGAAACGTGTCGTCCTCGTCGTCACCGCCCCAATGACCGTGCCGAGCGGTGCCGGTGCGGCGTCTGCTCTCCTCCAGCGAGTCGGTGAGCACGGCGCGCACCCGTTCTGTGTGGGACCCCTTGTCACCGCCCGTGCCCATGCCGCTCATCGGCATCATCGGCATCCCCGGTGAGCCGGTCGCCTGCCCGCTCGCGGCCGTCACGACCGGCGGACCGGACACGTTCGCCGCGCCGCTGCCGGAATCCGTGCCGGCGGAGCCGATGTCCCCCAGTGCCGTGGCGCGTGCGGTGTCCGTGCCGCCCAGTGCCACGGATCCACCGGACCCACCGGACGCGGAACCGCCCGGCGACCCCAGGGACGACGGGACGTTAAGGTCCCTCAGGGTGCCGAGGTCCTTCATGCCGCTCATACTCGTGGCAGCGCCGGGCCCGCTCGTCGGCAGGGTGACGACCCGGTCGGTGAGGTTGTCCGGAACCGTGCTGCCGCTGTCGTCGAGGCCGCCGAGGCCACCGAGATCGCGGAGGTCGGTGGTGGTGCGGCCCGCTGGGTCGGTGGTGGTGACGATCCCGGTGTCGGGGTCGACGACCTGCTTGCTGCCGTCCGGGAACCGCGTGGTGAGCTGCCCGTGGTCGAGGCTGGTCGTGGACCCGTCGGGGTTGGTGACCGAGGCCCCGTGCGTGAGGTCGGTGGCGATGGTGCGTCCGTTCGGACCGACGGAGGTCAGCATCCCGGTGTCCGGATCGAAGGAGGTGCTGCTGCCGTCCGGGTAGGTGGTGGCGAAGTCGCCGTCGTTCAGGGCGAGGTGGCCACCGGTCGGCGTCTGGAGTCCCGTGGTGCCGTGGTGGCCGAGGCCGGGGAGGTCGCCCAGGTCGCCGAGTGACTGGGTGACGACCCGGTCGCGCAGGTCGCCGGAGTCGGTCGGCGCTCCGGCGCCGTGGAGGCCGCTGTCGCTGCGGGTGTTGTCGTTGAGGCCCTGGAGACTGCCGAGATCCGTCGTGGTGGTGCGGCCAGCCGGGTCGGTGGTGGTGACGATCCCGGTGTCGGGGTCGACGACCTGCTTGCTGCCGTCCGGGAACTGCGTGGTCAGCCGGCCGTTCTCCAGGCGGGTGACGGACCCGTCGGGGTTGCTGACGGCGGCGCCGTGGGTGAGGTCGGTCGCGCTGGTCAGTCCGGTGGGGTCCACGGAGGTGAGCATCCCGGTCCGCGGGTCGAAGGAGGCGCTGCTGCCGTCCGGGAAGGTGGTGGCGAAGTCGCCCCCGCTCAGCGAGGTGAGGCCACCGGTCGGCGTCCGGATCCCGGTGGGAGCGTCGTCGAGGGGAAGCAGGGTGCGCCTGAGGGCGTCGGTGTCTTGTTTCTGGCCGGCGGTGCGCGTGTTGCCGCCGTTGAGGCCGTCGAGGGTGCCGAGCGAGGTGGTGGTCGGCACGAAGGCGCTGTCCGTGCCGAGGCCGCCGCCGTCACCGTCTCCGCCCGGGGTGTCCAGGGCCAACTCGGTGCGCGGCAGGGTGGGTAGGGTACCGCCGTCCGCGCCGGCACCTCCGCTGCCGTTGAGGCCGTCGAGGGTGCCGAGCGAGGTGGTGGTCGGGACGGTGGAGCCGTCGGTGCCGAGGCCGCCGTCTCCGCCGCTGCCCAGGCTGTCGAGGGCCAACTCGGTGCGCGGCAGGGTGGGTACGGCGCCGCCGTCCGCGCCGGCACCCGCGCCGTTTGCGTCGCCGAGTTTGTCGAGGGCGTCCTGCAGGTGCTCTGTCTGGTCGTTGTTGGCGTCCCCGAGTTTGTCCAGGGCGTCCTGCAGGTGTTCCGACTGGTCGTTGTTGGCGTCGCCCAGCTTGTCCAGGGCGTCCTGCAGATGTTCGGACTGCTCGTCGGCCTTGTCCTGGGCGTCCTTCTCCTTGGCCTCGGCGTCCTTCTTGTCCTGCTCGTACTCGTCCTTCAGCTTCTTGTTCTCCTCCTCGATCCTCTTGTTCTCCTCCTCGGTCTTCTTCTTGTCGTAGTCGGTGGCGGCGGTGCTGGTCGTCTTCGGCTTGGGGATGTGGTCGGTGAACTGCCTGCCGAGGTCGAGGAACGTGTTGTTCAGGTCGGACTGGACGGTGGCCGCGGGCTTGACGAGGTACTCGTCCACGGCCTGGTTCCAGATGCGGACCGCTTCCTCGCCGACCTTCTTCCAGGACGACTTGTCCGCGAGGTCCCCGTACTTGGGGTGGTTCTGTGTGAAACCGTCCTCCGTCCTGGCGTAGTACCAGACTCCGTTGTAGGTCGTCGAAGCGTAGACCTTGGTCTTCTTGACGTTGTTGTCCTCGACCCAGCGCGCCAGGTCGTCCAGCACGTACCCCAGGACACGGATCGGCTCGTAGTAGTCCGACTGGGCCCATTTCTGCCACGCGTCCAGCAGCCGTTGCGCGGCCAGTTGCAGGGCGACCTTCGCCTGGGACAGTGCCCGGGAGTACACGGTCTGACCCTGGCCGACCTGGTCTCCGGAGCCGTTGAAGGTGTCGATGTACGCCTCGTAGTTCTCCCGGGTCTTGGTCAGCAGACTGCGGAAGATGTCCGCGGACTCGCCCTTCCAGACGGCGTCGTCCTTGCCGAGGGCGTCCTCCCAGCCCTTGATGATCGTCGCGTAGTCCTTGAAGAACTTGGCCGCGCGATCGAAGGAGTCCCCCGTGGCGTCGAAGGTCTTGAGGTCGACGGCGGACGCGTCCGGTACGCTGCGGCCGCCGAAACTGGTGTGGGTGGTGCCCCCGCCGAACAGGTCGAGCAACGCGGTGCGAGGCCCGTTCATGTAACGGAACAGGTCCTCGTTGCTCATCGTGTCCTTGTTGTAGTCCGTGAACTCGCCGCCCACGCCCGCCTTGACGTCCGCCGCGGTCTTGCCCGAGGTGTCGGCCCAGATGATGTGGCCGTCCTTGTCCTGCGCGGTTCCCTCGAAGACGATGCGGGCCTGCTTCAGGCGGGCGTTGCCGGGCCCGGTGAAGAACCAGATGTCGTAGTCCTCACCGCTGTTCACCTCGAAACCGGACTTGAGGACCTCCGCCACGTCGTGGTCCTGGAAGTCCATGCGGAACAGCGGGCCGCCGTGGTCCGAGGTGAGTTTCTCGAAGAGCGTGGAGCGCTTGGGCATGGGATAGCCCGTCAGGTGTGCCACGAGGTTGGCCCAGGTGTCGCCGTCGTCGTCCTTGGGGGTGCCGTCCTCGTACTTGTGGACCTTCTCCTTGGACTTGTCGTCGACGTACTTCTCGACGCTGCCCTTGGCGTCGTCGCCCTCATCGGCCACCGCGAGTTCCTCCCGATCCGCTGCTCGTCATCGGCCGAGGGCGCCTGACGCCCTCGGATCCGCCTCAGCTGTCGCCGCTGCTGCCCTGGGACGTGCCGCTGCCGCTGGTGCTGCCCGTGCTGCCGCCCGTGCCCTGCGTGGTTCCGCTCTGCCCGGAGGTGTCCGTGTCCACGTCCGAGAAGATCTGCAGCAGGGTCTGGGCGTCGATCGCGTCCAGGTTCTGCTGATTGGTCTTCTTCATTTTGTCGATCGTCTGCTGCAGGGCGTCCTTCAGGTCCGTGAAGAACGTCTCCTGGTCGGCGAGGAGCTTGTCGATGGCGGTCGCCGCGGTCTTCACGTCGTCGAGCAGCGTCGGGCCGGACACCAGCGCCTTCGTGGCCATGTCGCCGATGCGCAGCAGCTGCTGGTCCTGGGCGAGGTTGTCCGGCGTGGTGTGACCGTCGACCAGATGGCCCAGCGGTCGGACTCCGTGCGCGTCGTCGTTGCGGTAGGAGCGTGCGGCCTTGAGGGCGTCGTCCGCCTCGTGATCGTGGAAGCTCTGCAGTTCCTTGAGGTCGAGATGCGTCAGATCGGACACGGACCGTCCTTGGG
>NZ_LR732674.1 GCF_902506575.1 Streptomyces mexicanus | reverse complement strand
GGTCCGGTGCTGGGGCTGGGGCCGGCGGTGGTGCTGGTGCCGGTGCTGGTGCCGGTTCTGGGTCCGGGCCGGGCGCCGGTGCGGGTGTTGGTACCGGTGCCGGCTCTGGTTCCGGTGATGGTGCGGGGTCGGGGGCTGCGGCTGCCGCGGCGGCTGCTTCGGTGCCGGGTGCGAGAAGCGGTGCGCTGCCGCGGACGCAGGCCGGGGCGCCGACGGACGCGTCCGGTGCGCCCGGTTCGCCGAGTACGTCCAGTGGGCCCGGTGCGCCCGCCGGGGCGACCCCGTGGGCCGGGACGGACACCAACGCCGATGCCGGGGACGACCGTTCCGTGCCGTTGCCCGCGACCGTGTTCGCGCCGCCGTTGAGCGGCGCCGACGGCGACGCGGCCCCGCCGCCGGCCGCCGCCCCGGACGCCAAGACGGCGCTGATGGCGGGCGGCAGTCAGCTTCCGCCCACGGCACTGGCACCGGCGGTGGACGAGGCCGGGGCGCCCGCCGCACCTGGCGCGCCCGCTGGACCGGGCGCCCCCGGCGCGCCCCAGGGGAGCACGCCGCCTCCGCCCGCGCCGCCGGGCGCTCCCGGGCGGCCGCTGCCGCCGCACGCCGGTGACATCGCCGACGCCGCGACGAGCAAGGCCACGCCTCCGCCGCCCGCTCCTCCCGCGCCGCCCGCTCCGGGCGCACCGCCCGCGCCGCGGCCGCCAGGCCGGGGCGCGGGCTGGCGAGGACGGGGACCGGGGTCGTCGTCAGGCGTTCTGCCGGAGCCATGGAGGCCTGGGCGAGGACGATCGCGTCGGCGTCCACGACCCGGTCGGCGGCGGCCGCGACCCGGCGGACGTAGCCGTCGTCGTCGCCCGCCTCGAAGCGCGGCCAGGCAGCGTCGGCGAGCACGCCGCGCACGGTGACGGGGCGCCCGGCGCGGCGGGCCTCGTCCTCGACGAGCGCCGTGGTCGGAGCGAGGGTGCTCTCCAGGGCGGCGAGGACGACGACCCGGGGTCCGGCCGCCACGGCGGCGGCCGCCATCGGGCGGTCGACCCGCAGCACCGGCACCCCCGGCCCGGTCGCGGCGGCGCCGGCCGTCTCGGCGACGGCACCGATGGTCGAGCAGGTGCACAGCACCGCGCGGGCGCCCTCGGCGACGGCGCGGCGCAGGAGCGTCTCCACCTCGCCCGTCACCGCCCGCGGGCCTTCGCGCCGGGCGGTGCTCAGCAGCGTCGCGTCGACGAAGTGCCGCAGGCGCAGCCCGGGATGGTCCTCGTCGCGCAGGGCGTCGAAGACGGGGACGTGGACCGGTGAGGTGTGCAGGAGGGCCAGCACGGCCGGGTGCGTTCCGCTCGGCTCAGAACCGGCCCGGGTGCGCGGCGAGCCACTCGTGCGCGGCGCCCAGCAGCTCGGGATCGGCGGTGGGCGCCTCGTCGCGGTGGCGTTCGGCCCACTTCACGACGTACGGGCACAACGGCGCCACGGCGACGCCCTCACGTGCCGCCGTGACGTACAGCTCGCGGGCCAGGGCTCCGGCGATGCCCTGGCCCTCGTGGTCCGGTTCCACGATCGTGTGGACCGGGACCAGGGCGCGCCGCGGCGAGGACAGTTCGAAGTACTCGATGCGCCCGACGACCTCGCCGCCGTCGACCGCCTCCAGGCGGCCGGCCGCTCGGTCGTCGCGGATCTCGATGTCGCTCATGGCCACGCTCCTGGGGGGTCGGGACCGCCGTGGGGCCGGCGGCGCTCAGGCCGGCACGGAGTGCGGGCTGCGCGCCTGCTCCGAGCCCGGCACCGGCGCGGACGGGTCGGCGCCGAGGGCGACGATCCGGTTGTCCGCGTCGACGTGCACGACCCTGGGCCGCAGCTGCCGCGCCTCGGCGTCGGTGACCTGAGCGTAGCTGATGATGATCACCAGGTCACCGGGGTGCACGAGGTGTGCCGCCGCTCCGTTGATCCCTACGACACCGGAGCCGCGCTCCCCCTCGATGACGTATGTCTCCAGCCGGGCCCCGTTGGTGATGTCGACGATGTGCACCAGCTCGCCGGGGAGCAGGTCGGCCGCGTCGAGCAGATCGGCGTCGATGGTCACCGATCCCACGTAGTGCAGGTCGGCTTGGGTGACGGTGGCTCGGTGGATCTTGGACTTGAACATAGTACGCAACATTTGGGGCACTCCCACAAGTAGGCTCCCTGCCTGCATTCTTGCAGGTCAAGGGCTGTTTTCACACCCTACAACGAGTCGCACGTCCGGGCAGCTTTCCCCAGGTTTTTCAGGACTCACGCTGACCGCTTGCCGACTTCCTGACGCAGCGTCAGGTGATGGGGGTGAGGATTTCGCGCGCCTTCCCGTCCCCCACCGCGACGACGGCACAAGCCTACGCAGCACCCTCGCAGGGGCATCCGTGATGACCGTCACTCGAGCGGCCTGGACGAGATTCCGAGCGCTGAGCGGGCACGGGAACGCAGCAGCGAATCGCCGGTTGGCCAAACCGGCGATTCGCGCTCTTGGCGGTGGCACAGGTCGGGTGTCAGGACATTCGAGATTCAGCCAGAACAGAGCGCGAGCCGAAGCCGCGATCAGACTTGGACCAGCCTTAGGGCGCCAGCCGTAGATCGTGATCTTCATGGTTGTTGGGCTGCCTGTTGTTTCTCCCCAGGCACCCGTCTCAACCGGGCGGTGGTCGAGGCGCGGACTCCCTGCGCACCAGCCTTGCCTTGACCTTCCAGCCGCTGGAGGGACCAGAGTCGGGGTGACGGCCTGCGGCATCAGCGGGCCCATGAATTGGCGGAGGAGTCGCGATGCGGGGCAAGGGCGTGCAGTACGACACGGGGACGTTCCCGAGTGGGGACACGACCCGTAAGACATTCGATTCCGGCCTTGTGGCGCGCGACATGCGCGTCATCTCGCACGATCTGGGGTGTAACACGGTGCGCATCACCGGCGGTGATCCCGAGCGGCTGAGCACGGCGGCCGGGCATGCGGCCGCGGCCGGTTTGGAGGTGTGGTTCTCGCCGTTCCCCTGCGAGATGACGAACGAGGAGATGCTGCCTTACTTCGTCGATTGCGCCGACCGGGCCGAGGCGCTGCGCCGCGCCGGGGCCGAGGTCGTGTTGGTCACCGGTTGCGAGATCAGTCTGTTCGCCGTCGGCTACCTTCCCGGGGAGACCTTCAACGACCGCATGCACGCCCTTCGTGCGCCGGCGATGGAGCGGGAGGCCGCGCTGAAGGAGATTCCCGGCAAGGTCAATACCTTTCTCGGGGAGGTGGTCGAGGCCGTCCGGCCGCGATTTGGTGGCCAGGTCTCGTACGCGTCCATTCCCATCGAGCACATCGACTGGACGCCGTTCGACATCGTCGGTGTGGATGCGTATCGCAACAGCCGGAACGCGGCCAACTACCGTGATCAGATCCGGCAGTACTTCGCCCATGGAAAGCCGGTCGCGGTCACCGAGGCGGGTTGCTGCACCTACCGGGGCGCCGCCGACCTCGGTGCCGGTGGATGGACCGTGATCGAGGCGGACGGGCTCGTCCGGGCGGGCACGGTGCGTGACGAAGGCGAGCAGGTCCGGTACATGCGCGATCTCCTTCCGCTGTTCCAGGAGGAGGGCATCGACACCGCCTTCTGGTTCAGCTTCGCCGGCTTCGAACTGCCGCACCGGGCCGACCCGCGCACGGATCTGGATCTCGGCTCGTACGGCATCGTGAAGATGCTGGACGGTACGACGTCGGACGGGGAGTCCGCCCGTGCCTATCCCGGCATGCTCTGGGAGCCGAAGGAAGCTTTCTACGCTCTCGCCGAGTTCTACGGTGGCGCTGCACGCCGCTAGTGCTCCAGCCGTGGGCCGTGATCTTCATGTCTGGTTCGCGGCTTGTCGACGGTCATGGCTGGCCTGGGCTCGGACCTGGTGGCGGCGTCGCCAGTCTGACCAGCGGGGCCGGTGGGCTGCGTCGTGCACGGGTTGGACGACCAGCGTTGTGAACAGTCGCTGGATTTCGTTGCAGGTGAGCGGGATCAGTTCGTCCGGGGCGGGAGGGCCGGTGTGTTCGTGGGCGCGGACGACGGCGAGGAAGGCGTGGGCGAGCATGGCCAGGGTGACCCAGCGGAGCTGGGAGGTGAAGCGGCGGAGTCGGTGCTCGTCCAGTCCGGCCAGACCCTTTGCGGCCTGGAAGGTCTCTGCCTGGCCGCCAAGGTGCCCAGGCGGGCCTGGCAGAAGCTGTCGGCAGGGGCCGGCGCCAAGGGGCACCGCTTCTGCGACTGGGCCGTCATCGACCTGTCCGAATCCCGGGCCGGCAGCCATCGGCTGCTGATCCCGCCGCAACCGCAGAACCGGTGAACTCGCCTACTACCGCTGCTGGTCACCCGCCCCCATGCCCCTGACTACCCTGGGCCGCGTCGCCGGATCGAGACGGCGAGTGGACCGTCCGCGCGGAACTTCCCCGCACGGGTGGTGACTTCGGCTGAGCAGGCGACCGCGAGCACGTAACCGACCTGGCGTTTTTCCGGCGCGGCCCGCAGCTTGGGGTTGCCGCCGTCAGACCTCGTCGCCAGCGACCCAGCCCACGCGGTGCCCGGCGTCCAGGAACCGGCCGATCATGCGGGCGCCCAGCTCCGGCTGGTCGCGAAGACGGTGCCCTCGCCCAGCCCGGCGGCCCGGCAACGGTCCTCATCTTGCGGTCGATCAGGCGCATTCCCTTCGGCCAACCCTTGAAGACGTCGCCGTCGAGTTCGGCGACCCAGGCGCCGTCACGAACCTCACCGTCTGACTCGGTGGCCGCCGTCCAGGCCGAGGCAGGAACCTGGCTTACCAGGCGAGAGTCCGAGGTGAGACGCGGGATACCGGCGCCATCGAGCGGTAAATGCGACAATACGGCCGGAAAGCCTCGGCTCCGTCGTATGACCTGCTTCTCGTGACCTGCTTCTCGGGGGACGCAAGCGCAAGCCAAGGAGACCAATCCATGAAGGAATGGACCCATTTCTCCGTGACCGCCGAGACCGGGCGGCTGTGGAGGATCACCTTCGACAGCCCGCCGATCAACCTGGTGTCCCCGGAGATGCTCACCGAGCTTCCGAAACTGGTCGACCAGATGGAGGCTGCTTCGGAGCTGCGCGTGGCCGTGTTCGAGTCGGCGAACTCCGAGTACTTCCTGAACCACTACGACACCTCCCGGGTCGCCGAGACCCCCAAGGAACTGGGCGCCACCGGCCGCCCACTCCTGATCGACGCCAGCACGCGCCTGTCACGTCTGCCGGTCGTGTCGATCGCCAAGGTCCGGGGCCGGGCCAGGGGTGTGGGCAGCGAGCTGATCCAGGCAATGGACATGCGTTTCGCCAGTGAGCGGGCGCTGTTCGGCCAGCCCGAGACCGCCAACGGCAACCTGCCCGGCGGCGGCGGACTGGAGCACCTGCCCCTGCTGCTCGGTCGTGCCCGCGCGCTGGAGGTGGCCCTGTCCAGCGACGACTACCCGGCTGAGCTGGCCGAGCGGTACGGCTGGGTCAACCGCACGGTCCCCGACGGCGAACTCGACGTGCTGGTCGACACCCTCGCACGCCGGATCGCCTCCTTCGACAAGGAATCGATCGCCGCGGTCAAGCAGCAGGTCAACCGGTACACCCTGCCGTCCGCGGAGGACCTGCAGTCCTCCTACGACCTCTACCTGCACTCATTCAACTGGCCGGGCTCCCAGCGCAGGCTTCCGGCCGCGCTCGCCGCAGGACGCAATCAGGCAGGCGACTACGAGATGCGCCTGGGCTACTACCTCGGACGCCAGCCGGAAGGAGACACCCAGTGAAGCTCGTGGACGAGCGAGCTGTCGAGCCACGGATCAAGTCTTCCGAGCAGGGCGAGGGGTGGCGCAGGAGGCCCTTGCCGCGGGTGCAGGTCAGCAAGCCGGACACCGTCCGGCCTGATGCTGACCTTTTGCTGACCCGGGGGTGACCGCGGTCCGCCGCCGGGTCACTCGCCGGTCGTCTTCTCGATCAGCGCACCGTAGGCCAGTTGCAGCGTGTCCGCGCCGGCGAGAGCGGCCAGGGCGCCCATGGCGGTGCGTGTCGCACGCGGCCACAGAAGCTGGCCGGCGGTCAGGGTCGAGGCCACCCAGACGCTCATGCAGAAGGGGCAGGTGGCCAGTTCCCCCACGGTGTGCTTGGCATCCTCGGGCTGGGCTTCCTCGTGCAGTTCGGCCGGCCCCTGCGGGGCGACGTACGTGGTGAACGGGGCGCGCAGCGGGCTGGTGACCGATGCCTTGGTCAGCAGCCGGCTGAGCCGGAACGTGGCGACCGAGGTCAGGACCACGTCCCACGGCTCCGGCCGCTCGGGCAGCGGTCGGCCGCGGAGCCGTACGGCGGTGGCCCAGGCCGTCGTGTAGGTGGCGAAGCCCGCCATCGCTGCCAGGTAGCCGGCCAGCGGCCGGTCGTGCCCTGCCGCGTACCGCCTCCCGGCCCGCCGCAGCAGCCCGCGCAGACGTCGGGCGAGGCGGCCGTCAGCTGTCGCGTCCATGGACTTCCGGTTCCCTGCGTCGCTGTCGCGCTTCGACCCCG
Organism: Streptomyces mexicanus; assembly: GCF_902506575.1. Classification (GTDB taxonomy): domain Bacteria; phylum Actinomycetota; class Actinomycetes; order Streptomycetales; family Streptomycetaceae; genus Streptomyces; species Streptomyces mexicanus. The sequence continues at coordinate 9,963 of NZ_LR732674.1, read as the reverse complement.
TCGTGCGTCTGCCGGTCCCCGTCCCGTTGGCGCAGGCGGATCTCGACGTGACCGTCGGCGATCCGCGTCTCGAAGGAAGGCTGGGGTGCGGTGGCCGGGCCGCGGACGTTCCAGCCGTCCGAGAGCCGGAAGACACTGCCGTGCCACGGGCACTGGACGCATCCGTCACTGACCGCGCCCTCGGAGAGCGGCCCTGCGAGGTGGCTGCACCGCTCGGCCAGAGCGTGGATCGCCCCTCCGGCTTCCCGCACGACCAGGACCGGGACGTCGTCCACGCTGCGCCGCACCGGCCGGCCGGCCGGGAAGTCCGCCACGGGTCCGATCCGGTGCCAGCCCTGGGTGACGACGTGCGGGACCTCTTCGGCGTGGTTGGCGCCGGACGCCTGGCGGTAGGCCAGGTGGCCGCCCAGCATGCCGCCGAGTGCGACCGCCGTCAGTCCCAGGAAGCCGTAGGCCCGGCCTGTCGCGTGCCGTCCCCGGACGCGGCAGGTGAGCGAGGCGGCGTACAGGCCGACAGCCGCCGAGTTCGCGAGGGCGTGCACCAGTCCGACACGCTGCTGCCGGCGGTGCAGCTCCGCCCAGTCGACCCAGCCCGCCAGAGCCGCGGGCCCGGCCGAGGGGAGGCCGACGCCGACCAGCAGGCCCGCCTCGCGGGAGCGGCCGGGGTACAGGTCGAGGACCGCCGCCGACAACCAGCTGCCGATCGGCACCTGCACCATCAGGGGATGCACCGGATGCCCCAGCCACCTGCCGTGCAGGAGGTCCCGCCGGTCACCGAGCGGCAGGGCCCGCACCCCCTTGCGGACCGCGTCGATGACCGCGTCGGCCCTGGGCTCCCGCTCCAGGCGGTCCAGCAGCCACAGGAGGCGGCTCTGCCGCATCCGGGAGCGGCGGCGTGGCGTAGTGCTCAGGGTCGGCCGGGTCCCCGCCTGCGCAGACGGCAAACAGGTCAGGGGCCGCCTGCGGTGGGCCACGGTCAGTCGCCGGGCCGGATCACCGCGCGCACGCAGCCGTCCGTCTTCTCCTTGAACATCGCGTAGGCCCGCGGCGCCTCGTTCAGGGGCACGGTGTGGGTCGCCAGGTGGGCCGTGCGCAGCTCGCCGGCCGCCAGCCGGTCCAGCAGCATCGGGATGTAGCGCTGACCGTGCTGCTGGGCGCCTCGCACGGTCAGGCCCTTGTTGATCACCGCGCCGAGGGGGAACTTGTCGACCGCGCCGCCGAACACGCCCAGGACGAAGACCGTGCCGCCTTTACGGCAGGCGTGAATGGCCTGCCGTACGGCGGTGGGACGGTCGGTCTGGAGCCGCAGCTGCTGCTTGACCTGGTCGTAGAGATGGACGGGGCTGTCGCTGTGGGCCTCCATGCCCACGGCCTCGATGCATACATCCGGGCCGCGTCCGCCGGTACGCTCGCGCAGTTCCGCCCCGACGTCGGTGCTCGTGTAGTCGATGACCTCGCTGCCGATGTGCCGCTCGGTCATCTCCAGACGTTCGGGGATCCGGTCGATGGAGATCACACGTTCCGCACCCAGCAGGATCGCGGCGCGCGCCGCCATCTGGCCGACGGCCCCGCAGCCCCACACGGCGACCACGTCACCGGGCTTCACCCCTGCCAGGTCGGCGCCCATCCAGCCCGTGGGCACCGAGTCCGACACGAACAGGGCGCTGGTGTCGTCGACGCCCTCCGGGACGGGGAAGGCCCCGTAGTCCGCGAAGGGGACGCGTACGTACTCGGCGTGGCTGCCGCGCAAGCCCCCCATGGCGTGGGAGTAACCGAAGATGCCGCCGGTGTCGGCGCCGAACAGGGCCTGACCGATGCCGGGGTTGGTGTTGGTGTTGTCGCACAGGGACCACAGGTCGTGGGTGCAGTACCAGCAGCGGCCGCATCCGACGAAGGAGCACACCACCACCCGGTCTCCCACCGTGTGCCGGCGTACCGCTGAGCCCACCTCGACGACCTCGCCGAGGAACTCGTGCCCGATGACGTCCCCGGCACGCATGAACGGGATGTAGCCGCCGATGAGATGGAGATCCGAGCCGCAGGTCGTGCCCGCGATCAGCCGTACGATCACGTCCTGGTCGTTGCGCAGGACCGGATCGGGTACCTGCTCGACGGACAGCTTGTTGACGCCTTCCCAGCACAGGGCCTTCACAGCACTCCCTCCCCACCGGCGCGGCGGCTGAGCAGGCCCACCAGTTTTCCGCCCGGCGTGTCGTGTGTGGTCGGCGGCGCATCGGGCCGAAGGACTTCTCCCGCCTCCAGCAGCGCCTTGGCCTCGCGCAGGGCACGGCGCAGATCCTGGCGCGGGTCGGCGCCGGCCAGCCGCGCCGGCACCGAGTAAGCGGCGCCCGGCTGGCCTTCCCTCAGGCGCACCCCCAGCTCCGTGCCCCGGTCTCCGGGCGCCGGGCGGATGCGCGTCTCGATGCGGTCGCCGTACTCCTGCAGCGGCGCGGGCAGCCGGTCGGCCTGCACATCGTGTGGCGCACAGTTGATCGTCACCGTCAGCCAGCGGTCCCCGGCGGCTGTGCCGGACGGGCGTGCCTTCGCTCGCCGTACGGCGACAGCGGCCCCGGCGGCCAGCCCCGCGGCAGCCACCGTGAGCGATTTCCCAGCGGCACTCATGTGCGGTCACATCCTGGAGAAGCGGGAGTCGTACGGGTGGTCACGCACCACAGGGGTCGCTGAGCGCGTGTGCGGGGCGAGTACCCCCAGTCCGTTGCCCTATCTGTCGGGTGCCCGGGCACGGCTCGACGAAGAACCGCAACCCAGCTCAGTGCTGCGGGTGCGTGCGGGCTTTCGCCGGCAGTGGGCCGTCACCTCGGGGCCTCGATCAGTCCGGGTGCCGGGCGCACGGTTCGGTTCCGGACCGTCCCGGCGCCGCGAGACGACGGTTCCACCAGGCGGGACGGGCTTTCGCCCTCGTCTTCAGCGACGGTGTTCCGCGCGCCGGGCAACGGCCCTGACCGCCGGGCACGGTCGGACGGTTCCCCTGCCCGCGCAAGGCCGGCGCGGGACGTCGTCGCGCGTTGTGCCGGGCCGCCTCCGGGTACCCGGCGGGCGTGGGGATCGGGGTGGCGCCGGCAAGCGTCGCGGCCCGTCTCCGACACGCGCACGGGAGCGGCCATGTCGAAGACCATCAAGGACCAGACCGTCGAGGAGCTCGGGGGAAGCAGCAGCATTCTGGTGCGGCAACGCCGCGAACACCGGGAGATGGACGAATTGATCGATCAGTACCTCACCCTGGACGACCTTCAGCGGCGGGAACGCGTGCTGAAGCAGATCGTGCAGCTGGTTTTCAGCCACGCGTTCGCGGAGGAGACGGTGCTGTGGCCCGCCGTACGGGCCTCGGTCCCGGACGGCGAGGAACTGACGGCCCGGGTCGAGCAAGAACACCAGCAGATCAACGATCTCGTCGCGGACGTCGAACGCCTCCCCGCGGGCGACGCCGGGCGGGAAGACAAGGTGCGGCGGGCCTTCGCGCTGATACGGCAGGACATCAGGGACGAGGAAGACCTCCTCCTCCCCCGGTTGCAGGACGCGACGGACACCGCCCGACTGCGCACACTCGGCACCACCTGGGCGGCGGTACGTCAGACCGCCCCGACGCATCCGCACCCCGTCGTCCCCCGGCGCCCTCCCGGGAACGCCCCGCTCGGCGTACCACTGAGCGTCTACGACCGCGTGCGGGACGCCCTGGGCATCGGCAGCATTGCGTCACGACGAGGAAGGTGATCGCGCCCCGCCTCGGCTGCGCTGTCGCCCGCAGATCCGGTATCGGCGGGCACCGCTACCGGGCACCCCGCCGGCAGGCCCGGTGATCTCGCCGGCTTCGCGGGTGTCACGAACCGGATTGCGCGTTGTCGCCGGTCATCAGGGGGGCACTGCGAATGAGGCGCAGTGTCGTGGTCAGCAGGAGGCCGCCGACGATGTTGCCGAGAACCGCCCAGGCCAGCCACCGCAGCCAGTCGAGGTAACCGTAGGGCGTCCTGCCGGTGTGCAGGCCGGCGAACGCGATGAGGGAGTCCAGCACCGAGTGCCACAGCCCGAGCCCGGCCAGCACGAGCGCAGTGGTGATCGATGCGGTGATCTTCCCGGTCATGGATTCACTGCCGTGATGCATACGGGTCATGAGCGTGATGACGCCGCCGCCCAGCAGAGCGAGGCAGAAGGTGCCCAGTGTGTACCCCCCGTCGACGAACTTCGCGCCCGAGGCAGCCGCGGTGCGGTGCAGATCCGGGTAGGCCCGCATGACCAGCCACATGAACGCCCATCCGCCGACCAGGTTCATCACCAGGACCGTCGCCCACATCCGTACCAGGTGCAGCCAGGTGGCCGCGCCCGCGATGACGGTGGCGACGGGCACCAGGAAGCCCTCTGTGAACAGTTCGCTGTGTCCGAGCAGCAAGGCGATGAGCCCCACGGAGAAGGCCAGCCCGGCCAGGAGTTCGCTGCCGGTCTCGTGGCGAACGAACAGCAGCGCCATGACGCCGACGCCGACGTCGATACCGCCCAGCAGTGAGGTGGCCACCAGGGACGTCCAGGTGCGGTGCAACCGTGGTCGGCCCTCGGCCACGATCCGTTCCGCCGCCTCGGCGACCCTCCGCTCACCGGGCCCCCGCATGATCTGGTCGTCCGGATCCATGGCACTCCTCCGGTCTCGGTCAGCCGCGCAGCCGTCCGGGAAGGTTCTCGACAAGTACCCCGTGGCGCCCGCGCATGCTTCCGCACCGGCATTCGGCCGTCGACGGCGGTTCCATCGCGACCAAGAGGCGGCGACTTCGACCGGCCTCTCGTCCGGCGAAGGACACGGAGTGAGCGGCCGGCCCGGCTGGCGGAGGACGGCCGGGCCGTCATCGTCTTTCCCGGCGCGGTGCGCAGATGTCGGCCGGAGGGCTCCCCTGCGGGCGGTCCACTCCTGCGGGCCGTCCACTCCTGCGGGCGGTCCATTCCGAGACGGTCGTCTGAACGGGCCGGTCGTCGGCACTGGTGCTTCTCGACGTCTACGGTCAGAACCACGACGAGAAGCTGTGGGGCGATCCGTACGCCTTCCGGTTGCGGGGAACATCGCTTCAGTCCGGCGCGAAGCTTCCTGCTCCCGGTTCCGAGTGCCCCTGGCCGTCGCGACCCCGCCGACCACCTGCCAACCGGTGGACCGGCACCGCCCCGGAAAGTTCCGGAACCTGGCTACTTGGTGACCCGGATCTCCACGAGCATGTGGTCGCGGCCCTCCGGGTCGGCGGCCTCGCCCACCGGCGTCCAGCTGTTCTTGTCGATCTCGTAGGACTTCGTCTCGTCGCCCACGGTCATGTCGACCGTGGTGGAGTAGTCGTTGCCCTTGAACGAGTAGACGGCAGGGATCTCCAGGGTCAGCCATCCCTCGTTGCCGACGGTGTCGAAGCAGATCTTGTCGGCCCTGTCGCGGGCCAGGAGCTCCAACTGCCCGGTCCCCGTCACGCAGTCGGCGAGCGTGATGTGGCCGTCGCCGCGCTTCAGCACGATGTTCTGCTCCGCCAGGATCTTGTCGGCCTGGGGGTAGTCGAAGTCCTCCACGGCATAGCCGGGGGCCTCCTGCGCGGCCGGCGCGGCGGTGTCGGCGGCCTCCGCGGTGCCTGTGCCTCCGCCCTGCGCGCCGCCGAGCACCGCGATCCAGGCCAGCGCGCCACCGGCGGCGGCGCCGAGCACCCGCACCACGAACCGCATTCTCCGCGACTTTCCGGCGTCGGCCCCGAATTTTTTCATTGCATCCCCCATTTTCTGGCCAACGCCCGCCCGAAAACCACCGGTCGCGCACAGGGGAATCCGCACACGCGGAATGAAATCCCCCCCTCGCACACCCTTGGTGCGTCTTTGTGACGCGCTGGTCGAACCCCGTTGCCGTCGTCGGCCCTGGAATCCCAGCACGGCGGCGCACCCACGTCCAGCGCCGTGAACTGCTCACACCTGGACATAGGCAGCAAGGCGGCCGTGACCTGCGTCACAGCGAGAAAGGGCCGCGTGGGCAGGCGTCCTGGTTTCGTAAAAAATATGTCGACTCGCCAAATCCGCACCAATATTGGCGCTGTTGGAACCGTCACAAGCCGAACTCCCCCGGACTTTGCGAGGTGTTGGTACTGTGCACGCCTTGTGACGGACGCCGGGTCCATGGATCCGGTCCCGGCACAGTGCGAAATCCGACACGTCATCGCATTACTCCTCGAAGGGCGAGTCCCGTATGCAGACGGCTTTTTGGAGCAGACGCCGCGTCCTCGGCGCGCTCGCGGCCGCGACCGCTGTCGCCGCCACCCCCTCGGTCCTGCGGCCGGCCACGGCCGCGGCCGCCGAGACGGCAGGCGCTGACCCGGTGCCGCTGCCGGACACCGAGCGGGCCAAGGTCGTCCGCGCGTGGCTGACCGGCGGCAAGGGTGTCAAGGCCGCCGCCACCACGGCCCTGTACGGGACCGACACCGAGGTCCGGACCTTCCTCGCCGAGACGCTGCCGCAGCAGACCGTGCAGGACAACCGGGTCGCGATCGTCCGCGCGCTGGACCGGGCGGGCAAGGGCCTGCGCCGCGAGGCCGTCGCCGCCCTGGACAGCGGCGACGAGGCGATAGCCGGCTTCCTCGCGCAGGGCTTCGCCCCCGCCATCCGGGAGGACTTCCAGGTCGCCACCACCATCGTCGCCTCCACCGGCGGCAAGGCCGTGGTGCGCGAGGCCAACGCCGCGCTCGACGCCGGCACCGAACAGGCCCTCGTCTCCTTCCTGACCGACAAGCAGTACGACGCGCGGCTGGAGGACACGAGGGTCCAGGTCGCGGCCATGCTGACGTCCGGCGGTCCGGAGGTGCGCAAGTACGCGGACCGCGCGCTCAGCGGTACCGCGAACGACGTCGAGTGGTTCATCGAGACCGGCCAGCACATCGCGCGGGCCCGCGACCAGGAGTCGGCGACCATCGAGGAACTGGTGGCCGTCGTCGAGCGCGAGGGCAAGCGCGCCGAGAGCGAGACGAACCTGGCCATCGAGGCCGGGGCCCGCGCCGAGACCGCCGCCGCCAAGGCCAAGGAGGCCGCCGAGAAGGCCGCCGCGGAGGCCGCCGCCGCGCAGAGCGACGTCCAGAAGTCGGGGGCCGCGGCCCGCAAGGCGGCGAGCGCCGCGAAGGGTGCGGCCGACGCCGCCCGCAACGCCATCAACGCCTCCAACGCCGCCGTGCAGGCCTCCCGCCGCGCCTCCTGGGCCGCCGTGGGTGCCGCCCAGGCCGCCGCGAAGGCCGGCAACGCGGCCGCCGCCGCCTACAACGCCGCCATCGCCGCGTCCAAGGACGCCGGGAAGGCATCGGCCGCCAAGAACGCCGCGGTCGCCGCCCGCAACGCCGCCGCCAAGGCCCGCAGCGCCGCCGCCGCCGCTGAAAAGGCGGCCCTCGCCGGCGACGCGTCCTCGAACGCCGGCCTGGCCGCCGCCTCCGCCGCCCGCAACTCGGCCGCCGCCGCGACCGCCGCCGCCCAGGCCGCCGTCTCCGCCGGTGCCGCCCAGGCGGAGGCCGCCGAGGCCAAGCGCCAGGCCGCCATCGCCACGAGCGCCGCCAACCGCGCCACGAACGCCGCCTCCGCCGCCCAGTCACTGGCGGCCGCCTCCGCCAAGGCGGCCCGCACCGCCCGCGACGCCGCCAACTCCGCCGCCGACCACGCCGACAAGGCCGCGGACGCCGCCGAGGAGGCCGTGAAGTACGCGGGGCAGGCCGTCGACTACGCCAACAAGTCGACCGCCCACGCCGCGGAGGCCGTGAAGGCCGCCAACACCGCCACCCAGGCCGTCAGTGACGCCATCGAGGTGGAGAAGAACGCCCGTGCCGCCGAGGCGCAGACCCTGGAGCAGGACAAGCAGCAGGCCATCGAGGAGGCCCAGCAGCTCGCCGCCATCGAGCAGGCCGAGCTCGCCGACGTCCGCGAGAAGCGGCTGATGGAGGAGCGCACCGCCCAGGCGACCAAGGACCTCATCTCCCAGGCCGAACAGGCCCTGTACTCCGGGGACATGGCGGCCGCCGCGACCCTGGGCCGGCAGGCCGCGGTCGCCCTGATGGACGCCCGCGGGGCCCACACCCGGCAGGCCGCCCAGCACGCCCTGTCCGGCTCCGACGACGACGTCTACGCCTGGATCGACCTCGACCGGGCCCTCGCCCAGGAGCAGGACGACCGCGAGACCACCCTCCACGTGGCGACGATCGGCGGACCGCAGGTCGCCGCGGCCGCCGCGGCCGCGCTGGAGAGCAGTGACTCCAAGGCCGTCGGCGACTTCCTCACCAGCGGCATGAAGCGTGCCTCGGACGAGGACCTGCGCGTCGCCATCACCAAGATCCTCGGCGATGACGCGGGCAAGGCCGTCACCGAGGCCGGCAACAAGGCGCTCGACGAGAACACCACCGAATCCCTCAACTACTTCTTCGACCACGACTACCCGCTGGCCGTCCAGGAGGACGACCGGGTCCGGGCCAACCAGCTGATCAACACGGCGGGCGCCTTCACCAAGGCGTACGCGGAGGTCGCGCTCGAGGGACCGGCGTGGATGCTCCGCAACTTCATCACCGTGGTCCAGTACCGCACGGCCCAGCTCGACTTCGACACCGCCACCCACGTCGCCGCCGTCCGCGGGGCCATCGCCGCCGCCGCGAAGATCGCGCAGAAGGCGCAGGCCGACGCGGCCCTCGCCTCGAAGGCCGCCGCCGACGCCCGCAAGGCCGCCGCCGAGGCCCAGGAGTGGGCGCAGAAGGCGCTCGACTCCGCCGCCAAGGCGGACGACTACGCCCAGCAGGCGCGGGACAACGCCGACGCCGCCGACAAGTCGGCCGCCGATGCCCAGGCGTCCGCCACCAAGGCGAAGAACGCCGCCGCCACCGCCCGCAGTGCCGCCCGCCCCGCCAACTACTCGGCGAACAAGGCCGTCGACTCGGCGCGCGCGGCCCCCGCCCCCCCGGCCGCGGCCCCGCGCCCCGCCGCCGCGGCCCGCGCCGCCGAACTGTCCGCCTCCGCCGACGCCAAGGCCGCCGCCGCCGCGTACAGCCAGGCCAAGAAGATCGCCGCCGACAAGAAGCGGGCCGAGGACATCGCGAAGGCCAAGGCGGCCGCGCCGAAGGCGCAGGAACAGCGCGCGGCCAGGCAGGACCCGGCCGACAACGACAAGAACAACCAGGTCAACCCGAACGGCACCGCGGACGGCGACGGCGACGAGTGGTGGAACGACGCCCAGTTCTACGCGGACGCCGCCAACACGATCAGCGTCGGCGCCGGGTTCCTGGCGGCCGGCTGCGCCCTCGCCGCCACCGTCTTCCCGCCGGCCCTGGCCGCGGCCGGCTTCTTCGCCGAGGTCTCCGTGGGCGCGGGCGCCCTGGGCACCCTCTTCACGGGCATCGAGCACGGCTTCACGAGCAGCGCCTTCTGGGAGTCCGCCGCGGGCACCGGTCTGAGCCTGGTCTCCTTCGGCGCCTACAAGTGGGTCGGCGCCGCCGACAAGGCGCTCGGCGGTGGCGTCGTCAAGCCCGTCGTCAGCAAGATCACAGACACCGGCGAGGACCTGGTCTCCGGCATCACGAAGGGCCTCAGCGACCTCTGGGACCTGGCCGCCTGATCCCGCCCGTTCTCTCTCACCCGGGGGCGCCGCGATCGGGCGGCGCCCCCTGCTCCCCCTCTTCTCAAGGAAAGGTCCTGCCCCCGTGCACGGAATACGTGGCGGGCGCGCCACAAGGAGACGCGCCCGCTCGACGGTCCTGACCGTCCTGTCCGCCCTGACCCTCGTCCTGACGACGGCCGCGACGAGCCAGGCGGCCGAGCCGCCCGCGACGGCGAAGGCCGCGTCCACCACCAAGTCCGCGGCGCCCAGCGCGAAGACCGCCAAGAGCAGCAAGACCAGCAAGTTCGCGGGCTCCGGTGAGGACTGCACCCCCACCGCGCCGGGCTCCAAGGAGCGCCGCGCGGGTGCCGTCGAGTCCTGTGTGA
>NZ_LR732673.1 GCF_902506575.1 Streptomyces mexicanus | reverse complement strand
CGGGTGGTGACCGGCACGCATCCGCCGCGGCCGGGCGGGTACCCGGACGCCATGGACACCACCCGATATGAGACAGTCGCCGCCGGCTCGGGCGCCGGGATCGCTCTGGTCGTGATCGGCGGCATCATCGTCGTCGGCGTGCTGATCTGGGCCTTCCGACTCGGCATCAAGGTGATGCAGCGCGAATCCCGCACCCCCCGGCACAGCGAGCACCCCAAGCTCCCCGACTCCGGTCCGGTCTACGAGACACAGCAGCGGCGCGAACCGGACGAGGTACCCGACGCCGACGAGACCGGCCGGCGCCTGACCCCGCACGAACTCGGGGCGTCCGGCAGCAGGCGAAGCGAGGACCAGAGCCGCCCGCGCTGGGAGCCCGGCTCCAGCGGCTCCTTCGGCAGCGGCGGCCCCGGCGGCAGGTGACGAGGGCCGGGCCGGGGCGGCACACGTTTGGCCGGGGCCTTTCCGGGGACCCGGCCCGCACACCTGCACCCCACCGCCCGGACGCAGAAGGAAGATGAGGCGTCGTGATCGCGCACACCACCGACATACCGGCAGGCCGTCGTTCGCAGACGGCCTGGGCGACATCCCGCCGGGACCGGGAGGAGCGTGTGCGCACCTGCGTGCCCGCGGTCGACGACCACCTCGGACCGCCGCTGGACCAGGACGCCTGTGACGGGAACATCGTGCGGGGCGAGGACTGAGCACCCGCGGGCACGGCCCGCCGGACGGGTTCCGACCAGGCACATCAGGGGTGCCCGGCGCCGAGCGCGCCGGGCACCCCCGTGTGTGCGTGTCCCGGAGGGTCAGCCGTGAGTCTTGGCCAGCAGCTGGAGGATCTCGGCGGTGGTGCCGGTCTCGCCCAGGCGCGGGAAGATCCGCGCCACGCTGTTGGCGTGCGCGTCCGCGTCGAGGTCGCTCATGGCGTCGGTGGCCAGCGTGACGTGGTAGCCGTGCTCGTGCGCGGCACGGGCGGTGGACTCCACGCCGATGCTGGTGGCGATGCCGGTCAGCACGATCTGCGTCACCCCGCGGCGGCGCAGCTGCACATCGAGGTCGGTGCCGTGGAAGGCGCCCCAGTTGTGCTTGGTGACGTGGATGTCGCCCGGGTGCCCGGCCAGCTCGGGGACGATGACGTCCCAGCCCTCGGGGCGGCTGCCGCCGGCGGCAGGCGTGTCGGTGCGGCCGGGCGGAACGTCTCCGAAGTCGGCGGCGAAGGAGACCCGGACCAGCACCACGGGCAGGTCACGGGCGCGGAAGGCGTCGGCCAGCTCCACCGTGCGGGCGACCACCTCGGAGCCCGGGTAGGGAACGGTCGGTGCGCCGACGATGCCCGCCTGCAGGTCGATCACGACGAGGGCGGTGCGCGGGTCGAGGGTGGTCAGTGCCATGAGGTTCAGGCCTTTCGCATGGTGCGGGCGCGCCCGGGACCCGTTTCGGGTGGTGCGGGCATGCCCGGCGTGTGGGGGATGTCGAGGGACGGCGGGGGTGTCAGGGCCGCGTGAGGCGTTCCATCAGGGCGAACGCCTCCAGCAGGGTCTGCCGCTCCGCCTCGGTGTAACGGTCCTGCAGCGCGCGGGCCAGCCACTCCTCGCGGACCTGCCGGTCGCCCTCCAGACGGCGGCGGCCGCTGTCGGTGAGGGTCACCAGCTGGCGCCGGCCGTCGTCCGGGTCGGGGCTGCGCCGGATGAGCCCTTGGTGCTCCAGCGCCGCGAGGGTCGTGGCCATCGACTGCGGGCGGACCCCCTCTGCGGCGGCCAGGGCGCTGGCCGTGGCGGCCCCGTGCTTGCCGACCAGGGTGAGCGCCGACACCTGCGGCGGAGTGAGGTCGTCGTCTTGGGCGACCTCGCGGATGCGGCGGCGCAGCCGGCTGAACGCCACCCGCAGATCGCGTGCGGCCCGCGCGGCGGAGGCGGAGATGCCCCCGGGCGCCTCGGCGGGGTTCCGGTCCATGCCGATCACCCTAGAGACGCCAGATCAGGCTGTCCAGTTCGGACTGAACAGTTTGCCTGTTCTTTTCGCTCGATGCCCCAGCGCGCCACGGTCCGGCGCCGTATCGTGGCGCGGCCCGGCGCCGTATCGTGGCGCGGCCCGGCGCCGTATCCGGGGCGGCTCGGCGCCGTGTCGTCGGGCGGCTCGGCGCCGCATCCCGGCCGCGCCCCCGCAGTACGCTGACCGCGTGCGCCTGCTGCTGATGTCCGACACCCATCTCCCCAAGCGCGCCAAGGAGCTGCCCGCGCAGCTGCTCGCCGAGCTTCCGCGCGCCGATGTGGTCTTCCACGCCGGCGACTGGGTGGACACGGCCACGCTCGACCTGCTGGAGAGCCGCAGCCGCCGGCTCATCGGCGTCCACGGCAACAACGACGGCCCCGAGCTGCGCGCCCGCCTGCCCGAGGTGGCCCGCGCCGAACTCGGCGGGCTGCGCTTCGGCGCCGTCCACGAGACCGGGCCCGCCCAGGGCCGCGAGGCCCGCTGCGCCGCCCGCTTCCCCGACCTGGACGTGCTGGTCTTCGGGCACAGCCACATCCCGTGGGACACCACCGCCCCCACCGGGCTGCGCCTGCTCAACCCGGGGTCGCCCACCGACCGCCGCCGCCAGCCGTACTGCACCTACATGACCGCCACCGTCACCGGCGGCCGCCTCACCGAGGTCGAACTCCACCGGCTGCCGCCGCGCACCGCCCGCTGACGGCGTCACTGCCTCCGGTCCGCGGGGCCAGGGGTACCTGTCGGACCCCGGTGGTACCCCTGGAGCATGACCAAGGCATCGGCGACACTCCACGACCCTGCGGTGGGTCAGGCGCGGCGTGCCGGTTCGCCGCGCACCGTCCTGCTGGTGATGTGCGCGGGGTACTTCCTGGTGCTGCTCGACGTCACCGTCGTCAACGTCGCCCTGCCCGCGATCGGCTCGGGGCTGGGCACCGACGTCGGCGGCCTGCAGTGGGTGGTCGACGGTTACGCGCTGGCGCTCGCCTCGCTCATGCTCACCAGCGGTACGACGGGCGACCGGTACGGCCACAGACGCGTCGTCCTCGCCGGGCTCGCTGTCTTCGGGGTGGGCTCCCTGGCCTGCGGGCTGGCCCCGGACGTACCGGTGCTCGTCGCCGCCCGGGTGGTCCAGGGGGTGGGCGCCGCCCTGCTGCTGCCGGGGACGCTGGCCATCATCGGCCGGGCCTTCCCCGACCCGGCGTCCCGCGCCCGGGCGATCGGGCTGTGGGCGGGCATCGGCAGCCTGGCCCTGCCGGCCGGGCCGCTGGTCGGCGGCGCGCTCGTCGACGGGCTGGGCTGGCGCTCGGTGTTCCTGGTCAACGTGCCGATCGTGCTGGTGGCGCTGGTCTGGTCGGTGGTGGCCGTGCGCGAGAGCCGCGACAGCCGGGCGCCGCTGCCCGACCTGCCGGGCATGCTGCTCGGCGCGCTGCTGCTGTTCGCGGCGACCTACGCCTTCATCCAGGGCGGCCGCTCGGGCGCCGGCGCGCCGCAGGTCCTCGCCGCCGCCGCGGTCGCCGTCGTCGCCCTGCTCGCGCTCGGTGCGGCCGAGATCCGGCGGGGCGACACGGCGATGCTGCCGCCGGCCCTGTTCCGGCGGCCCGCGTTCGGCGCCGCGAACACCGCCGCCGGGATCATGAACCTGTGCACCCTGGGCACCCTGTTCGTGCTGATGCTGTACCTGCAGCCCGTCCAGGGACGCTCCGCCCTGAACGCCGGGCTCGCCGTCCTCCCGCTGTTCGCCCCGCTCGCGGTGATCGCGCCCTTCGGCGGCCGGGTCACCAGCCGCATCGGCGCCCGGCTCCCGGCCGCCGCCGGCCTGCTCTGCGCGGCGATGGGGATGGCCCTGCTGACGCGTGCGCAACCGCACTCCGCGTACCCGGTGCTGCTGCCGGCGCTGCTGCTGTGGGGCATCGGCCTCGGGGTGCTGACCCCCGCCGTGGTCGCGGCGGCCATCGCCGCCGTCCCCGAAGAACGTTCCGGCCTCGCGTCCGCGGTCAGCAACACCGCCCGTCAGACGGGCGGCGCGATCGGCATCGCCGTGGCCGGGGCCGTCGCCGGACAGCCCGCCCACCAGGGGCATTTCCTGCGCGGCTTCCACACCCTGGCCCTCGGCTCGGCCGGCCTGTACGCGGCGGGGACGGTGCTGGTGCTGGCCCTGCTGCCGGGGGCGCTGCTGCCCACCCGGGGGAAGTGACGGGGAAGCGACGCCGACGCGGGCGGCGGGGCCGGGTGGCGGAGCCCGGTGACCGTGCCGGGCGTCCGCGGAGGCCGGGCCCTGTGCAAGGTGCCCATGACGGAGGAGGAGCCGCTGCGAGGCGCCCATGACGGAGGGCGGCCCGTTCGCGGGCCGCCCCGGGGTCACTCTTCCCTTTCTCGTTTCCGACTTCTCGGCGAGATCCGGGCCGCTCCGTACGCGGAATCGGCCCGGTGACTGCGACTGTGCGCTGTCACGGACCTCCTTCCAACAGAGGGGTGTGCCGCACATGTGCCGGCAGAGGCGTGCATGCCTCGCCTCATCCGTCGCTGGCCGCCTACCCCTTGTACCGCGACCCAATCACGCAATCCGCCGAACGGGGAAGAAATCAGGAAATCGCAGATCACACCGGTCACACAGGACCGTCCACACTCCTCAGCCCCACGGGCACACCACCGGGTCATCGGACGCGTCACAGCGTCACTGGACACACCCCCGCGTCACCGCCGCCAGAGCCTGCGCACCGACACGACCAGCAGCGCCACCACCGCGACGGCCCCGACGCCCACCGCGGCCCGTTTGGCCACGGGCACCCCGACCACGCGCAGCAGATCCAGTGCCTCGGCCTCCTCCCGACGTTCCCTGGGAAGTCCCGCGATCCTCTCGCCGCCCTCCCCGGCGGACGATGCCGACGACGCAGGTGACACAGACGACGCGGGTGGCACAGAGGACCCGGAGGGGCCGGGGCCGGCCGAGGGCCGGGCCTCGTGCCCGGCGGTCGCTTCCGGACGGACCGGCGGCGCCGGCTCGTCCGCCGCGCCGGAGTCCTGCGGCGCCCGCGCCGCCGGGCCGGCCAGCCGCTCGGCCAGGCAGTCCGCGAACTGCCCCACCAGCCGGTCGCCCACCTCCGCCAGCACCCCGCGCCCGAACTGCGCGGGGCGCCCGGTCACCGTCAGATCGGTCAGCACCGACACCGCGGTGCCGCCGTCGCGCTCGGTCAGCGTGCCCGTCACCGTGGCCCGTGCCGTGCCCTGGCCGCGCGTCTCCCTGCCGCTGGCCGCCAGCACCAGCCGATGGGCCGCCTCGTCCTGCTCCTCGAAGACCGCCGTGCCCTTGTACGAGACGGTGATCGGGCCCAGCTTCACCTTCACCGAACCGGTCACGGTCTTGCCGTCGAACTCCTCCACGGTCGCCCCCGGCAGGCAGGGGGCGACGCGCTCGATGTCGAGCAGCGCCCGCCAGGCGTCGTCGACCGGGACGGGAACGGTGAACTCGTGGCGCAGTTCCATGACTTCCTCCTCGCACTCGGGCGGAACGGGCGGCGGGTCTCGCGTTCAGGCGGAACCGGTGGCGTGGATGGCGCCGGCCGTCGCGGTCAGGGGCGTTCCGGTGCCGCCCCAGCGCAGCGCGATGATCTCGGCGGCGACGGACACGGCCACCTCCTCCGGGGTCCGGGCCCCCAGGTCCAGGCCGACGGGGGAGCGCAGCCGGGCCAGTTCCTCCTCGCCCACCCCGGCCTCCCGCAGCCGTTCCAGCCGGTCGTGGTGGGTACGGCGGCTGCCCATCGCCCCGATGTAGGCGGCCGGCCGGCCCAGCGCCTCCTGCAGCAGCGGCACGTCGAACTTCGGATCGTGGGTGAGGACGCAGATCACGGTGCGCTCGTCGGTGTCCGTGGCGTGCAGATAGCGGTGCGGCCAGTCGACCACCACCTCCACGGCGTCCGGGAACCGCTTCGGCGTGGCGAAGACCGGACGGGCGTCGCACACCGTGACCCGGTAGCCGAGGAAGGCGCCGATCCGGGCCACCGCGGCGGCGTAGTCGATCGCACCGAAGACCAGCATGCGCGGCGGCGGGGCGAACGACTGGAGGAACACGGTGACGGCGTCCTCGCGCCGCTCACCGCGCGGCCCGTAGTGGCGCAGCCCCGTCGCGCCGAGCGCCAGCTCGCCGCGGGCGTCCGCCGTGACCGCCGCGTCCAGGCCGGTGGTGCCCAGCGTGCCGGTCACCGTCCGCGGCCACACCGCGAGCACCGCCCCGCGCGGCGCGGGCCCGTCGACGACGGTCGCCACCGTCACCGGCTCCCCCGAGGCCACCGACGCGGCCACCGCTCCGAAGGCCGGGTCCGACTCCGGCGTCACCGGCCTGACCAGCACACCGATCTCGCCGCCGCAGGTCAGCCCGACCGCGAACGCGTCCTCGTCGCTGTAGCCGAAGGTCGCCAGCCGCACCTCGCCGTCGGCCACCACCTCCTGGGCCAGCTCGAACACCGCGCCCTCCACACACCCCCCGGACACACTGCCCACCACCTCGTCGTCCGGGCCGACCGCCATCGCCGCACCCGGCTCGCGCGGCGCGCTGCGGCTGACCGAGACGACGGTGGCCAGCCCGAACGGCACCCGCGCGGCGTACCAGCGCTCCAGCACCGGGAGGATGTCACGCACGCTCCGCTCCTTTCCCACCGGCCGCGCGGGCCCGCGGCGGCCCGGCGTCCGCACCGCGCACCACCGCCGCCAGCCTCTCCAGCGCGGCCAGGCTGTGTCCCTCGACGAAGGCGTCCACGCTCGGCAGGGCCGCCGCCATGCCCGCGGCCAGCGGCGCGTACCCGGGCCGCGCCTTGCGCGGGTTGGCCCACACCACCCGGTGCGCCAGCCGGTGCAGGCGGCGCATCTGCTCGGCGAGCAACCGCGGATCGCCGCGTTCCCAGCCGTCGGACAGCAGCACCACCACCGCGCCGCGCGCCATGCCGCGCTGCCCCCACCGGTCGAGGAAGGCGCGCAGCAGCTCGCCCAGGCGGGTGCCGCCCCTCCAGTCGGGCACGGCCTCGGCGACGGCGGCCATCGCCAGGTCCGCGTCGCGGTGGGACAGCTCCCGGGTCACCCGGGTCAGCCGGGTGCCGATGGTGAACGCCTCGGTGCGCCGCCCCCGGACCGCCGCGTGCGCGAACCGCAGCAGCGCGTCGGCGTACGGCGCCATGGACCCGCTCACGTCCACCAGCAGCACCACCCGCCGGGGGCGGTCCACCCGCGCGTGCCGCCGCAGCAGCGCCGGCTCGCCGCCGTGCCGCAGCATCTCCCGCACGGTGCGGCGCGGATCGACGGTGCCGCGCCGGGCCGGCCGCCGCCGCGCGCTGCGCCGCGACGCGCCCCGCAGGGCGAACGCCGCCAGCAGCCGGCGCAGCTGCGCGCGTTCGGCGGCGTCCAGTTCGGCCACGTCGCGGTGGCGCAGCACCTCCGCGGAGCTGGCGAGCGAGGCGACGGGCGGCCCCTGCGGCTCCCGGTCCGAGGCGCCGGTACGGGATCCGGCGGGCGCCTCGCGCAGCACGGGGCGCAGCCGGGGCCGGGGAGCGGGCCGCACGGCCCGCACCGGCGCGTCGGCGGTGCCGAAGTACGCGGCGAACACCCGCTCGTAGCGCTCCAGGTCGTCCCGGTCGCCGCACAGCGTCAGCCGTCCCGCCCAGTACACGTCCGCTCGCACGCCGGGCCGCAGCGCGTCCACGGCCCGCAGGAAGGCGTGGGTGCGCTCGGCGCCGGCGTCCACCCCGGCCGCGCGCAGCGCCCGCGCGAAGCCGAGCAGCACGGCATCGGCGCGGGGCGGCTCCTCCGGGCCCGGGCGTGGACCGGTGCCGCCCGCGCCGCAGCGCCCCGGGCCCACCGCGCCGGTCACGTCGGCCGTCCCGCGAGGATCGCCGCGAAGTCCAGTGCCCGGGCCCGGTCGGTGTCCTCGCGGTACTTCAGCACCGACCCCAGCGTCGCCACCGCCAGCTCGGCGTCCACCTCGCTCGCGCCGAGCGCGTCCAGGGCGCGCGTCCAGTCCAGGGTCTCGGCCACACCCGGCGGCTTCAGCAGGTCCTCGGCGCGCAGCGCCTGCACCAGCGCGGTCACCTGCTCGGCCAGCCGCGCCGACACCTCCGGCAGTCTGCGCCGCACGATGGCCAGCTCCCGGGCGAAGCCCGGGCGGCCGAACCAGTGGTACAGGCAGCGCCGCTTGAGCGCGTCGTGCACCTCCCGGGTCCGGTTGGAGGTGAGCACGACGACCGGCGGCTCGTCCGCCCGCAGCGTGCCCAGCTCGGGCACGGTCACCTGGAACTCCGACAGCACCTCCAGCAAGAACGCCTCGAACTCGTCGTCGGCACGGTCGATCTCGTCCACCAGCAGCACCGACGGCTGGGTCTGCAGCGCCCGCAGCAGCGGCCGGGCGAGCAGGAACCGCCGGTCGTACAGCTCCCGCTCCAACCGTTCGGCGTCCTTCACCCCGGCCGCCTCCGCCGCCCGCAGGTGCAGCAGCTGCCGGGGGAAGTCCCAGTCGTACAGGGCCTGCGAGGCGTCGATGCCCTCGTGGCACTGCAGCCGGATCAGCGGGGCGCCGAACGCCTCGGCGAGGGCGGCGGCGAGCGCCGTCTTGCCGACGCCCGCGTCGCCCTCGCAGAACACCGGCCGGTGCAGCTTCAGCGCCAGGAAGCAGGCCACCGCCAGCCCGTCGTCGACGAGGTAGCCGGTCTCCTCCAGGCGGGCCCGTACCTGTTCGGGGCTGTCGACGGGGATGATCGGCGCTCACCCCGTCCCGGTGGCGGCCAGGACCGCCCGCTTGGTCAGCACCCGGGCCAGGTGCGCCCGGTACTCCGGTGAGGCGGAGGCGTCCCGGGACGGCCGGGTGCCCTCCGCCGCCGACTGCGCCGCCCGCGCCACCGCGTCCGCGCCCCCGGCGCCGACGAGCGCCTCCTCGGCCGCCGACGCCCGCAGCGGGGTGGCGCCCATGTTGGTCAGGCCGATGCGCGCCTCGGCGATGTGCCCGTTCTCGCGCCGCACCAGCGCCGCCACCCCGACCATCGCCCAGGACTGGGCGACCCGGTGGAACTTCTCGTAGCGAAAGCCCCAGCCCTCCCGCTTGGGCAGCCGGACCTCCACCAGCAGCTCGTTGGGGGCCAGCGTGGACTGAAGATAGTCGGCGAAGAAGTCGCGGGCCGGGATCGTGCGCCGCCCGCCCGGTCCCACGGCCACCAGCTCGGCGTCCAGCGCCAGCGCCACCGCGGGCAGGTCCCCGGCCGGGTCGGCGTGCGCGAGGGAGCCGCCGAGGGTGCCGCGGTGGCGGACGGCGGGGTCGGCGACCGTCTCGGTGGCCTGGGCGAGCAGGCCCGCGTGGCGGCGCACCAGCGGATCGTGGATCACGTCGTGGTGTGTGGTCAGCGCACCGATGACGAGGGTGTCGCCCTCCTCGCGGACCCCGCGCAGCCCGGGGATCCGGCCGACGTCGACGACCAGTTCGGGGAAGGCCAGGCGCAGCCTCAGCAGCGGCAGCAGGCTCTGCCCGCCGGCCAGCACCTTCGCGTCCTCACCGGCGTCGGCGAGGGTGCGCACGGCCTCGTCCAGGTCCGTCGGCCGGGCGTAGTCGAATGCGGGGGGAATCATGCCGAGCCCTCCTTCTGCGCGGAGCGCACCGCTTCCCAGACCCGCTCCGGCGTGCACGGCATCCGCACGTCGTGCACGCCCAGCGGGCGCAGCGCGTCCACGATCGCGTTGACGACGGCCGGGGTGGAGGCGATGGTGCCCGCCTCGCCGACGCCCTTGACACCCAGCGGGTTGGAGACCGCGGGGGTCTCCGTGCGGTCGGTGACGAACTCGGGCAGGTCGGCCGCCGAGGGCACGAGGTAGTCGGCCATCGTGCCGGACACCAGGTTGCCCTCCGTGTCGTACACCGCCTCCTCGTACAGGGCCTGCGCGATGCCCTGGGCGAGTCCGCCGTGCACCTGCCCCTCCACGATCATCGGGTTGATCACCCGGCCCACGTCGTCCACGCAGACGTAGGAGCGGATACGGGTCTGCCCGGTCTCGGTGTCCACCTCGACCGCGCACAGGTGGGTGCCGTGCGGGTAGGAGAAGTTCTCCGGATCGAGGACGTGCTCGGCGTTCAGGGTGGGCTCCATGCCGTCGGGCACGTCGTGCGAGGTGAACGTCTCGAAGGCGACCTCCTGGATGGTCTTGCGGGCCTCCGGGGAGCCCTTGACCGAGAACACGCCGCCCTTGAACTCCAGGTCGTCCTCGCTGGCCTCCAGCGGGTGGGCGGCCACCTTGCGCGCCTTGTCCACGACCTTCTCGGCGGCCCGGTGCACCGCCGCGCCGCCGACGACCAGCGAGCGCGAGCCGTAGGTGTCCATGCCCTGCGGGGCGACCTTCGTGTCCCCGTGCACCACCTCGACGTCCTCGAACGGCACACCGAGGACGTCCGCGGCGATCTGGCTCCAGCAGGTCACGTGGCCCTGTCCGTGCGGGCTGGTGCCGGTGACCACCTCGACCTTGCCGGTGGGCAGCATGCGGATGCTCGCCGCCTCCCAGCCGCCCGCCGAGTACCGCAGGTCGCGCAGCACCCGGCTCGGGGCGAGCCCGCACATCTCGGTGTACGTCGAGATCCCGATGCCCAGGCGTACGGTGTCGCCGCGCTCGTTGCGCTTGGCCTGCTCGGCGCGCAGGTCGTCGTAGCCGAACAGGGCGAGGGCCTTGTCGGTGGCCGCCTCGTAGTTGCCGCTGTCGTAGGTCAGACCGGCGATGGAGGTGTACGGGAACTCCTCGTGCCGGATCCAGTTGCGGCGCCGCACCTCCACCGGGTCCAGGCCGACCTCGGCGGCCAGCTCGTCCATGGCCCGCTCGATGGCGTACGTGGCCTCCGGGCGTCCGGCGCCCCGGTAGGCGTCGGTGGGGGTCTTCGTGGTGAACACGCCGGTGCAGGTGAAGTCGTAGGAGTCCATCTTGTAGATCGCCGGGTACATGAACGCGCCCAGGATCGGCACGCCCGGCGTGACCAGCATCAGGTAGGCGCCCATGTCGGCGAGCAGGTCCACCTTCAGGCCGAGCAGCCTGCCCTCGCGGGTCGCGGCGATCTCGACGTCCTGGATCATGCCGCGGCCGTGGTGGGTGGCCAGGTAGCCCTCGGAGCGGGACTCGGTCCACTTCACCGGGCGGCCCAGCTTCCGGGCCACGGCCACCGCGACGGCCTCCTCGCCGTACACCTGGAGCTTGGAGCCGAAGCCGCCGCCCACGTCGGGGGCGACCACCCGCAGCTTGTGCTCGGGCACGCCGGTGACCACCGACAGCATGATCCGCAGGATGTGCGGGATCTGCGTCGCCGAGTACACGGTGTACTCGCCGGAGGCGGCGAGCGGGGTGACGACGACCGCGCGCGGCTCCATCGCGTTGGGGATCAGGCGCTGCTGCTCGTAGCGCCGCTTGAGGACGACGTCCGCGCGCTGCCTGACCGCCTCGTAGTCCTCGCCGGCCCGCAGCGGCCACACGTAGGCGCGGTTGGTGCCCTTGTCGGCGTGGACGAGCGGGGCGTCCTCGGCGAGCGCCGCCTCAAGGTCCAGCACCGGCGGCAGCGGCTCGTAGTCGACCTCGATCGCCTCCAGCGCGTCCGCGGCGGCGTACCGGTCACGCGCCACGACGACCGCCACCGGGTCGCCGGCGTGCCGCACCTCGTCGACGGCGATCGGCGGGTGGTCGGGCAGCACCATGTCCTCGGTGACGGGCCACGCGCACGGCAGCGAGCCCAGCCCGTCGGCGAGGTCCCGGCCGCTGAACGCGGCGACGACGCCGGGACGTTCGAGGGCGGGGGAGACGTCGATCCGTTCGATGCGGGCGTGCGCCATGGGGCTGCGCAGGATCGCCAGGTGCAGCAGCCCGGTGACGGTGATGTTGTCGGTCCAGGTGGTCTGGCCGGTGACCAGCCGGGCGTCCTCCTTGCGCAGCCGGGCCCGGCCGACCTCGCGTTCGACGGCCTGGTCGGTCATGCCGTCACCTCCCGGGCGGACGCGGCCCGCGCGGCGGGGGCCGCGGACTCCTGGGCGGCGGCGAGCACCGCCCGGACGATGTTCTGGTAGCCGGTGCAGCGGCACAGGTTGCCTTCGAGGGCCTTGCGGACCTCCTCGGCGGTGGGGTGCGGATTCTCGCGCAGCAGATCACGGGCGGCCATGATCATCCCCGGGGTGCAGTAGCCGCACTGGAGTGCGTGGTGCTCGTGGAACGAGCGCTGCAGCGGCGTCCACTCGCCGTCACGGGCCAGCCCCTGCACGGTCGTCACCTCGCCGCCGTCCGCCTGGACGGCCAGCACCGTGCAGCTCTTGACGCTCGTGCCGTCCAGCTCGACCGTGCCCGCCCCGCAGTTGGAGGTGTCGCAGCCGATCGGGGTGCCGGTCAGGCCGAGCCGGTCACGCAGATAGTGGACCAGCAGCAGGCGTGGCTCCACCTCGTCCTCGTACGTCGTGCCGTCCACCGTGACCGAGATGTGGGTCATGTGCCCTCCAGAGACCGTATGGGCGTGCGTGAGGGATTGCAGCGACCAGCGTGGTGTACGTCACTCTATGGCCGGGTCCCGGGCAGGGCGAGTGCTGTGAACGGGTCTGTTGAGGATTCATCCGCCCTGCCGGATCGGCGGGTGGGGATCGGCCCGGCGAGGCGGGTGTTCGAAAGTTTCGCCGATGAATCGGTGCGTTGCGGGCGCCTGTAGGGAGCGGGGCTCGCGCCGTCACCGTCAAGGTGTGCGCACCCCTTGACCCTCCTGAGCGGGCGCCCTTAGATTCCCACGAGTCATTCGTATTCCTGACAGTAGTTCATGTATGTGATCGCCTGGGGGGTGTGGGCGCTCCGTCGGAAGGATGGATGTCTCGAAACTTTCGTCCGGATGAACGAAGCAGGCCGCAAGCCGGGCCGCATCCCCGCCCCGCGAGAACCCCCGCGAGAACCCCCGCGAAACCCCGCGAGAAGAAGGTCTCCCCATGCACTGGCTCGACTGGGCCGCCGTCGGCGCCTACTTCCTGGTCATGCTGCTCATCGGCGTGTGGTCGCACCGGCGTGTCGACGACGTCTCCGACTACTTCACCGGCGGCGGCAGGATGCCCTGGGGGCTGACCGGCATCTCGCACCACATGTCCGGCTACAGCGCAGCCGTCTTCGTCGCCTACGCGGCGGTCGCCTACACCTACGGCATCACCGTCTACGTCTGGGCGTTCCTGCCGCTCGCGCTGGGCACCGGCGTCGGCGCCTGGCTGTTCGCGCCCCGCTGGAACCGGCTGCGCCGACGGTTCCGGGTCGCCCCCCCGCTGGAATCCCTCGCCCGCCGCTACAACGTTCCCACCCAGCAGGCCCTGGCCTGGAGCGGCGCCCTGCTCAAGGTCTTCGACGTCGCCGCGAAATGGGCCTCGGTGGCCGTGCTGCTGAAGGTCTTCACCGGTATGTCGATGACCCACGGCATCCTGCTCACCGGCATCGTCACCCTCCTGTACTGCACGGTGGGCGGCCTGTGGGCGGACGCCTTGACGGAGTTCGGCCAGTTCGTCATCCAGGGCGTGGCCGCGCTGGCCATGATGGGCGTCGTCCTCGACCGGCTCGGCGGGATCTCCGGCCTCGGCACCCTGTGGCACCGGCTGCCCTCCGGGCACACGCACCCGCTCGTCGGCCCCTACACGGCCGGCTTCCTCACCGCGTACGTCGTCGTGAAGCTCTTCGAGTACAACGGCGGCATGTGGAACCTGGCCCAGCGCTACATGGCCACCGACTCCCCGCGCGGCGCCCGCCGTTCGGCGGCGCTGTCGGCCGCGCTCTACCTCGTGTGGCCGGCCGTGCTGCTGCTGCCCGCCGTCGCCGCGCCGGTGCTCATGCCGCACATCGGCGACCCGCAGCAGACGTACGCGCTCATGGCGCAGTCCTATCTGCCCGCCGGTCTGGTCGGCCTGACCCTGGCCGGCATGTTCTCCCACACCATGGCCATGGCCTCCTCCGACGCCAACGCCATCTCGGCGGTCGTCACCCGGGACATCCTGCCCGCGCTCCTGCCCGGCTTCCGCGGCGCGGGCACCGAGCGGGGCCTGCGGGCGGCCCGGGTGGTCACCGTCCTGTTCATCACCGTGTCCATGGTCGTGGCCATCGAGGCCGACCACTTCGGCGGAGTCCTCGGGATCATCGTCGGCATGGTCGCGGCCGTCATGGGGCCGATCTCCATCCCGATGCTGCTCGGGCTGCTGCCGGCCTTCCGCCGCTGCGGGCCCCGGGCCGCCCTCACCTCCTGGGCGCTCGGCCTCGGCGGCTACTTCCTCGTGAAGTACGGCGTCGACGGCGCCTCCCAGACCGCGGTCGTCGTCACCCCGCTGGTCACCTCGCTGGTGGTGTACGCCGGCCTGGGCCTGCTGCTGCCGGAACCGGACGCCGACGCCGACGCCGTGGTCGAGGCGGTCTCCGCCCCCGATCCGGTACCCGACGCGGCGATCGCGCGCCCGGTGACGGAACAGGCCTGAGCGCGCGGGGTACGGGCCTGGGGGCGGAAGCAGGAGCGATCGGTACGGGGCTCCGGCCCGGGGACGGAGCAGAACTTCGGTACGGGGCTGCGCCCGGGGACGCAGGCGGGGGAGTTCCGTACGGGGCTGCGCCCGGTGACGGAAGCAGGACCGACCACCGGCACGGGGCTCGCGCCCACGCGGCGGAGGACGGTCGATCGGGACCGGCGTCGCCCGCGGGCCGGGCGGGGCGGCGGGCACCCGCGGGCGTCCGGGTCTCAGCCCGCCAGCGCGGCCAAGGTCCGCAGGACCGGGGCGACCCCGTCCTCGCCGCGGATGCGCGCACCCAGCGCCTCGGCCCGTTCCCGGTAGGGGGCGTGGCGGGTGGCGCGGGTGAGCGCCGCGGCGAGCGCCTCGGCGGTCAGTCCGCGCAGTGGAAGGGCGCACGGGGCCACGCCCAGGGACACCAGGCGCCCGGCCCAGAAGCCCTCGTCGAACTGCACGGGCAGCGGCACCGCGGGCACCCCGGCGCGCAGCCCGGCGGCCGTGGTGCCCGCCCCGGCGTGGTGCACCACGGCGGCCACGCGCGGGAAGAGCACCGAGTGCGGGACCTCGTCGATGGTCAGCATGTCCTCGCCCTGCGCGCTCAGCCCGCCCCAGCCGCGCTGCACGACGCCGCGCAGCCCCGCCCGGCGCAGCGCCCGCGCGATCGTCCCGCTCAGTCCCTCCGGGTCGGGCACCGTGGCGCTGCCCAGGCCGACGAAGACCGGCGGCGGCCCGGCGTCCAGGAACGCGGTCAGGTCCGGGGGGAGGCGGGTGTCGCGGTCGTACGGCCACCAGTAGCCGCACACCTCCAGGCCCCGCCGCCAGTCCCGCGGCCGGGGCACCACCAGTGGGCTGAAGCCGTGCTGCACCGGCCGGCGCAGCCCCGCGCGGATCCGCCGCCCGGTGCCCAGGCGGGAGGCGGGCAGCCCCAGCCGGTCCCGGACGGTGGGCACGGCCGACGAGAAGACCCGTTCGACGGCGAGGTTCACCCCGTGTCCGGCCAGCCGGTTCACCGCCGCCCCCCAGTGGCCGCCGCCCAGCAGCGGCGGCGCGAACTCCCGGGTGGGGGAGAGGGGTTGGAGGTGGGCGCCCAGGCTGGGCACGTCCAGCGCCTCGGCGATGGCGTGCCCGACCGGGCCCAGCGAGCCGGACAGCAGCAGGACGTCGCTGTGTTCGGCCGCCGCGACCAGCTCGTCCGTCATCCGGGCCAGGGCCGCCCGGGCCAGCCCGACGGCCCGCAGCATCTTGCCGGCCCCCGTGGCGCTGCGGTGCAGCCCGCGCCCGCGGGAGGACTCCAGTTCGGCGCGTGGGTCCACCGGCAGCGGGTGGAAGGCCAGTCCCGCGCCCGCGACCAGCGGTTCGAAGCATCCGTGGGTGACCAGAGTGACCTCGTGGCCCGCCCGGGCCAGGCCGTGCCCCAGTCCGGTGAAGGGGGCGACGTCTCCCCGGGATCCCGCCGTCATGATCGCTACGCGCACGACGGCCAGTATGGCCGCGCGGCCGCCCCCCGCCCGTGAACGACCCGACGGATGTCGGCGGCCCGGCCCCGGCGCCCCCGGCCCCGGCGGGTCCGGGGGACGGGGCGCAGAGGTCACACGCCCAGCTGCCGGGCGGCGGCGGTCACGGTCTGCTCCAGGAGCGTCGCGATGGTCATCGGGCCGACACCGCCGGGCACCGGCGTGATCAGCGACGCCCGCTCCACGGCCGAGTCGAAGTCCACGTCGCCGACGTTGCCCGGGTTGTAGCCCGCGTCGACGACGACGGCGCCGGGCTTGACGTCCTGCCCCCGGATCAGCCGCGGCCGGCCGACCGCGGCGACCACGACGTCCGCCTCCCGGACCGCCGCGGACAGGTCCGCGGTCCGCGAGTGGCAGTACGTCACCGTCGCGTCGCGCGCGAGCAGCAGCATGCCCACCGGCTTGCCGAGGATCGCGCTGCGGCCGACCACGACGGCGCGCTTGCCGGTGAGGTCCACGTCGTAGGCGTCGAGCAGCCGCAGGATGCCGCCCGGCGTGCAGGAGACGAAGCCCGGCAGGCCGAAGCTCATCGTGGCAAAGGAGGCGAAGGTGACGCCGTCGACGTCCTTCTCGGGCGCGATCGCCTCGAACGCCGCCCGCTCGTCGATGTGGTCGCCCACCGGGTGCTGCAGCAGGATGCCGTGCACCGCCGGGTCCGCCGACAGCGACCGCAGCGTGGCCACCAGCTCCTCGGTGGTGGTGCGGGCGGGCAGGGCGACGTGCCGGGAGGCGATGCCGGCCGTGCGGCACCGGTTCTGCTTCATCCGGACGTAGGTGACGGAGGCGGGGTCCTCGCCGACCAGCACCGTCGCCAGACAGGGCTGGGTTCCCGTGCGCCGGGTGAGGTCGGCGGCCTGCCGCGCGGTGTCCTCCACGATGCGGCGGGCGAGCGCGGTGCCGTCCATGAGGCGGGCCTGGGACATGAGGCAACTCCTGAGCGTTCGGCGGATCGCCCAGGCGCGCGGCTGTCACTCGGTGTGGGCCGCTCCCCGGTGGTGCTCCACCTCAGCGCCCGTCTCTTTTACACATCTCCCAGCCCCCGAGACAGGCAGAAAACTCGTATGCCGTCTTCTG
>NZ_LR732640.1 GCF_902506575.1 Streptomyces mexicanus | reverse complement strand
GGGCGGTGCCGGCACAAGGGATGCCGCTATCGGC
This sequence comes from Streptomyces mexicanus, assembly GCF_902506575.1. GTDB lineage: Bacteria > Actinomycetota > Actinomycetes > Streptomycetales > Streptomycetaceae > Streptomyces > Streptomyces mexicanus. The sequence continues at coordinate 3,636 of NZ_LR732640.1, read as the reverse complement.
CGGAGGCGTCGCGGGTGATGTCGACGCCGACCTTCACCACCGGTACGGGTTCCACCATCACGCGGCACCGGTCTGCGGGTGCTGGCCCTGTCCCCCGGCGCGACCCGGACCGAGTTCTTCGACGTCGTGGGCACCCCACAGGCCGCCGGAGGGACCAGGCTCGCCTCGCCCGTCGACGTCGTGCGCACCGCGCCGGCCGCTCTGGACCGGAAAAACCCGCCGCCCAGCGTCATGGCAGGCCGCATGAACCGGGTGATGGCCTTCCTCGCCCGACGCCTGGCCACCCGGCGCCAGGTCGTCCGGGCCATCGGCCGGCTCACCGCCGAGGGGGCATGACGACGGGCGGAAAGACGGTAGTGACTCCCGAACTCATGCCGGCCATGTCCGTCCCTGTGGCGTTGTGGTTCCGAGGGCGGCACGCGCCGGTCGGGCGACCACCGAGCCGGCCTCGCCACAGGCGGTTCCCGACTTGGTCCAACGGCTGCGGGATGACCGCACGGATGCCCCGGCGCCGCAGGTGGCTGCGGATGGCGCGCGAGGAGTACGCGCGGTCAGCCAGAACGGCCAGGGGCCGGGTCCGGGGCCTGCCCCGGCCAGTGCGGGGCACGCGGATGCGTGACATCACCGTTTCGAAGGCGGATGCATCCCCTGCCTGTCCTGCGGTGACGGTGAACGCGAGGGGCCCTGCGCGGCCGTCTGCGGCCAGGTGGACCTTGGTGCTCAGCCCGCCCCGGGAGCGTCCGAGCGCGTGATCGGTGGGCTCGCCGGAGTGGGCCGCCCTTTTTTGAGCGCTCCGGCCGCGTGCTGGTGGGCCCGGACGACCGTGGAGTCCACCGACACCGTCCAGTCGATGTCGTCGTCGGCGTCCGCCACAGCCAGGATTGCGGCCAGGATCATCTCCTAGGTGCCGTCGACGGCCCATCTGATCAGCCGCTTGTGAGCGGTCTGGAACGAGCCGAGCTCGTCGGGGAGGTCCCGCCAGGGCGAGTTGGTGCGGTACTTCCACGCAATGGCCTCAAGCGTGCGGCGGTGGTCGGCCCATCACCGCCCGCGGGGTAGCGGCGGACCTGGCAGTCGTCCAGGCCGCATTCCTGCTTCGCGCTGGCCACCTTGGTTGCGAAGGCGACCTCGTCGTCGATGCCGGCCCGGTGGCACCTTTCGCGGTCGTCGGTCCAGGAGGTGGGCAGATACAGACGCCGGTCGATCAGGGTGCGTCCGTGATCGGTGGCATAGGCGAGGAAGACGCCGACCTGGCAGTTCTCCGTCCGCCCGGCGGTGCCGGAGTACTGCAGCTGCACCCCGGCCGACCGTATCCCCTTCTTCGAACAGCCCGTGTCGTCCACGACCAGGACGGCGCCTGGGTCGCCGAGATTGTCGACCACGTACTGCCGCACATCGTCGAGGACCTCGTCGGGTCCCAATCGATCCGGTTCAGCATCCGCTGGATACGGTCCGGGCCCGCGTGACCGGCTTCCTCCGCCAGCGTCCAGCCGTTCTTCCGCTACAGCGGAGCGATCAGGCCCCGCATACAGGCCAAAGCGGACTCCCGGGGTTCCGACCTGCTGAAACGGTGCACGAACCGCTCATCCAGAACTACCAGTTCACCCTCCACAACCTGACATCAGCAAGGTCCCCACCCACAACCACACCAAAGACCGACCTGGCCATCAGTCACGGCAACCACCGTTGCAGTACTACGGCCGGGTTCTTCGGCGCTGGGCGGGAGGGCGTGCCGTCAGTCGGTGCGGGTCAGGCCCCGGATGATGATCGCCACCTCCGCGGCGAACGTCTCGGGGGTGTTGTCCTCGGGCTGGGTGTCCAGGATGCGTCGTGTGGTCGGGTAGCGGCCGGTGGCGAGTTGCCGGCTGAGGTATCCCGCGACCGACGCCTGCCACTGCGCTTCGTCGGTGCCGGTCTCGCGGGTGATGCGCCGCTCGGTGACCTCGTTGCGGACGGCGCCGACCAGGTAGGCGTTGAAGACGCCGAGGGCCGGCATGAGACGGTCCTCGGCGTCCGGGCCCAGGGCACGGGCCAGGGTGGAGGCGGTGGCCTCCATCACCGTCAGCGCGTTCGGGCCCAAGTGCGGCCGGCCGCCGATCAGTTCCACGAACCATTCGTGCCGCAGGGCGGCGTCGCGCGTGGCGGCGGCGATCTCGTGGAGTGCTTCCTCCCATGCCGTGGGGGGGCCGAGGGCCGCCGCGATCTCGCCGTAGACGGTATCGGCCATCAGGTCGAGCAACTCGTCCTTGGTGGCGATGTACCCGTACAGCCGCATCGGGCTGACGCGCAGTTCGGCGGCGACCTTGCGGATCGACAGCCCGGACAGCCCTTCGGTGTCGGCCAGCGCGATCGCGGCCGCCACGATCCGGCCCCGGTCCGTGGGGGCGATCGTCCGGCCGCGCGGTTCGGGGCGCTCCCAGATCAATTCCACGACAGTACCGTACAGCGTATTTATTCCGTACGCTGTACGGTAGTTTCAGTACGCTGTACGGAACGATCGAGCGAGGGGTGAACGGCATGAAGACGACCGACGGGAAGACCGGCGGGACTACTGGCGGGAGGACCGGCGGGGAGAAGCAGCCGCGGATCGCTGTCGTCGGCGGCGGCATCGGCGGTCTCGCGCTGGCCGGAATGCTGCATCGGCAAGGGATCGCGGCCACCGTCTACGAGCGGGACGCCCATCCCGGCGCCCGCACCCAGGGCGGCACCCTCGATCTGCACCCCGAGTCGGGCCGGCGCGCCCTGGACGAGCTGGGACTGACCGAGGCGTTCCGGGCCGAGGCCCGGCCCGAGGGGGAGGAACTGCGGATCCTCGACCCTGTCCACGAGGCCGGCCTCGGCATCGCGGATCGTCCCATCCCGCGCGCTGCGCCGTCGCCCAGGCACCGAGGTCTTCGCCCTGCACGATCAGCTCGCTGCCGGTCTCGGGCGGGGTGCCGCGGGCTTCGATGTGGGCTGGGGCGAGGCGGAAGCGGCGCTGCCATGCCAGGTCCCACGCCAGCGTGTACCTTCCCGGGTCGATGGCTTCCAACGCCTCCGGATTCCTGGCACCGGCAGCGTGCTGGTGAGCCCGGGGCCTGCACGATCACGGCATGGCCCATGCTGTCGAAGCCGCCTGGTACAAGATCCTGACCTTTGTGGGTGTACCTCGCTGATCGGGGGAGTCGCCGCTGTTCGCTCCGTTTGCCGAGCTGGTGTGGGTGGCGTATGCCGAGCCGCTGCTTCGTCGGCTTTACCCGTGGACCGGTATGGGGGAGCTGCACTTCAGCAGGTGCACGCTGACCGCCTGGCAGTCACGTGCTGCCATCGGCCTGGTGGTGCTGACTGGCCGCTGGTGTGCCTGGTGCCTGCGGCGTTCCCCTGGAGGGGAACGATGGACGCGCTTGTCGCGGCCGGCAGCGCTCAGGGCAGAGTTTGTTCTGCTCCTCCAGAACATGTCGGTAGCACTGGCGATGCCGCCGTACTCCTCCGGGCTGCCGGTGCCGGGGATGATTGCGGCGTGATCACTTCCCTCCAGTGCGGCGGTGCCGTTCGGGCCGGGGGTGCGGGGGAGTGCCTCGGAGGATCTTGAGGTTGGTGCCACGTCGGCGTGGTGGTGGGAGGCCTGGCGGGTGTGCTTGCTGTGTGGGTGGGGGA
>NZ_LR732639.1 GCF_902506575.1 Streptomyces mexicanus | reverse complement strand
CACCCGCCCCGTATCGATCCCCACCACAGGAGGGCACCCGTGACCGGCCCCACTCATGTCCACGACCGGTACGACGAGCCGGACCAGCTCCGTGACCAGATCCGCCGGCTCCTGTGCCACCGCGGCGCGATCGCCCTGGGGGTCGTCCTGGGCCTGCTGGGCGGGGCCGCCCTGGCGCTCTCCCGGTCCCACACCTACACCTCCACCAGCGAAGTCCTCGTACGCTCCACCGCCGACCCCTTCGGCACGGTCAGCGTGGCCGCCGACAACCAGGTCAGCATGGGCACCGAGCAGCAGATCGCCGCCGGTGCCGCGGTCGCCGTGCGCGCGGCCCGCGCCCTGGGCCAGGCCGACGGCAAGGCGGCGGCGCTCGGCAAGGACCTGCGGATCACCAACCGGGCCAAGTCCCAGGTGCTGCGCTTCACGTTCACCGCGCGCACCCCGCAGAACGCGGCGCGCGGCGCCAACGCCTTCGCCGAGGCGTACCTGGCCGACCGCAAGGTCCGCAACGAAGCCGCGGCACAGCGGGCCGGGCGCAGCGTGCAGGAGCAGATCAAGGCGGTGCAGGCGAAGAAGAAGGACGCCGGCGACGCCGTCGAGAAGGCCCTGCAGACCGAGCTGGACGCCCTGCACCGGCGCATGGTCGAGATCAACTCCCGGGACACCGACGGCGGCGACATCGTCCGCCGCGGCGAGGTACCCGCCCGGCCCTCGGGGCCCGGCTGGACGACGCTGCTCGTCCTCGGCCTGGCGGGCGGACTCGCCCTGGGCATCCTGCTGGCCTGGCTGCGCTCCGCCCTCGACACCCGCGTCCGGTCGGCCCAGGAGGCGCGGGCCGCGCTGCGCACCCCGGGGCTCGGCCTGCTGCCCCGCGAGGCCGACGAGGACGACGCCCTGCTCCGCGTCGGTCACCGCGGCGGCGACCGCGCGCAGACCTACCGCGCCCTGGCCTACCGCCTGCACCGCACCGGGCTGTCCGCCGGCCTCGGCCGGGTCCTCGTCGTCGCCCCCCGGCACGGCGCCGCCACCGAGGAGGTCGCCGTGAACCTGGCCGCGGCCCTCGCGGAGTGCGGGGAGGAGGTACTGCTGGTGGACGCCGACCCCGGCACGCCCGCCCTCACGACCCGACTGCCCCTGCTGCCGGACGACGCCCGCACCCCGCGGGAAGCGTCCCTGCCCGAGGGGAGCCGTCTCGTCGACGCCGGTACCGCCGGGCGGTTCGCCTGCTGGTCCGGCGGCGGCACCGGTGCGCCCGCCCCCGCGGGCGGCTCGGCCGCCGTCCACCGGATGCCGACCGAGTCGGACGCGCGCACCGCGGTCGTCGTCACCCGGCCGCTCCTGGAGGACGCCGACGCCCTCGCGCTCGCCCAGCGTGCCGACGGCGTCCTGCTGGTCGCCGGCCTCGGCACCACCCGGCGCGAGGACCTGGAGCGGGCGCACGAGCTGATCGACTGCTCCGGCGGGACCGTCCTCGGCACCGTTCTCGACGCCGGGCGCCGCCAGGACCCCCTCCGCGCCGTGCAGGCCGTCCTGCGCCGCCGCCCCGGGCGCGGCCCGCAGGCGGGGCCGACCACGCCGGTCGTGGCCCTGCCCGCGCAGGACGAGACGCTCACGGTCTCCCGCGGGTGACCGCCTCGGAAGCGACCGCCGTCCCCGGGGCCGCCGCGCCCAGCGGTGTCGCCGCCGCCGCGCGGGGCGGCTGGTGGGGTGTGGCGGGTTCCGCGGTCAACGCGGTCTTCGCCTTCGTCTTCGTCGGACTGATCACCCGCGCCCTGGGGGCCCAGGGAGCGGGAGCGGTCTTCACCGGCGTGGCGCTGTTCACCGTGCTCAGCAGCACCTGCAAGCTCGGCGCCGACACCGGGCTCGTCCGCTTCGTCTCGCGCGACATCGCCGTGGGCGGCGGCCGCTCGGTGGGCGGCCTGCTGCGCGCGGCCCTCGTCCCCGCCCTGGTGGCCAGTACGGCGGCCGCCCTGCCGCTGCTGCTGTGCCCCGCGGTGGCCACCACGCTCCTGCCGCACCTGCGGCCGGCCGACGCCGTCACCCTGGTGCGGCTCTTCGGGCTGTTCCTGCCGGTCGCCACCGTCGGACTGGTCCTGCTCGGCGCCCATCAGGGCCACGGCACCGTGGTGCCGTTCGTCGGCGTGGAGCAGATCGGCAAACCCGTGCTGCGCGTGGCCATCGCCGTCCCGGTGGCCTTCTGTGCGCCCGGCATCCTCCCCTTGGCCGCGGCCTGGCTGGCGCCCGCGCCGGTCGGCACCGTGGCCGCCTGGCTGGCCCTGCGCCGCAACCGCGCCGCCCGCGGCACCGCGCACCCGGCCGTGCGTGATGCCGTTCCCTGGCGCGCCTTCTGGAGCTTCGCGGCGCCTCGTGCGCTCTCGGCCGTCTTCGACTTCAGCGCGGTGTGGATCGGCGTCATCCTGCTGTCCGCGCTGGCCACCAGCGCCGAGGCCGGTGTCTACACCGCCATCGGGCGCGTGATCACCGCGGGCACCCTGCTGCAACTCGCCCTGCGGCTGGCCGTGGCACCGCAGATCAGCCGGCTGCTCGCCGTGGGCCAGGTCGCCGACGCACGCCACCTGCACCGCGTCTCGACCTGCTGGGTGGCGCTCTTCTCCTGGCCGCTGTTCGTCCTCGTCGCCGCCTTCCCCCGCACCGTCCTGTCGGCCTTCGGCCCGGAGTTCGTCCACGGAGCGCCCGCCCTGGTGGTGCTGTGCGCGGCCGCGATGGTCAACGTCGCGGTCGGCAACGCCCAGACCGTGCTGCTGATGTCCGGCCGCAGTTCCTGGCACCTGGGCATCACCGCCGCGGCGTTCACGGTGCAGCTGACGGTCGGTCTGCTCACGGTGCCGAGGTGGGGCGTCCTCGGTGCCGCCGTGTCCTGGGGTGCGGCCATCGTCGTGGAGAACCTCTCGGCCGCCCTGCTCATCCGGCTGCGCCTGGGCTTCACCACCGTGGACCGCGGCTACACGACCGCCCTCGGCGCCGGGCTGGCCGTGGCGGCGGTGCTGGCCACCGTGCGGGCCCTGGACGGTGACACACCGTCAGGACTCGCCGCCGGAATGACCTTGGGAATGTGCCTTTTTGGTACTATTTTGTGGTGGTATCGCACGCCGCTGGGAGTGAAGGATCTCGTCGGAGTTCTGCGCCGTCGCGTCGCGTGAGCCCGGGCAAGGGCCATGCGGTCGGCGTTCGGCAGGCACCGTGTCACTCCCCGCGTGTCTCCCACACCACTGCCATCCGGGGTGTCCCTTGCGCCTGAGAAAGCTCCCGTCACGGGCGGCCACCAGCGCTGTCGCCGCCACTGTCCTGTGCTCCGCCGCCCTGCTGCGCCCCGCTCCCGCCGTGGCCGCCGCCGCACCCAGGGCGGCGTTCGCCGCACATCCGCTGACCACATGGCAGACGAACGGCATCGTCTGGTCCCTGGCCTCCGCAGGCGGTGTCGTCTACGTCGGCGGAACGTTCGACTCGGTACGGCCGTCGGGCGCGAAACCCGGCGAACGGGAGGTGCCGCGCCACAACTTCGCCGCGTTCGACGCGGTGACCGGTGCCCTGCTGCCGTGCGCGCCGTCGTTCACCGGCGGTGCGGGCACCGTCCGTGCGCTGAAGACCTCGGCGGACGGCCGGGTGCTGTACGTGGGCGGCTCCTTCAGCCGGGCCGGGGCCACCGGCGTGGCGAGCGCCGTCGCCCTGAACACGGCCGACTGCTCCCTGCGCAAGGACTTCCGGCCGGCGGTGTCCGCGACGGTCCGGGCGATCGACGTCACCGACCGGACCGTCTACCTCGGCGGCGACTTCCGCCAGGTGAACGGCCAGAGCAGACCGCGCGTCGCCGCCTTCACCGTGAAGGGCGCCCTGCTGCCCTTCCGGGCGGACGTCGACGCCCCGGTGCGGGCGCTGTCGGTGGCACCCTCGCACGGGAAGATCTACGTCGGGGGCGACTTCGACACGGTCGACGGCCGGCGGGCCCACGCCCTGGTCGCCCTGAACGCCACCAGCGGCGCGACCGTGCGCGCCTACCCGGACTGGCTGCCGGCCCGCTCCGGGGTGAAGTCCATCGCCCAGGACGGCACCCGCTTCTACGTGGCCGCCGAAGGCCACGGCGAGGGTGTCTTCGACGGCCGTATCGCGGGCCGCGTCGACGACGACCGCATGGTGTGGAAGGACACCTGCCTGGGCGCCACCCAGGCGGTCCTGCCCTATCAGGGCGTGCTCTACAGCGCCTCCCACGCCCACGACTGCGCCGAGACCCCGGGCGGGTTCCCCGAGCGTGCGGACCGGCAGCACCTGCTGGCCCAGTCGCCCGAGGACCGCAGGATCCTGCACTGGTTCCCCGACACGAACGAAGGGATCGGGGAGGGGGTGGGCCCCCGCGCGCTGACGGTAGCCCGGGGCGTGCTGTGGGTCGGCGGCGAGTTCACCCGCGTCAACGACAGCCCCCAGCAGGGCCTCACGCGCTTCGGGGCCGGCCCCGACACCGTGGCCCCTCGGACGCCCGCCCTGACGCTCTCCGCCGCCAGGCCCGGGCAGGTCACCCTGCGCTGGCAGGCCTCTTGGGACCGGGACGACGCCTCGCTCACCTATCGCCTCTACCGGGACGGCCTGCTGGTCTCCCGCCAGAGCCGGTCCTCCACCTACTGGAACCGCCCCTGGATGAGCTACACCGACTCCGTGGCCGCCGGCAGCCGTCACGAGTACCGGATCGAGGTGACGGACGGGCGCAACACCTCGCCGAAGTCCCCGCCGTTGCGGGTGACCGTCCCCGGGAAGGCGAAGGCCGCGACGGCGGATGGTGCGGCGCAGTGACCCGCATCGGATTCGCGCCCGGCGTCTACGACCTGTTCCACATCGGGCACCTCAACATCCTGCGCGAGGCCCGCCGGCACTGCGACCGCCTCATCGCCGGAGTCACCTCCGACGACCTGGTCGAGCGCCTCAAGGGCAGGCCGCCGGTCGTCCCGCTCGCCGAACGTCTGCAGATCGTCGAGAGCCTGCGCTGCGTCGACATGGCCGTCGTCGAGTCGGAGGAGGACAAGCTGAAGACGTGGGAACGGGTCGGCTTCGACGTCATCTTCAAGGGGGACGACTGGCGGGGCACGCCCAAGTGGAACGAACTGGAGCGGCGTTTCGCGAAGGTCGGCGTCGAGGTCGTCTACTTCCCGTACACCCTGCACACCTCCAGCTCATTGCTGCGCGGCTGCCTGGAGCTGCTGGCGCGGACCGGGACACCGGAGATCCCCTCGGCGCAGCTCCCGGAACCACTTGACCAGGAAGGCGGCCAGGAACAGCAGGTGGGCCGACAGCAAGGCGCAGTAGACGGCAAGGAAGACCTGCTGGCTGCCCAGGCATAGGAAGCCGAGGCAGATCACGCCGTAGTCCACCGGCAGGAGCAGCACCAGTCGCAGCGCCGACGCGGACCCCGCGGGCGCGGGGGGCGCGGTGTGCCGCTGGAGCTGCTCCGTGAGGATCCCGGCGAAGAACATCACCACAGCCACCAGCTCGAACAGCATCGGTGCCAGCAGGAAGGCCGGGTCGGGCAGCGCGAAGAACCGGTAGAACGACACCAGCACCACCAGGTGGACCGTGACGAGCTTGGCGCAGTCCAGCACATGGTCCAGCCACTCGCCGGACGGGCTGCCCGAGCGCTGCAGGCGGGCGAGCTGGCCGTCCGCCGAATCGAGGGCGAACCCCACCGCCAGGGCCGCCCAGACCCAGACGGCGAGTCCCGGACCCGGCCGCACCAGGGCCACGGCGGCCAGGGCCGGGAAGGTGAACAGCGCGCCCAGCACGGTCAGCTGATCGGGCGTCGCCCCGGCCCGGTGGGCGAGCGCGGCCAGGACGCGGCCGGCCGGACGGTTGACGAACAGGGTGTAGGCCGACACGCCCTTGGCGGGCTTCTGCGCCGTCGACATGTGCCGGAGCGTTTCGATGAACCCGGTCATTTCCCTCCTTGGCGGGGGAAGTACTCAAAAGCCCTGAAAGCGCTGGAAAGAAGGAGATTATGACAGAACGGGGTGGCTCGGCGTCCCGTGTCAGCCGTCGGCAACTTCTGCGTGGCGGTGCCTCGGCGCTGGCCACCACCGCCCTGTCCAGCACCGCCCTGTCCACCCGGGGCGCGTTCGCGGCCGCACGACCCCCGGCCCCGACGGAGACGGTGGTCAACGTGGCCGATCTGGGCGCGGTGGGCGACGGGCACACCGACGACAGCGCGGCCTTCGAGATCGCCTACGCGTTCGCCGCCGCCCGGGTCTCCGACGGAGTCGGCCGCGTGGTGATCGAGATCCCCGCCGGGGAGTTCCTCATCACCCGCCCGCACGCGCTGCTGAACGGCGTGGCCCCGCCGCGTCCCGCCAGCGGCCTGCGGTTCTCCGGCGCGGGCAGGCGCATGACCAGCCTCGTCTTCCGTCCCGCCACCGGACCGGACTCCTGTCTGTGCCGCAACGAGGACGTGTGGTCGAACCTCTCCTTCGAACGCATGCAGTTCCGCTCGGACACGCCGGGCGCCTCCTTCTTCGACTCGTACTCGACCGGACAGGCGCAGGACTACCGGTTCTTCGAGTGCGAGTGGATGGGGGAGTGGGAGTACGGACTCGTCCTGAGCGGCACGGACACCAACTCCGAGATGCGGTGGGAGGCGTGCCGGGTCGGGGGCCGGTACCGCAAGGCGTTCCTGTACTCGGGGCGGACCCGGCAGGGGCAGCAGGCACCGAACGACCAGGACCAGTTCCTCAACTACTGGTTCACCGACATGAAGGTCGAGTACGAGTGGGGCAACTTCCTGGAGTTCCCCTACGGCGGGTCCATCGCCTGCCGGGGCGGCTCGTACATCATCACGGGCAGACGACCCGAGAGCACCCCGGAGTACGGCACCACCAGCACCTTCTTCCGCTTCCCGGTCGGCCGGCACCACGACTCCGTGCAGCGCTTCCACGCCCAGGACATCCGGTTCGAGGTGCGCAACCCCGACGCGGTCGTCATCGACTGCGTGTGGAACAGCGGCACGGTCCACTTCAGCGACTGCGACGACACCGGCCTCGCCTTCAAGGACTTCTCCGCCGACGTCCGCCCGCACCGCTACACCGTGGGCCCGCGCGGACCGCTGATCCGCTACGACTCGTGTCAGCTGGTGGGCCACCACGAGTACCGGCCGGCCTCCAGCGGCTCCCTGCCGGTCCTCGCCCGCTACGACATGTGCCTGCTGCGCAGCCACACGGCGGACGACTTCGCGGTCGCCGCCGGTTGGGACCCGCTTTCCCTCGTGCCGTTTGCCCACTGCATCGGCGCCGGCTCCGCCACCGATCCGCCCCCCCCCGTCCCCCCCCCCCCTCCCCCCCCCCTCCGTTCCCCTCCCACATCCGCCTCTCCT
>NZ_LR732638.1 GCF_902506575.1 Streptomyces mexicanus | reverse complement strand
CGCCGGCAGCTGCGACATCACCAGCCCCGGCAACTACAGCTACGAGCGCTTCTCGTACTGCGTGAGCGGCATCAACGTCACCTACATCCTGCGCGACAGCAACGGTCGGGAGATCGGACGCGGCACCTTGGCGGTCGCCACCAGCGCCGGCCTCTCCGCGACGGCCACGACCTGGAGCGAGCAGATCTCCACCACCATGACCAGCGCCAGTGGCGACGTCACCGCGCTGGACGCCAAGTTCCGCGTCTCCTGCGGCACGGGCTGCAGGGCCACCAAGACCGCCCCCTGGTACGGCGGCAACATCACCCTCGGCCAGACCCTGACCGGAACCGTCACCTACTCCTCGCCGCAGACGACGGGCTCCTCCGCCTCCTTCTACACGTCCTACGCGATGTACGTGACGTCCCCGGGCGCGGTGGCGGTCGACCCGAACGCGTCGTGGAACAACCCGCGTGATATCAGGTGCGACGACGCGGTCGGCGGCAGTTCGGTGGCGGGGTGTGCTGTTCCGTCGATCATGCCCGAGCTGTCGATGAGCACGCAGGGCTCGGATCAGGGCGGCGCGGTGGCGGCGTATCTGTGGGCCCAGAAGAACCTCACCGACCGCTGGGGCCTCAACACCCCGCTGACCCGGTCGACGAGCGGCGTGGCCGACCGTACGAGCAGCACCTGCGGAAGCGGCTCCTCGGAGCCCTTCGCGGACGCCACCGATCTCATACCGACCGACACCTGCGCCCAGTTCCCCTTCGCGGAGACCAAGGAAGGCGGACGGGACGGCGCCCAGTGCGCCGAACTCATCCCGCACTGGGGCAACGGCGGATGGATCGTCTTCGAGCTCAACGGCGGTTCGAGCCTCGACACCTCCCAGCGCTGTGTGCGCGCCCATGTCGCCGCCGCCGACAAGCAGTTCGCCGATACCCAGCTCGCCGACGGGTTCGCGAGCCAGCGGGTCATCGACACCGACCAGTTCAAGCTGACGTTCACGGCGTCGCTCGACGGCTCGCACGCGGAGTGCCTGGGGATCTCGCCGGAGGGCTCGCGCCCGGCCGGTGTCGGCTGGATCAAGAACACCGTCGAACCGGTTCCGCACGTCAACAAGACCGACCAGACGAGCCCGGCCGGCTACCGGGCGTCCACGGCGACCGCCTGCCTAGGCACGCAGCAAGGGCCTGGAAGTGACGCCGGGGGTGACATCACCGGCTGGGCGGACGCAGCCGCGTACGCCGCCAAGAACAATCTCACCGACGGGCTCTCCCGGTGCCACCTGATCGCCAAGGTTCTCGGCGGAAGGATCTCGCAGAACCTCGTCCCCTGCTGGCAGGCCGGAATGAACACCGGTGTGGGCAGCATGTGGGAAGAAGGCGAGGAGAAGGTCTGGAACGAGCTGAACGACGTCACCTTCAGCGACGACGACGCGATCCTCTACCAGGTGACTCCGACGTACCTGAGCGCCGACAGCACGATTCCGGTGGGCGTTACGATGAGCGCCAAGATCGAGCGCGGTGACGGTTCCGTGGAGCAGCTGTTCTCCGGCGTCTACATCCCGAACACCCAGACCGGCGGGCAGCACAACCTGGGGAACTGATCCCGCCCTCCTACCCTGTTCGTGCCTGCGGGAGCCAGCATGAGTTTTACCACCCCGCCGCGGCCTTTTGACGTCGCCGCGGTCTTCCCTCAGTTGGCGCCGCTGGCGCGCACCGCGACCCGGCTGCACCCGCGGCCGGGGTCGCCGACCGTGCACGACAGCTCTGTCGGCGGGCCGCTGCTGTGGCCCGCCGACGAGCCCTGGCCGCACTGCGAAGGACCGCACGAGAAGGGCGCGACGTCCGTGGTCCTCTCTCCGGACGACGTCCGTGTCCTTCGCCGCAACCGAGCGGCCATCACCAGCCGACGGCACCTGGGCCGCCCGGCATCCCTGCCCACGCCCGAGGAACTGGCAACCTCGAAGCGGATCCGCCAGGGCCGCCCGCGGCCCGAGGGCCCGATCCCCCTGCTCCCGGTCGCCCAGCTGTACGCCCGCGACGTCCCGCTCCCGGGCAGCCCGCCGGACGCGGACCTCCTCCAGGTCCTGTGGTGCCCCTTCGACCACCCGACGCATCCGCGCACGGCACTCTTCTGGCGCGCGGCAGCCAAGGTCACGGACGTCCTCGCCGATCCACCCGAGCCGACGGCGATCCAGCTGCCCTCCTACCTGCCCGAGCCGTGCGTCCTGTCTCCGGAGCAGGTCACGGAGTACCCCCATCCCATGGAGCTGAGCGAGGACCTCCAGCGGCAACTGGCCGACGTGAGCGTGTGGGAGACGGCCGGCCCGGCCTGGAACCCCGCGTACGCGATCGCGCCCCACGAGTTCTACCGGAACCAACTCGCCTACGCCCCCGGCTGGAAGGTCGGTGGCTGGTCCAGCTGGGGCCTCACCGACCCCCAGCCCCG
>NZ_LR732637.1 GCF_902506575.1 Streptomyces mexicanus | reverse complement strand
GACGGTGCCGTCGGGGGAGCGGGGCCGGGGCGCTCCGCCGCGTGCGGGAGCGGTGCGGGCGGTGCCAGGGGCCGGGACGTGGCCCGCGGTGGTACGCCGGCGCGCAGGCTTCCTCGGTCCGAGGGGCGCAGTGGCGCGTCGAGGAGGTCCGGTTCGGCGCCGTAACCAGCGCCTCCGGTTGCTCCCGCCGTGGCGGTGAGCGCGGTGGGCGCCGTCCAGGCCGTGGCGGCGTGCACCCCGGGCACCAGCAGGACGAGCAGCAGCACGAGCACCCGCACGACCCTCCGCACGCAGGCGCTGCGGCCGACCGGCCGGCGGCCGGCGCGCGGTGCGGGTGCGGTGCTCACATCGGTGGTGTCCCCGGCGCCCGTACGCCGTTCAGCGTGTCGGCCGGTCAAACCGCCCGCACGGCGTAGGTGGCGAGCACGCGGTTGACGGGACGTGCCGCCCGTGTGCGGCTGCTGTGCCGGGAAACGCTTGTCACTGGGCCTGGGGGACCCGTGCGGCGTGGCGGCGGATGCGGAACGCGGTGACGATCTCCATGACGCCCACCCCGACCAGCCACCAGCCGGCCAGCACGGTGAGCACGGCGACCGACCGCAGCGGGGAGTCGATCAGGACGACCCCGGCGATGAAGGTGACGACGCCGAGGAAGATCTGCCAGCCGCGCGCGGGCGCCGTACGGTCGTGGACGGCGGCGATCGTCTGCGTGATGCCGCGGATCAGCCATCCGATGCCGATCCACAGGGCGAGCAGCAGGATCGACTGCATCGCGCCGCGGAAGCAGAACAGGCCCAGCAGGATCGACAGGGCGCCGCTGACGAACGCCAGCACGCGCAGCGAGGTCGTCTGGTGCGTGCCGAAGGCGGAGACCAGTTGGAGGACGCCGCTGACGAGCAGGTACACCCCGAAGAGGACGCCGGCGGCCAGCAGCGAGGCGCCCGGCCAGATGAGGACCAGGATGCCCAGGACGAGGGCGGCGACGCCGGTGACGAGAACGGCCTGCCAGGCGGTGCGGGAGAGGAAGTGCAGCGGGCCTTCCAACGGCGGTTCCGGATACGGTCCACCGCGCGGTGCGGACGCGTGCGGGGGCCATGGTTCCCGGGTGTCGCCCGGACCACCCGCGGCCCCTGCGGCACCTGCTGTGCCGTGGGTCCCTGGGGCACCGGCCGCCCCTCCGGGTCCTCCGGCACGTGCGTCGCGCGCCGCGTGGACGCGGCGGTCGTCGTACCCCGGCCCGCCGGGGCCGCTGCTCGGTGGCTCGGTCATGGTTCATGCTGGCGCCGGTCCGGAGCACACCGCCACCGCTGACGGCCGTCCGGGGGAGTTCCCGGCTCACCGCCCGGCCGGGCCCGACCACCACTGGACCGGCTCCAGGACCACTGGGCCGGCTCCTGGGCCGCCGGATCGACTGCAGGGCCGCCGGGCCGGCTCCAGGCTCACCGAGCCGCAGCTCCGTCAGCTCGTCGGCCTCCCGGAGGACTTGGTCCGCCCGGCCGACCGGGCGGACTTGGCCGCCTTCGCCGCCGCCTTCGTCTCCTGCTTGAAGGCGCGCACCCTGGCCAGGGACTCGGGTCCGGTGATGTCGGCCACGGACCGGTAGGAGTCCGGTTCGCCGTACGCCCCCGCGGCCTCCCGCCAGCCCTCGGGCCGTACCCCCAGCTGCTTGCCGAGCAGCGCGAGGAAGATCTGGGCCTTCTGCTTGCCGAACCCGGGCAGGTCCTCCAGCCGGCGCAGCAGTTCCGGCCCGCTGTCCACGTCCCGCCAGATCGCCTCGGGATCGCCGTCGTAGTGTTCGACGAGGTATCGGCACAGCTGCTGGATCCGCTTGGCCATCGACCCCGGGTAGCGGTGCACGGCCGGCTTGTCCGACAGCAGCCGGGCGAAGGTCTCCGGATCGAACGCCACGATCTCGTGGGCGTCCAGATCCTGGGTGCCCATGCGCCGGGCGATCGTGGCGGGTCCCTTGAACGCCCATTCCATCGGGATCTGCTGGTCGAGGAGCATCCCGATCAGCGCGGCGAGCGGACTGCGGCCCAGGAGGGCGTCGGCGTCCGGGTCCTGGGCGAGGTGCAGGGTGACGTCCATGTGCCGATGATCTCCCGCCGGGGCGCGGCACGCAGCCGGGACCGATTCCGCTTGCCTCGGCTCACGTGGCCGGCTTCGCTTACGCGATCGGCTCCGCTGTGTTTCGGCAGGACCCCGCGCGCCCTCTCCCGACAAGCTGAGTTAGGTTTGCCTAACTGAACCGATGGGGGTGGGATCCTTGACCGCCGAGCTGTACCGCGACGCCTGGGGCGTACCGCACCTGCGCGCCGACAGCGCCCTCGCGCTCCTCCGCGCCCAGGGCCGGGTCACGGCCCTGGACCGTGCCTGGCAACTGGAGGTGGAACGGCACCGCGCGCAGGGCACCTCCGCCTCCTTCCTCGGCGCCACTGCCCTGGCCTGGGACGTCTTCGCCCGGCGCGCCCGCCTCGACGACACCGCCCGACGCTGCTTCGCGGCCCTGGAGCAACAGGATGCGGAGACGGCCGCGTGGGTGCGCGCGTACACCGACGGCGTCAACGACGGCCTTGCGGCCGGTGCGCGCCGCGCCCCGGAGTTCGCGCGGACCGGCCTCGCCCCGGGGCGCTGGGAACCCTGGCACCCGCTCGGCGTCTGGCTCGCCACGCACATCCTCTTCGCCGGCTTCCCGGCCAAGCTCTGGCGCGAGCAGGTCCTGCGCCGGCTCGGGCGGGGTGCCGTGGCGCTGTTCGCCACCGACGGCACCGGCACCTCCGGCAGCAACGGCTGGCTGGTGAGCGGCGCGCGCACCGACACCGGGCAGGCGCTGATCGCCGGAGACCCCCACCGCTTCATCGAGGACCCGGGCGTCTACCAGCAGATACGGCTGGCCTGTCCGGAGTTCGACGTCGTCGGCTTCGCCGTCCCGGGCGTCCCCGGCATCGCCCACTTCGGCCACACCGGCACGGTGGCCTGGGCGATCACCAACGCCATGGCCGACTACCAGGACCTGTACCGGGAACGGCTGCGCCGCACGGGCGCGGGGGTCGAGGCCCTCGGCCCCGACGGCACCTGGCGGCGCGCCGCCCGGCACACCGAGACCATCGAGGTCGCGGGCGAGGCCCCGGTCGAGGTGGAGATCATCGAGACCGACCGGGGACCGGTGATCGCGGGCGGCCCGGAGGGCCTGGACGGCGTGGCCGGCTCGGACGGGCCGGAGAGCCCGGACTTCCTGGACGACAGTGCACATGACGGTGACCAGGACAGTGACCAGGACAGAGAAAGGGAGACCGGCTCGGACGGTCGGGGCGGCGGGGACGGGCCGCAGGCCCCGGACACCCCGGCGCCCGCCCTCGACATCCCCCTCGCCCTGAGCCTGCGTCACCCGCCCCGCGTCACCGGCGACCTCGGCTTCCGCGCCCTGCCGGCGCTGCTGCGCGCCCGCCGCGTCGAGGACGTCGACCGTGCCTTCGACGCCTGGGCCGAACCGGTGAACGTGGTGCTGGCCGCCGACACCGAGGGCGGTGTCCTGCACCGGGCGGCGGGCCGGGTGCCGGTGCGCGCCGCCGACAACATGGTGCGTCCGGTCCCCGCCTGGGAACCGGGCCACGCCTGGCACGGCTGGCACGAGCCGCCCCGCGCCGGGCTGTCCGACGGCGTGGCCGTGATGGCCAACCAGCGCGGCCTCGCGGCCCCGCTCGGCGTGGAGTTCGCCCCGCCGCACCGCGCCGACCGCATCCGTGCCCTGCTCGCCGAGCGGCCCGTGTGGTCCGCCGACGCCATGCCGGCCATCCACACGGACACCCACCTGGCCTCCGCCGCCCCGCTGCTGGACCACCTGGCCGCCCTCGAAGACCCGGCCGACCCGGCCGACCCGGCCGACCCGGCCGACCCGGCCGACCCGGCCGCCCTGGACGACCCGGCCGCCCTGGACGCCCTGGCCGACCCGGCCGACCCGGCCGATCTGACCCCGCGGGCGGCCCGTCTCCGGGCCCGGCTGCTGCGCTGGGACCGCCGCATGGACGCCGGCAGCGAGGACGCGGCGGCCTTCGCGGCGCTGCGCACGGCCGTCGTCCGCCGGCTCGCCGCGCACCCGGTGTTCGCCCCGCTGGCCGAACCACCCGCCTACCCGGAGGTCTTCCAGCCCTGGCTCGCCCTCGTCCCGCGCATCGGGCACGCCCTGGAGCACCTCCTGAGCGCCGAGGACCTGTACGGCATCGACCGCCGCGCCGTCGTGCGCGAGGCCCTGGAAGAAGTTGCCGCCCGGCCCGCCGCCCCCTGGGGCGAACGGCACCGCCTGGCCCCCTGGCGGGCACTGCCCGGGACCGAACCGTTCTACGACGAGCCCGGGCTGTCCGGCGACCACGACTGCGTGCTGTGCACCTCCGCCGTGCCCGGACTGACCGACCTCGCCGCACGCGGCCCGGTGGCCCGGTACGTCTGGGATCTCGCCCGCCGCGACAACAGCCGCTGGGTGGTCCCGCTCGGCGCCGACGGCGTCCCCGACGCGCCCCACCACCACGACCAGCTGTCCCTGTGGACCGCCGGCGACCTCGCCCCGGTCGTCACCGACTGGGCCCGTCTGACGAAGGAGACCGACGTCTGATGCCCGAGCCGCACGTCCCCGCCACCACGCCCCCCGGTCGTGAAGCCGTCCACGAGCAGGCCGTCGACGGCTACGGCACCGTCCGCGTCCTGCCGCTCGACCCGTACGGCGACGCGCCCACCGTCCACCGCTGGGTCAGCGAGGAACGCGCCGCCTTCTGGGGCATGACCGGCCTGACGGTGCGGCAGGTCGCCTCGATCTACGCGCACATGGAGACGCTCGACACCCATCACGCCTTCCTGGTGGTGAAGGACGACACCCCGGTCGCCGTGCTGCAGACGTACGAGCCGGAGGCGGACCGCGTGAGCGAGTGCTACCCGGTGCGCCCGGGCGACATCGGCGTGCACCTGCTGCTCGCACCGCCCGGCCCGCAGGGCCCGCGGCCGGGGTGGACGGCGGCGCTGCTGGACGTGCTGCTGTCGTACGTGCTGCTGACCCTGGACCGCGGGCGCGTCGTGGTGGATCCGGACGTACGCAACGACAAGGCCGTCGCCCGCTTCCTGCGGCAAGGCTTCGAGCGGGGGCCGGTGGTCGTGCTGCCGGAGATCGACCTGCCGGACGTCCACCTGCCCGAAAAACGCGCCCAACTCGCCTTCCTCGCCCGGGAGACGGCCTTCCCCGGCACCGCCTGAGCGAACCGCCGCCCCGGTCCGTACTCAACCGGAAGGCCGGCGACTTCCTCGACGGAGCGGTGACGTGACCCGACGGCGACGACTGTCCCACCTGGTGCTGCTGGGCTCGCTGCTCGTACTGCTGCTCCTCGCCGGGGCCAATCCCGCGGCGGGACACGCGGCGCTGCGCTCGCTCGACCCCGCAGACGGAACCGTCCTGCCGTCCGCACCGCGTGCGGTCACTCTCACCTTCAGCGAGTCCGTCGGCCTGCTCGACGACACCTTCCGCCTGTTCGGCCCGGACGGGCGGCGGGTGCGCACCGACCCGGCCGAGCACGCGCCCGGCCGGACGGACACGGCGCGCGTGGCGTTCCCCGCCGGACTCGGCCGGGGCACGTTCACCGTGGCCTGGCGGGTGGTGTCGGCGGACGGCCACCCGGTCTCCGGCGCCTTCACCTTCTCCGTGGGCAGCCCCTCGGCGGTGTCCGCCGCCGTCGCCACCGGCCGGGCCGAGGACCCGCTGACCCGCGCTCTCCACGGTCTCGCCCGCGCTGCGGCCTACAGCGGAGCCGCCCTGCTCATCGGCACCGCCGCCTTCGTCCTGCTGTGCCGGCCACCGGACCCCCGCCCGTCGCGCGGGCCGCTGGCGGCCGGCTGGTGGACGCTGCTGGTGTCCACGCTCGCACTGCTCCTCCTGCGCGCCCCCTACGAGACGGGCGCGGGCCCGGCCGCCGCGCTCCACCCCGCGGCCCTCGCCCACACCCTGACCGGCCGCCCCGGCCTGGCCCTGCTGACCCGCCTCACCCTCCTGGCCCCGACGGCGCTGTTCGTCCGACGACTGCCGACCACGACGACCATGCCGAACACAAGGACCACGGAGACCACGCCGACCACCTGGACCGCCCACACCACGAGAACCACGCCGACCACATCCACCACGACGACCACGCCGACGCCGACCACATCCACCACGACGACCACGCCGATGCCGACCACGCCGGTCGCCGGAACCCCATCCAGCGCAAAAGCCGCAGCCGCCCCTCTGGCCCTCACCCTCCCCCTCGCCTTGGTCCTCGCTCTCCTCCTCGCCCTGACCTGGGCCGTCTCCGACCACGCCGCGGCCGGCATCCAGGTGCCGTGGGCGATGGCGTCCTCGGTGCTGCACCTGCTGGCGATGGCCGTATGGCTGGGCGGCCTGACGGCGCTCCTCACCACGCTGCAGGGGGAGGCGCGGGCGAGCCGCGCGCCGGTCGGCGGCACGGCGGCGGAGACGACCGACGGAGCGTCGGCCGAGGAAACCCGCCGATCCCCAAACCGGGACGCGCAGCTGACGGCGACGGTGACCCGCTTCTCCCGGCTCGCCGTCCTCGCTGTCACCGTCCTCGTCCTCACCGGCACCTACCAGTCCTGGCGCGGCCTGGGCTCCCCGGCCGCGCTCACCGGCACGACGTACGGCCGGCTGCTGCTGGCGAAGCTGCTCGCGGTGGCGCTGCTGGCGGCCCTGGCTGCCCGCTCCCGCCGCTGGACGAGCCGACTGGCGAAGTCCACGGCCCCGGCCTCGCCTGCGGCTCCGCCGCCCGGGCCGGAGGCCGTTGCCCGTGCGCTGCGCCGCTCGGTCCTCGCCGAGGTCACCGTGGGGGTCGCGGTCCTGGTGATCACCACGGTGCTCGGGGCGACGCCGCCGGGCCGGACCGCGGCGGATGCGGCGGCGCGGGACGGGTGGGCGCCGACGGCCGGGGTCCCGGGCGCCTCCGTCGCCGTGATCCCCTTCGACACCGGCAGCCCCGGTGGCCGCGGCAGGGTGCAGATCACCCTGGAACCGGGCCGTGTCGGCCAGAACGCGGTGGAGGCGGTGGTGTTCGGCCCCGACGGCGGCCTGTCCGCCGTCCCCGAACTCCGTCTGTCCCTGTCCCTGCCGGCCAAGGGGATCGGCCCGATCGACGCCCGGCTCACCGACCGGGGCGGCTACTGGGGCACCGACACTCTGACCCTGCCGCTCCCCGGCACATGGACCGCGAAGGCGACGGTACGGGTGTCGGAGCTGGACCAGGCGAGCGCGGCCCGGACGGTGCGGATTCTGCGCTGAGCCGCCGGGACGGAAGCGAACGGCCTTGGCCCACCCGAGGACTCCTGCCTCTTTTCCGTAACCCCGCATATTCCATGCCGTTATGCCGGTGTCGCGTCACCGGGCCCATGGAGAGAAACATGTGGAACGTCACCGTATGGATGCTTGTCGCGGCCGCATCCGCCTGTACCGTGGGGTCGGTTTTCTTGCCGCCGTACCAGAGCAGAATGCGGCGAGTCGATACCGTGGAATTGCGTCGCCACCGACATATGGTCGAGGTGCTGCAGAGCAACAGTCGGCCGTTCCCCGGCGAACCGCTGAACCGATGAACCGCTGAACCACTGAACTGGTTGATCGGTGAGCTGGTCGATCGGTGAAACGCGCCCTGCCGGCGAGCGGTGCCGTACTCGGGGAGCTCCGCCGTCCCACCGGACGGCGGATGAAGCATCCGATCGCACCTATAGGCATGTCAGGCAATTCCTTCACCCGTTTGCCGCGCATCCGGGCAAGTCGGGTGACGTTAGTCGGGATATGACTAAGGCAACCAGGGACGGGTACTTGGGGCTGCTCGCGGGTCGCGCGCGGCAGGACCCGGGTGCCGCACACGCCGTGGCGCTGGGACCGTACACGTACCTGCCCGCACCCGTGCATGCGTCGGCCACCGCCAACGGCACCCTGACCAGGGGCGGTCTCCCGGTCGCACTGGCGGAGACCGAGACGCTGCTGCGGGATTTCCTGGAGGCGATGAGCCGACTGGAGGCCGACCTCGCCCGCCGCTGGGTCGGCTCGGACGGCCGGTCCGCCTTTCCTCGACCGGAGTAGCCGGACCATTTTATGTATGACGAACGTATCGACCGACGTCCGGGGTATTCCGCAGACCGCTCGTACCCGGGGGCGACTCCGGGCGTACCCGAAGGGCCCGGTGCGGGAACCGGACGGCACCGAGCGCCCACCCGATTCTTCACCGGCCCTCTCGTTCCCCCGGATTCGGCCTGGGATCCCGCCGAAGAACTTGCGTTCATGCTCCAGGACGCAATGGAGGAGGAGCAGCGGAGGAGAATTCCTGCGGCCCGAGAGGAAACAGTGTCCTCCGGGCAGCCGGACACATCTTCCGTCTTCGACTCCTTGTCTCAGGACCATCCGGAGAATTCCGGGGACGACCGCACCGACCACCGGGCCCACAACCGCGCCGGCGACCGCACCAACACCCCCCTGGAAAATCTTCAGGAAATCACGGCGGAACTACCTCCGTTGAAGGATGTCTCGCGCGGCCACCGAAAAGTCCGTGAACGCAGGCGCCCGAGCGGACTGCGAGCCGTCAGCCACCTCATCGCCGCACTCACCGCGGTGACCGCATCCGCCGTGAGCTTCTTCGGCGGCATGGTCGCCTACGACCCGCTGCGCATCGTGGCCCTCTCCCGCATGCAGGACGGCATCGCCTCCTGGTGGCCGCTGCTGGTGTACGGGCCGTGGCTGGTGGCGTCCCTGTCCGTCCTGCGCGCCGCCCTGCACCGGCGGCGCGCCGTCCACTCCTGGGCCGTGGTGCTGCTCTTCTCGTCCATCGCGATGCTCCTGTGCGTGATCCAGGCGCCCAGGACGATCGTGGACATGTCGTCGGCCGCCCTGCCGGGCCTGGCGTCGCTGGCCTGCTTCCAGCAGCTAGTGCGCCAGATCACCCTGACC
>NZ_LR732636.1 GCF_902506575.1 Streptomyces mexicanus | reverse complement strand
CCCGGTGCCCGCGCCGAGTCCGGTCATCGCGCGTCCCCCGCCCGCAGTTCGCGTACCGAGCCCTTGCGGCCCGTCCACCATGCCTGCCCGGCGGCCACGCCCACCGTCAGCAGCAGGACGGCCGCCGCCGGCAGCAGCAGCGAGAGCGGATCGGTGCGCAGCGCGTTGCCGCCGGTCGCGGCGGCGGTGGACGGCAGGGCGATGGTCGTCAGGTCGATGCCGGGGGACAGCAGGCGGACCGTGGCCCAGCCGGTCAGGGCGCCGCCCGCCGCGGCGAGCAGGGCCTGCGGCAGGGACTCCAGCACCAACAGGCGGCGGCCCTGGGCGCGGGTGAGGCCCATGGTGCGCAGGCGGGCCAGGAGCGCGGCCCGTTCGGGGGCGGCGCGCAGCAGGGCGAGGAGCAGGGCGAGGACGGCGTAGCCGGCGCCCGCCGCCACGGCGGCGGTGTAGACGTGCTCGGCGCCGGACTGCAGCGGCGAGTCGACGTACCGGGCCCGCTCGGTGGCGCGCAGGTGCACGGCGGCGGAGCCGCCCGCCGCCCGGCGCAGGGCGGTGGCGTCCAGGTGGGTGCCGGTCAGCAGCAGGGTGGTCGGCCGCACCGCCGCAGGGCCGAGCCCGGCGCGGTCCACGACCAGGAAGTCGGTGCCGAGCACCGCCGGGGTGCGGTCCCGGACGGCGGCGATGCGCACGGCGACGGTGGTGCCGTCGGCGAGCCGGACCGGGAAGGGTTCGGTGCCGTACGTCCGGGCGACCGACGGGGAGGCCAGCGCGGGCAGCGGCGCCTTGCGTCCGCCGGCCGGCGCGTGCAGCCGTGCCTGCGGGAAGGGGCCGAGCCCGACGTGGTGCGCCAGCGCCGCGTACGCCGCGGGGGTGACGCCCGCCAGGGACACCCGGGTCAGGTCGCGGCCCGCCTGGGCCTGGTCGTCGACGCTCACCTCGGTCACGTCCCGCACGCCCGGCGTGCGGCGCACCCGGTCGGCCGCACCGGCGGGCAGGGCGCCGTCGCCGTCGATACGGCCGGCGGCGCCGACGGCGAGCAGCGCGGCGTGGCCACGGGCGTCGGCCACGCCCGCGGGGAGGGACCCGCCGAAGGCGGCGGTGGTCAGCGCGGTCAGCAGGGCCAGCAGCGGCAGCACCGCGGAGACGGAGGTACGGCCGGCGCGGGCCAGCGACAGATGGCCCACCGCCCCGCGCAGCCGCCCGGCCGGGCGGGTCAGCCAGCGCAGCGGCAGCGGGTACAGGCGCACCAGCACCAGCGCCGCGACCACCCCCACCAGCACCGGCGCCAGCGACACGAGCTGGTCGCCGGAGGAACCCGTCACGCCGCGCCGCCGCAGGGTCTCCACCGCGCCGGCCGCGATCACCAGCAGCGTCAGCTCGGCGACCGTACGGCGCCGGGAGGGACGCACGGCCGTGGTGTCCGGGCGCGGGCCGTGGAGGCGGACCACGCGGTGGGCGACCGCGGCGCGCAGGGGCAGGGCCGCGCACGCCAGGACGGTGACCGCCGCGGCGGCGGCGACGGCGTACCCGGCGCGGCCCTTAGGCACGGCGAGCAGGGCCGCCCCGAGGCCGAGCGCCCCGGCGGGCACGGCGACGACCGCGGTCTCGGCGAACAGCCGGCCGGTCAGGCCGCGCAGGGAGGCGCCCCGGGCGCGCAGCAGGGTCAGTGCGGTGCGGCGCCGGTCGGCGGCCAGGCCCCCGGCCATCAGCAGGACGACCGCGGCGACGGTCGCGCTGCCGAAGGCGGCGACCGCGACCAGCGGGCCGATGTCGTCGGTCAGGCGGCCGTAGGCGGTGAGGACGTCGTCGAGGTCGGTGCCGATCTGCGCCGCCGGGTCGGTGACCGCGCGGACCTGGCCGAGGCCCGGACCGGCCTCCAGCGCGGCGACCGCGGTCTTGAGTCCGGCCAGGTCGTGGGCGTGCAGGGCGCGGGTGTCGGGGGCCACCTGCCAGTAGCGGACGGGGTGGGCGGAGGTGGCGAGCAGCGCGGGAGCCGCTTCGGGCGGCAGCAGCAGGGCGGCCAGCCAGTAGTACATCGGGTCGCCGTCCCCGCCCGGGGCGCGGGCCAGGGCGGGAGTGCGCAGCAGCGGCTCGGTCGCCCAGTAGGCGCCGTCCGGTGCGCGCGGGGTGACGATGCCGGTGACGCGGACCTCCAGCGGCGGGCGGGACACGGCGGGCACGTGGAGGACGGAGCCGACCCGGATGTGCAGGCTCCTGGCCGTCTCGGCGGTGACGGCGGCCTCCACGCGGGTGGTCGATGCCGTGACCGGGCCGTCGGCGCGCGGGAGCCGACCGGTGCGCACGGTGGCGTGCGCGCCGAGCGCGTTCTGCGCGACCAGGCGCACCTGCGCGGGCAGGCCGCTGGGCCGGGGGATCCAGGGGTCGGGGACGGCGAGCGCGTCCTGGGTGACCACCCCGTACGACGACTGGCCGGGGTCGGCGACCAGCGGCCGGCCGACGGCCCGCAGCACCTCGGTGTACTGGCGGCGCAGGGCCGGCGGCAGCAGGCCCTGTTCGCGGGCGCGGGCGGGCAGTTGGAGTCCGGGCTGCGGCGCGGACACCTCGATGGTGGTGCGGGCGGGCGTCGCCTGCGCGACGGCCCGGACCAGGCCGGCGTCCTCGTACCGGTCCAGGGCCCGCGGGAACGCGGCCGCCAGACAGGCGGTCAGCGCCACCAGCACGGCGAGGGCCGCCGCGGCGCCGGGCGCGGTGCGCAGGCGCACGCGGACCCAGGCGGGGGTGACGGGGTGCATGTCATTCACC
>NZ_LR732635.1 GCF_902506575.1 Streptomyces mexicanus | reverse complement strand
GGTTCGGTGGGGGTGAGGGTGATGCCCGCGCGCTGCAGCACGCTTTCGCCCACGACGGAGAGGTCCACGAACTCGATCTCGCCGGTGATCCGGTTGATCGCGACCGAGAGTTCCTCGTAGACGTGCTTGCGGTGGCGTACCGCGATGACGAGCCAGTTCTCCTGGCCCTTGTCGTCGATGCCGGCCTTGGCCAGCAGGGCGCGGTACGAGGGGTCGATCTTGGCGCGGAAGACCCGGCCGTCGCCCTTGAGGGGTTTGAGGTCCAGGCTGGGGTGGTCGGGGTCTTCGCGGAAGCGGTGGCAGAAGTCGTAGAACTTGCCCTTGACCGAGCGGTCGAGCTTGTACAGCTCCTGTTCGGCCTTCTGGTACAGGCTGAGCCGGGCGGTCATGGGATCAGTGCTGCCTTCCGTTGCCGTGGGATTCGTGGGAGTCGTTCGTGCCGCGCGCTTTCGGGGCGTCGGGGAGCCTGTCGACGAGCGAGTCGAGGTGGTCGAGCCAGTCGGCCGCCGTACGGACCGTCCATCCCGCGTCGGCGTAGGCCTTGTCGCGGCGGAGGGCTTCCTCGTCGTCCTCGCCGTGCGGTGCGGCGACGACGACGACCCGGACGCCGGGGTCCTGCCAGGCGAAGTCGGCCGGCCAGCGGCGTTCTCCGAGCTCGTAGCCGAAGACGGGGGCCTGCTTGCCGTGGTCGGCGAGTTTGCGGGCAAGCCGGGTGAGCGCGGAATCCGGCTCGTCCTCTTCGAGCAGGGGAAGGATGTCCTCGTCCCAGGCGGCGTCGCGCAGCAACTGGGCAACGGCCCGTTCGGCCACGGAGACGCCGGCCTCCGCCTCGAGGGTGATCTCGGGCGCGTCCTGCGTCACCGCCGTCGGCGGTTCCTGCGGCCGGTGCACGGCGATGAGCGAGTCGAGTTCGCCGATGCCACCGGTGACGGCCAGTACGTCGACCGGGAAGGCGGCCGCACGGCTGCCGGCCAGCTGAACGCCGTCACCGTCGGCGAACGCCAGGAACTGCAGCACGTTCGACCAGTAGAGCCAGGCACGCCAGCACCGCTTGTGCTCGTCGGTGCCCAGGACCTCGTCACGGTCGTCCAGTACGGCCAGAGCGCTCCACCGCACTGCCTTCGCGTCCTCGCCGTAGCTCGCGTCGACGGTGAAGATAAGGGGCAGACCGCTCATGTCGGTTGCCTGGAGCACCAGGATGGCCCCGTCGCCCATGACCGGCTCCGCGGACGGTGTGCTGCCCGCGCCGTACGCGTCGAGCGCGGACCTCAGCGCCTGACGCGCCTGGCCGCGGTCCACCTGCATCGCCAGGGCGGTGGGCTCGGACATGAGGCCGCCCACCAGGGCCTTGGCGCGGCGCGCCCACCGCTCCTTGACCGGCTCGCGCAGGTAGGCGAGGAGCGTGTCGACAGGGTTGGCGAACACGGCCCCGGCGAGGTCGGCACGCTTGCCGTCCATCTCCTCGTACCAGCCCTTGGCCATGTCCTGCGCGCTGCGCGGGTACGGCGGCCAGACCGGCTGGGCCTTCGCGGCCTCCCCCCTCTCGAACAGCTCCAGGTCGTCCCAGGTGATCTGGAAGACGACATGGTTCCTGTCCCGCAGCTGGTTGCGCTTGTCGCAGTCCGCAGCGATCCGGTTGTGCGCGCGGGTGGCGTGGTAGCGGTGGCCGTCGAGGTAGACAGTGACGTACTCCTTGGGGCCGTCCGTGGACTCGAAGGTGAAGTCGGTACGGGTGAACTCCATGTCCCGCTGCGCGGTGAGCCGCCAGTTGGTGCCCTGGCTGAAGCGCAGGTAGCCGCTGGCTGTGCTGCTCTCCTCCAGTACGGCGTCCTGCTCGCCGCCGGTCCAGGTCCGTAGGGCGGCCAGGAACCGGGCCTCCAGGTCGGACTCGACCTGCTTGTCCAGGCCGATCAGGTCCGTGCTGGGCAGCTGAGCGACCTTCCAGAGGTCGACGGGCTGTCCGTCCTCGCCGAGGACCGGCTCGCCGTCCTGGTCGACCGGCCCCAGCAGGTCGTTGATGATCTGCAGGGCCTCGAGGCGGGAGACGGTGTCCTGGTGCCGCTCCTCGGTGTAGCGGTGCAGGCAGCGGTGGCAGGCGAGCCGTCCCTCGTCGCGGCAGGGGCACTTCAGCAGCGCCCGCCGCGCGTCGGCGAGGGCGGCCCGGAAGTGGGCCGGGTCGGTGAGCCGGTGCAGGTAGCCGGTGCCGCCCGGCAGGCGGTCGAAGAGCACCAGGAAGTGGCGCGTCTCGCCGGTGGCCTTGTCGGGCATGCGCGCAAGGGTCGAGTCCAGGTGCTGCGGATCACCGCCGAAGTAGTGGTCGACGCCCAGCCGCAGAGCCGCCCGGAAGGAGTGGATCTTCTCGTCGACCAGGACGGTTGCGGCCGGCAGCAGCACCCGCAGCGCCTCGGTGCGCAGCTGGTGGGCCAGCAGCACCGGTTCCTGCGGCACGTCCTGCGGCTTCTTGCCCCGGCGCAGCGGACACCACGGCTGGTGGTGCTTGAGCTTGGGGTTGCGTGCCGCCGCGGAGTCCAAGGCGTCGGTGTCGTGGTCGAAGACGGGCCGCCCGTCGGCGGTCGCCGCGCCGCAGCCCGTGCACACGTGGAACGGCGCCATCCGCACACTGTGCCCGGCGAAGTCGTCCTCCGCCTTGGCGTCGAACCGCATCGGACCGACGTTGATCCGCCGGATGACCGCCGTGCGGCAGAAGTCGATGCCGAACGTCTGCGTCTCGTGCCGCCAGGACGTCTTCGGCTCGATGTCCTCCAGCGCGATGTCGACCGCGTCGATCACCGTGTAGTAGCGCTGTTCCCGGTCGTCCTTGTCGTCACTGATCCGGGCGTCCTCCCGTTTGTCCCGGGAGGTGACGACGGTGGGTTCGACGACCTTGTGCAGGCAGGAGCCGTCGTCCGCGATCCGGGCGCTGCGGCAGCGCGGGCACGGGGAGCGGTCCTCCTGCGCGTTCTGGGTGCGCACGTACCCGCACTCCTGGCAGAACCGCCACAGTCGCCAGTCGGGATCGGTCGCGGTCCCGATCTCCAGACCGGTGATCTGGTGCTTGTAGCCGTTGACGTAGAACGTGTTACCGGGCGCGAACTCGGACAGGGCGTAGCGCCGGGGCCGCTCGTAGGCGCGCGGCTTGGACTTGTACCTTTCCCTGCCGGTCTTCTCGTCGACGCCGTCCGGCCAGTACAGCGTGGCGTTCAGGGCGGTCACCGCGTCGATGAGCGCGTAGTTCGGCAGCAGCCCGAGGTCGCACAGGGCCTGCTGGGCCGTGGTGAGCCCGAGCGACAGCAGCCGCTTGCCGACCGACCGGTGCTCGGCTTCCAGCTCGGCCTTCTGCCGCGCCTGTTCGTCGTCGCTGTCGTGCAGTTCGTCGCGCGCCTCGCCGATCACCTTCAGCCGGCGGCGCAGCACCTCCTCGCCGCGCCGCCACTGGCGTTCGGCCTCCTCCACCGCGCTGCGCAGCCTGCGGGTGGCGTAGTCGCGAAGCTCGGCCCGGGCCTGGTCGCTCACCCCAGTGGGGAACAGCCCCAGGAACCCGTCGACCAGCTGATCACCACGGGCGAGGGCGGCCTCGACCAGGTCGGTGAGATAGCCCGAGGGGCCGAACAGCTCCGGCGCCCTGGCCGGGATCGCGGGCAGGGGCTTGCCGTCGGGGCGCGGCAGGCGCCCGCGCGCGGCCAGGTCCAGCAGATGGGCCAGGTACTGGCGGCGCAGGATCTCGATCGCCGACAGGTGGCTGCCCGGCGGCACGATCCGTCCGGCGATCATCTCGCGCGGCTGGTCCAGGAAGTACAGGTCGCGGCGGCTGCGGTCGGGAATGGTCAGCAGAAACGCGTTGCCCGTACGCCGCCCCGCCCGGCCCACCTGCTGGGCGTAGTTGGCGGGCCGGCGCGGCAGCGCGGCCAGCACGACGGCGGACAGGTCGCCGATGTCGATGCCCATCTCCAGCGTGGGCGTGCACGACAGCACGTTGGGGTCCTTGAACCCGGTACCGTGCTTGAACGCCGCCTCGACCCGCTCCCGCTCCGGCCGGGTGAGCATGCCGGTGTGCTCGGCGGTGACCACCTGGTAGGTGCCCGCCTTGCGGTACAGCCGCCGGTAGTAGTCGTCCCGGTAGTTCCGGTCCCGGTGATGCACGCCCAGCCCCTCGGGGCGGTCCCCGGCGACCAGCCGGCCCCGGCGGCAGCGATACGACGGGCACGGCTGCCCGTGCCACTGGTCCAGCAACTCGGGGTGGACCGTCTGCTCCCAGAAGCAGACCGGGCAGCGCACGAAGGCCTCGTTGACGACATCGTCGGACAGAAGCTGCACATCGATCGCGCCCGGCTGCAGCCCGTAGATCCGCACGCTGCTGTCGGCCGGGGTGCGCACCGACAGCAGCCCGGCCGTAACCAGCTCGGGCAACAGCCTGCTCCAGAACCCGGCCGCCTGCTCCCGGGGCAGGTCCAGGCAGCGCTGCGCCCAGCGCTCGTACCAGGACAACCGTCCCGTCGCGAAGTCGAACTCGCTCTTGGCCTTGGGCTGGTCGAGAAGGAACACGGGGGCCGCGATCCCCTTGGGGAAGGCGCGCATGCCGACCGGACGCTTGCCCCAGATGAAGTAGCGGCTGGTCCCAGCTTCCTTCAGATAGCCGTCCAGCCACTTGTGGCCGATCGCGCCCCTGGTGCGCAGCCGTTCCAGGAAGATCCGCAGGAAGGCGAGGTAACGGGCGTCGTCCTGCTCGACGGGCGGCAGCCCGCCGCGCCGGCCCTCCTCGGCCAAGTGCGCGACCTTCACGACCGCGACCGCCGCCGCCACGTCCGCGATGCGCACCTGGGCCGCCGCCGTCCGGGTCAGCTCCAGGGTGCGGCCGTTGCGGGAGCGGAACCCGAACTCCATCAGGGCCTCGAACGCGAACCGCTCACCGATCAGGTTCCACGTCTTGCGGTCGCCGCCGCGACCCTTGCCGGACAGCAGCCGCTGCACGCCCTGGATGTCGTGCAGGTCGGTCGGCACGACGGCGGCGAGCGTCGTGCGGTCGGTGGTGGCCGCGACGACATTGGCGATCAAATCGTTGAGCGCGGTCGGCCGGTCCTCCGACAGGTGCTTTTTGAACAGGGCGCGCAGCGAGAAGGTGTACGAACGGGAGGCGACGAACCCGGCTCGGTGCGCGGCGTCCTGCACCGAGTCATTGAACATCAGCGTCTTGTCCTCGCCCTGCTCCTCGTCGAGCTCGCCGCCCGTGAACAGCTGGGTGATCGAGGCCGCCGCGAGCGCCGCCGCGCCGGTGCCGAGGAAGCGGATCGCGTTGCGCGAGCCGCACGCCGGGCACCAGTCCTCCTCGGCCGCCGTGTTGGCCGTCTCGCCTAGGTTCACCAAGACGAAGGCGGAGTCGCTGCCGGCCGGGCGCGGCTCCCCGGTCGAGGGGTCGTAGTCCCTGACCGGGTCGGGCAGGCGCAGCTTGCGGTTCGGCCCGTCCAGCACGCGCAGCTGCCCGCCACCCTGGCCGGAAGAGAGCGCGGACGCGCCCCGTCCGCCGTCCGCCCCGCGGCCGGCCGATGTCATCGGCGCGGCACCGGAGCCCTCCCGGGCCTCGGCGTGGGTCGCCGCGATCAGGTTGCGCACCCGCATCTTGTCCTGGCTGACCGAGGCCCGCCGGATCTTGTGCGAGTCGACCTGGACGTGGGTGTCGTCCGTCTCCGGGGAGAACACCGCCCAGCCCGAACGCCCGCAGTCACGGCAGTACACGGCGGGCAGGAACAGGTTCGCGGCCTGGCCCGCCGTCGCCGTGGTGACCGGCGCCGTCCGGGCGTGCTGGTCGCTCTGCCGGTCCGTCGAACCGGCCGCGTCCCATTGGAACTCCGCCTTCGGCCACGGCAGCACGCCCCGTACGAGGCGGGAGACCGAGCGGGCCCACTGGTGCACCTCGATCTGCACCAGGGGCCGCGGACGCTTGGGCGTGGAGTCCGGGTCGCGGGCGACGGCCAGCAGCGCGACGAATCGGGCGAGGGCCAAGGCGGCGACCTCCGGCCGCTCGGTGATGGTCTTGCCCCAGGACCGCGCACCCTTGCGCCACATCAGGTCGAGCACTTCGCCGGTGGTGCGGACCTCGCCGTCGAGCGCCAGCATGACGGCGGAGGTCAGCGTCTGCCGCTTCAGGTTCCGGCCCAGCAGGAACGGGTCCGAATCGCGTGTGCCCGTCACCGTCTCGACGAGGTCGGCGAACTCCTCCTCTCCGAGGGACGGATCGGGCAGCAGCGCCAGCTCGTCGGGGGAGGGATACGGCAGGGTCGGGTCGAAGTCGTCCGGCGGAAGGAACTCGTCGACGCTCTGCCGATCCTCACCGATGATCGAGTCCTCGGTGAACTCGGTCCCGAAGACCTCGGTGGCGACGGTGAGGAGTTGGCGTACACCGTCCCCGTCCGTGCCGGAGGCGAGCGTCGCGGACGTGGCCACCGGACAGATTCGGCCCAAGGGCTTCCCCGGCTCCGAAGCCCCGACGGCGGCGGCCAGACGCCGCAGCAGCATGGCCACGTCGGTGCCCTGGGCACCGTCGTAGGTGTGGAACTCGTCCACGACCACGTACCGGATGTCCGCGCCGCTCCACAGCGCGGCATCCTGGGAGCGCTGGAGCAGCAGGTCCAGCATCTTGTAGTTCGTGATCAGGATGTCCGGCGGCGACACCCACATGTCGGAACGACGGGTGTACACCCGGTCGTATTTCGTCTCCGCCCGGTCGCCGATGTACAGACCGGCGCGGAGCTTGCCGAGGTCGGCGTCGTACTCGCACAGCAGGTCGTTGATGCGCTGCGCCTGGTCGGTGGCGAGCGCGTTCATCGGGTACAGGAAGACGGCCTTGATGCCCTCGTGCCCTGCGTCGCGCTCACGCGCACAGTGGTCCAGGACCGGGTAGAGGAACGACTCCGTCTTGCCGGATCCGGTGCCGGTCGTGACGAGCGTCGGCCGCGGGGTCCGCCCGCCGGCCGACGACAGCCGCTCGAACGCCCTGGCCTGGTGGGCGTACGGTGTCCAGCCGTCCGTCCGCCGCCAGTCCAGCAGCTCCTTCCAGGAATCGTCGGCCTGCGTGAACGGCGTCCGTATCCGCAGGAACGGCCCCCGGAACATCCCGGACGTCTCGTCCCCCAGGAACCGGTGCAGCGACTCCCGCGCGCCCTCGTCGGTGAGGGCGTAGGTCGTCGACAGGTACTGGAGCAGGCTCTCCTTGAGCCCCTGCGCTTCGAGCGTCGGCCTCACGGCTTGGGCACCTCCTGCTTCACCGGGTCCCACTCGCCCCGGGCGACGGCCTCGTCCAGCCGCTTCTGGAAGTAGGCGTGCGCCTCGCGCATCTCCTTCTCGCGGTCGGCCTTGTAGAAGGGGGCGGTGTAGCCGTCGGGGACGGGGTTGTTGTCGGGGTCGGCGAGGTGAGCCTGCAGGGCCTTGTACGCCTCCTTCGTCTGCCCGACGCCGTAAGCGAACCGGTCGGCTGCGATCTGTCTGCCGGCGGCGTCGAAGAACAATTCGTCTTCGCGGTCGGCGAGCAGGGCGAGCCGTGACCGGTAGACCGCGATGAGCGAGTCGGCCGACATGCCCATCCACACGGCGACCAGACTGTCGATCTCGACCAGCGCGGCTCGGCGCTCGAACTCCGTTCGCAGGGGGGATGTGTACTGCCACTGCTGATCGACATCTCCGACCCCGGGAAGCTCCGGCCAGTCGATCGCCCAGCATTCCTTCTTCCAGCCCGGGGACCAGACGGTCGACCAGAGGTCTGCGTACGCGCTTGAAAGGCAGTTCAGGCGGGCGGTGCGAACGGCGAGGGCGTCAGCCAGTGGGTGATCTGTCCGCGCCGCGGGAAGGCGCAGCAGATCATTCTCGTACAGGTCTGTGATCCCGAAGACGCGCAGGAAGTAATCGAGAGGTATGGACGACCAGAATCCGGTGGTCAGCACCATGAGAGCCGGGTCACGGAAAGCCAGCGAATGTACGGCGTTCACGTGGGTGGCGCCGGGAGGGATGATGGCCCCCTGGAGGACACGCTCGGTCTTCCCGTCGTTCCTTCTCCGGAATGCCAGGCGGTACTGGCGGACATGGGGCTGTCCGTTCCATTCCTTCCACACCCCTGTCTTCTTCTCGAACTCCGTGCGCGAACACTTCCGGTGCATTTTTGTGGCAGGTATGAAGTTCGAGGGGATCGAGGTGAGCCGGATGGTCGCGCCCGTCGGGGTCAGGTGGGGAGACTCCTTGAAGAAGGGAGTGCTCGGAGCGATATGCGGGCCGTGCAGGACAACCTCGTCCCAGGTCTCCGGATGCGACTCGCCCCATTCGATGTATCCGGCCTCGCGGTCGAGGGTTTCGTCGTAGCCCCGGCTCATTTCCACGCCGTCGGCCGGCAGCCTTGTCGGGAAGCTCACCAATACGTCGGTGGCGCGGTCCTCGCTCTCGGTGAGAGGGTAGAGGATGTCTGTCTCCTCTGCCGCGCAGTCCGATCCGAGCTGCTTCTTCCAGCGGGACAGTACGTTGATGTCTACGTTCACGATGCGCGCGCGGTGCGGGCGCACATCGAAGTCCCCGCGGTGCTTGATGCCGGGCTCGGGACCGCTTCCGTCATGACGGAGAGACTCTGTGAGTACGTCAGCGCGATAGAGGTAGCTCAGGTGGCGGAATGATATGG
Source organism: Streptomyces mexicanus (assembly GCF_902506575.1). Taxonomy (GTDB): domain Bacteria; phylum Actinomycetota; class Actinomycetes; order Streptomycetales; family Streptomycetaceae; genus Streptomyces; species Streptomyces mexicanus. The sequence goes on along the minus strand of NZ_LR732635.1, from coordinate 11,814 downwards.
ATCGCGGTGGCCCGTAGATATTGGAAGCAAAGTCCTTTTTATCGCCGACCGGCCTCGGGAAGGCCCAGTTGCCGACGTTGATGAACGCGCCGTGGACGCGGAGACGTCGATAGGCTTCCGCTCTGATCTTGCGGGTTGCCTTCCCCTTGAGATGGCCGTCCGGATGTACGAGGCCGATGGTTCCCCTGCTGCTGGTGTTCTCCCAGCAGCGGGAGATGAACCTGGGATGGAGGTGGGCCGATGTTCCGGCGAGCAGCGGGTAGGTGGAAGCGCTCGCGCAGAACGCGGCCGTCACCTCGTCCTTACGGATCTCGTCCAGGACTTTGCGACTGTTGGCTTCTGCGTCAAGGATCCGGTTGCGCATCTCCTTCAGTTCGGCCTGTGTCAGGTTCTCTTGCAGGAGGAACGCGGGATCGAACTCGGCGAAGGTCGAGTTCGAGTCCCATTTGATCTCCACCCACGGGGGATTCCCGACCTGCAGGTCGAACCCGCCCCGCGCGAAGACCAGCGCAAAGTCCAGCTCCCAGTGCAGAAAGCCCTGTTCCTCCGCGATGTTGGTGACCGTGTGCATCCAGGGGAAGCGGGTCTCCGGATCGGCGAGGTCCATCCCCATCAGGTGGGGGAGGTTCTTCTCGAAGTCCTTGAGCGCGTCCAGGTTGTCGAACTCGGTGACCAGGTTCTGCTCGTCGGGGTCGACCGTGCCCAGGAGGGCTTCGAGGAAGTCCAACCAGTCATCCAGGTCGACCAGCGGGATGGTGTTCCGCCACGTCCGCCGCTTGGACTGCTTCGGCGCGTTGCGCTTGGAGCCGGTCGCCTCCACCGTCTGGAGGTCGATGAGCGGCTCCTCCTCCGCCAGAGCGGACACCAGGGACTCCTGGATCGGCCCCGACGCGAACAGCATGGTCTGCTCGGTGAAGCGCGGACCAGGGATTGTCACCTTCGCGGGCTCGCTGCCCCCGTCCGGGGCGGCCGCTACCGCTTCCCCGCCGACCAGCGGCACCCCCAACAGGTCACCCAGCGCGTCCGCAGAGGCCACCGCCGGCACCGCCTCGTCGTACACCCCGTCCGTGCCGTCCAGCAGGGACGCCTTGTCGGCCGGCCAGAACCACAGGGCGCACCAGGCGTCCATGACCTTCTTCAGGCGCCAGTACGGCGTCTCGGTCGCCAGGAACAGGTCGGCCATGACCTGCTCCTTCGGCACCGCGCCCGTCGCCGTGCGCAGGAATCCGTACTCGGGGTCGTCCGGCTTTGCTCCCCACACGTCGATCTTCCGCGCGATCGCCGCCTCGGAGAGCCGCATGCGCTTGATGACCAGCGACCACAGGAACTCCGCCCGCTTGGCCGCGTCCCGCAACCGGGTGAAATGAGAGGGCGCTTCCTTCCTCGGCCTGCCCGCCCTGTCCAGCTTGGGCGTGCCGTCCTTGTTCAGGTGCGCGGTGCTGCGCTTGGGACGCTGGAGGATGCCCTTCTTCCAGGCGACCAGCTGCGCCACCTGGTCCTTGGCGAGTTCCTTGGCCTCCTTCGAGCCGGTCACCGCCGCCCACCCGGGGCTCGGCAGCAGGAACTGGTGCACCGCGTCCTCGGGCAGCGGCTGCGGCTCGCCGTCCTTGAGGAACGGCAGCGGCGTCGGTGCCAGGGTGTTCTTCGCCGCGAGCCAGGCCTTCGCCGGGGAGACGACGTCCTCGCCCGAGTACACCGCCCGCCGCCCGCCGATCAGCGAGTTGCCCCGCCGCAGGTGCAGACCGAACCACGGCGCGCGCATGCCCGGGTGCATGGTGTTGAGCCACAGCGAGACCTCGGCCAGCTCCACGCCCGTGGCGTTGAGGTCGACGCCGTAGGCGTTGTGCAGGGCGACGTACGCCTTGACCTTCTGCTTCTCCGTCAGTGCGTCCGCGGCCGGGATGGAGATACCCAGTTCGTCCTGCCGGCGACGCAGGTATTCCTCGGCGACCTGGTTGATGGCCTCGTTGAGGAACGCGCCGGAGCCCAGCGCGGGCTCGCAGATCTTGTACTTCAGCAGCTCCGAGGCCCGCGTCTTGACGACCTCGCCGTTCTCGTCGCGCTCCTGGTCGAGGAGGTGCTTGAGCGCCAGCTCGACGGTGACCTTGGTCAGGGACTCGGGGGTGTAGTACGAGGCGGAGGTCTCGCGGTCGCGGCCCGCCAGCCGGTAGACGAACTCGCCCACCTTGTACTTCTTCGGCCCGCGCAGGCCCTTGACCGCGTCGTGCTCGTCGTACAGGACCCAGGTCTTCTCCGGGTACTCCTTAAGACGGTGCGCGGGCACCAGCCAGGAGCCCTTCTCCGGGTCACCGCCCTTGGCGACCTCGCACAGCTCCTCCTCGGCGATGATGCCGGTGTACGACATCAGGCCCTCGTACACGGCGCCTAGTTGGTTGATGCCGAGGTTGCGGTAGGAGATGAAGCCGCCGCGCTCCCCGCGTCGCTTGGCCTTCTTCATGGTCAGCAGCCGCAGCACCTCGTGCAGGGCGCTGTTGCGCAGTCGCAGGTCCAGCCACTTCGGCTCGGCGTCCTCGTCACTGCGGGGGTCGAGGGCACCGCGGCCGATGAGGCGGATGGACTTGGGCTCGAAGAGCTCGCTGCGCAGCGGCTCGAAGCGCAGGCCGCGGTCCTCGCTGCGGCGCTTGGCCTTGAGTTTGCGGGTCTCCTCGTCGTCCTCCGGGAGCTCGTCGTCGGGCTCGGTGCCGTACGGGCGGTGGCCGTGGTTGACCTTGTTGAACAGTACGTCGAGGGACGCGTAGAGGTGGAAGCCCTTGCGGGCCTCCTCCTCGACGAGTTGTTCGTCGCGCTCGACCAGCTCCCGCAGCCGCGCCACCGAGTAGCCGGCCTCGTAGGTGCCGTCGTCGGCGGGCAGGATGCCCAGCTCCGGGCGTGCCTCGGCGTACAGCAGGAACAGGATGCGGTAGAGGTAGCGCAGCGACTCGCGAGTGAGTTCCTTGGCGAACGGCAGCTTCGGGTCCTCGATCTGCCGAGGCTCGACACCGGCCTCCTCCAGCCGGGCCAGGACCTCGTTTGCGATGATCTCGACCGAGCGCTGCAGTCCCTCGCGCAGCTCGCTGGAGACGCCGACCGCGTTGTCGCGGGAGGCCTTGATCAGGGCATCGATGCCCGGGCCCTTGCCGTCCTCGGCGGGGGCGAGCATCTCGTGGCTGAACAGGGCGGCGATGGTGGCCAGTTCGCCGGTCTGCTTGCGGTCGTTGCGTTCCAGCGCGGCGTCGAGGTTGGCGGCCAGAAAACGGCCCTCGCCCCACACCTGGCGGTCGGCCAGGACGAGGACGCCACCGCACAGCAGCAGGACGAAACGGGGCGGCTCCCCACCGGGCTCGCCCAGCTCGCTCTGGAAGAGCCAGGTGGCGAGGGCCTGGCCGGTCTCGTAGACCTCGCTGCCGCTCACCCGCAGGGGGCGCAGCAGTCGGCCGGGGCCGTCCACGTCCAGAGCGGTGTCGTTTCCGGCGGCCCAACCGCACTCCAGGGCCACGATTCCGTCGCCGTGCCAGGCCGTGTCCACGGTGTGCTCGCGTCCGGCGCGGTGGACGGTCAGCTGCCGCCGCTCGGGGGCGCCGGAGAAACCGAGGGCCGCCAGCACCCTGTCGTGCCAGGCGCCGAGCCGCTCACACCAGTCGCCGTCGTTGTAGGTGTTGAGGCGGGCTCCGGCGGCGGCGCTGTTCTCGTCGGCGTCGTCCTCGGCGTCCAGCTTGGCGCGCTCGGCGAAGAAGTTGCGGAACTCCTCCGACAGGTACGTGCCGCGCAGGGCACGCACCATCTCCCTGGGCGTGGGACGCGGGTCCTTCTCGTCGGTCTCGCGTCCGGTCCAGGTGGCGAAGAGGCCCTTCTTGAGGTCCTGGCCCAGCTGCTCGGCGAAGTAGTGCGCCGACAGGTACTCGCCACGGTTGGAGAAGGAGTCGAAGTCGGTGCTCATCGGGTGATCTCTCCAGAGGCAGCGGACAGGGGCTCCAGGACGCAGAGCAGACGCAGCATGGGCGCCCCGGAGGTCTTCAGCGACTTGATGAGTGACTTGCGCCGGCTCGCCGTGAGGTTCACGTCGGTGCGGCCCTTCGCCGAGCGGGCGGATGCGAACAGGGCGTCCTGCTGCCACTGCGTCACGCGCTTCTCGTACGGGGCGAGCATCTCCTCGATCCGCCGCGCGTACTCGGCCTCCTGCTCGCGCAGATAGCGCGCGGCCTCGTCGACCGCCCGGGGAACGAGCCGCTGCAGCGCCTCGCGCTCCTCCTCGGGGACGGCGCGGCCGGGCATCTTCGGACCGACGCCGCACGCGTCGAGGAAGGCCGCGTCCATGCGCACGACGCGGGGCGCCTGGGGCAGCCCGACGACGGCCATCCACTCCACCACGGTGGGACGGCCCAGCGCGTTGGAGTGGATGCCCTGCACCAGGTAGACCGGGCCGGTCAGCTCGGCCGGCAGGCGGGGGTCCAGCTTGGCCGCCGCGGCGGCGTCGGGACGGTAGGCGAGGATGAACGCCTCGTCGTGGCGCAGGGACGCCAGGGCCTTGTCGGTCACCCAGTCCAGGACAGGATGCACGTCCGAGACGTAACTGACATTGGGCCACTGCGTCTTGGACGACTCGCGGGCCGCCTTCAGCCGCTGCTCGCCGAGCCGCTTGTCGAAGGTGATCCGCAGCCGACCGGGCGCCTTGCTCGTGGGCAGGATGTTCTGCTCGGTCAGGTACGACTTGGGCAGCGCCCTGAAGCGGTACTGCAGGTCGGCCGGCGGCTCGAACGCGATGGTGCCGTCGTCCTCGTGGCGCAGCTTCAGCTCGTTGTCCGCCCCGGTGGGGCAGATCTGGCGCAGGGCCTCCACGAAGTAAGCGGAGGTGGAGCGGAACACGCTCGGGACGGTCGCGCACGCCACGTCGTCCTGGGCCGACTTGGACCCGATGTTGCCCATCACCTTCCGGAGCATCGACGGGGCGCCGCCGCTGGACCGCTTGATGGACTCCTCCACGGTGCGGCCGGCGAGCAGGTCGCGGGTGAGGCGGTTCTCCTCCTCCTGCGCCCGGTACAGTCCGGGGACCCCCCCGGCCGAGCCGTCGATCCCGTGCGCCTCCTCCTCGCGCTTGAGGAGCTTCGCACCGACCAGTCGGTCGTCGAGCGGCAGGGCCCCGCCGGTCTCCGGGGTGCGGCGCCCTTCCACGTCGCTGGTGAGGACCAGGGCGCGGAACTGCGGCTTCTCCTTCTGCCCGTACCGGTCGACACGGCCGTTGCGCTGCTCGATGCGGATCAGCGACCAGGGCAGGTCGTAGTGGATGAGCTGGTGGCACTCCTGGTGGAGGTTGACGCCCTCGGAGGCGACGTCACCGGTGAACAGGATGCGCACCGGGTCGTCGCGCAGCCCGAACTTCTCGACAATCCGCTTCTGCTCGTCCTCGTTGGTGGCCTCGCCGTGCATGACCTGCACCGCCCCGCCGTACACCAGCCAGGGCCGGTCCTTCTTCTCCCCCGCCTCGACGGCGCCGCTCTTCTGGAACCCGAGCCGGGCGGGGACGACCTCGGCCAGCCACGTCAGCGTGGGTATTCGCTCGGAGAAGACGACGACGCGGGTGTCCGAGTCCGGGCCGACGCCGATCTTCTTCAGCTGCTCGACCAGTGCGTCCAGCTTCGCGGAGTCCTCGTCCCCGATCTCGCCGACCAGACGCTCCAGCTCCACGATCGCCTTGCGCTCGACCCTCAGGGCAGCCTCGCGGACGGCCAGGTCCTCGCCCTTCTTCACCTTCGCGGGTCTGGCCAGGTAGCGGCGCCGTGCCTCCAGTGACTTCTGAAGCGCTTTGTGCGAGGAGAGGAAGGCCTTGAAGAAGTTGTACGCGGCGAGCGGGTCGGCACAGACCGAGGAGGTGGCCGGGTCACGCGGGATCCATCGGGCGGCCAGCTCCTCGAAGACCGCACGCTCCTTCTCGGTGGCCTGGGCAGGGACAGGTTCGGACGGGCCGCGGTCGGCCCACACACCCTTCAGGGAGTCCCGTACCTCCTTGTCCGTCTTGGTGCGCCGGATGTAGAGGTGGTCGAGGTCCTTCACCTCGTAGTCCGACGGGTTGGCGATCGCCGCCTCGTCCAGCATCCTGATCAGCTCGGCGAACGACTCGGCGTCGCCGTTGTGCGGGGTCGCCGAGGCGAGGATCAGCGCGTCGGTGCGGCGGGACAGCAGGCGGGCAAGGTCGTTGTTCTTCGTGCCGCGGTTGACCAGGTTGTGGGACTCGTCGATCACGACGGCGTCCCACTCGGTGGAGTCCAGGTGGTGGGCGTACACGTCGCTCTTGAGCGTGTCCACGGAGATGATCGCCCGCTTGAAGTAGGCGAACGGGTTCCGCCCCGCGGGGATGTCCTGCTGGATGCGCTGGATGCCCGTGGAGTCGAGCCTGACGAGCGGGATGGAGAACCGGGTCCACAGCTCGCGCTGGAACTGCTCCAGGACGTGGGCCGGCGTGACCACGAGTATTCGCTCGCCCCGCCCGCGCCGGATCAGCTCGGCCAGCAGGATGCCGATCTCCAGCGTCTTGCCGAGGCCGACGACGTCGGCTATGAGCACCCTCGGCTGTGGGTTCTTCATCGAGAGGGCGAGTTCGGCCGGTCGCAGCTGGTGGGTCTGCTTGTCCATCAGGAAGCTGTCGGCCAGCGCAAGCCCGTGCTCGGTCTGGGGCAGTGCCGTCTTGCGGATCACGGCCTCCAGGTAGAGACGTGCTTTGCGGTGGTTGGGGGAGTTGTCGGGTACCAGCTCGGTCTTCCGCGGGTCGAGGACCTGGATGTCGTCGAGCCGGCTGTAGAAGACGGCGTCGGTGCCCCGCACGAACGGGGAGACGCCGGTGACCTCCACCATCCAGCCGTCTCGCGCCGTAGGCGCGACCTTCCGGACGAGCCACTGCTCGTCACGGACCCTGACCTGGGCGCCCGGCGCGTAGGCGACCGCTCCGCCGCTCGGTCGTGCCACGTCCCCCGACGCGTCGAGGACGATTCCGTCCTCGCTCACCACGTCGTCGAGCACGCCCTGGCCGTCACCGGCCTCTGCAGCGGTGGCCACGTGCTGTTTCATTCCCCGCCCCTTGATGTTCCTGAACTGCCGTTATATACGGCCGTCCGCATCCCTGCTGCCTACACTTATCGCACGCCACTGACACCGTCCCCCACGGCGCCGTTGAAGGCCAGACTCAGAGGCCAGGCTGTGCGGCGTACCGGGCCCTCAACTCCTCGGCCACGCGCAGTGATGCGGGTGGCCGCCCCGGCTTTCGCGGCGCGGGCACGGGGACTTCGGTCGTTGGGCCGGGGGATACCGTGCTGCTCACCGGAGGGTCGGACACGTCCGCGTCCTCGGTAACCGCAGCGGCTTCTTCCTTATTCGGCTCCGGTGCGGCCGGTGGAGGGCTGTCCAAGGGGCCGTCCGGCTCATCCTCGTCGAGTCCGACCGCCTGTTCGGTGAGCCGCTCCCATACTGCCGACGGGGCGTTCCCGGGTGCCGGTGCCCCCTCGTTCGTTGCGGTGGCGTCGATCAGGGCGTGCCGGGCCTCCATGGGGGACAAGCCCACCGCGGACAGCACGCTCGTGCATCCGGCCATCACCGCGTCGAGAGAGGGGCGGTCGGCCGGGTCGTGGGCCAGCATGGAGCTGATCAGCGGTACCAAGGCCTCGGAGAGGCCGCTCAGGTCCGGGGCGTGGTCAGGGTTGGCGACCTGCCCGACGATCGCCTCCCAGCGAGCCCCGTCGTAGGGGTAGTGCCCGGTGGCCGCGTACAGCAGAACCGTGCCGAGTCCGTACACATCGGCGGACTCCTTGACCTTCGTCCGCCCCAGCGCCTGCTCGGGCGGCATACAGCGCACGGTGCCAATGATCATTCCGCTGTGGGACAGCGTGTCCTTGGAGGTGTCGAGGAACGCCCCGAGGCCGAAGTCGATCAGGATGGGGCCGTACGTCCCCAGCATGACGTTCTGCGGCTTCAGGTCCCGGTGGAGCAGCCCCACCGCGTGAACGGCCTGAAGCCCCTCCGCCAGCAGGGCGCCGAGACTGGCGACCAAGGGGGCGGACAGCGGACCGTGTTCATCCACGTACGTCAGCAACGTCTGGCCCGGTACGTACTCCATGGCCAGCCACGGCCGCTCCGCGTAGGGATCGGCTTCCAGGAACCGGGCGACCCGGTTCGTCCCCACCACCGTCCTGGCGATAAGCGCTTCCTTCTCGAAGCGCGCACGGGTGACCGGGTCCAGCCGGTCCGAGCGGATCAGCTTCACCGCGACCGGATCGCCGGCGGGCGAGTAGGCCAGGTAGACCTCACCCATTCCCCCCGAGCCCAGCTCTCGCTCGACCACGTACCGGCCGATCTGCTCGGGCACCCCATTCATGAACCGTGCGTATCCTCTCGTGTGCCGCATATCCCCCAAGCGGCCTTCACCGGGTCCAACAGCTTAATCCCATGAGCAAAGCGGGGTGACCCCCATCCCGACCTAACCTGCGAAAAGGTCTTGGCAGGCGCCGGCTCGAAGTCCTGGGTGACCGGTGGTGAATACCAGACGGTGCTGGGACCGCCATCAAGGAAGAAGCTGTGCGCGATCTGGGCGTCGTGGCCTCGGGCGGACAGGTCGGGGCCGGTCCCGTCCCAGGCCCGCGACGAACCCGGACCATGCGCTCCGCGCGAACGCGAGCTGGGTATCGATGCGTCCTTTGCTCCCCACGACGGCGCGGGCGCGTACGCCGCACGCCATGCCGCCGGGCACCGGCGCGGACGGCGAGTCCGGGCGGTCTCCTGCCGCCCGGACGGTATCCAGCCGCTCCCTTACCGCAGCTCGGCCGCAGCCTGTCTCAGGACGTGCTCCGGTCCTCCCAGCGGTCCCGGAACCACGTCAGCGTCTCGGCCAGCAGCTCCCGGTTGCGGTCCTTCTCCAGCAGGGACAGCCGGATGTTGGGACGCAGCTCCAGCTTCCCCTCCGGGATGTCGACGCCGTCCAGGGCGTTGAGGCGCGTGAGGAGTTCGGCGCGCAGCGCGCGGTCGGTGAACGGCTCCCGTGCGGCCATGTACTGGAACACCACCTCCGCCGTGCCCCCGCGCCCGGCGCCCGGGTAGAGCGTCATCGGCCAGATGCCGCGGCCGGGTCCGCCCGCCTCGCCGAGCATGAGGTACGCGCTCGTGGTGACGTGTCCTGCGCCGTGACCGATCCAGCCACCCAGCCTCTCCCAGTGGGCGAAGAGCGCGCGGATCGCTTCGACCGTCTCGGGGGAGTCGTCCGCGGCGAGCTGGCGGAAGAACCGTTCAGCGCGGGTCTCCTCTCCCGATGCTTTCACGGTGCCGTCCTGCGCGGTGTCCTCGCCGTCCGCCCGGTCGTCGTCCGTGCCGGCGAGCAGCGCGGCGAGGTCGTCGGCGGTGAGCCGCTGGGCCGGGTCGGCGGCTCCGGTGGCCGTGAAGCGGACGCCGTCGGCGGCCAGCCGGGCGCGGACGTCGTCACTGCCCGTCTCCTGGGGTGTTGCCCACCGGAAGCCGTCGGAGACCTTGCCCTCGGAGGTGAGGACCCGGTACGCGTTGACCACTCCGGCGGTGTTGGCGAGGTGGTTGCCCACGGCCTGGGCGCCTGAGCCGAGGAACGCGGCGAGGTCGCCGTACGAGGTCCAGGTGCCGCGGGGAAGCGCGGCGAGGACCTGGTGGGCGAGCTGCCAGTCGCGGCTGCGCTCCGCGCGGCCGACTCCGCGCAGCGGGGACGGCCACAACGCGATCGCCCGGTCGGCCAGTTCGTCGGCACGCGCCAGGATCTCGCGCACGCCCCAGCGTTCGGTGGCGGCGATGCGGCGGTTCATCTCCAGGTGGCTGCTCCGCAGCAGATCCTGCTTGCGCTCGAAGGGGTGGTTGGACAGCTCCGCGTTGACCGCGGTGAGCGTCAGGTTGCCGAGGGTATGCTGGAACCGGGCGTGCAGTTCCTCCGCTGTCTCGCCCTCCTCGGCCTCCTCGCTCAGCGCGCGCAGCCACTCCTCGCCGGGCGACTGCGGCATGACGTGCTCGACGGTGAGCTGCGCGGCGGCGAAGTCGACCGGTTCGGGATGTCCGTAGCTCTCCTCCAGGCGTTGCAGCACCAGTTTGCGCTGCTGCCACCGGCCGTACTGGTAGAACGGCGCCGTCCTGATCTTCTCGCGCAGTTCGGCGTCGTCGGGCCAGAAGCGGTTCTCGGAGGAGAGGAGCCGGTGCAGTCCCTCGGTGACGGGCACGTCGAGCGGGAGCTGCCCGGGCACGGCCTGGAAGATCCGGTTGAGGTTGTTGGTCGGGACCCGGCAGATCATCCGGCGGACGAGGAAGCTCTCGATGTACGCCAGGGCGCGGGCGGTCTCGGAGGAGTCCAGCTCCCCGCGCTCACGCCGGTCGAACAGCAGCATCACGGCCGGGTAGGTGACGGCCGCCTGCCACGCGTCCAGACGACGGAGCGCGTCCCGGACCGCGGGGTCGGGCTCCTCCTCGGGGTGCAGCAACCGGCGGAAGTGGGCGCTGCGGCGGTGCAGTTCCCTGATGTACTCCTCGATCTCCTCCTCGCCGGCCCTGGTGTCCTCGAAGCGCCTCTGTTGGGCTGCGTACAGGTCCTGGCGGCGGACCCGGTCATCCCCGTCGAGCACCAGCTGCAACCACATGAGCTGTTCCAGCTCGTCGTTGCTCAGACTCTTCTGCAAGGGGAGCCAGTAGGTCTCGTAGACGTGCTCGCCGCGGGCCTGAAGTCGCATGAAGAGGTAGTTGCGCAGCAGGTCGGCCTGGCTCAACTTGAGGCCGGTGTTGTTGAGCGACTCGAAGATGCGATGCACGTTGTCACCGCGCTCCGCGGTCACCGCCACCAGCGCGAGCCGGGAGGTGATCGCCTGCTCGATGCGGAACACGTCCTGCGGAGTCGCCGGATCGTCCGCCTCGACCAGCTTCTTGCGGAAGAAGGCGTAGGCGGTGGCGATGCCGCTGCCGGTGTCCTGGTCGGTGAGAGGGCCGCGGATGTGCGCGGCGAACTGCGTCCGGTCCGCCTGCGTCGGCAACAGGCGGAGGTGGTCGTTGCCGCTCTTCCACTTGTTGATCAGGTACTGCTCGTCGATGCGCTGGGCCTCGACCGGTGCGGTGTCCGCGACGTGATCGCGGATGGCGGCCAGGGCCAGGGACAACGTGGTCAGCCGCTGCTGGCCGTCGACGACGAGCCAGCGGGGGAACGTTGCGTCGTTCTGCGGTGACGGTGCGAGCACCACCGAACCGAGGAAATGCGTGCTCGCCTTCTCCTCCGCCGACTCGAGCAGTCCGGCCTGCTCCAGGATGTCGCTCCACAGCTGCTTGAGGTGTTTCTCGGTCCAGGAGTACGTCCGCTGGTAGAGCGGCACCTGGAACTGCTGGGCCCGGCCCTGCACCAGATCGGCGAACAACGTCTCCTTCGCCTGCATCGTGTCCCCCCTCGGTGACTGGTTCATCGCTGCGTGGGAACGACCATAGGGCTTCCCACCGACAGCCACGGCCCCTGCAGCCGCCGTCCAGGCACGCACGCCACCGACCTGGCGACCGACGTCACCTGCCCCTTCGTATGCGGCAATCCACGGGTTCGCCCTGGTTTTCACCTTCCGTTGCCGCAGGCCAGCCCGACAGATAGGAGCGACGGATCCGCCGGGTCGGAAACGAGTTGGTAGGGGGCGTGACGCCCTGCGACCTGCGGATTTCATCTGCCAACGGTCGGATGTCTCATCGGATGGGTGGTGGGGTGGCTGCTTTGAGGCAGCGGGCGAGAAGGGCGCCGGCGGCGTCCAGCCGCTCGTCGGGCGGGAGGGTGAGGAGGAGGCGGTAAGCGGCGTCGACCACGGC
>NZ_LR732634.1 GCF_902506575.1 Streptomyces mexicanus | reverse complement strand
CGCCCGGGACGGCCGCACGAGCCGCACGAGCCGTACGACCGAGGAGCAGATCGCATGAAGGCAGTCCAGGTCGTCGGGTACGGCCCCGACCTGCTCGACGACGTCCGCATGGCCGAGGTGCCCGCCCCGGAGGTCACCGGACCGCACGACGTGATCGTGAGGATCGGGGGCGCCGGGGTGTGCCGCACCGATCTGCACATCCTGGAAGGTCAGTGGGCCGAGAAGTCCGGTGTCGCCCTGCCCTGCACCATCGGGCACGAGAACGCGGGATGGGTGGCCGCCGTGGGCAGCGCCGTCACGGGCGTCGCCGAGGGCGACAAGGTCATCGTCCACCCGCTGATGACCTGCGGGCTGTGCCGTGCCTGCCGGGCCGGCGACGACGTCCACTGCGAGCGGTCGCTGTTCCCGGGCATCGACACCGCCGGGGGCTACGCCGAGTACCTGAAGACGTCCGCGCGCAGCGTCGTCCGCCTCGACGACACCCTCGAACCCGCCGACGTGGCCGCCCTGGCCGACGCGGGCCTGACCGCCTACCACGCGGCGGCCAAGGCGGCGCGGCGGCTGCGGCCCGGCGACCGGTGCGTGGTGATCGGCGCGGGCGGTCTCGGCCACATCGGCGTCCAGGTGCTCAAGGCGCTCACCGCCGCGGAGCTCGTCGTCGTCGACCGCAACCCCGAGGCGGTGAAGCTCGCCCGGTCCATCGGCGCCGACCACGGCGTCGTCGCCGACGGCGACCAGGTGGCGCAGGTGCTGGGGCTGACCGGGGGCCAGGGCGCCGAGGTCGTCGTCGACTTCGTCGGCGAGGGCGGCGCCACCCGTGACGGCGTGCGCATGCTGCGCCGGGCCGGGGACTACCACGTCGTCGGGTACGGCGAGAACATCGACGTCCCGACGATCGACATCATTTCGTCGGAGATCAACTTCATCGGTAACCTCGTGGGCAGCTACACCGACCTGTGCGAGCTGATGGTGCTCGCCGCACAGGGCCGGGTGCGGCTGCACACGACGACGTACCCGCTCGACCGGTTCCGGGACGCGCTGGCCGACCTGGACGCCGGTCGGGTCCGCGGACGCGCGATCCTCGTACCGTGACCGCGGACGGGCCGGGTCCCGCACATCACAGAAAGAGAGCCCCATGATTTTCATCACGGCGAAGTTCCGGGTGCTTCCGGAGCACGCGGACCAGTGGCCGGAGATCGCCGGCGACTTCACCCGGGCCACCCGGGCCGAGCCCGGCTGTCTCTGGTTCGACTGGTCCCGCAGCGTGGACGACCCCGCGGAGTACGTGCTCGTCGAGGCGTTCCGCGACGACGAGGCGGGCGCCGCACACGTCCAGTCCGCGCACTTCCGGGCCGCGCAGGAGAAACTGCCGCGCTATCTGGCCGAGACGCCGCGCATCGTGAACACGACGATCGACCAGGACGGCTGGTCGGAACTCGGCGAGATGGCCGTCAAGTAGCACGACCGGCGCCGCCCGCGCCGGCGTAGACGACCGTCGGCCCCCGCCCCGTTCACCGGGGCGGGGGCCGATGGCGTTCGCCGCGCCGGTGCGCGCCCGGCGGGCGCGGGGCGAGTGTCGCGGCGCGCCCGGCGCCGGGCGAACGCCGGGTTCCGGAACTCTTGACAGCGCCCGTGTGCCGGGGGCAGCATCCTCGCGTCCGTTGACAACGTTGTCTACAGTCCGATCGGGTGAACTGAACGCGCCGGTGCCCGGCGGGTTCTGACCGTCCGTCGGGTGCGAAGGGCAGGAGCGCGGTGTCAGGCTCATCGATACATCAGGCTCATGTGCACGGCAGAACACGTCCGAGACGGCGCGTTGCGGGTGTGGTCGCCGCGGTCGCCCTGGCGCTCGCGGCGACGTCCATGTCCGTCACCCCCGCTGCGGCGAAGGCCGATGCGGGCACGGTGAAGGATCCGGCCTCCTACGTCGACCCGTTGATCGGCACCGCGAACGCGGGCAACACCTATCCCGGTGCCGTGCAGCCGTTCGGCATGCTCGCCTGGAGTCCGCAGAACTCCCGCGGCAACCAGGTCTCCACGCCCGCTCCGGGCGGATACCAGTACAACGCCACGAAGATTCGCGGCTTCAGCCTGACCCATCTCAACGGCGTCGGCTGCTCCGGAGCCAACGGCGACATCCCGATCATGCCGTACGTCGGCGACGTCGACTCCTCGCCGACGGCCGACACCACCGACGCCAAGTACGCCGGCACCTTCTCGCACGCGAACGAGACCGCGTCGGCCGGCTACTACAAGGTGCGCCTGGACAGTGGCGCCTCCGCCGAGCTGACGGCCACCCCGCGTACCGGCTCGGGGCGATTCGGGTTTCCCGCGGACAAGCCCGCCTCCATGCTGTTCCGCACCTCCAACTCCGAGAGCGGCAGCACCGCCGCCTCGGTCGAGGTGAACGCCGCCGCGCGGACCGTGACCGGTTCGGTGAGCGCGGGCAACTTCTGCGGCCCGCAGAGCGCCAACAACCGCAAGGACCTGTACACCCTGTACTTCACGGCGCACTTCGACACACCGTTCGCCAAGGTCGGCACCTGGACGGACGGCACCCTGCACCCCGGCGCCACCACCGCCACAGGCGGCACGGGCTTCAGCTCTTCCGGCAACCCGGTGGCCGGCAAGGGCTCGGGAGCGTACGTCACCTTCCCGGCGGGCACCACCGAGGTCCGGGCGAAGGTGGCCGTCTCGTACGTCAGCCCGCACAACGCCGAGGCCAACCTGCGCGCGGAGAACCCGCCCGCCAGGACCTTCGACTCGGTCAAGGCCGAGGCGCACGCCGCCTGGAAGCGCGCCCTGAGCGCGATCGAGGTCGGCGGCGGCAGCGACGCCCAGCGCACCCCCTTCTACACGGCGCTCTACCACTCGATGCTGGAGCCGACCCTCCCCAGCGACGTCGACGGCCGCTACCTGGGCGGCGACCGCAAGCCGCACCGGCTGGACCGGCGGCAGAAGGCGCAGTACGGCACCTTCTCGGGCTGGGACCAGTACCGCGCCCAGGTGCAGTTGATGACGCTGCTGAACCCCAGAGTGGGCAGCGACTATGCGCAGTCCCTGTTCAACTACGCGCAGCAGCGGGACGGCGAGTGGGACCGCTGGCTGCTGGAGAACGGCAAGACGAGCGTGATGTCCGGCGACCCGTCGGCTCCGGCGGTGGCGAGCATCTACGCCTTCGGAGGCCATGACTTCGACGTCAAGGGCGCGTTGAAGTCGCTGGTGACGGCCGCGACCGTGCCGACGGCGAACGACTCCAGCAGCGCCGGCTGCAACGTCGAGTGCGTGGGCCAGCGCCCGGCGCTGGACACGTACCTGAAGCTCGGTTACGTACCGGCCGACGGCTGCCACTGCTGGGGCGGCGCGGCGGAGACGCTGGAGGACGCCGCGGCGGACTTCGCCCTCTCCCAGCTGGCCGGCCGGGTCGGCGATCACGCCACCGAGAAGGAGTTCCTCGACCGCTCCGGCAACTGGACCAACGTCTTCGACCCCGACGCCACGCCTCAGGGCGGCTACATCCGCGACCGCAGGTCCGACGGCACCTGGGCGGGCACCTTCACTCCGAGCACCGGCAGCGGGTTCGTCGAGGGGACCAGCGCCCGCTACACCTGGATGGTGTACTCCGACGTGGCGGGGCTGGCCCGCGCCATGGGCGGTGCCGACAAGGCCGTCGCCCGCCTCGACTCCTTCTTCCGCACCCCGGACGGCGCGTTCGACTTCTCGGCCGAGGACGGCACCCGCTACGACCCGACCAACGAACCCGACATCAACGCCCCGTACCTGTACGACTACCTGGGAGCGCCGTACAAGACGCAGGAGACGGTCCGCGCCGAGATGGACCGGCTGTGGACGAACACCCCGGGCGGCATCCCGGGCAACGACGACGCCGGGACGATGTCGTCCTGGTACGTCTTCTCGGCGCTGGGCATGTACCCGCAGGTGCCCGGCCGCGCCGACATGGTGCTCACCGCGCCGCTGTTCCCGCACGCGGTGGTCCACACCGGCAACCACCGGACGATCACGATCGAGGCGCCCGCGGCGTCGGCGGACAACATCTACGTGCAGAGCCTGAAGGTCGACGGCAGGACGTCCGGCAAGCCGTGGGTCCCCGCCTCGTTCGTCACCCGCGGTGGCACCCTGCGCTACACGCTGGGCGCCGAGCCCCGCACCGCGTGGGGCAGCGCGAAGGCCGACGCGCCGCCGTCGTTCCCGGGCGGCGGAGCGAAGTTCTTCACCGGTGTCACCCCCTCCGGCCTGAAGGCGGAGCCGGGTGGTGACGCCGTCACCGCGACCGTCAAGGTGCAGACGCTCCAGGACCGGGCGACCGTGGTCCACTGGACGGCCACACCGCCGGCGGGCCTGACGGTGACACCGTCCCAGGGCGACCTCACGGTGCCCGCCGGCGGGTCGGCCGGCACCGAGGTGTCCGTCTCGGTGGCGGCAGGGACCGAGGAGGGCTTCTACACCGTCCCCGTCACGCTCACCTCCTCGTCCGGTACGGCGCTGCCGAAGACGTCCGCCTCGGGGACCGTCGCCGAGAAGAACGGCATGCTGTGGAACGTCAACAACAACGGCGCCTCGGAGGACGACGGCGACCCGCGGGCCAACTTCGACGGCGAGGGCTGGAGTTACTCGGCCGCCGCGCTGGCCGCGGCCGGCGTGGAACCGGGCGGCACCGTCTCCTCCGGCGGGTTCGACTTCACCTGGCCCCGGGCGAAGGCCGGTGAACCGGACAACATCGAGGTCGTGGGGGGCGGTCAGGTGCTGGCCGTGCGGCCCGCCGCCGGGGCCACGAAGCTGAGCTTCCTGGGCGCCGCCGCGGAAGGCGCGGCGAGCGGGACGGTGACGCTCACGTACACCGACGGCACCACGCAGCAGGCCACCATCGGCTTCAGTGACTGGACCCTCGGCGGCGGTACGCAGAAGCCGTCGTTCGGCAACACGGTCGCCGTGCACACCGCGTACCGCGACATCCAGGGCGGCGGCAAGGATCCGGTGGGCACGGAGGTGTTCGCCACCGCGCCGATCGCGCTGCAGGCCGGCAAGCAGCTCGCGGGTGTGACCCTGCCCGCCACCACGGACGGCGGCGTGCTCCACGTCTTCGCGGTGGCGACCGCCTGACGCGGCACCCCGGCCGGTCGCGGCACACCTCGCCCGGCCGACGCCACGGGGCCGGCCCGTTCGGGGCCGGCCCCGTGTGTGTGCGGGCGGTGGACGACAGGGCGGTGCGCGGCGAGGGCGGGAACACCTCACGCAGCGGACGCCTGACGTCGAACGCCGCGATACCCGGGCACCCGGCGACCGACACCACGACGAGCTGAGCAACGTGTCACAGTCCGCCCCAGTGTCCGGCTGCCTCGACCAGACGGTCACGGACGACGGTGAGGGCGGGGTTGTCCGGAGCGCCGCGCCGCACGGCCACGTAGAGGGTGTTCAGGGGTGGGACCTCGGGGTGGTGGAGCTGAACGACGCGGCCGGCGGCCAGGGGAGATTCGGTGAGATAGCGCGGCAGGACGGAGATGCCCGCCCCGGCCTCGACGGCGGCGAGGACGGCGCGCAGGTCGGGGACGACGAGCGCCACCGGGTTGAGCGGTCGGTGGCCGAGCTCACTGCGCCAGTAGCGCCGCACGATCGGGAGGTCTTCCGCATAGGCGACGAGCGGGAAGGCGGCCAGGGCGTCCGCCGGGCTGGTGCGGAGCCGCTCCGCACTCAGGGTGTGCGCGGCGGCGGGGGCGCCCACGAGGAGGAACTCCTCGTCCACCAGGGGCACGGCGAGGAGCTCTCTGTGTGTCGGCCGGACGGCGGACACGACCAGGTCGAGGCGCCTGTCCACGAGCGCGGCGAGCAGGTCCTCGGCGAGCCCCAGAGTGACATGGAGGGACAGGCCGCGGCCTGTGAGGGGGGCGAGGGCGGGCAGGACCCGCACCGTCATGACCTCGGCCGCGCCGCCGATGCGTACCGTACCGCGCAGGGTCGGCTCGGTCTGCGCCGAGTCGAGGACACCGACGAGCCCGTCCAGATGCACGCTCACCCGGGCGGCGAGGGCGGCGGCACGGGGCGTGGGGACGACGCCCTTGCGGGAGCGGAGGAAGAGCGGTTCCCCGATCTGCTCCTCCAGCCGGGCGAGCTGGCCGGTGACGGCGGGCTGGGAGATCCCGAGTCGCTCGGCGGCGGCCGAAAGGGACCCCGATCGGTAGATCTCCAGGAACGTCGCCAGCAGGTCCAGGCTCGTCACGCTGCCTTCCTTCCATCGGTGCCCGGGCGGATCGAGATCGTCACCGCGGGGTCCCATCATCGCCCGCGTCGAGGTCGCCGGCGGCGGGCGCGTCCGGAGCGCCACGGATCGCCGCCGACGAGCGTGCGGACGTGGTGCTGGAAGGTCTCGTCGGGACTGCACTCCGGCCGCCGAGCCGCTGCCGGGCTCAGACGGCCGCGATCGCCTTCAGGACCCGCTCGGCCGTGCCGATGCTGGACTGCGGGTTCTGACCGGTGATCAGGTTGCCGTCCACCACGACGGTGGTGGTCCAGGGAGCGCCGGTCCGGACGGTGGCGCCCCTGTCGCGCAGCCGGCTCTCGAGGAAGTACGGGGTGTTCTCCCCCAACCCGCCCTGGCGCTCCTCCTCGTCCGTGAAGGAGGTGAGGGACTTGCCGGCGAAGGTGAAGGTGCCGTCCTCCTTGACGGCACTGAGCAGGCCGGCGACACCGTGGCACAGGGCGGCCACGATCGTGCCCTGCGCATCGGCCTCGTTCAACAGCCGGCCGAGGTCGGCGTCCTGCGCGAGGTCGGCCATCGGCGCGTGGCCGCCGGGGATGTAGATCGCGTCGTAGTCGCTCGCACGCACCTCGGAGAGCGTGAGCGGAGTGGAGAGCTGCTCCTCGATCCCGGCGAGGTACGCACGGAACTCCTCGGCGTCGGCCGCCGGGACGCCGCCCTGCTCGCTGAGGCTGAGCGCGTCGACGGTCGGCCGGACGCCGGCCGGGGTGGCGATGTCGACGTGGGCGCCGGCGGCCTTGAGGACCTTGTGAGATGCGGCGACCTCCTCGGCCCAGTAGCCGGTGGGGTGAGCGGATCCGTCAGCCAGCTTCAGGGTGGTGGCAGCGGAGATGACCATCAGAATCTTCGACATGGGTGTGCCTGGCTTGTCCTGTCCGGAGGGAACACGTCGGCCCGCGGAGCGGATCGACGCGTGCCGCCTGCCTTGTGGGGCGGCACCGTGAACAACCCCAGCATCCATCACGGACATCCCTTCGCCTCAAGGCCCGCCATAAGAATCCTTATGGATGCGCCTTGACGGGGAGCTGTGACGGCCGGTAGCGGGCCGAGCGGAGCCGCCACGGCGGTCACCGTCACCGGCTCGCTCGCGAGGCGGTCTCACGCCCGGCCGGCACCGGCCCACCGAGCCGGCTGCGGCCGGGCGTCCGTCCCGGGTGTGCGGGAGGTCGGTCGCGACGCCGGGTCGCGGGAACGTGCGCAGTCCGGGGCGGCGTGGCTGACTCCGAGGTCGCGTCGAAGGTCCCGCCGGCGGGGGGCGGCAGCGGTCTCTGTTCCGGTCTTCCCCTCCCCCGTCTTGTCTGCCGCATCGTCCGTCGGCGCAGCCGGCCTCACGCGTGCCGCAGTCGGTTCCACCGGGGGATGAGGACTGCGCTGCTCGGCCGGGGCGGTACCGACCGGCGCGACCGGGAGGTCCGCAGCGGGCGGGGCTGCACGGTGCCGCAGGAGCGGGCGGGTTGCGCACGCGCGACTCCAGGCGTCCGCGGCGACGGTCGCGTGCGCCGTCACCGAGGAGCGTGTGCGGGAAGTGTGCCCGTGGGCCCGCCCGGCCGTACGGCAGCGGCCGAGCGGCCGCTGCCGTAGGGCGATCTCGTGGGCAGCCTACGCGTGGCAGACGCCGCCGCGGACCATCTGCAGATGCATGGCGACGATCGGCCGGGCGGTGCGAGCAGCCGCGCGAACCTTGGCGTCCGTGCCCTTGGACAGCTCGGTGTCGATGAGGGCCAGGGTTTGCGTGTGGCCCTTCTCCTGCGCCTCGAGCCAGGCCGAGTCGTAGGCCGCAGTGCCCTGGTGGGCCTTCACGGCTGCCAGTTGCCGGCGCTGGGCGGCGGTCGGCGTGCCGGGCAGGGACACGCCCTTGCTCCGGGCCAGCGCCATGCCCTGGGCGTCGAGGCGGGTGTGGTCGCGTACCAGGATGTCGGCGACTCGCTTGACGCAGGCGCTGGTCGCGTGGCTCCGGGCGTCCTGGCCGGCGGCTATCTCGGCGAGATTGGACTGGTGGACGGCCTTGAGGAAGGCCGAGTCCTGTCCGGCGAGCGGCGCGGCCGATGCCGGGGTCGCAGCCGTGGCGAGGGCCAGCAGCGCGGTCGCCGCGGCCGTACCGCACAAACGGGTGAGTCGCATGAGGTCCTCCACAGGTCGGTGAACCGAAGGGAAGGGATCGCGGGGTCTTCCACCTCGCCGCCCGGGCACGGCCCAGGCGTGGGTGCCGCTCTGGTCATGATGGCGACGCTTCTCGAACGCCTGCTCGCCTTTCGAGCGCGGAAAGCGGGGCCGCGCTCGTCCGATGCCCGTGGTCCTGCGGATATGACGCTGCGCAGTCGTAGGCCGAGAGGGGGCCGAACGGGTGAAACGGCCGGGGTCGCGGCGGCCCCGGCATTCACCGTGTCCTGGCGTCCTGGCCGCCTCGTCCGTGGCCGGGGCGCTTGCCCGGTCAGACGGACATGCGGTTCCTGTTCTGGGCGAGATCCGTTTGAGGACGGACCCTGGTCCGACGTGCTGGAGATCGTCATGCGGACCTACTGATCCCGCTGCTGGTGTGCGCCTCGGCAACCGGCCCGGTCCCGCAACCGGCTCGGTCCCCGCAGGGTTCCCCGGTCTGCCTGCTAAGGTGCCGTCAGACCTCACGCGCCTCCTGCGCACGGACACCGGTCCGCGCACGGGAGGCTTTTTTCTTGCCGAGGTTTTCACGCCGAGGTGTCTTTCGTGCCGAGGTGCTTTTCGTGCCGAGGCCTTTTCATCCCGGAGCCGGACGGTCCGGCGCCGGTGACCCCGTTGCGAAGGTGCTCCCGCCGGGCGAGATGCCGGCGGGAGCACCTTCCCTGCCCAAGGAGGAGATCCGTCTCGTGAGTCCGTGGACGAGCCCCGCAGCCGCCCCGGGAACCGGGCGCCTGGGTGACCTGACCGTCAACCGCATCGGCTTCGGCGCCATGCGGTTGACCGGCACCGTGCCCTTCGGCGGCGTGCCCCGTGACCGCCAGACCTCCATCGGCGTGCTGCGGCGGGTCGTCGAGCTGGGGGTGAACCACATCGACACCGCCTCGTTCTACTTCTCCGCCACCCGGTCCGCCAACGAGCTGATCAACCGTGCCTTGGCGCCGTACCCGGAGGACCTGGTGATCGCGACCAAGGTGTGGCCGGGCCGTGATCCCTCGGGCGCGTGGTGGTGGGCCGCACCGGAGCAATTGCGCGGCCAGGTGGAGGAGAACCTGCGGCAACTGGGCCGCGACCACCTGGACGTGGTCAACCTGCGGGTACCGCCGAGCCGGCACAGCGGGTCGATCGCCGAGCACTTCGGCGCGCTGGCCGAGCTGCGGGACGCCGGGCTGGTCCGGCACCTGGGGGTGTCCCACGTGACGGCCGCACACCTGGCGGAGGCACGGGCGATCGCCCCGGTGGTCTGTGTGCAGAACCCGTACGGCATCGGCGCGTCCGACGAGGACGAGGCCCTGCTGAGGCGGTGCGGTGAACTCGGCATCGCCTTCGTGCCGTTCTTCGCCATCGCCGGTTCCGGGCGGGAGGCCGGTCCGGGCGCGCCGGACGGCGAGGCGGTGCACGCCGTGGCCCGCGCGCACGGGGTGTCCGTCGCGCAGGTCCGCCTGGCGTGGACGCTGCACCGGGGACCGCATGTGCTGGCCATCCCGGGGACGGGTGACCCGGAGCACCTCGCGCAGAACGTGGCGGCCGGCGGGCTGCGGCTCACCCAGGAGGAGGTCGACCTGCTCTCGTCCTGCGCGCCGGCCGCTGAGCGCCCGCGGCGGATGCCGCGGACGGCATGAGGGGCGTCAGGCGCAGAAGTCGAACCAGGCCGCGCGGGCAGCCGCGGACCGCTGGTCCGCCGCCGCGCGCCCCGCGCACGGCCTGACCGTCAGCGAACCGGCCTGGTGCGGGGCGGCGCGATCCCCGGGAAGGTGATCTTCACGTTCCCGGGTGCCGACGGTACGGTGAGCGACGTCCGTGGGTGCGCGGGCGTTGCTCCGGTGAGGGGAGATGCGGATGTTGTGCACGGTCGTCGGAGCGGGCGCCTGGGGTCTGCCGGCCGCCGCGGAACTGGCCGCTCGCGGCCACACGGTGACGCTGGTGGACCGCTACGGAGTGGGCAACCGGTTGTCGTCCTCCCACGGCCCGACCCGGCTGTGGCGACTGGCCGATCCCGACCCGCTGCGCGTCCGCCTGTCGCTGCGCGGCGCGGCGGCCATGCGGCGGCTGGAGCAGGACACCGGCGCCGAGGTCCATCTGCGGCGCGGCATCCTGTGGCGCGACGAGGACTCGCTGCCCAGGCTCGTCGCCGCGCTGCGCGGGGCGGCGCTGCCCTTCACCGAGGTCGCGGCGGCCGATGTCGGCCGGTTCTTTCCCGGGCTGGCCGGCGGCGGGCGCGAGGCGGTGTTCCAGGCGGACGCGGGGGTGGTGCTGGCCGAGGCGTCGCTCGACGCCCAGCTGCGCAAGCTGACGGCGCACGGCGGGCGGCTGCGCACCGGCACGGAGGTGGTCGCCGCCGACGCCGCCGCCCGCCGGCCCGTCGTGCACCTGGCCGACGGCACACGGCTGGACGGCGACGTCCTCGTGCTCGCCGCCGGCCCGGGCACCGTGCGACTGCTGCCCCACCTCGGGCTGTCGGTGCCGCTGCGGCCGTACGTGGAGCAGGTGGTGCACTACGCCGGCCTCGCCGACCCGGCGTCCACCGCGCGTCTGCCCGGACTCTTCGACGGCCCCGCCGGCGACCGGCCCGGTCTGTACGGCATGCCCACGCCCGGGGTCGGCTACAAGGTGGGGCTGGACATCCCGCTGCGGCCCTTGCGGCCGGAGGACCACGACCGGACGCCGGATGCCGGCCGCACCGCCGAACTCACCCGGCGCGTACGGACGATGTTCCCCGGCGCGGTGCCTGCCGTGGTGGACGAGCAGGTCTGCACGTGGACCGACTCACCGGACGGGCGGTTCGTGATCGACCGCATCGGCGACGGCGTCGTGCTCGCCTGCGGTGACAGCGGCGAGGGTTTCAAGTACTCCGCGCTGATGGGCGAGATCCTCGCCGACCTGGCCGAGGGGCGGCCCGCCGATGAGGACGCCGCCTGCTTCTCCCTCGACCGCCTCAGCGGCCTCACCGACGACCCCGACCGCCCGCCGACCTCCCTCGGCCGGTCGCACGCCCGCGGCGCGTGACCGGCCGCGGCGTCGGCCCGGACCGACGTCCCGGATCGAAGTCGCGGACCGCACCGAGCAGTTGGCAGCACCTGCTCACGAAAAGGCGCCGCTTGTGTGTGATGCTCTCCCCATGACTCTCTCCGATGACTCCTGGCGCGCGCGCCTGCGGACCGATCAGCCGCATTCGGCGCGGGTGTGGAACTACCTGCTCGGCGGCAAGGACCACTATCCGGTCGACAGCTCCGCCGGGGAGCTGATCCTGAAGAACTTCCCCCAGATCGCCGCGATCGCCCGCCAGCAGCGCGCCTTCCTCAAAAGGGCGGTGCGGTTCCTGACCGCCGAGGCGGGCATCCGCCAGTTCCTGGACATCGGCACCGGTCTGCCCACGGCGGACAACACGCACGAGGTGGCGCAGCGCATCGCACCCGACTCCCGCGTCGTCTACGTCGACAACGACCCGATCGTGCTGGCCCACGCCGAGGCGCTGCTGCGCAGCACGCCGGAGGGGGCGTGCGCGTACATCGACGCCGACGCCCGTGACACCGGCCGCATCCTGGCCCGGGCCGCCGAGACCCTGGACTTCACCCGGCCCGTCGGTCTGATCATGCTGGGCATCATGGGGCAGCTCCCGGACTCCGAGGAGCCCGCCCGGGTGGTGAAGGAGTTCGTCGACGCGCTGCCCTCGGGCAGTTACGTGGCCCTCAGCGACGGCACCGACACCAGCGAGGGCCTCAGGACCGCGATCGCCGCCTACAACAGCCAGTCCGTCCACTCCTATCATCTGCGCTCCCCGGAGCAGATCGGCTCCTTCCTGGGCGGCCTGCGCCTGGTGGAGCCCGGCCTGGTCAGGACCGCGCAGTGGCGTCCGGACCACGAGGCGGCGGGCATCGACCCGGAGGAGGACCACGCCGTCAGCGCCGTGGCCGTCAAGGAGTAGGCGCGGGCCCGGCACGGGCGGCGGGTGCCCCGTGCCGGGCGGTGCGTCAGCGCAGGATCGGCCGGTACAGGTCCGTTCTGCGGTCGAGGAAGCGGTCGTTGCGGGAGGACAGCGCCTTGCCCCTGGCCCTGGTCAGGGACAGGTCGGCCCCTGCGGTGCCGTCGGGCCCGGGGTGGCGGCGTTCCGTCCGTTGTCATCGACGATCGTCGTTCCCTCGGTCCATTCCTGGCCCCGCTCACGGCCCGAGCGGTCGCAGCAGGCGATGACGACGTGGTTGACGCGTGCCGCGGCCTGGGCGATGACCACCTCCGGCGGGCGTTCGCCGTCGGCCCGGTCCACCAGCGGCCAGTTGGTGGGCACGGCGAGGAGGTCGGCCCCGGCGAGGGCGGGCGGCCGGGGCTCCGCGACGGGTCAGCCGGGTCACGGGTCCGCTCACCCCGCCCGCCGCGTCCATCGCGCCCGCCGCGGCCCGTCAGCGCAGCCCCGGAGGCGTCCACTCCGCGTGGCGCAGGATGGTGCGCAGGGTCACCCCCGAGGGGGCCAGGCGCATGGCGGTGTTGCGCAGGGCGACGGCCACCGGGTGGGTCAGCTGCTGCCCCATGCGACCGGCCTGGCGCGCGGCGCGGGCCACGGCCTGGCTGCGGGGGCGCCGTTCGGTGTCGTAGCGGGCCAGCGCCGCCTCGACGGTGGGCTCGGTGGCGAGCGCGGCGGTCAGCACGGCCGCGTCCTCCAGCGCCTGGCAGGCGCCCTGCCCGAGGTTGGGGGTCATGGCGTGCGCGGCGTCACCGAGCAGGGCTACGCGGCCCACGGCGTAGGCGGGCAGGGGCACGACCAGCTCGTTGATGTCGTGGTGCAGCACGGCCTCGGGGCGGGTCGCCGCGAGCAGCGCGGGGATCGGCGCGTGCCAGGTGCCGCACCTGCGGCGCACTTCCGCCAGGGGGTCGGGGAAGCGGGTGCGGGCCGGGGCGTTGAGGACGGCGTGCCACTCCGCCCGGCCGTCCGTGAAGGCGATGTGGCCGAACTCGGCGCCGTGGCCCCAGGTCAGCTCGAAGTCGGTGTCCAGCGCGACCGGTTCGTCGGTGATGGCGCGCAGCACGGTCGATCCGCTGTAGGCCGGGCCGGGGTGGGCGGGGAACAGCTCGGCCCGCAGCCGGCTGTTGACGCCGTCGGCGCCCACGACCAGGTCCGCGTCGAGTGCGCCGTCCTCCAGGCGGACGCGCGGCCGGCGCGGGTCGGTGCGGTCCACGGACAGCGCCCGCTCGCCGATCCGCAGGGACCCGGAAGGCAGGGCGTCGCGGAGTATCCGGTGCAGGACGGCGCGCGGGACGCCGACGATCGGGGTGCCGAGCGCGCGTTCCAGGGCCACGCCGTCCATCTGTGCCAGCCGGGCCCCGCCGGGGGTGCGGGTGCCTCCGGTGTACTGGGGGCGTGCCGCCGCGCGCACCGCGTCGCCGACGCCCAGCAGGTCCAGGGCGCGGATGCCGTTGGCGTGCAGGGAGATCCCCGCTCCCGCGTCGTCGAGGACCTGGGCCCGCTCCAGGACCGTCACCTCCCAGCCGATCAGGTGCAGGCCGATGGCCGCGGCCAGTCCACCGATGCCTCCCCCGACCACCACTGCCCTGTCGCCCATGCCGGGCACCTCCCGTGTCAGCAGCCGTTTTCTACAGATGTAGAAGCAGATGTGGAAGCGAGCATAGTCCAGGCCCTCTACAGGTGTAGAACTAGGGGGTGACCACAGACCGACCCACCGTGCTCGCCGACGCGGCCATCCACGTACTCGCCCGGGAGGGGATGCGCGGGCTGACCCACCGCGCCGTCGACCGGGCCGCCGGCCTGCCGCCGGGCACCACCTCCGCGTACTACCGCACCCGCCACGCGCTGCTCACCGGCCTGGTGCGGCGGCTGGTGGAGCGGGACCAGGCGGAACTCCAGGCGCTGGGCAAGGAACCGCTGGGGTTCGGCAGCGCCGGTGAACTGGCGGAGCGGATCGCCGAGTTCGCCGAGGCGCGGCTGACGGGCGAGGGACGCGAGAGGTCGCTCGCGCGGTACGCCTGTGCCGTGGAGAGCGTGCGCCATCCGGAGCTGCGGGAGATCCTCCTGCCGCGGGAGAACGCCGCTCGCGCCGCCGTGCGCGACTTCCTGGCGGCCCAGGGCGTCCCGGACGCCGAGGAGCGCACCCTCACGCTGCTGGCCTGCGTGGACGGGCTGGTCTTCGACCGGCTGGTCGGCGGGGGACGGGTGCCGCTGGAGCAGATCCGGGCGCTGGTCGAGACCGCTCTGCGGTAGAGACACGTGCCCCATCTGAGGGCGCGGCCCGCCGGCCTGCGACGCCGGGCGGGGAACGGCGTGCGACCGGGTGCGACCGGGCGGGGAACGGCCGGGGGAACGGCAAGGCACGTCCCGGAACGGCCGGGTGGCGAACGGCCGGGGAACGGCCGGTGCCTGGCGGTGACATGCCCGTGAATTCGGCCCGGAAGGTGTTCCTCCCCCTCGCCCCCACGGGGCCGTCCTGGTCACCATGACATCCCTGTCCGCCCTGTCACGCCTGGGAGTCGGCCGTGAACGGCATTCCCTGGGACACCACGCTGGCCGTCGTGGGTCTGGCCGTCTCCGCCCTCGCGGCCCTGTGGGAGTTCGCCCTCGTCGGGCGGAAACTGCTCGGCTACCGCGTGCAGATGGACACCACCGCCCAGGACGCGGCGGCCGCACCGTACGCGGGTGTGCTGCAGCAGATGCAACGCAACGGCACACCTCTGCGCGACCCGTCCTTCGTGCTGCTGCGCATCGAGAACAGCGGCCGGGCCCCGATCGTGGAGAGCGACTACCTCGCGCCCGACGGGGCCCGGGCCGGCATCCAGGTGAGGTTCCGGGGCCGCCGGGTGGTCGGCATGGTCGTGACCGAGCTGAGCCGCGACGAACTGCGCGGCTTCTTCACCCCCGGCGACACCGGCCAGGGTGCCCCGCAGCGGGTGCGCGGCCTCGGGGTCACCGACGGTCTCATCGAACTGCCGAAGGTGAAGCTGAACCGCCGCGACCACTACAAGGTGCTGGCGGTGCTGGAACGCGAACAGGGCTACAGCGAGCGGACGTTCCCGGACCCCGAGGTGGTCGGCGGCCTCGTGGGCGGGGTGCGCCGGGGCCGGATGCGCAGGACGGAGTACCACCCCTTCGCCGCCCGGCCGGTCCGGGCCCTGCTCGTCGTCCTGGTGCTGGTCCTCATCGGCGAGTCCCTGTTCATGCTCTTGCGCAGCGCGCCCACGGCGGCCCCGCTGGACTGCGCCAAGGGCACGCTCACGCTGTCCGGGTCCACCGCGTTCGCGCCGGTGCTGCGGGAGGCGGCGCGGCAGTACGAGAAGACATGTCCCGACGCGCACATTCCCGTCTCGGCCGACACCTTCCAGGGCAGCGTGGCCGGACTCAACTCCCTGGCGGCGGCAGGCGCCAAGGAGAAGCCGGCCGGCCAGGACCAGGGGCTCGGGGACCGGCTGGCGTTCAGCGACGGGCCCAAGGGCGACGGCCGCCCGCAACTGCTCCCCCGGCCGGTCGCCCTCTCGCTCTTCACCCTGGTCGTCAACCCGGACGCGGGGGTGAAGGATCTGGGCCTGCGGCAGGGGCGGGACATCTACGCCGGCAAAATCACCAACTGGAGTCAGGTCAAGGGCAACGACGTACCCATCCACCTCGTCAGCCGCCACCCCGGCTCCGGCACCCGCACCACCCTGGAGCAACAGGTCCTGGGCGGCCGGTCCCTCCCGGCCGTCACCGCGGGCGACTGCGCCGCCCTGGACGACGCCAGGCCCGGCCGCTGCGAAGTCGGCGACACCACCACGCTGCTGGACACCGTGGCCTCCGTACCCGGCGCCCTGGGTCACAGCGAGGTCGGAGCGGCGACGGCGCACCGGGGAGTGCAGCCGGTCCGCATCGACGGCTATCCGGCGACCCTGGAAGGCGTCGACTCCGGCGCGTACCCGTACTGGCAGACCGAGTACGCCTATACCTACGGCGAGCCGCCCGCCGGCTCCCTGGCCGCGGGCTTCCTGCGCTCCCTCGGCAACGAGGTGGGCAAGGACATCATCCGCTCCCACGGCGACCGCCCCTGCGCGGAGCTGTCCAAGCCGCTGCTGTGCCGCCCCGGCTGAGCCGGCGGTCCCGTCCGGTCCACGGTCGCCGGGCCGCCGTGTCGGCGCCTGTGCGCGGGACCGGTGGTCCGGCTGTTCCCGGGATGCCGCGGGGCCGCCGTGTGGGCGCCCGCGCGGCGGACCGGTGGTCCGGCGCTCCCGGGATGCGGTGCCCGGACCGGGGCGTAGCGTGGGAAGGGCGGACAGGGAGCACCCGGCAGCAGGCGTGCCCGTCCGGCTCCGCCGCTCGCGGGGCAACGGCCGGCGCGGGCCGGCGCGGTTCCGGACGCTTCGCACGCGCTGTCGCCCCCAGGACCGGGAGGAGTGGTTTGCGTGGGCGCAGCACCTGAGATTCAGACCCTGCGGCAGGCGGAACTGACGGAGGAACAGGCCCGCGAGAAGGAACGCCAGTGGTTCCTCGACGCCGAGACCGGGGAGATCAAACCGGACGTGCACGCCGGTGACGACCCGCGAACCCGGCCGCGGCCGGTCCGGGCGGCGCGCTGGACCTTCGATTGACCGAGCCGCCCGAGGACCGCGTCTGGGCCCGCCACCCTCGGCGTACGGGCGCGGTCCTGATCGTCGGCGCGGGAGCGGTCGGCGGCTTCGTCGCCGAGGAACTGGCCCGGATCGGGTTCAGCCCGCTCCATCTGGTCGATCCGGACACGCTCGCCGTGGAGAACATCGTGCGCCATCCGCTCGGCGCCCCTGAGCTGGGGCGGCCGAAGGCGTCGGCGCTGGCCGGCAGGATCCGCCGCGACTTCCCCTCCTGCGCCGCCGTGGGCCACTGCGCCGACTTCCTCGAGCTGTCGGCTCAGGAGCAGCGCGCACTCGTGCGCGAGGCGGACGTGGTGGTGGCGGCGACCGACTCGGCCGCGTGCCAGCGCGAGGTGAACGAGGTGGCGCTCGTGGTCGGCAGGCCCGCCGTCTATCCGGCGGTGTGGGTGGACCCGAGGATCCGGGACGCCGAGGTCGGCGAGATCCTGTGGGTGCTCCCGGGCAGGCGCACCCCCTGCTACGCGTGCGCTGCGGCCTTCCGGCGGGCGGCGTCCGACACGCAGGCGGCCCGCGGCGCGCGGGTGGACATCCAGCTCATCGCCCTGGCGACCGCGCAGGTCGTGACGGCGCTGGCCCACCCCGGCGACGCCCGTGCGGGGATCCTCGACCCCCGGCGCACCGCCATCTATCTCCATGGCTTCACCCCCACCTCGCCGGGCGTGGAGTCGATCTTCCCCACGGACGGGCTGAGCAGCCGCAGCGTGCGGGTCCCCTTCCCGCCCCGGCCCTGCCCCTCCTGCCGGGGCTGGCGGTACGTGGCCTCCTCGGACGCGTCGGCCACCCGCGAAGCCGGCGTTCCCTCCTCTCGTGCCGCGCCGGAGCCCCGGTGGCCGGTGGGGGCGGTGCTCGCCGCGGTGCTACTGCTCGTCACGGTGCTGTTCGTGATCTCCCTCGCCCAGGGCACGCATTCCTGAGACGGCCCCGCGCAAGGCGCGCACGCGCGGGACGGGGCACGCTCCGGGAGACGGACGGTCTCCAGGCGGGCCCCTTGACGGCACGCCCGCCGCGCCGTGTCACACCGTGCGCTCACGGGTGCCCGGCCGCTCGTGGAGGCGGACGCCGAGGACGACCACCAGCAGCGAGACGAACCCGACGGCCGCCGCGCTCCAGATGCCCGCCCGGACGCCGAGCGGGAGCAGAAGGGCGGCGGCGAGGGCCGCACCCAGTTCGCGGCCTCCGGAGGTGACGCCCGAGGCGACGCCTTCCTTGCCCGGCTGCGCCCGGGCCAGCCCGGCCGCAGAGGTGGTGGGCACCAGCAGGCCCCAGCCCGCGCCCAGCAGGACCAGCGGGACGATCAGCGCGCTGTAGTGGTGGAACAGCACGGGCACGACGGCCAGGACGGCGACGGCCAGGACCGATCCGAGGATCATCGCCCCGCGCACGCCCAGGCGGCCGATGGTCCGGCCCGCCGCGAGCGCGGAGACGATGTTGCCTCCGGCCAGCGGCAGCAGGGCCAGGCCCGCGACGAAGGGCGTCATGCCGAGTTCGTCCTGCAAGCCCGTGCTGATGAGGTAGAGCGGGCCGAAGAAGGCGGCCGTTCCGACCACCGTGACCAGGGCGTTGGCGCTGAAGGCCACGTCGCGCAGCTGGCTGAGCGGCAGCATCGGCGCGCTCGCGCGCCGCTCGACCCGGCCGAACAGCCACACCACCGCGCACAGGACGACGACGCCGCCCGCGACGACGCCCGCGGGCAGTTGCCCGCCGTCGTGCGCGAGGAAGGCCACCAGGCCGAGCAGGACCACCATGACCAGCAGGCCGGGCAGGTCCAGCCGGGCGCGACCGCCCCGCAGCCGGGGCAGCACGGGCCGTCCGATCAGGGCGAAGAGAACGGCGAGGACGGCGACGACGAGGAACATCGCGCGCCAGGAGAACGCCGAGACCAGAGCCCCGCACAGCACCGGGCCCAGGGCGGCCCCCAGTGCGTTGGCCCCGGCCCAGATGCCGATGGCCCAGGACGTCTTCCCAGGGACGTCCTGGTAGACGAACTGGATGAGGGCGAGCGCGGAGGGCAGGACGAGGGCCGCGCCCGCGCCCTGCCCGAAGGTGCCGAGCACGACCAGGGACACGTCGGGCGCGGTGGCGGCGACCAGGCTGAAGACGCAGAAGACGCCCAGGCCGGCCAGGAAGACCCGGCGCGCGCCGAACCGGTCGGTCAGCGCGCCGCCGGTCAGGGACAGCAAGGCGAAGGCGAGCGTGTAGCCGGACAGCACCCAGCCGAGCGCCGTCTCACCGGCGTCGAAGGCCGAGCGGATCGCGGGCGAGGCGATGTTCAGGCCGGAGGTCAGCAGGATCACCAGCAGGGTGCCCAGGCTCGTGCCGGCCAGGACCAGCCCGGGCGAGCGACGCCGGGGCGCCACCGCGGCG
>NZ_LR732633.1 GCF_902506575.1 Streptomyces mexicanus | reverse complement strand
CGCGCCCCCGCCCGGCGGGGGCCCCCCCCCCCCCCGGGCGGCGCCGCCGGCGGCAGTCGGGGGAGGGCCACCGGGCCCGCGGGACCCACCACCGCCGGCGCGACATGCCCGGCCCGCGACAGGGTGCAGCGGCCGCCGACGGGGTCGTAGATGGCATACAGGCAGGTCGCCCCGGTGACCATGGATCCCTCGCCGTCCCCGGCCGCCTGGGTGTCCAACCGCCCCACCATCTCGTCCAGATGCCCCAGCAGCTCCTCCGGCGGCAGGTCCAGCGAGGAGAAGTTCAGCACGGCCGTGCGCAGCCGGCCCATGGTGACCGCGGCGTGCAGCCCGTGCCCCACCACGTCGCCGACCACCAGCGCCACCCGGAACCCGGGCAGGGGGATCACGTCGAACCAGTCGCCGCCCACGCCCGACTGCGCCGGCAGGTACCGCCACGCCACCTCCAGCGCGTCCTGTTCCGGCAGGTCCCGGGGCAGCAGATTGCGCTGCAGCGTCACCGCCATCGCGTGCTCCCGCGAGTACCGGCGGGCGTTGTCGATCGCGACGGCCGCCCGCGCCCCCAGCTCCTCGGCGACCGCGACGTCCTCCTCCTCGAACCGCGGCGTGCCGCTGCCGCGCCAGAAGTTGACCATGCCGAGCACCACGCCCCGCGCCCTGAGCGGCACCGTGATCAGCGAGTGGATGCCGGACTCCAGCACCCGGCGGGCACCCTCCGGGTCCTGCGCCCGCCAGTCCCCCGCCCGGTGCAGATCCGGTACGAGAACGGCCTTGCCGCGCCGCAGCGCCGCCACCATCCGCGTGTCGGCCACGACGAACCGGATCAGATCGCCCACCGGCTGCAGCGGGGTGTCCGGGCGCGAGCCGCGCACGGCGGTGCGCCGCATCCGGTGCACGGCCCCCGTGGGCTCCTCGCCCTGCAGCACGGACTCCAGCAGCTCCACGGTCACCACGTCCGCCAGCCGCGGCACCGCCACCTCGGCCAGTTCCTGCGCGGTGTGCCGCACGTCCAGCGTGGTGCCGATGCGCACCCCGGCCTCGTACAGCAGCGTCAGGCGGCCCCGTGCCACCTCCGCCCGGCCCGCCAGCGCCTGCGGTTCGGTGGTGTCCCGGAAGCTGGCCACCAGGCCGGGAACGTCACCGTAGGGCGCGGTCCGCCGGGTGTTGACCGCCAGCAACCGGTCCCCGGCCGGGCACACCCGGTCGGAGGCGATCTCGCCCGCCACCAGCAGCCGCGTCAGCTCCGGCCCCAGCCCCAGCTCGGTGACGTGCCGCTGGTCGGCGTCCGGCGGCAGGTGCAGCAGCCGGCGCGCCTCGTCGTTGGCGAGCAGCAGCCGTCCGTCGGCGCCGACGATCAGCACCCCCTCGCGCACCGCGTGCAGCACCGCGTCGTGGTGCTCGTACATCCGGGTCATCTCGGCCGGGCCCAGGCCGTGGGTCTGACGGCGCAGCCGCCGGCTGACCAGGGCGGTGCCCGCGGTGGCCAGCGCGAGGGCGAGCGCCGCCGCGCCCAGCAGCATGGGCACCTGCTGGTCGAGCAGATGCCCGAGGGTCTGGATCTGGATGCCCGCCTGGACCACGCCGACCACCCGACCGCTCGGGTCGGTCACCGGCACCACGGCGCGCACCGCGTCGGACGGCTTGCCGTGGAAGGTGTCGATGAAGGTCTCGCCCGCCACGGCCCGGCTGACGTCCTGCGCATGGGTGCCGACGAGCTGGGGATCGTTGTCGGCCAGCCGCACCCCCTTGGTGTTCATCACGGAGACGAAGTCGACACCCGAACCCGTCTGCGCCTGCACCGCCGACGGCTGCAGCAGCGGCGTCGGATCCGGCGAGCGCAGGGCCGCCGCCGTGCCGGGTGCGTGGGCGAACGCCTCCGCGGCGGCCAGGACCCGCTGCCGCGCGTCGTTCTGGGCGTCGTACCGGGACTGCAGCACCAGGGCGGTGGCCGCCGCGGCGACCAGCACCAGCACCACGATGACCTGCAGCAGGAACACCTGCGCGGCCACCGTGCCCAGGCTCCGGGACGGAGCGTGGCGGCGTCCGGGGGGCCGCCGCGGCCCCGGGCCGGTGGACGGATCAGCTGACCGCCGGCCGCCGGGCGGTGGCGCCGCCTCGGACCGGGACCGGCGGGAACGTCCGATCATGTTCCCAGTTCTAGCACTGCGCTTCCGCAGCGGGCGACCTGTATGCCCGGCTCGTGTCGATTCATGGCCGGTGCGTACCGTGCTCGCGCGGCAGCGGCTGCTCCGCCCAGATCGTCTTGCCCTCGTCGCAGTACCGGGTGCCCCACCGCTGGGCGATCTGGGCGACCAGGAACAGGCCCCGGCCGCCCTCGTCCGTGCTCCGGGCGCGCCTGAGGTGCGGCGAGGTGCTCGAACCGTCCGAGACCTCGCAGATCAGGACGCGCTCGTGGATGAGCCGCAGCCCGATCGGCCCGCAGGCGTGCCGTACGGCGTTGGTGAGCAGTTCGCTGACGATCAGCTCCGTGCTGAAGGCCACGTCCTCAAGGCCCCAGCGGGACAGCTGCGCCACGGCGGCGGACCGGGCCGCGGGGACGGCCGCCGGATCGCCGGGCACCTCCCAGGAGGCCACGCGGTCGGCGCTGAGCACGTGCGTGCGGGCCACGAGGAACGCCACGTCGTCCCGGGGCCGGGCCGGCAGCAGGGTGCGCCCCATGGTGTCGCAGATCTCCTCCAGCGGCCGGTCGGGATGGGCCAGCGCGAAGCACAGGCGTTCCATGCCGACGTCGACGTCCCGGTCCGACGCCTCGATCAGCCCGTCCGTGTACAGAGCGAGGACGCTGCCCTCCTCCACCGGTACCACCGCCGACTCGAAGGGCAGACCGCCCAGCCCCAGCGGCGGCCCCGCCGGGATGTCGGGGAACTCCACCGGCTCGGTCAGATGAGCGATCGCGGGGCTGGGGTGCCCGGCACGCGCCACCACGATCTCGCGGGCGATGGGGTCGTAGACGGCGTACACGCACGTCGCGCCGACCACCGCGCCCTGGTCGGCGGCCTCCGCTTCCTCGGCCAGGCGCACCACCAGGTCGTCCAGGCGCGCCAGCAGTTCGTCCGGGGCCAGGTCGAGGTCGGCCAAGGTCTGCACGGCCGCCCGCAGCCGGCCCATGCCGGCCGCGGCGTGCAGCCCGTGGCCGACCACGTCGCCCACCACCAGCGCGACCCTGGCGCCGGACAGCGGGATGACGTCGTACCAGTCCCCGCCCACCCCGGCCTCGGCGTCGGTCGGCAGGTACCGGTGGGCGACCTCGACGGCGCTGTGCTCGGGCAGCGCGGGCGGCAGCAGGCTGGTCTGCAGGGTCAGCGCCGCCTGGTGCTCCCGGGCGAAACGCCGGGCGTTGTCCACGCACACCGCGGCGCGCGCCACCAGGTCCTCCACCAGGAGCATGTCGTCCGCGTCGAACGGGGCGGCGTTCTGCCAGCGCAGCAGCGTCACCACGCCCATGGTGATGCCGCGCGCCCGCAGCGGGACGACCAGATGCGTGTGCACGCCGAGCCGGATCATCGTCTTCCAGCGCCGCGGATCGTGGACCAGCCAGGGCGTCGTCGCATCGACGGTCTCCCGCACGGTGAGCCCGGTGGCCAGGCAGCGCCGCTGCGGGGAGCACGCCGGGTACCGGGTGGGCTCGCCGATGGCCACGATCACCTCGGGCTGGTCCTCCCTGATCGACAGGTGCGCCGCACGGCGCAGCGTGGGCCCGCCGGACGCCGCACGGTCGGCCGGGGCCGCCGCCTCGGTCACCGCGTCCAGGAGGTCGATCGCCACGAAGTCGGCGACCTGCGGCACCATGCCCTCCGCCAGCTCCCGCACCGTCCGGTCCAGGTCCAGCGTGGTCCCGATGTGCGCTCCGGCCGCGTTGACCAGGGCCAGCCGCTCGCGGGCCGGGTCCTGGCCGGTGACGTCGAGGGCGGCGTAGCACACGCCGAGCGTGCGGCCCGAGCCGTCGAACAGCGGGACGAAGGTGCGCAGCCGGGAGCGCCCGGGACGGTGGCCGCCGGCCGGGCCGCGGCGCGGCGGGACGGGTTCCAGGGTGACGTGGCACTGGCCGGAGAGCAGCGCCTGCCGGGCGTGCCGGGTGACCACCTGCCGCACGGCTCCCTCCGCGAGGGCGTCCGTGACGGCGGCCGCTCGCGCCGGGGATGCGGCGGGCGCCCTGCCCTCCGCGGACGGGGGAGCGG
>NZ_LR732552.1 GCF_902506575.1 Streptomyces mexicanus | reverse complement strand
GTCCGCGCCCGGCACCCGCGCCCCGCTCATCCCGCCCAGCCGGCGAGGACGACCACGACCATCGCCACGGCCACCACCGCGACGACGAGACTCAGCAGGGCCGGGAAGCGGGAGGCGGGCAGGTCCTCGCCCCGGCGCATCGCCCGCTCGCACCGCACCCAGTGGTTGACCGCGCGCAGCGAGCACAGCACGCCCGCCGCGAGCAGCGCCAGCGCCAGGCCGATGCGCCAGGCCCAGCGCAGGCCCGGCAGGAACTGGTCCACCGCGAAACCGCCGCCGATCAGCGCCAGCGCGGTGCGCAGCCAGGCGAGGAAGGTGCGCTCGTTGGCCAGCGAGAAACGGTAGTCCGGGGTGCGTCCCTCCGCCCTGATGTCCTCGGGAGCGAACCACAAGCGGACGTTCCGTACGAAGTCGATCACGCGAGGGACCTTACCCACGCGGAAGCCCGGACGGCCTCGGGGGCGGTGCGCGGTGGCCGGGGCGCCCTCACCGTGCCGAGCGGTACGCCCGCAGCCGCTCGTAGGCCGCCAGGCCGTCCGGCACCCACTCCCACTCGCCCAGCCGGCGCTCCACCTCCTCCTCGGGCAGGAAGGCGTGCCAGGCCACCTCCTCCACCTGCGGCCGCACCGGCAGGTCGCAGCGGACCTGGTACACCGCCGACCACCAGGTGCGTCCGGGACCGCCGTCGTACAGGAACTTGAACAGGTACTCGGGCCGGGGCAGCCCGGTCACCCCCAGTTCCTCCTCGGCCTCGCGCAGGGCCGCCTCGTCGTAGGTCTCGCCGGCCCCGACGACCCCGCCGACGAACATGTCGTACAGGGAGGGGAAGACCAGCTTCGTCGGTGTGCGGCGGTGCACGAAGAGGCGGCCGGCGGCGTCGCGGGCCTCGATGAAGACGCAGCGGTGCCGCAGCCCCTTGGCGTAGGCCTCGCCGCGCGGGGACTGCCCGACCACCCGGTCCTGCTCGTCGACGATGTCGAGGATCTCGTCTGCAGCGCTCATGCCGACCATCCAAGCAGGCCCGGGCGGCGCCCCGGAGGGGGCGCCGCCCGGGCCTGCTTGGA
>NZ_LR732672.1 GCF_902506575.1 Streptomyces mexicanus | reverse complement strand
CCCGGTCGCCTGGCCGGTCAACCTCGTCCTGCTGGACGTCACCGACGACCCGGTCGCCACCTGGATGAGGGACACCGTCCGGCCGTTCTACCAGTACGGCCACTGACAGGCGGTCACTGACAGGCGGGCCCCCCCCGCCCCGCCCCCCCCGCCCACCCGCGCCCCCGCCCGCAGCCCCCACGCCGGCTCCCGGTGCCGCACAAACCCGTTACACGCCTGTCGACTTCGCAGGAAGAGCGACCTTTATGCTTCTCAACAGGCGTTCACCAGACATGTTCGAGTAGTTCGCAGGCGAAGACCGCAGGCGATGCGGTCGGCCGGAAGTGTCGGCCGACGGCGTCGTTCGGCGCACCACACAACGGGGTTGTTCGTGTCCAAGTGGGACATCCAAGTCGAATCCGTCCGGGGGGTCCTCGGCAAGACCGAGGACACGGCGGGGAAGTTCGAGGGCGAGTTCACGGCGTACACCAACGCCTTGGCGAGCGCCGCCAAGTCGGCCGGCACGATGGCCCCCGGGGCGAAGCCCAAGAGCGGCACGCCGGGCCCCGTCGCCGCCGCGCTGCAGGAGTTCGCGGACAAGACGTTCGACGACCTGCGCTATCTCCCCGCCCGCGCCGCCAAGTCGATCGCCGGAGCGGCGCAGGCCACCCACGAGTACGTCTCCGGTGACCTGAGGATGGCGGCCAACGCCCAGCACGACGCCATTCCGGACCCGAAGCTTCCCCCGGTCAAGGCGGAGGGGGACAAGGGCAAGTGATCGGCGATCTCAGCGACATACCCGAATTCAGCGGTGACCTTGACCAGTTGGAAAAGGACGCCGGCGCGCTGAAAAAGACCGCGTCCGACATCCGCGACACCGGCCGGGACGTCCACAACGACTTCCAGGGCCTGACCTCCTGCTACAGCGCCCCGGAAGCCGACCAGCTCTTCCACACCACTCTCCCGGTCCGGGACAAGGCCGACGCCTTCGCCGACAAGCTGGAGACCGTCAGCGGCGCCCTGTCGGCCTTCGCCAAGGACGCCCGGCCCCTCGTCCAGCGCATGGACCAGCTCAGGAGCGAGGCGGCCGCCTTCCGCCAGTCGATCGAGGGGGACGACGACTGGCGCAAGGACCAGAAGAACATCGACAAGAACGCGCACCTGGTCCACGAGATCGGCCGGGTCTGGGGCGAGTTCCAGGAACTCGAGCGCGCGACCGCCACGAAGATCGACGGCCAGGTCGACGGCACGCGCTGGATCCCCGACGACGGCTCGCACAAGAAGGGCATGTACGGCTTCACCGCCGACGACGCGGCCAAGGCCGACGACACCCCCTGGGGCAAGGTCGACGAACGCGAGTACACCGGCCTGGCCGCCGCCTGGCACTGGACCAAGGACAACGTGGGCGGCGCCCTCAAGGGCTTCTTCGTCGACGGTGTCTGGGGCACCATCAAGGGCCTGGGCCACATGGTCAACGTCTTCGACTGGGACACCTTCACCAAGACGTGGAAGGGCATCGGGGACGTCTTCGGCGGCGTCAGCGCGTACATCATGACGCCGTACGACTGGGCCATGGACAAGATGTTCGGCCCCGCCGACCACAGCGACACCGACCGCCAGAAGAAGGCCCTGCGCGACTTCGGCAAGTCCCTCATCGCCTACGACGAGTGGGGGACGAACCCCGCCCGCGCGGGCGGGACCGTCACCTTCAACCTCCTCACCCTCGGCGCCGGAACCTTCCTCAAGCTCGGCAAGGCCGGGTCCCTGGCCGCCAAGGCCGGCGAGGCGGGTGAGGGGGCCTCCGCGGCAGGCCGCGTCGCCAAGGTCGCCGACGCCTTCGGCAAGACCGGCAGGCTCGTGGACCCCATGACGTACGTCGCCAAGGGCGCGGGCTTCGCCAAGCTCAAGGTCGGCGACATGATGGCGGGCCTGAAGGAACTCCACTCCGGTGCCGCCGACGACTTCCTCCACGGCGCGGACACGCCCCACACGCACGGCCCGGTCAGCGTCTCGGACAAGTCCGTCCGCTTCCCGGACGGCACGGTCCTCCACGAGGACGGCACCATGCTCACCCCGGAGGGCAAGCCGCACCAGGACCCGATCCCGGTCGAGTCCTCGGCCGCGGAACGCGCCGCGCGCCACGAAATCACACCGCCGCCGCACCTGTCCCAGCCCACGCACACACCGCTCCACGCGGACCAGCGGGTCCCGGCGCACGTGGGCGGCGGCAGCGGGGCCGAGGGCACCTCCCACTCGCCGTCGATGCACTCGGACGGCGGCGGAACGGGCAACACCGGCCATTCCGGTGGCGGGCACGACAACACCGCCCACACAGGTCACACCGGAAGCCCTGGCGGCGAATCGACGGTGCAGGACACGCATGGCACGCAGCCTGTCGGCGGAAGTGGCCACACGCCGCCCGGCAGTGGCGGGCACGGCCACGGCCACACCGGTCCGACCGGTCACAGCGAGGTGGGTGAGGGGCAGCACGGCCCGGGTGGCCATGTACCGTCGAACGAGCCGCCGATCGCGATGACGCCGGAGGAAAAAGCGGCCTATGAGCAGCACCTCCAAGAGGTCGAGCAGCGGCACCGCGAGGATTTCGATGTCCTGAAGCAGGACCCGGACCACAAGGGCAAGGTGAAGCCGTCCGAAATGGACGAAGCCCGCGTCGCCCTGGATCTCCGTGAAAAAGGAAAGGTTCCCCAGGACATTCAGCGCCCGCCAGGGGCCAATCAGGGCGATCTCTACTCCCCGAGCACGGGTGTCTTCTACGACATCAAAGGTGTGCACTCCGACTGGCCTCCGCTCAACAACGTCCGGGACAAGTCGCAGCCGTTCAAGGGCGCCTACGACCCGGCGAACAACGGCAGGTGGGTCGCCAAACTCGAGGACCAGATCGTCGTCAAGAAGCGCACGGTCATCCTGGACATGCGCAACGCCGACCAGGCAGCGATCGATGACGTCCGAGCGATAATTGAGCAGAGAGGCTGGGAGGATCACGTTGTCTGGTACCCGTGATGCCGAGAACAGGATCAAGGTGCTGCCCGCCGACCCGGAGGCGGCGGCGGTTCTGAAGGATTGGGCGGCTCAGGAGGATGCCCTCCTGGACGTGGCAGGGCTCGACCTGACCGGCGCCGACATCTCGGGAGCGGACCTCGCGAACGGATTGCTGACGGAGACGGTCCTGCGCAAGGCCAATCTCTCCGGCTGCGACCTTTATCGCGCTCACCTGGAGTCGGCCGTCCTCGCCGAGGCCGACCTCTCCGGCGCCGGCCTCGTGAAGGCTGTCCTCGACGAGGCCTCCTTGACCGGAGCCAACCTGGACGGCGCGGATCTGGGCAGTGCGGAGCTCTGGGGCGTCGACGCCTCCGGGGCAAGCCTGCGAGAGAGCAGGCTGCACGGTGCGGCCCTGCTGGAGACAAAGCTGTACGGCGCGGACCTGTCCCATGCGACGGTCCAGGAGACTTCTTTCAAGGTGTTCCTGGACGACCGGAGCATCGTCGAGGGGTTGACGGGCACCGTTTTCGGCCCTGCCCGTGTGGCCGGGGCCGAAGGAGTGCGGGAACTCAATGGCCGGGACCTCGAGGTCTGGCTGAACGAGCGCGGAGCGCGAGTGGAAGTTCTCACCCCCTGACCCGGGCCGCACCCTCGCCCGACGGGCGACTCCACGCGTGTCAGCACCGCCGGCAGGTCCTCGGGCCCGGTGACTCGTCGGGATCGTCGGAAGCGGATCGATCACAGAACGAGGCTGACGGTGGACAGGGTGTGAACGCGCGGGCCGCGTACCGGCACCCGGGCAAGCGACCGACGACCGACCAAGAGGAAAAGACGGGGCACTCCGCATGACCAAAGACGTGATCGCGCTGACGGAGCGCATGCCGGATGCGTGGAGCGTCCTGGCCGGTCTGCTCGCCGGCGGCCCCGATCTGCATGTCCGGTCCGCCGCCGAGGGAGCGGTCGTCCAGCTGTGCGACGCGGAGGGGCGCCCCCTCGTCTCGATCGAGGCTCCGTTGCAGCTCCACGTGCCGGGCGAAGCCCGGCGGCTGCTGGGTGCCACGGGCATCGACGGCACCCAGCAGTGGTGGACCGAGGCCCGCGCCTCCACCGCGGTGCCCGGCGCCGAACGCCTCGCCGGGGCCTTCGCCGCGCGCCTCACGGCCCTGCTGGGCGGCACCGTCTGGCCGCCGGACGCGCCCGGCGCCGACGACCCGTCCCACCCCGTCGACACCTCCGGCATCACGGCCGTCCCCACCCCCGCCGCCGCACAGCCCGCCGTCGACGTGCTCACCGACAAGGTCGCCGTGGTCCTCCAGGACCGGCCCGTCATCGCCATGACCGGCTGGCTGTCCGAGGCCCTGCGGGCCGCCCTGCAGAGCGAGCGCGCCCTGCAGATCGTCACACCGCGCCACTGCCGTCTTTCCCTGCCCACCGGCACCGCGCTCACCGGCCCGCCCACGCGCTGGGTCGTCCAGGACCCCGACTGCGGCTACTACGACGGCCTCACCGGCGCCGTCCTGCGCTGGCGGGACGGCGCCTTCCGGACCGCCGAGGACTCCGACGGCCACACCCCGCTCGCGTCGGCCTTCGCGAACGCCGCCCGCACCGGCGAACGCCAGCTCCTCCTGCGCTTCCGCACCGTCCACCAGCCCGAGGCCCATCTGGTCCTCGGCGGCGCCCTGGAAGCCGCCTGGCAGTCCCTCGCCGGCGAACTCCCCACCGGCTGGGGCACCGCCGAACCCGCCAACCTGCCCTGGTCCCGGCGCCACCTCACCGACCTGGCCTACGAACGCGCGCCCCGGCCGACCTGGACCGTCGTCGTCGGCTCGGCCGACCGGCCCGCCCTCGCCACCCTGCGCGTGCTGCGCACACCGGAGGGAGTCGAGGAGGACGTCACCCCCGCCGTCGGCTTCCGCGACGGCGAGAAGCCGCCGGTGTCCGCCGTGGCGGACCTTGCCGCCGAACTCACCGCACGGCACAACCTGCGCCCCCTCCTCGCGCAACGGCGCGAGGCCCGCGCCGACCTCACCGTGCCGCCGCACTTCGAACGGCCACCCGTGCCGTTCGGCTACGCCCTCGGCCCCACCGAAGTCGCCGAGGCGGGCCCCGCCATCGCCGCCCGCCCACCGCTCACCACCAGCCCCGTACGACTCGGCGCCGCGACCAGGCCCGGCTACTACTACCCCCTCGGGGACGGCGAGTCGGTCGAGGGCTGGTCCGCCTTCGAAACCCTGCTGCGACACCTGCGCGGCACCCCGTAACGGCGCGCGCGGGGGCGAGGCGTGCGCAGCCGACCAGGCACCGCTCGCGATGACGTCCGCGCGGCAATCGAGCAGAGAGGCCCGGGGGATCACGTTGTCCGGTATCCGTGATGCCGAGAACAATATCAAAGTGCTGCCCCGCCGACCCGGAGGCGGCAGCGGTTCTGAAGGGCGACCGTGGAACGACCCTGTGACGCGAATGGGTTCGGCGGAGTCGATGGTCGATCGGTTGACCGTCATCAACTGGACCGACTATGCCACAGGGGACAAGCATGAAGCATCTCGAACCCTGCTGATGCGCGAATTTCTTCGCCGGACTGCCCTGTGGGTACATTTCCTGGGGGGAACTGAACGCTGGCCGTTCTTCAATATAGCGGAACGCATCGATCCTTCGGTGCGCGCCGATCCTGGTTTGATCGAGCGACTGAACGAATTCACCGAAGAAAACATTCCGGAATTCATCGCCCGGCGCATGTGCCGTGCGGCCGTTCACTGGGCCGAACTCCAGGATTCCACTCAGGTGAGGCTCCCGGACCTGCCGGATCCCTATGAGCCGCTCGTTGTGCTGTACGAACGGGCGGTGTGTTCTTCGTCGAGAACGGAGTGGCCGACTTCGCGTTGCGACGTGTACCGCTCCGCACCTGGCACGCTCACCTCTCACGGGCACCTATCGTGCAGGTGGACCCACTGGTCCTGGACGCGGTGGACAGGGAGGCGAAGTGATGGCGCGACGGACGGGTTCTTGTTCGCTGCCATGAAACCCGTCGAAGACGTACTCGGTTACTGACGGAAGCGTTGCAGGAGGCGAGCAGGAGTGATGACACGAGTAACGCGACATGTCAGGCCAGAGGCAGTTGACGCAGCAGCGGTGCAGGTCCTGGCAGAGGACCTGGAGGACAGTCTTGGCAGCCTTGGGCAATCGCCTGCCATCTTCGCACTGACCCTGGATGAGACATTGACAATGGCTCAGGCTCGTCTCGCACTCGATCCGGATGCGACCGAGTTGGAAACTTGGGAAGCAGTTGTCTGCGCGATGCAGGTAGGAACGGCCGCATTTGCAGCGGCACAAACCACGCACGACGTCGTTGAATGCCGGATCATGGATGAGATTCGCAGCGTGCAGGCGACGGGGCCGCAGTCCTACGCCAATGCGGGAAATTGGTTGACAACTCTTTGGTTCATCATCGTCTGCCGGGACCAGGAGCGCATGAACGCCATGTGCAATGTTCCTATCGAGCTGCTCCGCGCATCTGGCGCACACGGTGACGAGTACGTATACAGATGGGTGGACGCACTTCAAGCATACTGGCTGGAACGTCCCGGACTTCTCGACATAATCCAGTCCGCGATCGAGGCATCGTATCCAGAGATTGCCACTGTTGCACCGCGAGATCTTCTTCAGAACATCCTCTATCAACCCATCAATCTTTTCTCTTATTTTATCCGCAGAGATCATGAAGGGTTCAACAGGACACTCGCGGAAGCCCTCGCACTGCACAAGTCCTACTGGACCGCATCCGAAGATCGGGCTCGTGACCTCAACGGGACCATCGCTCTCGGTCCGCTTGCCGTCGCCTGCCTCGCCTACGATGCGGGATTCCCGATCGACGTCGAGTCCGCATACCTCCCCAAGGCACTGTTGGAGGGGACTTGGGTCGGCGAGTTCGAGACCTGATGGTCCGCTGGATCAGGCAGGAGGTCAGAAAGATGACACGTCTCCAGGAATTGCTCCGTACGGATTTCGACGGTCATCCTACGGATGACATCGACGACGTCATCCTCGACGCATTCGACGACCCCAGATACCGGGAACGCGTCCCCGGCATCATCCAGTTGATGAACGACCCGGCGGCACCGGAGTCCGAACGCTTCCTCGCCTGCCTCGCCCTGACCACGTGGGCCGAGCCGCAAGGCTACGAAGCTGTGCTCCGAGCTGCGGCGGATCCGAAGAACGCCCCGTGGTACGGCGTGCTGATCGACCGGAAGTTCTCTGTGGACAGCACATTTGCTCAGCTGGCGACA
Source organism: Streptomyces mexicanus (assembly GCF_902506575.1). Lineage (GTDB taxonomy): Bacteria > Actinomycetota > Actinomycetes > Streptomycetales > Streptomycetaceae > Streptomyces > Streptomyces mexicanus. The sequence goes on along the minus strand of NZ_LR732672.1, from coordinate 705 downwards.
GCCGCCGGCGAGAGGGACATGGTCGCCGAGAAGGGCACCAAGGAACAGCGCGTCGAGGTATTGCGCGCACTCGTTCGGCTCGCCGACCGCGAATACTTCGAGGACGAACTCGGCGAGATCATCGACGATGACACGCTCATGCTGCTCCTGGATGACGTTCGGGACGTCGTGGAACGCGGGGTCCGGTTCATCGCGGACGGCGGGAAGCGGTCGTTCGACCTGACCACCCAGCTCGTCGACCTGGCTGTCGGTGCGGCCAGGGTCGACGTGCCGCTGGCGGTCGAACTCACCCAGCGCGGGCTGAGCGTGAGTTCGTCGCCGCGTGCGCTGCGGCATGCCGTCACGCTCATCCACCGTGCACCGGGGCCCGAGGGGCAGCGCTTCGCCGAGTATGTGATGTCCATCGGTGACGAGGAGGTCCGAATGCTTGTTCGCGAGGCTGTCGCAAGGACGGCACCCGCAAGAGCTTGAAGCTCCACGACGAAAGCGGGTGGAGCCCCGTCACCCCTCCCTGTGCCGTCCCACCTGATCCGCCCGGGCTCCCGCCCTGGGCAGGACCGCCCACGTACGCGTACCTCCACCCGGTTCCCGCGCGGCACCGAACCCCCAGTCACCGCCGCAGGCGCGGACCACACAGGCCGGCAGCCGCAACGCCGACCTGCGGCGCGCGTCGCATGCGGCGGCGAGGCGGGGGTGGGTGTGGCG
>NZ_LR732551.1 GCF_902506575.1 Streptomyces mexicanus | reverse complement strand
CCATCGCATCGGCGGGCACGGCGGCGGGCTCGGCCCCCGCGGCCCGACCCGCCGTCACATCCGCGTCCAAGCGGTCGCGATGCGCGCCGCGAGCCGTACGTTGCCGCGTACGGCCGCCAGGTTGGCGCGCAGCGAGGCGCCGTCCGTGTGCCGCACGAGGTAGTCGAGCAGGAACGGCGTGACCGCCTGCCCCGTGACGCCCTCCGCCTCGCACGCGTGCAGCGCGTCGGCGAGCACGCGCGCGTGCAGCTCGGGATCCAGCTGCTCCTCCTCCGGCACCGGGTTGGCGACGATCAGCGCCGACTCGGGCATCCGGAGCGTGTTCTGCGCCCGCATGACCTCAGCCACCTCCTCGGGGGTGGTCAGCGTCCAGTCCACCGGATGGCCCGAGTCGGACAGGTAGAAGCCCGGGAAGCGGTCCGTGCCGTAACCGGCCACCGTCACCCCCAGTGTCTCCAGGCGCTGAAGGGTGGCCGGTACGTCCAGGATCGACTTCACTCCGGCGCACACCACCGTGATCCGGGTGCGGGCCAGCAGGCCCAGGTCGGCGGACTCGTCCTGGGTGACCGTCCACTGGCGGTGCACCCCGCCCAGACCGCCCGTCGCGAAGACCCGGACGCCCGCCAGGGAGGCCAGCAGCGCCGTGGCCGACACCGTCGTCGCCCCGCTCGCCCCGCCGGCCACGGCCGGTGGCAGGTCCCGGTGGCCCAGTTTGCGGATGCCGTCCTCGCTCGCGACCCGCTCCAGTTGCTCCTTGCCCAGGCCGATGTGCGGCCGGCCGTCCAGGACCGCGATCGTCGCCGGTACAGCGCCCTCTTGGCGTACCGCCTCCTCCAGCTCCCGTGCCACCTGGAGATTGCGCGGGCGCGGCAGCCCGTGCGCGATGATCGTGGACTCGAGGGCCACCACGGGACGGCGCGCGGCCAGCGCCTCCCGTACCTCTTCGGACACCACCAGCACGTGCCTGCCTCCCGTCTGTCGCGCCTCCCCTCCTCATCTCTGGCGGGCCGCACCCCGGGCCAAACCCCGACGGACCGGCGCCCCGGGGCACGACGCC
>NZ_LR732550.1 GCF_902506575.1 Streptomyces mexicanus | reverse complement strand
CGCGGGAACGCCGAACGGGGGCCGGGGAGCGGCGCACACCGATCGGGGCACGGGGAACGGAGAACGGGGGCACGGCGAACGGGAACGGGGGAAGTGACCGGTGATGCAGGTCTGTCTCAACGGGTCCCGCACGGCGGCGGACGGCGCGGTGGTGCCGCTTTCGCCCGAGGCGCTGGCCGAGTCCGCCGCCGGGGCGGTCGCGGCGGGCGGCACGCAGATCCATGTCCACCCCAGGACGCCGTGCGGGCGCGAGAGCGTCTCGCCGCGCGTGGTGGCGGCGACCGTGACGGCGCTGCGAGCCCGGGTGTCCGTGCCGGTCGGGGTGGCCGCGGGCGCCCGGGCGGAGCCCGATCCGGTGGCCCGCCGGGAGCGGGTGCGCGGCTGGACGGTGCTGCCGGACTTCGCCTCGGTCCCCTGGCACGAGCCGGGCGCCGAGGACGTGGCCGCCGCCCTGCTCGGGCTGGGCGTGGGCGTGGAGGCGGGCATCCGGTCCGGCACGGACGGCGCCGCCCGCCTCGCGGCCTCGCCACTGGGTCCGCGGGTGCTGCGGGTGGTGGCGGAGGTGGCGGACCCGGCCCCGGAGACGGCCCAGGCGTCCGCGCACGCCCTGCTCGCCGAGCTGGGCGGCGCACACGGCCGGCCGGTGCTGCTGCACGGCGAGCAGGCCGGCACCTGGCCGGTGCTGCGCCTGGCGGGCCGGCTGGGACTCGCCGCCCGGATCGGCCTGGCGGACACGCTGCTCCTGCCGGACGGGCAACCGGCGTCCTCCAACGCTCAGTTGGTGACAGAGGGACTGCTCCGGTACGGGTGCGTCCGGCGCTCGTCGTAGGGCAGAACCGCCGAACTCGTCGACGGGGGGCTGCCGTTGGTGCCGCGGCTGTACGAAGGGCCGCACGACGTGGAGAAGGTGCTGGCGTACGCGGCCGGGCGGGAGACCGTGTCCGGGCGGGGGCTGCACCTGCGCGAGGGCGGGGTGAGCCGGCCGGCCGTGGAGCGCCAACGGCCCGGTCACCGGCGGCCGGGCCGTCGCCGAGGCGGTCAGCCCCGCGTACCTGCCCCGCGAGGGCGGCACCGAGTGCGAGTGAGCCCGGCCGCCGGTGAC
>NZ_LR732671.1 GCF_902506575.1 Streptomyces mexicanus | reverse complement strand
GCCGTCGAGGACGTCGGCGGGGATGCCGGGGCGGCTGTGGAGGACGCCGGGGAGGTCGCCGGAGGGGCTGTCGAGGGCGTCGGCGATGCGGCCGAGGGCCCGGCCGAAGGTGCCGTCGAGGACGCGCGTCGCACGGTCGGCGGTGACCGGGGGCCTGTCGCCCGGAGCCAGGGCGGCGCCCGTGCCCGCCGGATCCGTGCGAAGGAGCGGCGGGAGCCGTCGCGGCCCACGCACCGCCGGAGCACGGGCCGCGACGAGCCGCCCTGAACACACGGACCGCAGCCCGAGATCTCGTTCCGGGCCACGGTCCGGGCGGAACGTCTCCGCTTCGCGGAGGAACCCCGGACCGCCGTCCGCTTCCCCGGCACCGGCAAGCGCGAGTCGGTGTCCCGCAGCGAGCGCGTCGGGCTTCCCGACACGGTCGCCGCGGGCCGGGACTACCGCCGCGTCACCGTCGCCTACCACCTCGCGACCGAACTCACCGGGCAGCCGGAGGAGGACCGGCCGGCCGGCGGCACACCGAGCGACGACGTGCACACCGAGTGAGGGCTTCCCGCCCCGAGTCCGGGGGGTGCGCGCCGAGCGAGGAGGCGCCGCAGGCCGAAGCCGGCTGCCGACCGGCCCGGCTCAGTCCGCCGACGCCGTCCAGCCCGTCGCCGTCACCCGGGCCGCGTCCGCCGGGCGGGCCTCGTCGAACAGGACCCGGCGGCCCGTCTCGACGCGCTGGGCGTCGACGTAGGCGCCACGGCCCACGTACAGGCGGTCCGTCGTGTACCGCCAGCGCAGCAGCAGGCTCCGGGCGGGCGGCAGGCCGGCGGCGAGCCGGTGCCAGACGCGGCCGGAGAACCCGGTGGCCGTGCCCGTCGGGTGCTGTTGCGGCCGCTCGCCGCGGCGCGTGGTGGTGAACGGGACCGGCTGCCAGGTGGCGCCCCCGTCGGAGCTGGCCTCCAGGACGAGCACGTCCGACTCCGGCTCGGTGTCCCACCACAGGGAGCACCGCAGCCGCGCGTCGCCCCCGGAGGTGTCCAGCGCGGGCAGCGCCAGCGTGGCCGTGGTGCCGCTCGCCGTCCCGGAGAACCAGGCCGTGCGGCCGCGGTCCGGGCGGACCGCCACGGCCCGCGCCAGGTCGGTGCCGGCGGCGACCCGGGGCGCGGAGCCGGAGCGCCAGGTGCGCACCGGGTGCACGGAGTTGCCGAGGATGATCAGGAACGAGTCGGTGGTGGGGTCCAGGACCAGCGAGGTGCCGGTGAAGCCGGTGTGCCCCGCGGTGCGCGGGGTCGCCATCGCGCCCATGTACCAGTGCTGGTACAGCTCGAAGCCCAGGCCGTGGTTGTCGCCGGGGAAGGCGGTGTTGAAGTCGGTGAACATCAACTCCACCGACTCCGGCCGCAGGATGCGCGCGCGGCCGTAGACGCCGCCGTTGAGCAGCGTACGGGCCAGCACCGCCAGGTCCCAGGCGCAGGAGAACACGCCCGCGTGCCCGGCCACCCCGTTCAGGCTGAAGGCGTTCTCGTCGTGCACCTCCCCCCACACCAGGCCGCGGTCCAGCGCCGACCAGGGCCTGCGGGCGTCCTCGGTGGCGGCGATGAACGGCTTCCAGGAGGCGGGCGGGTTGTACCGGGTGCGGCGCAGGCCGAGCGGTCCGGTGATCTCCTCGGCCAGCAGCACGTCCAGGGTGCGGCCGGTGATCTTCTCCAGGACCAGTTGCATGGAGATCATGTTCAGGTCGGAGTACAGGTACGCGGTGCCCGGCGGGTGCAGCGGCGCCTCGTTCCAGATCATCTCCAGCTTCTGCTCGTACGTCGGCGCGTCGTACAGCGGCAGGTCGGCCTGGAAGCCGGAGGTGTGCGTGAGCAGTTGGCGGATCGTCACGTCCTGCTTGCCGGCGCGGGCGAAGTCGGGCAGGTACGCGGCGACCTTTCCCTCCAGCTCCAGCGTGCCGCGCTCGATCTGCTGCACGGCCAGCAGCGAGGTGAACAGCTTCGACAGGGAGGCCAGGTCGTAGACCGTGTCGCGGGTCGCCGGGATCTGCTGCTCGGGCGGGAACTCCACGCCGGTGTCGGTCTTGTCGTCGTACGCCGCGTAGCGCACGGCCATGCCGATCGGCTCGTGCAGCGCGACGGTGCCGCCGCGGCCGGCGAGCAGGACGGCACCCGCGTACCAGGGGTGCTTGGGGGAGGGGCCGAGGAACGCCTTGGCGTCGGTGACGAGTCGGTCCAGGTGGGCGGAGAGCAGCCCGGCGCGCTCGGGCGAGCCGTGCCGCAGGGTGGGACGGGACGCGGTGGGCGGCGACGCGGTGGCCGCCGCGGCCGGTCCCAGGGGCAGGGCGGCCAGGCCCAGGGCGCCGCCCATCAGCAGGGTGACGCGGCCCAGTTGGCGGCGGGTCAGCCCGCGCTGGTCTCTGTCCGCCGTGCCGTCGGTCATCGTGAGGCCTCCCGTCGTACCGTCTGAAAGTATCTTTCGGGACTTGCCGTGCGCGGTGAAACTTTCCTGTCAGGGGGGTGGTGTTGTCAACGGTGCGGATCGTGTTGCCCACGGTGAGGGGGCGGCAGGGCTTTGACGGCGTGTCGGCTCCGTGCGCGATCGTGCGGACGCCGGGCCGGTCGCCGCCGCCCTCCTCGGTCCCCGCGCCGCCGCTGAGCAGCCTCGTTAGGCTGTGTCCTCGTGAGTTCTCCCGACGTGCCGGTCGACGATCTCGACCGGCGGATCATCGCGGCCCTGCAGATCGACGGCCGGGCCTCCTGGCGGCGCATCGCGCGGGTGCTCGGCGAGCCGGAGCGCACCGTCGCCCGGCGCGGGCTGCGGCTGCTGGAGAACCGGCTGGTCACGGTGACCGCCCTGGTGCCCTCCGGGGACACCGTCGTCGTACGGCTGCGCTGCCGGCCCGACGCCACCCGGGAGGCCGCCCTGGCCGTCGCCCGGCGCACGGACACGATCTTCACCTATGTCGTCTCCGGTTCCTCGGACTGCGTGGCCGAGCTGCAGTGCCCGCCGGGACGGCTGGCGGATCTGATGCTGGAGGACCTGCCTGCCCTGCCCGGCCTGACGGGGCAGCAGGTGTGCCCCGTGCTGCGGTACTTCCGCACGGTGCACGAATGGCATCCGGGCATCCTCACTCCCCAGGAGGCGGCGCAGCTGCGCCGCTTCCCGACCCCGGACGACGCGGTGGGCGTGCCGGAGGTCGAACTCGACCCCGAGGAGCGGGCCATCGTGGCCGGCCTCGCCCAGGACGGGCGCCGCACCCACGAGGAGCTGGCCGCCCTGGCGGGCGTCTCGGAGGCCACGGCACGCCGGCGCGTGGAGGCCCTGTCGCAGGCCGGCGTGGTGAGCATCCGGGCCTCGGTGGAACCGGCGCTGCTGGGCCTGCCGGTGGAGGCGCTGCTGTGGCTCCGGGTCCGCCCCGACGCCCTGGAGCGCGTCGGGAGGCTGGCGGTGGACTCGCCCCTGGTGCGGTACGCCGCCGTGGTCACCGGTGAGCAGCAGCTGCTGGTGCACGTGACCCAGCCGTCCAAGGACGCGCTGCTGGACTACCTGGCCGGCGCCTCCTGGGCGCCGCACGTGGAGGCGGTCGAGGCGCAGTACGTCGTCGAGCCGCTGAAGCGGAGCGCGACGCCGACGCCGGCGTTGCGCCGGCTGCTGTCACAGCCCGCGTAGCGACGCCGACGCCGGTGCCGCGCCGGCGCCGGTGGGGCGCCGGGCGCCGTCACAGCCCGCGCAGCTCCTCGGCGCCCGCCTCGGCCAGGCGCGCGGCGAGGTCCGCGCCGTCCGGGACGAGCCGGTGCACCAGACCCCGGCGGTGCAGCTCGGGCGCCGTGATGCCCTGGTCCGCGGCGATCCGGGCCGCGTGGGCGGTGTCGCGGTGCACCACTGCCGAGGCGCCCTCGGGCGGCAGCGGGGCCAGCCACGCGTGTTCCGCGGCGATCACCCGGTCCGCGACGAACAGCGCCAGCGCGGCGCCACCGGCTCCCTGCCCGAGCAGCAGGCCCACCCGCGGCACCCGCAGGGCGCTCAGGTCGGTCAGGCAGCGCGCGATCTCCCCGGCGAGCGCACCCTCCTCGGCCGACGGGCTCAGCTCCGCTCCGGCGGTGTCGACGACTGTCACGAGCGGCAGACGCCATTCGGCGGCCAGCCGGACACCCCGGCGTGCGGTCCGCAGCCCGGCCGGGCCGACGGTCCGCGGCGCGCGGCGGTCGTGGCCCGCCACCACGCAGGAGCGGTCTGCGAAGCGCGCGAGCCCGAGCACGACGGCGTCGTCGCGCTCGCCCTCCCCGGTGCCGTGCAGCTCCACGAACTCCGCGGCCGAGGCGAGCAGGTCATGCACCGAAGGCCAGGAGGCCGCGCGGGTGCGCAGCACCGACTCCCACGGATCGGTGGCCACGGCGGCGGGCGCCGGGGCGCGGTGGGCCTCCGGCCCCGCGGTGCCGTGGCCTCGGTGCCGGACCGCGCAGTGCGGTGAGCGGTCGGCCGGGTGGTCGGTTGTGCGGTCGGGGTCCGGTGGGTGGCCGGTCGGGCTGTCCCGGTCCGGTGGGCGGTCGGCCAGGCAGTAGGGGCCGGGAGAGGCGAGCAGGGCCAGGGTGCGGGCGAGCCGGTCGCGGAGGAGGTCCGGGGGCAGGACGGCGTCCACGATGCCGACGCGGTGGAGGTTCTCCGCCCTCTGGACGCCCGCCGGGAAGGGCTCGCCGTGCAGGGCCTCGTGGACGCGCGGGCCGAGGAAGCCGATGAGCGCGCCGGGTTCGGCGGTGGTGATCTGGCCCAGGGACCCCCACGAGGCCAGGACGCCGCCCGTGCAGGGATGCCGCAGATGGACGAGGTAGGGCAGGTGGGCCGCCCGGTGCTCGGTGAGGGCGGCGGCGACGGCGGTCATGCCGACGAAGGCCGCCGTGCCCTCCTGCATCCGGGTGCCGCCGGACGCAGGTGCGGCGAACAGCGGCAGCCGCTCCCGGGTGGCGCGGCGGATCGCCGCGACCAGGCGGCGGGTCGCCTCCTGGCCCACCGAGCCGCCCAGGAACGCGAACTCGCCCACGGCGAAGGCGAGCCGCCGGCCGGCGACGCGCCCCTCACCGGTCAGCACGGACTCGTCCGCGCCGCTGCGCCGCCGAGCCGCGGCCAACTGCTCCGTGTAGCCGGGCGGCCCGGCTCCCTCCGCCACGGGACCGTCCCAGCTGCGGCGGCTGCCCGGGTCGAGCAGCCGGTGGAGGAAGTGGAGAGCGGCGGGGCGGACCACCCCTC
>NZ_LR732670.1 GCF_902506575.1 Streptomyces mexicanus | reverse complement strand
CTCGACCTCGTGGAAGGAGCCCGGGTCCAGGAGCAGTTCGATCCGCTCCCGCGCGGTCAGCTTGCCCTTGGCGTGCTGGGCCGCGGTCGCCTTCTCGCCGGGACCCGCCACCGCCTGCGCACGGATCCCGTGCAGTTCGGCGACCCGCCCGCGCGCGTCCGACGGTTCGGCCGCCGTTCGGGGAATGTCATTGAGGACTGTCACGATGCCTCCCTCCCTCATGAGCGCGACCGAACTGCACCCAGATTAATAAACCGCGCGTGCGGTTTACAAGGCTCAAAGGGGGCGCGCGCATGAATCAGCCCTGGAAAAAGCGCCTTTCCGGCCACGGCCGGAAAGGCCCGGCCCTGCGGGGTCCCGTGCGGCTCGGGCAGGCGGCGCCGGCACGCGGACCCGGCCCGGGCCGTGTCCGCACAAGTCCCGTCTGCCGCGCGGCGGTCCGGCACGCCCTAGCGCCAGGAGTGCGGGGAGCGCCACCGCGCATCCGCGTGCTCGGGACAGCGCCACGACGGGGCGCCGCCGGCGGGCGGAGCCTTCCGGCGGGAGGCGGCCGTGCGGCCGGCCGCCAGCACCGAGCACAGCACGACGGCCACCGCGGCCAGTTCGTCGTCGTCCGCCTGTCCGCGCTCCACCCGTAGCTCGACGGGGATGACGTCCGCTGCGCCCATGTCCGCTCCTCTCGGTTGCGATCACCCTGCGGCACGCCGCTACAGAGCCGCTCGAACGCCGCTCGAAGGGCGCCGGGGCGGGCGGTTGGAGCGGCTTGATCCGGCATCGCGGGTGTGAGCTGGAGGAACGGAGCGGCGCGGACGGGCCGCGCCCGGCCGTGCGCCCGGTCAGGAACCGAAGCCGCGCACCAACCGGTGCGGAGGCTTGTGTTCCTCTGGAGCAAAAACCGGTTGGCCCTTATTTTTTCTCTCCGCCACCTCATCTCCGATCGCGTCCAGGAGGAGCGATGACCGCGAGCACGTTCCAGGTGGAAGGCCCGTCGATCGCGCAGACGACGGTCCAGGCCGCTCAGTCACCCTTCCCGGCAGCCACCCTGCTGCCCAGCCGCCTGACCATGACGGTCCCCAGGGAGCTGGTGCACCGCGCAGCCGTCGCCGAGGTCATGCTCACCGGCTGGCAGCGCCTGGACGACACCCGCTTCACGCTGTCCGCGCAGTGGCCGCGGGGACACAGCTTCTTCACCCCCGTCAACGGAACGCACCACGACCCGCTGATCGCCGCTGAAACGATCCGCCAGGCCGGTTCCCTGCTCTCCCACGCCGAGTTCGGCGTCCCCTTCGGCCATCAGTTCCTCATGGAGAAGCTCGCCCTCACGGTCCACCCCGACGCGCTGCGCATCGGCCACGCACCGGCCGCGCTGGACATCGACGTGGTCTGTACGAAGGTCAGGCGACGCGGTCACCGGCTGACCGGCATGTGCTACGAGACCACGGTGCGGCGCGAAGGCCGGCTCACCGCGTCGGGGCGCATCTCCTTCACCGTCATCACCCCGGCCGTGTACCGGCGGCTGCGTCCGCCGCGGGTGCTGGAGGCCGGCTTCAGCCCCCTGCCGCTGACGGCCCCGGTGGCCCCGGAGACCGTGGGGCGCTTCTCGCCCACCGATGTGGTCCTCTCCCCCCCCGGCGAACCGGACCGCTGGCTCCTGCGCGCGGACACCCGCCACCCCATCCTCTTCGACCACCAGGTCGACCACGTCCCCGGCATGGCCCTCCTCGAGGCCGCCCGGCAGGCGGCGACCGCGAAGCTCGGCCGGCCCGCGTTCCTGCCGCAGGTCCTCGACTGCGAGTTCGAAAAATACGTGGAGCTGGACATGCCCTGCCTGATCGACGCCGTACGCCTGCCCCAGGCCGCGCCCGGCGACACGGAGACGATCCTCGTCACAGGCTTGCAGGACGACCAGCCCGCCTTCCGCGCGACGCTGACGGCAGCGTCCGACTGACCGGGCGCCCGGGACGGCCCCGGCCGGCCCGGGCGGAGGGGAAGCCCCAACGGCCGCAGACGCCGAGGCGCTCTAGGGGGCCGGAGGCCCCGGGGCGCCGTGCCGGCCGGCCGCCGGCGCGGCTTCTCCTGCCCGCCGAGAGCGGTGGCGGCCCGGTCCATGACCTGCCGCCGGTGCGCGGCGCGGCCCTGCACGCGCTCCCCGGCGCCCGCCAGGTGCTCCTGGCGCAAGCAGAGCATCGTAGGGGACCCCGCCGGCCACCGGTCCGAGGGCGGCCTGGACCGTCGTGGCGGCGTGGGTGACGCGGATGCGGCCCGCGGGGCGGCAGCCGCGCACCTCGCCCGTCACCCCTTCGGCCCTCCGGCAGGGGGGTGCGGTGGGCCGGGGCGAGGACCACACCCGGGCCGAGCCAGAAAGTGATACCCGCGGAGCCGGTGACGACCTCCCGGACACTCGGTCTGCCGGCCGCGGTGCGGGGGGCCGGGGCGAGGACCACACCCGGGCCGAGCCAGAAAGTGATACCCGCGAGGCCGGTGAGGACGTCCCGGACACACTCGGTCTGCCGGCCGCGGTGCGGTGGGCCGGGGCGAGGACCGCACCCGGGCCGAGCCAGAAAGTGATACCTGCGGGGCCGGTGACGACGTCCCGGACACACTCGGTCTGCCGGCCGGCGTCCCTGGTGAGTCCTGGGGCATGACGGTCATCCTTCCTCGGGGTGCCGTGCGCGCAGCGCCCTGGCCTTGCGGTGGTTGCCGCGGTGAGTACCAGCGGCGGCGGCCGGGCGTGCGGTGCCGGCGCAGAGGAGGGGGCCGTCCTGGGGCGTGTTTCGAAAGCAGCGTCCTCCGCCCGGAGGGCGGGGATCGCGGCGTCCGGCGCGGTGCATCGCACGGCGGAGGGTCGTCCGCGTACGGGGCGTACGCGGACGAGCCCGGGCAACGCGGCGAGGTGCCGTGCCAGGCGTCGCGGGCCGGACGGGACTTTCGCAACACACCCTGGACGGCACGGGTGCGGACGCGGTGCGCGAGGTCCGGGGAGCACCTCCCGGGCGCGTCGGGCGGCGGTGGCCGCCAGGTGTGTTCCGACAGGGGTGCCGGCCCCCTGCCGCTCACCGGCGCGCGTGACGGCCGGGGGCCCTGCCCGGACGGGCGACCGCCTCGTCGACGATCCCCAGGTCACGGGCCGGGCCGGGCTCACCGCGAGGTGGACGATCCCCCCGGAACGGGTGCGTTGGCGCAGCTGCCGCGGGCCGGCCGCATCCACCCCGGAAATGTCCGGCACGGGCATCGGGGCCGGCCGCGACCGGTCCGCCCGGGCCACCAGGCCGGCGGGCTCGTAGGGCCTCCTGTCCACGGACCGCCCGGGCCGCGCCCCTTGGCAGGGCCCGGGCGGCGTGGATCCGCAACGGACCGGCCTACCGCGGTACCGCTGCGAAGGCCGCGAGGTGGTCCTCGGCCCACGTCCCGAAGGGCCGGGCCGGGCGGCCGGTCAGGCGCAGGACGGTGTCCGTCACGCCCGCCTTGGCCCCCGCCCGCTGTCGTTCCGCCGCCGTCAGCAACGCCTCGACGACCGCCGCGGGATGGCGTGCGCCCAGCAGGACGCGCGCCCGCTGCGGGGACAGTTCCTCGAACCGCAAGGGGCGGCCCAGCAGCCGGCCGAGCCGGGCCGTCTGCTCCACCGCGCTGATCGGCTCCGGCCCGGTCAGGGTGTGGATCTGCCCCTCGTGCCCGTCCTCGGTCAGCGCGCGCACCGCCGCGGCCGCGACATCCCGCGGGTCGACGCACGCGTTGGGCGACGTGCCGCACAGGGCGCGTACGACCCCTTCGGAGGCGATGGACGCCGCCCAGGACAGGGTGTTGGACATGAAGGCGCGCGGGCGCAGCAGCGTCCACCGGATGCCGCTGCCGAAAAGCAACTGCTCGTTGGTGCGCTGCCAGCGGGTGATGAGGTCGTGCGCGCCCTCGTCCTCGACGGCGGCCGCGGAGACCTTGACCACGTGCCGTACGCCCGCCGACCGCGCGGCGCGCAGGAAGCGCGCGTCGTCGTCACCGCCCACCCGGCAGGTGAGCAGGAACGCGCGGCTCACTCCCCGCAGGGCGCGGTCGAGCGAGCGGGGGTCGCCGTAGTCGCCGGCCACGATCTCGGCCTTGTGGGCCGCCTCCCCCAGACGCGAGGGGTCCCGGACCAGGACCCGCAACGAAAGGCCGGCGGGCAGTTTCTTGAGCACCTCCCGCCCCAGGGTTCCGGTGGCGCCTGTCACGAGAATCACCGATGTCCTCCTCCTCGGGCTCCTTGGGTTCAAGGCACCGGAGCGTGTGCCGCCGAGCGGGACGTCTTGAGGCGGCGCACACCACCGGTTGTAAGATACGAACTGGGCGGTTTTTTTGAGGGGGCCGGCCCGCCCCGCCGGTCGATGTGATCTTCGAGAAGCAGGAGGAGCACCACGTGGCGAAACAGGATCGGGCGATCCGCACGCGCAGGACAATCCTCCAGGCAGCGGCGAAGGTCTTCGAGGAACGCGGCTACCAGGCCGCGACCATCGCCGAGATACTCAGCACCGCCGGCGTGACCAAGGGCGCCCTGTACTTCCACTTCGGTTCGAAGGAGCACCTGGCCCAGGGGGTGCTGAACGAGCAGGACCAGCAGCTCGTGGTCCCCGACCGCGAGCGCAAGCTGCAGCAGCTGGCGGACGTGGTGCTGCTGCACGCCTACCGCCTGCAGTCCGACCCGATGGTGCGCGCGGGCGTACGGCTGAGCATGGACCAGCACGCGGAGGGACTGGACCGCAGCGGGCCCTTCGTGCGCTGGAGCGGCGTCTGCCGGGAACTGCTGGACAAGGCACAGGCCCAGGACGAGCTGCTGCCCCACATCGTGCCCTCGGTGACCGCCGACGTCGTGGTGAGCACCTTCGCGGGCGTGCAGTACATGTCCCAGGTCGTCAGCGACTACCGGGACCTGCGGCCCAGGACGTCGGAGCTGCTGCGTCATCTGTTCCCCGGCATCGGCGTGCCCTCCGTGGTGGCCCTGCTGGAACTGTCCGAGTCACGCGGCAAAAAGGTCTACGAGGAGATCCTGCGCCTGCAGGACAGGCAGCCCGCGGCCGCCGTCAGCTGAGCGCCCCCGCGCCCGCCGCCACGGCCGGCTGCTGCACGGGCCGGCCCGGGCAGGCGCCGAAGTACAGCTCCAGCACGTCCTGAAGGCGGTCTCCGCCCGGCGCGCAGGCCCAGGCGACGTATCCGTCCGGCCGCACCAGCAGCGCCTCACACGGGATCCGGGGGGTGGGCTCGGCACGGACCGTGCTCACCACCTGCGACCAGTGCCGGGCCTGTGCCAGGTGGCTGCCGTCCGCCTCACCGAAGACGAGGAGCAGCGGTCTGCCGGCCCGCAGCAGTGCGATCACGTCCCGCCGGCCCCCGGCGGTCCGCAGGGACACATTCTGCAGAAACCTTCCCTCCCAGGGGGAGGACTGCCGGGTACGGCGGGGAAGGACCACGTCCTGCCCGCTGATCAGATCGCTGAGGTGCCGGCTCACCCGGTCGGCCGCCACCACTCCGGCGAACAGGGCCTGCAGAGCCTCGGTGTCGGGCCCCCGGCGCATCAGAGCCAGCTGCGCCCGAGTGTTGTCGATGACACGCCCGGCGACCGGCCGGCGCTCCGCGTCATAGGTGTCGAGCAGGCCCTCCGGCGCCAGTCGCCGCACCACGTACGCCAGCTTCCAGCCCAGATTGAGGGCATCCTGCAGACCGGTGCTCAAACCCTGGGCGCCGACCGGGAAATGCATGTGCGCCGCATCCCCCGCCAAGAACACCTTCCCGAAACGGTACGAGCACGCGAGCTGGGCGAAATCACTGAACCGGCTGAGCCAGCGCGGCTCCCGGAAAGCGATCTCCTTGCCGGTGATCCGGGCGAGCTCCGCGCGCAGTTCCGCCGCAGTGGGCTCCAGACGCCGGTCGGGATGGGCACCGGAACAGTCGAGGGTCTTGACGTGCGTGCCCGCGCCCGGCATGTGCCGCACGACGGTCCAGCCGCGCGGGGTGCTGTGCCAGCCCGACGGCAGATCCTCCGGGTCCTCCAACGTCACCACACCCGCCAGCCCGGACGCCGTGGCACCGTAGGCCCGTGCGGGGATTCCCGCCAGGTCCCGGACCGTACTGCGCCCCCCGTCCGCGCCCACCACGTACCGGGCGGTGCACTCCACACGCCCCAAGGGCCCCACCGCCGCGACCCGGACACCCTCCCGGTCCTGGGCGACCTCGCTCACCCGGTGCCCCCGCAGCACCCGCACACCCGCCGCCCGCGCCCGCCGCTCGAACAGACGCTCAAGATCGGCCTGCGGACGTCTCAGCACGGGACCGGGCTCGGAGGCCGGCGCACAGATCGACAGACCGGGTATGCCGGCGAACCGGAACGGAGCCTCGACCACACCGGCCGCGGCACCCCTGGGCACCATCTCACCGAAATACCCCCGCCTAACGAGCCCCTGCAACGCCCTGGCGTGCACCACAGAGGCCTTGGGACGCTCCGACACCGACGCCCGCGCCTCCAACAGGACGGTACTCACCCCGTAGTCCCCCAACTCGGCCGCCAGCAGCATGCCGACCGGGCCTCCCCCCACGATCACGACCTGCGCACGCAGACGACTGTTCACCGTAGGACCTCCCCTGACCTCGATGCGCGGTGGCAGGATCCGGGGGCACGGGATGCCCGCAGCACCCCCGCCGCCCCCCCCTCCCCCCGGTGCGACGTACCGAAGCCGGCCCGCCTCCCCAGGAGATACGAGCGGCCGACGCCAAGAAATATAC
>NZ_LR732549.1 GCF_902506575.1 Streptomyces mexicanus | reverse complement strand
CCCGCACCCCCGGACCGTCCCCATGTCCCTGCGCACCGTGCACTTCGTCCTGCCCGGCGGCGTCGACGACCCCGCCGCGCCCAGCGGCGGCAACGTCTACGACCGCCGGGTCGCCCTGGACCTGGCCGGCTTCGGCTGGCAGGTGCGGCCGCACGCCGTCGGCCGCGGATGGCCCCGGCCCGGATCACGCGCCCGTACGGAACTCGCCCGTACCCTGCGGAACCTGCCGGACGGCGCCGTGATTCTGCTCGACGGGCTGGTGGCCTGCGGGGTGCCCGAGATCGTCGTCCCGGAGGCGGCACGGCTGCGCGCGGCCGTGCTGGTGCACCTCCCGCTGGTTGACGAGACCGGACTCGCCCCCGAGGCGGCGGCCGACCTGGACGCCCGCGAGCGGCAGGTGCTGCGCGCGGTGCCCGCCACCGTCACCACGAGTCGCTGGGCGGCCGGCCGCCTGGTCTCCCACCACGGCCTGGACCCCGGCCGCGTGCACGTCGCCGCGCCCGGCACCGACATCGCGCCGCTCGCGCCCGGCACCGACGACGGCTTCGGACTGCTGTGCGTCGCCGCGGTCACCCCGCGCAAGGGCCAGCACCGGCTGGCGCAGGCCCTGAGCACCCTGACCGACCTGGCGTGGAGCTGCCGGTGCGTGGGCGGATTGACCCAGGACCCGGCCTACGTCGCCGAGCTGCGCGACCTGATCCGCGCACGCGGCC
The DNA here is from genome assembly GCF_902506575.1 of Streptomyces mexicanus. GTDB lineage: Bacteria > Actinomycetota > Actinomycetes > Streptomycetales > Streptomycetaceae > Streptomyces > Streptomyces mexicanus. The sequence goes on along the minus strand of NZ_LR732549.1, from coordinate 1,456 downwards.
TGCAGGACCGCTTCCGGCTCACCGGACCGCGTTCCGGCGCCGCCCTCGACGCCTGCTGGGCCTCCGCCGACCTGATGGTCCTGCCCTCCCGCGCGGAGACCTACGGCATGGCGGTCACCGAGGCCCTGGCGCGCGGGATCCCCGTCCTGGCCACGGACGTCGGCGGTCTGCCCGAGGCGCTCGGGCGCGCTCCTGACGGGACGCTCCCCGGCATCCTCGTCCCGCCCGAGGACCCCGCCGCGCTCGCCGCCGCCCTGCGCCGCTGGTTCGAGCAGCCCGTCCTGCGCCGCCGCCTCCGGGCCGCCGCACGCGCTCGGCGCGGCGCCCTCGACGGCTGGGGGACCACCGCGCGCGGCCTCGCCGGCGTCCTGGACCGGCTGTCCGCGACGACACCCCGGAGGGCGGCATGAGCGGCACGACGAGGCGCACGGGGACCGCTCTCGGCGCCGGGGGCCTCGCCCGGGTGCTCCCGGGCGCCGGCCCGACCGGGCCCGGGCGGGAGAACCCGGTGGCCGGTGACGTCCCCGAGGCCGGGGAGGCCGGGCGGCCGGGGGAGACAGCGAGCGCGCGCGGGGCCGCCGACGAGCCTTCCCGGTACGCGCCCGAGTGGCTGCGGCTGCGCGAGCCGGCCGACGCGGCGGCCCGGGCCACCGAACTGCTCGGTCCGCTGCGCAGCGGTCTGGCGGACCTGCCGGCCCCGCCCGGCCGGCTCGTCGTGCACGACCTGGGCTGCGGCACCGGCTCGATGGGCCGCTGGCTCGCGCCCCGGCTGGCCGGCGCCCAGCACTGGGTCCTGCACGACCGCGACCCGTCCCTGCTGCACGTCGCCGCCGTCGCGGCCCCGGCCGACGCCGCCGACGGCAGCCCGGTGACCGTGGAGACCCGGCGCGGTGACGTGACCCGGCTGCCCCCCGACGCCCTGGCCGGAGCCTCGCTGGTGACGGCGTCGGCGCTGCTGGACGTCCTGACCGGCGAGGAGGCCGACGCCCTCGCCGCCGCCTGTGTCCGGGCCCGGTGCCCGGCCCTGCTGACCCTGACCGTGGCCGGGCGCGTCGACCTCACCCCGGCCGATCCGCTGGACGCGGAGATCGCCGAGGCGTTCAACGCCCACCAGCGCCGCTCGGGCCTGCTCGGCCCGGACGCGGTGGCCCGGACCGGTGAGGCGTTCGCCGCGCGCGGTGTCGCGGTCCGCGTCCACCCGAGCCCCTGGCGGCTCGGCCCGGACCGGCGCGAGCTGACGGCCCAGTGGCTGCGCGGCTGGGTCGCCGCGGCCGTCGCACAGCGCCCCGGGCTCCGCGCCCGTGCCGACCGCCACCTCGCCGAGCGCCTGGCGGCCTGCCGGGCGGGGGAGTTGGAGGTGGTCGTCCACCACAGCGACCTGCTGGCGCTGCCCCGGTCCGCGGACGGTGGCGTGTGAGTGCGCCGGGGAGCGGGTGGGGGCGGGTGAGTGTGATTG
>NZ_LR732570.1 GCF_902506575.1 Streptomyces mexicanus | reverse complement strand
GAGCAATGCTCATGACTTGTGGATCGGTCTTCGGGACGGCACGCGAAGGGCGTACCTTCCCGAATGATCCTGTATCGGTCACCAAGTCAGGCCCGCGTTCGCAGCGCGGGTCGGGAAGGCACGCCCGTGCTCAGCGTAGTCAACGAAGACGGCTCCACCGCTACCGGTTCGCTGATCGACGAGATCGTGCGGGAAGGCGCCCGCCGGATGCTCGCCGCCGCTCTGGAAGCGGAAGTCGACCAGTACATAGCCGAGTTGGCTGCCGAGCGGGACGAACGCGGCCACCGTCTGGTGGTGCGTAACGGTCACCACCGTCCCCGCACCGTGACGACAGCGGCCGGCCCGGTCGAGGTCCGCGCCCCGCGAGTGAACGACCGCCGCGTCGACGAGGCGACCGGTGAACGGCAGCGGTTCTCCTCGAAAATCCTTCCGCCCTGGTGCCGCAAGTCCCCGAAGATCAGCGAGGTCCTGCCGCTGCTCTACCTGCACGGGCTGTCCAGCGGTGACTTCGTGCCCGCCCTTGAGCAGTTCCTCGGCTCCGCGGCCGGCCTGTCGGCGGCCACCGTGAACCGGCTCACGAAGCAGTGGCAGGACGACCACACGGCCTTCCAGAACCGGGACCTGTCCGGCACCGACTACGTCTACGTGTGGGCCGACGGCGTCCACCCCAAGGTCCGCCTCGGCCAGGCCCACTCCTGCGTCCTGGTCCTGATGGGCGTGCGTCTGGACGGCACCAAGGAGCTGATCGCGCTGGCCGAGGGGCTGCGGGAGTCGACGGAGTCGTGGGCCGACCTGCTGCGGGACTGCCGGCGGCGTGGCATGCGCGATCCGGCCCTCGTCGTGGGCGACGGTGCCATGGGCCTGTGGCGGGCCCTGGCGGAGGTGTTCCCGCAGGCCAGGCACCAAAGGTGCTGGGTCCACAAGACCCGTAATGTCATGAACACGCTACCGAAGTCCACGCAGCCCGGAGCGAAGAAGGCCCTGCAGGAGATCTACAACGCCGAGGACCGCACCCACGCCGAGAAGGCGGCCCGCGCGTTCGAGAAGACCTACGGGGCGAAGTGGCCCAAGGCCGTGAAGAAGATCACCGACGACCTGGACGAGCTCCTGGCGTTCTACGACTTCCCCGCCGAGCACTGGATCCATCTGCGGACCACGAACCCCATCGAGTCCACGTTCTCCACGATCAGGCTGCGGACGAAGGTCACCCGAGGAGCGGGCAGCCCGGCCGCCGCCCTGGCGATGGTGTTCAAGCTCGCCGAGGCCGCCCAGGCCCGCTGGCGGGCGGTCACCGCACCCCACCTCGTCGCCCTCGTCCGCTCCGGCGCCCGCTTCGAAAACGGCCACCTCGTCGAGGACCTCGAAGCCGCCTGAAACTCAACTCACCCACAAGTCTTGACAATTACTC
>NZ_LR732691.1 GCF_902506575.1 Streptomyces mexicanus | reverse complement strand
CCAAGAGACCGGCGGAGACTCGCGGTATGTGTTCTAGTCCGGGACGCGCGCCGCCACGACCCCCACGACGGGGGCCGCCGGCGGCGTCGGATGTGTATAGGGGCCAGCCCCCCCCCGGCGCGCCGCCCCCGACCCGCCCGGGCCCCCCAGGGTCGGCGCACAGCCCGCCCAGCCGCTCACCACGGCCCGGCAGAGAGTCGTCGTGGGCCCCAGGGACGCCCGCCGGGCCGCGGCGGCCCAGGCCGTCCGGGACGCCGCCGGACCGGCTCTCGTCATCACCTCGGACCCGGCGCTGTGGCAGGACACGAAGGACTCCAGGGCCAAGCTCGGCCCGGTCCTCCTCTACGACCCGACGCACCTGTGCGACACCCCGGCCCGCCTCCACTGGTCCCCGGTCCAGGGCTGCGAGGACCAGCAGACCGCGGCCGCCCGGGCCGCGGCCGTCCTCGCCCCCGTCCGCCCCACCGCCAAGATCGACCAACCGCTCGCGGACACGGCGCAGACGCTCCTGCGCAGCTTCCTGCACGCGGCCGCCGTCGACGGCCGCACCATCCGCCACGTCCACCGCTGGGCCCAGGGCACCCAACTCCAGGAAGCCGTACGGGCCCTGCGCACGAACCCCAAGGCGGCCGCCGGGTCGGCCGGCGAACTGGAGGCGGCACTCACCTCCCACCCGGACCGCCGCGACATCGCCCAGGAGTTGACCAGCCGCGCACTGGCCTCCCTGTTCACAGTGAACATCCGCGAGGCGTGCACACCGAACCGAACTGATGCGCTCGCCTTGGATTCCTTCGTCCCCGAAGGGGGAACGCTTTATCTGGTGGGGGAATCCATCGAGGACCCCCGTACGAACCCCGGCGCGATGCCTCTTCTGACGGCACTCGCCGCAAGCGTGGTCGAGCGCGGCCGGCGCATGGCCGAACGGTCATCCTCCGGTCGGCTCGACCCACCACTCACGCTCGTCCTCGACGACGTGGCCGCCGTGGCACCGCTCCCGCAACTCCCCGAACTGCTGGCCGACGGCCCGGAGCACGGCATGCCGACCCTCGCTCTGCTGCGCTCCCGCGAGCAGGCCCGCGCTCGCTGGCCGCACCACGAACTCCCGGTCTGACGCCGTCACGGACGCTCGAGGACGTACTCCAGCTCCATCTCGCCCGGCCGAGCGGCCAGCGGCACCGTACGGCCGCTCGGTACGAAACCGACCCTGCGGTAGAAGCGCTGGGCCCGCCCGTTGTCCTCGTGCACGATCAGCCGCACCCGCTCGGCGCCGACCTCCCACGCCCACCGCAGGGCCTCGTCGAACAGCACCTCGGTGAGCCCGCAGCCCCGGTGCTCGGGCCGCACATAGACCCCGACGACGTGCCCTTGCCGCCGCTCGACGGGGAACCCGGCCCAGTCCTCCGTGCCGGCCTCCTCCATGAGCACGGTGACCGTCCCGACCCACCCGCCGTCCGGCCCCTCAGCGATGAACTGCCGTGCGCCGGTGGCCCCCTCGCCGGCGCCGGCCGCCCGGTCCTGCCAGTAGGAGTCCGGCCGGGCGACCGCATCCTCGTACACGTCGAGGAAGGCGAGGTGCGCCACCGGGTCCTGCAGCGCCTGGAGCCGCAACTCCTTCATGGCCCGCCACTCCTCGGGCCGTATGGCCCGGACGAGGTACTTTTCGTCGTACATCGCGTCGTTGCCGACGCTGTCAGGGCTGCTCATGACGCAACGGTAGTGCAGAAAAAACGAAGAGGCCCACACCATTTAGGTGTGGGCCTCTTCTGAAGAATTGTTCGGCGGCGTCCTACTCTCCCACAGGGTCCCCCCTGCAGTACCATCGGCGCTGTAAGGCTTAGCTTCCGGGTTCGGAATGTAACCGGGCGTTTCCCTCACGCTATGACCACCGAAA
>NZ_LR732690.1 GCF_902506575.1 Streptomyces mexicanus | reverse complement strand
CACCCCCAAACCACACCTAACCCGTCACCGGTGCACCGGCCGGCAAAGCCCCGCCCTCGGGGCCAGGACCAAGAGGGCGGCGAGCAGTCACGAGATCATCGTACGGTCGTCCGCCCCGCCGACGCGGTCCCAGCGGCAAGGCGCGGCGGCCCCGGCCGACGCGCAACCAGCCGACCGCGCCCCGATCCCCGGCCGCGACCGCACCGCGCTGAGTTGACCACCACCACGATCGGCCCGGCTGCCGCGACTGCGGCCAGGCCCAGCGCCGTGAGCGGCATGTCGTGTTGTTGCCGGCGCCGTTTGCTCGGACGGCGTCCGGTGCGCCGGCGTGCTGGCGGCCTGCGGGTCACCGTCCTCCTCCCAGCTTGGAGAAGTCGATCGGGTAGGACACCGTCGGCTTGGGGAGCGCTGGGCGCTTTTTGGGAGTGGGGAACTTGATCGGGTAGGAGACTGTGGGCCGCGGCTGTGCCGCATTTCGCGGGACGTCGGTGGTGCGGTCGAAGTGGATCGGGTAAGTCACTGCGGACGCCGGGCGTGGGCTCTTGCCGTCCCCTGTTTGTGCGTTGCTGTGGCCATAGCTGACTGCGACGAGTGCGACCACCGCGAAGATGGTCATCTGCTGTCGTGCGCCTGAGGCCCACCGGAAGTGGGCACGTACCGGCGTTCCGTCAGAGCGCACGTACCCGCGTACGAACGGCATCCAGTCCTCCTCCAGGTCTTTGTCGCCCCTGCGCAGTCACATGCTGAGGTGGCGGACTGACAATCGATCAGCTGCGGACACCCCGGGGTGCTTGTTTTGGACATCGTCTGTCTCGTCCACGTGCTGGACAGTGTCCGGATTTGAGCTGTGTAGCTCTCGTCGTGCGTTGGCGCGTTCGCCGGGCGGCGCTTCAGGGCGGACTGGCCGCTGTTGAAGCTGGTCGGGGAGGGGTGTGCTGCGGTTTTCGTCTGCAGCGGGCTGTGACAACCGTGCTGTGACTGCTCGTGCTTGTTGCGGATGATCGTCTTGAAGGCCCTGCTCGTGCTGGATGCTGCTCAGGCTGGTTTGCGGATTCTGCTCGCCGCATTCTGCGTGCCGGAGACTCGGTTGGTGACGGGCTGTAGTGGGAGGGTGGCTCGGTAGTGAGGTCATGAGAAGCCGCCGCCAGTGCGGTCGGCGCCGACTAGGCTCGCCTGCATGTCCGAGTCCGCCCCTGATCCTCGCCTGCAGTCTTTGACCAACCAGCTCCTGCCAGGGGTCGTGAGGACGGTGAGGGTCGCAGGGTTCGACGGATCGGACGTCTTGGTGCAGCTTGTGGATGGCGAAGGGAAGAAGGCCGAGATCGGTCGGATTCCTCGGCATGAGGCGTCGATGCGGCGGACGGAGCATCCCTCGGAGCTGTTCGAGGTCGGCCAGGAGATCAGGGCCGAGGAGATCGGGCGTTGGCGTGAAGGACAGCTTCACCTCTCCGCCAGGGCGTGCGAGATCCCTGCCTTGCGGGCCTTTCTCCTGGCGTTTGAACGAGGGCAGGTCGTCACTGGGACGGTGTCCGCGGTCCACAACTTCGGGGTCTTCGTTCATGTCGATGGCGAACCGGAGGGCTTGTGCACTGGCTTCATCCGGGTGCCGGACCTGACGTGGGGCTGGATCAGCCATCCCAGCGAGGCGGTGGAGGCCGGCCAGCGGATCACCGCTGAGGTGATCCTTGCCGAGACGCGCTCCGGACAGGTGACGCTCTCGCTGAAGGCTCTGCAGGAAGATCCGCTCATTCGGTTTGCGGATCAGGTCGGCCGGGTTCTCACCGGGCCGATCACCAAGATCGTTCCTTTTGGCGTGTTCGTGCAGCTTGCTGCCGACGTTGTGGGGTTCCTTCACCTCTCGGAACTGACCGATCAGCCGGTGGAGACGCCGGATCAGCTTGTTGATGAGGGCGGGCTGATCACGGTGAAGGTCACCGAGGTCGATCTCCAGCGTCATCGGGTGCGGCTGGGTGCCGCCGGCGGAGCGGTCTGAAGCTGGTACTCGGGCCTGCTGATGCCCGATTCGATCTTCTCGATGAGGGGGCGGTCGTGCTAAAGCTGCCCGTCACCAGGCGGGGCGGGCTTGGACGGTGCATGTGAGTGGCAAGGGCGCAGCGGCCGCAGCAAGCGGCCAATAACGGCAGACACGGGCGGATGCCGGATACGGGTGTGAGGCGGTCTTCGTCGATCCTCTCGGGCAGGTGGTGCAGCAGCGGTAGGCGGACGCGGCTCTCGCGGGGGCGTTCGAGGAGCTGGAGCTGGTGTCGGCGTTCCCGGTGGTTCCGGGGCAGCGGTGGGGTCCGGGCCTGTGGTGGTCGGCCACGACCGGTCGGCACGTGGCCTGCGGATCGGCCGCGATGCGGGCGCAGTTGATGGTGCTGGACCGCGATCCTGAGGTGGTCGGCCTCGCGGGGCGGCCGGTCCGGCTGCCGTGGCGCGACGGGCGCGGCAACGTGTATTCGTGGGTGCCGCAGCATTTCGCCCGCTACAGCGACGGCACCACCCTGCTCGTCGACTGCCCCAGCCGCCCGGAGGCCTGCGGTGAACGGGCCCGGCGGGCTGTGCCGTCCTCGAGGCGGCGTGCGCGCAGGCCGGTTACCGCTACCGGCGTCTTGAGCCGCGCCAGAAGGTGGAGGCGGCGAACCTGAAGTGGCCGGTCCCATCGGGAGGCCGTTACCTCAGATCGGAGAGGAGGCCGTCCAGGGCCTCCTTGAGGGCTGCGGCGTTGGCCGGATCGAACCACGTGGTGCGGATCCGCTCGTTGTTCCCTTTGGGCGTCTCGTGGTCGGCAGCAAGCCGATGCAGAGGGCGGCTGTCGTCATTCAGTGAGCGGCCGACGTTCTGGAAGAGGCCGCGCAGATATCGGTCGGCGGCGTCGGGGGCGACGCCGTGGCCGGTGGCCCACGAGGTGAGCGTGGCGAGGTAGGCGTAGTGGGTGGTGAGGGTCCCGGTCAGTGCGGAGTAGACGTTGAAGGCGTCCTCGTCCGCGACGGGGAGCACCCCGCCCAGCTGTTCGAAGAAGGCGTCCACCACCGGGTGCGGGGGGCAGGTCACGACGACGCCGCGGCGCTCACGCACGGTGGGCAGTGGGATGGCGCGGACGATCGGGGCGCCGGTGGTGAGGGTTCGGCGTAGGTCGTCGATGGCGACGCCGGCCATCAGGTTGACCACGGTCTTGTCGTCGTCCACCTTCAGCCCGGCGAGCGCTTCGTTGTGGTCCTGGCGGCGCACGGCGATGATCACCAATTCGGAGCGGTCCGCCACCTCCTGGTTGTCGGCGCACACCTGGACGTCCTCGAAGCGCTCGGACAGTTCGGCGACGACGCCGGCTCCCCGGGGAGAGAGGAAGACCTCCGGCGACGCACCGCTCCCGCTGTGCAAACCCTCGACGATGGCCTTGCCGATCTCACCCACTCCTATGATGCCGATTCGCTGCACTGTGCGGTCCTCCATGGTGCGCGGTGGTCGTGACTCGTGTTGCGCGGCTCTGTACGGTCGCGATGGTTGGGTGCGGAGTCGAACGGAACCGTCGTCACGTCGGTCGCCTTCTTCTCCACAGCGATGTGACCGCGAGAACGCCCGCCAGACAGGGCATCATCCCGGCCCAGCCCAGCTCCGGCGGCAGTCCGGTCGCGCCGGAGGTGTCCTTGGTCAGCAGCCCGGCCAGTCCGACGCCGGCGCCGAGCACGAACATCACGGTCGCGACGGGGCGGGCCCATCGCTTGCCTGCGTCGACGGCCCAGGCCGCCGTGAGCCAGCCGAGGGCGCCAAGCGCTCCGATGACGGACGAGACAACCAGGTAGGCGGTGACGGCCGAGTCGACCCGCGCCTGGGAATAGTCGGGATAGCCAGCCCGGATGTGATCCGCCAGCAGATGGGTGGTGCCGCGGTCGACGTACGTGGCGATCGTCGCGAGGACAGTGAGTGCAAGGCCCGCGTGCATCGCTGCGAGCGGCCTTCGTGCATGGGGTGGTTGCGTCATCAGGATGCTTCTCTCGTCGCTTCTCTTTTTTGGTCGATCGGCGGGGGGCGGCGGGAGGCGATGCGGGCGAGGTAGTACAGGTCGAGGTGATCGGTGCGCGGTCGGCGCAACGACGCTTCCCAGGCACGCAGCAGAGCGTCGGGCGATCCGGCGGGGATCAGGCTCTGGGCGGCGCGGCGGATTCGTGGCCACTACGACGCGTTCGCGGTGCGGTGCGAGGGTCCGGCCCAGGACTTCCTCGTTTGCTCCGGTGAAAGGGTGCGATGGATCGTTCCTGCATCACTGCGCCAGGGCTGCGCGGAGGAACGCGAGAATTTCTTTCTGAGCGGCCTCGGCCTGTGGTTCCACGCCGGGCAACGTGAGGAACGCGTGCTGTGCGCCCGGGTATTCGGAGAGCCGTACGGAGGTCCCTGCCTCGAGGCGCCTCTCGGCGTAGCGGCGGCCGTGGTCGGCGACCGGGTCCGGGGTGGGCACCACCACGAGCGCCGGGGCGAGCCCTCTCAGGTCGTCCGCGTACAGCGGCGATACAGCGCGGGCGTTGGCGCCCGAGGGGACAGCGAGCCGCTGGAGCAGCTGCAACTGCGGCAGGGCGAGGGTCGGGCTGTCTGCATGCTCGGCGATCGAGGCGTAGTCGAACATCGTCCCGGTCACGTCGACCACAGGGTTGACCAGCACCTGCGCGTAGAGTTCCAGGCCGGCCGCCCGGGCCCTGGCGGCCATCAGGGTGCTGATCAGCGCGCCGCAGCTCTCACCGAACACGGCCGTGCGGGACGGGTCGATGCCCCACTGTGCGGCGTGCCCCAGCACATTCCGGAGCACGTCCCAGCCGTCGTCGGCGGCCGCCGACAGCGCAGTTCCCGGGGCGAGCAGGCGGTGTTCGACCGAAACCACGAGCGCGGGCAGCCTGGCGGCGAGCCGGCTGTTCGTCCAGTCGCATTGCACCGCCGTGCCCACGAATCCGCCTCCGTGGACATGGACCACGAGGGGCAGGTCGCTCCGGGCGGCGGCCTCACCGTCGCACATCGGCATGGGCCGGTACACCCGGACCGGCAGGACGCCGCCCGGCAGCGCGACGTCCTGCCACTCGATCGCGGCGCTGGGGTCGGGTTCGCCAAGGAGCGCCCGCGCCGCGCTGGACGCCCGCCAGCCGTTCTCCGCAGCACGGTAGGCGATCAGTTCTTCGGTCGTGATCGCCGAGAAGTCCGGCTGCGGCGGCCGCTTCACAGCAGTGGTCTCATTCATGTCCTCTCCCTTGCTCTTGAAAAGGTCGTGCGTTCGGCGGGACTCGACGCCCATGCGGGCCTGGTGAGCCGGGCGGCCAGCTCCCGGACCTGTTCGGGGCGGGGGTTGGCACCGGTCAGCACCGTCGCCACCCGGTCGTCGACGACCGCGCCCTCGGTGATCGCCGCCAGGCCCGCCGCCCCTGCCGGTTCCAACACGATGCCCAGCGTGCGCGCCGCCAGCTCCATGGCGGCGGCCGGCGTGCAGGCTTTCCAGCATCGCGGGGGCGCCTTCCGCGTTCACCCCCACGATCCGGGTGCCCGGGTGCGTGCTCCTTCAGCCAGCACGCCACACCGTTGATCACTGCGCCGTCGCCGACCGGGAGCACGACGGCGTCGAAGCCAGGACCGCCTGTGCCGCCCGGCGCTCCACGGGTCAGCTCGACTCCGATCGTCCCGACGCCCTCAGCGATCGCCGCCTGGAGGCCATCCTGCAGGTAGAGATGGTCAGGATGACGTTCGGCGTGGGCGGTCGCGGCCTTCCGCGCCGATGGCCGTCCGCCCCCGCCGCGATGACGCGGGCGCCGAAGGTCTCCATCCGCCCGCGCTTGACGGGATTGACCGTCTCGGGCACGAACACCACGACCGGCATCCCGCGGGCGCGTCCCGCATAGGCGACGGCCTGCCCGAAGTTGCCCGAACTCGCGCACACCACCGGCGTTCCGGGAGCCAGTGTGCTCAGCATCAGATCGGCGCCCCGACCCTTGAAACTGCGCACCGGATTGGCCGTCTCCACCTTCACCGTCACCGCGCGGTCGCCCAACGCCGAGCACAGCTGCTCGTCGAGGTACTGCGGGGTATTGAGGAACACCGGATCGATCACCTGCACGGCGTTCTCGATGCGCGCCACGTCCAGGTCCATGCGCCTGCCCTTCCGCTTCCTCGGAGCCTGCGGACGTGACCGACGCTAACCGAGCATGCGATCGAAGCGATTGAGAATTATCGCGTCGGGGCGCAATAATTTTGCGTGCCTGAATCGCCGCCACCACGCCTGGACGAGATCGACGCTCTGCTGCTGGACGTGCTCCAGTACGACGCCGAACGCACGTTGCACGAGCTCGGCGAACGGGTCGGGCTCTCACCGAGCGCCGTCCAGCGGAGGATCGCCCGCTACCGCAAGGACGGCCTCATCGCCAGGCAGGTCGCCGTCCTCGACCCGCACCGCTTCGGCCCCACCGTCCTGGCGACGGTCCTGGTGACCCTGAACCAGGAATCGTTCGAGCACCACCGCGTTTTCGCCGAACGGATGCGCGCCGAACCACAGGTCCAGCAGTGCTACCGGGTCACGGGGCCATGGGACTACGTGATCGTCCTGGCGGCGCGCAGCATGCCCGACTGCGGCCGCCTCGGCGACCGCCTGTTCAAGGCCGATGACAACATCAGGCGTTACGAGACCTTGGTGGCCTTCGACACCGTCAAGACCAGCCTGGCTCTCCCGCTACCCGCCCCACACACGCCCCGGAACCCATCGCGTTGAGCCTGGCAGAGCAAGGGGCGGGTCAGCCGCGTCGTACCACTGCAGGTGTGGGCTCCCGTCCCGGCTCGGGATGACACGGAACGGGAGCCCTACGTCCATCTTCCTCTCCACGCGGCCGTAGGACGCGCTCATCGGCCAGCTTCTGGCCCGCGGTGCGGTCCGGGCCTTTGCGGGCGGTACGCCTGCTGGTCGTCCTGGCGCACTGAGTGCCCCGCGTCGGCGTCATCCTGTTCGGCGTAGCGGTCCGCGCGGGCGCGGGAGTCGTCGGCTGCCTTGGTGAACGCGTCCTGGAGGCGGCGCAGCCGATCGGCCGTGAAATCGAGGGCCTCCACGTCCGTGCGCGATGCCCTCAAGGCCCTCAGTGCCGTCATATCGATCGCCTCCCGGCGTCCGGCCTCCGGCTCCTGGTCGTCGTACTCGGTGTCGGCCGGCTCGGGCGCGGGCAGCTGCTCGGGCATCGCCACCTGGTGATGCCGGACGACGTCGTACGCCCGGCCGCGTGTGGCGACGGTGGAGTGCAGCTTCTCGCGGACCGCAGCGCCGACGAGGACGGCGCGCTTGTGCTGCAACGGCAGGCGGGGGATCTCCCCCTCCCCCGGTCCCAGGCCCGGAGGCCGGGGCGCGGCGGGCGTGCTCGGGTCGTCTGGTGGCTGTCGGCGTGAAGAGCACCGAGTTCCAGAGCTGAGCAGCGGCCGGGCGCGCCGACCTCTGTACGATGAGCGCACAACGGCGGCGGCCCCCACCATCTGCGGTTGGGGCCGCCGCTGCTTTTCAGTGGTGAAAGGCTCAGGCCCGGTGGGTCAACCATGCGAAGGTGCTGCCGCTGCTCGAACCCGACAGTCAGGGTGTCGTGCCGTGCTGCCCACCGCTGACTGAACGGCCCATCACGGCCGAGGAGGCCGAGACAGCCGCGCGGATGTTCAAGGCGCTCGGTGACCCGGTGCGCCTTCGGCCGGGCGCGGGCGTCGCCGGATCAGGCGACCGAGGGGAGGCCGCCGGGGACGTGGACGGCGACGACGGTCGCCGCGCAGGGCAGGTCGTGGCCGGCGGTGCGGGCGGGGTCGGCGGTGCAGTGCTCGGCGCGCAGGCCGGCCTCTGCGTCCCAGTGCCGGGCGGCGGCGCGGGCTACAGCCGGTCCCGGGCAGTGACGGCAGGGGGCCCCGGGATGTGTTCCGGGGACCCCTGCCGTTTGTCCGTACGGCGTCGGCCGTCAGGACGCGAAGGTGCCGCTGGCCCCGCGGGCCTCGACCACGGCGTGGGCGAGGTCGTCCAGGAGGGCGGCGAGGGCCTCGCGAGTCGGCCCGTCGGTGACCCGGCCGTCGGCGATCTTCAGGGTGGCCTGCGGGATGCGCAGGTCCTGCGGGATCACCTGGGCGCCCATCACGGTGAGCGTCTCGGCGAGCCAGGCGCGGGCCCGGTCGCCGCCGGTGATCGCGGGGGACGCGCTGGCCAGGGCCACCGGCTTGGCGGCGATCTCCCCGCCGCCGACCAGCCACTCCAGGGCGTTCTTCAGCACGCCGGACGTGCCGTGGGCGTACTCGGGGGTGACGATCAACAGGCCGCCCGCCGCGCCGACCGCGGCCCGCAGCTCCGCCACGACCTCGGGCAGCGCGGTCTGCTCGACGTCGGCGTTGAAGAAGGGCAGGCGGTCCAGGCCCGGGTCGACGGCGAGTTCGCGCGGCGGCAGGGTCAGTTCCGCCGCCGCGCGCAGCACGGCCGCGTTCAGCGACCCGGAACGCAGACTTCCGCACAGTCCAAGGATCTTCATGCCGACCAGCCTACGTTCCGGAAGGTCACGGGCAGCGAGGCGAGCGCCCTGGAGACGGTGGAGGGGCGGTAGGCGGGCTCGCCGGCCAGGGCCAGGCCGGGCAGCTTCGCGAACACCAGCGGCACCGCGATGCGTGCCTCCAAACGGGCGAGCGGCGCGCCCAGGCAGTGGTGGATGCCGTGGCCGAAGGCGAGGTGGGCGCGCTCGCCGCGGGTGACGTCGAACGTGTCGCCGCCCGGGAAGCGGTCGGGGTCGCGGTCGGCGGCGGCGACGCTCAGCGCGACGGCCTCACCCGCCGGGATGGTGACGTCGCCGATGGTGACCGGCTTGCGGGTGAAGCGCCAGATGGCGTTCTGGATCGGGCCGTCCCAGCGCAGCACCTCCTCCACGGTGTCCGGCCAGCGCTCGGGTTCCCGCTCCAGCAGGGCGAGCTGGTCGGGGTGGCGGAGCAGGGCGAGCACGCTGCTGCCGAGCAGGTTGACGGTGGTCTCGTGGCCGGCGGAGAGCAACAGCGCCAGCATGGAGACGAGTTCGTCCTCGCTGAGCCGGTCGCCCTCGTCGCGGGCGACGATGAGCGCGGAGGCAAGGTCGTCACCGCCCTCGGCACGCTTGCGGGCGACCAGGGCGCGCAGATAGTCATGGACCTCCTGGAAGGCTGCCATGGCGGCGTCCCGGCTGTCCTCGTCGTTGCTCATCACCGCCTCCACGGCGCGGCGCAGCCGCTCCCCGTCCTCGGCGGGCACGTCCAGCAGGTGCCGGACGACCTCCATCGGCAGCAGGGCCGTGAACTCGGTGGTCAGGTCGGCGCGGCCGGCCTGTTCGCCCTCGCGGTGCAGCAGGTCGTCGAGCAGACGGTTCGCGGTGGCCTCGATGCTCGGCGCGAGGGCCTCGATACGGCGGGGGGTGAAGCCCTTGGAGACCAGGGACCGCAGCCGGGTGTGCCGGGGCGGGTCGGAGACCAGCATGGAGTCGCCCATGCCGATCACCACGTCGCCGGTGACGGGGACCCGCTGCTCGCGGAAGGCGGTCCAGGTGGCCGCCATGTCCTTGGAGTAGGAGTCGTTGTCGAGGAAGGCGCGGCGGCAGTCCTCGTAGCCGGTGAGGAGCCATGCCTCGACTCCGCCGGGCAGGGTGACGCGGTGCGCCCGGCCCTCCTCGCGCAGGGCGGCGTACACGGGGTGGGGGTCGGCGACGAACGCCGGAGTGAACAGGGCGCCGG
>NZ_LR732569.1 GCF_902506575.1 Streptomyces mexicanus | reverse complement strand
CGGGCCGGGAGGAGCCCGCGGTCGGGACGTACGTCGCGCACGTCCACGACGTACGTCCCGACCGCGGGCTCCTCCCGGCCCGTGCTCCCGCTCACGCGTCCTCCCGCCCGGCCCGCAGCGCGGCGGCCAGCCGCGAGGCCACGCCCAGGTTGCAACGGCCCAGGTCGACCAGGGCGTACGGGTGCCCCTGCGCGGCGGTCACCGGGTCCACCCGCAGCGACGGCAGGACGATGCCCACGTCCCGCAGGGCGGCACGCAACCGCTCCACCGCCTCCTCGGCACTGCGGGCAGGCCGGTCGCCGTCCGTCACCTTCGCCGTCTCCATCACTCGATCCCTCCACACAGAGTCGCGCTTTCGGCACACAGCGTGTCCGAGACAGCTCTACCCTGACCAGCAGCGGCGCCCCAACAATCCCCGCTGTCGGACCGGGAGTTTTCATGACAGGACCGAAGGACCTCGACCCGTCCTCCTCACCGCGCGCCCTGCTGGGCGCCGAACTGCGCCACGCCCGCGAGAGAAAGGGGCTGAGCCAGGAGCAACTGGGCCAACTGCTCTTCGTGAGCGGCTCGTTCGTCGGGCAACTGGAGGCGGGGACGCGGCGCATGCAGCCGGAGATCGCACGGATGCTGGACGAAGTCCTCGGCACGGAGGGGTTCTTCCTGCGGAACTGCAAGGCGGCGGCCAAGTCGAAGTATCCGGAGCACTTCGCGCAGGCGGCGGAGGCCGAAGCTCAAGCGACGGCGATCAGGGAGTACGCACCCCAGCTGATCCCCGGATTGCTCCAGACCCCGGCATACGCCCGGGCGGTGTGCCGCGCCTACGACCCGACGGCACCCGAGGAAAGAATCGACCAGCTGGTGAGGGGCCGACTGGAGCGGGCCCGCATCCTCGACGACCCAACAAGCCCGGTGTTGTGGGCCGTGCTTGACGAGGCCGCGCTGCGCCGCGTGACGGGCGGGCGCGAGGTGATGGCGGAGGCCCTGCGGCACGTTGCCGACCTGGCCCGCCGCGGCCGGGTCATCGTGCAGGTGCTGCCCTTCGAAGCGGGGGCGCACGCGGCAATGGAGGGCGCCATCAAGTTGATGGACTTCGAAGACGCCCCTCCGCTCGTCTACTTCGAAGGCCCCGGCACCGGTCGGCTGGAGGACGACCCGGCGGAGGTCAGGCGCCGGAGGTTCACCTACGAACTCCTCACGGCCTGTGCTCTCGCCCCCGAGAAGTCCCTGGTTCTCCTCGAGGCGATGGCGCAGGATTACGCACATGAGGAACATCTCTGACCACGACTTGGACGCGGCCAACTGGCTCAAGTCCACCTACAGCGGCGGCAGCGGGGGCAACTGCCTCGAAGTCACCCACGACTTCCCCGCCCTCGTCCCCGTCCGCGACTCCAAGAACCCCGACGGGCCGAAGCTGGTCTTCCCGGCCGAGGCTTGGTCGGCGTTCGTCTCGGCGCTCAAGCCTTGAGCTTCGAGCCCTCTTTGCAAGGACTGGGTGGTGGGC
>NZ_LR732568.1 GCF_902506575.1 Streptomyces mexicanus | reverse complement strand
CCACCCCCGCCGCGCCCTCACCATCACCGCGCCCGGCACCGGGCCCTCCGGCCACTACGTCCAGACGCTGCGCGCCGACGGAGCGGCCTACGACCGGACGTACGTGACCACCTCCACCCTCCGCCGGCTGCGCACCCTGGCCTACACGGTGGGCCCGCGGCCCTCGGCCTGGGGCACGGCGGCCGGGGCCGCGCCACCGGCGCTGCGGTGACTCTCCCGAACCCGCCCCTGCCGGGGGCGGGTCGTCATCTGGTGTTAACTGAACGTAGCCTGATCGTACTTGACCGTAATCGGTTGCCGGCGGTTGACTGCTGGCTCACCCACCGTCGACGCGAGGCAAGCCATTGACTTCTGACCTGCTCGCTCCACTCGACCTGGCGTTCTGGAACATCGAGTCCGCCGACCACCCCATGCACCTCGGCGCACTCGGCGTCTTCACGGCCCACTCGCCCACCGCCGGCGCGCACGCGGCCGACCTGCTCGCCGCCCGCGCCGCCGGCGTGCCCGGGCTGCGCATGCGCATCCGCGACGTCTGGCGGCCCCTGGACCTGCGCCTGCCCCTGGGCCACGGTCTGCGCCGGCCGCTCACCTTCGGCGGCGCCACCCGCGAGCCGGACCCCCGATTCGACCCGCTCGACCACGTCCGGCTGCACGCCCCGGCCGCCGACTTCCACGCCGTGGCCGGCCGGCTCATGCAGCGCCCGCTCGAGCGCGACCGGCCCCCGTGGGAGGCCCATGTGCTGCCCGGCGAGGACGGCGTCCGCTTCGCGGTGCTGTTCAAGTTCCACCACGCCCTCGCCGACGGACTGCGCGCCCTGACCCTCGCCGCCGCCATCCTCGACC
>NZ_LR732689.1 GCF_902506575.1 Streptomyces mexicanus | reverse complement strand
ACCGAGCACGGACCACTGATGACTGAGAGGGATTCCACGACATGCAGGACACCACGATGGACGCCGACGTCATCGTCGTAGGCGCGGGTCCGACCGGACTGATGCTCGCGGGGGAACTCCGCCTGGGCGGGGCCGAGGTGATCGTCCTCGACAAGCTGGCCGAGCCCACCGGCCAGTCCCGCGGCCTCGGCTTCACCGCCCGCGCGATGGAGGTGTTCGACCAGCGCGGGATCCTTCCGCGCTTCGGGCAGGGCGAGAGCCTGGAGGTCAGCCCCGTCGGCCACTTCGGCGGCGTCCAGTTCGACTTCACCGCCCTGGAGGGCGCCCCCTTCGGCGCCCGCGGCATCCCCCAGAGCCAGACCGAGGCCGTCCTCGCCGAGTGGGCCGCCGGCCTCGGCGCCGACATCCGCCGCGGCCACGAGGTCCTCGCCCTCGCCGACGGCTTCCGCGACGGCGACCACGCCGAGATCACCGTCGGCACCCCCGACGGCGTACGGCGGATGCGCGCCCCGTTCCTCGTCGGCTGCGACGGCGGCAAGAGCACCGTGCGCAAGCTCGCGGGGATCGACTTCCCCGGCACCGAGGCGACCCGCGCCATGTTCCTCGCCGACGTCACCGGAGTCGACCTCGAACCCCGCTACCTCGGCGAGGCCCTGCCCAACGGCATGGTGATGGCCGCCCCCCTCAAGGAGGGCGTGCACCGCATCATCGTCTGCCCGCACGGCGCCGCCGCGCGCAGCGCCGACGACACCGTCACCTTCGAGGAGGTCGCCAAGGCCTGGGAGCACATCACCGGCGAGGACATCAGCGGCGGCGGCGCCGAATGGGTCAGCTTCTTCAGCGACGCCACCCGCCAGGCCGCCGAGTACCGGCGCGGCCGGGTGCTGCTGGCCGGCGATGCCGCCCACATCCACCTGCCCGCCGGCGGCCAGGGCCTGAGCACCGGCGTGCAGGACGCCGCCAACCTCGGCTGGAAGCTCGCCGCCGTCGTCACCGGCCGCGCCGGCGACGCCCTCCTGGACACCTACCACGCCGAACGCCACCCGGTGGGCCGCCGCCTGCTGATGAACACCCGAGCCCAGGGCATGGTCTTCCTCGGCGGCGACCAGGCCGAACCGCTGCGCCGGATCCTCACCGAACTCACCGGCTACGACGTGGTCCGTCGCCACCTGGCGGGCATCGTCTCCCACCTCGACATCCGCTACGACCTCGGCGAGGACGACGGCGACAGCGCCCACCCGCTGCTCGGGCGGCGCCTGCCCAGGCTCCCGCTGACCGGGCCCGACGGCGCGACCGACACCTTCCGGCTGCTGCACGCCGGCCGCGGGGTGCTGCTCGACCTGACCGGCGACGCCGGCCTGCGCGCGGCTGCGGCGCCCTGGTCCGGCCGCGTCGACGTCGTCACGGCCACCACCTCCCCGGCCGACCGCGACAGTGTCCTCGCGGGCCTGGACGCCGTGCTGGTCCGCCCCGACGGACACGTCGCCTGGACCGGATCGGGCGGCACGGACGGCCTCCACACCGCCCTCACCCGCTGGTTCGGCGCCCCCGCCGAACACTGACCGGCACCGCGGCAGAAGAGGGGCGCCGCCCGGACCACCGGGCGGCGCCCCTCCTCGTCGCGGACGCTCGGACGTGTTGCGAAAGTCCCCTCCGGCCCGCGACGCCTGGCACGGCACCTCGCCGCGTTGCCGGGGCTCGTCCGCGTACGCCCCGTACGCGGACGACCCTCCGCCGTGCGATGCACCGCGCCGGACGCCGCGGGCCCCGCCCTCCGGGCGGACGACGCTGCTTTCGACACACGCCCTAGCGGGCGCTCGCCTCCACGACCGAGATCGCGCCCGCGGTCTGCACCACCCGCTCCAGCCGGAAGCCCGCCTCGGCCAGCAGCCGTGCGTACTGCCCGGCCGTGCGCTCCTTGCCGCCCACGAGCAGCATCAGCCACAGGTCGACGAGCTTGGAGGCGTGCGGGGCGTTCGGCTTGTCCGGCACGACCATCTCCATCAGCAGCAGCCGCCCGCCGGGCCGCATCGCGGCGCGCACGTTGCGCAGGATCTGCAGGGCCTGCTCCTCGGGCCAGTCGTGCACGATGTGCTTGAGGACGTAGGCGTCGCCGCCCTCGGGCACCGGCCCGAACAGGTCGGCGGCCACCACCTCGCAGCGGTCGGCGACCCGCTGCTCGGCCAGGTACTGCGCCGCGCCGTTCTCGGCCACCCGCGGGTCGGCGAGGATCCCCCGCACGCCCGGCGACTTCCGCAGGATGCCCGCGAGCAGCTCGCCGCGCCCGGCGCAGAAGTCCACGACCGTGCCGAACCGCGAGAAGTCGTACGCGGCCAGGATCGGCTCGGTCTCGGTGGCGGACATGGCGCCCATGCCCTTGAAGAACACCTGGCCGTACTCCGGCTTCGCCTCCAGGAACTCGAAGGCCGTCATGCCGCGCAGCTTGGGCAGGGACGGCTCGCCGGAGCGCACCGCGTCGACGAAGTGCGACCAGTCCTCCCAGTGGACCGGGTGCCCCATGAGCACCGCGATGCCGCGCATCGACATCGGCGCGTCCTCCAGCAACGCCTCCGCCATCGGGGTCAGGGCGAAGCTGCCGTCCTTGCGCTCGGCGAAGACGCCGTTCGCGGCGAGCAGCCGCAGCAGCCGGTGCAGCGTCTCCGGATGGGCCCCGACCTGCTCGGCGATCCGCGCAACAGGCAGCGGGCCGTCGCGGAGCGCCTCGGCCACACGCAGCTCCGCGGCGGCGTAGAGGGCCTGGCTGAGCATGGCGCCCTGGACCATCTCGAGCAGCGAGAAGGGCGCGGGGGCCAGCTTGCGCACGAGTCCGAGCAGAGCGTTGCGCACGCCTTCGACGATCCGGACCACACGGGCGGGCGGCAGCGGCATGGGTTCCTCCGTGGTGGGCGGCGGGCGGCCGGGTGGCCCGCCCGCGGCGGGCAGGTCGGCGCGTCCCCGGCCGGCGGCCGCCGGACAGCGCCCGGACACCGAGACTCCGGTGGCGCGGACGGGCCGCGCTCGCGGGCGGCTGGAGTCACCCCCCAGGGCCTGCCGGGACGCGCCCGGACTCCAGTTGGTCCCCACCCGCGCTCCGGGGGCAGTCGAGACGGCCCGGTGACGATCGGGACCGTCCGTCTCGGCCGTGGCCGAGAAGAGTCCCGGAGGGGGCCGATCCCGTGAAGAAGCTCGCGTCGTCCGCCGCGCTGTCGGAGCGCGCCGATCGCATCGCGCGGCGCGCCCGCGCCGACAACTGGAAGAAGCCGCCGCGGCGCATCGAACCGTCCGAGTGCATCACCTGCGGCAACTGCCTGCGTTCCTGTCCCGGGGAGTTCGGCGCGATCTTCGACCGCGGCCTGGACGTGGTGATCGTCCCCGAGCTGTGCTCGGGCTGCCCCACCTGTGTCCTGGAGTGCCCGGTCGACTGCATCTACGTCGACGAGGACTGGACCCCCACCGACGACGCGATGTGGAACCACATCGAACTCACCGCCGAGGGCGCCGCATGAAGGACTCCGCAAGGCGCCAGGAATCCCGCCGCGCCGCACACGCCAGGAAGCGGATCAGCCGCCGCCCCAGCCGGCTCGGCATCCCCGCCGGGACCACCCCCGAGCCGGACCGCGTCGCCGCACCCGACGCCGGGTTCCCCGGTCTCCTGCAGCGCGTCTGGCGGCGCGCGGCAAGGGCCCGGGACCTGCGCTCGGCCCTCGAGGTGCTGCTCACCCTCGACGGGCACGTCCCGCGCGACGTCCAGCTGCGCGCCCTGAACACCGCCGAGCAGGCCGCCCTGGTGGCGCTGGCCGGCCTGACCTGGCGCGAGGCCGGCGGCGCCGACGGGCCGGCCGCCGTGCCCGGCACCGGGGCGGCGACCGCGAAGACCGGCCCCCGGCCCTCCGCGCCGGCCGTGCCCTCCGCGCCCGCCGAACCGCCCGCGTTCCGCGGCGAGATCGCCCTCAGCACCAGCGGCCGTATCGTCCTGCGCACACCCGGCGCCCCGCCACTGGACCCGCGCGACCTGGTCGCCGGCGTCCGCCGCGTGCCGTGGAGCCGCACCGTCCTCGACGTCTACCGGCGCGAACTCGACCACGCCCGCGCCCGGCAGGCCGCCTGCGCCGCCGACTGCCGCGCCTGGCTCGCCCAGCAGGGCCCCGAAGGCCGTAACGCGCTGGTCGCGCAGGCCAGGGAGGCGGCCCTGCGCACCGCCCCGTTCGTCCTCTACCAGGAGGACACCCAGTACACGAACTTCCGCGGCCGCAACACCCTGACCGGCAAGACCCTGTGGCCCGGCCACCCCGACTGCGCCCTCAGCGCCCTGCACGGCCTCCCGCTCGACCTCTGGACGGACCAGGACACCCAGCTCGTCGTCTGCCTCACACTGCTCATCCGCTCATCCGGCTTCGGCCGCGTCGAGGAGGCCAACGGCACCCAGCTGACCGTCGACCACGTCGCGTACACCCTGGAGCGGGTGCGGCGCGCCTACAACGCCGTGTGCGGGGCCGATCCGGTGCCCGCCGCCTCGCCCCGCGTCGCCGACCTCGACCGGCTCGCGGCCGCGCTGCGCGCACGCCGCCGGGAAGTCGCCCGCAGCGCCCAGCTGTACCGGGAGATCCACGGGGCGCTCATGCACAAGGTGGAACGCGTGGCCGGCGCGCCCGGACCCCGGGCGCGGGCCCGCGAGGACGCCGTCGCCGAACACCTGCGCACCCGCCTGCCGTTGACCGGCGCCACCCTCGCCGACCTCGGCCGGGACCTGGCCGCCGAGCCCGGCTGGCTGGCCCGGCCGCACGGCGCCTTCGGCACCGGCCTGGAGTCGCTGGTGTACGAGACCGTCGCCGCGACCGCCACGGCCTTCGGCGCCGACTTCGCCATGAGCCGCGGCATGCGCTCCCTGCCCGCCCTGGTGCGCGCGCTGCGCGGCGAGAACTGGGCCGAGATCTGCGACTGGGACATCACCCGCTTCTTCTGCTGCGTGGTGCCGCGCCCGGAGGCCGCCGCCCACTTCGGGGGCTCCGAGGCCGCCCTCGCCGACGCCGCCTGGGCGATGTCCTCGCGGATGCAGTACAACTCCTGGCACTTCATCGCCGGCAACCTCCCCCGGGTGCCCGAGGTCGTGGCCCGCGACCACTTCGTGCCGCCCGTCATCCCGGACCTCGCCTACTTCTCCGACCAGCACCACCACGGGCACGTCAACAACAACGTGCGGTTCTCGATCCGCTCCCCGCAGGCCGTCGAGGTCGACGGGCGCCGGTTCGACGGATTCATGGACCTGCGGCTGCTGCGCTGCGCCGGCGAGCCGTTCGGCGAACAGGACCTGCTCGCCGCCCACCGGGTGTCGGCGTTCATCGCCCGCGCCACCTCGCTCGCCGCCGCCCTCGTCGCCGCCGGCACCGAACTGGAGGTCACCGCGTTCGACTCCGGCTGGCACTGGACGGCCGTCACGGGCCGGGGAGCCGCCGACTCCGACCTCCTGGCCGGCCAGGGCCGCCGGGCGTCCTGAGAGGAGAGCGATGACCGCCCACGGCATCAGCCGCACCAGGGAACTGCTGCGGCGGGGCGAGCTGTCCGCCGTCGAGCACACGACCGCCGTCCTGGCCGCCGCCCGCGAACAGGACACGCTCGACGCGTACGTCGCCGTCGCGGGCGAGGAGGCGCTGCGCGCCGCGGAACGGGCCGACCGGCGCCTCCGCGAGGGCGGCCCCGACGTCTGGCGGACCCTGCCGCTGCTCGGCGTCACCGTCTCCGTGAAGGACCTGCTGCAGCCCCGCGACCTGCCCCCCGCCCGCGGCTCGCTGCTGCCCAACGACCGGCCCCGGGCGGACGCGCCCGCCGTGGCCCGGCTGCGCGCCGCCGGAGCCGTCGTGGTCGGCAAGACCGCCACCTCCGAGTACGGCTGGAGCGCCTCGACCGTCAGCCGGGTCGGCCCGCCCACCCGCAACCCCTACGATCCCCGCCTGAGCGCGGGCGGCTCCAGCGGCGGGGCAGCCGCCGCGGTGGCCGCGGGCCTGTGCGACGGCTCCCTGGGCACCGACGGCGCCGGATCGATCCGCATCCCGGCCGCGTTCTGCGGCGTCGTCGGCTACAAGCCGTCCCTGGGCCGCATCCCGTACGTCCCCAACAGCGCCGACCGGCTCGCCCACCAGGGCCCCCTCCCCCGCACCGTCGCCGACGCCGCGCTGCTCGCCCAGGTCATGGCGGGCCCCCACCCGGGCGACCCGGACTCCGGCCTGGGCCCCCTCGACGCGCCGCGCACCCGCCGGACCCTGCGGATCGGCTGGATCGAGTACGAGGGCCCCGCCGAGGAGGTCCGCCGGGGGACCGGACAGGCCCGGCCCGCGCTGCTGGGCCAAGGCCACCTGGTCGAGGACATCGAGCCGTACCGCACCGACCCCTACCCCGCGCTCGTCGACCTCCTCGCCGCCTGCGAGGCCGCCGGGGCCCGCCCCGAGCACGACGAGCGGGCCGACCCCGGCCGCCTCGAGGTCATCCGCTACGGGCGCACCCTCAGCGGCGCCGACGTGATCCGCGCCGAGGAGGTCCGCCAGGAGCTGCGCACCGGCCTGCGCGCCCTGATGGACCGTTACGACGTCCTGGCCATGGCCACCGTGCCCGTCGAGCCGTTCGCCGCCGGCGCCATCGGCCCGGCCTGGGCGGCCGACCCCCGCGCCCGGCGGTGGCTGGCCTGGGCGCCCGCCGCGTACCCGTTCAACATGACCGGGCAGCCGGCCCTGTCGCTGCCCGCCGGACTCACCCGCTCCGGCCTGCCCGTGGGCCTGCAACTGGTCGGCCCCGTCGGCGCGGACGACCTGGTCCTCACCCTCGCCGCACGCCTGGAACCGGACCTCGCCACCCCGGCGCCCGCCCCGGCACGAGCCCTGGAGCCCGCGGCCGCCCGCTGACGCACGCCTCGTGGAAAGGACACCCCCATGTATGCCAGGTCATGGTCCTCACCCGCCGCGGAGGGAAGCGTCGGACGGCCCTCGTTCGTCACCGACCACGGGCTGTGGGACGAGGCCCGCACCGCCGCCGCCGAGCAGGTCGAGGCGAGCCTCGCCGACCTCGACTTCGTACGCCTCGTCTTCGGCGACCCGCACGGACTGGCCCGCTCCAAGACCCTCACCGCCGAGGCGTTCCGCACCGTGCTGCGCAACGGCATGAACTTCAGCCCCGGCCCGTTCGTCTTCGACACCGGGCACGCCGTCGCCGTCGACTTCCTCGGCGACCACGGCATCGGCGTCGACGAGATCGCCGGCGCCGGGAACTTCATCCTCGTCCCCGACCCCCTCACCTTCCAGCCGCTGCCCGGCGGCGACGCCCGCACCGCCTGGGTGATCGGCGACGAGTACCTGCGCGACGGCACCCCCCACCCGCTGTCGTCCCGGGCCGTGCTGCGCCGCGTCGTCGACCGGTACACCGAGCACGGCCTCGCCCCCGTCCTCGGCCTGGAGGTCGAGTGGTACCTCACCCGGCGCCTGGACGACGAGCCCGGCAACACCGGCAACGGCTTCGGCCTGCAGGGCAGGGCGCCGCGCGTGGCGGCCCTGAACGCCGGCTACCAGTTCAACCTCGACGCCCACTACGACACCGCCGCCCCCCTGACCGACCCGCTCGCCCTGCACCTGCTCGCCCTGGGCCTGCCCCTGCGGTCGATGGAGCACGAGTCCGGGCCCGGCCAGATCGAGACGACGTTCAGCCCGATGACCGCGCTGGACACCGCCGACGCGATGCTGCTGTTCCGCACGGTCACCAAGAGCTGGTGCGCCCGCCGCGGCCACCACGCCTCCTTCATGTCGCTGCCGCTCCTCGACGCCGCCGACCCCAGCGGCTGGCACCTCAACCAGTCGGTCACCGACCTCGCCACGGGCGGCAACCTGTTCGGCACCGAGGGCCCCTTCGGGGGACTGTCCCCGCAGGGCAAGGCGTACGCCGAGGGCCTGCTGTCGTGGGCGCGCGAGCTGTTCCTGCTCTCGGTGCCCACCGTCAACGGCTACCGGCGGCTGTCCGCCGAGCACCTCCTCGCACCCACCCGCCTCGGCTGGAGCCAGGAGGACCGCAGCGCGATGCTCCGCGTCGTCGGCCACGGCGCCGGGGCGCACATCGAGAACCGGATCGGCGAGCCCTGCGCCAACCCCTACCTGAACATCGCCGCCCAGCTGTTCGCGGGACTGGAGGGCCTGACCGCGCAGACCCCGCCGACCGACACCGGTGACACCGCCGGGGCCGGCGGGGCGGGCCTGGTGCCGCAGCAGCTGCGTGAGGCCCTCGACGCCTTCCGCGCGGGCCGTGCCGCCCGGCTGCTCGGCGAGCCGCTCGCCGCCTGCCTGGCCAAGCTCAAGGAGAGCGAGCTGCGCCGCTACGAGGCCGCGTGCGTGCAGGCGCCACCGGCCCCGGGCCAGGTCACCGAGTGGGAACAGCGCGAGTACTTCGGCGCCTACTGACCTCGGCCGAACCCACGCCCCCCTGACGTTCCCCTCCCGACGAAGGCGGCCCGCCATGATTGCCCGTTACACGCTGCCGGAGATGGCCTCGCTCTTCTCCGACCGGAACCGCTACGCCACCTGGGTGCGGGTGGAGATCCTCGCCTCCGAGGCGCAGGCCGCTCTCGGCCGCGTACCCCACGAGGCGGTGGAGGACATGCGCCGCGCCCGCGTCCCCGACCCGGCGCGGGTCGCCGAGATCGAGCGCGAGCGCGACCACGAGGTGCTCTCCTTCCTCGCCGCCTACTGCGAGGACATCCCCGACGCGTCCGCCCGCTGGGTGCACCTCGGCATGACCAGCTACGACCTCGTCGACACCGCGCTCGGCCACACCCTCGCGCAGGCCACCGACCTGCTCACCGGCGCCGCCCGGCGGCTGCGCCGCGTGCTGACCGGACGCGCCCTGGAGCACTGGGACACCGCGATGGTGGGCCGCACCCACGGCATGCACGCCGAGCCCACCACCTTCGGGCACAAACTCGCCGGACACGCCTTCGCCGTCCACCGCTCGCTGCGCCGGCTCCAAGCCGCCCGCCAGGCCGTCGCCGTCGGCACCGTCTCCGGCTCCGTCGGCACCTACGCGCTGATCGACCCGCGGGTGGAGGAGCACGTCTGCGCCGCCCTCGGCCTCGCCGTCGAGCCCGCGCCCAGCCAGGTCGTCGCCCGCGACCGGCACGCCCAGCTCCTGCAGGCCGTGGCCGTCCTGGGCGCCTGCGTGGAGCAGATCGCCCTGGAACTGCGGCTGCTGCAGCGCACCGAGGTCCGCGAGGTCGAGGAGGCCCGCACCAGCGCCTACCAGGGCTCCAGCGCCATGCCCCACAAGCGCAACCCCACCACCAGCGAACGCCTGTGCGGCCTGGCGCGCCTGCTGCGCGGCTACGCCGACACCGCGCTGGAGAACGTGGCGCTCTGGCACGAACGCGACCTCGCCCACCAGTCCGTGGAGCGGGTGATCCTGCCGGACAGCCTCAGCGTCGGCCACTTCCAGGTCACCAAGGCAGCCGAGCTGGTGGCCTCGCTCACCGTGGACGCCGACCGGATGCGCGCGCACATCGACCAGACCGACGGCCTCGTCTACAGTTCCTCGGTCCTCGCCGAACTCCTCGGCCACGGCGTGGAACGCGAACGCGCCTACCGCAGCGTGCAGGCCGCGGCCAACCACACCCTGGCGACGGGCGAGCACTTCGGCGCGTCCCTGGCCAAGCAGGGCATCGACCTGGCCGGCCTCGGACCCGAGCGCTTCCTCACCCACCACGATGTGATCCGCACCCGATTGGAGAAGCTGCATGAACTTCAAGATTGACCGCGTCGACGGCGCCGCGCTCGACCTGGAGGAGGTCCTCGGCGTCTACCACGCCTCCGGCCTCGGCGAGCGGCGCCCGGTCGGGGACCGCGAACGGTTCGCGGCCATGGTCGAGAACGCCAACCTCGTCCTCGTCGCCCGCGACGAGGAGGGCGTGCTCCTCGGCATCGTGCGCGCCGTCTCCGACTTCTCCTACGTCACCTACGTCTCGGACATCGCGGTCGTGCGGGACCACCAGCGCCGCGGCATCGGCCGCGCCCTCATCGACGCCACCCGCGGCGAGGCCCCGGACGCCAAGCTCGTGCTGCTGTCCGCGCCCGCGGCCGTCGACTACTCCCCGCACATCGGATTCACCCGCCACGAGTCGGCCTGGGTGCTCAACCCGTAAGAGGCATCCCGCCCAGGGGCTGCCGGGGCTGTACCGGGGCTCGACCGCCGTTGCCTAGATTCACGGTCAGGGCGGGACCCGGACCCGCGCACAGCACCGCACCCCCCGGGGAGGCATGACCGTGACATCGGCACAGGCGCTGCTCGACACCCGCCCGCCCACCGGC
>NZ_LR732688.1 GCF_902506575.1 Streptomyces mexicanus | reverse complement strand
CTCGGGACCTGACGGATCATGACCGTTTCCGAGGGATTCTCGGCCGTCCCGTAGCGGACGCGGCGCCCCCGGCTCACGGACAGTGAAGGCGTAAGCGACCGTACCGTCCGAGGAGCGACCGTCATGACCGAGAAGATCGCCGGTGTGGAGATCCCCGACAGCAAGCTCGCGCAGGAGGCCACCGAACTCATCCGCGACACCACCCCGCCCCTGATCTTCCACCACTCCCGCCGGGTCTACCTCTTCGGCAGCCTGCAGGCCGCCTCGCTCGGCCTGGAACCGGACCCGGAACTGCTCTACATCGCGGCGCTGTTCCACGACACCGGCCTGGTGCCGCCGTACCGCAGCGACGACCAGCGCTTCGAGATGGACGGCGCCGACCAGGCGCGCGCCTTCCTGCTCACCCACGGCGTGCCGGAGGCGGCGGCGGACACCGTCTGGACGGCCGTCGCCCTGCACACCACCCCCGAGGTGCCCTACAAGATGGCACCGGAGATCGCGGCGACCACCGCCGGAGTGGAGACGGACGTGCTGGGCCTGCACCTGGACAACCTCTCCCAGGAGCAGATCGACGCGGTCACCGCCCTCCACCCCCGCCCGGACTTCAAGCGGCAGATCCTGCAGGCGTTCACCGAGGGCTTCCGGCACCGCCCCGACACCACCTTCGGCACGGTGAACGCGGACGTGCTGGCCCACTTCGTGCCCGGCTTCCGCCGCATCGACTTCGTCGACGTCATCCAGGACTCCGCCTGGCCCGAGTGACGTGCAGGACGGTGGGGGGCCGGCGCAGAGCGATGGGGGCGCCGGCGCAGGACGGTGGAGGCACCGACGGGCGGCCGTGCCCGCCGGTGCCGCTTCTTTTCGGCCGGCCTGTCCGATGTGCTGGTGCGGCGGGCGTGTCGTGTAGGTTCGGGTCGGCGCCGCGCGGCCGTCCGGGCGATCCCGGTCCCGCGCTGCCGCGGTGCCGGTGTCCGGACGCGAGGGAGGTGCGGCGGTGGCCGAGCAGAAGCAGAACGGTGGTGGCGCCGCCGGGACCGCCGCGGAGCGGACCGTCCGCGTCCGCAACCCGCGCGGGCAGGGCGAGCGGCTGCGGGAGGAGATCCTGCGGGCCGCCGGGGGGCTGCTGGAGCAGGTGGGCAGCGAGGACGCGCTGTCGCTGCGCGCGGTGGCCCGGGAGGTCGGCATCGCCACCCCGAGCATCTACCGCCACTTCTCCGACAAGACGGAACTGGTGTGGGCGGTGCTGGCCGAGCACTACGAGCGGCTTGCCCAGATCATGGCCGAGGCCGACAGCTCGGCGCCCGCCGACGACCCGCTGGAACGGCTGCGGTCCCAGTTGAACGCGTACTGCCGTTTCGCGGTGGCGAACCCGGCGAAGTACCGCCTGATGTGCGAGACCTGGCAGACCCCGGTGGACGAGGAGCGGCTGCACGGCCACCCGGCGGGGTTGCTCCTGCGCGGCCTGAGCCGGGCGCTCACCGCGTGCGAGGAGGACGGCTGGCGGGTGCGGGGCACCCGCGCCGACGCCCCGTACATGCTGTGGTGCGCGCTGCACGGCCGGATCACCCTGTGGCAGGTCATGCCGCGCCGCAAGGACACCGCCCGGCTGGACCGGTTCGTCGACGAGCTGCTGACCCTGCTGCTGGAGCGCTGACCGCCTGCGCCGCCGCGCCGGCCACCTGACGCTGAAGCGCCGGCCGCCTGCGGCCGAGGCACCGAGCCGCGCCCGTCGGGCCGCGCGTCCACCGGTCCACCCGTCTTTCTTCACTTTTTCCGCGGCCGGAACCAGCCGCACCCTAGGGCTACAGGTGTAAGCTAACAACCGTTAGTCAACGTCTTCTCCCACAAGGAGCGGCATGACCACCGCATCCCTCC
>NZ_LR732567.1 GCF_902506575.1 Streptomyces mexicanus | reverse complement strand
GAACAGCGAAAAACTCAACACGAAAGTCAGAAGCAGCCTTTGGGCAGTCAATATAAATAGAACAATTGTCGAACGTATTGTTTTGAATAAGAAAAGACAGAACCCCGAAAAAGAGACGGAGGGGGTCATCGGCAGCGTCAGATGTGTAAAAGAGAGAGGACCCTGGGCTCTGAGAACCCGGCGGAACTGCAGGCGGAGATCACCCGCCTGCGCGCCGAACTGGGCGCCTACCGCCAGGCCCTCTCGCGCCCGTTCCCGGTCGCGATCCTCCACTGGCCGGCGGACGAACTGGACGAACTGCTGGCGTCGTACCCGTCCCTGTCCGCGGAGTACCCCTCGCACGCCGCCCACCTGGCGACGATAGAGGCATCCCTGCGCGAACTGTCCGCCTCCGGCACCCCCAACCTGGGCATCGTCACCGGCACGGTCCCCTCCTACGAGGCCTTCGCCGCCTCGGAGGCCACCTCCCCGTCCGACCCGACCCTGCTCCCCCAGTACGCGACGACCCTGGCGGCCCGGGGCCGCGCGGTCGCTTGGCCCCCGGAGCGGGCGGCGCAGTGCTGGTGCGCATCGGGGAAGACGTACGGGGCTTGCCATGGGGCGGGGGCCTGAAGCCTTTGCGTCGAGGGGCCTGGGCTGAGGGACCTGTGGGCTGACGGCTTCAGATGCGGAACTGCGGAGAGACCACCTTCTCCTGCGCCACGTCCAGCCGTGGCACTCAGGCGTGACCACTCTGACTCCCGGGCGCCGCACTGGCTCTGGAGATCTTCACCTGATGATCACACGCCAGGACGCTGCCTCTGGTTGCGGATGACAGCGCCTGCCTGAGAGCGGAAGTGCCGACGTGAGGCTCGGTAGCTGGAGACGCACCCCCATACCCAGCTCCGCATCCCGCCGAGCAGCGCTCTGGACTACCCTCTGTAACGTGTCAGAGGACCTCGTATGGGAAGCGCCGAAGGGCTCTTGGGCCTCGTCAGAGGCCCGCCGCCGCAATATGCAGGCCATTCGCAGCCGAGACACAAAGCCCGAGAAGCTGATCCGACGGCTGGTACACGCTCACGGCCTGCGTTATCGGGTCGCAGCACGCCCCCTACCAAGCCTGCGCAGAACAGCCGATATGGTGTTCCGCCCAGTCAAGGTGGCTGTCTTCATAGATGGCTGCTACTGGCACGGGTGCCCCGAGCATTACGTCCCGCCAAAGACAAACCCGGGCTACTGGTCCGAGAAGGTAGTTCGCAACGTGGAGCGTGACCGGGACACCGACCGGCAGCTCAGAGAGGCCGGGTGGCTCGTCCTCCGCTTCTGGGAGCACGAGTCGGCGGAGAAGTGTTCGCTCGCGATCTGCGAAGCGGTGACCGAAAGAAGGGCAAGCGGCAGGAAGTCCTCGTTGTGAGCCCGCTTGCGGCCCGCTCGAACTGAGGCCGACTACGGGCTCTGTCACCGCTGCGCCTGAGGCGCATGCCACCGTACGAGGGTTCCGGGTCACGGCCCCCGCCTCTCCTTTAGTCTGTCTGCAGCACGTACGGCGTCATGAGCGGCTTCTATGGGGAAGGCCGCCCGACCGGACTCACCGTAACGACAGCCGGTGCGGCCGGTCTCGCCGTGTCCGCAAGGGAAGTTGGGGGGCAAGGTGGCGGTTGAGCGCACGAACCGCGATGTTCGGACACTGATCACCCAGATCGCCGGGGGAGAGATCATGCTCCCGGAGATCCAACGCGGGTATGTGTGGAAGGCATCGCAAGTAGCCAGGCTGGTCGAGTCGTTGTACCGCGGGTACCCGGCTGGCTCTCTTCTCTTCTGGAAGACCGGCCAGCTTGCTGAGACCCGGGACGCAGCGATCGGCAAGCAGCAAGCATCACCAAGCGTTATGCCGCTGTACCTGCTCGACGGCCAGCAGAGACTCACGTCGCTCTTTCGCGTGCTCACCAATCATCCCGATGCACAGGTTGTCTTCAACATCGAGACGGAGGTCTTCCAAAATCAGAGCGCCGCCACCCGGCGCAACAAAAAATGGATCAAAGTTTTTGATGTTGTCGACCCGGAGTCGGACGTCTTCGCGATCCATGGCGAGCTGAAGAAAGCGGGGCTCGACATCCCGGATGCAGAGATCGGCCGCCGCCTGAACGCGCTACAGAAGATCACCCAACGCGACTTCCACATGGAAGTGCTGCACGATTTCGAATACGAAGAGGTCGCCGACATCTTCGTTCGGGTGAACAGCGGTGGGCGAGCCCTCAAGACCACAGATCTCGCACTCGCAACACTCTCCGCACGCATCCCCGGCTTCTTGGGACAACTAGAGGAGGAATCCGCTCACTGGGCCAATCGTGGTTATGGGGACCTGGATGTCAACTTCCTGATCAAAGCCCTGACTTTGAGCTTGACAACCTCAGGTAAGCGTCTGGCATCCGTTGCCAAGCTCACCGCCGCCAGTAAAGAGACAGTCGAGGCAGGGTGGGAGAAAGTGCGGCGCGGCCTTTCCCATGTCGTGCCCCTCCTGCAAGAAAGACTCCTCATCCCGACGACAGCACTGATTCCGTCACTCGCAGCACTCCACCCACTGATTCACTTTTACAGCCGACATCCAGAAGGCACGGTTGTAGCCGAGGAAATTGAGACCGGCCTCTTGTACTGGTTCATGGCGGCCACTGCCCGCAACCGGTATGGTGGTGCTACAGACACCGCATTGACCCAGGACATCAGGATGCTCGATACCGACAATCCTGTGGCAGGTCTGCTTGCCAACCTGGGAATCCGAAAAGATGGAATTTCCGTCAGCGCGGACGACCTGGCAGGACGCAACCATCAGAGCCCGTACCTGATGTTCTGCTACCTGGCTGCTGCTCACGCCGGCGCGACCGATTGGTGGGACGGCGGGCCTATTTCTGGAAGCACCGAACAGTCCGGAAAGCCCCAGTACAGCCTTTTGCACCCGGCAACGAAGCTGCGCAAGAAGTATTCTTCTGCGGAAATCAACG
Organism: Streptomyces mexicanus; assembly: GCF_902506575.1. Classification (GTDB taxonomy): domain Bacteria; phylum Actinomycetota; class Actinomycetes; order Streptomycetales; family Streptomycetaceae; genus Streptomyces; species Streptomyces mexicanus. Next base: position 14,960 of record NZ_LR732567.1, on the reverse strand, counting down.
AACTGGCGAACATCGTCTTCGTTTCGGAACGCACAGCGAAGAACATCATCGACAACCGCGCTCCGGCAGCCTACCTGCAGAGCGTCAGCGCCAGCGACCGTGCTGCACATGCGATCCCCGACGACCCGGCCGTTCTCGTACCGGAGCGGTATAGAGAGTTTTTGGCCGCTCGCAGGTCGTTGCTCGCAGAACTGATCACGGCGCTACTCGACCGGTTCCGGCCCAGCTTCCTGACGACAGGTGCCACGACAACTGAAATCTCCGCCACACGCTCGCTGTTGCTTGTCGGGTACAGCGGGGCCGGCCGACGCGTGTTGGTCGCAGAGGCGAAAGCAAACAGTCACAACTGGACTGGGTGGATTGATCCGGCGGACCTCGAAGCAGCACTCGATGCCGCCGCCAGTGGTCTCGCCAGCGATGTGCCCATCGGCGCCGAAACAGCCCCGCTGCGTATCGATGATGAAGGCAGTGTGACCCTCGGTCTGGGTCCCTTCCTCGTCCGTGGCTCACTCGATCAGTGGCGGGCCGCGGTCAAGGACGCCTTCGAGGATCCGCAGCCCCTCGCCGAATGCCCAGAACCCAATGACGAACAGTGGCCTGCCGAGCCTGAACAATTTTTGCTCTTGAATGCTGGAGTGCAGAAGCCCGCATGAAGTCCCGCAACACGCTTGCTGGAGGCGCCGTGACTAAGCTACTCCAGTTAGCACTTGAGCCAGACGACACTTGTACGCTGATCTCGCACGCCTCGCCAGGAATTGGCCAGGAGCGCGTGGTGCCACCGCAAAATTACGTAAACCTGCTGTAGATACCTAGATAGCTTCAGTTTGTAGCCATACCTTTAAGCGCCGCAGGCGCAGTTGCAGCAAGCATCGGAGCTATGCTCGGAATTCCTGGAATTGGCACCTCGGGGGGTATGTCTAGCCGACATGACTCCCAACTGCCCCGTGTTGTGCGGTCGGACGGAACATGCTCCGCGATCCAATCCCTCGGCACCACCGCTACTGCCCTAAGCTGCAGACCTGGACTAAGGCGAACGGTTACAAGCTCCCAGAATGGGTCACGCAACATGGTTTCGTATTCATTACGCGATATGTACACCGTAAGCCGACTCGCGCGCACCGTGCTCTTGACTTCTAGGTGGGCCGAACACTGATCGGCATCGACATGAATATCGTAGCCGTGTCCGTCAGACCATGCGGCAACATGTTCTACTCGCCCTGTTGCTGACTCAGCCAACAGGTGCAGAAGCGCGAGTTCGCCTGCAGTGCCAATCCGCGATCGCTCTTCGGTATCCACCTTCCCCCAAGCGGTACGGACCTGGGCGAAGGCCTCCTCTGGAGTAAGGCCGAGAGCTTCCGCCGCTCGTAGGGCATCCTCGGGGAGTTCGTCCGGCACGCAGATGAGTAGATCAGCGTCTCGGAACCACGGAGCTCCCGAGCGAGCTATCGCCGCTTTGAATACCCTGCAGTGCGCAGGAGTATGGTCAGCCGCCTCACGGAGGAGGCCGGTCTCCCGAATCCAGTCATAAGCGGCACTGTACTGGGCTGGCGTTATATCACTGAAGTCACTGTGAGTTGTGAAAAGGGAACGGACGCGTCGAAATCCACTGGCCGGGAGCCGCTCCAGCCATCGGACAGCGGCACGCAATACCGGCTCAGGCGGCACGGGCACGGAAGTGACCCATCAGTGCCTGGAGGTCCAGCTGATCCAATCCCCCTCCAACTGCCGGCTCCTCTTCAAGGTCGGCCAGTTGCTGGACAGCTGGATCATCGAGGATGCTCCCCATGAACTTCAGCTTGTCGCTAAGCCGTTGATCAACGACCTCGTCAATCGTTCCCTCCGAGGCCAGCACAGTAATGCGTGTTTCTGTCTCTGGATCGAGGCCGAGCCGGTGAATTCGGTCAAGACTCTGGAGGAAACGACCGGCCGCGAAATCCCTATCTACGTAAACTGCGTCGTGGCAGTGGTGGTGAAGGCTGATTCCTTCACCTAGGGTTCCTGGATTGGACAAGAGCACCATGCAGTCCGGGTCCTGGCGGAACCGACTGATCGCTAGCTCACGATCAGCATCTGCCATCGCGCCGTAGACCAAGGCGGGTGAGAACTCGCTCAGCATACGCTCCAGTGTGTTGAGACTTCGCACAAAGGTGGACCAGACGAGAGTCTTGCGTCCCTCGGAAGCGTTTCGGCTGACGATGGCCAGAACCTCCCGGTACTTCGGGGACATCTCGTAACTGGGGAGATCCCGCATCAGGTCGAAGAGTGGCGTGCCCTCAGCAACGGGCAGAGGAGGAACCCGGTACGACAGTGGCTCATAACGCGTCGTACCGACAGCAAGAAGCGCGGGGCTGGTCGCTGCCATCAGCATGTATACGATGATCTTGCCGAGTGTAAGGAAGTCACTCTCCGAGCCAGCTGCACGGGCTGAGAACCGCCCGACCAGCGCGTCGTAGACTTCCTGGTGAAGAGGCGGCATAGGAACGGTCCGCAAGGTCGTAGACACCGGCGGCAGCCCCAGCTCGCCCTTTGTCGTGCGCGTGAAGAGGGGACGAAGCACCTGGCTGGCTGCAGCCAAGTCGCCGCCAGCTACGGCCTGGATTACCTTCTGTCGACCGTGGCCAGGCCACACGAAAGCGAAGAGGTTCTCCAGGTCCTTGACTCCGTTCGGGGCTGGTGTCCCCGTCAGGATCAGTCTGTGTTTACTCCGGGGGCCAAGGGCGAGGCAGGCAGAGCCATCCGTCCCATCGGCTCCACGCTTCATCCGATGGGCCTCGTCAAGAATCAGCATGGACGGGCGCGCGGCCAGCCACTGGCCGAGTTCGTTCACGACCCCGTCCTGGCGCAACCTTTCGTAGTTGACGATGAGCATGTCTGCAGCTGGGGTGACGTCCCTGGAGTACACGTCTACGCTCAGAGGTTCGCTCAAGCATTGCTGATTTTCATACTTCCATGACTCGAAGCAGGACTTCGGCCCCACGATCAAGAGTCGCTCAAGTCCCTTAGTGCGCCGAAGAGCATGAAAAACAGCAAGACCAACCCTTGTCTTACCAGCTCCCGGAACTGAGAAATTCGCTCCGTGCCGCAAGGAGAGGAGCTTCGCGATATCCCGTCGCTGGAAAGATGTGAGACCTGCCACCCAACCCGGGCCCAGCAGGCTGGCGACCTCGTCAGGGTCGACCTCCCCATCCTGCGCCTCAGCCGGATCGAGGCGCCGGGCTACGGTCTGCGCATCAATCGCGGAGTCTCTTGCTAGAGCGGCAAGTTGAGGATCCCAGGTGACACTTTTGGGCTCAGGCCAGGTGGCGAGCGCTGCCAGATTCGTCAACAGGTCGTCGATCTCGACCTCCATCGTGCCCGGCGAGCGCTGCACACTGCTACGGAAGCGCAGGGCGAGTCGTCGAAGGTCGCTCTCATAGCCGACCCCGGCCCGAAGGCGGGCTTGGGTCACGCCGTCGCCGAATCCAATCTCCAGGCTAGGCGCAGCTGACTGCACCGCCATCAGCCCTCCCGCGTCGCGTCGAGCAGCCAGGCAACACCATCCCCAGGCGAGCTGAACGTACGCCCCGCCTGCTTGGCCAGCCGGGCAAGACTGGCCTTGAGCGTGAGAAGCGCATCATCGAAGGCATCTTCGTCCAAGGCACGCTTGGCCCTGGCTTCAGCGAACTCGGCGGCACACTGGTTCACATGGTCGGCAGCGTCGGTAAGGCGAGCGGGAACAGCTACATGCCGCTTGTGCAGTTCAGCGTTCGCTCCAGCCATCTTTACGGCTGCGTCGAAGGTCTTACGTGCCGACTTGATCAGGGCATCTGCGCTGGTCACTGCCGCCGCGTCCAGCTTGTCGCCAGCCTGCGCGGACGCCTTGGCCTGTAGCAGAGCGTCAGTAAGAGCGCGCGCGGTCTTGACAGCTGCCGTGGCGTCCGGAACCACGACGCCATCGAGGCCAGGAATGTCCACAGCAGCAGACTCCTGAGTCGCAGGCCGCAACTCGCTAGGCAGCCGCTCTTCCAGATAGCGGGTGTAGAAATCCGCCTCCGCCAAGCGAACCGTCGTCTTCGCGTAGTTCAGCACCACCATGGCAAGGCGCGACTCCTTGAGCCTCTCAGCGGCATCCGGGTCCGTCTTGGCGAGCTTGGTGTAGTCACGGTGGAGTTCGCGAAGCTTCTCCTGATGGTCCTCGAAGTCGACCAGCCGCAGGACCGCCCCGCTCGCAGCCCGGCTCCGGTCAATCGCTTCGTTGATCAATTGGTAGACCCAGCGGTCCTGTTGGAGGGTCGTCTTCTTGATGTTGAAGTCGCGGGCTACGTCCTCTTCACGACGGCCGTCCGCGAGCTCGTCTTCGATGGCGATGAGACGGTTGATGTACGAGTACTCCCGGCGCTTGTCGCGGCGGAGCTGCAAGGCAAGCTCAACGTTGTTGATGTCGCGCCGCGATGTGTCCGATGGCAGCACACCGACGCGGATGTCCTTGATGCCCAGGTCCCTCAGAGCGGCACAGCGGGTGTTGCCATCGACGAGGATGCCGTCCGGGCTGATGATCCCGGGCTCCCTCTGGCCAACATCGTCCAGTTCGTCCTGCAGCGCCAAATAATCCGGGTCGGTCTGGTTGGGGTTGGACGGCCGGCACCGCAGCAAGTGGTGCAGATACGTTTGCGCGGGCTCACTCCACGGCTCCTGTTCCAGGACCCGGTTGCGTTGCGGATCCAGGGTGCGCTGCGCGCGGATGCGATGGGTGTCCGGGTTGAAGTACAGCATGTCGACGGGCATGGAGATCACGTGCAAGTGCTTCTGCTCGCCGCGCCACTCAACGGTGACTTTCGCGCCATTCTCGGCCATGGCTTGCTTCAGCCGTTCCTCCACCAGCGAGCGGATCTTCTCTCCCTCAGGCGGGACACCGAACTTCACAGCCATAACTAGGGCCTCCAACACACCAGATGCTGTACGCCCAGCATCATGGCAGGCCCCGGTGACAGAGGGTATGCCTGTACCGCACAATCAGCCTCCAGATCACTTGGAGAACGGAGCACGAAGTGACGTTGCCCACCTGGAACGACCCCAAGCTCAAGGCTGGAACCATGGTCCGCGGAGCGCTGTGGCTCGTTCAGGAGGTTGGCGAGGGGAAGACCTTCACCAAGGAGCAGATCCGCCTGGCCTTCCCGGGCATCGCGCAGGCGGACCGACGCATCCGAGACCTCCGTGCCTACGGATGGGTCATACTCACCAACACGGAGGATGCGACGCTGACAGCTGAGGATCAGCGCTTCGTGAAGGCCGGCGTTCCCGTGTGGGACCCTGTGGCCCGCCGGGCCGCGACTCAGCAGAAGGCCCTCTCCAACAAGGAGAAGCAGGCCATCATGGAACGGGACCACTTCATGTGTACAGTCTGCGGCATTTCGGGCGGAGAGTCCTATCACGACGACTCCAACCAAACCGCTGTGCTCTCCGTAACGCGGCGCACGACAGTGCGGATCGACGGCAGCGAGGAAAGCCTCCCGGTGACGGAGTGCAAGCGGTGCCGCTCCGGCTCATCTGGGGCCCCGGCACGCATCGATGAGGCTTTGGCGGAGATCAGGCAACTTGAAGCTGGAGACCAGCGGCGCCTCCTGCGGTGGATCGAGCGGGGCCGTCGCGGCACCACGCCACTGGAGCGCGCCTGGAACACGTACCGGCGGCTACCGGCCGAGGCGCGGGAAGAGCTGTGGTCGGCTCTCCAGGACTAACGGGAAACTCCCTCAGGACACCGGCGGCATCCTGTGTACGTTGATGTCAGTGGAACGCCGTAGACTTCAGCATCTTGTCCGGCTCACCACACCGATGACCTAGGGTGCTGCCGGGTTCGGATCACAGTGCATACCCAGCAAGCCTGGGAGGCAGAGCGCTACCGGGCGCTCTGCCAGCGCTGACACAGTCGGCGCGCTTGGAAGGAGATCATGATGTCGGCGGCGGAACACAAGCAGAGACTCGAAGTCGTCGAGATCTGCGCCGGCGCCGGCGGCCAGTCTCTCGGCCTACACCGCGCCGGATTCACTCACAAGCTCGCTGTCGAGCTGGACGTCCATGCGGCGCACACTTTGGAGCAGAACCTCCGCAGAGTCCTCAAGGAAGACGGTGTGGACGTACCCGCCGAGCTCGTGCGGGTCGGGGATGTAGCAAATCCCAGCACCTGGAACCCGGATTTGTATAAGGGCGTCGAATTGCTCGCGGGAGGCGTTCCCTGCCCTCCATTCAGCATCGCGGGAAAACAGCTGGGTTCCAGCGACGAGCGCGATTTGTTCGCCTGGGCTATCGAGCTATGCGGTCGCATGAGGCCCAAGGCTTTGCTCTTGGAGAATGTGCGCGGACTCAGCACCAACCGGTTTTCTGGCTATCGCCAAGCTGTACTTGACAAGCTGCACGAGTTTGGCTACATCGCCTTTTGGAAGCTTCTGCATGCTTCAGATTTCGGCGTTCCTCAGTTGAGGCCACGGTTCGTCCTGATCGCCCTTCTGCCTGAGTATGCAAAACACTTCGAGTGGCCCAAAAAGCATTCTGTACCACCTCCCACGGTAGGCGAAGCGCTAGCCGATCTTATGAGGGAGAACGGTTGGGGCGATGAAGAGGTGGACGCGTGGGTGAAGAAGGCCAACGACATCGCTCCCACGATCGTCGGCGGCTCCAAGAAGCATGGCGGTGCCGACCTTGGTCCTACCCGCGCGAAGAGGGCCTGGGCGGACCTTGGTGTCGACGCTCTGGGGGTGGCCAACGAGGCACCCGGTCCAGGCTTCAAGCCTCTTAGGGGTGCCCCGGGGCCGAAGCTGACAACGAAGATGGTTGCCCGGATTCAGGGCTGGAACGGGGAGTTCGCTGACTGGGAGTTCTTGGGCCGCAAGACTTCCGTATACCGGCAGATCGGCAACGCCTTCCCTCCGCCTGTCGCCAAGGCACTCGGGGAAGCCATTAGGGATGCGCTCCTGCAGAAGGGAGAGCCTCGCCCGCTCGTCGAAACTTCCAGCACTGTCCACGACCCTGTATATAAGCTGCTCCGGACCGAAACCCGGCGGCCGCTGACCGTCGAGCAAATAATGACGAAACTTGCCAGGATCGGCGTGACGATGGAACAGCCTGATGTAGAGCGGCACCTGAACCACCTGGGTCACGACTTCGAAGTAGAGAAGGTAGTGCGGAAGTCGGGCGAACTCGCTTACCGTTTGGGAGAGTTCAAGGCGTTCGTAGGCCAGGATGACCATCAGCGTCATGATCTGTTCACCCAGCACAGGACCAAGATCAGTTAAGACCTGTAACGCGATCGTGGTCAGCTCTTCTTGAGTCCCCCTAGAGGGAGACTGCAGGCAAGAGGTGAGGGCCAAGGGTGTCACAGGCCACTGCGGACTCCCCTTTTGTCGAATTACCGAGGGAATCCGTCTCCGTGCTGGCACATGCACAATTCTTGACTGCGGTGCCCCCATGGCACCCACGCTGTGAGACCACCGCAGATCAGCCACAGCGAGCTGCCCGATCTCCGGGAAACTTCTAGGCAGCCTCGGCTTCGTAGTGCATTTGGGCCCGGTCCAACACGTCGTCCGGGTCCAGGCCGCGCGCGGACGTCAAGTGCAGCAGGTCGGCGATCAGCTCGATCGCCAACTCCGTTAGGACAAGGTCGCGCCGCTGCCCCTCCAGGGCGATGCCGTCGCGTCCTCGGTAGGTCTGAAGCGCTTCAAAGGCTCGCTCCGCCCGTTGGCGTGCCGCCTCAGCACCGACCGCAATCTCGCACCACACCACCTTGCCCACGGCTGTAGCGATCACTCCCCAGTCCGCGGCCATGGCCGCGAGCATGTGCAGGCCACGACCACACTCAGCCCCGCAGTTGACGCTGCGCGCGACCGGCAGCGCACAGCTTTTGTCGTGCATCTCGACACGCACCCGATCACTCTTCCGCTCCAAAATCAAGGTGGCCGGCTCGCCCTCGCCGAGATGCTTGATGACGTTCGTCGCCAGTTCCGTCACAGCCAGCGCGGCTTCATCAACGACGTTCGGCAAACCCCACTGGCCCAGCTGCGCACCTGCCGCTCTGCGCAGCAGCCGCACCTCTGTCGGCACTGCTTCAAAGGGCAGCACGTAGCGGTGCTGACGGTCCGGGGTTCCGGCACCTGGCATAAGCGCTTCTCCCTCCCAGGTCACGCGCATGCTCGGCGGAAACGCGACCGAGTGCGTCGAGGCTGCGTTTGCGCCGAAGAGGGTCCTGTAGCCGACGCGAGGCTATGTCCTGAGAAGCAAGCTGCGTCGTGGCCAAAGGCCGTAGTGGTGGACCGCCTGGGCGGGACGGCCGCTGCGGGTACCGAGGAAGCCCTGCGGGTCGTGTACGCCCAGGCCTTCGCCGAGCCGCTGAATAAGGAGGCCGAAGAACCTCGCACGCGAACTTTCCGTTCGCAGGTGCGCAAGGCGACGTTGCTTGGCTGCGCTGGCACGCACCGAGGGCGGTGAGCCGGTCGGTATGGCGTACGGATACTGCCTTGGCCCGAAGACTGGCTGCTGGGATCAGCTCGTCAAGCCGGGTTCTGTGAGGGACTCCACGTAGCGTTTGAGTGCCTGAAGACGTTGCCACGCTGCCGGGTCGTCTCCGTCACCGAGTGCGTAGTGGAAGGCCGGCCGTGCCGCGGAACCCAGATGTGCAGGTGGGCTGCCGGGCAGGGCTCCCCCGGCGCGGCCGGCCCCGAGGTCTGCCGCGGCGTCCGGGCCGAGGGTGAGGGAGACGGGGAGGGCGGGTGGCTCGTAGTGGGCCGGGACCATGAGGTCGGCGCGGGCCGCCCGGAGTTCGGTGATCATCATGGCCAGGTTGTGGCGCGTGGCCAGTTCCTCCGCCAGGTGGGGCAGCAGGTGCAAGGGGGCCACCTTGTCCGTGGGGTGGCCGAAGGCGACGGTGATGTGCTCCTCGACGCCCAGACGGGTGTGCTGCACCCGCTGGGTGGCGATCGCCGGGCGGTCGGGGCTGCCGACCGCCACCAGCCAGGTCGGGGATCCGCTGCGGGCGCGGGTCCGGGCCAGGTCGGTCAACTGACGGCGCGACCACGGGACGTTGACGGGTTCGGCGGTGGACCAGCCGGCCGGCACCTGGTCGGTGAGGACCTGCCAGGCGCACTCCAGAGCGCCGCCGAGGAGGAGGCGTTCGTCGGCGGGGTGGATGGTGCGCAGGGAGAGAAGTAGCTGGCGTTCGCCGGTGGCGCTGCCTGAGGGGGGTCGGTACGCGTCCGCGACGGTGGGGCCCGGGTCGGCGGCGGGAGCGAAGTGGCCGTCGCGCCAGCTCAGCACCAGGCCGGAGAGGCCGTCGTAGTAGCCGGTCTCGGGGGCGTGGATCACCCAGCGGGCGGGGGCGCGGTCCAGAAGGGTGCGGGCCGGCAGGGTGAGGCGGGTGATGGGCGGAGTGACCAGGTACAGGGGCCGGCCGGTCCGGGCGGGGGGGCGCAGCAGTTCGGTCAGCCAGGGGGTGGCCGCCAGGATCGGGCTGTCGTGGAGGACCACGGCTGCCTGGTCGGTGAGGACGTCGGATTCGGCGAGAACATCCCCGCCGTCGTCGGCGTGCGCCGCCGATGGGCCGGAAGCGGGGATCGCGACGACTTCTGTACGTGTGGCGGCCTCAGGGGGCCAAGTGGTGCCGTCGAGAAGAGTGGCCAGGCGACCGGCTACGGAGGCTGCCAGTCGCTGTGCCTCCGGGACGGCGGCGGTCGCGCGGACTTCCGTCCACCACACCGGGGCATCCATGCCCGCCGTGCCACCCAGCAGTCGTGCCGTCTCTCCGGGCACCTGTATGTACCGAGGCGCCTCCAGCGAGACCAGCGGGTGCCCGTCCTCCGTGCACAGCTGCGCCACGGCGCCTTGGCCCGCCCTGTTGACGCGCAGGTCGGGGCCGCCGGCGTGGAGGGCGGCCAGCAGGTCCTTGATGTCTGGCATTGTCGGGGTGAAAGCAAAGGTGCTTCGTGGCATGTGCGGCCTTCTTCGGGTGCTGGTGACTGGGCGGGAGGCTCAGCCCCAGGGGAGGATCAGAGGCTTGTGTTGCCACCACCACGCGTATTCTTTTACATCGCGGGGATCCGCAAGAAGGCCCGATTCCATGGCCCACGTATCGTCCGGGGTGCTGCGCTTCCTGAACTCTTCGTCGAGTCGACCGACCGACTTGCCCAAGAGGTCCGCCGCCGCCTTGGGCAGATCGATCGCCAGTCGAGCGAGTTGATCCCGTGCGCGCAAGGCTTCGCTGTACAGCTCGACTGGGTATTTTCCGGCTGTACCCCAGTTTTCTTCCATGCGCCGAACCATTCCCTCCCAGACTGTCAGACTCTCCCTGGCGCGACGAAGCGGGCTGCCCGCCTCATCGGTGAACCGGAGTTCTGCCGACGCATCCGGCGCTTCCTGCAGGGAGGTCAGAGCGCGCACGAAACTCTGGGTCTCCGGTGTGGGCACGTGCTGCTCTCTGACGATCTCAGGAAGTTGCATGACGCGTACATCAGGCAGTTCGGGTACCTCTGCCTCGACCGCGTCGATGGAGTACACGGGATTCTCATCGTCCGAAAACAGGAGACGAGCACGTGTGACGAGGCCCGCCGGGGTCACAAGCCAGTAAGCACTGGGGACCTGCTCTTCAGCCGGATACAGCACGGCGACCCTCGCAGCGCCAGCGAACGACGAAGCCAGCTCGGCCTCAGCCGGTCGAGAGGCCACAGTGTCCTGCACAAAAATGTCCAGGCCAAGTGATACGTCACCACGGACAGAGGAATAATCACAGAAGACCAGGGCACCCCAGTTCCTGTTCTCCTGTTCTCCGTCGATGTCCGCGACATCGACCGCGTTCGGCTCCACACTCAGACACGAGGCAAGGACGCCGGTGATGCGGGACGGCTGCAAACGATCGACGGTGAATAAGTTATATGTCATCGACAAGTCTCGTTTTTCTGTCGACAGCATCGGAATACCGCACAAGGACAACAGAGTTCTGTTCCAAGAGTGAACTCTGCGGGTCATCCGGCCTGACGGCCACTCGGCCGCGGCCACCGCCCGACTCCGTAGTCGCGGTCCTCCGACATCCGGGATCAGTACCGGCCCGACAGCTCTTCGAGAGCGTCCAGCGAGGGGGCTTCCTCGGGAGCGTCCCCGACAGGAAGACCGATCTCCGGGCGTGGGGCGCTGTGCGTCACCCAGGTCAGCGCGGCGAGCGCGCTGAGGCCTCGGCTGTGCGCATCCCGAAGACGTAGAAGCCACTCAACACCCGCTTCGAATGCCGCATCACCAGCAGCTGTTCGGGGCGCGTAACCGGCCGCTTCGTCACCTGTGGAGGCCCAGAGGTAGCCCAGAGTCTGCTCGTCACGCCGGATGGTGAAGTAGCGCACGGGACAGTCGGTGATCACTTCGTACTCGTCCTCGGAATCAGGGAGCATGGCCCTGAGGCGCGCCGCCCGAGCGGGTGGCTCAAACGTTCCCCATGAATCGTCGTAGGCGGGGCCATCGATTCGTGGATCCTCGAAACCCGTCTCGGTAGGCGTTGCAAAGCGGTTGGCGTCACCTGGCACCAGGGGAGTTCCCAGAAGAGCAGAGATCTCTTGTAGTGCCGCAGCCAGTCGAGGGGCGTTTGCCGCATGCACATCGGGCTGATCCCGGTCACGTGTGTCCACCGTCAGCCACGCATCAGAGTAGGTTTCGAGGGTTACCGCAAGGAGACTGTCGCCCCACATATCAACGTTGATGTTGAACAACTTTTCGGCACGATACCTGCCCCCCGACTCCTCCCAAAGTCCAGGACAGTCGATCCTCACAGTGACCAGGAAGTCACCTTCAAGTTCATCCGCCTGCTTCATGACATGGGAGAGCGAGGCGCCCTCGGCCAACGGATCCCGTTCTAGCGCCAGACCACTGACGTTGATGCGGAAGTCCATCATGTTGCTGGTCGGCCGCACCGAAACGCCGACCTTGCCGGCCGGCACCGCAAGCTCATGAGAAGCGAGTACATTCCACACCGCGACAGCTGTTTCCGCTGCTCGCACAGAGCGGACACTACCGCCTTCCAGGGGGACTTCCCACATCCAGTCGCCGATGGGATCCGTCGTGATCACAGTATGCCCTTCGGGTCGTTCTTGCTGCCGGCCGGGACCACGAGGTTCCCGTCCTCGAGTCGGATGACGAAGGTGATGCCCCGGCCCTTGCCTCCGCTGCGACCACTGTGGACATCCATGAGGGCATCGTAAGACCCGTTGGCCATCCACTCCGCCCGGGTCCCTCGACCACCATCGACAAGCATGATGTGGTGGCTTGCCACCGACTTCGTCAACTGCAGCAAATATTTGTCCCGAGTCAGTTCACTGATGGGGTCCTGCGGGTTGTTCAAGCGTTTCAATTGATAGGCGTACACATCGCCAGATTCGTCCCGTATTCGCACATCCACGTCAGCACCAGGGGGATCTTTCACCTCGAAGTCAATGGCGTGCGCAGGAACACCACCCCTGACCAGGTCATCGGCGAAGACGAGTTGATCGACCGCCGGACGGTACATCTGCACCCTGTTTGCTCCGAGCGAGCAAACAACCTGCCCATATTTCTCGCTCGCATTGAACTGTCCCGAGGAGATGATCTCACCGACTCTTTGGCCACCGGGTTCGGAAGCGAGTCGGTCCAAGATCCTCTCAAGAAGTTTCGGTTTCGGCCGCTGATCACCCGGGACGCCCTTGAGTGCCTCGCGGATACGTTGCTCAGTCTCTCCTCCGCGAACCATGGGGCCACCTTCGTCCCCCGCAGAAGGTCCCCTCGACGCATCGGACTCGCCGGGGAAATCGCCGCTGCCGTGGCCCATTCCTTCGCCGTGCGATGTGCTGTGGCCGATGTGGCCATCTCCGACGTCATGGTGGATGCCATGGTGGTCGACCGAAGGCGCCACATGCTCAGGGTTGTGCCCACCAGTAGGCGAATCGCCGTAACTGGCCCCATCAGGGCCGTGATGTGCCCGCGGCGACAGCTCAGCCCTGGTACCAGCAGCCGCCTCACTATGGCCGACGCCGGCCCCCGCCCTGACCAACTCTCGATCCCCCTGAGAAGCAAGGGCAAGGTGGTCGGCCGCCGCGTGCTCGTGCCTTGGTGGGGTCAGGTCCGGTGTGCCGTCCGGGCGGAGGGCGATGAAGTTGCCGTTCTTGTCGATGCGGTAGCGGTCGTCCAGGTCGAGGGCGGTGTTCGGGAAGTGGGGTTTCGGGAGCTTGAGGTGGTCGGAGACGTGGGTGAGGACCTCGGAGACCTTCGGGAGGTCGGACAGGGCGCCGGCCGCTCTCGCGGTGCCCGAGATCGGGTCCAGGACGTCGCCGACCTTGGCCACGGTGCCGGCGGCCTCCGTGAGACGGCCTGCCTTGCCGAGCCTGGCGAGGCCCCCGGCGCCGCCGGCGAAGAGTGTGAGGAGGTTGAAGGAGGTGACGGCGTGGGCGCGGGCCGGGTCCTCGTCCCACATGTCGTAGGCGACGAACTGCTTGCCGAACTCCTTGGTGTACGCCTCGCTGCCGCGCTGCCAGTCCGAGAGGTGGTCGCCCAGGCCGACCGCGTCCATGCCGTAGGCGTAGGCACCGACGACAGTGCGCCGCAGGCCGTCCCACGTGTCGTGCCGGGCCTGGGAGCCGTTGATGCCCGCCAGGTTGTCCACCAGGACGCCCAGGCCGACGACGCCGCCCCAGATGCTGTCCTTGACGATGCCGTCCCACGCCCAGCTCTTGATGCCGTGGCCCCACCAGCCCAGGCTCCAGCGGTCGTAGGTGCGCTCCTCCGGGCTCCCCCACGGCAGGTCGTCCATGGACTTGAGCGTGTCGGCGCTGACGGCGTACGTACCGGAGCCCTGGCTGCCGCCGCCCGCCACCGGGCGGCACATCGCCGGGCTGATGTGGTTGATCTTGTCGGCGGCGTTCTGTTCCGCCGCCCAGAAGCCCGCGACGGCCTCCGCCACGCCGTTCATCAGCGCTTCGTGCGCGTCGCGTTTGTCCTGGTCCTTGTTCCAGTCGTCGTCGCCCTGCACGCTGTCGACGAAGGCGATGGCCTTCTCCCTCAGCCGCTTCAAGCGGTCCGCGTGGGGCTTGGCCTCGACGACGAAAGTGTCCAGGGCATCGGCGAGGGACTCGATGTGCGCGGCGAACTCGTCCGCCGTGTCCATCACCGGCTGCGTGGAGGACAAGAGCTGGTCGGCCTCGGGCGCCCGGTAGTAGGCGGCGGTCGCCTGGAAGCGGGAGTGGACGTCCTGGCCGTTGTTGCGGATGCCGACGGCGCGTTTGCGGAGTTCGGTGACGGCCTTGGACAGCTGGTCGAAGTCACCGGTGTACTGCGGTATTTGCCCCGGGTCGATCACGTCGGCTACTCACCGCCGCCCTGCCGGTCGGCCTGTCCGGCCACGGCGCGCAGTTCGGCGGCCGTGGGGACCTTGGCCGCCTCACGCTGCGACCGCGCGGCCATCGCCAGATCGCCGTCGATGTAGGCGGCGGTGGCCTCCACCGTGCCGTCCATCGTCTTCTTGATACGGGCCGCCATGAACGTGATCTGCGCCTGGGTGTCCGAGACGAAGTTCGCCACCGCGGCGCCGACCGGGCCGGTGGGAGCGGCGCCGCAGTACGGGCCGCTGATCGTGCCCGCGCGCCGAGCGGCCTCCTCGACGCTCGTGCCGTAGCCCTTGATGTCCTTGCCCAGGTCGTCCGCCGCCAGCCCGACCAGCGACAGAATCGATTCGACCCCGCTGGGTGTGATGTCCCACCCCGTCACAGCACCCCCCGTGCGCTTTCCCCGGCGTTGCGTTTCCTCGGTCTCCTCGGTCGTGCCCGGCAGCACATACGCCGCGGACAGGACGATCTTCATGCCTATCAGGGCAACGACGGCCAGGGCAACGCGGTTCGTGCCGGGGGGCGGGGATCCGGCCACCGCTGGGTGGACGGTGTGCGGCAGTCGTCCCCCGGCCTGGTCGGCGGCTGGGGGCCTGGTCGGTGGGG
>NZ_LR732566.1 GCF_902506575.1 Streptomyces mexicanus | reverse complement strand
TCGGTGTCGTGTGCCTGCGGCTGCTGGTGGCCGCGATCGTGCTGCTCGTGGTCTGCCGGCCCCGGCTGCGCGGGCACTCGCGCGCCGACTGGGGCACGGTCGTCGTGTTCGGCATCGCGATGGCCGCGATGAACGGCCTGTTCTACCAGGCCGTCGCCCGGATCCCGCTCGGCCCGGCCGTCACCCTCGAAGTGCTCGGCCCGCTCGCCCTGTCCGTCCTGGCCTCGCGCCGGCTGGTCAACGTCGTGTGGGCGGGGCTGGCCCTGTGCGGCGTGTTCCTCCTCGGCGGCGGGGACTTCGGCGGCCTGGACGCCGCCGGGGTGGGCTTCGCGCTCGGCGCGGGGGCCATGTGGGCGGCGTACATCGTCTTCAGCGCCCGTACCGGGCGGCGGTTCCCGCAGGCCGACGGGCTGGCGCTGGCCATGGCGGTGGGCGCGGTGCTGTTCCTGCCGCTCGGCCAGGCCGAGTCGGGGACGAAACTGGCCGACCCGACGACGTTCGGGCTGGGTGCGGCGGTGGCGGTGCTGTCCTCCGTCCTGCCCTACACCCTCGAACTGCTCGCCCGGCGCCGCCTGCCCGCCTCCACCTTCGCGATCCTCATGAGCCTGGAGCCGGCGCTCGCCGCCACGGCCGGATTCCTGATCCTGGGCCAGTCCCTCGCGCCGCTGGAAGTCGTGGCGATCGCCCTGGTCATCGCGGCGAGCATGGGCGCGGTGCGGACGCAGGTGGGGCGGGGCAGGCCGGCGGGCGCGCCGGGCGAGCCCTGATCCCCGGACGGACCCCGCCCGGCCGCCGACACCTGCGGCACCGTGCGGACGCCGGGCACACCCGGAACCTTCCCTGGAACGGGGTACACCCCTTGGGATGCAGCGCGCCCGACGACGCCCAGCC
>NZ_LR732687.1 GCF_902506575.1 Streptomyces mexicanus | reverse complement strand
GCCAGATGCCCGCCCCGAAGACCCCCGTTGCCTTCCTGAGCGAGCACCGCGCCTACGTGGGCACCACCGCGGCCGCCGGCACGCTGCTGGCCCTGGCCCGGATCTGGAACGCCCAGGGCGCTGAGCACTCGCCCAGCGCCGCCGGGCTCATGCTCGCCTTCGGTGCCGCCTCCGGCTACTTCGCCGCCAAGAACGACGAGGAGACGGCCAGCGCCGTCTTCTCGTCGATGGCGCTGACCTTCGGCGCCCTGTCCGTCGGCGTCTACGCCGACCCGATCGCCCCGGCCCTGATCATCTGGACCGTCGCCGTCATCGCGTCCTGCGTCCTGATCGCCCGCTCCCGCCGCGACGACCGCCGGGTGGCCACCGCGCACGCCAACGAGATGGCCGCGCTCCAGATGAACCGCAGTGCGGACATCACCATCGCCAAGATCGAGGCGACCTCCAGGATCGAGGTCGCCCGCGAGCAGTCCGCGGCCGCCGCCGCCATCGAGGAGGCCCGCGCGCACCGCGCTGCCCTCGCCGACGGCCCGCTGGACCCGATCGCCATGCTCCGCGCCTCCGGCCAGCTCCCGCCCCTGCACGTCGTCAAGGACACCGACGACGAGCGCCGCACCGCCTGACCTGCCTGCGCTGACGGTTGCCCGCGCCGCCCGGTCCGGGAAGCGGGCTGGGCGGCAAGGGGAGCCGGGACAGCCCCGGTCTCCGAAGAAACGCAGAAAAGGAGTTGAACCTCATGGCGCATTGGGCGGTTGAGATCCCGACCCGCAAACCGGGCGAGCAACCCCGGACCGGAGTCCAGTGGTTCACGTATCCGGCGTCGGCCTTTCCCTGCCGCGGCGACGTGGTCAAGAAGGTCCGCGAGGACGTCGACACCGAGGCCGCGGTCCGGCACCGCGCCGGTGCCGTCGCCGACGTCGACGCCATAAGGGTCATCTGGCACGACGACGTCCTGTCCTGAATCCGCCCCGGGGCGGCCGTCTCACGGCCAAGCGAACCGGCCGCCCCGGGCCACCCGAACCCCCATCAAGAGGAAGGGCACCTCCATCATGGCGCAGACGACCACCGTCACGGTGCGCCCCCCTGCCATCGCCCTGGCCGACCCCTCTGTGCCGTATCCGCAGATGACGGGCGGGGAGCCGTGCCAGCAGACCGACCCGGAGGAGTGGTTCCCCCAGCACGGTCACAACCCGACCGCGGTGCGGTTGTGCCACTCCTGCCCCCTGCTGGCCGACTGCCGGGCGTGGGCACTGGCCAACCCGCAGCTGGCCGCCGAGGGCATTTGGGGCGGACTGACCCGCGCCCAGCGTGCCGCGATCCAGCGCAACAACCTGCGGGCGGCGGCATGACCACGCACCCGGCCCTCACGCTGCAGGCCCTGACCAGCCTCGCCCTGGCGGTCGGATGGGCGCTGCACGCTGGCCGCCTGTACCGGCGCCTGGACCGCTCCCGCCGCGACCCGCTGACCGGGTTGTGGACGCGCGACGGATGGACCCGCCGGGCGGAGCGCGTCATCCGCCGGCACCCCCGGGCCGCGGTCCTGCTGGCGGACCTGGACGGCTTCAAGCCGGTCAACGACCGCCACGGCCACGAAGCCGGTGACGCCGTCCTGGCGGCCGCGGGGGAGCGCCTGACCGCCTGGTGCGGCGCCCACGGCGTCGCCGGACGGCTCGGCGGAGACGAGTTCGTTGCGGTCCTGGACAACGACGAGCGCCTGGACGACCGGCTCGCCGACCTCGCGCAGCTGCTGCGCGAGCCCGTCGACCACCACGGCCTGCAACTGACGGTGGGCGCCTCCATCGGCGCCGCCCGGCTGGCCGCCCTGCCGGAGCCGACCCTGTCGGCCGCGCTCGGCGCCGCCGACCAGGCCATGTACCAGGTCAAGGGCCGTACCCGCCGCGGCCGCCGTCTGCTGCTGGCCCCGGCGTTTGCCGTCCTACGCAGCCTGTCGCACCGCTTCCGCCTGGCGGCCTGACCGCCACCTCCGACTGACGCGAGAGGACCGAGCCCATGCGCAAGCGCACCTACCGATTCACCGCCCAGGTCAGCGACGGCAAGCACGACGACGGCGAGGCCGTCGGCACCGTCAAGGCCCGCTCCGACGCGGAGGCCCGCCAGGCGGTCGCTGACTGGGTCCGCGAAAACGGAGCCCGCAAGAAGCGCACCTGGACCGCCACTCACATCGAGCTGACCTGATGACCCTCCCGGGGCGGCCGCCATCCCGGCCAGGAATCCGCCGGCCGCCCCCGGGGCCCTCCGAACCCAGACCGAGGAGAGATCCCGTGATGAACCCGATCCCCGAACCGTCCGTGATCGTGATGATCGGCGCGAGCGGCTCCGGCAAGTCCACCCTGGCCCGCACGTGGCCCGCCTCCTACCGGCTGGAGCTGGACGCCTACCGTGAGCTGGTCTCCGGTGACGCGGGAGATCAGGAGGCCACCGGCGACGCGGTGTTCGTCCTGCACACCGTGCTGGAGGCCCGCCTCACCCGTGGCCTGACCTGCGTCGTGGACGCCACCAACACCCGGGCCGACGTCCGTAAGCGGCTCATCGATGCCGCCCACGCCCACCAGCTGCCCGCGGCCGCCGTGGTGATGACGGCGACGCTGGAGCAGTGCCTGACCCGCAACGCCCGGCGGCCCGCCAACCGGCGCGTGCCCGACGCCGTGGTGCGCCACCAGTACGAGCAGATCGCCGCGGCACGCCCGGGCCTGCGCGGAGAGGGCTTCGACCATGTCGTCACCGACGACCGGCTCATGCGCCTGCGGCTGCTGCTGCAACGGGCTGTCGACCGCATTCACGCCGACCACCAGGACGACGCCGACCGCACCGAGCGCGCCCGCCGGGTGCTGGCCGGCCGCTTCTTCGGCGAGGACCTGGCGGCCGCCTTCACCTGGACGCAGCTGCGCCCCAACCATGACCCGATCGGCGCCATCGTGGTCGGTGGCGACGAGATCACCCTCGCCTACCGCACCTGGTACCCCGATCCGCTGGACTGGGGATTCGAGGCGCAGGTGCCCTGCCTGGGCGGCTGCTCCGGCCCGGCCTGGGTGGAAGTGCGCACGCCCATGGACCTGCTCGCCGTGTACGACGACGACTTCCCCGAGGACGCCGTCCGGTGCGACCGCTGCGGCGCCGGCACCAGGGCGGTGAGTGCATGACCCGGCAGAGCTTCGAGCAGCTGTACCAGCCGCAGATCTGGTTCGGCCTGAGTGGCGCCCAGCTGACCGGCGTACCGCGCTGAGGAATCGTCCCCAATCTGTCAGGCCCGCACGACAAGATGAACCCCGGGGCCGCCACTACGGCGGCCCCGGCCCGTTCCAGAGAGGAACCCGCACCGATGACCGCATGGACCCCCACGACCCTCGTGTCCGTGGACGAGCCCGGCGACCGCTCCGGCGCCAGCGACGGCCACAGCCGCTACGGCGTCTACCTCAGTCAGCGCCTGGGGGACTTCCACGACGAGACCCCCGGCACCCCGCTGCCGACCGAGGAGTTCGCCGCGGCGGTCTGGCGCGTGGCCACGCCGCCCATGCTCACCGGCTACGTGACGCTCCGCCCCGACCTCCAGGGGGTCGAGGCGGTGTGGGCCGAGAACGAGGACGGCGTCGGCTCGCTCGCCTTCAAGGTCTCCGTGCCGCTGTGGTTCAACGACCTGCCTGCCGACCGCCGGCCCCGCTACCCGTGGCAGGACTGGACGACCCGCTACGACATCGCGACCCGTGACGAGAGGTACCGCCACCCCTGGGAGCCCGACCTCAAGCCCGGCCGCCCCGCCGTCCTCACCGTCTCGAACATCCTGATCTCCGCCACCGGCTGGGACCTGCCGACCCCGAAGCACACCGAGGGTCGCGGCCTGGTCGAGGAGGCCAAACAGGTCGTCCACGAGGTGGCCCGCCGGGTCAACGAGGAGGCCGGGCCGATGGTCGCGCAGCTCCTCGGCGACCGGTGACCCCGGCCGCACCGAGTAGGACACTCGAACCACCGACCCACCGAGGAGGGGCAGTGACCGCACAACCCGAACACCACGACGCCGTACCGCCAATGCGCACGATCGCCGAGCTGCGCGCCGCACTCGGCGTCTGGGGATTCCCCGGTGACCTCCAGAGCTTCGAGCAGGAGCTGGCGGACGCCGACCTGGACGACCTCGCCCGGGTCCGCGAGATCACCCAGGCGTACCGGCACCGGGTGATGCTGCGGTGCGACCCGCAGGCGATGGCGGCCCTGATGCGCAGCACCGAGGACGTCGTCTCCGAGCTGGGCCAGAAGATGGCCGAGGAGAACGCCCGGTGACCTATGTCTTCTACAGCGACGCCGCCGAGAAGATCCTGCGGGGCGACCTCAGCGTCAGCGAGCGGACGGCCGTCATGTCGGTGCGGGCCTCCCTCGAAGAGGACCCCACCCCCGACCACGCCCGCGGACTGCCGGACGCCGACCCCCGCTCCGAGTCCTACGCCATCGATCTGATCCCCGAGCAGACCGGCGGACGCGGCATCACCATCGTCTACCGCCACAACCAGGACCTGGATGCCGTGCTGATCCTCTGGCTCATCGCCGGCCCCTGAATCCCCTGCGACCGGCCGAAGCGACCCCGGCGAAGCCGCGGGTCGCTTCGCCGTTTCTGGACCATCCTTTCGCGGACGCTCGGGGTCCGTCGGCGGGTCCTCTTCCGTTCTCGTCAGCTCCAGCGGCATCACCGATCACGCACTTCGGCGTACGGTGCTGATCGCCCTTGCCCACGAGAAGAGGAGAGTGTCCCGCCGTGACCACGCACGCGGTGCCCGGCGCTGAGCGACGACCGCCGATACCCGCCAGCCGCACCGCCGTCGACGGTGACGTCCTGGTGCCCATCCGCGGAGGCCTGCTCGCCTCCGCGGTTCTGGTCGCGATCCTCGCCGTCGCCCTCGCGGTCATCGGCTTCACCGGCTCCTACCGCTCGGTGCGCGACCTCGCCCTGGGCTGGGGATGGGGCTGGTTCGCCTACGTCTTCCCGCTCGGCATCGACGTCGGCATCGTCGGCCTGATCGCCGCCGACCTGTTCCTGTGCGCCATCCGCACCCCCGCGCCGATCCTGCGCTGGTTCGCCTGGACCTTGACCGTGGCCACGGTCACCTTCAACGCCGCCAGCGGCTGGCCGGCGAACGGGGCCGCCGGATGGGACGACGTCATCGAGGCGGCCGCGCACGCCACCATGCCCGGCCTGGTCGTGGTCATCACCGAGGCCCTGCGCCGGGCCATCGCCCGCCGGGCCCGCATCGCCGACGGCCGCCAGTTCGAGCCGCTCGGCATGGCCCGCTGGTTCCTCGCGCCCCTCGCGACGTTCGCCGTGTGGCGGCGCATGCGTCTGTGGGATGTCTACACCCGCGCCGAGGCGCTCGCCCTGGAACGGGACCGGCTCACCCTGCGCGACGAGCTGCGCGAGAAGTACGGCAAGAACTGGAAGAAGCAGGCCCGCCCGGCCGAGCTGCGCGCCATGCGTGACGCCGGTCGAGGCTTGCCGATCCCCGCCCACCTGATCGCGAACGCTGACCAGCCCACCGTGAACGCCGCCCCCGCGAACGCCGCGAACGCCGGACAGGCTGACCGTCAACTCCCCGCCCACACCGGGGAAGGCGTGAACGCCGCGAACGCCGGCGTTCACGGTGAGGGAGCAGTGTCCGTGAACGACATGTCGACCAGCCCGACTGCTGTGAGCAGTCTCCTCGTCGACATGGAGACCGCGCGAACGTCGTGGGAACCGGCGAGTGAGCACCTGCCGCTGGCGGCTGCGGAGCCGTCGTCGCAATACGGGGGTGACCTGCGCGAACATCGCCGTGAACGGTCTTCGGTGCCTGCGGCCGCCCCCACGCGGACGGTCGTCAGGAGTACCGTGCCCGCCCAGTACGAGCCGACCGAGGTCACTGCCGGCGACGACCGTGAACTGGTGGGCGCGAACGCCGTGACGGCAGGCGCGAATGGTTCCGTGTACGCGTCCGGGTCGACCACGAACGGTGTGAACGGTCACCGCGGAACAGCCGCCGACGTCACCGTGGAGACCGCGCGCGAACGGCCGCGAGGGCGGTACACCGAGGACCGCGTTGGACGCCGGCGCCTCGCGGAGGACTTCCTGCGGGCCAAGCAGAGCGAGCAGCCGCCGCCTTCGCAGGCGAAGTTCGCGGCCCAGGTCGGTGTTGCGCCTGCCACGCTGTCCAAGGCGATGAAGGAGTGGCGCGAGGACCACGCCGGCTGACCGCTCTCCGTTGTGCCAACCCAACAACACCTCTTCCGGTGCCCCCGTCCCGTTGTCCCGGCGCAACAGGGCGGGGGTGCGGCGCTCCAGCTGGACTTCCGCCGTCGGTGGTGAGGCGGGGGGCTCCGCCCGCCCGCACCCCCCGGCCCCCCACAGAGGGGGCG
>NZ_LR732686.1 GCF_902506575.1 Streptomyces mexicanus | reverse complement strand
GTGGATGTTGTACTGGGGGTAGGGGCCGGCCTGGGTGAGTGCGGTGTGGGGTCGGTCTTTTTGATTCACGGGTTGGAGTGAGTATGAGCGGTGGCAGGAAGAGTGAGTTCGAGGGGTTCACGGCCGAGGAGCGGGCCGCGATGAAGGAGCATGCGGCGGAGCGGAAGAAGGCGGCGCGGCGGGGGTCGGCGGCGCAGAAGGCGGCGGAGGCGGAGCGGGACGTTCTGGCGAAGATTGCTGAGATGGAGGGCGATGACCGGGTCATGGCTGAGCGGGTCCATGCCGTTGTCACCGGCAGGGCTCCGCAGTTGGCGCCGAGGTTGTGGTATGGCATGCCTGCTTATGCTCTGGACGGCAAGGTCGTCTGTTTCTTCCAGAGTGCCGCGAAGTTCAAGGCGCGTTATGCGACGCTCGGTTTCAATGATGCGGCCCGTCTGGACGAGGGGTCCATGTGGCCGACCGCTTTCGCGTTGACCGAGGTCACGCCGGAGGTGGAGGAGCAGATCGCGGCGCTGGTGAAGCAGGCGGTGGGCTAGGGTCTGTGGTCCGGGTCGGCCCGGCCGCCGGCCGTCGGTCGTGTGTCTGGTCTGTGGTGTCGGCTGTACGCGGGCTGGGTGGTTGAGGTTTTGCTGTGGTGTGCCGGGGGAGTGCCGGCTACTGCGGTGGTGTGACCTTTGCTCAGGCATCGAGGTCCTGCCGGTTCTTCGGCGGGGCCTCGGTTTTCGTGGCGGGCGGTGGGGTTGGTCTCGGGCCGGGAGATTTCGGTCAGGCGGTCTTGAGGTCGGGGCGTCCGTCCGCGGTGGGGGGGGCGCGGCTGTGTGGGTGGGCGGTGTCGGGTTCGGGAGGTTCCCGGTCCTGGTCCTCGTGATCGCTGTGGGGAAGGCCGCTTCTGTGTCCTGCGTCCCGTGGCGTAAATCCGGCAGAAGCACACGGCCACCGATCACCGCATCACTCCGCCGGCTGTCAGCAACCTCATCACACCCCCTGTGCCAGCCGAACACCGTCCAGCACCCCACCACCGAGGACGGCAACCGGCGGCAAAACCAACTCGCAGCGCCTGCACCCCCCGGCCGCCACATTGGCTGGTGGCCTTTGAAGTCGCTGCGGTAGGGCGGGTGCTGCGGGAATGTGGCGGTCGTGTTGGACGCGGGCGGGGTCCGGACGTGTTCGGACATGGCCGGTGGCGTGATCTCGGCTGTCGGTGTTTTTCGGCTCGCCTGCTGTCGCGGTGGACGCGTGGGTCGGCTCCTGTACTGCTCGGGTCGCAGGCCGGGTCGTCCTGTTCTTCGGGTGCTTTCTGCTGCCGGGTGTTTGGCTGCTGTCTCGCGGCCGGGGCGCCGGTCCGCAGGGCCTGTATACCGCCGGGGTGCCGGTCCGCAGGGCCTGTATACCGCCGGGGTGCCGGTCCGCAGGGCCTGTATACCGCCGGGGTGCCGGCCGGGGCCGTGGGCCCGCCGTCGCTGGGTCTCCGCCCGGTCGCGGCCGGCCCACGCCGGGCACCGGGGCCGCTGGGCGTGCCGTCCGGGGTGCAAGGGGGGCGTGAGGTGGTGCGGTCGCAGGGCGGTCCGCTGTTCTGAGGCAGCGGGCGGAGCCGCGGACGGGGGTTGGTGTTCTGACGGTCGCTGCCGGGCGTTGTGGCTGTCGCTGCCCGGGTCAGGGGCGCCCGCAGTGCGTCGGGTGGTCCGTGATGCACGGTCGGCCGGGGGGCCGGGCCGGTCACGCACCGGCGTCGCGGTGGCGCGCAGGGCGTGTGAACTGCCGGGGCGATGGTCCTGGCCTGGGGG
>NZ_LR732565.1 GCF_902506575.1 Streptomyces mexicanus | reverse complement strand
GTGGTGCGGAGCCGGCGGGCGGTTCGGTGCTCATGCGCCGAGTCGAACGCGAACGCGGCCGGGCCGCATCCGGCGAGCGGCCGGACGGATGACGTCCGGCCCGCGTCCTACGCCGTCCCGGTCACCGCACCACGAAGGTCACCGCACCACGAAGGTCACCGCCCCACGGGGGTCACCGCGCCACGAGGGTCACCACCCCATCAGGGCGTACGCCGGTCCCCCGCCTCGAAGGCGTACGCCGGTCACCCGGCCACGAAGGTGTGGGCCGCCTTGTCGTGCCAGCACTGGCGCCAGGGCCGGTCGAACAGGCACCACACCACGCCCACCACGCCGATGCCGAGGAGCCCGGGGACGCTGTAGACGAGCCAGCGGCGCAGCGCCTGCCCGAGGGACGGCGGCTCGTGGGCCTCGATGTCCCGCACCTGAAGGCCGCACAGCTTCTTGCCCAGCGTGCGGCCCCACTTGGCCGTGGGCAGCGCCTCGTAGACGGCGCCGAAGAGCAGCAGGACGGCCAGGACGATGCCGAGGTACGTCGCCGTCGTCCCGTCCAGCAGCCACACGGTGACCGTGCGGCCGGACTGCCGGGCCGCCTCGATCTTGCCGTCGATGTGGTCGGCCGCCCGGAGGCCGAGCGGCACGGCGGGCGCGGCGGTGACGGCCGCGACGACGACGGAGTCGACGAGGCGGGCCAGCAGCCGCTTGCCGAGACCGGCCGGCCGGGCCGCGGCCTGCCGCCGCGCGGCCGCCTGGAACGGGTCCTCGACCGGCGGCTTCCACGGCACGACGGGCGGTTCCTCCGCCGCGGCCGTCCTGGCCCCGGCGAGCTGGTGCACCTGCTGCGCCCAGGAGGCCTGCCCGCCGCCGGGCCCGCTCGTCACCGGCGTGGGCATCGGGC
>NZ_LR732564.1 GCF_902506575.1 Streptomyces mexicanus | reverse complement strand
GGGGCGGCGGGCTCACGTGACGGTCCGGCACAGTGCCTCCCTCCGTATGAACAGGCACATAAACGTATCTTCGGCGACACTACGGAGATTCGCCTGTTACGCCCGTAATGCGAGTGACGTTGGGAGCATGGCGGGCGTGATCCAGACCAACCGCCGACGACCGCCGTTCCCGTACCCGCCCACCCGTGTCCGGGGCCGCTCGCCCGGCCTCGGCGCCGGCCTCCTGGGCGGCGTGGTCGCGGCGGGCCTCGGGCTCGGCTCGTTCGCCGTCCCCGTCATCGTCCTGTGGATCAGCTCCCCGTACCCCGACAGCGGACCGGGCAGCGCCCTGCACGTCGCCGCCGCGCTGTGGCTGCTGGCGCACGGGGCCGAACTGGTCCGCACCGACACGCTCACCGGCGTGCCCGCGCCCCTGGGAGTGACCCCGCTGCTGCTGCTCGTGCTGCCCACGGTCCTGCTGCACCGGGCCGCCCGGGACGCGACCGACACCGGTGACGGCGGCCCCCTCGTCCCGCCGCGCACCGCCTGGAGCGGCGTCGTCGCCGGGTATCTCACCGTGGCCGGGGCCGCCGCCGTGTACGCGCAGGACGGCGCGCTGCGTCCCTCCTGGGTGTGGACCGTCCTGTGGCTGCCGCTGGTCGCCGCGGTGGCGGCGGGCGGCGGTGTGTGGGCGGCGTACGGCTGTCCACGCGCCCCGCTGGAGCGCGCGCTCGGCCGGCTGTCGCCCGGCGTGCGCCGCCTGCTGCTCGCGCCGGGCCCCCGGGCGCGGCTGGGCCCCTCGTCCCGGGCCGCGGGGGCCGGTGCGCTGGTGTTCACCGGGGGCGGCGCGCTGGTGCTCGGGGTGTCGCTCGTGGGGCACTCGGGGGCGGCCCAGGCGGGCTTCGTCCGGCTGACCGAGGGCTGGTCGGGGCGGTTCGCGGTGCTGCTGCTGTGCCTGGCGCTGCTGCCGAACGCGGTGCTGTGGGCGGTGGCCTACGCCCTCGGGCCGGGCTTCCAGCTCGGCGCCGGCCACGTCGTCGCCCCGTTCGCCTCCTCCCCGGCCCCACTGCTGCCGCCGTTCCCGCTGCTGGCGGCCGTACCGGAGCCGGGCCCCGGCACCCAGCTGCACTGGGCGTCCGCGGCGGTACCGGTGGCGGCCGGGGTGACGATCGGCTGGTTCGTCGCGGCCGCCTCGGTCCGCGACACCCGGGACGGCGACGAGGACGGCCACGGGAACGGGCACGGGTCCGGACGGGCGTGGTCGTGGCGGCGGACCGCGGGCGCGGCGGGCCTGGCGTGCCTGGTGTGCGCGCTCGGGCTCGGGGTGTGCGCGCAGTTGGCGGGCGGTCCGCTGGGCAACGCCGTGCTGGCCCGGTTCGGTCCGGTCGGCTGGCAGGTGGCCGGGGCGGCGCTGCTGTGGACCACTCCGGCGGCCGTGCCGACGGCGCTGGTGGTCTGGGTGTGGCGCTGCTGGGTGGGCCGCCTGTTCGGGCGCGGCGAAGGCGGCGAGTACGGCGAGCACGGCCGGGACGAGGCGCGGATCGGCAGGCCCCGCGACGGCGCGGCGCGGCCGGCCCGCCCGCCCCGGGCGGTCCTGAGGACGCCGCAGCGCTACGACGCCTCCGTGGAGCCCTACGACGTGCTGCCCCTCGATCCGCCGTCGGCCGATCCCACCGCCTGGCCCGACGACGACACCGTCCGCCGCTCGCGCTGGGCGGCGCTCACGCAGGCGCCGAGGCACCCCGAGGACGCGGAGCCGGAGCCGCGGCCCCCGTCCGCCACGGAACCCGAAGAGCACCGACCCACGCAGCAGGCCACGGAGGAACGGCCGAAGGACGGAGCGGCGGCGAAGGAAGACGACGAAGCGGCGGAGGAGCCGAGAAAGAAACCGGAAAAGGAGCCGTCGACGGAACCCAGGCCACCGAAAACGCCGACGGAAGCCGGGACACCGAGACCAGCGACGGAACCCTAGCCGACACGCCCCCGGCGCAGCCCGCCCTCAGCGCAGCAACCGCAGGCCCCCGCAGCGCACCCCGCACTCACT
>NZ_LR732685.1 GCF_902506575.1 Streptomyces mexicanus | reverse complement strand
CCAGGTCGCCCTGCTCAAGCGGCAGCGCGACGCGGTGGCCGCCGGCCAGGAGGTCGACCCGCTGCTGGCCCGCGCCCTGCTGCTGACCGTCAACGGCGTGGCGGCCGGCCTGCGCAACACCGGCTGATCGCCGCCGGAACGCCGAAGGGTGCCCCCGGGGACGTACGCCCCCGGGGGCACCCCCGTGCGGTGGGACCGGTCAGCCGCGCCGCGCCCGGCGCCGCAGCACGACCAGCAGCCCGCCCGCCGCGACCAGCGCGGCGGCGACGGCCGCCAGCGGACCGATCGGTGCGCTGCTGCCCGTCTCGGCCAGGTCTCCCTGCGCGTCGCCCTGCGGGGACGGGGACGACGAGGCGGAGGCGGCGGGAGCCGCGCCCGAGGACGAGGACGAGGACGAGGCCGCCCCCGCGGTGGGCGCCGCGGTGGTGCCCGGCGTGGCGGGGGTGCCCGGCGTGGCGGGGGTGCCGGGCGCGGAGGACGCCGCCCCGCCCGGCGTGGACCCGGACTCGCCGGGCGTGCTGCCCGATCCGCCCGGCGTGGTGCCGGACCCACCAGGGGTGGTGCCGGACCCGCCAGGAGTGGTGCCGGACCCGACCGGTCCGGGCGCGCAGTCCGTCCAGAACGTCTTGTGCTTCGCGGCGCCCTTCTCGCCGTCGAAGTTCCAGAACAGCTTGTAGTGCCCGTCGGGCAGCGACAGGTCTTCCGTACGGCCGTGGCCGTCGGCGTTCAGGGTGAGGTCACCGGACTTCACGGTCTCGCCCTTGACCTTGGCAGTGGGCGCCCAGGCCTCGATGTGCCAGTGCACCGCCTGCCCGGCGTCGAATCCGAAGGCGTCCAGGTAGAAGGTGCACACGTGCGGCTCGTTCCGGCGCAGCTCCTCGCCGGTCTTCGCGTCGTGGATCTTCACCGTCCCGTGGTCACCGGGCCGGGAGTCGTGCGAGGCGGCGTGCGCGACGGGCGCGATCACGAGGGCCGCCGAAACACCGGCGGTCAGCGCGCCGGTGCGGATCAGGGTTCGCATGAACAGTCCATCTTCGAGGAATGAACGGGGAAGATGTGGAGGGGGCGGTTCAGCTTCCCGACGTGGTCATGCGCCCGTCAAGCACGGCCAGGGAACGAAGAGGTCTCGCACGGGTGTTGAGGGTGCCGCGCCCGCCTCACAGCGCCACGAACGCCGCCGTCAGCAACGCCACCCCGCCACCCCCCAGCACCCAGG
>NZ_LR732684.1 GCF_902506575.1 Streptomyces mexicanus | reverse complement strand
GCGTGCGGGCGTCCCGGCGCGGGGGCCGGGCGGAGCGCAGGGACACCGGTGGCGCCCCACGGCCGCAACCGCCCGAAAGCGGGGACGGGGACGGGAACGGAAACGGGAACAGCACCGGAAACAGGAACAGCAACGGGAACGGGATCGGGAACAGCGGCGGCCCCGTGGCGCCACGGCCCACGGACGTGTACGCCCCGGGGCCCTGCGGGCCCACGCCGGTACCGTCGTCGGCGCCGCGATCCTCGCCGTCCTGCTGTGGCGCCTGGGCACCGGGCCCCTGCTGGACGGGCTGCGGCGGATCGATCCGGCCACGGTGGTCCTGGCGCTGGCGATCGGCGGGGTCACCACGGTCTCCAGCGCCTGGCGCTGGCGGCTGGTGGCCCGCGCCCTGCGCATCCCGCTGCCGCTCGGCCCGGCCGTCGCCGACTACTACCGCGCGCTGTTCCTGAACGCGGCCCTGCCCGGCGGCGTTCTGGGCGACGTGCACCGCGCGGTACGGCACGGGCGCGGTGCCGGCGATGTCGGCCGCGCGGTGCGCGCGGTGGTCCTGGAGCGGGCCGCGGGGCAGATCGCCCTCGCCGTCACGGGCGCCGCCGTCCTGCTCACCCTGCCCTCGCCGGTACGGGACCAGGCCCGGCAGGCGGCGCCGCCGACCACGCTCGCCGTCGCCGTCGCGGGGGCGCTCGCCGTGCTGCTCGCCCTGCGGGGGAGCCGGTCGGTGCCCTCCCACCGGACCCGCGCCGTGCGCCGCCTGCTCGGCGAGGCCCGCGCGGGGCTGTTCTCCCGCCGCAACGCGCCGGGCGTCGCACTGTCCAGCGTCGTCGTCCTGGCCGGGCACCTGGCGATGTTCGTGGTCGCCGCCCGGGTGGCCGGCTGCCCGGCCCCGGTGCCAGTGCTGCTGCCGCCGGCCGTGCTGGCCCTCGCCGCGATGGGAGTGCCGCTCAACGTCGGCGGGTTCGGGCCGCGCGAAGGTGTCACCGCGTGGGCGTTCGGCGCCGCCGGGCTCGGCGCCGACACCGGGGTGGCGGTGGCGGTGGTGTACGGGGTGCTGGGCTTCGTGGCCGCCCTGCCGGGCGCACCGGCCCTGGTCGTCGGCCGGCGTACCCGCACCCGGACCGCGTCACCCGTCGGACCGGCGGCGAACCCGGCGCCCGGGTGTACGGGGTCGGGCGGGGCGAGTCCGGCGCTCGGGTGTACGG
>NZ_LR732563.1 GCF_902506575.1 Streptomyces mexicanus | reverse complement strand
CCGCCCGCACACCCCAACCCCCATTCCTCACTCTCCTTCAACGGGCGCGGGAAAAGTGGCAGCAGAGGGGATGTCAGACCCCTGAGCATGCCCAGATACCTTGGTTGACCTGCGGATACGTGGCCCCTCTCCGAGGGGCTTGTGCAAGAGATGTCGCAAGAGAAGGCGCAGGAGTAGCCGCAGGTGAAGGCGCAGGAGATGTTGCAGGTTTCGGCGCGTCTCGGGTTCCTGCCACCCCGCTAAGAGTGTATTATTGATTCTGAGATCAGGCGGCAACCTGGCTCAGGCTCAATCACCAACAGAGGAGCTCCCTTGGACACGGAAACCGTTGACGCGGTAAGCCGCCTCACGATTCACCTTGCTGGAGAGCACGAGACCGACGCACATATCGGTCTGACGCTCATTCCCCTTCTCAAGATCCCCACGGCAATCATCGAATTCCGGCACCCTACCGCCGCGCGCGTTTGGTGGGAAGGCTGGTGTGAGGCAGCCGCCATGCTCGACAGGATTTTCCCCGAGCAGGTCGACGCAGGCGAATTGCGCGAACCCGAAATCACCATCAATTCTTTTGTGATCCTGGATGACGCGCCCCGGCGCGCCAAGGTCCGGGCCCGCAGCGCGGCAGTCAGCCCGGACGGGATCGGCGCACTGTCCGTGACCGTGGGAGGACTCACCATCGCGTGCGCATCCCGCGCAGCCGTTGAGTGCCAGGTGCGCGGGTGGCGCGAGGCGTACGAAGTGCTGGCCCTTGACGGAGGGTTCGGACTGCCGCCCGCCGACGAGGTGGCCGAGCGTGTACGCGCCGACCACGCCCGCCACGGGGTCAACGAACTGTTGACGGCCGCCGAGGAGCAGCGGGCAGGCCGGACGCGGTGACGGCCCCAGGGTGGGGGGCGGCCACCGGTCGCCCCCCACCCTCCCAAGCGACAGCCAGTAGAGGAGGAGACAGCATGGCCGCCACAGGACCGATCAGCCGGGGGCAGCGAGTGAGGATCGAGCGCCGCCCCACGCGGAGTCTGGCCGCACTCGCACGCCCGAGGACGGCGAACCAGCCCGCCCCGTGGCCGGAGGTGTGGGAAGGCATGGTGTTGCACGTGACCTACGAGGACGACGAGTTGACCGCCGTCGAGATCTACGGCAAGCACGAGAGCACCGGCAGGACTCAGCGGGTCACGTTCAGTCTGACCCGGAACATGTTCTTCCGTACGACAGTGCGGCCGGTCGAGTCGCCGTAAGTCGTCCCGTCCGGGGGGTGATTGGGGCTTGACGATCACCCCCCGGAAGAGAGTATTATTGATTCTGCGGGTGAGCGGCAACTCACCCGCCGCCAACTCAACCACCCAAGGCAGGGGACATGAGCGAGTACCAGAACCACATCCGGCAGACCCTTGAGGGGCAGTACGAGGACCCGAGCGAGGATCTCGGCATGGACGCGATGCGGTGGACGCCCGCGCCCGCCAGCGACGACGTGACGGACGAGGAGATGAGCACCGCCGCCGAGACCGCGCACGCGTTGCTCGACCGCGCCGCCGACGCGTACCTGTCGCTCCTGAACTCCGTTCTCGGCGACGGGACACACCACATGGTGGCCAGCGCCAGCACCCCGCACGGCGAGCTCATCGAAGGCCAGCGGCTCACCGTGATGGGTGAGGCCGTCATCATCGACGAGGCCGAAGCCATGCGGGTGTGCGCCGTGCTCGCAGCAGGCATGGTCGGGTGCGCCACGGGCGGACTGGTCGCGCGGACCTTTGCGCCCGACGGCTCGGAATCGGTACGCGGCTGGGCCGTCCGTAACTTCTGGCTTCGGCCGCTCACCGCGAACGACATCCGTCAGGCGTACAGCGTCGAACCCGTCACCGGCGCGCCGCTGACCCCGGAACCGGGCGTCACGTACCGGCAGGCCGAGCGGGTGCCCCGCCCCCAGGCCGAGGCCCAGCCCGGCAGCGGGAGCACCGGCCGCACCGCGCCCCGGGACACCCGGCCCCCGAACCGCCGCAACTGAGCACCACCCCCGTCCGGGCCGGTCGCCCGGCCGGCCCTGCCGCCCGCCGTCGGGCCCGGCCCGCTTGGTGGAGGGCCCCCCCCCCCCCCCCCCCCGGGCCCTGGCCCCACCCCCGCCCCGCGCCCCCCGCCCCGCGGGCCCCCGGGGCGCCCCGCGTCCCCCCGCCCAGGGCCTCGCGGGGCTGCGGGGTCCC
>NZ_LR732683.1 GCF_902506575.1 Streptomyces mexicanus | reverse complement strand
GGCCTGGGTGCCCTGAGCGCGGTCCTGCAGGCCCGGCGGGCGCCGCGCGGGGGCGGGGGGGTGGCGACCGGCGGGGGGGGGGCGGGGGGGGCGGGGGGGCGGCGGCGGGGGGGGGGGGGGGCGGGGGGGGGGGGGGGAGGGGGGGGGGGGGGGGGGGGGGGGGCGGCAGGGGGGGGGGGGGGGGGGGGGGGGGGGCACGGGGTGCCGGGTGGCGGGCGGGGGGAGGGGGCCGGCGGGGGGGGGGGGGGAGCCGGGGCCGGGAGGGTGCGGCCGGGGGGGGGGGGCGGTCGTGGACGGCGAGGCCGCCGAGCCGCCAGCGCACCGGGACGCCGTCGCCGGTGGCGGTGAGCCGGACGCCGAGGGCGTGCACGGTCTTCCCCGCCAGGCCCGCGAGCCGGACGGTGGAGGTGTGCCAGCCCGCGCCGGCCGCGGCGGGCACGGGCAGGTACGTGTACGGGGGCGCCGCCCCGGCCGCGTCCGGCTCGGCGGTGGCCACGGCCAGCTCGATACGGACCTGTCCGGCGTCCGCGCGGTGGGTCAGCTCGACCACCGTGTCGCGGCCGAGCGGCAGCCGGGTCGCGTACAGGTCGAGGACGGCGGGCCGGTCCAGGGCGCCGTCCACGAGCACGCTGCTGCCACCGCGCCAGGCGTCGGCGAAGTCGAAGGAGACCGCGGGCCGCTGCCCCTGCGTGCGGACCACCCAGCGGCGGGAGGGCAGCCGGTCCTGCAGACCGAGGTGGTTCCACGCCCTGTCGGAGGTGACCGCGCCGTCCTCGTACCAGCGCAGGCCGTGCCCGGTGTTGAAGACGGTCGCGAACGGCAGCGCGGTGATCGTGGACCGGTCCGCCACGGACAGGGCGGGTGCCCGCCAGCCGTCGGTCGCGTCGGGCCGGGACGGGTCGAGGGAGCGGCCGGTCCAGAACCGGTCGTCGGCCGCGTGGAACTCCTCCGGGGTGTGCCCCGCGGGCAGGTGGTTGCGGGTCCACTCCGGCCGATACAGGCCGATCGAGGTGGTGTGCGGGCGGTCGGCGGGCACGATCGCGTCCCAGTCCACGGCAGTGTTCCAGCCGCCCGACTCCACATCGACGCCCGCCCACAGCTCGTAGCGGCTGCGGCCCAGTTGTTCGGCCAGGTCGCCGGAGGAGGCGAGCGAGCCCGCGCTCCAGCGGAAGTCGACGAACATGTCGTCGGCGACCTGGAAGAGGGCCTGGTTCCGGCTGTCGAGCGCGCCCTGCCAGTCCACCGTGCCGTTCACGGTCATCGCGTCGTACCAGGTCACCCGCTGGCCTTTGGCGGCGGCGAGCTGTTTCAGCTCGCGGACGAAGCCGAGCATGTCGGCGCCCAGGGCGCTGTCGCCGCCGCCGGTCTCGGCGTTGACGAACCAGCCGTCGAAGCCGTACGCCGCGGCCACGGCGACCAGTCGGTCGGCGAGCGGGTAGTGGCCGGAGGCGTCCTTCTGCACCAGGTCACGGGTCCACCGGAGCTGTCCGCCGTAGGCGGCGGGCGGCAGGAAGACGTTGCCGAGGACGGGGACGCCGTGCCGGTGGGCCGCGTCCACGACGGGCGCGTTCGGGGCGAGGATCAGGCCCTCCCCGGCGGAGCCGCCCCAGAACACCAGCTCGTCGATGTAGGCCCAGTGAGTGAGGGCGTAGCAGTCGGCGGTGGCGGAGCCCTGGGAGGGGTTGGAGGAGGTGGGTCCGAAGGAGACCAGCGACTGGATGCGGGCCTGCCCCGCGCGGGCCGTGGAGTTGGCCGGGGTGGGGG
>NZ_LR732562.1 GCF_902506575.1 Streptomyces mexicanus | reverse complement strand
CGCCCCCGGCCGGCTGACGGGCGCCCGGACCGGCCCCCCCCCGCCCGGCCCCCCCCCACGGCGCCCGCCCACGCCACGGCCGGCCCCCCCCCCGCCCGCGCCGGCCACGCCCGGTGAGCCCCCCCCGCGCCCGGCCCACGGCCTCGCCGCATACCCCAGCCGCACCCCCCGCCGCGCCCCGCCGACACCAGCACGACGTCGGCGGGGCGCGGCGGGTGGTGCGGCTGGGTTATGCGGCGAGGCCGTGGGCCGTGCGCGTGGGGTGCTCACCGGGCGTGGCCGGCGCGGGCGTGGTGTGGCCCGGCCGTGGCGTGGCCGGCTGCTGTGGGGAGGCGCCGTGCAGGTGGGTGCCGATCAGGTAGCCGATCAGCAGTCCGGTGACGCCGAAGACCTTGGGGCGGTTGAGTCGCCACCAGGTCGGTGCCGGGGGCTCGGTGAGCACGCCTATGACGGCCGGGGCTTTCGCCAAAACAGGATCTCCTTCTCACTCGCGTCGGGTGGTGCTGTGCGACCGGGCGGCCTGTCCAGCCCTCGCCCACCCGCGAGCGGGGGGGCGAGGGCCAGGCAGGGCGTCGGGTCAGCGCTGGAGCGGGTGGACGTTGTCGGGTTCGTCGTAGTCGTCCCCGGGCGGGGTGGGAGCCGGGATGGTGGCGTGCAGGTGGAGCGCGGGGTTGAACTGGTACTGCGGCGGGTGGTTGTGGACGATGGGCCGCAGGCTCAGGCCGCGCAGGGCGACGGTGCTGGCCAGTGCCCACATGAGGGCGGCGAGCCCGGTGGCGGCGGCGCGGCCTCCGGCCGGGGCGGCGGACCAGATCATGGCGAGGCTGCCGGCCCCGAACAGCAGCCAGGTGATGCGGGCACCGGCGTTGCCGAAGAACCCGCCGACCAGGCCGAGCAGCCCGGTCAGCTGCCAGAACGCGTACAGGGCGGCTGGGGCGACGGACAGGTGCGCGGCCTGGCCGGCGAGGAACAGCCGGATGGGATGGTCAACCGTGCCCCACAGCCCGCTGCCGTCACCGGTGCCGGTGGCCGGGGCGGCGGACAGCCCCTTGAGGGCGGCGGAGGCGATATCGCCGGCGGCGTCGAGCATCAGGATGATGAGGCTGATCCCGGCGAGCAGTCCGGCCGTTTTGATCCAGGTGGCGATCTCGTGCCAGCCGAGGTGCCGGGCCTGGAACAGGTCCTCCCACCGCTCGTACAGGAAGCCGCCCGGCTTCCAGGACGCGTCCCATGCCTCGCGCAGCCCGGTGAAGCGCTTCGTGCGGGGCACGTCCTCCACGTGGGGCGGCGGGGGCGTCTGGTGGAACAGGTCGAAGAAGTTCGGGCTGTTCGGGTCGTGCTGGCCGTTGATGGGCTTGTCGTTGGAGTGCATGGCGGGGCGACTCCCTCGCTCGGGTCAGGGTGGTGGGCGGTGGTACGCAGGCCGGACGGCCTGGCCCGCACCCGACTGCGTGGGTTCGGGTGCGAGGCAGGTGGTCCGGAGCTGGGGGTCAGAGGCCGCGGGCGTCGGCGAGGATGGCGGCCTGGTCGAGCATGCGGAGCGGTACACGGGCTGATCCGTGTGCGTCGTTGAAGGACGGCACGGAGTCAACGTCGTCGCCGAACTGGCGGCGGATGGCGTCCAGGAGCACGGCGGCCGCGTCGGCTTCCAGGCTTCGGTCGCCGCGGGCTTCGGCGCGGATGGCTCCGAGCATGCAGCGGGCGCCGTCCTCGTCGATCAGGACGTCCTTGCACCAGCCGTCGGTGAGCAGGCGGTGGTGGGCGCGCTGCAGGAGGGCCGCGACCGGGGTCAGGTAGAGGTCCGGCAGCGGGGCGGGCCCGGTGTCGACGAGGCCGGTGACAACGTCGGCCAGGTCAACGGGCTCCGTGTCGATGTGCGCCGTGTTGACCTCGTAGGCGACCTTGGCTTCGTCCAGCTTCACGGTCATCGCCGCGTCGATGAGGGTGAGACGTTCCTCGAGGGACAGGGCCGTCGGCGGTGTGGGCGCTGTGGTCGTCGGGGTGGTCTGGTCTGTGGC
>NZ_LR732561.1 GCF_902506575.1 Streptomyces mexicanus | reverse complement strand
CCGCAGCCGCCGGCCGCCCCGCCGCAGCCGGCGCCCGGCTACGGCTACCCGCAGGCACCCCAGCCCGCGCAGCCCCCGCAGCCGCCCGCGGGCTACGGCTACCCCGCGCAGCCCCCGGCGCCGGGCGCGACCCCGAACCCGTACGCCCAGCAGCCGGGCCCGTACGGCACCGCCCAGCCGGGCTACGGCTATCCGGGCCCGCAGGGCCAGTCCGGCTACGGCTACCCGGGGCAGCCCGGCTACCCGGGCGCGCCGGCCACCGTGCCGCAGGCCACCGGGCAGGGCGGCGCTGGCGACGCGAAGAAGAAGCAGCTGATGATCGTCGTCGCGGCCGTCGTGGCGATCGCGCTGATCGTCGTCGGCGGCATCTGGTACGCCCACTCCTCCTCCGGCGACGGCGGCGGCACGAAGAACACCGCGGGTTCCGGTGGCACCACCGGCGGCGGCACCGACGACAAGGGCTCCACCGGCGGCCCCACGGGCGGCGGCAAGGAGAAGGCGCCCGCCGACCCGGCCGCCAAGGTCCTCTACCAGGTGCCGATGCCCAGCGTGTCGGACACGGTCACCACCTCCGGCTCCTGGCTCACCGACAAGGTGTACGCCAAGAGCGGTGTCGCCGAGGTCGTCGGCTACGACCGGGACAAGGGCACCAGGCTGTGGACGATCAAGCTGCCCGGCCCGGTGTGCGAGGCCAGCCGGCGCATGACGTCCGACGGCAGGA
Organism: Streptomyces mexicanus; assembly: GCF_902506575.1. Lineage (GTDB taxonomy): Bacteria > Actinomycetota > Actinomycetes > Streptomycetales > Streptomycetaceae > Streptomyces > Streptomyces mexicanus. The sequence goes on along the minus strand of NZ_LR732561.1, from coordinate 1,297 downwards.
CGGCCATCGTCTACGAGCCCGCGATGCCGACCAAGGCCGACCCCTCGCACGGCTGCAGCCAGATCGCGGCGCTCGACCTCGACGCCGGCAAAAAGCTGTGGACGCGGACCGTCAAGTCCGGTGACGAGCCGATGAACGTGGACAACGTCACCGTCAGCGCGGACGCCGTCGCCGTGGGCAGCACCAACGGCGGCGCCGCCTTCGGCATCGCCGACGGCAAGGCGAGGTGGCTGCCCAAGCCGGACGACAGCTGCTTCGACGCCGGGTACGGCGGCGGCGCCAAGCTGGTCGCGGTGCGCAAGTGCGGCCAGTACGGCCAGCGCACGCTGCACATCCAGACCATCGATCCGGCCTCCGGCAAGGTGCTCTCCGACTACAAGATGGCGCAGGGCGTCGAGTACGCGTCGATCGTCTCCACCGACCCCCTGGTCGTCGCCGCCGACGTCGGCGACAGCGCGGGCGACGGCAGCGGCATCTCGGACTTCTTCTCGGTCGACAACCGCACCGGCGCGCTGCGCGCCCACATCTCGGCGCCCGGCGACAAGTACGCCGCCCGCTGCGACGGCATCTCGCGCGTCGAGTACTGCACCGGCCTCGCCGTCGGCAACGACCGGCTGTACGTGCCGACCGAGGAGCACGACGGCAGCGGCGACTACAGCAAGACCAACGAGATCGTCGCCTTCGACCTGGCCACCGGCAAGCAGACCGGCCAGCGCGCGGACGCCGGCGACGGCTACGAGATCTACCCGCTGCGCATGGACGGCTCGAACGTCATCGCCTACAAGCGGCCGCCGTACGACAAGGGCGGGCAGATCGTGAGCGTCGACGGCGGCACGTTCAAGCAGACCAAGCTGCTGGAGAACCCGAACACGGAGGCGGTGCGCGACGCCGAGACGGCCATGTCCCCGGACTACGCCGAGATCCTCTACGCGCAGGGCCACCTCTACATGTCGGCGGTCTACGCCCACAAGCCGTCCACCTTCGGCAAGGAGTACCTGGCGCTGGCCTTCGGGACGAGCGGCTGAGCCGACCGTCTCCGGACCGTCCCGGCCGGCTCCACGGCCCGCGCGCTGCGGCCCCGCCCCTGTCCGGGGGCGGGGCCCGTGCGCGTACCGCGCGACACCTCCGCAGGAGCGGTGCACGGCCCGCGCATGCGGGCATGCCAAAAAGTCAGCCGATCCGGGGCACTTCTCGCCGGTAGGGGCAGCGCGATGCCGGGCGAGCGTGTAGCTTCCCGGGACATGGAGGGCCGGTGTGCCGGGGGGCCACCGGCCCTCCATGTCCCGGGAAGCTACAC
>NZ_LR732682.1 GCF_902506575.1 Streptomyces mexicanus | reverse complement strand
CCAGGTCGCCCTGCTCAAGCGGCAGCGCGACGCGGTGGCCGCCGGCCAGGAGGTCGACCCGCTGCTGGCCCGCGCCCTGCTGCTGACCGTCAACGGCGTGGCGGCCGGCCTGCGCAACACCGGCTGACCACCACGGCCGATGCCACGCCGCACTCCCCGACAGGAACGGATACGTGTCATGACAGACCGACCTCCGAAACTCTCACGCCGCGGAGCCCTGCGCGCGGCACTGGCCACCTCGGTGTCGGCCACCGGCGTGCTGGGTGCCGCTGCCCCGGCCGACAGCCGGGCCGCCGCGCCCCACGGCTTCGGTGGGGCACACCGTGCGCCCCGCATCGGGGCGCTCAACGCCCAGTCGGCCGTCCGCACCCTGACCGTGGGGGACGTACGGCTCACCTACGTCGTCGACGCGACCATGGAACTGGATCCCGTCGGTTTCCTCCCGGCCGTCCCCACCGGCTACTGGCGGGAGCACCCCGAGCAGCTGACGGCATCCGGACGCATCGCCGCCTCCGCCGGGGGAGTGCTCGTCGAACGCGGCCGGCGCAGACTGCTCATCGACGTCGGCCTCGGCAGCAACGTCCTGGCTCCCTCGCTCGGCATCTCGCACGGCGGGGCCTTGCTGCGCACCCTGCGGGCGCTCCAGGTCTCTGCGCGGTCCATCGACACCGTCGCCTTCACCCATCTGCACACCGACCACACCGGGCTGGGTTTCCTCCGCGACGACCATCAGGTGCCGCAACCGGCCTTTCCCTGCGCCGACTACCTGGTGGCCGACCGGGAGTGGGAGCCCTTCTGGCGCCGCCAGGTCACCGTAGGCGCCCCTTCCTGGGACGACTTCATGGTGCCGCTGTCCCGTGTGGTGCGGCGCTTCGGCGACGGTGACGAGATCTGGCCCGGCGTCACGGCGCTCATCACACCGGGTCACAGTCCCGGACACACCACCTATGTCATCTCGGCCACGGGGGGACGGCGCGTCCTGGTCTTCGGCGACGCCTTCCACACCCCCGCCCAG
>NZ_LR732681.1 GCF_902506575.1 Streptomyces mexicanus | reverse complement strand
GCGCCGCCGGGCAGCGGCACCCGGTCGGGCAGGTCCGGATCGTCCCGCCGGGTGTAGACGGTCACGTCGTGTCCGCGGCGCGCCAGCTCCTCGGTGAGCCGGGCGACGTAGACGTTCTGGCCGCCGGCGTCGACCCCGCCGAGCGCGGCCAACGGGCTCGCGTGCTCGGACACCATGGCGATCCTCATCGGGTCACCTCCTTCAGCAGCCGCTCCCAGTCGTCCAGGAAGCGGGTCAGCCCGTAGCGGGCGAGCGCGGCGGCGCGTGCTCCCTCGCCGACCGTGCGGGCGTGCAGCGGGTCGGCGACGAAGTCCCGTACGGCGTCGGTCAGGACATCGATGCGGTTGGAGACCACCCCGGCGCCGGGCGGCACCGCCTCGGTGACCTCGGTGGTGGCGAGGGCGACGACGGGCATGCCGAGGTGCATCGCCTCCAGCAGGGACAGGCCGAGGGAGGTCCAGCGCACGGGGTGGACGTACACCCGGCGCCGGGCCATCGCGGCGTGCAGGTCGCGCTGGACCAGGTCGTGGCTGCGGCAGCGCTCGGGCGGCAGGCCGAGGTGGGCGGCCAGGCCGTCGGTCTTCATGCCGAACACGTCCAGGGGGGCGGCCTGCGCGAACGTGGGCAGCAGGTCCGTCCCCGTCGTACGGCCGCGCCGGATCGGCTCGTTGACGACGACGGCGGCGTGCGGCAGCTCGCCGGTCCACAGCGGGCCGGGGTCGACGATGCCGTGCTCGATGACGGCGGTCTCGGCGCCGCCCGCGTCCCACATCAGCCGGTTGAAGTGGGTGACGTGGACCAGCGGGATGTCACCGGGCAGGTCCGCGACCGGGTGCCGGGTGTCGGGCACGTCGCCGTGCGGGGCGTTGTGCTCCAGGTACACCATCGGCGGGGTGCGGCCCAGCCACCGCCGTACGAGGTCGTACTCGTGCGGGCGTTGCAGGACGACGAGGTCGATGCCGGCGTCGCGCAGCTGCTCCGGCGGGAGTTCGATCACCGACTCGGGCCAGTCGAAGGGGCGGGCGCGGCCGAGGCCGTCGGGTCCGCGGGCGGGGGTGACGGGGACGATGTAGGTGTGCGGGCCCTGGACGAACGCGGTCGTCCAGGAGCCGTGCACGTGCCAGATGAGGATCCTCACGTCGTCATCACCTTCTCCACGGCGGCGAGCACGTCGTCCGCGGTCACCGACTCCAGGCAGGGGTGCCCGGGCACCGGGCAGGTCCGGGCGCGGCTGTCGGCGCACGGGGCGTTCTGGTCGCCGAGCAGCACGTAGGGCACCCCGTAGGGGCGCCAGCGTTCGGCGGGCACGACCGGCGCGAACAGGGACACGACCGGGGTGCCCACGGCGGCGGCCAGGTGGGCGGGGCCGGTGTTGCCGGTGACGACCGCCCTCGCCCCGGCCAGCACGCCGGCCAGCTCCGGGGCCGCGGTGCGCCCGCCGAGGTCGAGGCCGTGCTCGCCGGCCACGAGCGCGGTCAGTTCCCGCTCTCCCCCGCCGCCGGTGACCACCACCCGGTGCCCGGCGGCGGCGAGTTCCCGTACGGCCTGCGCGCAGCGCTGCGGGCTCCAGGCGCGGGCGGGCACGCTGGCGCCCGGGTGCAGCACGACGTACGGCTCGGGTCCGGTCAGGTGGGTGGTGTCCGGCGGCGGCAGCACCCGCAGCCTGCCGTCGTCCACGCGCGGGAACCCGGCGGCGCCGGCCAGGTCGAGCGCGGCCCGCGCCTCGTGGGCGTGCGGGGCGCGGCGGTGACGCACGTCGAGCAGGGAGCCGGGGTAGTCCTCGCTGTCCGCGGCGATGTGCCGGACGCCGGCCAGCCGCAGCAGCAGGGCGGTGGGCAGCGGCGACTGGTGGAAGGACGTGAGCACGAGCGCGTGGTCGGCCTCCACGGCGGCGAGGGCGTCGACCAGCTTGTCGATGTCACCGCGGTCCACGGCCGGCGGCTCGAACCCGGCCCAGGGCGCGTCCCACACCAGGATGTCGTCCACGCCGGGCAGCAGCCGCGCCGCGGGCTCGCCGCGCGGCCCGCACAGCAGGGTCACGTGCTCGGCGCGGGCGGCGACGGCCCGCACGGCGGGCCCGGCGAGCAGCACGTCGCCGAAGCTGTCGAGCCGGGGGACGATCGCCTTCATCGCCCCCTCCGTCCGGCATCGGGGACCGCCGGCCGGGTGCCGGAGGGCGGCGTGCGGCGGGTGCCGGCGCCGCCGGGGCGGCCCTGGGCGGCGGGGTCGGTCGGGACGGACGGCGCGCCGGGACCGGCCGGAGCGGTCGCGGCGGCCACGTGGGCCATGCCTGTCCCAGCGGCGGGGTCGGTCGGGACGGAGGTGACGGGCGGCTCGCCCGGACGGGCCGCGCGGGCCGCGCCCGTCGGGGCGTCGGGGCGGCCGGTCGCGTCCGTGGCCGGGCGGGCTGTCGCCTCCGTGGCCGGGCGGAATGCCGCATCCGGGGCCGGGCGGACTGCCGCATCCGTGGCCGGGCGGACTGCCGCATCCGTGGCCGGGCGGGCTGTCGCATCCGTGGCCACGCCACCTGGCGCATCCGTGACGGGGCCGCCCGGCGCGGCCCGACCTGCCGCCGCGTGCGGGGCGGTGGCCGAGGCGGGAGCGGCCTGTCCGGTCGCCGGGTCTGCGGGCCGTCGCCCGTCGGCGCCCGTTCGCCCGGTCCGTGAGCGCTGAGGGTGCGCGTCGGGCTCGGGGCGGGAGTCGTGTGCGGCGCTGCCGCGCGGCCCGGCGCTCGCGTCGGGCGCGTCCCGCTGCGGCGCCGCGGCGGGGCCGGCGCGGGCCCCCCGCGGGGGGGGCGGGGGCGGTCCCCTTCTCCCACCCTCGGCTGCCCGCGCCCCCCCCCCC
>NZ_LR732560.1 GCF_902506575.1 Streptomyces mexicanus | reverse complement strand
CCCCCGGCCTTCCTCCCCAGCCCTCGACCACGGCCGACCACGGCCGGCGCCCGGACGCATCCGGCCCATGACGGCCATGCACGGGACTCGCACAGCCCGGTTCCCTACGATGGCGCGGTGACCAGTACCGCGTCCTCCACGGACCCCCGGCAGGACCTGGCCCCGCACGAGCAGCGGCCGTCGTGGCAGGGGCGGCTGCGCCGCTTCGGCTACCGGGCGAAGGCGGCGGGGCCCGCAGGCGACGGCGCGGACGGCGGCGACGTCGCCGACCGGCTGGGGCCGCCGGTCGCGCAGCCGGGCCCGCGGCTGTGGGCGGCCCTCGGCCTGTCGCAGCGGCTCGGCGACCGCCTGGCGCGCTGGTCGGGCTGGGGCGGCCCGCTGCTGGTGACCCTGCTGGCGGGCCTGCTGCGGTTCTGGCACCTGGGCAGCCCGAAGGCGGTCATATTCGACGAGACGTACTACGCCAAGGACTCCTGGGCGCTCGTCCACCGCGGCTTCGAGGTCAACTGGGACAAGAACGCCAACGACCTGATCCTGAGCACCGGCGGCCACGTCCCGATCCCGCACGACGCGGCGTACGTGGTGCATCCGCCGGTCGGCAAGTACGTGATCGGCCTGGGCGAGCTGATCTTCGGCTTCGACCCGTTCGGCTGGCGCTTCATGACGGCGCTGCTCGGCACGCTGTCGGTGCTGCTGCTGTGCCGGATCGGCCGTCGCCTGTTCCGCTCGACGTTCCTCGGCTGCGTGGCGGGCGCGCTGATGGCGGTGGACGGGCTGCACTTCGTGATGAGCCGCACCTCGCTGCTCGACGGCGTGCTGATGTTCTTCGTGCTGGCGGCCTTCGGCTGCCTGCTGATCGACCGCGACCGCTCCCGCGCGCGGCTGGCCGCCGCCCTGCCCGTGGACGCCGACGGCCGCGTCCGCCCGGACGCGCACGTCGCCGAGACCGCGCGCCTGGGGTGGCGGCCGTGGCGGTGGGCGGCGGGGCTGCTGCTGGGCCTGGCGATCGGCACCAAGTGGAACGGCCTGTACGTGCTGGCCGCGTTCTGCGTGATGGCCGTGCTGTGGGACGTCGGCGCCCGCCGGGTGGCCGGCGCCCACCACCCCTACCGGGCCGTCCTGAAGCGGGACACGGGCATCGCCTTCCTGGCCACGGTCCCGGTCGCGCTCGCCGTCTACCTGCTCTCCTGGCTGGGCTGGATCCTCTCCCCGAGCGACGGCACCGGCGGCTACTTCCGCGACTGGGCGGCGACCGAGGGCACGGGCGGGAACTGGACGTTCCTGCCGGACTGGCTGCGCAGCCTGTGGCACTACGAGCACGAGGTGTACGAGTTCCACGTCGGCCTGTCCTCGCCGCACACGTACATGTCCAACCCGTGGAGCTGGATCGTCGACGGCCGCCCGGTGTCGTACTTCTACGAGTCCCCCTCCCCCGGCACGGCCGGCTGCCCGGCGGACGCCGGCGACAAGTGCGCCCGCGAGGTCCTCGCGCTGGGCACCCCGATGCTGTGGTGGGCGGCGTGCGCGGCGCTGGTGTACGTGCTGTGGCGCTGGTTCTTCCGCCGCGACTGGCGGGCGGGCGCCATCGCCTGCGGCGTCGCGGCCGGCTACCTGCCCTGGTTCCTGTACCAGGAGCGCACGATCTTCTTCTTCTACGCCGTCGTCTTCGTCCCGTTCCTGTGCCTGGCCGTGGCCATGCTGATCGGCGCCCTGCTCGGCCCGCCCGGCGCCACGGACACCCGCCGCGTGGCGGGCGCCACCGGCGCGGGCGTCCTGGTCCTGCTGATCGCCTGGAACTTCATCTACTTCTGGCCCCTGTACACCGGCACCGCCATCCCGATCGACGACTGGCGGGCCCGGATGTGGCTGGACACGTGGGTATGACATACGTGGCTATGGCACGAAACCGCTGATCTCTCTTCGGACAACTTCCGTGAACATCCGGGAACAACCGCCGCGGCAGACCCCCCTGGCGCATACAGTGCAAGGCGCACACAGTCTTTGAACGCGTTCAACCTGTGCGTGGGCGAAGGCTTCCGGGGCGGGAAACGGGGAGGGAACGCCGTCATGGGCAAGGGCGTCAAGGCCGCGGGCGTCGGCGGGGGGGGTGCGGGCGTGGTGGGGTGGGCCCGGTACGGGGCGGACTAGGGCGGCTACGCGCCGTGCGGGGTCGAGGGCATCGGCCGGTAC
>NZ_LR732581.1 GCF_902506575.1 Streptomyces mexicanus | reverse complement strand
CATCCGTCCCCCGTCCGTCCCCCTGAGCGGGCGCCTCCCCAGACGCCGCGTCAGCTCACTCTAGTGGGTGACCGTTCCGCACGGGCGTTCCGTCAGTAGACTGCGCCAGGGATCTTCTTCGGGGCGGGGGCGCCATGACGCAGCACACGGACCGCACCAGCGAGCGGACGGACCGGAGCGCGGTGGCGACGAGGACGCCGGGCGGGCGGGATCCGGGCGCGGGCCAGCCGAGTGCAGCAAGTGCCTTCCCCCTGCCGCCGTTCTCCCCGCGGACCCTGCTCTCGCGTGCGCTGTCCGTGCCGCTGGTGCTCGGTTTCTCGGTGTTCCTGCCGCTGCTGGTACTGGTCCAGCCGGGCACGGGCCCGCACGACTCGGCGCTGTGGATGCAGCTGGCGCTGGCGGTGTACGCGGGCGTCCGGCTGTCGGCGATGATCCTCACCAGCCGCCGCAAGCTGCTGGCCGGATCGTTCTGGCTGTTCGTCTACATGGCGATGGGTGTGGCGCCGCTCGCCCAGGACGTGCTCGGGCGCACCCCGACCCCGGTGGTGGGGGCGCGCACCGACCTGACCGAGGCGGTCTCGCTGGTCCTGATCGGCTGTGTCGCCTTCGACATCGGCTGCCTGCTGGCCCGTCAGCGCACCGATCGGGAGCGGCCACAGCGGCTGCGTCCGGCGCTGGTGCACCGCCGCCGGCTGTACCTGCTGACCCTGCTGGCCTTCGCCGGCTCGGCGTTTCTGGTGCTCAAGCTGGGCGGCCCGGCGGTGTTCTTCAGCAGCCGGCAGGAGATCATCAGCAGCGTCGAGGAGGCGGGGCTGTCGCAGGCGGACTCGCAGGCGGGCCAGGCCATCGTGCGCGGCTTCGGCACCGTGCCCGCGCTGATCGCGTGGCTGGTGTACACCCGGTGGCTGGTGACCTCCCGCCGGGCCCGCCGCTCGGTGGTGATCATCGCGGTGTGGCTGGCGCTCGCCGGGGTGAACGCGGTGGTCAACAACCCGATCTCCAACCCGCGTTTCTGGTTCCTGACCGTCCTGTTCTCGATGCTGTTCACCGTGTTCCCGGTGAGCGCCGCGCTGTACCGGATCGCGCTGAGCCTGGGCGTGGTGGTGGCGCTGATCGTCTTCCCGTTCGCCGACCGCTTCCGCTACGACGCCGCCGACTACCGCCCGCTGCAGACCACCTCCCCGCTGGAGCCGCTGGCCGCCAAGGACTACGACCAGGTGGGGATGTTCGCCAACACCATCACCTACGTGCAGTCCGGACAGGGCCACACCTACGGCCGCCAGCTGGCGGGCGCGGTACTGTTCGCGGTGCCCCGGTCGGTGTGGCCGGGCAAGCCGATGGACACCGGGGTGGCGGTGGGCCAGTGGATGGGCGCGGTCAACACCAACCTGTCGTCCCCGGTGTGGGCCGAGCTGTGGATCGACTTCGGCCCCGTCGGCATGACGGCGGGCTTCGGGGGCCTGGGGTACGCGGCGGCGCGGGTGGACCGCCGCTATGCGCGCCGGGCCGTGCGCCGCGCCCCGCCGGGCAGCCTGATCGCGCTGGTGGTGCCGCTGGTCGCCGGGTACTCCTTCATCCTGCTGCGGGGCCCGCTGCTGCAGGCGTCGGGGCGGGTGGCGATCGCGGCGCTGTGCATCGCGCTGATCACCACCTTCCGGCAGGACCGGGCCACCGGACTGCGCTGAACCGCCCGGGGAAACCGACGTCAGCCCACGCGGGCCGCCGGGACGGGCGCGGCGGCGGACGGCGGCTCCTGCGCGGGCAGACGGACCACACGGGTCCAGGCCGCCACCGCCTTCAGGGCGGACCCCGCGGCCAGCCCCCAGGCCGCGCCCAGCGCCGACCCGCTCAGCGCATACCCGCCGAGCATGAGGGCGACGGACACCAGCGAGAACACCACCTGTACCGACAGGGTGGCGCGCGGGCTGAGCACCCGCAGGGTCACCAGGGCGCAGGTGCCCAGGCCCATCACCGCGTACTGGGCGCCCGAGGCGGGCAGCAGCGCGGCGGCCGACTGCCAGGTGGCGCCGAGGAGTTGATGCCCCGTACGGGCGGGCAGGGCGTGCAGCACCAGTCCCCAGGCGAGGCCGACGGCACACAGCACCAGGCCGAGCACGGCGGCGGCTCGGGCGACGGCACGGCGGCCCCCGAGGCGGCCCAGCAGGGGCGGCCCGAAGGCGTTGACCGAGTTGAACAGGACGTTGAGCGGGCCGAAGAGCGTGGTGGCGCCGCGCAGCGCGCCGACCGCCAGCGGGGCCGCGAACAGTCCGAGGCCCAGCACGGCGAGCTGGCTGGAGGCGTTGCCCACGGCGAACTCCACCACGAAACGCTGCCCGAGGTGGCCCCGGCGCACATAAGGCCGCAGGTCGGCCCGGGTGCCGCGCACATGCGGCCACAGCAGGCGCAGACCGAGCAGCAGCGCCGGTACGGCCGACACGCCCCACACGGCCACGAGCAGTCCCGGCGCGGAGTGCCGGGGCTGCACCAGCAGCGCGGGCACCACGCACACCAGGCGCAGGGTGTCGGCGGCCAGCGCCAGACCGGGGCGGCGCAGGGTGGAGAACGCGTACCGCAGCCCGTCCTGCACCAGCACCAGCGGCAGGACGAGTCCCAGGGCGAGGAAGGCGCCGCCCGGCCCGGCCCAGCCGCCGGTGACGGCAGCCGTGACCGCGCCGACGGCGGCGAGCAGGGCACCGACGCCGGTGGCGGCCAGCGCGGTGAAGGACACCGCGGACCGGCAGGCGCCCCCGCTGGCCGCGGCGCCGCCCCGGGTGAGGACGACGGCCTGGCCGACGTAGGCCATGTTGACGCCGAGCAGCACCGTGAAGGTCAGGTAGACCATCGAGAACGTGGCGAAGCCGTGCACGGTGGAGACCCGGGCGGCGATCACCAGCACCGCGATGTTGGTGAGGCTGGACGCCGCCTGGTCCAGCACGGAGGCGACCACGGCCGTCGCACGCCGCGCCGCGCGGGGCGCGGGCGGCGGACCGGACACGGTCGTGGCCGGGTCGGGCGGACACGGCGGCTGGGGCGGGGGCGGGGGTGTGTCGGACGAGCGCGGCGACTGCGGCGGAGGCGCGGGTGCGTCGTGCGAGGGTGGCGGCTCCCGCCGGGACGCAGACGGCTCGGGCGGGCACGACGGGCGCGGCTGGGACGCGGGCGCGTCGGACGAGCGCGCCGATCCCGGCGGAAGCGCATGCGCGTCGGACGAACGCGGCGGCCCCGAAGGGGACGCAGACGGCTCGGGTCCGCGCACCGCCCCCGGCCAGGGCGCAGACGGTTCGGACGCGGGCGGGCGTGGGTCGGACGAGCGCGGCGACTGCGGCCCGGACG
>NZ_LR732702.1 GCF_902506575.1 Streptomyces mexicanus | reverse complement strand
GACCACCACCCGCACGCCCGCCCCGAGCACCGCCGACACCGCTGCCCCGACCACCGCCCCGGCGCCCGACCCGATCGGGACCTCGACGATGGGACCGGGCACGATCCGGATCCTGCTCGCCGACGACCACGCGCTCGTCCGCCGAGGGGTGCGGCTCATCCTGGACCAGGAACCGGATCTGCACGTGGTCGCCGAGGCCGGCGACGGTGCCGAGGCCGTCGAACTGGCCCGGACCCACGACGTCGACCTGGCCGTCCTGGACATCGCCATGCCCCGCATGACCGGCCTGCAGGCCGCCCGCGAACTGGCCGCGCTCAAACCGGGCCTGCGGATCCTGATGCTCACCATGCACGACAACGAGCAGTACTTCTTCCAGGCGCTGAAGGCCGGGGCCGGCGGGTACGTGCTCAAGTCCGTCGCCGACCAGGACCTGGTCGCCGCCTGCCGGGCCGCGATGCGGGACGAGCCCTTCCTGTATCCCGGCGCGGTCACCGCGCTGATCCGCAACTACCTGGACCGGGTCCGCCACGGCGAGGAGACCCCCGACCAGATCCTCACCCCACGCGAGGAAGAGGTCCTCAAACTCGTCGCCGAGGGGCACTCGTCCAAGGAGATCGCCGAGCTGCTGTTCATCAGCATCAAGACCGTCCAGCGCCACCGCGCCAACCTGCTGCACAAACTCGGCCTGCGGGACCGCCTGGAACTCACCCGCTACGCCATCCGCGCCGGCCTGATCGAACCCTGACGTCCCGGCCCGACGACCGCCCGGGGTCCGGACACCCACCCGCTCGACCGGACCCCGGGCACCGACCCGCACCGCACGCCGCGACGAGAGGGGGACGGCGCATGCACCGCCCGGCACGCACCGTCCTCCCCACCGCCCTCCGCACCGTCTTCAGCACCGCCTTTCGGGTCGTCCTCCGAACCGGCCGGGCACCCGGCGCCGGAACGGCCGCCCGCACCGGCCGCGTTCCCGGCACCGGAACCACCGTCCGCACGTGTCGTCCCCCCGTCCCCGCCGCGGCCGGCCGCACCCGTCGTGCCCGGTCTCTCGTCGTCGTCGCCGTGCTCGCGGCCCTCCTGCTCGGGCTGCCCGCCGCGTTCGGCGTCCCGGGCCCGCCGACCGGTACGCCGGGCGATCCGGTCGCCGCTGCGGTGGCCGGCTCGGCGGCAGTCGTCCACCACGCCGACAGCGGGCCCCGCGCGGACGACGCCGACGACACCGCCTGCACACTCCGCACCGCCCTCCGGCGCCACCAGCCCGGCGACCACCCCACCCCCCCCCCCCACGCCGCGACCCCACCCCACGCCACCCCCCACCCCCCTACACCCCCCTCACCCCGCC
>NZ_LR732701.1 GCF_902506575.1 Streptomyces mexicanus | reverse complement strand
CCCCCATGCGCACCCGCACGCCCACCGGCCGCCTCGACCTGCTCACCTGGCCCAACCGCCGAATCCGCCTCCACGCCACCGAGGACGGCAGCGTGGACGCCGTCGCCCACCACGACGGCGACCGCCTGCCCGGCGGATGGCTCACAACCAAGCAGCTCGACCCGATGACCGCCTGGTCCACCACCAAGGCGGGCGGCCCGGCCCCCCTGGAATTCCTCGACCTGCACGGCTGGCCGCAGCCCTGGCGCGGCGCGTTTCTCCTCAGCGACGCTCCGCAGCACTCCGCCGTGGTGCAGCACGCCATCGCCGCGGCCGAGCGCGGCACCCTCGCCCCCAACTCGACCCTGCGGGCAGTGCTGTCCACCGCGGTCCACGCCAACCAGCACCGGGCCACGCTGAGCGCCATCCCCATCGCCACCACACCCCTCGGCACCGCCGGGGAACTCGCCGACCCCCAGGCCCGCGACGGGTTGGCCACGATGGCCCGGTACGCCGCCGCCATCGCCCGCAACCTCCGCCTGCAGACCGTCAAGGTCTCCGGCCGCCCCTCCGCACAGGTCGCCCCGCGCGTGCAGCTCGACAACCTCGACGACGCGTGGACCGACGCCGTGCACACCCACGCCCAGGACCCCGCCCAGGCCCGCGCCCAGTGGCAGGCAGCCATCGAGGCGGCAGCCGAACGGCGCATCGAGGAGTTCCCCCTGAGCCCCATGCAGCGGGGCCAGCTCCTCAGCCTCTACCGGGAGAACCCCGAGCCGAAGGAGAAGCCGACCAGACGCCGCCCGCCGGCCAAGCCCGCCCGGGCCCGCACCGCACAGCGCGGCCCCGCAGCAGCCACCTACGAGGTCTTCGACGGCACCTACACCCTGTCCCAGCTCAGCAAGCATCCCGACTGCGTCGTCTCCTACCCGACACTCCGCGCCCGCGTCGACAGCGGATGGGACGTCACCGAGGCCGCCACCACTCCCAGTGGCCGCGGTCCCCGGCGGTCTCGCTGACCAGGATTCCTACCCGGGCGAACAGACCGGCGGAGACCTGCAAGGCACGCGCGCTACTCTCCGTTGGAGTAATGCGGGAAGTGCTTCCCATGAGACCTGGGAAGCACTTCCCACTCCCCTTTCAGCAGGAGGATTACCCGTGGACTTGGCCGTGATGGTGCACGAGAGTGAGGATGCCGCGCCGACACTCCTCCTCTCCCACGAACTGAGCCGCAGGGGCGCACTGGTCGCAACCAAGACGCCTGCCGGCGCAGGCCTGGCAGTCGAAAACCGAGGCGCCATTCTGCGTGTCGTCCCCCACCCGGACTTGGACGCATGCGGTTTCCAGGGCAAGCACGCGGCATACAGCATCACCTGGGCCATACCGACGCTGTGCCACGCGGCGCCACCGTTGGTGCTGCCTGCCACGCGCGAGGAGGCAGCCAGGGTGTGGCGGCGCTGTCTGACCTGCGGCGAAGCGTGGGGAACGAAGCTCAGTCCTAGCTCTCAGCCGCACCTGACCTGGTGGGATGTGACAGAGCCCGTCACCGTGCGCGCAGAGGAGATCCCCCCGGCCACCCGCGCCGAGCGGGCCGTGGCCGATCCACTGCCGGACCCCGAACCGATAGCCAGTGATCCGGGTGACGATACCGCCGAACTGGCCGAGCAACGCCGCAATCATCTGCTCCGGGTCGCTGCCTGGACCGACATGAGCCCGCACATCTACGACTGGCCGGAGTTGGCTGAACGGCTGGTCGCGCTGGGCGATCGGCCTGAAGTCACTTGGTCGCAGATGACCGCGGAGCAGCGCGTCTCGCTTGTCGGCGTTCGCCGCCACCTGCTGCTGTCCGAGCTCGCGGCGACGGAAACAAGTCTGCGTCGTCTCATGTACGAGGCTTCCGTCCTCCAGGACACGGGGCCGGTCCGTCTGAGCGAGCTGTCCGGCGTAAGCCGCCGTACGGTACCGGGCTGGGTCACCGAGGGGGGCAACCGCAGGTCGTCCGCCATTACAGACGCGCCCCCTTACTGAGCGAACCACGCCCAGGTGGGCCCGAGTGACAGAGCAGTCCGCAGTCCTTTGCCACAGGACGACGACCACGGGCGCCGCCGGCGACTACTACGAACGCCCCAGCCGAGACTGCCGATCAGGAGAATTGTTCAATGCTCACCTACCCCTCGATCCCCTGCCCGGTGTGCAGCAGCTTGGACCTCGACGCGGAGCTGGTCCCCAACGACAGCGGTGGGCAGGACATCGCTGCATTCCGCTGCCGCGCCTGCGGTTTCAGCTGGATGGCGCACGACGTCCCGCAGTTCCCGGGCGCACCCAACTACCGTGAGGCCTACGCTGAGGCACCGCCATTGTTGGACGAGGAGCTGGAGTTGCTCGCAACGCCTGATGCCGGCGCACAAGCGGCGGCCGGACCCCAGCAGCCCCACAGCCGTGTCCTCCTCTTGCGGCGGGCGGCTTACTGGGATCGCCGGGCACACGAACTGCAGCTCGCGGGTTTCCTCGGGATGTGCCTCGATGAGGATGTCATGCAGGCCAACCACCAAGCGGCCACGTCGGCGTTCGAGCTGTTGAAGCACGACCTCGCACACAAGGACCAGGTAGACGCGCCGTTCGGCCCGACAGAGCCGGGATGGGACAGCGCCGGTGGAACGAGGGCTTACGTGCGCCAGGAGTACAGGGCCTGGCGAAGCGAGAAGCACGACTGATCACCGATAGTTCACAGCGGCATCGCACCATACCTGCGCGGCCGTAACAGGCAGTCACCCAGGTCTGTGGCACCCCCGTAGCTCGGCCCCCACCGTGCTCACTGGACAATGGTGAGCCGGGTGGGGGTCCGGAGGTATCGGGCCCCCGCCCTCACGACGCACCACCAAGCAAGAACGGAGGGGGGAGATGCCGACCTTTGGGTATCTGATCTCTGAGCGGCCGGAACTGCGACTCCGCTTTCTCAATCCCGCGCATGCCCGGTTGTACGCGAACGTCCGGGTCAATGAGGTCGCTGTCGTTCCCTTGACCCAACCGGCAGTCAGGCCGAACGCCGCCCTCGAACCGGGCGCCCTGGCTCTGGTCGGCCTGACGAGTGAACTCAACCAGCACGGCGCAGCCGCCCTCGAACAGCTCCTGCGCTACCTGAAGCGGTGCCGGGCATCAGGACTCGTCCTTCAAGCGCTTGGCCACGTCCCCCATGTGCCTCCCGCCATCCGTACTCTGGCTGAGCAGCTGCAGTTGCCTCTCCTCATCACCACTGCAGACACGCAGTGGCAGGGAGTCAACGAACACCTCCAGCAACAGCGCGCGCTGATGGCCGAACGGCAGGTAGAACAGCTCGACGGGCTTCTGAGTAGCCTGCCCAGTCAGCTCGCCAATCCGCACGCCGCCGACCGCATCGTGTCGTGGCTGGCCACAGCCTTGGATGCGGATGTGGTCGTGCACTCCGATGGCAGAGGGCTCTTGGCGTCTGCCCCTGAGACCAGCTCCAACCTGGCGCGGGCTGCAGTGCTGAGCACTCCCTCTCCTGACGGTGTCCAGCACCGGATCGTGCAGATCCATGGCACAGAAGATGAGACGGTGCTCGCCATCGGATCGCACCGGCCGTTCGATGAGACTGCCGGACGACTGATCCAGCATGCAGCCAAGGTGCTGGGCCTGTGCGAGCAGGCCCGTCGAGACCACCACGCTGCCGTTCTGGCACCCCGGGCGGTCAGTCAGGCGGCGACACAGCTCCTCTTGACCGGGCAAGTCGTCACCGGCCAGGTCATCGCCGGCACGATCTCCCGAGAGCTGATGGACACGGACGAGGTCATCGTCCGGATCATCGACACCGGCGCCCAGGAACGGGAGCCGACGCTGGAGCTGTGTGAACGAGCACTCCATGGCAAGGCCTTGGTGTCCCCGTGCCCTGGAAAGGATCGGCAGATCATCGTCATCACGCCGACCGCACGGGACGAGGTTGTCGAACCCGACCTCCGTCGGATCGTGGGCAGTCGCGAGTGGCTGCTCATGGGCGAGAGTACGCCGTACGCGCTGGAGGCCAGCGGTGCCGGCTACACGGAGGCCGCGGAAGCCGTCCGTCACGCGGCCCGTGCTCCGGAGCGGATCGCGGTCGGCGCGGAGCCGAAATTCGCCCCGCTTCTACCTCGCCGTGAAGCGCAGGCTTGGGCGAAGTCACTCCTCGCACCCCTGCTGGGCAAGCCCGAACACGAGACGCTTCTTCACACCCTGCCGACGGGACTGTCGTTCAAGGGCACCGAGGCAGCCAAGGGACTGCAGATTCACCGCAACACCCTCCGAAACCGGCTCGATCGAGCAGCGTCCCTGCTCGGGCTCGATTTCGACCGGCTCAATGACCGCGTCCTGGTCCTGCTCGCTCTGAATATTCTGGCGCTCCCCGCGCCGGAGGACGACGTCGCTGATGTCCAGGCTCCCGCACTCGCTGACCTCATGGCAGGCCCAGAGGTCAAGGAGTGGGCCCAACACCGGCTGCGGGCGCTGCAAGCCGATCACCGAGATCTGCTGGAGACGGTACGCGTATGGCTGCAGAGAGACCTCTCGGTCAAGGAGACGGCCCGGGCTCTGGGGCTGTCCGCATCGACGGTGCGAGCGCGTACGGCCAGGGCCTCACAGCTACTAGGCGTGGACGCGACCACTGAGTTCGTGAGCGTCCATGACACGGACGTGGTCAGCATCGCCGACATCTATATCGCTTCCTACCTGCTCACGGGCACGCCGGAGCTGAAGGACGCGCCGGCGCCCTCGTAGTCACTTGCAGCGACGGCTCCCAGGTCTCCGTCCAGTCGACGCCGGCCTGCGAGGCAAGCCACGCGGGTCGGCCTACTTGCATGAATGCGGCTCCGAGAAGGCCCATTCACGCGCCCTGTTCCCGAGGCTGTGCAGGTAGACGACCACCGCATCGGCGATGTGCACTGCCCGGGACAAAACGACGCTTGGGCAGTGCACATCGCCGACTCAACCTTCGCCGAATGTGCACCTGTGCAATGGCCCGAGTCGGCAGCCGGATCTACCGTGAGGCTCGCCCATCCGGAGCGAACGCGTCTTCAGGACGGGGCAACACCCGCCTGATGTCTCAACGCGTTCGCTGGAACGCGGTTCTGAGCCACTCGCCATCCTGTTGTCAAGGAGATCCACTTTGACTCTGCATCAGACCGAGGGCGCGCCGTTCGCCGGGGTCACCACGGCGGATGAAAGGAAGGAACTCGAAGGTGTAGATCTGTTCCCCCTCCTGATGGAGGGCGCCTGCGAGATCTTCCGCGTCGTGTGGTCCCCGAACCACCCCCGCGAAGCGTGCCAGCACGGCAGCCACGAGGAGATCGCCATCGTGCTCGCTGGCACGCTCGTGGACGAGGACGGGAGGACCTACGGCCCGTGGGACTGTTGGCGGAGGCCGGCTGAAGACGTGCACCATCCGCGTTCCGGTCCGGAAGGCGCGGAAGTCCTCATCATCCGCCGCGGCGGCGCCTGAATCCCCCGTGACGTGATCACAACTGTCCTCTGCTGGCGCAGCGGGCAGCGAGGAAAGCACCCCTCTGTGACTGACCACAGGAACGCTTCCAGCGGCCTGCGTCAGCGCAGCACCAGCTCGTACAGCCGCTGCGACGTGCTTGACCGGCCCGGCCGCGATCGCCGCCCTGTCCCGGTCTGCAGCGGTACGGCCGTCAATGATTCGACTCGCCCGCCTACCAACGATTCGAGTCGTACGTCGACGATGACGTCGGGACCCGACCTCTACTAGGGCCCGAGGCCTCTCCAGCGGGATGCCGCCCGCCGGGCGGCACCCCGAACGGGTTTTCGACTTCAAGGGCCAGGCCCGGGATCCCGTGCTGCTTCCCCGGCCAACGTCACCCGATGAGCGACGCCTTCAAGCCCTGGAGTCCTCCTGTGTCCAGAACCTCGTCATGGCCCGCCACTCGCCTCGAACGAACCCTCGCAGCCAGCAGTGCCGAGGGCCGGGCCGCGCTCGGCCTCTACCTACCGATCGGCTACCCGACGCGCTCAGCCAGCGTGGACGCCCTCCACTTCATGGCCCAGTCCGCCGATGTATTGGAGCTTGGCGTTCCCCACACCCATCCGGTCCTCGACGGTCCGGTGATCCGGCAAGCTGCCGCCGAGGCCCTGGCCGGCGGGTTCCGCATGCGCGACCTGTTCGCGGCCGCCTCGGAGCTGTCCGCTTCCTCACCGGCCGCGCTGGTGGTGATGTCCTACTGGGCACCCATCGCGGAGTACGGACCCCGCCCCTTCGCCTACGAGCTCGCCGCCGCGGGTGGGTCCGGTGTCCTCATCCCCGACTTGCCAGAGTCCGAGGCGACCGGCTGGCAGGCAGCCGCCGGCGCAGCGGGCCTGAGCACCATCGCCCTGATACCAGCACATGCCTCTGCCGCACGCCTGGCCGCGATCGGCGCGGCCACCACGGGGATGGTCTACGCTCCCGCGACCCCCGGTCCTACCGGCGGCCAGGGTCCCCTCCGTCCCTACCTGCCGCGCCTGGTCCGCCGCCTTCGAGAGGCGACCCGCCTGCCGGTCGCGGTCGGAATCGGCATCAGCACGCCCGCCCAGGCGGAGTACGCCTCCGGCTTCGCCGACGCGGTGGTGGTCGGCTCCGCCGTCATCCGCCGGATGCAGGACCAGCCGAACAGCCCCGCTGCCGCCGCGGCGGCAGCCGCCAGGGACTTCGCCGAGGGAGTACACAGCGCCCGCCGCACCCTGTCGTAAACCAACGTGGAGATCACATGAGCACCCCCGAACTGCCCACTCCCACGCAGTGGCCAGCTGAGGAGTTCACGCCCGACTACACGCCACCCGCCTGGTACCTCGGACACGCCTCCCCGACGTTCTGGCCGACCACCGCCAGCGCTCCGCCGCCTTGGCGACTCACCGACACCTCGCCGGAAGAGGACAACTCGACCCCCGACACGGCGTCCGCCACAGAACTGCCTCCCGCCCCGGACACGGCATGAGCACCCTGCCATCGCCCCACGCGATGACCTCAGACCTGCAGGGCACGGCACTGGTCGGGCTCCGGTACGCACTGATCCCCGTCCATGGGTACGGAATCGCCGGCGCGACCGCGGCTCGGATGCTGGATCCCGACGGCAGCGGTGCGGCTCGCCTGCTGCAGCCCGGTGAGCCCATCCCGTACGGAGCGCGGCCGGTGCTCCTGGCGGAGACCACCGTCTACGGCGCGCAGTGCGTGGAGCAGATGCTGCGCAACTGGGCCGGGCTGCCTCGCCCCTGGCTACTGCTGATCTCCGACGCGCCCGTACGCCCGGTACCTGCCGCTCGGTACCGCTTTCGGGCCCTGCAGTCGCGGCTGGCGGGAACCGCGAGGGTGCCGTATCTGCCGGTCCTGCGGACCGTCGACGGGGCCGACGAGGCCCTGCAGCACAAGGACGTGAGGGCCGCAGCCGAGAAGCTGCGGCGCCAGATGGAAGGAAAATGACCATGCACACGGCCACGGAGTGGGTCACGCTCGCGGGCATCATCCCAGGCGCCACCCCGACGAAGATCCCGCAGCTGGAAGGCCCGATCTCGAAGATCTTCGGCTACGGGCTGTGGCTGTTGGTCTTGGCCGGCGCGGCCGGCGCGGGCATCGGCGTCTACAAGCTGGTGTGGTCGGACAAGCGGGGGCACGGCGGCGGCTCCGAGCCGTTCAAATGGATGGGCGCGGGCGTGGCGGCGATCTTGCTTGCCGGCTCGCTGATCGCGATCCTCAACGGCATCGCGGGCGGCTGAGATGTCGCGTACGAGGGGGACATGGAACAGCCCTGGCGTGTGGCTGGCCGGGGCCGTGCTTGCCGTCGTGCTGGCCCTGACCGCCTATCTGGCGCTCAGCGGAGACGACGACGGCCACAGCAGCGCGGGCAAGGGCGGCGCCCACCCCAGCGCGTCGGGCTCGGTGACCCCCGGACCGACCTACACGGAGCCGGACGACTGGATCGAACCGGACCGGTGGTCGGCGCTGCCGCGGGGCGAGCACACCGACCGCTACGGCAACCAGGTCGTGTACCCGCACACCACCGAGGGGGCGGTCGCGATGCTCGCGGCCGCCAACTCCACCGACGTCGAAGGCGGGCGGACTCTCCGGGACGAGCAGCTGGCCAACTACCACTCGTACGTGGCGCGGGCCGACCAGACGGCGCAGAACGCCGAGAACGTGGAGCTTGCGTCGATCGACGCGGACAAGCAGATGCACCAGAGCATGGGCCTGCCGGCCGGCAGCGATCTGCCGTCAGGGGCGTACGTGCGCAACACGGTCATCGCCTACAAGGTGATCAAGGCGTCCCGGGACGAGGTCAGTGTCTGGCTGCTGGCCAAGATCACTAAGAAGGCGGGAGAGACGCAGAAGGAGACCGCCTCCTACACCCGCACCCTGATGGCCGGGGTCTGGCAGGACGGGGACTGGAAGATGTCCTCCGCTGCGCTCGTGCGTGCTTCCCAGCAGACGGACGGCCAGCCGAAGCCGGAGATGGCCGCCCCGGGCGACGCGAAGTTCAACGAGGTCGGGTGGGTCGCCATCCGTGAGGCATCGTGAGGCGACTGGCAGCGTGTCTGCTCGCCCTGACGGCCTTCCTCGGGCTGGTGGCCGTGCCCCAGCCGGCCGCGGCCGACGGCCCCATCAGCACCGGAGTGGAAGTCGCCTGCGACTACGGCGGCGGGCTCCTCGGCCACGCGATCATCTCCGGCGTCAACAAGCTGACCCACTCCGACCTGTGCGACAAGGTCGGCGACGCCACCCAGAAGAAGGTCTCGCAGGCGTGGAAAAGCGTCTGGGACTCCCTCCTCGGCGACGTCATCAAGTCCGGTCAGGACGCCACAAAGTGGATCATCAGGAAAGTCCTCACCGTTGCCTTGCTGGGCCCCTCACTGGATCTGGAGGCCACCGGCCTGTTCGGCCAGGGCGCCACCCTGGCAGGCATGCTGACGTGGCTCGGGCTGGTGATCGCGGCAGCCGGGGCCATGTGGCAGATCGGCAAGATGGCCGTCACAGGCCAGACCAAACATCTCGGCCGGGCGATGGCCGGATGGGTGGAGAATCTCGTGCTCTCCGCGATCGGCGTGGGCATCGTCGCCACTCTGCTGCAGATCGGAGACGCCCTCACCAACGGCCTGGTCAACGCCACGTTCTCCAACAACGATCAAGCCTATGACCGCATCGTCGCGGTGATGGTGCCCGCTGGCGTCTCCAACCCCGTCATCGTGATCGGTATCGTGCTGGCGCTGCTGCTGATCGGCTTCATCCAGATGATCCTGGTGTTCCTCCGGCAAAGCGCCATCCCCATTCAGTGCCTGCTGCTGCCGGTGGCCGGAGCAGGCCGGGTCGGCGGGGATGCCACCCGCCAGTGGGCGCCCCGCCTGATCACCTCGATCATGGTGGTCATCACCTACAAGCCGATCCTCGCCGTGATCATCTGCACCGGCTTCGCGGAGTTCGGCTCCTCGAAGACGCTGGCTGAGTGGCTCCGCGGCTGCGCCACGCTGCTCCTCGCAGTTCTCGCCCCCGGGCCGTTGACGCGGATCTTCGCCCCGTTCGGCGAAGCCGTGGGGGCGGGCATGGCCTCCGGCGGCATCAGCGGCGCCTTCGTCGGCGCCGCCGGCTTCATCGCCGGACGCGGCAACGGAGGCGACGGCGCAGGCGCGGCCCCCGAGCCGGCCACGCCGATGCAGCACGCCCAATTCGTCGAGCACAGCATGGGCCCGCAGTCGGGCCAGCCAGGCCGGGACGGGCAGGACGGTCAGCGAGGCGATGCCCAGGCCCAGGCTGCCCGCAACGAGAGCGCAGTTCCCCGGCAGGCCAGCGGCCAGGACGGATCTGTGCCGGTCACCGGCGCGCCGACCGGTAGCGCGAACGCCGCCGCCGGAGCGGGCACCGGCCAGGCCGCAGGTGCGGCTGGCGTTGCCGCTATCGGGATCCAGGTCCTGGACGGCGTCAGCAACGGCATCAAGGGCGCCAGCAGGCAGATCGGGAACGGAGGGAATACCCAGTGACTACGCACGAGGTGCCGTCAGCGCTGATGGCCGACGGGTTCCGTGCCCGCAAGGACTTCGGTATCGGCGGTCTGGGAAAGACCGCCACCATCGCTGCGGCCGGGGCTCTGGTCGCCGAGGGCATCGTCGGCAGTCAGGCCCCGGTCACCCTGCTCGTGACGCTTCCGCTCACCGCCGCGGTGATCGGGCTCGCGGCCGCTCGCCGCCACGGCATGTCGGCACTGGCCTACTACTGGGCCAAGTTCGCCTGGCGGCGGGCCGCCCGGTTCGAGGCCACTTCCTACCGGCGGGTCCTGCTGCCTCACCCCTACGCCCTCGACCTGCCCGGGGTCGGCGCCACGTCGACCCTGATCAAGGCCCACGACCCCACAACAGGACGGTCAGTGGGAGTCGTTCACGACCGCGCCCGCGGCTACATGACCATCACCACGCTGCTCGCCCCCGGCGGCAGCCTGATGGCCCCGACCGGCACCGTGCACTCCAGCCTGCGCACCTGGTCGAGCGTGCTGGACGCGATGAGCACCGACGACCAGATCAAGGGCGCCAGCGTCACGATCCAGATCACCCCCGGCGCGGGGGAGGCGCTCGGCGACGACGTCAAGGCCCGCAAGGATCCGCGTGCCCCCCAGCTCGCGAAGCGGGTCATCGACGACCTGGTGCGCACGACGCCGCACGCCACGGCCAGCGTGGCGCCGTGGATGAGCGTGACAGTCGACCCCAACGCCTCGGCGAACCCGCCGGCCGACCTGGCGGAGCAGGTGGCCGAGGCCCTGCGGGTGGTCGACTCCCTCGACCTGTCCGGCACCGGCACCGACATCGAGCGCCGCTGCACCGACGTCGACCTTCGCCGTCTGGTACGGGCCGCCTACGACCCGGCGGTCTTCAACGCCCGAGACAGCGACTTCGCGGAGCTGTCCTGGTCGGAGTGCGGGCCGCAGGCCGCGGACGACGGATGGGAGGAGTACGCCCACGACGGCGGGGTCAGCATCAGCTGGGTGCTGCGGGAGATGCCGCGCCGCCCGATCGCCTACAGCGTGCTGCTGCCCCTCTTGGCGCCGGGCCGCTTCCAGCGCCGCATCACCCTGGCCTACCGGGTGCTCGACCCGCACGAGGGCGAGGCCGTGCTGGAGCGGGAGATCAGCAACGCCTACAACCGTGCGCAGGCCACCGCCGAGGTCAAGGGCCGCGCCAAGTGGTCGCAGAAGGCCGACGCCCAGCGCGCCGAGCAGGCCGCCGCCCAGGTGGCCGGCGGCGCCCAGGTCGTCGACTGGACGCTCATGGTCACCGTCACCGCCCGATCTACTGCCGATCTGCCCGCCGCCCGCCAGGAGCTGGAGCGCGCCATCAAGGCCACCCGGGGCATCCGCATGCGCCCCGCGTTCGGTGCACAGGCCGCCGTGTTCGCGGCCGGGCTGCCGCTGGGCTACAACCCGCTGGTGAGGGACTGATGGCACGCAAGACCAAACTGCCGCAGGTGACATCGCCCAAGCGGGTCACCCCAGTCACCGAGCAGGCCCCGACCCGTTCAGAGCGCCGTGAACAGCGGCGCCTCCGCAACCGGTTCGCGCCCCGCCTCGGCTGGCACGGCCGGTTCGGCGGGCGCGTCCCGGTCGAGGACACCGGCACGGTCTACACCGGTCCCTCCACCCAGGCAGGCGCCATCTACCCGTTCCTCCTCGGCTCTGGGCTTCCACCGCGCGGGGTCCCCGTCGGCCGGGACGTGCTCACCGGAGAGCTGGTGTGCATCGATCCCTCCGGTTGGACTGGCCGACTCACGACCAACCCCGGCGTGTGGGTCATGTCCCAGCCCGGTGCGGGCAAGTCCGCGCTGGTCAAGCGAATCTGCCTGGTCTACTCCGCCTACGGGCACATGGTGGTGGTGCCCGGCGATGTTAAGGGTGAGTACAGCCAGCTGATCTCCGAGCTGGGCGGGTCGGTGGTGCGCATCGGCGACGGCATCGGCCGCATCAACCCACTCGACTCCGGCCCGCTCAAGGGCCGCGTCCAGTCCCTGCCCGCCGAGCGTCGGCAGGCCCTGCTCGATGTGCTCAACGGGCGCCGCCTGGAGACCCTGGTGGCTCTGCTGTCCACCAAGCATGGACTGGGCCGCTCCCCGGACGAGATCGAGCGCAGCGCGCTCGACACCGCGGTGCACATCGCTTCCGACGGCCAGCCCTCCGACAGCGACCCGATCGTCAGGGACGTCACAGACGTCCTGCGCACCGCTCCCGAGGCGCTGCGGGTGAAGCTCGCCGCCGACGGCGAGCGCTACCAGGACCTGACCCGGTCGGTCATCGCCGGCCTCGACAACCTGATCGGCGGCCCACTCAGGGGCCTTTTCGACGGTGCCACCACGACACCGCTGGACATCAACGCGCCCGCCGTGTCGGTGGACATCTCCGCCCTGCGGGCCCGCGGCAATGACGTCGTCTCCGCCGGGATGATCGCGACCTGGGCGTACACCTACTCCAGCATCGACAGCGCCCGCTCCATCGGCCTGATGGACCGCAAATTGGTGCTGCCCATGGACGAAATGTGGCGGGCTCTCAGAAGCGGTCCTGGCCTGGTCGATGCCATGGACGCCATCTCCCGGCTGAACAGGACGACGGACGACGTGACGATCTACGTGACGCACAGCCTGCTCGACGTGGAGGCCCTGCCGACCGAGATGGACCGGGCCAAGGCCCGCGGTCTGATGGACCGGTGCGACACCTGGGTGCTCGGCGCCAGCACGACCGAGGAGCTGCAGCGCGTCACCGGCAAGCGGTCGCTGACCGAGCAGGAGATTTTGATGATCAGCTCGTGGGCGTCGGCGACGTCCACCGGCCTGGACATCGACCCTACCCATGACGGCGAAGACGGCGCCGACCGCCCGGAGGACGACAAGGTCCGCCACCCGGGCCGCGGCAAGTATTTGATCAAGCTCGGCACTCGCCCGGGCATCGCGGCCGCTCTCGAACTCACCGCCACCGAGCAGCGGCTCTACAAGACCGACAACAACCGCAGACGCACCCCGGGGGTGGGCAGCCGATGATGACGGAAAGCGACCGCGCCTGGGCAACCGGCGGAGTGCTGCTCGGCGGCCTGGTCACCCTGTCCGCCGCCAGCTGGGCCGGCGCCGCTACCGGCGCCGTCCTCACCGGCGCCGAAGCCGCTCCCGCCTCCCCGCTGACCGTGTACCGCATGGTCACCGACTGGGCGGCGGTGTGGCCGCACTCCCAGACGGCCTCCGCCGTCGGCGCCACGCTGCTCGACCTCGCCGTCGTTGCCCTGATCGCGTGGGGAATCAAGCTCGGCTTCCGCTGGTACCGCAACCCCTCCCACCTCGCCACCCTGCATCAGGTGCGCGAGCTCACGCCCAAGCACGCCGCCCGCACCGCAACCCGGCTGCGCGCCTCGCTCAAGGACACCAACCCCAAGGAGGTCAAACCGGCCGACCGCGGCGTGCTGCTCGGCGACCACCTGCCCTCCGGCGTGGAGCTGCGCGGCTCCGACGAGGACACCTACGTCGCCATCATGGCGCCCCGCGCAGGCAAGTCCACCTCACTGGCCATCCCGGTGGCAGAGGAGGCACCGGGCGCGCTGCTGATGACGTCCAACAAGGCCGATGTCTACGCCGCCACCCTCGCCTCCCGCTCACGCATCGGCCGTGCCTGGATCTTCGACACCCAGGGCGTGGCCCAGGCCGAGCGCCAGATGTGGTGGGACATGATCGCCCAGGCGGAGACACTGGAGGGCGCCGAACGCCTCGCGAGTCACTTCATCGTCCAGATCACCAGCGAGCAGGCCGATCCCTTCTGGAGCCAAGCCGCAGGGGATCTCCTGGTCGGCCTGTTCCGCGCCGCCTGGTGGAGCGGCGGCACTGTCCGGGACGTGATGCGGTGGCTGTCCGACCCGAACGAGAAGGACCCCATGCGGGTGCTCTACGAGCACGAACCGGTCCTCGCTGAGCAGGTCGAATCCTCCGTCAACATCGCGCCGGAGACTCAAAGCGGCATCTACCAGAACGCGCGCACCGCCGTCAGCGCACTGCGGGACGAGAAGGTGCTCGCCTGGGTGACGCCGGACAAGCACCGCCCCAGGTTCGACCCTGAGCACTTCGCCACCAGCAAGGACACCCTCTACCTGCTGTCGAAGAAGGGCGGGCCCGCGAGCGCGGTCGTCGCCGCCCTCGCCGACGCCGTGTTCACCGCCGGCGCCGAGGCGGGCGAACGGCACGGCGGCCGCCTGCCCGAGCCCATGCGCGCCGTTCTGGACGAGGCCGCCAACATCTGCCGCATCGCCGACCTGCCCGACCTCTACAGCCACCTCGGCTCGCGCGGCATCACCCCCTTCGTGATCCTTCAGTCCTACCGGCAGGGCGTGAAGGCCTGGGGCGAGGTCGGCATGGACGCCATGTGGTCCGCCGCCACCAAGAAGATCGTCGGTGTCGGCGTCGACGACTGGAACTTCGCCCAGGGCATCGCCTCCCTGCTAGGCATGCACGAGGTCAACCGCGGCTCATACAGCAAGTCCAAGGAGGGCTACTCCTACTCCCTCAGTGAGCAGCGCGAGCAGGTCATGGACCCCGCCCAGATCCGCGCCATGCGCAAGGGCACGGCCCTGCTGATGTCCACCGGCATGCCGGTCGCACAGATCGCCCTGCGCCCCTGGTACGAGGAGCGAGCCATGGCCCACATCGGCGCCCAGATGAAGGCCGAGGAGACCGCCATCACCAAGCGCGCCGTGGCCGCGTACGAGGAGCGGCAGGAGGCCCGCCGTGGCCGGTGATCCTGACGTGCCCGACTTCGACGTCCCCCTCGGCCTCGTCCAGGACCTGGAGGACCTCAAAGCGCAGGTCACCTGGCTCTCCGCGCAGGTCAAGGCGGTCACCGAGACCGTCGGCGCAGGCCTCGGCGAGGACGCGGGCGCTCGCGACGGCGACGCCTTCGAGGAGGCTCCCGCCGGCGAGCCCGGCCTCGAGGACGCATGGCAGTACCCGCCGTTCATCCTGCTGCTCGACCCGCCCGAGTACGACGCCGAACTGCGCGCGCTGATCGAATGGGTGGAAGGCGTGCTCGTGCCCGGCTACCTCGCCGAGCCGAGCGCCGACGCCCGCTGGTGTCACCTGTGGTTCGAGCACCCCGTGGCCATCGCCCGCCTGCACGCCTTGTGGCTGGCCTGGCAGGAGCTGACGGATCCGGCGTCCTGCGGCTACACCGGCCCCTCGGTGTGGCACCGCGACCACCTGGACCCCGCGCTACGGGAACTGCGCAGCTCTACCGGTCCCTTCGCCGGGTGCACCAAGGGTGAGCACCAGGTCGCCCACCGCCTGCCCGGCCTGGTGCCCAGCGCCTGGAGGCGCGCTGAGAACTGACCGATCCGCCGTCGGTCCCCGAGCCCAGCAACGCCCCTGGGCGTGCTGTGCGCCGGGTGACGCGGCAAAGGGCGGGACTTCGCCCTGCAGGGGCTGGGGCCCTCACCCAGACCGGCGCGGCCGCGCGGACAGGGCCTGGCCTCCCAACAAGTCACAGCTCAGGTACATCGACGACGCAACAGGCAGTAGCCGTCTCCGGGGGGAGCTCAACACGTGAAGTGGCTCATCAGGGCCGTCGCCGCGGCCATCGCCGTGGCCCTGCTGGCGATCACCGGCCTGATGGTCATGGTGCTCGCCGACGACGATGCCGAGGCCACCGAGATCTCCGACGGAGGAGAAGGGCTCAGGAACGTTCCGGCCGAGTACCGAACGTGGATCCTCAAGGCAGCCGCGGAGTGCCAAGAGCCGGAGCTGTCTCCGGCGCTGCTGGCCGCTCAGCTCAACCAGGAGTCCGGCTTCCGCAACCAGGCCCGCAGCTACGTCGGCGCCGAGGGACCGGCCCAGTTCATGCCCGCCACCTGGGCGACCTGGGGGCGTGATGCCGACGGCAACGGCACGGCCAGTCCGTGGGACATCGGCGACGCCGTCATGGCCCAGGGCCGCATGATGTGCTCACTGATCAAACAGGCCAAGGCGAGCGGCTTCGGCGGCGATGTGCGCGCGCTCGCCCTGGCCGGATACAACGCCGGCTGGGGGGCCGTCGAGACCTACCACGGGGTGCCACCGGCCTCGTTCGCAGGTGGCCAGACCTACAACTACGTGCGCATCATCCTCACGAGCATGCCTCGCTTCGAGGGGCCCGGCGCCGTGGAGATCTCCGGCTCCGGAGACGGCGCGAATGCTGCCCGCAAGGCCGCCACCAGAATCGGCACCCCCTACGCCTATGGGGGCGGTGGCCCCAACGGCCCCTCAACCGGCTTCTGCGACGGCAGCTCCGGCTACCTCCACGGCAAGTGCGTCGCCAGCAGCACTGTCGGCTTCGACTGTTCGTCGCTGATGCAGTACGCCTACTGGCCGGATGTGCAGCTGCCGCGCACCGCGGCCGCGCAGTACGGCGCCACCTCCGACCACCCCGTCTCGAAACAGGACCTGAAGGTCGGCGATCTGCTGTTCTGGTCGCACGGCGGTTCGGGCGGCATCTACCACGTCGCGATGTACGCAGGCGACGGCCGCGTCATCCAGGCTCCGCGCACCGGCCGCGACGTCGAGCTGGTGTCCCTCACGTCCGCCATGCCGGACGCCGACTACTACGGCGCCACCCGTCCGTGAACGACCGCGCACGACGGACGCGAGCAAGGGCGACGGTCAGTAGGAGCGGGGGCCGTCCTCGGTAGCCCGAACAGGCGTCCCGTAGCCGTGCGGCTTGTCGCCCTTGTAGACCGGCTCACAGCTGTACTTGGAGGCGACGTTCAGCGGCGCAAGGGTGGCCTTGGGAATGTTGTTGCACAGCACGTACTCGGGACTGAAGTTGCCGAACAGCAAGCGTGCCACGCCGTCACGAGTGATGATCCCCGTGCTCGGTGTCGCGTCGAAGGTGACGTAATCGCCGGAGAATGACCAGGCAGCCTTGTCGCCGACGGTGACTTTCCACTGGACCTTCAGGCCCTCGTACGTGGTCGTGCAGGTGGCCTTCGTGCCCTCCTTCGACGACAGACCCTTGGGGCACTCTCCCGTCGTCTTGCCCGGGGCGTGGGCCATCTTCAAGGTCCGCTTCTGCAGCTCGTAGGCAACCTGCTCATTGAACGGCGCCGAGTCGGCGGGCGAAGGCGAAGGCTCCGGATCGGGGCTGCTGCCCGGGTCGGTGAGTCTCTGCGTCATCGTCACCTTTGCCGGCGCCGATACCTTGGCGTCAGCATCACTCGAATCAGACTTCCCGCCCCCGCATCCTGTCGCGAGAAGACCGGCCGCAGCCAGGGTGATAACAAGCTTCAATCGCATGTTGATCACTCTAGAAGATCAGGGAATCACCCCCGGTGCACGGTCTGTTCTGTGGCACCCGCGCGTGCCACAGAACGTCGAAGCCTGCGGCACCCGCGGAGTGCGACTTAGCGGCTCTTACCGCGGCTGGGAGCCGGTCCGCTCTGCTGCCGGTGGGCGATGCCAACAGTCTCTGCATCAGCTGCTGCCTTGGCACCCTGCCGCTTAGTAGGGTCCAGCGTCACCGACTGCGCCCGAGCCGCCGCGGTGTTCACCTTCGCCCGCGAAGCCGAGCCCTCACCCAGTGGCCGCTGCAGCGTCTCGCTGGCGGCCTCGACCAGGCGCGCCCCCAGCTGCGACACAGGACCGTCCTCCCATGACGTGTTCTGCAGCAACCGCGCGAGATGCTCGCGCACCGGCTTCCCCTGCGTCTCCATCTTCGCCATACGGGCAGCAATCAGAGGCCAATACTCGTGTATCACCAGTGCGTCAGCCGCAGTTTCGTATCCGGGCATCGCTTCGCGCACCCAACGCACATAGCGCGCGTTGTCCTCCACGATGGCCAACTGGTTGAGCGCCCGCTCACGGTCGCTCAAATCCAGGTCGGATGGCACGTCCAGCCCGATCGTCAGCGGCCCTGAGGTCCGCTTCGCATCCCGGCTCAACGCCGGCGTCGGGTTCGCTGCGAGCACGCGCGCAATGGCCTGGTCGACACCGACCCCCTCGTCGTGCGCACTTGCGAGGATCTTCCGTACGTCGACACCCCGCTGGTCGATCTCCGCCATCTTCGCCGCGATGTCCGGCCACGTCGGAGAAGAGACGATCGCCTCACGCACCGGACCGGCTGGCAGCATCTCGCGCAGCGTCCGCTCCCACTCCCCTGTGCCCTCACGGTCCACGCGCTCGGCGTTCGCCATGGCCGCGTCCCGCACCGACACCGCGATCTCACTGAGGCGCGGCAAGAAGTCGCCCAGGTCCACGCCTGCACGCTGCAACCCAACCAGCTGCTGCGCCATCTGCGGCCACTCCGCGTTCTGCATCAGCGCTGCCGAGATGTCCGCGGGAAGCAGCTTCGTAACGCTGTCAGCTGCCACCGAGCCAGACTGCTCGACCGGCGGCAGCTCCTCCTCACCTTTCCCGTTCCGCCGCTGCTGATGACGCCGCACAGCGTCCGCGACGGCCAAGACCAGACGGACTGCCATGACAGACGTCTGTACCGCCTCCGCGGCCGCGTCGGCGTACGGCTCTCCCCGCTCCGGCATCGGTGTTGCCATCCTGTCGCTCCCCTCGTTATCGGGCCCGTCTTGGGCCCCTGTGTGGCTCATCGCCCGGTGGCCGACGCGTCGCCCCAGGAGTCTGCATGGGGCGTCCCCCGCTGGCCCGTCCAGTGCCGCCGACGGACTGCGGCGACGGGCCCCTGTTGGAGGCGTCCGCCGCCTTACCGCTACGGCGCCGCCACCCGTCCAACCGCCATGTAAGCACCTCCGCGACCGATTCCGCCGAGGTCAACTCCCGCCGAGCAGCGACTGCGGCCAGAACCTCCGCCGGGTCCTCCCCTCCCTGCTCGATCGCCACCAGACGCTCACGGAGCGCGGGCCACGCCGGGTCCGTGAGCACCGCACGCGCATGCTCAGGCACTGCCTGCTGGACCACGCCCACCATCGGCCGCTCACCGGACACCAACGGCGCCCTCCGCACACCACCTGCGCGTGCGGCCGCACGCTTCGGACGTCGCCGGAACTCCCGTGCCGCAGTCACGCCAGCGGTCACCTCGACCGCCTCATGCAGCAGACGACCAGCCCGTCCAGCCGCCTCGGCCTGGGCTCGGTGCTCCTGTGCCTCGTGCCAACGCCGCGACGCCTCCACCGCAGCCAGCAAGGCCAGCAGGAACCCAAGCACGGCCGCCACGTCATTGCGACCCACCGACACGGTGGCCTGAGTCAGGAGCTGCGTCGACTCGCGGTAAAGCTCACGCGCCTCTCCCTCCAGTTCTCGGGCGACCGGCGCCCGGGCGGCCCGCTCGAACTCGACTGCGGCCCGCCGCATCTGGTCCCGGATGGCGTCCGGCGAGAGGACCGCGGCAACGACGATCAGGTCCCCGAGCGCGGCCACATCTCCCGCGCCCTGGCGAAGTCCCCCCGCGCCAAGCTGCTCCGACGCAGCACGGACCTTCTGCTCCGCCACGCGCCACACTCCCGCCGGCTCCGCCGTCGCAGCAGCAACCTGCCGCTGCCACCGCTCACGCACACGCGGCAAAGACAGATCTGGTGCGAGACGGGAACCGGAAAACCACACCGGCTGCTGCTTGCCATCCCGGTCACCAGGCAGCGCAACGGAATAGCCGGTCACGTTGCCGTCCGGAGCGATCCGCTGCTGCACACGCAACCCGGCGGCACCCAACCGGGCGAAGAAATCGGCGTCACTCGTAGCGGCCGCGGCCGCCTCGCGTGCAGCGCGCTGAAGCGTCTCTCGGGCGGCCTCTGTCAGCCCGCGCCGCAGGGCTTTCTCCGCCTCTCCGGTCTTCGGCCAGCGTCGCGCAGTCTTGTCCCCATGGGTCAGGCGCCGCAGCCCGAACTCCACCTCAAAGCCCCGGGCTGCGGCGTGCATCTTCACGATGTCCTGCCGCAGATTGGGCTGCCGTCCGTCCTGCCGGGCCTTGGTCGCCACGATGTGAATGTGATCGTCCGCGTGCCGGATCGCGATCCACCGGCAGCCCTGCTCGTCCTCGTGAGGAGCGATGCCGGCGGCATGCATCATCTCGCGTGCCACCCGTGCCCATTCCGCGTCGGTGAGCGTCCTGTCCTCGGGAGCGTTGCGCACCGCCACGTGGTACACGTGCTGAGGCGGCTTCTTGCCCAGCAAGGCATACACCGGCGCGTCCAGAAGCAGGGCGAGATCCCTCAAGGTCATGTCCGCCGACCGCGCCGGGTCCTCGACGTAGGGGTCCCACGCCGCCACCATGTGCGGGTCTACATGCTCATCACGCTTGCCCGGGCCGTACAGGTAGAACAGCAACCCTGCAGTGTCGTTCCCGTCCCGGGCCTTCTTCGGCATCACGACCGCGGTTGCCGTTCGCGCATCACTTGGAGCGTCGCCTCGTCCATGCGCTGGATCGCCTTGACGATCGCGTCCATGGTGGCTTTGAGCTGAGCCTCGGTGGCGGTGCCATCAGCGTTCAGAGCCTTCGCGATCTGGTTCACGTTGTTGCCGATGCGCGAGACCTGATTGCGAGCCTGGATGAGTTCAACGAGGACGTCGCGGGCGTCGACCGAGACCGGAATGACCTTCTCCTTTGCCACGCTCAGGGCCGTGGCGCTGACCCATGAGGCGAGGGCCTGGTTGTCGCGGGTGGCGGCCTCGGTCACGATGGCCAGCTCGCTGTCGTTGTATGACACGAGGAACCGGTTGGTGCGGCGGCCTGCCGGCTCGCGTTCACGGCGACGCTTCGGTACGCGACGCCGGCCGTCCGCTGCTGGTTGCTCTGCCACGGCGGCCTCCTTCCAACCCTTCCGGTCCGTGCTCGGACCAAAGATCACGGCCGCCCACAGTAGTGGGCCGAAAGCCGTGGATCACGCTTACTGATATCAGTAAGCACTAACTCGCTTCCGGTGGTTACTGCCTCCTCTAAGGCTTCGAGGCGGTGGTGACGTGCGGTCAAAGCCGCTGCTTCCTGCGGTTCTTCGATCGGATTCCAGGCGGCCGCCGGAAGTACCGGGCGCTACGATCGCCGCATGCCAAGCGCTGACGAGATCTTGCAGAAGATGAGGGAACTCCAGGAGCGCCGGGAGGCGGCAGCCAAGCCGCTCGTGGAAGTTCTGGCCAAGCGGAGCAGGCTGTTGGAGCAACTTGCCGAACTCGACGAGCCGTACGGCAAGGCATACGTCGACGCTGAAGCGGCAGGTTGGACGGCGGAGGACCTGGCGAAGCTCGGTGCGGAGGAACCGGCGCGGCGGCCCCGGGTCCGCTCGCGGCGGCCGCGGCCGTCGGCGAAGAAGGCCGACGGCCAGCCGTCTACGGCGACCTCCGAGGGCTCCTCGCCGGCGGTGACGATCCCATCTCAGGACGGGTCGGCCGCGGCCGCGGTGACGGCGGGCAGCACCGCCTCGGCCTGACCCGCCCTACTCCCCCGGACGCACGCGAAGAGGCCCCGCATCGCGGGGCCCTTCGTCATTGGTGCCTGGTCGCGGCCGCCGGTCAGACGGCGGGCTTCAAGTCGGCGGCGGGAGTTGCCGTCCGCGGGGCGAACAGGGTGCGCAGCAGAGTCTGGTTCCCGAACAGCGTGAGCTGTACCTCGACCTTGGGCCGCCCGTTCGGCTCCGCCTTCCTGTGCAGCCGATACAGCGTCGCCTGGTAGCCGGATACCGGCTTGTACCAGTCCTCACCCTGGACCGCGGCGGAGATGGCGGCGCCCATGAACGGCGAGACGGCGTCTGCGATCATCTGGGCGATGTTCCGCTTCCCCTCCGCTCCCACCCGGGCAGGGATGTAGGTCCACGGGTAGTCCCGGCGGAAGCCGACCAGAACTCCGAGATCCGGCAGGGACACCGTGGTGGTGCCCTCGCCCTGGGGGACGTCGGCCGGGCGGAACCTGATTCCGTACCAGGGGGCGGTGACGCACATGCCGACCCGGTTCAGAGGGAAGCTGCCGCCGCCTCGCGGCTTGCCGGTCTTGGGGTTGACCTTGCGCTTGCCGCGGGTGTCAGCCCACCAGGTGGCCGGGAGGTTCAGGGCCTCCGCGACGGTCACGACCGGAAGCGCGGGGCGTCCCTGGTAGGGCTCGATCCGGCGGTCCAGCTCGGGCATCCAGTCGGGCAGCTTGCCGGTCTTCTTGATCACGTGGGCGAACATCTCGCGGGCCGCCGCCTGACCGTCGACGTGGTCGGCGTATCGAGGCTGCTTGTAGCGGGTGGCGACCATCCAGGCCCGCTCACGGTGGGTGGCGGCGCCGAAGTCGGCGGCGTCCGCGATCTGCCACGAGCACCATGCCCAGCCGAAGCCCTCGACGCTGGTGATCTCGGACTGGATGGCCTCCGCCAGGGCGGGGGTCTGGCGCAGTAGGTTCGCCGACTGCTCCATCGTGATGGAGACCAGAGGGGCGCCGATCTGCACCAGACACATGGGCCAGATGAGCATCTCCGCCATGAGCGCGGTGCGCTCGTCAGAGACCACCGAAGCGGCCCACTCGCGGAACGCGGCCGGGGTCATGCAAGGGGGCAAGTGACCGCCGCTGCAGAATTCGCCCCGGCCGTCGGCGTCGGGGTGGTCCTCCATGCCGTCCAGGACCTCGCCGTAGTAGCCGTGGGGGCCACCGTAGAGGCTGCACAGGTCGTCGACCTCCAGGAAACCGAAGGCCTCGCTGGCCTGCCACATGATCTCCTGGAGCTGGGCGACCTCGTCGGCGTCCCACGCGGACCGCTTCCCCGCGCCAGAGAGGGTCTGGCAGGGAGGCGAGCCGTGGAAGCGGCGGGTGCAGCGCAGTGCGGGGTGGCGGGGGTCCAGCGTCCTGATGTCCGCCTCCACCACCCAGTGACCGGCCGCCCGGGCCGTCGCCGCAGCGTCCCGGTTCTGCTCGATGAGCACCCAGTCGCCGCTGTCGTCGACCAGTTCTCGTCCGGCCGCCATGCCGCCCGGTCCGCCGAAGGCCTCGACGCCGCGCTCCGGCTCGCCTTCCTGCCAGGTACGCGCCCAGTGCGGCGGATAGGGGAACGCGAAGTCGGTGCACGCCCGGCAGTCAGCGCAGTCCGCGCCGCTCTCGCACACGGTGCAGTTGCCCTCGCACGTCCAGCCGTCCCACTCGTACACCGCCGGCTTGAAGCCGTTCGCGTACGGACGCCCGTCCTCGTCCGTCGCAGCGGCGGTGTCGTGCACCTCGTCCATCTGCTCTGTCCTTGATCGTTGAGGCTTCTCGGTGGTGCCGGTCCGGGATTCCCGCCCCGTTCCGACACTGCTAATTCAATCAAGTTCTAGGGGATGCGTCAAGGCGTTTGCGCAGGTCACAAGATGTTTCCGCCTCGGCGTCGGGACGCCGTACGACCCCCCCGGTCGGGGGGCTCCCTCCTCGGTCGGGCAGGCGTCAGCCGACCGCGGGCCGTGCCGGGGTGCCGGGCTCGCCGTAGGCGACCGCCGCAGGCGGCTTGGCCTGGCGGCCCGGCGCGGGCTGTGGTCCCCTCCGGGTGCCCGTCCGAGGAG
>NZ_LR732580.1 GCF_902506575.1 Streptomyces mexicanus | reverse complement strand
GCGTGGGCCTTCCGCACGGCGGGAACGGAGGCCACGGGTCGCTGCCGGCCACCGACACCGCGACCACGCCGCCCGGGCCCGTGGAGGCGTAGGCACACGCGTCCGCCGCGGCCGGTGCGACCGGCACACCCGCGCACGTCCACGCCAGGGCCACCGGCGCCGCCACCCGCAGCGCCAGCCTCAGCCGGGTCTGTTTCGGTCGATGCACGAGCGAGATCATGGGCGCGGCCGGGCCGGGCCACGCCGCGTTGGGCGGCGATTGGTCCGAAGAGGGGAAACGGCGCCTGCGGAGGTTTACCCGGCAGGTTCTCGACGGACCGTCAGCCCGTACCCGTGTGCGAGGCGGCGCGGCGCCGCGAAGGATTCCGCGGCGAGCGTTGAACACGCCCGCCCGCCCCGCGCGTAACCACTGTCGTGCGGCGGCGCAGCAGGGCGCCCCAACGCCCCCGGAATCCATGGGAGTCGATGATGAACACCTCCTGGCGCAGCGCCTCACTGGTGGCGACGGCCGCCGCCGTGCTGGCGCTGACGACGGCGTGCGGTCAGGACGGCACCTCCGCGGCGGGCAGCCGGAACGTGGCGGCGACGGCCGCGGCCGACGGGCGCGGATCGGGCTTCGGCGCCGGTTCCGGCGCGGGCACGCGGACCGGCACGGACCCAGGCACCGCTACGGACCCAGGCACCGGCTCCGGCTCCGGCACGGGCAACGGCTACGGTGCCGACGGTCGGCAGGATCCCGCCGGGGCGGTGCGGCCCGCCGGCCGCCTCGCCGTCGCCGACAACCCCGAGGTGGGCAAGGTCGTGACGGACAGCGCCGGCATGACGCTCTACCGTTTCGACCGCGACACCGCCGAACCCGCGGGGTCGCACTGCGACGGCGACTGCGCCACGACGTGGCCGCCGGTCCCGGCCGGCGACGCCACGGCCGGGACGGGCATCGACCAGGACCTGCTGGGGTCCGTCACCCGCGCCGACGGCACCCGGCAACTGACCGTCGGCGGCTGGCCCGCCTACCGTTACGCCAAGGACACCCGGCCCGGCCAGGTCGCCGGCCAGGGCGTGGGCGGGACCTGGTCCGCCCTGGCGCCCACCGGCAAGAAGGCGTCCCCGGCCAACCTGCCCGGCCTGTCGGTGCGCAGGACCCGCCTGGGGAACGTCGTCGTCGACCGGAACGGCATGACGGTCTACCGCTTCCTGAAGGACAGGGCCTGGCCGAAACCGGTGTCGGCGTGCACCGGTGCCTGCCTCACGAAGTGGCCGGCCGTGGCCCCCGTCGCCGCGGACGACACCGACGGCGTGGTCAGGAAAGGGCTGATGGGCTTCACCCGGCCCGACGGCGTCCGGCAGATGACCGTGGACTGCTGGCCGGTCTACACCTTCTCCGGGGACAAGGCGCCCGGGGACACCGCCGGTCAGGGTGTCGGCGGCACCTGGTACGCCGTGGCTCCCGACGGAAAGGCCCTCGGCGCGCCCAAGAAGTGACGCCTCCGCAGCGCCGCCGAAGTGACCGCTTCCCCGGCGCCCCGGACGTGACCGCCTCCGCACCGCTCCGGACGTAACGACCTCTTC
>NZ_LR732579.1 GCF_902506575.1 Streptomyces mexicanus | reverse complement strand
GTCGAGGGCAGGCGGCGGGTGCCCCGGCCGTGGATGGCACCCCAGGTGCCGCTGATGGCCTCGGTGGCCAGGTCGTAGGAGCGCTGCGCCACACCGACGAACAGGCAGTCCACCACGGCGAGTTGGGCGATCCGGCTGGCGGTCGCACCCGAGCGGTAGGGGGTCTCGTGGGCGCTGGTGGTCAGCAGCAGGTCGGCGCTCTCGGCGATCGGGGAGCGCGCGAAGTTGGTCAGGGCGATGGTCGTGGCTCCGCGCCCGGCGGCGACCTGGAGCGGCTCGACGGTGTCGGCGGTGGCGCCCGAGTGGGAGATGCCTATCGCCACGTCGGCCGGGCCGAGCAGCGCGGCGGCGGTGAGCGCGGCGTGCACGTCGGTCCAGATGAACGCCATCAGGCCGATGCGGTGCAGCTTCTGGTGCAGGTCCTGGCCGACGAACCCGCTCGCGCCCATGCCGAAGATGTCGATCCTGCGGGCCGCGGCCACGGCGTCCACGGCCCGGCCCAGGGTGGCGACGTCCAGCCCGGCGCCGGTGTCCTCCAGTGACCGGGTCTCGTTGTAGACGATCTTCTCGACGACCTGCTCCAGCGAGTCGGTGGCGCTGATGTCGGTGCTGATCCGTGGCCGGTCGCCGCGCAGCGCGTGTTCGCGGGCCGCGGCACCGGCCAGGGCCAGCCTGAGCTGCGGGTAGTTGGTCAGTCCGACGGTGCGGCAGAACCGCATCACGGTGGTGACCGACGTTTGGGCGCGAGCGGCCAGGGCGCTGATGGACAGGCCGGCGGCCTGCGCGGGATCGCCGAGCACCGCATCGGCCACGCGCCGCTCGGCGGGCGCCAGCGTGGGCAGCGCCGTACGGATGTCCCCGAGGAGGTCGGCCGGGGCGGGGGCGTCGAGCGGCTCCGCCGGGTCGGGCGAGGTGGTCGTACGGGCCATGGGGGTCCTCCGTGCGGGCGGGTGGCTGCGGGCCGGGTGGCGGTCGGTCGCCGTCGCGGAGCTGCGCGGCCGCGACGGCGTGTCAAAAAGTAACGCAGCCCGCCGGGTGCACGTTACTTATTGACATCGCCTGCGGGCTGTTCTGATACTCGACTCCGCACCGTGCACCGTCGTCCCCGTCGATCGCCGCCGCCCGGGCCCGTCGCGGTCCTTCTCCGCGATGCTCCGCCCGGTCCGTGACGCCCCGTCACGCCGCGCCGCCCCCGCCGCCGCGGCCTACCGTCCAGGAGCAAGCCCCCGTGCGCCACCTCGACCTCGTAGTGATCCTGCTCTATCTGATCGGGACGGCCTGGCTCGGCCTGCGCCTGTCCGGGCGGCAGAGATCGGCGAAGGAGTACTTCGTCGGCGAGGGGCAGATGCCCTGGTGGACGGTGTGCTTCTCGGTCGTGGCCACCGAGACCAGCGTGCTCACCGTGATCAGCGTCCCCGGCGGCGCGTACGGCTCCCAGGCGTTCGGCAACGTCGAACTCGCCCTGGGGTACGTGATCGGGCGCGTGGTGGTGGCCGCGCTGCTCATCCCGCTGTACAAGCGCGGCGGGTTCGTCAGCGCCTACGAGTACCTCGGCGACCGGTTCGGACTCCGGCTGCAGGGCCTGGCCTCGGTCACGTTCGTCGCCACCCGGCTGCTCGCCGAGGGTGTGCGCCTGTTCGCCTCCGCCATTCCGATCAAGCTGCTGCTGGACGAGCTGGGCGTCGGCACGGGCTACCGGACGATCATCGTGGTGATCACCGCCGTGACCGTGCTCTACACCTACCTCGGCGGCATCAAGGCGGTCATCTGGACCGATGCCCTGCAGATGCTGCTCTACCTCGGCGGCGCGGTGCTGGCCGTCGCGGTGCTCTCCGGCCACGTCGGCACCCAGGGCTTCAGCGACGCCCTGCACAGCGGCCACTTCAAGGTGTTCGACACGGACTTCACCCTCAGCCACGTCCTGACCAGCTCGTTCGCGCTGCCCACCGCGATCCTCGGAGGCGCCGTCTTCGCCATGGCCAGCCACGGCTCGGACCAGCTGATCGTCCAGCGCATCCTGTCCACCCGGAACCTGCGCGACAGCCAGAAGGCCATGATCGGCTCGGGTGTCTTCATCACCGTGCAGTTCGCCGCGTTCTCGCTCGTCGGCGCGCTGCTGTGGGCCTACAACAACGGCCGGTCCTTCACCGACCTGGGGCTGCACAGTTCCGACGACCTCTACCCGGACTTCATCCTGCACGGCCTGCCCGTCGGCGTCTCGGGCCTGCTGGTGGCCGGCATCCTGGGCGCGGCGATGGGATCGCTGTCCTCGGCGCTGAACTCGATGTCCAACTCCACCGTCTCCGACCTGATGCGCAGCTTCTTCCGGCGCACCCCCGGCGAGGAGACCATGCTGAGGCTGGCACGGGTGATGACCCTGGTGTGGGCGGTGCTGATGGCGGTCTTCGCCTGTGCCTTCAGCACCAGCACGGGCAACGTCTACCTCACGGGTCTGGCGATCGCCGGCTACACCTACGGCGCCCTGCTCGGCGCGTTCCTGCTGGGCCGTCTGGTCAAGCGGGCGAGCGAGGTGGACGCGCTGGTGTCGTTCGTGGTGACCGTGGCGGTGATGACGTACATCGTCCGGGAGGTGAAGATCGACACGGTGGTGGCGGGCACCACCGTGTCCGCCGGCATCGCCGCGCAGTGGCTGGTGCCGATCGGGGTCGTCCTCACCCTGGTGGTGGGCGGCACGATGAGCCTGTTCCACCGGCCACCGCAGGGGGCCGCCGACAAGGTGCCGGACGCGGTCGAGGGGGCGACGGCACCCAGCGCCCCGTCCGCGTGAGGCCGCCGGGCCCCGGCACCGGGACCCGGCCCGCGTCCACCGTCCGTCCGCCCTCCATCCGCCGCCACGGCCGCCTCGGGGAGAGACCATGCGTGTGATCGGCCTGATGTCCGGCACCTCCTACGACGCCATCGAGGCGGCCGCCGCCGAACTGTCCCTCGACGGCGAGGAGTTGCTGATGACTCCGCTCGGCGCCCTCAGCCTGCCCTGCCCCGAGGAGCTGCGCGGGCGGATCGAGGCCGTCCTGCCGCCCGCCGCCACGACCACCGAGGCGCTGTGCCGGCTGGACACCCACATCGGCCAGGCGTTCGCCGACGCGGCCGTCCGGGCCGTCGAGGACCTGGGCGCGGGCGCCGCCGATCTGGTCGTCTCGCACGGGCAGACGGTCCACCACTGGGTTCAGGACGGACAGGTCCGCGGCCCCCTCCAGATCGGCCGCCCCGCCTGGATCGCCGAGGCGACCGGCCTGCCCGTGGTCAGCGACCTGCGCAGCCGCGACGTGGCCGCGGGCGGGCAGGGCGCCCCGCTGGTCAGCATCGTGGACACGCTGCTGCTGCGCGGACGGCCGGGGGTGAGCGCCGCGTTGAACCTCGGCGGCCTCGCCAACGTCACCGTGGTCCCCCCGGACGCCGCGCCCGTCGCCTTCGACACCGGCCCGGCCAACGCGCTCGTCGACGCCGCCGTACGGCACTTCAGCCGGGGCGCACGCGCCTGGGACGAGGACGGGCGCGGCGCGGCCCGCGGCCGCGTCGATCCGGACCTGCTGGCCCGGCTCCTGGCCGAGCCGTACTACCGGCTGCCCGCCCCGAAGACCACCGGCAAGGAGCTCTTCCACCTCGGCCATGTGCTGGCCGCGCTCGCCGCCGCGCCCGTGCCCGAACCCGACGACGTCCTGGCCACGCTGACCCGGCTGACCGCCGTCACCGTCGCCGACGCCTGCCGCGCGCACCACGTCACCGAACTCGTCGCCTCCGGCGGTGGCACCCGCAACCCGGTGATGATGCGCATGATCGGCGAGGAACTGCCGGGCGTGCGGGTGACGACCAGCGACCGCGTGGGCCTGCCGGCCGCGGCGAAGGAGGCGCTGGCCTTCGCGGTCCTGGGCTTCCTGACGGTGCACGGGCTGCCCGCCACGGTCCCGTCGTGCGCGGGGGCGCGCCGCGCCACGCTGCTCGGCGGCACCCCCCCCGGCGCGGGGCCGCTGCGCCTGCCGGACCCGGCCGCCATCGCCCCGACACGGCTGCGGATCCCCCCCGCCCCGGGCTGAGCGCCCGCCGCACCGGCGCCCCGCGCGCCTCACCTGCTCGGTCCGAGCACGCTCCATCCGTCCGGCTCGGGCCGCACCGCACTCTCGTCTGGAGGACCGTGTGACACGCAGGAACCGTACGTCCCTCCCCCGGGCCGTGGCCGCCGCCGTGCTCGCCGCGGCGGCCGCGTTCGGCGCCGTCCACCCCGCCGTCGCCGCGGACCGCTCCCCGGTGGGCGGGCCGCGGACGGCCCACCCGGTGCCGCTGCGGGTGGCCACGTACAACATCCATGCCGGAGCCGGCGAGGACGGCGTCTTCGACCTGGATCGCACCGCGCGGGCGATCCGGGGCCTGGACGCCGACGTGATCGGCCTTCAGGAGGTCGACGCGCACTGGGGGGAGCGCAGCGACTTCACCGACGAGGCCCGCGAACTGGCCGCGCGACTGCGCATGCGGTTCTTCTTCGCGCCGATCTACGACCTGCCGCCGGCCGCGGGGCACACCGAGCGGCGGCAGTTCGGTGTGGCGGTGCTCAGCCGACTGCCGGTGGTCAGCGCGGAGAACCACGACATCACCCGGCTGTCCACGCAGGTGCCCGACCCCGTGCCGGCGCCCGCGCCGGGCTTCGCCGAGGTGACGGTCAGAGCCCAGGGCACCTTGGTGCACGTCTACTCGACCCACCTGGACTACCGTGCCGACCCCGCGATCCGGCGGGCGCAGGTCGACGACATGCTGGACGTCCTGGCCGCGGACAGCGGCCCGAAGGTCCTGGTGGGCGACTTCAACGCGGAACCGGGCGCGCCGGAACTGGCGAAGCTGTGGGGACCGCTCACCGACGCCGCCGCTCAGGCCGGCCTGACGTATCCCGCCCTCGACCCGGCCAAGCGCATCGACGTGATCGCGGTCTCCCCGGATATCACCGTCACCGCAGCCCACGTGGCCGACACCGCCGCCTCCGACCACCGCCCGGTCGTCGCCGACCTCCGACTGCGGCGCCCCGGGAGGTGACGTCGCCCGCCCGGCGGGGGCGCGGGGTGTGACGGTCCGGGCCGTCGCTCCGGCGCCTCGGGGATGACTGTGTGACCGGTGTGACGGTACGGGCCGTCGCCGCGGTCCGCGTACCGCTACTCTTTCAGCCCCACCACGCCCCAGCCCCGCCGGGCGGCCTCGGCCAGGACGCGGCCCCAGTCCGCCAGCAGGTCGGTGAACTCGTCGAAGTCGCAGATCCAGCCGCCGGGAGCGCCGGCGTGCCGCGTGAACGGCTCACGCATCGCCTCGATCCGTGGCCGCAACCGCTCCCAGGTCGCGGACAGCTCGCGCACCCGCTCCGGTGACCGGGCGAGCAGCAGGCCGTGGGACACGCGCGGGTCGTCGCTGAAGAAGCCGGGGTCGACGTGGTCGGCTTCGCCGTCCGGTCCGCACCGGACCAGCCCCTCCAGCAGGGCGTCCGTCGCGGCCCGCAGCGGCGGACCGACATGGTCGCGGACGGCTTCCCACCGCTCCCCCGCCCAGAAATGGGGCTTGAACGAGCCGAGGGTGCGCCGGAACTCGTACAGGGCGAACGACCCGGCGTGCGGGCCCTGCGGCCACTCCCACTCGCCTTCGGGCGTCGGCGCGTCCCCGTCCCACAAGCCGGTCTCATCGGCGTACCAGGCGTCGCGCAGCCGTTCCAGCCGCTCCTCGCGCGGCGCCCGCGCCAGCCACGACCAGTCCGCGATCAGTACGGTGATGTCCAGCCCCACGGGGCGAGCGTACCGAGGGACCGCGAGGCCGGGCGGCCGGGCGGCCCGCGGCGGCGGTGCCGCGGGCGCGGGCGTCCGGGGTGGTCTCAGGCCTGGGTGGTGGAGTCCAGGTGGGCGAAGACGACCACGTTGTCCTCGTAGTCCTGGCGGGCACGGTCGAACTTGCCGCCGCAGGTGATCAGGCGCAGCTCGGGGGACGGGGTGTCGGAGTAGACCAGGTCGTCGGGGAAGTCCGACTTGCTGAAGGCTTCCACGGCGTCGACCTCGAAGCGTGCCACGACGCCGTCGGCGCGGGCGATGTCCACCTCGTCGCCCGGCTTGAGGGTGGGCAGTTCGACGAACACCGCGGGTCCGGTCTTGGTGTCGACGTGGCCCACGACGATGGAGGCGCCGCGTTCCCCGGGAGAGGCTCCGCCCTGGAACCAGCCGACCAGGTTCTTGTCGTCCTCCGGCGGCGGGCTCAGCCGGCCGCTCGCGTCGAGGGAGAGCTTGGTGAACGGGGCGTCCACGCCGATCTTCGGGATCGACAGACGGGTCGGTTCCGACCGGGGCAGCGCCTCGTCGTCGGGATCGGGGCTGGTGGCCGGCGCGGGTCGGGCGGGATCGGCGGGGGCCTGCTTCTTATACACATCTCCGCGCCCACGAGACAGGCAGAAAACCCGTATGCCGTCTTTTGCTTGTAAAAAAACAAGCTAATTTGCATACTGACCACGAACGTGTTTACTTCATGCAGCGTTACCCTGATGTTATTTCTTCATTTGGAGGT
>NZ_LR732700.1 GCF_902506575.1 Streptomyces mexicanus | reverse complement strand
GGTGAGCGCGGTGGCCGGGTGAAGCAGCAGTCGCCGCAGACCCCGCCGCCGGGCACCCGGTAGTACAGGCAGCAGCTGCGCCGCCGGAAGTCCGTGCCGGTGACAGTGCCCGTGCCGACGAGCAGCGGGTGGGTGAGGATCCGGGCCGCCAGGGTGCGGGCGCGCTCGCCGGTGTCCGGGCGTCCGAGTTCGTGAGCGCTGCGGGCGAGTTGGCGGGCCGCGCCGGCCAGCGCGGAGGCGGCGTTGCCCCACAGCAGTCCGGGCGCGAGGCGGTGGCGGGCGCGCAGGGCCGCGGCCAGGGGGCGCAGGTGGCCGTGCAGGACCGCCTCGGCGACACTCGCCGCGTCGCCGCCCGCACCGGGACGCGGTGCGGTGAGCCACAGGTCGTCGGGGGCGCTGCCGGCCGGGTCCCAGCGCAGCAGGCGCGGATCGAGGTCGGGGATCCGC
The DNA here is from genome assembly GCF_902506575.1 of Streptomyces mexicanus. GTDB lineage: Bacteria > Actinomycetota > Actinomycetes > Streptomycetales > Streptomycetaceae > Streptomyces > Streptomyces mexicanus. The sequence continues at coordinate 1,623 of NZ_LR732700.1, read as the reverse complement.
CCGTACCGCACCGCGCAGCCCAGCGCGACCGACCACAGCCGGGCCGCGAGCGCCTGCTGCGCCACCGAGGCGGCGACCCGCGCCTCGGGGGCGGCGATGCCCTCGGCGACCCTGCGGACCCGGTCGGCAAGGGGATCGCCGGTCGCGGTCCGGGTGTCACCGGTCGCACCCCGGGTATCACCGGTCGCGCTCCGGGGATCGCGTGCGCAGGCGACGGCCGGAGCGTAGGCCTCGGCGAGCGTGGGCAACGGTCCGTGCGGCGGCTCGCCCGTGCGCAGGACGAAGAAGCCGCCGAGGGGCTGGAGGGCGGCGAGTCGGGCGTCGAATTCCACCCGAGCAGTAGTACCAGGCGGTGCCCGGCCCCTAGGGGGCGGCCGGGTTGTCACCCGCCCGGAGGTGGACTGTGCCCGGCCCGTACTCCATCGGCAGTAGGACCCATTGCGTGCTCAGGGACGACGACGGGAAGTCGGCGGCACGGCAAGGTGGTCGACCATGGAAGCCGACCGTTCGCCACGCCGGGCCGAGCGCCCCCGCCTCCCGCGAAGGAGCGGATCATGAGCGCCCTCGCGCTGTCCGTGCTGCTGTCCCTCGTGTCCGCCGTGGCCTACGCCGGCGGCGCGATCGTGCAGGAGCGTGTCGCGGTGTCCTCCCCCGGCGAGCAGTATGCGCCGCTGCGCCGGCCGGCCTGGTGGGCCGCGGTCGCGCTCAACGGCCTGGGTGCGCTGCTCCACGTGGTCGCGCTGGCCTACGGCCCGCTGAGCCTGGTGCAGCCGCTGGGCGCGCTGACGATCGTGTTCGCGCTGCCCATGGCCGCGCTGTTCGCCGGCCGCCGGGCGGGCGCCGCCGCGTGGCGGGGCGCGACCATGGCGACGGTCGGACTCGCGGGGCTGCTGGCGCTGGTGGGCGCCTCCTCCGCCCAGTCGCTGCCCTCGGCGCAGCGCGTGGCCCTGGCCGCCGTCACGGGCGGGGCGGTGGTGGTGCTGACCGTCGCGGCCCGGGCCGCGCACCGGCACCCGGCGGTGCGCAGCGTGCTGCTGGCCACCGGCTCCGGCATCTCCTTCGGCATCGCGTCGGTGTTCACCAAGACGGTCGCGGTGGACGTCGGCGACGGACCGGCCGCGTCGGACCTGCCGTCGCTGGCCGCGATCGGCGCGCTGGCCACGGCGGGCATGCTGCTGTCGCAGGCCGCGTACCGGGGCGGCGGCCTGACGGCCCCGCTGGCGACGCTGACGGTGGTCAACCCGGTGGTGGCGGCCGCGGTCGGCATCACGCTGTTCGGCGAGACCTTCCGGTACGGCGCGACGGGCACCGTGCTCGCCCTCGCCTGCGCGGTGACGGCCACCGGCGGCCTGATCCTGCTGACCACCGAACGCATCGGGGCGACGGCCGCGACAACCCCCTCCGTTTCCGGGCCGGACGGGGCCGAGCCGGACGGGTCGGGACCGGGTCCGGCGGAGGACGAGGGCCCGGCCGGGCACGGTGATGCCTCCGGGCCGGAGGAAGCGACGACGGCAACGGGAGCGGCGGCATCCACGGGAGCGGGCGAGGAACTGGGGCAGGAGGACGCGGAGGGGGTGGGTGAAGCTCCGGTACCGGCCCTCGGGGAAGCGCCCGGGGCGGGCG
>NZ_LR732699.1 GCF_902506575.1 Streptomyces mexicanus | reverse complement strand
TGCCCCGGGTGGGGGCCTCAGCGGGCGACGGCGGGTTCTCGGACGGCCACCACGTCCATCCGGGCCGGGGCGCCCAGCACCGACGCCCCGCAGCTGTCCGGACGCGGCGGTACGGCGGCGCCCTGGGCCACGCTCACGTGCCACCGCCGCCCGTCCGCGTGGGCGACGGTCACCTCCCACCGGGGTGCGGCACCCTCGACGCCCGTGACGCTCAGCACCTCGGCGCGGTCCTCGCCCAGCGCCCTGCGCACGGCCAGCTCGGCAGCCTGCCCGGGCCGCTGCCAGGCGGTACGGCCCCGGCAGCCCTCCAGAGTCACCCGGCCCTCCCGCACGCCGCGCAGGGCCTCCACGACGACGTGCGCCTCGGCCCGCCCGTAGGCGTATCCGTACGGCAGGACGAGCAGCGTCGGGGAGAAGCGGTGGCCGCCGAGGTGGGTGACCTCCCAGACGCCCTGCAGTCCGCCGGCGGCGAGATCGGACGCGAGGGGCCGGCCCAGCAGGGCGCAGCACTGGTCGCGCTTGCCGTTGGTGCAGACGAGGGCGAGCGGGTCACCTGTGTGCGGCCGCCCCCGCAGCACCGCGTCGAACGTGTGCGGCTCGCCCCGGCCGAGCGCGGCGAAGTCCAGGTCCAGCAACTGCTCGGGGGCGGCGCTCACGGCGCTGTGCAGCCACGCGTTGCCGGGAACCGTGTGGGCCGCGTACACCTGCCGCCGCGACGGCGCACGACAGTCGGCGTGGCGTCCCGGACGCCGGATGAGCGCCACCCGGACGCCGGTCCCCTGGGCCGCCCGCTCCAGCGCCCGTCCCACCGCGGGGTCCAGGTGGCTGGAGGTGAGCGCCCTGGCGCCCCACGGGCCGGGCTGCTCCAGCAGCAGCCACGTCGTCGCCGTGGGCGCGGTGGCGGACAGCGGCTCGTCGAGCTGCCGGGAGACGGTCGCGCACGTACTCACACAGGTGAGCCTAACCTGACTGGGCGCGCGGCGAATCCCGGCCGTCGGAGTGATCTGTTCCGGCTGCGGCTGTGCCGGGGTCGCGACGGTGGCAGTGCTGGAGTCACGGCTGTGGCTGTGCTGTGGCTACTGCTGCTGCGGCCGTGGCAGCGGCTGGGGCGGCTGGGGTCCGGCGTACCGGCCGCTCGGGCGCATGCGCAACGGGCGCTCCCCGTACTCCTCCAAGGCGTGGGCGATCCAGCCCGCCGTGCGGGCCACAGCGAAGATCGTCTCGCTCGCGCTGGACCGCATGCCGCACGAGGCGGTCAGCACGGCCAGGGCCAGGTCGACGTTGGCGTGCAGGGGGGTGTGGCGGGCGGTGGTGGCCACGAT
>NZ_LR732578.1 GCF_902506575.1 Streptomyces mexicanus | reverse complement strand
CGCCCGCTCTCACCCGCCCACGGCGTCGCGCACGTCCCGCCAGGCCCCGGGGATGTGATCCGCCACGTCGTGCGCGCCGATGGGGGCGCCCTGGGCGGCGTGGCGGCCGGCCAGGCCGTGGAGGTAGGCGGCGACGCTGCCCGCGTCGCGGGCGGACAGGCCCGCGGCGAGCAGCGAGCCCGCCAGGCCGGAGAGGACGTCACCGCTGCCGGCCGTGGCCAGCCACGGGGTGCCGGTCGGGTTGACCCGTACGGGACCGCCGTCGGGGCCGGCGACCAGCGTGGTGGAGCCCTTCAGGAGCACGGTGGCGCGGTAGCGGGCGGCCAGTTCCCGCACCGAGGCCAGGCGGGCGGCCTCCACCTCCTCCCGCGCCACGCCGAGCAGGGCGGCGGCCTCCCCGGCGTGCGGGGTCATCAGGGTCGGGGCCGTACGGGAGCGCACGGCCCCGACGTCGGCCAGGCGCAGGCCGTCCGCGTCGAGCAGCACGGGCACGTCCGCCTCCAGCACCTCGGCGACGGTCCCGGCGTCGTCCCCGGCGCCCGGCCCGACGACCCACGCCTGCACCCGGCCCGCCCGGTGCGGCCCCTGGTCGGAGACGAGCGTCTCGGGGAAGCGGGCGATGACGGCCGCTCCGGCCGGGCCGACGTACCGGACGGCGCCCGCGCCGCCGCGCAGCGCGCCCGACACGGCGAGCACGGCCGCGCCCGGGTAGCGGGCGGAGCCGGCCGCGACACCGACGACACCGCGGCGGTACTTGTCGCTCTCGGCGGCCGGCACGGGCAGCAGGGCGGCCACGTCGGCGTGCTGCAGCGCCTCCAGGTCCGGCTCGGCGGGCAGCTCGGGACCCAGGCCGATGTCGACGAGGCGGACGGTGCCGGCGTAGGCGCGGGCCGGATCGATCAGCAGCCCGGGCTTGTGGGTGCCGAAGGTGACGGTCAGGTCGGCGCGCACGGCCGCGCCCAGGACCTCCCCGCTGTCGGCCTCGACGCCGCCGGGCAGGTCCACGGCGACGACGGCGGCCGCCGCCCTCGCCGCGCGCTCGGCCAGCGGGGCCGCGGCGGGGCGCAGGCCGCCCTTGCCGCCGATGCCGACGATGCCGTCGATCACCAGGTCCGCCCGGTCGATCAGCTCCTCGGCCGTCTCCGGGCGGGCGACGGTGCCGCCCGCGCGGCGCAGGGCGGCGAGGCCGCCGGGGTGGGTGCGTTCGCCGGCGAGGAGCACGGCGGCGACGCCGGCGCCGCGGCGGGCCAGCCGGGCTCCGGCGTACAGGGCGTCGCCGCCGTTGTCGCCACTGCCGACGAGGAGCACCACCCGGCTGCCGTAGACCCGCCCGAGCAGGTCCGCGCAGGCCGCGGCGAGCCCGGCGGCGGCCCGCTGCATGAGGGTGCCGTCGGGGAGCCGCGCCATGAGGGCACGCTCGGCTGTCCTGACCGTCTCGACGCTGTACGCGGTACGCATGCCGTCGAGTCTGCCCCGCATGGTCCGCGGCCCGCACGGGAACCCGTCACTGGCCCCGCAGCGGCCGGATGCCCGGCACCGAGTGGCCCGTTCCCGGCGGGCCGCCGAGCATGGGGGTGGCCCGCACGCACGGAGGCGGCACACCCGAGGAAAGGGGCGCGCGCGCATGGTGGACGAGCCGGTCTCCACCGACACGTCGCTCAAGCTCCAGGCGATGGAGCTGCTGCTGGTCGAGCAGCGGTTCCGGATCGCCCGGTACGTGGCCGCGCACGCGCTGACCGCGTCCGGAGCGGGGAC
>NZ_LR732577.1 GCF_902506575.1 Streptomyces mexicanus | reverse complement strand
GTCGCGCACAACGGGTTTGCGGGGCAGTGCCCCTGGCAGGGTAGGCTGTCCACTCGTCCCGGGTGCGTAGCTCAGGGGTAGAGCGCCTGCCTTACAAGCAGGATGTCGGCGGTTCGAAACCGTCCGCGCCCACCAAAACGTGTCCTGACCAGGAAAGACAGACCAGGACACAGACAAGAGGCAGTAGGTCACACCAACCGGAGACGGTTAGGTGAGGTGACTGCCTGACAACACCTTGCCTAGCCGAGGACAGGCTAGGAGACCTGGTGTCCACCGTGACAGCACTGCCGACAATGGCAGATGAGTACGTCATCCACCTGAGGGCCACCAACAACAAGCACGGCAGGCCCTACCAGGAGAAGACGGTTCGGACCTACGCCGAGGCCGTACGGACCTTGGGCCAGTGGATGAGCCGGCAGAGGCTCAATGACTTCCGGCTCGACACAGACACCCTGAACAAGTTCTTCCGGGACTACTACGCCACCCATGACCGGGGCGGAACCAACTCCGTACAGAGGAACCTCAGGACGTTCTTCCTCTGGCTGGAAGAGGAGTACGACCACCCCAATCCGTACCGGGACAGGAAGCTTCAGCGCTACTCCGCTCCTACCGGGGCACGCCCCAAGACACTGACACCTGAGTTTGTCAGGAACCTTCTCAAGGCCACTGGCAACGGACACCCGCGGGTAAGGGAGTTCGAGAAGGTCAGAGACCACGCCATCATCCGGGCCCTGACCGAGGGACTGAGGGCAGAGGAATTGCTGTCCCTCAGAGTTTCGGATCTCCACCTGTCTCAGGGACTCCTACAGGTAGTGCCCTTGAAGGATGCCAGGGCAGCAGGAGAGGGCAGGATCATCCCGCTACAGCCCAAGACTGTCATTGCCCTGACCCGGTACTTGAGGGCCAGGGAAGGGCACAAGCTGTCTGACAGTGACTGGCTCTGGCTGGGCACCAGGAACCGAGGCCACATGAAATACAGCGGTCTCTACCGCATGGTCAACCGCAGAGCACAAGAGGCAGGCCACGCCTCGGTCAGTCCACATCAGTTCCGCCACACGTTCGCCAATGACCTTCTCTCCGCTGGAGTGGCAGAGGGGGACGTCATGACCGTGGCCGGCTGGAAGTCACGGAGCATGGTGGACAGGTACGCCGCGGATATGGCCACTTCTCGGGCAGTGAAGGCGGTCAAGCGCATGGGCGACCGGTACTAGCGCGTGACCAGGACCACACGAATCACGGGTAACGAGCCCGGTACACAGAGCGATGTACCTAGTAGGAGGGGGAAATCATGGATGATGCAGCATGGGAAGCAGCAGTGATGGGAGTCGTAGACAGGCTCTCACCGGCACTGGTGATGGAAGTTGACGATGGGAAACTGTCACTCGACACGGCAGTTGAGATCCTGCAAGAAACAACCGAAGGCGCACTGACCGGCGCAAGGGAGTTCCTTGAAGGCTGTCTGTCCGACTTGATGGACTACCGGCTTGACGGAACGGTGCCCGAGGCGGAACCGAGCCTTAGGAAGACGGCAGAGGATCCGTGCCCACAGACTACGGCCGAAGCCCTGTCAGAGTTGGCGTGGGGTCTGGTGGACGCCGCGGAAGGAGGGAAGCTGTCGCTGGAAACGGCCGTGTTCCTGTACGCCATGGCAGCAGAATTGCCCAGGGATAAGGCAGAGGAAGTAATCGCCTTTGTCATGACTGAATCCCTGACAGCAAAACTCGAATACGGCAACTGACAACCAAACAGCTTCAACCCGACAGGGCCCCGGTACTCTCCGGGGCCTTTGTCATGTCAGGAGACAGAGGAATGACCGAGGTGCAGAAAGAGGCGGTAGTCCAGAAGGTTGGATACGCCGTGTGGTTCGGCGGCATGGAAGTAAGGGCAGCCGTTTGGTTTGTGGCTGCTCTGTTTGAAGTGGAGATGTCAGAGGCAGAGGAAATTGTCCATGACATTCTTGGGGATTACGCCATTGTCGAGATGACAGGGATTGCGCAGAAGATTGGGGACAAGCGTGTTGGACACTGACGTTTACGGAGATGCCACGGCAGAAGAGATCAGAGCCCTTGGGTATGACCCTGACGATAGCTGGGGCCGGCCTAGCCCTTGGGAGTTCGGCAATCAACTCACGGACTATCGGCAGAAGATAGCCAGGGCGCAGCAGGAAGACGCAGAGCCGGCCGAGGAAGGGCCGGTTAGACCTTCCCCCGAGGAACTAAAGGAGATCCTTGCAGAGGTCTACGGCTCCGAGGCAGAGCGGGAGGCTACCGCCGAGGAAACGGCCATTGGCAGGAATAGGCTTGTCCTCATCAATGATCCCGATTGGGTTGACATGACAGACAGGAATTGGGATTACGTTGCCGTGGTCCTGTCACAGAGTAAGGACGTCCTGTCACCCGTGGATAAGAACGTATTGACTGTGGTTGCTATGCACTGTGGTGTGAATAGCCGTGGCTGCACTGCCTCCAATGAGACTCTTGCCGCGGAACTTGGTGGAATGGATATCCGCAACTTCAAGGCGAAGATGAAGGATCTTACTCAGAAGGAGTGGATTCGAGAGGCCGGCTCGTTGCCCCCGGTCCCTGGCAAGAGGAGCGGAACCAAGGTCAGACACATCGGCGTTAGTAAGGCCAGGCTCCAAGGGGAGGTGTAGCCACTACACCTTCACTGACCAGGACCAGATACCCAAGGTGTAACCACTACACCTATGAAGGTGTAGCCACTACCACCCAAACATACATACCCAATCTCCTTAAAGAGATTGGGTAATAACATACATCTAAGTAAGAAGGTTCCTGGGCTCTCAGAGGCCCAGGGGATGTCAGGCAGCCAAGGCAGTGACCGAACGGAGAGAGGGCACTAGTCGAACTAGCCAGGGCTTCAAGGCCCTGGCAGTGAGACACGAGACTTAGTCGAGTAGTGAGACCTCATGTCTCGACTAGAGATTGTCCGCCCCGGCAGAGCCTCTGTACGGCTCTGTACGGGCCTCTGAGAGTCTTCCTGGCCTTCCTTCCCAGGTAGTGCACCAAAGGCGCTCATAGTGTGCATAGAATCGATTCTAGGGCTATCTGTGTCCCTAGTCCCCGGTTCTGGTCGTTGGAGCCCTGGCCCCTGACAGCGCCGTAGAAGTCTCCGTATTGGAGTAATTGTCAAGACTTGTGGGTGAGTTGAGTTTCAGGCGGCTTCGAGGTCCTCGACGAGGTGGCCGTTTTCGAAGCGGGCGCCGGAGCGGACGAGGGCGACGAGGTGGGGTGCGGTGACCGCCCG
>NZ_LR732698.1 GCF_902506575.1 Streptomyces mexicanus | reverse complement strand
CTCCCGGCCCGCCCGGCGCCGCCACCGCCACCGATGAGCGACGTGCGGCCACGGGGCCGCCCCGCCGCCTGTCATGACCGTATGTCGATACGGGCATGACAGCGCGGCCGCTCGGCGCTACCTTCGGGGAGGCACGTCGAGACGCGTAGGAGGGCCCGTGGGCGGGACGTCGAAGGGTGAGCAGCGCATAGGCCTGCTGAACGGCTTCGCGGCGTACGGTATGTGGGGGTTGTTCCCCCTGTTCTTCCCCCTGCTGGAGCCCGCCGGCGCCGGCGAGGTGCTCGCCCACCGGATGGTGTGGTCCTTCGTCGTCGTGGCCGTCGTCCTGCTCGCCGTACGGCGCTGGAGGTGGGCCGGCGAGCTGCTGCGGCAGCCGCGCAAGCTGGCGCTCGTCGCGGTCGCCGCGGCCGTCATCAGCGTCAACTGGGGCGTCTACATCTGGGCCGTCAACAGCGGCCACGTCGTCGAGGCCTCGCTCGGCTACTTCATCAACCCGCTCGTCACCATCGCCATGGGCGTGCTCCTGCTCAAGGAGCGGCTGCGGCCGGCGCAGTGGGCCGCCGTCGGGGTCGGCCTGGCCGCCGTCGTGGTGCTGACCGTCGGCTACGGCCGCCCGCCGTGGATCTCCCTCGTCCTCGCCTTCTCCTTCGCCACCTACGGCCTGATGAAGAAGAAGGTGAATCTCGGCGGCGTCGAGTCGCTGGCCGCCGAGACCGCGATCCAGTTCCTGCCCGCGCTCGGCTACCTGCTGTGGCTGACCGCGCACGGCGACTCGACGTTCACCACCGAGGGCCCCGGACACACCGCCCTGCTCGCCACGACCGGCGTGGTCACCGCCCTGCCGCTGGTCTGCTTCGGCGCCGCCGCGATCCGCGTCCCGCTGTCCACGCTGGGGCTGCTGCAGTACCTGGCCCCGGTCTTCCAGTTCCTGTGCGGAATCCTGTACTTCCACGAGTCCATGCCCGCCGAGCGCTGGGCCGGGTTCGCCCTGGTGTGGCTGGCCCTGATCCTCCTCACCGGCGACAGCCTCCGTACGGCCCGCCGCACGGCCCGGCTGCGCGCCGGTCTCGTCGCGTCCCGGACGGCGGCGGGCTCGCCCGAGGCCGAACCGACGCCTCCGGCACGGCCGGACGCCGTGGAGGCCTAGGCGTCGTCCGGGCTATCGGGATGCCGGGCCGCTGGGCTGCCGGCTACCGGGCTGCCGGGACGGGCGAGCCCCGTCGAGCCCTGTCTGTGAGGTCCGGGCTGCGGTCCTGTCCGTTGGGGGGCCGGGCTGCGGTCCTGTCCGTTGGGGGCCGGGGGTTGTCCGGGGTTCCGGCAATCCTGTTGCCCGGGCGGTGCGGTGCCCCCTTGACTGGTCGCGTGACACACACCCCCGCCGCCGACGCGGCCACCCCGGTGCACTGGAAGATCGTCATCGACGCCGCCGACCCGCACGCGCAGGCCGACTTCTGGGCCGCCGCACTGCACTACGTGGTCGAGGACAACAGCGCCTTCATCGAACGGCTGCGCGCACTGGGCGCGCTGCCGGCCGAGGCCACCGTCGACTTCCACGGCCGCCCGGCCTTCCGGGACCTGATCGCCGTACGCCACCCCGACGACCCGTACGACGAGGAACGCGGCACCGGCCTCGGGCGGCGGCTGCTGTTCCAGCGCGTGCCGGAGCCGAAGGCGGGCAAGAACCGGCTCCACCTCGACCTGCATCCCGGCGAGGGCCGGCGTGCGCAGGAGGTGGAGCGGCTGACGGGACTCGGGGCGAGCGCGCTGCGGGAGGTGAAAGAGCCCTCCGGGGAGTGGGTCGTGATGACGGACCCGGAGGGCAACGAGTTCTGCGTGTCGTAGGGCCGGTCCTGCGGACGCAAGCCGGTTCCGGCCGGGTGCAAGGCGGTTCCGGTCGGATGCGGGGCGGTTCCGGCCGGGTGTGGGCCTGTGACGGCGGGGGGGGTGGCTCTTATTAACATCTGACGCCGCCGGCCGCCCCCCACGGTCAGCCCCCTCCGGTGGCCGGCCTCTTTTCAAAAAAAAACCAGATCTACTCTCCAACACCCCCTCGCACTCCGACTCATTCTGTCCGTTCTTCTCACCCATACAC
>NZ_LR732697.1 GCF_902506575.1 Streptomyces mexicanus | reverse complement strand
ACCACGACGACCGCGACGACAAGGGCGGCAAGGGCGACCGGGACGACGACTGATCACACCAGCGACACCACCCGACCGACGCGACACGAGTGACGCAGAACCCCGGCCCGCCGTAATCGGGCCGGGGTTCTGTTCTGAGGACCACGCTCCTCACCCGTTCCCCGCCCACCGACACGATGGGATGAGCGACATGAGCACCCCTTTGGCGGAGGACACCAGCGACGACCACTACGTCCTGGACATCCTCGACATCACGCTGAACCCGACGCTGCCGCGCCTCGGCCACCGGCTGCGCTGCACCATGGACGGCTACCTGAAGGAACCCGTCGACCTGACCCGCGTCACCTGCAACGTGGTCATGAAGATCGGTCCGGTGAAGATGCTCGACCGGACCTACCGGCTGCCCGAGCTGCTGGCCGGCATGGGGGCGGGTCTGTGCGGTGATCTGCGGCCCGACGCCGGGCCCTGGAAGCAGACGTGGGACCTGCAGATCCCGAGGACCGTGCCGGTGGCCAGGCACCGCATCGTCCTGCGGGCCCGTACGGGCGACGGCAAGGACTTCCTGGCCCTGAACATCCCCGTCGACTTCAGCCACCGGTTCCGCCCGTTCGCGCCCGGCGACCCCACCGGTTCGCCTCACCGCGCCGTGCCCGTCAGGGACCTCAGCTGGTCCCTCTGACCCGAAGACAGGCGATGTCAAGCACCGACGCGCCGACGTCTTCCGTCAGCCCGGCGCGCTCTGGGGTGAGCCGGTGTCAGTGGGCGAGCACCGGCACCCGACTCCCGGTCAACGCTCCCCCACAGCGGGCTGCTTGACGTCTCATCGCCCCGCCCGCGCGTCGGCGGCCGGGCACCCCGGGTACCTCGATCGGCTCTCTGCAAGCACACTTACGATCCGTCCGAAATGACAGGTTCGTGGGGTGTGAGTACGTTCAATCACAGGTCGGCTTTCCTCAGCGGACCCACCTTTCTCTGACTCTGAGACAGGAGAGTGCATTCCATGTTCAAGACCCGTTCCCACGCGATCACCGCAGGTGTCGCGGCCGCCGCGGCACTGACCGCGACCGGCATCACCTACGCCACCGCCGCCCCCGCGCGCCAGTCC
>NZ_LR732576.1 GCF_902506575.1 Streptomyces mexicanus | reverse complement strand
AGCTTCAACATCCGCAACGACAGCCGTAAGACCGTCGAGGTGTTCCGCGGCGCCACCTGCGACAACGGCGCCCCCATCGCCACCGTCGGCCCGCACAGCACCAGCAACGGCGTCAACCCGGGCAAGAGCCACTCCGTCAAGGTCAGGGACGGCGTGCTCGCCAGCTTCCGCATCGTCCACGACCGCGACCACGACGACCGGGACGACAAGGGCGGCAAGGGCGACCGGGACGACGACTGATCACAGCAGCGGCACCGACCGCGTGTGATCCCCCGTGTGCGACCCCACCGTGTGTGATCCGAAAGATGTAGAACCCGGCCCGCCGTAATCGGGCCGGGATCCTACAAGCAGGCGCACGACGCGAAACCCCGGCCCGCCGTAATCGGGCCGGGGTTCTGCGTCCGGGCACCCGCCCCGTGCACGTCCCTCCGGGACGCTCACCGTCGGCCGCTGCCCTGGGAGAACCCACGCGCCTGTCCCTCCATGCTAGGGACCGACAGCGGCTCCGGCGAGCTTCCCCCGGCTGTCGTCCCCGTGCGCCGCGGTCTCCTCCGCGGGCCCCGTCACCGGGCAATTCCCACTGCTGCGCCTTCGGTTGGCACCTGCGCGGCCGCGCCGATCAGAGCGCGGCCCACCACCCATCGGCCGCACCCGAACGGGTGACATCGGCGCGGTCGGCGCACTCCCCCGCCCGGCGCCGCCCGCTCGGTGCCGCCAGTGCTCAGCCGCCTGTGCTGGACCGCGCACCCGGCTCCCTCATGTCGCCGGTGCCGCGTGGAAGCCGGTGCGGCCGGATCCGACCCGGTACAGGGCCCTGCCGTCCTGGGTGCCGAGGTACCTGGCCCGCCCGGTCACGTGGTAGGTGCCGTCGGCGACGGCGGGCAGGGCGACCGTCGCGGTGACGTTCACCGGGATGTCGACTTCGGTGGTCACGCCGTACCGGCCGCGACGCCAGTCGACGCCGACCGTGCCGCGCTCGGTCCACTGGGTTCCGGAGGCGGCCGCCAGGCCCTTGTCCGCCGGGGCGATGCGGACCGTGCCGGCGCCGGGTGAGGTGACGGTCAGCCCGAGGACTCCTTCGAGGATGCCCGTGATCCCGGCGCCGCCCCAGCCGTGCGAGAAACTCTCGCTGCTGCTCTGTGAAACGTCCGGGCCGGTGCAGGCGGAGTCGGCGCACCCGGGTGTCCACTGCTCCCACAGGAAGGTGCCGCCCTCGGCGAGCACCTGGGCCGGTCCGTCGTGGGCGGAGTCGGTCAGGATCTTGACCAAGGTGTCCGGGCGGTCGGTGATGCGCAGCGCGTCCAGCAGCGTGCGCAGGGTCATCGGGCCCTGCCGCATGCCCAGCTTCGTGATGCGGTCGCCCAGCACGCCGTACTCCGACGGGTCCGCGACGCCGTAGGCGACGGGGAAGGACTGCGCGTGCTCGCCGGAGTGGTCGATCCGGGTGCCCGACGCGGTCAGGCCGTCGGACCAGGCGCCCGTGGCCGGGTCCCGCAACTGCGCGCGCATCGCCGCGGTGAGGTGGTCGGCGCGGTCGTCGTACGTGCTCCGGGTGGTGTCGTCGCCGAGTGCCTGAGCCGCCTGCGCGACCGAGCGCAGCGCGCCCACACCGAGCGCGTTGACGACCGTTCTGTCGACGTTGCCGGTGGTGACGTAGCCGTAGCGCATGGGGGCGGGCCAGTCGATGATGCCGTACTGGTAGGCGCCGCTGCCGCCCGGCAGGTCGGCGACCAGTCCGCGGCTGTCGACGGCCGCCCAGATGTAGTCGGCGACGTTCTTCATCACCGGCAGGGCCTGGCGCAGGAGTTCCGTGTCGCCCGTGGTCCGGTAGTAGCGCAGCACCCACTCGGGGAACATCTCGGTGTAGTCGGGGATGTCCCGTTTGGCATCTCCGTTGGGGTAGACGGAGTTCAGGGCGCCGTTGTCCCAGTACCGGGTCTGGGAGTTCATGAACGCGACGATCGCCTGACGGGTCAGGCTGCGCTCGCCGGACGCGGCCATCGTGGCGAACGACTCGTCGACGCTGTCACCGAGGAACTGCCCCTTCTCACGGGTGGGGGTGTCCAGGAAGACGTTCTGCGCGGACTGCAGGGCCGAGCGCTGCATCAGGGAGAAGACGGCGTCCAGGGTGGGGTCGCTGCTGGAGAAGGTGGCCGGGTGGGCGGCGTCGGTGTGCTGCACCACGGCGCTGATGTCATCCGCCGTCAGATCCTCGCCGGGGTCGCTGATCTGCAGGTAGCGCCAGCCCCAGTAGGTGAAGGGCCGCGCGGTCTGCGCACCGTTCTTCTCGGTGTAGAAGAACCGCATGTCGCTGCCCTGGGTGTCCAGCTTCGAGGTGCCGGCACGGGAGTTCTCCACCCAGCTGCCCGCGGCGTGGTCCCGGCGCAGCGGAGCGTCCAGGGCCACCGTGGCGCCGTCCACCGTCCGGACGGTGTGTGTCTCGGGGTGGCCCGCCCCGTATCCGTCGGCCGGGGCGTCGACGGTGATCCGGTCGCCCGCGTGGACATGGCCGGCGGTGGCCAGGGCGAGGGTGGTGGCACCGGCCGGGACCGCCGCCGTCAGGGTGCTGTTGGTGCGCCGGTAGCTCGTGGTGAACGTCAACTGCCGCCCTGCGACGCCCTGGTGCAGCCGCACCGAGGGGACGGCCGAGGAGACCTTGCCGAAGTCGGCGAAGACGGTGCCGTCGGGCAGGTGGAGCAGGGAGACGGGATGGATCACCTGCTGCGTCAGGTGGGCCTGCAGCGCCGAGAGGTGCGTGAAGGCGCAGGGTGAGGAACCACCCTCGTAGGAGGAGCAGTTGGCGGGGTCGGGGCGTGGGTGCGCGCCGATGACGGTGGCCTGCGACCAGGCGCTGTCGTCATAGCCCGCGGTGTCCCAGCCGGTCAACTCCGCCCGGGCGTCGTAGTACTCGACGCGGTCGCCGGAGTCGCTGTTGCGGTAGGTGAGGGTGTCGACGCGCTGCGGGTCGTAACGGTGCACTTTCCAGGAACCGTCGGACACCATCACATCGCGGCTGCCGTCCTCGTGGTCCACGACGACCTTCACGAGCAGGCCCTCGGGGCCTTCGGGGCTGCTCGGCCCGTCGGCACGCCCCTGGCACCTGCAGGACCAGTAGTGGGTGAGGACGCCGACCGGCAGTTCCCGCCCCGCGCGCACGCCCGGGAGCGAGGCCACGTCGTAGAAACCTTCACCGGCGTACTCGTAGGACGAACTGCGCTGTACGACACGGCCGGCGACGTCGACCTGCCAGTCCCCCTGGGCGGCGACGTAGACACGGGCGCCGGTCACCGGGCTGACCGCGGAGACCTTCATGACCTTGCGGGCTGCCGTCCACTGGTTGCCGGCGTCGTTACCGGTGGCGGGCCGCCGGATCCACTGGGCACCCGACCAGTCCCGGTCGCCCAGGCCGGTGGTGAAGGCGGCGGGCGAGGCGTACGCGGACGCCTTGCCGGCACGGTCCCACGTCCGCACCGTCCACGTGTAGGGGGTGCCGGGCCGCAGCGCACCGCCTGCGTAGGAGACCCAGGACTGCTCCGCTCCGGGCACCTTCCCACTGTCCCAGACCGTGCGACCGTCCCCGTCGCGCACGACCAATTCGTAAGCGGTCTGCACCTCGCCGGCGTCGGTGTCCCGCGGCAGCCAGCCGAACCGCGGCGGGCCGTCCACGGCGAGCGGATCGACGCGGTCCCCCACCGTCAGTCCGGTCGGTGCCTTCGGTGCGTGATCGGTTCCTGCCCGATCCGCGAACGCCGGGGGCACGGCGGCCAGGGACAGCCCGAGGGCCGACACCACCACCCCCAGCCGCCGCAGCGGCCATGTCCGCACTCTCATGCTCCACCCCTCGCGCATCTCGTGGTCCACCCCTCGCCGAAGGATTTTGAACATTTCAATTCGAGGATCGAGGCCAGTGCGCACGTCGAGATCACTGTTTCAGAGCTCTTGCAGTGACCTCGACAGATAAGGAGACAGGCGGACTGACGAGTGAATTGAAACGTATTAATTCGACTGCCGAGTGGAGACTAGGGAGCGGCCGAGTCGGTGTCAACGGTCGCGGCACGGGACTGCGGAGGGGCACAGGCGGACGCGGCGTCAGGACCGCCTCGCGGAACGATGAGAGTCGCCATGTCAAGCAGCGACGCGCCGACGTTTCCCGGCGGGCCGATGCCTCGACAGGTGAGCGGGTGTCAGAAGATCACACTGTCGGCCCAATAGTCATTCAATCCTTCCGGTCCGGACGCGAGTTGACGTCACGTCAGTTCTTCCGAGGTGGGCCCGCAGCGCTCCCGGGTACCTCGTTCGGCCCTGCCCGGTCAGCCCTTCCCCTTCGTCCGAAATGACAGCTTCGGGGGGCCTGAGTACGTTCAATCACACGTCGGCTGTCACAGCCGGCCACTCTCTGGTTCCAAGACAGGAGAAGCAGCACCATGTTCAAGACCCGTTCCCACGCGATCACCGCGGGCATCGCGGCCGCCGCGGCACTGACCGCGACCGGCATCACCTACGCCACCGCCGCCCATGGGGGCCTGCTGGACGGCGACAG
>NZ_LR732575.1 GCF_902506575.1 Streptomyces mexicanus | reverse complement strand
GTCGTACACGCTCCCGTGCGTCGTGGCGGCGACATCGCTCCCCACCGGTACGGCGCCGCCACGACGCACGGGAGCGTGTACGACGTGGACGACGAGCAGGACGCGTTCGACCTGGAGGTCGCCCGCCAGGCCCTGGCGGCGCGGCAGCCGCTGCTGGCGATCTGCCGCGGCCTGCAGGTGGTCAACACCCTGCTCGGCGGCACCCTGCACCAGGACATGGCAGACCCGCGCCGCACGCACCGGCACCTCCTGCACCCCGTGTCACTGACCGGCGGATCGGCCGTCGCCGGCATCACCGGCAAGGACAAGGTGGAGGCGTCCTGCTACCACCATCAGCACGTCGACCGGCTCGGCCGGGGGCTGTGCGTGACCGCGCGGGCCGCGGACGGCACCGTGGAGGCGGTCGAACCCACCGAGCCGGCCGGCTGGCTGGTCGCCGTGCAGTGGCACCCGGAGGACACCGCGCACGAGGACCCCGCCCAGCAGCGGCTCTTCGACGCGTTGGTGGCGGCCGCTCGCCCGCACGGGGCACCGCCCGGCGGGGCGCAGAGCTGAACGGCCGTAGCGGGACGGGGGATCACCGCGCCCGAGGACGGCACGCGCCCGGCCGCTTGCCGCAGCACGGCGACGCCCCGGGGCGCCAGCGCGACAGTGCCCTCGGCGTCCGGGGTGCCCAGCAGCACCACGGCTTCCTGCCGGTAGTCGAGCAGCGAGGTCGGGCGGGAGTCCTGTTCGCCGGCCCGCACCGCCGTGCGGCACCTGCTCGACCTCGGCCACCGCACGGATGTGGTACCTCGCCGGACCGGAGGACTCCTTCGCCGCGCAACGCCGCGCGGATGCCTGGCGCGCCGGCCTCACCGAAGCGGACCGCGTCCCGCCGCCGCTGCTGCGGGGCGACTGGACGGCCGCCTCGGGCTACCGCGCCGGCCTCGACCTCGCCGCCCGCGAGGACTGCAGGTGGTACGGCGGCCGAGCAGCACGGCACCGCCGCCCGGGCACGGCGCGCACCGGCCGTGACGTATCGGGCGCGGCGCGCGCAGACTGTGGCGTCCCCGAGTGCAGCGCCCCGGCCGTGACGCCCGAGTACGTCGGCGGGCGCGGCCCCCGCCGGACGCGGGCACACGCGGAACCCCGGCCCGATGACAGCGGGCCGGGGTTCGGTGCCATGCCTCCGGACGCCGGTCCCCGGCCCGATTACGGCTGGCCGGGGTCCTGCGTCACCCGTGGTGGTGCGTCAGACTCCGAGGGTCGGCTCAGTAGTCGCCCTTGTCGTCCTTGTCGAAGCGGTGCACGATGCGGAAGCTGGCGACGACGCCGTCCTTGACCTTGACGCCGTGGAAGCAGCCGGGGTTCACACCGTTGCTGGTGCTGTGCGGGCCGACGGTGGCGATCGGGGCGCCGTTGTCGCAGGTGGCACCACGGAAGACCTCGACGGTCTTGCGGCTGTCGTTGCGGATGTTGAAGCTCTTGGAGCCCAGTCCGCTCACGACGGTGACGCA
This sequence comes from Streptomyces mexicanus, assembly GCF_902506575.1. Lineage (GTDB taxonomy): Bacteria > Actinomycetota > Actinomycetes > Streptomycetales > Streptomycetaceae > Streptomyces > Streptomyces mexicanus. The sequence goes on along the minus strand of NZ_LR732575.1, from coordinate 264 downwards.
GCCGGTCGGGTGCGCCGAGTAGGACCGCTCGTTGATGTGGATCCAGCCCTCCTCGTGCTTCCTGCCGCCGTGGTCGTTGCCACCGCGGTCGTTGCCGCCGTGGTCCTCGTCGCCGTGGTCCTCGCCCTCGTTGCCCTTGCTGTTGTTGTTGTTTCCGTTGTCGCCGCCCATGGGAGCCTGGGCGGGAGCGGGGGCCTGCTGGACGGCCGGGGCCGCCTGCACGGCCGGAGCCGCCTGCGGGGCGGGGGCGGCCGTGGCGTAGGT
>NZ_LR732696.1 GCF_902506575.1 Streptomyces mexicanus | reverse complement strand
CCCCCGCTCCCTGCGGCCCGCGGCGCAGCGCTCGGGCGACCCGGACCTGACGTACTTCGCCGCCCTCGACCCCGCCCAGGTACGGCTGGTCTCCGGGCGCCTGCCGCACGACGGGACGGCGCGGCCGGAAGCCGCGCTGCCGCAGGCCGCCGCGCAGCGCCTGGGCCTGCGGCCCGGCGCCCGGCTCACCCTCACCGACCGGCTCGGCGGTGCCGCCGTCCAGGTCCTGATCACCGGGCTGTACCGGCCCGCCGACCCCGCCGCGCCCTACTGGCAGCTGGACGACCTGGGCGGGCGCGGCGTGCGCAAGGTGGACTTCACCACCTACGGCCCGTTGCTGACCGGCCCCGGCGTCCTGGCCGGCGGCAAGGTGAGCACCGGACAGAGCGCCTGGCAGGCGTCGGCGGACTTCTCCACGCTGACCACCGGGAGGATCGGCGCGCTGCGGAACGCGGTCCGCGACGGTGCCGCCGCCCTGCGCGGGACGGCCGCGGTGGGCGGCACGCCGACCGTGACGACCGCGCTGCCCGACGTCCTGACCCGCATCGACCGCTCCCTGCTCGTCTCCCGTTCGACGCTGCTGATCGCCGCGCTGCAACTGGCGCTGCTCGCCGGGTACGCGCTGCTGCTGGTGGCCCGGCTGCTGAGCGGGGAACGCGCCGGCGAGACCCGCCTGCTGCGGGCCCGCGGCGGCTCGCGGGGCCGGATCGCGTCGCTGGCCGCCACGGAGGCGCTGCTGCTGGCCGTGCCCGCGGTGGTGGCGGCGCCGCTGCTGGCCGGGCCGCTGACCCGGCTGCTGGCCGGGCAGGGCGCGCTGGCCCGGATCGGGCTGCACCCGGACGTGGCGGCGAGTGGGGGCGCCGGGGTGTGGCTGGTGGCAGCGGCCGTGGCGCTGGGCTGCGCGCTGGCGGTGACCCTGCCGGCGCTGACGTCCTCCCTCGGCGCCGGACGGCGGGCCCGGGCGCTGCCCGCGCCGCTGCGCGCCGGTGCGGACGTGGGGCTGCTGGCGGTGGCCGCCGTGGCGTACTGGCAGCTGAACCGGCAGTCCTCCGGCGCGCTCGGCACCGCCGCGGGCGGGCTCGGCATCGATCCGCTGCTGGTCACGGCTCCCGCGCTGGCCCTGCTGGCCGGCACGGTGCTGACGCTGCGGCTGCTGCCGCCAGTGGCACGGCTGGCCGAGCGGCGCGCGGCCGGCGGGCGCGGACTGCCGGCCGCGCTGGCGGGCTGGCAGTTCAGCCGCCGTCCCATGCGCGGCGCCGGTCCGGTGCTGCTCCTGGTCCTCGCGGTCGCGCTGGGCATGCTGGCGATCGGCCAAGGGGCCTCCTGGGACCGCTCGCAGGACGACCAGGCCGACTTCCGGGCGGGGGCGCCGGTGCGGGTGCTGGCCGCCGGGGAGGGAGGTCTGGGCCGTACCGAAACGTACGCGGCGATCGGGCACGTCCGCTCCACCGCGCCCGCCGTCCGCACCACGCTGCCACTGTCCGGCGACCGCACGGCGACCGTCCTCGCGCTGGACACCGTACGGGCCTCCGGCTCGGTGCTGATGCGCCGCGACCTGGCCGCCGCGCCGGCCGGGCCGCTGCTGGGCCGGCTGGCGCCGCACGGCGCGACGACCGGCGTGCGGGTGCCCGCGGGCACCGCTCGGCTGCGCCTGGCGGTCGCCGTCCACGGCTCGGGCACGCAACGCCGGGCGCCGCAGGTGGACCTGGCCGTCACGCTGGAGGACCGCTACGGCGTCCCCTACCGCATGCCGCTGGACCCCCTGCCCGCCGACGGCCGCACCCACCGCCCGGCCGTGTCGCTGCCCGCGGGCGCGGGCGCGCTGACGCTGACCGGGATCGACCTGAGCGTCCCGCAGCCCGTCGGCCGGGCCGAGCAGCACCGCCTGACCGTCTCCGCGGTGCAGGCCCTCGCCGCCGACGGCACCGCGCGCCCGCTGACGCTGCCGGCCGCCTGGACCGCGTCCTCCTCCGGCGGCGACACCACGGCCCTGCCCGACGGCCGCAACGCCCCCGCCGCGCCGACGGCGACCTCCTCCCGCCCGCTGACCGTCGTCTACGGCACCGGCTACATCCCCCGCGAGGACCGGTGGACGACCGACGCGGTGAGCGTGCGGGTGCGGGCGGCCCAGCCGGCGCAGCCGGAGGTCACGGCCCTGGCGACCGACCGGTTCCTCACGGCCGCGGGCGCCCGCCCGGGGCAGCGGGTGGAGGTGACGTTCGCCGGGCGGAACGTTCCGGTACGGATCGTCGCCGCCGTCCGGGCGCTGCCCACCGTGGCCGGCCCGGCGGACCAGGGCACCTCCGGGGACACCGCGCACGACGGCGGTGGCCTGCTGATGGACCTGACGTCGGTGAACCGGCTGCTCCAGGAGCGCTACGGCGACGGCGCCGCGCCCACCGAGTGGTGGCTGGACACCGACGCTCATCGCGCGGCGGACGTGGCCGCCGCCCTACGCGCCCTGCCGGACATCGATCCCGGGCAGGTCGTGGTGCGCGACGAGATCGCCGCGCAGCTGCGCGACGACCCGTTCGGCGCCGGTCCGGCGGCCGCGTTCACCGCGGCGGCCGTGATCGCGGCGGCGCTGGCCGCCGTCGGCTTCGCGGTGAGCGCGGCGGGCGCGCTGCGCGAACGGGACGCCGAGTTCGCCGTCCTGCGCGCCCTGGGCGCCCCGCGCCGCCAGCTGGCCCGCATGCTCGCCGCCGAGCAGGGCGTCCTGCTGGCGCTCGCCCTGGTGGTCGGCGTGGCGCTGGGCACCGTGCTGACCCGGGCGGTCGTCCCGCTGATCGTGCTGACCGGGCAGGCCACGAAACCGGTACCGGAGGTGCTGGTGGAACTGCCGGTCGCCCGGGTGGCGCTGCTGCTGGCGGCCGTGGCCACCGCGCCGCTGGTGGTGACCGCCGTACTGAGCCTGCGCCGGGCCGACCCGGCGGTGTCCCTCCGAGACCGCGGAGGCGAATGACATGCACTTCGTCGCCCCCGCCCGGACCCGCGTACGGCCGTACACCGCCCTCGCCCTCGCCCGGACCCGCGTACGGCCGCACACCACCCTCGCCC
>NZ_LR732695.1 GCF_902506575.1 Streptomyces mexicanus | reverse complement strand
CCCCGGCCGTGCCCGCCGCCACCGGCTGCTCGCCTGCGGCCGGCTGGTCCCCCGCAAGGGCTACGATCTGGCGATCCGCGCCCTGAGCCGGATCCCGAACACCGAACTGCTGCTCGCCGGCGGCCCGCCGCCCGAGCACCTGGACGGCGAACCCGAGGCGCGGCGGCTGCGGGAACTGGCCGACCGAGAGGGCGTCGGCGACCGGGTGCACCTGCTCGGCGCCGTCGACCCGGCCCGCATGCCCGCGCTGATGCGCAGCGCCGCCCTGGTGCTGTGCACGCCGGTGTACGAGCCGTTCGGCATCGTGCCGCTGGAGGCGATGGCCTGCGCGGTGCCCGTCGTCGCCACCGACGTCGGCGGGCACCGCGACTCCGTCGCCGACGGCCGCACCGGCCGCCTGGTCACCCCCGGTGACCCGGACGCGGTCGCCGCCGCCGTCCGCGACCTGCTCGGCAGCGACCGCGTCCGCCGCCGCTACGGCACCGCGGGCCGCGCCCGGGTCCTGGCCCGCTTCACCTGGCCGCGCGTCGCCGACGGCGTCGAACAGGTCTACCGCCGGCTGACGGCCGGCCACGAACTGAAGTCGGAGGTGGCCTGATTGCACACCGTTCGCCGGCCCACCGAGTCCACCGAGCCCACGGAGGTGGCGTCATGAGCGTCGAGTCACCGGCCGTCACCGGACACTGCGACGAACTCCTCGTCGCCCTCGGCCAGTTCCGCGCGTCCGCGCACATCACCCAGCGCTGGGGCGAACGGCTCGCCGCCGTCCTCGGCGGCGGCGGACGGCTGCTGGCCGCCGGCAACGGCGGCAGCGCCGCCCAGGCCCAGCACCTGCCCGCCGAACTCGTCGGCCGCTACCGCGACGACCGGCCGCCGTTCTCCGCGATCGCCCTGCACGCCGACACCTCCTCCACCACGGCCATCGCCAACGACTACGGCGGGGACGAGGTGTTCGCCCGCCCGGGGCGCGCCCACGGCCGCCGCGGCGACGTGCTGATGCTACTGTCCACCAGCGGCGCCAGCGCCAACCTGCTGTCCGCCGCGGACGCCGGGCGGGCCGCCGGCATGCACGTGTGGGCGCTGACCGGCCCCGCGCCCAACCCGCTCAGCGCGGGCAGCGACGAGGCGCTGTGCGCACCCGGGACGTCCACGGCGACCGTGCAGGAACTCCACCTGGTCGCGGTGCACATGGTCTGCGCGGCGTTCGACGCGGCGCTGGACCGGGGCGGGAGGTGACATGGCGGGGAAGTCACCTCTCGTCGTCGTCGGCGACGCCCTGCTCGACCGCGACCTGACCGGGCACGCCGACCGGCTCGCGCCCGACGCGCCCGTGCCGGTGGTCGCCGACTGCGCGGAGCGGGTACGACCCGGCGGCGCGGCCTTGGCGGCCTGGTTGGCCGCCCGCGACGGCCGCGACGTCACCCTGATCACCGGCCTGGACGACGGTCCGGCCGCCCGCGAACTGCGCCGGCTCCTCGAACCGTGGCTGGAGCTGATCCCCCTGCCGATGAGCGGCGCGCTGCCGGAGAAGACCCGCATCCTCGCCCAGGGCCGCCCGGTGGCCCGCCTGGACCGCGGCGGCGGCCGGGTGCGCGAGGCCGCCGCCGCGGCCCGTGCCGCGCTCGCCGCCGGGCCCGCCGTCCTGGTCTCCGACTACGGCCGGGGCGCCGCCCACGCGCTGCGCGAGGAGCTGCGCAGGCGGCCCCCGGTGGTGTGGGACCCGCACCCGCGCGGCGGCCCGCCCACGCCGGGCACCCGCCTGGTCACCCCGGCCCGCTCCGAGGCCCGCGGCTTCGCGGCCGGGCTGACCGGCGACCGGCCGGCGCCCGGCACCCCGGGCGCACCCCCCGACGAGGCCACCGGCCGGCGCAGCGACCTGCGCACCGTCACCGAGGAGGCCGCCGCCCTGGTACGGCACTGGCGGGTGGGCGCCGTGACCGTCACGCTCGGGGCGCGCGGCGCGCTGCTGTCGTACGGGGAGCACCCGCTGCTGGTGCCCGCGACCGCCGACCACCACGGCGACGCGTGCGGCGCGGGGGACCGGTTCGCGGCGACGGCGGCCGGACTGCTCGCGGACGGCGCGCTGGTCGGCGAGGCCGTGGAGGGCGCGGTCACCGCGGCGAGCGCCTTCGTCGGCGCCGGCGGCGCGGGCGCCCTGGCCGGCCCTGCGCACCCCTCCGGCACTTCGCACCCCTCCCGCACTGCGCGCGGAGCCGGGGCGCCCGCGCACCCCCCCGGCGCCCCGCCCCCGCCGGGACCGCCCGCGCCCGGGGACGACCCCGCGGCCGTCATCGCCCGCGTCCGGGCCGCCGGCGGCACCGTCGTCGCCGCGGGCGGCTGCTTCGACCTGCTGCACGCCGGACACGTCGGCCTGCTCCAGGCGGCCCGGCGCATCGGCGACTGCCTGGTCGTCTGCGTCAACTCCGACGCCTCCGTGCGCCGCCGCAAGGGCGAGGGCCGGCCGGTCAACCCGCTCGCCGACCGCGTCCGCGTGCTGCGCGCCCTGGCCTGCGTGGACGCCGTGGCCGTCTTCGACGAGGACACCCCCGAACGACTCCTCGCCGAACTCCGCCCCGACGTCTGGGTCAAGGGCGGCGACTACGCGGCGGCCGAACTGCCCGAGGCGGCCCTGCTGCAGGAGTGGGGCGGCCAGGCCGTGCTGCTGCCGTACCTCGACGGCCGCTCCTCGACGGCCCTGATGGCCAGGGCGGCCGAGGGGGCGCGATGACCGGCACCACGGCGGCGCGGCGCACCCCCCGCGTGCTCGTCCTGCGGGCGCTGGGGCTCGGCGCCCTGCTGGCCGGCGTACCCGCGCTGCGCGCTCTGCGGCGCGGCTTTCCCGGCCACGAACTGGTGCTCGCCGCGCCCGAGGAGCTGCGGGAGGTCGTCGCCGCCACCGGCACCGTCGACCGGCTGCTGCCGGCATCCGCGCCCGGCCGCGCCGTCCCGCGCACCCTCAACTGGGCCGGCCCGCCCCCGGACGTCGCCGTCGACCTGCACGGCAACGGCCCGCCCAGCCACCTGCTGCTCGCGGGTCTCGGCCCCGGGCGGCTGTTCGCCTTCGCGCACCCCGACACCCCCGGGATCGACGGCCCGCCCTGGTACGCCGACGAGCACGAGCGGGACCGCTGGTGCCGCATGCTGCGCTGGTACGGCCTCGACGCC
>NZ_LR732574.1 GCF_902506575.1 Streptomyces mexicanus | reverse complement strand
GTCAGGGGGTGAGGATGACCGAGCGGGTCAGGTGGCGCGGCTGGTCCGGGTCGAGGCCGCGGGCCGCGGCGACGGCGACGGCCAGGCGCTGGGCGCGGACCAGTTCGGCGAGCGGGTCGAGACCGCCGTCGATCCACAGCCCGCCGGTGGCGCGCACCTGGTCCGCCAGACCGTCCGGGGCCGGGCCGAGCATCCAGGTGGCGGTGCCCCGGGTGGTGATGCTGATGGGGCCGTGCCGGTACTCCATCGCCGGGTACGCCTCCGTCCAGGACAGCGACGCCTCGCGCATCTTCAGGCCGGCCTCGTTGGCGAGTCCGACGGTCCAGCCGCGCCCCAGGAAGGTGAACTGGGTGCAGTCCACCAGTCCTTCGGGCAGCGGCTCGGTCAGGGCGGTGCGGGCGTCGGCGACGACGGCGTCGGTGTGCAGGCCCAGATGGGCGCGCAGCAGGGTCAGCGCGGTGGTGGCGAACCGGGTCTGGACGACGGAGCGTTCGTCGGCGAAGTCCAGCACGACCACGTCGTCGGCGGCCTTCATGACCGGCGTGTCGGGGTCCGCGGTGACGGCGGTGGTGCGCGTACGTCCCTTCACCTGCCCCAGCAGGTCCAGCACTTCCGTGGTGGTGCCGGAGCGGGTCAGGGCGAGGACGCGGTCGTAGGAGCGGCCGCGGGGGAACTCCGAGGCGGCGAAGGCGTCGGTCTCGCCCTGCCCGGCTCCCTCGCGCAGCGCGGCGGCGGCCTGGGCCATGAAGTACGACGTCCCGCAGCCGACGATCGCCACCCGCTCCCCCGGTGCCGGCAGCGCGGCGCGGTGCCCGGCGGCGTCGGCCGCGACGCGGGCCCAGCACTCGGGCTGGCTGGTCAGTTCGTCCTCGACATGGCTCATGGCGGACACCCTCCCACATGTGATCGTTCGTGCAAGATAGCCGTGCTTTTCAAGCAGAATCAAGCATTTCCCGGGTGCACGGGTGCGCTAGGGTCGCGAAGGAGCGAGAAACGGAGGCCGCTGATGTCGCGCGACGCCCGCTGGAAGGCGCTGCTGGAGCTGCTGGTCGAGCGCGGCCGCCTGGACGTCGAGGAGGCGGCGGCCGAGCTGGAGGTGTCGGCCGCGACGATCCGGCGGGACTTCGACCAGCTCGCCCAGCAGCAGATGCTGGTCCGCACCCGGGGCGGCGCGGTCGTGCACGGCGTCTCCTACGAGCTGCCGCTGCGCTACAAGACGGCGCGCCGGGCCTCCGAGAAGCAGCGGATCGCCCAGGCGGTCGCGCATCTGGTGGCCCCGGGCGAGGCGGTGGGCCTGACCGGCGGGACGACCACCACGGAGGTGGCCCGCGCCCTGGCCGTGCGCGGCGACCTCGCCTCCGGCTCGCCGGCCCTGACGGTGGTGACGAACGCGCTCAACATCGCCAACGAGCTGGCCGTGCGTCCCCAGTTCAAGATCGTGGTGACCGGCGGGGTCGCGCGCCCGCAGTCGTACGAGCTGATCGGCCCGCTGGCGGACGGCGTACTCGGGCAGATCACGCTCGACGTGGCGGTGGTGGGCGTGGTGGCGTTCGACGTCACGCACGGCGCCGCGGCCAACGACGAGGCGGAGGCCGCGATCAACCGGCTGCTGTGCGAACGCGCCGCACGCGTGGTCGTCGCCGCGGACTCCAGCAAGCTCGGCCGGCGCGCCTTCGCGCGGATCTGCCCGGCGGAATCGGTGGACACGCTGGTGACGGACACGGCGGCGGGGCAGGACACCGTGCGCCGGTTCGAGGACGCGGGGATCCGGGTCGTCACCGTCTGAGCCGCCCCCGGCGGCCGGCGGCCGGGGCCCCCCCCGGGCGCCCCGCGGGGCCCCGCGGGCCGGACGAGCTGGGCAGGGC
>NZ_LR732573.1 GCF_902506575.1 Streptomyces mexicanus | reverse complement strand
GGCGGGGCGGGTCCGGCGGATCGTCGTCGCCGTCGGTCCCGCCCCGCGCGCCGGAGGGGTCAGCCCTTGACGGCGCCCGCCATGATGCCTCCGACGATCTGCTTGCCGAAGAGCACGAAGACGAGCAGCAGCGGCAGGGTGCTGATCAGCGCGCCCGCCATCACGATGCTCTGGTCGGGCGTGTAGGAGGCCTGGAGCTGGCCGAGCGCCACCTGGAGGGTGGGGTTGTCCTGGTTCAGGGCCAGGAAGGGCCAGAAGAAGTCGTTCCAGGCCTGCACGAAGGTGAGCATGCCGAGCACCATCATCGCGGGCCGGGCCACGGGCAGGACGACGTTCCAGACGATGCGGATGTTGCTCGCGCCGTCCACCTTGGCCGCCTCGATCAGCTCGTAGGGCAGCGCCTCGATCAGGTACTGGCGCATGAAGAACACGCCGAAGGCGCCGACCAGCGTCGGGAAGATCACCGACTCCAGGTGCCCGTTCCAGCCGAGGTCCGACATCATCATGAACAGCGGGACGACGCTCAGCTGCGGCGGGATGGTCAGGGTGGCGATGACGGCGGTCATCAGCACGTTCCGGCCGCGGAAGCGCATCTTGGCGAAGGCGTACCCGGCCAGGGTGCAGAAGAACAGCGTGGCCACCGTGATGCAGCCGGCCACGATGAGGCTGTTGACGATGGCCTTCCCCAGGTGGGCCTGGTCCCAGGCGGCCTGGAGGTTGTGCCACAGCCTGCCGCCCGGCACGAGCGGCGGCGGGGTGTCCAGGACCCGCTGCTGGTCGTGGGAGGCGGCCACCAGCGTCCAGTACAGGGGGAGGATCGAGCCGAGGCCGACGACGGCCAGCGCGATGTAGGTGAACGGGCCGCCCTTGAGCTGCTGGCCCGCGCCGATCCCGAACCGGCTGCGGCGCCTGCCGGGTGCGGGGGTCAGGGGCCGGCGGCCGAGGTCGGGGGCGGTGTCGGTGGGACTGGTCGTGGTCATCGTTGTCGCTCCCGTCAGGCCGCGCTCTTGCGCACGAACCGGCCGACGATCCAGTTGATCAGGGCGATGAGCAGCAGCAGCACGAGCATCGCCCACGCCACGGCCGCCGCCCGGCCCAGGTGCCCCAGCTTCCAGCCGTAGTTGTAGAGGTAGATGCTGAGCGTCTCGTACTGGTTCTGGTTGCCTCCGGTGGTCCCGGTGGAGCCGCCTTCCAGCAGCAACGGCTCACCGAACAACTGCATGGAGCCGATGGTCGAGATGACGATGGTGAACAGGATCGTCGGCCGCAGCGAGGGAATGGTCACCTTGCGGAACTGCTGCCAGCGCGTGGCCCCGTCGATCGAGGCGGCCTCGTACAGGTCGCTGGGCACCGCCTGCATGGCCGCCAGGTAGATCAGGGCGTTGTAGCCGGTCCACCGCCAGATCACGATGACCGAGATGGCGATCTTCGACGTCCAGTGCCCGTTGGCCCAGTTGGTGTGGCCGAACCCGACGAAGTGCAGCACCCAGTTGAGCAGGCCGCCGTCCGCGCGGAAGACCAGGGCGAAGACCAGGGCGGCGGTGGCCACCGAGGTGGCGTACGGCGTGAGGATGACGGTGCGCCAGAAGGTGGTGGCGCGCAGCTTGTAGTTGAGCAGGTGGGCCAGGCCCAGCGCCACGAGCAGCTGCGGGACGGTGGAGATGACGCCGATGACGAAGGTGTTGGCGACCGCCGTCCAGAACTCGGAGTCGTGCAGGATCTTGTCGAAGTTGCCCCAGCCGACCCACTCGGACTGGTTCATGCTCACCATCTCGACCCGGTGCAGGGCGATCCAGCCCGTGTAGATCAGCGGGTAGAGCCCGAAGGCACCGAAGACGAGGAAGAAGGGTGAGATGTAGGCGTACGGCGAGACCTTGTCGTCCAGGCGCCACAGGCGGGTGCGCCACTTGCTGCGTCCGGTGGGGGTGCCCACGGCGCCGGGTGGCGGGGTGTGGGCACCCCGTGTGGGGGTTGTCGTTGCCACGGAGGGAGTCCTTCCCTGGAAGGTTTCGGCCGGGTCGGGCAGGGGCGGGGGCGAGGTGGGGCGACGGCGTTACCCGGCCCGCCGCCCGCGCGCCCAGACGGGGGGGGCCCGCCGGGGGGGTTTGGGCTTTCGGCCCGCGACCCGGACACCCCCGCCCCGCGGGGGTCCCCGGGGGGGGGCCCCCCGCCCCCCCCCCCCCCCCGGCCGCCCCCCCCCCCCCCCCCCGCCCCGCGCGGGCCCCCCCCCCCCCCCGCGGGGGGGGCCCCCGCAGGCCGCCACCCCAGCCCGGGCGCGCCCCCCGCGCCCGCG
>NZ_LR732694.1 GCF_902506575.1 Streptomyces mexicanus | reverse complement strand
CCCCCCGGACCGACGAGAACACCTCTCCCCCAGACCCACTCCTCCGCCCCCGGCGGGCCGGTTCCGCAGCGGCCGGACGGGCGCCGCCCAGGCTCCGGCGAGCAGCGCGACCCGTTCTTCGACAATGCCAAGTACCTGGCGATCGTCCTGGTGGCCCTCGGTCACTCCTGGGCGACGGTCATGAGCGGCAACCGATTCCTCGAAACGGCGTACAACGTCGTGTACGCGTTCCACATGCCGGCGTTCGTCATCATCTCCGGCTACTTCTCCCGCAATTTCGACCTTCGCCCGCAGCGGCTGAAGCGGCTGCTGACCGGCGTCGTCGTGCCGTATGTCGTCTTCCAGACGGCCTATTCGCTCTTCCGGATCTACGTCGGCCATTCCGCCGACCGGCAGATCCACCTGTTCACGCCCTGGTACCTGACCTGGTTCCTGTGCGCCCTGTTCATCTGGCGGCTGACCGCTCCGGTGTGGCGGCTCGTGCGCCGGCCGCTGCCCGTGGCCCTCGGTGTGGCGATGCTGGCGTCCGTCACCCCGGGCCTGGGCGGTGTGCTGGAGTTGCAGCGGGTGCTGCAGTTCCTGCCCTGTTTCGTGCTGGGCATGTGCCTGAGGCCCGAGCATTTCCGGTGGGTGCGCCGCCGCCCGGCGCGGATCCTGTCGGTGCCGGTGATCGCGCTCGCGGTGGCCCTCGGCTGGTGGAGCGTGCCGCGGCTGAACGCCGGGTGGCTGTACCGGAACGCGGCCGCGCAGGACCTGGGCGCGCCGTGGTGGGCCGGGCCGGTGACGGTGCTGGTGCTGTTCGGCTGCGCACTGCTGCTGACCGCCTGTTTCCTGGCGTGGGTACCCGGCCGGCGACTGTGGTGCACGGCGCTGGGCGCGGGCACGCTGGGCGGCTATCTGCTGCACGGCTTCGTGGTCAAGGGAGTGCTGTACGCGGGCGGGTTCGAGGCGGACTGGCTGCACGGCCCGCTCGGCGCGGTCGTCGTCACCGTCCTCGCGGTGGGCGGCATGACCGTGCTGTGCACCCGACCGGTGCGGCAGACGTTCCGGTGCGTGCTGGAGCCGCGGATGGACTGGGCGTTCCGGCGGATCGCGCCGCAGGCGTCCGGGGAGCGTGAGCGGGCGGACGACCGGGCGGACGGGGCCGTGGCCACGCCCGTGGCCGAGCCGGCGGCCGAGCCCGAGACGGCACTGGCCCGCTGAGCCCCGCCGGCCGACACCGGCCGGCCGCGGCGACGGTGCCAGTGGCGGTGGCCGTGGCGGTGGCGACTACGGCTACGGCTAGGGCTACGGCTACGGCTACGGCTACGGCTACGGCTACGGCTACGGCTACGGCTACGGCTACGGCTACGGCTACGAGGATCGCCGCAGTGTGCTCCGGCCGCGAGAGCGACGCCGGGGGCCGTGCGCGGCAGTGGGCGGACGGCCCCCGGCACCACGAGAGCCGCGCCCTGGTCCCGGGCGCTGCGAGAGTCGTGGACGAGCCCGGGCACACCGAAAGCCGTGGACGGCCCCCGGGCACGACGAGCGTCGCGGACGGCCCCCGGCACCACGTGAGTCGTGGGCGCCGGGGGCCTCTCAGGTCGCCTGGTCGCCCTTGAGGTGCCGCATCAGGCGTTCGAAGTCCTGCCAGCCGGACAGGTCCGAGGCGTCGCCCGGGAAGGCGTAGTACAGCGCCGGCCGGGTCCTCGGGCCCAGCTCGCGCGGCGCCGTGGCCAGCGGGGTCCGGCGGGCGCGGTCGCCGGGCAGTTCGCGGACCTCCTCGACGCCGAGCACGAACGCGTAGGGCACGCCGGGGCCCTCGAAGCGGGGCGGGACCGACAGGTCGCGGCGCGCCCGGCGGACCTGGACCAGCATGGACTGCAGGTCGTGGCGGGTGGCGAGGGTCTCCGCCGCCCGGGGCACCGCGTCCGTCGGGATCTCCTCGCCCGGACCGTAGCCGAAGGCCAGGGTGACGTCCTCCTCCACGCCGCCGGTGGTGCGGCTGATGCGGACGGTGGCCAGGCCCGGGCGTTCGGGGGTGCCGACGACGACCAGCCAGGTCGGCTCGGGCGCCCGCTCGTACGCCACGTCCGTGAGCTGCCGCAGCGACCAGGGCAGGTTGGCGGGCTCCTCCGTGCCCCAGCCGGCCGGCGGCTCGCCGGTGATCTCCCGCCACACGGCCTCCAGGGCGCCGCCGAGGACGAGGCGGTCGTCGGCGGGGTGGATCGCGCGGTAGGAGAGGGCCAGCTGGCGTTCGCCGGTGTCCGCGATGTCCCGGGTGAAGGACTCGGCGACCGGGGTGCGCGGGTCCTCGGGGGTGGCCTCGGGCGACTCCACGGTCACGAACAGGCCGTTGTTCCACTCCAGGACGGCTCCGGACAGGCCGTCGTAGTAGCCGTCCTTCTCGTCCTGGACGACCCAGCGCGAGGGCCAGCCGGGCAGGGCGGCGCGCACCGCCGGGGACAGCCGGGTGCCGGGCGGGGTGACGATCTGCAGGCCGAGCCGGGCGTTCGCCACCGCCCGGAAGGCGTCCGCGAGCCAGGCGGTCATCGCGACGACCGGGCGGTCCTGGATGACGACGGCGACCTTGTCGGTGAGCACGTCGACGGCGGGCTGCGCGGCGGCCGGCTGCGGCGCGACGCTGATCCCGTCGGTCTCGACCACGGCGAGGGACCGCGCGGCCTGCGGCGGCCAGGCGGTGCCGCCGACGACGGTGGCCAGGCGGGCGGCGAAGGTGCCGGCGAGCTGCTCGCCCTCCTTCACGCCGGTGGTGGCGCGGGCCTCCGTCCACCAGTACGGCACCTCGGGCTCCTCCGCGCCGAGCAGCCGCTGCGCCTCGCCCCTGACCTGCACCAGCAGCGGCGCCTCGACGGAGACCAGGGGCCGGCCCTGCTCGTCGCACAGCTGCACGACGGCGCCTTCCCCTTCCGTGCCGACCAGCTTGTCGGGGCCGCCGGAGAGCAGGCCCGCGATCACGCTGAGCGGGTCGGGCATCTTCTTGGTCAGGGTGACGACGTCCTTGGTCATGACTGCACTCACCTGTTCCCGGCGTGGTTTCCGGCGTGGATGTCCCCGGTGTAGACGGTCTGGATCAGCCGGTTCGGCTCGCCCCTGCGCACCAGCACGCCGCGTCCGGGCGGCTGCTGGCCGGCGTACACGCCGGGGAAGAGCTGTCCCTCGCTGCGGTCGCCGGACATCACCAGCGCGGAGGCGCCGGATTCCCGCAGGCCCTGCAGCAGCGGCTCGTACAGGCCGCGGGAGGCGCCGGCGACCCGCCGGGTGAGGACGAAGTGCAGGCCGATGTCGACGGCGGAGGGGATGTAGGGCACGAACGGGGCGAGCGGCTGCTGTCCGGCGGTGGTCAGCACGTCGTAGTCGTCGACGAGGATGACGATGCGCGGGCCCGAACCCCAGCTGCCGGGTTCCAGGTCGGCGGGGTCGGCGGTCTCGTCCGGCAGGCGCTTTTCCAGTTCGCCGGCGATGCCCGCGGCCAGGGCGCCGGCGAGCTTGGCGTTGTAGGCGTAGCCGCCGCGGTACTCCTCGGGGATGGCGCCGCGCAGGCCGCGGCGGGGGTCGAAGACGCCGAAGACCAGCTCCTCGTCGCCGTAGCGTTCGATCAGGCCCTCGGCGACGGCCTTGAGCAGGTTGGTCTTGCCGCACTCGCTGTCGCCCATGATCAGCAGGTGCTGGTCGTGCTGGAAGAGGTCCAGCAGGACCGGCGCGAGTTTCGTCTGGTCCAGGCCGATCGGCACGCGGCGCGGTTCGGCGGCCGGGCCGGGCAGCAGGTGCGGCTCCAGGACGTGCGGCAGGACGCGCACCGGCTGGGCGACCTCGCCGGTCCAGGTGGCGCGGACGGTGCGGGCGGTGCGTTCCAGGACGGCGCCGAGGTCGGCGGTGTCGGCGAGGCCGTCGGTGCGGGGCAGGGCGACCTGTGCGAACAGCTTGCCGTCGGTCAGAACGCGGCCCTTCTCCTCCGGGGAGAGGGTCTCGGCGAGCTTGCGGTCGATGCTGGACTCGCTGGGGTCGTTCAGCCGCAGCTCCACGCGGGTGCCGAACTGGGACTGGGTGGCGATGCGCACGTCGTTCCAGCGCAGCATGCCCGCCACCACGTGGATGCCGTAGCCGCTGCCGCGCTTGAGGATGTCGACGACCGCGTCGTCCAGTTCCTCGAAGTCGTCGCGCAGCGCGCCGAAGCCGTCGATGAGCAGCACGATCTCCGTGGAGGCCAGCTCGGGCAGGCGGCCGGCGGCGCGCAGGGTGCGCAGCTGCTCCAGGGAGTCGATGTTGTGGATGCGGAACAGTTCCTCGCGCTGGTCGAGCATGCCGCGCACGGAGTCGATGGTGCGGGCGGCCCGCTCCCGGTCGGCGCGGCCCGCGACCCCGCCGACGTGCGGCAGTCCGGCCAGGGCCTGCAGGCCGCCGCCGACCAGGTCCAGGCCGTAGATGCCGACCTCCTGCGGGGTGTGGGTGAGCGCCAGGGACAGGGCGAGGGTGCGCAGCAGGGTGGTCTTGCCGGACTGGGGGCCGCCGATGACGGCCGCGTGGCCGCCGGCGACGGTCAGGTCCAGGTACCACTGGCCCTGCCACTGCTTGGTCGGGTCGTCGAGGATGCCCAGCGGGATCCGCAGCGGGCCGCGGCGCCCGGCGAGCTGCATGCCGCGCGCGCCGACCTCGACGGGACCGGCGACCTTGTCCAGGGGGACGGCGTCGGGCAGCGGGGGCAGCCAGATACGGCGTACGGTGCGGGCGCCGGCGTTCTCGATCTGCTGGACGAGGACGCCCATCTCGGTCGGGCCGGTCTCCCGGCGCCGCATCTGCGGCTCCTCCGGGCCGGCGGCCTCGTCCTGGCCGAGGGTGTTGTAGGCGTCGTACTCCAGGGCGAGCGGGCCGGTGTCCTCGGTCTCGCGCTGCACGGGGCCGCGGTAGGCGCCGGAGACGTAGCTGGCCTTGAACCGCTCGTAGTGGCTGGTGTCCACCTTGAGGTAGCCGAAGCCGGGCAGCGGCGGCAGGTGGAAGGCGTCGGTGGTGTCCAGCACGGTGCGGGACTCGTCGGCGGAGAAGGTGCGCAGGCCCAGCCGGTAGGACAGGTAGGTGTCCAGGCCCTTGAGCTTGCCGCCCTCGATGCGCTGGCTGGACAGCAGCAGGTGCACGCCGATGGAGCGGCCGATGCGGCCGATGGACAGGAACAGGTCGATGAAGTCCGGCTTGGCGGTGAGCAGTTCGCCGAACTCGTCGATGACGACGAACAGGTGCGGCAGCGGTTCGAGGTCGGGCCGCTTCTCGGCGCGCAGGGCGGCGTAGTGGCCGATGTCGGCGACGTTGCCCGCGTCCTTGAGGACCTGCTGGCGGCGCTTGACCTCGCCGGCGAGGGAGGCGTGGACGCGTTCGACCAGGCCGGCCTGGTTCTCCAGGTTGGTGATGACGCCGGCGACGTGCGGCAGGCCCGCGAACGGGGCGAAGGTGGCGCCGCCCTTGTAGTCGACGAGGACGAGGGCGAGGTCCTCCGGCGGGTGGGTGGCGACCAGGGCGAGGACGAGTGTGCGCAGCAGCTCGGACTTGCCGGAGCCGGTCGCGCCCACGCACAGGCCGTGCGGGCCCATGCCGAGTTCGGAGGACTCCTTCAGATCCAGCAGGACCGGCTCGTGGGAGTCGCTGACGCCGATCGGCACGCGCAGGAAGGCCCGTTCGCCGCGCGGCGCCCACAGCCGGTCCAGGTCGAGGTGGGCGACGTCGTCGATGCCGAGCAGTTCGGCGAAGTCGACCGGGCCGGTCAGCGGCGCGTCGACCATGGACTCGGCGGACAGCCGCAGCGGGGCGAGCATGCGGGCCAGGCCCTCGGCGAAGGGCACGCCGATCTCGTCGACGGTGCCGTGGGCGCTGATCGGTTCGGCCTGGCGCAGGTCCTCGATGAGGATGCGCTCGCCGTCGACGGTGATGCGCACCCCGACGCTGCCGGGTTCCTGGATCCGTTCGTCCAGCAGGTGCAGCACGGTGACGCCCATCTCGCGCAGGCCCACCGCGTCGTCGGGGCGCGGCAGTTCGACGGCGTCCTCACCGTGGCCGTCGGCGACGACGAGCAGCCGGGAGGTCATGGCGAGGGCGTCCTTGCCGGACAGGCCGCGGCGCACCTCGGCCGCGTAGGAGGCGCGGCGGCGCAGCTCGGGGCCGATCTGCCGGGCCAGCTGCGGCAGGGACGGCGCGATACGGCGGGCGGCGACGGGCCCGTCGAACTGCTCGGGGTCCAGCAGGTGCGGGAGCCACTTGGCCCACTCCCAGTCGCCGATCCTCTCGCCGGAGGCGGCCAGCGCGATCGCCACGTCGTCGGGGGCGTGGGTGGCGGCGGCCTGCACCATCAGCGCGCGGGCGACCCGCAGGGTGTCCTCGCGGCGGCCGATGACGCTGACGTTGCCGACCCGGTCCAGGGGCACGGTCAGCGGCAGTTCGGTGCCGGTGGAGAAACGGGCCATCAGCGCGGACGCCTCGTTCAGCATGAACTGGTCGGGCGGGGTGAGCACGGAGGAGCCCTGCTGGGCGACCTTCAGGTCCCGCACCGGCATCTCGCCGGTGCCGACCCGCACCCGCAGGAAGTCGTCGTCGAGCCGGCGCCGCTCCCACAGCCGGGCCGGGTCGCGCACGATGTCGTACAGCGCGTCCGGCGGCGGGTTGAGCACCTGGGCCCGCTCGCGCCGCTCCCGCTCCTCCTTGGACAGCTCCTCGCGCAGGTCCTCCAGGTAGGCGAGGTAGGCCTCGCGCTGGGTGCGGCGGGTGCGCTGGGCCTTGCCGCGCTGGGAGAACACCAGGGTGAGCGAGCCGGCCAGGGTGACCACGAGGATGATCGCGCCGAGGCCCGCGAACTGGCTGTTGCGCACCACTGTCATCATGATCACGGACGACATCACACCGGCCACCGGCAGCAGCGAGGTCGCGATGGAACCGGTCTTGCCCTCGGGCAGGTTGGGCGGCGCCTCTATGGTGCGCGGCTCCGGCGCGGCCGGCGGCCGGGTGGTCCGGGCCGGGCGGTGGATCAGTCGGGTGCTCATCGTGCGTGCCTCGTCCTCGTGTTCCCCTGCGTGTCCAAGGGGTCAGCGGCGCTTGTGGGAGAGCTGGAAGACCTCGGCGGCGAGCCTCGTCGCCGCCTGCCGGGTGGCCTGGGCGAGCAGTTCGGTGCGGATGGTGCCGCCGGCCGCCAGGTGCCGGTCGTAGGGCAGGACGCGCACGCTCGCACCGGTCGCCTTCAGCTGCTCGGACGCCTTGTCGAGGTCCAGCCCGGGGTGCGGCGCGGTCTCGGTGAGCACGACGACGGTGGAGGTGGTGATGTCCCTGGGCAGCGCCCGCATCCACTCCAGCACGGCGTGCGTGCTGGCGATGCCCTCCAGCGTCGCGGGCACGGTGAGCACGCGGGCCTGCGCGGCGGACAGCGCGGTGCGGGCCACCTCGGCGGGCAGCGTCTCGCAGTCCACCACGGTCACGCCGAAGAAGCGGCGCAGCGAGACCATGACCCGCTCGTAGCCCTTGGTGTCGAGCATCGCCCCGACCTGGCCCTGACTGCCCGGCAGCAGCCAGGCGTTGTCGGGCAGCTGGACGAGGTAGCCGGTGACGTCGAGCAGCGACATCTGCGGCTCGACGATGCCGGCCAGGTCGCCGGTGGTCCAGCGCAGCGTCTCCGCGCCCAGGCGCAGCGGCAGCGAGCCGAGCGCCGGGTCGGCCTCGACGACGAGCACCGGGTCCTGGCGGTAGTGCGCGTAGGTGGTGGCCAGCAGGGCGGAGACCGTGGTCTTGCCGGAGCCGCCGCGGATGGAGGTCACGGCGATCTGCCGGCCGGTGGTGACCGGCTGCTGGAGCACCTCGGCGGTGGCGGTGGTCTCGGCGACCTCCCGCGCGGCCGAGGACGACACGGTACGGCGCACGGCGCGCAGCGCCCGCGCGGCGAACGGCTCGCCGTGGCGGGGCTTGGCACCGGCGGCGGCGAGGCGCTTGTCCACCACGGGACGGGAGTCCGGGGTGGCGCGGTGCGCGGCGGCCCCGGACGCGGGCCGGGCGGCGCTCGCCCGGGAGGCGGTCTGCGGGTAGGCGTGCGCCGCCTGGGCGTGGGCGTGGGCCTGAGCCTGGGGCGGTACGGCGGCCGGGTGGGGCT
>NZ_LR732693.1 GCF_902506575.1 Streptomyces mexicanus | reverse complement strand
GGGTGTCGGTGGGGCCCGGCGGGGTCATGGGATCAGCTCCTTCGCCGGTTCCGCGAGCGTCTCCAGCATCGGTTCGTACGCCTCCTCGGGTGCCTCGTGGCCCGGTCGGAGGAGTTCCAGGGCCCGTTCCAGCGCGGCCGTGAGCGAGGTGACCCGCGGCTGGTCGCCGGGGTCGGCGAGCAGCAGGTGGGCGGCGCCGGCGCCGGCGAAGCAGCGTTCGTACCGGCGGGCGGTCTCGAACGCCTCGGGCGGGGTGTTGCGGCCGGCCGGGCGGAGTGCCGCCATGGCGTCGGCGACGGCCGCCACCTCCGCGGCCAGCGCGGCGGCCAGCTCGGCCGCCCGGCGCGGCACGGCACCGGCGGCGGCGAGCGCGCCGAGCCGTTCGGCGGCGGCCGGCAGGGCCTGCACCACGCTGCACCCGGTACGGCTGAACAGGCGCAGCGCGCCGGCGTCGATGGGCGGGACGGGCTGCGCGGCGACGGTGGCGGCGAGGCTCTCCGCGTCGTACGTGCCCATGTGGTGGAGCCGTGCGAGCACCGGGAACTGGTTGATCAGGGAGGCGCGGTTGACGGCCGTACTGCCGTCGAAAATGGCGACGATCCGGTGGTCGCGCTCCAGCTTCTGGAACGCGCCGTGGGCGTGGTGCTCGGTCAGGAAACCGCGTGCCCCCAGCAGTTCGGCGAGGTCGTCGACGGCCAGCTGGACGATCTCCGGTACGCCGGCCTTGACGGCCGCCGACACCACGCTCATCTCGCCGGGCAGGTGGTGGGCCGCGCGGGCCGCCAGCAGCGAGGCGGCGTCGGCGAGGGCGAGCGAGGCCGCGGCCCGCCCGAGCACCCGGCGGGCCAGCGGCAGCCGCAGCAGAGTGGTGCCGTACATGGCGCGCCCGGCCGCGAAGTCGTGGGCCAGCCGCAGCGCGTGCTCCCCGGCGCCGAGGGACAGGGAGGTGCACATGGTCCGGGTCAGCTGGAGGGAGCGCAACACGATGTCCAGGCCGTCGCCGGGGCGGCCGGTCAGGGCGTCGGCGGGCGCCGCGGCGCCGGTGAAGCGGATGCCGCTGATGTCGGCGCCGCGGATGCCGTGCGTCGGCTCCTTGGGCAGCGGGCTCCAGCTGCCCGGCGCCAGGGCGTGCTTGTCGACCAGGAGCTGGCTGAAGCCGCGCGGGCCGCCCTCGGGCGCGGTCCGGGCCAGCACCGAGATCAGATCGCCGCGGGTGGCGTTGTTGATGGGCCACTTGGCGCCGTCGAGCCGCCAGCCGCCGTCCGCGGGCTCGGCGGTCAGCTCGCCTGCCAGCAGGTCGCTGCCGTGCCCGGGTTCGGTCAGGCCCCAGCACACCACCGCGCCGGCCAGCACCCGCCGGGCGAGCGCCCGCCGCTGCTCGTCGGTGCCGGCCACCCAGGTCGGCACCGAGCCGAGGAAGGTCTTGCCGTGCGCGACGGCGACGGTGACGTCCCGGCGGGCAACCGTGCGCAGTACGGCGACCAGTTCGGGCAGCCCGCCCGGGGCGCCGCCCAGCTCGGCCGGCACATAGGCGCGGGCCGTGCCGCAGCCGTCCAGGACGGCGCACGCCTCGGCCGGGAACTCCTCGCGGGCGTCGAGCAGGGCGCCGATCGCCGGGTGGAACGGCCCGCCCGGCCCCGCCGCCGCGTCGATCGCGGTGTCCAGGGCACCGGGCAGCCCGGTGGGCCAGTGGGCGGCGCCGCTCACGCAGGGACCTCGCTCACCAGCTCGCGCGCCGCGGGCTCCAGGTGGGCGTGGAGCGGGGTGAGCGCGCCGTCGAGGAAGAGCCGGCGCATTTCGGAGCGCTGCACCTTGCCGCTGGTGGTCTTGCGGACGGACCCTGGGCGCAGCAGCACCAGGCCGGCGGTGCGCACCCCGAACTCCTTGTATACGGTGGTGCGCAGGGCCCGGGACAGCTCCGCGTACTGCTCGTCGGTGAACCGGCCGCGGATCTCGTGCAGGACCACGACCTCCTCCTGCGGCACGGGCACGGTGAACGCCGCGCCGGCGAGCGTGGCCAGCTCAGGGTGGCGGCGGCGCAGTTCGTGCTCGATGTCCTGGGGGTAGAGGTTGCGGCCGTGCACGATCAGCAGGTCCTTGCTGCGGCCGGTCACATAGATCTCGCCGTCCACCAGGGCGCCCAGGTCGCCGGTGCGCAGGAACGGTCCGTCGCCGTCGGCGGTGCGCGCGCCGAAGGTCTCCTCGGTGGCGTCCGGGCGGCCCCAGTAGCCGGCGGCCACGCTCGGGCCGCGCAGCCAGATCTCGCCGGTGGTGCCGTCGGGCAGCACCGTGCCGTCGGACGGTTCGACGATCCGTACGTCGAAGTCGGGTACGTTCCCGCAGCCGACCAGTTCGCGGACCGGTCCGTCGGGCAGCGGCGGCTGCAGGACGTGCTTCTCCAGGGCGTCGGAGTCGACGGGCTCGACCCGGGGCGGCCGGCCGGCCAGGCCGGAGACGAACACGGTGGCCTCGGCCATGCCGTAGCAGGGGGCGAGGGCCTCGGCGCGGAAGCCGGCCGGGGCGAAGCGCTCGGCGAAGTCGCGCAGGGTGGAGGCCTGGATGGGCTCGGAGCCGTTCGCGGCGAACCTCCAGCGGGACAGGTCGAGACCGGCCAGCTGGGCGTCGGTCACCCGGCGTACGCACAGCTCGTAGGCGAAGTTGGGAGCGGCCGAGTAGCCGACGTCGTAGCGGTCGAGGAGGCTGAGCCACTGGTGGGGGCGCTTGAGGAAGGCCATCGGGGACATCAGGGCGCAGTGGCTGCCGAGGAAGAGGCTGGGCAGCAGCTGCCCCATCAGGCCCATGTCGTGGTACAGCGGGATCCAGCCGCCGAAGTTGGTGTCGTCGGTGAGTCCGAGGGCGCGGCGCAGGCTGTCGGCGTTGTGCAGCAGGTTGCCGTGGTCGACCATGACGCCCTTCGGGTCGCCGGTCGAGCCGGAGGTGTACTGGAGCAGCACCAGGTCGCCGGCGCTCGCCCCGGGGTCGCGCCAGTTCTCGGCGGCACCGAAGCCGTCGGTGTCGCTGGCCGCCACGGTGAAGCCCAGGTTCTCGGTCTCGATCCAGCGGCGCGCCTCCTCCAGCTGCCCGCTGTCGGTGAGCGCGACGCCCACCCCGGCGTCCAGGGCGATCCGGGTGACACGGCGCTGCTGGTACTGGAACTGGCCGGGCATCGGCGAGGGCACGGCGACCGTGCCGGCGTACAGGCAGCCGAGGAAGGCGGTGACGAACGGCAGGCCCGGCGGGTGCAGCAGCAGGACGCGGTCGCCGGGCGCGCAGCGCTCCTGGAGCCAGGAGGCGAGGCGGCGGGCTTCGGCGTCCAGGGCCGCGTAGTCGAGGGTGCGGGCGCCGTCGGCCGCGTCGTGATCGTGGACGAAGGTGACCGCGGCGCGGCCGGGCCGCTCGGCGGCGTGCCGGCGCAGCAGGTGCAGGGCGGTGGGCTCGTCCAGCAGGCAGGGGCGGGTCACGGTGCTGTCCTCTCGGCGCGCGCGGGCAGGAAGCCGGTGGCTTGGAAGTGGTCGAGGTAGCGGCCGACCAGGTCCCGCTCGGGCGGCAGGCAGGCGATGCCCGAACCGGTCAGCGCCGCCCGCAGGTTGGTGGTGTCGAAGACGGGGCGGCTGCCCCGGTAGCCGAGGTCCTCGGCGGGCTGGTCGGCGCCGAACAGCGGCAGGAACCGGGCGAGTTCGTTCTCCGCGCCGTCTTCCACGGCCCGGGTCAGCTCGGCGTACCAGTCGGCGTACGACAGCCGGCGCAGCGGGTAGCCGCACTCGGCGAGGAGTTCCACCAGCCGGTTCCAGGCCAGCGGATGGCCGCCGGGCAGGTTGAAGGCGGTGCCGTGCCGCCGGCCGCCCAGCGCGATGTGCGCGACGGCGGCGGCGCAGAAGTCGACCGGTGTCATCTCCAGGAAGACGTCGAACTCCAGGGCGGCGCCGAGCTGGACGCAGCCCTTGAGGGTGGCGTTGAGGAAGGTGTCCTCGGCGCAGGCTCCGGTGGTCTGGGCGCCGGTGATCTGGCCGGGCCGGTAGACGCAGGTGGGCAGGCCGCGCTCGTGGGCCTGGGCCATCATGCGGTCGCCGACCCATTTGGTCTGCCGGTATCCGCCGACCACGCCCTCGGGGTCGGTGGCCGCGTCCTCCGCCCACCGGTGCTCGCCGGGCCGGCCCGGGTAGACGGCGAGCGAGGAGATGTAGTGGACCGGCTTGATCCGGTGGCGGGCGGCGAGTCGGAGCACCTCCTGGGTGCCGAGCACGTTGACCGGCTTGAGCCTGCGGTACGGCAGGGCGTAGCTGGACCAGGCGCCGTTGTGGACGATCATCTCGACGTCCCGGGCGAGCCTCAGGTAGGTGTCGTGGTCCAGGCCGAAGTAGGGGCGGGCCAGGTCGCCGGGCACGCCGGTGAACCGCCGCTCGTCGCCGTCGCGCCACACGCCGTACAGCTCCATCGCGGCCCGCACCCGGCCGGCCGCCTGCCCGGGGGTGTCGGCGCGGACCAGGACGTACAGGTGCGCGTCGGACCGGTCGAGCAGCTCGCGCATCAGGAAGGCGCCGGTGTATCCGGTGCCGCCGGTGAGCAGCACCGTGCGGTACGGCGCGGGGGCCGGCGGGAGGGCGTCGGCGGCCGGGGTGATGTCGGCGGGCAGGACGGCCTCGGCGGCGAGGTCCGCGCCGGCGATGGAGCGCGGGTGCCGACCGGTGTCCGCGGTGGGCGTGGTGCCGTCCTGGGTGTCGAGGTGGCGGGCGAGGCGTTCCAGGGTGGGGTGGTCGAACAGGCGGCGCAGGTTCACCTGGAGGCCGGTGGCCGCGCGCAGCCGGGCCGCCATCTGGGCGGCGGCGAGGGAGTCGCCGCCCAGCTCGAAGAAGTTGTCCTTGAGCCCGACCCGGCCGACGCCGAGCAGGTCGGCCCAGATCTCGGCGAGCCGGATCTCCAGGGGGGTCTGCGGGGCCACATAGGCGGTGCCGGTGCTCTCGCCGTCGGGCACCGCCGGCAGCCGGCCGCGGTCCACCTTGCCGTTGGGCAGCTTGGGCAGCTCGGGCAGGACGACGAACCGGGACGGCACCATGGCCTCCGGCAGCTGCTCGGCGGCGAAGTCGCGCAGCCGGGTGCGGAAGGCGGCCCAGGCCGTCTGGGCCAGCGGATCGTTGGCCAGGGGCGGGGTGGATGCGTTCACGGTCCTCACTGCTTCCTCTGCGGCCGGGCCGCCTGCTGGGATTCCGGGACGTCTTCGCGGGCGGGGGCTTCCGGGGCGGGGGCCTTCGGCGCGGGGGCCTTTCCGGCGGGGGCTTTCGGCGGGGGGGGGTTCCGGTAGCCCGCCTTCCGGGTGGCGGGGTTCCGGGGGGG
>NZ_LR732572.1 GCF_902506575.1 Streptomyces mexicanus | reverse complement strand
CCGGGGGGCGGGGCCGCGGGCGGGGCGGGCCGGGGGGGGGGGCGGCGGAGGACGGGGCGGGGGGGGGGCGGGGGGGGGGGCGGGGGGGGGAGGAGCCGGGGAGGGGCCCCTGGGACCCCGCGGGGCGGCGCCCCGGGGCCCGGCCGGGCCGGGACGCCGCCGGCCGCCCGGCCGCCACCCGCCCCCGGCCCCGGGCCGCGCACCGCCGCCCTCAAGCCCTCGACCTACCGTCTGCGCCCGCTCACGGCAGACGCCCCGCAGGCGGTCCTGCCGTTGCCGACCGGCGTGCGCACCGCGCCGATCCTGCGCTTTTCCGGCCGCGGCGACACCATGCTGCTGACGTTCGACGACGGCCCGCACCCGGAGTACACCCCGCACATCCTGGACACCCTGGCCCGCTACGACATCCGGGCGACGTTCATGGTGTGCGGGGAGATGGCCGACTGGAACCGGGACCTGCTGGCCCGGATGGCCGACGAGGGGCACGTCGTCGGCAACCACACCTGGACCCACCCGCTGCTCACCCGCCTCAAGCCCAGCGAGATCCGGGACGAACTGGAAAGCACCAGCGACGTCATCGAGAAGGCCTACGGCGAACGCCCCCTGTGGTTCCGCGCCCCCTACGGCGCCTGGAACCGCGACGTCTTCCGGCTCAACGCCGAGATGGGCATGGAACCGCTGGCCTGGACCGTCGACAGCCTCGACTGGACCACCCCCGGCACCCGCGCCATCGTGCGCCGGGTCGAACGCGGCGCCGCTCCCGGGGTCGTGGTGCTCTCCCACGACGCGGGCGGCGACCGCTCGCAGACCGTCCGCGCGCTGCGGACCTATCTGCCCAGGCTGCTGGACGAGGGGTACCACTTCACCGTGCCGCGCCGGACGTACGCCTGACGCGGGCCGCCCACCGGATCGCCCCGCATCACCGGATCACCTCAGTCCACCCGATCTCCTCACCCACGGGACCTCATTCACGGGACCACTTCACCCACCGGGTCACCGGACCTCCGCCAGGCGGGCGAAGACGACGACGTTGCCCTCGTAGCCGGACTGCTTGGTGTACCGCCCGCCGCAGGTGATGACCCGCAGCTCCGGGGCGCCCGTGGAGCCGTAGACCCGCTCGCCGGGGAAGTCGTTCTTGGCGAACACCTCCACGTCGTACACCTCGAAGACGGCCGTCCTGCCGTCCTGCCGGTGGACCTCGACGTGGTTGCCCCGCTTCAGCGCGCCGAGTCCGTAGAACACCGCCGGGCCCAGGGAGTTGTCCACGTGGCCGACGACCACCGCGGTGCCCTTCTCGCCGGGGGTGACGGCGCCGTCGAACCAGCCGGCGAGGTTCGGGTCACCGGGCGGCGGCGCGGCCACCCCGCCGTCCTCGTCCACACCGACGGGGGTGACGGGCGCGTCCACCTGGATCATGGGGATCGTCACCCGGTCCGGCACCGAGCGCGGCAGCGGCTGCACCCGGGTGGCCGGTGCGCTCGGCGTACTGCCGTGGGCGACGCCCGGTGCGGCCGCCCTGGCCGGCTGCGGCGGGCCGGCGTCGTACTCCCCGGAGCCGTTGCGGACGAGGGCGAGCCCGGT
This sequence comes from Streptomyces mexicanus, assembly GCF_902506575.1. Classification (GTDB taxonomy): domain Bacteria; phylum Actinomycetota; class Actinomycetes; order Streptomycetales; family Streptomycetaceae; genus Streptomyces; species Streptomyces mexicanus. The sequence continues at coordinate 2,472 of NZ_LR732572.1, read as the reverse complement.
CAGCAGCACCAGTGCGATCACGCCCCACGGAGCGCGCTTCCCGCCCGGTTGCCGCGGCTCCTCCTCGGCACGGTCGGACAGCTTGCTCGCAGACATCCGCCATCCCCTCTCGGCGTGGCCGTCGCCCCGCCCGTCGCGCACACGCACCACGCTAGGCTCCGCGCACACGCCCGGCGACGGGACGCGGGCGAACGGGTGGCCGGGCACCTCCGGCGCGCGGCGGCGCACCGGGACGGATCGGCGCGGCGGCTCACCGGGACGGATCGGCTCCGGCGCGCACCGGGACGACCAGGTCCGGGGGCTCACCGGGACGGACGAGCCCCGAACGGCCAGGGTCGGCATGCGCCCGCGAGCAGGGCGTCCCAGGGTGTGTCCGGGAGGCGCTTTCTCGCCGATCGACCGGGTACGGGGCCCCGGGGCGCCTTCCGCGGAGGCACACATGCGCACTGCTCCCCCTTCCGCGGCGGTCCTGATCGCCGTCGCCGCCGTCGTCGGCCCGGCCGCCCCGGCGGCCGTCGCGCACGGCACCGGCTCCCCGCACACCCACCGGCCGGCGCTCGCGTCCGCCGTCGCGTCCGGCGACGGCAGGACCACCGGCGCCACCAAGGCGGACCTCGCCATCGGCGGCGGGCTGCTCGCGGCGGGCGTCGTCGGGGGCGGCCTCGTCTGGCTGCGCGGCCGTTCCGGCGGACGCACCTGAGGGACCCCCGGGCGATTCACCGCGTCCACGATTCCCCACGTCCCGCCGGGCGGTGATGCCCGCCCGGCACACCGCCACTCGTCGCGCCGGATCGGGCGCACACGCCGTCGCCCCGGACCGGGCAGGGTCCGGGGCGACGGCGTCCGCCTGCTGCCGGGGCGTCAGGCGACGCCCTCCTCGCCGGGGCGGCGGCGCGAGAGGTAGTAGGCCGCGCCGACCGAACCCGCGATCAGCGCGGTACCCATACCGACCTCCTTCAGGTCGAAGCCGGCGATGGTGCCGCCCTCGCCCGCGTGGACGCCGTGCCGGAAGTGCTCGGGGCGGCCTCCGCCCTGACCGCCGCGGCCCTCCTCCTCGTCGTCCCCGTAGCCTCCGCCGCCGTAGGAGCGGCCGCCGCCGGAGCCGGAACGGTCCGAGTCCCGGCCGCCCCCGCCGTCGTCGTCGTAACCGCTGTCGCCGCCGGACGCGTGGCTGCCGCCGCCGTAGGAGTGGCCGTCACCGCCGCTCGCGACGGCGGCGGGCGCGGACAGGGTGAGGGCGCCGATGCCCAGCAGTGCGGCCGAAACGGCGTGTATGACGCGCATGATGAGAATCCTCCGGGTCCCCGAGGAGCAGCTGCGGACCTTTTCCGCGTGCGCCGGAAATGCACCTCGATGATCAAAACGCTAGGAAGGTGCGTACGGCGGCGCGATCGCACTCGCGCGAACGGGGCAACGGTGTGGGCCGCCCAGGGGACCCGTTCCTGCGGCCGGGGGACCGGCTGAGCCCGCGTCAGCTCTTCAGGTGCGGGAACAGGTCCAGGAAGGGGCCCGTCGACGCGGACAGGCCCCGGCTGTAGGGCACGTCGAAGTCCCAGATGAGGAAGAGCAGGAAGGCGATCAGCGCGGAGAACAGCCCGGCGAGCACCAGCTCCCGGGTCGTGCGCCGGATCTGCAGCGCGAACACCATCCCGATGGTGACGAGGGCCCCGGTGATGAGGCCGAACCACACCACGCCCGGCATGGTGGACCCGGTGGAGTCCGCGCGCGCCGCGCGGGCCTGGTCCGCCGCGGTCACCTGGTCCACCAGCGGCTGGTAGGCCTGGGCCTCGAAGTCCGACTTCGGCCGGTAGTCGGTGACGTCGGCGCGGATGCGCTCCAGGAGCTGGTCGCCCTGCGCGGTGACGTGGCCCTTGTCCACCATCGTCTTCCACTCGGTGGTGACGACGTGTCCGACATAGGCGTTGACATCGGACCGGATGCGGTCGCGGACCTCAGGCGGGTAGACCCGGACGCGCTCGGAGATCTCGTGCAGCGCCTGCGCCTCCGCCTGGACGTGGTCCTGGGCGGCCACGCGCGCCTCCCAGACGCCCGCGATGGCCAGGCCCAGCACGATGGCGTAGACCACGCCGATCCACATCGTCATGTACTCGATGACGTCGGGGGTCTCACTGGGATCCTCGTCCTCGGACGCCGTGCGGTGCCGTACGAAGGTGATGAGCACCACCACGGCACAGGCGGCGAGCATCGCGAGGATGAGAACAAGCCATTCCGGCAAGGGGTTCCTCCAGGGATCAGCGGGTCAGCGGGTCGGCGGTCGGCGGTCGGCGGGTCAGCGCGGGCGGAGTGCGGCGACGGCGGCCAGCGCGGGCACCGCGATGAGCAGGACGTAGGTGATCGGGGACGGCGCGCGCCGGGGCGCGTGGCGGCTGTCTCCTATACACCGCTGACGCTGCCCTGCGCTCCCCACCGCGCTAGACCTGCGTGTGGTCGTCTCGTCGAGAGAATATAAAC
>NZ_LR732692.1 GCF_902506575.1 Streptomyces mexicanus | reverse complement strand
GGGCGGGTCCGGCGCGGCGAGGGGCGGCGTCAGGGGGAGTCTCAGGCCGCCAGAGGTGTGTCCGGGGTGAGGTGGTCGACGAGCTGGGCGCGGTGCAGGGACGCCACGGGGGCCAGCAGGTCGGGGTGGCGCAGCAGGGCCGCGGCGCGGCCGTCGCGCTCGTCCGGGGCGAGCAGGCGGCGGAACTCGACGGGGACGCCGGTCTGCCGGCCGCCCTCGGCGAGCGTGGCCACCGCCCGCTCGGCCAGGTCGGGCTCGGTGAGCAGGCAGGCCGCCCAGCTCGCCACGACCTCGTCCACCCAGGTGCGCCACGCGTACGCCTCCGGGTCCTGATCGGCGCCGTCGGCGCCGGTGATCCAGTCCAGCCGGGCGGATCCACCGGGACCCGACATCCCGACCAGCGCGGCGTCCATGGGCGTCGGGTAGCGCAGCCAGGCGGCGGCCGTCACCGCCTGGCGGGCCTGCACCTCGCACAGGGCGGACGCGAGCGCCCCGCCGGAGGCGGGGTAGGCGCTGGTCAGCCATTGGGTGGTCGCGGCGATGAGGGGGGAGAGGTCTTCGAGCACTGCCGGGCCGTTCGAGCTGTCCTCGTGCCTCGCGGTCCGCGCGCGGACGCGGACCGCCGGGCTGCGGGGACGACGGATACAGGGGACTGTCCGAAACGGTAGTCCCCGGCCCGGCGCGGCAGTGTGGCCCAGGCCTCTTCCGGGACGTGGCATCAGCCACATCGCGCCATCGCGTCGCCGGACGTCGGGACGCGGCGGCGCCGGCCGGAGGGGCCCGGGCCGTGAGCGGTGTGCCGGTCAGACCGTGTGCCGGTCAGACCTCGCTGGGGAAGCGTTCCCAGACGCGGTGGGCCGCCAGCAGGCGGGTGACCTGCTCCAGCGTGGCGGTGCCGCTGTCACCGACGATCACGCCCGGCGCGTCCACGGGGACACCGGCCGTCTCCAGCGCGGCCTCGGCGCCCTTCCAGGCGCCGATGGCCTTGCCGTGCCGGAACGCCTCGGACAGCAGCAGGTTCACCCGCGGGTCCTGGGTCGCCTGCCGGCCGGAGGGCCGGCCGGACTTGGCGTCGCGGGCGCCGTAGGCGTCGGCGCCCACGCCCGGTGTGCCGGCCAGCAGGACGGCGTCGAACTCCACCGACCGCGCGGTGGCGTAGGTGCGCTGCACGGTCAGCGCGTCGTCGCCGTCGCCGAGGGTGCCGCCGGCGGGCGCGACGACGAGGGGCACCATGTTCCCGGCGAGCACCGCCTCCCGTACGGCCCGCACCCCGTCCAGGTCGCCGTCCGGCCCGGCGATGATGCCGATGATCCGGCCGTCGGTGGGCCAGGTGTGTCCGACCTGCGACAGCGCCGGGCTGGGCTCGACGTCGGCCAGCGGCACGGTGGGCTCGGGAGCCGGCAGGCCGAGGCCCTTGGCGACCTGCGCGCACAGCTCGGGGTCGATGTTCGCGAGCACCTGCAGACCGCGCTCCTTGATGGCCTGCTCGTAGCACTTGCCGAGTTCGAAGGTGTAGGCGCCGATGATGTGCTCGCGCTCCACCGGGCTCATGCTCAGCCAGAACCGGCGGGGCTGGCTGAAGTGGTCCTTGAAGGTCTCGGGGGACTCGCGGACCTTGCTCGCCTCCGGGACCCGTACCGGCGTCTCGACGTACGCGCCGCTCTGCGCGGTCGCGGTGAACGGGCAGCCGCCGTCGAGGGAGTTGGGGCGGTAGGGGGCGACGCCCCGGTGCACGGCGGACTGGTGGAAGCCGTCGCGGAGCATGTCGTTGACGGGTGCGTGCGTACGGTTGATCGGGATCTGGCCGAAATTGGGTCCGGCCAGGCGCGTGATCTGGGTGTCCAGGTAGGAGAACAGCCGTCCGGCGAGCAGCGGGTCGTCGGTGATGTCGATGCCGGGGACGAGGTGGCCGGGGTGGAAGGCGACCTGCTCGGTCTCGGCGAAGAAGTTCGAGGGGTTGCGGTTGAGGACGAGCCGGCCGACGGGCTGCACCGGGGCCAGTTCCTCGGGGACGATGTTGGTCGGGTCCAGCAGGTCGATGCCCTCGAAGGTCTGGTCGGGGGTGTCGGGGAAGGTCTGGATGCCCAGTTCCCACTCCGGGTAGGCGCCGGCCTCGATGGCGTCGGCCAGGTCCCGGCGGTGGAAGTCCGGGTCGACGCCGCCGATGATCTGCGCCTCCTCCCACACCAGGGAGTGCACGCCCAGCTTCGGCTTCCAGTGCCACTTGACCAGCGTGGTGTTGCCCTCGGCGTCGACCAGGCGGAAGGTGTGGACGCCGAAGCCCTCCATGGTCCGGAACGAGCGCGGGATGCCCCGGTCGGACATGTTCCACAGCACGTGGTGGGTGGCCTCGGTGTGCAGGGTGACGAAGTCCCAGTGGGTGTCGTGGGCGGTCTGCGCCTGCGGGATCTCCCGGTCCGGGTGCGGCTTGGCGGCGTGCACGATGTCCGGGAACTTGATGGCGTCCTGGATGAAGAAGACGGGGATGTTGTTGCCGACCAGGTCGAAGACGCCTTCGCTGGTGTAGAACTTCGTCGCGAAGCCGCGGGTGTCGCGGACCGTGTCGGCCGACCCGCGGGACCCCAGCACCGTGGAGAAACGCACGAAGACCGGTGTCTCGACGTCCTTGGCGAGAAAGGCCGCCTTGGTCACGGAGGCCGCCGTGCCGTAGCTGGTGAAGATGCCGTGCGCGGCCGCGCCGCGGGCATGGACCACGCGCTCGGGGATGCGCTCGTGGTCGAAGTGCATGATCTTCTCGCGCAGGTGGTGGTCCTGCAGCAGGACGGGCCCGCGGGGACCGGCCTTGAGCGAGTGGTCGGTGTCGTACAGCCGGGCGCCCTGCGCGGTGGTCAGATACGCCCCGCCCTGGGCCATCCGGCCCTGGTCCACGCCCGTTTCCTGGCCGGTGGGCGAGACGGTGTCCGGGCCGGTCTGGTCCGGCTTCGGCGGCAGCGGATCCCTGGGGTCCGTCGGCTCGGCGACGGACGGCGACCGGGGCGCCGGCTTGCCCGGGATGCCCTCCTCGGGTCCCCCGCCGCCCTGCAGCGCGTCGGCCACCTTGTGGGCTGCCTGCTTGATGGGGTTGGCCTCGCTCATCAGTAACGTTCCTCCGCTTCTGGCCGTACGGCGCCCCTGCGCCACGGCCCCGTGCTGTCCGGTTGCCGGTCGAATCCGTTCGCCGCTCGCTTCCCCGGCAGGGGAACGCTCGCTCCCCGCGCAGCAGGTCGCCGGCTCTCCACGCAGGAGGCCGCGGCCGCCCGCAGGGTGATCCGCTCGTGAGCCGGGTTCGACCGCGCGGTCCTCGCCGCCGAGCCGCGCCCGCGTCGCAGCGGACGCCTGCCTCAAAGCGAACAAAATGACTGAACGGGCATTTATGCTGTCAATCTCTCACGGCCCGCACCGGGGCGCATGGGGCGCGCAACGAGCGAGTGAACGCCGCTCAGCGCCATCGCCGCACGCCTCCTCTCGCTCCCCCAGCCCCGTCCGACCGCCCCACCCGCGTACCCAGGCAGGGCCGGTCAAGCCCTGCGGATCGCGCCATGCCGCGCACCCCGGGCTCGTGCCCGTGTCGGGACCGCCACGCCGGGTACCCGATCGGCGCACGACAGGGTGCGCGGGACCGGACGGACCGCCTGGTCACAGGGTGGGCCGCGGGACGCCCGGCGCCCGGCAGGTCCGGCGAATGGAGTGGGCAGCATGACAGGAAGCGGAGGCGACGCGGCTCCCGCCCGGCGGGCAGGGTCCCCCGACCTTCGTCTGGCGGCGGGCGCAGACCCGGGATGGTCCGTGAGCGATGCCCCGCCGCAGGCCCCGCACCTGCCCGGTGACCGCAACCAGGCGATCCTGGAGGCGGCCAAGCAGGTCGGAACCCTGCTCAAGCGCAAGGGGCACCCGTTCGCGCTGGCGGGCAGCGTCGCCGCGTACGCGCACGGCGGCAGCGAGAACCTGCAGCACGACGTCGACTTCTGCGTGCGCCGCGAGGACTCCGAAGCGGTGGCCGAGACCCTGCGGGAAGGCGGGCTGACCGTCTACGAGCCCCCGGAGGACTGGCTGATCAAGGCCAAGTGCTTCGGTCAGGACGTCGACATCATCTTCGAACTGGCCCACCAGCCCGTGGGTCTGGAGATGCTCTCGCGGGCCGAGGAGCTGTCGGTGGAGTCGGTACGGATGCCCGTGCTCGCACCGACCGACCTGCTGTGGGGTCTGATCGCCGCCTTCTCCGAGCACCACTGCGACTTCGGGGCCGTGCTGCCCATCGCGCGCGCCCTGCGGGAGAAGGTCGACTGGGAACGCGTCCGGCGCGCCTGCGGGGACGAGCCGATGCCCGCCGCCTTCTTCTTCCTCCTCGAACGCCTCGACGTCATCTCCCCGCCGAAGGAGCAGCAGCCATGAACCAGCACGGCGAACGGCCGCGGGCCGGCGCCCCGGCTGCCGGGGACAACCTGGAGTACCGCCTGGCCCACCTGAGCGAGCGGATCGCCGGCGGGCCGCTGGGCGAGTTGGGGGTACGGCTGGAGGTGCGCGGCGAGGCGGTGCTGCTGACCGGAACGGTCCCCTCCCCGCAGTGCCGTGACGCGATCTGCGACCTCGTCGACGCCGAACTGGCCGGCCACCAGGTCCACTGCGACCTCGTCGTCACCGACGCCTCCTCCCCCGACCACGCGGAGGACCTCGCATGATCCGGATAGCAGCCGTCGGAGACATCCACCTGGCGCCCGAGGCCCAGGGCACCCTCCGGCCCGCCTTCGAGACCCTGCCCGACTGCGCCGACGTCCTGCTGCTCGCCGGGGACCTCACCCGGCACGGCACGCTGGAGGAGGCCCGGGTGGTGGCCCGGGAGATCGACGGTCTGGGCGTGCCCGTGGTGGCGGTGCTCGGCAACCACGACCACCACGACGACCGGCCGCAGGAGGTCACCGCGGTGCTGGAGGACGCCGGCGCCCGGGTACTGGAGGGGCGCTCCACCGTCGTGTCCTGCGACGGGGCGCGCGTGGGCATCGCCGGGACCAAGGGGTTCGGCGGCGGTTTCGTGGGGCGGTGCGCCGGGGAGTTCGGCGAACCGCTGATGAAGGACTTCGTCCGCCACACCCGCCACTGCGCCGACGGCCTGCGCGCCTCGCTGGAGGAGCTGGACGAGCAGGGGTGCGACGTCCGGATCGCGCTGACCCACTACTCCCCCGTCCCCGACACCCTCGCCGGTGAACCGCTGGAGATCTATCCGTTCCTCGGCAGCTATCTGCTGGCCGAGGCCATCGACACGGCGGGCGCCGACCCCGCCGTGCACGGTCACGCCCACGCCGGCACGGAGAACGGCATGACGGGCGGCGGTGTCCGGGTGCGCAACGTCGCCCAGCCGGTCATCGGCCGCGCCTTCCACGTCTACCACGTGCACGCCCCCCGGCCGGCGGCCACGGGAGCGCCCGGCCAGGGCGCGTCTGCCGGAAGCGCGGGAGCGCCCGCCGAGGGCCGCTGAGGGCCAAGCGCCGCCGAAGGCCGGGGTCCGGCTGAAGGCCGGGTGCCGCTGAAGGCCGGGTGCCGCTGAAGGCCGGGTGCCGCTGCCGAGAGCCGCGGCGCCTCTACCGCTCCGCGAGGTCGGCCGTCTGGTCACAGCCGTCGCCCAGCGTGCGGTCCGGAAGAGGGAGGAGACGGTCCCGGTGGCGCCGCAGCCCGGAGGCGCTGAACGTGTCGTGTGCCCCGGTGCGCCTCGACTGCGGCGCCGCCGAGCTGCCGGCCACCGCCGAGGGCGCCCCGGCGGTCAGCGGAACCGCGCCGCCGACGGATCGGCGCGGCCAACCGCTGAGACGGTGGAGGCGGTGGTCGTCACCGGCGCGCCACGACGCGCAGCGTCTCCAGTGTGGGGTCCGCCGCGTCCGGGATCAGGAAGCCGTGCGCCACGCCCGAGCGGAGGGAGTCCAGCACCTCGTCGGTGATCACCTCTCCGGGTGCGACGACGGGCACGCCGGGCGGGTAGGGGCTGATCATCTCCGCCGCGATGCGCCCGGCGGCTCGGTCGGCGGGCACCGACTCGGCGGCGCCGAAGAAGGCGTCACGCGGAAGGAGTGCCTGCTCGAGGTCGAGGGCCGACGGTTCGGGGAGATGGACCTCGGGCAGCCGCTCCATGGACTCGGCGCCCTCGACGAGCGAGCGCAGGGAGTCGACGAGGAGTTTCTCCGTCTCGTCGTCGTCGGCATGGGTGATCGAGGCACTGATGCGGCAGGTGTCCGAACCTCCCACGTCCACATGGCAGTGGGCGCGCAGCCACTCCGCCGCCTGCATGCCGCTGACGCCCAGTTCGCGCACGTCGATGACGATCTTCAACGGGTCCAGGTCGGCGGCGTGTCCCTCGTCGACGACCTCGCGGCCCATCACCCGCAGCCCGGGCAGGTCACCGGCCGCCGCCCGGATCCGCTCGGCCCGGTGAATCGCCGCGTCCAGCAGTTCGTGTCCCTGCTCCACCATCTGGCGGCGCCAGCCGTCCAGCGCGGCGTACACCAGCGAGGAGGCGCTGGTGGTGCCGAGCAGATCCTCGCGCTGCTTGAGCACCTCCGGCTCGATCCGGTCGCCCTGCAGGTGGAAGACCGAACTCTGCTCGATCGCGCCGCCCATCTTGTGCACGCTGGTGACGACCAGGTCGGCGTCGGCGTCCATGCCCCATGACGGCAGGCCGGAGTGGAAGGGCAGGTGCGCGCCCCACGCCTCGTCGACGATGAGCGGCACGTCGTACTCGTGGCAGACCTGCGCCACGGCCCTGATGTCCGCGCACGTGCCCCAGTCGGTGGGCGTGATCAGCAGCATGCCCTTGGCGTCCGGGTGCTCCTGGAGCCGTCGCCGCACGTCGTCGGGCTCGGGCGGATGGGCCAGGTGGCGGCCGGCGTCGAACTTGGGGTGCACCCAGATCGGTTCCACGCCGTTGATGACCACCGCGGAGATCACCGACTTGTGGGCGTTGCGCGACAGCAGCAGCTTCTCCCCCGGACCCGCCACCGCGAGCATCGCGGTCTTCACCGACAGGGAGCTGCCGCAGGTCGAGAAGAACGCCTGGTCCGCGCCGACCGCGTCGGCCATCAGCTCCTGGGCCTGGCTGAGCACGCCCTGCGACTGGCGCCGGTCGTCCAGTCCGTTCAGGGAGAGCACGTCGGAGCGGAAGACGTCCATGCCGAGGATCTCCGCCACGCGGGGATCCGTGCCGCGTCCCTGCTTGTGTCCCGGCGGACCGTACGCGACGTCGCCGCGGCGCCGGAACTCCTGCAGGGCCTCCAGCACGGGTACGCATGAGTGATCCATCGTTCCTCGCTCCTCCAGGTCTCGGGTGCGACGGCCCGCGGACACGCGGCGGGCACGGGCCGACGTGGTGACCCTTCCGGAGCGGTCGCGGGCCGTCGGGTCCACCGAACGTGTTGCACCCGGCCGGCGTTCCAAACCCGGCCGGTGGTGTCGGGCACCCGCTCGGTGGAACCCGGCCCGGGTGCGCGCGCCCGGCGCGCACCGGACTGCCCCATGTCCACCCGGTTCCCAGGAGGTTGCGTGTCCCGGACATCCGACGCCGTCCACGCCCGCGTCCGCGAGGCGGTCGCCGACCGTGCCGAGTCCGTGTGGGACGTCGCGGCGGCGCTGCACGCGGACCCCGAGTACGCGTTCGCCGAGCACCGTGCGGCGGCCCTGCTGACAGGTGAACTGCAGCGCGCGGGGCTCGAGGTGCGACGGGAGGTGGCCGGCCTGCCGACCGCGTTCACGGCCCGTTCGGGCCGGGGGCGGCCGACGGTGGCCCTGCTGCTGGAGTACGACGCGCTGCCCGGGCTGGGGCACGCCTGCGGGCACAATCTGATCGCGGCCGCGGGGCTGGGCGCCGCACTGGCCGTCCACGCGGTCCGCGACGAACTCGACGGGTCGGTACTGGCCGTGGGCACGCCCGCCGAGGAAGGCGGTGGCGGCAAGGCACTGGAGGTGGAAGCCGGGGTGTTCGACGACGTCGACGCCGCGCTGATGTTCCATCCGGGCGTCTACGACTGGACCTGGGCGCCGCTGACCGCGCAGGAGCAGTACCGCATCGGCTTCCACGGCCGGGCCGCCCATCCCACCGGCAACCCCACCGAGGGGATCGACGCGCTGGCGGCGCTGGTCGAACTGTTCAACGTGCTGCACGCGCTGAGTCGTCGGCTGCCCGAAGCCTCGCACATCCAGGGCATCGTCACGCACGGCGGCACGGCGACGAACATCGTGCCCGAGTTCGCAGAGGGACTCTTCGGTCTGCGGGCGGCGACCACCGCCGCGCTGGACGACCTGAGCGGGCAACTGCGCACCTGCGCCGAGGGCGTGGCCCAGGCGACCGGCACCCGGGTCACCGTGGAGCGGGCCACCGTCCGCTACGAGCACTTCCGTGACAGCGAGGTCCTCTCCGGCCGCTTCGCCGCGCACCTGGCCCGCGCGGGCATCACCCTGACACCGCCCGTTCCCGGCGTGTACCTCGGCTCCTCGGACATCGGCAACGTCAGCACCCGGCTGCCGGCCATCCATCCGTTCGTCGCCATCATGGACGAGAACGGCTCCGACCACACGCCCGAGTTCGCCGAGGCTTCGGCCTCCGCCCGCGCCCGCGAGGTGCTGCGGGCGGTCACGGAGGCGCTGGCGTGCACCGCCGTGGACGTCCTGTGCTGTGCGGATCTGCGGGAGCGGGCCTGGGCGGCGTACCGGGAGACGGCGACGAGGGGTCCGGCCGGTGGTGCCGATCGAGCCGGTGAAGCCGATCGGACCGTGGCGGCCGACCGGGCCGGTTGAGTCGACCGGGCCGATCCAGCCGGCTGCTGATCCCGGGGAGGGCGGGGCGCACGCCTCCCTTCGCCGCACCCGCCTCCTCCTGCCCTCGTACCGGCCCGCCCCCTCGGTGCGCGTCCGCGGCCGGGGCACCGTCGGTGCGTGGCACACCGCGCATCCCCGTACTCTGGAGCCCGTGCACATCTGTTTCGTCTGCAGCGGGAACATCTGCCGGTCGCCGTCCGCGGCTCTGGTCTTCGCCGAGCACCTGCGCCGGGCGGGGCTGGACGGGTCGGTGCGGGTCACCAGTGCCGGGATCGGTCCCTGGCACGTCGGGGAGGCCATCGACGAACGGGCCGGCGAGGTGCTGGCCCGGCACGGCTACCCGGTGGAGCACGTCGCCGCGCAGGTCGGCGCCGAACACCTGGACGCCGACCTGTTCCTGGCCATGGACCGCGGCCACGAGAAGGCGCTGCGCCGCCTCGTCGACGACCCGTCCCGGGTACGGATGCTGCGCTCCTTCGACCCGGAGGCGACCGGCGATCTCGACGTGCCCGACCCGTACTACGGTGGTCCGGAGGGGTTCGACGAGGTGCTGGCCATGATCGAGGCCGCGGTGCCCGGCCTGCTCGCCTGGGTCCGCGAGCACCTGCCGTCGTGACGGCGGGCCCGCCGGACGGCGCCCCGGAGACCACGAAGACCTCGGGGGCCCCGGAGGCCGCCCCGGGGGCAGCGGAGGGGAAGGCCCTGGGATCTTCCGACACCCCGGACGCCCGGGGCGCCCCCGGCACTCCGGACGCCGCGGCCTCCCGTTTCACCGGGCGCACCGCGGCCTCGTGGCGCCCGCTCTCCGCGACGCTCACCGAGGTGTCGCTGGACGACGGCCGCACGGTGATGGTCAAGCACGGCGACCAGCCGGACGCCCTGCGCGCGGAGGCGGCGGGGCTGCGCTGGCTGGCCGCCGCCGGCACGGTCCGGATCCCCGCCGTCCACGGGCACGACGGACGCTGGCTGGTCACCGAGCGCGTGCCCGCCGGCCGGCCCTCCGAGCAGGCCGCGGTCCGGTTCGGCCGGGACCTCGCCGCGCTGCACGCCGCCGGGGCACCCGCGTTCGGGGCGCCGCCCCCGGGCGGCCCCGAGGGGGCGTACATCGGGCTCGCTCCGATGCGCAACGCCCCCGGTTCCGACTGGCCGCGCTGGTACGCCGAGCACCGGGTGCTGCCCTATCTGCGCCGCGCGGTCGACGCCGGCACCCTGCGCGCCGCCGAGGCCGCCGCGGTCGAAGGCGTCCTGGACCGGCTGCCGGAGCTGGCCGGACCCGCCGAACCGCCCGCGCGGCTGCACGGCGACCTGTGGAACGGAAATGTCCTGTGGGGTGCGGACGGACAGGTCCGGCTCATCGATCCGGCCGCGCACGGCGGTCACCGGGAGACCGACCTGGCCATGCTCCACCTCTTCGGCTGCCCGTACCTGGAACGGGTGCTGGCCGGTTACCAGGAGGTCGCGCCCCTGGCCGACGGCTGGACCGAACGGATCGGGCTGCACCAGCTGTTCCCCCTGCTGGTGCACGCCGTGCTGTTCGGTCGCGGGTACGCCGAACAGGCGCTCGCGGTGGCCCGCGCCGCCGGCCGGTGACCGTTCAGCCCTGCCCGCCCCCGCCCTCCACGAGGCGGGCGCTGAACAAGCGGAGCCACAAGCTGAAGCTGACGCTGCGCGGCTCCGGCTGGAACTGCGCGGTCGACCAGG
>NZ_LR732571.1 GCF_902506575.1 Streptomyces mexicanus | reverse complement strand
TGCGCGCGCACCCGGCCCTGGAGCAGGCCCGCCCGCACCCCCCTGCCCCCTCCGAGGGAGGGCCGGGGGGTGCGGGTGGGCGGAGCCCCCCGCGTCACCACAAAGTGGCCTGGAGGGCGCCTTCTTCGGGTGCCCGAACCGGCGTCGCGGCTGGCGCCGGAGCGGGCGCGGGCGTCGCCGGCGGATCGGCCGGAGCGGGTGCCTCCTTCGGCGCCGGACGGGCGGGAGTTGGGCCGTCCTTGGGGCAGGCGCACCGGCACCACCACACGCACGACTCTCCGCCGGGCCGCAGGATGAGCGGGGCGATGAATCGACCCTCCTGGTTGCGCACCCAGTCCCGGTTGTCGTCGACGTCCGGGCCGCCCTTCTGCCGGTGCACGCACAGATCGCACCGCCCGGAGAGGCAGTTCCAGCAGGTGCCCCGCTCGCACATGCTCCAGCGCGCGAAGCCATGCGGATACTTGCGCTCGATCTTCTGGAAGTGCTCGGGCCACACGTGCTCGCGCACCCACGCGCCCGCCTCCTCCGGCATGGGCGAGGGGTTGGGGACCGGGTCGGTGATGCCCATGATCAGAGCGCCTTGCAGGTTCAGCAGGGCCGTGTCCCGTACCCGCTCGCGCTCCTCATCGGTGAGCACCCGCTGGGGCCTCCGGATGACGGTGCGGATGTCGTGCGCAGGGCGCTGTTCGAGAGCGGTGCGCGGGGCGAACAGGCGCCGCAACAGGGGCTGGTCGGCGCGCACGGCGGCGGCCGCCGGCGGGGCAGCCTGGGCGGGCGCGGGAACGGCCGTAGGCTCCGCCGGGGATGCGTCGTCGGCGGGCTGCTGCTCGCCCTTGAAGTAGCGCCCCTCGGACAGCAGCGGGTAGCCGCCGCTGCGCTTGGGGAGCGGGGTGAGCTTGGCGTCTTTCGCTGCGGCCTCGGCGACGCCCTGGCGCTCGGCGCGCCCCAGGAGACGGGCCACTCGGCGTCCCTTCTGCGACTTCACGAGGCGGCGGCCGGAGCTGTCCAGGTGCACGTCCAGCAGTCCGGCCGCCCACAGTCCGGTCACCCGCGCGCGGGCCACGCGCTTGTTGACGTCCCAGCGGTCCGGGACACAGTCCAGGGCCCAGAACCCGTCGTCGTACTCGCGCAGTTCGGCGTGCTCGGCCCAGTGCAGCACGGTGCGCTGTGCGTCCGACAGCGGCCAGCGCTCCACCTCTGCGATCTCCTGCTCGGTGAGCACGTCGTCGGCCGGGCGGTGGGCCTCGTCGTAGTGCGCGAAGGCGGCGATCCGGGCGTCGCCCTTGTCGTCCCACTTGCCGGGCAGCGGGGCGCTGACGCCGGGCACGCATCGGCCGCACTCCAGCCCCCCGGGCCCCCCCGCCTGCCGCCGGGGCGCCTCCTATCCCCCCGCCCCCGGGCCGCGGGGGGGCCGGGGGCGCGCCGATGCGGCCCCGGCGCCGGCGCCCCGCCGCCCGCCCACCGGGGCGCCCAGGGCGGCGCCCCGACCCCCGCGCGCGCCCCCCGCCGCGCCGACCCCCGGCCGCCCGC
>NZ_LR732592.1 GCF_902506575.1 Streptomyces mexicanus | reverse complement strand
GACCCCGGGGGTGGGGGCAGAGGGGCCTCGCGCGAAAATAGTTGCCTGAGAAAACCAGATGCGCGAAAGGTTTTTCATGCCGCACCTCACCATCGACTACTCCTCGCAGCTGGCCGATTCCTTCGACCGGGGCGCCCTGATCAAGGAACTGCACCCGCTGGTGTTGGAAGAGACCGGTTCGACGGGTGTGTGCAAGACCTTCTTCCGCCCGGCCGAGGCCCACGTCGGGGACGAGACCGATGAGGAGAGCGTGTTCGTGCACGTCGAGATCGGCCTCATGCCGGGACGGCCGGACGCGCTGAAAGCCCACCTGTCCGAGAGCGTCCTGGCCCTGGTGACCAGGCACCTGCCGGCCGACCGTGCGGACCGTGCCTTCGTCTCCGTGGAGGTGCGGGACCTGGCGGAGGCCTACCGGCTGACCCCCACGGCGCGTTCGCCCCTGCACACGTGAGCGGCCGCTCCCCTGGGCAGGGAAGCGGCCGCGTCGACCGTGCCGGGGCAGCTCGGGCAGGTCAGACGGCGACGTCGGCCTGGACCTGGGAGAACTGGCCGACGCCCAGGGCCGCGTGCCCGGCGGCGCCCACCTCGGCCAGGACGCCCGCGGCGCCGACGCCGACACCGGCCATGACGCCCACACCGGCGTCGGCCTGCACGCCCAGACCACCGGCGACGGCGTCCAGCTCGGTGTCGGAGATCTCGGCGGTCTCGATCCGGGGAGCGGTGTTCATGAGGAGACTTCCCTTCATCATGGTTCACGGGGGAGCGGACCCGCTGGGGACAGACGTACGGGGCCGCGGCCGCCGACAGGCCGAACCGGGCCCCATCAGGGCCGGGTAACTCCTGGGCGGTGCCTGTGATCAAAGCACGACGCGGCGTGGGCCTCCAACCACAAGACCCTGCCGCACGGTGGTCGGGGCGTCACGGGTTGCGCATCCGTGCAGGAACGATCACGCATCGGTGGCAGCTTCTCCATGATCCGGGCCCTGCGGAGGCGGCGCCGGCCCGCGCGGGCGACGCTTCACCCGCCGTGGCCACCTCACTCCGCGCTCCGGGGCGGTGAAGTGGCGCACATCGCGCGTCGATTGCGCATTCGTTGTGCAGATTCCCTGAAGCCGTACGGCGCCGCCTCGTGCCGCCTCCTGCCACGCCTTTCCGGCGGCAGCGTCGACCGAGAGCGCCGCGCGACCGCGTCGGCCGAGGCCACGCCCTGCTGGCCCACAGCGCCCGCCGCCCGAGCCGCGGCGCCTCATGCTCCGCCGACCCTTCACCGCCCCACCGCCCGAGCTCAACCGCCCATGCCCGGCCGACCCACACCGCGCCGGCCCGGCCGGCGCAGCCGCCGCGCCGGTCACTCGCCCGGTGCGAGGCCGCGGGCGACGATGCGCGCCGCGTCGGCGATCAGGGCGTTGTCCACCGGCGCGTCCGCCGTCGCCCTGGACGACAGGACGGTCAGCACGAGGGGTGTGTTCCGGGTGGTCCAGGCGACCCCCACGTCGTGGGCGCTGGCGTAGTCGCCGGTGCCGGTCTTGTCCGCGACGACCCAGCCCTGCGGCAGTCCGGCCCGGAAGCGTTCGGCGCTGGTGGTGGTGCCCTTCATCCAGTCCACGAGCCGGGTGCGGTCCGCGCCGGTCAGGGCGTCGCCGAGGGTCAGCCGTTCCAGGGTGCGGCCGAGCGCCTGCGGGGTGGTGGTGTCGCGAGGGTCGCCCGGGATCGCGGTGTTCAGGTCGGGCTCCCAGCGGTCGAGCCGGCTCACCGGGTCGCCGAGCGAACGGAAGAACCGGGTCAGTCCGGCCGGACCGCCGATCTGACGGAGCAGAAGGTTGCCGGCGGTGGTGTCGCCGTACTGGATCGCGGCGGCGCGCAGCTCGCCCACCGTCATCCCGGTGCCGGTGTGCTCCTCGGTGCGCGGCGAGTTCGGCAGCAGGTCGGCCGGCGGGTAGGCGATCAGGCGGTCCAGCGGGGCGCAGCGGTCCTGGTCGCGCAGGATCGCGGCGGCGGCGAACGCCTTGAACGTCGAGCACATCGCGAAGCGTTCGCCGGCCCGGTGGGCGACGACGTGCCCGGTGCGGGTGTTGCGGGCCCAGATGCCGAGCCGGGCGCCGTAGCGCCGTTCCAGATCGCTCAGCCGGTCTTCGGTGTCCCGCACCCGGCCGGGCGCCGCCGCGGCCGTGCCGGAGGAGACGGCCGGGGCGAGAACGGCGGCCGAGGCGGCGAGGCCCGCCTTGAGCAGGCCGCGCCGAGTCGAAGAGGTGGGGTGGGTCATGGCAGAGGTCTCCCAGGGTCCGTCGGGGGGTGATAGGTCGTACCGGGTTCGACGGAGCCAGAGAAGCAGCCGTGTTCCTCTCATGTCCAAGAGGAAACTTTGAACCACTCATAACTCATTGATATGAAGGCAGGATGGATCTGCTGGCACACCTCGCGGCCTACGTCGCGGTCGTCGACGAGGCGAGCTTCTCCCGGGCGGCCGACCGGCTCGGCATCGCCCAGCCGCTGCTGAGCCGGCGCGTCAAGACCCTGGAGGAGCACTTCGGCGGCGTGCTCTTCGACCGCTCCCGGCGGCAGGTGACGACCACCGAGTTCGGCCTGTCCCTCCTGCCGTACGCACGGGACGTGCTGGACAGCGCCCAGCGGCTGCGGCAGGCCGCGCGGGCGTCGTGGCGCTCGGCGGTGCGGGCCGTGGGGGTGCCCGCGGACTGCGACCCGGCGGCGCTGGCCCGGGTCCTGCGCGCCGGCACCGAGCACGGCACCACCGTGGCCGTGCGGGAACTGCCGCCCGAGCAGCGGGTGACGGGCCTCGCCGACGGCTCCCTCGCCTACGCGCTGGTGCGGGGCGAACCGGAGAACGCGGCGCTGCGGGCCCCGCTCGGCCTGGCGTCCGCGCCGCCGCCCCGGACGGAGCCCGCCCCGGCCGGCGGGCACCCGGTCCACCTGGAGGACCTGCGGCCCCGGCGCGGCAGCAGGACGTCACGGCACGCGCTGCCGGTACTCACCCTGGCCGAGGACCAACTCCCCGGGGTGCGGGACCGGTTGGCGCGGGCCGCGGCGCGGGCCGGACTGCCCGAGAGCCTGTTCCACCCGGCCGCCTCGACGGCGGCCGCCCTGGCCGAGACCCTCGCCGGGCGGGCCCTGCTGCTGTGCACCGAGCCGTTCGCGACCCGGCACGGAGCGTTCTGGGCACCGCTGTACGACCAGGCGCTGCACCGCGGCTACGACGTGCGCGCGGCACGGCGGCAGCAGGGCGCCGCACCCGTGCCGGGCTGGTTGGCCGGCGCGCTGGCCGCGTCCGTCGGGGCCGTGCCGCACACCCACGTGGCCGGCACCGCGGCCGAGGACCCCCGGACCCGGCTGGCGGCCCTCGGATGAACACACGTCCAGACCACCCG
>NZ_LR732591.1 GCF_902506575.1 Streptomyces mexicanus | reverse complement strand
CGACGACAGCGGGTCGGTCGGTGTCGGGCCTGCCTGTGGCGGATCGGTCCGTGACCGGCCTGTCGGTGCCGGATCGGTCGGTGACGGGCCGGTCGGTGCCGGATCGATCGGTGCCGGCCATGTCCTCCAGGTGTCGTGCACTGGCTCCGTTGGGCAGCAGGCTGATGGGCACGCGCTCGCCGCTCTGCGCCAACTGATAGCGCGCGCACTCACGCCACCGGTCGTCGCTGTCGCAGTAGTAGTCGCGCCACCCTTTCAGGCTCAACTTGAGCAAGGGGAAAAGGGGGCAGCCCACGGCATGCGCACAACCCACGTCGCTCCCTCCCGACCGGCGCGCACCACCCCCTCGACGGAAGGCGGTTGCCGCTCTCGGTTCTCGTCCGTTGCCGTGGCAGGCGCAGCACTGCGGTGACATGTGTGCCCGTCACCGGGTCCCGCCGTGACACACCCATTGTCCCGGCCCGCCGAGCGGCCTCCCCGAGTTTTCCGAACCGAGCCCATGACACCGTTCGGCGTGATAGGGCAACCCACCACCGCACGGACCACCGGGTGCGTGGATGTCCGGCGCCTCGGGCCTGGTGCGGGCGGTGCTCGGCCACCCGGGTCCCCGGTCGCCCGCTCGCCCGGCCGCCCGCTCGCCCGGCCGCCCGGCCGCTCGGCCGCCCGGTCGCTCGCCCGCTCGGCCGCCGATGAGTTCCAGGGGCTGCCGGGGTCTACCCCTGCAACCAGGCGAAAAGCTGAGCACGAGTTCTGTGAGGCCACCATGAGCACCCACGCACTTCCCCCCGTCGTCGACGCCGCGACCTGGGAACGCCGCCTCCAGGAGCTGCGGGTCCGCGAGAAGGCCGCGACACGGGAGCTGGACGCCATCGCCGCCGAGCGCCGCCGCCTGCCGATGGTCGAGATGCCCGACTACACCCTCGAGGGCGAGGACGGCCCCGTTCGGCTGGTGGACGTGTTCGACGGCAGGAGCCAACTGATCACCTACCACCACATGTGGTTCGCCGGGAAGGTATGGCAATGTCCGGGCTGCACGGCCTTCACGTCGCAGTTCACCCGGCTGGAGTTCCTGGACGACTACGACGCGCGGTTCGTCGTCGTCACCCAGGGTCCGATCAAGGAGGCACTCGCCTACAAGCAGCGGGTCGGCAACAGGATGACGTGGTACTCGACGGCGGGCAGCTCCTTCGGAGCCGATGTCGGCGCACCGCCCGACGGCGGATTCGCGGTCAACGTGTTCCTGCGCGACGGCGACACCGTCTACCGCACCTGGCACACCGACGGCCGGGGCACCGAGCAGCTCGGTCACACCTTCGCGCTGATCGACATCCTCCCCTACGGCCGGCAGGAGGAGTGGCAGGACTCCCCCGAGGGCTGGCCCCAGTCCCCCACGTACACCCGGTGGGCGGCGTCCCAGGACATCGCCGCCCTGTACGGTCCCGGATCCGGGCGCGACTGAACGGGCGCCGCACCCGCCGACCCCGGCAGTCCTGCCCGGTCGGCGGGGTCAGCCCAGTGCTTCGGCCTGCCAGTCCAGCAGCTTGACGTGCCCGACGGTGACCACGTGGTGGTGCATGGCCCGGGCCGCCGCCTCGCCGTCGCCCGCGCGGATGGCCTCGGCGATGGCCCGGTGCTGCTCGAGGGAGCGGGCCGGACGGCCCGGCTGGCGCAGTGACTCCTCCCTGCTCTCGGCGATGGGCAGGGAGATCTCCGACATGAACGCGGCGAGCAGGGGGCTGTGCCCGGCCGCGGTGACGGCGGCGTGGAACCGCTTGTCCTCGGAGACCCCCAGCTCGCCCCGCTCGACGGCCTCGGCCATCGCGGTCAGTGCCGCGTCGATCTCTCGAAGGTCGTCCTCGGTCCGGCGTGTCGCGGCGAGGAAGGCGAGCTTGGTCTCGAGCGCGTCCCGGGCGTCCAGCACGTCGGGAAGCCGGCGCTGCCGGTCGATCATCGCCTCCAGCGGTTCGGCGTCCAGCCGGTCCCGCAGGAGGTAGGTGCCGCCGCCGTGCCGTACCTCGACCAGGCCCTGCACCTCCAGGGCGACGATCGCCTGCCGGACGGAGGTCCGGCTGACGCCGAGCCGGTCCGCGAGATCCCGTTCCGGGGGAAGCCGGTCTCCCGCGTGCAGGTGCTCCTTGTGCACGTACTCCCGCAGCCTGTCGACCACCTGCTCGTACAGACGCGGGCGTGTCAGCGGGCGCAGCGAATCCGTCACGGCGCAGATCCTTTCCCCGTCCGGTCCCCCCGACCCCGACGCCGCTCTTGACATCGGTTCGGACCCGTCCAACACTCTAGCCCACGGTCCAGTGGTCCAGTGGTCCATCCAATTTTCGCCCAGTCGGCCCATCCGATCCGGTCGATCCGATCCGGTCCGTCCGATTCGGGCGATCGCCTTTCGGGCGATCCGTTTCGGGGCCCGGGCCCACGCCCGCTCGAGAAAGGCACCGCGCAGGCATGACAGCGTCCAAGGCATCGGTTTCCGCGAACGCCGCTCCCGGCGCCCTCCGTGGAACCCGCGTCCTCGATCTCTCCCGTATCCTGTCCGGCCCGCTGGCGACGATGGTCCTGGCGGACCTCGGCGCCGACGTCGTCAAGGTGGAGGACACCAAGGACGGCGACGACACCCGGCAGTGGGGGCCGCCGTTCCAGGGCACCGAAGCCGCCTACTTCCTCGCCGCCAACCGCAACAAGCGCGGCGTGTGCGTCGACCTCAAGGCGGAGCGGGGGCGCGAGTGCGTGCTGCGGCTCGCCGAGCGCGCCGACGTCCTGGTGGAGAACTTCCGCCCCGGCACCGCCGCCCGCCTCGGTCTCGGCTACGAAGAACTGTCCGCCCGCAACCCCGGCCTGGTGTACGCGTCGATATCCGGTTACGGCCAGACCGGTCCGTGGGCCGCGCGGCCCGGGTACGACGCGATCGCCCAGGCGCAGAGCGGCATGATGAGCATCACCGGCGAACGCGGCGGGCCCCCGATGCGCCCCGGCGTGGCCACCGCCGACATCGGCGCCGGCATGTGGGCAGTCATCGGCATCCTCGCCGCGCTCCATGCCCGCCGCGCCACCGGCCGCGGCCAGCACGTCGACGTCTCCCTGCTCGACGGGCAGCTGGCCTGGCTCACGTACGTGGCCGGCGGATACTTCGCCACGGGTGACACCCCCGGGCCGTACGGCTCCGCCCACCCCGCGATCGTCCCCTACCAGGCCCTGGCCACCGCCGACGGCCATCTGATGGTCGCCGCGGGGAACGACAGGCTGTGGCGGCGCTTCGCCGAGGTCATCGGGGAGCCACAGCTCGCCGACGATCCGCGGTTCGCCACCAACCCCGACCGTGTGCGCCACCGCGAGGCACTCGTCCCGCTGCTGGAGGCAGCGCTCACCCGGCGCTCCGGCGCGGCCTGGGCGGAGGCGCTGGACGCCGCCGGGGTGCCGTGCGCGCCGATCAGCACCGTCGACCAGGCACTGAGCAGCCCGCAGGCACTGGCCCGCGAGATGGTGTGCGTCCTGCGCCACCCCAAGGCCGGGGAACTGCGCACGGTCGGCTCCCCGCTCAAGCTGAGCGCCACCCCGGCCCGTATACGCACCGCTCCCCCGCTGCTCGGTCAGCACACCGACGACGTGCTCGCCGAGACCGGGTACAGCGCACGTGAGATCGAGGAACTGCGTGCCACCGGAGCGGTACGGTGACCGGCGGTTCGGGTGCGGTCGGCGTCCAGCGGGACGGCGGCGTCGCGACCGTGCGGGTGGGGACCGGGCGCCGGGCCAACGCGCTGGCCGGCCGCGACTGGCGCGCCCTGGCCACGCTGTTCGAGGACCTGGCCGACGATCCCACGCTCGGTGCGGTCGTCCTCTCCGGTGCGGGCGGCAGCTTCTTCAGCGCCGGCTCCGACATGCGCGAATGGCTGTCCGCCGATCCCGCGGACATCGACGCGGCCTTCGCCGCGATGGAGAGCGCCCTCACGGCCGTCGAGCGTCTTCCCGTGCCCGTCGTCGCACGCGTCCGGGGCACCGCCGCGGGCGCGGGCTGCCAGCTCGCGTGCGCCTGCGACCTGCGCGTCGTCGCCGACGACGCCCGGCTCGGCATGCCCGTCGCCCGCTGGGGGATCCTGGTGCCGCCGGCCTTCGCCGCCCGGATCTCGCTGCTCACCGGCCCCGCCGTGGCCCGTGACCTGCTGTTCACGGGACGGCTGGTGGACGGCCGCGAGGCGGTACGGCTCGGTCTGGCCTCCAGCCATGTCCCCGAGGCCGAACTGGACGAGGCCGTCGCCGCTGTCGTCGCCTCGATCACGGCCCAGCCGCCGGCGGCGATCCGCGCGGCCAAACGCGCGGTCGACACCCTGCTGGCGCCGGTCCGCGACCACCTCGCCAGGACACCGATCGGGCCGGCCGCGGACTACGCGAGCATGCAGGCCGGCCTGGCCTCCTTCCTCGCCCACGTCACCGACGCCGGCTGACCCGCGACGGCCCCCGGCCCACCGCCCCCGCT
>NZ_LR732590.1 GCF_902506575.1 Streptomyces mexicanus | reverse complement strand
CGACGTCCTCCATACTGTTTTTGTTGTATACGCACGCCGCCCCCCACGAGATCTCCACGTAGGGGGCCGTCGGCAGCGTCAGTTGTGTATAAGAGCCAGCTCCCGTGTGCCCGGGCGAGCGGCACGCCGTTCACGGTAGGGGTCGCCCCACCCGCCTCCAATGAGGGAACCCCCTAAGGGGGTTGGGCAGGGAAAACCCTCGGTCGTCACCTCGCGGTCGAACCCCTCGGTCGTCCCTGACCGCCCCCGGCCGACCCCCAGGCCGGCCGGGGACGTCCTCGGCCGGTCCGGGGTCCGCCGGCGGCGGCCCTCACTGGATCCACGCCGTCAGTCAACCCGCGCCGCGCTCACTTCGCGCGCCGGGCCGCCGCCAATCGGACGATGTCCACCCGCGAACGGATCCCCAGCTTGCGGTACACCCGGGTCAAAGTCGCCTCCACCGTCTTGACGCTGACGAACAGTCGCGCCGCGATCTCCCGGTTGGTGGCGCCCTCCATGACCAGCGAGGCGACCTGACGCTCCATCGACGCCAGCCCCTCCAGCGCCGCCGGCACCTGCTCGGGCGGCGCGGGGCGGTCCAGCGCGGCGGCCTCCACCCGGCGCAGCCACGGCAGCGCACGGCACCGCCGGAACAGGCGCGCCGCCTCGTCGTACGACGTCGGGCCGGGCCGCCCGCTGGTCCGCAGCCGGGCCAGCGCGAACGCGGCCCGCGCCTCCTCCAGGCCGATGCCGAGCCTGGCCAGCCGGTCCTGCGCGGACGTCAGCTGGGCGACGGCGGCCCGCGTCTCGCCGCGGGCCGCCCGCACCAGCGCCTCGGCCCGGTCCAGCACGGCCAGCACGCCCTCCCGGTCCAGCCGCAGCGCCTGCTGCCGGGCCACGTCGATGACCTGCTGCGCCTCCGCCACCTCCCCGGTGAGCACGAGCGCCTCGGCCAGGTCGCCGTGCCAGCGGCCGCGGGCCGGGTCGGTGATGCCGAGCGCCGGTTCCAGTTCCCGCACCCGGCGCAGCGCCGCGACCGCCGCCGGCGCGTCCCCGGCCACGAACCGGGCGTGCCCCAGGGCGGCCAGGGCCCGCGAGAGGTACATCTGGTCGCCGTCCTCCTCGGCGAGCCGCACCGCCTCCCCGGCCAGCGCCAGCGCCGCGCCGGTGTCGCCGCCGGACGCCTCGGCGAGGGAGGCCAGCATCGCCGAGGCGCCCTCGCCGATGCCGGTGTCCCGGGCCAGCCGCAGGCTCTCCCGGGCCAGGTCCAGGGCCCGCCCGCAGTGCCCGGCGCGCAGTTCGGTCTCGGCGAGGGACCGCAGGTAGTGCACCTCGCTCTCGACCATGCCGCGCCGCCGCACCTCGCGCAGCAGCGCCGTGATGGTCGCCCGGGCCTCGGTGAGCCGGTCGCTCATCAGCAGGAAGCGGAAACGGGCCGAGCCGACGCCGTTGTGGTGGCAGGCCACATAGGGGTCCTGGGGCTCGCTCATCGCGCGTGCGATGGTGGCCGCGGCGTCCGGATGGCCCATCAGGGTCTCGGTGGACGCCTGGAAGGCCAGCGCCATCAGCTCGGTACGGCGGTCCCCGCCGCGCGCGGCCAGCTCGGCGGCGTGCGCGGCCTCCCGGCGGGCCTCGGCGAAGTCGCCGCCCACGACCAGGCCGCGCCAGGCCAGCTGGTAGTGGACCAGGGCGAGCAGCCGCGGGTCGTCGCCGGCGTCGGCGAGGGCCTGCGGGAAGACGGCGTCCACGTCGCCGAGGGCCTGCCCGGCCGCCTCGATCACCACCATCCACGCCCGCACCCGTTCGGCGGGCACGGTGGCCCGGGTCAGCACCTCGCGGGCGATGTCCCGGGCCAGGTCCACCTCGCCCGCCGTGATGGCGTCCTCGGCGGCCAGCAGCCGCCGCTCGTCCGGGCCCACCTCGCCGCCGGCCGGGGTGTGCCGGGCGGCGAGCAGCCCGAGCGAGGCGGCCACCGACGGCGCCCCGCGGTCCCGGGCCAGCGTGGCCGCCTCGGCGAGCCGGGCGGCCACCTCCGGATCGGTGCCGGTGGTCGCCAGGGCCAGGTGGCGGGCCCGCTCGATGGGGTCGGAGGCCGCCGTGGACAGGGCGGCGTGGGCGGCCCGGCGCTCCTGGGCGGTGGCCTCCGCGTACAGCGCGGCCGAGATCAGCGGGTGCGCGAACCGCACGGCCGGGCCCTCCGGCTCGGTGGCCAGCAGCCCGAGTTCGGCGGCGCGGGCGCACTCCGCCTCGGCGTTCACCCGGCCGGCGGCGTGCAGCAGCGCCGGGGTGGGGCGGGCGCCCGCGCTGGCCACGAGCAGGGTGCGGCGGGCCTCGTCCGGCAGCATCCGCAGCCGGTCGAGCACCAGGGCGCGCAGCGAGGTGGGCACCGGCAGCGGCTCCCCGGGGCGCGGCGGGGTGGGGCTCTCGGCCAGGGCGCGGCCCAGCTCCAGGGCGAACAGCGGGTTGCCGCCGCTGGTGCGGTGGATGTCCCGGACGGTGGAGCGGGGCAGGCCGGGGTAGCCGCGGTGGTCCAGCAGCGCGGAGACCTGGGCGCGGGTCAGCGGGCCCAGGCGCACGGAGAGGGTGTCGGGCGGGCAGGGGGGACCTCCCGCGCGGGCGAAGCCGAGCGCGGGGGAGCGCAGGTGCCGGTCGTAGTCCTCGTCCTCGGTGCGCACCGCGCACAGCATCCGCACGGGCGTCTCGCCCAGCCGGCGGGCGGCGAACCCCAGCAGCTCGGCGCTGGCCGAGTCCAGCCACTGCAGGTCGTCCGCGACGATCAGGACCGGGCCTTCGGCGGCCAGCGCGCGCAGCACGGAGAGCACCGCCAGGCGCAGCGCCAGACCGTCGCGCTGCAGGGTGGACTCGCCGCGGCCGGTGAGCGCCGACTCCAGCGCGGTGCGCTGGGCGGCGGGCAGCGTGGCGGACACCTCGTCCAGCACCAGCCCGAAGAGATCCGCCAGCGCCAGGAACGGCAGGTGGGATTCGGACTCGGTCGCCGAGCAGCGCAACACGGTACGGGCCGTCGGGGCGTATTCCGCGGCCAATGCCCGCAGCACGGTCGACTTTCCTATTCCGGCCGGCCCGTGCAGCAGCACACTGCCGCCCCGGCCGAGCTGCTCACGCGCCGCCGCGGTGGCCTCTTCCTGGCCTATGACCAGCTCGGAGCGGCAGCCCGCTGGGCCCTTGAAGTCCCGTCGCACGGTCACCGCTCCCCTCGTGTGTCGTGGCCGCACCGAATTCTAGGCAACGCACCCCTGAATTCCGGACGGCCGGGGGGAGTGAGGGAATCGACATCGGACCGCGCACCGGCGAATTCCAAACCGCCCCCGGAGGAATGCGCACCCGGCACGGACGCGCCGCCGCGCCCCACCGGCACCGCCCCCGCCGGGGCCGGTGTCGGCGAGCCAGTCGGCGGGCCGCCGGACGCCGGCGGGGTGCTCGACGCCGAACAGGCGGTGGCCCCCGCGCTTGAGG
>NZ_LR732589.1 GCF_902506575.1 Streptomyces mexicanus | reverse complement strand
GCCGCAGCCGGCGCCCGGCTACGGCTACCCGCAGCAGCCCGGCCCGTACGCCCAGCCGGGCCCGTACGCGCAGCCGCAGCAGCCGGCCGGCCCCTACGGCGCGCAGGCCGGTCCCTACGGCGCGCCCGGCGCCCCCGCCGGTCCGGGCGCTCCCGCCCCCGGGCCGTACGGGCAGCAGCCGGGACCATACGGACAGCCGCAGGGCCCCTACGCGCAGCCGGGCGGGCCGGGGCAGCCGGGCCCGGACGGGCAGCAGCCCGGGGACGGCTATCCGCAGCCGCAGTTCCCGGGCGGGCCCGGCACCCCGCCGCCGGCCGGTGGCTCCCGCAACCCCTTCAAGGGCCGGCCCGCGGTCGTCATCGGCGCCGCCGTGGCCGCCCTGCTGGTCGTCGCCGGCACCGTGTGGGCCGTGACCGGCGGCGGTGACGACGAGAAGAAGCCGGTCGCCGGGCACAGCGACGGCGCCGGCACGCCGAGCGCCTCCGACGCCCCGGTCAACCCCGGTGACGGCAGCGGCGACGGGGGCAAGGACCCGGAGAACCTCAACGAGGGCCGCAAGCCGGGCGAGGCCCGGGTGCTCTGGTACAAGACGGCCCCCGACGCGCCCGGTTCGGGCGCCGACGCCCCCGGCATGTGGATCACCGACAAGACGGTCGTCAAGCCCGCCTACAAGCAGGTCTTCGCCTACAACGTCGGCGACGGCGACCCGACCTGGGCACCGATCACCCTTCCGCAGAAGATCTGCGCGGTCACCCCGGTCAAGTCGGCCGACGACAAGGTCGTCGTCGCCTACGAGAGCGGCAGCAGCGACCGCGCCACCTGCAACCAGCTGCAGCAGATCGACCTGAACACCGGCAAGAAGGGCTGGAGCACCAAGCTCTCCGAGGGCGAGCTGTTCGACAGCACGATCAGCATCGACCTCTCCGTCACCGGCAAGACGCTGATGGTCGGCCGCTCCCAGTCCGGTGTCGCCTACGACATCGACACCGGCCGCAAGATGTTCGACAAGAAGCGGTACGGCGCCTCCTGCTTCCCGTCCGGGTTCGCCGGCGGCACCCGGCTGATCCAGGTGGCGTCCTGCGGCGCCGGCGGCACCAACGAGCACGACGAGGTCCAGGAACTCGACCCGGCCACCGGCAAGGTCAAGTGGACCCGCGCCATCCCCAAGGGCTGGACGGTCCAGCACACCTACTCCGTCGACCCGCTGGTGCTGTACTCCACCGACGAGGACAACAAGCACTGGAACATCTCCACCCTCGACGCCAAGGGCGCGGTGCGCTCCCAGGTCGACGTCAAGGGCAGCTTCCGGCCCGAGTGCGGCTGGGCGATCCTCAGCCGTGACCTGCAGGGCTGCCGGGGCGTGGCCGCCGACGCGAACACCCTGTACCTGCCGACGGAGGCGACCACCGGCGCCAACGAGATCGTCGCGATCAACCTGGACACCGGCAAGGAGAAGTGGCGGGTGAAGTCCCCCGCCGACACCTCGATGACGCCGATGAAGGTGGAGAACGGCCGGCTCGTCGCCTACGTCGAGCCGTCGTACGACGA
>NZ_LR732588.1 GCF_902506575.1 Streptomyces mexicanus | reverse complement strand
GGGCTGGGCCGGGCCCGGGGACGGCATCATCGGACCGCCTCCTGGCCATCCGGTCCGGTGGGGCCGGTGTCGGCGGGGCCGGCGCCGGGGCGGGTAAGGCTGTCGTAGCCCGTAAGGGCCTGGACGATCTGCTGGACGAGCAGCCCCAGTGAGGGCAGCAGGACAGCGGCCGCGGCCGCGTGCCCCAGCACGATCATGACCGTGCTCCACGTGAGGACCGCCGCCAGGACGACGACGGTCACCACTTTCTTCGACATCGCACTCTGTTTCTGTCAGTGAGAACGACAACTTGCCCTTCTGACAGCGGTGCTGAAGCGCTGACAGGAAGGACCGCCAGCATGACCCCAGCGCGGCTCGCCACGCCACGTGATCATGGAGTTACGGAACAATGGCCAAATGCGCCACCGTGCGCTACCCTGCGCCACCTTGTTCCCGAGGGCTGACGCCACAGGTTCAGCACTTTGGGGCGGATACGCCACTTCCCCTCCTCAGCAGTACGGCGTCCGTCATCATGGGAAGCACAGGCGCCCTTCGACGCCGCACTCACGTGCGGCCCCCTGTGCTGAAGAAGGACCCAAGAGGGGGCCGCACGACCAATCTCCCCCAGGACGAAATCACGCGCGCCGTTGCCGGTCCCCGCGGACAGTCAGCGAGCCGCGGCTGATCCTCAGACCGGGCTGTCGGCCGCCGTGGCGGTGGGACGGCGCGCAGAAGCTCCCACAGACGCAGCCAGCTCGGGCTCGCCCTCTGCCTCGAGCGTTAACGGCGTTAATACCCCCGCGGGCCCGGCGGAGCCAGGCTCGCTCACGCCTGCAGGGGTTAACGCCGTTAATAGCCCATCAGCTCCAGCTGCCGCTGAGCTGGATGCTGCGGATCTGGACGACAACGGTCAGCCGCGCCAGCTGCCGTACTACGACGCACCGTTCATCGCGCACCTTCTACACAGGAAGATGGAGCCGGCCGACTTCCTTCAGTGCGCCCGCGTGCTCATGGACATCCTGCGCAAGCAGCACCCCGACGAATACAGCACCCTCATGAACGCGCTGACCACGCAGGAGCAGCCTGCCTGACACACGTCGTTGAGCATGGCCAATGGCCTGTGCACCCGCAGCGTTCGCTGGAGCACGGGCCATTGACGTGCTCGCTGATCGCGTGACCGCAGAGCGGGGGAGATGGCGCCTCATCGGACGGGCTCCCGTTGGCGAGTGAAACAGGCAGACGAGGACTGGCACCGTGACTGCCGCACCAGCAGTTCACCAAGCGCTGGACCGGCCAGCCGTGGCGGCTGCACGTTGTCATCTGGTGGCTCGATGGCGCAGGTCGGCGGCCCATTCCTGGAGTGGATTGGTGAGGGTGAGGTTGTCGCCTCGCTCCACGGTCTGCAGCAGCATGGCGCACACGGTCGCCTCGGCGGCGAGGCCGGCCGGGCTGCCCAGGATGGGGAAGGCCGCTCGGACGCGGGCGGCGGTGGCCGGCTGGGGCAGGGTGTAGGCGTAGAGCATGGCGCCGTCGAAGCCCGCCGGCGCGGCGCCCCAGCTTTCCCAGTCCAGGATCCGCAGGGGGTTGGTGAGGTTGGCCCAGTGCAGGTCCGCGTGGGCGGTGTGCCAAGAGGGCGCGGCGGGCGCGGGGATGCCCAGGTACTGGGGGATGGCACGCTCCATGTACTGCGGGCGGACGGCGATGCGGTCGGTCGGTGCGGCCGCCAGCTTCTCCAGAGTCTGCGTGAGGTCCGTCCACCAGGTGTCGGGGAGGTCCAGCGGGTCTTGCAGGATCGGGTCGTCGGAGAGGACCGGTTCGCTGACCCGGGCCGACAGCTCCGCGCGGTAGGCGGTGCCGTCTGCGTTCTCGTCGTGCACGCCGAGCAGCGCGGGGCGGCGTCCGTCGAGGTCGCCCAGGGCCTTGTGCGCGGTGACCGCGCCGTCCCACAGCTTGCCGGACGCCTTGTCCTGCGGGGCGGACACGAGCCGGAGCCACGCGGGTTCGCCGGCGGCGGTGCGGGCCGGGGCGCCCAGGGTGCGCCCGGCCCAGCCCCAGAACTCGCCGCCCGGCTCCAGCTCGGCGGCCAGGGCCTTGGCCGCGCGGCGGTGGTGGGCGCGCATGCGCTGCTCGATGTCGGGGTCAGGGGGAGGCGAGTACATCCGTGACCTTCCGCAGGCGGGCGGTGTCCAGGGCGGGCTGGGTGACCGCGTCGGCGGCTGCCTGCCAGTGTGGCGCACTGGAGGCGGTGAGGAGGACCTGTGTCACCCCTGGGCATGACGCTGCTGCCAGGATGCATGCCTGTGCGGGGGTGAGGCCGGGGCGGATGAGGTCGGCGAGTTCCTGGTCGA
The DNA here is from genome assembly GCF_902506575.1 of Streptomyces mexicanus. Lineage (GTDB taxonomy): Bacteria > Actinomycetota > Actinomycetes > Streptomycetales > Streptomycetaceae > Streptomyces > Streptomyces mexicanus. The sequence goes on along the minus strand of NZ_LR732588.1, from coordinate 7,425 downwards.
CTATCGCCGGCAGCTCGCCGCCGTGCAGCGGCGCCGACGCCATCACCTGCAGTCCGGCGTCGGCGGCCGCCAGGACGGGGCCCTTGCCGTTGAGGGCCTGCTCGATGGGCGTCATCATCACCAGGCTGACCGGGAGCTGCACGGCGGCCAGGTGGTGTCCGGCTCCGCCCGCCGCCTCGGTGGCCAGAGCGCGCAGCAGCGGCACGGTGAACCCCCCGTCGAAGCCGTCCCAGGTGGCCACCCCGTACCCGGCCAGGCGTCCGGCCGCCGCTTCTTCCTCCAGTACGGCGAATGCCTCCCGGATCGCCCGGTACGGCCCGGCCCGGTCCCCGTGGTGGGCCCGCTCGGGGTGTCCGCAGACACCGCCTCCCGCCACTACGGCACCTGGCACGTCCGCCGAGGACGGGCGGGCTCGGTAGACGGTGCGGCTGTCGGCTACGCCAGGGCGCAGGTGGGGCCCTCCCAGTGCCACCACATCTGCGGCGCGCGGCGTGCTCCGTGGTCGGGGCATTCGGCGTCGGTGATGATTCCGCCGCACGGCTGGACCGTCTCGCAGGTGCACGCCGCCGACGCGGCCGTAGCCGGCATCGCGTGCTGGACGAGGTGGGCGTCGGGGCGGCCAGCGAGCATCAGCCGGTCCACGGCAGCGGCGATGGCTTCCGGTGCGGCCTCCTCGGTCATCGACTGCGCCTCGTTCACGGTGGCGCCTGCGTCCGAGCTGAGGCCCCAGTCGATGCCGTGCTGCTCGGTCCAGCCGATCACCAGCACGGATCCGGAGTCGGCGTCCAGGACGGCCGTTTCCCGGGTGCCCAGCTGCACGATGATCGCGGACTCGTGGGCGTCCTGGACGGTCCATCCTCGGCGTTCGACGGCGGCGACCACGTCGGCCACCCACTCGTCAGGCATTTCATCGGTGATGGTCACGGTCTGGGTCATGGCGGCGGTCCTGTCCGGCAGTTTCAGGCGGCGAAGCCGATGTTGGTGACGTACTCGTACTGGCCCCACTGGGAGCCGAGGTCCACGATCTGGCCCACCCAGGCGTCGTCCAGCTCCCGCTCGTCGCCGGCCGCCCACGCCTGCACGATGCGGTCCCAGTGGCGCACGTTCAGCGTGCGGTACTCCACGACGCGCTGGCGGGGCCGGGAGACCTGGGACTGGTTGAGCGGGTGGATCTCCACGCGGGTGCCGCGGCCCTCGCGGTTGAGGCGGGCGAGCAGGTAGCGGGCCACGTTCTCCCGCCGCACCGTGCGGTAGGCCTGCTCGATGCGCTCCAGGTTCTGCCGCGAAGGTGACCGTCGACCCTCGAGCCATGCCTTGAGGGTGCGGTCGGTGACGGTCAGGCCGGCTTCACGGGCCCGTCGGCGGGCTTGATCAGTGCGCGTCAGGTAGTGCAGTCGGGCGAGCAGGCCGCGGCGGGCGCTGACAGGTGTGGCGACGTAGCCTGCGAGGGCGTCCAGCTGGCGGGCCACAGCTTCGTGGCCTTTGACGCCGCGGGCGCCGTACAAGCCGAATTGCATCGTCCGCTGGGGCACGCTTTCCTCCTCGGCACTGCTTGACGGGCAGGTCGTGGACAGATCTGTTCACGCTGATGTGCGGTGCTCGTGTATGGCGGGTGAGAGCGGGCCGCCTTCGGAGCGTTCGGTTTTGGAGCCCTTGAGGCGTGGTTCGAGGGTGCGGGGGTCGACGGCTTCGGCTGGGGCGCTCTTGGCGTACAGGCCGTCGGGCTGGCTGTCGCGGTCGTGGGGCAGGAGCCAGAAGACGCGGCGGCGGAAGGTGCCTGAGGCGCGGGAGGGCTTGGCGGTGGCGCCGAGGATGGCGTAGCCGACCATGCGGCCGTCGCGGTGGTAGGCGGGCTTGCCCTTGCGGGTGGGCAGGCGGTCCAGGCTTTGGCGGACGTAGTCCAGGGTGGTGATGTCCTCCAGCCACACGAGTTCGGTCTCGTGGCTGATCTCGTCCTCGGTGATCAGGGAACTCATCAGCCGGCTTCCCTCTCCTCGTCGGTGAGCAGTCCGATGCCCGGGTAGTGCTTGCGCTGGTTGGACAGGATCATCTCCTTGGGCGAGGCCAGGCCCACGAGTTCTCGGGTGCGGGCGGCGAACGCGCGGGAGGACATGGCCGGTGCTCCTTCATTCTGGCACCAGGCCTTGTAGGCGGCGTACAGAGCGGTCTGCTCTGCGCGCAGCTCTGGAGACAGCAGGCAGCGTTCCTCGTAGAAGCGGCCGGTGTGGTCTTCTGTTTCGGCGTAGGCGGTGGTGGCGATACGGACTCGTTCCGGACCGGTGAGGTCGCGCGCGCCGGCCAGGTAGCGGCGGGCGCCGTCGATAAGCCAGTTGAGGATGCCGGGGCCTTCTTCGGTGACCAGGATGTCGGCCAAGTTGTCGATCTTGCGGTGGTCGGGGACGACGCGTTCGAAGGGGATCAGGCGCATACGGCGCCAGAAGGCGAATCCGCCGGTGCCGACTTCGGGACGGTGGTTACCCAGAAGCCAGAGCTTGTGGGTGGGTTCGAAGCTGAAGAAGTCCTGGCGCATACGACGGGCCTTGATGCGGTCGCCTCCGGTGAGGAGCTTCACGCGGGCCTCGTCGAACTTGTCACCCGGTTTGACTTCGGAGCAGACGATGACGCGCCGGCCGTGGAGTTCGGCGAGGTCGGTGGGGTGGCCCTCGTAGGGCTTGGCCATGAGAAAGCCGGGCGGGGCCGCGTCAGCGTAGTCGCCGAGCAGTTTCATCAGCACGTCCAACAGGACGGATTTGCCGTTCTTGCCCGCGCCGAACAGGAAGGGCAGAACCTGGCCGCCGACGTCACCAGTGACGGAGTAGCCGAGCAGCAGCTGCAGGTAGGTGATCATCTCCTGGCCTTCGGCGTCGTCGCCGAAGGTGTCGGTAAGGAACCGTTCCCAGCGTGGAGTGGGCACGGGTTTCGGGCCGACGGTAGTGGAGCGGGAGTGGAAGTCCCTGTTTGGGTCGGGGGCCCTGGTCACTCCGGTGCGCAGGTCGACGATGCCGTCGGGGGTGCACAGGACGTAGGGGTCGGCGTCAAGGCGGGCGGCGTTGAGGACCATCCCCGGGGCCGATTTGGCCTGCGCGAGCATGGCGTTGATGCCGGTGGTCGACAGGGCGCGGCGGCGGTGCTTTTGCAGGGCGGTGGTGGTGAACACTCCGCGGGGATCATGGGTGGCGATGTTTTCAGCGAGGTCTCCGGCCGCCCACAGGACGGTGTCGTCTTCGTCGAGCTGCCAGCGGGTGCGGTCCCAGCGGTACCAGCCGATGCCGGGCACGTGCCGGTAGTCGTTGGCGTAGAGCTTGACGAACAGCTTGGCGTTGCCGCGGTCGGTGAGTGTGTCGGGCAGCAGGCCGTGGGGCGTGGCTTGCCCGGCCGCCGCTCGTTCGTGCTGAGCCTGTGGGGGCAGCGGCACGGTCATGCCCTGGGCGCGGATCTGGGCGGCAACGGCTTCGGGGTCGAACTCGAAGAGAGTGTCGGGGTTGGACGAGGGCGAAGTCACGGGCGCCTCCCGCTCGCGTAGAGAGGGCGCTTGAGACCGGCGGCCAGCCCGCTGCGGATGATTTGATCGATGCGGCGGTCCTGCCCCGGACGAGCTGTGACCGCGGTATCTCTCAGTGCCTGCTCGGCTTCGGCCTGGGGCAGGCGGCCGGCCGCAATGAGCCCACCGAGGGTGTAGGCGGCCCGGTTGAGGGCGTCAGAGAAACCAGCGCCTTCCTCGACTTGGCCGCATGCCTGGACAGGGGCGAGGACGGTGGCGAGGGTCTGCTCAGTTTGTCCGCGACCGCCGCCCGCAGAGAGGATCGCCTGCCGGGCACGGGGCGGTACCGGGCGCGCCGCAGGGCTGGTTTGTGCCGGAAGGTGGCCAGTGCGTTCGAGTTCCTGGGCAAGCCACTGCGGCAGTGGGGCCGGCCGGCGGCAGTCGCCGATCGGGGTGTAGGTGCCACTGCGGGTGGTGGTCCCCGGGGCGATGATGTAGCTGCCGTGAGCACGGACGTCGACCTGCCAGGCCAGGGCGCGGCCGGTGCTGGAGCCGACGGAAGACAGCCAGCGGCGGCCGTCCGTGGCCCGGTACCAGACGTGCATCCCATTGGAAGGCGTTCGTACGCGCAGGGTGGCTTCGTCGTCTGCTGGGCTGGTCTGGCCGCGCAGCGCGGCCAGGACCGCGAGCGTGTGGAAGCCGTTGGCCAGTCCGGTGAGGTCGATGTGATCACTGATCGGGATGCCAGGCAGGATGCGGTCCCGTGCCGGGGGCTGAGCTGGGTGCGCATCAATGTCGATAACGACCAGGCCGGCAGGTCCGCAAGAGACGCCGATCCCGAACTGCGGGTGGGCACCCCACCACTGTTGGATGCGGTCCTGATCGAGGGTGGCGGCGTGGAAACCGTGACACCACAGACCTGCCGGGAGACAGAGGCAGTCAGCGGGTGCATGGGATTGCGCACGGCAGTTGCTGCAGTTGGCGGCAGGGGTCTTCCGGCCTGCTGCTAGGGGATGGACGGGCCATCCCTGGCGGGCGCACCAGCTGGCGGTGGCGAGGGAGAGCTCAGCGACTGAAGACTTCGAGGCAAGCTGCCGTGAGTCGCTGCTGGATACCCGCAGGTCAGCAGGCACGCGCACCCCCTATCAGCGACTGAAGCGACTCAATGACGGATACAGCCTAGCGAATGTGACCGACGAGGTCGGGCAGCACATACAGAAGAGACCTGACGCCGTGTCGACGATGCCGGTCACCAAGTGCTGAGCAGCGACTCAACGCAAAGACAGCGACTGAAGCACCTTCGGCCGCTACTCAGCTGGTCAGGGAAAGCCCGCAGGTGAGGAGGCATCCAGGTGACCAATCAGCGACTGAAGCGACTGAAGTCCCTTATATATGACGCACACGCGCGCACAGGAATGGATTCATATACTCGGATCCTTAGTCGCTTCAGTCGCTACTAGAGGGGAAATCAGGTCCTGACCTGTTGCTTTACTCACTCTCTGACAGCGACCAAAGCACACGTCAGTCGCTGCGGTTCAGTCGCTCCGCCAGCGCTTGCGCCGCCGATTGCCTACGTCTCCTCAATGGCGGCGTGACCTGCCTGACGGCCATCAAGCCTGGCAGAGTGAGGTCCCGGTCGTGCCCGACGTAGTTCTCTGCGGACCCCACGATGAGCTCGCTGGGAGGGGGGCGGCCCCGGCGGGCAGGTGCGGCGCTCTCCGTCCCGACACCTCCGTACAAGATCGTCCGGAAGGAACCTAACCTGCCATCCTCCTTAAACAGAACATCCTGACGAATTCCGATCAGACGGTGCGCCGCCGGGGCCGAGGCGCCCCGCCTGCCCGCCCCCCCCTTCTTAACTTCCTAACTTGTTGACAAGTTAGGAAGCTGGCCGTAACTTCTCAGCAAGTTACAAAGTTGAGGAGTGGGTGTGCTTCAAATCCAACTGGGCCCGGAGCGGCCCGCTGAGCCAGGCGATCGTCTCGGCCGGTCCACGATCGGGTGGCGCCCGGGAATGACGGAGGACGAGGCGTGGCAGGCAGGCCGCGGCATCTGGAAATTCAACGCGGACCGGGCCCTTGCCCAGGACGAGGTGCAGATCGTCAACACCGAGGGCCTGGTGCTGGCCGTTGCCACAATCACCGGGATCAGCAAGCACGGCGACCGGTACGCCCTGGAAGGCGAGCTCTTGCGCGGCGACGCACGGGTAGGGAAGCCCACCACCACCCCCCACCGGTCCCGGAACTCTGTCGCCTACTTCTGACCAGTCGCTTTCCGCTCTTGGGCCTGAAGGAACTCCATGGACTTCCGTTCCATCCCCCGCGCCCCGCACGCCTTTCAGCAGCCCGTCACCGCCGAGGACATCCAGGCGATCGCTCGACGCGCCTTCGGGGACGCCGCTCACGTCGCCTCCGCTGTGGAGCTCGGCGGCGGCATGTACAACACCACCTACCGGATCACCGTCGACTGCCTTCAGGGACCGGTCATCCTGCGCATCGCTCCGGCTCCGGGGCAGCAGTTCAGCTCCGAGCGCGAGCTGATGCGTAACGAGTACGTCACCGTCCCCTACCTCTCCCCCCTCGCTGGTCTCGTCCCACGCGTGCTATTCGCCGACTGGTCGCAGGAGATCACCGGCCGGGACTGGATGGTGCAGAGCCACCTCACCGGCGTGCCCGCCCCCGAGTGTCTGGGCATCTATCCCCGCGACCTGTGGCCGGGCTTCTTCGCCCAGCTCGGAGAGATCACGGCACGCGTTCACGCGGTCCGCGGCTCGCACTTCGGTCCGGTTGCCGGCCCCGGACACCGCAGCTGGAGCGTGGCTGTGATCGCTTCCCTCAACGCCATCGCCGACGACCTGGAACGTCTCGGCCTGGACGCTTCCGACGTACACAAGGTCGCCGACCTGGCCGGTGAACACCACCATGTCCTTGACGAGATCACCGAACCGCAGCTGCTCACCGGGGATCTGTGGACCGTCAACACCATGCTCGATCCCGACGCATCCAAGCCAGTGATCACCGGAGTCCTCGACCTGGACCGCACGCTTTTCGGTGATCCAGCCGCTGACTGGACCATCCGTATGGCCTGCGCCAAACAGGACGAGCGCACCGCGTTCTGGGACACCTACGGCCCCCGCGACACTTCCAGCGCCGCCACCTGGCGCGGCCTCGTCTATGAAGCGCGCCACCTGGGCGCCATCCGCCTGGAACGGCACCGCCTCCACAAGGACGAAGGCGTCCGCGACACCTACACCTCCATGGCTGCTGTCCTGTCCCGGTTGGCCGGACGGCTCGCATGAGTATCAGCCGGTGACGCAGGAGGAAGCGCTGCGAAGCCCCTGGCTGGCGGCCTGGCGACCGGCCGTGTCAGTTGTACAGCTGTGGGGTGGGTGTGCTCACGTCCTGTTCCCCTGGTCGACGGTGACGGTGATCTGGCGCAGGATCTGGTCGGCCTGGTCGTCGACCGTGTGCGGGTGGTGGCCGGTGACGATGACATGGCCGAGGCGGCCGCGGTTGGACGTTGCCGGTCCCACGCCCGCACCTACAGGCGCCCGCACGACTACAGCAGGGATCGTGCTGGTCACCTCCGGCAGGCCCGTGACGGCGACCAGCCGGCCCTCGTGGGGCGTGGTCAGGAACCGGACGGTGGCGTAGCCGCTGCGTGCCGGGGTGAGGGTGGGCGGGTGGCCGAGGGCGATGTCCCACAGGGCGCGCCACGGGTCGAGGCCGAGGGCGTGCTGGATGAGGACGCCGATGTGACCGGCGCCGAGGCGGGCACCGATCTCCAGGACGGTGGCGCGGCCGTCGGGGCGTAGGACGAGTTCGGTGCTGTCTCTTGGACACATCTGACGCTGCCGACTATCGCAATCGGCGGACGACTCGCGATTCACTCATGACTTCGTGATAAAAGATTGAGTGTGAGGTTATAACGCCGAAGCGGTAAAA
>NZ_LR732587.1 GCF_902506575.1 Streptomyces mexicanus | reverse complement strand
GTGAGCGCGCCGTGCGGCAGGGGTGCGGCGAGCAGGGCGCCCAGGGCCGCCCGCAGCTGCGCCGTGCCGCCCTCGATCAACCCGGTCACCAGCAGGAACAGCACCGTCCGGGCGGCCGGTCCGTGCCGGAGCCGGCGCGCCACGCAGTCCACCACGTCACCGGCGGCGTCCGGCCGCCGCGCCACCACCTCGCGGACGACGGCGGCGACCCGGCCGACGAGGGTGGGCGTGGTGACGTCGGTGAGCGCGCGCAGCACCTCCGCGGTGTCGGGGCCGTGCAGCAGCCGCTCGCCGAAGGCGGCGAGGACCGCCTCCGGGTGGGTGGCCAGGGCCGGGGCCAGGGCACCGGGCGGCAGGTGCGGGTCGCCGGCCGCGAAGTGCCGCAACGCCTGCGGCAGATGGCCGGGGCGGGTGTGCGGGTCGGCCACGAGGAGGGCCAGCGCGCCGCCGTGCAGGGCGGTGTCGGCGGGCCGGGCGAGCACGGCGAGGGCGGCGCGGCGCAGCAGGGCCCGGTCGTCCTCGGCGTGCGTGTGCGCGGCGGTCCGCAGCGCGTAGGCGACCGCCGTGGCCCGCCGCTGCGGTCGCTCGTCGCGGGCCCACCGCTCGACGGCCCGGCACAGCGCGGCCGGTTCCTCCTCGGCGAGGGCCGCCAGCAGTTCCTCGGCGCGCGGGTGCCCGCACGCGGCCAGCACCTCGGTCAGCTCGTCCGGGGCCCGGCCGCGGTGGGTGTGCAGCAGCGCCTGGGCGGCCGTGGCCACGGTCGCCCGGGGCGCCGCGGGCAGCGGCCGCTCGTCGTCGAACCAGCGGGTCAGGTGCGGTGCCACGGCGACGGGGTCGGCGGCGAGGAGGTCCGCGACGGCGTCGAGGTAGCGGGGCTGCGGCCCGGGGCTCCGGCCGGGCTCCGCGGTGCGCCGGGGCGGGCCGTCGGCGGGGAGCAGCCGCCGCAGCAGTTCGCAGCGTTCGGCCAGGGGCAGGTGCAGCGCGGTCCAGAAGCCGGGGCCGAAACCGCACGGCACGGGCAGGCCGCACTGCTGCCAGACCACGATCCGGTCGGCGAGCAGCCGCAGCACCCGGACGTACGGCGTCGCGTCCGGCAGCCGCAGCAGGACCTGGGCGAGCAGCCGGGACGCCCACCAGGAATGCGGGGCGCCGTCCAGCGCGCACACCAGCTCCTCCAGCCGGACGGCCAGCCGGCGCGGACCGTGCCGCCGGGCCAGCAGGAGCAGGGCTTGGACGACGGGGCCGATGCGGTGGTGCGGCACGGGCAGCGGCCGGCGTCCCTCCCCCGGGATGTGCCGGCGGTGGACCAGGACGCGCAGGGCCTCGTCCAGGTCGAGGTGGATGCCCTGGATCCAGTCGGCGAGTTCCTCGTGGGCGAAGCGGTAGCCGTCGCCGGCGGGGACGAGCAGGCCCTCGGTGAGCACGGCGGACGCCCAACCGGTACCGCCGCCGAGGCGGGCGGGGGCCACGCCCCACGGGAACACCTCCTCGAACGTCTCCCGGTCCAGCTCCGCGCGGCCGGGGCCGAGACTGCGTCGGGCGGCCTCGTGCACCTGTCCGGCGACCTTGGCGGCCAGGCGCCGCACGGCGGTGCGCGCAGCCCGTTCTGCGCGGCCAGGCGCACGGCGATGCGCAGGCACATCAGGTCCAGGTGGGCCGCCAGGACGTCGGCGCGGTCCAGCCGGGGGCCGCCG
>NZ_LR732586.1 GCF_902506575.1 Streptomyces mexicanus | reverse complement strand
TCCCGGTGGCGCCTCCGCTCCGGCGGCCGTCGGGGCGGGCAGGACCACCCAGGCAGGCGCGGCCGCCGGAGCGGAGGCGCCACCGGGAAGGCGCGGCGGCCTGGGCAGGTGCCCTGGCATCGAGCTCCCGGAGTCCGTCAGGTGCGCAGGAATCCCACACCGCGGCGGTCGTTGCAGCCGGAGACGGTGGCGGGAGCGTCCGGACCGGGCAGGCCGGCGCCGTCGTCCGCAGGCCGGTCCGCCTGGAGCGCCTGGAGGGCCACGCTGGTCAGACTCAGCAGCAGGTCGACGTCGGCCGAGGCGTCGAGGCGGATCGTCACCCAGGACGAGCCGGGCACGACCCGGACGGCGTCGAAGCGTCTGAGGTCGCCCGCCAGGCGGCGTATCGCGCGGGCCGTGAGCTGGAGGTCCACGTCGCGCTCGGAATGGAAGTGGGCGATCTCGCCGTGCACCGAGCTGACCGCCCGCCCGATGCCGCAGCTGGGCTCCGCTTCCGTCAGGTCCGGCCAGCCGGCCAGTTGGGCAAGGGCACGCGCAGCGAGCGTCATGGTCCCATCATGGCGCGCTCACCGCACGGCAACCGGTGCGTGAGCGAGCTTTAACCGATCCGTGTCCGAAACCCCGTCGGCCGGCCGGTCGCACGGACCGGCGTGCCCCCAACGCGGAGGCGGGGCGGCGGAGTTGCCCGTCTCCACCGCGTGCGCCGGAGCACCACCGGGGAGAAGTGGACCGAGGTGCTTCCGTTTGGTGTCCGCCCTCTGGACGCCCGGCGCCACGTCAGTACGCTCCCGGCGAAAAGCGCCCTTCTCGTCGCGAGTGGAAGGCGGTGCCCCATGGCAGACGCAACGTCCGGACGGGGACTGGTCGGCGAACTCATGGCCGAGTTCCTGGGCACCCTGATCCTCATCCTGTTCGGTGTCGGCGTGGTCGCGCAGGTGGTGGCCGCGGGGATCGGGGACCACGACAGCATCACCTGGGCCTGGGGCCTGGGCGTCGCCCTCGGCGTCTACGTGGCCGCGCGGATCAGCGGCGCCCACCTCAATCCGGCGGTGACCCTCGCGCTGGCCTGCTTCAAGGGCTTCTCCTGGCGGAAGGTCCTGCCCTACTCCCTGGCCCAGACCCTCGGCGCCTTCGTGGCCGCGCTGCTGGTGCGCTGGAACTACACCGAGGCCCTCGCCAAGGCCGACCCCGGTCACACGCTCAAGACCCAGGGCGTCTTCTCCACCCTGCCCGGCAACGGCACGCTTCCGGTCAGCGAGTGGGGCGCGCTGCGGGACCAGGTCATCGGTACGGCCCTGCTGGTCCTGGTGATCTTCGCCGTCACCGACCTGCTCAACACCCCGCCCGGCGCCAACCTCACCCCGCTGGCCATCGGCCTGCTGGTGGTGGCGATCGGCATGGCCTGGGGCGCGGACGCCGGGTACGCCATCAACCCGGCCCGCGACTTCGGGCCGCGCCTGGCCAGTTACCTCACCGGGTACGGTTCCGCCTGGCGTGATCAGTACGGCAACCCGTACTGGTGGGTTCCCGTCGTCGGACCGCTGGCCGGCGGGGTGATCGGGGCGCTGGTCTACCGCCTGGCGATCACGCCCGACCTGCCGCGGGCCGCCCGGGAGGAGCAGGAACCGGGCCGCGTGCCGGCGCCGGAGCCCCGGAACGGCTGACGCCGCACCGGGCGCACACGCCGCTCCCCGCCCC
>NZ_LR732585.1 GCF_902506575.1 Streptomyces mexicanus | reverse complement strand
GCCGCCCGCGTCAGAGGCGTATAAGCGCCCGCGGCCGCCCGCCCCCCCCCCGCGCTCGCCGCGGCGCCCGACCGCCCGCCGCCCGCCGTCGTCACCGCGCGGCACACCCACGCCGCGCCCACCGCGAAGCGGGCGCGCCGCGGGCCGCACGACGCGAGCACACCTCACCACGACCCCTGACACCCGTGCGAGGAGAGCTGTGAGAATTCTGCTGGCGGGCAACCGCGGATATCTCGGCTCCGTCCTGGAGCAGTCGCTGCTGCGGGACGGACACGAGGTCGTCGGGCTGGACACCGGCTTCTTCGACGACGCCCCGGTCCAGCCCCGCGAGGACGTCCGCCGGGCCGGCCCGGACCACCTGGCGGGCTGCGACGCGGTCGTCAACCTCGCCGCCCTGTGCAACGACGCCTGCGGCGAACTGTCCGCGGCCGCCACCCACCGCATCAACGGCCACGCCGCGGTGCGCCTGGCCCGGCTGGCCAAACACCTCGGTGTGCGCACCTATGTGCTGGCCTCCTCGTGCAGCGTCTACGGGGCCGCCCGCAGCGGCGAGTTGACCGAGCGCGACGCGGTCGCCCCGCAGACCGCCTACGCGCTGAGCAAGGTGGAGGCCGAGGAGCAGGTGCTGCGGCTGGCCGACGCCGCCTTCGCCCCGGTCGCGCTGCGCTTCGCCACCCTGTTCGGCGACGCGCCGTCCTTCCGCAGCGACATCATGGTCAACCGCATCGCCCTGACCGCCAGCCGCTGGGGCGAGATCCGCATGAGCGGTGAGGGCCTGCTGTGGCGGCCCCTGCTGCACGTGCGCGACGCCGCGCGCGCTGTCCGCCGCGTGCTGGACACCGGCGGCACGGCCGTCGGCGGGCAGGTCTTCAACGTCGGCTTCCCCGAGCAGAACCACCGCGTCGCCGACGTCGTCCGGATGGCGTGCGAGCTGCTGCCCGACGTCACGGTCACCAAGGTCCCCGCCCCGGACAACCGCAGCTACGCCGTCAACTTCGACAAGTTCCACACCGCCTTCGCGGACTTCACCTCCCCCTGCCCCGCCGCCGAAGGACTGCGCGAGGTCGTGCGGGCCTACCGGCTGCGGCTGCGGCACACCCTGGAGGAGGCCGGCACCGGCTGGGCCGGCACCGACCGGCGCGAAGGGCTGCTCGCCCGCCGCCGCAGCGGCGACCTCGACGCCGACTTCCACTGGAACGCCCCCTCACCCGCCGTGGCCTGACCCGCAGCCGGCCCCACCGCCGCACTCCGAGATCCGCCCGCCCCGACCCACCTGCCAGGAGGACCGCCGTGCCCCGCCAGAACACCGCCGGCTCCCCGGACCCGCGCACCCTCCCGCCCGAGGCCGTCCACACCGACCCGCGCGGCCGGATCATCACCCTTCCCCCCTTCGACACGGCCGGCACGACGGTCATCGAGTCCGAGCCCGGCGCCGTACGCGGCAACCACTACCACCGCCACGAGAGCCACCTGATGTACGTCGTCTCCGGCCGCATGATCTACATCGAGGAGGACGCCGAACAGCGGATCTCCGTGGCCGAGATCGGCCCCGGCCAGTCCGTGGTCAGCCCCCGGGGCGTGGCGCACACCACCGTCTTCCCCGAGCGCACCGTGTTCGTCACGCTCTCCGACTGGGACCGGCGCGGCCGCCGCTACGAGGACGAGGTCGTCCGGGTCGCGCCCCTGGAGGACCGCCCCGAGGTCGCCCCCTACCTGGAGGGCATCGGCGAGCTGGTCCGCTGGAGGCAGGGATGAGCACACACCCGCCGGCCGCCGCCGGAACCTGCCTGCTGTGCGGTTCGGCGACGGCCCTGGAGGACGTCCTCGCCCTGCGGCCCACACCCCCGGCCAACGCCCTCGCGCCCACCGCCGAGGAAGCCCGGCACGCCACGAGGTTCCCGCTGCGCCTGGTGCGCTGCTCGGCCTGCACCCATGTGCAACTGGCCGACCTGGTGGACCGCGACCTGCTCTTTCGCGACTACCGGTACGCGACCGGTGCGGCCCCGGGCCTGGTGCGCCACTACGCGGCGCTGGCGCGCACCCTGGTGGCCCGCCACCGGCTGCCGCCGGGCGCCGTGGTCGTCGAGATCGGCTCCAACGACGGCACGCTGCTGCGCGCGTTCGCCGCGGCGGGCCTGCGCGTGCTGGGTGTGGACCCCGCCGCCGACCTCGCCCGCCAGGCCGAGGCGTCCGGGGTGCCCACCCACGCCACCCACTTCGACGCCCGGGTCGCCGAGAAGATCCACGCCGAGCAGGGGCCGGCGGACCTCGTCCTGGCCAACAACGTGCTCGCACACGTCGGTGACTTGGGCAGCACCCTGCGGGGCATCCGGCTGCTGCTCAAACCCACCGCGCACGCGGTGGTGGAGGTCGCACACCTGCTGCCCATGGCGCTAGGGGGCATGTACGAGTTCGTCTACCACGAGCACATGTCGTACTTCTCCCTGCACGCGCTGCGCACCGCGGCCGAGCGGGAGGGCCTGTGCGTGGTCGACGTCGAGGAGATCCCCACCCAGGGCGGCTCGCTGCGCTGCCGGCTCCGCCCGGCCGACGCGGTGCGGCCCGCCGACGTCGCACCGGCCGTCGGCGAACTGCTGCGCCGGGAGGAGGCCGCGGGGGTGACGGACGGCGCGCTGATGAGCGAGTTCGCCGTCCGCACCCGGCGGGGGAACACCGCGCTGCGCGACGTCGTGCACGGGCTGCGCGACCGGGGCAGGCGCCTGGCCGGCTACGGGGCCTCGGCCCGCGCGGTCACCCTCATGGCGCAGGCCGGCATCGACGACACCATCGACTTCATCGTCGACGACAACCCGCGCAAGCACGGCCTGTACGTGCCCGGGTCCGGCGTCCCCGTCCTGCCCGGCGGCTCCCTGGACCGCGCGGGCACCGACTACTGCGTGCTGTTCGCCTGGAACTTCCGCGAGGACATCGTCGCCGGCCTGACGGACTTCGTCCGGGCCGGCGGCATGTTCGTCGTGCCCTTCCCGCGCCTGACCGTGGAGTGACACTCCGCCGGCCGCGCGGGCCGTGCGGCGGCCACCGGCCGGATGCGGTGCGGCGCGCCGCACCCGCGCACCCGGTCGTGGCAGGCTGACGTGGTCCGTGGCAGAACACTTCGTACACGACCGTGCTGAACACCCAGCGGAACAGGAGCAGTCGGCACATGTCTTCCCCGGCGCAGACGCTGAGCGGCGACACCGCACTGGACCTTCCCGAGTTCGACACCCCGCCGCCCAGCCCCGAGGGGCTGCTGCGGCAGTGGCTGGAGGAGGCGGTACGGCGCGGCGTGCGGGAGCCGCACGCCATGGTGCTGGCCACCGCCGACGCCTCCGGGCGGCCCTCCAGCAGAGTGCTGCTGCTGAAGGCGGTGCAGGCGCGAGGGTTGCTGTTCACCAGTTTCCGCGGCAGCCGCAAGGGCCGCGACCTGGCCGCGGTGCCGTACGCGTCCGCGACCTTCTACTGGCGCGAGACGCTGCAGCAGATCACGGTGGCCGGCCCCGTGGACGTGCTCGGCCCGGAGGAGTCCGACGCGCTGTTCGAGGAGCGGCCGCGAGCCGCCCGCGCCACCACCGCGGCCTCCCGGCAGAGCGAACCGCTGCCGGACGAGCAGGAGTTGCGGGTTCGCGCCCGCGAGCTGGCGAGCAGCGACGCCCCGATCCCGCGTCCCGAGGGCTGGACCGGCTACCTGCTGCGCCCGGAGTCGGTCGAGTTCTGGTACGGCAGCCCGGACCGGCTGCACCGCCGGTTGCGCTACGAGGCGGACGGCAACGGATGGCGGCATCAGCGGCTGCAACCGTGACGGTGGCCCCACCCGACCACAGGCCGAGATCGCATCGGTGGGCCGGAGCCGAGCGCGGGGGACGATGCCCAGGCGCAGCGGAATTCAGTGCCCGCACCGAAAAAGCAGTGGCAGCGCGGCGTCCGCGTCGCCTACGCTGCCCACCGCACGCCGTCGAGCGCGTGGAAGAACTCGTGTGAGCAGGAGGTGAGGGACGTGATGACGGTCGCCGTGCCGGGCGCTGCCCGCAACCAGAAGTTCGTCCACTCCACCTCCGTGGCCTCCGGCTGATCCCTTTCGTTCTCCTCGCGCCCGTCAGCGCGTGGCCGGGGCCACCCTGCGAAGGGTTCCCCTTGAATTCCTCCTCTTCTCCGACCGCTTCCGCTCCGTCGCACCCGCTGGCCCCGTACGGCTGGGACGAGGGACGGGAAGCGGAGTTCGCGCCGTACGCCGGACGCGGGCTGGTGCCCGGCCGGGTCGTGCGGGTCGACCGCGGCCGGTGCGACGTCGTCACCGCGGCCGGCACGGTCCGCGCCGACACCGAGTACGTCGTGCCCCGCGACCCGATGAAGATCGTGTGCACCGGGGACTGGGCCGCGCTCGACCCCGACGGCGACCCGCGGTACGTGCGGGCCCTGCTGCCGAGGCGCACCGCGTTCGTGCGGTCCACCTCCTCCAAGCGCTCCGAGGGCCAGGTGCTGGCCGCCAACATCGACCACGTCGTCGTCTGCGTCTCGCTCGCCGCCGACCTCGACCTGGCCCGCATCGAACGGTTCCTCGCGCTGGCCTGGGAATCGGGCGCCCAGCCCGTGGTCGTCCTCACCAAGGGCGACCTGGTGCCGGACCCGGTGGGGCAGGCCCACCTCGTCCACGACGTGGAGACCACCGCGCCGGGCGTGCCCGTGCTGCCGGTCAGCGCCGTAACGGGCGACGGGCTCGACGTGCTCGCCGCCTCCCTCGCCGACGGCACGTCCGTGCTGCTCGGGCAGTCCGGCGCGGGCAAGTCCACGCTCGCCAACGCGCTCCTCGGCGAGGACGCGATGGACGTCCAGGCCACCCGGGACGTCGACGGCAAGGGCCGGCACACCACCACCACCCGCAACCTGCTCGTGCTGCCCACGGGCGGCGTCCTCATCGACACGCCGGGGCTGCGCGGAGTCGGCCTGTGGGACGCCGGCGGCGGTGTCGGGCAGGTCTTCGCCGAGATCGAGGAACTGGCCGCGCGGTGCCGGTTCCAGGACTGCGCCCACGACCGGGAACCCGGCTGCGCCGTGCTGGCCGCCGTCGACGCCGGCGACCTGCCCGTACGACGCCTGGAGAGCTACCGCAAGCTGCTGCGCGAGAACCAGCGGATCGTCGCCAGGACCGACGCGCGGCTGCGCGCGGAGATCCGGCGCGAGTGGAAGCGCCGGGGCGCCGAGGGCCGGGCGGCCATGGAGGCCAAGCGGGGGCGGTGGGGCTGAGGACCGCGACGGTGCCCGACGGCACCGCCGCCGTGGGCGCGTGACG
The DNA here is from genome assembly GCF_902506575.1 of Streptomyces mexicanus. Taxonomy (GTDB): domain Bacteria; phylum Actinomycetota; class Actinomycetes; order Streptomycetales; family Streptomycetaceae; genus Streptomyces; species Streptomyces mexicanus. Next base: position 4,051 of record NZ_LR732585.1, on the reverse strand, counting down.
CGGGAACCAGCGAGCGCGCCCACGGCCGGTCACGGCCCCGGCGACGGGCGGCCCGGCCCGCCCGGGGCACCGCCGGTGTCCTCAGCGCCGTGTCCGATTTCCGCCAGCGGATCGAGTGCCGCGGGCGGAGACTGGACCCTGTGATGGACGAGGACACCAGGTACGAGGCCGTGCGCAGCCGGGACGGCCGGTTCGACGGCAGGTTCTTCTTCGCCGTCGAGACGACCGGGATCTACTGCCGCCCCAGCTGCCCGGCCGTCACCCCCAAACGGCACCACGTGCGCTACTTCGCCACGGCCGCCGCCGCCCAGGGCGCCGGCTTCCGGGCGTGCCGCCGCTGCCGCCCGGACGCCGTGCCCGGCTCCGCCGAGTGGAACGTACGGGCGGACGTGGTGGCACGGGCCGTACGGCTGATCGCCGACGGGGTGATCGACCGCGAGGGCGTGGCCGGGTTGGCCGCCCGGCTCGGCTACAGCGCACGGCAGGTGCAGCGGCAGCTCACCGCCGAGCTGGGCGCCGGGCCCCTCGCGCTGGCCCGGACCCAGCGGGCGCACACCGCGCGCGTCCTGCTGCAGACCACCCGTCTGCCCGTCACCGAGATCGCCTTCGCCGCCGGGTTCGCCAGCGTGCGCCAGTTCAACGACACCATCCGCGCCGTCTACGCCATGACCCCGAGCGCACTGCGCGCCGCCGCACCCGGCACCCGGCACCGCGACGCGGCGACCACCCCCGCCGCGGGCATCCCGCTGCGCCTGGCCCACCGGGGCCCGTACCACTCCGGTGCCGTCTTCGACCTGCTCCAGCGCGAGGCCGTGCCCGCGGTGGAGGAGGTCACCGGCGTGCCCGGCCGGCGCACCTACCGGCGCACCCTGCGACTGCCGCACGGCACCGGGATCGCCGCCGTCGACGAACGCCCCGGCGCACCGCGCGCCGGAGGCGGAACCCACCCCGGCGGCTGGCTGGAGGCCCGGCTGCACCTGACCGACCCGCGCGACCTGACCACGGCCGTGCAGCGGCTGCGGCGGCTGTTCGACCTCGACGCCGACCCGTACGCCGTCGACGAGCGGCTCGGCGCGGACCCCCGGCTCGCCCCGCTCGTCGCGGCTCGCCCCGGCCTGAGGTCACCGGGCGCCGGCGACCCCGACGAGGCGGCGATCCGGACCCTGGTGGGCCCGGCCGCGGCCGGTGAGCTGGTACGCCGCTACGGCAAGGCGCTGGACGCCCCCAGCGGCTCCCTCACCCACCTGTTCCCCGAGCCGGCCGTCCTCGCCGAGGCCGAACCGGCCGGCGCCCTGGGCGCCCTGGCCGCCGCCCTCGCCGACGGCACCGTCCGGCTGGACCCCGGCGCCGACCGGGACGCCGCACACCGGGCGCTGCTCGCACTGCCCGGCCTGGACGCCGCCACGGCCGCCGCGATCCGCGTCCGCGCCCTCGGCGACCCCGACGTGGCCCCGCCCGGCACACCCGTTCCCGACAGCTGGCGCCCCTGGCGCTCGTACGCCCTCGATCACCTGCGCACCGCAGGGGAGTTGGAGTTCCCATGACGACCCCCGCCGACCCGGCGACCACCGACGGCACTCAGCGCACGGACCCCGGGGACCGCACCTACTGGACGCGGGTGGACAGCCCGCTCGGCCCGCTGCTGCTGACCGCCGACGGCAGCGGCGCCCTCACCTCCCTGTCCGTGCCCGGCCAGAAGGGCGGCCGCACCGTCCAGGACGGCTGGCGGCACGACCCCGGGCCGTTCCGCGCGGCCGAGGAACAACTGCGGGCCTACTTCGCCGGGGACCTCAAGGAGTTCACGCTGCCGCTGCGCGCGCACGGCACCGCGTTCCGCGAACGGGTGTGGGCCGCCCTCGACACCGTGCCCTACGGGGCGACCACGACCTACGGTGAGATCGCCGCCCGCATCGGCGCCTCCCGCGCCGCCGTACGGGCCGTGGGCGGCGCGATCGGCGCCAACCCGCTGCTCGTCGTACGCCCCTGCCACCGGGTGATCGGCGCCGACGGCTCGCTCACCGGCTACGCGGGCGGCCTGGAGCGGAAGGTGCGGCTGCTGACCCTGGAGGGCGTGCTGCGGCCCGCATGACTCTGGAGGGGGACCCCGCATGGCCTTGGAAGGCGTGCCGTGGCCCGCACGACCCTGCAGAGCATGGCCGTACGGCCATGGAGGGGGGGCGCCGTGGTCCGCCGTCACGCCTCCCGCGACGGCGCCTGCGCGTCGTCGCCCGCGGCGGGCCGCTCCCGGGCCACCCAGCCGCGCTCATAGGCGTGCCAGCCCAGCTGCAACCGGGTGGTCACACCGGCCAGCTCCATCAGCCGCTTCACCCGGCGCTGCACCGTGCGCAGGCCCAGGTCCAGCTGCTTGGCCACGCTCGCGTCGGTCAGACCCGCCAGCAGCAGGGACAACACCTCCAGATCGGTGGCGTCCGGATCGTCCGGGCGCTGCTCCACGACGCCGGACACCCCGAGGCGCAGCGGCAGCGCCTGCCGCCACACCGACTCGAACAGCCCGGACAGCAGCTCCAGCAGCCCGCTCGCGTGCACCACCAGCGCGGCCGGCTCCGCGCTGTGCGCGGTCAGCGGCACCATCGCCAGCGCCCGGTCGGCGATCACCAGCTTGGTCGGCACCTCGTCGATCACCCGCACCTGCTCGTCCCGGCCGAGCGCGGCCGTCAGCTCCGTGATGCTCTCCGGGCCCTCCAGCACCGCCCGCTCCACCACCACCCGGTAGCGCACCCCGCGCCCGGCCGCCTGCTCCTCGGCGTCGTTCTCCGTCCCGGACACCGCCATCGGGGTACCGGTGACCAGCGCGCACACCTCCTCGGCGGCACCCAGCTGCAACTGCAGGAAACGCTGGGCGACGGCGGAGGCGCCGGTGACCACCTCCACCAGATCGTGCACGGCGGGCTGCGCGGCCGCCGCCCGGTACTCCTCGGCGAGCAGCGCGGCGGCCAGCTCCGCCTTCTCCAGCTCGTGGCGCTGCTGGGTGAGCAGCGCGCCCAGCGCCACCCCCGGCGGGGCGGCGACCCAACGGCCGGGCCGGGCCGAGGACTGGGCCGCGAGCCCCTGCCGCTCCAGGCGGCGCAGGGCGCGCTCGGTCTCCCGCTCGCCGAGCATCAGCCGCCGGGCGAGATCCGGCACCTCCGCGGCGCCCACGGACACCAGGGCCCGGTACGCCGACTCGTGTCTCTCGTCCAGCCCTATCGCTGCCAGCATCAGCCGCCGCCTCCCCATCCGGCCAGGGACCACCTCGGCGGCGCCTCGCCGTGGCGGAAACCGGCCACGACGCAAACCCGCCGCCGAACATCATCGCCGTACCCCCGGTCACCCTGACAAGGTGGCCTCACCGACGGACCGGGGGACCGCCACAGCCCCGGTCCCACGGGTGTGGCCTGCGCGGAGGCGGACGGCGGGGGGCGGCCCCGGAGCCGGGGGCGACGGCGGCCGAGCCGGCGCGCAGCGCGCGGACCCGGCGGCGCGGCCCGGTGCGGGCCGCCCGCGAGGACGGCTCGAACGGCGGTGTTCCGGCCGTCCCGGGTCCGGGCCGTGCCCCGGCCCGGGCCACCCAGGTGTCGCCGGGCGGTTCTCCCGTGGGGGGTGGGACCGCCCGGCGGCTTTTCCCCTACGGGCCGCCCTGCGCGGGCCTTTCGTACGCGCTGTACGGGACTTGCGCGCGACCCGTACGCGTCCGCGCCCTCCCCTACGACCCGTACGTGCCTTCGATGCGTCCCCCGGCGGGCCGTTCGAGGCGTGCGCGGCGGCCGGATTTTCCGGATGCCCCGTTTTCATCCGGGCCGTGCGGTGGACAATCGGGGCATGAGCCAGCAGGGGGGAAGGCCCACCGGATGCGGGGACGACTGGTGGGGGAGGCTGTACGACTCCACCGGGGACACGGGGCCCACGGCCGCGGCGGATTCGCTGGACGACCGCTTCGCCTCGGCCTCCGGCACCCTGCGCGCCCCGGCGGACGCGTCGGCGGCCGAGGAAGGAGCCGGGGATCCGGCCGCCGCCTGGGCCGCCGACCGGGCCGGTGGCCCGGGGGAGGGGC
>NZ_LR732584.1 GCF_902506575.1 Streptomyces mexicanus | reverse complement strand
CCCTCCGCCCACCCCGCACCGAGCAGGCTGCCGCTCGGCACCCTCGTCGCCGGCTGTCTCGCGGTCTGCCTCGCCCAGATCGCCCTCGCCGTGCCCGCCACCCTCAACGGCCTCTTCCAGGAGGACCTGCATCCGATCGGCTCCCAACTGACCTGGATCTCCGACGCGTTCCTGCTCCCGGTGACCGTGCTGGAACTCACCTTCGGTGTCCTCGGCGACCTGTTCGGACGCAAGCGGCTGCTCGTGGGCGGCTCCGTCCTGGTCGTCGTGGGCGAGGCCGTCTCCGCCATGAGCGACGGCGTCCACCTGCTGTGGGTCGGGCAGGTGGTCTCCGGCCTCGGTGCGGCGGCGCTCTTCCCGACCTCGCTCGCCATGATCGCGGCGGGCACGCACAGCCACCGGGACCGGGCGCGCGGCATCACCGTGTGGGCGGCCGCCCTGTCCACCGGCGGGGTCGTCGCCCCCGTCATCGGCGGCGTCACCGGCAGCCACGACTCCTGGCGCGCGGCGTTCGTGGTGGTCGTGGTGATCGCCGTGGCCCGTACCCTGGTCGGCCTGCTGGGTGCCGAGGACTCCCGAGCGCCCGAGGGCCGCTCGCTGGACCTCGGCGGGCAGCTCACCGTGGGGATCGGTCTGTTCGCGCTGTTGTACGCGGTCATCCAGGGCCCCACGGACGGCTGGGGCTCGACCCCGGTGGTCGTCGCGTTCGTGGTCGCGGCGGTGTTCGTCGTGCTGTTCGTCGTCGCCGAGCGGCGCGCCCGCTCCCCGCTGCTGCGCCTGGAGCTGTTCGCCAACCGGGCGTTCGCGGTCGCCTCGGTCGTCGCGGTCGTCGGCATGTTCGGCTTCCTGGGCACCGCCTACGCCACCAGCATCCGGCTGGGCCCCGTCCAGCACCAGAGCCCGCTGCGCACCTCCGTGGCCTTCCTGCTGCTCAACGGGCTGACCCTGGTCCTGGCCCCGCTGACCTCGCGGCTGCTGGAGCGGGTGAGCGGACGCTGGATCCTCACGGTGGGCCGGGCGCTGATGGCCGCGGGCGACTTCCTCGCCGCGCCCCTTCCGGTGGCGGCCCGGGCGCTGACCTCCCTGGTGCTGCCTCGGGGGCTGGTCGGTGTGGGGTTCGCGTTCACCGTCTCCTCGATCCCCGCCACCGCCGTGAACACGGTCCCGCTGCACTACGCCGGCATGGCGAGCGCCTCCACCAGCCTGCTGCGCGACTTCGGGTTCACTCTGGGCCCGGCGGTCATCGGGGCCGTCGCCCTGAGCCGGGCGGGCTCGCTGTTCAGCTCCGACCTGCACCACTCGGCGCTGAGCCCGCAGGTGAAGGCGGCCGCCGCCGAGGTCGCCGCGGAAGGCGGCCCGCTGGCCGTCAACTCGCTCCCGGCCGCCTCGCCGCCTGGCGGTGCCGCGCCGCTGGCCCTGGAGGCACTCGGGCACGGGTACGCGCTGGGCTTCGCGATCTGTGGTGCGGCGGCACTGGTCTCCTGCCTGCTGGCCCTGATCGCCCTGCGCCGCACGGACTCCCCCCGGCACACCGGCACGGCCGCGCCCACGGTCCCCGAGACCGCGGCGAGCGCCTGAACACCCCGGGAAACAGGTGATGGAATTTTCAACCACTTGCCGTGGTTGACGGGCGTCGAAGGAGGTCACCAGTGGAGACCACGAACACGGCCCGCACGGCGCACGACGCGGCGTACACGCCGCACGACACCGCCTACTACGACCACGGAACCCCGGCCGAGCGCTGGGAGCGCGCGCGCATGTTCTTCGACGCCCGGGACTACGCCGGCGCGGCGCGCGTCCTGGCCGGACTGGTCCAGGAGGTGCCGGAGCAGACCGGACCGCGGCTGCTGCTGGCCCGCTCCTACTACCACTCGGCGCAACTGGGCCGCGCCGAGAGGGAGTTGCGCGCCCTGGTGGAGCGCGACCCGGTGGAGCACTACGCCCGGCTGATGCTGGGCCGCACCCTCCAGCGGCAGGGGCGGCACGACGAGGCCGCCGGCCACCTGCGCGTCGCCGCCGCGCTCGCGGGCGAGTTCCCGCAGGGGTGAGCCGCGCCGGCCGGTGCCGGGCCGGGCGGGGATGTGCCGTGGCATGCTGGCGCGATGGCTTCCCCGCATGCGCACACCCCCCTTGCCGCCCGCGTCGAGGAACTCCTCGCCGCGGGCGGCCCCTTGCCCATCGTCACCGCCGGTGATCCGGTCCTGCGGAACGCCGCCGAGCCGTTCGACGGCCAGCTGGCGCCCGCGCTGCTGGAGCGGTTCGTGCAGGCGCTGCGCGTCACCATGCGCGCGGCGCCGGGCGTGGGCCTGGCCGCGCCCCAGGTGGGCATCCCGCTGCGGATCGCGGTGATCGAGGACCCGGCGCCGGTGTCCGAGGAGGTGCGGCTCGCGCGGGGGCGGGTGCCGCAGCCGTTCCGGGTGCTGGTGAACCCGTCCTACGAGGCGGCCGGCCCCGAGCGGGCCGCGTTCTTCGAGGGCTGTCTGAGCGTGCCGGGCTGGCAGGCGGTCGTGGCGCGGCACGCCGCGGGGCGGCTGCGCGCGCGGGACGAGCACGGGCAGGACGTGGACGAGGTGGTCACCGGGTGGCCGGCTCGCATCGTGCAGCACGAGACCGACCACCTCGACGGCGTGCTCTACCTCGACCGCGCCGAGCCGCGCTCGCTGTCCTCGAACGCGGTCGTGGCGGCGCGGTGGGCGCAGCCGACGCCGCGGGAGGCCGCGCGGGCGCTGGGCTTCGAACTGCCCTGACCGCGCCCGCGCGGGCTCAGCAACATCCGCTGTCGTCATCCGGTTCTGGCACAGCGCGCCCGCGCGCCCGCGCCGGCTCAGCCGCGGTAGGCCTCCAGCAGCCGCAGCCACACCTCGCTGATCGTCGGATAGGACGGCACCGCGTGCCACAGCCGGTCGACGGGGACCTGCCCGGCGACGGCGACCGACGCCGAGTGCAGCAGTTCACCGACGCCGGGCCCGACGAAGGTGACGCCGCGCAGGATGCCCTCGTCCAGGTCGACGACCATGCGGGCCCGGCCGCGGTAGCCGTCGCCGTACAGCCCCGCGCCGGCGACCGAGGACAGCTCCACGTCGACGGCGCGGACGCGGTGGCCGGCCTGTTCGGCCTCGGCCAGGGACAGGCCGACGGCCGCGGCCTCCGGGTCGGTGAAGACGACCTGCGGGACGGCGTGGTGGTCGGCGGTGGCCGCGTGCGGACCCCAGGGGTCGGTGCGCCCCAGCGGGTCGCCCGCGGCGCGGGCCCCGATGGCGTCGCCGGCGATCCGGGCCTGGTACTTGCCCTGGTGGGTGAGCAGGGCGCGGCGGTTGACGTCACCGCACGCGTACAGCCAGTCGGTGCCCTCGACCCGCAGGGTGTCGTCCACGGTCAGCCACGAGCCCGGCTCCAGACCGACGCTCTCCAGGCCGATGTCCTCGGTGCGCGGGGCGCGGCCGGTGGCGAAGAGGATCTCGTCGGCCTCCAGGCGCTCGCCCGTGCCGGTGACGGCCACGACGGTGCCGTTGTCGCGGCTGACGGACTCCACCGAAGTCCCGGTGCGGATGTCGGCGCCCGCCTCGGTGAGCGCCTCGGCGACCAGTTCCCCGGCGAACGGCTCCATGCGGGCCAGCAGTCCCTTGCCGCGCACCAGGACGGTGACCTGGGAGCCGAGGGCCTGGAAGACGGTGGCCATCTCGGTGGCGACCACTCCGCCGCCGACCACGAGCAGCCGTCCGGGCACCTCCTTGGCGCTGGTGGCCTCGCGGCTGGTCCAGGGCCTGACGTCGGCCAGGCCGGGCAGGTCGGGCAGCTGGGCCCGGGTGCCGGTGCACACGGCGACGGCGTGCCGGGCGGTCAGGGTGGTGACCTGCCCGTCGGCGCCCGTGACCGTGACGGTGCGCTCACCGGCCAGCCGCCCGTGTCCGCGGTACAGGTCGGCGCCGATGCCCTCCACCCAGGCCACCTGGCCGTCGTCGTGCCAGTGGGAGGTGTACTCGTCCCGGCGGGCGAGGACCGCGGCGGCGTCCAGCGGCCCGCCCACCGCCTGGCGCAGACCGGGCAGGCGTCGGGCGTCGGCGCGCGCGATGACCGGGCGCAGCAGGGCCTTGCTGGGCATGCAGGCCCAGTACGAGCACTCGCCGCCGACCAGCTCGCTCTCCACGATCGCGGTGGACAGGCCGGCCGCGCGGGTGCGGTCGGCCACGTTCTCGCCCACGGGGCCCGCGCCCAGCACCACGACGTCGTACGCGATGGTTTCCGTTTCCGTCATGGGGTCAGTCTGGTGGGTGGTGTGCGCCGTGGCCACACGGGTACGCGCGCGGAATACCCGTACCGTCGGCCGTGTTGCCGCCGACGGCTTCGCCACCCCGAGAAGCCCACACAGGAAGAGGGAATGTGCCATGACCAGCACCGTGGAGCTGACCAAGGAGAACTTCGACCAGACGGTCACCGAGAACGACTTCGTCCTCATCGACTTCTGGGCGTCCTGGTGCGGTCCGTGCCGTTCCTTCGCCCCGGTGTACGAGAAGGCGGCCGAGGACAACCCGGACCTGGTGTTCGGCAAGGTGGACACCGAGGCCCAGCCGGAACTGGCGGCCGCCTTCGGCATCCAGTCCATTCCCACCTTGATGATCGTCCGTGACCGGGTGGCGGTGTTCGCGCAGCCGGGCGCGCTTCCCGAGGCCGCGCTCGCCGACCTGATCGGGCAGGCGCGCAACCTGGACATGGACGAGGTCCACAAGGCGGTCGCCGAACAGCAGGCGCAGGCGGAGCAGCAGGGCCGTTAGCGGCGTCCGCCGCACGGCCCGCGGGCCCTCTTCCCGATGTGGAAGGGGGCCCGTCGCATGCGCGCGGTCCGTCCCGGCCCGCAGGGGGCCGGGCAGCATCGGAGGGTCAGGTGGACTCGCGCGGGACGACCGTGGCGCCGAGCACCGTGTGCCGCTGCGGCGGGGCACCGGGGTCGCGCACGGCACGGTCGACCAGGTGGGCGAGGTCGCGGCCGGAGGGCAGGTCGAGGTGCACGGTGCTCAGCCGGGGCCGCAGCAGCCGGCCGAGCAGCAGGTCGTCGGCGCCGAGGACGGCCGTCTCCTCGGGGATGCGGACGCCCTCGTCCTGCAGGGCGCGCATCAGCAGCATGGCGTACTCGTCGTTGTAGGCGAACACGGCGTCCAGGCCGAGGTCGCGCCAGCGGGCGGCGAGGCGGGCCGCGGACGGCTCGTCGTAGCCGAGGGCCAGTTCGGTCACCGTGGCGCCGGTCCCGCGCAGGGCGCGCCGTACGCCCGCCAGGCGCGGGCGGGAGAAGACGTCCAGGTCGCGGTCCTCGGGCACGACGACGCCGATGCGGCGCCGGCCGCGGGTGTGCAGATGGGCGCCGGCGCAGTGGCCGACGCTCTCGTGGTCCATGAGCAGGGCGTGGGCGCCCTCGACGGGTCCCGAGCCGAGCGTGACGACGGCCCGCGCCCCGGCCCGGCGGAGCACCGCGACGCCCTCGGGGCCGATGCCGGAGCCGGGCACGAGGACGGCGACGGGCCGCAGTTCGGCCCACGCGCGGGCGGCCTCGTCGCCGTGCCGGCCGGCCGTCGCGTGCTGCACGACGGTGTAGTCCAGGCGGCCGAGCGCCTCCTGCAGTTCCTCGATGAACCGGCTGTAGAGCGGGCCCGCCGGGAAGGACGGGGCGGGCATCAGCACGATACGGCTGTGCCCGGCGCGCAGGCTGCGCGCGGCGGCGTGGGGCACGTACCCGAGTTCCTCGGCGGCCTCGTGGACGCGGCGGCGGGTGGCGTCGCTGATCCGCACGGCACCGCTGTCGTTCAGGACGTAGGAGACGGTCGCGCGCGAGACGCCCGCCAGGCGGGCCACATCGGCACTGGTGGGAACCGAGCGCGGGACGGGCGTCGGGAAGGGGGCGGATTTCGGTATCTGCACCATGACGTACCGCATCTTGGCAGAGGCGGGGGCGCGCACTCCGGCCGGGGCGCGACGGTGCCCGGCAGGCCCGCGTCCCGGCGCAGCCCGGCGGTCGGCGGGACCGCGTCCCCGTGGCACCGGATCCCGGCAGGGCCGGGGCTCAGTCGGGCTGCTGCGTGCGGGTCACCCGGGCGACGAGGTCGTACCACCCCTTCTGGAGCCGTTCCATCGGCATCTTGCACTGCCGGGTCAGATGGTGGATCAGGGCGGGTTCGAGGTAGCCCATGAGCGTCTGGGCGAGGATCTCGCAGTCGGCGTCCGGGACCGCCTGCCGCAGCAGCATCACCACGTGGCCGTACCGCACCCGGCGGGCGGGGACGACGAAGCGGCGGTCAGGGCACGGTTCGGCGGCGAGCTGCAGTTCGAGGTCGTCGGCGGCGCGGCGCAGTGCGGCGCAGCCGAAGGCCCGCAGCCGCTCCACCGGCGGTGCGCCGGGCCCCAGGGGGGCGGGGCCGCTGAGGAACGCGGCCTGGAACTTCTTCTCCGAGTGGTCCAGCAGGGCCGTCAGCAGCCCGGTGCGGTCGCCGAAGCGCCGGAAGACCGTCCCCTTGCCCACCTTCGCGGCCGCCGCCACGGCCTCCATGGTGACCCCGGCCGCACCGTGCTCGGCCACCAGGCGGGAGGCCGCGTCGAGCAGTCGGGCACGATTGCGTGCGGCGTCCGCGCGCAGGCACGGCTCGTCCACTCCGGCGCCGAGTTGGACCAGCACCGGCGTCTCGTCCAGCGGTTCCTCGGGCTGGGGGCAGGGCGGCAGCGCTGTGGACATGTCCACAGCGTAAAGCATCCGGGAAGGAACTGGACCGCGGTCCGGTTAATCTGGTAGAAAATTAAACGGACCTCGGTCCGGATCGTAACGGCAGTGTTTCGTCTCAGGGAGTCCCCCCATGTCTGTTCGTATCCTCGCGCTCGTCGGCAGCCTGCGCTCCGGCTCGCACAACCGCCAGCTCGCCGAGGCGGCCGTCAAGCTCGCCCCGGAGGGTGCCGAGGTGGAGGTGTTCGACGGCCTGGGCGAGGTGCCCTTCTACAACGAGGACATCGACGTCGAGGGCAGCGTCCCGGCCGCCGCCGTCCGGCTGCGTGAGGCCGCCCAGGCCGCCGACGCCTTCCTGGTCTTCTCCCCCGAGTACAACGGCACCATCCCGGCCGTCCTGAAGAACGCCATCGACTGGCTGTCCCGCCCGTACGGCGCCGGCGCCGTCGTGGGCAAGCCGGTCGCCGTCGTGGGCACCGCGCTGGGCCAGTACGGCGGCGTGTGGGCGCAGGACGACGCCCGCAAGGCCCTCGGCATCGCCGGCGGCAAGGTGATCGAGGACCTCAAGCTCTCCATCCCGGGTTCCGCGAACCGGTTCGCCGAGACCCACCCGGTGGACGACGCCGAGGTCGCCGCCCAGCTGACCGAGGTCGTCGCCCGCCTGCACGGGCACGCCGGCGAGGTCGCGGCCGCCTGAGCCGCGCCACCGCCCGGGCGACCCACCCGGTGACCGGGTGACCACGTGACCGGCGAGGGGCCGGAGCCGAGGAGGCTCCGGCCCCTTTCCGCTGTCCGGGGACCAGGGGGTGGAGGGCACTTCGGGGCGCTGCGGCGGTCGGCGCGCTCCCGGCGGGTACGTGTTCGACGGCGCACCCGTGACCGTGCGCACCGCCCGCCGTCCGCGCGCACCGCCCGTCGTCCCCACGACCGCGCGCGTGCGCGTCCGATCGCACGCGAGGAGACCGTATGACAGCCGTCCCGCCCCCGTTCGACCCCGAACTCGCCGCCGTGCTGGCCGAGGCGGCGGACCTGCTGCGCCCGGGTCTGACCCTGGCGGACGCCCTCGCGGCCCGCCGCAGCCCGGTCCTGCGGCTCGCGGCCGAGCAGGACCTCACCCCCGGCGGCGCCTTCGAGGCAGCCGACCGCACGGCGCCGGGACCCGACCGCGCGCCGGACGTCTCCCCGCTGGTCTGCCGGCCCACCGCACCGCGCACCCGCGCGGCGCGCCCCGTGCTCTACCACGCGCACGGCGGGGGCCTGGTCGTCGGCAACAACCGGCTCGGCGCGGACCCCCTCCTGGCGGGGGCGAAGGAGCTGGACGCGGTCGTGGTGTCGGTGGAGTACCGGCTGGCACCGGAGCACCCGTATCCGGCGCCCCTGCAGGACGTGCACGCGGGCCTGCTGTGGACGGCACAGCACGCCGGCGAACTCGGCGCCGACCCGGGACGGATCGTCCTCGTCGGCGCCAGCGCGGGCGCGGGGCTGTGCGCCGCGCTGGCCCTGCTGCTGCGCGACCGCCGAGGGCCGCGGCCGCTCGGCCAGATGCTGATGTCCCCGATGCTCGACGACCGCAACGACAGCCCGTCGGCCCGCCAGATGACGGGCGTGGGCGTGTGGGACCGCACCGCCAACGAGACCGCGTGGACGGCACTGCTGGGCGACCGGCGCGGCGGCCCTCACGTGCCGCCGTACGCCGCGCCGGCCCGCGCCGAGGACCTGTCCGGGCTGCCCCCGGCCTTCCTCGACGTGGGCTCCGCGGAGACCTTCCGCGACGAGACCGTCGCCTACGCCTCGCGTATCTGGCAGGCCGGCGGGGTCGCCGAGCTGCACGTGTGGCCCGGCGGCTTCCACGGCTTCGACGCCTTCACCGCGCGCTCGGCACTGGCCCGCGCGGCCCGGGGAGCCCACCTGGATTGGCTGCGCAGGCTCCTGGCCGGGTGACGCATGTGCCGGTGGCCGTCCGGCGGAAGGGGCGAGCCGCTGCCGTCCGCCCACGGCAACCGGCCGACATCTCCCGGAGGGCGTCTTGCGGAGGGGGCGCTCCACGGCCGGGGCGAACACCGGTGCCCTGTCAGGCCGTCAGCAGGCAGACACCCAGGGCGATCAGGACGGCGACCTTGAGGAGTTCCAGGGCCACGTAGACGAAGTGGCCGCGCGAGCGCGGGCCGTCCCCGGTGTCCTCTCCGGCCAGGACGCGGTCGGAACGGCGGTTGAGCCGGGGGCGGACGAAGGCCAGCTGGGCCAGGAGCAGGGCCGCCGCGCCCGCCGTCAGGCCGAGGACGCGGACCGGTGCGCCCCCGAGGGCCACCGCGACGATCACCGCGATGGCCAGGGCGGTCTCCACCGCGTTCAGCGCCCGGAAGACCAGGCGGCCGATGCCCAGGCCGATCGGGACGGTCACGCCGGGGGCGCGGAACTTCAGCGGGGCCTCCAGGAAGGAGATGCCCAGCACCATGCCGAGCCAGACGAAGGTGATCGCGCTCGCCGTGGCGGCCGACGTGGTGTTCATCGAGGTGCTGCCTTTCCGCCGGGGCGTCTGCCCGCGGCTGTTCACGTCAGGGGCCCGGGGGCCGGCCCGGGCGTGGTGGTCCCGGAGGTGGGCGAGGGGGGGGGGGGGGGGGGGCGGCTGGTCGCAGTTGGGGGAGTGCTCGGCGCCGTCGACGACCGTGCGCCGGGCCCCGAGCCGTACGGCCATGTCGTCCAGCAGCGGCACCGGCCAGGTGTCGTCCCGCACCCCCGACAGCACGTG
>NZ_LR732583.1 GCF_902506575.1 Streptomyces mexicanus | reverse complement strand
GTCCCTCCTCCGCCGGTACGTGGGCCGAGGCCCGGCTCAGGGTGCGGGTGGCGTGCGCCAGGAGGGCCAGGGCGGCCGATCCGCAGGCGAGGGCCGGCACGCAGCCCGGCCCCCAGGTGCCGACCAGCGCGTCCACCGGGACGCCGAGCGGGTCGCAGCCGGGCAGGCGGGCGGCGAAGACGCTCGCCTGGGCGATCGCCTCGGCCCAGGCCGCGGCGCCGAGGGCGGCGGCCGGGGCCCGGGTGGACCCGTGCGTGGTCAGCAGCCGGGCGAGCAGCAGCAGGGCTCCCAGGGTGAGGGCCTGGGCGTGGGCGGCGGGTTCGTGCAGCACCGCGCCGCACACGGCGAGCAGGGCGGCCAGCGCGCCTAGGAAGGCGCCGAGCACACCGAGGAGCAGCGGCCGTACGGACGCCCCGAACTCCTCCAGGCCGCGGCTGGCCGTCAGCCGGTGCCGGGCGCGCGCGGTGAACCGGCGGGTCAGCCAGGCGGCCGGGGCGCAGGCCAGGGCGAGGGCCAGCACCGGGGCGGCGGCCAGGGGCCAGGCGCCGGACGCGGTGCCGTCGGGCGGCCCGTCGGGGCCGCCGTGGACGGCGACGCCGAGCAGGCCGTCGCCGAGGGCTGCGTAGGCGAGGAGCCAGCAGGTCCAGGCGCGGATGCCCGGCGTGCGCGGCCCGGCGTGCGGCTGCCCGGGCGCGCTCGGCGCGGAGTGGCGCAGCAGGGCGCGCACGGCCAGGGCGACGGCGAGGGTCCCGGCGGCGGCGACCAGCAGGCGCGTGCGGCCCTCGGTGAGGCGGAGCCCGGCCACCGCCGCCGCGCACAGGACGCCGGGCAGCAGCCCGAGGACGACCGCGCGGGCGGACGGCCGGGCTC
>NZ_LR732582.1 GCF_902506575.1 Streptomyces mexicanus | reverse complement strand
GAGGCACCCACCGTGAACGTCGTCACCAGCCAGGAGAACGCCTCCGTGACCGTGCCCCGCGGCGCGTGCCGGTCGACGATGATGAACGCGCAGGCGATGCAGGGCGCCAGGAACACCCCCGACACCACGGTCAGCAGCACCATCGCGACCGCCCCCGGCCGCAGCATCAGCGGCAGATAACACACCGCCAGAAGAGCCACCAGCACCCGCAGGCGCCGCTCGGGCACACCGGCCCACTGCCGCGCCCCGTAGACCGCGCCACCGGCCAGCGCCCCCAGCCCCAGCGCCGCCATCAGCCACCCGTACACCGCGTCCCCGCCATGGCCGTCCGCGTACGACACCGCCGCCACCGTGATCGAGCCGAGCGCGATCCCCACGAACAGGAACGCGCCCAGCAGGGCCAGCAGGCCGGGCGAGCGCAGCGCCCCCAGCCAGTGCGCCTCGCGCGGCGCCGAACGCCACGCCCGCGACGGCGGCGAGACCACCACCGACAGCGCCCCCAGCACCCCGAGCACGTTCAGCACCACCAGCGCCGCCTGCGCCGACCACACCGCAACGCACACGGTCACCAGCAGCGGCCCCACGGTGAACATGACCTCCTGCGCCACCGCGTCCATCGCGTACGCCGTGTGCACCTGCTCCTCCCGCGGCAGCACCGACGGCCACAGGGCCCGCAGGCCGCCCTCCAGCGGCGGCGTGAACAGCCCGGCCGCCGCCACCGCCGTCCAGGCCAGTGCGGCCGGCCCGGTGCCGGTCAGGGCGAACACGGTCATCGCCAGCGCCGCGGCCAGGGCCGCGGGCAGCTGCACCCGGGGCTGGCCGTACAGGTCCACCAGCCGGCCGAGCACGGGCTGCCCCACCGCGTTGGCCACGCCGTACGCCGCCGCCAGCGCTCCGGCCAGGCTGTACGTGCCGCCCTCGGCCCGCACGAACAGCACGATCGCGATCGCCGCCGTGGCGTTCGGCAGCCGCCCCACCAGCGTGCCCACCAGCAGCCGGGCGGCGTGCCGCGCCCGGAGGATGTCCAGGTAACCCGCGCCTGCCGCGGCCATCGCGCGCCTCCATGAGTCGGGAGTTTTACGTATAACGTGACCCGCCATACGTACCATGTGCGCTGTTCACCAGTCCAGGCGAAGGTCCGGCACCGAAAGACCGGTCGGCACAGTGACCTGGCAGCGAAGCCGGAGCGGTGCCGGCGAACCGGACGACAGCACGAAGGAGCGGTACCACGGTGGCACGAGCAAGCACCCGGCCCACCAGCCGCGACGTCGCCCAGGCCGCCGGCGTCTCCCAGGCCGCCGTCTCCCTCGTCCTCGGCGACAAATGGCGCGGCCGCGTCTCCCAGGCCACCGCCGAACGGGTACGCCAGGCCGCCCACGACCTCGGCTACCGGCCCAACCTCGCCGCCCGCAACCTGCGCCTCGGCCACACCAGGACCGTCCTGCTGGTCGTCCCCGCCCTCACCACCGAGTTCTTCGCCGGCGTCTACACCGGCGCCGCCCGCGTCGCCGCCGAACACGGCTTCGGCGTCGTCCTCTACCCCTCCCCCGAAGGC
>NZ_LR732602.1 GCF_902506575.1 Streptomyces mexicanus | reverse complement strand
ACATCCGCCGGGTGCCCCCGCACCGCGGCCCGGCTCCGCGGCGGGGATCAGGCCGTCGTGCCGGCAGGGATTCCAACGGGTCGATCATGTTTCGGACCATCGCACGCACCACTGACAACGCCTCGTCCTACGACTGGGCGGACAGGCAGGTGGGGCAGGGACGATGAGGCGGCGTCAGGAGACGACGGCACGGACGGTACGTCCCAGGAGGCGAAGGGACGTCAGGCAGGCAACACGCGAAGGGATGTCAGGCAGGTGTGGCTCCCCGCCGCATGGGAGCGATCCGGGACGGCGGGCAGGCCCTGTCGGGGTGCCCGGCCGTCCCGTCGCTCCGGGCGGTCCGGACTCCGCTCAGTGCCCGGGCGCGCCCTCGGGCCGCGCGTGGCGCGGCAGGAGGAACGCCAGGAGGAAGGTCAGGACGAGCATGCCGTCGACGATCCACAGCACCGTCTTCATGACGGAGCCGAAACCGCTGCGGAAGGCCGACGACGCGGTGGCCTCCAGCGCGGCGGGGATCCGCGCGCCGGCCCGCGGGGAGGTCACCGCGGACCGGGTGTCCTGCTCCCGGCGCGCGCAGGACGCCGGGGTCGCCGCGGGGTCCCTGGCCGTCGCACGGTCCGAGGCGCCCGCCCGCCGGTCCGCGATCCCGCGGTCCTGTGCGGCCGGCGCGACCTGCGCGGCGGCCAACTGCCCCCGCAATCCGTCCGAGCGGTGGTCGACGGCGGTGGCGATGCCGCCGCCCAGCAGGCCGAAGAACACGGTGCCGAGCAGGGCGACGCCGAAGGCGCCGCCGAGCTGCTGCATCGCGGTCATCGTGCCGGACGCCGAGCCGGTCTCGTGCTGCTCGACACTGGCGAGCACGATGTCGAAGAACGGCGCCATCAGCAGGCCCATCCCGATCCCGGTGACGAGCAGGGACGGCAGCAGCTGCCACGGGCCGACACCGCTGCCGACCCTGTCGAGGGTCAGCCACACGCCGAACACGCCGAGCGCCATGACGAGCGTGCCCGCCTGCAGGACGGCCCGTCCGAACCGGGCGACCCCCTGAGCGATCCCGAAGCCGACGATCATGCCGCCCGACCAGGGCACCATCACCAGACCCGCCTTCAGGGGCGCGTAGCCGAGCCCGATCTGGGTGTAGAGGTTGAAGACCAGCATGAAGCCCTGCATGGTCGAGAAGAAGATCAGTCCGAGGACCATGCCGCCGCTGAATCCGCGCTTGCGGAAGAGACCGGGGACGACCAGCGGGTCCCGACCCGCCTTGCTGCGGCGCGACTCGTACCTGCCGAAGGCGACGAAGGCGATCAGCGAGGCGGCCATCATCACGAACGTCCACGCGGGCCAGTCGTACTCGCGCCCCTGGACCAGCGGGAAGATGATAAGCAGCGCGGCCAGCGAGACCAGCAGCATGCCGGGGATGTCCAGCCGCGGCCTGCTGTCGGACCGGCTCCTCGGCAGGTAGCGCAGGGCACCGAAGAGCGCCGCGGCACCCAGCGGCAGGTTGATCAGGAAGATCATCCGCCAGCCGGTGCCGAAGTAGTCGGCGTCGACGAGCCAGCCCGCCAGCACCGGGCCGCACACCGCGGACAGGCCCATGACCGGGCCGAACATGCCGAACGCCTTCTGCGACTCCTTCGGCGGGAACATCTCCTTGATCATGCCGAGGCCCTGCGGCAGCATCACCGCGCCGAACAGCCCCTGCACGACGCGGGCGACGATCAGCATCGCGGGCGTGACGGACACCGCGCACAGCAGCGACCCCAGGGTGAAGCCGGCCGCGCCGACCAGGAACATCCTGCGGCGTCCGTGAATGTCCCCGAGCCGGCCGCCGGTGACGAGCCCGACGGCCATGGACAGGGTGTAGGCGGCGGCGAGCCACTGCAGGGTGGAGGCGCCGCCGCCGAGGTCGGCCCGCATGGAGGGGCCGGCGATGTTCGTGACCACGGCGTCGAGGAGGTCCATCACCTCGGCCGCGAGGATCACGAAGAGCGCGGGCCAGCGCCACCGGTAGGGCGCCGGCGAATCGGTCGGCGGCGTCTCGGCGGACGCGACACCGGTGGTGGACATCGGAACTCCTCGTTGAAGGACCGCACCGCGGCAGGAGCCGCGGGTGCGGCGGAACGGACGGGACGGAGGGCGGGTGACGTGCCGACTCATGGGCGCGGGCGGGCACGCAGGGGCGGCCGACCGCGTCGGAGAACGGTGTTCACCCTAACAGAACACTGCTCAGTCGCATGCGAACGCTGTTCTTCAAGATATAGCGCAACCTTCGTACGAGGACAAGCTATATCGCGTCTGTGGTGAGGTGTGGTGAGGTGTGGGGA
>NZ_LR732601.1 GCF_902506575.1 Streptomyces mexicanus | reverse complement strand
CGCCCGGGGCGGGCACGGGGCCGGTGCCGGTCGCGGTGCGCGGACCGGGGCGACGCTGGTGGGGTGCGGCGCCGGCGCCCGGGGGCGCGTGCAGCAGCTCGGCCGGGAACTGCGCGCCTGCCCTCTCCCAGTACTCCTCGCGGCAGGCCACCACCAGCCGCGCCCCCGTACCGCGCAGCCATCGCGCGGTGCCCTCGGTCCACTCGGCGAGCCGGTGGGCCAGTGCGGGCGGCATCTCCTCGGGGCCGTCGAGGAGCAGCAGCAGGGGGCGCCCCTGTGCGTGGGCGAGGCGCGCGACGCGGTCCGGGGTGAGGTCGGTGACGTCGGTCGGCAGCGGTGCCCGGGCGGCCGCGACGATCCTGGCCGCCCGGTCCAGCGCACGGCGTGCCGCGTCCGCGACCGAGGCGTCGGCGCCGTCGAGGTCGGCTCCGCGCAGCCACAGCGTGGGCGCGGGGGCCGCACCCCGTGCCCTGCGTGCGGCCAGCGCGGCCAGCTCGGTCGTACGGCCGGTGCCCGGCGCGCCGACGAGGCCCAGCACGGCGGCCTCGCTCGCCTCGAACGCCGCCAGCCCCGCGCCCCCCGCGGGCCGCTCCACCGGGGTGACGGGCCGACGGCCGGTGCGGCGGGCGGGAGCGTCCGCAGCGGCGCCCCGCATGCGGTCGCCGGCGTGCGGGACGAAAGCCTCCGCAGGAGCGCCCGGCAGGCGGTCGTCGGCGCGAGGGACGAAAGCGTCCGCAGTGGCGCCCGGCACGCGGTCGCCGGGCCGGGACGGCAGAGGCGGTGCGGGCGGGGCGCGGACCGGCCGCTCCAGGGTCTCGTCCAGCCGGTGCGGGGTCGGGTACGGGCTCTCAGGGGTCGAGTACGGCCCGTCCAGGGTCGAGTATGTGCTCTCGGAGGCCGAGTAAGGCTCATCCAGGGTCGGGTACGACCGCTCCGGGGTCGGACACAGGCGCTCAGGGGCGAGGTTCCGCCGGTTCGGGGTGGCCTCCGGCCGGGTGCGGGGGCGTACGGCGGTGTCCGGGTCGGCCGGGGCCGCCGGACGTGCCGCGTCCGCCCCGTCCTCCGCGTCCCCGGCGTTCCCCGCCGCGCCGGACTCGTCCCCCGCATGCCCCGGCCTCGGCGCGTCCTGCGCGTCCGACGCATCGTCCGCGCCCCGCGCGACCTGCGCATCGCCGGCGCCCACAGCGCCTTCCGCACCACCCGCGCGCAGCTTGGGGGTGGGGCGCGCGCCCGCGATCCGCACCGCCTGCCGCGGCGTGCCCTCCCCCGCGGTCGCCCAGGACGGCAGGGCTCCGCTGGGTCCGTCCTGGGCCACCGAGGTGGCCGTGAGTTCGAGGACGCCCGCGAGGTTGAGGTCGGGGCCGTAGGCGGGGACCGTGGCCGCGTTGCGGGCGAGCAGTTCGGCCAGCGGGCCGCCGGCGGCGGGGGTCAGGCCGGCTCGGGCGGAGCCGGGCGTCGCCGGGATCAGCGGTACGGCGAACCCGGCGTCCCGCCGGCCGGACCGCAGGGCCGTGCCGAGGACGGCGACCACGGTGCCGGTGGCCGCGTCCAGCACCGGGCCGCCGGCGGCGCCGCCGCCCGGCCGCAGCGCGTCCCGGCCCGCCGTGCCGATCGCCAGTTCCAGCACGCCGTCCAGGGCACGGAGGCCGTCCGGGGCCTCGTAGGTCACCGCGGACACGCCCAGCACGCGGGCCTCGCGCCAGCCACCGGCGGCGATCCGGACGTAGGTGCCGGCGCGGACGCCGTCCCGCACGGTGACCGGCAGCGGCGCGGCGGCGAGGCCGTCGGTGCGGATGAGGGCCAGGTCCAGCTCGGGCAGGGCGGTGACCGCGTCGGCGCCCACCACACAGGACCGGCCGGACCGACCGGACGCGTCGGACCCCTCGTCGGCGCCCGGGACGTCGAGCAGGAGGCGGCCGAGCCCGGCGACGGCTTCGTGGCTGGTGATGACGGTCCCGTGGTGGTCGGCCGCGAAGCCCGTGCCGCGGGGCCGCCCCGCCAGATCGCGGATGCGGACCAGACCGGCGTCCAGGGCGCGGTCTCGGGCCTCGGCCACGATCCCCCGCCCTGCCGGCACCGGCACCGGGCCGCCGTCGACACGCGTCCGGTGCGGCTCCCCTGCCGTCATGGTCGATCCTCCCCGCCGTGCCGCCGTACACCCCCCTGTCTTCGACGGTAGGCACCGAGTGATCAGCGGGAAAGATCGCGAAGCGAACGCGCCCCCTTGCGCTCCCCCGATTCACTCCGCGCGCCTGCCCGGTCGGGTGAATGGGCGGGGGCGCCTGGATAGACCCTAGGGG
>NZ_LR732600.1 GCF_902506575.1 Streptomyces mexicanus | reverse complement strand
GGCGGGGTGGGGGCTGGACGAGGTCATGGAGCGACCCTAGGCACCGTCCCCGCCCCACCACATGTGGGCGCAGCCCATACTTCAGTCAAATGGTGTGGTGTCGAACCCCGTCGGAGGTGTGGTGTCGAACCATGTGGGGGCGTCCGACAGGGCCTGCTTGATCCGGAACAGGCCGAACTCGTGCAGGTCCGGCAGCGCGTCGACCGCGAACCAGCCCACCTCCAGCGACTCGTCGTCGTTGACCCGGGCCTCTCCGCCCACCGCACGGCAGCGCACGGTGATGTCCATGTACTGGCAGACGTCGCCGTTGGGGTAGGTCACCGGGTCCAGCGCCTGCACGAGCACGACCCGTTCGGCGACGCAGTGCACGGCGGTCTCCTCGTACACCTCGCGCACGGCGCAGGCGGCCGGCTGCTCGCCCGGCTCCGGGATGCCCCCGACCACCGACCACTTGCCCGTGTCGGAGCGGCGGCCCAGCAGGACCCGCCCCTCGTCGTCGAAGACGATGGCGGTGACTCCGGGGAGCCAGAGCAGCTGGTTGCCGGCGGACGCCCGGATCGCGCGGATGAAGTCTGGAGTGGCCATGGAGCGACCCTAACCGGCCCGCACCCGCGCCTCGGGGAGCACGCGGGGGCGTTCGGACGGCGTACGGTTACCCGGCCGTGGCGCGCCGCCCGCGCACGCCCGCTCCGATCGCCCGGCCCAGGCCGCCGGCGGCGAGGAGCACGAGGGCGAGTTCCGGCAGCACGCCCAGCTCGGTGGCGGGCGTCGTGGAGGAGCGCAGCGGCACCTTCTGCACCAGGTAGGCGGGGACGAACATGCCGGTCTTCTGCGTGATGTGCCCGTCGGGCATGATGATCGCGCTGACCCCGCTGGTCACCGGCACGGTGACGGTCCGGCTGTGCTCGACCGCGCGGACGCGGGACATGGCGAGCTGCTGGTAGGTCATCTCGCTGCGGTCGAAGGTCGCGTTGTTGCTCGGTACGGAGATCATCCGGGCGCCGTGCGTGACCGTGTCGCGCACGGCCCAGTCGAACGCGGCCTCGTAGCAGGTGGCCAGGCCGACCTTGGTGCCGTCGATGGTGAACACGCCCGGCTCGGTGCCCCGGCTGAAGTCCTCCCGCACCATCGACGTCCAGCTCTTGTTGATCGCACCGACCAGCGAGCGCAGCGGCAGGTACTCGCCGAACGGCTGGATCTGCCGTTTGTCATACGTCTGCACGGGTCCCTTGACCGGGTCCCACAGGATCTGCTCGTTCAGCAGCCTGCCGTCCCGTTCCACCACGCCGCCGACCGAGATCGGCACGCCGATCGCCTTGGCGGCCTGGTCGATGACCATGCGGGCGTCGGCGAAGGCGAAGGGGTCGATGTCGGAGGAGTTCTCCGGCCAGAGCACGAAGTCGGGCCGGGGCACCTTGCCCGCCTTCACGTCCGCCGCCAGCCGCTGCGTCTCGCGCGCGTGGCAGTCCAGCACGGCCCGCCGCTGGGCGTTGAACTCCAGGCCGGCCCGCGGCACGTTGCCCTGGATCACCGCGACCGTGGCGGTGCCGTCCTCGGCCCTGTCGCTGACCAGGGCCCGCGCGGCCAGGGCGCCCGCCACCGGTACGGCCACGCTCAGCAGGGCCGCGGCGGCGGCCGGCCGGCGTAGCGCGCGGGTGCGCCGTCCCTCCCGGGCGAGCCGTACGCCCTCGTACAGGCCGAACCCGCACAGCACGACCGCGAACCCCAGGACGGGGGTCCCGCCCACCGCCGCCAGCGGCAGGAAGACACCATCCGCCTGCCCGAAGGCGATCTTGCCCCAGGGGAAGCCGTGGAACGGCACGCGCGCGCGTACCGCCTCGCCGGCGATCCACACGGCCGCCGCCCACACCGGCCAGGCGGGCAGACGGGAGACGGCCGCGATGCCCACGCAGGCCAGGGCCACCAAGACCGCTTCCGCCGCGACGAGCGCCAGCCACGGGAAGGGCCCCACCTCCACACTGGTCCACACCAGCAGCGGCAGCAGGAAGCCCAGACCGAAGAGGTACCCGAGGCCGAACGCGGCCTTCCAGCGGCGGCCGCGCAGCACCCGGCCGAGGACGGCGAAGGCCGGCAGGGCCAGCCACCACAGCGTGCGCGGCGGGAAGCTGACGTAGAGCAGCGCGCCGGACAGCGCGGCGGCGGCGGCCGGTACGAGCCGGGCGAGCCTGGGGCCCCAGGACGCGGGGGCCAGCCGCGGGCGCAGCCGGCCCGGCTCGTCGACGGATGGTGCGGTGACGGTCACCCCGGGAGTGTACGGCGGTGACCTGGGCGCCGGCCGTGCGGTCCACCAGGGACCGGCGCCGGGACGCTCGCCCCGGCGCGGGCGGCTTCACGGTTCGTGCACAGGGCGTCCACAATCCGGGCATCAGCCGCTACGGTGTGCCCGGGCCCCGTTCGCCGCCGCGCACGGCGCGCCTGCGGGGCTGTGTGCGCACGGGTCGGGGGCGACCGGGCACGGGGGGCGATGGGTGCGGTCCGTCGAGAGGCCGTCCGCCGACGGCGCGGACGACGAAAGAAGAGGGACGGCCGAGCGAAGACCGGCAGCCCGCGAAAGAGAGCCGGGCGAGGGAAGAGAGCCCGGCACAGGACGAGGGGCCGGCGAGGGACGAGGCGCCGCCGGGCGCGGGCGGGCGGAGGCGCGCAGGCAGGCCCGCCACGACGCGGCCGGGACGACGGCGTACGTCACACGGGGGCACCCGGAGGCGGACGTCGGCACGGAGCGGCGAAACGTTTCCGACGTGGTCGGCGTGATGGTGCTCGGGGCCTGCGCCGCCTGGGCGGTGGTCACCGGGGCACTGCGCGAGGGCCGCCCCGAAGGCGTCCTGCTCGCGGTGCTCGCCGTGGCCGCCGGGTACGCCTCCGGTCGTATCGCGGGTGCGCTGCTGCCGGTGGCGGCGCCCTGCGCCGGGGCGCTGGCCGGGGCCGCGGTCGTGGTGATCGTGCCCGGACTGACCGCGGGACCGCGCTTCGCCGCCCCCCTGGGGCACGTGGGCGCCACCGCCGCGGTGCTGGCCCTGGCCGAGGGGGCCGCCTGCTGCGCCGCCTGGGCGGCGTCCGCCCCGGCCGTGCGGCTCGGGCTGCGCGTCCTGGCCGTCGCGGTCGTGGTGACGGCGGCCGTGCTGGGCTCGGACAGCGCGGTGGTGTGCTGCGCCGGGGTACTGCTCGTCTCGCTCGCGGCCGGCCGCATGCGGCACCGGGGTGCCGGTCTGGCGGGCCTCGCCCTGGTGCCGGTCCTGGTGGCCGGGGTGAGCTGGGCGCTCGCCGCGCACGCCCTGCCCGACGGACCGGCCCGTGTCCTGGCCGACTGGCCGACCGGGCACCGTATCGGACTGTGGCGGGACGCGCTGCGCCTCGCCCACCACCACCCCGTCCTGGGCGTGGGACCCGGCCGCTTCGGGGAGTCCAGCCCGACGGCCGCCCGCTCCCCGCAGCCCGACGGCAAGCCGCACTCGGCGCTGTTCCAGCTGGCGGCCGAGCAGGGGCTGGTGGGCGTGGTGCTCCAGGCGGCGGCCTGTGCCTGGGTGGGGCACGCCCTGTGGCGCTCCGCACGGCCCACGCCCGTCGTGCTCACCGCTGGGGCCACGCTGGCCGCGGTCGCGTCGGTCGCCGTGCTGGGTGACGCCCTGAGCTTCACCGCGGTGTCGGTGGGTGCGGGCCTGCTGGCCGGGACGGCGACAGCCCGTCCGCTGGCCGACGAGACCGGCGTGACGGGAACGGCGTGACCGGGGACGGGGTGACCCGGACGGGACGACCGGGACGGAATGACGGGGGCACGGTGGTACGGGCGTCCCGGCGGCCGGAGAGCGACCGGCCGGCGGACCGCCGCCGGCGTTCAGGCCCGGCCGGATGCCGACGGGCGCAGGCGGTCCTTGATGACGTGGACGGCCGACTCGGCGTTGTCGATGGTGATCGTGAAAGTGTGACCGTCCCACAGGCGCAGCACGATGCCCTCGCCGCGCCGCACGACGACGGCGGTGCCCTTCTCGGGCCGCCAGCGGTAGCCCCAGCCGCCCCAGTGGCGCGGGGTGACGTGCGGGGCGAACTCGGCGCCCGCCACGTGGTCCAGCGGGATGCGCCGGCGGGGCAGGCCGATGTGGCCGCAGCGCACCTCCAGGCAGTCCTTGTCGACCTTCACCGCCACATGGACGAAGGCGAGGGTGCCGAAGAGCACCAGCAGCCCGGCCGCGATGCAGCCCACGACGGACATCACCAGCGGCGCGAGGCCGGAACTCCAGGCGGAGTCGACGGCCAGCTCGATGCCGAGCGCCAGGCACGCGGCGCCCACGAGGGCCAGCAGCCACTGGACGCGGTTGGTGGCGCGTCCCGTCCACACCTCGGGCTGCGGGCGCTTCTCGCTGCGGGAGTCGTCCCTCATGCCCATGAGGTTACTCAGGTTTCGCGGCGCGGACAGCGCGTTGCGCAGGGTGTGTGTCCCGGACCGCGGGCCACCGGTCAGCGGGCGGGGCTGACCGTCTGGAGCAGGCGGCCTTCCGCGTAGGCCAGGGCAGCGGCGGGCAGGGCGCCCTCCCGGCCGTTGAGCAGCACCGTCACCGTGCCCTCGGTGGCCGTCTGCGGCTCGGGCCGCGCACCGATCCGGCGCAGCGCCTGGGCGGCGACGGCGCCGGCCGAGCCGTGCAGAACCAGCGGCGGCCGCTGCGGGCGCTGCACCGCGGCCCGGATGCGCTCGGCGACCAGTTCGTAGTGGGTGCAGCCCAGGACGACGGTGGTCACCTCCTCGGGGGTCAGCGCGGCGGCGGCCGTGATCGCCTCGTCGATCGCCGCCTGGTCGGCGTGCTCGACGGCCTCCGCGAGTCCCCAGCAGGGCACCTCGGTGACCTTCACCCCGGCGGCGAAGTCACGGATGAGTCCCTGCTGGTAGTCACTGCCGGTGGTGGCCGGCGTCGCCCAGATGGCGACCGGGCCCCCGCCGGCCGCGGCCGGCTTGATCGCGGGCACCGTGCCGATCACCGGAAGGCCCGGTTCCAGCAGGTCCCGCAGGGTGCTCAGCGCGTGCACGGTCGCGGTGTTGCAGCCCACGATCAGGGCGTCGGGCCCGTACGCGGCGGCGGCCTCGGCGACGGCGACGGCACGCTCGGTGAGGTCCTGCGGGGTACGCGGTCCCCAGGGCATGCCCGCCGGGTCCAGGGAGAGGACGAGATCCGCGTCGGGGCGCAGGCGCCGTACCGCGGCGGTGGCCGCCAGCAGGCCGATTCCGGAGTCCATGAGCGCGATCTTCACGGGCCAACGATAGACGATGGCCCCGACACGGGACGCGGGACGATCGCCTCGATGCGGGCGGTGGCCGTGCGGCAGACTGCCGGGGTGAGCATGATCGTGTGGATCGCCGTGGCATCACTCGTCGCCTGGCTGTGGCTGCTGCTCGGCCAGGGATTCTTCTGGCGGACGGACGTCAGGCTGCCGCCCGTCCGTGACCCGGCGTCCGAGGACTGGCCGGCCGTGTGCGTCGTGGTGCCCGCGCGGGACGAGGCCGCCGTGCTGGGCGAGAGCCTTCCGTCGCTGCTCGCGCAGGACTATCCGGGGCGGGCGGAGGTCTTCCTGATCGACGACGGCAGCTCGGACGGCACCGGGGAGCTGGCCCGGGACCTGGCGCAGCGCTGCGGCGGACTGCCGCTGACGGTGGACTCCCCCGGCGAGCCGCCCGCCGGGTGGACCGGCAAGCTGTGGGCCGTACGGCACGGCATCGGCCTGGCACGCGCGCGTGCCCCCGAGTACCTGCTGCTGACGGACGCGGACATCGCGCACGCCCCGGACAGCTTGCGCCGGCTGGTGGCGGCGGCCCGCACGGGCGGCTACGACATGGTGTCGCAGATGGCCCGGCTGCGGGTGGAGAGCCTGTGGGAGCGGCTGGTCGTGCCCGCGTTCGTGTACTTCTTCGCCCAGCTGTACCCGTTCCGGTGGATCGGCCGCCGGGGCGGACGCACGGCCGCGGCCGCGGGCGGCTGTGTCCTGCTGCGCGCCGAGACCGCCGAGCGGGCGCGGATCCCGGAGGCGATCCGGCACGCGGTGATCGACGACGTGGCCCTCGCGCGGGCCGTCAAGCGCGGCGGCGGGCACATCTGGCTGGGGCTGGCCGAGCGGGTGGACAGCGTGCGCCCGTACCCGCGGCTGCACGACCTGTGGCGGATGGTCTCGCGCAGCGCCTACGCGCAGCTGCGCCACAACCCGCTGCTGCTGCTCGGCACGGTCGCCGGGCTGGCGCTGGTGTACCTGATGCCGCCGGTGGCGCTCGTGGCGGGCCGGGCGGCGGGCAGCCCGGCCGCGGCCGTCACCGGTGGCGCGGCCTGGCTGGTGATGACGGCGACGTACCTGCCGATGCTGCGCTACTACCGCCAGCCGCTGTGGCTCGCGCCGCTGCTGCCCTTCACGGCGCTGCTGTACCTGCTGATGACGGTGGATTCGGCCGTGCAGCACTACCGGGGCCGGGGCGCGGCCTGGAAGGGCCGCACGTACGCGCGCCCGGACACCGTGCCGGAGGAGGGCTGAGCGGCACGGTCCGCGGGGCCGGCCCCTGCGGCGCCGCTTCGCGCCGGGCCGGCCCATGGGGGTGGCGGGCCGGCCGCGTCACTTGCGGCCGGGTGTCCAGTTCATGCCCCAGCCGTAGGCGCGGTCGATCGTGCGCTGCGGGCTGACCCCGCGCTCGGGCACCAGGTAGCGGGCCTCCCGCTGGACGACCAGGTCGCCGCCGGAGTTGGTGATCAGGGCGAGGGCGCACACGGTCGAGGGCACCGTGCACTCGTCGAGGGAGAAGTCGACGGGGGCGCCGTGCTGGGGCCGGAGGGTGACCGTGGCGTGCAGATCGGCGAAGGAGCGGGCGCCTTCGTAGATGGTCACGAAGACGAGGATGCGCCGGAAGGCGTCCTTGTGGTCGAGGTTGACGGTGAGGTTCTCGCCGGTGGCCACGGCGCCGGTGCGGTCGTCGCCGTCGAGATGGATGTACGGCGGCCGGTGCAGCGCGCCGAAGGCGTTGCCGAGGGCCTGCACCACTCCCTTGCGTCCGTCGGAGAGTTCGTAGAGGGCGCACAGGTCCAGGTCGAGGCCCGTGTGCCGGGCGACGGCCCGCCCGCGCTTGCCGCCCCAGCCGGAGAACTGTTCGCGCGTCTGCCAGTTGAGGTTCACGCGCAGGACGCCGGAAGTGCCGCCCTGTTTGGCCAGTGACACCGAGGGTGCCGCCTTGGTGAGCGTGACCTTCGTGGGACGGGCCGCGGGGGCGTGTGCGGGCGCGGGGGCGTGTGC
>NZ_LR732599.1 GCF_902506575.1 Streptomyces mexicanus | reverse complement strand
GAGGGGAGGAAAAAAAGAGGGAGAGGAGAGAAAGAGAAGGAGAAGGAGGAGAGGGGAAGGAAAAAGAAAGGAAGGAGAAAAAGGGGGGGAGAAAGGAAGGAAAGGAAAAGGGGAGGGGAAAGAAAGAAGAGGAAGGAGGGAGAAAAAAGGAGAAGGGAGAAGGGGAGGGAGGGAGGAGGAAGAGAGAGAAGGGAGGAAAGGAAGAAGGAGAAAGAAGGAGAAAGAGAGAGGGAGAAAAGGAAGGGGGAAGAAGGAAGGAGAAGGGGAGAGGGGAGGGGGAGGGAAGGGAGGTGAGGGTGCTGGAGCACGGTGGCCACCGCGTGTCCCCCAAGTTGGTCCAGACCAATTGAGTTGTCAATGGGTCCGGCGCAAACTCCCGGGCGGTGCAGGCGGCTTGGACGCGCTCTCGCCCGTCCCCCGGTCCCCGCGGTCAACGGATCGCCGGGGCATCCACGCTTTCGGGCCTGATCGAGATGCTCACCCTGCCCCGGTTTGCCGTGACTTGTGCAACATGAGATGTCATCCGGCTACGGAATCGCTGTTCTCCGGTCACAGGGGCGTGGTTACAGTGCTGAGGTAGTCACGCAGTGAAGTCGATTCGGTGCGCCGGAGGACCGACGGCGGGCCGGGCAGGCGTCCGACCGGGGGGAGCGCGCGTGTCCACTGTCATCGCTGTCACCAGTGCCGACATGGCGCTGCCCGCACAGGACGAGCGCACCGCGCCCGCCGTCGTCCTGCAGGACGTCCACCGGCAGCCCCTGGAGCAGGCCCTGGACGGCATGCAGGCCCTGCTCGACCGGCACGGCCACGTGATCGTCGTGGCCTCGCAGGCCGTGGCCGCGGCGGTGGAGCGCCGGCTGCACACCGTCCGCTCCCTGCTGGAGAGCGACCGCATCGCCCTGTTCCGCCCGGCCCTGCCGCCGCTCGGCGTCGCCGTCCTGGCCCGTCAGCTGCGGCAGCTCGCCTCCTGCGACCTCGGCCCGGGCGTCCTCGCCTCGGCGGGCCGGCTGCTCACCCACTACGTCCACTGCGGCGCCGTGCTCACCTCCGTCACCCACCTGGACCGCGTCCCCGTCGGGCTGCGGGCGCACGCCCGGTCCTGGGTGCCGGGCAGCCGGTTCGGCGTCATCGCCCACCCCGAGCCGCAACTCGTCCGGATCGGACCCGACGCCGTCCTGCGCGGCCCGGACTTCGGCACCTGGATGGTGGTCGCCCGCGGCCGGCTCCAGTCCGACTGGGCGGGCACCGCCCTCGCCCCGGCCTGGCGCGTCCTCGGGGTGCACGAGGCCGCGCTGCCGGCCGAGTCCGCCCAGTGGTGGGGCACCGGGAAACTGGTCGAGTTCTGCTCCTACCTGCCCGACCTGTCGATCCTCTACCAACTGGTGACCTCGGTACGGCAGAGCGTGTGCCACTGGTGCGGCATCGATGTCATCGGCGACCGCTGCGTCTTCTGCTCCGCGACCCCACCCGCCTACGACGGCCCGGCCCACGCGGCGCCCGCCTTGGGCGGCTCCGCCCGCGCCACGCCCGCCTTGGGCGGCTCAGCCCGCGCCACGCCCGCCCTGGAGAGCCCCC
>NZ_LR732598.1 GCF_902506575.1 Streptomyces mexicanus | reverse complement strand
GCCCTGCCCTCCCCCGCCAGCTCCTCCACCCGGGCGGGGGTCGGCATGCCCTGGCGCACCGCGCCCAGCGCGTGCTGCAGCGCGCCGGAGACCGGTTCGTGCCCGGGGCGCGGCGCGAGCAGCGCCAGCGCCTTCTGCACGGCGCCGTCCAGGGCGTCCCCGCGGGCCAGCGCGTGCACGATCACGGCGTACGCGCCCGCGGCCAGACAGGCCGCCGGATGACCGTGGCTCTGCGCGGCGCACTCCACCGCGAGCTGCACGACGAGCTGCGGCTCCCAGCCGACCAGCAGGCCGAACGGCGCCGACCGGGCCGCGGCCTCCGGCCCGCACTCCCCCGGGTTCTTGGGCGCCTGCGGCGTGCCCATGATCTCGTCGCCGAACCCCACCAGCAGTGCCCGTGTCGCGTCCCGCCACGCGTACAGCCACTCCTCGCGCGCCAGCCACCCGTCGCCCTCGCGGCGTTCGTCCGGCCCCCAGTCCCGCTGGGTCGCCGCCCACCGCCGGTACGCCCGGTGCAGGTCGGTCGGCGGATGCCAGGCCCCGGTGTCGCGCCGCACCTGCGCCCGGATGAGCCCGTCCACGGAGAACAGTGTGAGCTGGGTGAAGTGCGAGACCGCGCCGCGCCGCCCGTGGGCGGGCACGAGGTCCACGACGCCCTCGGGCCCGTACGCCGCCCGGATGTCGTCCAGGTCCAGGCCGTCCACCGGCGCCCCGAGCGCGTCGCCCACGGCCACCCCGAGCAGTGTGCCGCGCACCCGGCTGCGGAAGTCCTGCTGCTCGGCACGCCCCCAGACGGCACCGGACGTCGTACCCACCCAGACCTCCCTCACGGCACCGTCCGTACGTACGACGCCAGCACTGTAATCGAACGGGAACCGTCCGCTCAGGGCTCCGCGGCGGGCGATCGAGCGGGCCTACGGGACGACGACGCCCACGACGACGCCCCCTCGCACCACGGGGAGGACCACGGGCCGCGTCACGGGACGACCACCACCCGCGTCCCCTTGGACGCGAACGTCCACAGGGCGTCGCCGTCCGCCTTGCCGGTGCGGACGCCGCCCGTCTTGATGCCGGCGCCGACCGGCGGGGGCGAGGAGCCGTCGACGGCGTTGCTGAAGGCGATGAAGACGCCCGACTTGCCGGCGAAGTACAGGATGTGCTCGATCTGCACGCCGTCGGAGCCCTTCGTGGCGGCCACCCGGCGGGCGATCGCGTAACTGCCCGGGTCCGGGCTGACGGTGCCCGGCCAGACGGTGAAGGTGCGCGCGGGCATGCCCCGCTCGTCCATGAGCCAGACGCGTTTGCGGCCCAGGGAGTAGACGATACGGCGGCCCGTTCCCGAGTCGTCCGGGGCCCGTCTCTTATACACACCTGACGCTGCCGACGCCCCCCTACGTGGTAATCACGAGCGTCCCTCCCTTTATCAGCAACAGACTTGCCACCAAGCCCACCCCACCCCCGCCCCTTATCCGCACCCCCACCACTGCCCGCCCGCCCCGTCCCTCCCCTCCGTCCTTCCCCCCCTTCCGCCCCCCCCCCCGCACCACCCCCCGCCCCGCC
>NZ_LR732597.1 GCF_902506575.1 Streptomyces mexicanus | reverse complement strand
GACGGGGTCGAGGGGCTGGTCGGCGGGGGCGGCCCGCAGCAGGAGCACGAGCAGGCCGGACAGGGCGGTCAGGCCGGCGCACACCCAGAAGACCTGTGCGTAGCCCGTCCAGGTGGCCACCGTGCCCACCACCAGACCGCCGAGGAACGTGCCTGCCTTGAAGGCGCTGGAGTACAGGGCCGAGGCGGTGCCGAACCGGCCGGGCAGGCTGTCCTGCAGCATCACCACGGGGATGTTCAGCGCCACCGCGGCCCAGGCGGCGTTGAGGGGCTGCAGCGCGATCAGCAGGGGCCGGCTGTGGGTGAGGGGCAGCAGCGCGAAGAACACGGTGGCGCACACGGTGGCCGTGATCATCAGGCGTTTCTTGCCGATGCGGTCGGCCCACACCCCGACCAGCACCATCAGCGGGATCTCCAGGGCGGCGCTGACGCCGAGCAGCAACCCGGCGAACTGGGCGCTCATGTCCAGCTCTTCGGTGATGTGCAGCGGCAGGTCGATCTGGTACATGGTGTTGGCGCCGAGCAGCAGCACGACGGAGCCGAGCACGAGCACCGTGCGCAGTCCGACCCCGCGGAACATGCCGAGCAGTCCGGGCGGCGGCTCCTCGCCCTCCTCGGCGTCCTGCGCCGTCCCGGGGCGCGGCAGCCCCCACCGGCACAGCGCGGCGGCCAGCAGGGACAGCACGGCCGTCGTGGCGTACAGCGCGGCGAAGGACCAGCGGGCGACCAGCCAGAAGGCGAGCGGCGGGCCGATCACCCAGGCCAGGGAGGTCACCGAGCGCAGGAAGCCGTTGAAGAACGGGGCGTCCACGCCGCGGTCGTCGGCCAGGTCCCTGGTGTAGGCGAACAGCTGGCCGAAGCAGGCGCCGCCGAGGCCGAAGCAGACCATGCCGGTCAGCAGCAGCAGGTAGTAGTCGCGCAGGAACGTGTAGCACAGGGCGCCGGCGGTGTTGCACAGCGCGGTCAGCACCAGGATGGTGCGGCGGTTGCGCAGCCGGTCGGAGACCGCGCCGACCACCACGTCGGTGCCGATCTCCGCGATCGACCGGGCGGCGAAGAACAGGCCGACCATCAGGGGGGTGGCGGTGACCGCCTCGGTGAGGAAGAGGCTGGTGGTGGGCACCACGAACGCACCGGCCACCCCGACCGCCGCGGTCGCGGCGATCAGGCTGCGCACCGCGGGATCGCCGAGCAGCCGCCACCGGCCGCCCGGCTGTGTTCCGGTGACGGTCTGGGCGCTCACGCGGCCCTGCCCCGCGCCGGGCCGACGGAGTGTGCCGCGCGCTGCCGGTAGGGCAGCCAGGGCTCCAGTTCCCGGCCGGCGGGCACCCGTGCGGCGGCGGCCAGGTCGGCGGCGTCGATCTCGCCCCGGGCCAGCAGCCGCTCCCGGGTGGCGGCGGGCAGCGCGGCCAGGACGCGGTGCCGTATCCCGTCCAGGTCCAGCCGGTCGTCGTGCGCCGCGGGCACCGGCCTGGCCCGTCCGGGGCGCAGGTTGGCCGGATCGACCTGGCTGGACACCAGGGTCCAGTAGGCCCGGAAGTCCACGGCCGGGTCCGGCAGCGCGCCGCTGAGCAGGCCGAGCCGGAGGGTCTCCAGCCAGCAGTCGAGGTAGCGCCGGTCGTCCAGGTCGGACATGTGGCGGGCGCACCACGCGGCGCGCTCCGCGGGCCCGGGCAGCGTGGCCCTGCCCCCGAGGACGCTCAGCACCCAGCCGGCGACCGCCTCGAAGTAGGGGCAGGCGGTGCCGAACGCCTCGGTGTCCACGGGGGTGTTGACCACGGCGAGCGTCGGGTCGTGCCGCCAGAAGTGGTGTTCGTACAGGTCCTGCCGGCGCAGACCCTCGATGAACGAGTAGTCCGGCGGCTCGTAGCCCAGGCACAGCACCACGCTGTCGTAGCGGTCGCCGGTGCCGTCGGCGAGGACGGCCCGGCCCTCGGCGGTGAACCGCGTGAACGCCGCGACCGGGTGCACCCCGCCGTCGTGCACGGCGGGGGCGATCTTGTCGTTGACGTGCACCGCGCCGTGGAAGCCGTCCTCGGGCAGCAGTCCGGTGGCGCGGTACATGCGCATGTACCCGGGCATCCACTCGGCCAGCCAGTCCAGGTACCGGGCGTACGGGACGTCCTCCACGGCGACCCGGCCCGCGTAGGAGAACAGGGCGTCGTTGTGGACGCCGGCGATGCTGCGCGGCAGGAACAGCGCCCTGCGGCGCACGGACCAGTCGACCCGGGCGGCGTGCGGTGCCAGGTCGGCGGCGATGTCGGCGCCGCTGACCCCGCCGCCGACGACCAGGACCCGCTGCCCGGCGAACTCCGCCCCGCCGCGGTACTCCGGGGCGGTCAGCACGCGGACACCGGTGCCGGCCGGCGGCACACCCGACGCCGGGAGCCGGGGCCGCCACAGCTCGCCGTTGGCGACCAGGACGGCGTCGACGTGCTCGGTCTCCTCGGTGCCCGCGGCACCCTGCCGGGTCGTCACCGCCCAGCGGCCGCCGTCCTCGGCCACCCGGACGACCTCGTGACCGAACCGCACCGCGTCCAGCAGGCCGAACGCGGTGGCGTAGGAGCGCAGATACGTGTGGACCTCGGCCTGGGTGGGGAAGTCGGCGTCGAAGCCCGGAGGGTGGTCGGAGAACGGCATGCTCATCCGCGAACTCTGCATGCGGACCCCGGCGTAGGCGCCGCCGGAGGCGGGGTTCCAGATGCCGCCGAGGTCGGGGTGTTTCTCGTAGCAGACGACGTCGTGGCCGTCGGCGAGGGCCTGCTTGACGCAGGTGAGCCCCGCGGGGCCGGCTCCGATCACAGCTGTGCGCATACGTGTTCCTGGCCTTCGGAGTGGGAGGTTCGGTGGGGCGGTGGGACC
>NZ_LR732596.1 GCF_902506575.1 Streptomyces mexicanus | reverse complement strand
CTGCGTTGGATCCTGCCATTTCAAAGGCGCACAACCTGCGTGAGGTGAATCGGGGAAGTGCACCGCCCTAGCCCCCCCCCCCCGTAGAGCTCGTGCCGGGTGGCGCCTAACCTCCTGTCCTGACTCGCCGGGAGCCGCCGGGCCCCGGCCGCGCGGGGGTGAGCACACCCGCGAAGTGCTGGCCGAGCTGGGGCTTGCGCACCGCGAAGACCGGACGCCCTAGGATGAACGCGCCCGGCACACCCGCCCCCCGAGGAGAGACTCCCGCCATGACCAGCCCCGCGCACAGGCGGCGGCCACCGACCGCCCAGCAGTTCGTGCTCGGGGAACTGCGCCGGGCGATCACCAGCGGGCAGCTGAAGCCGGGCGCCCCGATCCGCCAGGAGGCGCTCGCCGAGCAACTCGGCGTCAGCCGCGTGCCCCTGCGGGAGGCGCTGAAGATCCTCGAAGCCGAGGCCCTGGTCGTCCACGAGGTGCACCGCGGTTACTTCGTCGCCCGGCTCTCCCTGGACGACCTGCGCGAGGTCTACCGCATCCGGGAGATCCTGGAGGCCGAGGCCGTCCGGGAGGCGTCCGGGCGGATGGACGAGTCGACGCTCGCGGCCCTGGAAGCGGCCCGGCACGACGTCGAGAAGGCGGCCGACGCCGGGGACGTGTCGGAGATGGCGGCGGCCAACCGCCGCTTCCACTTCACGCTGTACGAGGCGGCCGGCATGCCCCGGCTGGCCCGGCTCATCACCACCCTGTGGGACGCCACGGACGCCTACCGCTCGCTCTACTACACCGAGGCCGGCCACCGCGGCCACGTGGTGCGGGAGCACCGCGCGATCCTGGACGCGCTCCGCGACGGACGGGCCGAGCACGCCGTCCACCTCCTCGACGAGCACCGCCGGCACGCGATCCAAGCCCTGGAGGAGGTCCTCGGGCAGACCTGATGCCCGGCGGCCTGCCGGAGCGTTCAGCGCCCGCGCACGTGTGCCCTGGGCGCAGCGCGGACACCGCGCGGCGCCCCCGGTGGCGCGCCGACCCCGCTGCGGAGGAAACGACGTCGGCCGATCGCGGACGATCTGCGACGATGCCCGCGTCGTCTCCAGCGGAGGACTCTTGTTCGACTTCGTCTGCGCGGGCTGCGCCGCCGAGTTGACCGTCCCCCTGTCCCAAGTGGCCCTGCCCGCCCACGCCCATCAGCGTTACGGCAACGCAACCCAGCTCCCGGTGCTCATGGAACCGGGCACGTTCGCCGTGGACCCGGAACCCTGGGGGCCGCCCTGGCGGCGACGGGCGCACGTCGGCCCCGACGAGGCGGCGTGCCGAACTGGCCGGACCGGGACAGCCCGCCGCGGACGCCGACATTCTCCTCGTTCCGGAGCACCCGCAGACGGGGGAGGTCTGGGCCCCGGCCGGCTCCGCCGCGTACGGGTGCCCCTGCCGTTCGGGGTGTGGCTGTGGCTCGCCCGCCCCGAGCCGTCCTTGCCCGTCCCGGCGACGGGCCGCCTGCCCGAGGACGTCCTGCGCGAAGACCCGCCCGCGCCGCACCCCGGTCGTCTGTTCCGCGCCGACCTGACCACGTTCGACCGCACCCTGGCCCGGCTGCGGGCCGTCCGCGGTCCGTGGCTGCGCGAGATCCTGGACGACCTCACGCCGCACCGGACCGACCGCCTCTTCTGACCGGCCGACCCGGTACGCCGTTCACGCGCCCTCCGCGCTGCCGCGTGCTCTCCGCACTGCCACGTGCCCTCTGCGCTTCCACGTGCCCTCTGCGCTGCCGCGTGCTCTCCGCACTGCCGCGCGCCCTCTGTGGTTTTCCCACCCGCCGACTGCGCCGTCCTCATCCCGACCGTCACACGAACGGATGAGTGTGACCCCACTCGACCAGGCAACATCACGCACAGTAGTGACTCGCCGAGTTTTCCGTCGGGTGTCTTTCGGTACGGCTTCTGGCGTGTCCCGGTTGTTGGAACCGGCACGTGAAGCACAGGAGAGACACCATGAAGCGGAACACGACAGGACTCGCGGCCGCCGCGTCGGTCGCCGCCGTCCTCGTCGCCCTGGCGGCTCCGGCCACCGTTGCCGCCGCCCAGTCGTCGGCCCGCCCGGCCACTCCGCCCGGTCTGGCGTGCGAGACCGGCAGACACGCGGTCGACAACTACACCGGTTACGCCCTGTGCCGGAACAACGGGAACGCGCCCCAGACCTTCTGGGTGCACCTGGTGTGCGGCTGGTCCCCGGACCAGGACGGCGAGCACGTGACCTTGAATCCCGGCCAGTCGGGCCAGTCGACCGCCCACTGCAGCTCCCTCGGCACCGGGATCGGCGAGATCACCGTCCGGCCCTGACGTCCGACGGCGGCCACCGACCCGGGTGGGCGGGCCCGAGAGCCCCGACACCGGTCACGCCCGCGCTCCGCCGTGCGTTCAAACGCCGTTCGCCCGGAGATCCTTCGCCGGACAGAGGGCGGCGCCACCGTACGGCCATGCACTCCGACAGAAATCTGTTCGCATCGTTGATGTCGCGCCGCAGCGTGCTCACCACCGCCGGTGCCACCGGCGCAGCCCTGGCGGTGGGACCGCTGCGGGGAGGCGAGGCCGCCGCCGCGCCCGCGGCGGGAGCCGCGCCACGCGGCAGCGCCCAGGACCCGGTGACCACCCCCGCGGGCACCGGGCTGCACCTGCAGTTCGGCGCGGACGCCTCCAGCGAGGGGGTCGTCTCCTGGCACACCCTCCAGCCCGTCGAGGACGCCCGGGGCCTGCTCGGCGACGACAAGGGCCGGTACACGCGCACCTGCAAGGCCGAGACGGTCAGTTACACCGACGGCAAGTCCCGGCAGGTCGTCTACGCCCACCACGCACACCTCACCGGTCTGCGGCCCGCGTCGGACCACGTCTACTTCGCCGTCCACGCGGGCGCGCAGCCGGAGTTCGGGTCGTTCACCACCGCCCCCAAGGGACGAGCGGCGCTCAGGTTCACCAGCTTCGGCGACCAGGGCACCCCCACCCTGGGCAAGCTGTCCGACGGCAAGTACGTCAACGACAACCTCGGCAGCCCGGCCGCCGCCGACCTCCCCGCCGGAGTGGAGCGGGTCCAGCCGCTGTTCCACCTCTTCAACGGCGACCTGTGCTACGCCAACCTGGCCACGGACCGCGTCCGCACCTGGTCCGACTTCTGGGACAACAACACCCGCAGCGCCCGGCACCGCCCGTGGATGCCCGCGCCCGGCAACCACGAGAACGAACTCGGCAACGGCCCCATCGGCTACCGGGCCTTCCAGACGTACTTCGCCACACCGCGCCAGCCCGGCCAGACGGACACGACCCGCGGCCTGTGGTACTCCATCAAGGCCGGCTCCGTGAAGGTCGTCTTCCTCGCCAACGACGACGTCTGCCTCCAGGACGCCGGCGACAGCTACGTCCGCGGCTACTCCGGCGGCGCGCAGAAGACCTGGCTGGAGCGGGAGTTGCGCAGCGCCCGCGCGGACCGCGACATCGACTGGATCGTGGTGTGCATGCACCAGGTCGCGATCAGCACCGCCGACCGGTTCAACGGCGCCGACCTGGGCATACGTCAGGAATGGCTGCCGCTGTTCGACAAGTACGGCGTGGACCTGGTGGTCTGCGGCCACGAGCACCACTACGAGCGCTCCCACCCCCTGCGCGGTCGCCGGGACAACGCGACGCTCACCCCGATCCCGGTCTCCACCGACACCGACGTCGTCGACACCTCCCAGGGCACCGTCCACATGGTGCTCGGCGGGGGAGGCACCTCCGCCCCGTCGAACCAGCTGTTCTTCGACCCGCCGGCCTGCCGGGTGATCACCTCGGTCAGCGGCACGGCCGACCCGGCGACGGGCAAGCGCACCCCCACCTACACCAAGGAGGACGCCCCTTGGTCCGCGGTGCGCGACGCCGCGCACTCCTACGGCTTCGCCTCCTTCGACGTGGACCCGGGACGCCACCCCGGTGACCTGACCACGATCACGGTGACCTACTACGACGTGACCGGTACGCAGGGCGAACTGAAGCCCTTCGAGACCTTCACCCTCCGACGCCGCCGCACCGACGGCTGAGCCCGGCCTCGGGTGCTCCGGCCTGCGGGTGCCGCGGTGACGACCGGGCGGGCCGGACGTTGCAGGGTGACGCCGGCGGTCGCGGGCGGCGTCCTCGACGGTGGTCGGCAGGCGCCTGCCCAGTCCCCGGCCCCGCGCGCAGGGGTGCACCATCAGCTTCACCGGTTCCGCCCGGTGGCTGCTGTTCGGCTTGTCGGGGCAGGCGAGGCTGACAGTGCCCGTCACGCGGTCGGCGCCGTCGACGGCCACCCAGACGGTGAGCCGTCCGGCCGCCGCCGCGGTCGCCCGCTCGTGCCACCAGGCGACCGCCTCGGCGTGGCCACTGGCGGCCGGCCGGGCTTTTGGCAGGGCCTCCGGCAAGGTGGGGGTAGCGACCGGTCGGGGGGC
>NZ_LR732595.1 GCF_902506575.1 Streptomyces mexicanus | reverse complement strand
TTCATAGTGATGTCTATAAAACCAGTCCTTAGCTTTCCTTGAAATATACATATGGTGTTTTACTAATCTTTTCCATGTGTTAATCCTCATCCTGTCTACCTGCCACACAATCATCACCTGCCATCTGTGCTTCCAGGGCTCTAGTCTAGGATCTACTGGCTCCATTTCTTGCTCTCCTCTGTCGAGTAACGCCTATTCTGCTATGTCGACACCCAATTCTGAAATGGATAAACAGCAGTTGTTGCAGAATTCTTATTATGGCTTCCACTCCTGCCCAAGTATCCCCGTAAGTTTCATAGATATGTTGTCCTAAGTTATGGAGCCATATCCTAGGAAAATGTCTAACAGCTTCACTCTTAAGTTCCTCTAAAAGCTCTAGTGTCCATTCATTGTATGGCTCCCTCTGTGGCCCTTGGTCTTCTGGGGCTTGTTCCATCTGTCCTCTGTCAGTTTCCTAACACTAGGCAAAGGTGGCTTTATCTGTTTTGGTTTTATTAATGCTGCTAGTGCCAAGTACTGTAGAGATCCTACCTTGTTATGTCCTGCTTGATATTCACACCTAGGACTAACTATACGTCCTAATATGGTATTTCTTATAGCAGATTCTGAAAAACAATCAAAATAGTGCAGATGAATTAGTTGGTCTGCTAGGTCAGGGTCTACTTGTGTGCTATATCTCTTTTTCCTCCATTCTATGGAGACTCCCTGACCCAAATGCCAGTCTCTTTCTCCTGTATGCAGACCCCAATATGTTGTTATTACTAATTTAGCATCCCCTAGTGGGATGTGTACTTCTGAACTTATTTTTGGATTAGTACTTTCATAGTGATGTCTATAAAACCAGTCCTTAGCTTTCCTTGAAATATACATATGGTGTTTTACTAATCTTTTCCATGTGTTAATCCTCATCCTGTCTACTTGCCACACAATCATCACCTGCCATCTG
>NZ_LR732594.1 GCF_902506575.1 Streptomyces mexicanus | reverse complement strand
GGTCCGGGGGGGGATCGTGGCTCTCGGGAACCCGGAGCGGGCCGGGAGGCTAGGGCTCCTCGCGCCAGCCGTCCCACTGGGCCGCGAACGCGTCCAGTTCGCCCGCGTCCAGCCGCTCCTCCTCGTCCCGCAGGACCAGCAGCCACTGGGCGTCCTCGGCGTCGTCCTCCCCGGCCAGCGCTTCACGGACGAGCTGCGGTTCCTCGTCCAGCCCGAACCGCTCCCCGAGGGCGTCGGCCGCCTCCTCGGCGGCGTCGCGGTCCGGGAGCACCAGCACATGCCTCACGTCACTCACGTACGCCATTGTCCGGCACCCGCGCGACGGCCCCGGAAGGGCCCCCTCACCCGCTCAGGACTTCGGCACGACCTGGATGTCCAGCTCCACCTCGATGGTGGGGCCGACCACGGCGATGCCACGGGCCAGCATCGTCTGCCGGTCGAGGCAACTGCGGACCACATCGCGGAAACCCGGCACGCGAGCGGGTCAGTCCCGCGCCACCCTCAGCTCGTGCCCCGCGCCGGTGACCGCCAGCGCCCCGTCCCGGTCCGTCCGCAGCACCGCCGCGCCCTCCGCCCGCAGCGCCGCGA
This sequence comes from Streptomyces mexicanus, assembly GCF_902506575.1. Taxonomy (GTDB): domain Bacteria; phylum Actinomycetota; class Actinomycetes; order Streptomycetales; family Streptomycetaceae; genus Streptomyces; species Streptomyces mexicanus. The sequence goes on along the minus strand of NZ_LR732594.1, from coordinate 3,902 downwards.
CCGTGCCGGGCGCCGGATGCCCGTACAGGTTGTGCGTCCCGCAGGAGATCAGGGCCAGGCGCGGGGCCAGCAGGCGCAGCAGCTCCGGGCTCTGGTGGGCCGAGCCGTGGTGGGCGACCTTCAGCACGTCCACGCCCACCAGGCGCGCCACCTCCGCGGACCGCAGCAACTCCTGCTGGGCCGGGGGTTCGAGGTCCCCCAGCAACAGCAGGCGCAGCGCGCCGGAGCGGACGAGCAGCGTGACGCTGGCGTCGTTGGGGTCGTCCGGGTCGGGGGACGGGCGCGGTGGCGGCCACAGCACCTGCCAGGCCAGGTCGCCGATACGCCGCTCCTCGCCGGCCGCGGCCACGGTGAGCGGGATGCCCCGGCGGGCCGCCTCCCGGCGGACGAACGCCGCCTGGTCGGCGGGCTCGTCGTAGCCGGTGGTCTCGATCGCGCCGACCGAGCGGCCCCACAGGACGCCGGGCAGGCCGGCCACGTGGTCGGCGTGGAAGTGGGTCAGCACCAGCAGCGGGATCCTGCTGATGCCGAGCGCGCGCAGGCAGTGGTCCACCAGCTTCGGGTCCGGTCCGGCGTCCACCACGATCCCGGTGCCCGCTCCGGCGGCGAGCACCGTCGCATCGCCCTGGCCCACGTCGCACATCGCGTACCGCCAGCCCGGCGGCGGCCAGCCGGTGATGACCCGGGTCAGCGGCGGCGGCTGCACCACCACCAGCAGCAGGAGGACCGCGCACACCCCGCACTGCCAGGGACGCGCGAGCAGCCGCCTGCCCACCGGCACGGCCACCACGGTGACCACCGCCAGCAGCAACGCCCCGGCCCAGCTGCCCGGCCAGTCCACTCCCCCGCCGGGCAGCGCGGCCCCGGCCCTGGCCACGTCCGCGAGCCACCCGGTGGGCCAACTCGCGCACCAAGCCAGCGCCTTGGCCACCGCCATGGTGAGCGGCGCGGCCGCGAGTGCCGCGAAGCCCAGCACGGTGGCCGGCGCGACCGCGACCTCGGCGAGCAGGTTGCACCCCACCGCGACCAGGCTGACCCGCCCCGACAGCACGACGACCACCGGCGCGCACACCACCTGCGCCGCGGCGGCCGCGGCGAGCGCCTCGGCCAGGCGGGCGGGCACCCGGCGTCGCCGCAGCGCGGCACTCCAGCGGGGTGCCAGTGTGAGCAGGGCCCCGGTCGCCAGCACCGACAGCAGGAAGCCGTAACTGCGGGCCAGCCAAGGGTCGTAAAGCACCAGCAGCAGGACGGCGGTCGCCAGTGCCGGGATCAGTGATCTGCGGCGTCCGGTCGCCAGGGCGAGCAGCGCCACGGCCCCGCACGCCGCCGCCCGCAGCACACTCGGATCGGGCCGGCACACCACGACGAACCCCACGGTGAGCACCCCGCCCAGCAGCGCGGTGGTCCGCAGCGACAGTCCCAGGCGCGGTGCCAGGCCGCGGCGCTCGGCGCGCTGCGCCAGGCCGGGCGGACCGAGGAGCAGGGCCAGGAGGATGGTCAGGTTGCTGCCGGAGACGGCCAGGGTGTGGGCGAGGTCCGTGTCCTTGAACGCCTCGTCCAGCTCGGGCGTGATCCGTGAGGTGTCGCCCACCACCAGGCCCGGCAGCAGTGCCCGCGCGTCCGCGGGCAGGTCGTCGGTGGCCGCCCGCAGTCCGGCGCGCAGCCGGCCCGCCAGCCACTGCGCCCCGGACGGCTGCCCGACCAGGACGGGCGCGGCCCGGCCTCGGACCCGCAGCACCGCCGCCACATCGTCGCCGCCCGCCAGCGGGAGCGTCAGCCGGCCGGTCACCCGCAGCCGAGTGGACGGCAGCAGGTCCAGCCACGGCGACCGCCGCGCCGCCTCCTGCCCGCGGGGGGTGGTGTCCCCGCCGCCGCGTACGCCGGTGCTCGCCTGCCCCGGTGTGCCCGTGTCGACGAGCATCAGCACCGGGGTCCGGGTCCGGGTCACCACGGCCTCCGTCGCACCGGTCGCACCGGTCGCACCGGTCGGGCCTATCGCGCCGGTCACGCGAGTCGCACCGGTCCCGCCCATCGTGCCTGCCCCGCCGATCATGCTTGTCCCGCCGGTCGTACCTGCCCGTGCGATGCGCCGTACCTCGGCTCTGATCAGCACGGTGGTCCGCGTCAGATGGTCGCCGCTGACCCGGGGGCGGGTGAGCCGGGGGTCGGAGGTCACCCGCACCTCGGCGGTCACCGTGGCGTCCTGCCGTGCCAGTGCCGGGACGGGGCCGCGCCGCAGATCCGCCCCGTGCAGCCCGGCCGAGGCGGCGGCAGCGGCGGCACCGAGCAGCACGGCGGCCGCGGAGGCGCGTGCCCAGGCAGGCGGTCGGGATCCGGCCAGGGTTCGGGTCAGGGTTTGAGCCAGAGTTCGGGCTCCGGAGGTGGTTCGGATTCGTGCCCCGGTGGGGGTTCGGATTCGTGCCCCGGTGGGGGTTCGGGTTCGTGCCCCGGTGGGGGTTCGGGTTCCTGCGCGGGGCGCGGTGGGTTCCGGTGGCCGTTCCGCCGGGCGGCGCCCGCCGCCGCGCCGGATGCGCCGCCGGACGCGGAACCGGTCCCAGAGGAGGACGCCGGCGGCGGCCAGGCACAGGGTCACGCATCCGATCACCCAGGCAGCGGAAGCGTCGACGGCCAGTGCGGCCGTCACCCAGGCCGCGAGCGCGGGCGGGACCAGGCGGAGGTCGGCCGGCCCCTCCTGGCGGGGGTGAGAGGCACCGAGCCGGTGGCCGGAGGCCGCGTGCACCGGGGAACGCGGGCGGGAGACAGCTGCCACCGGACCGTCCGCGCCGGTCACAGCGGAGGCGCGGGTCGCCGCGGAGTCCCCGGTCACAGCGGAGGAGCCGGTCCCAGCAGGGGCGCCGGTCACCGGAGGGCGGGCGGTCATGACGTCACCAGGCCGCGCAGGTCGGCGTATCGACGGTCGCCGATGCCGGTGACCTGGCGCAGTTCCTCGACCGAGCGGAAGCCGCCGTGCTGGGTGCGGTAGTCGATGATGTGCCGGGCCAGGACGGGGCCCACCCCCGGAAGGGTCTCCAACTGCTCCGCGGTCGCGGTGTTCAGGGACACCGGGGCAGCGGGTGCTCCGGCCGCGCCCGCGGTGACCGTGCTTCCGTCGGCCGCCCCCGCGACTCCTGGTCCGGGGGCCGGGACCGGACCGCCGACGACCACTTGTTCCCCGTCCACGAGGAACCGGGCACGGTTGAGGCCGCTGAGGTCGGTGCCGGGGCGCGCCCCGCCCGCCGCGCGCAGCGCGTCGGCGACCCGTGAACCGGCCGGAAGGCGGTGAATCCCTGGATGCCGGACCTTGCCGCTGACGTCCACGACGATCTGCGGTCCGGGCGAGGTGCCGGTTCCGCCCGGCGGAGCCGCGCCGGGGGCCGACGCGGGCGAGGCGCGGGTGCCGTCCTCGTGCCCGGCGGCGGGGGCGGCGCCGCGGACGACCTCGGGCGCCCGTACCGCCTGGGTGCGGCCGGACCAGAAGTGCTGCACGGCGAAGACCGCGGCGACGGCGAACACCAGCGTCAGCGCGACCACATGACGGCGCTCCAGACCGCACCGTGTCTGCAGCCACAGGGGAAGCCGTTCCTTCAACACGAGCCCGGCGCGCTCCCGCCGCCCCGGCACCTCGTCCCCGGCCAGAACGACCTCACTCCGACCGGTCATATCCAAGCCGACCCCGTCCCGACCGGACGCCTCCGGTCCGGACACCTCCGGGCCGGATACCTCCGGACCGGTCGCCTCCGGGCCGGTCTCTCCCAGGCCCATGTCGTCGGCGGATCCCGTCTCGTCGGCCGATCCCGTCTCGTCGGCCGGCTCAGCCTCGGCCGTCCCGCGGGCCGGAGCCGAGGGGATGTCCCCGCCCCGTGCCCAGGACGGCCCGCGGGACGGCCGAGGCTGAGCCGGCC
>NZ_LR732593.1 GCF_902506575.1 Streptomyces mexicanus | reverse complement strand
GTGCCGCAGGTGCGGCGGGGGTGTCGTCACGGAGCACCCTGTCTCCGCGGCAACCCGCAGAACCTTACGGGTCGGCGAGGGGCGCGGCCAGCTCCCCCCTCAAGACTTTTTTTTCCCGGTCGGGGAGCCCGCCCCCCGCCCCCCAGGGCCGCGCGGCGCGTCCGGTGCACCTCCTGAATCCCGTTGACCGGGGCCACGGGCCTGACACAATCCGCGCATGACGTCAGCCATCCGACACACGACGATCGACTGCACCGACGCCTACTCCCTGGCCCTCTTCTGGTCGCGGGTTCTCGACCTGCCCGTCGCCGCCGACGACCGGCCGGGGGACGAGGAAGCGATGATCGAGGGCGCGGGACTGCTGTTCATCACCGTGCCCGAGCCCAAGACGGTCAAGAACCGGGTGCACCTGGACCTTCAGCCGCAGGACCGCAGCCGCGACGAGGAGGTCGAGCGGATCCTCGCCCTGGGCGCCACCCTGGCCGACGACCGCCGCAAGCCCGACGGCACCGGGTGGGCCGTGCTCCGCGATCCCGAGGGCAACGAGTTCTGCGTGGAGCGCAGTGCCGCCGAACGGGCGGCGACCGGCGGGTGAGGCACCCGCCGGGGAACTGAGCGGGCGGCGTCCCGGCCGGAGAGGGCTCGCCGGAGGAGGCCCGCCGGGAGGGGGTCCGCCGGAGGAGGCAGGTCCGCCGGAGGGGCCGCCGGCGGTCCGCCCGCGACACTTCGGCGGGGGCCGAATCGACGCGCCCCTAGCGTGGCCGTATGCCTCAGACCACTTGCGCGACGCCCTCCGCAGCCGTCACGTCCATGGTCGAGCACGTGCTCGACCTGGCCGCCACCTGGACCGCCTGGGACGGCACGCCCGCCCACGTCGACGACCGCGTCTACACCCCGCACAAGGCGATCCGCCGCGTTGCCGACCACATGATCGACCACCTGGCCGAAATGGAGGCACGGCTCGCCGGCGAGGAGCCGCAGCCCGACCACTGGCACGCCTCCGCCCTCACCACCGAGGCCGACCGCGCGCCCTTCACCGCGCAGGACCTGGAGGAGGCGCGCAGCCGCCTGACCCGGCTGGCCCGGATCTGGGCCGACCGGCTGGACGCGCTCACCGCGGCCCAGCTCGACCACTCGCCCGGTGACGGCTGGAGCTTCCGCGAACTCGCCCACCACCTCGCCGAGTCCACGTACTACGCCGACGCCGTGGGAGATCTGTCATGACCTCCGCCGTCACCGCCTTCGCCGCGCTGCACCGCACCGGTGCGCCGCTGCTGCTGCCCAACGCCTGGGACCACGCCTCCGCGCTGGCCCTGGCCGACCGCGGCTTCCAGGCGGTGGGCACCACCAGTCTCGGAGTGGCCGCGGCCGCCGGGCTGCCCGACGGCGCCGCCGCGACCCGGGAGCACACCCTCCGTCTCGCCCTCGCCCTCGGCTCGCGGCCCCTGCTGCTGTCCGTCGACGCCGAGGGCGGGTTCAGCGACGATCCCGACGACGTGGCCGCCTTCGCACACGAGGTGTGGACGGTCGGCGCGGTCGGCATCAACCTGGAGGACGGGCTCGGGCCGGCCGACCGGCACGCCGCGAAGGTACGTGCCGTCAAATCCGCCGTGCCCGGCCTGTTCGTCAACGCCCGCACGGACACGTACTGGCTGGGCGACGGGGACGAGACGGAGACCCTGCGGCGACTGGACCTGTACGTGCGGGCGGGCGCCGACGGGGTGTTCGTCCCCGGGCTGAGGGAACCGGCGGCGATCGCCCGGCTGGTGACGCGTGTGGAAGCGCCGGTCAACATCCTCTTCTCACCGGCCGGGCCCAGCCTCTCCCACCTCACCGACCTCGGTGTCCGCCGCGTCAGCCTCGGCTCGTTGCTGTACCGCAGGGCCCTGGGCGCGGCCCTGGACGCCGTGACCGCCGTCGCGGCCGACCGCGTCCCGCAGGGCACGACGCCCACGTACGACGACATCCAGGCACTCTGTCGAGGCGGGGGAGCGGTACCCGGCGGGGGCGGACCGGCGCTCGGCGGGGACGGATCGGCCCGGGTGGCGGCGAGCGGCGCGCAGGCCGCCGGAACCCGGCCGCGAGGCGCCCGGAACGAGACGTACCGCACGGACAGCGGGGCCCGGTCCTGGTAGCGTGGAGGCTTTCTGGGGTATCAGATCCTGTGGACCCATCACCGGCGAGGAACCGAGGGAACCATGGACATGGAGATCCCCGGCGAGAGGCGGCTGGCGGCCGCCGTCGTACGGGACGACCAGGGCCGGGTGCTCCTGGTGCGCCGGAGCGAACGGGAGCGGTTCCTGCCCCGCGTGTGGGGCGTGCCGTGCGGCAAGCTGGAGCCGGGGGAGTCCCCCGAGGACGGCGCGTTGCGCGAGTTGAAGGAGGAGACCGGGCTGCTCGGCGAAGTCGTGCGCAAGGTCGGCGAGTCCTCCTTCCTCAGCGACTACCGCGGCCACGAGATCAAGAACTGGCAGGACAACTTCCTGGTCCGCCCGCTGACCCGGGCGATCCACCTCCCCGAGCCGGACCAGGCGTACGCCTGGCTGGCCCCCTCCCAGCTCACCACGGTCGAGATCGACGCCTACAACCTGGACGTCGTCCGGCAGGCCGTCCGGGCGGAGCACTCCGCTCCTGCCTGACCGCCCGCCGCACACGCCCCTGGGCCGAGGGCGGGAACAGGTTTTCACGCGTCCCTGAGCAGTTCCGCGAGCGAGCCCAGCGCGGCCAGGTACTCCGGCACGCCGAGCGGCACCTTCGGCACCGTCCGCGGGCGGGGGCCCGCCGCCGTGAACACGTCGGTGTGGCGCCGCCGTTCGCCGCCCGTCTCCAGGAACAGCGTCACCGTCGGTGCGTCCGTGTCGCACCAGGCCCGGTGCAGGGTGTGCGCGGGAAGGGCGTAGTCGCTGCCCGCCGCGTACCGCCCCGCGTGGGCCAGCCGCAGCCGTGCCGGTCCCACGGGCTCCAGTCGCCAGTCCGCCGTCCGGCCGGGAGCGAGCGACTCCTGATAGCGGGCCGCCGGGATCCCGCCGCCGCGCGGCGCGTGCGCCTCGCCCGGCTCCTGTGCCTCGCCCGGTTCCCGTGCTCGGCCAGGGCCGTCCGCCTCGCCGGGCTCATGGGCGTACAACTCCATCGCCAGCCGACCGCGCACCACGTAGGAGGCCAGCGCGCAGCGGTGGTTGTGGATGTCCTCCGCGCCCGCCCCGCCCGCGCCGGGGTGCCACACGTGCGCGCGCAGCATGTGCCGGGAGCCGTCCCGGAGCAGCAGCAGCTTGTCGAACCCGAGCACGTGCCGGTACGACAGCCGTGCGTTTCCCGCCGGGTCGCCCTCGCCCGCGGCCAGCTCGGCGACCAGCTCCGACAGCCGCTCCGCGGAACCGAGTCGGACGACCACCGAGCGCGCCGCGGCCACCCGCTCCGCCTCGGACAGCGGACCGTCCAGCACCTCGGCCAGCAGCCGCCGCGCCGCCGACACCTGCCGACCGCCCATGGACCCGCCCCCTCC
>NZ_LR732647.1 GCF_902506575.1 Streptomyces mexicanus | reverse complement strand
GGGGTGGCCGCCGCCGGGGCGGCGGGTGCGGGGTAGAGCTCCGCGAGCTTGTTCAGCAGCCGCGCGTACGCCTCACGTTCGGGGCCGCGCGGCTCGGTCGGCTTCTTCAGCGACTCCCAGCCGGAGACCGTCGCCCGGCGTACCTTCAACGCCGCGGCCACTTCGTCCAGTGTCAGCCCGTGAGCCTGGCGCAGCCGCTTGCGCTCCTCCACCGGCGGCAGCGGCGAACGCGACGCGACCAGCGCATCGACCGCGTCGAACAACTCGGACATGAAACACCTCCTGACGAGGAGCCTATCCCGGGAACCGTACGGATCGCGTGAACTCAGCGTACGAACGCCGTACGAAGGGCGGTTGCTCGGGGCGACTGTCTGACGGCCGTCCCGCCCACGCCGGAGCCCGCCAGGGTCGGGTCCAGCGAGGAAGTCCAGGGCTCCCGGACGGCCTTCGCCTCCGGCTCTGCGCGACCATGCGAGAGTTCGCCGCCGTGGCACCACGCCACCGGTGGGTACGCCTCACGGTCTGTCTGCTGGCGAAAGGGGAAACCCGGCGGGACGCGTGTGAGGCACGTCACTGGAAGACGGACCGAGGTTCAGACAGCTCATAGAGGTGAGCATTGACATGCGTGCCCGACTACGGGCCGGAGATCCGGCTGTGTTCGCCGAGTTGTTCGACATGTACGCCCGGGGCGTGTACAACCACGCTTTCCGTCTGACCGCCGACTGGTCGACGGCCGAGGACGTCATGGCCACGACCTTCATGGAGGCATGGCGGCTTCGCGACAGGATCGACGCCGAGGGCGGTTCGCTGCGGCCCTGGCTGCTGGGCATCGCCACCAACACCGCACGCAACCAGATACGCAGCAACCGGAGCTACCGCCGGGCAGCGGTGGCCACCGCGGCGGCCGAACTGCCCGTTGCGGACCACGCCGATGAGGTCACGATGCACATCGACGACCAGCGCAGGCTGGCTGCGATCCTTCGGGCACTCGGCTCGTTGCGCAGGGCGGAGCGGGAGGTCGTCGCACTCTGCCTGGGGGAAGGGCTCGACTACGAGGCGGCGGCGAAGGCGCTGGGGATCCCGGTGGGCACAGTGGCGTCCCGGCTCTCCCGGGCCCGCAAAAAACTCCGCTCCCTCACAGAGGTCGAGTTCGCACAGCACGGCGATGCCGCGACGGCCGGCCCGCACGTGCAGAGCGGCCCCGTCCGGCCCGCGCCGCGGACACCGAGCGTGGACGGAGCCGGAAAAGTTCGGAGCAGGCGGGAAGCCGGGGCGGCCGGCCGACAGATACCAGGTGATCGCGTCAACACCGTCCGGCCCGCACAGGAAGGAAACCGATGAGCGCGAACACGCCCCGCCAGACCCCGGGCGCTCCGGAGGAAGCCGTCGCAGGGTTGCTGTCCCGCACTGCGCGTGACCTGCCGACGGGCCGCCACGAGCATCACAAGGAGCGCCTGATGGCACACATCGAGCAGGCACAGCACGCGCAGGAGACTGACCCCAGCACCCCGAAGGCGCGACGGCTCCGGTTGCCCCGCCCGGCCGTCGCACTGCCCGCCCTGGCCGCCGCCGTGGCCGCCGCCGTCGTCGCCGCGACGGCGATGACCAGCGGTGACGGAAACGGGGGCGGTCCCGTCCTCGCCACCGGACCGGCCCTGACCACACAGATCGGCGCCGCGAGCCCGCACGGGGTCACCCGGCTGCTCGATCAGGTCTCCCTGGTCGCGGCACACGACGACCACCCGGCCCTCAAGGCGGGCCAGTACGTGTACATCGAGTCCAAGACGGCCGACACCTTCGTCAAGACCGTCGACGGCAAGAGCAGCCTCGCCAGCCACGAGCTGCACAAGCGCCAGGTGTGGTACTCGCCCGACGGAACCAAGGGGTGGCTGATCGACCCCGCCGTCAACGACAGCCCCGAGGGGGAGACCCTCAGCCTCCCCGACGAGCAGGGCAACACCCCGGTCGCCGGCCTCAACAACCCCTCCTACGACTACCTGACCAAGCTGCCCACCGACCCCGACACGCTCCTCGGCAAGATCTACAAGGAGACCAAGGGACACGGCAACTCCCCGGACCAGGAGGCGTTCACCACGATCGGCGACCTCCTCGGCGAGAGCTACCCGCCGCCCGCCCTGACCAAGGCGCTGTTCAAGGCGGCCGCGAAGATCCCCGGCGTCGTCACCGTGAACGACGCCGTCGACGCGGTCGGTCGGCACGGCGTGGCGGTCGCCCGGCTGGACGGCAAGAGCGGCCAGCGCGAGGAATGGATCTTCGACAAGAACACCCACGTTTTCCTCGGCACGCGCACCGTCCAGGTGAGCAAGGCCGTTGGCCCGGAAAAAATCATCAAGCCCGGCACCGTCCTGTTCACCAGCGCCGTCACCCAGCGGACCATCGTCAACGCCATCAAGCAGGTCCCGTCCGAGGACAGCTGACACGCTGACACGACCACAGAGCCGCGGAGTTGCGGAGTCGCATAGTTGCGGGGGCTGCTCGGGGAATCCCCCTGGGCAGCCCCCGCGTTTCTGCGACCCGATGAGCTTCCGGCAGGCCCTCCCAGGGATGAACCCGCAGGCACCTCAACGTGCTCTCGCGCACCTGAAGGGCGCGACTGCCGGAAGCGGCCGCCCACCATGTCGCCGGAAACGGCTGCACGTGGTGGGCGGCCGTTCTTCCATGGTCTTGGCTTGGCTTGGCTGCCGCCGACGGCCTCCGTCGCGCATCAGCGGGGACCCCGGCCGGCGCCGTGCGGTTTGCGAAACCGGTGGTACAGGGGGGCGACGAGTACGGCGAGCAGCATGCCGCAGGCCACCTGGAAAGCCCAGCGGAGCCAGCCGCCCGGAGCGTGCGAGACGCGACCCAATGCCTTTGCCGCCGAGGTCCCGCAGGACGTGACCCAGGGGGTGCCGGAGCCCGAGGAGCCGAGTGCCCACGCAGCGCGCGCCGCCCTCGCCGGCCATGTGGTCGGCGAGGGCGGCGCGGCCGCGGGCGGGTGGTGCTTACAGGGCGTGGAGCTGGGTGAGGAGCTGAAGGGTGTCGGAGTTGAGCCAGTACTCGACGAACTTGCCGTCCTTGATGCGCAGCGTGTCGGTGCCGGTGAAGGTGACGGTCGTGCCGGGCTGGGCCTTGGCGCCGGGGAAGCCGCCGGCGTAGGTGCCGGTGGCCGTCCAGCGCACGGAGGCGCGGTGTCCGGCGATCAGGGGGTCGATCTGCAGGGAGAAATGCAGGTCGGGGAAGGCGGCGCGAGTCTGGGAGATCCAGGCCACCAGGCCGTCGGCGCCTCGGACGGTGCTGCCGTCGCCGCCGTCGAGCAGGGCTGCGTGGACGGTGAAGTCCGGGGAGATGATGGCCTCCGCCTGGGTGTAGTCGCCGTTCCACAGGCGCAGCCAGGCGTCGAGCATCGCCGTCGGGTTCTTGGCGGCCGCCCGGTGGTCCGGGGCCGTGACCGAGTGGGCGGCCGGGGTGGCGGAGGAGGTGGTTGCTGCGGCCGTTGTCGCGGTGACGGCCAGGGCTGCCACGGCGGCGGGGAGAAGCAGGCGGATGCGGGTGCGGGCGGTGGTGGTCATGATGGTTCCTCACATATCCGAGTGGTAAAGAGCGGTGGTCGCCGGTCGGGCTGGGGTGTCGGTCGGTGCAGACGGGGCCGTGGTGTCGGTCGGTGCAGGTCGGGCTGGAGGGTGTCAGTCGGTGCAGGTGGTGCCGGG
>NZ_LR732646.1 GCF_902506575.1 Streptomyces mexicanus | reverse complement strand
GGGGCGTACAGCAGGATCAGGACGATCGCGGCGCCGTACAGGTAGCGGGCGGCCTCGGTCGGGCCGATCGAGCCGTCGCCGGACCCGGGGGCCGCGACCAGCGGCAGCCGGTCGGCGTAGCGCGTCATCAGCAGGGGCAGCGCGGTGACGAAGACCGCGCCGACGGTGGCTCCGGCGACGGAGCCGAGGCCGCCGATGACGATCATGGCGAGGTAGTCGACGGACAGGGCGAGGGAGAAGTAGTCGGGCACCACGCGCCGGAAGGACAGGGCGAGCAGGACGCCGGCGAGGCCGGCGTACAGGGAGGAGACGACGAACGCCGCCGAGCGGTAGCGGGCGACGTGCACGCCCATCACGGACGCGGCGGTCTCGCTGTCGCGCAGGGCGGCCAGGGCGCGGCCGGGGCGGCCGCGGAGCAGGCCGCGGGCGGTGGACCAGGTCAGCGCGAACAGGGCGAGGCCCAGGTACCACAGGCGTTCCTCGGCGCCGAACGGCACGCCGAGGACGGTGAGTCCGTCGCCCTGGTCGAAGGCGAAGCCGCCGATCCGCAGCGGCGGGACGGAGCGGCCGTTGAAGCCGCCGGGGACGGAGTCGGCGGTGAGCAGGACGGGGGGGCCGAGGAAGACCAGGGCGAGGGGGGCCACGCCGAGGGAGACGCCCTTGACCCGGCCGGCGACGGGGCTGAACAGGCCGCCGGCGGCGCCGGCGAGGAGGACCGCGAGGACGGCGGCGAGGGCGGGCGGCAGGCCCGGTCCGGGCTCGCCGGCCAGCCATACGTAGCCGTAGGCGCCGACGGCGAGGAAGAAGGCGTGGCCGAGGGAGAGCTGCCCGGCGGTGCCGCTGAGCAGGCCGAGGCCGACGGCGCCGATGGCGGCGGCCATGGAGAACAGGCCGATGCGCAGCCAGAAGGCGTCCAGGTAGAAGGGCAGGGCGCACAGCAGCAGGACGGGGAGCAGCCGTCCGCCGCGCTTGAGGAGGTCAGACACGGGCAGCCCCCTTCGCCGCGAACAGCCCGGCGGGACGGACCAGCAGGACGAGGACCATCACGGCGTACGGGGCGACGTCGCCGAAGCCGTCGCCGAGGAAGCGCAGGTCGGACTGGTAGCCGGTGACGAGGGCCTCGGTGAGGCCGATGAGCAGCGAGCCGGCCAGGGCGCCGACCGGGGAGGCCATGCCGCCGAGGATCGCGGCCGGGAACGCCGTGAGGGCCAGCTGCCCGGTGGTGCGTTCCAGACCGGGGGCCGGGAAGGCGGCGAGGAACACGGCGGCCAGGGCGGCGAGCGCGCCGGCCAGGCACCAGGCGAGCATGCGCACCCTGCTCAGGCGTACGCCCATGAGCGCGGCGGCCTCGGCGTCCTCGGCAGCGGCGCGCAGCGCCAGGCCCCAGGGGGTGTACCGGAACAGCGCGAAGACGCCGCCGATCGCCACGGCCGAGACGACGACGGCGGCAATACGGCTGTCGGCGACGGTGGTCGGCCCCAGGTGGGTCACCGCGTCGCCCCACGGGTCGCCGAGGCTGAGCAGGTCGCCGCCGATGCGCCGGGTCAGGTCGGTGGCGAGGACGATGTCGACGCCGATGGTGGCGATGGTCGCCACGTGGGCGGCGTGCGGGTCGGTGCCGATCCGCTGGAGGACCAGCCGGTCCAGTGCTCCGGCGACGGCCGCCGTCACCAGGACGGCGAGGGCGAGGGCCCCGGCGAAGCCGCGGTCGTCGTGGAGGAGCGCGACGAGGTAGCCGCCGAGCAGCAGCAGCGAGCCGTGGGTGAAGCTGAGGACGCCGGACGCCTTGAAGACGGTGACGAAGCCGAGGGCGATCAGGGCGTGGACGGAGCCGAGGGCCAGGCCGTCGAAGAGGGTGTCGAGCAGGCCGGTCATGCCGCGTCCTCCCCCGGGGTGTCGGTGCCGAGGTAGGCGCGCAGCACCTCGGGGTCGCGGCGGACCTCGTCGGGGGTGCCGTGGGCGATGCGGCGGCCGAAGTCGAGGACGGTGACCTCGTCGGCCAGGCGCATCACCAGACCCATGTCGTGCTCCACGAGGACGACGGACAGCCCGAGTTCGGCGCGTACGTCCCGCACGACCTCGGTGGTGCGGGCCCGTTCGGCGGCGTTCATGCCGGCCACGGGTTCGTCGAGCAGCAGCACGCGGGGCTCCAGGCAGAGGGCGCGGGCGAGTTCCACGCGTTTGCGGTCGCCGTAGGACAGGAGGGCGACCGGGGTGTCGAAGAGGCCGCCCAGGCCGGTGAGGTCGGCGATCCTGCGGGCCTCGGCGAGGTGGGCGCGCTGTTCCCGGACGGCTCGGGGCAGGCGCAGGGCGCTGGCGGCGAACCCGGCGCGGGTCAGGGCGTGGCGGCCGAGCATCAGGTTGTCGGCGACCGTGCCCTGCGTGGTGACGATGTTCTGGAAGGTGCGGGCGACACCGAGGGCGGCGATGCGGTGCGGGGCGAGCCGGGTCAGGTCCCGCGCACCGAGCCGGACGCTGCCGGAGGCGGGCCGGTACAGGCCGGACAGGACGTTGAAGCACGTGGACTTGCCGGCCCCGTTGGGGCCGATGAGGGCGTGCACGGTGCCCGGGGCGACGGTGAAGGAGACGTCGTCGAGGGCGGTCAGGCCGGCGAAGCGCACGGTGACGTGCTCGGCGGTCAGCGGGGGCGGCGGGTCGGTACGGGCGCTCACGCGGCCCCCTGACCGTCGGCGGCCTCGGGGCTCCCGCCGAGGTAGAGGCGGCGGACGGCGTCCGTGCGGGCGAGTTCGGCGGCGGGACCGGACAGGCGGACCTCGCCGACCTCCAGGACGTGGGCGTGGTCGGCGAGGGAGAGGGCCAGGCCGGCGTTCTGCTCGACGAGCAGGACGGCGGTGCCCTGGGCGTTGATCTCGTCGATCACCTCGCCGATGCGCCGGACCATCATCGGGGCCAGGCCGAGGGAGGGTTCGTCGAGCAGGAGCAGGCGGGGCGCGACCATCAGGGCCCGGCCGATGGCCAGCATCTGCTGCTCGCCGCCGGAGAGCAGGCCGGCGGGCCGGCGGGCGCGTTCGGCCAGCCGCGGGAAGAGCGCGAGGACGCGGTCGCGGGCCTGGCGGGCCTGGGCGGGGGCGCGCCGGGGCAGGCCGAGCCGGCCGGCCCGCAGATTCTCCTCGACGGTGAGCCCTGCGAAGATCCGCCTGCCCTCGGGCACCTGGACGATCCCGGCGCGGACGGCGGCGACGGGGTCACGGCCGTCGAGGACGGTGTCGCCGTAGCGGACGCGGCCGGCGGTGATCGCGCCGCGGTGCAGGCGCAGCGTGCCGGAGACGGCCCGCAGCAGCGTCGTCTTGCCGGCGCCGTTGGCACCGAGCAGCGCGACGACGTCGCCGTGCGGGACGGTCAGCGACACGGAACGCAGGGCGGACAGGGCGCGGCCGTACGTCACGTCGAGTTCCTCGACGCGCAGCGCGGGCGCGTCGTCCGGTGGGGCTTCGGGCATCGCGGCTCCTTGACGCCGTGCCGGTGCGGACCGGCACGGTCGGTGGTGTTCGAACGGGCGTGGGTCCCGGGCGTCCGGAAGGAACGCGCGCTCACGACAGCACGGGCACCGCAGGCCGGTACAGCGCTCGGCCCGCGGTCGCTGCGGCGTCCCAGTCCGGGGGCGGGGAGTCTGTGCGGACGCCCAGGGGACGGCGGGCGGC
>NZ_LR732612.1 GCF_902506575.1 Streptomyces mexicanus | reverse complement strand
GTGGTGGGCCGGGCCCGTGTCGCGCGCGGCGAGGACGCGGTCCAGGACGGTGTCGACGCCGTCGCCGGTGCGGGCGCAGGTGCGGACGATCTCCACACCCGGGTTGACCCGGTGCACGTTGGCCCGGAAGGTGTCCTCGTCGAAGCCGGCCGCGTCGGCGAGGTCGGTCTTGGTGGCCACGACGAGGTGGGCGGAGCCGAACGCGGTGGGGTACTTCAGGGGTTTGTCCTCGCCCTCGGTGACCGCCATCAGCACGATCCGCAGGGTTTCGCCGAGGTCGTAGGAGCCGGGGCAGACGAGGTTGCCGACGTTCTCCACGAACAGCACGGCGGCGTCCTCGGGCAGCAGGCCCGCGAGCCGGGTGCGCAGCTGGCGGGCCTCCAGGTGGCACAGCCCGTCGGTGAGCACCTGCTGGACGGGGGCGCCGGAGCGGGCCAGCCGGCGGGCGTCGTTCTCGGTGGCCAGGTCGGCGGTCAGCGCGGCCACCGGCACCCCCCGTGCGACCGCGCGGGCCAGGACGAGGCCGAGGAGTTCGGTCTTGCCGCTGCCGGGGCTGGAGAGCAGGTTGACCATCGCCACGCCCTGCCCGGCGAGGTCGGCGCGCAGGGCGTGGGCGAGGTCGTCGTTGCGGGCGAGCACCGCCTGCTTGACGTCGACGGACCGGCACATGGCACTCCTCGGGGCGGGTTCAGGACACTGCTCTCGGCGGACGGGCCCGGCCCGTCGGGGCGTGCGCGGCGGGCGGGGCGACTCGACGATCCTGGGCCGCGCCGGGTTCCGGGGGCGGGCGCGCCGCCGGGTGCGGGGGGGGGGGGTCG
>NZ_LR732645.1 GCF_902506575.1 Streptomyces mexicanus | reverse complement strand
ACCAGGTCCCCCCGTACCGCTGCAGGCCGGCCCAGCCGGAGCGGGAGAAGACGAACGGGCGCTCGTCGGGCACCAGCTCGCGCAGGCCCTCGTAGGCGGCCCGGGCCATGCACAGGCCGTACACGTTGTGCGCCTCACGATGGTCACCGCCCCGGCCCTCCAGGGCGTGCCGGGCCGAGCGGGGCAGCGTCGTCTCGCCGAAGGCGGCGAAGGAGGTCGGCTCGTTCATGTCGTGCCAGAAACCGGAGAACCCCTGCGCCACCCCCCCCCGGTACAGCCCGCCCCACCACTGCCGCACGCGCGCGTGCGTGAAGTCCGGGAAGACCGTCTCCCCGGGCCGCACCACGCCGCGCACCACCTCTCCCGAGGCGTCCCGCACGAACGCGTCCCGGTCCGCTCCGGCGTCGTACACGGCGTTGCCCGGCACGGCCGGCACCGCCGCGCCGACCATCGACACCAGCCGGATCCCGTCCCGCCGCAGCTCCTCGGCGAGCACCGGCAGCTTGGGGAACCGGTCGGAGTCGACGGTGAACACCTGGTGGGCGTCGTGGTGGTCGATGTCCAGGTGCACGGCGTCCAGGGGCAGATCGTGCTCCTGACAGCCCGCGACGATCCGCCGCACCTCCTGCTCACTGCCCAAGCCCCGGCCCGCGTGATGGTGGCCCAGCGCCCACGCGGGCGGCAGCGCCGCCGCCCCGGTCAACGACGCCCAGACGTGCGCCACGCGCGCGGGGGTGCCGACGACCACCCAGCAGCGCAGCGGGCCGCCGTCCATCCTCAGCACGCTCACGCCGGGCCGGTCGTGGCCCGAACCGGCCCCCTCCGTGCCCTCCCGGAGCGTGACCGTGCCGTCCCAGGAATTGTCGTGGAACACCAGGTGCGTACCGGCGTCGGCCACCACCCACTGCACCGGCATGGTGAGGTACAGCGGGTCGTCACCCGGACCGAAGGCACGCCCGGGATCGGTGTTCCACAGCCGGTAGCCGCCGTCCCGCAGCCGCGGCCCCGACGACCGCCCGCCCAGCCCGAAGAACCGCGCGTCGGCCGCCACCTCCGACCGCTGCATCCAGCGCGCAGGGCCCCCGCTGACCGGTTCCCACCACCGCGGCGGCAGGTCGCGGCGCAACGGAACGCCCCCCGGGGTGCGCACCTCGACGGCGCCGTACCGCGAGACCGCCACCGTCACCCGCTCGGCCACCACCCGCCAGCCGCCGTCCTTGTCCGGCTCCAGCACCGCACGCGGATCCGGCTCCGGACAACGG
>NZ_LR732644.1 GCF_902506575.1 Streptomyces mexicanus | reverse complement strand
GGGCGGGCTCAGCCGCCCGGTGCGGTCGCGCTGCCGCGGCGATGGGTCCGCCACAGCTGGTAGAGGTGCTTGGCGCCCGGCCGCACGAAGCGGGCCAGCATCGTGACGAACGGCAGCGGGTCGTCACCCGCGAGCCACGCCAGCTCCGTCCCGCTCGCCCGGGTCGGCGCGTGCGGTGTCGTGTAGCCGCTGCGGCGGTAGGCGAGGAGGGCGGGCAGGTCGATGTTCTCCACGACATAGCGGTGGCCGGAGCGCTGCTCCCCCTCCGGGACGGGGCGCCCCGTCAGGTCCAGGTGCATGGCGCGCACCACGTCCACCCCCGACTCGCTCTCGAAGAGCCGGAACTGGGCGCCCATGCGCGGGTTGAAGTCCAGGAGCTTGTACTGTCCGTCGCGCCGGTCGTAGCGCAGGTCGAGGTCGATGATGCCGGTGAAGCCGATCTGCTTGATGAAACGCGCGGCGAGGTCGGCGAGTTCCGGGTTGTCCACGACGTACGCGTGCGCCGTCATGCCCGCGTGCGGCGGCCAGGAGCGGACCTTGACGCCGGTGAACAGCGCCCGCGGGGTGGCGTCCTGGTCGAAGTAGGCGTGCACGATCCAGTCCTCGGCCTGCTCCCGCGGCAGGTACTCCTGGAGGACGACGCCGGGGCGCTCGCCCCAGTCGCGGGCGAGCGCGAGCAGGCCCTCGCGGGTGGTGATCCGCGTGGTGCCGCCCACGGCCGGGCGGCTGCGGCGCACGAACGCCTCGCGGTTCTTGGCCACCACCGGGAAGCGGGCCCGGTCGGCGAAGGCGACGATGTCGTCGTAGGACTGCGGGAAGGCCGCCGCGGGCGTGGGGACGCCGTGTTCCACGCACAGTTCGTGCAGGCCCTGCTTGCTGGCCAGGCGGCGCGGCAGACCGGGGGCCACGCGCGGGAAGAGGAACGGCCCCTTGAGTTCGTCCTGGTGTTCGGCGATCAGGACGGCGGCTTCCTCGTCGGTGGGCACCAGGACGGTGGGCCGGCCGATCCGGCGGCCGATCCGCAGCAGGCCCTCCACCAGATGGTCCGCGTCCTCGGTGCCCCGCGTCGGCCAGACGAACGCCCGCTCGAGGTAACGGGAGGAGGCCGCCGGCGTGTAGGCGTCCTCGGTGATCGCGTACATGGGGACACCGAGCCGGCCCAGGCTGCGGATCGCCCCCACCCCGCCGTGGTGCAGCGGATAGTCACCGAACTTCACGATCAGGCCCGGCACGTCGCGGTCGGCCTCGAAAGGCACGCTGACGGCTCTCCTGGCCACGGGTCCCCCCACGTGTCCCCCTTCACGGAGCGGACCCACCC
>NZ_LR732611.1 GCF_902506575.1 Streptomyces mexicanus | reverse complement strand
GGCCAGGGCCGGGGCGGGTCCTGGATCCGTCCCGGACGAGTACGTGGGGCATGCCGTCCGCGTTCGTCGCTCGTCGTACGCCGTTCGTCGCTCGTCGTACGCCGTTCGTCGCTCGTCGTACGCCGTTCGTCGCTCGTCGTACGCCGTTCGTCGTTCGTCGTTCGTCGGGGTTCGACGGGAAGACGCCCGGCTCGGGTCGGATGGTTGCCCCGAAGGGTGCGGAACCGATCGAGAGCCGTTCCCAACAGGTCCGAACGCGTCCGAAAAACGTCGTTCACCGGCCGGTGGTCAGGCATTTTTGGGGGCAGAGCCGACCAATCAAGATCACTTGCCGGTGGGCGGCGGGCGCGGTGTCGGCGGCAGGTGCGAGGATGCCTCCGTACTGGCCGACGTGCTCGTGCGGCGGTGGGGGATGTCCGTGGTGGGGGACCGCGGGACGGTTTCGTCCCTCCCTGCTCGCGGTGAGAACAGAAGGGACCGCTGACGGCGATGCAGATCCGGCTGACCGTCGTAGACCCCCTGGGCCCGTCCTCCGCCGCCGCGGGCCGCGACGTGCTCGTCACGGCGCCCGCGGGCACGGCGCTGGCCGCGGTGGCGTCGGCGCTCGCCGCGGCGGTCGTCGGGGACGCCGGGACGGCGCCGTCCGAGCGGACCGGGCGGGAACGCGGCCCCGACGGGCGGACCGGACGTGAACCCGGCTCGGGCCCGGTGGTGCTCTACGCCGGCACCGAGCGGCTCGACACCCGGCGCTGCACGCTCGGCGAGCCTCCGCTGCTGGACGGCGCGGTGCTGTCCCTGGGCGCACCGGCCCAGCCCGAGCCGCACCCCGAGCTGGACGAGGCCCCCACCCAGCTGCACGTGGTGGCGGGGCCGGACGCGGGCGGCGTGCCCCTGCTGCACGGCGGGCAGATCACCGTCGGCCGCTCCGCCGACGCCGACGTACCGCTCGACGACCCCGACGTCTCCCGGATGCACTGCGCGGTCACGGTCGCCGCCGACGGCCGGGTCTCGGTCGCCGACCTCGGCTCCACCAACGGCACCGTGCTGGACGGACGGCCCGTGGACGCGCGTCCGGTCCGCTTCGCCCCGGGCGCGCTGCTGCGCATCGGCGAGTCGGCCCTGCGCCTGACGCCGTCCGCCGGACCGGCGGCCCGCGTGACGACGGCACCGGACGGCGAGGGCCATGTGCGCGTGACCGGCCCGGCCGCACCGCGGGCGACGGGTGCGGCGCCGCGTGCGGACGCAGCCGGTCCGGGGCACGGCACGGCACACGCACGCGTACCGGACGCCGGCGACGGCAGGGACACGACGGCCGGCACCGGCAGGGACAGGGGCACGCACCCCGGACCGGGCACCACCTCCGACACAGGCAGGCGCATGGGCACGGGCCAGGCGGCCGGTGCCGGTACGGGCACGGCCTTCACCACCGGCACCAGCGCGGCCTTCGGCGCGCACCCGGGCACGACCACCACGTCCGGCACGGGCGCGGCCCGAGGCATGAGCACGCCTCCGGGCGCCGGCGCAGCCCCGGGCACGGGCACCCCGACCCCTCCCCTCACAGACACCGCAGGGACCACAGG
>NZ_LR732610.1 GCF_902506575.1 Streptomyces mexicanus | reverse complement strand
CCCGCCGGGGTGGGCGTAGTAGGACCGCTCGTTGATCTGGATCCAGCCCTCGTCGTGGTCGTGGCGGTCGTGGTGCCCCTCTCTCCCGCCGCCGTGGTCGCCGCCCTCGGTGTCCCTGCCGGCGTCGTCCTTGCCGGTGTCACCGCCCAGGGGCGCCTGTGCGGGAGCCTGCCGCGCGGCGGCCGGGGTCATCGGGACCTCGGGCGCGGGGGTGGTCATGGCGTAGGTGATGCCGGCCGCGGTCAGGGCCGCCGCCGTCGCGACGCTCGTGTTGAACGCGTAGGAACGGGTCTTGGGCATGGCACTGCCTCTCCTGGTCCGGGAGTCGGAGCGTGGCCGGCTGTGACGGCCGACGTGTGACCGAACGTACTCAGACCCCCCATCACTGTCATTTCGGGCGGATCGGAAGTGCTGCTCCCGGAGGGCCGATCGGGGTATCCGCAGCCGCACGCCGCGCCCGAGAAACGGCTGATGACGCATCAGCCGACAGTCGGAAGAACGGATTGAGTGCCTTTTAGTTCTGACGGGTGATCGGCGGGCGGCGATCCCCTGACGCCCCCTCACCTTGCGCGCGGCTGCCCGAGCGCACCGCCCAGAAGAAGACCGCGACGGCGAACGCCGCCACCGTCAGCGAGTCCCACGGCGCCGGGAGCCGTGTGGAGCCGCCGAAGGAACCGAGCCAGGACAGCAGTGTGAGCACCACGAGGAACACCACCAGCCACGCTCCCGTGCCCAGTTCCGCGGCGAGCGGCCGGCCCTGCCCGGTGGTGCGCTGCATGGCGAGGAACACCAGCAGTCCGGCCAGCACCAGGGGCAGCGCCAGCCGCAGGTCGTGCCACCCCGACCAGTACACGAACTCGGCGGAGACCACGAAACTCACCGGGGCGATCCAGCGCAGGCCCGGCACCCACCCGGCGGTCCGGCTGCCCGGGGCGGCCAGGAACACGGCGGCGGCCACCGCGCAGGCCGCGTAGGTGAGCAGGTACATGTCCCCCATGACGCTCACGATGTCCTGCCAGCCGCCGAACGGCAGCAGGAACACCAGGATCACCGCCAGGTTCAGCACCAGGGCCCGGCGGGGGATGCCCGAGCGCCGCTCCACCGCCATGAACCAGCGCGGCAGGGTGCCGTTCTTCGCCAGCGCGTAGGTGTGCCGGGCGTCCAGCGCGACACCGACGTAGGCCGATCCGCCCGGCGAGACGACGGCGTCCGCGTACAGCAGCGCCGACAGCCAGTGCAGGTTGAGCAGCAGCGCCAACTGCCCGAACGGCGAGTCGAAGTTCACGCCCCGCCAGCCGTGCCCGAGCGCGCTGTCGGGCACCGCGAACACGAACGCGACCTGCAGCGCCAGGTACATCGCCACGGCCAGGCCGATCCCGGCCAGCACCGCGGCGGGCACGGTGCGCCGCGGACTGCGGGTCTCGCCGGAGAAGTCCAGCGGCGCCTGGAAACCGTTCACCGAGTACACGATGCCGCCGCCGGCCAGCGCCGACAGGCAGGCGGCGTACCCGTACGGCGCGAACCCGCCGTGGTCGGTGAGGCGCCCGGTGTGCCACCCGGAGGCCAGCAGCGCCACCACCGTGACGACCGGTACCGCGACCTTGAACAAGGTCAGCAGGTTGTTCAGCCGGGCGAACAGCCGCACCGCGAACCAGTTCAGCACCGTCAGTACCACGCTCAGCGCCGCCGCCACACCCAGACCGGTCACCGTAAGCGAGCCGCCGTGGTAGAGACCCGGGAGATAGTGCCCGGCATACTGCATGATCGCGCTGATCTCGGCCGCGGTGCCGCCCACCGACAGCAGCACCGACCAGCCGATCAGCGTGCCGACCAGACGACCCGAGGCGTACAGCGGCCAGCGGACCGTGCCGCCGCCCTCCGGCCGGGACGCGCCCAGCTCGATCATCACCAGGGCCACCAGCACGCACAGCAGCCCCGCGCCCACCCACGACAGCAGCGACGCCGGTCCGGCCGTCTGCGCCGCGTACATCGCGGCGAACAGCCACCCCGAGCCCACGATGTTGGAGAACGCGATCGCCGTCAGTCCCCAGAACCCCAGGTCCCGGCGGAGCCGGCGTTCCTGCGCCCGGGCCTCCGGGACCATCTCCCGGCCGGCCGACTGCTCCTGCGGCACGCTGCCGCCTCCTCGTCCTCGTCCTCGTCGTTCGTCCGACACGCGTTTGTCTCACGTGTCCGCACACGTGCCCTCGTCGTGCCTGCGCACGCGTGTCTCGCCACAGGTGTGCACGCGCGTCCTCGTCGTACGCGCACCAGGAGCGTAGCGGGGGGCTCAGACCCGGCGCCGTGCGCGCACCGGCGCGTAGACGAGCAGGGCCGCGACGAACGCCACCGGGTAGGCGAGGTCGGCGCCGTGCAGGGCACGGGCGACCGGGCCCACGTACAGGCCGGTGTCCATGAACGGCACCGCCACGGCGAAGGCGACGACGAACGCGGTGAGGGCCGGCCACCACGGCTGGGGCCGGGCCGCCTCCGCTGCGAGGCCGACCGGGCGGCCGCCCCGGGCCCGCGCCCGCACCACCCAGTCCACCACCACGATCGCGACGAACGCCGGGATCCAGTACCCGACGAAGAGCAGAACATTCTGGAAGCGGGCGGTGGTGTCGGCCGCGTGCATCCACAGCACCAGCGGGAAGCCGAGGACCGCGGCGAACGCCGCGGCGGCCGGCCGCGGCAGGCGCACGCCCACGGTCTGCAGCGCCAGCGAGCCGCTGTAGTCGTTCATGGCGTTGCTGCACAGAGCCGCGAGCGCCACCGCGAGCAGCCCGAACGCCCCCAGCGCGCCGCCGCCGAGCAGGTGGTCGACGCCGCGGGCGGTCTGGTCGGTGAACTCGGCGGCTCCCCACAGACCGAGCGCCTGTACCGCCACGAACGACACGCCGACACCGAGCAGGGTGCACCAGAACATGCGGGGGCGGGAGGCGGTCCGCGGCAGGTACCGGCTGAAGTCACTGGCGTAGGGCGCCCAGGACACCGCGAGGCTCAGCGCGACGGTGCAGGTCAGGACGAACGCGCCGGCCCGGTCCGCGCCGTGCGCGGCCACCGCCGGCGCCGGGTGCGTGCCGCCCGCCAGTTTCCCCGCCAGCAGCACGAACGCGGCGGCCAGCGCGAAGGTCATCCCCGTCTGCAACCGGTGGATCGCCTCGTATCCCAGGACGCCGAGGCCGCCTTGCGCGGCCATCATCACCAGCACACCCAGCCAGAACGGCCAGCCGCACAGCTGGGCCAGCGCGTCCCCGCCGAACAGGCCGATCAGCGCGTCCCAGGCGATGGAGGAGAGCCACTGCAGCGCGCCCGGCACGGCCACGGCCCGGCCGAAGGCCAGCCGGGCCAGCGGCATCTGCGCCGCGCCGGTCTGGGGGCCCCACGTGCCCAGGTAGGCGACCGGCACCGCGCCCAGCAGGGTGCCGAGCACCACGGCGGCCAGCGCGGTGGGGAAGTCGAGCCCGAGGGCGATGCCGACGGTGCCGGTGAACACGCCGGTCATGGTGAGGTTGGGGGCGAACCAGACGGTGAACAGCCGTGCCGGGCTGCCGTAGCGGGCGTCCTCGGGCACCGGCGCGATGCCCCGCGCTTCCATCCGCAGATCACCGGGCGCCGCCGGCATCCGCCCGTCGAAGGCGTGCTGCGGACCACCGCCCGCGGCCTCACTGCGGGCATACGGCAACGACATGCGACATCCCTCCGCCAGTCCTAACTGGTTCAGGTTCGACGGGTGTGATCTCAGCCCTCACGTGAGGGCACCCCGTGTCCAGGTACGCGCCAGGATAGCCCGGACCGGCGGGTGGCCCGGCAGGCGGGGCCGGGGCGGGGGGGGGGGACGGGGGGGGGGGGGGGGGGGGGGGGGGGGGGGGGGGGGCGTTTGTACATCTGGCGGGCGCGGGCG
>NZ_LR732643.1 GCF_902506575.1 Streptomyces mexicanus | reverse complement strand
GGCGGGTGTCCAGGCGGCGCCGGTCGGAGGCGACGACCGGGGTCTCCAGCAGTGCGGCGATGCGGCGCAGCTTGTTCAGCACCGAGCGGCGGGCGGCCTCGGGGGGGGGCGCGGTGAACACCGGGCGCACGTTGAGGGTGGCGACGGGCTGGCGCAGGTGCTCGGGATCGGCGTCCTTGAGCCGGTCCGCGGGACGGGCCAGCGCCGATTCCTTGCGCTGTCGCGCGTTCCGCAGGGCTCCCGCGCGGTGCACCTGTTCGGCGACGTTGGCCAGGTGGAAGTAGGTGGAGAAGGCGCGGACCAGCTTGGCCGCGGTCTCCAGTTCCATGCCGCGCAGCAGTTCGGCGGCGGCCTCGCCGTTCTCCCGGGTGAGACGGCGCACCTTCTCGACCAGTTCGAGGAGTTCGGGGCCTTCCTGCCGCACCAGGGTCTCCCCGAGGAGATCGCCCAGTCGGCGTACGTCGGTGCGCAGAGCGTCGTTCTTGATGGAGACGTTCACGGGGTCCTCTCCACACAGCGGTTCAGGGCGACAGCAGCCCCGAGGGGTTGACTGAGGTGATGGCGCGCACCTGAGCCGCGGTCAGCCCGGCTCGGGCGAACCACTCCCGGCTGAGCCGCAGCCACTCGGCCGGCTCGGGCTGGTCCGGCTGACCGAGATCGGAGCCGAACACGGTTCGTGGGTGCGCACGGACGAGGTCGCCGAGGTGGCGGGCGTCGCGGTGGCCCAGCAGGAGCGTCAGCGCGGTGAGTTCGACGTACAGGCCGGGCACGTCGGCCAGCTGGGACAGGTCCTCGACGGTGAGGCCGGACATCGGGTGCGTGGCATGGGTCAGCAGCAGCCGGGGCAGATCCAGGCGCGTCGCCTCGTCGATCACGCGCAGCGTCTCCTCCCGGTCGCAGTGCCCGGTCGCCACGGCCACGGGCAGGTCCTTGGCGGCCCTGAGCACCTCCCGCACCGAGCGGCGCAGCCCGCCGGAGGACTCCAGGACCCGGTCGGTGCGCCAGCGGTCGGTGTCCAGCAGGGGGTGGAACGGCTCCCGGCGCAGCGCGGACCGGTGCCCGGCGGCGACCATGGTGGGCAGGTGGACGAGCAGCCGGGCCGGGCTGTCCGGACCGTGGGCGTAGACCGCCTGCTCCACGACGCGGGGGTGCACACCGCCCGCCAGGTCGTTGAGGACGACGGTGCCGGAGACGGGCAGGCCCTCCTGGCGGGCCTCCCAGGCGCTGGCCGCGGTGGATCCCAGGTGGCTCTTGACGACCACCCAGCCGCCGATGCCGGCGTAGGCCCGGCCGGCGCCGCCGGTGGTCAGGCGGCGCCGGTACAGGTCGGGCCCCGCGTGGTAGTGGACGTCCACCACCTGCCGAGCGAGGTCACGCATGGCCGGAAGCCGGGGTGGGGCCTTCCCACGGCCGGGCGTAGCCGTACGTACGGCGGGCCTCGTCCAGGCGCATGCCGCCGGTCGCGGCCTCGGCGATGGCCGCCTCGGTCCGCTCCACGCGCTCGGCGCGGTCGGCGACCTCCGCGGCGTGCGCGGCGGGCACGACGAGCACACCGTTGTCGTCGGCGACCACGACGTCACCGGGGCGCACGGTGACGTCGCCGATGGTGATCTCCTGCCCGGGCGACGCCAGCTCCACCCGGTTCTTGCCGCTGACCATCGTCGTGCCGGTGCTGAACAGGGGGTATCCCGCGGCCCGGATCTCGGCGATGTCGCGCGCCGATCCGTGCAGCGCCGTGCCGCGGATTCCTCTGCGCTGTGCCACGGCGGTCAGCAGCGAACCCCAGTTCGTGCAGGTGGTGCTGCCGCCGTTGTCGATGACGACGAACGATCCGGCGGGCACGTCGTCCAGGTAGTCGGCGGCGTTGCGAAAGCGCTGCTCGCCGCCGGGGTCCACCGGCCGGTAGCCGACGGTGTAGGCCCGGCCGGCCGCGCGGGTGCCCGGCACGCGGGCGGTGATGCCGGTGAGGACACCGGTGATGCCCAGGCTGTCGAGGGCGTCGGAGATCGAGGCGGTGTCCAGGCCGGCGAGGCGGTCCACCACGTCCATGGGCACCGCCGATGCGTCGTCGGCGGCGTCCGGTGTCGCCTGTGCGGCGGGGGCAGCCGTCTGGGGTGCGGCGCCGCCGGGCAGTTCGCGGGCCACCGCGCGGGCCACCGCGCGGGCCACCTCGCGGGTACCGGCGGTGCCGCCCAGGTCGTAGGTGACGGTGGTGCGGGCCCGCGCGACCTTGCGCACCGCGGTGCGCAGCTCCTCACCCGGTACGGCCAGCCCGAGGTGGTCCAGCATCTGGGCGATCGTGAGCAGCATCGCCATGGGGTTGGCCTTGTCCTGCCCGGCCATGCCGGGGGCGCTGCCGTGCACCGGCTCGAAGTAGCTGCCGCGGTCGCCGATGTTGCCGCTGGGCGCGAGCCCCAATCCGCCCATGACGCCCGCACCGAGGTCGGAGAGGATGTCGCCGAACATGTTCTCGGCGACGAGCACCCCGAACCGTTCCGGCCTGCGCACCATCCACAGGGCCACGGCGTCGACGTTGAGGATCTCGGTCTCGATGTCCGGGTGTTCCCGGGCGATGAGTTCCAGGCGTTCCCTCAGATGGTTGCTGCTGTGGCGCAGGACCATCGGCTTGTCGACGAGGGTCAGTCGGTGGTGGCCGTGCGCCTCGGCGTAGGCGAAACCGAAGCGCAGCAGCCGGTCGATGCCGAACCGGGTCTGCAGGCGGAGCGTGACACTGGTGGCCTCGGGTCCGGAGGCCTGCGCGTTGGGGTGGTGGCGTACCGCGTCCCACAGCGCGCCGTCCAGGCCGTGCACGTCGATGCCGGCGTACAGGCCCTCGGTGTTCTCGCGGATCACGGTGAAGTCGAAGCGGCCTTCCGTCAGATCGGTGACGGGCCGGATGTTGGCGTACAGACCCAGGCGCTGGCGGAGCTGCACGACGGGGGAGACGTACTTCAGGCCGGTGCCGCGCAGGGACGGCGTCAGCTCGGCCTCCGTCTCGCGCAGCGGCTTGCTGGTGATGGCGCCCAGCAGGCAGGTGTCGGTCTCCTCCAGGAGTTTCCAGGTGCGCTGCGGCACCGGGTCGCCCTCCTGCCGCCAGCACTCCCAGCCGATCTCCCCGAAGCGGAAGTCCAGGGGAAGGCGGAGCTGATCGACGACGTCGAGCGCGGCGGAGACGACCTCCGGCCCGATGCCGTCGCCCGGGAGCACGGCGACGCTCTTGGTCTCGGTCGGCTTCATCTCAGTCCCTTCTGCCGCAGCAGTGTCTCGACGAGCGCGGACACCGCTGCGGGCTGTTCGGCGTGGGGGCGCATACCGGCCCCGGCGATGACGTGCACCCGGTGGTGCGGTGCGGCGGCGGTGTGCCGCAGGGTGACCAGTTGGGAGCGGCCGCCGACGATCTGGAGCAGGGGGCCCGGATGGGCCCGTACGGCCGCGGAGACGTCGATCCCGCACAGCAGGCGCAGTCCCCCGGCCAGCCTGCGGGCCGCCTCCGGGTCGGTCCGGGTGGGGGTCCGCGCCGCCGTCGGGCCGGGCCTCGGGCCGTCCGCGGGCCGCCCCCGCCGGTGCAGCCGGGCGCGTGCCTCCGCGCTCCGGCCCGCCGCCGCCCGGTCGGCGATCCGGGCCCGCCGCCGCCCCCGGCCCCCGGCCGCGCGGGCCGGCCCGCG
>NZ_LR732609.1 GCF_902506575.1 Streptomyces mexicanus | reverse complement strand
GGGGAAACCGTCCCGGTGCGGTGCCGGGTCGTCGTCCCGGGCCGCCGAACCGTCCCGGTGCGGTGCCGCGTCATCGCCCCGCGCCGCCGCGGAGTCCAGGAGCGCGGAGCCGATGCCGTGCAGAACCCGGGAGACGACGGGCGGCAGGAGCCGTTCGGTGAGCCAGCCCGCCACCGCGCGGGCGGAGGGCGCGGCGGCCGCCGAGAACCCTTCCCGGGCACGGGCGGAGTCCGCCTCGGCCGGGCTGTCGGCAAGCCGCCGCAGGCGTATGCCGCGGAAGGAGGCCAGGACGCGGCCGTCCGGCGTGTACATCCCCACCTCGGCGAGGGCGGTGTCCGGGCCGGTCGGTGTGCAGGTGCCCAGACTCCAGAAGCTCTCGCACAGGTCGTCCAGCACACGTACCTCGCCGAACTCCTCGGGCACGTAGGTGCATCCGTCCGTCCGGCTGTCCGGCGGGCCCGGAACACTCCGGGGCGCGGACACCGCATCGCACACCCCCGGCCACGCGGAGAGCAACGGCAGCAGACCCGCCTCCCAGGACACCGGACCGGGTGTCGCAGGGCGTCGCACACGCGCGGCGAACTCGCCCTCGCGGCACCACAGGTGTTCCACGGACGCCAGGCCGGGTCCGATCGTGATGCCGTGCCGGCGGGCCAGCGCCTCGAAGCGGTGGCGGGGCAGATACGTGGTGCAGCGGGACAGGGCCGCGTCCAGCAGCGCGTGGACCGCTGTCTCGTCCGGGAGGTCGCCGTCGTCGGCCGCGGCGGCCTCGCCCTCGGCGTGCGGGACGGTCCGTCCGGCGCGGGTGGACGCGACGGACACGGGGCGGGATCCGCCAGGATTCGGCGCACCGATCCGCACGGTGAGCGTGGCAGTGGAGGTGTCGCGGGCGTCCAGCACCTGCGGGGAGAGCCGGACGCCGCGCAGGACCGCGGGCGTGGGACCGCAGACGTCCCGCACCGCGTCGATCGCGGTCAACAGGTGGACCACCGGCGGAACCGGGGTGCGTCCCCGGACGGTGAGGGCGTCGTGCCCGCTCTCGGCACCACTCCGGCCGGCGAGCGGGAACGTCCGGGTGTGGATTTCGGATGCGGGGTGGTGAGGGGTTCCGGCGCGGGGGCGGTAGTCGCGGGTGTCCCACGGGTAGTGCGGCAGGGCGGCGCCGGGGGTCCTCTCCCGGTCGAACCAGCGGGTCCAGTCCACGGTTCCGCCCGCGGCGTAGACCTGCCCGACCGTCCGGGCCAGCGCCTCCGGCTCGTCCTGGCCGCGGTGCAAGGTGGTCACGACGGCACCGTCGGCTCCGTGTGCGGTGAGCGTCTGCCGGATGCCGCCGGACAGCAGCGGGTGCGGGCTGACTTCGACGAAGACGGTGTCGGCCGCCTTCACCGCCGCCCTGACGGCGCGCGTGAAGTGCACGGGGCCGCACAGGTTGTCCGCCCAGTACGCGGCGTCGAGACCGGAGCCGTCCACCGCCTCCTCGCGCACGGTGGAGACCATGGTGAGCGCGGCTCGTCGGGGAGCGAGGCCGGCGAGGGAATCGAGCAGGTCCTGGCGGATCTCCTCCATGACCGGGGAGTGGGACGGCACGTTGACCCGGACGGGACGGCAGACGACACCCTGTCGTTCCAGTGCGCGGGTCAGCCGGGCCAGTTCGTCCGCGGGGCCGGCCAGCACGGTCGCCTGCGGCGCGTTCTCCGCCGCCACGCAGACGCCGGGGTGGGCGCTCGCGACGATCTGCCGGGCCTCGTCCGCGGACAGGCCGACGAGCAGCATGCCGCCGCGTCCGGCGGCCCGGCTCATGAGCCGGCTGCGGCGGCAGATCACCGCCGCCGCGTCGCGCAGGGTGAGCGCTCCGCCGACATGGGCCGCTGCCGCCTCCCCCATGCTGTGCCCGATGCACACGTCGGGCCGCAGCCCCGCCTCCTCCAGCGCGGCCGCGAGGGCCACCTCCACGGCCCACAACAGGGGCTGGACCGTCTGGACGTCCTCGGGGAACTCGGCGGCGTCGCTGTTCAGCAACTCCAGCGGAGACCAGCCGAGTTCCTCGTGCACCGCGTCCGCGCACCGCGCGAGCGCGGCACGGAAGGCGGGTGAGGCGGCCATCAGCCCGCGCCCCATGCCCGCCCACTGCGAACCCTGCCCGGGGAACACCACGGCGGTGCGCCGGTCCGGGCCGAAGCCCGCTTCCCCGGTGCCGCCGTCGGAGATGTCCGCACCGCCCGCCAGGGCCAGCAGACGGTCCGCCATCTCCTCGTGCGTCGCGGCCGTCACCCACAGGCGGAACGGATGGTGGTCCCGGCGCAGGGCGGCGGCCGCGCACAGGTCGACCAGGGGGGTGCTCCGTCCGGCGCCGCGCAGGTGGGAGGCGTAGGCGCGGGCCAGGGCGTGCAGGGACACGGGAGAGCGGGCGGACAGGACGAGCAGGGGCGGTCGCCGGGCGCCGTTCACCGGTTTCGCGGGCGCCGCCGCGCCCGCCCCGGTGTCTGCCGTACCGGGCCGTTCGGTG
The DNA here is from genome assembly GCF_902506575.1 of Streptomyces mexicanus. GTDB lineage: Bacteria > Actinomycetota > Actinomycetes > Streptomycetales > Streptomycetaceae > Streptomyces > Streptomyces mexicanus. Next base: position 24,877 of record NZ_LR732609.1, on the reverse strand, counting down.
AACGAGCCGACGACAGCGTGGGCGTTGGTGCCGGACAGGCCGAAGGAGCTGATGCCGACCAAGGCCCGGTCGCCGCGCGCGGCCAGGGGCTCGTTGTCGGTGACCAGCCGGATCGGAAGTGTTCCCGCGGCGAGCAGCGGGTGGGGTTCGGCGCAGTGCAGGGACGCGGGGATGACGCCGTGCTCGGCGATCAGCACCGCTTTGATCAGTCCGGCGATGCCGGCCGCGGCTTCCGGGTGGCCGATGTTGGTTTTCACCGATCCGACCGGCAGCGGGCGTTCGGCGTCCGGGGCGTCGCGGCGGGCGGAGGCCAGTGCGGACAGTTCGACGCCGTCACCGACCGGCGTGCCCGTGCCGTGCGCCTCCACGTAGTCGAGGTGTCCCGGTGAGATGCCCGCCGCCGCGCAGGCCTCCTCGATCGTGGCGACCTGCCCGGCTTCGGCGGGTTTCAGCAGCAGTCCGCTGCCTTTGCCGTCGTTGGTGACGGCGGTGCCCAGCAGCAGCGCGCGCACCGGGTCGCCGTCGCGCAGGGCGTCCGGGAGCCGCTTGAGCACCACCAGGCCCACGCCTTCGCTGCGTACGAAGCCGTCTCCTGAGGCGTCGCCGAACTTGCACCGTCCGTCCGGTGAGAGCATGCCGCTCTGCGAGTACACGACGGCGTCCTGCGGCGAGAGGATGAGGTTGACTCCGCCGGCCAGGGCCAGGTCGCTCTCGCCGGTGAGCAGGCTCTGCCGGGCGGCATGGACGGCGACGAGGGACGACGAGCAGGCGGTGTCCAGGACGATGCTCGGGCCGCGCAGATCCATGGCGTAGGAGACGCGGCCGGCGGTGACTCCCCGCAATCTCCGGCCCGCGGCCGCCCGTACGGTGGTCTGTCCGTCGAGCGGCCGGTGGATTTCGTCGTAGTCGGCCGTGGCCTGCCCCACGAAGACACCCGTGCGCGAGCCGGCGAGCGCGGAGGGTCTCAGGCCCGCGTCCTCCAGCGCCTCCCAGGCGACATGCAGCAGGACACGCTGCTGCGGGTCCATCTCCGCCGCTTCCGCGGGGGAGATGCCGAAGAAGCCGGCGTCGAACGCGTAGGCGCCGTCGATGAATCCGCCGTGCCGGGAGACGGTCTTCCCCGGCTCCTGCCGGTCGGAGGAGTAGTGCGTGCTGATGTCGAAGCGGTCTTCCGGCACCACGCGGACGGAATCGGTGCGGGACAGGAGTCTCTCCCAGAACTCCTCGGGGTTGTTCGCTCCGGGGAATCTGCATCCGATCCCCACGACGGCCACAGCGGTGCTTTCTGCCGCACACGTGTCGTGCATGGCTGTTCCCCCTTCAGATGCGCGCGGGGGAATGTCGGCCTCCCCCGGTGCTGAGCGGTGGGTGGCCTGGGCCACACCTGCAGTGCGATCCAAAGATACACTCGGGGTCAATCTTGTCTCCCAGGTTAAAGAAATCTTTGCCATCCGTGGGTCACCTGGGGCGATTTGCCTGACGTGTCACGAGTTGCCGTGGCCTGGGGACCGGTCGCTCGGCTATTCGTGGACTTGAGTGCATGAATGCGTTCTGATCTAATCTTGGCTCAAGGTACTCATTCCAAGTCGTACGGCAGGCGGAACGCCCGGCCGGAGCTGGGCAGGGGGAAGGAGGCTGCGACGTGGACGTCCAGAGGCTGGAGACCTTCGTGGTGGTGGCGCAGAGCAACACGCTGGCCGAGGCCGCGGAACGGCTCGGTTACGCGCGGTCGACGGTCACGAGTCATCTGCAGGGACTCGAACGCGCCCTGGGGGCATCGCTGCTGGAGAGGGGGGCGTCGGTGAACCGCCTCACGAAGGCGGGAGTCCGCTTCCTCGCGTACGCGACAGACATCCTGGACAAACTGGCCCAGGCTCAGGCGGCGGTGACGGCCGCCGCGCAGGACCGCCCGAGCAACCTGAGCATCGGGGCGACGGCGTCCCTGTGCACCTACCGCCTGCCGAGCTTCCTGCGGACGCTGCGCCGGCTCATGCCGAACCTCGAGACCCAGGTCTTCGTCGGCTCGGTCGCCCAGCTGCGGGACCAGGTCGGCAGGGGAGAGCTGGCCGCCGCACTGGTCAACTCGGCGACCGCGGCGGCGAACCGGCCGGCCGAGGAGGCCGACCGCCGTCACCTGTGGACCGACCGGGTCGTCCTGGTCGGCGCCCCCGACCTGGTGGCCCGGCCTCAGCGGCTCCTGGTCACCGCGCCGGGCTGCGTCTACCGGGACATCGCCGAGAAGGAGGTCATGCCCCGCCTGGGGGGCGTCCAGGTCCAGCAGGTGGGCAGCGTGGACGGAGTCAAGTCCTCCGTGCTGGGCGGCCTGGGCGTGGGAGTGATGCCGGCCATCGCGGTCGGACCGCAGCTGGAATGGGGGCGGGTGGTGGAGATGCCGCTGCCGGCGCTGCCCCCGGTGATGACCGAACTGGTCTGGAACGCCGAGGTCCCCCCCGCGCACGTGACCCCGCACCTGCGACGGCTGCGCCCGCCGCAGACCCTGCCGTCCGGCCGTGCGCCCCACGCGCCGCGACACGTGTCACGAGCGGTGTCGTGAGGTGGGCCCGCGACCGGAGCGGTACGGCGGTGCGGGAACGGCGGGCCGCCCTTCGCCGCCCCCGACCCCGCCCCCCGGCGGCGCCACGGGCCGCACCGGACGGGGAGCACCGGGCTGCCTCATGGTCCTCACCGCCTGCGTGCTGTTCGGCCTGAGCGGCACCGTCTCGCGCGAACTCATCGACCACGGGACCGGCGCGGTGACGGTCACCCAGTTCCGTATGCTCTTCGGCTTCGTGAGCCTGTGTGCCGGCCTGTGCCTCACCCGCCGCGACCTGCTGCGTCTGCCGTGGCGGCGCCTGCCGCGGATCGCCGCCTTCGGCCTGGCGCTGGCCGCGGTCGTCTACTGCTACTCGATGGCGATAGCCCGGCTGCCCCTGGCCGTCGCGCTGGTGCTGCAGTACAGCTCCGCCGTCTGGCTGACCGCCGCCGACGCCGTACGACAGCGCGGGCGCCCGGCCGCGAGCATCCTGGTGGCCCTGCCGCTCACACTCGGCGGTGTCGTCCTGATGGTCGGCCTCGGCGGCGCCCGGCTGGGCCGGCTCGACCCCGTGGGCCTGCTCTTCGGACTGGCCACCGCCGCCGCCTACATCCTGTACCTCGTGTGCGGGCGCGGCATCGGCGGCGCCGTACCGGCCGGCACCGCCACCCTGTACGGCTCCCTCGTGGCCGCCGTCGCGTGGTGCTGTGTCCAGCCCCCGTGGCGTATCGAGAGCAGTGCCTGGGAGCCGCGCACCCTCCTGCCGCTGATGCTGATCGGTGTGCTCGGGATGGCCGCTCCGTTCGCTCTCGTGCTCGCCGCCGTACGCGCCCTCGGCCCCACACGTGTGAGCATGCTGAGCACCTTCGAGATCGTGGCCACCAGTGTCATCGCCTATGTGTGGCTCGGTCAGGCGCTGACGTTCTCCCAGTGCCTCGGCGGACTGCTGGTGATCACCGGGGTCGCCGTCTGCGGGCGGCAGGCACCGCCCGGTGACCCGGTCTGACGCTCGACCGGGGCCTCTTCGAGGATGGCCCCCGCCCGGGCGTGGGAGCCGGCCGGTGCGGCATCCGTGAACAGCGGTTCATGACCGCCGAATCCCCCTGGGCCGGGGACGGCGGAACAGCGATCGTCGAGATGTCGCGGCAGACCGCGGCACATCGACAGGAGGTCTTCCCCGTGTCCCCCATCCAGTCCAGACCGAAACGCATACTGCTGTCGACGGTCTCCTCGGACTCCCACACCTGGAACCTGGTGTTCCTCCAACTGCTGCTTCAGGAGAGCGGTTACGAGGTGACCAACCTCGGACCGTGCGTGCCCGACGCCGAACTCATCGAGCAGGTGCGCGTGCAGCGGCCCGACGCCGTGGTCATCTCCTCGGTCAACGGACACGGTCACCTCGACGGCCGCCGGCTCATCAGGAAGCTGCGCGCGGACAGCGACCCGGCCCTGTCCACGGTCCCCGTCATGATCGGCGGAAAGCTGGGCATCCAGGGAGCCGGCCAGCCCCACCTCGCCGACGAACTGGTCGCCGAGGGCTTCGACGCGGTCTTCACGGACGGCGCGGACCCGGCCGAGTTCGGCACCGCGCTGCGGCGGATGACGGCGCACCGCCCCGAGATCACCGGAGCCGCCGCATGACCGGAACACGCCCCCAGGGCAGCCCCGACATGCAGAACCATGTGGAACAGGCCGCGCAGGCGGGACAGTTGGTCGTACAGCCCCGGATGGGCATGTCGGACCCGCGAAGCATGGCCGAGGGCCTGGCCGCCGTCGCCGCGGCACGCGCCAGGACGCTCGCCACCCTCACCATCGACTCCTACACCCGGGTGGAGGACATCGCCGGTGCCCGGGAGGCCCTCGAGGCCGGCCGCGCGCTGAACGGCTTTCCGCTCGTCAACCACGGTCCGCACATCACCGCGCAGGTCGTGCGGGCGGCCGGCGGCGTCCCCGTCCAGGTCCGGCACGGCTCGGCACGGCCCGCCCACATCTTCGAGGCGATGGTCGCGGCGGGGCTGTCCGCCTCCGAAGGCGGTCCGGTCTCCTACTGCCTGCCCTACTCCCGACTCCCGCTGGCCGAGGCCGTCCCCGCCTGGACCGACGCCACCCAGCAGCTCGCCGAGCAGGCGGCCGACCACGGCATGCGGGCCCACCTGGAAACCTTCGGCGGCTGCATGCTCGGCCAGATGTGCCCGCCGTCGCTGCTCGTGGCCATCAGCGTCCTCGAAGCACTGTTCTTCGCCCGCAACGGGGTGTCCTCCGTCTCCCTGTCGTACGCCCAGCAGACCAACGCGGTGCAGGACATCGAGGCGTTGGCGGCCCTGCACCACCTCGCGGAGCTGTTCCTGCCGGCCGACGTCGCGCGCCACGTGGTGCTCTACACCTACATGGGTGTCTACCCGTCCACCGAGGCCGGAGCGGAACTGCTCCTGGACTCCTCGGCGCAGATAGCCGTACGCGGCGGCGCCCAGCGGCTGATCGTCAAGACGGTCGCCGAGGCACACCGGATACCCACCGTCGCCGAGAACGTCGCGGCCCTGGAACGGGCGGCACGTGTGTCCCGGCAGGCGCTGCACGACGACTGCCCGCTGCCGTGGGCCCGCCAGGTCGACTACGAAACGGTCTACAGCGAGGCGCTGCGCCTGATCACCGCCGTCCTCGACCACGGCAGCGACATCGGCCCGGGCCTGCGCGCCGCCTTCGCGTCCGGGGTGCTCGACGTACCGTTCTGCCTGCACCGCGACAACGCGGGCGCGGCACGCGGGGCGATCGCTGACGACGGCCGGCTCGTGTGGGCCGACACCGGTGCCATGCCCCTGCCCGCCGCCGGCGCCACCCGGCACGCCGTCACCTCCAGCCGGCTGCTGGGCATGCTGCGCTACACCGCCGACGCCCACGACCGGTCGGCAGCCCTCCTGAGCCGTGCGCGCGCCCAGGTCACCGCCGCCCACCGCATCGCGGTCGTCGGCTCGGGCCCGCGCGGCCTCGCCGTCGTCGAACGGCTCGTGGCCCGCCTGCGCGAGGAGACGCCGGAGCGGGCCGTGGAGATCGTCCTGATCGACAAGGACCAGGTCGGCGCGGGCCGGATCGGGCGCACCGACCAGAACCCGGAATTCCGGAGGACCCCCGCCTGCGGCGAAGGGACCATGTTCTCCGGTCCCGCCGACGACGGCCCCGCCCGGGCGGGAGCCGGACCTTCGCTGGGCCAGTGGTGGGCCGCCACCGAAGACCCCTGCTACCCGGGCCCCAACGCCTACGCCCCCCGCGCCCTGTACGGCGCGTACCTGCGGTTCTTCCTCCAGGCCGTGCAGGACTCGCTGCCGGCCCGGGCCACGCTGCGCCGGCACACCGGACACGTCACCGGCATGCAACGCGTCGGGGAAGCGTGGCAGTTGCGCTGCGCGGACGGCGAACTCATCACCGCCGACCGGGTCGTTCTGGCCACCGGCCACCCCGTGACCCAACTGTCGGCGGACCAGACACGCTTCGCGGACTTCGCCGTGGCCCGCCCGCACCTGCGCTACATCCGGGGCGACAGCGCGGCCGACATGCCGCTCGAGCGCATCGCCCCCGGAGCCCGCGTGGCGGTCCTCGGAATGGGCCTGACGTTCTACGACATCGTCGCGGCCCTCACCACCGGCCGCGGCGGCCGGTTCCACGAGGGCCCCGACAAGGCGCTGCGGTATGTGCCCTCCGGCCTCGAACCCGTCCTGGTGGCCGGCTCACGCTCCGGAGTGCCGCTGCCGGCCCGCGGCCTGAACCAGAAGGGCCCGCTGTGGCGCTACACCGCACGGCTGTTCACCCCCGAGCGGATCACCGCCCTGCGGGCCCCGGGCCGCCCCCTCGACTTCCGTGAGCGGATATGGCCCTGGCTGCACGCCGAGATGCAGCTCGTCTACTACGCGACCGCGGTGCGCGCCCGGCTCGGTGAGCGCGTCGAGCGGGAATTCCTCGCCCGTGCGGCCGCCCTCGTCGAGCACGCGGGGGCCGGCACCGCGGAGCAGACCATCCGGGCCGCGGCCGCGGAGCTGGGCGTCGACGGACTGGATCCCCTGGACGTGGAGCACCTGGCTCGCCCTTTCGCCGGCCGCCGCTTCCCCAGCCCCGACGCCTTCACCGCCGCCCTCACACGGCTGATCGACGACGACCTGGCACACGCCGGGCAAGGCAACTTCCACGGCCCCCGCAAGGCGGCCCTGGACGTCCTGCGCGACGTCCGCGGAACCATCCGGCGCGCGGTCGACTTCGACGGCCTGACCGCCGCCTCCCACCGGGACGACTTCCTGGGCTGGTTCGCGCCGCTCAGCTCCTTCCTGGCCGCCGGCCCCCCGGCGCAGCGGCTGCGGCAGACCCGGGCCCTGCTCGAAGCAGGTGTGCTGCGGGTGGCGGGTCCCTCGGCCGAGTTCGCCGCGGACGAGGACGGCGGGGGCTTCACCGTCCGCTCCGCGCAGGGCGCCGGATCACTGCACCGCTGCGAGGCGCTCATCGACGCCCGCATCCCCGCACCGGACCTCGACCGCGACACCGCGCCGCTCACCCGCCACCTGCGCGCGAGCGGCCTGTGGACGCCCTGGACCAACGACCGGGGCGACGGCGGCCCCCTCACCGGAGGGGTGGCGACGACGGCCGTCCCGTACCGGCCCGTGACCGCGGCGGGGACACCCGCGGAGGGGGTCTACGTCCTCGGCATCCCCTGCGAAGGACAGCGCTGGTTCATGCAGGTCGGGTCCGCGCGGCCCGGTCCGTGGACCGACTTCACCAAGGACGCCGACGCCATCGCACAGGACGCGCTCACCGCGCCGGCGCGACCGGCGGCCCACCGGAGGCTGGAAGGAACCCGAGCATGACCACGGCCCGAGACCAGCGCGGCACGGCACACTCCGCGCTGCGCCGCACCCCCGCCCACGCCGCTTTCCGCCGCGGCCGCGACCTGCTCCTGGAGCTGCGCGCCGACCACGAAGCCGCCCGCCGCGCCTTCACCTGGCCCCGCCCGGCCCACTTCAACTGGGCACTGGAGTGGTTCGACGTCATCGCCCAGGACAACCGGCGCACCGCGCTGGAACTGATCGGGCCCGACGGCCGGGACCAGCGGATCTCCTACCAGGACCTCGCCACCCGCTCCGACCAGCTCGCCAACTGGCTCACCCGCACCGGAGTGCGACGGGGCGAGCGGGTGCTCATCGTCCTCGGCGCCCAGGTCGAGCTGTGGGAGACGCTGCTGGCCTGCCTGAAGACCGGAGCGGTGGCCATCCCCACCTACACCTCCCTGACCCGCAAGGAGGCCGCCGACCGGATCAGGCGCGGCCGCGTCCGCCACGTCGTCTGCCGCAGCGACCTCGCGCCGCTGTTCGAAGGAGACGACCTCGGCCCGCACACCCTCACCACGCGCATCGCGGTCGGGCCCGCCGTCCACGGCTGGCACCCCTACGACGACTCCTACGAGGCCGCCACGTCCTACCTGCCGACCGGCCCGACCCCGGCCGGGGACCCGGCCTTCGCCTACTTCACCTCCGGGACCACCTCCGCGCCGAAGCTCGTCCTGCACACCCACGCCTCCTATCCGGTGGGGCACCTGTCGTCGATGTACTTCAACGGCCTGATCCCCGGCGACCGGCACGTGAACATCTCCGAGCCCGGCTGGGCCAAGCACTCCTGGTCCAGCTTCTTCGTCCCGTTCACCGCCGAGGCGACCCTCGTCGTGCCGCCCGCCGGGCACCTCGAGTTCGGGCGGCTGCCGCGGCTCCTGGAGGAGCGGGGCATCACCAGCCTGTGCGCTCCGCCCGCCCAGTGGACCCGGCTCGCCGCGCACGCCGCGACGGCCCGGCCGCGCCTGCGGGAAGCCACCACCGCCGGCGAACCCCTCGCCCAGCACGTCGCCGAGGCCATCGAGGCCGAATGGGGCGTGACCATCCGCGAGGGCTACGGCCAGACGGAGACGACCGCCCTCGTCGGCACCACGCCGGGGCTGCCCCGCAAACCCGGCTGGCTGGGCAAGCCGCTGCCCGGCTGGGACCTCAGCGTCCGCGACGAGCAGCTGTACGTGGAACTCGCCGGCCGCCCCGTGGGCATCATGGCCGGTTACGACGGCGACCCCGAGCGCACCGGGCAGGTCCTCACCCCCGACCGGTACGCCACGGGAGACTCCGCAGCCCTGGCCTGCGACGGATACGTGCGGCTGCTGGGACGCCGCGACGACGTCTTCAAGTCCGGGGGCCACCGCATCTCCCCCTACGAACTCGAGGCGATCCTGCGCACCCACCCCGCCGTCCGCGCCGCGGCCGTGGTGCCGGTGCCCCATCCCGCACTGACGCTCGCCGCGCACGCCGTGGTCGAGCTGGAACCCGGCGCCCACGCCACGGAGGCGGACCTCCTCGGCCACGTCGACCTGCACGTCACGCGCGCCCTGCGCGTCCACAGCGCCTCGTTCACCGACGCGCTGCCCCGCACGACGTCGGGCAAGATCCGCCGCTCCGAAGTCAGCGCACGACTGCGCGCCGCCGCAGCCGGCACCGTCCCCGCCCCGCACCCCACCGACCCGGAAGGCAGCCCCATGACCGCGACCGGTCTCCCGTCCCAGCGCCGCGACGTCCTGGTCGTCCGCGATCTCCTCGACGGCACGGACCTCGACCGGCTGACGTGGCAGCCCTACGTCCAGCCCGGACGCCAAGCGGTCGACGTGCACTGGCTCTACACCGCCGAGGACACCGGCCCCGACGGCGCCGAGGCCTACCTCGCGCGCTTCGGCGCCGGCGCACACGGCGACCTCCACCGCCACCTCGGCTACGAACTGATCGTGGTCGTGGACGGCGAACTGCACAACGACAACGGCGAGGTGTACGGACCCGGCTGCCTCGTGCTGGAAAAGCCCGGCAGCGTGCACCGGGTCGCCAGCCCGCGGGGATGCACCCTGCTGGTGATCCGGGAGAAGCGCACCGAGGCACTGCTGCCCGGCGAAGCCCCGGACACCGGGCTCGCCCTGGACGGCGCACCGGTCACCGCCTCCTGACCTCCCCGCACCCCCCGCAATCCCCTGAGTAGAAAGCTCTCCACGACCATGTCTCAACAGGTCACCACGGCACCCGTCGCCGCGACGGCGGCCCCCCTGCCCGTCGGCAGGTCGGGCAAGACCCACTCCGCCCACTACAAGTGGGGCATCCTCGGCATCGGCATCATCGCCCAGGCGGCCTTCAGCGCTGCCTTCCAGGGCATCCCCATGGCCAGCGCGGTCCTGCAGTCCGACTACCACTACTCCACCGGCCAACTCGGCCTGGTCCTCGCCGCCTTGACCTGCGGGGCGGCCGTCACCGAGATCGTCTGGGGAGTGCTCACCGACCGCTTCGGCGAGCGGGCCGTCCTCATCAGCGGTCTGGCCGGCACCACGGTGTGCCTCGCGGCGGCCACCGCCTTCCTCGTGCCCACCGCAGGACACACCCCGCCGTCCTGGCTGCTGTCCGCCGTGCTGCTGCTCGCCGGCGCGCTCGGCGGCTGCGTCAACAGCGCCTCGGGCCGGGCGGTCCTGGGCTGGTTCCCGCCCGGCAACCACGGCTTCGCCATCAGCCTCCGCGTGGCGGCCGTCCCCCTCGGCGGCGCGATCGGCGCGCTGGCGCTGCCCGCCCTCGCCATGAGCGTCGGCTTCCGGGGCGTCTTCGGCTTCCTGACCGCCTTCGCGCTCGCCGCCACCGTCGCCATCGTCTGCTGGCTGGACGAGCCGCCGCTGCCCGCGGCGGGACACCGGAACACCAGTGTCAGCCCGCTGCGCCGCTGGAAGATCTGGCGGATCTCCCTCAGCGCCTTCCTGCTCGACTTCCCCCAGTTCACCGTCCTGTCGTTCGCCGCGATCTACCTGCACCGCGTGCACGGGATCGGCATCACCGCCATCTCCGGTCTGCTCTTCGCCGTCCAGGCCCTGGGCGCGGTCTCCCGGGTGTGGAGCGGCCGCTGGACGGACGGGCGGGGCGGCCGGCACCGTCGCAGCCTCGTCATCGTCTACAGCTGGATCATCGCCGCCTGCTTCGTCGGGCTCGCCCTGTGCCAGTCCGGGCCCGCGTGGATCGCGGCCACCTTGATGGTCGTGGCCGGCCTGCTTTCCTGCGGCTGGCACGGCGTGCACTACGCCGAAATCGCGATCATGGCGGGCAAGGAGCGCTCCGGGACCGCCCTGGGGCTGGAGAACACGATGGTGTTCGCGGGGGCGTTCCTCACCCCCCTCGTCATCCCCGGCATCCTCTCCGCCACCTCCTGGCCCGTGGTCATGCTGCTGATCGGCGCGGTGCCCGCCGTGCTGTCGGCGGTGATCATGCCCCGCGACGGGAAGTGACCACCCGTCAGCCCGCCCGCCCGCCCGGCCCGGTCCCCCCCTGCCGCGGCCCCGCCCCGCCGGAGAACGACCGGCGGGGCGGGGCCGCGGCACGTCCCCGGCCGCCGGGACCCCGGAGGGTGCCCAGGGCCTGGCGGGCATGCGGGGACGGGCGGGGGTCAGCGCTTGAAGTCCAGCTCCTCCAGGCGGGTCTGCACCGTCCGGCCGCTCTCCCACGCGTTGGCGCCGGGTGCCACGTCCGGCATGGGGATGTCCGCCCGGTTCTGCCGCTTGCGGGCGGTCGAGACGCCGAGCCGGTCGTCCCGGGCCCGGATCATCTCCTCCGCGGCCTGTCCGTCCTCGGTGAAGCCCATCATCAGCTGCGGAATCCCGTAGGGGAAGTCGTCGCGGTCGTACTGCCACGTGTGGAACGTCTTCCCGTAGGTGGTCACGAGATCCTCGAAGTAGGCGTGTTCGGCCAGTTCGGGGATGCCGGGGGCGGTGAGGCTGCCGGACTTGACCTCGTAGTGATGGCTGTGCCACAGCCGCTTCTCGTCCTCGGGCAGGCCGCGGAAGCGCTCCTCGCTGATGATGTACTCGATGCCGATCAGACGGCCGTCGGGCGCGTTGCGGTCGAAGATCACGCACTGGTGCAGGTCGTGCCGGAGATGGATGCAGAAGTGCGTGGCCTCCACCTGCCGGCCCATGTCGTCGGCGTACATGTGGAAGCCGTTGAGATAGGTGCTCATTGCATCGAGCGGATACTTCCGCTGCACGGCGCCGGCCGCCAGGTCGAGCGCGCGGTGCTTGACCGGGTGCCCCTTGCCGATCTTGCTGACCGTGGCCGCCTTGCGGCCGAACAGGAGGCCGGCCGCGGCCGTCACGCCGGCCGCGACACCGATACCGACGCTCGCGGCCGGGCCCAGGCCGGAACCGCGCGAGCGGTGCGTGCCCTGTATGAGTGCCATGCGCGGCGAGTGCCCTGTTCCCGGCGGCCGTAACGGTGCGCGGCGGTGAGTGCTCCGGGCCATCGGTGGTCCATGTCATCGCCACCGACCCCGCCGCACCACTGGACCTCCCGGCCCGGTGCCCCATGACCGGCCACACCTGCCTCGGTCCCGTCCCTCAGGGGGTGCGGAAACCTCGGAAGGTCACCTGCCGGCGAGTCTCGAAGCCGAGGCGCTCGTACAGCGCGACGGCGCCGGTGTTCGTCTCGGCCACATGCAGGAAGGGACGCTCGCCGCGCGCCACGATGCGTGCGGCGAGCGCACGCACCAGGCGGGCGGCGTGGCCTTGGCCGCGTGCCTCGGGAGCGGTGCAGACGGCGCTGATCTCGGTCCAGCCGGGGGGCCTGAGGCGTTCCCCCGCCATCGCCACCAGGGCACCGTCGACGCGCACACCGAGGTAGGTGCCGAGTTCCCGGGTGCGCGGCCAGAACGGCCCCGGCTCGGTCCGCGCGACGAGGTCGAGCATCTCGGGCACGCTGTCCCTGCCCAATTCGACCACGCCGGTGTCGGGCGTGACGCGAGTGCGGTCAGGCACGCCGGCGCCGGACCAGACCATCTGTCGGCCCTCGAGGACGAAGACCGGCTCCCAGCTCGGCGGCGGAACGGCCGGGCAGCTGAACATGTCGGCGAAGGCGCCCGGACCGAGCAACGCGGCCAGGTCGGCCCAGTCCTGCGCGCTCGGGTCGGTGGAGACGGCGGAGAAGGTCGCCACGTCCGTGAGATAGGTGGCGGCCCGGCCCAGCCGCCGGGCGAGATGCGCGTGCCGACCGCGGAGTGAGTGGCCCACCGGGTCGTCGAGTGCCGACTCGTCCTCGTTCGTCATCGTGCTGTCCTTCTCAGGGCTGGGTCGTGGCGACCTTCAGTCCGAATCCGATCAGTACGACCCCGGTGACACGGTCCATGCCCCGGCGTACGGCGGGCTTCTCGAAGAAAACGCGAGCCTTCGACAGAAGCAGGACGTACCCGCCGAGCCAGATCGCGGTGAGCACGGCGTGGACGAGGACCAGCAGGGCCATGCCGCTGTGGGGAGGCAGCCCGGTGGGGGCCAGTGTCGGCAGCAGGCCTGTGTAGAAGACGGCGATCTTGGGATTGAAGACGTTGCTCACCAGGCCGGTCCGCCAGGGATTGCCGCGAGGCGGGGTGAGGGCCGCGGCCGGTGCCTGCGACCGGTTGCGACGACTCCGGAGCAGCGACTGCGCACCGAGGAAGACCAGGTAGGCGGCTCCGGCCAGTTTGACCACGGTGTACGCGGTGGCCGACGCGGCCAGGACAGCGGCGAGGCCGGCCACCGAGAGCACGCCCCAGACCAAGAGTCCCGCGGTGATCCCGCCCACGGTCCGTAGCCCGTCCCGCCAGCCGGAGGCGACGGCTCGCTTGGTCACGACGGCCATGTCCGGCCCGGGCACCATGGTCAGCACGGCCAGGACACCGACCGCGGTCAGGAACTGTATGAGCATTCCCCCAGTCTCACATCCGTGGCGGACCGAGCGGAGACCGGCATCGCCTGAGCCGGGACGCCGCACCGACGCCCCGGCCAGGGGAAAAGCCCGAGCTCTGTCGTGGACGACCTGGATGCCCTCACGAAGCACCTGATATGCGCGCCGAACGCTCGCTTAGGGGTTCTGCTGTGCCTGGAAGACCAGGAGGGCCAGCTGGACCCGGTTGTCCGAGCCGGTCTTGGTGAGCGCGCGGGAGATGTGGGTCTTGACCGTGCCTTCGCTCATGAAGAGCGCCTTCGCGATGGTCGCGTTGGAAGCGCCTTCAGCGACAGCCTCGGCGACGGCGCGTTCTCGATCGGTGAGCGCCTCCAGTGTCTGCCGGGCTGTGGCGCTGGTGGAGTCGTCGGCCGTGCGAGTGTGGCGTGCCACGAGTTGGCGGGTGATCGTTGCCGAGAACGCGGATTCCCCCGATGCGGCCAGGTGAATCGCGTGGCAGAGCTCTTGCGGCGCGACGTCTTTGAGCAGATATCCGCTCGCGCCGGCCTGCAAGGCGTCGAGGACGTGTGTGTCCAGGTGGAAGGTGGTCAGCATCAACATCGCGACCGACGGCACCGCCGCACGGACACGGCGGGTGGCCTCGACGCCGTTCATCTCCGGCATCTGCAGGTCCATCAGCACCACATCGGGACGGTGCCGCGTCGCCGCGACGACGGCTTCGGCTCCGCCGGATGCCTCGGCGACGATCGTGAGGGTGGGGTCCACTGACAGGACCATCGACAGCCCGGCGCGGACCATCGCGTCGTCGTCGACGATGAGCACCGACGTGGGTGCGCCGGGGGTGCTGCTGGAAGGTGGAGAGCTGGTCATCGCAGGGGCACTCGCGCAGACAGTCGGAACTCGTGGGTGTTCTCACCGCGGTCGACGACCTCGTGCCCGGCGACGCCTCCCACGGCGGCGATCCGTTCGGCGAGACCGCTCAGCCCGGCGCCGGTTCCGGGCAACGCCGACTCGGTTTCCTCGATCGGGTTGGTGATCGTGATGAGGGCGTCACCGCCCTCGCGGCGAACATGCACCGTCACCAGTGCGCCGGGGGCGTGCTTGCGCGCGTTGGTCAGCCCCTCTTGCACGACGCGGTAGACGTGCTCGGCGTTCGAGGGTTCCCGCAGCGCGGCTGTGCTGCCGGCGTTGCCGCTGTCGCCGGGCAGATCAAGGCGCGCGACGATCAACTGACCGGCTCCTCTGGCTTCGTCGATCAATCCCGCGACGGTGTGCTCGTGCTCGGAGCTCTGCGGTCGCACGACGGTGCCGTCGCGCAGCATGCCGATCACGGTGCGCAGCTCGTCGAGAGCACTGATGGCGGTCGTGCGAATCGTCGCGGCTGTGGTGCCGACGTTCTTGGCGTTGTCCCCGGCGACCGCGAGCCCGCCGGCGTAGAGCGCGATCAGCGAGATGTAGTGCGCGACCGAGTCGTGCATGTCCCGGGCGATTCGGGCGCGCTCGGCCATCTGGATCTGTTCCGCACGCTGTTCTCGCTCGCGCTCGATACGGGCTGCTCTGTCCCGGTAGACCGCGACCAGGTCCTGCTGCTTCTGCCGCAGTGCGCCCCAGGCCACGACGGCGAGTGCGATCGCGGTGTTGACCACCGCGGTGAGGCTCAGCGCGGAGTTGGCCGGATACAGCAGCCAGAAGACCAGGGCGCCGGCGATGTCGGCCAGCGCCACGACGAACGCCTGCTCGATGCGCCGGCTGCGTGCCACGGCGAACAGAGCCACGTAGTTGGCCACACCGGCGGTGGCGCAGAACGCCCCAACGACCGCCAGCACCAGACCGACCACGACCGGAGCACGGTAACGGACCAGCAGCACGAGACTGGCGACGGTGCCCACCAAGATGTCGAGGACGCGCCACCCTCCTCCCGGGCGTTGCTCCAGGACCAGGAACAGCATCGCGAGTCCACCGGCGAACGAGGAGAGAACGACCAACGCCGACCGGCCGCGCTCGATCCACGGCCCTCGACGCACCGGGGTCTCGTCGTTGGGACCGCCGGCGACGGCGAGAGGAGGAGACGGCACCGGACCACCTTAGACCGCCGGTCTCGTTCGAAGCAGTCAACGAAAGTCGTAGAAGTTGTCGGCCGTTCGTGGACTCGATCGGTCCCGATCGGCAGACGTCCGGCGCATCGGCCGGCCGACAGTGTTGAGGACATGAACACCACACGTCCTCGCCGATACCTGTTGACGCTGCTCGGGCTGGACCCGACCGATCAGCGCTCCACGACCCGGATCCGCTTCGCCGTCACCACGACGGCCGCCTTCGCGACCGCCGTGCAGATCATCGCCTGGTTGCTGATGGGCATCTTCCGCACCCGTCTCGACGGTCCGTGGTGGCTGTGGACGCCCGGCAGCGCCCTCCTCATCAACGCTGCGCTGCTGTCCGTGGACCACGTCCGCGACCAGTGGCAGCGCGCCGGTTCCTCGCGCAACCTCCGGACCGGCAACCTCCGTACGGACGACGTCACCCGGGAGTCACTGTGACCACGCCATCGACCACGCAGAACCCGTCTGCCTCGTCTCGTCAGGCAGCCGACGCATCGGACCTGCCCACCACCACGTTCGCCGGCCGGGCGGGGATGGCAGTGGGTGCCCTCTCGGTGCCGATGGTCGCCTTGTACTTCGTCTACTCGGGGCCACCCCCGCAGTGGAACGTCCTGACGCGTAGCCTGCTGACGCTGGTGATCATGGCTGTGCTGACGGCGTTCGGGGTTGCTCTGGCACGCCTGCTGCCCAGGGACGACACCGGCCGGCGCACCCTCGTCGGTCAGCTCGCCATCGTGTCGCTGCTCACCTACGTCGCGGTGATCCTCTTCGCCACCTCGCTCGAGGCCGGTACCCCCTTGGCCTTCCCGGATCGGGGGATGGACCCGACCACGGACGGTCCTCTGGCGGCCGCCATGGCATTGGCACATGGTCCGATCGCACACCTGTGGATCGCGATGTTCTTCCTCGGGCTCGCCCGTGCCGCGCGGCAGTTCACGACAGCCGCGCCACCGATGGTGCCACGGTGGACCCTGCGCGGTGCCGTCGTCGTCGGAGTCATCAACCTGCTGGCCGTCCCGTCGCTCTACTTCGGCATGGACGCCACCCACTTCTACGCCATCAACGGGTGGGGTGCGGATGCCCTCGTCGGTCTGATCACTCTGGTCTGGGTCGGCTTCATCGGTCTGGGCATCCACCGGGCCCGCAAGCACCGCACCCGAACGCTGACGTGACGATCTCCCGGCCGGCCGCTGGACAAGCACACGAAACCTCTGGTGGAGACGGGCTCTTTGGTCCGGATGTCAGTCGGCGGGCAGTCGCCCATGGGTGTCGCGGACGAGGGCGGCGAAGGCGTCCGGATCCTGCAGGGGGAAGAGATGGTCGCCGGGGGCGTGCGCGAGGCGGACGGGTGTGCCGCCGCCGCGCACGGCCTTGAGGAAAGCCTGTTCGTCCAGGCGGAAGAGGAGGTCACGGCGTCCGTTGACGAACTGGGTCGGGACCCGCAGACGGGCGGCCAGGCCCAGGACGTCCACGCGGCGCAGCTCCCGGACGGCCTCGCCGAAGGCATGCCGGGCGAAGCCGCCGGCGATGACGGCCTCGGCGCACTCGGGGCTGGTGTGGCGATGGAAGAGGCGGGCGTTCGCGGCGGCGCTGCGCTCCTCGCCGCGGCGTTCGTCGATGCGCGCGGCCGTGGAGTAGGCGAGTGCCTTCCAGCCGCGCGTCCGCGCGGGGGAGCCGCACACCAGCAGTCCGCGCACCCGCTCGGGGGGGTCCGCCGCGTGGGCCATGGCCACGAAACCGCCCAGGGACATGCCGACGACCAGAGGCCGTCGGCCGGTCGCGGTGTGCGCCTCGGTGACCGCCGCGTCGAGTGCCTCGACGGCCGCGGCGAGGGGGAACGTCTGGCCGTGCAGAGTACCGTGGCCGGGCAGGTCCGGGGCGCTCACCCGGAAGTCGGGCACGAGCCGCCGGGCGTGCGGCAACCACATGGACGAGGACACGCGGATGCCGTGCACCATCACCACGGCGCCGGCCGCCGTCTCGTCGCCGCCGAACACACGCGGGACGGGCCCGGTCATGCCGCGCTCCGCGTGTCGCCGGCCGCCCGCTGAGGGAGCCGTGCCGTGGCGCGCCGCAGCAGTTCCGTCCCCCGGGCCAATTGCCCACGGGCGTGCGCGTACCGGGAGGCCCGAAGCGAGCGCGCGGCCCGCTCGGTCAGGAAGCAGCCGGGGACCACGGCGGTCGCGTCCACGGAGCGGAGCACGGTGCGCAGGGCCTCGTGGAGCAGCGTGCCGTGGCCGGTCATGTGCCCCGTCGCCAGGGGCGGCACGGCCTTGCCGACGAGGCCGCGGCGGGGCGGTACCTCGCGGAAGGTTTTGAGCAGTCGGGAGTACGAACCGCCGGAGACGGTCGGGAACGTGGCCATGGCGGGTCTCACCTCACGATGACGGACGCGGGAGCGGCTCGGGCGCGGGGTGCACCACCGGACGGTCGTGCTCGTGGGCGCGCCGGTAGCCGCGCCGGTCGTAGAAGTGCGAGCCGAGCAGGCCCAGCAGCACGGAGCCGAACGCGTACGCTCCCATGACCAGCCACGCGGTGGTCAGTTGCCGGGCGTCACCGCCGTAGAACAGCAGGGACCGGACGCCTTCGACGACATGGCGGGCCGGAAGGAGTCGTCCGAGCGTGTCCAGGCCGGCCGGCAGGGCCTCGGGCGGAATGGCGCCGCCCGACAGCGGGATGCCGATCAGGGTGGCGACGAGGAGGGCCAGGATCTGGCCGGGGGCGCCGAACACGGCGAACAGGGCCAGGGTGAGCAGGGTGACCGCGGCGCACGCCAGGCCGCAGAAGACGACCAGTCGGCCGGGGGCCTGCGCGCCGAGGTCGACACTGGCGAGGCCCACCGCGGCGACCACCGCTCCGGCGGCGAACCCCATGACGGCGCCGATGACCGCCTTGGCGAGGAAGGTCGAGGAGCGGGCGATCGCGACGATCGGCTTCAGCAGCCGGCGCGGGCCGATCTCCAGGGGGACATACCCGAGCCGGGCGTCGACGAGCATCGTGAGGAGACTGGCCGGCAGCAGTCCCGAGATGAGCAGCGCGACGGCGAGGTAGAGCGGGACGGTGCCGCCGGAGGGCGCGGAGCCGGCGTTCACGGGCTGCTGCTCCGCCGTGACCTGGACCGGGTCGTGGAGCAGGGCGAGGAAGCCGGGGCCGGCGGCCGCGCTCCGCGGCTGAGCGCCGGCGCGGGCCGCCTCGGAGGTGCGGCGGGCCGTGGTCGTGGGGCCGCCGGTGGCCTCCTTCCCCGTCGTGGCCCGGGCGACGAGCTGGGTGCCCAGCTGGATCGAGGCCTTCGCCGCGGTCGCGCGTACGGCCTTGTCCGCCATCGAGGCCGCCATGCCGCCCACGCCTCGGTGGGTCAGCACGGTCAGCGTGGGGCGTTCGGCGGAGCTTTCCACGCTCAGCAGGGAGAGCGCCGTGCGGGTGAAGTCGCGGGGGACGTCCAGTGCGGCGTAGGCGTCCTGCCCGGCCAGTGCCCGCTCGGCGGCCGCCCGGTCGGCCACGACGGTCCACTCCACCCGGTCGTCGCGCGCGGCGGCACGGGTGATGCCGCGGACCAGCTGCGCCCCGAGGTCCACCCTCGTGCCGTCCGCCGCCGTGACGCCCTGATCCTCGGAGACGAGGATCAGGGGCAGCCGGTGCAGACGGCCCTCCGGGTCGGTGGCCGGGAGCAGGTAGCTGAGGGTGCTCAGGGCGGCCAGCACACAGCCGACGATCACGACCAGCCAGGCGCGTGGCTGCTTCCAGACAGTGCCGGCTCGCACAGCGGTGTCCTCCTTGGTGTTCGGGTTCGTCGTCATCGGCGCGTCACCGCACCGCCGTCGCACGGTCCGCCGGCCGGGTGAGTCCCAGCCGGCCGCTCAGCGTACGGCGAACGCGTCGCGCCCGCGGCGTTGCTCCGCGCTCACCGGCCCGGCCCGACGACAGGATGTCCAGCGAGACGTGCCGACGGGCCGGACGGTGCGGGTCCCAGCCGCTCGGCGAACCGGTCGTCACGAGCCCGATGCGTTCGGTGGCCCCGGACCGTGCGGACAGCACGGTCACCGGATCCGGGGCTTGGAGCGCGCGGGGCGCCGGGGCGCGGAGCGCGTCGAGGCGGCCTCGCTCCCGTTCCATGGCCAGCAGTTCCCGGGACGGGTGGTCCAGCCGGCCGGGCAGCAGGGCGCCCGGCGTCAGACGGCCGGGCGGTGCGTGCAGCATGACGTGTCCCTCGTTCGGCTTCTGTCGTACATGTCGTGGGCCGGGGTGATGACCGGCCTGTGTTCCGCGGCGACCGAGCGCACGAGCTCGCCCAGGAAGCGGGGCACGCTGTCGCTGTGCCAGGGGAAGAAGTGGTCGCCGGGCAGCACCTGGAGACCTCTCCACTGCGGCGCGTGCCGCTGCCAGCCGGCCACCTCGTGCGGCGGGTGGACCGGGTCCCGGTCCCCGGCGAGCGCGTACAGCGGCACGGGGACCTCGCGGACCGGTGTCCGCCGGGCACGGCCCAGCAGACGGAAGTCCGCCTGGAGCGGGCGCAGCACCAGCGCCCGCATCCCGGGATCGGCAAGCACGGGGGAGGGGGTGGAACCCAGGCGTGCCACATGGTCCACCAGCGCCTCGGGGTCCTCGGCGAGGGCGCGGCTCGCCGCCGAGTCGAGGAGGTCGGGCGGACCCATCGCGGAGACGACGAGGGCCCGCGGGGCAGTGCCCAGCCGGTCCAGCGCGTCGCACAGCTCGTACGCCAGCAGGCCGCCCATGCTGTGCCCGAACACCACCAGCGGGGCCGACGGGTCGCCGAGTCGCGGCAGCAGGTCCGCGACGACGTCGTGTGCGTGGTCCAGGGGCGGTTCGGGCAGTCGGCGGCCGTGCCCGGGCAGTTCCGGTGCGATCAGCTCGCAGCCCTCGGGCAGGGCGGACGCCCACGGCCGGTAGACGTCGGCGCGGCCACCGGCGTAGGGCAGGCAGGCGAGTCGGACGGTCGGATTCATGCGGTTCCCCCTGAGCGCTGAGCCGGACGCACGCGCGCACCGCCGTCTTGCGCAGATGCAACGCAACGGTGCGTTGCGATCCTAGAGTCCGGATAGGATCGACGCAACACAACGTTGCGTTGGCCTCTCGGGGCCGGTGGAGGAGCGGCAGTGGTGGACGGTGTCACGACGCGGGCGCAGGCACAGGTGCGATCCGGTGAGCGGAGCGGCCCTCGCCGCAAGGAGGAGATCTTCGCGGCCAGTCTGGAGCTGCTGGCCGAGCACGGCTACGACGCCTTCACCGTGGAAGGGGTGGCCCAGCGGTCCGGCGTCAACAAGACCACCGTCTACCGCTGGTGGCCGTCCAAGTCCGAACTGCTGCGTGACGCCCTGCTGCACTCCGGGACGCTCGCCTTCGACCTGCCCGACACCGGGAGCCTGACCGGTGACCTGGCCGAACTGGCGGCCCGGGTCGCAGGGCTGCTCGCCGACCCGGAGACGCGGGCGGTGGTGGAGGCCGCACTGGTGGGCGCCGTTCGCCATCCGGCCATGCGCGAGCTGGTGATCCAGTTCCTGGAGGACCGGCTCGGGCGCCACCAGCCGCTGTTCGCCCGGGCCGTGGAGCGCGGTGAGCTGCCCGCCGACCTCGATCCGGCCGTGCTGGTCGACGCGGTGGCCGGTGCCCTGTGGATCCGGTTGCTGGTGCGGCGCAGGCCGGTGTCGGAGGACTTCACCGGGCAGTTGGTCGCGCTGCTCGCCGACGGGATCGCCGCGGCGCGGGAGCGGGCCGGGCGACGGCGCGGGTGACCTCGGCCAGGTAGGCGAGGACCTCGCGGTAGGAGCGGGCGGCGCCGACCTCGTGGTAAGGCAGGCCGATCTCCGCGCAGTACTCCCTGACCAACGGCCGGCAGCGGCGCAGATGGGGCCGGGGCATGGTGGGGAACAGGTGGTGTTCGATCTGGTGGTTGAGGCCGCCGTAGAAGAAGTCGTGCAGCCGGGAACTCAGGATGTTGCGGGAGGTCAGCACCTGGCGGGCGAGCCAGTCGGGTTCCTTGCCGTCGTGCACCGGCATGCCCTTGTGGTTGGGCGCGAAGACACAGCCCAGGTAGACGCCGAACAGGCCCTGGTGCACCACCACGAACAGCACGGCCGGCAGCGGGGAGAGGGTGGTGAGGACCACGACGCCGTAGGCGATCGCGTGCACCGCGAGCAGGGCCAGTTCCCGTCGCGGTCGGCGCACCACCCCGCGCCGGATGGCGATGACCGAGCCGATGCGCAGTCCGAGCGACTCCAGGCACAGCAGCGGGAAGAACAGGCGTGCCTGGTGCCGGATGACGAAGGCGCGCGGCCGTGAGACGCCCTCGGCCTGGCGCGGGGAGAACGCGACCACCCGGCGCAGGATGTCCGGGTCGAGGTCCAGGTGGTTGGGGTGGTTGTGGTGGCGGGTGTGGTGGCTCATCCACCAGCCGTAGCTGAAGCCGAGCGCGAGATTGCCGTGCAGCAGCCCGAGGATCTCCATGGTCCGCCTGTCGTGGGTGACCTGGGCGTGGCCCACGTCATGGCCGAGGAGCCCGGTCTGGCCGTAGGCGAACGCGAGCAGGGCGGCGCAGGCGAGCTGCCACCAGGAGTCGCCGACCAGGGCGAACACGGCCCAGGAGCCGGCCAGCAGGACCGTGTTCGCGGCGAACTTGGCCGCGTAGTAGCCCCGGCAGGGGGTGAGCAGGCCGGCGGCGCGTACGCGTTCCTTGAGCGGTGCGAAGGACCGTGCGTCGGTCGTGAGGTTCATGAGCGGTGCTGCCTCTCTGCCGGTCCGTCGGCCGGCCGGCTCGCGAGGGCTTGCTGCAGCCGTCGCAACGTGGTGCGCATGCCGGCCCGGTTGGCGGCCGCGCGGGCCTCGGGGCGGGTGCCGGTGAACACCAGGCCGAGCAGTTCCGTGACGCGCGCACCGGGACCGCTGCGCAGGTCCTTCCAGTACTCGGTGACGCGTGTGCCCTCCCTGGCCGGCTCCAGCCGGTAGCCCCACAGGGCCACGGGCAGGCCGAAGGTGCTGACCCGGAACGCGAACTCGTTCGGCGCGTCGGCCACGGTGACCCGGCAGGTCGTGAACCAGACCAAAGGGCCCTTGCGGTTGAACCCCACGAACCCGGTCCCCTCGCGCACCGTCGTGCCGCGATGCCATACGCAGAAGCATTCCGGGCTCCATTCACCCATGTTCTGAAGGTGGGACAGGGCTGCGTAGACCTCCGCGCGGGGGGCGCCGACGACAATACTCTCCTGTACTTCCCACAGGCGTTTCACAAAGTTCTCCCGGATGGCTTCTGAATTTCATTCAAGGAAAAGGGAGGCCGGGCTGCCCACGCGGACTCTAGTGAGCTACCGACTGGTAATGCAATGACAGAAGCGGAGCCCTCGGCTCCCCTTTCCATGGATAATTGAAAGCCAAACCGTTCACCAGGAAGTCACTTGACGCGATTGGGCCGCAACAGTAGCTTGGAACGAGTCGGATCGTTCCGAGTTTCGGTCCAGGTGCTCGCCATCTGGCCGTTCTCGCATGTCAAAGGCGTGCCCACGGGGGTGGTGCGTCCAGGTCGGCGGGTGTCGACCTGTGATGCGTTCCCTCGTGGTCGAGCCAGGGGGGTACATGAATAAGATCGCGCACGCGGTCGGCAATGCACTCTGTGACATCGCGTCCGTCCTTCAGTTGCTCTGGAACAGCTGGGACCGCGCCGGCCGATGAGCCGATTTCGTGCCGAGTGCGCGGAACGCGATCCAGGACCTCTCTCTTCTGCACCCGAAGGATCGGCAACGGCGCCGCCGCGGGAACTCACGACCGTGTCCAGCATTCTTCACATGGTTGTCCGAGAGGTGGAATTGCATATTCCGCGACCGAGTTTGTCCATGTCTTCCTACGGCCTTCGAAAAGGTGGATGAGAGTGAGTCTCCTCATACAGAAATGCGCCTCCTACACACGGGCGCGCGATGCCAGGAACGCCGGCCTCTACCCCTACTTCCTCAACTTCGACGCGCGGGACGCGGGCGTCGCCCGCATGGCCGGCGGGCGCGAGGTCGTCATGTGCGGCTCCAACGACTACCTGGGGCTGAGCACAGACCCGCGGGTCGTCGCGGCCGCTGCCGAGGCCTCGGCCCGGTACGGCGCCGGGTGCACCGGCTCCCGCTTCCTCAACGGCAACCTCGACCTGCACGACCGCCTGGAGCGCGAACTCGCCGACTTCTTCGGCAAGCCCGCCGCGCTGGTGCTGACCACCGGTTACCAGGCCAACCTCGGAGCCATCGCCGGGCTGTGCGGACCGGGCGACCTCATCCTCATCGACAAGGAGGCCCATGCCTCCCTGATCGACGCCGCCCGGCTCAGCCGCGCCAAGATCCAGTGGTTCGCGCACAACGACACCGCCGACCTCACCGACAAGCTGCGACGCACCGGTCACCGCGGCGGCGTGCTCGTCGTGGTCGACGGTGTCTACAGCATGGAGGGCGATCTGTGCCCGCTGCCCGAACTCGCCGACATCTGCGAAGAGTTCGGCGCCACCCTGCTCGTCGACGACGCCCATGGCGCCGGCGTGCTCGACAAGGGGCGCGGCACCTGCTCCCACTTCGGACTCACCGACCGGGTCCCGCTGATCACACTCACCTTCTCCAAGGCCTTCGGCTCCATCGGCGGTGCGGTCCTGGGAGACGAGGAGGTCATCGACTCCCTCCGCCACAACGCACGCGCGCTGATGTTCTCCGCGAGCGCCAGCCCCGCCAACACGGCCGCCGCGCTGGAGTCCCTCCGCATCCTGCGCGACGAGCCCTGGCGGTGCACGGCGGTGGCCGACAACGCCGCTTACATGCGCCGCGAACTGAGCGCGCTGGGCTACCGGGTCGGGGTCGGCGCCACCCCCATCGTGCCCGTGGACACCGGCGACGACATGGCCACGCTGCACGCCTGGAACCTGCTGATCGAAGAGGGGGTGTACGTCAACGCCGTGCTGCCCCCGGCCGCCTCACCCCGGCTGCGCACCAGCTACACGGCCGTGCAGACGCGCGAACACCTCGACCGCGCGGTGGCAGGATTCGCTGCGGTGCGGGAGCGGGTGCTGGGGTTGTCCGTGGCGGCGTGAGCGTGCCGCCCGAGGTGCGGGCGTCCACGACTCCGTACGGGCCGGGGCTCAGCTCGTCCGGCAGGGCCGGTGCGAGGGCCGCGCAGAGAGCGGCTCGCCCCAGCCGGGTGTCGCCCGCCGACGTGGGACGCCCCGCCGCGACCTGCTTCGGCCGCCTGAGCCAGTGCTCGCCACGGAGACCGGGTGCACCCGTCGCGGCCGGACCCACGGGCAGGTCGGCTCCCCGCCGGCTGTTTCTCCGCTGCTGTGGCGGTCTGCTCACCAGGGCCGGTCGAGCCTGTCGTGGACCGTCGCGCCCGGCACGCATCGTGAAGCGTCGCGCCCGGCACGACTTGGCGTCCGGCACGGCTGGATCCGTCCTTCGGCGCGTGAACTGCCCGGGAGCGCTGAGCCACCCACACCACCGCGGCGCCCCCACCGCACCTCCCCGCACGGCTGAATC
>NZ_LR732608.1 GCF_902506575.1 Streptomyces mexicanus | reverse complement strand
CCGCCCTGCTCGCCGCTCCCACCGCGGCCGCCGACCCCCGGCCCTCCGGCGCCGCCCCCCGACCCGTCGTCGGCGGCACCCCGACCACCACGACCGCGTACCCGTTCGTCATGCAGCTCACCGACGACGCCGGCAACCAGTTCTGCGGCGGGACCCTGGTGGCGGCCACGAAGGTGGTCACCGCGGCGCACTGCGTGGCCGGCGAGAGCGCCGCCAAGCTGCGCGTGGTGGGCGGCCGTACCTACCTCGACGGCACCGACGGCACGGTCAGCGCCGTCAGCGGCGTCTGGGTCGATCCGTCCTTCGCCGACCCGACGAGCGGCGACGACGTGGCCGTGCTGACGCTGGCGACCGCGATGCCGTACACCCCGGCGAAGTACGTCTCCGCCCAGGACACGGGCGTGTACGCGCCGGGCACCCTCGCCCGCGTCCTGGGCTGGGGGACCACCTCCGAGAACGGCGGCTCCTCCAACCAGCTGCGCACGGCGACCGTGCCGGTGGTCAAGGACACCGACTGCGCGAACGCCTACGGCTCCGACTTCGTCGCGAGCGACATGGTCTGCGCCGGATACACCTCCGGCGGCGTGGACACCTGCCAGGGCGACAGCGGCGGTCCCCTGCTTGTCGGGGGCGTCCTGGCAGGGATCACTTCCTGGGGCAACGGCTGCGCGGAGGCGGGTTACCCGGGTGTGTACACCCGGCTGACCGCCTTCTCGCGTCTGGTGGCGGAGCAGGTCGCCGCCTCCTGAGCCGCCCCGGGTGATCGCCGGGGGCGTTGCGGGCCGCCACGAGAGGCCCGCAACGCCCCCTTCCAAGGACGTGTCCGCCGTGCGGGTCAGCGGTTCGGGTCGGCCTTGCTGATGTCGGCCAGCGCCGAGTGCGGGTCGTCCGTGGTGGCCAGGTCGCCGAGGCTGACCATGCCGACCGGGCAGCCGCCGTGCTCGACGACGGGCAGCCGGCGCACGGCGTACTGGCGCATCAGCTCCACCGCGCGGTCGGTGGTGTCGTCGGGGTTCAGGGTGACGACCGGCGGCCGGGTGCACACCTGCCCGGCCGTGGTGGTGTGCGGGTCGCTGCCGCCGGCCACGGCCCGCACCACGATGTCGCGGTCGGTCAGGACACCGAACAGGTCGCAGTCGTAGGCCACCAGGACATCGCCCACGTTCTGCTCGCGCATCACGCGGGCCGCGTTCTCCAGCGTGGTCATCGGCTCGACGGCCACCGCGCCGGGGGACATCACGTCGCGTACTCGCCGGGTCATGGGGCACCTCCCGGGGCCGGGGTGGGCAGACGCGCGGAAGACGGTCTGCCCGCCGCGTAGCCAGAACGGGCGCACCCAAACGGGGGCCTTCCCCGTGCGTGCCCCCCGGGCCGGGCCCGGCCCGCGGCCCGGGCGAGCACGGCGCCGCCGTTCACCCGCCCGGGCGGGCGGCGGGCGACGCGTCGGCCTGCCATCCGGTCCAGGCGTGGACGGTGACCGCGACCACCGGGCCGTCCGGCGGGGCGTCGCGGTACTGCGGGTACTTGGCGCGCAACCGCACCAGCGCCGCCTCGTACTCCTCGCGGGTGGCCAGGTCCGGCGCGCCGGGCGGCACGATCCGGGCGCCGCCGTCGGCGCGGACCCACCACAGCCGGGACCAGTCCTCGTCGTAGTCGTCCGCGAGCAGGCACACGGCGGGGGTGACCTCGATGTTGTGCAGCCGCCGCAGCCGGGTGGTGCGCTTGGGTTTGCGGTCGACGGCCGTCACGACGCCGTCGGCGCCGTCGGTGGCGAACACGATCGGCACCAGGTGCGGGCAGCCCAGGTCGTCGACCGTGGCGAGCCGGGCCACCCGGGCGGCCGCGAACCGCTGCCGCGCCTGGGCGGGGTCCATCCGTGGCACGGGTGTGGCTCCTCTCCGCGTCCTCGCGCGTCCTGCGCGCGTCACCGCACGGCCTCGCGCCTTGTGCGCGCGTCGTCGCGCGTCCTCGTGCGTTCCGCGCGCGTCCTCGGCGGCGTCCCGCCGTCGCTCCCGGGTACCCCCATGGCGCCCGGTGGGTCACACAATGAAACGAGACGCAGGACGAAGGGAGACGCATGCCGCAGCTTGCGGTTCCGCTGTGGGACGTGGCCAATGGACAGGGTCTGCGCCAGCTGGCCGAACTGGGGCTCGCGCTGCTGCTGTCGAGTCTGATCGGCATGGAGCGGGAGGCGCAGCAGAAGAGCGCCGGGCTGCGCACCCACACCCTGGTCGGGGTCGCCAGCGCCCTGATGATGGAGGTGTCGCAGCACGGCTTCACCAACGTGCTGCACCTGGCGAACGTCTCCTTCGACCCCTCCCGGGTCGCCGCGCAGATCGTCTCCGGCATCGGCTTCATCGGCGGCGGGCTGATCTTCGTGCGGCGGGACGCGGTACGCGGGCTGACCACCGCCGCCACCATCTGGCTGACCTGCGCGGTCGGCATGGCCTGCGGCGGCGGGCTGCCGATCCTCGCCCTGGCGGTCACCGCGCTGCACTTCCTGGTCGTACGCGGCTATCCCCTGCTGTCCCGGCGACTCACCGCCTCCGCGCCGCCCGCCACGGTCGAGGTGCGGCTGACGTACCTGACGGGGCGGGCGCTGCTGCCGCGGCTGATGGAGGCGTGCACCCGGCGGGGTTTTCGCATCCTGGAGGTGAGAGCCGACCGGCTGCCCGGCCAGGCGGGCGCGGCCGCCCGGGTGCTGCTGCGCCTGGAGGGCACGGCGGACACGGGACAGCTGGCGTCCGAGCTGTTCCACGACGAGGGCGTCGTCGACGTCGAGCTGAGCCTGGGCCGGGAGGACGACACCACCGACCCCTGACAGGTGCGGTCGTGGTGGCCGCGCGCGGCGGTGGGCGGCCCGCTCCCGGCGGAGGCGACCGCGCGTGCGGCGGTGTGATCGCGTGCGCGTGCATGACGTGCGGGCCGGAGGGCACCCGGGGGCCACTGTGCGCCAGGGACCGGATGCCTCACGGATTCTGCTCACCGGGTGGTTCACCTTCCGTGACGGGGAGGCGACCGCCGGGGACGTGCTGGCGCTGCACCGCGTGGAGGACGTGCTGCGGCGGGCGGGGCTGCCCCACGACGTCGCCTGGAGCCCCGGTTTCCGGCCCGGCGCCCGGCCCCTGGAGCAGGTGGTGCCCGAGCGGTACGGGCAGCTGGTGTTCGTGTGCGGTCCGCTGCACGGGCCGCAGATCGAGCGGCTGCACCGCCGGTTCGCGCACTGCCTGCGGATCGCGGTGGGCACCTCGGCGATCGACCCCGACGGTGAAGCCGCCACCGGCTTCCACCACGTCATCGCCCGGGACGCGCCCGGCGCCCGCCCCGGCCCGGACCTGGCCGCCCGCGCGCCCGCGCTGCCGGCGCGGCCCGTGGTCGGCGTGGTCCTCACGCACGGCCAGCACGAGTACGCCGGGGCGCGCCGGCACGACCTGGTCGCCCGGGAGCTGACCGCCTGGCTGCACGGCAAGGACTGCGCGCGGCTGGAGCTGGAGACCCGGCTGGACACCCGCGACTGGCGGCTGTGCGCCACCCCCGCCCAGCTGGAGTCCGTGCTGGCCCGGCTGGACCTGGTCGTCACCGACCGGCTGCACGGCATGGTGCTCGCCCTGCGTGCCGGTACGCCCGCGCTGGCCGTGGACCCGGTGGCGGGCGGCGCGAAGGTGAGCGCGCAGGCCCGGGCCTGCGGCTGGCCGGCGCTGGTGCCCGCCGAACGCCTGGAGGTCAGCGAGCTGGACCGCTGGTGGCGCTGGTGCCTGACCTCGGGCCGGGTGGCCGCCCGGCAGGTGTGCGAGGAGTTCGCGGCGGGGACCGCGCGGGACGGCGCCGATGAGCTGCTGCGGGCGCTGCGGCCGCTGCGCGCCGGTTAACCCGCCTGGCGCACGGGCACCCGGACCTCGATGCGACAGGTAGCTCGGTCCCCCTAGGAGCAACAGTGTCGACAAGCAGACTTCCCGAGCACGAACAGCGGATCCTGGACGAGATCGAACGTGCGCTCAGCCGCGACCGCCGCCTGGCCCGGCGGCTGCGCACCCCGCGCCGGCGGCGCCGCCCGGATGTGTCGAAGGTGGCCCAGTGGGCCCCGCGGCGCTGGACGGTGGTGCTGCTGCTGACGGTCTGCGCCGCCCTGCTGGCGGCCGGCATCGTCACCTCCGATGCGGGGGTGATCTGGGCCTTCGCGGTGCTGTGGGCGCCGACGTCGTTCGCCGTCCTGCGGCTGCTGTGCCGGTCGTCGTCGCGCGGCGGCTGAGCGGTTTGCCGCAAGGGGGCCGGGGGACCCGCGTCGGCAGGAGGTGATCGTCGTGCCCGAGCCCGGAAGCAAGAAGTACGACACCAAGCGCGCGAGGGCGCGCAAGGAGGCGGAGCGGTCGGGCATCTCCGACCAGGACGCCAACGCGGCCGCCAACGAGGAACTCCAGCAGGACCCGAAGTTCCGCAGCAGCGGCCCGCGCACGGAACGCGGCCGGGGCCCGAAGGGCGAACGGCCCGGCAACCAGTGAGTGAGCGACACCGGCCGAACAGCCCGGCCGATCCAGCCGCCGAGCACCACCGAGCCCCGTCGGCCACGGCGGGGCTCACTCGTGCCCGCCGGAGTCGCGGGGCTCCACGGGCGGCCGTCCCTCACCCCGTGTAGCAGCGTGCCGTCGACCTGCGCTGGCTGTCCTCCAGCGCCCGCAGCCGCCTCTCCACGCCGGGCGGCAGGACGCGCCGCTCGCGCACGATCCACGGCAGGGCGGCGGCCGCCTCGGCGAACGCGCGCAGGGAAGCGGTGTCGCGGGGCACCGTGCGGGCCAGGTGCAGGGTGCGGCGCAGGGCGGGCCGGGCCGGGCGGCGCAGCCAGGTGAACCACAGGGTGTTGCGGATGCCGTCCCGGCGGCGGCGCGTGGCGTCCCGGACCACGGACGGGTGGTGGTGGATCGTCAGGTGGTCCGCGTACGTCAGCCACCAGCCGTCCGCCGCCAGGTCCGCGGCGAGCAGTTCCTCCTCCCCGCCCAGCCACAGCCGCGGGTGGAAGCCGCCCGCGCGCCGGAACGCCTCGGTGCGCAGGACGGTCGCCGCGGCGAGGAAGGAGCCGAGGGCCGGGCCGGGCAGCCAGGACGGCCCGGGGACGGGCGAGTCGCGCAGTTCCTCGACGATCGGGTCCTCGGTGCCGTCGGGTTCGACGACGATGCGCGCGGTGACCGCGCCGAGCGCGGGATACCGGTCGAGCAGGTCGGCCGCCCCGGACAGGGATCCCGGCGCCCACCAGGAGTCGTCGTCGCAGAACGCCACGTACGGGGTGCGCACCCGGCGCACCGCGAGGTTGCGGCCCACGGCGCCGAGGTTGCGGCCGGGGCGCAGCAGCCGGACCTGCGGATGGCGGTGGGCCACGGCGGCGGAGGTGCCGTCGGTGGAGGCGTTGTCGGTGACGAACACCTCGGGCTGCTCGGGGAGTTCGGCCAGGCGGTCGAGGGTGCGCAGCAGTTCGGGGCGCCGGTTGTGGGTGATGACCACGACGGAGGTGCGGGGGTCGCTCATGAGGTCCCCTCCAGGAGTCGGGCCGCGCGTTCGACGTGCGGGGGCAGGGGGCGGCGGGCGAGGAGGGCGGAGTAGAGGAGGGTGATGGTCGGCAGAGGCGCGACGTGTGGACGGGCGGTGGTGGGCTTGGCGGGGGGGGCGGCGCTGTGGGGGGCGTCGATGGGGCGGTGGCCCGGTGAGGTTGACCGCGGGTGGCTGGGCCGGTTGAGCGGAGGGCGGAAGGCAGGGCGGGTGGGGGGCGATGCACGTCGGGGTGGGTTTGCGGCGGGTACGCGGCGGCGTCCGTCGGGGGGCGACTAGCCGGCGCGCCAGACACCGCCGCCGTGACACTCGCGTTCGGCATCAAGGTCGGCGACTGGACCGACGTGCCGATCTACCGCGCCGGTCAGGTGGTCGGTGCCATGATC
>NZ_LR732607.1 GCF_902506575.1 Streptomyces mexicanus | reverse complement strand
GGTCTGCGGCCGGGGGCCGGGGCGATGGTCAAGGCGGTCGCGGGCGGCGGCGGACGCGGGATGCGCGCGGTGCGCGACCCGGACGACCTGCCCTGGGCCTTCGAGCGCTGCCGTTCGGAGGCCCGGCGCGCCTTCGGCAGCGACGAGGTCTACGTCGAGCACCTGCTGCCCCGCGCCCGGCACATCGAGATCCAGGTCATCGGGGACGGCACGGGTGCCGTGACCCATCTGGGGGAGCGGGAGTGCACCGTCCAGCGGCGCCATCAGAAGCTGATCGAGGTCGCGCCCAGCCCCTTCCTTCCCGCCGCGACTCGGGAGGCGCTGATCACGTCGGCCGTGACGCTGGCGGCGGCGACCGGCTACCGGGGCCTGGGCACCTTCGAGTTCCTTCTCGACGCCGACCGACCGGACCACTACCGCTTCATCGAGACCAACCCCCGGTTGCAGGTCGAACACACCGTCACCGAGGAACTCACCGGCATCGACCTCGTCGTCGCGCAGCTGCGGGTCGCGCTGGGCGACACCCTGGCCGAGCAGGGGCTGCTGCAGGACGACGTCCCCGCTCCCCGCGGTTTCGCCGTGCAGAGCCGGGTCAACCTGGAGGAGATCGGCCGGGACGGTTCGGCGCGGGCCTGTGCGGGCACCCTCGACGTCTTCGAACCGCCCGGCGGCCCCGGCGTCCGCGTGGACACCTACGGCCGGGCCGGACTGCGGGTGGGCGGGGTGTTCGACTCGCTGCTCGCCAAGGTGGTCACCCGTACGGTGCGCGGCGACTTCGCGGAGGCCGCCGCGCAGGCGGACCGTGCGCTCGGGGAGTTCGCGGTCACCGGCGCGGCGACCAACATCGCGCTGCTGCGGTCCGTGCTGCGGCACCCGGACTTCCGTACGGGGGCGGTGACGACCACGTTCGTCGACGACCGTCTCCGCGAGCTTCTCCCGGCGGGATGGGAGGACCGCGCGGGCAGCGCGGGCGCCGGCGGTGCCGGTGAGGACGCCTGGGTGCGCGCCGCGTTCCGCGGCAGTGTCGTCTCCGTCGAGGTCCGGGCCGGTGACGAGGGGCGGGCCGGCGCTCCGCTGGTCGTCCTGGAGGCGATGAAGATGGAGCACGTCCTGACCGCCCCGGCCGGCGGACGCATCCGCGAGGTCCGGGTGGCCGTCGGAGACGTCGTCCCTGCGGGCCGGGAGCTGGTGCTGCTCGTTCCCGGCGACGTGGCGGGCGGCGCCGCCGCACAGGCCGCCGAGGTGGACCTGGAGGAGATCCGGCCGGACCTGGCCGAGGTGATCGAGCGTCACCGGGTCGGCCTCGACGAGGCCCGGCCCGAGGCGGTGGAACGCCGCAGGCGCACCGGACACCGCACCGCGCGCGAGAACCTGGCCGATCTGTGCGGCCCGGACGGCTTCACCGAGTACGGCGCCCTGGTGATCGCCGCCCAGCGCCGCCGCCGCTCACTGGAGGACCTGATCGCCCACACCCCGGCCGACGGACTGGTGGCGGGCATCGGCCGGGTCAACGGCGACCTGTTCGGCCCCGAGCGCAGCCAGTGCGTGGTGATGTCCTACGACTACACGGTCCTGGCGGGCACTCAGGGGCTGCTGAACCACAAGAAGACGGACCGGATGCTGGAGTTGGCCGGAAAGCGGCGGCTGCCGGTCGTGCTGTTCGCCGAGGGCGGCGGCGGCCGTCCCGGTGACACCGACACCACCTCCGCGTCCGGCCTGGACGTGCCGACGTTCTCCACCATGGCCGGGCTGAGCGGCCTGGTGCCGACGGTCGGCATCGCCTCCGGCCGCTGCTTCGCGGGCAACGCGGCGCTGCTGGGCTGCTGCGACGTCATCATCGCCACCCGCGACACCACGCTCGGCATGGGCGGACCGGCGATGATCGAGGGCGGTGGCCTCGGTCAGTACCGGCCCGAGGAGGTCGGCCCGATGTCGGTCCAGGTCCCCAACGGCGTCGTCGACGTCCTCGTCGCGGACGAGGCGGAGGCCGTCGCGGTCGCCAAGAAGTACCTGGCGTACTTCCAGGGGGCCGTGGCCGACTGGGACTGCGCCGACCAGCGCCGGCTGCGGCACGTCGTCCCGGAGAACCGGGTGCGGGCGTACGACGTGCGCGAGGCGATCACGTTGCTGGCCGACACCGGTTCCGTACTGGAGTTGCGCCCCGAGTTCGGCAGGGGTGTCGTGACGGCGCTGATCCGTGTCGAGGGGCGGCCGATGGGCCTGGTCGCCAACGACCCCGCGCACCTCGGCGGGGCCATCGACAGCCCGGCGGCCGACAAGACGGCCCGGTTCCTGCGCCTGTGCGACGCCCACGGCCTGCCCGTGGTGTCGTTGTGCGACACACCCGGCTTCATGGTCGGGCCGGGGGCGGGGGCCACGGCGACCGTCCGCCACTTCGCCCGGCTCTTCGTCGCCGGGTCCCATCTGCGCGTGCCCGTCTTCTCCGTGGTGCTGCGCAAGGGCTACGGTCTGGGCGCCCAGGCCATGGCCGGGGGCAGCTTCCGCGCTCCGGTCGCCATGGTCGCCTGGCCCACCGGCGAGATCGGGGGGATGGGCCTGGAGGGCGCGGTCCGCCTCGGCTACCGGCGGGAACTGGAGGCCATCGAGGACCCGGACGCCCGGCAGCGGGCGTACGAGGAACTGCTCACCGAGCAGTACGCCAAGGGCAAGGCGGTCAACGCCGCCGCCGTCTTCGGACTCGACGACGTCATCGCCCCGGCCGACACCCGCCGCTGGATCGTCGACGCCTTTACGCCGTGGGCCACCCGGCCCCGCGGCGAACCCACACGGTCCTGCATCGACACCTGGTGAGCGCCCGCCCGCCGTCCCGCTGCTCGACGTCTCTCGCTCAAGGAGGAGCCGGCATGCACCTCGAGGAGTACCTGGAAGACGTGCGGGCCCGCCAGGCCGGGGTCCGCCCGCCCGGCACCCCCGCGCAGGTCGTCTACCCGCTCGGTGAGATCTCCCTGCCCGACCACGTCGCGCACTGGGCGGTGCACCGGCCGCAGCGCCCGGCGGTCGTCTTCGAGGAGCGCAGCGTCACCTACCGGGAGCTGGACGAGCTGGTCCGGCGCACGGCCGGGTGGCTGGCGTCGGTGGGGGTGCGGGCCGGCGACCGCGTCGCGGTGCACCTGCCCAACTGCCCGCAGTTCGTGGTCGCCATGCTGGCCGTGCTGCGGCTCGGCGCGGTGCACGTACCGGTGAACCCGATGTTCCGCGAGGCGGAGCTGACCTACGAGCTGGCCGACAGCGGTGCCGAGGTCGTGGTCACCCTCGACACGCTGCTGCCGCTGGTGGCGTCGGCGCGAGCGCGGACCGCGGTCCGCGAGGTGCTGGTCACCTCGGCCGGCGAGATGGCCGGCACGGACGAGCAACCGCCGCCGACGGGCGGCGAACACACCGGCGAGCAGGCAGGTGTGCACCCCTGGGCGCGGGCCGTGGCGCACTCCCCCGTCGACGGGCCGCCGGCCGATCTCGACGCGCCGGCCGCGCTGAACTACACCGGCGGCACCACCGGCCTGCCCAAGGGCTGCGTGCACACCCAGCGGCACATGCTCTACACCGCGGCGAGCAGCGCGGGCGCCACACGGTGCCGGGCCGACGGCACCTTCGTCGCCCTGTGCTACATCCCCGTGTTCTGGATCGCCGGCGAGAACCTGGGCATCCTCAACCCCCTCGTGCTCGGCGGGACGTCGGTGCTCATGGCGCGCTGGGACCCGGTGAAGGTCCTCCACGCCGTCCACAGGCACCGGGTGTCGACGATGGTCGGCACGGTGGAGAACTACCTGGAACTGCTCGACCGGCCCGAACTGGCCTGCCTGGACCTGGCCTCGCTGACCGACCCGATGGCCGTGTCGTTCGTCCGCAGGCTCGACACCGAGGTCCGGCATCGCTGGGCGGCGGCCGTCGGCCCCGGTTCGGTGCTGCGCGAGGGCGCGTACGGGATGACCGAGACCCACACCTTCGACGCCACCCCCTACGGCATGGCCGAAGGCGACCGGGATCTGCGGTCCGAGCCGGTCTTCTGCGGTGTGCCCGTGCCGGGGACGGACATCGCGGTGGTGTCCTTCACCACCGGTGAGCCGCTGCCGCTCGGCGAGGTGGGGGAGATCGTCGTCCGCAGCCCCTCGGTCATGACCGGCTACTGGAACAATCCCGAGGCGACCGCCCGGCAGCTGCGCGACGGCTGGCTGCGCACCGGGGACAACGGCCGGCTCGACGAGGACGGCTGTCTGCACTACCTCGGCCGCGACAAGGACATGATCAAGGTCAAGGGCATGAGCGTGTTCCCCGCCGAGGTCGAGGCCCTGCTCGGCAGCCACCCCGACGTGTGCACGGCCGCCGTCGTCGCGGCCGACGACGCCGTCCGCGGCCAGGTGCCGGTGGCGTTCGTCCGGCTGCGCGCCGGCGCCACCGCGGACGCCGCGGCCCTGCGCGCCTGGGCGCGCGAGAACATGGCGCCCTACAAGGTGCCGCTGGTGGAGGTGGTCGACGACTTCCCGATGACGGCCACCGGAAAGATCAGGAAGGTGGAACTGGCCGAGCGGGCCCGGCGGCTCGGCGAGCCGGCGTGACCCACGGCGCCGCGCGCCCACGGGCAACGCCCGCTCCTGGGTCCGGTCGACGGACGGAGCGGGCGCGCTGAGCCAAAGCCGCTGCCGCGGCGGACCGTCTGCTCAGTAGGCGGAGTTGACGTGGTCGATGGAGCCGTAGCGGTGGGCGGCGTAGTTGGCGGCGGCGGTGATGTTGGCGACGGGGTCGGTGATGTTCTGGGAGGTGCCGGGGACGTGGTAGGC
>NZ_LR732606.1 GCF_902506575.1 Streptomyces mexicanus | reverse complement strand
CTCGCGTGTTGCATGTAGTTCACAACTACGTTCGTTGAGTCACTGCAGTGGTTTGCGACTGGCGTAGTGTACAGACTGACAGAGTCAGGGCGCCGCCTGTCGCCACGCCCATTTTTTTTTTTTTTTTTAAGACACGGGGGCCCCACCAGAGCTCCACCGGAAGGGGGCCGCCGGCAGCGTCAGTTGTGTAAAAGAGCCAGGTGCCGGTCGGTAGCTTCCCCGCCGGTGGCGACCGGCCCGGTTCTGGCCCGGCCCGCGCCATCGCGGCCGGTGGCGACCGGCCCGGTGCCGCCGTGGGGGGTGACCCTGTGGTCGTCCTCCCGGTCGGTCACGCGGACGTCGACCGGCTGGAAGAGCTGTTCGGTAATGCCGCCGCCCCGGGGAACCCGGTCGGCCGCGCCGCCGTCCTCGACGCCGATGACCGCGCCGAGATGCTCGCGGCCGGCGAGGACCTGCTGACCGGGTTCAGGCTGGGCGCCCACTTCGTACCCGAGGAGCTGGGCGGCCGGTTCGCCCGGCTCGACGACCTGGTCCGGGTCATGCGGGCCGTCTACCGGCGCGACCCCTGCCTGGGCCTCGGCCACGGCGCCGGCTCCTTCATGGCCGCCGTCAACGTGTGGACCGCCGGCAGCACCGCGCAGCGGCAACGGCTGGCCCGACGGCTGCTGACCGGCGGCCGGGCCGCCTGCGCCTACCACGAACTGGACCACGGCAACGACTTCACCCGGGCCGGCCTCACCGCGCTGCCCGGCCCCGACGGCCGGCTCCGCCTCGACGGCCGCAAGGAGGTCGTTGCCAACCTGCGGCGCGCCGAGACCATGGTCCTCTTCGCCCGCACCGACCCGGCGCACGGCAGCCGCAGCCACTCCCAGCTGCTCCTCGACACCGCCGAGCTGCCCGCGACGGCGGTACGGCACCTGGACCGGTTCCCCACCGTCGGCATGCGCGGAGTCCAGCTCGGTGGCATCGAGTTCACCGACTGCCCCGTCCCCGACGACAGCGTGGTCGGCCGCCCCGGCCAAGGCGTCGAAACCGCCCTGCGCTCCTTCCAGCTGACCCGCATCGCCCTGCCCGGCATGACCATCGGGCTGCTCGACACCGCGCTGCGCACCGCCGTCCGCGGCGTCCGCGGACGCACCCTGTACGGCGCCCCGGCCGCGGACCTGCCGCTGTCCCGGTCGATCCTCACCGAGACCTTCGCCGACCTGCTGCTCGCGGACACCTTCACCACCGTCGCCGCCCGCGCCGCGCACACCGCACCGGCCCAGGTCGGCGTCTACGCGAGCGCCGTCAAGTCCTTCGTCCCGACCGTTTTGATCCGCGCCGTCCAGCGGCTGTCCGAACTGCTCGGCTCCCAGTTCTACCTGCGCGCCGGCGAACAGCCGCTGTTCCAGAAGCTGCTGCGGGACGTGCAGCCGTCCGCGTTCGGCCACGCCTCTCGGATCTCCTGCCTCTCCGCGCTGCTGCCGCAACTGCCGCTCACCGCCCGCCGCGGCTGGCGCTCCGCCACGGCCGACCCGCTGCCCGCGGACACCTTCCGCCCCGGCCGGCCGCTGCCCCCGCTGTCCTTCGCGGACCTGACCGTCTCGGCCGCCGGCCGCGACCCGCTGGCCCGCTCCCTCGTCCTCGGCACCGAGGCCGCCGCGCCGGGCGACCCGCTCACGGAGTCCGGCCGCGCCTGGTGCGCGGAACTGACCGCGCTCACCGCCGACGCGTCCGCCCTGCCCCCCACCCTCATCGGACCCGACGCACCCCCGTACGCCTTCGGGCTGACCGCCCGCTGGACCGGCGTCCTCGCCGCGTCCGCCTGCCTGAACACCTGGTGGAGCCGGAACGGCGAGGCCGCCGACCCGGCCGTCACCCTCCCCCTCCTGCACCCCCTCCGCACCCATCTCGACCACCCCCCCCCCCCCCCCCCCCCCCCCCTCCCCCGCCCGCTTCAC
>NZ_LR732605.1 GCF_902506575.1 Streptomyces mexicanus | reverse complement strand
ACCCTCCGGTGACGCCCGTCGCCCCCGCGCCGGCGCAGACCACGCTCCCCGAGTCCCCCGAGCCCTCCGCACCGACCGGGCCGGCGGAGCCGACCGGTCCCACCGCGCCGGTCCCTCCGCTGGTCGAGCCGCCGGCCCAGCCCCGGCCGTCGCAGACGTGCCAGGGGCCGGTCGCGGCGGGAGACACCCTGTGGGCGCTGGCCGGGAAACTGCTGGGGTCCGGCGGGAAGTGGCGCGAGCTGTACGACGCGAACCGTACGGCGATCGAATCGGCGGCGCGCGCCCACGGATTCGCCGCCAGCGACGGCGGGCGGCTGATCTTCCCGGAGACCAACCTGGACCTCCCCGGTGGCTGCACGGGAGAGGTGACGGGCCTGATCGACCAGGCACTGTCCGGCCTGGCCGCGCTGACCGGCACCCCGCCGTGCACACAGGGAACCTTCCTCATGGGGATGCGTGGCGCGGCGGCGAGCGGGCGCGACGAGTTCACCGCGCTGATGGAGGCCCTGGAGAAGGGGCTGCGCGCGTCCGGGCGCGCGCCGGGCGGTGTCACCGCGTTCAAGGCGCCCGCTCCGGCCGACTTCGCCGCGGCGCTGCGCGGCGCCGGGCTGAGCCTTCCGGCGGACTACCCGCACAGCGTCTTCCTCGGCGCCGCCGAACTGCTGTCGGCCCTCATGACGCATCTGCAGTGCCCCGGTGAGAACGTCGTGCTCACCGGATACGGGCAGGGCGCGCAGGCCGTCCGGACGGCGCTCGGCATGCTTCCGTCCGCGCTGCGGTCGCGGATCGGCCACGTGCTGCTGTTCGGCGATCCCACCGCCGTACCGGGCGGCATGTCCGTGGCTCAGCTGAAGGCGGCGGTGCCCACCGCGACGTACTGCCGAACGGGGGACCCGCTGTGCGGCGACGACCCCAAGCGCGTCCTGGAGTGCCTGACCGCCACCGGGCAGTGCCCGCAGATCGATTACCGGAAGGAGGCGGCACAGGCCGCCGAGGCGATCGGGGGAGCGCGGCAGAGCCGCTGACGGCTCGACGGCATGCTCCCCGCGCAGGCGGCGGCGCCGTCCGCCCGGTCGAACCGGGCTGGTCGAACCGTGCGAAGTCGGACGGCGCTGGACGGTGCCGGTCGCCGGGGCGGCGCCACGGCCGTCATCGGCGGCGCGCCGAGCGCGGCGAACACGCCGTCGTGGCCGCGCGCGGTCAGATGACGCAGGGCGAGCAGGACGCCGTGGTGGTGGCCGGAGCCGACCGAGTCCAGCGACACCCTGACTCCGCGGGCGGCTACCGGCTGCGGGCCGACTCGCCCGCGCTGGGCAACGGCGGTGTCGTCGCGGACGACGGCGGCCGCGACTACTGGGGAAACCCGGTGCCGGCGACGGCCAAGCCGCACCGGGGCGCCTACCACGGCCCCGGCCTGTGAGACAGCCCGGCGTCCGCTCTACCAGGGCCGCACCGGACGGGTGCCGGTGCGGCGCCCGTCCCGGTCGAGCAGGTGGCCCATCCGTTTCACCGTGTGCAGGCCGATGATCCGGTCGGTGACGGTGAGGGTGGGCAGCCGGGTGCACAGCGAGGTCTCGCGGCGCTGGATCTCGGCGATGTCCCGCAGCCAGAACGTGGCCAGGACGTTGTCGGTGCCGGTGACGGCCGCGAGCAGCCGGCACTCGGGCAGCGCCGCCAGGGCGCGGTGCAGGGCGTTCACATCCCGGGCCGGCAGCCGGCCGCGGAAGGTCACGGCCACCGGCAGGCCGGTCAGCGGCGGGGCCATGTCGCAGCGGAAGGTCATCAGGTGGGAGCCGGTGAGGCGGTTCAGCCGGCGCCGGACCGTCGCGGCGCTGGTGCCGGCGCGCTGGGCGAGTTCGGCCAGCTCCAGGCGGCCGTCGGCGGCCAGTTCGGCCAGCAGCACGCGGTCCAGTGCGTCGAGGTCCGGGCGGGGCGCCGGCTGCCGCTCGCCCGCCGCCGGGCCGCCGAGCGCGGTGAGCTGCGTGGCGTCCAGGGACCGCAGCCGCCACCGGCTGCCCTCGGTGTACAAGGCCGTGGCCACCAGGCACTCCACCGCGGTGATGCCGTCCAGGGCGCTGAGCCGCTCGGTGAGGAACCGGGTGAGTGAGGCCAGGTCCGGAGTCAGGACGTCCAGCAGCAGATCGGCGCTGCCCGGCGCGGTCGTCTCGACGGTGACGGCCTCGTCGAACGCGGCGATCGCCGCGGCGAGGTCCTCCCGCGCGCCCAGCCGGCAGCGCACCAGCACGAACGCGGTGACCTGGCTGCGGGAGAACGCCGGTCCCGGCGCCGCGTAGACCCAGGCGAGTCCCCGCGCGGTCAGCCGCTCCCAGCGGCGGGCGAGCGTGCCCGCCGTCACCCCGAGCGCCGGAGCCAGCTCCGACCACGCCGCCCGCGGCCGCAGTTGCAGGGCGTGGACGAGTGCCAGGTCCAGCTCGCTCACCATGCCCGTATCTCGCATTCGGCGTGCCTTCCGTGCACGAATCCCACCAACTTCCGGGCCGCTTCGGCTGCTGCCCGCACAGTAGCTGCCACATCTTTTCAGCCACCGGAAGGGGTGGGCGCAACAGTGGCCACAGGCATGCGTTCGGGCCGCGGACTCCTCGCGGTCATGACGGTGATCGTGGTGTGCAGCGGTGTGGTGCAGGGATACCTCACCCCGCTCCTGCCGGAAGTGGGCCGGCACGTCGGCGTCGGCAGCGTCGGCCAGAACAATCTGTACCTCCTGTCGCAACTGGCGTTCGCGGTGATGACCCCGCTGCTGTCCCGGCTGGGCGACCTGTACGGGCACCGCAGGCTGCTGCGCGCGTCGGTGGCGATGGTCGTCGCCGGCTCGCTGCTGATCGCCGCCTGGCCCACGACGGCGACGCTCGCCGTCGGCATGGCCCTGCAGGGCGCCGTCGTCGGCTTCTTCCCGCTGCTGGCCGGAATCCTGCGCTCGCGCGCGCCGGAGCTGGGCCGCGTGGGGATGTCGGTGCTCGTCGGCGCGCTGCTCGTGTCGATCGGTGCCGGTGGGCTCGTCGCGGGGGCGCTCAGCGACCGCCACGCCGTCCTCGGCCTGTGGACGGCCGTGCCCGTGGCGGCGCTCGCCCTGACGGCCGCCCTGGTGCTGCCGGACAGCAGCGCCCCGCGGGGCGGCGCCTTCAACGTGCGCGCCGCCACGCTGCTCACCCTGGGCCTGGTGGCGCTCGTCCTCGTGCTGGCGCAGGGCGGCACCTGGGGCTGGGCGTCGGCGGCCTCGCTGGTCACGGCCGTGCTCGCGGTGGTCCTGCTCGGGCTGTGGCTGCTGGTCGAACGGACGTCCGAGCAGCCGCTGGTCGACGTACGGCTGCTGCGCAACCCGCGCCTGGCGGTGGTCAGCGCGCACACGTTCTGCGCGGCGTTCGGCACCATCGGGTTCCTCGGCGCGAACGCCGTCTTCCTCGGCTCCGACCCGGACGAGACCGGCTACGGCATGGGACTGGGCTCGCCGGCGATCGCGGTGGTCTCGCTGGCCATGGTCGTCGTCGGCTGCCTCGGCTCGACGGCCACGCCCCGGCTGGCCGTGCGCCTGGGCGACCGCGCGGTGCTCGGCGTCAGCGGCCTGCTCGGGGCCGCCGGCTTCCTGTGCCTGGGCGTCCTCCACGACTCCCTGGCCCAGTACCTGGCCGGTGCCCTCGTGGTGGGCCTGGCCACCGGCGTGTTCGAGTCGATCACCCGCACCCTGTCCGCCGAGGTGGTGCCGGAGTCCGAGACCGCGCTGTCGGTCGGCGTCAACGAACTGGCGCTCTCGCTCGGTGCGGCGATCGGCGCCGCCGTCGTCGGCGCGGTGTTCGCCGGCCACCAGTCGTCCGGCGGGCACATCACCCTCACCGGCTACGGCTGGGCCTGGGGCGTGTGCGGTGGCGTCGCCCTGCTGGGCGCCCTCTCGGCCCTCGCCTTCCGGCCCGTGCCGGGCGCGCGGACCCGGCAGCCCCTTAAGACCCCTGTGCACAGCGGAGACCTGACATGACAGCACCCCACACCACCACCTCCCCCAAGTCGGCGCGGGAGCGGGCCGCGGCCGCGGTGAGCAGCGCCGTACGCGGCCGCGCGGACCGGCTGGTGGGGCTCAGCCACAGCCTGCACGCCGAACCCGAGACGGCCCTGCGAGAGCACCGCTCGGCCGCGAAGATCGCCGATCTGCTGGCCGACGAGGGTTTCACCGTCGCCGCGGGAGCCGGCGGCCTGCCGACCGCG
Source organism: Streptomyces mexicanus (assembly GCF_902506575.1). Classification (GTDB taxonomy): domain Bacteria; phylum Actinomycetota; class Actinomycetes; order Streptomycetales; family Streptomycetaceae; genus Streptomyces; species Streptomyces mexicanus. The sequence goes on along the minus strand of NZ_LR732605.1, from coordinate 7,196 downwards.
TTGACGGCCACCCGCGGCAGCGGCGACCTAGTCGTGGCCCTGTGTGCCGAGTACGACGCCCTGCCCGACATCGGCCACGCCTGCGGACACAACGTCAACGGCGCCGCGGCGGTCGGCGCCGCACTCGGCCTGGCCGCCGTCGCCGACGACCTCGGGCTGACCGTCACACTCGTCGGCACACCCGCCGAGGAGGACATCGGCGGCAAGGCGCTGCTGCTGGAGGCGGGCGTCTTCGACGACGTGGCCGCGGCGATGATGGTGCACGCCGCCGCGGAGGACTCCGTCGGCGCCCCCTCCCCGGCCATCGGCTCCTGGGACGTCACCTACCGGGGCCGGCCCGCGCACGCGGCCCTCGCCCCCTGGGAGGGCGTCAACGCGCTCGACGCCATGAGCCTTGCCCACACCGCGATCGGCCTGCTGCGCCAGCAGCTCCCGCCCGGCACCCTGGTGCACGGCGTGGTCACCGACGGCGGCCGGGCCCCCAACGTCATCCCGGACCTCACCCGGGCCCGCTACGAACTGCGCGCCCCCACCGTCGAGCAGCTGGCCCACGCGCGCCGGCGCGTCCGGGCCTGCTTCGAGGCCGGGGCCCTCGCCTCGGGAGCCGAGCTGGAACTCACCCGCCACGGTGCCGACTTCGCCGACCTGCGCCAGGACCCGTATATGACCGAGCGTTACCGGCGCGCCGCCCTCGCGCTGGGCCGCACACCCCAGGAGCGCCACGGTGAGGTGATGGCCTCCACCGACATGGGCAACGTCTCCCACGTCCTGCCCGCGATCCACCCCACCATCGGCTACGACACCGGCGGCGCGAAACACCACACGGCCGAGTTCGCCCGGCACGGCACCACCCCCTCGGCCGACCGGGCGGTCCTCGACGGCGCCACGGCCCTGGCACACGTGGGCGTCGACCTCGCCACCGACGAGGAACAACGGCAGCGGCTGCTGCGCGGCGTCGCCCGCCGCCGCGCGTCGCGGGACCCGGCCTGACGCCACCGAACCGGAGCCCGTCCGCCACCGGCCAGGGAGCCCGTCCGCCGCCGGCCCGGGAGCCCGGTCGGCGCCGCCGGCCGGTGTGAACCATCGCACGACCGGTGTGAACGTGCGCCGACTGGGCAGCCGCTCCCTCGCATCCGGATACGGATCTTCCATGGAAAGTCGATACCGTACATTTACGGACAAGCGAGGCAAGGTGGCGTGCTCGTGGATGTGACACCCGACGGACCGGCCGGTTCCGGCGCGGAACGGCTGCGGGACAGCGTGGCCCACGTGCCGCGGCAGGTCCGTGAGGAGCTGACCCGGCGGCTGCGGCGCCACAGGCGCGTCCTGCGCACGGAGGACGTCCAGGTCGTCGAACCGCCGCTGCTCCGGCGCGCGGTCGGCGCGTCCGCGCTCGGCAACTGCATGGAGTGGTTCGACTTCGGCGTCTACAGCTACCTCGCCGCCGACATCGGCAAGGTGTTCTTCCCCGGCGCCTCGCCCGGCGCCCAGGTGATCTCCTCCTTCGCCACCTTCGCCGCGGCCTTCGTGGTGCGGCCCCTGGGTGGACTGGTGTTCGGCCCGCTGGGCGACCGCATCGGCCGTCAGAAGGTGCTCGCCACCACCATGATCATGATGGCCGTCGGCACCTTCGCCATCGGCCTGATCCCCGGCTACGGCACCATCGGCATCGCCGCGCCCGTGCTGTTGCTGCTGGCCCGCATGGTGCAGGGCTTCTCCACCGGCGGCGAGTACGGCGGCGCCACCACCTTCGTCGCCGAGTACTCGCCCGACCGCCGCCGCGGCTTCCTCTCCAGCTGGCTGGACTTCGGCACCTTCGTCGGCTATGCGCTGGGCTCGGCCCTGGTCACCGTGCTCAACGTGCTCCTCAGCAACGACCAGATGCTCTCGTGGGGCTGGCGGATCCCGTTCCTGATCGCCGGCCCCCTCGGCGTCATCGGCCTGTACATGCGGTTGAAGCTGGAGGAGTCGCCCGCCTTCCAGCAGCAGCTCGACGAGCACGAGAAGAGCCTCGCCCAGAAGTCCGCCGGCAGCGAGTTCAGGACCATCGTCAAGGACCACTGGCCGGAACTGCTCATCTGCATGGGCATCGTCCTGCTCTACAACGTCACCAACTACATGGTCACCGGCTACCTGCCCACGTACCAGACGGAGACGCTGCACCGCTCCAGCAGCTCCGCCGACCTCCTGGTGCTGCTGGGCATGGTCTGGATCGTGCTGCTGATCACCTTCGTCGGCCGCCTCAGCGACCGCGTCGGCCGGCGCCCCGTCTACGGGGTCGCGGCGGCCGCGATGATCGTGTCGGCGGTGCCCGCCTTCGAGCTGCTCAAGATGCCCGGCACCTGGGCGCCGGTCCTCGGGGTGCTGATCCTGTCCACGCTGCTGGCCGGCTTCGCCGCACCGAGCGCCGCCACCCTGCCCGCACTCTTCCCGACCGCCGTGCGCTACGCGGCCATGGGCATCGGCTTCAACATCGCGGTCGCCGCGTTCGGCGGCACCACCCCGCTGGTCACCGCGGCACTGGTCGGCGCCACCGGCAACGACCTCATGCCCGCCTTCTACCTGATGCTGGCCGGCGTGATCGGACTGGTGACCGTGAAGTTCCTGCCGGAGAGCGCGCAGGTCCCGCTGCGCGGCTCGCAGCCGATGGTGGGTTCCGTGGAGGAACGGCGGGAACTGCTCACCACCGTCGAGGCCCTGTACCGCGCCTCCCGCAAGACGGGGAAGACCGGCTAGAGGCGTACCGCGCCGGGCGGAAGACGGGCCGGAGTCCCGTGCGGAAGCCGCGCTTCCATGCGGCCGAAAGCAATATTGCAGGGGACTGCAAGATTGCTTACGGTGGCATGCAGGGACGACGAACAGGGATGAAACGTGACGGTCCGGGCGGCGTCGGCGAGCGGCCGGCGGCACCGGGTCGGTCGGCGCCCGCGGCCCTGAGCAGATGGTTCCCCCACGAGAGGCGGCCCCTCATGACCATCAGCGACCCCCAGCCCTTCCCGTTCAGCGACACCGACGACCTGCGCATCGAGCCGCGTTTCGAGCAGCTCCGTGAGAAGGAGCCGCTGTGCCCGGTCCGGCTGCCCCACGGCGAACCCGCCTGGCTGGTCACCCGGTACGAGGACGTCAAGACCGTCCTGGGCGACCCCCGGTTCAGCCGGGCCGAGGCCCAGCACCGCGACGAGCCCCGCACCCGCTACCACCGCGGGCTGCCCGGCAACATCATGGAGTTCGACCCGCCCGAGCACACCCGGCTGCGGCGCGTGGTCGCCAAGGCGTTCACCGCCCGCCGGGTGGAGGAACTCAGGGTCCGCGCCCAGGAGATCGCCGACCGGCTCGTCGACGAGATGACCGCCCAGGGGCCGCCCGCGGACCTGGTGGCCGGTTTCGCGCTGCCGCTGCCGGTGACGGTGATCTGCGAACTGCTCGGCGTGCCGCTGGAGGACCGGGCACGCTTCCGCCACTGGTCGGACGCGATGCTGTCGACCACCCGCTTCACCCCCGCGGAGATCGACCGCTGCGTCGAGGAGCTGTCCGCCTACATGGCCGGCCTCGTCGCCGAGCGCCGCGAGCGGCCCCAGGACGACCTGCTCGGTGTGATGGTGGCCGCACGCGACGAGCAGGACCGGCTCTCGGAGGACGAACTGGTGGCCATGGGCGTCGGCGTGCTGGTCGCCGGCCACGAGACCACCGCGAGCCAGATCCCGAACTTCGTGTACACGCTGCTGGAGCATCCCGACCAACTCGCCTGCCTGCGCGCCGATCCGGACCTCGTCCCGCAGGCCGTGGAGGAACTCATGCGGTTCGTGCCGCTGGGCAGCGCCTCCATCGCCCGCTACGCCCTGGAGGACGTCCAGCTGAGCGGCGGCGTGGTGCGCGCCGGCGAACCGGTCGTCGCCTCCAACGCCTCGGCCAACCGCGACGCCACCGTCTTCACCTGCCCCGAAGAACTGGATGTGACCCGCCAGGAGGCCTCGCACGTCGGGTTCGGCCACGGCCCGCACCACTGCCTGGGCGCCCAACTCGCCCGGATGGAACTGCAGGTGGCGCTGCGCACCCTGCTGCGGCGCCTGCCCGGGCTGCGCCTGGCCGGCACCGGACAGGACCTGGTGTGGAAGTCGGGCTCGGGTGTGAAGGGCCTGGAGAAGATGCTCGTCACCTGGGACGCGGCATGAGCGGCCGGCCCGACGCGGACCGGGACACGTCCGCGGCCGCCCCCGAGTCCGGCGCGGGGACGCAGACCTGGCGGGTGCGGGTCGATGCCACGGCCTGCATGGGCACCGGCATCTGCGCCGGCGTGGCGCCCGGACGCTTCCGGGTGCGCGACGGGGTCTCGCACCCCACGGACGAGTTCGTCCCGCCCACACAGCAGGTGGTGGACGCCGCCGAGTCCTGCCCGCTGGAGGCCATCTCGGTGACCCACCGCGACACCGGCGCCCGGATCGCCCCCGAGGAATGAACGACGACGGCCCGACACGCGAGGGGACGGGAGCGCTCCGCCCCCTCGCCGGTCCGCCGCCCACGGCGCCGGCCCCCGCGGTCCCCACTACGCTACGGCCATGACGGGCCAGACGACGAGGACGTCCCACCGCGAACGCAGCAAGGCCAGGCGCCGCGAGGCCATCAGACGGGCCGGGATGCGGCTGTTCGCCGAGCAGGGCTACGACGGCACCACCATCGCCGACATCGCCGCGGCGGCCGACGTCGCCCCCCGCACCGTCTCGCTGTACTTCCCGTCCAAGCACGACATCGCCCTGTCCGTGCCCGACGAGATCGCCTCCCGGCTCACCGCCGTCTTCCGCCGGCACCCCGCCTCCGGGTTCCTCGACGCCCTCGACATCTGGCTCCGCGGCGAGGCCGCCGCCCTGGACCCGCAGCTCGTCGCGCTGCTCACCGCCATGTACGAGGCCAACCCCGCGCTCAAGGCGCACGGCAGCAGCCAGATCGAGGAGGCCGTACGGGTCACCGGCCCCGCCCTGGCCGCGGCGACCGGACTGCCCGCGGGCCATCCGATGAACGCCGTGGTCAGTGCCGCCGTCGGCGCCGCGCTGAGCCAGTACTTCGCGGCCGTCCTGGGCCACCAGAGCGCCGCGGACCTGCACACCGCGTTCATGGACTGCCTGCGCGCCCTGGTCGACACCGCCCGGCGCAGCGCGGCCGGCTGACCCTCGGTCAGCGCAGCCCCAGACAGGGCAGCCAGGCGCGCGGCGCGCCGCGAGCGGCGGTGAGCAGCGCGGCGAGCACACCCGGCAGGCCGGTCAGCAGGTCCGCCGGCCAGTCGGCGGGCGCGGGGCGGGCGAGCCGGGCCGTCAGGTGCGCGACGAGCCGCTTCTTGAGCACGGCGGCGGCGGGCAGGCGCGCGTGGCGGTCGAAGGCGTCGGCGACGGCCAGCACGCCCGCGGCGCCGTGGCACAGCCCGAGCCGGTCGGCGGGGGTGTCGCCGTACAGGTGGAAGGTCTCGTCGTAGTGCTCGGCCAGTGACGTGAAGGCGGCCGCGGCCCAGCGGGCGCCGGCCGAATCCCCGAGGGCGTCGGCGGCGTCCCACAGCGCCCAGGCCACCCCCGGCGTGCCGTAGCACCAGGCCTGGCGGGGGTGGGCCCGCGGCGCCGGCGGACGGTCGAGGCCGGCGCCGGGCCAGGTGCGGATGCCCCGGTCGTCGACGTAGGACTGGCGCACCAGCCAGCGTCTGGCGCGGTCGAGCGCCGCGGCGAGATCACCGGTGGCGTCCGGGTCCGGGTCCGCTCCGGTGCGGCGCAGGGCGGCGGTGAGCGCGGTGACGACGCCGGCGACGCCGTGCCCCATACCGGTGTTGACGCGGCCGTGCACCCACGACAGATAGGGGTGGTCGGCGTAGTGCCCCGTCCGCAGCCGGGGCAGGTCGTCCGCGTCGCACAGCAGCGCCAGGTGCGCGGCCAGCGGCCGCAGCCGGGCGAAGTCCGGCCGGCCCGCCGTCTCGCCGGCGCACAGCGCGAGCAGTGTGCCGGCGGGGCCGCAGATCAGGTCGTAGTCGGGGAAGGTGACGGCGTGCGTGCGGTACGGGGGCAGGCGTCCGGACAGATGGGCCCGGAGCCGGTCCGCGACCGGTCGCAACCCGGAATGGACGCGCGAACCCAGGTGCAGGCCGACGAGCGTGCCCGCCAGGCCCCCGTCGTACAGGGCGGGACGGGACGGTCCGCGGCCGGCCGTGCGGGACCACACGGCCACGGCGGCGGGCGCCGCCCGGTCGTCGGCGACCAGGTGCGCCAGGACGGGGATCCCGGGGTCGCAGCGGTGTCCGCCCTCCGGTGGTGCCACGGCCCACTGACGCAGGTACCGCACGGCCAGGCCGTGCACGTCGTCGAGCGGGGTGGCCGGTGCGGCCGCGTCGTACGCCATCGGTTCCTCGCGGGGTGGGTGCGGGGAGGAGCCGCCCGGCGCAGCGGGCGGCTCCTCGACGGGGGCGATCAGCAGATGACGACCGTGTTGCAGATGATGATCGTGCACACGCCGCTGCAGCCGTGGGTGTAGGCGGAGGCCGACGGCAGGTCCTCGTCGGTGATCCGCTCCTCCAGGTCGCTGATCAGGGTGTCGAGTTCGGTGAGTTCGTTGTTGGGCATGGGACTTCCCCTTTCGCTCATCGGGTGTGGGCCGCCCCGGCGGGCCGCCTGGCGGGCGGGCCGGGGACGTCGTGCCGGTCGTCGCGCATCAGCGCGTCGGCCGCCGCCGCGGCGAGGCGGTCGGCGCCGGCGTCGTGCGGCAGCCGGAGCAGCAGTTGGGCGGCGACGGTCGCGCCGCCGTGCAGCGCGTCGCGCACCAGCAGGTCCTCGGGGGCCGGCAGCATCTCCTCCACGAGCAGCGCGCTGCCCGCCTGCCGGGCGCACAGCCGCTCGATCAGGTGGATCGCGGTCAGCGAGGCGAAGTCCACCGGGACCGGTTTCCCGCCCGGGGTGGTCCGGGCGAAGCCGTGCCGGGGCAGCCCGGTGGCGCGGCGCAGCAGCGCCAGGACGCGGACCTTGGTCAGCAGGTCGTCGCCCGGCCGCCACAGCCGGCCGCGGTCGATCCGCCAGGTGGCCGGGGCGAGGACGAGGGCGCCGCCCGCGGTCAGCCGCGGCAGCCTGTCCCGCTCCGGCAGCGCCCCGTCCAGCGCGTCCAGGCGCACCAGCCAGGAGGCGGCGGGGTGACTGGCGGCGAGCAGCAGCCGCACCAGCGTGTCGTAGGGC
>NZ_LR732604.1 GCF_902506575.1 Streptomyces mexicanus | reverse complement strand
GGGGGGGGGGGGGCGGGGGGGGCGGGCGGGGGCCGGGCCGGTCGGGGGGACCGATGAGGCGCGCCGGGGGCGCGCGGACGGCGCGTACGGCGCGTGCTGGTGCCCGGGTGTCGCCGGTGTGGCCGTCACGTCCCTCTCACTCCCGTGCTGAGTCCGCCCTGCGTGGTGTTCATTCTCCCACCTGTACAGGACGAACACACGGGCCGGTCAGTTCGCCGCGGTGACCCTGATCGAGCCGTCGGCGGTCCGCGCGGAGACGAGGTGCGGGCTGGAGTCGTCGCGGGGCACCGAGACATGGGTGGAGCCGTCGTTCGTCTTCGTCGTCACCCGGTAGGCGGCCCGGGGCAGCGTGACGCTCACGGAGCCGTCGGAGGAGCGGGTGCCCACCCGGTCCGGCACGGCGGCCAGTTCGAGGTGGACCGAGCCGTCGGCGGTGGTGGCCCGCACCCGGCGCGAGGACACCTCGGCCCGCACCGAGCCGTCGTCGCTCCTGAGCTCCAGCGGGCCGCTGGTGTCGGTGACGCGCACCGACCCGTCGGCGGTGCGGATGGTCAGCGGATCCCGGAAGCCGTGCGCGCGCACGCTGCCGTCCTGGTCCTGGACCCGCACGGAGATCCCGCGGGGCACCTCGACGCGGTGCCGCGCGGAGCAGTCGGCGACGATCCCCGAGCACTTCAGCCGCAGCACGAGCCGGTCGTCCTTCATGGCCCACGTCACATGGGGGTCCTCCCCGATGAGGACGGAGCCCGAGAACCAGCGGGTGACCTCGACGGTGCCGGCTGTGACCCGGTCCGAGGCGACGACCTCCAGCGCCGAGTCGTCGGAGTCCACGGTCAGGGTCCGCCCGTGGAGGGCGAAGCTCCGGTGCTCGGGGTGCTTGTCGTCCGCGGCGTCGCCGCCGCAGGCGGTAGCCGTGGCGACGAGGGCCACGGCGACGCCGGCGAGCGCGGCGCGGGCGAGAACGGTGCGGGTCATGACGGGCTTCCCCCTGTGCGGGCGACTGTGCGGACGACGGTGCGGGCGGCTGTGCTGACGGCGGTGCGAGCGGCGGCGCGGCCGGCGGTGCGATCGGTCACTGCGAGCGTAGGAAGGGCGGCCCGGGCGGAGAATCCGGCACGCTCCCGGACCCGGGGTGGGGATAACCCCCGGCGGCACCCACCCGGGGCCGGTCCGGTCCAGGACACGGCGAAGGCCCAGGTGCCTCGGGGGATTCCTGAGGGACCTGGGCCTTCGCCGTGTGTACCGCGTGTGTACCGCGTTGTCGTCCTGCGAGGGTCGTGCGACCGGTGGGCGCGGACGGTTTCGAACCGCCGACATCCTGCTTGTAAGGCAGTAAGCTTAGACAGGACTCTAACCAGGGAAGATGCAAGATCACAAGCCAGTTAGGGAACCTAGGCAACTACCCCAGACATCAGTGATGAAGCTGCCTCGGTACCTGGACACGAGAGACCCCCTGGCCATCGGCGTAGCCAGGGGGTCAGTCTCTGGTGTGGGGGCCGGCTGTCAGTCGTCTACAGGGATCCGTTCGCCCCGAACCTCAGCGACACCAACGACCGCCATGCAGGATTGTGCAAGGAAAGACAGAGCCAAGATCAGTTCATGCTTGGACACCCTGTCTTGTGCCGCTAGGGCCTTTGCCCGTTCAACGTCCTGTCTGGCAACGCGCAGGGCCTCTTCCTCGGCGTACTCCGCGAGGTCTGCCAGGATCCCGCCCGGCTGGTAGTACGCGGTACGCCCTGTCTCGTCTGCCGGCATCCGGTGTAGCTGCACTGTCACCCTCCCGCCATTTGTCACTCACTCTGTAGCAAGCCATTCGCGCATACCGAGCATAGCGCGGATGCGTCATCTAGCGCGGTGACCGAGCATGATCCGTATGGACGTAGCACAGCCACCATGGAGACGCATCGCTGCCGCGCTTGAGCAGCGGATAGCCGATGGCACCTACGCCTCAGGGTCACGCCTACCGGGGACCGTGCCTCTCAGCGTTGAGTTCGGAGTGGCACCTTCGACCGTGGCCAAGGCAGTGCAAGACCTCAAGCGCCGTGGCCTTGTCACTGCCTCCCCTGGTTGGGGAACGTTCGTCGTCTGACCCTTCCGGGCCCTGACGTCTCGCGTCTTGTCTGCCCTCTGAACTATTGATGTAGTTTCAGATGCCATCCATCTAATGCATGTCGGCTCTTGTTTCTGTGCTCCCGCTTTATATCTGCACAGACCGGGGGTAATGCGTATACACGCATTCGGTGAACCCGCCGGGAGCGCCTTCTCAAGTTTGTGTACGGGTTATGAAGTTCTGACCAGGATGCCAAAACAAACACGAAAATGGGGACCCCGATGCCGCCAAAACATCGGGGTCCCCGTGTGAGGTAACTACAGCGCGCAGCAATGACGCTGCAATCCCAGGGCATTCCTGGGAAGTCAGATTCTCAGCCGTCTAGGTCCACCAGGCCGCCAAGGTCGACCATGTCCACATTCATTGCCACGCCACCGACAAAGTGCAGGTTCCATGCGGACTTGTAAGTAAGCTTCCCGTCCTCGGTGAATTCGAGGACACCCGCGTATTCGTCACCATTGCGGTTAAGACCTCGGATCCATGCACTATCAACCTGGCCCATGGTAATCACATTGGTAATACGGTCGACGCTGGCCTTAAGGGCAGCCTGAGCACTGAGGAAGGCTTCATAAGCCTTGTCGTGATTGGCCTTGGCCTTACGAGCATTCTCCAGGGCCTGAGTAGCCAGGGCCGGAAGCTCATTGAAGACTGCGGACTCTGCCTCCTGCCGGCGGTCTTCCGCGGCCTTGTCGAGCAGAGGAAGAGTGCGTGCCACTTCCTCAGCCTTGGCGAGCACCGGAGCAAGGTAGGCATCCCGGTCAGTCAGAGGCTTCCCCTCGGCCACGGCCAGTGCGTCAAGCTGCTTCAGCTCACGTTCAGCGCGCACCAGGGCCGGCGTGTCCCCACCAACCCGCTTACCACCCCATGACCGCGAGTACTGCGGGATGTACTCCGCATTCTCTCGCCGGTAGGCGATGGCCCGTTGCTCTGCCTCGCGCCAGGCATCAATCACTTGCTGAGCCTTCCTGCTCAGCTTGTATCCAGTGAGGTTGATTCCACCGACAATACGATCAGACATGGTGAGACTCCTTGAGACAGTAGAGAGCTGCGAGGAAATAGAGCAGATTTGCAGTGAAGTAGAAGACAGCCACAATCACTCTCCCTTGCCAAGGAGAATGCTGTCCAACTGGCCATTGGCCTTTGCCCTGGCTACCTCCTGCCAACTCATGTTGTTAAGGTCATCCCAAGTGAGCTGTCCATTGTTCTTACGGTCGCTTTCCCTGGCCTCTGCCATACGACGTTGCACTTCCGCTTCAACAAGGTTGGCAACGTCAGACGGAGTAAGGTTGTTGTCCATGGTTAATTCCTCTCAGGCAGTCTGAAGCATGTTCAGGTAACGGGCCCCGGTACGGTCACTGACTCCGAACACCTTGGCCAGAGAGGACCCGGTAACCTTCTGTCCGGTGCAGTCGAGATTCTGCGCAGCTTCCCGGATAGCTGTCAGGGAAGGCTTAGAAGGGCCCTTGGAGCGCTTACCAGGGCGCAGCAGAGGAGTGGGAGCCTCGATGTCCTTAGAGGCGCTCTCAGAGCCGTTTACCGGCTTTCCGCGCTCATCCTGTCCCGGATCCTCGGAAGTGACATCTACTGTGTCTGTCTTGGGCATGGCTGCAAGGTGAAGCATGTGTGCGGCGGAGAGTGCCGGTACAGAGGAGACAGCAGCCACAAGCCAAGGGCCAGATTGGGTGTAGCCACTCGAAATAAGGTGTGCCACAACCTGACTCGCCATTGCCAGACCAAGAGCAACGGCAGACCCCGCAATGGCAGACGTCCTCCCCTTGTCACCCTTGTGTCGTGTCGCGGCAATAACCGCGGCACATACGGCGTAGAGAGACAGGACCAGAGGAGACAGGAACTCAAAGCCAGAGCTAAAGCCGGCAGAGCGAGCAAGCTCAATCTCTGCCGGTGCAGACATAACTAGGGAAGCCAGTAGGACCAGTGGCCGGCCCACAATGGCCGCGGCTCTGGCGTAGAAAGGTGTCGTGTTCATTGTCGTGTGTCCTTAACGTCTAGTTGTTCTCCAGGGCGTAGCGGATAGCGGCCCGTACATCAGGGTCAGTGACGCCAGAGAGAGCGTCTTCCAGAGGAATGCCAAGAGCCTTGGCCAACTTAATCTGATGAGACAGTGTGGGATTGGCTTCTCCAGCAAACCACTTCTGAGGAGTTGAGCCATATACCTGGCACGCCTTGGCTATCTGTCGGTACGTAATGCCTCGGACCTGTCGGATAGCGTTCCAGCTACCGCGGTCCCAGATACTTACCTTGGGCATTTGCAATCACCTTCCATGGTGTCGTGTGGAGTAAAAGGGGTATTGGACTGCATAAAAAATGACCCCGGCCCTCTGCACACGACAAACAGAGGACCAGGGCCAAGCGTCCGAGCAACCCAGGGCCAGAACTCGGATACGAGAGGGGAGAACACAGGGGAGCAGCCTGGAAGACGACCAGAGACAGATGATCCGGCTCTGTTTTCTTCTTCTAACCAAGACGTAGGTGTCACTAGAGGGGGGTTTGTGACCACAATGGGGGTTACAGATTGATAACGTCTACAAAATCCCTGGTCAGAAGGTGTCGTGTCGGCTGAACCGGCAGTGAGCGCAGAAGGCCCCGAGAGGGCCTGAGAGCAGCGCAGAGGACCGCAGACACCAGGGAGCAGCCGGCAGAGGCTCATACCGCAATACGGAGGAGCAATGCTCATGACTTGTGGATCGGTCTTCGGGACGGCACGCGAAGGGCGTACCTTCCCGAATGATCCTGTATCGGTCACCAAGTCAGGCCCGCGTTCGCAGCGCGGGTCGGGAAGGCACGCCCG
>NZ_LR732603.1 GCF_902506575.1 Streptomyces mexicanus | reverse complement strand
GGGCGGTGTGGGCGGCCCGTCGAGGGCGGTAAGGGACAGGCAGGTGGAGGCGGTGGGTACCGGTACGGATGCGGGCATGGGTGTGGACACGGCAACTCCCTCGGTCAGGGGCACTGTTGTCACTCCGCGGCATACGGTGGCCTGTCCACCGTTCCTGGTGCGGGCACGGGGGATGCACTTCCGTCGGGTGCGGAGGGTCGTAGTCGACCTGTCACCGACCGTAGAGGCGCGGGGTCACAGTGTCCAACGAATCGGAGATATTTACCCCCTTCGGGATTGGACCTGGCTTGCCTGCCCCGACAGACTGAGCGCATGGCCACCAGAAGCACGCCGACGGAGCGTCAGAAGCGGCTGGGCGCGGAGATGCGCAAGATGCGGCTCGCGGCGGGAGTCACCACCGAGTACGCGGCCGGTCTGCTCGGGATCGAACGGACCCGGCTGTCCAACATGGAATCGGGCATCCGGCCGTTCTCGGCGGAGCGCATCCGCACGCTGGCATGCAACTACTCCTGCGCGGACAGCGACTACATCGACGCCCTGGTCGCCATAGCCGAGGGCAAAGAACGGGGCTGGTGGGAGCAGTACCGAGGCACCCTCCCGGCCGGGCTGCTGGACATCGCCGAGCTGGAATGGCACGCCACACGGGTGCGGACCGTCCAGTTCATGCACGTTCCAGGGCTGCTCCAGACCGAGGATTACGCCCGCGGCGTCTTCGCCGCCGTACTGCCACCGTTGAGCCGGCTCGAAGTCGAGCTGCGCGTGGCACACCGGATGGCGCGGCAGCAGGTCTTCGAACGGGAACGGCCCCTTCCGTACACCGCCTACGTCCACGAGGCAGCCTTGCGCATGCGGTTCGGCGGCGCGGAAGTAACCCGCCGCCAACTCGATCACCTGGCCGCTCGGTCCGAGCAGAAGGGCATTGACGTACGGATCATCCCCACGAGCGTCAGCGGATTCCCCGGCGCCGGGCACGCGCTGCTGTACGCCAACGGCGTCGTCCCCCAGCTCGACACCGTGCAACTCGACTCCGCGCACGGCCCGGAGTTCACCGATGCCGAAGCGCAGCTCACCAAGTACCGTGCTCACCTGGACTGGATGGATGACGCGGCCCTGCCACCCGCAGCCTCCCGCGACCTCATTCGGACCGTCGCCCGCGAACTGTGAGGACAACGCGCCATGGCTGAGATCCACTGGGAAGACCCCTTCTGCGGAGAAGGGAACAACTGCTTCCGCATAGGCACCGACGCCGAAGGCAACGCCTACATCGCCGTCGCCGGCCAGGAGGACCGGCCGCTGGTCGACAGCACAGACGCCCTCCGCGCGCTGATCCGCGAGATCAAGGCGGGGAAGGCCGACCATCTGCTGTAGGGCGACCCGCCTGAGGGCTCAGCTCTCCGTGCGCGGGAACGTCACCTCCACCCGGCGGTTCTTCCTGCGCCCCTCCTCGGTGGAGTTGTCCGCGATGGGGTAGTCCTCGGCGTAGCCACGGACGTCGAACGTGATGTTCGGGTCGTTCAGCTCCTGCGAGAGCACGTCCTGAACGGCGTTGGCGCGCTGCTTGGACAGGACCACGCCGTGTTCGTGGCTGCCGAGGTTGTCGGTGAAGCCGAAGACGCGGACCTGCGTCGCATGCTGCTTCTGGATCTCCCGCGCGATCGCGTCGAGGCGCGCCTTCGCCTGGTCGCTCAGCTTCGCGCTGTCCTTGGGGAACAGCACCTCGGCCTGCAGCGCGAACGTCACGTCCGTGTTGGTGTCCTCGCGGCGCTCCTCACCGCCCTTGTCCTCGACCACCGACTTGATGTCCAGCACCTTCGGCGCGGCGAGCGTGGCGCCCTCGGGCAGCTTGAGGTCGGGGTCCTTCGGGTCCACCTGGACGGGCGCGGAGGCGGAGGGCTCCGTGCCGGGGGGTTCGCTGGGGCCGCCGTCCGCGTGGGCCATGGCGGCCCCGTAGAGGTTGCCGGCGGCCAGGATCGTGGCGGCGGTGAGGGTGACGGCCAGGCGGGGGCGGGTTCGCTTGGTGTAGGTGGTCATGGGTGGCCGCCTCAGCCGGAGATCTTGATGAGGGCGCTGGAGAAGGTGGGGAGTTGGAGGGTCACTTCGGTGGTGCTGGCGGGTGGGGAGGGGAATTGCATGAAGACGGGGATGGTTTGGCCCCCTTCGATCGTTGACAGATCCGTCGTAGTCAGTGGCCGCCCGTCGGTGTCACGCAGCACGTAATAGCGCTTCTTCCCCTGCGCATCGATCAGCGTTGCGCCACCGAGAGAAGTGCCGTGCTTGACGATCTCGGTCTCGTCCCCCCTCAGCGCGACCGGAACGACGACTGTCTTCCCGCTGTCGTTCTTCAGGGTTCCGTTTATGGTCACGAATCCCCCAGAGTCTGGGCTGGCGGCGGTGACTTGAAGGACCAGCCCGTCTGGCCCCCTCAGCTCGGCCAAAGGAGTATCAGACGTTCCCTCTTGAGTGCTCGGATTGGACATGTGGTGCTGCGAAGCAGACGCTGAAGCCTCAGGCTTCTTGTCCTCAGCGCCCCCACCACCACAACCAACCGCCCCGAGGACCAAGCCGGCCCCAACAGCCAATGCGACCAACCCCCTGCGGGCCTGCGCAGTGAACCGAATACTCATCGCTCTGCTTCCTTCGTCACTTGTCGTTCGCTTATCGGTCGACCAGGTGGACGTCGAAGAGGTCTTGGGGCTCAGGAAGGTCAGTGAGGTGCTTCGGGTCCAAGTTCCATGGCTTGTTTTTGCAGGTGAGGGTGGGCAGCTCAAGAGGCCCCTTACGCTCGGCCGGGGGCGTGAAGCTGCAGAGCGGCTCAATGACGGCAGTGGCGTACGCTGTCGAGTGCGTCGTCTCCGTGATCGGAACCAGTGACTTGCCCATGGACTCGTTCGTGCGGACCTCGACCCTGTAGCCCAACAGGCCCTCCGGATCACAGCCGCGCAGACTAGCGTGGTTTTCTTGTGCCAGTTGAGAGGCTCGCCAGCACGAGGAGTGGCGTCCTTGACCAATGCCTTGGAAGATGTCCAGCCACTTGGTCGGGTCGAGCACCTCTTTCACCCACTCGTCGGCAAGCTGCTTCCGAGTGTCCTGCGCAGCTGCCAACGCGGCCGCGTCGGCAGCCGTCTGAGCAGCGCTTCGGTTGACCGTCGCCTGTCCCACTGCGAAGTAAGCAAGCGCAAGAAAGAGCAGGCCCGCCACCACTGTGATGTAGATGGGGAAGGCCTGCCCTGTGTCGCCGTAACGTCGAGAAACAATCAATTCCCGACCTTGGCGATCAAGCCCGTGATCTTCCCGAGGATCGTCGAACCGATACTCGTCCCCGTAATAGCCAGCACAATCGCCACCACCACGGCGATGATCCCGAGGTACTCGACCGCGGTCTGGCCCTTGTCGCCGGCTCGGCGCTTCATCGCCTCGACCGTGGTGTTCTTCCAGCCGTGCAGGCGGGTCCTGGTGGCCACCGCGGTCTTCAGCAGCAGGTCGCTCATGGTGATCCCCTCCGGGTTCCGTGTCGGTGCCGCTTGCGGCACCGGGACCGTACGCCCCGGAGTGCCGTTCGGCCGAGGGTCCGTGGGCCCAAATCCGGGCCCAGAGCGATGTCGTCATACGACTCACCCCACTCCTCGCGACGACGGGCCCGGGGCCGTGCCCAGCCACTTGGCGGCGGCCTCGGCGCGGCTGGTGCTGTGGAGCTTGGCGAAGATGCGGTTGATGTGGTTCTTGACCGTCTTCTCGCTGATGAAGCAGGCGGCGGCGATCTGATGGTTGGTCATGCCGGACGCGATGAGGTCCATGATCTCCGCCTCCCTCGCGCTGAGTCGGAACCTCGCTCTGTCGACGGCGGCCGGACGGCCCGCTGTCCACCCAGACGAGGACTGTGCCACACTCGGTTGCAGTTGCGAAAGCACTTCGGCAGAACTCATGTCATCTTTGGTCGTTGCCACGCTTGTAGCGTGTGCACGTGCACTTCCCAACCCCAGTGCCCCCGCCGCCGTGGACGTGAAGTGAGCCCCTCCCTCCTTGACGGCCCGGACCGCGGCCAGCAGCTGGTCGGCCGTGAACTCGCCGTGGACCAGATAGCCACTCGCGCCCCGGCGCAGGCATTCCTGGACGATCTCCGACTCACGGCTGTAGGTGAGCATCAGCACTGCGGCCAGCCGGACCAGACGGGGCAGGGCCGAGAGGCCGTCCATGCCCGGCATGCGGACGTCGAGCAGGACCACGTCGGGGCGGTGGCGTTCGGCGGCCTCGCAGGCCGCGCCGCCGTCGGCCGCCTCCGCCACGACCGTGATGCCGGGGCGGCCGGAGAGCAGGGCGGTCAGGCCGGCGCGGACGACCGGGTTGTCGTCGGCCACGATCACCCGCAGGGGTGTGGGTGGTGGCGTCGGAACTGTGGTTGGTGCGGGTGGTGGGGGCGGGCCTTGCATCGCTTGCCTCCTCTCGGATCTCTCCGGGTCGCTCGGTCGCTCGGTCGCTCAGGTCGTCGGCGGTGTCGTCACGGGCGTCAGCGGCAGTTCCAGGCGGACCTCCGTGCCCTTCGCGTGGGGGCCGCGGCCGATGCGGATGCGGGCGCCCGCGGCGGCCGCCCGCTCGACCATGCCGACCAGGCCGAAGTGGCCTGCCGCGCGTAGCCCTTGCAGCGTGGTGTCCGGGGGCAGGCCCTTTCCGTCGTCGTAGACGCTGAGGTGCAGCAGGTCGCCGTGCACGCCCACCCGGACGTCCACGCGGGTCGCCGCCGCGTGGCGGTGGGCGCTCCCCATCGCCTCGGCGGGGGGCGGGGGGGGCGGGGGGGCGGCGGCGGGGGGGGGCGGGGGGGGGCGGGGGGGGGCCCGCGGGGGGGGGGGGGGCGGGGGGGGGCGCGGGGGGGGGGGGGGGGGGGCCCGCCCCCCCCGCCGCTGCGCCTAGGCGCCGCCTCCGCGC
>NZ_LR732658.1 GCF_902506575.1 Streptomyces mexicanus | reverse complement strand
CCTCCGGCGCGGGGCCGTAGCGGGCGGGGAGTCTGCGCTCGCGCTTCGCTCCTGCCAGGGCGAAGCGGCCTGCCGCGCCGGAGGCGATCGTGGGCCGGGCGGCACGGGCCGGCCGGGTGCCCGCACCCGGATCCCGCCCCCGCCCGGGGTTCGCAAGTCGCCGTCCGCCGTGCCGTGATGTACCTGCACGGTACAACCGCCGGGGGCCGCGGCCACGCGCCACTCGCCGTCGCGCACGGGGAACGTGCGTACGGCCGTGCGCACGGCGGCACGGGCCGCACCGCGCGGCCGGGGCGGTCGGGCCGTCGGGCATCGGCTTCCCCTCGCGTCGGCTCCCCGGTTCGTCTTCCAGGACTGCACTGACTTCGACTCCCCTGGTTCTAGTGCCGGAGCAGAACGCCTGTCAACACATTGTCCGGACATACGGACGGCAGGAGGGTGGGCCGACGCCATATCGAGGCGGGCCGACGCCGCATCGGAGCCCGTCGGCCCGCCGCGGGCATCAGCTCTGACGGCCGGCTGCGGGCATCAGCTCTGTCACAAGCGCAACACGTCCGTCACATCCGTCTCCCGTCCGCGAACACCCCGCCACACGTGGGTGACAGGCACTTGCCGGTGTTCCGCCGGTGTCGTTCACCGGGCACAGGCTGATGATCGCCGGCCGCGCCCGGCTCCCTGGGACGGCCCTCCCGGCCGCCGCCGTGGCGCGCGCAGGGAGGTGTCCTCATGACCGACGCACGGCTTTGGTCGTACAAGGAGATCGCGGCGCACATCCGGGTCCAGCCGGACACCGTGCGCTCCTACCGCAAGCACGGCCTGCTGCCGCCACCCGACCACGTGGAGGGCGGCAGGCCCTTCTGGTACGCCGACACCGTCCGCGCCTGGGCGGCCGCCCGGCCCGGCACCCGCGGCCGCAGAGCCGACTGACCCCGCCCGCCCGTGAGGCCGGCGCCGCTCAGCGCCAGGGCTCGACGACCGTGATCCCCGCTCCCGGGGCCGTGCCCATCGCCGCGAGCGCCTCCGGTACGGCGTCCAGTGCGATGACCGACGTCACCAGCCGGTCGGGGCGCAGGACGCCCTCCGCCACCAGCCGCAGCATCTCGGGGTAGGCGTGCGCGGCCATGCCGTGGCTGCCGAGCAGTTCCAGCTCCAGCGCGATCGCGCGGGCCATCGGGACCGGGGTGGTGCCGGTGGCCGAGGGCAGCAGGCCGACCTGCACGTGCCGGCCGCGGCGGCGCAGGCTGTCGACGGAGGCGGCGCAGGTGGCGGGTGAGCCGAGCGCGTCGAGGGAGAGGTGCGCGCCACCGCCCGTCACCTCGCGGACCGCCTCCGCCGCGTCCGGCACACCGGAGGCGTCCACGCAGGCGGCGGCACCGAAGTCGCGCGCCAGCTCCAGGGCCCGCGGCGAGATGTCGACCGCGACCACGCGCGCCCCGGCAGCGGCCGCGATCATCACCGCGGACAGGCCGACGCCCCCGCAGCCGTGCACGGCCACCCACTGCCCGGCGCGGACACGCCCCTGCTGGACGACCGCGCGGTAGGCGGTGGCGAACCGGCAGCCGAGCCCGGCGGCCGTGGCGAAGGAGAGCTGCTCAGGCACGGCAACGAGGTTGACGTCGGCGTGGTCGAGCGCGACGTACTGGGCGAAGGAGCCCCAGTGGGTGAATCCGGGCTGGGTCTGCCGCTCGCACACCTGCTGGTCGCCGGCCGCGCAGGCGGCACAGGTGCCGCAGGCGCAGACGAACGGCACGGTCACGCGGTCGCCGGGCGCCCAGCGGGTCACGCGGGCACCGACGGCCTCCACGACACCCGCCAGCTCGTGCCCGGGCACGTGCGGCAGGGCGATGTCCGGGTCGTGGCCCTGCCAGCCGTGCCAGTCGCTGCGGCACAGCCCGCTGGCCTCGACCCGCACCACGACCCCGTGCTCCGCGGGTGCGGGGTCGGGCACCTCGCGCACCTCGGCGGGCTCCCCGTACCGCTCGAACACCACCGCGCGCATCCGCCGCCTCGCTCTCCACCGCTCATCGCTTGCGGACGCCACGCTAACCGCCGGGTGACACGCGCGTTCACCCACCACCTTCCCCGCGCACCCACCACCTCCCCCG
>NZ_LR732657.1 GCF_902506575.1 Streptomyces mexicanus | reverse complement strand
GACCGACCCCGACCGGACCACCACCCCCACTCCCGCCCCGCTGCGCATCGTCATCGGCAGCGACGACGCCGGATACGCCTACAAGGAGGCCATCAAGGCCGACCTGGAGGCCGATCCCCGGGTCGCCCACGTGCAGGACATCGGAGTCGGCGAGGACGAACACACCGCCTATCCGCACATCGGGGTCACGGCGGCCCGGCTCGTCGCCGAGGGCCGGGCCGACCGCGCGCTGCTGTTCTGCGGCACCGGGCTGGGCGTCGCGATCAGCGCGAACAAGGTGCGCGGTGTCCGCGCGGTGACCGCGCACGACAGTTTCTCCGTCGAACGCGCCGTGCTCAGCAACAACGCCCAGGTGCTCACCATGGGCCAGCGGGTCATCGGGCTGGAACTCGCGCGCCGCCTGGTCGGCGAGTGGCTCGGCTACCGCTTCGACCCCTCCTCGCCCTCCGGAGCCAAGGTCGAGGTCCTCGACTCCTACGACACCGGCGCCGCCGAGGCGGCCCACGAGGCCGGTTCCGGCTGCTGAGCCCCCACCCTGCGGCGCGCGGACGTCCGCCGCCTCTTACAACGACGTAAGGACACCCCGCATGATGGCCTCGTTCGCCCTGCCCCTGGCAGCCGCGCCGTGGACCGGACACGACACCCGGCTGATCGTCATGGTCGCCGTGGCGATCGCCGTGATCGTCTCCCTCATCGCGCTGTGCGACTTCCATCCGTTCATCGCCCTGATCGGCGGATCCATCGTCCTCGGCATCGGTTCGGGCGCCGAACTGGCCAAGGTCGTCGAGTCGTTCGGCAACGGCATGGGCGCGACTCTCGGTTCCACCGGCGCGTTGATCGCCCTCGGCGCGATCCTCGGCAAACTGCTCGCGGACTCCGGTGCCGTCGACCGGATCGTGGACACCATCGCTTCCCGGTCCGGGCCGCGGCTGCTGCCCTGGTCCATGGCGTTGATCGCCGCGATCATCGGTCTTCCGATGTTCTTCGAGGTCGGCCTCGTCCTGCTGATCCCGATCATCGTGGTCATGGCCCACCGCACCCGTACGCCGCTGGTGCTGCTGGCCGTTCCGGCACTGGCCGGACTGGGGACGCTGCACGCGTTCGTGCCGCCGCACCCCGGTCCGCTGGTCGCGGTCGGCGCGCTGAAGGCCGACATCGGCACCACGCTCGGACTCGGCCTGGTCGCGGCGATCCCCACGGTGATCGTGGCGGGTCCGCTGTACGCGAAGTTCATCTCCCGGCACGTGCGCACCGAGGCGCCCGCCGAACTGGTGGCGTCACTGATGAGGTCCCAGGGCGAGGGCAAGGGCACGGGCACGAACACGGATCAGGGCACGGACGGGCCGACGGCGGTCCGTACGCCCGGATTCGGGGCGTCGCTCGGTGTGATCGCGCTGCCGGTCGTGCTGATGCTCGCCAAATCGATCGCGGACATCGCCTTCCCCGGCTCGGCCTGGTACGACCGGCTGCTCGACTTCCTCGGCACCCCGCTTGTGGCGATGTTCCTCGCCGTGCTGGTCGCCATGGCCCTCTTCGGCTGGGGGCTGGGGCGCAGCCGGGCCGAGGTACGCGGCATCGTCACCGCGGGGCTGCCCGCCGTCGCCGGCATCCTGCTGATCGTCGGCGCGGGCGGCGGCTTCAAGCAGCTCATCGTGGACACCGGTGTGGCCGACGCCATCGGCAAGGCCGCCGCCGAGGCGCACATGCCGGTCCTCGTCCTGGGCTGGCTGCTGGCCGTGCTGATCCGGCTGGCCGCCGGCTCGGCCACCGTCGCCACCACGGCCGCCGCCGGGATCATGGCTCCTCTGGCGGCCGGTGCCCCGACGGTGGAGGCGTCCCTCATCGCGCTGGCCGTCGGTGCCGGGTCCCTGTTCTTCTCGCACGTCAACGACGCCGGCTTCTGGCTCTCCAAGGAGTACTTCGGCATGAGCGTCGCCCAGAACATCAAGACCTGGTCCGTCCTGTCCACGATCGTCGCCGTCATGGGCCTGGGCATGTCGCTGCTCATGTACACGGTCCTGGTCTGACCCGGGTGCGCGGCGCCGTCGATCGCCCCGGCGGCGCGCGCCCGGGTCAGACCAGGACCGTGTACATG
>NZ_LR732656.1 GCF_902506575.1 Streptomyces mexicanus | reverse complement strand
CCCCCCCCGGGCGCCCCCGCGGCGGGGCGGCGGCGCCGTGCTGCCCCGCCCCTCCACCCCGGTGCGCGGCCCCCCGTCCGTCGGCGTGCTCGCCGCGCGGGGCGCCGCCGCGGGCCTGGGGGGGGCGGGCGGCGTCGCGGAGGGCAGCGCCCGCCCGCCCGCCTCGTCCCGCGTGCGCATCGAACACCCCGCCGGATTCCTGGACTTGGACGCCGAGGTCGATGCCTGCGACGACGGCACACGTGTCACGGTGCGCCGGACCGCCGTCGTGCGCACCGCCCGCAAGATCTTCGACGGCACCGTCTTCCCCCGGCCCGCCACCGCCGGCCCCACTCCCGCACTTCCTCATGGAGGCACTGATGGCTCCGCCTCTCGGTGACATCGCCCATGTCGGCCACGCCCAGCTGTTCACCCCGGACCTGGACGCCAGCGTCGGCTTCTTCACCGACTTCCTCGGGCTCACGGTCAGCGGCCAGGACGGCGACACCGTCTACCTGCGCACCTTCGACGACTACGAGCACCACAGTCTCGTCCTGACCGCCCGCGAGCGACCCGGCCTCGGCCGGCTCGCCCTGCGCACCTCCAGCGAGGAAGCACTCCAGCGCCGGGTGAAGGCGGTCGAGGAGGCGGGCGGCACCGGCCACTGGACCGAGGACGAACCCGGGCTCGGCAAGCTGTACGTCACCACCGACCCGGACGGGCACGAACACGCCCTGTACTGGGAGAGCGAGCACTACCGGGCCCCCGAGGAGCTGCGGCCCGCGCTGAAGAACCAGCCCCAGGCCAAACCCAACCGGGGGGTGGGCGTGCGGCGCCTGGACCACGTGAACTTCCTCGCCGCCGACGTGCTCGCCAACGCCGAGTTCCAGCAGCACGTGCTCGGCGCCCGGCCCACCGAGCAGATCCGGCTCGACAGCGGCCGGATCGCGGCCCGCTGGCTGACGTTCACGAACAAGTCCTACGACGTCGTCTACACCGAGGACTGGACGGGCACCTCGGGCCGGCTGCACCACATCGCCTTCGCCACCGACACCCGCGAGGACATCCTGCGCGCCGCCGACCTCGCCATCGACACCGGGGTGTTCATCGAGACCGGCCCGCACAAGCATGCCATCCAGCAGACGTTCTTCCTGTACGTCTACGAACCCGGCGGCAACCGCGTCGAGCTGTGCAACCCGCTCACCCGGCTGGTGCTGGCCCCCGACTGGCCGCTGATCACCTGGACCGAGGCCGAGCGGGCCAAGGGCCAGGCCTGGGGGTTGCAGACCATCGCGTCCTTCCACACCCACGGCACACCGCCCGTGGCATGACACCGCGCTGACCCGCCCGAGGGGGCTGCACACCTGGTCGGTGTGCAGCCCCCTCGCGCACACGCTCCACAGCTGCCGGCGCCCGGCACGGCTTGATTGTCGCTGAGATTGTTGACAAAAGCGTTGACTCTTTCAGGGCGGCTTTCTAGCGTCTGGTGCACCACGCATGAGAGGTAACAACGATGTCCCCCTCACCCTCCCCGTCTCCCCGCGGCCGCACAGTGGCCCTGCTGGTCGTCGGCCTGTGCTGGACCGCCGTGCTCTTCGACGGCCTCGACATGTTCATCTACGGCTCGGTACTGCCGCACATGCTCGCGACCAAGGCCCTCGGCATCACCCCGGGCCAGGCCGGAGACCTGGGCAGCTACGCCACGTTCGGCATGCTGGTCGGTGCCCTGGCGGCTGGCACGGTCGCCGACCGCGTCGGCCGCAAGACGCTGATGATCGGCTGCGTCACCCTGTTCTCGCTGGCCTCGGGGATCTGCGCGCTGTCCGGTTCGGTCGCGGTCTTCGGCCTCGGCCGGACCCTGGCCGGCGTCGGCCTCGGCGGACTGCTGCCCACGGCGATCTCCATGGTCTCCGACTACGCCCGCGGCGGCCGGGGCGCCCTGACCATCGGTGCCCTGATGACCGCCCACCACGCCGGCGGCATCCTCTCCGCCTACGTCGCCAAGTGGCTGGTGGAGCCGGTCGGCTGGCGCTCCGCCTTCTGGGTGTGCGTGGTCCCGCTGCTGTTCGTCCCCGTCCTGATCAAGGCCCTGCCCGAGTCGCTGAGCTTCCTGCTCGCCCGGGGCCGCACCGAACAGGCCCGTGCCCTCGCCATCCGCCACGACAT
>NZ_LR732655.1 GCF_902506575.1 Streptomyces mexicanus | reverse complement strand
GTCACCGGCTGGATCTCCAGCATCTGACACCGCACCGGCCGCCGGCGTCGAAGGCACGGGGGTGGGGTGGGTGGCGCCTTCGACGCCGGCGGCCGGTGCGGTGTCAGATGCTGGAGATCCAGCCGGTGACGGTGCTGATCGCGTCGCTGATGGCGGGCGCGGCGCCGGTTGAGGCGAGGAAGAAGCCGAACCCGGCGCAGGCCAGGGCGGGCCCGACGCGGACGTAGCCGAGGCGGATGAGGACGAAGACGACGATGCCGAGCAGGACGACGGCGGAGATCGATACGGCCACGGGCGGTGTGTCCTTCCAGATGTGAGCAGGGCCCGGCCGGTGTGGCCGGGCCCTGCGGATCGGGGTGTGGGGTGGGTCAGACGCCGGAGAGGTTCTTGATGGCTTCCAGCGCCTGGCGGGGAGAGGTGACCGCGTCGCGTCGAGCGGCGGATTTCCCACCGCCGCGGCGCTTGCCGCCGCTCTTCCTGGGAGCTCCGTCGTCGTAGCCGTCCTCGCCCTCGTCGTCGCTCGGCTCGGGGCCGAACTCGCCGGGCCGGGGCGGCTCGGTCCAGTCGAACCACAGGTCCCGCGCTTCCAGTTCGCGGATCTCGTGGTCGGTGAGGGTGGCGATGGTGTCGGGGAAGTAGCCGTCGATGCCTGCCTTGGAGTCCATGAACAGCGTGCGCAGGACCTCGGGCTGCTTGGCTTCGACGATCCATCCGGCGCCGCCGGTGTTGGAGTCGGCGGGCGGCTCCGGCTCGCCGCGCATGATCCGCTCGATCCGGCCCTTTTCTTCGGTGGAGAAGGAGCGGGGCAGGGGGTCGGGGATGTACTCGGGCGGGATGCCGAGGGCCTTGAACATGTCGGTGACCTTCTTCGGCGCGACCTTCAAGACGACGGGGATGCAGTTCTCGCGGAGGTTCTCGCACAGCAGCTGCGTGAACCCGTCCTGCACGTAGATGGACTGGCCGGCCACTTTGATGCCGATGCCGTACTTGCGGCCCTTGACCGACACCCGCTCGGCGAGGTCCATGATCTCCGCGCCGTAGTCGCCGTTGCGGGCGGCGGAGAGGAACTCGTCGAGGTAGGCGGACAGCATCCGGTAGGGGCAGCCCGGCCGGGTCGGGTCCCACTCGTGGATCTGGCCGTCCTCCCACGGCATCTCGCCGCGGATCTCCATGAGCGCGTCCAGGGCTCGCAGGAGCCGGATCATGTAGAGCGCGCCGACGCCGTAGCGGTCGGTGTGCTTGCCCAGCGCGGCGGTCTTCTCATCCGGTGCCTCCGTGGCCAGCCAGACGACGGCGCCGAATAGGGCGTCGGCCGCGACGTGCAGGGCCATCAGCTGCGTCTTGCCACCGCCGGAGGGGGCGACGAACAGGCCGTGGGCGGCTCCCCGGTCGGTGTAGACGCGGTTGCGGGCGGGCTGGCCGTTGCCGAGGTAGCCGGTCACCCACCGGCCATCCGCGTCGGGAGTGAGCAGTTCCCGGGTGGCGGGGAAGACCTGCGCCAGCGGGCTGCAGTCCCACAGGGAGACCAGGATCTGGTTGCCGTCGACGGTGACGAACAGCCGGCCTTCGTCGTACTTGGTCTTCAGCGCGGCCGCCAGGGCGTGCAGGTTGATGCGCGGCTCGCCCATGTCGTCGGGGACCTGGGCGATGTAGTGGGTGACCTTGCGCTCGTTGTCGCGGACTTCCTTGGCGAACTGCGAGCCTGGGATGGGGCCGCCGACGGCACCGATCCGGTCGGCCCACCACTCGTGACGGGTGGGGGCCTTGCGGCGCCGCTCGTTGGCGTCGGGGGTGACGTCGACCTCCTTCCAGGCGGGGCCGCCCTCACGCCCGTACTGCCGGACGACCTCCCTGATGGTGACGTCGGTGACGTCCACGCCGAACGCGGCGGCGATGTCATCCTCCTTGAGCCCGGAGATGGGCCGTCCGACCTCGCAGGCGCGCAGCAGCAGCGACAGGTCGTTGGGCATGCCCTCATGCGGGGTGGCCTTGACGACGATGGTGCGGCCGGGCATGCCGCGGTTCTCCCACAGCCAGCGCACCTGCCGGGTGAAGTGGTCGGCGCCGTCATCCGGCTGCGCGCCTGCGAGGTCGGACGGCCCATCTCCGGGCTCAAGGAGGATGACATCGCCGCCGCGTTCGGCGTGGACGTCACCGA
>NZ_LR732622.1 GCF_902506575.1 Streptomyces mexicanus | reverse complement strand
GACCAGGAGGACGGGGCAGGGGGCGTGGTCGACGGCGAAGCGGACGGCCGGTCCCAGGCTGTGCGGGCCGAGCCGGGCCCGGTCGCCGTCGCGGGCCAGTACCAGCAGATCGGCGCCCTCCGCGGCGGTGACCACCTCGTGCTCGGGCCGCCCCGTCCGCTCCAGCCGGACGCACGGACGGCCCAGCCGGGCCGCGGCGGCATCCAGCAGCCGGGCCGCCGACGCGCCGCCCAGGGCGGCCACCCGGTCGCCCGGGTCGCTGCCCCAGTCCCCGGCCGGACGGTGCCCCCGGGGGTGACCGCGGCCGAGCAGCCCGGCGAACGCCCCGTGTGCCAGCGCGGGCACCTCCTCCCCGCTGACGTGCAGCAGCACCACCTCGGCGGTCTCGGGCGCGTGGGCGCGGACGGCGTCCACACAGGAGGGCCAGGTGCCCTCGACGAGCCAGGCGATCACACGCATACGGCGGCTCCCTCACCTTCGTGCCTCGCACACTGCGCGCAGTCGCGTACATTACGCGCAGTCCTCGGCCGCGCACACCACTGCGCGAGGTCCTCGCCGCGCGCACACTGCGCGCAGTCCTCGGCCGCGCACACCGCGCGGACAGCGTCCGCGGCTACACGATCCGCAGCGCCCCCCACAGTGCCACCACCGCGGGCACGAGCGCGCTCGGTACGGCCAGCAGACCCAGCCGGGTGAACTCCTTCAGGTCCACCCCGTGCTCGTGCTGGTGGACGATCCTGCGCCACAGCAGGGTCGCCAGCGAACCGGCGTAGGTCAGGTTCGGGCCGATGTTGACGCCCAGCAGCACCGCGAGCACCGCGCCCGGACCGGCCGGCGCGGCCAGCGGCAGCAGCACCAGCACCGCGGGCAGGTTGTTGATCAGATTGGCCAGGACGGCGGCCACCGCGGCGGTCCCGAGCAGCGCCGCCAGGCCGGTGCCGCCGGGCAGCACGTGCCCGAGGGCGTCGGCGAGCCCGTGGTCGACCACCGCGCGCACGACGACGCCGAGCGCCAGGACGAACGCCAGGAAGGCGGGCGCCGCCGCCCGCACCACCGTCACCGGCGTGGCCCGGCCGCGCAGCAGCGCGCGCCCGGCGAGCACCAGGGCGCCGGCCAGCGCCGCCCACGCCGGTTCCACGCCGAACAGCGAGGCGACGACGAAGCCGGCCAGCGTGCAGGCCACCGTGACCAGCGCGAACAGCGGCAGCGCGGGCGGCTCGCCGGGGTCCGGCGCGGGCGCCGCGGCCGCCAGGTCGTGGGCGAAGAAGCGCCGGAAGACCAGGTACTCGGCGCCGATCGCCACCAGCCAGGGCAGCGCCATCAGCGCGGCGAACCGGGTGAAGCTCAGTCCGCTGGCCGCGAACGCCAGCAGGTTCGTCAGGTTGGACACGGGCAGCAGCAGCGACGCCGTGTTGGACAAGTGGGTGCAGGCGTACACGTGCGGCTTGGGGCGTACGCCGGTGCGGGCGGCGGTGGCGAACACCACCGGGGTCAGCAGCACGATCGTGGCGTCCAGGCTGAGTACCGCCGTGATCGCTGAGGCCAGCGCGAACACCGCCGTCAACAGCTTCACCGGCCGGCCCCGGGCCCAGCGGGCCGTCCACGCCCCGCACGCCCGGAACAGCCCCTCGGCGTCGCAGAAGTGGGCGATGACCAGGACGGCGGCGAGGAAGCCGACCACCGGCCCGAGCCGTTCGGCCTCGGCCCGGGCGTGGGCCGGCGAGATGACGCCCGTCGCCACGGCCACCGCGGCCGCGGGGACCGCCATGACCGCCTCGGGCAGCCCGAAGGGCCGCACGACGGCCCAGACGAGGACCGCGACGAGCAGGACGACGGACAGGATCTCTGCGAACGCGCTGTTCAGGGCTCGGTCCTCCGGACACGGTCGACGGTGCCCGCACATCAAAGCAAACGGAGGTGTCAGGTCCGCACCGATGGGCGGGCACCGGACGCGTCAGCCCGGTACCCGGGGGGCGTCAGGGGCCGGCACCCGGACCGTGTCAGGGGCCGGTCCCCGGACGCAGGACCGTCACGGTCACCGAGGAGGCGTTGCCGCCCACCGGGACCGGCCCCGCCGTCCACCGCACCTTCAGGGAGTCGCGCTCGTCGGGCGGGGTCACGATCAGCGTGGCCGGTGTCGCCGCCCTCGCCTCGCTCACCTCGGGGTTGGAGAAGCTCAGGCCCGCCCAGGCGCTCGCGCCCGGCGTGAGCCTCACCGACGCGGGCGAACCCGGCGAACGCATCGGGTCCGCACCGAGCTGCCGGCCGGAGGCGTCCGTGAACGCGGCGCCCGGATAGCCGTACACCGTGCAGGTGCGGCCCGAGACGTTGGTGAGGACCACCGGGAAGTTCTCCTGCCCGGCGCCGGGGTCGTTGCGGCCCACCGTGGCCCGCAGTTCGGAGGTGTGGCAGCGGCTGCCGCCGCGCGCTGTGCCGGGGGTGCCGGCCGTCGTGGCGGGGCCGGTCGCGGCCGGGGGAGAGCCGGTGCCGGTGGCCGGACGGCCCGGACGCGCGGTGCGGTCGCCGGCCGGCGTGCTCGTGGCGGGCGCCGCACCGGTCGTCGTGCCGCCGTTCGCCGTGTCGCCGTTCGTGGCGTCACCGGTCGCGGGCGCGGCGGTGCCCGGCACCTTCTGCGGCGCGCTCGTGGTGCTGCCGCCGTTGCCGCAGGCGGTCAGCAGGCCCAGCACGGCGAGCGCGCTCGCGAGCACGGCGGTGCGGTGACGGGACGGGGACGTGTACGCCATGTTCCACGCTCCTGCAAGGTTCGTCGCACGCGGCGCGTGCGTCCGGCGCCCGGGTGCGCCGTCATCGAGGTCCGATGCGCGATCCGGGCGGAAAGTTCGCGGCGTTCGCGGATTTTCCGCTCCGGGGTCCGCCGCGCCTTCCTCGCGGGCATGTCTTCCCGCTCCCGGGCCCGGTGGTGTTCACCCGTACGGAGTCAGGTCACCCGCAGGGCGCGGAGTATGCGAGCGGTCGCGTCCTCGCCGTCGTGCCGCCGGATCTGCACGTACACCCGGTCGCTCGCGCCGGCGGCGGACGGGACCAGCGCGCTCTCGGTGATCCGGCCGCCGCCGGGGCAGCGGCTCCAGGAACGGACGACGCCCGTGAAGCGGGGGTCGGCGTAGGCACGGCTGCCGTCGTAGTGGCAGCCGGCGTGGCCGATGGCGTTCACCCGGGCCGTGAGGTCGCCGTGGTCGCTCAGCCCGACGAAGACGCCGTCCACGCCGGCCCCCGGATCCTGCCAGCGGGCCAGGTCGTCGGCGACGGCGAGCGCCGGTTCGTGCCCGGCGGGCAGGCCGAGCACGGCCGGGTCCCAGCCGGAGTCCCGCAGCTGCCGCGCCCAGCCGGCCGGCACCCGCACCGCGATCCGGCCGGTGGCGTCGGCGACGGGCACGTCCGGCGCCGGACCGGGCCGCAGCGTCGGCACCAGGGCCACGCCCGCGATGCCGAGCGCCGCAACCGCCGCCACCACGGCCACTACGGCCGGCACTCGGCGGCGGGCGCGCGGCCGGGTGCCGGCCGGCCCCGCACCGGCCGTCCGCTCCCGCCGCTCCAGCCGCTCCAGTTCGTCCGCGAACGCCCCGGCATCCGGCCAGCGCCGCTCGCGGTCGGGTTCCAGCGCCCGCATCAGCGCCCGCTCGACGCCCGCGTCCAGTCCGGGCCGCAGACGCCCGGGCGGTACGACGCTGCCCGGCGCCGCCGGGACCACGCCCGTGACCAGCTCGTACCCGACCGCGCCCAGGCTGTAGACGTCGGCCCGCGCGTCGATGCCCGCACCCGGACCGGCCTGCTCGGGCGGCCGGTACCCGGCCGAACCCGCCGCCAGGGTCAGCCCGGAGGCCTCGGCCAGGGACTTGGCCAGCCCCAGGTCGGCGAGCAGCACCCGCCGGGTGCCGTCCGGCGCGGTGCGCAGCAGGACGTTGCTGGGCTTGACGTCCCGGTGCACGATGCCCGCCTCGTGCAGGGCGTGGGCGCCGCGCGCGGCGAGCGCGGTCAGCCGCAGCGCCTCCGGCACGGGCAGCGGACCGGCGGCGAGCAGATCGGCGAGCGTGCCCGCGTCGGCGTGCTCCATGACGAAGTACGGCCTGCCGTCGGGCAGTTCACCGATGTCGTAGACCTGCACCACCCGGGGCGAGCCGGCCTTGCGCAGCAGCCGCGCCTCGGACAGGAACCGCTCGCGCACGTCGAGGCGGTGCGCCCAGTTCTCGGCGAGGACCTTCACCGCCACCAGGGCGTCGAGGTCGTCGTCCCGGGCCAGCCACACCGTGCCGAAGGCACCGGTGCCCAGACACCGTTCGATCCGGTAGCGGCCGATCCGCTCGGCGGAGTGCATGGGACTATCATGCCTGCCCTGAGATCGACTCCAAGGGGGCCTGCCGTGCCGGATGCGGCGCTGACCGAGGACCTGGCCCGGCGCGCCGCCGCGGGGGACGGCGCGGCGCTCGCGGAACTGCTGGCGGAGATCCGCCCGGAGGTGGTGCGGCGCTGCGGGCGTTTCCTGCCGTGCCGGGAGGACGCGGAGGAGGCCGCGCAGGACGTGCTGCTGACGCTCTCCCGGCGCATCGCCACGTTCGAGGGCCGCAGCCGTTTTTCCACCTGGCTCTACACGGTCGTCGCCAACTGCTGCCGCCAGAAGTACCGGGAGCTGCGCCGCCGGGCCGCCGAGCAGCCCGTCGCGCTCGAGCCCGCCCAGCACGTCGATCCTCGCACCACCAGCGTCATCGCGGGCTCCCGCGTGGATCTGCTGGAGGCGCTGGACCGGCTGGAGCGGGAGCGTCCGCACCTGGTGGCGCCGCTGGTGTACCGGGACCTGTGCCAGTTGGAGTACGCCGAGGCCGCCGAGCGGGCCGGGGTCCCGCTGGGCACGTTCAAGTCGCGGCTGCACGAGGCGCGCCGCCAGGTCAGGCCCTGGCTGACCGACGCCTCCTGACGCCCCGTCCGCGGATTCCTCCTGGAGGCGCCCCGGCAGGGCACCCCCGGAAGCCTTGCCCGCATGTCTCCCCTGAGGTTCACTCCTCGTCGCGCAGGCTCATCTCCGCCCAGATGGTCTTGCCGTCCACGGTGTGGCGGCTGCCCCAGCGCTGGGTGAGCTGGGCGACCAGCAGCAGCCCGCGGCCGCCCTCGTCCCACGTCTTGGCGCGGCGCAGGTGCGGGGCGGTGTTGCTGGTGTCGGACACCTCGCAGATCAGGTGCGTGTCGTCGTGGATGAGGCGCAGCCGGATCGGCGGGGTGCCGTAGCGGATGGCGTTGGTGACCAGCTCGCTGACCACCAGTTCGGCGGTGAACGCCACCATGCTCAGCCCCCAGGCGTCCAGCCGGTCCAGGGCCTGCTTGCGGATCGGGGCGACCAGGGCGGGGTCGGCGGGGACGTCCCAGGTCGCTACCTGGGAGGCGGGCAGGCCCCGGGTGCGGGCCAGCAGCAGGGCCGCGTCGTCGGTGGAGCCGACGGCCGGCAGCAGGGTCTGCAGCACCCGGTCGCAGGTCTCCTCCAGGCCGCCCGTGCGCTCGGCCAGCGCCGTGCACAGCAGCCGCCGTCCGTCCTCGGCGCTGCGCTCGCGGTGCTCGATCAGCCCGTCGGTGTAGAAGGACAGCACGCTGCCCTCCGGCAGGTGCAGGTCCACCGCCTCGAACGGCAGCCCGCCCAGGCCCAGCGGGGGACCGGCGGGCCGGGCGGTCACCCCCCGGGCCCGGCCCTTATTCACCTCCGGC
>NZ_LR732621.1 GCF_902506575.1 Streptomyces mexicanus | reverse complement strand
CCCCCGCCCCGCCCCCGCCCGGCCCGAACCCTCCCGCGGGCGCCGCGCTCCTCTCCCGGCGCACCCCGCGGGAGCCGGAGGACCCCTCCATGACGATCGACGCCCCTCATGCCGCGGGCCGCCACCCGGACACCGCGGCGCTCGCCGCCGCCATCGGCGCCCGCTTCGAACGCCTGCCCCTGTGCCGCTGGCACGTCATCGTGCGCCTGGCCATCGGCGCGGTGACCTTCTTCGAGGCCTTCGACCAGCTGCTCATCGCCTACGCCCTGCCCCAGCTGCGCGCCGAGTGGCACCTGGGCACCGGACAGACCACCGCCCTGATGACCGTCGGCTCGGTGGGCATGCTCGCCGGCGCGCTGCTGTCCGGCCGCCTGGCCGACCGGGTCGGCCGGGTGAAGGTCATCGCGGTCTGCATCGGCGTGTCCAGCCTGTGCAACCTGGCCCTCACCCTGTGCACCTCGCCGGCGCCGTTCATGACCGCGCGGTTCGTCCAGGGACTGGCCATCGGCGGCGAGGTGCCGGTCGCGGCCACCTTCATCGCCGAGATCACCCGCACCCACCAGCGGGGCCGCTTCGTCCTGCTGTACGAGCTGGTCTTCCCGGCGGGGCTGACGGCGGGCGCCCTGCTCGCCTCCTGGCTGGGGCCGCTGCTCGGCTGGCGCTGGATGTTCGCTCTGGCCGCGCTCCCCGGTGTGCTGTGCCTCGTCATCGCCCGGTACGTGCCCGAGTCGCCGCGCTGGCCCGCCGCCCACGGACGCCCCCGGCAAGCGCGGGACCCCAGGGCCGCGATCGAGGAGAAGGTCGAGACGACCCCCGGCGACCCGCTGCCCGACCCCGCGCCCGCGGCCCCCGCCGCACACCGCACCGAGGGCGCGGGCGGCCTGCGGGAACTTTTCTCCGGCCGCTACCGCACACGCACCCTCGTCGTCGGCGTGCTGTGGTTCACCGGATACTTCGTCAACTACGGCATCACGTCCTGGCTGCCCACGATCTACGGCACCCGTTTCGGCCTGGACCTGTCCACCGCGCTCGGCTACTCGACGGTGACCTCCTGCGCGGGCCTGGTCGGCTGCCTCGCCGTCGCCCTGACCGTCGACCGCGCCGGCCGCCGCCGTACGGTCATCTGGTGCCTGGGCGCCTCCGCTCTCGCCCTGCTGCTCCTCGGCCTGCTCTCCGGCGGCTCCGCGATCGGCGTGCTGGTGTGGACGTCCCTGGCGAGCGTGTTCCTCTTCGGCGCCAACATCTGCCTGTACCTGTACACCCCCGAGCTGTTCCCCACCCGCATGCGGGCCCTGGGGTCGAGCATCGGCGGCGCGCTGAACCGCGTCGGCGTCATCCTCGGCCCGATCGTGGTGGGCGCGGTCTACGCGGACGGCGCGCTCGGCACCGTCTTCGTGACCCTCGCGGTGGTGGCCCTCGCCGGGTCGCTCACGGCGGCGGCGGGCGCGGAGGAGACGAGCGGGCAGCGGCTGGAGGACGTGGCGCCGTGAGACGGCCAAGGCGCGGAGAGACGGCAAAGGCGCCGTGAGACGGCCAAGGCGCGGAGAGACCGCAACGGTGCCGTGAGACGACAAAGGCAAGGAGGTCAGCCACTCCTTGCCACTCTCAACGTATAGCCCATGGGGGGCCTTGCCGCAAGGCCCCGGTCGTGGTGCACAATCGCCGACCTGAGCCGCGACCTGCGGCATTTCAGACATGCGCGCCTTGGACGCGCTGTGCGGCATTCCACGACATGGGGAGTTCATGACGGACGTCATCGTGGTCGGCGGCGGACCGACCGGCCTGATGCTGGCCTGCGAGCTGCGGCTGCACGGTGTGCGGGTGGTGGTGCTGGAGAAGGAACCGGCGCCGACCGGATTCGTGCGCGCGCTCGGCCTGCATGTGCGCAGCATCGAGGTGCTCGACCAACGCGGTCTGCTCGACCGCTTCCTCGCACACGGCCAGAAGGTCGTCTCCGGCGGATTCTTCGCGGGCCTGGGAAAGACCTGGCCCGAGCGGCTGGACACGGCGCACTCCTACGTCCTGGCCATCCCGCAGACCACCACGGACCGCCTGCTGGCCGAGCGCGCCGGCGAACTCGGCGCCGACATCCGGCGCGGCTGCGAAGTGGTGGGGCTGAGCCAGGACGACCAGGGGGTGGACGCCGAGCTGGCCGACGGCTCGCGCCTGCGGGCGCGCTACCTCGTCGGCTGCGACGGCGGCCGCAGCACGGTGCGCACACTGCTCGGGGTCGGCTTCCCCGGCGAGCCCACCCGGGTCGAGACCCTGCTGGGGGAGATGGAGGTGGGTGTGCCCCCGGAGACTCTGGCCGCCGTGATGGCCGAAGTGCGCCGCACCCAGAAGCGGTTCGGGGCCATGCCCCTGGGGGACGGGGTGTACCGGGTCATCGTGCCCGCCGAGGGGGTGGCCGAGGACCGCTCCGCCCCGCCGGCCTTCGAGGAGTTCAAGCGGCAGCTGCGGGTGTACGCGGGCACCGACCTCGGCGTGCACTCGCCGCGCCGGCTGTCCCGCTTCGGGGACGCCACCCGGCAGGCGGAGCGCTACCGCGTCGGCCGGGTGCTGCTGGCCGGCGACGCCGCGCACATCCACCCGCCGACCGGCGGACAGGGACTCAACCTGGGCCTGCAGGACGCGTTCAACCTGGGCTGGAAACTGGCCGCCGCGATCGGCGGCTGGGCACCGCGGGGGCTGCTGGACAGCTACCACACCGAACGGCACCCGGTGGCCGCGGCGGTACTGGACAACACCCGCGCGCAGATGGAGCTGCTGTCCCCCGAACCGGGTGCCCTGGCGGTGCGCCGGCTGGTGTCGGAACTGGTCGACTTCGAGGAGGTGAACCGCCACCTGATCGAGAAGATCACCGCGATCGCGATCCGCTACGACTTCGGCGAGGGCCACGAACTCCTCGGCCGCCGGATGCGGGACCTGACGCTGAAACGAGGACGCCTGTACGAGCTGACGCACGCCGGCCGCGGACTGCTCCTCGACCAGACCGGGCGCCTGTCGGTGGCGGGCTGGGAGGACCGGGTCGACCACGTCGTCGACGACAGCGAGGAACTGGACGCGCCCGCGGTGCTGCTGCGGCCCGACGGCCACGTGGCATGGGTGGGCGAGGACCAGCGGGAGCTGCTCGACCACCTGCGCAGGTGGTTCGGCACGGCCACCGGCTGAGCGCCCGGTCGTCCCGGCGAGGGCGGTGATCCGTCCCTGCCGGGACGAGTGCCGCCCGCGGGGCGAGCACCGTCCGGGCCCGCGGCCGCGGTCCCCTGTGCCGAGGCGTTCGCGGGTCCGTCGGACGGCGCCGGAGCCGAACGCTCACTTCAGACGACGCACGAACACATCGGAGACCTCGTTGGTGTCGCCGGGGACCAGGTCCTCGGCGGCCGAGCCGAAGACGACCTGGCCGCCGTGCCGGGCGACCACGTCGGCACCGGGGGCGGCGGTGGTGGCCGACGCTCCGGCCGGGGCCACCAGCCGCTGCTTGCCGGTGCGCACGTCGAGCAGCACGAGGTCGCCCTGCTGGGCGGGCGGCTCGCCGCCGTGTTCCTTCAGCAGCACAAAACGGCAGTCGCGGTCCGCCGAGTGGGCCACTGCCCCGACGGCCCCCACCCGCCGGACGCGTCCGGTGTGCAGGTCGGCCAGGTACGCCTGCTCGACCGGTCGCACGGGGCCGCCCGGCGCCAGGTCGGTGGCCCAGGAGTTGAACAGCACCCGGCGGCCGTCCTCGGAGAGCTGCACGAGCTGGGAGACGCCGTCGGCCGGGGCGCCGTCGGGCGCCGTGTCGACACGGCGGACGGTGCCCGTGGTCCGGTCCTTGACGTACAGGGGCGTCCGGTCGCCGTCGCGCACCCCGTACGCCACGAACCTGCCGTCACCGCTGAGCCGCGCACCGGAGACGTTGCCTTCGGGTGTCTGCGGTGTGATCAGCTCGTCGGTACCGGTGGTCAGATCACGGACCCAGAGGTAGGGGGAGCCGGAGTTGCCGTTTCTGTTGCCCAGCGTGTACGCGACATGGTCGCCGTCCGCGCTGAACCCGCCCACGTCGCCGAGTTCCCAGTGTGCCCCGGTGGGCACCTCTTGAGGCCACAGCGGTTCGGTCCGACCGGTGCGGCGGTCGTACACGTACGGCTTGGTGAAGCGGCTGCCGGTGGTGTAGGCGACGCGGCGCCCGTCCGGACTGATGCTGACGGAGCCCGTGTAGACACCGGTCCCGGGCACCTGCTCCAGTTCGCCGGTGCGCAGATCCTTGACGAAGGCGCAGGTGGAGAAGGTGGCGGGGCAGCCCTCGCCGGGGCCCTGCGTGCCGTAGGCGGCGTAACGCCCGTCAGCGCTGAGGGTGCCGCCACCCGATGCCGCCGTCAGCTGGGTGCCGTCCGCCGCCGTGCTGATCCGCTCGACACCTCCCCGGGGCGCCGCCGCCGCGGGCGTCGCGGGCGGCAGCGCGGACAGGCCGAGCACCGCGGCGAGCGCGAACCCGGTGACGGCCGTGCGGGTGCGCACGGAACGGTCGTCGAAGAAGGCCGACGTGCGTGCGGACATGGTCATGGCTCCCCCCGGCGCCTGCCCCCGGTCCGGCACCTGGGGACTGACACGGATGCAAGCGCACCACAGGCCCCGGGTCAATGCGCTGGTCGACGTACAACCGGGCGGGCTGATCACGCGTCCTTGCTGCCGGCCGCGCGCCCTGGGACGGGGTGCCGCCGTGAGCCGCCCCGTTCACGCGGACGGCGTGGCGCCGCCCTCCACCAGCCGTCGCAGCGCGGGAAGCAGCGCGTCGAGGTCCTGCCCGCTGCGGAAGGCGACGACGGTGGTGCCGCCGGGGCCGGTGTCCTCGTCGGCGGGTGCCGGGAAGAGGGAGAGCACTTCGAGCATGGCCTCGTCCAGTTCCGCGACGGGGTCGGAGGACTCGCCCCGCAGCCAACGGCGCAGCACGTGGTTGTGGGCGGCGACCACGGAGGCCGCCATGAGCTCGGCCCGCAGCGACGCCGACTCCGTGGGGTCGCCCATCCACTCCGCGATGAACTCGCGGAAGAGCCGCTGGTAGCGGGCCACGCTGGCGATCTCCCTGTCGCGCAGGGCGGACACCTTGCTGGTGAGCGCGTACCGGCGCCGGGCCAGGTCGCCCTCCTCGATGTAGTGCAGCAGCACCAGACGGACCGCGTCGGAGACGGCGACCAGGGCGGTGCGGTGGTTCGAGGTGGCCAGCCGGTCCCGGATCAGGTCGAGCAGACGGTCGTGGTCGGGGAAGATGACCGCTTCCTTGGACCGGTAGTGCCGGAAGAAGGTCGTACGCCCCACGCCGGCCCGTTCGGCGATGTCGTCGATGGTCGTCTGCTCGTACCCGCGCTCGTCGAAGAGGGCGAAGGCCGCGTCCGCGAGGCGGATCCGTGCCGGTGGCTTGCTCATGACCCCTCATCCTTCCCGGTTCCGGCGTCCGGGGACCACTTGCCCCACGCTGTGGTACTGAGTACCGTTGGCTTGATATTAAGTACCAGAGGAGGTCCGCCGTGAGATCCGTGGCACCGGGCGAGTGGAGCCCGCGCGACATCCCGGGCGGGCGCGACCCGCACGACACCTTCTGACCCAGGAGCCCGGGTGGAGCAAGCAGTGAGCGACGACATCGACATCCGTACGACCGCGGGCAAGCTCGCGGATCTGCAGCGGCGTATCCAGCAGGCGACCCACGCCGGCTCGCAGCGCGCCGTGGAGAAGCAGCACGCCAAGGGCAAACTCACCGCCCGCGAGCGCATCGAACTCCTCCTGGACGAGGGCTCCTTCGTCGAGCTGGACGAGTTCGCCCGCCACCGCTCCACCAACTTCGGCC
>NZ_LR732654.1 GCF_902506575.1 Streptomyces mexicanus | reverse complement strand
CGTCGGAGGCCGGCCCCCTGCCGTCCGTCATGAGCGGCAGCTCACCGGCTGCCCCGGTGCCGCGACCCACCGCCGGATGCCGCCCGGCCGCGGCGCTCCTTCACCGAGGGCCACCGGCCGCCCTCGACCGGCCGGGACCGTGGCGACCGCCCGTGCAGGCCGGTTCCGGCCGCAGGTGTCGTCGGCTTCTGCCCGGACGGGCTCAGCCGATGCGCGTGGCCGTGCCGCTGACGCGGACCCGCGGGTCACCCGCGCGCAGCGTGACCGCGATCTCGCCGGGGCGGCCCAGATCCTCGCCCTGGTACAGGGTCAGGACGGCGTCCTCGGGGACCAGCCCGAACTCGCGGGCGTACGCGCCGAACGCGGCGGCCGCGGCCCCCGTGACCGGGTCCTCGACGACACCGCCGACGGGGAACGGGTCGCGGACGTGGAAGACGGCGGCCGACTCCCGCCACACCAACTGGACCGTGGTGAGGTCCAAGCGCCGCATCAGGGCTTCGAGGCGGGTGAAGTCGTAGGCGAGTTCGGCCAGGCGCTCCCGGGTCGCCGCCGCCAGCACGAGGTGGCGGGCACCGGCGAAGGCGATACGGGGCGGGAAGGCCGGGTCCAGATCGGTGTCCGGCCAGTCGAGCGCGGCCAGTGCCTCGGCGAGATCGGCCTCGGCGAGGTCCGCGACGTACGGCTCGACGCTGGTGAGGGTGGCCCGGAGCGTCCCGCCCTCCTCGGTCACCTCCACCGGCACGGTACCGGCGCGTGTGGCGAACACCAGTTGTCCGGGGCCTGTCCGCTCCGCGAGGGCGACGGCGGTCGCGACGGTGGCGTGCCCGCAGAACGGCACCTCGGCCTTGGGGCTGAAGTAGCGGATGGTGTAGGCCCGCCCCTCGGCGCCGCCGAGGCCCTGGGGAGGAGCGGTCAGGAACGCGGACTCCGAATACCCGAGGCCGGCGGCGATCGCCAGCATCTCGTCGTCCTCCAGCCCGGTGGCATCGAGCACCACCCCTGCCGGGTTGCCGCCGTCCGGATCGCTGGAGAAGGCTGTGTAGCGCAGCACCTCGGGCCGCGGAGTGATCGTCGCCATGCGTACGCCAACCGAGGCCGCACCCGCGGCTATTCCTCGGCGCCGCTACCGGCCGGGCCACCCCGCACACTCCTGCCGAACCTGCCGGCGAGCCGTCCTCCGGCACCGGCACACCCTTGCCAGGCGCACCCTCACGCAGTCCCCGTCCG
The DNA here is from genome assembly GCF_902506575.1 of Streptomyces mexicanus. Classification (GTDB taxonomy): domain Bacteria; phylum Actinomycetota; class Actinomycetes; order Streptomycetales; family Streptomycetaceae; genus Streptomyces; species Streptomyces mexicanus. Next base: position 2,565 of record NZ_LR732654.1, on the reverse strand, counting down.
GGACGGCGTGAGGGGTGCGCCCCGTCGCGGTGCCGTCGGTCGCCGGCTCCCCCGAGCTCTCGACTCGGCTCGAACACGGGGGGAGCCCCCCCCGGGTCGGCTTCCGGTTCCGCGTTCGCGTCCGTCAGGCACCCGGTCCGCCCGGCTCACCCGGGTCGTCAGGTGCGGCGAGGACCCGCGGCCCGGAGCGCCGGAGGGACCTCAGCCGCGGCGTCCCGACGGGTCGTGGGCGGTTCCGTCCCGCTGCTCGGGGATCGTCCCGGTGCCGGCGGTGCCCGCCGGCACCGTCCGTGCCGCCCGGTCCCCGTGTCCGGGCCACCAGGCGGCATGGCCGATCAGGGCGGTCAGGCTCGGGGTGAAGAACATCGCCATGACGAAGGCGGCGACCGCGATGCCGAAGGACACCGCGAAACCCATCTCCGTCAGCAGCGAGTTGCCCGCGAGCATCATCGTGGCGAAGGTCGCCGCGAGGATGAAACCGGCCGCGGCCACGGTCGGCCCGGCGTGCCGCAGGGCCATGCCGGCGGCCTCGCGCGGCTCGTGGCCCTCCCGGGCCTCCTCCCGCAGGCGGGCGACCATGAGGATGTTGTAGTCGGTGCCGATGGCGACCACGAACAGGTACATGATCACCGGGAGCATGAACATCAGACCGGAGTGGCCCTGCCCCTCCTGGAAGATCCACACCGTCGCGCCCAGGGTGGCGCCGAAGCCGAGGCACACCGAGACGATCAGGTACCAGGGGGCGACCACGCTGCGCAGCAGCAGCCCCAGGATCACCATGATCAGGACGGCCGCGACGGGGAAGACCGTCCGGTAGTCGTGATTGACCGCGGCGTCGATGTCCTTGTAGATCGACGACATGCCGCCGACGACGGCTTCGGTGCCGTCCGGGGCGTCGGCGTGCGCGACGTCGCGCACCCTGCCCACGGTGTCGATCGCCTTGTCCGTCGCGGCCTCGTACCGGAGCGTGACGGTGAAGTCGGCGGTGGTGCCGTCCTTGTTCACCTGGGTCAGCCGGGCGGCGGCGACCCCGTCGACCGCGCCCAGCTTCTTCGCGTACGCGTCGAAGGCGGCCTTGTCGAGCGGCTTGCCGTCGGTGCTGGAGAGGTAGACGTCCGTGGGGGCGGCGGCGCCCGCGGAGTACGCCTTTTGCATCTCGTCCTGGACGACCATGGACTCCTTCGTCTTGGGCATGGAGCCCGACGCCAGGTCGAAGGTGGCCTTGAAGCCGAGCGCTCCGGCCGACAGCACGAGCAGGACCAGGCCGGACACCACGGCGGTCAGCGCCGGGCGGCGCTGCACTCCGCGGCCCAGGGCGGCGAAACGGGCGTTGTCCGGCTCCCGCTGCCAGGACTTGGACGGCCAGAACACCTTCGGGCCGATCAGCGAGACCACGGCCGGGATCAGGGTCAGGCCCGCGACCAGGGTGGCGGCGACCGCGATGGCGAGCGCCGGGCCCATCTGCTTGAGGAAGCCGAGCGTGGAGAGCACCAGCGCGAGGAAGGCGATGATGACCGCTCCGGCTGCCGAGGCGATCGCCTCGCCCACCCGGTCCACCGCGTTGATCATGGCCTGCTTGGGCTCGTCGCCGGCACGCAGGCGTTCGCGGTAGCGGAACATCAGGAACAGGAAGTAGTCCGTGCCCACGCCGAACAGCACGACGATCAGGATCGAGGAGATCGAGCTGTTGGCCTCCAGCCCGAACAGCTTCGTCGCGTACGCGATCAGGCCGTTGGCGACGGCGGAGACCAGGCCGATCAGGATCAGGGGGAGCACGGCCAGGATCGGAGCCCGGAAGATGATCAGCAGGGTCACCAGAATGATCACGAAGGTGCCGAAGCCGATCAGGGCCTGGCCGCGCTTGGAGGAGTCCTGCTGGTCCAGGGCCTGCGCGGCGGACCCGCCGACCTTGACGTCGAGGTGCGTGCCCTTGGCCAGCTCCTTGACGTCCTCGCGCAACACCTTGACCGCGTCGGCCTGTTCGGGCTGACCGGCCTTCTTGCTGTCCATCTGCACCAGGGTCAGGGTGTACCTGCCGTCCTTGGACGGCTGGCCGGGGACGACCTTCTGCACCTGGTCGATGTGTTTCTTGCCCAGCTCGGTGGTGATCCGGGCGACGTCCTGCTGGTCGGCGGCGGTCAACCTGCCGCCGTCGGTACGCTGGTAGAGCGCGATGGCGGACGGCGTGAAGGCGCTGGGGAACGCCTTCTGCTGGAGATCCGCCGCCTTGATGGACTCGTAACTCTTGGGCAGGAAACTGCTCTCGTCACTGTTCGAGGGCAGGCTCGGCGCGGTGGCCACGATCGCCACCGCGGCGATGAGCCATGCCACGATCGTCCAGACGGGATGTCGGACGACAGCGTTCCCTATGCGTCGGAACATGCGGATAGGTCCTCCTGGACAGGAAGATCACCGCAGCCCGGGGAGCGGACCCTGGCATCGGCGACCCCGACCGGCGCGCGTCGTCGAACCGGTCGAACGGTTGTCTTGCGCTCTGATCGTAGTGACCTCACCCGAGATCATTACGTCGGATGATTCACTTTTCCTCCTGCCGCCCCTCCCTGT
>NZ_LR732653.1 GCF_902506575.1 Streptomyces mexicanus | reverse complement strand
CCTCTGGCCCCACCCGCGGAGTCCCCCGCACCCGCCGCCCTCGCCCGAGAAACCCTCACGCCCTCGTGGGGAGGGCCACAGCACCGCGCGCGCAGCCGTGAACTCGTCCTTCCCGGGCACACGACCGGAGTGATCTTCACACGCGCCCGGTATCCGGGCCCGGAGAAAGGACTCCTCCTTGGCCACACCCGCGCGCAGACCCCGGCGGGCCTCCCGCCGACCCCGCTTCGACCTCCGTGCCACCACGCTGACCTTCGCCCTCGTCGCCGCGCTCCTGTGTGCCGCGGGCCTGGTCGTCCGCACCGCCGCAGGGGTCGTGGAGCAGCGCCCCGGCTGGGCCGCCGTGCTGGGCCTGTGCGCCACGGCCGGCTTTCTGGCCGTACGGCGCCGCGGGCGGCGCCGCGCCGTCGCGCGGGCCGCGGCACGGGCCGGTGAAGCGCTGGATGCGGGCACGAGAACGGCGCTGGAGGAACTGGAGCCCGATCCGGCCGACGCCGCCGATCCTGCCGTCGCACCCGACCCGGCCGCCCTCGCCCCTGGCGACGGCCTCGCCCCTGCCGACGGCCTCGACCCGGCCGCGCCGAGCCTGGAGTCCATGGACGCGGGGCAGTTCGAGGAGGCGGTGGCCGCCCTGTGCGAGCGCGACGGCTGCCGGGACGTCGAAGTCGTCGGCGGAGCCGGGGACCTGGGCGCCGACGTCGTGGCCACGTGTCCACAGGGCAGGCGCGTCGTCCTGCAGTGCAAGCGCTACGACGTCCGTCACCGGGTCGGCTCGCAGGACCTGCAGCGTTTCGGAGGCACCTGCTTCACCGTCCACGAGGCCGACGTCGCCGCGGTCGTCACCGCCAGCGGCTTCACGGCGCCCGCCGTCGAGTACGCCGAGCAGTGCGGGATCGTCTGCGTGGACGGGCGGGCCCTGCGGGCGTGGGCCGAGGGCACGGGCCCGGCACCGTGGGAGGCCCGCCCCTGCCCCGACTGACGTACGGGCGCGGGCGCACTCGATCCTCGCCTTGCGGTGCGCCGACAAGGAAACATTAGGCACTACCGTTACCGCAGTCAAGAACCAGCCCGACTTTCTCTCGGCCCCTACACTGAGCCGCGTGACCGGGACACACACCCAGCCCTCGACGGGCCAGGAGGAAGGGACCGCGGCGTCCGCGCGGCCGCAGACGCTGATGCTGCGCTTCCTGGGCCTGTATGTCCTCGAACACGGCAGCGCGGTCTACTCGGGCAGCGTCATCGACGTGTTCGCACGCGTGGGGGTCTCCGAGGACGCGGTGCGCTCCACTCTGACCCGGATGGTCAAACGCGACCTGCTGGCCCGTCACCGCCGCGGCCGCAAGATGTACTTCGGCCTCACCGCGCGCTCCACCGAGGTGCTGCGCGACGGCCACGACCGCATCTGGGGCGCGGGCGCCGTCAACCGCGACTGGGACGGCACCTGGACCCTGGTCGGCTTCTCGCTGCCCGAGGCCTGGCGCAGCCAGCGCCACGACCTGCGCTCGCGCCTGGTGTGGGCGGGCTTCGGCCCGCTGCAGAACGGCCTGTGGATCGCGCCGGGTCACCTGGACGTCCCCGCCGTCGTCGCCGGACTCGGCCTGGAGGACCACCTCAACGTGCTGCGCGGGCACGCGGCCGAGCCGACCGAGGCCGCGCAGCTGCTGCACCGGGCCTTCGACACGGCCGCCATCGCCCAGCGCTACCGCGCCTTCCTCGACCAGTGGGACCGCCCGGAACCCCTGCCGTCCGCCCCGGACGACCTGGCCCGGCAGCTCCTGCTGCACACCGACTGGCTGCAGGTCGTCCGCTCCGATCCGCGCCTGCCCGCCGAGCACCTGCCCGCCGACTGGCCCGCGATCCGCGCCGAGCACGTCTTCCGCACCCTGTCCGCGCAGTACGACGCCCCGGCCAAGCAGCTGGCCGACGCGGTGCTGGACACCATCCCGGCGGAACCGGCGACCGAGCAGGACTGAGCGCGGAGGAGCACGGCACGGCGGGGGACGGCACGGCGCCCCGCCGTGCCGCTGCGTCGACGCGGCCACGGGCAGCCGTGCGGCCGGCAACCGAGGACCGATGGCCGACGACCGATGACCGGCAACCGAGGACCGATGGCCGACGACCGATGACCGGCAACCGAGGACCGATGGCCGACGACCGGTGACCGGCAACCGGCGACCGGCGACCGACGACCGACAAACGTTCGTCACTTCATTGACCGCCGTCCGCAATCAGCCCTATATTCGCCGCACCCGCCGGTGACACGAAGGCTCAGCGGACCCCTTGCGCCACCCCGTCCGCCGGCCCATCGGCGGCCCACGGACCCCAGCACGGCCGGCACCGACCGCCGGACAGCACTCCGAGACACCCTTCGGCGGTCGTTCCTCCCGCACGCCTCATCGGTACCGACACGCTTCTTCCGCACCGACACCCATCCGCCGTACAGCCCCTCCGCCGTACAGAGATGAGCCCGCACATGCCGAAGTTCGCGCTCGGCGCGGCCGCGCTGGCCGCCGCCCTCGCTCTCACCGCAGCAACCCCCGCCGCCGCGGGGAGCGCCACCCCGCAGACCACCGCGCCCGCCGCCACCAGCACGCGCCACCTCAGCGGGCGCCTTCCGGACGGCGCGACCTGGATCGCCGACCTGCCCGCCCACTGGAACGGCACCCTGCTGCTGTTCAGTCACGGCTACGGCCCCACCACCGCCCAGGACGCGCCCTCCCCCGCGGCCGGGCAAGCCCTCCTGGCCGAGGGCTACGCGCTGGCCGGCTCCTCCTACGACCCGAACGGACCCTGGTGGGCGCTGGAGAGTGCCGAACGCGACCAGCTCGCCACCCGGGAGGCGTTCGCCGCCGCCGCGGGCCGCCCGGCCCGCACCCTCTCCGTCGGGCAGTCCATGGGCGGCCTGGTCAACGCCCAGCTCGCGCGGGACGCGGACGGCGACATCGACGGCGCCCTGGGCCTGTGCGGCCTGGTCGCCGGCGGCGTCGACCTGGACAACTACCAGCTGGACGCCGAGTACACCCTCGCCTCCCTGCTCGCCCCCGACGAGCACCTGCGGCTGGTGGACTTCGCCGACCAGGACGCGGCCGCCGCGACCGCGGCCCGGCTCACCGCCGCCGTGGAGCGCGCCCAGGCCACGCCCGCGGGCCGGGCGCGGATCGCGCTCGCCGCCGCGTACCTCAACCTGCCCGACTGGGCCCCGGGGCAGAACCCGCCCGCGCCCGGCGACGCCGAAGCGCAAGAAGCCCAGCAGTACGCCTGGTTCGCCCAGGGCGTGCTGTCGTTCATCGGGCCCGCGCGCTACTCCGTCGAGCAGTCGGCGGGCGGCAACACCTCGTGGAACGCGGGCGTGGACTACGCCGAGCTGCTGCGCTCCTCCGAGCACGCCGCCGAGGTCCGGGCGCTGTACCGGGCGGCGGGAGCGGACCTGCGCGCCGACCTCACCGCCCTGACCCGCGGCGCCCGGGTGCACGCCGACCCGCAGGCGGTGCGCCGCCTGCAGCGCACCTCCACCGCCGGGCAGGGGCTGGCCGTGCCGCTGCTGGACCTCCACACCACCTCCGACCAACTGGTGCCCGTGCAGCAGGAGAACGCGTTCGCCGCGCGGGTACGGGCCGCCGGTGACGGCGCCCTGCTGGAGGTCGCCGAGACGATCGCCGCGGACTGGGCGGCGCTCGGCATGCGGGGGTCCTTCCTCGCCCGCCGCCTCGACACCGGCGACCAGCTCGGCTTCGACGTCGAGACCCCGGTGCCGCTGGCCTCGGTGGTCAAGGTGCCGCTCGCCCTCGTCGTCCTGGACCGGATCGCGGCCGGCCGGCTCGACGCGGCGCGGCCCGTGACCGTGGACCCGGCGACGAGCAGCGTCGGACCCACCGGGCTGGCGGCGTTCCGGCACCCGGCCACCGTGGCAGTCGGCGACCTGCTCGGGCTGATGCTCTCGGTGAGCGACAACGCGAGCGCGGACGCGCTGTTCGGCCTCGTTCCGCCCGAGGACGTCGACGCCCGCCTGCGGGAGTGGGGGTGTGCGGACATCCGGGTACGGCACCGGATGCAGCGCATGTACGAGTGTGCCGCAGGTGTGGCCGGTGACGACTTCACCCTCGCCCTCGAACTGGCCGTCCGCGACGAGGAGTCGGGCCGGCACACCCTGCAGACGCTGGACCCCGCGCACGCCAACCTGGGCACCGCCGCCGCGCTCGTCGATCTGCTGGAGCGGGTGTGGCAGGACCGCATCGCCCGGCCCGACGCGACCGCCGAGCTGCGCCGGCTGATGGGCTCCCAGGTCTTCGTGCACCGCCTGGCCGGCGACCTGCGCACGGACACAGTCCGGGTGAGCGGGAAGACGGGGACCTTCCTGCACCTGCGCCACGACATCGGCGTCGTCGAGGCGGCCTCCGGCCACCGGGTGGCGATGGCCGCGCTCACCCGCGGCGACCGCCGGGCCGCACTGGCCCCGGACATCGACTGGGCCATCGCGACCGCCGCCCGCCAGGCGTTCACGGTCCTGCGCGCCCGGTAGCCACACCTCACCGCACCGCCCGGCGCTTCCCGGCGCGGGGCGGTGCGGTGCACCTGGCCCTCGCCGTGCGGGCCCTCGCCCGGCTTGTCGAGCACGTGGGCCGTGCCGTGGCCCACCGTGACGTGGCTGGGGGCGGCGCCGGTGGCCACGGCACGCACCGCGGTGCCCTTGCGCGCGGGGCGACGGCCGACGCCGGCGTCGGTGCGGTCGATCGACCGCGAGCATGCCGCCGCTGCGTGCGTGGGCGGCCACGGACAGTGCCACGGAGATCGGGCCGTCGCCGGCCGGTACGAACACCGGCTTCGTCGCCCACGAGCGGACCGGGCCGACGGTGTGTCACCGTTTCCGACGCGCGCCCGTACGCGGCCGGGGCCCGGTGGGGGAGGAGGCCGCTCTGCCCGTCGGATCAGGGCCGCCGCACGGGTGCGTGTGCCGCGCGCCGGCGGGTGTGTGGGTGCCCGGCGCGGCGATACGTGTCCTCGCCCCGTGACACCCGGTCCGTCCTCATCCCGTGACACCCGAGCCACCCCCGCCGTCCGATGCGGCTGGATTCACGGTTCAGGGTGTGCTGTCCGGGAACTCGGCAGGACCACCTTGCGTGCTCGTGCGCCTGTGCGCGGGCAGGGCTCCGGCCGAGTTCCGGACACAAGGTACGGCAAGGGTCGAGGGAGATGATCGGGATGACCAGCCCGGACGAGCAGAACATGTCCCATCCGCTGGAGCAGGTCACCGGCGAGAAGGACGTCCATCCCGAAGAGGACGCCCAGAAGCAGGCGGCGGCCGACTCCCCGGACGAGGAGGAGGCCGGCAGCCGGCAGGACGAAAGCGGGGGCGGCGCGCCCGAAGGAGCGCCCTGACACACGTCGGTCGACCGACCGCGCCCGCCGATGGACCTCGGTCGACCGACCGCGCCCGGAGACGAGGGTGCCCGCCGATGGACTCCATCAGCGGGCACCGCCACCGAGCCTTCTGATCTCCGCCGGGCCCGGCCGCGAGGGAGGGTCGGCCGTCTCAGCCGACGGCCGGACCGGCTTCCTTCGTCCCGGACAGCTCGGTCAGGAACTGATGGCACCGAGCGGCGCGTTCGGAGTCCTGCTCCATGACGGTACGGAAGAACTCGGCGATCTCCTTCTTGCCCGCGTTCTCCGCGTCCCGCACGTACTGACCGTAGTCGTGCCCGGCCTTCAACGAGTGGTACTGCACCGAAATGAGGTCGTACACCACGTCGCTGAACCCGGTCTCACCAGTGGCCATGAGTCCTCCTGTCGTAAGAAGCCTGACGTCAGGCGGGTATCACCGCGTGAACGGATGAAACACGTCGCTGCCGACCGGAACCGGAACTTCAGGGCCGGGCAGCACGGCCGTGAACCCTCCGAGGGCGTGGTCGGCGGCCCGGCTTTTCAGGCCTCCGGGATGCTCCTGGCTTGAGGGAAGGGGTGCCATTCCAAGAGCACGATGGTCGCGTCGTCGTCGAGTTCGCCGCCGTGGTGTTCCAGGATCGTGTGGATCAGACGGCGAAGGGCTTCGGGCGCGGGGTCGCCGGCGGCGATGGCGCGGATGATGAAGTCGGTGAAACGTTCTTCACCGAACCGGGTTCCGCTCGGGGAACGGGCCTCGGTGACCCCGTCGGTGTAGAGCAGGACACTGTCACCGGGCTCCATCTGGAAGCGGCTCACCCGGCGACCGTTGCCGGGTTTCATGCTGCGCAACCCCAGTGGCGGCTCCGGATCCTGCCCGAGTGCTTCGCGCAGCACCTCCTTGTCACGGATGAGCAGGGGTGTGGGGTGGCCGCAGTTGACCCACTCGAGGCTGCCCGTGCCTGTCTGCATGCTCGCCAGGACGGCGGTGACGTACCGGTCGGGAAAGACCTCGTTGACCGCGTCGTCGATCGTGATCGCCATCTGCTCCAGACCCGCGCCCGCGCGGCGGGACGCGCGGCAGGCCGCCAGGGCCACGGAGGTGACCAGACCGGCGGCCAGGTCGTGTCCCATGGAGTCGAAGATGCCGAGTTGGACCGTGTGATCGACCGTGGAGTGGTCGAAGGCGTCGCCGCCGAGGTTGTAGGCAGGCTCCAGCACGGCGCTGGAGGTGAACCGATCGGTGCCGATGGTCCGCGGGGCGAGAAAGGCCCAGACCAACTCGGACGGCGTCTGCATCGACGCCAGGCGTTGCCGCATGGTGTACGCGTCGCTGTAGGCGGCCTTGTCGACCACCACCAGAGCGATCAAGGACACCAGCGCCCGGCAGGTCTCCACCGTTGTGGCATCCAGGACCGGGGCCTGGATGCCGACGACGCCGAGTCGTTCCACCCCGTCGAGCAGGGGCAGCCACAGGACCAGCCCGCGCCCCATGGAGTCCTCGGTGATGCGGGGAGAGGCCGTCCGGTACGCCCAGCCGGCGAGCGTGCCGTCGATGGGGACGGTGCGCGGCGCCTCGACCCGGGAGTCCGGCACCGAGACCAGCTGCTTCTGCTGGAGGTCGGCGAGGTAGATGGTCAGGTGGCTGATCTGCAGCGACTCGTACTCGCGGCGCAGCACCTCGGGCAGGTCGGTGGGCGCTATCGTCGCGTACCCCCGCAACAGGCGAAGCACTGCCTGGGCCCGCTCCGGCATCACCATCACCAGCTTCCCACCGGGGTCCGCCCCCTGTGTCCACGCTAAGCCCGGTCGGGGCACCGGCGCCGGACAGGCGGATCGGTCGGCGCCCCGCCGCCGGGGTCGTCTTCCGCGGTACCACGTGGACCGCGGCGGCTCCGGCCGGAACCGGCAACATTCGTGCCGCGACGTTTCGGCCACTTGGTCTGCGCGCCCTCCGGGCGGCGGGGTGATGCTCCGGCGGGTCCAGCACAGCGGGCACGACGCTCCGTCCGCCCGAGGCGGCGGGCACCGCGGTGAGACGGAAGGTGCCCCAGCAAGTGATCACTGTCGGTGTCGAAGAGGAACACCTGCCGGCCGACAGGGCCACCGGTCGGCCCGCCGCACACGGGGACAAGGTGCGTAGGGCGGCGGGACCGAAGCGTTTCGTAGCGCACCGCCCGCGAGCAGGAGCCGTCAGACCGGCCGCCTGTCCGGACTCGGTCGCGGCCGGGCACGGCAGGCTGCCGCGGAACGACGCGCCCAAAAAGCGACCGAGCGCAATTGCGGGTGTGTCACTGCTGCCTGAGGGTGTGTCACCGCTGCTTGATGATCTTGTAGGATGAGCCGCCACCTGTGAGACGCCGGGTACGGAACGCGCTGAACACAGTGCCCCAGGCGAGCCATGTCGCATGCCCGGCGCAGGGGGACACGGGCGGCACCCACGACAGGAGCGGCTTCGCTCACCCCCACGGCGAGTCCGCCTCCCTGTGCACCTCGCAGTTGCGACCGGAGTCCAAGTGCACCGTTTTGTCATGCCCGTGGCCGTGGCCGAGGTGGCGTTCTCGTCCGCGTGAGCGGCGGGCGACACCGCTGCCGACCGTCCGTCTCCCGCCCAGTGAAAGCCCCCCCCCCCCCCGACCCGTTCCCCGCATTCCGCCCCGACCGCCCGCCCGCACGCCGC
>NZ_LR732620.1 GCF_902506575.1 Streptomyces mexicanus | reverse complement strand
CCCGCACCCGGACCGGTCGGCCGCCCGCCCGGCTGCCGGGAATCGCCGCAGCCGTCTTTGCACGTTCCGCGGCCGGCGGATGCGAAGCGGCAATCTGGAGGTGTAGTGTCCTGGTTATGCGGATGAGCGAAGGAGTCGAGTGGGGGCTGCACTGCTGCCTGATCCTGGCCTGGCTCGGCACTGACGAGCCGGTCCCCACCGCGCAGTTCGCGGCCTGGTTCGAGCTGCCCCCCGCCTACCTGAACAAGCGCCTGCAGGCCCTGGTGCGCGCCGGCATCCTCACCTCGACCCCGGGGGCCCGGGGCGGCTTCCGGCTCGCCCGGCGCCCCGAGCAGATCAGCCTCATGGACGTCGTCGCCGCCGTCGAAGGCCGCGAGGACGTCTTCCGCTGCACCGAGATCCGCCGGCGCGGGGAGGGAGCGGAGGCACCCGAGCGGGAGTTCCTGCAGCCGTGCGGCATCGCCGCGGCGATGCGCAAGGCCGAACTGGCCTGGCGCAGGGAGCTCGCCGCCCAGACGCTGGCGGACCTCATGGAGGCCGCACCGCCCTCGGCGGGCGGCCGCGCCCGACGCCACTACGAGCGCACACGCCGCTGACTGTCCTAATCCCGCAAACGGGTACGCACGTGTAAGGAGAATCTGGATGTCCGATGTCTCGATTTCGTCCCGGTCGGCGGCGGGGGAACGCAGTTCACCGAAGCAGACCGGGATCTCCTCGACCCTCGTCCTGGCCCTGGGCACCTTCGCGGTCGGCACGGACGCCTTCGTCGTGGCCGGCTTCCTGCCGTCCATGGCCGGCTCGCTGCACACGTCGTCGCAGGCCGCCGGGCAGTCGATCACGGTGTTCGCCGCCGCCTACGCCGTGCTGTCGCCGGTGCTCGCCACGCTCACCGCCCGCTTACCGCGACGTTCCCTGCTGGTCGCCGCGCTGGTCGTCCTCGGCCTGGCCAACCTGGGCTCGGCACTGGCACCCGATCTGCCCGTACTGATCGCCAGCCGGGTGCTGGCGGCCGCCGGTGCCGCCGCCTACACACCCAACGCCGGCGCGGTCAGCGCCTCGCTCGTCCGCCCGGAGCAGCGGGCCAGGGCGCTGGCCGTGGTCGTCGGCGGACTGACCGTCGCCACCGCGCTCGGGGTGCCCCTGGGCAACCTGGCCAGCCACTGGCTGGGCTGGCGGACCGCGCTCAGCCTGGTCGCGGCGCTGTGCCTGCTCGTCGCCGTCGGCCTGCGCCTGATCATGCCGGCGCTGCCCGGCAACGCACGGGTGCCGCTGCGCACCCGGATGGCCGTGCTGCGTCGGCCGGCCGTCCTGGCCATCCTGCCGCTGACCGTGCTCGGCATGGGGGCCAGCTACACCGCCTACGCCTACAGCGTCCCCGTCCTGGAAGCGGTGCACATCCCCTCGGGGGGCATCCTGTGGATGCTCTTCCTGTACGGCCTGGGCGCGGTGATCGGCAACCTGGCGGCCGGCTACGCCACGGACCGCTGGGGCTCGGTGCGCGTCCTGACCGCCGGATACGTCAGCATGGCCCTCGCCCTCGGCCTGCTGGCCTGGATCGCCGCCGCCCACGGCTCCTGGCAGCCGGCCGTCGGCCTGCTGGTCCTGCTGTGGGGGGCGAGCAGCTGGTGCCAGACGCCGCCGCAGCAGCACCGGCTCATCGACGCCGCGCCGCAGGAGGCCCCGCTGGTGGTCTCCCTGAACTCCTCCGGCATCTACCTGGGCATCGGCCTGGGCACCGTGATCGGAGGCGCCACCCTGTCCACCGGAGCTGCGACCGTGTACGCCCTGGGCGCGGTACTGGCCGCCGTCTCCCTGCTGTTCCTGCGCGTGACCGCGCACATGTCGGCGCGCGGGCACTGACCGCGCAACACCCGTACGACGACGGTCGGGACCACGCCGCCCCCGACCGCCACCTGACCGTGTGGCGCCGCACCCGCCCGCTGAACCACCGCTCAGCACGCGGCGCCTGCGACCGGCGCGGAGAGGGACCCTGCTGCCCCGGTCTTCACGACACCGCGGACCGCCCGCGGACGCTGTACCGA
>NZ_LR732619.1 GCF_902506575.1 Streptomyces mexicanus | reverse complement strand
CCCGGGCCGCCCCGCCCGCGGCGGCGCCCGCCCCAGGCGCCCCGGCGGCCCCCGCCGCCGGCTGCGCCCCCCCCCGCGCCCGGCGCTGCTCGCGGCCCGCCGCCCGGCCGGCGGGCAGCGCCGCCCCCGGCGGCGCCCGCTACTCCACCACCGCCCCCGACGCCGAGGCCTGCTACCCCAGCGACGGCCTGCCCACCCTGCTGCGCCTGCCGCAGCGCAGCGGCGGCGACACCGTCGTCCTCGGCGCGCCCGACATCCTCTACAACAACCGCCTCGACCAGCAGGGCAATGCCTCGCTCGCCCTGCAACTCCTCGGCTCCCGCCCCCATCTGGTCTGGTACCTCCCCTCGCTCACCGACGCCTCCGCCACCCGCACCGGACAGCGCAGCTTCTTCGACCTGCTCCCCTCCGGCTGGCTGTGGGGCACCCTGCAGCTCTTCCTCGCCGCCGCGCTGGCCGCCTTGTGGCGGGCACGCCGACTCGGCCCCCTCGTGCCCGAAAAACTCCCCGTCGCGATCCGCGCCTCCGAGACCACCGAAGGCCGCGCCCGCCTCTACCGCAAGGTCGACGCCCGCGACCGCGCGGCCGCCACTCTTCGCTCCACCACACGCACCCGCCTCGCCCCCCTCGTGGGCATCCCCATGGCCCAGGCCCACACGCCCGAGACCCTGCTCCCCGCCCTGTCCGCCCGGCTCTCCACCGACGGGCAGGACCTCCACGACCTCCTCTTCGGCCCGCCGCCCGGCGACGACGCGGCCCTCGTCTCCCTCGCCGACCGACTCGACGCCCTCGAAAGAGAGGTACGCCGTCCATGATGGACCCGACCACTGACAACGCCGGGCAGCCCGGGGACGCGGACGCCGCACGGTCCGCCCTGGAAGCCCTGCGCGCCGAGATCGCCAAGGCCGTGGTCGGCCAGGACCCCGCCGTCACCGGCCTGGTCGTCGCCCTGCTCTGCCGCGGCCACGTCCTGCTCGAAGGCGTCCCCGGAGTGGCCAAGACCCTCCTCGTCCGCACCCTCGCCGCCGCGCTCGACCTCGGCACCAAGCGCGTGCAGTTCACCCCCGACCTCATGCCCAGCGACGTCACCGGCTCCCTGGTCTACGACGCACGCACTGCCGAGTTCTCCTTCCAGCCGGGCCCGGTCTTCACCCACCTCCTCCTCGCCGACGAGATCAACCGCACCCCGCCGAAAACCCAGTCGTCGCTGCTGGAGGCCATGGAGGAACGCCAGGTCACCGTCGACGGCACCCCGCGCCCGCTCCCCGAGCCGTTCCTCGTCATCGCCACCCAGAACCCCGTCGAGTACGAGGGCACCTACCCCCTCCCCGAGGCCCAGCTCGACCGGTTCCTGCTGAAGCTGACCATCCCGCTGCCCTCCCGCCAGGACGAGATCGACGTCCTCACCCGCCATGCCGCCGGCTTCGACCCGCGCGACCTGCGCGCCGCCGGCGTACGCCCCGTCGCCGGCCCGGCGGACCTCGACGCGGCACGCACGGCGATCGCCGAGACCGCCGTCTCCCCCGAGATCGCCGCCTACGTCGTCGACCTCTGCCGGGCCACCCGCGAATCGCCGTCGCTGAGCCTCGGCGTCTCGCCGCGCGGGGCGACCGCGCTGCTGTCCACCTCCCGCGCCTGGGCATGGCTGACCGGCCGCGACTACGTCATCCCCGACGACGTCAAAGCGCTGGCCCTGCCCACGCTGCGGCATCGGGTACAGCTGCGCCCGGAGGCCGAGATGGAAGGTGTGACCGCCGACTCGGTGATCAACGCGATCCTCGCCCACGTCCCGGTGCCCCGCTGATGGCCTTCACCGGACGCGCCGCCCTGCTCGCGGCCCTCGGCTCCCTCCCCGTCGGCATCTGGGACGCCGGCTGGACGGGCATCCTCGCCGTCAACGCGCCCCTCGCCCTCGCCTGCGCCTGCGACTACGCCCTGGCCGCACCCGTGCGCCGCCTGGGCCTCACCCGCGCCGGCGACACCTCCGTACGCCTGGGTGACAGCGCCGACGTCACCCTCACGATCACCAACCCCTCGCGCCGCCCGCTGCGCGCCCAGGTGCGCGACGCCTGGCCGCCGAGCAGCTGGCAGCCCGGGACGGAGACGGCGGCTTCCCGCCACCGCGTGACGGTGCCGCCCGGTGAACGCCGCCGCGTCACCACCCGCCTCAGGCCGACCCGCCGAGGCGACCGCCAAGCCGACCGCATCACGATCCGCTCCTACGGCCCGCTCGGCCTGTTCACCCGCCAGGGCACCCACAAGGTCCCCTGGACTGTACGGGTGCTGCCGCCGTTCACCAGCCGCAAGCATCTTCCTTCCAAGCTCGCCCGGCTGCGGGAACTGGACGGCCGCACCAGCGTCATCGTCCGCGGCCAGGGCACGGAATTCGACAGCCTGCGCGAGTACGTGCCCGGCGACGACACGCGCTCCATCGACTGGCGCGCCACCGCCCGCCAGTCCACGGTCGCCGTCCGCACCTGGCGGCCCGAACGCGACCGCCACATCCTGATCGTCCTCGACACCGGCCGCACCTCCGCCGGCCGTGTGGACGACGCCCCGCGCCTGGACGCCGCCATGGACGCGGCTCTGCTCCTGGCCGCCCTCGCCTCGCGCGCCGGCGACCGCGTCGACCTGCTGGCCTATGACCGCCGGGTCCGGGCCCTGGTCCAGGGCCGGGCCGCGGGCCAGCTCCTTCCGGCCTTGGTCAATGCCATGGCCACGGTGGAACCGGAACTCGTCGAGACGGACGCCCGCGGACTGGCTGCCATGGCGCTGCGCTCGGCTCCCCGCCGCTCCTTGATCGTCCTGCTGACCGCTCTGGACGCTGCTCCCGTCGAGGAGGGACTGATGCCGGTCCTCCCTCAGCTGACCCAGCGGCACACGGTCCTGGTCGCCTCGGTGGCGGACCCGCACATCGCACGGATGGCCGCGGCCCGCGGAACCGTGGACGCGGTCTACGAGGCCGCGGCGGCAGCCCAGTCGCAGGCCGAACGCCACCGGGTCGCGGAACAGCTCCGTCGCCAGGGCATCACGGTGGTCGACGCGACACCGGACGACCTGGCCCCGGCACTTGCGGACGCCTATCTGGCCCTGAAGGCGGCGGGCCGGCTCTGACGCTCGGATTTCCGCGTCCACAGCACCTGGTTTTCCCGGGAGCCAGCCACCCCAGAACGCAGAAAACCCCCGTGCCACATGGCACGGGGGTTTTCCCACAAATAGTTCGGCGGCGTCCTACTCTCCCACAGGGTCCCCCCTGCAGTACCATCGGCGCTGTAAGGCTTAGCTTCCGGGTTCGGAATGTAACCGGGCGTTTCCCTCACGCTATGACCACCGAAACACTATGAA
>NZ_LR732618.1 GCF_902506575.1 Streptomyces mexicanus | reverse complement strand
GGGGCGGGGGGGGGCGGGGGGGGCTGGCGGGCGGGGGCGGGCCCGCCGCGCGGCACCCGCGCGGCCCGGCCGGGGCGGGGCGAGGAGGCCGGGCGGCCGGGGTCGGCGGAGGCCCCGGGCGCCTTGGTGGCGCCGCCGGACGCCGGTGTGGCCCCGGCCGCCGTCGAGGCGGACACCCCCGGCACGGCGGGCAGCCCGGACGTCCCGGGGACGATGATGCCGCCGCCCGTGCCGGGCGGGCTCGCGACCTGCGAGGGCTCCGGAGAGGTGTCCACCTTGCTCGCGGGCCGGTTGCCGGCCTGGCCCGGCACCGGCAGCCAGGGCGCGTCGGAGTTGCCCGAGACGAGCGGGACGACGATGACGACGGCGTATCCCGCGCAGGCCACCCCGACCGCCAGGCCGAGGCGGCGGAAGCGGCGGCTGCGGCGCCCGGGGGCGTCGACGACCCCCGGCCCGCCCGCGCCGCCGCCGTCCGGCCCGTCCCCGCCGCGGCGGGCGCTGGTCCTCTCCTCCGGCTCCCCCTCCGTCCGGTCGAGCCGGACGGTCAGCTCCTCCGGATCGGGCCCGGCGGGCCGGTCCTCGGTCCACGGATCCCAGGGATCCGCGACGCGGGCCGGTACGAGGGCGCCGGTCTCCGGGAACGTCTGGACGTCGCCGCCGGCTCCCCCCTCCGTGCCGTCCGCGGCGGGCGGCGATCCGGTCGCGGACGCGGCCGCGGGCCATTCGGGTTGGGCCTGTTCCGGCCCCTTTTTCACGCGCACGTAGCTTCCCCCACGGGAGTGTTCCGGGGTGCGCCTACGACTCCGAGCCCACGCCGCCGGAACAGGCCCCCACC
>NZ_LR732617.1 GCF_902506575.1 Streptomyces mexicanus | reverse complement strand
GGCGTAGGCGGGACGGGTGGGCCCGGGCACGCCGGGGTGAGCGGAGGGGGGCGCGGCGGTCTGGACCGGGTAGGGGTGCTCGTCGGCGGCGCGGGATCGTCGGCCGGGCTCGACGCGTTCTGCGTGTACCAGGCGGGTGGCGCGTAGTCGATGGTGAACTCGCCCGTCGTCTCGACGGCGGACTCCGCGTCGGACTGGTCATCGCCGGGTGTGGCCCAGCCCCCGCGGATCCCGTCCCGATCGCTGTTCACAATTCCTCCTGGTGTGGTCGAGCACCCTCATGCCGTGCTGGGGCGACCGTTCGTCTCGTACGGGAGCGGTCATGAGCGGTCGTCCGGCGACCGAACCATTGCCCGTCCGGCCCGTCCGGCCGTCCGGACCGCCCGGGCCTCCCCCGGGGCGCCGACGGCCCAGCCGCGGGTTCTGATGTGGCGCCCGGACCCAGCCTAATCATCGCGGGCGCGCTCACGTCAGGCCCGCCCGGCGCTCCCGCCCCGGCACCAGCGCCCGCGTGAACCCGAACTCCCGACCGTACGCCCGCCACAACAGACCAAACCGCACCAAACACCACCGAACACCGAGGCTCTTGTCACGCCTTCGGGTCACCCAGTGAACCCGACAGACCGCCGGGACGACACCCATGGGAACCACCGCATCGCCGGCAACCGAACGCCCCGGCCGCCACGCACCCGCGCCAACGGCCACCCCGCCAAGCACCAGCACCACGCATCCGTGCCAACGGCCCCCGCCGTGCACCGACACCACGCACCCGCGTCAACGGCCCCCGCCGAGCACCGGCGCCCCTCACCTGGGGACCCCACCATCCGAAGCCGGTCAGTCCATCCGGCGCGGCGTGCCCAGCAATCCGATCTCGGCGTCGGTGGGCTGCGTCATCACGTACTGCCGATCCCGGTCGCCGCACCAGAGGGTGACGCCGTCGGGAAGCGTCGGCAGGGACTCTACGTCCGCGCGCGGCAACGCCATGGTGCGGCCCAGCTCCGCGGCCTCGTCCGGCGAGATGCGCTGGACGCCCACCAGCCGGGCCTGGCGTATCAGCCGGGGCGCCACCGGACTGAGGTACGGCAGCAGCGTCACGACCGCCTGCCAGGGACCGGAGGCCACCCGGCCACGCGGCGGCCGCATCCCGCAGTCCCGCACCACCAGCACCGGCGTGCCCGCCGAGGCGCCCTGCGGAGGGACCCGGCCCACCTCGTACACCGCCAGGCCGTTCTGCCCGCCGCCCATGGCGTGCACCATCTGCATCCAGGCCTGGGGACGGCCCGTCTCCACGGCCACCCGCGCGCCGGTGGCCGCCGCCCGCAGCGCGAGGACCTGCGCGGTCCACAGACTGCCGATCAGGACGACGTCGTACGGCGTCGGGCGGTTGATGCCGAGGACCGCGGGCTGCCCCGTGGTGTCCACGCCGATGAAGACGCCGTCGTCCCCTATGGGCAGCGTGAGCGCGTCGACCTGCTCCGCGGGCAGCGTGTGCCGGCCGTGGCGCGGGCCGATCAGCCCGAGACCGCCGCCCAACCGTCCGCGCACCAGTCCGCCGAGGGACCGCGAGGCGGACGCGGGAGCACCGGACGCCTCGGGCCCCTGCGCTGTTGCCTGCGCGGTCCCGCGAGGCACGGAGGACAGAGGAGACACATGAGACGCGGGAGGCAGTGGGGGCCCGGAGGGTGTGGGG
>NZ_LR732616.1 GCF_902506575.1 Streptomyces mexicanus | reverse complement strand
CCCGCGCAGAGGTCGAGGCGGAGGTGGAGCGGGCCGCGCGGCCCGCTCCACCTCCGCCTCGACCTCTGCGCGGGGCCGCCGCTCGACGTTCGCGTACTCGCTCAGCGCGGCCTGCAGGTCGCGCGCGAGGTCGCGCCAGGCCCGCCAGGCCGTCTCGTACGTCTCGCTCTGCAACCCGGTCCAGCGCTCCTGCGCGGGCGGGCCGTAGGTGCGCCGCAGCTGCTCGACCCGGGTGTGCGCCTCGTCGGCCGCACGCTGCAACGCCACCAGCTCTTCGAAGGTGTGTGACACAGCCCAGGACCCTAAGCACCGCGGGGCGCACGGCCCCCGCGACCTGCCGGGACCGGGGCTTGGCACACCCGTGTGGGGCAGTGCGCCCGCGGCCGTGTCTCACCGGCCGAGCAGCAGCTCGCTCCACACCTGTTTGCCGCCGCTGACGGGCAGCGTGCCCCAGCAGGCGGAGACCGCTTCGACCAAGAGGATGCCCCGGCCGCCGGTGGCCTCCCAGCCGATGCTGGTCGGCTTGGCGGGGGTGCGCGGCGAGGCGTCGGCGACGGCGATGCGCAGCCGGTGGTTGACGAGGCTGAGGTCCAGCCGCACCCGGCCCTCGGTGTGCACCAGGGCGTTGGTGACCAGCTCGGACACGACGAGGAGGGCGGCGTCGGTCTCCTCCCCCACGCCCCAGGAGCGCAGCGTGCGGCGGGTGAAGCGGCGGGCGGGGCTGACCCCCCCCGGCACCCCCCCCACCCTCCCGCTCTCCCTGAGCGGGCGCCCCGCCCGGCCGGCGTAGCGCATGAGGGGCAGGGCGATGTCGTCGGCGCGGCGGACGTCGCTGAGCAGGGGGGCGGCGACCCGGCCCCGATGGGCGGGGGCGGGCGCGGCCCGGGCGCGGGGGC
>NZ_LR732615.1 GCF_902506575.1 Streptomyces mexicanus | reverse complement strand
TCACCGGAGAGCAGTGTTCCGCCGACGCCGCCCCACCCTGGCCGTCCTCCTCGTCGCCCTGCTGACGGCGACGGCGGCGGGCTGCGGGGACGCGGGCGACCTGCGGTCCGCCGGTGCCACGCCGACCGCGATCAGCCCGGCCCGGCTGTGGCCCACGATGCGCCCGGCCGCCAGCCCGGCGTGGCCCTACGACGAGGTGCAGAGCGAGACGGCCAAGGGCGTCACGGCACCCGGGGACGACGTCCGCAAGCTCGATCCGGTGGCCGTGGTGCGGGCCGAGGTCGCCGCGCACCCGGACGACTACACGGCCGTGAAGGCGCCGTACCGGGAGACGGCCGCCCGGCTGGCCGACTGCGGCACGGGCGGCACAAGCAGCACAGGTGGAGGTGGCACGGGCAGCGCAGCCGGCACAGGGGGCACGGGCAGCGCAGCCGGCACAGGGGGCACGGGCAGCACGGCCGGCGACCGGGGAGCGCGGTGCCCGGTGATGAAGCCGTACTTCCGTGACCTGACCGGGGACGGGCGCGAGGACATGACGCTGGGGTTCCGGCTGTATCCCACGAACCAGACGGCCGTGCGCGTCTACACCTTCGAGCGGCACCGGCTGGTGCAGGTGTTCGCCAACGACGACGCGGTGATCGGCGTGGAGCTGGCCGGGCGGGCGGTGATCATCCGCTCGCCGGCCGGCATCGCCGGGTACGAGTACCGCACGACGTGGAGCTGGGACCCGGACCAGCGGGCCATGGTGTTCTCCCGGGACGAGTTCCTGCGCACCGCCCCGCACCGGCCCACGCACGCCCGCAC
>NZ_LR732614.1 GCF_902506575.1 Streptomyces mexicanus | reverse complement strand
CCCCGCAGCCGGCCCCTTGGTGCGAGTCACCGCGCAGCTGCCCTCCCCGCGGCCGGCTCCCGCCCCGAGTCACTGAGCAGCTCGGGGTCCCCGCAACCGGGTCCTCGGCGCGAGTTACCGCGCAGCTCCCCCAGCAGCCGGCCCTCGGCCCGAGTCGCCGCCCAGCTCGCGACCAACCGCAGCCGTCCCCCAGCGCCCGGCTGCCGCGAGGCTCGGACCCTTGCAGCGGGCCCTCGGTCCCCAGCGACCGCGCTGCTCGGGCGGCCCGCGTGACGCGGGCGTCGTGGGCTCGGCTCCGTCGCCGACTCAGCCGCAGTTCGGCGGGATGCCGCCCACGGGCGGATCTCGGCTCACGGCCGGATCCCGGCCCACGGGCGTGACCCGGACCGGCGCCGCTGCGTTCACCTGAGTGGCGGAACACCCGGCCAGGGCGCCCGCCGGATCCCTGCCCCTTCCGCGAGCCACCGCCGGGCACCGCACACACCCGAGGCCCACCGAGCGCCCCGAGGCGCCCGGAGCGCAGAGAAAGCCGCCCATGCCCCAGCCGACTCCGCCCTGCATCGCCGACGACCCCACAGCGCTCGACGGGTCCCCGCCCTGGGCCGCGCAGGCGGGGAGCGGCCCGCCGCGGCCCAGGCCCGCGGACCGGGAGGAGCCCCGGTCACCGCTCGCGCACCGAGCATCCGGCCCGCCGCCGCATCCGGCTCCGGGCCGTCAGAATCTTGCGCCACCGCCGCAGCCGGCCCCGGGCCCTCAGAGTCTTGAACCTCCGCCGCAGCCCGCCCCGGTCCGTCCGGCGGAGCTGCCCTCCACGCACGACGCCATGATCTGCGTGGCCCTGCCGGGACTGGCCGTCTCCACGGCGCGGGGACAGCTCGACGGCCAGGGCCTGGAAGGTGTCTACCGGGCGGGCCGGCGCCTGCTGTCGCGCTGCCGGCTCCGGGTGGCCGGGCGCGAGCCGCTGGTCGTCCAGGCGCGGATGACCGCGCCGGACCGGGTCCGCTTCGTGGGCACGCTGCGTGTCTCACCCGGCGCGGGTCCCGACCCGGACGTCGTCGTGGAGCGCACACGTGACGCGGACGGCACCGAACGGATCGTGCTGCGCAGCGCCTCTCCGCGGCCCCTGCGTCTGCCTGTGGAGGTGGCCCTCGGCACGGACCTCGCGGAACTCGGCCTGATCGCCTCGGGCCGGGCGGGCGGCGAACGTCCCGCGAGCGTGCGTGGCTCGGGCCTGCGCTGGTCGAGTCCGGCCGCGAGCGCGTCCGTGACGGCGGATCCGCCCCCGGCGGACGTGCTGGCCTCTGCCGGACTGCTGCGCTGGGAGTTCGACCTGGCCCCCCGGCGGCACGGCGAGCGTGGAACTGCGCGTACGGCAGGACGGTGCCGGTCCCCTCCGGTCCGCCGGCCGTGCGGCGACGAGCCCGCCGGCAGAGGCGGTGGCCACGGGGGACACGCCCGCAGTCCGGGATCTGCTGCGCACCGGCATCGACGACCTGCGGGCGCTGCTGCTGCGCGATCCGGTGCGCCCCGCCGACCTGCACCTGGCGGCGGGAGCGCCCTGGCGGTGCGGTCTCGCCCCGGCCGACGCGCTCGCCGCGGCCCGGATGGCGCTGCCGTTGGGAACCCGGCTCGCCGCCGGCACCCTGCGCACCCTCGCCCGCACCCAGCACCTCGGCCCGGGGCTGCGGTCCGGCATGATCCCCGGTCCGCGCCGGGACGCGGGTCCCCATCTGCCGCCCTGCTGCACCGGGACGGAAGCGACCCTCCTGTTCCCCGTCCTCCTGGCGGAGGCCCGCCGCTGGGGGCTGCCCGAGCACGAGACGGAGGAACTGGTGCCGGCGGCCGAGCGCTGTCTGACCTGGCTGCGTACGGCCGCGGGGGAGGGCACGTATCTGTGCGATCCGCTGCCCGGACGGCCCGTACGCGCCGAGACCCAGGCACACGCCCACCGCGCGGCCGTGCTCGGGGCCGATCTGCTCGACGCGTTCGGCCGCCCCGGCGCCAGCGCACTGCGGGAGTGGGCCGATCGGCTGCGGTCGGCGTTCCGGCAGGACTTCTGGGTCGAGGACCGAAGCGGGGGCAGGCCCGCCGCCGGCCGCGGACCCGACGGCCGCCTCCTGCCCCGCCTCGACGCGGCCGCCGCCCACCTCCTCGACACCGGCCTGCTCGGCGGAGGCCGGCAGGCGCCCGGACTGCTCGACAAGGCGCAGACCGAACGACTCGCCCGGCTGCTGGACGGCCCGGCCATGCACTCGGGCTGGGGGCTGCGCGGCCTCGCCGCGAACGACACGGGCTACAGCCCCTTCGGCCACCGCGCCGGGGCCGTACGGGTCGCGGAGACGGCCGTCGCCGTCGCCGGGCTCGCCGCGGCGGGCCACGAGAAGCAGGCCGGTTCGCTGCTGCGGGGCCTTATGGCCGCGGCCGAGGCCTTCGGCCACCGGCTGCCGGAGATGTTCTCCGGCGAGCAGCGCACCGAGGGCAGCGCCCCCGTCCACC
>NZ_LR732613.1 GCF_902506575.1 Streptomyces mexicanus | reverse complement strand
GCCGCGGGGCGGGGGCCGGGGCGGCGAGGGCCGGCCGGTGACCGCGGCGGGCGTGCCGGGAGAACGGCATCACCAGCCAGCCGGCCGCGGCCCATCCGGCGGCGAGCAGGGCGTCGACGCACCACGGGCCCCAGCCGATGGTGCTCTTCGCGGCGACGTCGACAGCGGCCGCGAGCACGAGCGGGGACCAGCGCAGGAACTTGCGTCCCGTGCCGGGCTCGTCGCTCTTGTACGCCAGGACCATGCCGCCGACGCCGGCGGCGCCCGCCAGCTGCACGACGGTGTTGACGTGGCTGTCGGGGCAGAGGTTCGGGGCCGCGGCGAGGACCGGGGCGGCCAGGGTGTAGAGGGTGCGCTCCAGGGCGACGCTGCGCGGCACGGACACGGGAGGTTCTCCTTCGGGAGCAACGATGGGCGGCCCGCCGTCGTGGCGGGCCGCCCATCAGGTACTTCGGCGGGGTCAGGGTGGGGTCAGTGGGCGAGAAACCCGGGCTTGGGTGTGCGCTCCCTGCGGCTGGAGCGGATGTCGTCCAGGGCCTCGTACAGCCGCGCGTGCGTGCGCTGGGCGTCCGCGGCCTGGCCGGAGACCTCCTGGGCCGTCTCGTGGAGCTTCTGGACCTCCACGGCGGCTCCGCCGAGGGCGAGGGCCACCTGGTTCGTCATCTCCACGAACGTGGGGTCCAGTTCGGCGTTGGCGATGTTGACGGCCAGGCCCTCCGCGCGCTGGGCGTTCATGCGCATGCCGCGCAGCAGCGTTTCGAGTTCGATGCTGGCCATGTCCATGGCCTTGCTCAGGCTCCGCAGCTTGCTCTGGACGGCCTTGTAGCGGTTGTCGCCGTCCGTCGGGGCGGCAAAGGTTCCGGGGCGGGGCGTGAGGTCGCTCACGGCGAACTCCCCTTTCCTAGTCGTGGTGGGCGGCGGAGGAGGCGTGGGCCAGGCCCGCCTCGTCCATGGCCTTGATGTCCTCGCCGTAGACGCGGCCGACCGCCATGGCGGCGAGCCGGGCCGCCTCCGAGGCGATCTCGCACTCGGTCGCGCACCGCTCAGCCAGCTGCTTCATGCGCGTCGCGGCGTCGGCCAGGTCCGTGATCTGGTCGACGACGTCGGTGGCGATGTTGTGGTCGCCGACCAGGTCGGCCGCCATGTCCCGCAGGGAGTCGGCGACCTTGCCCAGCGAGACGGCCAGGTCCTGGGCTCGTTCCTTGTCGAGCCCGGCGGCGATCGCGATGTTCACGATCTCCATCAGGTACTCGTCGAAGGTGATGTCGGTGCGGTGCTTGGCTGCCAGGCCGGCCTGGCCCGACGTCTTGCTGACTTCCGATGCCACGGAGTCCTCCTGTGCAGTGGGGCGGGTGGTACCAGGACGCTGGGTGTGGGGCTCCGGGGCCCGGGGGAGACTCGCCGGCCTGGAGACGGTGGCCCCGAACGGATCGGCCGCGTCTTCGACGACGACCGCGTCCGGGATGTCCTCAGCCTCTTCGGGCTTCGGCGGGCGGGTCTCATGCTCGGGCCACTCCACCGTCGGGGTGGCCTCCTCCACGCCGAACGGGCTGCCGGCCGAACGCTCACGACGCCCGCTCTGGCCGGTGCCGGCGGTACGGCCGCGCCGGAAGTGGCGCCACTTCTTCGAACCGTCAGACGGCCCGTCACCGGCCTTCGCGTCGGTGTCACCGGAGCCGTCAGAGGGCTTCTCACCGCCCTTCTTGCCGTCACCCGACTCCTTGGTGGCGGAGCCGCCCTTCGGGCCGCCAGCGGCCGCTTCAGGGCCGCTCTTGGGCATCTTCTTGGTAGTGGCCTCGGAGTCCTTGGCCTTGTCGTCCTTCGCGGCCTTGTCCGTCTCGGCTACGCGGCGCTTGTCCCAGCGGCGCTGTGCTTCCTCCGCCACGGCCGCACCCGGGGTGGAGCGGTCCTCTGCGGCCTTGGCTGCCTCCCGCTTCGCCTTCCTCGCGGCCCTCCGCTCGTCTTTCGCCGCGCGGCGCCGCTCCCGCTCCGCCTGCCGGTTGGCGCGGTCCTGGTCGCGGTCCTTGCTGCGGTCGGCGATCTTGGCGGCCTGGTCGGCGCTGCGCCGCTGCTGCCGGGCGGCCTGGCGGGCGGCTGCGCGCTCCTGGCGGCCGCGGGACCGGTCGGCCCGGGGGCTGGCGGCCGGCGAGTTCTGCGTCCTGCCGCCGTCGCCCGTCGAGCCGCCCTTGCCCGACCCGGAGCCGCCAGGGCCGTTCTGGCGGCCTTTCGGGCCGCCGGACGACTCATTGACCTTGGAACCGCCCCCACGGCCGCCCGCGGAGCGATCAGAGCCCTTCCCGGCACCCTTGGGCGAGTTGCCGCCACCGGAGCCGCGACCGGTGCCGCCGGGCCCGTTCGTTCCCGAGCCCCGGCCGCCGCCGGTGCCGCCCCGGCCTGAGACGCCGGAGCTGCCGCCGCCTGCGCGTGAGCCGCCCCCGCCGCCGGCCTTCGAGCGGCCACCCT
This sequence comes from Streptomyces mexicanus, assembly GCF_902506575.1. GTDB lineage: Bacteria > Actinomycetota > Actinomycetes > Streptomycetales > Streptomycetaceae > Streptomyces > Streptomyces mexicanus. The sequence goes on along the minus strand of NZ_LR732613.1, from coordinate 35,933 downwards.
TGTCGGCGCCCAAGCCGGAACTGAAGGACCGCGCCCCATCGGCCTTGCCGCGCGCCGCCGCCTTGTCAGCCTTCGCCTTCATCTGCGCGGCGTGGAGCTTTCCGTTCTGCTCCATCATCGCGACTTCCTGCGCGGTACGCGCTTCCAGAAGCGCGGCCTTCCGCGCTATTTCAGCCTCACGGAAAGGCGCTTCACTTTCATGGAGTGCCCGCGCCTTTTCCAGCCGGAATTCCAGCCAGTCACCGAGCCGGTCCGCCAGCGAGCGCGGCTGCACATATTCATCCTCCTCAATATCGTCCGCGCCTATTCCGCCGGGATCGGCGAGCGGAATTTCACGAGAGGAAGCCAAAGCCGCTTCCGGCCGGGGTGCCGCCGGGACAGCGGGCAACTCCAGAGTGGTTTCTTCCGGGGACTCCGGAGGGATCGCGGGCCGCTCACTGGCGTCCGGGAAAAGGCGTCCGGGGTCCGGCAATTGCGGGGGCCGGTCGGTGACATCGGTCCCGACCGGGAAATTGATGAGTCGCCCTTCGGTGTCGTCTGACACTGCTCTCGCGTCCTCCTTCAGGGCTTGACAGGCAGTGACCGCCTCGCGTACGCGTGCGCGCGCCTGGGCGCCTGGGCGCGTGGGCGCCTGGGCGTTGGACACGCCGAAGGGGCCGCCGCGTGACAGTGGCGGCCCCTTCGTGACGGGCGGGCGGTTACTGGGTGTGCTTGAGGTAGACGGCGTGCAGGTCGTGCGCCAGCTCCCTCAGCCCGGCGACGTCGCCACGCTTGAGGCATTTCCTGCCGTGCGTCTGCACGAGCATCACCAGGAAATAGAAGGCGCCGAGGTCCTCGCCGTGTCGTTCGATGAACGAATCACGCTGCTTCAGCAGGTATTCACGGGAGCGCTGAGCACGGAGTTCGGATTTCAGGAGCGGGCGATTCACGCCGAACGCTCCTTACCGAGGTCGTAAATCGACCTAGGGCCACCATACCCCGGATTCGGCACCTGTCCACTCTGCTGCGGCGGATTCGGTGCGGCCTGCAGCGGCTGCGGGTTCTTCTTCCGCTGCTTTTCCAGCTCCTTCTCCTTCCTGGCCTTGGCCGTATTCACAACGACCTCGTCGTGGGCGCGGCGCTTGTAGGCGCTCTTTTCCAGGCCCGAGGTGAGGTTGTTCAGATTCCTGAGAACCTGCCCGAGGGCCTTTTCCACGGGCATCGCGCGCAGCCTGGCGTGGTACCAGCGGTCGCCCTCCACGTGCGTGTCACGCAGGTGCACGCGGGTCTCGTGCGCGAGGGTCTCCAGGTTCTTGCCGATGTCCAGCAGGACCCGCTGAACGTCGGCCAGGTACCGGGCGGTTGCCTCCGGGCTCTGCGCGACGTCGCGCAGGGGGGAGTGGTTGGGGTCGGTGCTGTTCACGGGGGATTCCTCCTGCTGTACTGGGGATCTGGGACTGCTTCCGGCAGTCGCAGCAAGGGCCAGCCCAATAGCCGTGGGCTGGCCCTCACTGGTGTGTGCCGGACGATGGAGCGGCTGGATGTCAACGGGAGTCCCGCCGACGCGGCAGCAAGTACGGGTGGCACCACCAGCAACCAGAGGCACGGTCGCGCATCGTGCGCGCGCCCATTGCATTCCTCAGGTCAGGTACTTGTCCGCGTCCTCGGGTCGCAGCAGGCCGGCCTCCTTCAGGAGCCGGATGGCGCGGGTCTGGTTGACGCCCAGCTGGGTGCGGACGCGGCTGATGTTGACGAAGCCGTCCGTCTCGCGTGGCAGCTCCTGCACGCGCGGGAGCAGTTCGGCGTCCGTACGAGCGGGTGTACCGGTACGCCCGGCGGTGGCCGTTCCGCTTACCCGCGGGCGGGCTTGCGTCGTACTGGTACGCGCGGACGGAACGCTGTCGGCCGGGGTCGTGCGGGCGGTGACCGTACTGGTACGCGCTCCGCCCTCGTACGCGGCGGCGCTGGTACGACCAGAGTGCTCCGTACTAGTACGCGCTTCCTCGCTCGGGGCGGCCTGTACGCCGCTTGTACGGGTACTGTACGCGCTGGTCAGGCCCGCATTCGTTGCCGCCGGGGCGGGGCGGGGCGGGGGGCCGTGTCCAGGTTCCGTACGAGCAGGGACGGGGGCCGTACCGGCGGGGACGGGACCGGCTGACGCGCCGTACGAGTCCGTACCGGACGGGCTTGTACGGGCGGGCTGCGTACCGGTCACGCTGTCCGTACGAGCGGCCGTACTCGTACGTCCGGTCGTTCCGGTCGCCGTGTCCGTACCACCGTGTCCGTCCGTACCGGCGTCGTGCATGAGCGAGTGGACGCGCCAGATGACGGCCACGAAGATCAGCACGACGAACGTCGTCAGCCACCACGGAGCCGACGCGCCCTCGGGTACAAGGTGCGCCTGCTCCGACAGGTGGAAGACCACGTTGGCCGACGCCATCAGTGCCAGCGCCGCTCCGATGTCCTTCTTGGTGCGGAAGGCGGTGACGCAGTAGACGTCGATGGACACCGGCAGCAGCGGGGCGACGTACGGGTGGATGCCAACCATGCGAGCCAGCTCGTACTCGCCGGAGGCGGCGAGGCCAACGCCGGCGGCGAGCGCGATCCACGGCGCGGTCCTCCACGCCTTGCGGCTGAGCTTCTGATGCCAGCCACGCCAGCGGGAGTTGGCCCGCTTGGCCTCGCGGGCCTCATCGAGCAGCCGACGGGCGCGGGCCTCATCAGCCTGCGCCCGGTCGGTGATGCCCTTGGCCTTGCGCTGCGCCTCCGAGGTGATGCGGTCGGCCTCCTTCTGCGCGGCCTGCCGCAGCTGCGCGGCGACGGTCTTGGCTTCCTCCCTCAGACGCTCGCGCTGCTTGTCGCACGCGGCCTTGAGCCCGGCCAATTCGTCGGCGAGGGCCTTGCGCTTGCCGGCGGCCTCCGCGTCGAACTGATCGGTGAGCTTGCGCAGCTGCTCGCGCAGCTCGGTGCGGGCCTGCTCCGCCTCGGCGTGTGCGGCGGCGACGTGGGCGTCGGCCTCGCGGCGCCGGTCGTCGGCGGCCTTGACCGCGTCGGCGTACAGCGCTTCCGCCTCAGCACGCCGGGCGTCGTAGTGTTCGGCCGCCGTCTTGGCGAGCTGGGCGAACCGCGCGCGGGCCTGCTCGACTTCCCGCTGCGCCGCGGCCACCAGTTCGTCGGCCTGCTCCTGAGCGCGGGCGAGGATCTGGCCGGCCTCGGTGCGGCGCTGGTCGACCAAAGCGCTGATCTCGGTGAGGTCGGCTTCGGCTAGGCGGCGCAGCTCGGCAATCGCGGTCGCCGTGGCCTCACGGTCGGTGGCGGCCAGCTCGGTCAGGCCGGTGACCTGCGCGCGGGCCTCGCTCACGATGGTCTCGGCACGCTCGCGTGCGTCGGCCAGGAGACGGTCGGCTTCACCGCGTGCCGCCTCCAGGTCCGCCTTGGCCGCCATGCGCTGGGCGCTGGCCTCCTGGTCGGCGTCAGCGGTGATGCCCGCGGCGCGGTCCTGCGCCTCGGTCAGCAGCGCCGTGACCTGCTCGTGGGTGTCGGTGATGGTACGCGCGGCGGCCGACTCGGCTTCCGTCTGGACGGAGGCGGCCTGCTCGCGTGCGGCGTCGATGATGTCGGCGGCCCGGTCGCGGGCATCCGCGACCCGGGCCAGAACCTCCCAGTCCGTCCCCGGCTCCACCGGGCCGACCGGGGCCGAGGGAGCCGCGGCGGGGAGGGCGGAGGCGGTGGGCTGCGAAGCCGGACGGGGTGCCGTCGCCTTCTTACGGGCGGTGGGCCTCTTGTTGCGGGTTCGGGTGGCGGCCACGCCGCCTCCTTCCGAGTCGAGTGCCGCCCGGGCAGGCGGCGATTCAGCTGGGTCAGGTGCGCTGCGCGGGCAGCGCCGCGTCCTGCGCCAGGTGCTGGCGCAGCCAGGCGACGGCGGCCGGGGTCATCGCCCCGGTGTCCGGCTCGCTGAGCGGCGCGGTGTCGATGTCGCGCATCGCGTCCGCCGGCGGGAGCAGCCGCATGTAGTCGGGGTCGATCCCAGCGCGGGCCCGGTTGCCGCTCAGCTCGGTCAGGTCGTAGAGGACCTTGCCGGTGCCAGCCTGCTGCCAGGACCGCTCCACACGGCCGACGAAGGTGTGGCCGGGCAGCCCGAGCCAGAACCGTTCGGCGTCGCGGAACAGGACGATGTCGCCCCTGGTGTAGGTGACCTTCGGCCGTACGGCCTGCGTCTGGGTCTCGGTCACGTGCTCTCCTCACATCGCGTACGCCGGCCCGGAGGCCGGCGGGTCCGGTCTGTCCGGCTCCCCGTCACCGCCCGACCCGGCCGCCCGTGAGCCGGCGGTCGGTGCGGGCGGATCAGGCAGCCGTCAGGCCGCGGCCGCGACGGGCCGGTGCGGGGCGATGGCCCGGCCGTCGGGGAGCAGCTCGCCGGTGTCCTCGAAGAGCAGGACGCCGTTGCACAGCAGGCTCCAGCCCTGCTCCGGGTGGGCGGCCACGACGTGCGCGGCCTCCCGGTCCGGGCTGTCCGCGGTCGGACACGGCGGCGTGTGCGTGCACAGGGAGGGCGGCAGGAAGGCGGTCATCTGAACCTCCGAAAACGTGAGCCGGGGCGTGTCGGTCAGGGCCGCTGCTGTCGGCGCTGGCGGGCGAGGTAGGCGTCCTGAAGCCGGGTGAAGGCCTCGAACAGCCGCTCGCCGTCAGGGCAGCGGATGGTGTCGGTGCAGCGGCTGCAGGTGGTGGCGTGCGCCCGGTGGGCGCGGTGTGCCGCTTGGTAGCGCTGATACAGGTCGTCAGGCACGAGGCTGTCTTCCGTGGAGGTGTCGGCGGGTGGGGGGAAGGTCGGCGACACGGTGCCCTGCCTCCCAGGCCGCTGCCGCGGTCACCGCGGCGGCCGCGAGCAGCAGGCGGGTCAGCGGGTGCGTGGGGCCGATCAGGGCTGCGGCCCGCGCCGCCCGGTGCTGGGCTGCGCGGGCCGCGTGTATGAGGTGGGGCATACGGTTCAGCGGCAGGCGTCGCAGACGCCGCCAGACCAGCCCTCGAACCAGCCACCGCACACGGAGCACTGGCCACCAGCGGTTGCAGCGGCCGGCACGGGGGCCGCATCCGGCGTTGGAGCGGTCACGCTGGAGGGCGGGCAGTCGGTGCCCGTGCAGTTCCACCGGCCGGACAGCGGGCAGGCGTCGTCCGCCATCGTCACCGTCTGCGCCATCCGCTCCTGCAGGCGGGCCCGCGTCGCGGCGACGGTGCGCGGCACGCGCGGGTGGGCGGGGATCGCCGCGTCCTGGGCGCGGACGACGGCCAGGAGGTGCCGGCCGAGCCGCAAGTGGGCGTCCCGGTCTGCCGTGACCGGGTGGGGGCGTGTCATGCTGTCGATCACAGGAACTCTCGCTTCCTGTAAGGACAGCCCCCCGGCAGGGTCGAAGCTCCGGGGGGCTGTCGCCCATCGACTGGCCGGACGGCCAGCCGCGGCCCGTCTCCCCTCGGCACATCCCCGGGGGAGAGGGACCGTGGCAGCCCGTCAGGCCGGCGCCTCCGCACGCGCGCGGTTGCGGGCCGCGCGGCGCCGCAGTGAACGCCGCTCGCCCTCGCTCATCCCGCCCCACACGCCATGGGGCTGGTCGGTCTCCAAAGCCCACTGCAGGCACTGCTCGATCACCGGGCAGCGACGGCACACCGACTTGGCCTCCTGGATCTGCAGCAGGGCCAGACCGGTGTCGCCGACCGGGAAGAACAGGTCAGGGTCCTCGTCGCGGCACGCCGCGCTGTGTCGCCAGTCCATCAGTGCAGCCCTCCCTCACGGCCGGCCGGGGCCTTGTCGGCCTCGCGGACCAGGTAGTCGGACGTCGTCCAGGCCGACCCGACGACGAACGGCTCCGCACCGGGGCGGAGAACGTCCTTCACGATCAACGCCCACTGGGCGCAGCGGCGCTTCAGCAGCTCACGCGCCCGCTTCGGGTCGCGGATGAGCGCGATCACCTCGAAGGCGCCGTCCTGGTTCTGGTAGATCGCGCCCGGCTGGCGGGGGCCGATCTGCTCGTCGATGACCCGGCGCAGCGCGTCCAGGGTCGTGGAGTCGGGCACCACCGCCGACGCGGCCGGCGGCTGTGCGATGCTGACGGTCATCAGGGCCTCCCATACAGGCTCTGTGTAGGGATCAGCTCGGGGAATGCCCGTCCCCGAAGCTGCTTGCGGCCCCCCGGACTTCCTGTCCCGGGGGCCGTGGGCTTGCTGTACGAGCGCCTCGGCCCGGCCGCCCCTTCTACGGGGTGGCCGGGCCGTGGTCGTTTATCCGGAGCGGATCAGCTCGCGCGGCGCTCGGGGTGCAGCGTCGTGAGCGGAACCGGCGGCGCTCCCAGCGGCGCGGCACCGGCGGGCAGCTGCGCGCGGCGGGTGTCGGCGTCGCGGACGGCGGACTCGGTCGACGCCCACTTCATCTCCCGCAGCAGCCACAGTGGGCGGCTGTCCCCCAGCTCGTCGGCCGCCGGCTTCTGCTTCTGTGCGGCGATCTGGCTGACGGCCGGGGCGACCGCGACCTTGGGCTTGCGCCGCACGGTGGTCCGGCGACGGTGCACGGTCTCCGCGTTGCCGTCCGTCAGGCACTCCTCCCACTTCCGGACCGTGACGTCGACGTTGACCAGGCGGTTGCTGCCCAGGCGGCACCGGACGGCCTCGTCCTTGCCGGCGCGACCGGTGTCGTGCGGCACGACCTTGGGGCTCTTGGTCTGGAGGCCGGTGATCGGCACCCACGTCTTGCAGTCGGGGCAGACCAGCGATGCGCAGGCGGGGCGCAGGTCGTACTGGTGGGGCCGCAGGGTGGAAAGGGCCAGCGCCGGGCGGGCGTTGACCGTGCGGGAGCGGGTCCTGCTGCGACGAGGACGGGCGGTGCGCTCAAGGGTGGCGGCGGACATCTGAACTCCTCACGGACGGGAGTGGCGAGGGCGCGGGTCGCGATGCTCTCTCCGCCCTCCGGGCCGCACGGCACACGGCCGGCGTCCCGCAGGACAGACAGCGCACAGCGCTGCGATGTGCACACAGTCGTCGCGGCCGTCAGGCTCCGGGGGAGTTCGATGGTGCTCTCAACCCCGGCCGCCCCGAAGGGCGGACGACGAATACCTGGGCAACTTCGATATCGAAGTTGCAGTACGATGGTGCGCGATCTCCCTATCGATGTCAAGCACTTCGATAGGGAAGTAGCCTCCTCGCTATGTAAGTCGCGAGCCGTAGCTGACGCTGGGCATCGAAGCCCTTAGGATCGCTAGCGAAGTTAGGAGACACATGGCAGGCGGAAAGGGCTCTGAGCGGCCCAGATACCTCCAGATCGCTGACGAGCTGAAGGCTGCGATCGAGCGAGGGGACTACCGACCCGGTGATCGGCTGCCGGGGGAGAACGCCCTTGCGCCGCAGTACGGCGTCGCAGTGATGACCGCTCGGCGAGCGCTGCGCGCACTCACCAACGAAGGGCTCGCCGAGTCCCGGAAGGGCGCGGGGGTGTTCGTCCAGGCTTTCCGCCCCATCCGGCGACGCGGCATCCAGCGTCTGGCACGGGACCAGTGGGGCGCTGGGAAGTCGATCTGGTCCGCTGATGAAGACCGGCCCCTGACGGTCGACCAGGTGTCCGTACAGGAGGTCGTTCCGCCGACGCACATTGCCGAGATGCTCGACCTGGGCGCTGGCGAGACCGCCTGCGCCAGGTCCCGGCGCTTCGTCCTGGATGGCCGGCCGGTCATGCTCGCCACCTCGTACCTGCCCTACGCCCTGGTGGAAGGGTCTGCGATCACCCAGGCCGACACCGGGCCGGGAGGAACCTACGCTCGTCTCGCTGACCTCGGACATGGTCCGGTTCGCTTCCGAGAGGAAATCCGCGGACGGCTGCCCACTGCTGAGGAAGCGGCCACGTTGGGCATGTCCCCTGAGCGCCCTGTCCTGAAGATGTGCCGGACAGCCTTCGACGCCCAACAGCGAGTTGTCGAGGTCAACGAGATGACTCTCGACTCCGCCTCGTACGTGCTGGACTACGAGTTCGATGCCTGACGGCAAGCAGGAGTCGATGCGGGCACGGCGCTGGGGTGTGCCCGGGATCGCCATGGTTCCTCCGGCCGGGATTGGGGGTGTGGATCAACAAGAAACAGCATCCGCACCAGGGACCTTGAGCGAGATGTCCGGCCGTGGAAGTGGTGTAGCAACAGCGTGGCAATAGGGCCGTTGATGCCTGGAAGGTGACCGCCAAGGGGGTGTGTAGTGATCGCTGTGGACAGGTGGACAGGTGAGGAGGCGCTGCTGTTGCGGTCGGTGATGCGAGCGTCTGTGCGCGAGTTCGCCGGTCGCCTCGGCATCAGCCCCAGGACCGTCTCGAACTGGCAGCGGAACAAGGCGAGCGTCTGTCGTCCCCAGATGGCGCAGATTCTGGACACGGCACTCCGACAGTGCACCCCGGCTGAGCAGGAGGCGTTCAGCCTCCGTCTGGCGGCGCTGCGTGGAGCGTCAGCTCCCCTCAACGCGGAGTCGGCAGCACGGCCGGCACGGTGCACGGTCGTCTCCCACAAGTTCTTGCCGGTGTACCTCGGTGAGTGCAGTGCACCCCTCTACGCTGCGGGTTCGCCAAGCGAGCCTGGGCCTGGCGGCTTGGAGCGGCGAGCCCTGCCAGCTGACCATCCCTCCGCAGAGTCGTCGACGGTGCACATCTACGCCTGCGGTGTCGCGGTGGTACATCTCGAAGAACACCACCGCCTCGAGTCGTTGACCGAATTGGCGTTGTGGCGTTACCGCACATACCTGAAAGAGCCGGGCTGGGTAGGGGAGTGGATGGCCCACCTGCTGGCCCGCCACGGCGACAACAGGGACCAGCCTGCCCACTCGCTCGTTCCGCAGTACGTGCTGTCGGCCTACGAGCTCCGCACACACTCCTGGTCAAGCGCCGGCCTGGACACGGCGCTCCAGCTGCTCGCTACGCCATCGGTGCTGGTCAACCGGCAGAATCCGGCAACTGTGGTACCGCTCGGGCCAGGGGTCGAGGAAGCCAAGTTCCGTGAGGGCTGGGCTCACCCCGAAGCACTGACGTTCGATGGCGGGGTATCCCGCGGCGTCGTCGGCTGGTCTGGTGTCGCCTATCACCCGCGGTCGGACGAGCGGGCCTTGACCATGAGCCAGATCGTGGCCCTTGAGCTCGACGTACAGGCCCTCTGGGCCCTCTCGTCGCACATCCTGCACATGATCGAAGACGGCCAGGACCCGGTGATGCCGGCGGCCTACGGCTGGCGCTTTCTACGCAGCGCCTACGTCCGGCTCACTACCGCACGCCCCACCGAGACCGCCCAACACCGGGTGATGCGCGAGGCCATCCTGGCAACCAGCGACCTTCCTGATCGGCTGCGCGCCGCCCAGGACGCTCTCCGAGACAGCAATCCGTGACGGCCATGTGGAAGGCGGAGTGGATGGACCCTCGATCGACAGCGCTGCTGGTCATTGATGTGCAGCAGGGCTTCGTCAACCAGCACAGCCGCGGAATCATCCCTGCGGTTGTTCGGCTGGTGGAGGGCTGGCAAGCAGCCGGCGCTCCCGTGGTGCTGTCACGGTTCCACAACCAGCCTGGATCGCCGTACGAGACGATCACGGGATGGACGCGATTGCGTACTCCCGAGGAGCAAGCCCTCGTTGCTGACCTGGCTCCCTTCGCTGCCACCGCCGCCGCGATCATCGACAAGCCCCAGGCGTCAGTGTTCACCCGCGAGGGCGCCCGGACCATCCGCGAGGCGGGCTGGACCGATCTGGTGTTGTGCGGCATCGACACGGACGCGTGCGTATACGACTCCGCTGTCGCTGCCTATCAGGCCGGTTACCGGCCGTGGATCGTCACCGACGCTTGTGCCTCCACCGGCGGCGCCCGCTACCACGACGCCGCACTCCTGCTCGCCGCCCGGAACATCGGCGCTGAGCAACTGGTCACGAGCGAAGTTGTCTTGTCCCGAATCAGCGGAACGCAGGGAGCCCACGCATGAACACATCGCACGAGACCGATGTGCTGGTAGTCGGCGCTGGCCCGTCAGGCGTGGCGGCCGCGGTGATGGCGGCCAGCCTGAACCTTCGAACGGTCATCGTGGAGGCTGACTCAGTAGGCGGCAAGTTGCATGTCATCGGGGCGCTGGAGAACGTCCCTGGCAACTGGTCGACCGGCCCCCAACTTGCTGAAGCCCTTGCCGCCGACCTGGATCGCCTACAGCAGGCTGATCGATGCTCCGTCGTCCATGGCCGTGCGGCGAGCGTCACCGGCTACGACGACCGAGCGGAGCTCGTACTCGAGGACGGACGCGTACTGAGTGCACAGCTGATCGTGGTCGCCACTGGCGTGGCCGCTTTGGCCCCTCCCGACGTCAACTGGATCAGCGCTCCCGCACATTTGTCCGTGCCTCTGCTGTGGTGCACTGAGCCTGGAGACCTGGCAGGCCGGACCTACGTCCTCGGAGGGGACCGCCCCCTCGGAACATGGCTCCGCAGCCATCCGCATTCCTCAACGACGCTGCACGTCCTCTGTCCGCCAGCCGATGACTACAAGATCGCCGAAGTCGCGGGGGATGAGCGCGTGCGCATTGTGCCCATCTCGCACGTCGTCCTGTCGCCGATGGCCTACGGAGACGAGTGGAGCTTGCAGGTCAAGGACCGGCAGGGTGAGCGCAGGTCCTACGTCGCCAAGACGGTGTTGAACAACCTCGGCAATACGCCAGCAGGTTTGGATGGCCTTGCCTCGAGCGAGGACGGCTACTGCCCTCCCGGCAAACAGCACCCTCGGATCCGGGTCGCCGGCGACTTGAGGTCAGCCCAGTTCCAACGCATCACGGCAGCGCAGGGCTCTGGGGCGGAAGCCGTGCTCTCGTCCTACTACGCCTCGGTCCTGAAGCCATGCTGAGGCTAGACGCCCACCGCCCTATCGACGTATCGACGCCTGCTCGCCAAGATCGATCCCGTGGTGTATCTTTCAGGGATTCAGTGATCATGAGAGGTTGGGGCATGTCCGACGCGGATCCGATGCAGCGGGTCAACGCTCTCCTCGACGACGTCCTGCCGGCGCCGCGCGTGCGTCAGCAGCTTCGCCTCGCTGCGGGGCTCACCCAGCAGGAAGTCGCGGACGCCGTAGGCGTGAAACGCTTGGCTGTAGCCCGCTGGGAGCTAGGTCAGACCCACCCCCGGCGGCCCCACCGCGCGGTCTACCTTCACTTGCTCAAGGGGCTCGCGGAACGTTTCCCCGATGTCGCTGAGCTGGATGCGGGCAGCACGACGCCGGCCTCCGAAGGGGGGTCGGGATGACCTAGCGGCCATCGGCCGCGCGCGTCGATAAGTGGAGTGGCATCCACTTGGCCCCGCGCGGCCCGTCTCGCCGACTGGCAGGTCGGCTGCCCAGTTCCGGAATTTGGCGCCGGTTCTGGGCCCCAGCTCAACGAGCTGGCTCATCTCACTAGCAACACCCCGCTTTGGCAAAGCGGGTCCACCCGGTCGCCCTTGGCAAGGCGACCACCCCGGCCCTTCAGGAGCCCCTTTGGCAGGGGGCCTCTGGAGCGCCAAGTGCTTCACCCCGGGTTCCGGCAGCTTTGGCAGGCCGTCGGCGCTCGGAGCTCCACTTGGGTGCTCGGCCCGCTCCTCACGGAGGGGGCCTGGTGGCGGCCGGTCCACTCCGTAAGGAGCGGACCGGTTGGTGCCTCCCAGTCCGTTCGTCGGCCCGTCCCGCTTCGCGGGCTGGTCCGACTCGCACATGAGAGTTGGTGTCCCCGCCATAGTGCACGACCTGACGTCCCTTTGTCAGCTCGACCGTGTCCGATTCAACCCGGTTCGAGCCCCCCGCGTTTCCCGTGTGACGGGATTCTCTCGGCCGTTCTGCGTAATTTGTACGGTTTGTTCGAATAACAAGTTGATCACGGGTGTCACACGGTCGCCCGGCGAGGTGGACGCCGACGGTGCCCGGCCTCTGTCCACAGGGCCTGTCCCGCAGGCTCTCGGGATGCTCAGCTTCCGGCCGCCGTCCACGGTCGTCTTCCCTTGTGGCGGGACGCGACCAGAGGTTTCTGCCCGCCGGGCGGGAGCGCTCGGTGGTCCTGCTGCTTCGCGGAGTCTGTCCACAGGCGGCCTGCGCAAGGCTGCCGGGATGATCTCTACCTCGTCCGTCCGGGCGGGCCGGTGAGCGCCGTGGCGGCGCCGGCCGCCGTGATGGTTCCTGCTCCGCGTGCGTCGGTCGACGGCGACGGGGCGGTCGGTGTACTGCCCGAGCTGTGGGTGCCCGAGTCGGGGCAGTGGTTGTCGTCGTCGACGGGCCGGATCGCGCCGGATGGCTACAGCTGGATGCAGGCGGTGCACTGGGTTGCAGGGTCGGGGCTGTACCAGCCGCGGCGTCACCGCTCCAGTGGGCTGCGCTCGTTCAACGCGACGACGGTGTACGTCGCACAGCTGCTCGCGGAGCTGTCCCCGTGCTTTCCGGGCCTGGGCTATCTGCAGCGGCGTACGGGCCTGTCGGAGCGGATGGTGGAGTACCACCTGGCGGCGCTGCGGGAGACGGGGCTGCTGGCCTACATCGTGAAGGGCACGCGGAAGCGGGGCGAGCCGCCGCAGGCCTCGGAGTTCGCGCGGATGATTCCGGTGGCGTTCGATGAGGCGCTGGGCATCCGGACAAAGCATCACAACCAGGACGCGCCCGCGTACACCCGGGTGATGACGGGGATCGCGGAGGCGAGCCGGGAGCTGATGGCGCGTCTGGCGAAGCTGGCGGCCCGGAAGGTGCGGCAACCGCAGTCGAAGACGTCCTCGAGGGTTGTGGCGAAGGGCGCCCGGAGGGGGTCTTCCGGGACCTGTGTGACGGCTGTTTCGCCAGGATCACGTTGCACCCCAATGGGGGGTAGTTCCTCAAGCGTTTCTACTGCGGGTGGTACATCCCTCCCCCCTGAGAGCAAACTCGCAAGCGGACAGCGCAAGTCCCCCACCCCGAAGAAGTCCAAGGTGAAGGCCCGCAGTGGCCGGAAGCTGAACGCCGTGGGCCGCCGCTTCCAGTTGGCCCGCGAGCTGACCCAGGAGCTGGACTGGCTGCGCGGCTGCTCGGTGCCCCGGATCGCCTGGGTGGCACGGCACGTCGCTGATGCCGGATGGACCGTGACCGACGTGCGCGCGTGGCTGCACTTCCGCGGCGGCGACGTTGCTCGGGTCCGCCGGGGATCTGGCCTGCTCGCCGTCCTGCTGTCGAACGCCGTGACCATCCTGGACACGCCGGCCAAGCGCGCCGAGGCAGTCGCCCAGTGGCGGGCTGCTCAGGAAGCAGCCCGCCGTCACCGCATCCAGCAGGTCCGTGCCCAGCGGGAGCGGTTCGAGGGCGACTGGGAAGCCCCCCGTAGCAGTGCCGTCACACGCCAGGTGTCGCAGGCGTTCGCCCATGTCCACGAGGTGGCCAACGGCGGCCGCAACCACGACCAGGCCCCGGCGGCGGATGCGCTGTCCGAGCAGGGGCTGGTCGACCCGCAGTTCGACCAGATGCGCGCCCAAGCGGAGGGCGAGCTCATGAGGGGTGTAACCGACCTGATCGAGCTGGCCGTCGACGCCATGGGCCGCGAGGCGGCCGAGCGCATTTATGGCGCTGACCTGGTGCGCCGCGCCCGCCAGCTGGCGAGCGCTGCCCGCAGCTCGCTGATGACTCTCACCCACCGGTAGGAGGCCCAGATGACCGAGACCCCCATCCCCGCGGAACAGGCCGCCGTCGACTGCCCGGCGCTGTCCGGTGTTGATCTCGCGCGGGTCGCGCTGCACGCCGCCCGCGAGGCCGCGCGCAAGGGCGGCGCCAGCGAGGCCCGGATTCCGCGCCGCCGCCACCAGGGCGCTGCTGTGAAGCGTGACGGCCGCGAGCCGGCCGGGTTCGCAGCTGTACTCCAAGGCCTCATGGCGGAGCGGGCCTGGGCCATCCCGGCCGCTGGCGGCAGTGTCCTGGACCACTGGCCGGACATCGCGGCCGCCATCTCGCCCCGGCTGCCCGAGCACGTCCAGGCCGTCGCCTTCCACCCGGAGACCGGCCAGCTGGACCTGCGCCCGGACTCGCCCGCCTACGCCACCCAGCTCCGGCTAATCACCGCCCGGATCATCACCACAGCGAACCAGGCGGCCGGCACTGAAGCCGTCCGCACCGTGCGGGTCCTGGCAGCCAGTGCGACACCCGCACCCCGCATGCCAGAGTCGGCCTCGCACACCGCGGGCGAGTCCCAGGCGCCGGTCAAGACCCGCGAGATGGCCAGTGACGGCTACCTCCAAGCGCTCGCCGCCCACCAGGCCGCCCGACCCGACCGGCACGTCGACCCCGCGATCGCGGAAGCGATCGAGTCGCAGACCCGCGCCCTGCGAGAGCTCAGCCGACGCGCCTTCCCCGACCCGGACCCCGACGAGCAGTTCAGCCCGATCGAAGTCGCCCGGGCCCAGCGGCGCCGCCAGGCCGCAGCCACCGAAGCCGCCGCACTGCGCCGGGCCCGGGCCGAACGCGCTCAGAGGGCCGGCCGTGAGACAGAGACCGCGCAGCTGCCGGTAGTGCAGCGCACGGCGTGAATGCGCAGGTCGGTCGCATTGTCGGTGGTGTCCTCTACGATCCAACCCAGTTGCAGTTCAGAGAGGTTAGGGGGGTGAGCGAGTGCGGCAGGAAGTCCTTCGGGCGTTCCAGTTCGCCTTGGATCCCACCCCCGGGCAGGTGGAGGCGTTAACCCGGCATGCGGGTGCGGCGCGGTGGGCGTTCAATCACGCGCTCGGCATGAAGGTGGCCGCGCACCAGCAGTGGCGGCGCGAGGTCCAGGCGCTTGTGGGCCAAGGTGTCCCGGAGGCGGAAGCCCGTAAGAAGGTGCGGGTCCCGGCGCCGTCGAAGCCGCAGATCCAGAAGCACCTGAACCAGATCAAGGGCGACTCCCGCACCGGCGGACTGCCGGAGGGCGTGTACGGGCCGGAGCGGCCGTGCCCGTGGTGGCACGAGGTGAACACCTATGCGTTCCAGTCCGCGTTCATTGATGCCGACCGGGCGTGGAAGAACTGGCTCGACTCCCTGCGCGGGGCTCGGGCAGGACGCCGGGTGGGCTACCCGCGGTTTAAGAAGAAGGGCCGCGCGCGGGAAGCGTTCCGGCTCCACCACAACGTGAAACGACCGGCAATCCGGCTGGAGAGCTACCGGCGACTGCTCCTCCCGCGGATCGGCTCGGTGCGGTTGCACGAGTCCGCGAAGCGCCTGGGTCGCCTGATCGGCCGCGGTGATGCCGTAGTGCAGTCGGTGACTGTCTCCCGGGCCGGGCACCGATGGTACGCCTCCGTGCTGTGCAAGGTCACCACTGATCTGCCCGATCAGCCCACCCGCCGCCAGCGGCAGCGCGGCCGCGTCG
The DNA here is from genome assembly GCF_902506575.1 of Streptomyces mexicanus. Taxonomy (GTDB): domain Bacteria; phylum Actinomycetota; class Actinomycetes; order Streptomycetales; family Streptomycetaceae; genus Streptomyces; species Streptomyces mexicanus. The sequence goes on along the minus strand of NZ_LR732613.1, from coordinate 20,595 downwards.
GCGTCGATCTCGGCGTTAAGCACCTGGCCGTCCTCTCTCAGCCCCTGGAACCCGACGATGCGGTCACGGCGTTCGTGACCAATCCCCGGCACGTCCGCAAGGCCGAGCACCGGCTCGTCAAGGCGCAGCGGGCGCTCGCCCGCACCCAGAAGGGCTCAGCGCGGCGGGACAAGGTGCGGCGCCGGGTAGCCCGGCTGCACCACGAGGTCGCCGTGCGGCGCAGCACCGTCCTGCACGCGCTGACCAAGCAGCTCGCCACTCGTTTCGCCGAAGTGGCCGTCGAAGACCTCAACGTCGCAGGGATGACGCGCACCGCTCGCGGCACCGTTGACAAGCCCAGTCGACGCGTCCGTCAGAAGGCCGGCCTGAACCGGGCCATCCTTGACGCCGCGCCCGGTGAGCTGCGTCGCCAGCTCACCTACAAGACCTGCTGGTACGGCTCTACCCTTGCGGTCCTGGACCGCTGGTTCCCGTCCAGCAAGACCTGCTCCGCCTGCGGGTGGCAAAACCCACGCCTCACGCTCGCGGACAGGACGTTCCACTGCACCAACTGCACGCTCGCGATCGACCGGGACCTCAACGCCGCACGCAACATCGCGGCCCACGCCGTCCCTGTCGACCGACCTGTCGCCCCTGGTAGAGGGGAGACACAAAACGCCCGCGGAGCCCCCGTAAGACCGCCTGGCCCCCGGGCCAGGCGGCAGGAGGCGATGAAACGGGAAGACACCAGCCCACCCAGGCCGGTGCCACCTCAGCGGAGTGATCCGCCGACGCTCTTCACCCACAACCACATCGGACACGAAATGGCAAAGCAGGTCTGACACTGCTGGTCAGGAAGTGTTGGACCCGCGCAGGCGGGGAGCGACCGCGTGGGAATCCCGTCGGCCGCAAGACCCGGCCGTTGGACCCGCGCAGGCGGGGAGCGACCCATGTAGCTCAGCTCCTTTTCTCTTGGCTGGGAGGTTCGACCCACGCATGTGGAGAGCGACCATGGGACAAGTCCAACCCAGCCACCCGGCGCTAGTCCGATCCGTGCGGCGGGGGAGTGACCGACGATCACGCACCGCCACAAGCCCCGCGCGATGTCCGACCACGCCTGTGGGGGAGCGACCGTCCAGGATGTTCTGGAGGCAGTCACCGATCAGGTCCGACCACGCGGGCAGGGAGCGACTTGGAATGAGTCCGAGGCCGCAGGCTTAACCAGGTTCGAGTAGTGCGTGGGAAGAGCGACCGGAACGAGGAACCGACCGAGGCTGACACCCCCCCCGCAGCTGCTGCCGCCCTGCTGATGGATCCGGGAGCACCAGGGCTCCCCGTACGGACGCTGCGCCCCTACCGAGTGCTGGCCAGAACCACCCCTGGGACAGAAGCCGTTCCATCGCACCGGCCGCGTACGGCGCCGCACAGCGGTGCTGTCAGCCCTCTGCCTTACTGTGGCGAGGTCCTTGCCGACAGTGACGTGCCCGGTGCTGTGACGCCGGAGGGAGTGGAGTGGGAGTGCGTTCTACGGCTGAAGCCGGTCAGCGAACCGAGACGGGGGCGCAAGGCCCCGGGCTGACGGCGCTGAACGCCGACCAGTGGCACGACACGCTCAAGCAGCTCGCCGGCCAGGCTGAAGCCGATCCAGCTGTGGCCCGTGAGGCGGTGCGCCGCCTGCGGGTTGGGGCGCTTTCCACGCGTGACCTGCGGCTCGTGCTGCTGGCAACCGGACACCTGCCGGGCTGGCAGAAGGTCCGTCGTGCGGTGATTGACGCTCTCACGGATGATCCGGAGACTGCCCGGCACGTCCTGGTCCTGCACACCCAGATCGAGGTGTGGCCGTCGCCTCAGTACGAGCAGGTCCAGCAGCCGCAGCCCGGTGCGCCGGCCGCCTATGCCGCCCGGGTCGGTCCCGCGGAGGCGCAGGTCACCGGTCCTGTCCAGCAGGCCCGCACCAGCCGGGAGGCCAAGGACCGGGCGGCGCTCGCCCTGCTGGCCCACCTCGCCGGTGTCACTCCGGCCGGTCGGATGCCGGCGCAGACCGGTGCGGCTGAGCGTCTCGTGCTGCCCGGCATGCTGACGGAGGTCTTCGAGCAGCGCCTGCTGCAGGCCCTGGCGGCCGGGCAGGGACCTGATGGTGAGCTGGAAGAGGAGGCGCTGCGTCGGGCCGGTGCGGGGCGGCTGCGTCACCGCGACATGTACCTCCTTCTCTTCGACGTCCGAGGCGATGCCTGGGACCGTGTGCGGATGGCTGCGCTGGAGCGTGCGGCGGCGATGCCGCCGGCTCCGGCCCGGCTGCTGCACTGGTTCGCCGAACAGCACGGTGAGCCCAATGGCCTGTCCTACGAGGAGGAGTTGGACGCCGCCGAGGGCCGTCACCGGGTGCGGGCCCGGCTGCAACTGGAGAGCACGCGGGTGGGGTCGGCTCGGTCGGCCTGGTCACGCAAGACGGCCCGCCACTACGCCAGCTGTGCGCTGCTTGCCGAACTGGTCGGCCTGCCCGAGCCCGAGCCGCAGACCGAGGACAAACGGGCTGAGCCCGTCCGTATCACGCTCCCGGAAAAGGGCCAGGACCCGATCAAGACGCTGAACAAGCACTACCAACGTGACCTGATCACCAAGCCCGAGGCGACGCTGCGCTCACTGGGTCCACGCGCGGAGTGCACCTACACCTGCCAGCACCGCAACTCCGGCACTAGCGTTCAGGCCACTGGTGCCGGCCCGGACAAGGAGGCGGCGCGGCGCGCGGCCGCGCTGAAGCTGCTGCACAAGCTGCGCAGTGTCGACGCCGCCGCGTTGCGTTCCTCTGCCGCCGGTCGTCGTGCTGGCCAAGCGGCCTCTGCCGTCGCCGAGTCCGCACCAGCACCAGCACCAGCACCAGCACCAGCGGAGGCTTCCGTGCTGGCCGGCCGTCTCGAGCGCCTGCCGCTTCAGCCACAAGACCACCATCCGGTCGCCTGGATGCGTGAGGCGATCGCAGCCGGCTGCCCCGTCATCTTCGAGCCCGCCGCAGGTGCCAGCCCGGCGGCGTGGTGGGTGCACGACAGCGGTCCGCGCGCGCTGCCGATGACCGATCTGCCCGCTCCGCTCGTCGCCGGACGCACCACAGCAGGCGCCGGGTGGCGGGTTCCCCTTGCCGACGGCCTGCCCGCGGTGCACCAGCTTGGCGCTGGCGCGCACCCGAGTGCGGTGTTCTGGCAGCGGGCGGTGCACATCGCCCTTCAGCTCGTTCAGGCGGAGCTTGTCTATCCCGCCCTCGACGAGGGGGAGCGGGCTGTATGGCGTGCGGGGCCGATCCCGGCAAGCGCCGACGAGGCGCTCGGCGCTCTCGCCGATGCCGCACCGCCGGCCGCGTTCCCCTCTGGTATGGCGGCGCGGGAGGCGCTCACCGCGTGCTGTGACGCGGTGGCCGACACGCTCGTGCGCACTCCGGCCGCCGCGCTGTTCGGTGCCGGCCCCTGGACCGCGTCAGCGCCCGCTCCGGTCACAGCGGAAACGCAGCGTACGGTGCGCGACTGGCTGGACCGTGTGGAGGATCAGGCGGACGGCGGTCCGTCCCCGCAGCTGATCCTGCGCGTCCAGTCTCCCAGTGACGAGCAGGCCGCGGCCGGTCGGCTGACCGCCGACCTGCTCCTTGCTCCTGTCGGATCCAGCCCCGGCGCGCCGGGCGAGGTCCCCGCTGCCCGTGTATGGGCTGGCACCGCGCGCCTTGAGGGGGAGAGCGCCGACACCGTGCGGCCGCGGGTGCGGCGGGTCCTGCGCCGGGCAGCGCGCAGGTGCCCGGCGCTGGCAGGGCTGGCCGGTGAGCATGATCCGCAGCGCTGCACTCTGCACTCCGGCGCGATCACGGTGCTGCTGGAGCAGGAGGCTGAGATCGCCGAGGCAGGCGTCCGGGTGGTGTGGCCGGAGCGGCTGCGTACCGCCTTGTCGGCGGCCGCGGTCGTCGGCACGGCCGGCGCGAGCCCCAACGCGGGCGGCCCGGCCGTAGGAGAGCGGCCGCGGTTCAGCGTGACGGCCTTGCTCGACTTCCGCTGGCAGCTCGCCCTGGACAGCGCCGACCTCACCGAAGAGGAGATGGACGCCCTCGCCGAAGCCGCCCGGCCGCTGGTCCGCATCCGCGGGCAGTGGGTGCTGGCCGACCCGGTCATCGCCCGGCGTGCCCGGCACCGGCTCTTGGGCCAGCTGCCGGGGACGCAGGCGCTGACTGCCGCCCTGACCGGCACGGTCACAGTCGCCGGCGACACGGTGCCGTGCCGGCCATCTGGACCGCTGGCCGACATGATCGACGTCTTGCGGCGCGGAGAACACCATGATCAGACGGTGCCCGCCCCCGCTGGCCTGACGGCCAGCTTGCGCGGCTACCAGCAGCGCGCCCTGACCTGGCTCGCCCACGTCACACGCCTCGGGTTCGGTGCCGTACTCGCCGACGACATGGGCCTGGGCAAGACGCTCAGCGCGATCGCCTTCACCTTGCACCACCAGCAGCACACGCCCGGCCCGACCCTGGTGGTCTGCCCGGCGTCCTTGGTGACCACCTGGTGCCGCGAGGCGGCCCGCTTCGCTCCCCACCTGCCGGTCGTCGCCTACCACGGCAGTGACCGCACCCTTGAGGCGGTCACCGACGCCACCTTGGTCGTCACCACCTACGGCCTGCTGCGCCGCGACGCCGCCCGCGTCGCCGAACAGCCGTGGGCCTTGGTCATCGCTGACGAGGCCCAGCACGCCAAGAACCCCGCCTCCTCCACCGCGCGACAGCTGCGCGCCCTGCCCGCAACCACCCGCCTGGCGCTGACCGGCACCCCGGTGGAGAACAACCTCTCTGAGCTGTGGTCGCTGCTCGACTGGACCAATCCGGGCCTGTTCGGGACGCTGAAGACCTTCCGCTCCCGCTGGGCCAACACCGCGGAGAAGGACCCCCACTCGGCGGAAGCCGCCGAACTGGGCCGTGTCGTCGCCCCGTTCCTGCTCCGCCGGCGCAAGAGCGACCCCGGGATCGCCCCTGAACTGCCGGAGAAGATTGACCAGCCGCGCCTGGTGCAGCTGACCACTGAACAGGCGGCCCTGTACGAGGCGGTCGTCCGCGAGACTCTGCAGCAAGTCCAGGCCGCCCGCGGCATCGAACGCAACGGGCTGGTCTTCAAGCTGCTCACCGCGCTGAAGCAGATCACCAACCATCCCGCCCACTACCTGCGCGAACAGCCGCCCACGCCCGACCAGGCCGCCGCGTTCGCGGCGCGCTCGGCCAAGACCGCGGCGCTCACCGACCTGCTGGAAACGATCCGGGCCCGCGACGAGGCCGCGCTCGTCTTCACCGGCTACGTGCAGATGGGCCACCTGCTCACAGCCCACCTCACGCACCTCGGATATGACCCGCTCTTCCTGCACGGGTCCACCCCTGTGGCCGAGCGCCAGCGCATGGTCGACGCCTTCCAGGCCGGACGCCACCGGGTGATGATCCTGTCCCTCAAGGCCGCCGGAACCGGTCTGACCCTCACCCGAGCCGCCCACGTCATCCACTTCGACCGCAGCTGGAACGCCGCCGTCGAGGACCAGGCCACCGACCGTGCCCACCGCATCGGCCAGCACCGCACCGTCAGCGTCCACCGCCTGATCACCGAGCACACCGTCGAAGACCGCATCGACGAGCTCCTCACCCGCAAGCGGGCCCTGGCCTCCGCCGTCCTTACTGGTGGGGACCAGGCGCTGACCCAGCTCACCGACCAGGAACTAGCCGATCTCGTCGCCTTGGGAGAGCGCCGATGAGCGTGCACACCACCGCCGGATGGGCCCGCGCCCTCACCAGCGCCCTCCACCAGGCCACAGGGGACGCCCGTCTCCACGACGAGGCGCGACGCCTGCTCGCCGCCGGCCAAGCCGGCCCGCTCAACGTCAACCAGGGCTTCGCCACCAGCAAGTTCCCTCTGCCCGATGGCCGGGTCGCCCGGCCCCGTCTGCTGGTCACCCCCCTCACTGCCAGCGAATGGGACCGCATCGAGGCTGCGATCTGCGCCCGCCCCGACGCCGCCGACCTCGCCGGCACTGCCGCCATCAGCGACCAGCTCACCGACCCGTCTCTCACCGCCGGCGTCCCGATCGCCCCCGACCCGCAGGACATCTCCCACACCTGCACCTGCACCCCCGACGCCGCCAGCACCGCGTGCCCCCACTCCGTTGCCGTCGGCATGCTCCTCACCGAGCGGGTACGCACCGCGCCCGCCCCGCTGTTCACCCTGCGCGGCCGCCCCCACCAGCACCTGAAGAAGCGGCTGCGAACGAACAGCCCGGCACCCCAGCCCGCCGGCCCCACGGCTCCCGCCGCCCGCCCTCTCCACGACAACACCCCAGGGCCCGCGGCCCCGGTGCCGGCGCAGGTCACCCGAGCACTCCGGCCGATCCCGGACCCGGTGACCCTGGACCTCACCCAGGTGCGCCTTGTGCTGCATGCTTCACTGCCCGAACCCCCTGAGCCGCTGCCGGGCACCGAAGCCCTGCGGGCGCTCGCGGCGGACGCCGCTCACCGCGCCGGCGCCTGCCTGGACGGGCAACAGCTGCCTGACGGCCACACTCCCGGCGGGGACATTGCGCGATTCCTGTCCCTGCCGCACGGCGCCGCGTTCCGGCAGGCCGCCATGGACCACCTCGACCTGGACGTCGTCGGCATGGGACACCTGCAACTCGCCTACACCCAGGGCGGACCGGTCGGCGCCGCCGTCTACCTCGAGGCGTTCAGCGTCGACCACGACACCCTGGCCCACGCCCAGGCCAGCATCCAGCCGCTGCGTCCCGCGCCCACAGCCACCATCGTGTGCGAGGACAACCGGGTCACCGACGAGGCGGCCGGCATCCAGCTGAGGTACGGGCCGGACGGACGCTGGTACCCCTACCGCGCCCCATACGGCGTCTGGCAACCCGTCCCCGGCCCCTCGCCCGATCCCGCCCAGGCCTACCGCGCCGCACGCCGCTCCAACCAGCGCATTTCGTAGCAGAACGTTCGGCGGCAGGCCGATAAGATCGGCACAGAACCGGCTCCTGACATGAGCCGGATGCGCCTCCGCCCACTGCCAAGGCCGGATCGGTGCACCGCTGCACACCGGTGGCTCGGGAGCAGCATCGTCTCGCCTGTGGCAGCAGGCAGACCTTCCTCGGCTGGAAACCGGGGTCCCGGTCGGCCCATGTCGGTGACGCGTCATGGGCCGACCACCAGGCATGGAGCTCTGTCCGGAGCTTCGCCGTATCCACCTCGCACGCCATGGGCGTGCCTCTGCCGGACGGCGCCTCGCTGTGCACCGCGCCCTGGCGCCCGCCGGTCCGATGTAGGGCTGCTCATCACTCCTCCAGCGCGGCTGTTTTCCCCTGCCAATGGGACGGATGGCGCAGCCGGGTAGACAGCAACCCAGCTCACGGGACAGGGACAGTCCGCTGCCGTGGCTGTATTGGCGTCGCACCGCGATTCGCGATGTACCCGGCAAGAAGGTGGGTGGTACCCGGTCGGCCGAACCGCTGGTGACCTGGGCGCATCGCTCACGTTGTCTTACCGTGCCCGCCAGGCGAATGTGCCCCTGGGGGCGCTGCAGGAGGTAGTGGTGAGGCGAGCAGTGCCGCCGTCCGTCCGTGAGCGGGCTCGCGCCAGGAGTTGCCCGAACTGCCGGGCCGGGCCAGGGGAGAAGTGCGCGCCTGATCGGGCCGGTCGCTCCCAGCTGCACCGCGGGCGGATTTTGGATGCCCGCCGCGCACTGGAGCCCATGCCGCCTCACCGGATCCTGCCGCCAGAGGCGGACCGCATGTACATGGAGCTGGACTCGAACGACGCTGACACGCTGGTGGTGTCCTGGCACAAGGACGTCCTCGAGGCTTTGGCGGCCTATCCGTACGAGGCTGCCACCCTGCTGTGGCTGGCTCTGAAGCAGGCGGAGGTGCTCCGGCCCGGCGGCCCGAAGATGAACAACTTCGGGCTGGCGCTGATCCTCATGCCGCTCGACTTCCTGACCGTCGGAGAGGTCGGTGAAGCCGTCGAGCGGCTCACCGCACGAGGGTTCCTCGCGCGGGCAGGCGAGGACAGCGTCTACATCGACCCCATCGCGATCCGAGTGATCGACCGGCGTGAGTTGTCCGCCCAGTTCCTCATGGAGTGGAACGCGGCGAAGGCCCACGCGCCGACCCCGGGACCGCTTCCCGAGGCAGACGCGGAGACACCCGCTTCCGAACCCATTGTCCAGACGCCAGGGAGAGGAACGTCGTCATGACCACGGTGCCGTTGACGAACTGGTCGCACGAGCAGCAAGAACTGCACCTCCGCAGCGTCGTCCGCGGCGGATGGTTGCGGATTCCCCCAAACATGACGGGACTGCTCCTCATCGGCTTGGGCTGTGAAGGAAGGCCGTTGACCCGCGAGGAAGCACGCACGATCGTACGCACCTGGGCCAATCCGCGCGGCGACTGGCAGGCCTCCTGCTGGGACCAGGAGGACAAGCTGGAACGCGACGAGGACGATCTCGCCGACCTTCGCAAACAACAGGCCGATGCCGCCCGCTACGCCGCTCATTACGGCCTTCCGCCGCTGCGCACCTTCACCGACCTGCTCGGCCTGTTGATCGCCGCAGGGGTCGTGCACGAAATCCGTGACGCACGCGGCGTGCCGCGCCTGCACCCGGCATTCCCGCTGCCCGGCCCCCATGAGGTCTTCCCGCTGGACGAGGAGGAGCTCGCCGTGCAAAAGTCCCTGCGCCGCGATGCCGCCTACGGAAGCGATTCCTATCGGATTATCGATCTGTTCGCGCCGACGGGCGAGCGCCGCAACGAGATCATCACGAGTCTCGACCGGCTGGCGCGCACGATCGAGGGGCATTCCCATGACGCCCGTGAGGCTGTCCAGCTCCTGCTGGAAGCAGGGGACTTTTCCGCCACCGAGGACATCTCTTGTGTGGCTTCGCACAAGGTTTTCCGGCTGCACTGCGACTGGCGGAAGTTCGACGCCCAGCGGATCGGTATCGGCCGTGACGACCAGGGCCGCATCGAGGTCACCCTGCCGGCCAACCCGGCCTGAGGTTTGCCCCGGAGAGCCCGCGGCGCCGACCACCGACGGTTGCCCGGGTCGGGTCCGGAAAATGACGACCCGTCCCGGCGGTAGGCGGCGGCCGAAGCCCGCCACGCCGCCGGATCCGCCAGCGCCTCTTCCACCACCACGTCATACCGGCATGCCCGGGCGTGTACAAGGAAGCGCCCTGGCAGCCGGGCCCGAAAGACCTGCCTTTCGCAATCAGCCTGATCAACCCCCACGGCGACCGGCACCTGGCCTTCAACGACGAAGACGGCCGCTTCTACCGTTTGTGGCAGTACAAATCCCCCGAGCCGCTGCACACTGGCCAGGCCATCTTGCTACGCCCGAGCGACATCAAATTCTCCATGCTCTGGGCGATGAAGCACCCGACCCACCCGCGCAGCGAGGCCCTGATCGACGAGGTCGCCGTCGGCGCCAAGGCCGCCGTCATGCATTTCGCCCAGGCTGCCCAGGCTCCGATGCAGCGCTAGGACGATGTTCGGGGTTCACTGGCTCTCGCCGGCTTCAGTGGATGGCTCGCCCGCGGTGCGGCGAACGATCTTCTTCACCGTCCCCTGCAGGGACCGCAGCAGCTCCCGCTCGGCCTCTTCCGTCCGTGCCTCGATGTTCCATTTCCGGACGTCGTCGACCAAGGCCTCGATCGCATCGTTCAACCGGCTTCGCAGCAGGCCGGGCGTAAGAGCCTCGACCTCGACCGCGATGTGGGGATCGATGCCCTCGCTCAGGCACTCCTCGCGGTAGCGCTTGTAGTTGACGTCCCGGGTGTTGACGTCGTGGGTGGTGAACTGCGCCGAGCGGACGTCATCGGCGGTGACGGCGATCTGCTGGAAGTCCAGGTCAAGTTCGCCGTTGCCGTAGCGGTGCATGCGTTCGATGACCGAGCGGGGGACACATCTGCCGGTAGGGTCCCAGTCACCTGTGAAGATCACGGTGACGGGTTTGCCCTGTCTCGCGTATTCCTGTACCGCTTCGTAGACGAAAGTCTTGGAGGACTGGCCGCGACAGGAGTACAGGCCGACGCCCCACGCGGAGGTCACTGGCAGAAGGACGCCCCCGACGCTGTCGCTCTCGCACCAGACCTCGACACGGCGGCTCTGTGTCGCCCACAAGTTCCGCCGGTAGCCCTCAGCGGCACGCTCCATCGCGTCTTCAAGGGAGTCGTACTGGAGCTCCTGCCGGACCATCCGGGTGCCGTCGGTGATCCAGTCCCACGGGATCCTCCCGGTCTCCCGCAGGTAGCCGAGCTCCCGGACGACGACCGAGTAGTGGCGGCGCGAGGTGCCGGTGTCCTTGTCCCACAGGTCTCCGATCCCCAGGTAGTAGACGTGGCGAACGCTGCACGGCTGCGCCCCCTCGCAGAGTGAGGCAATAGCCTCGCGCAGGGCTTCGACCTGTGCCTTTGTCCGGCGAGGACGTTTTACCGAGCTAGCGTCGTAAAGCGCCATACCTCCAGTGGACCCCCGAACTGGTATGGCCGTCACCGCCTCGGACGCTCGAACATTCGGCGGGCTTCGACCCATCCCTCCCCGCCGGCTTCCGGTCCGGCTACCGTGGTCCCATGGCGAAGGAGATCCGTATCGAGGTCGACGACGAGACGTACGAGCAACTGCAGCGTCTCGCCGCTGACGACCACGAGGACCCTGATCAGTACGCGAGCCGGCGGCTGACTGCAGACCTGGCACGCACCCGGTTCCTCGAGGGCAGTGCCCGCTTCCTCAGCGCCCCCGGGATGCGCGAAGAGTTCGCCCGCCGGTTCGGTCCGGAACCCGGGCCGAGCGCGACGGCAGCATGAGGCTGGCTGCCCTGCAGTGGACCTCTCAGTAGATCTTGCGTGGCTTCTGGAGATCGCCCGCACACAGCTGGGCGACCCTGACGTGACGGACTGGGGAGCCCTGGAAGCGGCACGGGCACGGCACGCCTTCCGCGTCATGGGCGAGCCCGTGTATCCCCGCCCTCATCACCGGGCCGCGGCTCTCTTCCAGTCGCTGGTCCGCGTCCCTGCGCTGGAGCACAGCAACCAGCTCTTCGGCGCGGCGGTCGCGGTCGGCTACCTGACCGCCAGCGGTCTGCCCGTGCGGTTCACCGCAAAGGAAGCGGCAGACCTCGCCGAGCAGGTTGCCGTCGGGCAGATCGATGTCCGCGCCCTGGCCAATGCGCTCAAGGAGTGGACGGAGCGAAGCTGAGCCCCGGGTCCGCCTCGCTTTAAGCTCCATGCGGTGGAGACGTTGCTGATCATCACGGCTGCCGCTCTGTGGGGCTGCGCCACGGGCGTGCTCATACCACGGCCCGCGTACCGGCTCTCCGTGCCCTTCGAGGAGCCCTGGCAGTCAACGTGCCCGGCCGGCCATCTGCTCACCGGTATGGGCAACGGATGGCTGGGACGTTCTCGCTGCGCCGCTGGGCACGCCTACGGGCCGAGCACACTCTGCGTCGCCTCCGTCACGGCCGTGGTCTGCGCCCTGCTCGCGGCCGTCACCCCGGCCCGCCCCGAGTTGGTGGTCTGGCTGCTGCTCACACCGGCCGCCGTGCTGCTGGCCACCGTCGACTTCGCCGCGCACCGGCTCCCTGACGTGCTCACCCTGCCGCTCGCCGCGACCGTGCTCGTCCTGCTCGGCGTCGCCGCCGTGCTGCCCGGCGCCGGCGGCAGCTGGACGTCCGCGCTGCTCGGCTCCCTCATCCTGGGCGCCGGTTACTTCGGACTCTTCCTGATCAGCAAGGGCTTCGGGTTCGGCGACGTCAAGCTCGCTCTGTTCCTCGGGGCCGTCCTGGGCTGGTACGGCTGGCCGATCATCCTGGCCGGAACCTTCGCCGGGTACCTGTTCGGCGCGCTGTACGGCGTAGGTCTGATGCTCGTGGGCCGGGCCGACCGCACGAGCAGGATCCCGTTCGGCCCGTTCCTTCTCGCCGGGACACTCGCCGGCGTACTCCTGGGCTCCCACAGTCCCTGACCCCAGGCTCCTTGAAGGGACGCTGGATCGGGTGCTGTGTGGCGATGGCGCGCGTGGCGGGCGCCGTGCTGGCTAGCCTGGGATCGCGCCGTCGCGGGCGGCTGCACGGCGAGAGGAAGTCGATGACCGACCAGGCGATCAGGCCCCCTGCCAAGACGGATCCCAGCACGCTGGCGCTGGAGTTCCGGCATGTCCACCGGCTTGTCGATCCCGGTGCGGAGGGCGTCCATGCCTGGCAGATCTCCCTCCTCGCTGGCGACGAGACAGTGGCCCGGGTGCGTGCGACGCGCGGCCAATACTGGAAGTCCCACAACCTTGGCGAGCGGCTGGCTGACGAGGGGGCCCTCGCCGCGGTGGCGGCGCAACAGCTCTTCGACGAGGACGGACAGTTCCGCGCCGCGTACGAGAACTTTGTCGACCTGCCGGGCAACGTCCTCGTGGTCGACGACCTTCACATCGAAGCACCCTGGGACGACCCGTGGACCGTCGCCGGGGTGATCTCCAGCATCATCGACCGGCTGACCGACAACGAGTACGCCGTGATCCTGCCCCGGATCTCCGGTGACACGACGGCAGCCCTTCTCACGGAGGCGGGCGTCCTGCTTGCCGCCGAACCGTTCTCCGACGAACTGCTGATCATCGACACGGCGCTCGCCGCCCCCGAACAGGCCACGCACCGCGTACGCGAGCACCTGCGCTCCCGCGCCCGCTACGGCGGAGCCGACCCCTTGAGCGAGGACTGGGACGAAGAAGACGAAGGAGAGGAGATCCTCACCCCCAGGACGCGGGCGGTGTTGCATTTGGCCCTTCAGCAGCTGTCCGACCAGGCGTGGCAGGAGGTTGCCACGCTGGGGGACCAGCCGGCCCAGCGGACGGCTGGCGGGCTCTTCGGCTCGCTGCCACGGGTGACCTGGCACCAGAATGCTTACTGGCGCCGGCAGATGGCCCGAGCCTTCGACGACCTGGCCGCCGACTGCGCTTCCGGTGCCGATGTCGGACCTCGCTGCACCGGCGAGGAGATGGCCCTGCACCTCGGGATCGCTCGCGCCCAGGACCTGACGCGCAACCGGCCGCGGCTGGTGCGGGACACCGTGGCCGGCCTTCCCGAAGAGCGGGCCGACTTCGACTGGGACGCCTGCTCCGACGTGCTCTTCCAGGACCACGACGTGCTCATGCTGTTCGACAACTCCCTCGACGGGATCGAGGACCCCGAAGGTGACGTCCATCAGTCCCTCGGCATGGTCAATCTTGCCCCCAGCGACTGGTTTGCCCCCTTCGACCCCGAGGAGGCCCGCGACCCCGATCGCGGCTTCCTCCACCCGTGACCGCAGCGGCCCGGATACTGCGGGCGGTCACGCCGATGCGGCGCCCGACGCGTCCACGGGAGGCGGCAGGGTGCGCAGACGTTCGCGTAGATCGGCCACGTATTCGGCGGGGCGGGCGGCGAGCAGGCCCTCCAGTCGCTGCAGCCGGGTGCGGGCGGTGGCGCGCAGACGGCTCGGCGGCACCCGGTCGAGGACGTCCAGGGAACGCTGAGCGGCGTCAGACGGCTGGTCGGGGGCCTCCGCTTGGGCGAGGACGAGAGTGGCCGCGGCCCAACCGGGCGTTCCGGCGGTACAGGCGGCCGCAGAGGCCTCGGCGCGGGCGCGGGCTTGGTCAGTGCGGCCGAGCGTGAGGTGCGCCTCGGCCTGGTGCAGGGCCAGTTCCGGCTCATCGAAGCCGAAACGGCCCGGTGCCTGTCCTGCCGGATCGGCTTCGAGTTCGGTCAGGGCCACGTCCAGGGCTGCGGTCGCTTCCCGGTCGCGTCCCTGCTGGGCGAGGGTGGGCAGCAGCGCCCAGGCGTGGAGCTGGGCCCGGATCAGGCCGGCGGGTGCGGCGGCCGCGCCGCGCTCGGCGTACGCGAGCGCGGCGGTCAGATTGCCGGTGTGGCGGGCCACCATGCTCTGCGCTCCATACGCCCATGCCGCGAGGGCGCTGTCCCCGCACCGGTTGGCGTAGGAGACGGCAGTGGCCAGGTGGGTGCGCGCGCCAGCCGGGTCGTCCAGGTGGAAGGCCAGGTTGCCCAGCAGCCCGGAGAGCCGGCCAACCTGACGATGCAGCTCGGTGCCTTCCGTACCGGGGGAGAGCAGGTTGGCCAGCAGGGTGCGCGCGGCGCGGACCTCCCTGAACAGCACCGGGACGGGGTGCTTGCTGTAGTTCAGGTGGTAGTGGTCGGCTGCGGCTTCGGCGAGTTCGTCGACCAGCGGGCTGCCCTCGGGTTCGGCCAGGAGCGCGAGCTGGAGGGACTCTCTGACCGAGGGGAGCCCTGCATCGGTGGTCATCGGATCCGCCCCTTCCTGCCGGCCGGATGCGGCGCCGCCGGCGTCGTTGCGACCGTATCCGATCAGCTCCGCGGTCCACGTCGACAACTGCCGTACACGTGCCACGTTGTGCAGTCCGAGTTGCTCGGGTGTGGCCCGGTAGGCGCGGCACAGCATCACCGCGTAGTCCTGCCCAGGCCACTCTGTGGAGTTGTGTTCCCAGCGGCACAGCATCTGTTCCGATAAGCCGGGCGGCAGCAGGCCGTCTGCGGTGTACAGCTCTGCGATCTGCGCGACGGTGTCGGCCCGGGACCAGCCCAGCGCCAGGCGCCACGCTTCCAGTTCGGTGACCTCGGCGAGTTCTTCGCGGATCGCCGCGGCGATGTGTTCGGTGGTGAAGCCGGTGCGCTGGCAGCGTCTGCGGATCAGCGCGGCCTCCCGCGCGATGGCGGCACGTCGCGAGCGGGTGATTGCGGCGGTCATGGGCGCCCCCGTCCAGCCAAGCCTGAGCCCTCCACGGTAGCCCAGGCGCCGCCGCTCTGGCAGGGCGGAAACGAGCATTGCGGCAAGCCGCAATTCCGCCTCTGAGCAGGCGCAATGACCTTGCGGCGGGGTGCGGGCGACGCTGGGTGCAGCCGGCCGGTTCTGGCCGGGAGACCTCCGGATGAGAGGAGGGCCGTCATGGGCTACGACCACTGATCGCCCGGCACCTTGAGGCCCGTTGTCCGCATCCCGGCCGCCGGTATCGCCGGCGGCCGGGACCGCATCCACCCCGTTGCTGTGAAGGAGACCGCGCGATGGCCGCAGGGCCGCTGACATCCCCGGTGCGCTACGACCCGCTGCACGAGGCGACGCTCGCCGACCCGTATCCGCAACTCGCCGCCCTGCGCGAGCAGACACCGGTGGCCTGGCACGAGGTGATGGAGTGCTGGCTGATCACGCGGTACGAGGACTGCTTGCGCGTGCTGCGCGACCACGCCACGTTCGCGCGGGACCCGCGCCGCCTCGGCATCCCCGTGCCGGAGGCGCAGCTGAGCGTGCAGATCCTCGATCCGCCTCAGCAGGCGGGCGTGCGCAGCCTGTTCATGACCGCGCTGCACGCCCAGGACCTGGACGCCCTGCAGAACTCGGTCGATGCCGTGATCCGCGACCGGCTGCAGCAGTGCGCTGCGCAGCCGGTCGTGGAGGCGATGCGCGAGCTGGCGCAGCCCGTCGCTCTGGCCGCGATCGCCGGCCTGCTCGGCGTTTCACCTCCGTCGCTGGCCGAGTGGGCGGCCATCTCCGACACGGTCATGCGGAGCATGGACGCCGGCCTGAACCCCGCGCTGATCGAGCCCGGCCGCCGCGCCCGCGCCCAGCTGAGCGACCTGGTGGCCTCCTGGTTCACGACCACCGGCCGGCCCACCGGGCTGCTGGGCCAGGTCCGCGCCCGTACCGCAGACGCCGGCCCGGAGCAGGCGGCCTACGTGCGGCACACGGCCCGCGTGATGTTCCAGGGCGGTTACTCCACCCTCACCGCCGCGCTCGGCAACCTGCTGCACACCCTCGCCTGCCATCGCGGGATCCGGGGCGCGCTGAGCGAGCGGCCCGGCCTGGTGCATCGGGCCGTCGACGAGCTGGTCCGCTTCGACGGCCCCGTGCAGGGCACCACCCGCTTGGCCACCGGCGACGTGACGATCGGCGACGTACGTGTGCGCCGCGGCGAGAAGGTGACCGTGCTGTTCGCCGCGGCCAACCGCGACCCCGCCGCGTTCCACCTTCCCGATCGGCTGGTGCTGGACCGTACGCCCAACCGGCACCTGGGCTACGGCTGGGGCACTCACGCCTGCCTCGGCACGGTCATGGCCCAACGCGTCCTGGCCGTCCTCGTCGACACGCTCCTCGACACGCAGACCTGGCCGAGCCCGGCCGGCACCGCCGTGCGCCGACGCACGGCCACGATGCGCACCTTCGCCCGCCTGCCGATCTCCTTCCAGCCCTGACCCGACCCGCCCCCCTGGAGGATGCGTTGAGGATCATCATCGCCAACCACATCGACCCGTCCATCCGCGACCGCACCGACCTGTGGGCATGGACGCAGCGCGCGCTGTGGGGCGCCCGCAACGGCGACCTCGTTTTCTCGTGCGCGCCGCCCGACCCGTACTTTCTACGCTACGCGACCGCCCTGACCGGCACGGACCCTGACCGGCTGCACCTGGTGCTGGTGCCGCCGGGCCGGTTCGGCCAGCGGTTGCTGGACCCGCAGATGCTCACCCATCCCGACCTGATCGAGCAGGTGCGCTCCCTGCTGGCCGGCAACGGTGGCACCCGCGCGGTTCAGGAGGTGTGGGCGCTGTGGCCGTCCGCGTCCGTCGCCCGCTTCGCCGCGGCCCTCGGCCTGGCCGAGAAGCTGCCCGGCGCCGGTTTTCTCGCCCAGGGCGGCGGCGAACTCGTCAACAACAAGGCGGTGTTCCGGACGCTCGCGGCGGCGGCCGGGGCGCCCGTCGCCGCGGGGACCGTCGTGCACGACCCGGTTGAGGCCGCCGCCGCCTGCGAGCGGCTGTTGCAGGACGCCGGGGCGGTCGTGGTCAAGCAGGCCCACAACGGGGCCGGGGTGGGCAACGAGCTGCTCGTCGCCGACCCTTCCCTGGCCACCGGCCACGCCGGCGCCCGCCATCTCCACCAGCTGTCCGGCGCGGACCTGGCCACGGCCATCACCGCGTACTGGTCCCAGCGCTGGACCTGGGCGTCCGCCGACGGCCGCTTCCCCGTCGTCCTCGAGGAGTTCATCCCCGACGCACGGACGGTGTACTGCGAGCAGCACCTCACCGACACCAGCATCCAGCCCACTGAGATGGGCGAACTGCGCTACACCGGCCGGCGCCTGAGCCACGAGAGCGTGCCCCTGCGCGACCTCACCCCCGCCGTGCACGAGCAGCTGCTCGACGGGTCGACGCGCCTGGCCGCCACCTACCGGGACGTCGGCTACCGCGGCCGCCTCAGCACCGACGCCATCGTCACCCCCGGCGGACAGGTGCTGTTCACCGAGGTCAACGCCCAGGTCACCGGGTCCTGGCACGTCTACGAGGTCTTCGCCCACCACATCGTGCACGCGGACATCGCCCCCGCGCGCACCGTCACCGAATCCCACGTCCCTGCCCACTGGACGGTCCCGGACGGCGCCACCTTCCACCGCACGCTGAACGACCTCGGCCTCGGCTACGACCCCGCCAACCGCACCGGAGTGATCGTGTCGATGCCCATCGCCGACCCGCCCTGCGGCAGCGGCGCCCAGTTCACCTTCTCCACCGTCTTCGACACCCCCGCCCGCTACGACGCGATCTGGACCGCCCTGGAGAGCCGCTTCGCCGCGCCCGGCCGGGCGGCGGCCTGACGAAAGGCACCCACCGATGGCCACCACCACCCCCGCGCGGCCCGCACCAGCGGCCCGCCTCACACCCGTCTTCGACGCCACCCGTCTCGCACGCGAACTCAACGCGGTCACCGCACACGAGTGGAACCGCCAGCGCACCCACTACGCCGCCGGCCGCATCGGCCCGGACACGCCGACCGACTGGCGCGTCCTGCCACTGCGCAGCCCCGGCGGCGACCCCAACCGCACCGACCCCGGCGGTCCTGGCCCCGACGACTACACGCCCACCTGCTGGCTTCAGCAACAGCCCTACCTGCACCAGATCCTCGACAGCATCCCGGCCCCGCTGAACGCCGTACGGCTGCTCGCCCTCGGGCCGAGCGCTGCCTCCCAGCCGCACCGCGACCCCAAGTACGCCCTCGATCGGGGCATGGTGCGCCTGCACATCCCGATCGTCACCCACCCCGGCGCGGTCCTCGTCCTGGACGGCACCGAACACCGATGGCCGGCCGGCACCTTCTGGTACGGCGACTTCTCCCGCGAGCACCTGGTCCGCAACACCGGGCCTGTCCGTCGCGTCCACGCGGTCATCGACGCGCTGCTCACCCGCGAGCTCGCCCGGCTCTTCCCCGAACCGTGGCAGGAAGAGCTCGCCGACGCCGACGTGCTGTTCAACCGGCAGCCCGCCCCCACACAGCGGCCGCCCGCCGCGCTGCCGGCCTGCGTGGCGCTGCCGTCCGGGTTCATGGACTTCGGCCACGACACCCCGCTGCAGGGCCCCCTGAGGACCGTCCGGCTCACCGAACGCAGCGGTGGCGGGGGGCTTCTCCTTCAGGCGGGGGAGCACCGCTACGCCCTCGTGCCCGTCGCTGACGGCGAGTACCGCTACGCCGGCTGGAGCGAGCAGCGCACCCTCCAGCTCCGCGGCGACCACGTCGTGCTGCACGCCCGGCACGGCCGCACCCTGACCAGCCAGCACTTCCCTGTCCCGGCCGCCGACGGCAGCCGGGCCGGCGCCTGACGAAACGAGGACGAACCGATGCTGAACAGCTACGACGACTTCACCCCCCTCAGCGAAATCATCGTGGGGTCCGCGCACAACTACGTGGGGCACGACCGGGACCTCACGTTCGAGCTGTTCTTCCACGAGGCGCTCGGCGGGTACCGCTCCGACTGGGCCTACCCGCGCCTGGCCGCCCGCGGCAGCGGCGGGCACGCCGAGACCTGGAAGATCAGCAAGCGGTACACCGAGGAACTCCACGAGGACGTCGAGAACCTCGCCGCCACACTCACCGCGCTCGGCATCACCGTGCACCGGCCGCTGCCGCTGCCCGAAAACGCTGCACCGATCGCCGGGCTGGGCTGGCAGGCCGCCCCCACCCCCGCCCTCAATATCCGCGACAACACCCTCATCCTCGGCGACGAGATCATCGAGACGGCGCCCGCGATCCGCAGCCGCTACCTGGAGACCCGGCTGCTGACCCCCGTCTTCCGCCACTACGCCGACGCCGGCGCGCGCTGGTCGACCATGCCCCGGCCCACCCTCACCGACGCCAGCTTCGACCTCTCCTACGCCCGCGACGCCGCCACCACTCTCGGCGGGCCCACCGAACCGATCACCGACCCGCAGCCCAGCCCGTACGACGTCGGCATCGAGATGATGCTGGACGGCGCCCAAGTGCTGCGCCTGGGCCAGGACCTCATCGTCAACATCGCGCAGCACAACCACCGGCTCGGCGCTGACTGGCTGCAGCGGCAGGTGGCCGGCCGCTTCCGCCTCCACCGCGTGCACCGCATGGCCGACAACCACATCGACTCCATGCTGCTGGCCCTCAAGCCCGGGGTGTTCCTCGCCCGGCACGCCGGGCTGCGCGACATGCTCCCCGACGCCTTCCGCAGCTGGAAGTTCATCGTGCCGCCCGAGCCCGACCCCGGCAGCTTCCCCACCTACGACGACACCGACCTGGTCCTCACCAGCCCCTACATCGACATCAACGTGCTGTCCCTGGACGAGCAGCGCGTGCTGGTCAACGCCGACTGCACCGGCCTGATCAAAACCCTCGAGGGCGAAGGCTTCACCGTCATCCCCATCCGCCACCGCCACCGCCGCCTGTTCGGCGGCGGCTTCCACTGCTTCACCCTCGACACGCGCCGCGCCGGCGGCCCGGAGGACTACCGGTGAGCATGCCGGTCCTGCTGCTGGAGGCGGCCGGCCCCGAGTCCGAGGCGCTCGCCCGGACCGCGGCCGCCTCCGGCCACCCCGTGCACGCCGTCACCGACGCCGCCACCCTCGCCACCTACCCCCGCGATCTGCGCCGGCTCCTGACAGGCTGCCTGGTCACCGACTTCGCCCAGCCCCGGCAAGCCTGCAAGGACATCACCGGCTACGGGCACCGGATCGGTGTGAAGGCCTTGCTCACCGTCAACGAGTACCTCACCGACCTGGCCGCCAGGGCGAGCGCGGCCCTCCGGCTACCGGGCAACGACCCCGAACGCGCGGCCGCCGCACGCAGCAAGGCCCTCATGGCGGCCGCGTTCCAAGCCGGCCACGTCGCCGCGCCCAGCACCACGATCACCGACAACCTGCGCCAGGTGCGGGCCACGGCCGCGGAAGTCGGCTTCCCCTGCGTCGTCAAACCCGCAGACGGCGCCGGATCGGCCGGCGTCACCGTGGTCACCAGCGAGGAGGAGCTGGAGGCGGCCTGGCACGCCGCCCGCACCGCGAAGCCGATGTACGGCATGCCGCGCGATGAGCGGGTCCTGATCCAGGAGTACGTGAAGGGCCGCGAGTTCAGCGTCGAGTCCCTCACCCAGCACGGGACCACCACCCACCTGTGCATCACCCGCAAGCACACCACCCGCGGCGTCCACCGCGTCGAGCTGGGCCACGCGCTGCCCGCCCACCTGCCCCTGTCTCTCACACACATCTGACGCTGCCGACGCTACCCTACCCGCGTA
>NZ_LR732652.1 GCF_902506575.1 Streptomyces mexicanus | reverse complement strand
GCCCCTCGACCCCGTCCGCCCCCACGAAGGGAGCACCGCGTGAGCGAGCAGCCCGCCTGCACCGTCGTCGTCCCCACCTACAACCGCTCCGGACTCCTCCGGCACACCCTGGACTCGCTGTGCCGCCAACGCCTCGACACCGGCGACACCTTCGAGGTGGTGGTGTCGGACGACGGCTCCAGCGACGACACCGCCGACCTCGTCGCCGGCTACCGCGACCGGCTCGACGTGCGGTACTTCTTCCAGGAGGACGAGGGCTACCGGGCGGCCGAGGCGCGCAACGCCGGTATCCGCCACGCCCGTTCCGAGGTCTGCGTGTTCGTCGACTCGGGCGTCGTCCTGCACTCCGGCGCGCTGGCCGCGCACCTGGCCGCCCACCGGGAGACGGACACACCCACGGCGGTGGTCGGCTACGTGCTCTGCTTCAACGAGGACAACGAGGACGGCCGGGCCATCACCGAGGCCCTCGACCTGGCCGACCCGGACGCCTCCTTCGCCGAGTTCACCGCGCAGCGCCGCTGGCTGGACATCCGGGAGGACTACTACGAACGCTACGGCGAGGACCTCGACGCCCTGACCGCGCCCTGGCTGATGTGGTGGACGTGCAACTCCTCCGCCGCCACCCGCCTGCTGCGCGAGGTCGGCGGCTTCGACGAGGCGTACCGCTCCTGGGGCGCGGAGGACGTCGACCTGAGCTACCGGCTGCGCACGGCCGGCGCCCGCTTCGTCCTGCGCCGCGACGCCGCCGCCCTTCACATCCCGCACCCCAAGAGCTACGAGGCCAACATGCGCTCGGCCGCGCACAACTACCGCTACTTCGCCGAGAAGTACGACACCCCGGTCGCCCACCTGGTGCCCCACCACCACTTCCACGAGATCGAGGACATCCTGCGCTCGCGCGGACTGGCCGATGGCCCGGTCACCGACCGGTTCGGCACGGTGATCCGCCCCATCGACCGCATGGACGCCGAACAGGCCGCCGCCGCACCCCCGCAGGCCGCCGCCACACCCCAACCTGCCGCCGCTGCTCCCGCCGCCACCCCCACGACGGAAGATGCCCCCATGACACCGCTGCTCGGCATGTGGACCTGGAAGGACCGCGAGGCCCGCCGCGAGACACCCCGGGTGCTGGTGTTCTCCCCGCACCCCGACGACGAGGTGATCGCCTGCGGGGGCACCATCGCCCGGCTGGCCGCCGAAGGCGCCCGGGTCGGCGTGGTGTTCGCCACCGACGGAGCCATGTCCCACTCCGCGGTGCTCGGCATCCACACCGACCCCACCCCCGCCGAACTGCGCGAGATACGCCGCGAGGAGGCACGTATGGCCGCCAAGGCGATGGGGCTGAGCGAGACGGCGGCACGGTTCCTCGACTACCCCGACACCCGGCTCGCCGACCACCTGCCCGCCTTCCGCCGGGACGTCCTGCGGATCCTGGGCGAGCACCGCGGCGTCACCGACGTCTACCTCCCCCACGAGGTCAGGGAACTCAACGCCGACCACCGGCTCACCGGCGAGACGGTGGTGTCCTGCCTGGAGGAGCTGGGCCTCACCCCGACGCTGTACCGGTACGTGGTGTGGGACGAACGCACCGAGGAGGAGTTTGGGTTCGTCAACCGCAACCCCGCCGACGGCCCCGGCACCGGCGGCGAGCGGCTGACCTCCTTCGACATCGGGCCCTGGGTGCCGCAGAAGCACGCGGCCTTCCGCGAGCACCGCACCCAGGTCGAACTGTACGCACCGAAGCAGACCAGGCCGGTAGTCCCCGAGCCGTTCCAGGAGCGGGTGTTCGCCGCCCGCACCGAGGAGTTCTGGATCGCCGCGCCGGACGCGGACGCACCCGCCGGGGAAGGGAAGTGACGACGACCGTGACCACCGTGACAGGCAGCGCGGCGGCCACCGGGCTGCCCGCCCTGCGGCCGCTGGCCCACTGGCCGCGGCTCACCTCGGCGATCGCGCCGGACGCCGCGCTGGAACGCCGGGTGACCGACCTCCTCGGGCAGATGACGCTTCAGGAGAAGGTCGGCCAGATGATCCAGCCCGAACTGGCCGAGCTGACCCCCGAGGACGTGCGGGACTTCCACATCGGCTCCGCGCTCAACGGCGCCGGCATCTGGCCCGGGGGCGAACGCCACGCCACCGTGCAGGACTGGGTGGACACCGTCGACCGGTTCTGGACGGCGGCCGAGGAGAGCTGGCGGGGCCGCGGCTTCCGCATCCCCTTCCTGTGGGCCACCGATGCCGTCCACGGGCACAACAACGTGTACGGCGCCACCGTCTTCCCGCACAACATCGGCCTGGGCGCGGCAGGCGACCCCGACCTGGTGCGGCGCATCGGCGCGGCCACCGCCCGCGAGGTCGCCGCCACCGGCATGGACTGGATCTTCGCGCCCACCGTCACCACCCCCCGCGACCGCCGCTGGGGCCGCTACTACGAGGGGTACGGCGAGGACCCCGCCCTCGTGCACGCCTACGGCCGGGCCATGGTCGAGGGCCTGCAGGGCGATGTCGCGGCCCTGCGCACCGACGGCAAGGTGCTCGCCACGCTCAAGCACTGGATCGCCGACGGCGGCACCGTCCACGGCGGCGACCGCGGCACCGCCCGCTGCTCCGAGGACGTGCTCCGGAACATCCACGCCCAGGGCTTCGTGGCCGGCATCGCCGCCGGCGCGCAGAGCGTGATGGTTTCCTTCAGCAGCTGGGAGCATCCCGCCAACTACGACCACAGCCCCGATCGCGCAGAGCCGTACAACCACAAGGTGCACGGCAGCCGCTACCTGCTGACCGACGTGCTCAAGGAGGCCCTCGGCTTCGACGGCATCGTCATCAGCGACTGGGACGCGCACGCGGAGGTCGCCGGCTGCTCCGCCGGCGACGCCGGTTACGCGATCAACGCCGGACTGGACGTGCTGATGGTCGCCGGCCGCGAGGCCTGGCAGAGCGTGCACCGCACCACCGTGCGCCAGGTGCGCGAGGGGCAGATCCCGATGGCCCGCATCGACGACGCGGTCCTGCGGGTGCTGCGGGTGAAGATGCGCGCCGGCCTGTGGGACAAGCCGCGGCCCCGGGAGCGCGCCCTCACCCGCGCCGGGGCGTCGGTCGTCGGCTGTGCCGAACACCGGGAACTGTCCCGCGAGGCCGCCCGCACGTCACTGGTCCTGCTCAAGCACACCCCCGGCCTGCTGCCGCTGGCGCGCACCGCCCGGGTGCTGGTCACCGGCAGCGCCGCCGACGACCTGAGCAAGCAGTGCGGCGGCTGGACCCTGACCTGGCAGGGCGACGACGTGGACCGCGCCGACCTGCCGGGGGGCAGCACCCTGGCGGACGCGGTGCGCTCGGTGGTCGGCACCGAGCGGTGCGCCGTCGACCCGCATCTGGAGCACACCGACCCCACCGCCTTCGACGTGGCCGTCGTCGTCCTCGGCGAGGACTCCTACGCCGAGATGCGCGGCACCCTCAAACCCTGGCGCTCCCTGGCCTACGCCGACCTCAAACGCTCCTACGCCCGCGACCTCCAGGTGCTGCGCCGGCTGCACTCGGTCGGCGTGCCGGCCGTGACCGTCTTCCTCACCGGCCGCCCCCTGTACTGCACCGAGGAGATCAACCTCTCCGCCGCCTTCGTCGCCGCGTGGCTGCCCGGACCGTACGCCGAGGGCATCACCGACGTGCTGTTCGCCGGCCCCGACGGCACACCCGCCCATGACTTCCAGGGCCGGCTGCCCTCGTCGTGGCCGCGCACCCGCGACTCGGCCGCCGTCAACCGTATCCCGCCCCACCTGCCCGACTACCGGGTGCCGCCGGAGGAGACCCGGCCCGAGGGCCGGCACACCCCGCTGTTCCCCGTGGGCCACGGCCTGTCCCTGCACGACACCACCGACACGGTCGGTCTGCTGGCGCCGGACGAACCCCGCCCGGCGCCGCCGCCACCCGCGGTGGACGGGCCGCTGCGCGTCCTGGACGCGGACGGCACCCCGTACCGGCTGCGGGTCGGGGGCCACAACACCTGGTCCCGCGAGGACGTGCCGCTCACCGGGCCCATGCGGTGCCTGATCGTGCACACCGATCCGGTGCCCGCCCCGGCCGGCGGCACCGGGCTGCGGCTGCGCTTCACCGGCTACCCGGCGTTCGTCTACGCCGAGTCGCCCACCGGCACCCCCGAGGACCTGCGCGGCCACCTTCAGGCCGGCGCCCACGTCGAGTTCGCCGTGCGTGTGCTGCAACCGCCCACCGCACCCCTGTTCCTGGCCTGCCACGACGACTACCCGGCCCAGCCCGGCCTGGACCTGCTACCCCGGTTGCGGCAGGCCGCGCCGGGGGAGTGGACGCGGGTGTCGGTGCCGCTGGCCGACCTGGCCGCGGCCGGCCTGGACCTGCGCCACGTGGACGTGCCGTTCATGCTCTACACCGAGGGCACCGCCGAGCTGGAGGTCGCCGACGTCAGCTGGCGCGTGCCGTGAGCGGTGGGGAGCCGCCGCGCGGCCCGGGCCGGCCGGCCGGGGTCCACGGCCCGGCCCGGCCCGCCGGCCCGCCGGACGGCCCTTTGGACGGCGGCGGGGGCGGCGCGGGTGCGGGGGGGGCCCGGCTCGCCGGCTCGGACGCCCGTCCCGCGCCCGCCGGGTCCGCGGCCCAGGACCCGATGGAGAC
>NZ_LR732651.1 GCF_902506575.1 Streptomyces mexicanus | reverse complement strand
GCGTAGGTGATGCCGGTCGCGGTCAGCGCCGCGGCGGCCGCGATGCCCGCGGTGATCGCGTGGGAACGGGTCATGATCATGGTCGCTTCTACTCCTGTCTCGGACTCAGAGAGTGATCGGCTGTGTCGGCCGATGCATGATCGAACGTACTGATCGCCACAATCCCTGTCATTTCGGGCAGAGGGCGGCTGTGCCCTCGCGGGGGCCGAACGAGGGACGCGGGGCGGGTGTCTGCGGGGTGTCGGCTGGACTGACGTGTCGTCAATTTGATGGAGAAGCGGGATGATTGAATGACAATTAGGCCGGAATGGTGATCTTCTCGTGTCGCGTCACCCTCCGGGGCGGCGGACCTCCGTGCGGGGGCGACACGTCGATGCTCGGCGAACGGCTCTCCCCGGGGTCCGGGAACCGCAGCGGGGCGCGGAAGGGGGCGCGAGGGCGTCGGCGGCTGGCCGCTCCCGTCGGGGAAGGCACATAAATCAGATCAGTGATGTAGAAATACTGGTAACGGCGCTAATATGCTCATATGGCGCACGCAGTGCGGACGCGGGAGCGCATCCTGCGCGCCGCGGCGAATCTGCTGGACCGCGAGGGCCGTGCGGCTGTATCGACGCGGGCCGTCTGCGCTGCGGCCGGGGTCCAGCCGCCGACGCTGTACCGCCTGTTCGGCGACAAGGACGGCTTGCTCGACGCGCTGGCGGACTACGGCTTCGAGCGGTACCTCGCCGAGAAGCAGGCCCTCGGACAGACCGACGACCCCATCGCCGACCTGCGTCGCTGCTGGGACCTCCACATCGACTTCGGCCTGTCCCGCCCGGCCAGCTACATCCTGATGTACGGCGAGGGCCGGTACCGCGGCGACATGGCGGCCGGAGTGGAGACCATCGGGATCCTGCGCCGGACCGTCGCCCGCGCGGGCGCCGCGGGCCGGCTGCGGATGAGTGTGGAGCGCGCGACGCGGCTGATGCACGCCAACGGGCTCGGCGTCGTGCTGTCACTGATCTCCACCCCGCCGCCCGAGCGGGATCCCGGACTGCCGGCGGTGGCCTTCGAGCACGTGCTGCGCACGATCACGACCGACGGTGACGGCCGGCCGCCTGCGCCGGTGAGCGTGGCGAGCCGGGCCGCGGCTCTGCGCGAGGCCCTGCGGGAGAGCGGCACCACGGCCCTGACGCGATCCGAAGGGGCGCTGCTGGCCGACTGGCTCGATCGCCTCGCCGATGCCGATGCCGATGCCGACGTGGGCGTGGGCGGGGGCGAGGTGGCCGACGCGGGCCGTGCCGTGCGAGAACCATCATCCGGCAGAAGGGACGGCCGCGATGCCCACAGGTGACGACAGGACGCCGACCGGCACGGAGAAGGCGGGCGGCGACGCGGCGGGCCGGTCGGCGGGCGCGGCCGTCGCGGTCGTCGACGGCAAGGGCACGGTGGTGGGCTGGACCCAGGCCGCTCAGCGCCTGACGGGCTTCACCGCGCAGGAAGTGGTCGGCCACGACGCCATCGAGGTGCTGGTGGCGGCCGAGGAGGTCGAGCGGGCGCCGGCGCACGCCCGGCAGTGCCGTGTCCAGGGCGGCTGGTCCGGCCTCGCCGGTCTGCGCCACCGCGACGGCGCCCGGCTGGAGGTGAACCTGCGGGTCTCGCCGCTGTCGGGGGCCTGCGGCGAGAGACAGTGGCTCGTCTGCGCGACCCGTACGACCGCCCTGTTCACCTCGCCGGTCAACGGAGCGGACATGGAGGCGCTGCTGACCAGTGCCCCGATCGGCATCGCCGTCCGCGATCCGCAGCTGCGCTGCACCTGGGTGAACGACGCCCTGGCCCTGCAGGACGGCATACCCCGCGAACAGCGGCTCGGCCGCCGCCTCACGGAGGTGCTGCCGGGAGACGAGGCGGAGCGGGCCGAGGCGGTGATGCGGCGGGTCTTCGCCGACGGCGTCCCGACGGTCGACCACCAGTACCGGCTGAGTCTGCCGGCGAACCCGCACCGGCAGCAATCCTTCTCGGCCTCCTTCTTCCGTCTCGACGACGCCGAGGGCCACCCGGTCGGCGTGTGCGCCATGATCCTCGACGTGACGGACCGCGAGCGGGCCCGCGAGCGCCTGGCCGTCCTCAGCGAGGCCAGCACCAGGATCGGCAGCACACTGGACGTGATGCGGACCGGGCAGGAACTCGCCGACCTCGCCGTGCCGCGGCTCGCGGACTACGTCACCGTCGACCTGGCCGAGGCGGTACCGCAGGGCGAGGAGTCACCGGTCCGGCTCGGCGCGGCCGGCGGGCATGTGCCGGCCTTCCGGCGAGCGGGCATGGCATCGATCCACGACGGGGCACCGGAGTCCATCTGGTCGCACGGCGAGCACGTCCTCGTCCGCGCGGGCTCGCCGTTCACCGCCGTCGTGAACTCAGGCAGACCTCATCTGGAGCCGTTCCTGGACACCTCGCCCGGCACCTGGCTCGGTCAGGACCCGATACGGGCGGAAAGGGTCCGCCGGTACGGGATGCACTCCTTGATGATCGTGCCGATCCACGCCCGCGGCGCGGTGCTGGGCGTGGCCGTCTTCGTCCGCAGCGCCGACCCCGCGCCGTTCGAAGCGGACGATCTGCTCTTCGCCCAGGAGCTCGTCACCCGCGCCGCGCTGGCCCTGGACAACGCCCGCCGCTACGTCCGGGAACGCGCCGCGGCCCTCGCTCTGCAACGCGACCTGCTGCCGCGTCGTCTCACCGGCGGGGCCGCCGTCGACGTGGCCTCCCGCTACCTGCCCGCCGACCGGGAGGACGGCGTCGGCGGCGACTGGTTCGACGTCATCCCGCTGTCCGCCGCCCGGGTCGCCCTGGTCGTGGGGGACGTGGTGGGGCACGGCATCAACGCGGCGGCGTCCATGGGAAGGCTCCGCACGGCGGTGCACACGCTCGCCAACATGGACCTGCCCCCCGACGAACTGCTCGCCCGACTCGACGACACCATCACCCACCTCGCCGAGGAAGACCTCGACGCCCCGGCCCTGACCGGCGCCGTCCTGGGCGCCACCTGCCTGTACGCCGTCTACGACCCGGTGAGCCGGTGCTGCACCATGGCGACGGCCGGACATCCCCCGCCCGTGATCGTCCCGCCGCACGGCGACGTCACCTTCCCCGACCTCCCCACCGGTCTGCCGCTCGGGGTGGGGATGGCCTCCTTCGAGGCGGTGGAACTGGAGCTGCCCGAGGGCTGCGTCCTCGCCTTCTACACCGACGGCCTCGTCGAGGCGCGCGACGTGGACATCGACGCCGGGATGCACCGCCTGGGAGCGGCCGTGGCGCAGCCGGGCCGCTCCCTGGACGACCTCTGCTCGGCCGTGGTCGCCGCCCTGCCGGCCCGCGCGCCGTCCGACGACGCCACGCTGCTGCTGGCCAGGACGCGTGCGCTGAGCCCGAGCCAGGTCGCCACGTGGGAGCTGGACTGCGACCCTGCCGTCGTTGCCCGCGCCCGGGCGCTGACCGTGGGGCGGCTGGCCGACTGGGGCCTGGAGCACCTCGCGCCCACCACCGAGCTGATCGTCAGCGAACTGGTCACCAACGCCATCCGGTACGGCACGGGTCCCGTCGTCCTGCGCCTGATCCGGCACCGCGTGCTGGTCTGCGAGGTCTGCGACACCGGGGAGAGCACCCCGCGCCTGCGCCATGCCCGCACCACCGACGAGGGCGGCCGCGGCCTGTTCCTCGTCGCCCAGCTGCCCCACCGCCGCGGCACCCGCCACACCGCCAACGGCAAGGTCGTCTGGGCCGAACAGGAACTGACCCCCACGGCCTGAAACCGAGGCACGCACCACCCC
>NZ_LR732650.1 GCF_902506575.1 Streptomyces mexicanus | reverse complement strand
ACGGGGACCCGGGCGGGGGAGAGGGAAGAGGAGTGGATGCCGGTGGACCTGGACTCCGTCGCCGGTGAGCTGTACGGGCTGCGACCGGAGGACTTCACCGCCGCCCGCGACGAGCGCGCGGCGGCCGCCCGCAGGGCCGGCGACCGCGCCCTGGCCGAGGAGATCCGCGCACTGCGCCGCCCCAGCCTGTCGGCCTGGGCGAGCAACCTCCTCGTGCGCGAGCATCCCGAGCAGGTCGAGCCGCTGCTCCAGTTGGGTCAGGCGCTGCGACAGGCCCACCGCGAGCTGGACGGCGCGCGACTGCGCGCGCTGGGCCACCGGCAGCGGACCCTGATCGGGGCACTGGCCCGGCAGGCGGCGGAACTGACCGCAGGAGCCGGCCACCCGATCGGCGAGGGCGCGCAACGGGAGGTGGAGCAGACCCTGCACGCGGTGCTTGCCGACCCGGAGGCCGCCCGCGCCTGGGCGGCCGGCCGCCTGGCCAAGCCGTTGACCGCCACGGCCGGCTTCCCCGGCCTGGCCGAGGGCGCCGCAGCGAAGCCGGCCGCGGCCGAACCGGCGACCCCGCGCCGCTCCGGTCGGCGTGCGCAGCGGCGCGAGGAGGCCGAGGAGCAGCGCCGTCGTGAGCTGGCGCGGGCCACCGAGGAGGCCGAGGCCGCCGAACGGGAACTGCGCGCCCGCGAGGAGGAGGCGGCCGAGGCGGACCGGGACGCCGAGGACGCCGCCCGGCGGACCGCGGAACTCCGGCAGCGCGTGAACGACCTGGCCGACCGGCTGCGCGAGGCACAGGAGGAACAGCGCCGGGCCGAGGCCGCCGAGGAACGGGCACGCAAGCGTGCGCGGGACGCCGGCCGCCGGCTGGACACGGCACGCCACCACGCCGAGGAAGCAGCCGCCCGCCTCGACCGGACGACCACCGACTGAACCCCAC
>NZ_LR732649.1 GCF_902506575.1 Streptomyces mexicanus | reverse complement strand
CCCCCACAGCGACGACATCGCGCTCCTCCTGCTCCGCACACAACCGACCCCTCCGCCCACGAGCTGAAGCGCCACTGTGGGCCTCTTCGGACGGGTGGGCGCAGGGTCCGCGGTGCGCGGCCCGGGTGCGAGCGAGCCAGGCGCCGACGTCAACCTGGACCCTCATCGGGGTGTCCCGGACGCTCGTGCCGTAGCGGCGCGGGTGCCGGCACGGCAGATCGGGCCTGAAACACCTCGCGCGCCGAAGGCTGCACCCCGTCACGAACGCGAGGCCGCACTTCCTCGCCTTCGTCGGCATCGCCGCAGCCCTCGTCAGCTACCGCCGACTCACCAAATGAGGCTTTCGGCAAGTCTTCACCTGTCCTCCTCGGTCAAGCGGAAGCCGCACGAGCCGCAGACCGTAAGCCCGGCGGGCGCCGTCTGCTTGCACTGCGGGCAGTGAAACGACGGCGGTCCGGCGGGTGGAACGGTGGGAGGAGGACTGGTCGGCCAAGCCCAGCGACCCCGTCGGAGCAGCTTGAGAATCCACACCCTTCCATCATGCTTCGCGACGGCCGTCACCATCGCGCACAGCGCACCGTCAGGAACGGTGTCTCAGCCCATGTCGACCACCTCACCAGCGGGTTGCAGCCGGGCCGGATGATCGTCATCGCGGCCCGCCCCGGGATAGGCAGGTACAGCCTGGCCAGGGACATGGCCCGCGTCTGCGATCAGTCGGCGACGACTCCCGTGTTCTGGCAGGCGGTCAGCAGCCAGCGGCCGTCGTCCTGCTTGGTCATCACATACAGCGGGGCCCCTTCACTCTTGTCGTCCGGGCTCAGGTAGCGCTGACGAACTTTGACCGCTGCGACATCGGGGCGAATGAAGAGCACGTGGACCACCTCGTAACTGACCTTGCCGTCCCAGTTGGCCGCGGGGAGCACCTTGCGGGTGAACTCCGATATCGCGTCGAGGCCGATGAGAACCTTGCCGTGGGCCGTCGTCCAGACCGCGTCGGGGTGGAAGAGGCCGAGGAATTCGTCGGGGTCCTTGTGCTGCTGGGAGTGCTCGACGGCGGCAACGACCTGCTTGACGGCTTCGATGTCGGTGTCGTGCGCCGTGGATTCCGTGGTCATGGGGCCATGGTGCAACCTGAAGCACAGTTGAGATCAAGAGAGCGATCGGTCCAAGGGATCGGCTGCAGATTCGATGAGGGCGTTCGCTCAGGACGTCCACCGACCTTGGAATCGATCAGCCAGGACGTTCCGGGGAGACCGAGGACGCCTTCATCGCCGACCTCACCGTCGGCGCCGGCTGCGGGCAGATCAAGTCCGGCGCCCCAGCGCGCGGCGAACGCGTCGCCAAGTACAACCGCCTGATCGAGATCGCCATGGTCGATCCGTCCCTGCCGTACGGGATGAGCCGGTGACAGTGACCGCCGGCGTGTCAGCGTCGATCGACTCGGATGACGGCCAGCAGCACCACAGCGAGAACCTGGATGGCGACGACCACCGTGATCAGCACGGGGATCGAGTAGCCGTACAGCCCACCCGTCAGTGCGCCACCTGCCAGGCTCGCCGCACCGACGACACCGGCAAACAGCCCGTACGCGGTCGCCCGCCGCCCGCTGGGGACGAGGTCGGCGACGGTCGCGCGCAGGGTCGACTCCTGGATGCCCATGGCCGCGCCCCACACCAGTGAACCGGCCACCGCGATCGCGACCGTGTCGGTGAACGCCAGCGCCACCACGGCCGCGGTCAGCACCGGCAGAGTGACCAGCACACGCGGGCCTACCCGGTCGTACACCCATCCCGTGGCCAGCGCCGCGACCGCATCCACCGCCATCGCCGCCGCGTACACCACCGGCACCCACGCGGCGGACAGAAGATGCCGCTCGACCAGGTGGTAGGAGAGCACACCGAAGGTGGCGAAGCCGGTCGTGGTGGCCGCGGTGAAGGCGGCATAGGTCCAGAACGCCCTCGGCAGCCGCCCTTCCCGCCCGTCCGGCGCCTTGGGAGCTGCCGCCGTCACCTCGCGCTCGTAGGCTTCCGGGTCCCGGACGCGGGCCCGCAGCCAGAACAGCAGCAGCAGTACGGCGATCCCGGGGACGGCGAGCACACCGAGCGCGGGGCCGTAATCGTTCCCGGTCAGCGCCAAGACGCCCGCCACCAGCAGCGGGCCGACCAAGGCTCCGATCTGGTCCAGCGCCTCATGGACGGCGAAACCCCGGCCCCGCCCGGTCGCGGCCGTGGCATGTGACAGCAGTGTGTCCTTCGCAGGCGAGCGCACAGCCTTCCCGACCCGCTC
The DNA here is from genome assembly GCF_902506575.1 of Streptomyces mexicanus. Lineage (GTDB taxonomy): Bacteria > Actinomycetota > Actinomycetes > Streptomycetales > Streptomycetaceae > Streptomyces > Streptomyces mexicanus. The sequence continues at coordinate 3,988 of NZ_LR732649.1, read as the reverse complement.
GGAGATCACCAGCAGGCACGCGGCCCACAGCACACCGGCCACGCCCAGCAGCGGCACCGAGACGACCGTCAGGGCGTATCCAGCGATGGCCAGCCCCCAGAAGCGGCGGGTGCGGTCGGCCATCGGGCCGGAGACCAGCCGTAGCCCCAGCGCCGCCGCCTCACCCGCGCCGGTGACCACCCCGACTAACAGGGAGGACGCGCCGAGCGAGGCCAGCAGCGGGCCGGTGATCGAACGGGCGCCCTCGTAGACGAAGTCCGCGAGCAGGCTGACCGTGCCGAACCAGACCACGAACCGCCACGGCCCCATCCGCACCGACGGCAGGTCTGCTTCCCCCTTGTCAGGGACCGGCCGGTTCATGCCCACAGTGCCTGGGCGAACGACACTCCGACGCACGCTGCCCCCAGGCCGGCGACCACGCTGGCGCCGACGTCGGCGGCGGCGAAGAACCTCGCGCCGTCCTCGCCCAGGCGGAGCGTCTCGTACGAGAACGTCGAGTACGTGGTCAGCGCCCCGCACAGCCCAGTGCCGAGGAGCAACGGGACATGGGACGATGCGGTCCCGGCCGCCACGGCCCCCGACAGCAGGCTCAGGATCAGGCAGCCGACCACGTTCACGGTGAAGGTTCCCCACGGGAACACCGTGTCGTGCCGTTTCTGCACCGCCCGGTCGGTCAGATACCGCACAGGCGCTCCGACCATCGCGCCGGCGACCACGAGCAGCCGGTTCACGCCGTCTTCTCCCTGCCCACGTACCGGATGACCTCGCACGCGTCGACGATCACCAAGCGCTCCTCGACCAACTCGTCCAGCTGGGGCAGGAACTCCCGCACCCGGTCCTCGGTGTCCACGATCACGATCGCCACCGGCAGATCCTCACTCAGCGACAAAATCCGGCGGGTGTGGATCAGCGAGGAGGCACCGAAGCCAGCTTCTCAATGTCCACGGTATACGTGAAAAACGTCGTGAACGCGCCCAGGGGCAATCATCGCCGACAGGCCCGGATGCGCACCGTCACCGAGGTGCAGCCGGACATCATCAAGTGGTTCGACAGCGAGGTGCGGACCCGGGCGGTCAACGACGTCGGCTACACCGTCACCCGACGCTGAGTAGACCCGGCGCCTCACCCGCACAAACCCCCGCACCAGCGGTTGGACGAAGAAGCCCACCCGCTGATCTGGCCGGGCTGGCGTTTTTGGCAGCCGGGCAACACCTGCGCGAGCCTGCTGACACTCCTCCCGCAGCGCACCGTCGTCGCTGACGACCGGACGAAGGCCGAAGACACCTACCGCCAAGCATGCGAGGGTACGGCCCTGCTCTGGCAAGGCGGCTTCCACAACGCCCGCGAGCTGCCACAGGCGATGGGCCGCCGCATCGACCGCAAGCTGGGTCACCGAACCGACGAGCGTGCCGCTTCCCTGAGCCGCCGACCGAGGCCGAGGGCAGGCGCGCCGGGCCGGGTGCGGGGGCAGGATGCCGGACCGCCGCGTCCGGTCAGTTCCGCCAGGGCGGCGGCGTGGGCAGGGGGCCGGACGGCCGTACGGTCAGCGGCCGCCCGTCGGTCCGCCCGGTGAGCCACCCCAGCAGTTCCGCCGCCGGCCCCGACACCCGCGGGCCCGGCCCGTCGCCGACGACCCGCAGAACCCGGTCCTCGTCGGCGCACAGGGCCATGGGCGGGGCACCGGGGTCCTCGCGCAGCTTCCGCACGGTCGTCTCCAGCTCGCGGGCTACGAAGAACGCGGGCCAGTTTGCCGGGCCGTGCCCGGTGGCCAGGTCGGTGTGGTGGACCTCCACTTCACGAAGCATGCTCCCGACGGCGCCGCGCACCGGGCGCAGGCCGCCGCCGAGCCAGCGCACCGGCACCTCCCAGGCGTCGTCGGGATGCTCACCGACCGCGGTCAGGAAGCGGTGCAGCGAGCTGTCCAGGTCGTCGAGGAGGAGCGCGGCGGACCGGTCGGCACCCTCCTCGATCTCCTGCTCGCGCTGGCCTTCGTCGGCGTACTGCGGAAGGTCGGCCTCCGAACGGGCGGAGACGAGCAACCGGTGGCGGGAGTCGGCACTGCGGGCCAGGTGCGTCAGTACATGGGCGCGGCTCCAGCCGGGCAGCAGGGAGGGCGCCCGCACGTCCTCGTCCGACAGCTTCGCCGCGGTCGCGAGCAGCCGGTCGGCCGAGGTGCGGAGCAGGGGCAGCAGCGCTGCGGGGCTGTCGTGTCCTTCGTCGTGCGGCATAGGTCTCCGATCGCTGACGACGCGTCGCCTCACCTGTTCCCAGCCTGTACCGTCCTGCACCGCACCGATCGCAGCGTCCACGGCGTGCCGCCGCCCCGACCTGCGAAGGCACGGCAGGGCGGCGGCGGAGAGAGGTGCCGTCCGGCGGCCCGTCAGCTGGCCTCGACCACAGTGACTGAGCGATCTTCAAGGTCTGCCCGGAACCCGCTGCCGCTCAACAACACGGCAGGGCACTGTTCGGCCCTGCCGGTCGGGGTGCGGCCGCCGCGCACGGGATGACGGAAGTTTGAGTGCCGCGACTGTGCCGAAGCGCTGCGCTCGGGCTGACTCACCGGCGTGTCCCGGGGCGTTGTCAGTGGGGCCGGTGAGAATGGCGCGATGACTCACGCCATACCCGTGCCGCTGCCGTCCGCGCTCGTCGATCACCATGAGCTCGATCTGGAACGCACGTACACTGACGGCTGGGGCGTGAAGGTCAACGACGTGACCACCGCGCCCACCGGAGAGATGTACGTCGGTGGCAGCAACTGTGGTGGCATCGAGATCGGTCACAAATCAGCGACCTTGCCCACGTCCGAGACCGGCTGGAAATACTGGGAAACTGCCTCATGACCCATGCGAGCCCGCGGGCCCTGTCCACCGGATATGCTCTGGCCGCCGCGGTATGTCTGCTCACCTCGTGCATGTCCGGCGGCGGGAAAAGCAAGTCCGCGGACCCGACGTCTGCACCGCCCCCGGCCCGCACCTCCCAGGCCGCGACCACGGCGCAGGAGAAGAAGCTGACCGACCAGGCGCAGGCGGCCCTTGGAGCTGTTCACAGCGGCACGCTGGTCGAGGGGGGCGCCGAGCGCGTGAGCGACGGCATCCACACGCAGCCCTCCCTGAGCCAGGGCAAGGTCTACAACCTCAACCTGGTCTGCGCCGGCGCCGGCAGCGCGCAGCTGACCTTCACACCCGCGAGCGCCGGACCGAAGACCACGCTGCCCTGCGATCAGTCAGTTGTGCAGCAGAGGCTCACTGCGCACCCACCGCTGCGCATCGATGTCGAGGGCACCAAAGGTTCGACAGGCGTGATCGCCTGGCAGATTGACGCTCTCTGAGGGCAAGCACATCCTCTCGGCCTCTCTGAATCTGTACGAGACCCACTCCTGGCCGTGCTCGGCGCGTTCCTGGGAAGCGTGGGACACCGCGGGGGTGGCAGGCCGCGTGTTGTATCGACAACCTGGCCTTCCTGCCACGATTTGGACCAGCGTGGAACCGCCGCCCGCAGTGTGCGCTTCACGACCGTGATGACCTGGTAGACAGGTGTGTTCAGCCGCGGTGAACTAGGCGTGATTGAGCAGCTGATGGTCGTCGGAGCGCGGGTCGATGTCGATCCGTAGCCGTTCCGTCAGGTCCGGCTGGTTCACGCCATACATGACGCCAGGTGGGAAACCACCGTCAAAGCCCATGGCGAATGCGACGGGCACCCGGGCCCTGATCGAGGTCCCTCCTGCTCAGTCGTCACCTGCCACACGAACACCGTCACCGGCCTCGCTGCGGCACCGAAGACCGGCGTTCAGACCGCTGATGCCGCGCGGGCTCGCCGTCGGACAAGTCGGCAGCGGCGCGCTGCGCAAGGGAACGGTCGGCGGGTTCGGGTGGGGCCGGCGCATGCACGACCGCGCTCTCGCGCGAGAGCAGTCGGCCGTCCGGCCGACAGCTGTGGTGGAGCCCGTCCGCAGGACGGTCGGGGGAGGGGCCGGCGGGCCGCTCAGCGG
>NZ_LR732648.1 GCF_902506575.1 Streptomyces mexicanus | reverse complement strand
CCCCCACGCCCACCGGACGGCCGCTCGCCCGCAACTACCGGACGCCCGGCTCCCCCGCTCCCTCAAGCACAAGACCTCCGCAGGGTTTCGGCCTGCGGAGGCGTCCTCGGTCGCGGCTTCGGCGAGGCGACCACCAGGTCGGCGCCCGGCCGCGAACGTGATCCCGCGTACGCACATCCACTGCGTCGGCGTCCAGTCGGAAGGCATCACGCGGCGGCCCGTCCCCGCGGTACAGCCCAATGGTTCCCCGGCACAGGTGTGGGAACTGCCGACCGGGCACGACTGCATGATCACCATGCCTGCAGAACTGAGCGAACTGCTGCTCAAGCTCCACCCTTAACCGTGCCCCCATGGACCCCGACCTCCCTCCTCAGGTGATGCCGCCCCCTCACCGCTCACCCCGTGGGCATGCCGAGCCGGCGTTGTTCGAGCGCGGAGCGCAGCCGTGCGAGGGCCTGTGCGACGGCCGCGACCGTGGGGTCGTCCAGGGTGTCCCCGATCAGCTCGGTCAGGCCCTGGGTGAAGGTCCGCTGCGCCGCGTCCACGAGGTGGCGGCCGTCGTCGGTCAGGGACAGGAGCGAGGACCGGCGGTCGGACGGATTCGGCTGCCGGACGGCCCAGCCGCGCTGCTCCAGGCGGTCGAAGGACTTGCTGGTGGCCCCGACTCCGATGGCGAACTCCGCGGCGACGTCCGCCACTCGGGCCCCGGGGTGGTCCCGCAGGTAGCACAGGAACTCGAACTGTGAGGTGACGATCCCGTGCTGCTCACGGAGTCGGTCGTTGAGGGCGTTGTACAGACGCGTCTCGCACCGGACCAGATCGGCGAAGAAGCGCGGGAGGTCGGTCACACCTTCACTTGATTTAGATGCCATGGCATATAGTGTAGTGGCATCCAATAGGAGCTGGAGGAGCACACCCATGAGCAAGGAACAGCGCGCGCAGGTCGACGCGCTACTGCGCCGGCTGCGTCCCGAGGACCCTGGTCCGCAGTCGGTCGAGGCGCTCCGTGCCGGATTCAGGGCGCTGATGTCCCGGATGATCGTGCCGGACGGCATCCGCACCGCGCAGACGGAGCTGGGCGGCCGTCCCGCCCTGCGGGTCGATCCGGAGGACACCCCGCGTCCCGGGACGATCCTGTACTTCCACGGCGGCGCCTGGGTGTTCGGCTCCCCGGAGACCGCCCTGTGCCTGACCGGGCACCTGGTGGCCAGGACCGGGTTCGCCGCGTACTCGGTGGACTACCGGCTCGCTCCCGAGCACCCCTTCCCCGCCGCGATCGAGGACACGCTGAGCGCCTACCGGGCGCTGCTCGACAGCGGTCACGACCCTTCGGCCATCGTGTTCGCCGGAGACTCCGCGGGTGGCGGTCTCGCCGTCACCACGTGTCTCCCCGCGCGCGACGCGGGCCTGCCGCTGCCCGCCGCGGTCGTGGCCTTCTCCCCCGGTCTGGACGCCACCCGCACCGGGGAGAGCATGCGGACCAAGGAGGGCATCGACCCGATCTTCACCCGCGCGGCCTTGGACCACACCGGGGCCATGTACCTCGCGGGTCAGGACCCGCGCCAGCCCCTGCTCAGCCCGGCCGTCCTCGCCGACCTGACCGGGTTGCCCCCGCTGCTCCTCCAGGTCGGCGCCAACGAGATCCTGCTGGACGACTCGACCCGCCTCGCCGCCCGCGCCAGGGACGCCGGAGTGGATGTCGTCCTCGATGTCACCGCGGACGTACCGCATGTGTTCCAGTGCTTCGCCGGCGTCCTGGACGAGGCGGACGAGGCGCTGGACCGCGCGGCTCTCTTCCTGAGCCAGCGCGTCCGGTCCGGGGACGCGCCGCGCACGGCAGCGGCGTAGCGCGGCCCCGTCCTCACCCGGCGGCCGCCTGCCTCCGCTCGGCGGCCGCCTCCCGGGGCGTCGGTGACCCTCGCGCGTTCACGCCTCCGGCGCCGGCGCCGGTTTCACCGTGCTGTCGCGGACGATCAGGCGGTGCGGCGCCCGCCACTCCGCCGGTGGCGGGGCCGTGCCGTCGATGACGCCGATGAGGGTGCGCACGGCGATGTCGGCGAGCCGTGTCTTGTCGGGGGCGACCGTGGTGAGCGCCGGGGAGCTGTACCGGCCTTCCTGGATCCCGTCGACGCCGACGACGGCGATGTCCTCCGGGATGCGCACGCCCGCCTGGGTGAGGACGTGCAGGGCACCGATGGCCAGCAGGTCGTTGTAGCAGAAGACGGCGTCGGGGGGTTCGGGCAGCGCGAGCAGTTCCCGCATGGCCTGGGCGCCGAGGTGGCGGTGGAAGCGCGGGGTGGGGACGATCAGCCTGTCGTCGACGGCGAGCCCGGCGCGCTCCAGGGCCTGGCGATAGCCCACGGTGCGCAGTTGGGCCGTCTCGCCCGTGCTGTAGGGCTGGTCGCCGATGGCGGCGATGCGCCGGCGGCCGAGGCCGAGCAAGTGTTCCGTCGCCTCGCGTGCCGCGGCGATGTTGTCGATCGCCACGTGGTGGAAGCTGCCGCTGAAGATGTGCTCGCCCAGCAGCACGACCGGCACCCTGTTGGTGCGGCGCCGCAGTTCCTCCGCGGAGATGGCCAGCGGGCTGAGCAGCAGCCCGTCGAACATGGTGGCGCGGGACTCGCGGCCGAGCAGTTCCCGCTCCCGCTCGATGTCGCCGTCGGTCTGGTCGAGCATGACCACGTATCCGTGGGCGCGGGCGGCGGTGATGACCTCACGGGCCAGTTCGGCGAAGTAGGGCACGTCGAGTTCGGGGACCACGAGGGCGATCATGCCGGTGCGGCCGCGGCGCAGGTTGCGGGCCACCAGGTTGGGCCGGTAGTCCAGCTCCTCCAGGGCCGCTTCCACCCGGCTGCGCAGCTCGTCGGAGACGGGCACCGATCCGTTGACCACATTGGACACGGTGCGGATCGAGACTCCGGCACGTCGTGCCACGTCGCGGAGTGTTGAGCCGGCCATCCAGTTCCCCTCTTCCAGCGTCCACGGCCTGACCTCGCGCCGGGCTCGGCTCGGAGTCCGTCGACGCAACTCGATCGTACTCAGGTATTGCATCGTTGCAAAAGGCAGCTCATCATCCTTGCATCGTTGCAATCAGCCGCAGGGTGCAGCGCCCTGACGGCGACGCGCGCGTGCCCCGTCCGCCGCCGAGCCCTGCCCACGCCCGCGTTCATACCTAGGAGCCGTGCTCATGCCCAGTCCGTCCGTCCCACGCCGCAGCCTCCTGCGCGGCGCCCTCGGCGCAGGCGCGCTCGTCGCCGCCGGCCCTCTGGCCGGCTGCGCCCCGGGAACCACCACGTCCCCGCCGCGCAAGCTCAGCGGGACACCCAGCGCCTCGGCCAAGGGCGAGATCACCATCTGGAACCGCTCGGGAGACCTGTTCAAGGTCTTCGACAAGGCCATCGACGCCTTCCGCAGGGCGCATCCGAACGTGACGGTGCACCACCTGGCCGTCGACATCGACTCCAAGCTGGCCAACACCCTGATCACCGGCACGGACCTGCCGGACGGCAGCTTCTGGGACGACGCCAAGATCGGCAGCCAGGCCGAGCACCTCTACGACCTCACGGACCTGATCGCGCCGTACCGCGCGCAGACCTCCGCGTACAAGCTGTCGGTGAACACCGTCGACGGCCGGATCTACGGCGTGCCCTGGGACCTCGACCCCGGCCTGCTGTGGTACCGCGAGGACCTGCTTCAGGACGCCGGCGTCGACCCGGCGGGCCTGAAGACGTACGACGACCTGCTGGCGGCGGCCCGGTCGCTGAAGGAGAAGAACCCCGCCGCCCGCCCGATCCACATGGAGAAGGACCCCTTCCTCGGGCAGCTGTGGCTGGAGATGCTCGCCAACCAGCAGGGCACCAGCCTCGCGGACGCGCAGGGCAAGGTCCGCCTGGACTCCGCCGAGTACCGCCGCATCCTCACCTGGATCCGCTCCGCGGTCGACGACAAGCTGGTCACGCACGCCGAGTACCTCAAGCAGGCCGACCTCGCCGCCCTGGAGAACGGGCAGCAGGCCCTGGTGCCCTGGGCGGTGTGGTGGTCGTTCGCACCGCAGCAGCTGCTGAAGAAGACCCGGGGCAGGTGGCGGGCCACCCAGCTGCCGGCCTGGACGCCGGGCGGGGCGCGCAGCGGCGCCATGGGCGGCAGCAGCTTCATCATCCCCGCCAAGGCGAAGAACCCCGAACTCGCCTGGATGCTCTACGAGTTCCTGTGCTTCAAGCAGCCCGGCTACACCGCGGTGTACGGCCCGAGCAGTGTCTACCCCGACGGCCTGAACACCTCGGTGCCCAGCTACACACCCGCGCGCCGCCCCGACAAGCCGCTGTTCGAACCGGTGGCCGCGCTCGGCGGGCAGAACCTGTGGCGCACCGCCGTGGACGCGGCCGCCGGCATCCCGGCCGCAGCGCCGATCCCGGCCTGGTGGACGAAGTCGGTGGACTACCTGGGCAACAACCTGCAGCGGCTGATGGAGGGCAGCATGCGGCCCGACGACGTCATCGACGACTCCACCCGCAAGATCCAGCGCAATCTGGTGGACCGCGCATGACACACGCCACCCTCGCCGCGCCCCGCCGGCCTCGGACGGCGGCCCCGGCCCCGCCCGGCACCCGCCGCCGGCGACGGCTGTTCCTGACCCCGTACGTCTTCGTCGCTCCGTTCTACGTCGTCTTCGCCGCGTTCGGCCTGTACCCGCTCGTCTTCGCCCTGCAGTTGAGCTTCACGAACTGGAAGGGCGCCGGTGAGGCGCGTTTCGTCGGCCTGGACAACTACACGTATCTGCTGACCAGCGAGGAGTTCTGGTCCTCCCTCGCCAACAGCGGTGTGATGTGGCTGCTCATCGTGCCCGTGCAGATCGTCGGCGGGCTGGCCGTGGCGGTGCTGCTGGCCAACGCCCGGCTGCGGCTGCGCGGCATGTTCCGGGTGGCCTTCATCGCGCCGTTCGTCACCCCGCTGGTGGCCATGGCGCAGGTGTGGATCGTGGCCTTCGACAAGGACTACGGCCTGGTCAACCACCTGCTGCACCTGGTGGGTCTGCCCGACGTGGACTGGCTGACCTCGACGGCCTGGGCCAAACCCACGCTGGCGCTGCTGTTCCTGTGGAAGACCACCGGTTTCGCGATCATCGTGCTGCTGGCGGGGCTGCAGTCCGTACCCGGCGACGTGTACGAGGCGGCCGCGCTGGACGGGGCGTCCCGGCTGCGCCAGTTCTGGTCGCTGACGCTGCCCCTGGTGCGCCGCAGCATCGCCTTCCTGGTCGTGGTGCAGACCCTCGCGGTGTTCCAGATGTTCGCCGAGCCGTTCGTGGTCACCAAGGGCGGCCCGTACGGGTCGACCACCACCGGCGGGCTGTACCTCTACAACCACATCACGGCGTCCGACCTGGGGACCGGAGCCGCCAACTCCTTCCTGCTGGTGCTGCTGGTGTTCGCCCTGTCCCTGCTGTCCGTGCGCCTGCTGCGCTCCCGAGACGAGTGAGCGATGAAGTCCACGAGCCTTTCCCAGCCCCGGCCGGGCCCCTTCCAGTACGTGGTCCTGGCCGGCCTGACCGTGCTGTTCGTCTATCCCATCTGGTGGGCCGTCAGCTCGTCGCTGAAGCCGCCGGCGGACATCGTCCGCGACCCGCTGTCCTTCTCCCCCGGCTCGGTCACCCTCGACAACTACCGGGCGATGCTCCACGACGTGCCGCTGGGCACCGGGTTCCTGAACACCCTGCTGGTGGTGGCCGTCAAGGGCGCCATGACGATGTTCTTCTGCCCGCTGGCCGGATACGCCTTCGCCAAGTACCGCTTCGCCGGGCGCAACCTGCTCTTCGGCGTGCTGATGCTCACCCTCATGCTGCCCACGCTGGTGCTGATCATCCCGCTTCTGCTGGAGATGAGCCAGCTCGGCTGGGTCAACACCTACCAAGCGCTGATCCTGCCCGGCAGCATCGACGCGTTCAGCATCTTCTGGATGCGGCAGACCATCGCCGCGGTCCCCGACGAGCTGCTGGACGCCGGACGCGTGGACGGGGCGAGCGAGTTCGGCATCTTCGCCCGGATCGTGGTGCCCGTCATCCGGCCGGGGCTCGCCGCGCTCGGCGTGCTCACCGCCATGAACATCTACAACGACTTCGTCTGGCCGGTGGTCGCCGTCAACGACGAACGCCACCAGACCCTCCAGGTGGTCCTGTCCACCCTCGCCCAGAACGTCACCGGCAACCGCGTCGGCGCCGACTTCGCCACCGTCTGGGGCGAGCTGCTGGCGGCCGGCAGCATCGCGATGCTGCCCGTCCTGGTGCTGTTCGTCCTGCTGCAACGCCACTTCATCAACGGGATCACGGCGGGCAGCGTCAAGGGCTGAGGCCCTGCCACCGCGGCCGCGCGAGCACGGCACCGCACTCACCACCCCACCCCACGATCGGAGCACACGCC
>NZ_LR732548.1 GCF_902506575.1 Streptomyces mexicanus | reverse complement strand
GGAAGAGGGGGCGCGGGGGGCGAGGCGCGGGGGGGGGGGAGCGGCGCGGGGGGGGGGTAGGGCGGGGGGGGGCGGGGGGGGGGGGGGGGGGGGGTCGAGGGGCTAGGGCGGGTGGTGCGGCCGGTGGTCGGGCGGGACGTGCCGGGCAACCGGGTGCGCCGGTGTCCGCGGTCAGGCTGTCATGCACGTGGGACCTCCAACGTCGGCCCGTCCGGTGGGTGCTGGACGGGCGCCTTCAGCGCGATGGGCAGGGGTGCGGCGGCCGGGCCGGCCGCGCGGCTCAGACCCCACGGGCCAGTGCGCCCTCGGCGTGCTCCCTGGCCAGCCGCAGCGCGGCGGCGCTGTGTCCGGCGAGCCGTGCGCGCAGCGCCTGCCGCGCGCGGCGTACCGCCTGCGCGCCCTCGCCGTACCGCTGCCGTACGCCGTCCTCGTCGAGCACGGCGTGGTGGCGCGCGACGACGGTGACGCCCGTGCCCCAGGTGTCGGGTTCGACCGACCACTCCCCGGTGTGCGCGGCGAGCAGGGCGGGCTGCTCGGTGTCCCGGATGTCCTTGTAGACGATGCGTCCGGCGTGCGGGAAGCCGATCCGCACCGATTCGGTGGTGCGCGTTCTGCCGTCGGCCGCGCGCAGTTCCACGGTCATCAGCTGTACGCCGGGTGCGCTCTCGGCCAGGTCGATCCGGGTGGCCCCGGGCACGGCGTCGGCCCGGTCGCCGAAGCGGTGCAGGAACGCGTAGACCGGCTCCACGGCCGCGTCGATGTGCGCCGACTCCTCGAAGGACAGCACGAGGTCGTCCAGGCGGCGCCAGCGGTCGGCGAGCTGCCGGAGGTTGGCGAGCGCGGCGCGGGTGTTGGCGGCGGTGGCCCGCTTGACCCAGTCGACGTCCGCGCGCGCGTTGCCCGTGACGGCGAAGTCGTTGCGCAGGGTGAGGAGGGACCGTTCGGCGCCGCGCGGCTCGACGGTCCAGCTGCCGCCCATGGAGGTCACGGGGCGGGGCAGCACTTCCTGGCGGAAGTCGATGCGGTGGGCCACGGGGTCCAGGACGCGCCGCGTGGTCCAGGACCTGATCTCGCCGTTGGCGGTGACCCACATCCGCAGCCGCTCCGACTCCCCGTCGAACTCCAGTTGTTCGACGTGGACCGTGGGCGGCAGGAAGACGGGCCAGCGCAGGGCGTCCGCGATCAGGCCGTAGAGCACGCCGGCCGGGGCGTCCACCTCCGCGTGCTGGGCCATACGGTGCACAGGCGCGAGGTACATCCACCACACCCCTCTTCTCGGACGTCCGGAAGGCCGGCCGCGGGGCGCCCGCGGCCGGCACGGCCAGTACAGGCTCGTTATGGACTGTGTCCCGATCGGGTGGAGGACGTCTCGTACGCCGCTCGAGGGTCGCTCGCATCAGCAGGACGGCGTGACGCGAAACGGTGCGCGGGCCGCTTCGGCTCGATGCCGGCTCGTCCCGGACGCGACCGGCCGGCACCGGCGCCGGCCGGGAGGGGGCGCCGCCCGGGAGGGCACGGCGGCCGGGCGGGCACGGCGGCCGGGAAGTCACCTTGGCGTGCGCCGGGTCCGGCGTCCGGGCCGCCTTGCGGGTCTCGCCCCGCCGGCGGTCCGCAAGGGCCCGGTAGGCCCGGCTCCAGGGAAGGTCAGGCATTTCACGAGCGGCCGGACCGAACCTGGCGGGCGTCGTACGACGGTCCGCGCCCCAAGGAGTGGTGATGGCGTTCTACGGTGCCCGGCGCGTGCGGCGCGCCGTACGCGCTCTGGCGGCCGGCGTGTGGGACGGCCTGGTCTCCTTCGGAAGCCTCCAGGCGGGCGGGTTCGGCCAGGACGATGCCGACCGGCTGCTGCCCGAGCCCCCGCCCGGCCACCCCGAGCGCCTGCGCCCGGACGTGCCCATGACCGCGCTGGAGCGCGCCCTGCTCAAGGAGCTGGACCCGGCCGACTGACCCACCGGGCGGCGGCGCGGTGTCAGGCCGCGTACAGGTCGAAGGTGGAGGTGCGGCGCGGGCCGCAGACCACGTCCAGCTGGGGGTCGACGGCGAGGATCGCCTGGTGCAGCCGCTGCAGTTGCGGCGAGGGCTCCACGCCCAGCTCGTCGACCAGGCGGCGGCGCAGCCGGTGGTAGACGTCGAGCGCGGCGGCCTGCCGGCCGCAGCGGTACAGCGCCACCATGGCCTGGGAGTGCAGCCCCTCGTGTTCGGGGTGCCGGGCGGTCAGGTCCATCAGTTCGGCGGTGACCTCGGCGTGCCGGCCGAGTCTGAGGTCGGCGTCGATGCGGCGTTCCCGGGTGACGAGCCGGCTCTCCTCCAGCCGCATCGCCTCGATCTCCAGCACCGGCCCGACCCGTACGTCGACCAGGGCGGGTCCCTGCCACAGGTCCAGCGCCCGGCGGTAGGCGCGGGCCGCCGATTCGTCGTCACCCTTCTCGAACGCCTGCTGGCCCTCGGCGACAAGGCTCTCGTACGCGTGGACGTCGACCGCTTCGGCCGGTATCTGCAGCAGGTAGCCGCCGTGCCGGGTGGCGAGCACGTCCTTCGCGGCGCCGGGGGCGCTGGGCCCCATGGCGGTACCGAGCCGGCGCCGCAGCTGGAGTATGTAGGTCTGCAGGGTGGTCAGGGCGCTCTGGGGCAGGTCGGTGCCCCAGATCTCCTCCATGAGCGTGGGCACGGGCATGACCCGGCCCGGGTAGAGGGCCAGCAGGGCCAGGATCTGGCGCGGCTTGCCCGCGGTCGGGACGATCGACATCCCGTTGACGTCGGCAGTCAGTGGACCCAGAACACGAATCTTCATGGTTTCCCTCCCCGTACCTCAACGGCTGCGCTCGGTTTTCCGCTCCGGTCGGCGAATCGGTGCCGAGATTCGTCGATATTGCGCCGCGCGGGTACCGGATGCGTGTTCCCGCGACGGATGTGCGAGGCGCACCGTATCCCTCTGCGATGCGCCCCTCTCAGGTCGTCGAGGAATCATTGAGCGGCCTTCGTGCCGTCCCCTTTTTTTCCGGCGGTTGTCGAGCCGTCGGCGCCGGCGGTGGTCCGCGGACGCCGCATGACATTCACTCGGAGTGTCCCGGACCCGCGGTGGAGCCGGAATCGAATATGCCTGACCGTTCGACCGGGGAGTTTCGGGGCGGTGGGCGGGGAAATCGCCCTTTCACCTTTCGTTTTTCCCGGCCCGCCGGAATCGGGGCACCGGGCGGAACCGCCCCGGGCATTTCGGTGTGCGGCCCTGGGGCGCGCGTCCCGCGGAGGTCCCGCGCGCTGTGCCGGGTGTGCGCGCACGGAGGCGTCCGGCGGCCGCGGCGGAGGAGATGCCGCCTGCAGGTGCGGGAAGGCGCCGCGCGCGGCGGGGCCTGGGGACCCGACGGCGGCGCGGCTGCAGGCCGGGCGGGCCCGGGGGGCTGACCGGCCGTCGGCCCGTGCCGCAGCGTCCGACCGGCCGTCAGTCCGTGCCGCAGCGTCCGGCGAAAGGGGGCTGTCCTCGTCCCTGCGGCGGTGCGGTCGGGCAGGCCCGGGTGACCAGCGGTCAGCAGCGCGAGGCGCTGATCCGCCGCGTCGGCCACGGACCGCACGGGTGGCGCCGGCACGAGTCCGGTTGCGGGCGGCCCGGCGGGGCCGGGGCCGGCCCGGAGGCGGGGCCGGTCAGCTCCCCAGGGCCACGGGCTGCCCGGCGATCGCCGCGCTGCGGGCCGGGACGGTCTCCGGGCTGGCCAGCAGGATGGAGCGCTGCAGCCGGCGGAGCGTCGCCGACGGTTCCAGACCCAGCTCGCGGACGAGCGTGGTGCGCAGCCGCTGGTAGGCGTCGAGTGCCTCGCCGCGGCGCCCGGAGCGGTGCAGGGCGACCATGTACTGGCCGTGCAGGCTCTCGTGCAGGCGGTGCCGGTTGACGAGGACGGTCAGTTCGGACACCAGCTCCCGGTGGCGTCCCAGCCGCAGGTCGGCCTCGATGCGCTGGTCCAGGGCGCACAGCCGGGCCTCGTCCAAGCGCTTGGCCTCCAGGCCGGTCCGGCTGCCGGCGGTGACGTCGGCGAGCGCGGCGCCGGTCCACAGGGACAGCGCCTCCCGCAGCCGGCGTGCCGCGCCGGCGAAGTCCTCGGCGTCCATGGCCCGGTAGCCCGCCCCGGCCTGCTTCTCGAACTCGCGGAAGTCGACGCGGCCGCCGCGGGTGTTCAGGCGGTAGCCGCCGGGGAGGGTGACGAGGATGTCCTTGGCGGTGACGCCTTTCTCTCCGGCCTGGGCCAGGGCTTCGCCGATGAGTTCGCGCAGTTGGAGCACGTAGGTCTGCAGGGTGGTGCGGGCGCTGCGCGGCGGTTCGTCGTCCCAGAGCTCTTCGACCAGGGAGGAGACCGGGACCACCCGGTCCGCGTGCAGGGCGAGCAGGGCCAGCAGCTGCCGCGGCTTGGGGGCCGTCGGTGTGACGGAGATGCCGTGCTCGCGTACCGACAGCGCGCCCAGTACTTCGATGTCCACTGCCTTCTCCCCCTCAGTCGTGTGCCGGGTGTGTACGGGTCCATGGCATGGGACCACCGCTGGTAAGCCTGGACGGGTGTGCCATGGCTCTTGCTCGAGTACGATTAAAAAAACAGCACAGTCGGTTTGTCAATGGGAGGTGAAGACGGCGCCTCATGGGTTCCCTTCGCCCGGCAGGCCGAAGCAGCTGTGAGGCCCCCCGGAGGGGGCTCCGGGGGGCCTGTGGGTGCCGGCGAGGGGCGCTGGGGCGGCGAGGGCAGGCCGGACGGGCGGACGGCGCGGCATGCGTTCACACGTCCTTCACACCGCTGGAGGAGGCCGGCGCCGGGGGCGGCGCCGTGCGGCTGTCAGTCGTCCTCTTCGCCGGCCCGTGCAGCCGGGCTGCCGCCCGGCGTGCGCCGCGCGTGGTCACCGGGCGGACCGCCGGCCGCCACGAGGCTGCCCAGCACGGGGGGTGTGGCCAATTGGGGCAGCAGCAGCTGCCAGAACCTCGTGACGGTGCGGCGCGAGAGCCACTTCGGGTCCCGTGCGCCCAGCACCTCGAACCCGGTGGTGGCCGCCACCACCGAGGAGGCCACCTGCTCGGGCGCGATGCCGTTGAGCGCGCCTTCGCCCTCGGCGCGCTTGAGCGCCTCCTCGACCCAGGCGTGCCACTGCCGGTACAGGTCCCGGCCGCCCTGGCGGACGTGGTCACGGCTCAGTTCGAAGCCCGCGCGCAGCACCACGTCCTCGCCGAGCCGCCGGGCGAGGCGGTGCGAGGTGTCCACCAGCATCTGCAGGGCGCTGCCGACCGCTTCCCCGTGCGCGGCGACCAGGCGCTCCAGGCGTTCCGACGCGGCCTGCTCCACCGCGTCGGCCACCCCGGCCTTGTTCGAGAAGTGGAAGTGGAGCGCTCCGTTGCTCACCCCGGCCAGCGAGCTGATCGCGGCGAGCGACGCCACGCTGAAACCGTCCCGGTCGAAGACCGTGGCGGCCGATTCGATCAGTGCCTCGCGGGTGCGCAGCGCTCGTTCCTGTCGGACCATTCGGGGTGCTCCATTACTGCGGCGGGTTGCCGTGCTTGCGGGAGGGCAGGTCGGCGTGCTTGGTGTGCAGCATCGCCAGGGAGCCGATGAGGACCTCGCGGGTCTGGGCGGGGTCGATGACGTCGTCGACGAGACCGCGC
>NZ_LR732669.1 GCF_902506575.1 Streptomyces mexicanus | reverse complement strand
GGTCAGCCCAAGAAAGCGGCGGCGGCCGCGTGGATCGGCAGCGCCCTGGAGTACTACGACTTCTTCATCTACGGCAGCGCCGCCGCCCTGATCTTCCCGAAGATCTTCTTCGACGACTCCGACCCGGCCACCGCGACCCTGCTGTCCCTGGCCAGCTTCGGCGTAGCCTACGCCGCCCGCCCCGTCGGCGCGCTGTTCCTCGGCCACGTCGGCGACCGGCTGGGCCGCAAGAAGATCATGCTCTTCACGCTCTTCCTGATGGGCGTGTCGACGTTCCTCATCGGCTGCCTGCCCACCCGCGCCCAGGCCGGCGGCCTCGCCCCGGTGCTGCTGGTGCTGTGCCGGGTGCTGCAGGGCGTCTCCGCGGCCGGTGAACAGGCCAGCGCCAGCTCCATGAGCCTGGAACACGCCCCGGCGCACCGGCGGGGCTTCTTCACCAGCTTCACGCTCAGCGGCACCCAGGGCGGCCAGCTCATCGCCACCCTGGTGTTCCTCCCGGTGGCCGCGCTGCCCGAGCCGCAGTTGCTGTCGTGGGGCTGGCGCGTGCCGTTCTGGGCGAGCGCCGCGGTCGCCGTCGTCGGCTACCTGATCCGGCGCAGGCTCGCCGAGACCCCGGCCTTCGCCCGGCAGGCGGCGTCCGAGGGCGTGGCGAAGCTGCCGCTGGCGGTGCTCCTGCGGGAGCACTGGGCCGATGTGCTGCGCGTGGTCGCCGGCGCGCTGATCGCCTCGGTGAGCACGATCTTCACGGTGTGGGCGCTGGCGTACGCCACCAGCGACGCGGTGGGCATGTCCCGTTCGTCGATGCTGTGGGTGGGCGCGCTCGCCAACGTGGCCGCGCTCGGCGCGATCCCGCTGTGGGCCATGCTGTCGGACCGCATCGGCCGCCGCCCGGTCTACCTGATCGGCGCGGTGGGCAGCGCGGTGACGATGTTCCTGTACCTGTGGGCGATCTCCGCCCGCTCCTACCCGCTGACGCTGGTGGCCGGCATCGTGGCCTTCGGTGTCGTCTACAGCGCCGCGAACGGCGTGTGGCCCGCCTTCTACGGTGAGATGTTCTCCACCCGGGTGCGGATGTCGGGCATGGCGGTCGGCACGCAGATCGGCTTCGCGGTGGCCGGGTTCGCGGTCACCTTCGCCGCCTCGATCGCGGGCCCCGACGGCACCGACTGGTCGGCGGTGGGCCTGTTCACGGCGGCCCTGTGCGTCCCGCCGGTGATCGCCGCGCTCTCGGCCCGCGAGACCCACCGGGTGCCCACGGAGCGGCTGGGCGAGCGCGAGGGACAGCGCTCGGCCCGGCGGGAGGCGGTCTCCGCCTGACCGCCGGCGGTCCGGCCTCGCACGGCCCTCACAG
Organism: Streptomyces mexicanus; assembly: GCF_902506575.1. Classification (GTDB taxonomy): domain Bacteria; phylum Actinomycetota; class Actinomycetes; order Streptomycetales; family Streptomycetaceae; genus Streptomyces; species Streptomyces mexicanus. The sequence continues at coordinate 4,094 of NZ_LR732669.1, read as the reverse complement.
CCCGCCGTCCGGTGACACGGCCGCCGGCCCGCCGTCCGGTGACACGGCCGCGTCCAGCAGCGGGCCCAGTTCCCGGGCCACCGTCGTCAGGGGGCCCGCGCCGCCCTCGGCGCGGGCCATGATGATCGCGCCCTCCAGGGAGCTGATCATCAGCGTGGCGAGCGGTTCGGCCCGCTCGGCGGGCACCCCCAGCTCGACCAGCGCCCCGGCCACCGGTTCCCGCCAGGCCGTGAACGCGGCGGCCGCCGCCCCGCGGGTGGAGGGGCCGGCCGAGGCGCAGTCGACCGTCGCGGCGGCGACCGGGCAGCCGCCCACCGTGCCGGTCGCCGCGTACTCGTCGGTCCACTGCCGCACCATCGCGGCGAACAGGCCGCTCGGCTTCCTCTCCGCCGGCTCCGCCAGTTCCGCCAGGAAGCGGGCGACGCGCCCGGCGGCGTAGCGGCCGGCCCAGGCCACCGCCTCGTTGACCAGCTGTTCCTTGCCGCCGGGGAAGTAGTGCTGGAGCGATCCGCGCGGCGCCTCGGCGTGTGCGGCCACGTCCCGCATGCCGGTCGCGCCCACCCCGTCGCGCCGGATGAGCTGGGCCGCGCTGAAGACCATCCGCTCGCGCGGCCCCCTCCGAGTCCCTGCCATGGCCTGCCTCCCGCCGCCGTCCGAGATCGTTCCGGCGGCCTTTCACCTGATGACGCCGCCCTTGCGGCGACCCCGAGTCGCTTCGGGCCCCACCGACTCTATGACGGGCGTCATGAACGGGGCTACCATGACGGCTGTCATAACCGGCTCTCTCCCTCTGGGCGGTCTCGCGTGAACGTCGGCTTCCTCGGTCTCGGAGTCATGGGCCGGCCCATGGCACTCCGGCTGGCCCGCTCCGGCACTCCCCTGGTCGTGTGGAACCGCACCGCCGCCCGCAGCGGCCCCCTGCGCGCGGCCGGTGCCGAGGTGGCCGCGGACCCCGGCGAGGTGTTCGCCCGCGCCGACGTGGTGTTCCTCATGCTGGCCGACGAGTCGGCCGTGGACGCGGTCCTCGGCCGCCGCAGTGCGGCCTTCGCCCCGCGCGTCGCCGGCCGGACGGTCGTGCACATGGGGACGACCTCACCGGCGTACTCGCGCGCGCTGGAGCAGGAGATCCGCGCGGCGGGCGGACGCTATGTCGAGGCCCCGGTCTCCGGCTCCCGCGTCCCGGCGGAGAACGGCGAGCTGGTGGCGATGCTCGCCGGGCAGGACGACGCCGTGGAGACGGTACGGCCGCTGCTCGCCCCCCTGTGCCGCCAGACGTTCGTGTGCGGTCCGGCACCCAGCGCGCTGCTGATGAAGCTGTCGGTGAACCTGTTCCTGATCACGCTGGTCACCGGCCTGACGGAGGCGTACCACTTCGCCGAGCGGCAGGGACTGGACCGGCGGCTGTTCCTGGAGGTCCTGGGCGCCGGCCCCATGGCCAGCGCGGTGTCCCGGATGAAGGCGCCCAAGCTGCTGGCCGGAGACTTCTCGGTGCAGGCGGCGGCGCGCGACGTGCTGAAGAACAACCGGCTGATCGCCGAGGCGGCCCGCGGCTCCGGCACCGCCTCGCCGCTGCTCGACGCGTGCCACGCCCTGTTCGAGGAGACGGTGTCGCTCGGGCACGGCGGCGAGGACATGGTGGCGGTGCTGCGGGCGCTGGAGGCGCGGACCGCGGCCGGGTGAGGCGGGCTGTGGTCGGGGGAAGCGGACCGCGGGCGGTGAAGCGGGTCCGCCGCCGGGTGACATGGTCCGGGGCCGGGGGGGAATGGCCCGCAGCCGCGTGCGGCGGGCTGCGGGCGCGTGCAGCGGGCTGCGGGCTGCGGGCGGGCCGGGTCAGTCCTGGTCGGCGGGTGCCTTCGGGATGCCGTAGACCCGGTCCACCTTCAGGCGCAGCACGAGGCGGCGGTCGCGGACCATGGCGGCGCGGTAGTCGTCCCAGTCCGGGTGCTCACCGAGCACGTCGCGGTAGAGGCGGATCAGCTCCTCCACGGGCGCGTCGTGCGGGGCGGCGGCGACCGGGGTCAGCTCGGCGGTGCCCTCGGCGACCGCGTAGGCGCGCCGGTCCGGGCTGGTGACGTGGTAGGAGGCGCGCGGGTCCCGGCGCAGATTGCGGGTCTTGGCGCGGTCGTCGGTGATCGAGACGCGGATGACGCGCTCGTCCGGGTCGTAGGCGTGGCTGACGTTCGACAGCTGGGGCCGGCCGTCCCGTTTGAGGGTGACCAGCACGCCGCCGTGCCCCTCGGCAAGGAGGGCGAGGAGCGCGTCGTCGGCGGCGGGAGCCGCAGGTGTGTCCTGAGTCATACCCTCTCAACCGGCCTGCGTCCGCCGCGCATTCCCGCCGACGGGCCGCCGGCCGCCCGGGCTGCCGCCGCGGGCCCGGGTACGCGCCTGGCGTGAGGAGAGCGGGGACAGCCCGGACGGCCGGGCCGCCGCGTCAGGACAGCCGGGCCACCGCGTCCAGGTGCGGCAGGTGGTGGTCCAGCCGCTCCCGCTTGGTGCGCAGGTAGGTGAGGTTGCTCTCGCACGGCGGGATCAGCAGCGGCACCTGCTCGGCGACCTGGATGCCGTGCCGTACCAACGCCTCACCTTTGCGCGGGTTGTTGGACAGCAGTCGCACCGAGCGTACGTCGAGGTCGTGCAGGATCGCGGCGGCCGCCCCGTAGTCACGGGCGTCCACGGGCAGGCCGAGGGCGAGGGTCGCCTCGACCGTGTCCAGGCCCTCCGCCTGCAGGGCCATCGCCCGCAGCTTGGCGAGCAGTCCGATGCCCCGGCCCTCGTGGCCCTTGAGGTAGACGACCACGCCGCCGCCCTCGGCGACCACGGCCCGCAGCGCGGCGGCGAGCTGGTCCCCGCACTCGCAGTGCCGCGAGCCGAAGGCGTCCCCGGTCAGGCATTCGGAGTGCAGCCGGACCAGGACCCGCTCGGTGCCGAGGTCGCCGTGCACGAGGGCCACCTGCTCCTCGCCGCGGTCGTGGTCCAGGTAGCCGATCGCCTCGAAGTGCCCGTACACCGTGGGCAGCGGGGCGCGCACGACGCGTTCCACGCCCGTGCGCCGTGCGGACTTCTCACCGAACACCTCACCGAACGCGCCGGGGTTTTCTGTCATCATCTGCATCCTCTGCTCAACACGAAGGGCCGGGACAACATGACGAGTGGTGCCAGTGGCGCACACCGGCCGCCGACCGCACCGGGTTTGGTGCCGGCGGACACCACGCAGGACGTACGCCACCGGGCGGCCGGGCGTTCACGGCAGGTCGCCGTCCTGCCGGTGGGCAGTTACGAACAGCACGGCCCCTTCCTGCCGTTGGCCACCGACACATTGGTGGCCTGCGCCATCGCCCGGGAGATCGCCGCGGCCTACCCGGTGCACCTGCTGCCGCCGGTGACGATCTCCTGCTCGCACGAGCACGCCGCCTGGCCGGGCACCGTCAGCATCTCCGCGGTGACCCTGCACGCGGTGGTCCGGGACATCGCGGACTCGCTGCGCCGCTCCGGCGTCGAGGCGCTGGCGGTCGTCAACGGCCACGGCGGGAACTACGTGCTGGGCAACGTCGTGCAGGAAGCCTCCGCGCGCGGTGAACGCCTCGCGCTCTTCCCCGCCGTGGAGGACTGGGAGACGGCCCGGGAACGGTCCGGGGTGCGCACCTCGCTGCTCACCGACATGCACGCGGGGGAGATCGAGACCTCCGTCCTGCTGCACGCCCACCCCGAACTGGTCCGGGCGGGCCACGAGAAGGCCGACCACGTCGCCGACGACCGGCGTCATCTGCTCACCACCGGCATGTCCGCCTACACCGATTCGGGGGTCATCGGCCGCCCCTCCCTGGGCAGCGCGGCCAAGGGCAGGGAACTGCTCGCGAGCCTCACCGCCTGTTTCGCCCCGTACTTCTCGCTGCTCACGTCGGACGGGTAGCCGCGGGGCCGGTGACCGTCGGACGGGCAGCCGTCGGGTGGGTGGCCGTCGGGCCCGTAGCGATCGGGCGGACAGCCGTCGGGCGGTGCAGGGCCGGGCGTCGGGCGCGCCTCGCCGGACCGCGTGCAGCCGGGCGCGGGACTCGCCCCGCCCGACCCCGTACACCCGAGCGCCGGACTCGCCC
>NZ_LR732668.1 GCF_902506575.1 Streptomyces mexicanus | reverse complement strand
GGGGACCTTCGGCGCGTGGACTTTCCCGGCGGGGGCTTCCGGCGTGTGGGCTTCCCGTACGCCTGCTTCCGGTGTGCCGGCTTCCGGTGCGTCCGTGTGCGGCTCGAAGACGACATCGAACTCGCCCGTGCGGCCGGGGGCCGGTGGCAGCAGGCGGACGGTACGGCCGTGCCGTTCGCCCAGTTCCGCGATGTCCTCCGGGTCGATGCCCTGGTCGGCCGAGGCCTCCCAGAGCGAGCGCTCCAGCTCCCACGCGGTCTGCTCGGCGGGCTGCTCGCCGCGCAGCAGGGCCAGGGCGGCGAGCGGGCGCACCAGGCGCCGGTCGGGCAGACCGGTGACGGTCAGCGCCCGCTCGGGTGCGGTGCCCGCCAGCAGCTCGGCCAGCGCGTCGGTACCGGTCAGGTCGGCGCAGGACAGTCGCTTGCCGTCGGCGTCGCCGTCCGGGGCGCGGCCGGGGCCGTACAGGGTGGCGTCCCAGCGGAACCGGGTCAGCTCGTTGGCGTACCGGCCGCGCTTCAGCTCGATGCGCAGGCCGAGCCCGGCGGCCCGGGCGAATTCCTCGAAGAAGGCCGGGGTCAGGCACAGTTCGCGTTCCTCGGCGAGGGCGCGGGCCGCGGCGGCGGACACCTCCCGGGCCGGGCTGAGCGCGGGCGCCCGGCGCAGCTGGGTGTCCGCGTGGAAGGCGGGCAGCAGCGTCAGGTCCCGGACGTCACCGACGAAGACGGCGCCCTCGGGGCCGGCGACGCGGACCGCCTCGGTGAGCACCCGGCGCAGGTAGTCCGGACCGGGGAAGTACTGCACGACGGAGTTGAACAGCACCAGGTCGGCACCGGCGTCGGGCAGCTCGGCCAGGGCGGTGGCCTCGGCCTGGCGCAGTGTGATGTGGCCGGGCAGTGCGCCATCACCGGCGACCGCGGCGGCGGCCGTCGCCAGGGCGGCCGGGGACAGGTCGAGGCCCAGGTAGGAGTCCGCGTCCGGGGCGAGCCGGCGCAGGTACAGGCCGACGCCGACGCCGACGTCCACGATCCGCGTCCCGCCGGTACGGCGGATGCGGCGCACGGTCCGCTCCACCCAGTCCCGCATCTCGTGCACGGGGATCGGCCGCTTGGTGTAGCTGCTCAGCCAGCCGGCGAAGTCCCGCTCGTCGGCGGGGCGGGCGTCGTCGGCCGCCTCCGGGGCCGGTGTCTGCTCCGCCTCCTCCGGGGTGTCCGGGCTGTACGCCCCCTGCCACACCTCCCGCCACCTGTCCACATGGCTGCGCTCGCCGTCGGCGTTCCCGTCCCGCGTGGCCGGGGCGACGTAGGCGACGAGTTCGGCTCCGCCGCCCGCGCGCTGGGCGGCGACGACGGCGACCGAGGCGGCCTCGGGGTGGCGGGACAGGACGCTCTCCACCTCGTCGGGTTCGACCCGGTGGCCGAGGATCTTCACCTGGCGGTCGATGCGGCCGAGGAACTCCAGCAGTCCGTCGGCCCGCCAGCGCACCCGGTCGCCGGTGCGGTACCAGCGGCCGCTGTCCGCGGTGACGAACCGCTCGGCGGTCAGCTCCGGCCGGTCCAGGTAGCCCCGGGCGACCCCGTCGCCGCCGATCCACAGCTCGCCGGCGACGCCGACGGGGGCCTCGCGGCCGTCCCCGGCGACGACCCGGACGGCGGTGTTGGCGATCGGGCGGCCGATCGGCAGGGCGGCGGCGTGCACGTCCCGCTCGCGGTCGAGTTCGTGGACCGTGGACCAGATGGTCGTCTCGGTCGGGCCGTACATGTTGTACACGCGCACCGCGGGCAGCGCGGTCAGCAGCCGCTGGGCGAGCCCGGAGGGGAACGCCTCGCCGCCGACCAGCAGGGCGCGCAGCGGGCGCAGCGCGTCCAGCGCCTGAGGCTGGGCCGCCACCGCCGCGAGGAACGACGGGGTGGCCTGGAGCAGGGTGGCCCGGTGCCGGACGAGGAGGTCCTGGAGGGAATCGTCGCCGTCGGCCGGGGTGAGCCGCTCGATCATCCGCTCGCCGCCCACCACGACGGTGGCCCCGCGGGTGAGCGGCCACAGCAGTTCGAGGACGGAGATGTCGAAGGACACGCTGGTGAGCGCGAGGACGACGTCGTCGGCGGCGAGCCCGATCCGCAGGTCCATCGCGGCGCAGAAGTTGACGACGTTGCGGTGCAGCAGCACCGTGCCCTTGGGGCGGCCGGTGGAGCCGGAGGTGTAGATGACGTACACCGGGTCGTCGGCGCCCGGGCCGTCCAGCGGTCCGGCGGGCCGGGCGGCGATCCGCTCCGCGTCCCGGTCGAGCCGTACGACGGCGCCGGTGGGCAGGTCCTCGGGGCCGCCGGGACCGGTCACCAGGCAGTCCAGGGCGGCGTCCGCGGCGATGTAGCGGAGCCGGTCGGCGGGGAAGCCGGGGTCCATCGGGACGTAGGCGGCGCCGGTGCGGGCGATGGCGAGCAGGGTCACGACGAGGTCCGTCGAGCGCCGTACGCTCACGCCGACCCGGCTGCCGCGGCCGGCCCCCAGCGCCCGCAGGTGGTGGGCCAGGCGGGCGGCCCGGTCGTCGAGTTCGGCGTAGCTGAGGCGGGTGCGGCCGTCGACGAGCGCGGTGGCCTCGGGGGTGGCGGCGATCTGCCGGGCGATCAGTCCGCCGAGGGTCGCGTCGGGGTCGTAGGGCACCGCGGTGTCGTTCCAGCCGGCCACCAGGGCCCGCTCCTCCGGGCCGCGCAGGTCGGCCGGCGGGGCGGCGGGGTCGGCGGCGAGCGCGGTGAGGGCGCGGGCGTAGTAGCCGGTGAGGCGGTCGCAGAACTCGGGGTCGAGCAGCGAGGTGTCGCAGTCCAGCCAGAGCCGCAGCCGGCCGCCGGCCGGGTCGACCAGGAAGTTCGCGGCGAGCGGGAAGTTGGTCTCGGCGATGCCGAAGCCGTCCTGGATGGCCGCGTCGGAGCCCCACTGCTGGTGGAAGTCCATGAAGTTGACGTACGAGTCCAGCGCGAGGTCGGGGTGGTCGCGCAGGATGCGGGCGAACGGGTAGCGGCGGTGCGGCAGGGTGCGCTGCTCGTGGGCGCGAACCCGGTGGGCCAGGTCGAGCCAGGAGCCGTCGGTCACGGACAGCCGGAGCGGGAGCGTGTTGAGGAACACGCCGATGACCTGGTCGCCGCCGTCGTCCGCGAGCCGGCCGTGGGTGACGACACCGGTCAGCACCTCGTCGCCGGGTGCGACGGCGTGCAGGACGGCGGCGTGGGCGGCGGCCAGCAGCGACTTCGGGGGCAGTCCGGCGGCGCGGGAGGCGGCGGTGATGCGGGCCCCGGTGGACTGTTCCAGCGGTACGTCGAAGCGGCGGTGTCGGGCGCCGGCCGGGCGGCCCGTGGTGCGTGCGGGCAGCGTGGCGGGCTCGGCGCCGGCCAGTTCCCCGGCCCAGAAGTCGCGGTGCTCGCTCTGGTCGGCGGCGCGGCGTTCGGCGGCGACGAACTCCCGGAAGGTGCTGGGGATCTCGGGCAGGAAGAGGTCTTCGCCCGAGAGCGCGGCCCGGTAGCGGGCGACGATCTCGTCCAGCATGGCCGCGTCGCTCCAGCCGTCCAGCACCACATGGTGTTCGACCACGCTCAACTGGAAGGACTTGGCGCCCAGCGGGTGGGCGGTGAAGGCCAGCAGCGGGGCCGCGGTGAGGTCGAAGTCGTGGTGCTTGGCGGTCTCGGCCCACGCGGCGAGCCGGGCGGCGCGGGTCTCCGGGTCGGCGCCCCACAGCTCCCCGTCGACCGCGAGGGGCACGGTCACGTCCCGGTGCACCAGCTGGAGTGGTTCGCTGAAGCCGGTGAGGTGGAAGGAGCTGCGCAGCGCCGGGTGGCGCCGGACGGTGCCGGCGAGGGCGGCGCGCAGTGGCTCCTCGGCGAAGGGCAGCCGGACCCGGATGCTGGTGACCACCCGGTAGACGGAGGAGTGCCGCTCGTACTCGGCGTGGAAGACCATGCCGGACTGCATGCTGCTGAGCGGGTGGGCGTCGTCCAGGCCGTCGGGCAGCAGGTCCCGGTCGGCGGCGGACAGCAGCGAGAAGGGCCGGGTGCGCGGCCCGGTGGGCACGTGCGGCCGGGTGTGGCGGGCCAAGGCGCGGACGGTCGGTGCCTCGTACAGGTCGGGCAGGTCGAAGGTGACGCCGGTGTGCTCCAGGGCGGTGCGCAGCCGGATGCTGAGCAGGGAGTCGCCGCCGAGCGCGAAGAAGGAGGTGTCGGGGTCGATCCGCTCGGTGCCGAGTACGGCCGTGAAGGCGTCGTGGATCCGCTGTTCGTCCGCGTCCAGCGGGCGCGCCGCGCGCGGCGCGGGTGCCGTGGGGCCGTCGGGCACGGGCAGGGCACGCCGGTCGACCTTGCCGTTGGGCGACAGCGGCAGGGCGTCGAGCAGGACGACGGCGGACGGCACCATGTACCCGGGCAGCCGTGCGGCGAGCGCGGCCGTCAGGGCCTCGGGGGTGGCGCCGGGGGCGACGGCGTGGGCGAGCAGCCGGTGCTGCCCGTCGGCACCCCGGGGTGCGGTGACGACGGCCTGTTCGACGCCGGGCAGGGCGAGCAGCGCCGACTCGATCTCGCCGGGTTCGATGCGGAAGCCGCGGATCTTCAGCTGGTGGTCGAGCCGGCCGCGGTACTCGACCGTGCCGTCCTCCCGCAGGACGGCCAGGTCGCCGGTGCGGTAGAGCACTCCCCCGCCGGGGGTGTACGGGTCGGTGACGAAGCGTTCCGCCGTCTGCTCGGGCCGGTTGAGGTAGCCGGCGGCGACCTGGACGCCGCCGATGTGGAGTTCGCCGGGCACCCCGAACGGCAGCGGTTCGCCGCCCGCGTCGAGCACGTACAGGCTGGTGTTGGCGACGGCCCGGCCGATCGGCACCGGCCCGGTGCCGTGCTGCTCGGTGCAGCGCAGGTGGGTGACGTCGATGGCGGCCTCGGTGGGGCCGTAGAGGTTGTACAGGCCGGGCGCGTCGGCGGCGGGCCCGTACACGGCGAAGAAGCGGGCCACGGTCTCCGGGCGCAGCGCCTCGCCGCTGCACACCACGCGGCGCAGCCCGGTCAGGCGGGCGGCCTCGGGCTCGGCCAGGAACAGGTCGAGCATGGGCGGCACGAAGTGCAGGGTGGTCACGCCGTGGGCGCGGACAGCGGCGGCCACGGCGCGCGGGTCGCGGTGGGCGCCGGGCGCGAGGAGGTGCAGCCGGGCGCCGGCGAGCAGCGGCCAGAAGAACTCCCAGACCGACACGTCGAAGGTGAACGGCGTCTTCTGCAGCACGCATTCGCCGGGTTCGAGGGCGTACTCCTCCTGCATCCACAGCAGGCGGTTGACGACGGCCCGGTGGGGTACGGCGACGCCCTTGGGGGTTCCGGTGGAGCCCGAGGTGTAGATGACGTAGGCGATGTCGGCGGGGTCGCCGTACCCCAC
>NZ_LR732547.1 GCF_902506575.1 Streptomyces mexicanus | reverse complement strand
CGGCATGCCCGCTGCCCTCCCCAGCCGCCACCGCATGCCCGCCGCCCTCCCGGAGACGCGCACCGGCCAGGTCCCCACCGGTGGCAGGGGGTGGTCCGCTTCCCGACTCCCCCACCTGCCCGGTGTGTTCGGCGAACAGCGCCTCGGCCCGGCGGCGCAGTTCCTCCGCCCGGGCGTGGCGGTGCCGCAAGCCGGTGCGGACGGCCGGGCGGCGGTGGCGGGGGCGGCTGTCGGGGCCGGGTCCACGGCCCGGTCCGCTGGTGGCGGTTGCTGTGCGTGTGTGGGATCGACGTGCCATGGCACGAGCATCGGGCAGCCCCGCACCCCGACGATGATCTTGCTCGATTTCCGTGGATCACGGCTCGGTTGTGGACAACTCCGCCACTCGTACGAGGGAGCGCCCTGCCGCCGGCTGACGTCCTCAGCGCGGCGAGACCACGACTCCCAGCAGCCCCGGGCCGGTGTGCGCGCCGATGACCGCGCCGACCTCGCTCACATGCAGCTCGGCCAGCCCGGTCACCCGCGCGCGCAGCCGGTCCGCGAGGGCGCAGGCCCGTTCCTGGGCGGCGAGATGGTGGACGGCGATGTCGACGCCCGCGCCGGTCGCGTGGTCGGCCGCGATCTCCTCCAGGCGGGCGATCGCCTTGGAGGCCGTACGCACCTTCTCCAGCAGTTCGATGCGGCCGTCCTGCAGTTGGAGCAGCGGCTTGACGGCGAGCGCGGAACCGAGCAGGGCCTGCGCGGCGCCGATGCGGCCGCCGCGGCGCAGATAGTCGAGCGTGTCGACGTAGAAGTAGGCGGAGGTGCTTCCGGCCCGCTTCTCGGCGGCGGTGACCGCGTCGTCCACCGTGCCGCCCTGCTCGGCCGTCTCGGCGGCGGCCAGGGCGCAGAAGCCGAGGGCCATCGCGACCATGCCGGTGTCCACCACGCGCACCGGCACCGGGGCCTCGCGCGCGGCCAGGACCGCCGCGTCGTAGGTGCCCGACAGCTCGGCGGACAGGTGGAGGGAGACGATGCCGGTCGCGCCGGACTCGGCGACCTTGCGGTAGGTCTCGGCGAACACCTCGGGGCTGGGGCGTGAGGTGGTGACGGATCGCCGCTTCTGCAGGGCCTGGGCCAGCGAGCGGGTGGAGATCTCGGTGCCCTCCTCGAGGGCTCTGTCGCCGAGGACCACGGTCAGCGGGCCCGTGGTGATGCCGTGGCGCTCCATCGTCCGGGGCGGCAGGTAGGCCGTTGAATCGGTGACGATCGCGACATGGCGGGACATGAGCTGGAGGTTACCTGCCATGGTGCCGGGGCGGCAGCCCAGCCCCTCTGACCGGGTGGACCGCCGACGGGGTCATGTGGTGCTCTCGGGGCGGGCGTTCTTCTGCCCGGGGTAGGTG
>NZ_LR732546.1 GCF_902506575.1 Streptomyces mexicanus | reverse complement strand
GGGTGGATTCCTTCGGTGCGTACCGTCGTGGTGCCACCCGCGGGGGCACCGGCCGGGCCCCGGGCACGCGGCCGGCGACCGCACGCGAACGCCGACTCACCGCGGGTGCGCGGCCGTTGCTCCCCTCGCGGGTGGCTCACCCTGGCACACCGCGCGGACGCCCAACAAGACGTCCGGAGGACTTCACCGCCGTTGACAGAAAGTCAGGGAGCGGTTGACGGAAAGTCAGGCGTGTGCGGGGGCGGCGGTCAGATCTCCCAGGAACGCAGCCGGTCCGCGGCGCCGTAGACGTCGGTCTTGCCGGTCATCAGGTCGCGGGCGAGATCGACCAGGGCGCCGTAGGGCGGGTCGATGCCGACGCCACTGACGAACATGTACGCCACGGCCGTCGCGCACGCGAAACGGGCGTTGGCGGACGGCAGGGGTTTGAGCACGGCGAGGGTGTGCAGCAGTGCGGCGGCGCGCCAGGCGGGGTCGGAGTCCACGCCCAGGCGCGGCGGGTCCACGCGGTGCCGGGCGACGGCGGCCACCAGCGCGGAGAAGTCGTCGACCGCGGGCTGGTCCGGCAGGACTTCCTCGTGGCGCTGGAGCAGCCAGGGCACGTCGATGTGGATGACGGGGGTCATCGGTCAGGCGGCTCGTCCCTCGCCCCTGGTGGGCGGCTCGTCGTCGGGGAATGCGGCGGCGAATTCGTCGGCGTGTGCCGTGAAGAACCGGCGGAAGGCCTCGGCGCCCTCCTGCAGGGCGCGGTGCCGGGCTATGTCCGCGGCGGCCGCCTCCCGCACGAGCGCCTTCATCGACGTACCGCGTTCCTTGGCGATCTGCCGCAGGTCCTCCAGCTCGCGATCACTGAACTCCACGTTGAGCGCTGGCATGCTCCCTACGGTAGCGCGCGGGGTACTCGCTCGTAAATGCCCGCAGGTCAGGGGGGTATTACGGCGGTACCGGGGTGGTGCGGTCGTATCTGGAGTCACCCCGTGCCGTAAGGCGGTGGTCCTCGAAGGGCCAGGCGGCCCGCGCCGCTGGTGGTGCCGGGCGGCGCGGGCCCGCCGGCGCGGGCTACGCCTCCAGTTTGCTGATCCGCACCGCCCCCTCGGGGCTCCCCGGCCGGCCGCTGGTGAGGGTGAGGCGGATCCGGGAGCCGCGCACCGCGTCGAAGGTGATCACGGTGGGCTCGTCGGAGGCGTCGGCCCAGGCCGTCCGCGCGCCCGTCACCGGCGTGTACCGACGGCCGTTCCACACCGCGACCTCGACCGCGGCGGGCAGCGCGTGGGTGGCGTCGACGGTGAAGGAGACGGCCACCCGGTCGACGGTGCGCGTCCGGCCGAAGTCGAGGCAGACCCAGTCCTCGGGGCGGGCGCCGTCGAAGGCCGGCAGCAGGGCGGTGGCCGCCTTGACGAAGGCGTTGGACCAGCCGGTGGCCGGATCGCCGTCCAGCATGGCGGCGGGCAGGGTGTCGGGTCGGCCGGAGAAACTGGCGTCCGCGCGGTG
>NZ_LR732667.1 GCF_902506575.1 Streptomyces mexicanus | reverse complement strand
AAAGGGAGGCACACGGAAGGGGTCGTCGGCAGCGTCAGATGTATATAGGAGACAGGCGGACGGGGGCGCCGGGGCGGCGTGCCGGGCCGGCGGCGTGTCCACGCTGTCCGTGTGCGGAGCGAGCGGCGCGGCCGGGGCCGCCTGGGCGCGGTCGGCGGTGTGCCGGTCCATCGAGGCGACGGTCAGGCCGCCGCCGACGAGCGCCACGGCCGTGGCGACCAGGGCCCGACGCTGGGTCTTCTGCCAGCGTGCGCGCTGCCGCCGCCGCGCGGCCCGTCCCGGCCGCTGCGACCCGGCCGGTGTGCCGTGCGCCGCCCCGGCGACGGCCGGGCCCGCGACGGACGCCTCCTCGGGGCCGTCCGTGTGCGAAGGCGCGAGGTCGTCCGTGTACGCCGGTGCGAAGCCGTCCGTGAGCGTCGGCGCGGGGCCGGAGGCGTGCACCGGGTAGGCGGCGGTGAGGGCGTCGGCGGCGGGGCCGGGGGCGTAGGGCGTCGCGGAGTCGGCGGTGGCGCTCGGGGCTATGTCCGGTGCGTAGGCCCCGCAACCGGGACACACCAGGGCGCCGTTGAGGTGCCGTCGGCACGTGGTGCAGTAGTCCATCCGGATCTTCCTGGGTCGGTCGGCCGGGCGGCCAGTCACGCTAACAAGGCTGTGTGCAGCCTTTGTGACGCCCGTGCGGGGATTCGACTCAGGTCCGGCACATGTCCGGCGCGGCCCGGGCTCGGATCCGGCACATGCCGGATTCCTCAGGCCAGGTCGGTCAGTTCGTCGGCGTACACCTGGGACAGCGGCTGCGGGCCCACGTACTGCTGGCAGTTGCACTGCCCGGGCTCGAAGCGCAGCGGCTTCTTGTTCTCGTCCCAGGCGGTGGGCACCTCCACCCGCTCGTGGCAGCGGCCGCTCTTGTCGTGCTTGGCCAGGTGGTGGGTGCATCCGCAGATCGGCTGCGGCGGCTTGTGCGCCGCCTCCACGGCCAGCCGCTCCGCCTTCTGCGCCTCCATCAGTTCCATCCTGCGCTGGTGCCGGTTGCGCAGCGCGGTGCGCGCGGTGTCGGCGAGCCAGGCGAAGCCGCCCGTCCAGAACAGGATGAGTACGACCCAGATCCAGTTCACGTCTCCCCCGTCCTTCCCCCCGCACCGCGGCCCGGTGCGTGATCGGCTCCGAACGCCGGTGCCGGGCACGTCACCTCCGGCCGGCGGAGCACGGGTTCAGGACAGGCGCCGACGGCCCGCCCTGTCCGGGCCGCAAAGGCCGTCCGCGGGAGGCGGGGCAGCCGCAGCCGCGGCCGGCCGCGTTCGTGGACCAGGGCCAGGACGATCGCCGCGGCCACCGCGATCAGGTGCTCGCGCCCGGCCAGGTTGGGCTTGATCACCGACTCGGCCACCATCGACCCGCCGGTGAGGAGGAACACCACCGGGGCGCGCCGGACCACGGACAGGTAGGTGAACAGGCCCACCACCGCGGCCGAGGGACCGGTGTCCAGGACGTGCGCGGTCTCCGGCGGCAGCCCCAGCCCCCACCAGCCCGGGCCGATCGCGATCATCACCCGGACGGTGAGGGTGCCGGCGAGGGTGGTGGCGTAGGACAGGAACAGGGTGCGGCGCCGGCCCAGCGTCAGCTCGGCCAGCGCGAAGGCCACGAACAGCTGGGTGATGCCGGCCCACACCGGCAGGTCCAGGGCGGGCACGTACAAGGAGACGGGGGTGCGCAGCAGGGCCAGCCACAGCGGCAGGTCGGCCTGGACACCACCGGTCAGCCGGACCACCGTCTCTCCGGTGGGGTGCTGGGCCAGGGCGTGGAAGAAGATGACGCCGAAGGCGGCCACGAACGCCAGCACCAGCCCGGACAATCCGCGGCGCGTCAGCTGCCGCACCGGGTCCACGACGATGCCGTGCCATTCGGCGCGCAGCGTGCGGACGACGAACAGCGCGGCCCGGGCCGCCAGGTCCCGTCCGCGCCCGGTGTCCCGCGGCCCTCGCCCGGCCGTCACGCCATACCGCTGCAGCACCGCTCGGCTCCTCGAAGCAGATCCCCCGTCCTGTGTGCGCACAACCGTATGGACCGCGATCGGGCCCGGCGCGTTCCCACACGCCGGGTGAGGTGTCCGTCAGCGCACGCGCCGCTCGTCTACCAGTGCCACGCTCTGCTCGCCCTCGCCCTGTTCGCGCTGTGGCCGTTCAGCCGCCTGGTGCACGCATTCGCCGTGCCGCTGGGCTATCTGACCCGGCCCTACGTCG
>NZ_LR732666.1 GCF_902506575.1 Streptomyces mexicanus | reverse complement strand
GGGCTCGTAAACACAAAAAGAGTGAGGCACAGTGTTGCACGTGAGGTGTGGTGGGATGTGTTCGTGATGAGCGGGGGGTGTCTGTAGGGCGCAGCGGGGGGAGTCGTCGGCAGCGTCAGGTGTGTATAAGAGGCAGATGTGGTCCCTGCTGTCTCGCCGTGCGATGCGGCCCGTGTCGCGTCGTCCGTTTGTTGCGCCCGTGCTGTGCCGTGCGTGCGGTGCCGGCCGTGCGATGCTCCCTCCTGTGACCCAACGGACGCATGACGAGCCGCACGGGGGCGCGCTCGGCTCCCGGCTCAACTGGCTGCGCGCCGCCGTGCTCGGCGCGAACGACGGCATCGTCTCCACCGCCGGCCTCGTCGTCGGCGTGGCAGGCGCCACGGACTCCCGTTCCGCCCTGCTCACCGCCGGGCTGGCGGGCCTGCTGGCCGGGTCGATGTCGATGGCGGCGGGGGAGTACGTCTCGGTGTCGACGCAGCGGGACTCGGAGAAGGCCGCGCTGGCCCTGGAGAAGCGCGAACTGCGCGAGCAGCCCGAGGCCGAACTGCGGGAGCTGACCGAGCTGCTCCAGGAGCGCGGCCTGTCACCGGAGGTGGCCCGGGAAGCCGCCGAACAGCTCACCGCGCGGGACGCGCTCAGGGCCCACGCGCGCGTGGAACTCGGCATCGACCCCGACGAGCTGACCAACCCCTGGCACGCGGCCTGGGCGAGCTTCCTGGCGTTCACCGTCGGCGCGTTGCTGCCCCTGCTGGCGATCGTGCTGCCGCCGGCCGGGCTGCGGCTGGTGGTCACCGTCCTGTCCGTGCTCGCCGCCCTGGTCCTCACCGGCTACAGCAGCGCCCGGATGGGAGCGGCCGCGCCGGGCCGGGCGGTGGTGCGCAACGTGGCCGGCGGGGCGCTGGCCATGGCCGTGACGTACGTGGCGGGCACCCTGCTCGGCGCGGCCGGGGCCTGACGCCGCGCCGGGCGCAACCGCCGGGCCGGGTTCTGACGCCCCGCCGGGCACAGCTGTCGGCTCGACGTCCAGCCGGGCGCGACGCCGTGCCGGGGTCGATGCCCCGCCGGGCGCGGCCACCGGGCCGGACTCACCAGCGGATCGGCAGCGGCAACGCCGTCAGCAGCCCGGACACCGTGACCACCACGCCCAGTACGGCGACCTCGGCGCGCGCGGGAACGGAAGCGGTCAGCGGATCGGCCGCCCGCCGCAGCCGCAGCCGGGCCCACCCGGCGAGCGCGGCGGCGCCGGCCACGAGGATCGCCTTGGCGAGCAGGGCGCGGCCGTAGGCCGTCGTCGTCAGCTGATCCAGCACCGTGTCCGACGGCATCCGCCGCAGGGTGCTGCACACGCCCGTAGCGGTGACCGCGGCGAGCAGAACGGTCGCCCCGCGCGCGTACCGGGCCAGCAGGGCGGCGCCGGCCTCGCTGCCGTGCCACTCGCGCAGCGTGCGCAAAACGCGCAGCAGTCCGCCCGCCCACAGCGCCGCGCAGACCAGGTGAACCAGGGTCAGGCCCGAGCCGATCAGCGCACTGTCCTCGGTGCCGGGGTGCGCGCGCAGGGCCTCGGCCACCACCACCGCGGCGAGCGGCCACAGCCGGGCCGAGGGGTGGCGCGAGAGCGCGCACAGGCCGGCGACCAGGAAGGCGTTGACCTCCAGCAGTGCCAGTGCGCCGTCCCGGGTCCGGTACAGGCCGCCCACGTCGATCTGACCGAGCCCGTGCGGCACCAGGTTGCCGGTGGCCACCACGGAGGCCAGGCCCGCGGCGGCCACCAGACCGGCGACGGCCGCGTACAGGGACCAACTGCGCGGCGGCGCCGGGGCGTCGGCGATGCGGGCGGCCAGCCGGTCGACGAAGACTTCCCCCACCGGCACACAGACCGCCGCGACCAGCACCGCCCGCAGCAGGGCCACGCCGTCGACGCCGGGGGCGGCCGCTCCCCCCGTGCCGTGCAGCGCGGCGGACGGACCGAGCAGGGGGATCAGCGCGGCCAGTGCCACCAGGCCCAGGACCGCCGCGGCCCGCGCCGTCGCGGCCCGCCGGCCTCTTCCGCCGGCGTCGGCCTCCTCGGTGGCCGGACGTGTCGGCGTCATCCCCTGATCTTCACCGGACCGGATGAAGCCGGGCAAGGGCGCCCAAGCAACTGGGGGGCGGACATTCCACCTCACGCCCCCCGAGTGTGCGCCGGTACGCCCCGCCGCCGTGCCCGCCCGCCCACCGTTC
>NZ_LR732545.1:28601-37886 GCF_902506575.1 Streptomyces mexicanus | reverse complement strand
GTGTAGGGGCGGGGGGGGGCGAGTTTGGCGGCGACGCGCGGCAGCAGGTCGAGGTAGTAGCCGCCGCCCCAGGAGTCCCCGGCCAGCTCGGGCTCCCAGTCCCAGTCGCGGAAGCCCCAGAGGTTCTCGTTGTTGCCGTTCCACAGGACCAGGCTGGGGTGGGACATGAGGCGGACAACGTTGTCGCGGGCCTCCGCCTCGACCTCTCCGCGCAGCGGCTGCTCCTCGGGGTAGGCGGCGCAGGCGAAGAGGAAGTCCTGCCAGACCATGAGCCCGAGTTCGTCGCAGGCGTCATAGAAGGCGTCGTCCTCGTAGATCCCGCCGCCCCAGATGCGGACCAGGTCCGCTCCGGTGCCGGCCGTCTGGCGCAGCCTGGTGCGGTACCGCTCGGGGGTGATGCGGGAGGGGAAGGCGTCGTCGGGGATCCAGTTCACCCCGCGGGCGAAGATCCGTTCGCCGTTGACGACGAAGGTGAACCCGGTGCCGTGCTCGTCCGGGGAGCGGTCGACCGTGACGGTGCGGAAGCCGATCCGGCGCTCCCAGGAGTCCAGCGGCTCGCCGGTCGCGTCGAGGAGCGTCAGGGTCAGGTCGTACAGCGGCTGATCGCCGTACCCGCGGGGCCACCACAGGGCGACGCCGGGGACGTCCAGGGTCAGGACGGCGTCGTTGCCGTCGGTCTCGGTGCGGGCCTCGACGCCGGCCACCGAGGCGCGCAGGCCGAGGCGGCGGCCCTCGCCCCGCGCCGTGCGCTCCAGTGTCACGTGGATCTCCACCCGGCCGGTGCCGTCGGCGACGGTCACCAGCGGCCGCACCTGCGCGAGGCGGGCCGTCGACCACCGCTCCAGCCGGACCGGCCGCCAGATCCCGGCGGTGACCAGGGTGGGGCCCCAGTCCCAGCCGAAGTTGCAGGCCATCTTGCGGATGTACTGGAAGGGTTCGGGATAGACGTTGGGCCGGTCGCCGGTCCGCGCGCGGACCGCGGCCGCCTCGTCGTAGGCGGACGCGAAGTCCACGCGCAGCGTGCCCGAGGCGCCGGTGACGTCGAAGCGGTGACGGCGGTGCATGTTGCGGGTCCGGCCCAGCTCCCGTCCGTCGACACTGATGACCGCCGCGGTGTCCAGGCCGTCGAAGACCAGGTCGGTGCGTTCGTGCCCGTCGGCCGCGGTGTCCTGCGGGTCGAGGGCGCGGCTGTACGTCCAGGCCCGGCGCCCCACCCAGGCCACCTCCCGCTCGTTCAGGCCGAGATACGGGTCCGGGATGACGCTGGCCGCGAGCAGGTCGGTGTGGACGCAGCCGGGGACCTGGGCGGGCAGCGGCGTGCCGTCGTGGTGGAGGCTCCAGCCCTCGGTGAGCCGGATGACGTCCTTCATGTGCGCTCCTATCGGCGAAGCGGGGCGGACTGGGTACGACATCGCCAACCTAGCGCCCTGTTGATGAACCGGTCTAGTCCCCTTTCCCGGGCGCCTTGGACGGATATCCGCCCAGGTGGAGACGGCATATGGCGACAAATAACCTACCTTGGAGGTAACGATTGAGTATCGCGCCCAACTTTTGAGCTTTACCGGTTCACTGCCGACTGCCATAGTTCCGTCAACCACGGAGCCCGAGCCGTGATCCTTGGAAGGAGTGGGGCACATGGGGAGGAAGACGCTGAGCGCCGCCGTGCTGACCACCGCGATGCTGGCCGTCGCAGGGTGCAGCGCGGGAGGTGCTCCGTCGCAGGAGAGCGCCACCGCACCGTCGGACCCGGCGTCCGTCTCGGGCACCATCACGGTCCTGACCCACCGCACCGACCTCGTGCAGGACGGCACGATGAAGCGGTACGCGGAGCAGTTCGGCAAGGTCTACCCGAAGGTGAAGGTCAAGTTCGAGGGCATCACCGACTACGAGGGCGAAGTCAAGATCAGGATGAACACCGACAACTACGGTGACGTCCTGATGATCCCGGCGGCGATCTCCAAGGGCGACTACCCGAAGTTCTTCGCCCCGCTCGGTGACACCGCCTCCCTGCGGGCCACGTACCGCTTCACCGACAAGACGGACGTCAACGGCAAGACCTACGGCATCGCCACGTTCGGCACCGCCGACGGCTTCGTCTACAACAAGGCCCTGTGGAAGAAGGCCGGCATCACCACCTGGCCCACCACCCCGCAGCAGTTCCTCGACGACCTGAAGGCGATCCGCGACAGGACCGGCGCGACCCCCTACTACACCAACTTCAAGGACGGCTGGCCGCTCAGCAGCCCGTGGACCAACAGCGTCGGCTCGGTCAGCTGCGACGCCAAGGCCTCCGACGCGCTGGCGGGCACCGACAAGCCGTGGGCCGCCGGCAGCGACCTCAACGTCATCGACACCCTGCTGTACGACATCGTCCACGACAGGCTCGCCGAGAAGGACCCGACCACCACCAACTGGGAGAACTCCAAGTCGCTCCTGGCCAAGGGGAAGATCGGCAGCATGCTGCTGGGCTCCTGGGCGATCACGCAGATGCAGGACGCCGCGAAGAAGGCCGGCACCAGCCCCGACGACATCGGCTTCCTGCCGTTCCCGGTCCAGAAGGACGGCCACTTCTGCGCGACGCTGCTCTCCGACTACCCGCAGGCCGTCAACGTCCACTCGAAGCACAAGGCCGCGGCGCGCGCCTGGATCGACTGGTTCACCGAGAAGTCCGGCTACTCCGCGAGCGAGGGCGCCGTCTCCCCGCTGAAGTCCGCCCCGTTGCCGAGCACGCTGAAGAGCTTCGTTGACAACGATGTCACCTTCATCGAGCGCTCCGAGGCGAAGACCGCCGAGGTCAACGCCATCGACAACGCCGCGGAGATCGGCCTGAACAAGCAGGACTACCGCCAAAAGCTCGTCGACCTCGCGCGCGGCGCCCAGAAGGGCTCGCTGCAGGACTACTTCGCCGATCTGGACAAGCGCTGGGCCGAGGCGCGGCAGACCGCCGGTTCCTGATCCGCCGGACGCGCCGCGGCGCCCGGCCGGAGGGCCGGGGGCACACACCCCGCCACCGGGCTCCCGGCCGGGTGCCCGGTGCGCCGACCGCACGCGCGCTCACCGCGCACGACGAAAGGGCCGCCGACATGACCGACCTCACCCGCACCGCACCACCCGATCCGCTCGCCCGGCCGGGCGGCGGCCGGCTCCGCACGGGGCACGGCGCCGGCCGCCGCCCGGCCTCCCGGCGCCGCTCCTGGCGCGACCACCCGCTGCGCCGCGCCACCCCCTGGCTGTTCCTGCTGGTGCCGCTCGCCCTGCTGATCACGTTCACCTACGTGCCGGTGGGCAACATGATCTACTACAGCTTCACCGACTGGGACGGCGTCAGCCCCGACCGCTCCTTCGTCGGCACGGACAACTACGAGCAGCTGTTCACCCGCCCCCAGCTGTTCCGGGTGTTCGCCGTCAGCCTCTACTACCTGGCCGCCTCCGTGGTGCAGATCGCCGCCGCGCTCTACTTCGCCACGGTCCTCAGCTTCGACCTGCGGCTGCGCAACCTGTTCAAGGGCATCCTGTTCTTCCCCTACCTCATCAACGGCGTGGCGATCGGCTTCGTCTTCCTCTACTTCTTCCAGGACGGCGGCACGCTGGACGCGATCCTGTCCCTGTTCGGTGCCGGCGGCGACCACGCCTGGCTGGGTGACCCGCAGTCGGCGAACACCGCCCTGGCCGGCGTGTCCGTATGGCGCTTCACCGGGCTGAACTTCGTGCTGTTCCTCGGCGCGATCCAGTCCGTCCCCGGCGAGCTCTACGAGGCCGCCCAGCTGGACGGCGCGAGCCGCTGGCAGCAGTTCCGCCACCTGATCGCGCCGAGCATCCGTCCGGTGGTCAGCCTGAGCGTCATCCTGGCGATCTCCGGATCCCTGTCCGTCTTCGAGATCCCGTACATCATGACCGGCGGCGCGACCGGCACGCAGACCTTCGTCATCCAGACGGTCAAGCTCGCCTTCCAGTTCAACAAGACCGGCCTGGCCTCGGCCTGCGCCGTGGTGCTGCTGCTGATCATCCTGCTGATCACGTGGGTCCAGCGGCGCCTGGTGCCCGACGAGAAGGTGGACCTCGTATGACCGCCCCCTCCCCCGCCCTCACCCGCGCGCGCGGCCGGCGCTTCGGTGCGGCCGCGGTGCTGACGTACCTGTCGCTGGTCGTCGCCTCGCTCGTGGTGCTCGCCCCGCTCGCCGTCGTCCTCCTCACCTCGCTGAAGACGCCGCAGGAGGTGGCCGACGGCACCGGCGCGTTGAGCCTGCCGCACGACTGGCTCAACTTCTCGAACTACGCCACGGCGTTCACCGACGGCCACATGCTCCGGGCGTTCGGGAACACGGCGTTCATCCTGCTGTTCTCGATCACCGGCACGGTGCTGATCGGTTCGATGACGGCGTACGCCATCGACCGCTTCGACTTCCGCCTGAAGAAGCTCGTCATGGCCCTGTTCCTGATCGCCACGCTGGTGCCGGGTGTGACGACGCAGGTGGCGACCTTCCAGGTGGTCAACAGCTTCGGCCTGTTCGACTCCCGCTGGGCCCCCGTCCTGCTCTACATGGGCACGGACATCGTGTCGGTCTACATCTTCCTGCAGTTCATCCGGGGCATCCCGACGTCCCTGGACGAGGCCGCGCGCCTGGACGGGGCGAACGCGTTCACCATCTACCGCAAGATCATCTTCCCGATGCTGAAGCCGGCGATCGCCACCGTGGTGATCATCAAGGGGATCACCACGTACAACGACTTCTACATCCCCTTCCTCTACATGCCCTCCGAGGACAAGGGCACGATCTCCACGGCGCTGTTCCGCTTCAAGGGGCCCTTCGGCGCCCACTGGGAGGACATCTCGGCCGGTGCCGTCCTGGTCATCCTGCCGACCCTGCTGGTCTTCCTGTTCCTGCAGCGCTACATCTACAACGGCTTCGCCCAGGGGGCGACGAAGTAGCCGGCCGGAGGGCGGCGGTCCCCGCCGGAAGGAGCACGGGGATAATCCGTGGGTGACCGCCCTTCGACCTCTCCCGCGACCTGCTCCGCGTCCCTCCGCGCGTCCCGCGTGGGCCGGGCGCAACTACGTGCTGCTCACCGGCGCCGCCGTCGTCTCCGGGCTGGGCGGCTCCGGGGCGCTGGTGGCGTCCGCCTTCGCGGTGCTGGCCGGGGGCGGGTCGGCGACCGACGTGGGGCTGGTGGCGGCGGCCCGGACCGTCCCGCTGATCGTGTTCGTGCTGGTCGGCGGGGCGCTGGCGGACCGGCTGCCCCGGCACCGGGTGATGGTGGCCGCGAACGCGCTCAGCTGCGTCTCGCAGGGGCTTTTCGCCGTGCTGGTGCTCACCGGCACCGCCCGGGTGTGGCAGATGGCGGTGCTGGCCGCGCTGGGCGGCACCGGGCAGGCGTTCTTCTCCCCGGCCGCCGAGGGCATGCTGCTGGCCACGGTCCGGGGCAGCCGGTCCGGCCGGGCCTTCGCCGTCTTCCGGATGGGGGTCAACGGCGCCGGCATCCTCGGCACCGGCCTGGGCGGTGCGCTGGTGGCGGCGGTCGGGCCCGGCTGGGTGCTGGCGCTGGACGCGGCGGCCTTCGCGGTCGCCGGAGCGCTGCGTGCCTTCCTCGACGTGCGCGCCGTGCCGGAGCGCACGGGCGGCACGAACCTGCTGGGCGATCTGCGCGGCGGGTGGCGGGAGGTGGTGGGCCGGCCCTGGCTGTGGTCGATCGTGCTGCAGTTCTCCGTGGTGAACGCGGTGGTCGCGGCGGCCGAGACGGTGTACGGGCCGCTGGTCGCGCGGGAGCGGCTGGGCGGGCCGCAGCCGTGGGGGCTGGCCCTGGCGGCGTTCGGCGTGGGCACGGTCCTGGGCGGGGTGCTGATGACGCGCTGGGCGCCCCGGCGCCTGTTGCGGGCCGGTGTCCTCGCGGTGCTGCCGCTGGCCGCGCCGTCCGCGGCGCTGGCCGTGCCGGTGCTGGCGCCCGTGCTGGTGGCGGTGATGCTCGTGACCGGGGTGAGCGTCGAGGTGTTCGCCGTCTCGTGGATGTCGGCGCTGCACCAGGAGATACCGGAGGAGAAGTTCTCCCGGGTGTCCTCCTACGACTGGCTCGGCTCGCTGGCGCTGGTGCCCCTGGCCACGGCGGTGGCCGGTCCGGTGCAGGACGCGGTGGGCCGGCCGGCCGCGCTGTGGGGCTGCTCGGGGCTGGTGCTGGTGCTGACCCTGGCGGTGCTGTGCGTGCCGGACGTCCGCCGCCTGGTGCGCCGCAGGGAACCGGCGGTGACGGCGACGGCCGCCGCGTCGGGGTCGGTGTCGGCCGGACAGCCGGTGCCGGATGCGGCGGCCGGGCAGGAGGCCGGTCCGCTCGCGTCGCCCTGAGCCCGGGCGTCCTGCGGTGGGCGGCACACGTGGCGCGGCGGTCGGGACCGTCGCGCCACGGATGTGCGGGTGAGGTGGGGCGGCCGCGGCGCTCAGCTCGCGGCGCAGGTGACGGTCGGCCAGGTGGTGCTGCCGTTCTTCTGGATGGTCACGCCCCAGGTGTTGCCGCTGCCGTTGGGCTTGGCCACCAGCGTCTGCGCGTCCGGATAGCTCGCGCTGACGTTCCAGGTCGCCATCACCTTCTCCGGCGAGGGCACCTTCATCGTCACCGTCCAGTTGCTCGCACCGCTCACCGTGACGTTCAGGTTGTAGCGGTCGCTCCACACCTGGCCCGCGGACAGCGTCGCGGTGCAGCCACCGGTGCCGCCGCCACCGCCCCCACCGCCGGTGGAACCCCCGTCGGGGGCGACCGCGCGGCCGGTCTGCGGGGAGATCATGCCGGCGCACAGGCCCTTGGCCGCCAGGGTCTGCGCGATGCGCGGGATGGCGGCCAGGGTGTTGGCGGGCCACTCGTGCATGAGGATGATCTGCCCGTTGGTGAGCCGGCCCACGGCCTGCACGATGGCGTCGGTGCTCGCGCCGTTCCAGTCCTGGGAGTCGACGTCCCAGATGATCTCCGTCAGCCCGTACTTGGCCTCGACGGACTTCACGGTCTGGTCGGTCTCCCCGTAGGGCGGGCGGAACAGCTTGGGCGTGCCGCCGCCCGCGCCGGCGATGGCCTGCTGGGTGCGGGAGATCTCCGAGTCGATCTGCGCCTGGCTCTGCTGGGTGAGGTGCGGGTGGGTGTAGCTGTGGTTGCCGACCCACATGCCGGCGTCCACCTGGGCCTTGACCTGGGCCGGGTAGGCGGCGGCGTACTGGCCCTCGTTGAACATCGTGGCCCGCAGCCCGTTCTGCTTCAGCGCGTTGAGCAGGGCCGGGGTGTGGTCGTTGGACGGGCCGTCGTCGAAGGTCAGGCCGACGTACCCGGTGCAGCCCGCGGCCTGGGCGGCGGTGGCGTCGACGGTGCAGACGCCGGCCGTGGCGAGCAGCGCGGCGCCGGCCAGTCCGGCGAGCAGGGGGCGCAGCGGCCGGCGCGCCGCGATGCGCGGGTGCCGGGTGCGCATGTGCGGGGTGCGCATGTGCGGTGTCCTCCTCTCGTTGCCGTGGGGTGCTCAGCCGGTGCTGCAGCTGACGGTGGGCCAGGTGGTGCTGCCGTTCTTCTGGATGGTCATGCCCCAGTTGTTGCCGCTGCCGTTGGGCTTCGCCACCAGCGTCTGCGCGTCCGGATAGCTCGCGCTGACGTTCCAGGTCGCCATCACCTTCTCCGGCGACGGCACCTTCACCGTCACCGTCCAGTTGCTGGAACCGCTGACCGAGACGTTGAGGTTGTACCGGTCGCTCCACTGATCGCCGGCGGACAGCGTCGCGGTGCAGCCACCGGTGCCGCCGCCACCGCCGCCACCGGTGTTGCCGCCGGAGGAGTCGCCGATCGTGATGTTGGAGCTGCCGCTGCTCTGGTAGCCCTCGGTGGCGAGGATCATGTAGTTGAAGGTGCCGAGCGGCATGCCGTGGGCGGCCCAGGCGTCGAAGTGGTTGCCGGTGGTGATGGTGCCGCCCGTGCGCTTGGTCTGCCGGACGCTCCAGTACTGGTTGAAGGTCTTGGTGCCCTCGATGGAGGGGGCGTTGTAGCGGGTGGTCTCGTAGATGTCGTACGTGCCGCCGTCGCTGGTGACCGTGCCCTTGTAGGTGCCGGTGGGCCGGTAGGTGCCCCAGTTGTCGACGATGTAGTACTCGACGAGCGGGTTGGTCGACCAGCCGTACAGGGACAGGTAGGCGTTGCCGGACGGGTTGAACGTGCCCGAGTAGGTCACGCTGCGGCGGCCGCCGGTGCTCCAGCCCTTGCCGGCCACGAAGTTGCCGGTGTTGCTCCACTGGGTGCTGTAGTTGCCGCCGGCGCCGGTGTTCATGGAGACGGTGCCCGGGCTGTCGGTCCAGAACGAGTAGAAGTACCCGTTGTTGGTGCCGGTCTGGTTCGAGGTGATCGTGTCCGCCTGGGCGGTGCCCGCGAGGGCCAGCGCGGCGACGGCTGCCAGGGCGAGGGCCCACGCGGTTCTGACGAGCAGCCGGAGACGGCCGCCCGGGCGGCCTTGGGGACGGGCGAGCGTGGTCATGGGTGTGCTTCCTCCTCGCTGTGCGGTGCGTGAGGTGACGACGCCCGAGTGTTGGCCTGCCCCTGACAACTGTCAACAGTTTCGGTAGTTATTTCGAAACCTTCGCCCTGCCGGAGTCGGCTTGTTGATCGGTGTTCGCACAGGTCACCCGGGGTATACGGCGACCAGGACAAAGGAAGGCTTTCGATCGCCACCGTATCGAGATCACGTGAGGCAGCAGTTGATTCGAAACTTTCGAAGCCGGTTGTGCGGCACCGCTGTTCTCAGCGGCGGCTGGAGACCCCGTAGTACTGCAGGTCCTGCACGGCGACCGTGCGCCGTACCGGATAGCGGGTCGTGACGGCGGCGACGGTGCGGCCCGCGCGGCTCACCACGGCCTCGGTCAGGCCGGGGCCGAGCGGCAGTGTCCGGGCGTGCACGCCGACGGGGGCGCGGTAGGTGTGGGGCGTGGTGCCCACGCGCGCCGAGACCGTCGCGGGCGCGGTCAGGAAGGTGAGCACTTCGGCCTGGTCGCGCGGCGGCGCGGTGCCCGGACGCGGGCGCATGGGGCGGGGCTGGAGCGCGGCGGGGGCGGCGGCGGTGAACTGGGCGCGGGGGGGGACGTACACGGGGTCGCGGGCGAGCGGCGGCCCGGCGCCGGGCTTGCAGCGGGGGGGGGAGCAGGGGGGGAGGTCCCGGTACGGGTGGCCGCTGTGCCGCGCGGGGGCGCACCGGCGGCCCCCGCCGCAGTCGTTCCCCGTGGTCCCCTGCCCCCACGCCGCGCCCCCGGCGCTCGCGTGGTTCCCCCCCGCGCGCCG
>NZ_LR732545.1:20832-28500 GCF_902506575.1 Streptomyces mexicanus | reverse complement strand
GCCCCGCTCCCTGACGCCCGCACAGCCGGTACCACCGAGGAGAAGCCGTCATGACGACTCGTGAGGTCGAGCACGAGATCACCATCAGCGCGCCCGCTGCCGCCGTCTACCGCCTCCTCGCCGAGGTGACCAACTGGCCGCGCATCTTCCCGCCCACCATCTACGTCGACCGGGAGGAGACCGGCGCCGGCGAGGAACGCATCCGCATCTGGGCCACCGCCAACGGCGAACCCAAGACGTGGACCTCCCGCCGCACCCTCGACGGCGAGGCGCTGCGCATCACCTTCCGCCAGGAGGTGCCGGCGCCGCCGGTCGCCGCCATGGGCGGCACCTGGATCGTCGAACCCCTCGACGGGGGCAGCTGCCGCGTCCGGCTCCTGCACGACTACCGGGCCGTCGACGACGACCCGCACGACCTGCTGTGGATCGAGCGGGCCGTCGACCGCAACAGCACCAGCGAACTGGCCGCGCTCAAGGAGAACGTCGAGCGCGTCCACGAGGCCGAGACGCAGCAGCTGACCTTCTCCTTCACCGACAGCGTGCGCATCGACGGCGCCGCCAAGGACGCCTTCGCCTTCGTCAACGAGGCCGGGCTGTGGCCCGAGCGGCTCCCGCACGTGGCCCGCGTCCGCTTCACCGAGGACACCCCCGGCCTGCAGGAACTGGAGATGGACACCCGGGCCGAGGACGGCTCGACGCACACCACCAAGTCCTACCGGGTCGTCCTCGGCCGGCACCGCATCGCCTACAAGCAGGTCACCCTGCCGGCGCTGATGACCCTGCACACCGGTGTGTGGACCTTCGAGGAGACCGAGGCGGGCGCCACGGCCAGCTCCCAGCACACCGTCACCCTCAACACCGACAACATCGCCAGGATCCTCGGCCCCCAGGCCACCGTCGCCGACGCCCGCGCCTACGTGCACAGCGCGCTGAGCACCAACAGCCTCGCCACCCTCGGCCACGCCAAGCAGTACGCGGAGCGGAACCGCTGACATGGCCACCGACCCGCACCAGGACCACCGGCTGGAGCCCACCGGGCCTGCCCGGACGGTCGACACCCAGGTGATCGTCGTCGGCGCGGGCCCGGTCGGCCTGCTCCTCGCCGGCGAACTGGCCCTGCGCGGCATCCAGGTGACGCTCGTCGAACGGCGGCACGGCCCCACCACCGAGTCCCGGGCGTCCACCCTGCACGCCCGCACCATGGAAGTGCTCGACAGCCGCGGCCTGCTCGCCGACCTCGGCACCCCGCCGTGCGAGCCGCGCGGTCACTTCGGCGGCATCCCCCTCGACCTGACCCTGCCCGGCCCCTACCCCGGGCAGTGGAAGGTCCCCCAGACCAAGACCGAGTCGGTGCTGGAGGAATGGGCCCTCGGCCTGGGCGCCGACCTCAGATGCGGGCACACCCTGCACACCGTCGACGACCACGGCAGCCACGTCGAGGCCGCCGCCACCGACCGTCACGGCACCCGCGTCCTGCTGCGCGCCCCCTACCTCGTGGCCTGCGACGGCCAGGACTCCACCGTGCGCGCCCTCACCGGCGCCGACTTCCCCGGCACCCCGGCCGCACGGGAACTGCTGCGCGCCGACGTCGAGGGCCTCGACATCCCCAACCGGCGCTTCCAGCGGCTCCCCGCCGGCCTCGCCATCGCCGCCCGCAACCCGGCGGGCGTGACCCGGGTCATGGTGCACGAGTTCGGCGCCGCGGTCCGACAACGCACCGGCGACCCGCACTACGACGAGGTCGCCGCCGCGTGGAAGCGGGTGACGGGCGAGGACATCACCGGCGGCACACCGGTGTGGGTCAACCGCTTCGACGACGAGAACCGGTGCCTGACCCGCTACCGGCACGGCCGGATCCTGTTCGCCGGGGACGCCGCCCACCGGCAGATGCCCATCGGCGGCCAGGCCCTCAACCTCGGCCTCCAGGACGCCTACAACCTCGGCTGGAAACTCGCCGCAGCCGTCGACGGCACCGCCCCCGCCGGACTCCTCGACACCTACGACACCGAACGCGCCGCGGTCGGCGCGGCCGTCCTCGGCAACATCCGCGCCCAGGCCCTGCTGCTCCTGGGCGGCCCCGAGGTCGAGCCGCTGCGCCCCGTCCTCGCCGAGCTCATCGCCCACGAGGACGTGCGCGCCCACCTCGCCGGGATGATCAGCGGCCTCGCGATCCGGTACGACGTCGGCGGCCCCGGGCCCCCGCTGCTCGGCGCCCGCCTGCCGCACACCGTGCTGCGCACCGGCGCCCTCGTGTGCACCACCGCCGACCTGCTGCGCTGCGGACGCGGACTGCTGCTGGGCGTGGGCGGGCCGCCGCCGCACCTGGACGCCGCCCTGGCCGACCGCGTCGACACGGTCACCGCCCAGACGGCGGCCGGCTCACCGCTGGAGGACGCCCGCGCCGTGCTGGTGCGGCCCGACGGCCACGTCGTCTGGGCGGGCACCGGGGACGGCGACGGGCTCGACCAGGCCGCCGCCCGCTGGTTCGGCTCCCCTTGAGACCCCCGGACAGCCGGGTGGGACTCGGCCGTCCGGGGACGTCGGACACCGCCCGCGGCTCAGCGCTGCCGCAGGTACTCCGCGCCCAGCGCCCGCAACCGCTCGTGCGCGCCCTCGTAGGCGCGGGCACCGCCGAGGACGCTCTTGGGCAGCTTGGCGACCATCGTGTACTGGGTGTCGCAGACGTTCGCCGCCGGCGCCAGTCCGGCCTGGCTGACCAACTGGTAGGCGTCCAGCCGGTCCAGGCCCAGCAGGTCCGCCGTCCACTGCACCAGGTCGTGCTGGCTGATCCGGAAGGCGTCCTCCAGCGGGCGCGCGTGCCCGGTGCTCAGCAGGAAGTCGTCACTCTCCAGCCGCGGGACGGCCGGTGCGCCGCCCTTGACGAGGTCGACCGCCACCACCGTGTTCATGGCGCACTCCACCGCCGTACCGCACACCTCGCCCTCGCCCTGCCGGGCGTGGCCGTCACCGACGGCGAACATCGCGCCCTCGACGTTGACGGGGAAGTACACCGTGGTCCCCGCGCGCAGCTCCGGGGTGTCCATGTTGCCGCCGTGCACACCGGGGGAGATGGACATCAGCCGCTCGCCCGCGGCGGGAGCCACCCCCACGGTGCCGTGCATGGGATCCAGCGGCAGGTCCACCGCGAAGTCGCCGCGGGTGGCCTCGAACCGGCAGGTGCCGGCCTTGGCGTCGATGCCGTACACCCAGACCCGTTCCTCCAGCGCCGGGTGCAGCATGGCGGTGGTGTGCGTGGCGGTCAGGGCGCCGAAGTGCGGGAAGGTACTGGAGACGCCCCAGTCGCGGGCCGGCGCGATGTCCACGAAGTGCACCGCGAGCGCGTCCCCGGGCTCGGCACCGGCGACCGCTACCGGACCGGTCACCGGGTTGAGGTACGGGAAGGCGCACACCCGGCTGGGCAGATCGGCCGGCCCGCGCACCCGGCCGCCGAAACAGTCCTCGGTGAACAACTCCACCACGCTGCCCGGCCGGACCGTCACCACCGGCGAGCCGCCCCCGAAGGAGTAGGCGTACCGGTCGGGGTCCGCGGGGACACTGATCACTCGGTCGGACAGGCTCATGCGCTCTCCTTCGGCTGAGTCGGGGAAACCTGACGGGACTCGGGCTCGTCCGCGCCCGCCACGGCGGCCAGCTGCGGGCGGCGGCCGGCCAGCAGCAACCCGGCCAGCACCACCACGCCGATGCCCAGCCAGACGAACCCCAGGCGCTGCGCGGCGATGTCGGCGTTGACCACGACGTACGCCAGGACACCGAACCCGATGGCCGGCGCGACCAGATGCCGCCACCAGTCGCGGCTGCGCCGGCGGATCAGGTAGTGGACCACGACGGACACGTGCAGCACCAGAAACGTCGTCAGCGCACCGAAGTTGACCAGGCTGCTCAGCAACGTCACCCCGTCGTCGCGGGAGTTCATGTAGAGGCCCAGACCCAGCGAGACGGCGGCCGTGAGCAGGGTCGCGTTCACCGGGACCCGGTGCCGCGGGTGCACCCGGGCCAGGAAGGACGGCAGCTGCCCGTCGCGGGCCATCGCGTACAGCAGTCGTGAGGTGGCGGCCTGGGCCACGAGCGAGTTGGCGAACCCCCAGGCCACCGCGGTGGCCGCGGCGGTCAGGGTGGCCAGCCACGCGCCGGAGGCGGCGCGGGCGGCGTCGTAGAAGGCGGTGCCGTCGGGATCGCCCCGGCCGATCAGCCGGTCCGGGTCGGGCACCAGCAGGGACGCCAGCCAGGTCTGCGCGACGAACAGCGCGCCGGCCAGCAGCAGCGCCGCCACCATGGAACGGCCGATGGCCCGCGCGGAGTCCTTGTTCTCCTCGGCCAGCGTCGAGATGCCGTCGAAACCCAGGAAGCTCAGCGCGGCGACGGAGACGGCGCCGAAGACCAGCGACCAGGAGAAGGTGTGCGCGTTGTAGACCGCCGTGAAGTCGAAGCCGCGGCCCTTGCCCTGGGCCAGCGCCACCCCGCCGGCCACCAGGAACACGGCCAGCACCACGAGTTCGGCCAGCAGCATCAGCTTGTTGACGCGCGCGGTCATCCGGATGCCCGTGTAGTTCACGGCCGTGTTGAGCACGACGAACGCCACCAGCCACAGCCACACCGGCACGGCCGGCACCAGCGAGTTCATCGCGATCCCGGCGATCAGGTACAGCAATCCGGGCACCAGCACGTAGTCGAGCAGGATCATCCAGCCGGCCAGGAACCCCACGGGCGGGGCGATGCCGCGCCCGGCGTAGGCGTACACCGACCCGGACATCGGGAAGGCCCGCGCCATCTGCGCGTAGCTCAGCGCCGTGAACATCATCGCCACCATGCCCACCGCGTACGTCAGCGCCACCATCCCGCCGGAACTCTGGAAGACGCTGCCGAAGATCCCGAAGGGGGCGATCGGCACCATGAACACCAGGCCGTAGACCAGCAGGTCGGCGAAGCTCAGCGAACGCCGCAACTCCTGCCGGTAGCCGTGGTTCTGGAGCGACTGACGTGACTGGAGCGAGTCGGAAGCCGGTGGTTCGGTCATCGCGTTCTCCTCACCGCGGGATCTCCGCGCCGCGGGAGAGCGTACGGCCGGTCGGGGTCCGGCGGGAGTCCGCGCGCGACCCGGCGGCGGCCCGCGCCCGGGTCCGGGAAGCGCCGACGATCCACCGTCACGGTATCGGTCTGTCGTACGACGCCTCATACCAGAGCGGGACGATCCGCGGGCGATTTCGGCAACTGCCCCCCGCACATGATGCACCGCTGACTACGGTGAGTGTCCGTCGGGCGACGTAGTGCCGCAACGAGCGGCCCGGCCGGCCGGCACAGCGATGGCGCATGCCCGCTCGCGCCCCCGCGTGAGCCCACAGGCCCGACGGACCAGTACGAGGACCAGATGTCACACCTCCGCGCACCGGCCGCCCGTGCGGACCGCCGTGAAGGCGGGCGGCACGGCCGGCCGGTCGCCCGCACCACCCCCTCGCTGCCCGAGACCCACATACGGCCCCACCTGCTGCGCCTGGCCGTGCTGCCGCCGACCGCGGTGGCCCTCAGCGCGGTCGCCGCCGTGCTGTTCACCGTGCGCTCCACCGGGGCGCGCCCCGGCCTCGTGCTGTGGGCGGTGCTCGCCGGGGCGGCCTCGGTGACCCTCGCGGCCCTGGTGACGGCCGTCGTCGCCGCGCGCCGCGCGGCCCGCTCCGTGCACGACCGGATCGGCGCCCTGCGCGCCGGCACCGCGCGCCGCGAGGCCGAACTGCAGGCCCTCGTCGAGGCGTTGCGCCACGGCGACGAACCGCCCCGGCGCGCGCAGCGCGGCGGACCGCCCGCCGACGCCGACGAGTTCGAACTGCTCGCCGCCGACCTCGCCCGCGCCCACGACGGGGCCGTCTGCGCCGTGGTCCAGGCCAGCCGGCTCTCCAGCCAGGCCGGCAGCGAACAGAAGCTCGAGGCCTTCGTCAACCTCGCCCGGCGCCTGCAGTCCCTGGTGCACCGCGAGATCTCCCTCCTCGACGAGCTGGAGAACGAGATCGAGGACCCCGACCTGCTCAAGGGCCTCTTCCACGTCGACCACCTCGCCACCCGGATCCGCCGCCACGCCGAGAACCTCGCCGTCCTCGGCGGCGCCGTCTCCCGCCGCCAGTGGAGCAACCCGGTCCCCATGACCGAGGTGCTGCGCTCGGCCATCGCCGAGGTCGAGCAGTACTCCCGGGTCAAGCTGGTGCCGCCGATCGACGGCCGGCTGCGCGGCCACGCCGTCGCCGACGTCATCCACCTGCTGGCCGAACTCGTCGAGAACGCCACGGTGTTCTCCGCGCCGCACACCCAGGTCCTGCTGCGCGCGGGCCTGGTCACCTCCGGGCTCGCCGTGGAGGTCGAGGACCGCGGCCTGGGCATGCCGGTCGGCGAACAGCTCCGGATGAACGCCCTGCTGGCCGACCCCGACCAGGTCAACGTCGCCAGCCTGCTCGCGGACGGCCGCATCGGCCTGTACGTGGTCTCCCAGCTGGCCCGGCGGCACGGCATCACCGTCCGCCTGCAGAGCAACATCTACGGCGGGGTGCAGGCCGTTCTGGTGGTGCCGCAGGCACTGCTCGGGGCGGAGGCGGGCATGGACGGGGTGCTCGGCGAGGAGACCGGCCCGCAGGCGCCGCCGGGGGCGTCCGCCGGTGTGCGGGCTCCCGTGGAGGCGCCGGAGGCACTGCCGACGCGGCAGCCGGTGCAGCCGCCGGTGCCGGGCCGGGCGGCGCGGCCGGAGGGCCCGGTCGGTCGGGCGAGCACGATCCCTCCGGAGGGCTCGCCCCGTCCGGACGCCGGCCCGGACCCGGTCGGGGCGGGGTCCCGGGGCAACGGCTCCCCAGGCGCCGGTGCCGCCGGAGCCGGCAACGCCGTGGCGGGCGCGGACCGCGCGGGCGCGGCGGCGGACGTGGACGGCGGCGGCGCGCAGGGAGCACGGAGCGCGGGCGGCCCGGGCGCGGAGGGCGATCGCGACGGTACGGGCGTCGGCGCGCGGGGCGTACCGGGAACCGGCGGCGCGCAACCGGCGCCCTCCGCTGCCTCTGCGGCGCCCTCGGCGGGTGGCGCGCCCGCGCCCCTGCCCCGGCGCGGGTCCCGTACGGGACGGCCGACCCCGGCGGAGGCGGTGCCCGGCATCCGTCCGGAGGACCGGGCGGCCGTGGCCGCGCACGCGGGCGTCATGCCCGCGCCGCGCGACGGCGTGGTGCGCGGCACCATGGAGAAGCCCCGGCTGCCCCGCCGCCGCGCTCAGGAGCACCTCGTGCCGCAGTTGCGCGGCGGCCCGGCACCCCGCCAGGACGGTGACGACGTCCCCGGCCACGACCCGGGGCTGATGGCCGCCTTCCAGCGCGGCGTCGGGCTCGCCGAGGCCCGCCGGAGCCAGGAACCCGTCGAGGAGGCGAGGCCGCGGACGCCGGACCCCGGCACACCCGCCGCCCCGCCGGGCGCGGTGCCCCCGGACGCACCGGAGGCACTGGATGCGTCGGAGGCACCGGAGGCATCGGGCCTGCCCGCCCCGCACCACGGCGCGCACGACGCCGCGACCGGCGCGTACGGCGACGGCGCGCACGCCCCCTACACGGGCAGTGCCCCCGCCCCGTACGCCGACGCCGCGCCCGTCCCGTACACCGGCAGCGGACTCACCCCGTACGCCGACAACGGACC
>NZ_LR732545.1:0-20731 GCF_902506575.1 Streptomyces mexicanus | reverse complement strand
CCCCCCTTCCCCGGTCGTCCATGGGACGCGTTGCGTCCGGGCCGCACGGCTCACCCGGAGGATCGCCGGCCGGCGGCCCCTCGTTGGAACGTGGCGTACAGCAGCCACAGCGACGGCACGAGCACCACCGCGCCCACGCCCAGCGCGACGAGGACCGCCGACAGCACCGAGGAATTCGCTGCGGCCTGGGTCACCGTGGTACTGCGGACCAGCAGAGCCGGGTACTGGGCTGCGCCCCAAGCCCACAGGATCGCCGCGACCGCCAGGGCCGCGGCGGCTCGGGCGGTCACGAAGCGGTGCCGGGTGAGCAGGCCGAGGCCGGTCAGGCCGGCCACCCCGCTGATGATCACCAGTGGCAGGGCGCGGTGGGTCAGTCCATGGAACAGTTCAGGGGCGTCCGCGTGCAGCACCGCGATGCCCGCGAGGGCCACGATGCCGGCCACCAGGCCGCTCGCCACCGCGTAGCGGGTGAAAGCGGCCGCCAGCTCGGGGTGTGACTCGCGGTCGGCGTCGGCGCACAGGTACACCGCCGCCAGGTGCGCACAGGTCACCACGGCCAGCACGCCGCCCAGCAGCGAGGTCGGGTTGAGCCAACTGGTCACCACGTCGCCTTCGGCCAGCCCCGGTGGTACACGGCCGGAGGCGACGCCACCCGCCACGGTGCCCAGGAAGAACGGCGTGAGCAGCGACGACAGCGCGAAGCAGGCGCCGAAGAGCCGCTGCTGCCACAGTTCGGTACTCGCCTTGCGGAAGGCGAAGGCGGCGCCCCGGGCGATGATGCCGAGCGCGGCCAGGGTGAGGGGGATGTACAGGGTGGACATCACCGCGGCGAACACCGGGGAGAAGGCCGACCACAGCATGACCACCACGAAGATCAGCCACACGTGGTTGGCTTCCCACACGGGTCCGATGCTGTGTTCGATGAGGGCGCGCCGTGTCCGGCCGCGCTCGGCACCGCCGGCCGCCAGGTCCCAGACCCCGGCGCCGAAGTCGGCTCCTCCGAACAGGGCGTAGCAGGTCAGGCCCACCCACATGACGGCGAGCGCCGCGTCAGCGAGCACGGTCACCTCCGAGCACGGGCACCTCCAAGGTCGTACGACGGCGTTCGACGGGGCGTGGGGGCGTCACACGACGGGATAGCCGGCGACGTCCTCCTCCTGTGGCGCTCGCGGCACCGGGGTGCCCCGGGCAAGGCGTCGCAGAACGTACACGGTCGCGACCGTCATGGCGGTGTACACGACCAGCACCAGCCACAGTCCGGTCATCAGGCCCGGAGCGGGATCGACGGCGTCGCGCACGCTCATCACGCCCCAGACGATCCAGGGTTGCCGGCCCAGTTCGGTGACGGTCCAGCCGCTCTCCAGGGCCACCACCGCGGCGGGGCCGGCCACCGCGGCCGCCACCAGGAAGAGGCGCGGGGTGGACAGCTCGGCGCCGGTGCGGTGGTGGCGCCACCACGCCCACAGCAGCCACACACCCAGAGCGAGCAGGAAGAAGCCGACGGCGACCATGAGGTCGAACGCCCAGTGCACACCCGTGACCGGCGGTCGCTGCGCGACCGGCACCCGGTCCAGGCCCTTGACGACCGTGTCCGGACGGTAACCGGCCAGCAGCGACAGCCCGGTGGGGGTCTCCCAGCCGTACGTGAGCCCGTTGTCGCCCGCGACGCCGCCGATCGTCAGCGGCACGTGGGAGCCGGTGCGGTAGACGCCCTCGATGGCCGCGAGCTTGGCCGGCTGGTAGTGGGCCAGGAATCGTGCGGCCCAGTCGCCCACGACGATCTGGAACGGGGCCACGATCGCACCGAACGTGAACGGGATGAAGAACCCCACCCGGTGGTAGGTGTCGCGGCGCCCGCGCAGCATGGCCACGGCGTACACGGAGGCGGTCAGGAACGACGCGACCATGAAGGCGGCCAGGATCATGTGCACCGTCTGCGGCGGGGCGGCCGGATTCAGCATCGCCGCCCAGGGATCGACGTCGACGACCTTGCCGTCGCGCAGGGTGAAGCCGCGCGGCTGGTTCATCCAGGCGTTCGCGCACACGACGAAGAACGCCGACGCGGTGCCCGCGATCACGATGGGCAGACCGGTGAGCAGATGGCGGCGGGGTGGCAGCCGGTCCCACGCATAGAGGTAGATGCCCAGGAAGATCGCCTCCAGGAAGAAGGCGATGCCCTCCAGGGCGAAGGGCAGCCCGATCACCTGGCCGAACCGCCCCATCAGGCCCGGCCACAGCAGCCCCATCTCGAAGCTGAGGATCGTGCCGGACACGGCGCCCACCGCGAACAGCACACCCATGGCGCGCGCCCACCGCCGGGCCAGCAGACGGACCGCCGGCCGGCCGGTGCGGATGCCGTACCACTCGGCGAGCAGGGTCAGCGCCGGCAGCCCCACCCCCAGACAAGCCACGATGATGTGCCAGGCCAGAGAGAAACCCATCTGCGCCCGCGCCGCCGACAGATTGCCCTCCGACACCCGGCCGGCCGCATATCCGGCAAGCGCCCACGGGCCGGTGAGCAAAATGTGCTTCATGACACCTGTCGGTACCCGGATCGGGCGGGGTGAACCGGTGTCCTCCGCAAGAGCAACCCGAAGGCATCACAGCGGGCGGGCCGCACCGCTGTGCGGCGCCAGGTGAGTTCCCCGGACAGCGCTCCCGCCAGACGGCTGCACCGGTCGGTCGGCGCGTGGGCCTGCCCGGCCCATGCGTGAGGTGCCCGCCGATCATGTTCGTCGGAGGTGGAGGTGGTGCGGTGCGGCGGTGAGTCGGAGAGGGTCGCGGCCCGCGCGGGGTGCAGGGCGGCGACGGCCGGCACGGTGCCGTCGCCGGGCCGCCCCCGGCTTCACTCCTTCAGGAATGGATCACGGTCTCCTGTGGTTGTCAGGCGTGATCACGTCGGGTGGCGATCACGGCACTCGGCGCCACTGGCGATCTGAGGGAGTGTCATCATCGTGTCCGTTGCACAGCCCGCCGTCGAACGTGTCCGTGTGTCCGCGGAGCCCGACTGGTACGAGTCGGCCGGCATCTCGCTCGGCATCCGGGTCGGGAACCTGGTCTTCACCTCGGGACAGGCCCCGATCGACGCCCAGGGGGCCACGGTCGGTGTCGGGGACTTCGAGGCCCAGGCGCGTCAGGCACTCGCGAATCTCTCCACGGTGCTGACGAACGCGGGCTCCAGCCTCGCCGACACCGTCAAGGCGACGGTGTTCGTCACCGACATCACGCAGCAGGACGTGTTCGCCAGGTTGCGTGCGGAACACTTCCCGGCCCGGCCGCACCTCGCGGAGTCGTTCGTCGAGGTCTCCTCGCTCGCCGACCCCGAGTGGATGATCGAGATCGAAGCGATCGGTCTCATTCGCTGAGGCACGAAGGACGCCCTGCCCTCGGCAGCCGCCGCCGGTACGTGTCCGGTCATCGGGCGCCGGCGGTCAGCCGTCAGAGGCTGAACGACACTCCGGTGAGTTTCTCGGAGGCGTCCCAGAGCCGCCGGGCGACGTCCTCGTTCTGCGCGGTCCTGGACCGGCCGATCGGTTCGGCGCCGCCGCGCATGTGCATCCAGTGCCGCGGCCCGATGAAGCTGTCACCGGGGACGCTCCCGGTGGCAGCGTGCAGCACGGGCAGGGCGCCCTCCTCCGGGCCCTGAGCGAACAGGCGGAGCATCAGCTTCGTGCCCCGGGACGCCCCGTCGTAGATGTTCGTCGCGACGAAGCCGGGGTGCGCGGTGACCGCCAGTACCTTCGACCCGGCGGCGTTCAGTCGGCGTTGCAGCTCCGTCGAGAACAGGATGTTCGCCAGCTTCGACGTCGCATAGGCCCTGGACGGCCGGTAGCGGGTGCGTTCCCAGTTGAGGTCGTCGAAGTCGATCCGCCCCATGCGCTCCGCCTGTGAGGACACGGAGACGACTCGTCCGGTGACGTGGGGCAGGAGCAGGTTCGTCAGGGCGAACGGACCGAGATGATTGGTCCCGAAGTGCAGCTCGAATCCGTCCGCGGTCCGTTCCAGCTCGGGTGCCGAGGTGCCCGCGTTGTTGATGAGCAGGTGGATCGGCTCCGTCCAAGCGGCGGCGAAACGGCGGACCGACGCGAGATCGGCCAGATCCAGGTGTCGCACCTCGGTCAGGCCGGGGACCGTCGCGGCAGCGCTCGCACCCTTCGCCGTGTCGCGCACCGCCAGGACGACACGCGCGCCGTACCCGCCGAGGGCTTGGGCGGTGGCGAGGCCGACACCGCTGTTCGCACCGGTCACGATGACTGTCTTGCCTGTGAGGACTGGGGTCATGACAGCGAGACTAGACGCTGCCTACTTTCTAGGCAATGCCTAGTTCACGGTAGGCTGAGGGGGTGACTTCGAGGCCCTTCCATCACGGCAACCTGCGAGCCGTCCTGCTCGACCAAGCCGAGCAGACCTTGCGCGAGCGCGGCATCGACGCGCTGTCGCTGCGTGAGCTGGCACGGAAGGCCGGCGTCAGCCATGGCGCACCCCGCAGTCACTTCGTCGACCGGCAGTCCCTCCTGGACGCGCTCGCCGAGCGGGGCTTCAACCGCCTCGCCGGCGAAGTGGAAGCGGTGATGGCGTCCGACGCCGCGAACTACAGGCAACGGCTCCGTGCTGCCGCGGCCGCCTACGTGCACTTCGCCGTCACGGACGCCGCGCTGCTGGACCTCATGTTCACCGCGAAGAACGGCAACCCCCCCGAGGGCCTGCGCGCGGCCTCGGGACGGCTCTTCGCAGCCGTCGGTGACCTGATCGACCAGAGCATCGCGGCCGGAG
Source organism: Streptomyces mexicanus (assembly GCF_902506575.1). Lineage (GTDB taxonomy): Bacteria > Actinomycetota > Actinomycetes > Streptomycetales > Streptomycetaceae > Streptomyces > Streptomyces mexicanus. Next base: position 15,958 of record NZ_LR732545.1, on the reverse strand, counting down.
AACTCGAACCCCAGGACCCGCACCGACTGCAGTTGCTCTTCGCCGCCGTGATGCAGGGCATCGCGTCCCTCGTCACCTCCGGTCGCATCTCCGCGCAGGACGGCGACTTGCTCATCGACGACGCGATCTCCCTCCTGGTCCGCACGTAGGGTCCGGGTGGGGCGTCGGGATCGATCGGCCGCTTCGGCGACGAGCGTGACGGCCGCGGCTCGTCGATGCGCCGATCGGCTGCCGGCGACCGGCTCTCGCCCCCTTGGTTCGACGCGTGTCAACATAGACGCATGTCGCATACGAAGGGGCTGCCGCTGCTCGAAGCCGACGGACGGGGCGCGGCGCCGTGCTGCCCGCCCCTGACCGAGCGACCGATGACCGCGGAGGAGGCCGGGACGGCCGCGCGGATGTTCAAGGCGCTCGGCGATCCGGTCCGCCTCCGCCTCTTCTCGGCCGTGGCCTCCCACGAGGGCGGCGAGGCATGCGTGTGCGACATCTCCGACGTCGGCGTCTCCCAGCCGACCGTCTCCCACCACCTGAAGAAGCTGAAGGAAGCGGGCCTGCTCACCTCCGAGCGGCGCGGCACCTGGGTGTACTACCGGGTCCAGCCGTCCGTACTGGCGGCGATGGGCAAGCCGCTGGCCCTGCCCACCGCGGCCTGACCTTCCGGCGCGGGCGGCCGGCACTTCACCGCACCTGCGGACGCCGACGCGGATGCCCCCTGACGCCACGCCGGCCGGATCGGTCGGTCGGCCAAAGTCCGTCCGTCAGCCGGTCAGCCGGGGGGCGGCTGCCGCGCCGTCGGTATCTGGTGCTCATGGCATGGCTTCGCCGGGCCTCACCCTCCTTCGGCCGCGGAGTGTGTCCCGGGCGTCTGCTCGATCTCTCCCGAACCCATCTTGCGTGCCTCGTCGAGGTAGGCGAGGACGAGTGGCCGCCTGTCGTCGTGGCGGGCGGCCACGGCCAGCTGGGCCGGGGAGATGCCGCGGACCGGCAGGGCGATCACGCCGTCGCGGACGATCAACGGTGCGTTACCGCTGGCCAGCAGGGCCACTCCCTGGCCGTTGGCCACGGCCTCGTGGGTTTCCTCGGCGCTGGTGATCACGCCGCCGATGCGCGGCGGGCGTCCGGCCCGCGCGTCCGTGGCCAGCCAGTACTCCCGCAGGGGGCCTGCCTCCGCGGGGAGGGCGAGGAAGGGTTCCTCCAGCAGGTCGGTGAAGTCGACTTTCCCCTCGGGATCGGACGCGGCCCGCTCGGCCAAGGGGTGTCCGACCGGCAGCGCGACCAGGCGCGGCTCGCGCGCCACCACCACGTACCGGTAGCGATCGCCATCGGGGAGCGGCAGCCAGACGAGGGCGACGTCGCTGGCTCCGTCCGCCAGCCCCGCGCTGGGATCACCCCAGTTGACCTGCCGCAGCACGGGCCGCGCGTCCGGGTGCCGGGAGGTGAGGCGGGTGCGCAGGGCGGGGAGCAGCCCGCGGCCCGGGCTGGTGGACATGCCGATCCGCAGGACGCACCGCTCGGCCGCTGTGGCCGCCCGCACGGCGGCGTGGGCCCGGTCCCAGGCGGCCAGCACCTCGCGGGCGTGCGGGAGCAGGGCTTCGCCCGCCCGGGTCAGCCGCACCGTTCGCCGGTCCCGCTCGAACAGGTCCGCGTCCAGCTGCTTCTCCAGCATACGTATCTGTTTGCTCAGCCCCGGCTGGGAGACGAACAGGTGCTCAGCGGCCCGCGTGAAACTCAACTCGTCGGCGACCGCCACGAAGTAGCGCAGGTCGCGCCCGTGGACATCCATAACTCATGGCTATCACAGAAGATCTTGGACGGTGACGGGAAACCCGGCGAAGGATGGGACCTGCCGACGGAGCGGCTCCGGGCGGCAGTTGACGAGGAGACACAGAGATGAGCGAGCAGGGCAAGGTGTGGCTGGTCACCGGCGCGAGCAGCGGGTTCGGGCGGGCCATCGCGGAGGCGGCCGTCGCCGCCGGCGACACGGTGATCGGTACGGCCCGGCGGACGGAGGCGCTGGAGGACCTGGTGGCCGCGCACCCGGACCGGGTGGAGGCGATCCGCCTCGATGTCACCGACGGCGAGCGGATCGACGCGGTGGCGGCCGATGTCCTGTCCCGTTACGGTCGCGTCGACGTGCTCGTGAACAACGCGGGCCGCACTCAGGTGGGGGCGTTCGAGGAGACCACCGACCAGGAGCTGCGCGACCTGTTCGAACTGCACGTGTTCGGTCCGGCCCGGCTGACCCGGGCGCTGCTGCCCCAGATGCGGGAGCGGGGCAGCGGGGCCGTCGTGAACATCAGCAGCTTCGGCGGGCAGCTGTCCTTCGCCGGGTTCTCCGCCTACAGCGCGACCAAGGCGGCGCTGGAACAGCTGTCGGAGGGCCTGGCCGACGAGGTGGCACCGTTCGGCATCAAGGTGCTGATCGTGGAACCCGGCGCGTTCCGCACCAACCTGTTCGGCAAGAACGCCGCCTATTTCTCCGAGGAGAGGCCGGTGTACGCGGAGAAGGTCGGCGCCACCCGGAAGATGGTGCAGGGCGGCGACGGCAGCCAGCCCGGTGACCCGGCCAAGGCCGCGGCCGCGATCCGGCTGGCCCTGGACGCCGAGAGGACACCGCTCCGGCTGGCCCTGGGCGGCGACGCCGTCGACTTCCTGACCGCGCACCTGGACTCCGTGCGCGCCGAACTCACCGAGTGGGAGAAGGTCTCCCGGGCGACGGACTTCGACACGCAGTGACCGCCGTGCCGGTGCCCGGACAGCGGTGGCGGAAAGGCACACCTGCCTCCCCGCCACCGCCCGCCGGGACACCCAAGGCACCGGCTCGCTCGGCCCTCCCCGGGCGCCCTGGAGACCCTGGCCTTCCCCCGGCACCCACAGATCACGCCTCCGGGGCCCAGGCATGCCCGGGCCTCACCTGTGCCCCCACTGCCGTCAGGGTGCGCTCAGTCAGCGGTGCGGGATCCGGCGTGGGATCCGTGGGACGGTCCGCCGCGTGACGGGGAGGCGGACGCCGTCGCCGTCACGTCGCGCAGCACCGCCGCGAGTGCGTCGGGCGCCTCCAGGGGCAGCAGGTGGCCGGCGCCCGGGACCGTGGTGAGCCGGGCCTGCGGAAGGTGCGGCAGCAGGGGGTCCCGGAGCACCTGGGGCGGCTCCACCGCGTCCCTCTCCCCGGCCACGACCGTCACCGGGACGGTGATCCTCCGCGCGGCGTCCGTGATGTCCTCCGCGATGCCTCGCAGCGGCCACTCCTGCCGGGCCTTGGGACCGGCGGCCAGGCTGTCGCGCACGACGGCGGCACGCAGGGGCTCGGGCAGTGGTCCGGCGGTCAGGACGTGGTCGAGCGCCTCCTCGACGGACCGCGGCGAGTCGTAGGCGTGCGAGAGCCCCTCCCGGTACCGGGGAGTCACGGCCGCGGGCGGTTCGGGCGGCGCGGGCGCCACCAGGACCAGGCCCACCAGCCCGGCAGGGCGGCGCGCCGCGACGAGCTGGCCGACCTTGCCGCCCATCGAATGGCCGACCAGCACGTACGGCCCGAGGTCCGAAGCCTCGACCACGCGCGTGAGGTCGTCGGCGAGCCGGTCCAGGCCGTAGGGGCCGGGCAGTGCCCGTGACGTGCCCCAGCCACGCTGGTCGAAGCGGACCGTGGCCTGCTCGGCCGGCAGACGTCCCACGACCTCGTCCCAGGTGGCGGCGGAGCCGCCCCAGTAGTGGAGGAACACCAGGGCCGGCCCGGTGTGTCCCTTCGCGCGCACCTCGATCGTGCCGCCCGCCACCCGCACCGTTCTTGTGGTTTCCGTCATCCCCGCATCCTCCGTGCCCGTGCGATCACGTCTGCTCTCCTGAGCAGGTGCCGATGTGACGCTACAGTCGAGGGGCACACGCTCCTCGGTGGAAAGAGACACGGCAGTTGTGAAAAACGGACACTCCGCGGTGCGGCAACTCCACTACACACCCGCCCTGGGGGCGGCCTACGGTGTGGAGGTCCTCAGCTTCGCGCGCCTGCGCGAGATGGATCGCACAGGTGCCCGTACCCGGCCGCAGCGACCGGACTTCCATGTGCTCGCGCTGGTCGCCTCCGGACGGGGCGTGCACGAGGCGGACTTCGAGACGTTTCCCCTGCGCGAAGGGAGCGTGGTCTGGATCCGGCCGGGCATGGTGCACCGCTGGAGCGACGTCGACGGCGTCGACGGCCCTTTGCTCCTGTTCCAGCCGGGTTTCCCGCCCGACCTGGGCACGGCGTCCGCGCAGGATCCGTCCGCACCCGCCTCCTGGACGCTGGAACCGCAGGCGCGACCGCTCGCCCTGCTGGCGGCCGACCATCTGCGGCGCGAGCACGAAGCGGCCGTCCAGGCACCCCACCTGGCCTCCCCCGCGCTGCTCTCCCATCTCCTGGCGGCGCTGATCCTGCGCGTGCTTCCCGCCCGGCCCGCCGGCCCCGCGGGCGGCGGGCCGCGTCACCGGGACGTCTTCCACCGCTACCGGGCCGCCGTCGAGGAGCACTTCACCCGGTGGCACCACGTCGCCGACTACACCCCGGTGACCGGCTGCGACCGGCGCACACTGACCCGCGCCACCCGCGCAGCCGCCGGTATCGGCGCCAAGGAATTCCTCGACCAGCGCATCCTGCTGGAGGCCAAGCGGCTCCTCGCCCACACCGACCTGCCCGTCGGCAGGATCGCGCACCGCCTCGGCTTTGCCGACGCCGCCAACTTCACCACGTTCTTCCAGCGCGGCACGGGACGGCCACCGAGCAGGTGGCGCAGCACCGGTACCGTCCCGACCTGACGGCCCTCATCCGGTCCGGGTTCGGGCCTGCTTGCGGTATCCGTCCAGGACGTCCTGGCGGAGCAGGTAGCCGAAGCCGGCGGACTCCAGACGCAGCCCCAGCTGGGCCTCGTCGATGCCGAGACCGGCTGCGGCGTGCCCCAGGTGCCAGTCGTGGGCGGCGAGGGTGCTGAGAAGGTGACCGCGGCGGACCTGGTTCTCCGAGAGGCGGAAGGTCTTGAGGTAGGTGATCCTTCCCCTGTCGTCGGTGATGACCTCACCGATGTGGTTCTCCTGCTTGGGACGGAACCGGGGCAGGAAACGGGAGAGTGTGAAGCGTCCCATCCGGTAGACCGTCCGCCAGGTGTACGCGTGCTCCAGCAGGCCGGTCGGCATGGTCGTGTCGTGGAAACGCGCCCAGGTGTGCTCCTGTGCGGCGGCTGCCGCGCGCAGGTCGGCCAGCGAGCGGATGTGCGCGTCGGGGATACGGGCCGCAAAGTCTGGCACCGGCGGCATCAACGTGGCGTAGTGGTGGATCAGTTCGCCGTACAGGTCCTGCAGCAGTGTGGGGTGGAGTGCCCGGTAGTCGTCGGGATGCGGGACCGCGAAGGCGGCCGCGAGCGCGTCGGCGACGTAGACCAGCACGCCGCATTGGCCGGGGTGGATCTCGAAGATGCGCAAGGCGTCGGCGAGTCCGCGTATCTCGGCGCCCACGTAGGCTTCCTCGACGCGCGGGGAGAGCCCGTGGCGTACGGCACGCTGCGACCACTCCTCCCAGGCGATCGGGGGACCGCCGAAGTGCAGGGCCAGATAGCCTTCCAGCGTCAGGTGCATGGGCAGGAAGCGCAGCCGGTCCTTGGCCTGGCGGCGGGCCACTTTCCGGTGGAAGCGCAGGCCCATCACGGCGGTGGGGGCCGAGTCCGCGTCCGGTGTGAGCTGAGTGCCGTACGCGGCCGCCGGCGTCCCGTCACGCGTCCAGGTGGCGACGAATCCGTGCGGGACGTAGGAGACGTAGGCGGTGCGCGGGCCGGTCTCGACCAGGCCGGCGACGTCGCCGTACAGCTCCGGGTGAAGACGGAGATCGTCGACGGGTTCGTCGCGCACGAGCGGCACCAGGCGCACCGCACCCCACACCTGCGGGGGGCGGGTGGCCAGGCCGGTCAGGTCCAGTGTGGTCATCGCGCCCGCTCCCGGTCGTGGCCGCGCGTCATGCGGGCCGCGCGGGTGTCCATGTAGGTGATCAGTTCGGCCAGGCCGGTCCGTCCTTCCGCGAACTGGGCGAGTTCCACCAGGGCAGGGAGGTCCTCGGCGTCACGGATGCCCGCGGTGGGCACCGTCGCGGACAGGCGGCGCACGTCGAAATCGGCCGCGTCGTAGACGGGGTTGAGGTGCACGACGCTGGTGCGCCGCTGGGGGTCGAGCCGGGTGCGCCAGATCCGCAGCACCTCGGCGGCCAGCCCGGGAGGCGCGTTGTCCCATCCGTCGGAGACGATCACCAGCCTGGACGGTGCGGTCTCCAGCGCGTCGAGGATCCGCCGGCCCAGCGGTGTCGGCCCGTACGGACGGGCCGACAGCGCGTCGGTGCGCCCGGACGTCCACAGCCCGGTGTAGTCGTCGGCGAGGGCCGCGAGGAGGTAGTGGCAGGCCAGGGCGACGGCCAGCGGCCGACGGCGCTTGTGCACCGAACCGAAGGCGGAAAAGCTGTCGTCCAGGACGGCGGTGACCTTGCCCCAGGTCCCCCGATGGGCCCCGGCCACCCGGCCGGCGGCCGCCTCCAGCGCGCGGGTCAGCTCGGCACGCCTGCTCAGACGGTCCTCGACCGGCAGCGAGAGCACATAGGTCGCCAACCGGGTCAGCGGCATGCCGGCCAGGTCCGCCTGTGCCGCCGTGGCCCCGATCGTGTGCGCGGAGTCCTGCAGCCGCAGCGTCTCCAGGCGGGTCATCCGGGGGGCGATGCGCTCCAGGAAGACGTCCCGGGGGATGCCGTGCTTGGCGGCGAAGCCCTCGGCAACCGTGTAGGGCAGCTCGTACACAGCGGCCTGCTCGTAGTGCGCGCGGCGCCAGGCGTCCAGCAGCGGTGTGGCGTAGTGCTTGCGGGTCAGCGGTGCGAAGACGAACGTCCCCAGCTCTTCGCTCGCGGGGGCCAGGTGTGCGTGGCGAAGGGCTCGCTTGAGGCCGTTGCGGTACTTCACGGCGTCGAACGCCAGGTCCGGGCGGGCGGACAGCCACTCGCGCATGATGGCGCGGGTGCGCCGGTTGTTCACCCCCGCCCGGCGCAGGGCGTCGAACAGCCCGTACACGCGCTGCGGCGGCAGCATCGCCAGACGGCACGCGATCAGCCTGCCCTCGGTGCGACGCTGCTCGGCGGTGGCCTCCCCGGCCGTCTCCAGCAGCCGCTGGACGATCAGGGTCGCGTTGTGGTCGTTGATGTCCAGCGCGAGGACCCTCGCGTACAGGTCACGGTAGTTGACCAGCATGTAGGCGTGCAGGAAGTCCAAGGACAGCCGCTGCTCGTCCGCGTCGCTGTGGAATTCACGCTGGCCGGTGGAGGTGATGGCCGCGTTGACGAAGAGCAGCACATCGTCGGCTGCGATGAGGTCCCCGTACGAATCCATCCGACCGCGTTCTTTCCCCGTAAGTGGTGATACCGGCCGGGGAATGGGGGCACGAGCTGCGAATCATTGCTTCAGAGGCAGGTTCCGGAAGTCGCACCGGAGTCCCGCGGCCGGCCACAGGACCCTAACAGAGCAGGCCACGGGCCCTCCACCGACTTCCCTGCCCGGGCGAGCACCCGCTGCGCACCGGGCGGAAGTTGTCACTGATCGCCCTGCCCGCCCGCGGGTCGGGTCGGGTCGGGTCGAGTCGAGTCGAGTCGGGCAGGGCGGTAACCGATTCGACGCGCGCGCTAATCCGTCACGGAGAGGACGATCTTGCCGGTGGTGCGGCCCTGTTCACCGAGGCGGTGCGCCTCGGCGACCGATTCCCAGGGGAGGACGGCGTCGACCAGGACCCGCAGCGCGCCGGACGCCACCAGCCGGGAGATCTCCAGCAGGCCCTGCCGGTCGGGTTCGACCAGCATGAACACCGCTTCGACACCCGCCTCGGCGGCCTCGGCGGCCGGGAAGGCGTCGGTCAGGGGCAGGAGCGAGACGAGGGTGCCGCCCCGGCGCAGGCAGCGCAGGGAACGCGACCAGTTCGCCCCTCCGATCGGGTCCAGGACGACGTCGACGTCGCGGACCGTCCGGGCCACGTCCTGGGTGCGGTAGTCGACCACTTCGTCCGCACCGAGTTCCCGCAGCAGCTCGTGCTTGGACGCGCTCGCCGTGCCGATCACGTACGCGCCGCGGGCCTTGGCGATCTGCACCGCGAGGTGGCCGACCCCGCCCGCGGCCGCGTGGACCAGCACCAGCTGCCCGGGCCGCACGTCGGCGGTGTCCACCAGGGCCTGCCAGGCGGTGAGCCCGGCCAGGGGCAGGCCGGCCGCCCGGATGTGGTCCAGGCCCTGCGGTCGCGGCGCGAAGTGGCGGGCGGGCGCGGCGACATACTCGGCATAGGCGCCCGCCGGGTGCGGGAAGCACGGCATCCCGTAGACCGGGTCACCGGGCCGGAAGACCGTCACACCGTCGCCGACCGCCGCGACCACGCCGGACACGTCCCAGCCGAGGACGAAGGGCAACGGGCCGCCGTCGGGGAAGACGCCGCGTGCCCGCGTCTTCCAGTCGGCCGGGTTGACCCCGGCGGCGTGCACCCGCACCAGGATCTCGCCGCGGCCGGGTTCCGGGCGGGCGGTCTCGACGAGCCGCAGGACCTCCGGGCCACCCGCGGTGTCCTGGGAGACGGCTCTCATGGTCGGGTCGGGCATGGGTTCTCTCCTCCGTGCTGCGAACGCGCTGCGGCGCCCGTTCTGCGGGCGCTCCGTCAGAGTGCCGGGGCGGGGTGGACCCCGGTGGTGGCCGGACGGCCACGTGGTGCAAGGATTCGGCCATGCATCATGTCGGTGTGCTCGCCCTGGACGGCGTCTTCCCCTTCGAACTCGGCATACCGGCCCGTATCTTCGGTGCCGCCGTCGACGAGGCCGGCCGGCCGCTCTACACCGTGACCACCTGCGGCCTGGACGGCACACCGGTGCGCACCGCCGCCGACTTCGACCTCGCGGTCACCCGGGACGCCGGTCTGCTGGCCGAAGTCGACACCGTGGTCATCCCTCCGGCGCAGGCCCTGCGCGAGATCGGCGACCACGGCCACCTGCCCGAGGCCGTGCGGGCCGCACTCGCCCTGATCCGCCCCGGCACCCGCATCGTGGGCATCTGCACCGCAAGCTACGTCCTGGCCGCCGCCGGCTTCCTCGACCGGCGGCCCGCCACCACCCACTGGCGCGAGGCCGACCGGCTGCAGCGGATGTTCACCACCACCCGCATCGACCCGGACGTGTTGTTCGTCGACGACGGCGACGTCCTGACCTCCGCCGGAGTCGCCGCCGGCGTCGATGTGTGCCTGCACCTGGTCCGGCGCGACCACGGCAGCCGGGTCGCCAACGAGGTGGCCCGTTCGTGCATCGTGCCGCCCTGGCGCGACGGCGGCCAGGCCCAGTACATCCGGCGTCCCGTCCCCGAGCCGGCCACGACGGGCACCGCCGCGACCCGGGCCTGGGCCCTGCGGCGCCTCGCCGACCCGCTGACCGTCGCCGACCTCGCCGCCCACGCCCACACCAGCGTGCGCACGTTCTCCCGTCGCTTCCGCGAGGAGACCGGCACCACTCCCCTGCAATGGCTCACCCGCCAGCGCCTCGACCTCGCCCGGCATTTCCTCGAGACCACCGACTGGCCCGTGGACCTGGTCGCCCGCCGCTCCGGTCTCGGCACCGGCGCCTCCCTGCGCCAGCACCTGCGCACTGCGATCGGCGTCAGCCCGCAGGCCTACCGCCGCACCTTCCGCCCGGACACCCCGGTCCGGGCGGACACGACGCCGGCCACCGGTCCGCGGCGGCCCGGGGCCCGGCTCGGGACTCCGGCCTGACGAAGGTTCTTCCCGGGCCGTCGTACCGACGGCCCCCATGTGCCGCTTCCGGGCGGCCGGGAGTCAGGGACGGTCTTCCATGGGACGGTCCGCGGGAAGGACCGCGGGGCTGTCCGTGGGGCTGTCCGTGGGCAGCAGGACGATCAGACGGGCGCCCGGGTGGTTGTCCTCGACGAGGGTGCGGCCGTGGTGGGCGGTGACGACGTCGCGGACGATGGCCAGACCCAGGCCGCTGCCGCCGGTCTCGCGGGAGCGTGCGTCGTCCAGGCGGGTGAAGCGGTCGAAGACGCGCTCGCGGTCGGCCTCCGGGATGCCGGGGCCGTCGTCGGCCACGACCAGGCGGGCGGTGCCGTCCGTGGCGTGCAGACCGACCTCCACCCGGGTCCTGGCGTAGCGCACGGCGTTGTCGAGGAGGTTGCGTACGACCCGGGCGGGGGCGTCCTCGTCACCGTGCACGCGGGCCGCGCCCACGGCGTGCTGGTCGATCACCAGCGGGGTGCGCGGCCGTGCCTGGCGCACCTCGGCGAAGACGATCTCGTCGAGGTCGACCGGGGCGAGCCGCAGCCGGGGCCGGTCGTCGAGGCGGGCGAGCTGGAGCAGGTCGTCGACGAGCCGGGCGAGGCGCTCGGTCTCCTGCAGCAGGGAGCGTGCGAGGGCCTGTTCCTGGGGGGAGCGGGCGTGCCGGGCGGTGACGTCGAGGCGGGCCCGCAGGGTGCTGAGCGGATTGCGCAGTTCGTGTGCGGCGTCCGCGACGAACCGCCGCTGCCGCCGGGTGGCGGTGTCGAGCCGGGCGAGCAGGTCGTTCAGGGTCCGGGCGGGCCGGGCGAGCGCGTCCTTGGGGGGCGGCACGTCCAGGCGGCGGCTCAGGGCGGGGGCGCTGATCTCGGCGGTCTGGGCGCGCATCGCCTCCACGGGGCGCAGCGCGCGCCCGGTGAGCAGCCACGCCACCGCGGTGAGCAGCGCGACGACCACCGGGGTGCCGGTGGACAGGCCGACGGTGAGCCGGTGCAGGCCCTGCTCGACGCCGGCGGTCGGCACGGCCACGTACACGGTCCAGGTGCCGGACGGACCGGCGGGGACGCCGACGGCCCGCCAGCCGCCCTTGGCGTTGCCCACCGGGATGTCGTGCACGGTGTGCGCGCGGGGGGAGGCGGATCGGCTCGCCGGGAAGAAGAAGGCCCGCGGCCGGCCGCGCAGGTTCCCCGAGCCGGCGAGCACCCGGCCGTGGCCGTCGACGATCTGCACGGCGACCTCCCCGTGGTCGGAGACGGGGATCTCCGAGGTCAGCTGGGTGGTGTCGGCGTCCGCCGCCACGACCTCGGCGCGTTGCAGCGCGGTGGTGTCCAGGTCCCGGACGAGGCTGGCGTGCAGCCAGACGACGAGGAGCGCGGCGGCGGCGGCCAGGCCGGCGGCGATGACCACGGCCGCGGCGGCGGTCAGCCGCAGCCGCAGCGAACCGTGGGCCCACCAGGACCGGCCCCGGGCGGACACCGCTCACCCCGCGCCATCGCGCAGCCGGTAGCCGGCGCCCCGCACGGTCTCGATGGTGTGGCGGCCGAACGGCTCGTCGATCTTGCGTCTGAGGTAACCGACGTACACCTCGACGATGTTGGTGTCCCCGTCGAAGTTCTCGTCCCACACGTGGGTGAGGATGTCCGTCTTGGTGAGCACCTCGTCGGTGTGCCGGACCAGGTACTCCAGGAGTGCGAACTCCCGCGTGGTCAGCTCGATGTCCTGTCCGCCGCGGCGGCAGCGGCGGCAGGCCGGGTCCACGGTCAGATCGCCGGCCCGCAGCACGGCGGGCCGCGCGGGCGCGCCGCGGCGCAGCAGTGCCCGGAGCCGTGCGACGAGGACGACGTAGGAGAAGGGCTTGCTGAGGTAGTCGTCGGCGCCCAGGTCCAGGGCGTCCGCCTCGTCGTACTCGCCGTCCTTCGCGGTGAGCATCAGCACCGGCGTCCACACCCTGGCCCGGCGCAACCGCTTGAGGACCTCGTAGCCGGACAGGGCCGGAAGCATGATGTCGAGCACGATCACGTCGTACGACTCGTGCAGGGCCCGCCACAGGCCGTCCGCGCCGTCGTGGGCGACGTCCGCTACGAAGCCCTCCGCGGCGAGCCCGTCGGCGATGGCTTCGGCCAGGCCCCGCTCGTCCTCGATGATCAGCGTCCTCATGGCTGCCTCGACTCCACCATAGCCCCGGTCCGTGACGGCTGTTGGCTGAGAAGGCGCTGAGGAACGGGGCACCTCTCAGGGTCTTCTCAGTGCCCCGGTCGGAGCCTGGAGACCTCAGGAGGGAACCGAACGGCGAGGAGAGGGACGATGAGTGACCTGAGAGAGGAGCGGCGCGACCGCGACGAGGTTTCCGCGCGGCGCGTGCGGCCGCAGGAGCGCCGCGACCCCCGCGACATCCGCGAGCCGAACGACATCCGCGAGCGGCGCGACATCCGCGAGCGGCGCGCGGAGAGGCGGGACGAACGGCGCCCGGAGCGCGACGAGCGACGGTACGACAGGCGTCGGGAGACGGAGACGGAGACCGGGCGTGCGGAGTCGGAAGCCGAGCGCCGGGAGACGGAAGCAGAGCGCCGGGAGCGCCTGGTGCGCACCTCGTACGTCGCCGAGCGGCCCTTCGGGTGAAGGCGGCGCTTGCCGGGACCCGCACGACGAGCATCCACACCACGAGGCCCCGCGCCGACGGGACCAGCCCCGGACGGCACCGGCCACCGCCGGTGCCGTCCTCCGTGCTCCCCCGTCCACTCCGTCACCCGGGCAGGTGGTCCTCACCCGTGAGCCGTGCCCGGTGTGAGGCGGCCCGCACGGCCGATGGGTGACGGGGCGAACGACGCTCCAGTGACGCGGCGACGTACCGGGTCCGGTCCTGCGGCCGGGCGAGGGCGCGGGCGCGGCGCCGTTCCCCCGGGCCCAGGTGGGCCGGCAGCGGCAGCCCGGGCAGCCGGTCGGTACGGACGAGCCGCAGCAGCACCTCGCCCGCCGGGCCGGGCACGGTCGCGGCCTGCCCTCCTGCGCTCGTCCCGCGCCTCATCCCCGCAGCACCGAATCCACCAGGTCGCAGGCCAGGTCCTGGGTGCGTTGCGCGGTCAGGCCGTGGTCGGTGTACCAGTCCGGCGTGGCCTCCGGGTGGGGCCCGGTGACCGCCACGCGGCCCGCGCCGCAGGGGGCCACGAGCGCGGCGGTCGTGCCGTTGTCGTAGCGGGCGAGGATGCGCACGCCGGTCTCGCGGGTGTCGCCGTTCTCGTCGGTGTCAGCGGTGCCGGAGTCGGTGTCGAGGACGAAGACCGGGCCGTCCTGGAAGTACACGGAGCGTGGGGTCCCCCGCCAGGTCACCCGCACCACCGTGGAGTCCTCGTCGTGGACCGTCGCCCCCGGTGTGGCGATGTACTGGTCGGTGTCTCCGGGCAGCAGGCCGAAGCCCGGCGTGGCCCCGGCGAGATAGCCGCCCAGGCAGAATCCCACGTAGTGCCCGCCGCCGTGGACGAAGTCGCGGATCGCCCGCCGCTGCCCGCGCAGGATGCGGTAGGCGGCGTCGAGCGTGCCGCCGCCGGGCTGGGCGTAGAGCACGGCCCGCGACAGCGACTCGGCGGACAGCGGCAGGTCCTCCTCGGGGCCCACGTAGCGGACGTCCAGGTCCCACGGCCCGGAGGCGAGGAGCGCCGCGACCGCCTCGGGACAGCCGGGCAGGGAGGCGGGCCCGCGGTAGACCAGGGCCAGGCGGCGACGGCCGGTGTCGGAGGGGGGCGTCGGAGTCGGAGGTGCCATCGTGTCATCCGTCTCATCGGTGTCATGTGTCGTCGGTGTCATGGGTGAATCCGTGCCGTCGGTGTCGTCCGTCGGTATCGTCCGTCGTGTCATCCGTGGCATCGCTGGTACCTCGTCGTCGCTGTGCCGCGTCGTCGCTGTGCCGCGTCGTCGCTGGTGCCGTGTCCTCGCTGGTGCCGCGTCATGGCTGGTGCCGCGTCATGGCTGGTGCCTCGTCATCGCTGGCCCCTTCCGTCCCGGCGGCGGGCCGCGTCCGTCTCGGCGGGCAGGCCCTGCCATGCGGTGCCCGGGGGCAGGTGCTCGCCCTTCATGACGAGGGACAGGGCGCCGAGGCGGACACCGCCGCCCACCACGGCGTCGTACAGCACCACCGTGCGCGCACCGACGCTCGCCCCGGGGCCGACCGTCACCCGCGACATCTTCATCACCCGGTCCTCGAACAGGTGGGTCTGCAGGGAGACGTACATGCCGACCGCGGCGTCGTCCCCCACCTCGACCAGGTCGAACTCCGTCAGATACGTGGTGCCGAGCCAGACCCGGCGGCCGATGCGGGCGCCGAACAGCCGCAGTACCGGCGGCAGGAACGGCGTCCCCACCAGGGCGCCCACTCCCGCGGGAACGGCGGCGGCCTCGAACAGGCCGGTGACGAACTCGGTACGGCGCACGAACAGGCTCCACAAGGGTGCGACACGCGGCCGGTACCGTCCCGCGACCACCCATTTGGCCAGCGCGCAGCAGCCGACGACGGCGAGCATCGCGCCCAGGCAGAGCACCGGTGCGGCCGGCAGTGTCACCAGCGGACCGGTGCGGCCGGCCAGGCCGGACAGCGCCAGCAGGTATCCGAAACCGGTCGTGGCGAGCAGCGTCATGGGCAGGGTCGCGCGGAAGAACTCGATGCCCAGGCGGGCGAGGACCGCCGCGCGGGTGGGCCGGAACGTCAGCCGTTCGGGGAAGGATCCGCTGTCCTGGCGCACCGGCAGCCGCAGCGCGGGTGAGCCGAGCCAGGTGGTGCCGTCGGGCAGGGGGCCGGGCGGTGGCACGGTGGCGACGCCGACCAGGCTGCCCGGGCCGAGCCGGGTGCCGGAGGGCAGGACGGCCGCGTTGCCGACGAAGGCGCGTTCGCCGCCCTCGGTGGGCGCGCACGCCATGCGGTCGCCCGCGAAGGCCGCGACGCCGACACCCGCCATGTCGGCGACGAATCCCCCGTCGCGCAGCGTGAGCAGGTCCGGATCGAGATGCGCGGCCGTGGACACCTCGGCGCCCCGGCCGACCCGCGCACCCAGCAGCCGCAGCCAGGGGACGGTGTACAAGGTGGCGTACAGCGAGTTGGTCAGCGCCAGGCTGTGCTCCAGCAGCTTGTCCACGACCCACTTGCGCACACCGAGCGCGGAACGCGCCGGGTGGACGCCCGCGGGTGTGCGCGCCAGCACCGCCCGCTTGCCGACGGCGACGAGCAGGCACACCGTGGCGACGAAGACCGGCCCGAACAGCAGGGCCGCGGCCAATGCGTCCCCCGTGCCGCCGTGTGTCCTCGCCCACCAGAAGAAGGCGGCGCCCGGCAGCGCGGCGGCGACGGGCAGCGCTTCCAGCAGGAGCAGGCCGAGCAGGACGGCGGCCAGGTGCCGTGGGCGCCAGCGGTCGGTGCGGTCCGCCGCGGACAGCATCGACTCGACGAGCGGGCCGAGCGCGTCCACCGGCCGGGCGGGGGATCCGAGGCGGCGGGCCCCGGCGGGGATCGTCTCGCCCGGGCCCGCCAGGGACTGCTCCCCGAGCGCGGCGCCGGGCCCCAGCTCGGCGCCGGGCGCGCAGACGGCGTGGGCGCCGACGTACGCCCGCTCACCGATGGTGATCGGGGCGACGGTGACCCAGCCGTCGCCGACCTGCCAGGGGCGGAGCAGGGCCCCGTAGCCGATCGCCGCGTCGGAGCCGATGCGCAGCAGCGTGGGCAGGCCGACGACACTGGTGGCGACGGCGGCGCGGGCACCCACACGCGCTCCGAGGAGCCGCAGGTAGGGGCCCATCAGCGGGGATCCGCTCACCACCCGCAGCGGGCTCAGCCCGAGCAGCAGGTCCAGCGTCCACAGCCGCAGGTACGTCCTCCCCCACAGCGGGTACCGGCCGGGCCGGATGCCGGCGGCCAGCGGCCTGGCGAGCAGGACGGGGGCGAGCCAGCGTACGGCGGTGTAGCCGGCCAGCACCGCGAGCGCCACTCCCGCGGCGTGCCAGCCCGGCAGCCGGCCGTGG
Source organism: Streptomyces mexicanus (assembly GCF_902506575.1). Lineage (GTDB taxonomy): Bacteria > Actinomycetota > Actinomycetes > Streptomycetales > Streptomycetaceae > Streptomyces > Streptomyces mexicanus. The sequence goes on along the minus strand of NZ_LR732545.1, from coordinate 160 downwards.
CGCGCCGCGCAGGAGGCCGCCAGTGGACCCGTCAGGAGCAGCAGGAGCGCGTACAGGGCGGCTCCCTGGGCCAGCCCGGCCCGGGCGATGCGGGCCCGGCCGTGGCGCAGGGCCGGCACGGGACCGGGCGACCGCGGCGCGGGTCGGGACGGTGCGGGTG
>NZ_LR732632.1 GCF_902506575.1 Streptomyces mexicanus | reverse complement strand
CACATACAATATATGCGACAGTAGCAAGCACCTGCTATTTTACACGCAGTAACTCAGACACAACTCTTATACACATGTTATATTCTGTATTAGATAGTACTTTTTCTTTTATCCAATTTCTCTTTTACGACTACGCCCAATGACATCAACATGTACATCACTGTCTTTTCATTGTATTTTTTTTTTTTTTTCAAGCAGAAGACGGCATACGAGATTTCTGCCTGTCTCGTGGGCTCGGAGATGTGTATAAGAGCCGGGCTTCGCGCAGGGCCGCGCGCGCGGCCCTGCGCGAAGCGGTGGCGGCCCGGCGGGCCGCTCACCCGGCAGACGAGGAGACCCGCCCCGAGACGCCGGCCACGCCGGCGGCCCCCCAGGGGGCCACCCCGACGGAGGCCACTTCCGACGCCTGCGAGCAACGGACGCATCCGCAAGGGCCGCAGGAGTCCGGTGCACAGGACTCCGCACCAGGGGATTCTGGTGCGCAGGACTGCGAATCACAGGACTCCGGATCACAGGACTCCGGATCACAGGACTCCGGATCACAGGACTGCGGATCACAGGACTGCGGTCCGCGTGACTCCGGCGCTCCAGCCTCTTCGGGCGCCCCCGCGCGCTCCGGCGATCATGCCTGCACGGACGATCATGCCCGCACCGGCGATCCCGTGTCCTCCGGTGGCCCGGCGCACTCCGGCACCCCCGCCCCCTCCGTCACTCCCGCGGCCGCCGGTGGCCGGGCCGTGCCCGGGCAGGCCGCACCGCTGCGTCCCGCCGACGCGGCCCGTGAGGCCCTGCGGGCCGCCCTGGCCCGCCGCGCGGCGCCCGAGGACCGGCCCCGTACGGGGGCGGCGACGCCGAAGCCCACCGAGCGCGGCACGCCCCGGCCAGCGGCCACCGGCTCCCGGGGAGCCGCTGCCGGTGCCCTTGAGGTGAGGAAGCTGCTCGCCGGGGCCTTCGCGATGCCCGCCTCCGCCGAGGCCGAGCGTCCTCCCTCCCAGCGCCCCGCTTCCGGCGACGTGCCGCCGCCCGAGGGGCAGCCGGAGCACAATGCCCCGCCGCAGCAGTCGCCGGACACGCCCACCACCCCCACGACGTCGGCTGCCCCCATGACGTCGGCCCCTTCCGGCGCATCAGTCGCCCGCACCACCCCGGCCGCACCGGCCACCACGGCCGCACCCAGGCTTCCGCGCACCATGGCCTCGCCGCACCGGGACGGCGAGCACCGGCGTACTTTCCCGCCCTTCCCCTCCCGCGGACCGGACGGCTCCGGGTTCGCCGAGACCTGGTGGGGCAACGCCTGGGTCACGGCGTTGGAGAAGGGCGCCCTCGACGCGGCCCGCCTGGCCAGGGGACGCGGCTACGCACAGCAGGGCCGGGTGGACGCCATCACCGTGACGCCCGGCTCCGTCCTGGCGTACGTCCAGGGCAGCCGCCCGCGTCCCTACCGGGCGCAGGTACGGCTGCGGACCCTGGACGACGCCGACTGGGACCGCTTCCTGGAGAGCGCCGCCGAGCGCCCCGCGCACATCGCCGCGCTCCTCGACCGGCAGATGCCGCACTCCCTCGCCGACTGCGGTGTTCCGTTGCTGCCCGGCCCGGGCGACCTCGACCCGCACTGCAGCTGCCCCGACCGCGGCCATCCCTGCAAGCACGCCGCCGCCCTGTGCTACCAGACCGCGCGGCTGCTCGACGCCGACCCGTTCGTCCTGCTGCTGCTCCGCGGCCGGGGCGAGCGCGAGCTGCTGGACGCGCTGTCCCGGCGGAACGCCACCCGCGCGGCCCGTGCCGCGCGGGAGCGGCGGCCGGATCCGTTGCCGGGCGTGCGCGCCAGTGACGTCCTCGCGCGCCGCGGCGCCCCACCGCCCCTGCCCGCGCCGTCGCCGGCGCCCGCGCACCCCGAGCAGCCTCCGGTCTACCCGGCGGCCCCGGGCGGCCCGGATCCGTTCGCCCTGGACCAGTTGGCGACGGACGCCGCGGCCCGTGCCCACGCCTTGCTCACCACCGGCCGGGACCCGGTGGGCGGTCTCACGCTGTGGCAGGACGCGGTACGGCTCGCGGCCGCCCGCCCCGGTTCGGGGCTGACCGCCGCCACCCGCTCCCTGTACGCCGCGCTCGCCTCGGCCACCGGCCGCGGCACGGCCGACCTGGCCCGCGCGGTGGCCGCCTGGCGGCAGGGCGGAGCGGAGGGACTGGCCGTCCTCGAAGAGCCCTGGGACCCCCCGGCCGGCCGGTTCGACCGGGCCCGTCCGCTGCTGCTGGCCGCCGACCTGCCCGCGTTCCGGCCGTGGCGCAACCGGCTCACGCACCCCCTCGGCCACCTCCAGCTCCGCCTGGGCCGGGACGGCTTGTGGTACGCGTACGAGTCCGAGCCGGGCCGCGAGGACTGGTGGCCGCGCGGCACCCCCGACACGGACCCGGTCGGCGCCCTGACCGGCCTGGGCACACCCGGCGATCTCTGACACCCGTGGACGTGGTGCCGCAGGGCCGGGAGGTTTCGAGCGCCGCGTCGCCCTGGATGCCGAACGCCTCCTGGTGCACACCGACCTTGCCCCCGTGCAGGTTGCCGACCGGCTCGGTTTCACCTCCGCCACGGTCTTCACCCTGTTCTTCCGGCGGTGCACCGGCGAGACACCCACCGCGTTCCGCACCCGCGCGCACGGCGGATCGGCCACCGCGTCTCAGGGGTGGCCCGCCCGGTCGTGGTGCGCCGGGGACTCCGCGCCCGAGTAGGCGTAGTAGTCGGTCTGCTGCAGGCCGATGAAACCCAGCAGCCGGACGGTGAACTCCTCGTAGAACTGGTCCACCGTCCGGGGCACGTTGTAGAAGGTGGGGATCATCGGGTAGACGGTGCCGCCCGCTTCCGCCACCTGGGTGAGGTTGCGCAGATGGATGAGGTTGAACGGCGTCTCGCGCACACACAGCACCAGTGGGCGCCGCTCCTTGAGCATCACGTCGGCGGCCCGTTCGATCAGGGTGTTCGCCGTGCCGTGGGCGATACGTCCGGCCACACCCAGCGCGCAGGGCACCACGAGCATGCCCCAGGAGGGATAGCTGCCGGAGGTCGGCCCGCCGGCCAGGTCCTCCGGATCCCAGGCGACGACCTTGTCCGGGGCCGGGCCGCCCAGCACCAGCTCGGCCGCCGGCCCGGACGCGTCCCGGCCGGTCTCGTGCGCGATCAGCCGGCGGCCCGCCGGGGAGACCATCAGGTCCACCTGCCCGACCCGCTCGTCCTTGACGAGCGCCTCCAGCACGAACCGGGCCATACGTGTGCCACCGGCCCCCGTCACGGCCAGGACGATGTTGCGCCGCTCCGCCATCCGCTCTTCCTTCCCGCGTTCCCGGCCCCGAGCAGGCGGCCGTGGGCCGCACACAGCATCGCAACAGGTGCCGGGTGTGATCGCAAAGGGAGGTGACCCGAGCGGAAAGGGCCTCGGGGAAGGAGGGGATGCGGCGGGGGAGAAGGGCAGCGCCCTGCTCACGCCGCGCCGGCGCCCCGACCGCCTACGCCAGCATCCCCGCGCGGTGGAGGTGCTCGAAGACGGCCCGGCTCGCGCCGGAGACCCGGTGGCGGTCGGCGTAGCCCAGCCAGGCCAGGTCCTCGATCTCGCTGCGGGGTGTGAGCCGGCCGGTGTAGTCGCCGGTGAAGCACGTCATGCGTACCGTCACACCCTCGGCACGGCCGTCGGCCTGTGCCTCGAAGCTGCCCAGCGGCGAGACGGTCTCGGCGCGCAGGAGGACACCGGCCTCTTCGGTGATCTCCCGTACCAGCGTCTGCAGGTCGCTCTCGCCCGGCTCCCGCTTGCCGCCCGGCAGGTAGTAGACGTCCTTGCCTCGGGAACGGGCGCACAGGACACGTCCGTCCTCGATGCGGACCCATGCCACCTTGTCGATCACCACGGCCGTTCCCTCGCCTGTTCCCTGTTCGTGCTGTGCCGTGCCATGCCGGCGCGACCGGCGCCGGCCGCACCGTCGACGGTACCAACCCGCCCACCTCGGTCGTCGCCCCGCCGGATCGGCCGTGCGGCCGGACGCCCGCCGATGCCGGGCTCCTCTTCCCCTGCGGGCGAGATACGCAAGCGCAGTTCTACGGAAAGGCCAGCGCCTGCGGAGGCAGAAGCCAGTAGGTTCTGGCGGCGTTCCCAGAGGTCAGCTCGCGACCCATTCCAGCATCCGCCCTTCGTGGACCCGGGGACGGCGGTCGAGGCGGGGAAGCGGCGACATGCCGTCGACCGCGGCGCACAGGTCGTGCAGCATCAGGCCCATGCCCGGCCACAGCCACAGGTACTCGGGCGAGCCGAAGCAGAGCTCTCCCACCTCTCCTTCGCGCTCGCCGCGGTGGTCGACGAAGAGCAGATCGCCGGTGAGGCACTGGGCGAAGGGAACCCACCGCTGATGGGCCGTGCGTCCGATCACCTCGTCCTCACAACCTTCCTCCACGGCCTCCCGCGCCGTGTCGGCCAGGTTCTGCTGCCACTCCAGAATGTCCGCGGTGTCGAGCAGGCTGTACCCGAGGAGGAAGGCACCGGCCTGGGTGCTCGATCTGCGCGGGGTGACACCGTTGTGCGTCGAGAGCAGCGACTTCAGATCGTCATGGAGCGGAAAACCCAGCTCTTCCTCCAGTGCGGACAGCTCCGCGCCGGACGCACCCGGACGCAATGCGTGGTGGTCCTCGGGGGCGTTGCGAAGGAGCCATCCCCGGAACCTGTGCCAGAGTTCTTCGAAAGGGAAGGCTTCTCCGGGGTGTTGGTCCATGCGACCCTCTCGATCGGCTCTGACTCCGCCCGGTCCGCTCGGACCCGCTCTACAGGTGGGAGCAGATCAGTTCCTCGGTCTTCTCCTCGTACTCCTGCATGTCCTCGGCCGTGTAGCCCGCGTCCTTCAGGCTCCGCATCAACGCCGCGGTGTCGCCGCACAGACGGGGACGCTGCCGGCGGAGGTAGGACTTGACGCCGTCAGCGGACAGTTCTTCCCAGGTCCGTTTGACCTGGTCGTTCCTCTCGTGTGCGTAGGAGAACTCGACCCACTGCTTCTCCGGGTCCGTCAGACGCGAGGTGTCGACGGCCGAGTCGCTTCCGCCGCACGCGACGGCCATGAAAGCGCACGCCACCACCGTGAGAGATATCCGGGCCTTGTTCACCGTGCTCTTTTCTGTGCGCCTCGACGGAGACTGCATCGTACCGGCGTCCGGCCCCGGCGCGCCCGGCCCCTCAGGGCCGGGCCACGATGCCGTTCAGCAGCAACTCGGTGGCCTCCAGCAGCTCTTGCTCCAACTTGCCGTCGAGTTCGACCTCCACGTCACGGAACCATCGGTACAAGGTCCCCAGATAGATGTCCCGGAGGACGTTTCCCACCTGCCGCGGACGAATGTCCTGGCGGAGTTCGCCGTTCTTCCTGCCGTCCTCGATGATCTCCGCGAAGAGCTCGGCGACGTACGGCTCCTCCATGAGGGGCCGGCCGGCCTTCACCCAGGCGATCAGCATCGCGGCGGCGCTCTCGTGCTCCTCTTCGTTGATACGGCCCAGGATGGTCATGCAGCGGCGCAGGCGCTCGGCGGCGCCGGCCTCGTCGGGCAGGGCGTCGGCCATGACGGCCACCAGCCGTTCCCTGCGCCGCTCGCCCCAGGTGCTGATGAGGTCTTCCTTGCGCTGGAAGTGGTTGAAGAAGGTCCCGCGGGCGACATCGGCGCGTTCGGCGATCTCGTCGACGGACGTCTGCTCGTATCCGTGCTCGGCGAAGAGTTCCAGCGCCGCCGTGTACAGGCGCTCCTTTATCTTGATCTTGTTCCGCTCGCGCCGCCCCAGGGGCTGGGCCTTGCTCTCGGGTGGGGACGTGTTCATCTCTTCCTCCTGCACGTGCGCGATCGGTAACAGGACAGAGACGTGCGTCGCGGCTCAGTGCGGCGGATGGACGTCCGGGTCCGCAGTGGCATGTCGAACGACTCTCCTGCGTCTCCGCCCTCGCCGGTTGCCGCCCGCTCGGGCCCCGGCCCCACTCATTCTTATACCACAGTCCATGGATGACTCACAGTCTCCGTTTCGGGGAACAAGCGGGGCGGCCGACCACCCCAGGGGTGCGTCGGCCGCCCCGCGAGAGGCTCTACGCCGCGGCGATGTCGGACAGGATCTCCTCGACCGGTGCCTGCGCCAGGAGGCGTCCCAGGGGGATGTCGATGCCGTGATCCGCGAGGAGCCGCTGCCTCAGTTGCGCGGCCATGAGGGAATCCAACCCCAGCGCGCACAGCGGGCGGCGCACGTCCACCTGGGAGGGAGCCAGCCCGAGCAGGTCGGCGGCGCGGTCGAGCAGGGCTTGCCGGGGACTGACCGCGGTGCGGTCCGCGGGCCGCACCGCGTCCTTGGGCGCCGATGGCTCGACGAGGGGGAGGGCCGGCGTGTGCGGCTGCCCGCTGCCGGCGGCCGGGGGGCGGGGG
>NZ_LR732544.1:7154285-7159421 GCF_902506575.1 Streptomyces mexicanus | reverse complement strand
CATCCACCTCTCTCCCCGCCCCCCGACCCACCGGATTTCGCCGCCACGCTCTCACCAGCAAGGCGTCAGAGGTCTCCACCAATGGGGGTGTCAGGTCGGTCAACTTGTTATTTCCGCAGGCCAGATGGGGTTTGACACACCGTTGACGCGCGCAGACTGCCGCTGATAGACACACACTTCATTCCGCCGACGTTCATCCGATCAAGCCGGTTCAGCCCGTTCGAGTTCGTTCAAGCCTGTTCCCACCGCCTCGCGCGGGACGCGCCACCGTCCTCGCGAGCGACGACGCGAGGTCACCGAGCCATGAACACACACGATCAGCACGGCAGAGGCAGAGGCAGAGCACGCACCGGCCCCGGCCGGAGGAGGACGCGGCTGCTCGCCGCCGCGGGCGCCGCCGCTCTCGCCCTCGCCTCCGGGCTCGCGACCCCGATGACCGCGGCCGCGCAGCCGGCCCGCGCGGCGCAGGCCGAGAAGGGCGAGCACAGCGACAAGGTGCTCACCGTCGCCGTCGCGCAGAGCGTGGACTCGCTCAGCCCGTTCCTGGCGGTGAAGCTGGTCAGCACGAGCATCGGCCGGCTGATGTACGAGTACCTGACCAACTACGACCCCAAGGACGCCCATCCCGTCCCCGCGCTGGCCACCAAGTGGGAGCCCTCGCCGGACAAACTGACGTGGACGTACACGATCCGCTCCGGGGTGAAGTGGTCGGACGGGCAGCCGGTCACCGCCGAGGACGCGGCGTGGACGTTCACCAAGATGATGACCGACTCCGGTGCCGCCACCGCCAACGGCAGCTTCGTCGGCAACTTCGCGAAGGTCACCGCGCCCAGCCCCACCCAGCTGGTGATCCGGTTGAAGAAGCCGCAGGCCACGATGACGGCGCTGGACGTGCCGATCGTGCCCAAGCACATATGGGAGAAGGTCAAGGACTTCTCGAAGTTCAACAACGACAAGACCTTCCCGATCGTCGGCGACGGGCCGTTCGTCCTCACCGGCTACAAGGCGGACAGCTATGTGCGGCTGAAGGCCAACAAGGACTTCTGGCGCGGCGCGCCGAAGTTCGACGAGCTGGTCTTCCGCTACTACAAGGACCAGGACGCCGCGGTGGCCGCCCTGCGCAAGGGCGAGGTCTCCTTCGTGGCCGGCTCGCCCTCGCTGACGCCCGCGCAGGCCGCCTCGCTCAAGGGCGACAAGAACATCCACGTCAACGACGCCCCTGGACGCCGTTTCTACGCCTTGGCCACCAACCCGGGCGCGCAGGCGAAGAACGGCCAGAAGTTCGGTGACGGCGACCCGTCGCTGCTGGACCAGCGGGTGCGGCACGCGCTGTTCATGGCGGTGGACCGCAAGACGATCATCGACAAGGTCTTCCAGGGCCACGCCGTCGAGGGCCAGGGCTACATCCCGCCGCGCTTCGCGCAGTACTTCTGGAAGCCCTCGGCGAGCCAGGAGCTGGCGTACGACCCGGCGAAGGCGGCGCAGCTGCTCGATGAGGCGGGCTACAAGAAGAACGGCGACGGCAAGCGCGTCGGCAAGGACGGCAAACCGCTGAACTACCGGGTGCTGTGCCACGCCACCGACCCGAACGACAAGGCGGTCGGCAAGTACCTGCAGGAGTGGTGGGGCAAGCTCGGCATCGGGGTCACCCTGGACTGCCTGGACAACGTCACCGACCCGTGGCTGGCCGGCAAGTACGACCTGGCCTTCGACGGCTGGTCCGTCAACCCCGACCCCGACTTCGTGCTGTCCATCCACACCTGCGCGGCCCGCCCGCAGACCCCGAAGGACACCGGCGCCACCGACAACTTCATCTGCGACAAGACGTACGACGAGCTGTACGCCAAGCAGCTCGCCGAGTACGACCCGGCCAAGCGGGCGGACATCGTCAAGCAGATGGAGTCGCGCCTGTACGACCTGGGGTACATGAACGTCATGGCCTACCCGAACGCGGTGGAGGCCTACCGCACGGACCAGATCAAGTCGATCACCACCATGCCGTCGGCCGCTGGCAACATCTACGGGCAGGACGGCTACTGGAGCTGGTGGTCGGCCGTGCCGGCCGACTCCTCCGACTCCTCGGGCGGTTCGTCCTCCACCGGGGTCGTCATCGGGATCGTCGTGGGTGTCGTGGTGGTGGCCGGACTCGGTGTGCTCTTCGCGGTGCGCCGCCGCTCCACCGCCGAAGACCGCGAGTAGGCAGGCACGCACCATGACCGCTGAAGCAACCCCCTCGATGGTCGGGGGAACGGCCGTCGCCGGTCCGGAGGTCACCGGGCCGGCGGGCGCCGGGCGCGCGCCGCGGGCGCGCACCGCCGCCGCGTATCTGCGCTACGCGGCGGGCAAACTGGCCGGTGCGGCGATCTCGCTGCTCGCCGTGCTCGTCACCAGTTTCTTCCTGTTCCGGCTGATCCCGGGCGATCCGGTGAAGGTCATGACCGGGGGCCGCCCGGTGTCGGCGGAGCAGATCGCCGCCTACCGGCGCGAGTTCGGGCTCGATCTGCCGCTGTGGCAGCAGTTCACCGACTACTGCGGCAAGGCGCTGACCGGGGACCTGGGCACCTCGTACCAGTTCCACGTGCCCGTCATCGACAAGATCACCGAGGCGCTGCCGAACACGCTGCTGCTCACCGGCACGGCCTTCGTCCTCTACACCGCCCTGGGCATCTTCCTGGGCACCCGTGCGGCCTGGCGGCACGGCGGGCTCGGCGACCGCCTCAACACCGGGCTGGCGCTGACCCTGTACTCCATCCCGTCCTTCTGGCTGGGACTGCTGCTGATCATCGTGCTGTCGGTGGGTGTGGGTCCGATCCCGGGCCTGTTCCCGACCGGGGGCATGGAGTCGGGCGGCAAGGAGGGCTTCGCGCACGTCGTCGACGTCGTGCACCATCTGGTCCTGCCGGTGGTGACGCTCGTCGCGGTGGAGTACGGGCAGACGCTGCTGGTCACCCGGTCGGCGCTGCTGGACGAGATGGGCGGCGACTATCTGACGACCGCCCGGGCCAAGGGCCTGCGCGACGACCTGGTGCGGCGCCGGCACGCCGTGCCCAACGCGCTGCTGCCGACCGTGACGCTGATCTTCATCAATCTGGGCCGGACGGTCGCCGGAGTCATCCTCGTCGAGACGGTCTTCTCCTGGCCGGGGCTCGGCGGGCTGTTCTACCAGGCGCTGAGCGTGCCCGATCTGCCGCTGGTGCAGGGGCTGTTCTTCGTCTTCGCCGCGGCGGTGATCGTCATGAACACCCTCGCCGACCTGCTGTATCCGCTGCTCGATCCGAGGGTGGGCCGATGACGACCGCCAAGACACCGCAGCCCCCTACGGCCACCGCTTCCGCCGGGAGCGCCGCGACGCGCAGTCCGCGCGCCCTCGCCCGGCAGCGCCGCCGGGCCTCCGCCGCACGGTTCTGGGCGGAGTACCGCAAGCACCGCGCGGGCATGTTCGGGCTCGCCGCCCTGGTGCTGTTCGCGCTGCTGGCGCTGACCGCGCCGCTGACCGTCGGGTCGGACGTGGCGAGCGTGACCGGCGCGCCGGGCCGGCCGCTGCAGAGCCCGAGCGGGCAGTTCCCGCTGGGCACCGACCAGTTCGGGCGCAACCTGCTGGGGCTGGTGATCTGGGGGGCGCGCGTCTCGCTGCTGGTGGGGCTGCTCGCGGCCGTGCTGTCGGTGGCGATCGGCGCGGTCATCGGCATCACCGCCGGGCACTTCGGCGGCTGGTACGCCACGGTGATCATGCGGGTGACGGACTGGTTCCTGGTGATGCCGACGCTGGTGCTGGCGATCGCGCTGGCCACCGTGCTGTCCCGGTCGCTGGGCACGGTGATCCTCGCGATCGGTGTGACCACCTGGCCGACGACCGCCCGGCTGGTGCGCGCGCAGACCCTGGCGGTGGAGTCACGGCCGTACATCGAACGCGCCAAGGCGCTCGGCGGCGGGCACTGGCACATCATGTCCCGGCACGTGCTGCCCAACGTGATGCCGCTCATCCTCGCGCAGACGACGCTGATCATCTCCTCGGCGATCCTGGCGGAGGCGACCCTGGCCTTCCTCGGGCTCGGGGACCCGACGGTCGTGTCGTGGGGCGGGCTGCTGCAGGACGCGCGGGAGGCGGGCGCGGTCAGCTCGGGCGACTGGTGGTACCTGGTGCCGCCGGGCATCGCGATCGCGCTGGTCGCGCTGGCGTTCACGCTGTGCGGGCGCGCGATGGAGGCCGTTCTCAACCCCAGGCTGGGGGTGGCGCGATGAGCCTGCTGGAGGTACGGGATCTGCGGGTGACCTACCCGGGTGGCGCGGCCGCCGTCCGGGGCGTCGATCTGTCCCTCGACGCGGGCCAAAAGCTCGGCATCGCGGGCGAGTCCGGGTGCGGCAAGTCCACGCTGGCCCTCGCGCTGCTGCGGCTGCTGCCGGCCAGGGCCCGGGTCGAGGGTCAGGTCCTGCTGGACGGCGAGGACGTGCTCGCCATGAAGTGGGGGCGGGTGCGCGCGGTCCGCTGGGCGGGGGCGTCGATCGTCTTTCAGGGCGCGATGCACTCCCTGAACGCCGTGCACCGGGTCGGCGACCAGATCGCCGAGCCGATCCTGCTGCACCGCAAGGCCACCCCGGCGGGCGCGAAGAAGAAGGCCGGCGAGCTGCTGGAGCAGGTGGGGCTGCCGGCGGCGCGGGCGAACGCGTACCCGCACGAGCTGTCCGGCGGGCAGCGCCAGCGCGTGATGATCGCGATGGCGCTGGCCTGCGACCCGCGGCTGATCGTCGCCGACGAGCCCACCACCGCCCTCGACGTGATGATCCAGGCGCAGATCCTGCGGCTGATCGAGGAGTTGGTCAGCGAGCAGGACGTGGGCCTGATGATGATCAGTCACGACCTGGCCGTGCTGGCCGACACCTGCGACCGGCTCGCGGTGATGTACGCGGGCCGGGTGGTCGAGGAGGGCCCGGCCCGGCAGGTCTACGAGGACGCCCGGCACCCCTACGGCCGGGCGCTGTCGGGGGCGTTCCCGCGGATCGGCGACCCCGCGTCGCGGTTCGCGCCGCGCGGGCTGCCGGGCGACCCGCCGGATCCGGCCGCGGTGCCGTCCGGGTGCGCGTTCCATCCGCGCTGCCCGGTCGCGCTGGAGGTGTGCGGCACCGAGGACCAGGTGC
>NZ_LR732544.1:7133855-7154184 GCF_902506575.1 Streptomyces mexicanus | reverse complement strand
GTGCTGGGGCGGTGCGGGCTGCTCGGTCACGACGCCAGCGTAGGCCCGGTCACAACGGTAGCGTATGAGCATCTCATGCAGTGTGGCTATGACCTCCTGCTCGATCGAGGGCTACAGCGGCGGGCCGGACGCGCCCACAGTGGTGATCATGACCGACACCAGCTCCCGCCCAGCCGCGCCGCAGGCCCGCCCCGTCACCTCCCGGACCCCGCACCGGAGCGCTCCGGCAGCCGCCTCCGGCAGCCCCGGCGGGGTGGACCGGCCCGGTGCGGCACGCCGGTCCGGCGGTGCGGAGCGTCTGTCCGGCGGCCTGGCGCGTCTGCCCGGCCTGGCCCTCGCCAGCGGGATCGCCGTCGTCGCCACCGCCCTGGGCCGGCTGGCCCCCGTGGTCGGCGGTCCGGTGACCGGGATCGTGCTGGGCGTGCTGGTGGCCGTCGCGGTGCGGCCGGGGGACCGGTTGCGGCCGGGCATCGCGTTCGCCGGCCGCGGGGTGCTCCAGGCCGCGGTGGTGGTGCTGGGCGCGCAGCTGTCCCTGGGGCAGGGGGTGCGGGTCGGCGTCGGATCGCTGCCCGTCATGGTCGTCACCCTCGCCGCCTGCCTGGCGGCGGCGTACCGGCTGGGCCGCCGCCTGGGCATCGGCGGGGATCTGCGCACCCTGATCGGCGTCGGCACGGGCATCTGCGGCGCGTCGGCGATCGCCGCGGTCACGCCGGTGATCGGCGCGGCGGAGGCCGAGGTGGCGTACGCCGTCTCCACGATCTTCGTCTTCAACATCGCCGCGGTGCTGACCTTCCCGGCGCTCGGCCATCTGCTGGGCATGGGCCAGCACGCCTTCGGCCTGTTCGCGGGCACCGCTGTCAACGACATGTCGTCGGTGGTCGCCGCCGCCACCACCTACGGCGGCCCGGCGGCGGACCAGGCCGTTGTGGTCAAGCTGGCCCGCACCCTGCTGATCATCCCCGTCTGCTTGGGCCTGGCCGCCCTGGCCCGCCGCCGGGCACGGACGGCGTCCGGGGTGGCGGCGACCGGGGCGTCGGCGGACGGGGCGGCACAGACGGTGCGCGGGGTACGGGCCGTCGTCGCCGCGCTGCCCACCCTCACCGGCGTCGCCACCGTCACACCGGGCGATGAGCGCCCCCGGGCAACCGGTCACCCGACTGCTAACGTCTACCAAGCTGTAGACGTTCACCTGCGGGACAATCGGACGTCACGGGGACGCCACTGCCGCGCCCCCGCAGCGTTGCCCGCAGCGCTCCCGCACCCGAGAACTGGCCGGAGACCCACCCGATGACGACATCCACCCCGACCGCGCAGGGGATCGACGGCGCGGCCATCGACGGCGGCCTGTACACCGACATCACCGACTTCGCGCGCCACACGCACTGGCTGAACGGCACCGCGGCCGCGTACTCCTCCGTCGGCATGGGCGTCTTCGTGCTGATCCTGCTGGCCGCCTGGTGGCGGGCCCGGCGGGAGGGGAGCGCGGTCATGGCCGGGGTGCTGGCCACGCCGTTCGCCGTCGTCATCGCCTACCTCGCCAACACCGGGATCAAGGACGTCTTCCAGGAGCCGCGCCCCTGCCGGGCGCTGCCGCACGACTTCCTCATCGAGGCCTGCCCGGCGCCGGACGACTACGCCTTCCCCAGCAACCACACCACGGTCGCCTTCGCCTTTGCCGTGGCGCTGCTGCTCACCAGCCGCTGGCTGGGCTCGATCGCGCTGCTCGCGGCCGTCGCGATGGGCGCCTCCCGGGTGTACGTCGGCGCCCACTACCCGCACGACGTGGCCGTCGGCGCGCTGGTCGGCACGATCGTCTCGCTGATCCTGGTCCTGGCGGCCCGCTGGCTGTGCGGTCCGCTGGTGACCCGGCTGCGGGAGGGGGCGCTGCGCCCGTTGCTGGTCGCCCAGCCCTCCTGAGCAGGCCGGTAAAACCCCCGCCGCGTGCAGGAACCGTTCACCTGGTTGTCGTGCCCAAATATTGCAAAGGGCAAGAAAAGCGCCGTCCAACCTCCGTATAGCCCTGCTCAACTCCGCGTAGTCCTGCGGTCACCTCGCGTAGCGATGCGTGACCCTGACGGAGCCGGAACGCCGGCGCCGCCGGCCACGGCCCATGGGGCCGGCGCGCCGGTGCCCGGTCCCAGCCGACTTCGTAGGGGATGTGAGCACTGTGGGACGGCGCGGCGCCCGTCGGGAAGCGGAACGCGCGGCGGCTCTGGCCGCCGATCGGTTGCTCAGAGCCGGGCGGGCGCTGCGCCGCTCCCCGGTCACCCCTGACCTGCGGGCGGTGCTGCGCACCGACCAGGGCGTGAACGACTCCCCGTACCGCGAGCGGTGGGCCCACGACCGGGTGGTCCGCTCCACCCACGGCGTGAACTGCACGGGCTCCTGCTCGTGGAAGGTGTACGTCAAGGACGGGCTGATCACCTGGGAGACCCAGGAGACCGACTATCCGACGACCGGGCCGGACCGGCCCGAGTACGAGCCGCGCGGCTGCCCGCGGGGCGCGTCCTTCTCCTGGTACACGTACTCCCCGACCCGCGTGCGCCACCCGCACGTGCGGGGCGTGCTGCTGCAGATGTACCGCGAGGCCCGCGAACGGCTCGGCGATCCCGTGGCCGCGTGGGCCGAGGTCACCTCCGACCCGGACAAGCGCCGCCGCTACCAGGCGGCGCGCGGCCGGGGCGGCCTGGTGCGGGTCGGCTGGGACGAGGCCCTGGAGATCGCGGCCGCCGCCCACGTCCACACCATCGCCGCGTACGGCCCGGACCGGGTGGCCGGCTTCTCCCCGATCCCGGCGATGTCGATGGCCTCGCACGCGGTGGGCGCCCGGTTCATGGCGCTGATCGGCGCGCCGATGGTGTCGTTCTACGACTGGTACGCGGACCTGCCGATCGCCTCCCCGCAGGTCTTCGGCGACCAGACGGACGTGCCCGAGTCCGGTGACTGGTGGGACGCGGCGTACCTGATGCTGTGGGGCTCGAACGTGCCGGTGACGCGGACCCCCGACGCGCACTGGATGACCGAGGCCCGCTACCGGGGCCAGAAGGTCGTCGTGGTCTCGCCGGACTACGCGGACGCCACGAAGTTCGCCGACGAGTGGCTGCACCCGCACCCCGGCACCGACGGGGCGCTGGCGATGGCCATGGGGCACGTCGTCCTCACCGAGTTCTTCGTGCGCCGCCGCGTGCCGTACTTCACCGACTATGTGCGCCGCTTCACCGACCTGCCGTTCCTGGTGGAGCTGGAGGAGCGGCCGGGCGGCACCCGCGTGCCGGGCAAGTTCGTCACGGCGGCCGCGCTGGGGCTCGGCGAGGACGCGGACGAGGCGCAGGCGCGGTGGAAGCCGGTGCTCCTGGACGCCGTCTCCGGCCGGCCCGTCGTGCCGAACGGCACCCTCGGCGACCGCTGGTCCAAGCAGGGGGAGGGCCGCTGGAACCTGGACCTGCAGGGCATCGAGCCCGAGCTGACCCTGCACCGGCCCACGGGCGGCGACAGCGCCCTGGTCGCGCTGCCCCGCTTCGACGGCGGGGAGCCGCTGCTGCGCGCGGTCCCGGTGCGCGAGATCGGCGGGCGGCAGGTGACCACCGTCTTCGACCTGCTGCTCGCCCAGTACGGCGTCGCCCGCGACGGGCTGCCCGGCGACTGGCCCGAGGGCTACGACGACGCGACGCGGCCGTACACGCCGGCCTGGCAGGAGGCGATCACCTCGGTGCCGGCCGCGGTGGTGGTGCGCCTGGCCCGGGAGTTCGCGCAGACGGCGGAGAAGACCCGGGGCCGCTGCATGATCGTCATGGGCGCGGGCACCAACCACTGGTTCCACTCCGACACCATCTACCGCTCCTTCCTGACCCTGCTGCTGCTCACCGGCTGCCAGGGCGTCAACGGCGGCGGCTGGGCGCACTACGTCGGCCAGGAGAAGGTCCGCCCCTACACCGGCTGGCAGCAGCTGCAGTCGGCCGCGGACTGGGTGCGCCCCTCCCGGCAGATGGCGGGCACCCCGTACTGGTACCTGCACACCGACCAGTGGCGCTACGACGGCCACGGCGCCGACGCGCTGTCCGCGCCCACCGGCAAGGGCCTGTTCGCCGGCCGCCACACCGCCGACCTCGTCGCCCAGTCGGTGCGCCTGGGCTGGATGCCGTCGGCGCCCACCTTCTCCGCCAACCCCCTGGAGCTGGGCCGCCGGGTCCGCGACAGCGGGCACGAGCCGGGCGAGTGGGTGGCGGCCCGGCTGGCGAGCGGGGAGCTGTCGTTCGCCTGCGAGGACCCCGACGCCCCCGAGAACTGGCCGCGGGTGCTCACCGTGTGGCGGGCCAACCTGATCGGCTCCTCCGCCAAGGGCAACGAGTTCTTCCTGCGCCACCTGCTCGGCGCGAGCGACAACGCGGACGCGGCCGAGGCCCCGCCCGAGGCCCGCCCGAGGGACGTCACCTGGCGCGAGCGGGCACCGCGCGGCAAGCTCGACCTGCTGCTCGCCCTGGACTTCCGCATGACCTCGACCACGCTGATGGCCGACGTGGTGCTGCCGGCCGCCACCTGGTACGAGAAACACGACCTGTCCAGCACCGACATGCACCCCTACGTGCACGCGTTCTCGCCCGCGATCAGCCCGCCCTGGCAGGCCCGCACCGACTTCGAGATCTTCCACGGGCTGGCGGGGAAGTTCAGCGAGCTGGCCGCCGGCCGGCTGGACGTGGCGTACGACCTGGTGGCCACCCCGCACCAGCACGACACCCCGGACGAGGCCGCGCAGCCCGGCGGCACCGTCCCCGACCGGCGCGAGGCCGACCGTCCGCCCGTGCCCGGCCGCACGCTGCCCCGCTTCACCCTGGTCGCACGCGACTACACCGCCGTCGCCGACCAGCTGGCCGCGCTCGGTCCGCTGTGCGAAGAGCAGGGCATGACCGTCAAGGGGGTCACCGTCCGGCCGGGTCCGGAGGTGCGCCGGCTCGCCGCCCGCTGCGGCACGGCCGCCGGCCCCGGGCCCGCGCAGGGCCGCCCGCTGCTGGACACCGACGTCAAGCTGTGCGAGGCGATCCTCGCGCTGTCCGGCACCACCAACGGGCGCCTGGCCGCGGAGGGTTTCGCGCGGCTGGCCGAACGCTGCGGCCCGGACAGCGGATTCGACGCGCTCGCGGAGTCTGTGCACGAGCGCCGGATCGTCTTCTCCGACACCCAGCAGCGGCCCGTGCAGGTCGGCACCAGCTTCGAGTGGTCCGGCAAGGAGGCCCCCGACCGGCGCTACTCCCCCTTCACCGTCAACACCGAGCATCTCAAGCCCTGGCACACCCTCACCGGCCGCCAGCACTTCTACCTCGACCACGACTGGATGGCCGAGCTGGGCGAGCAACTGCCCGTCTACCGGCCCCCGCTGGACCTGAGCGCGGACGCGGTGCCCGGCGAGCGGGAGGTGAGCGTGCGCTACCTGACCCCGCACTCGAAGTGGTCCATCCACTCCGAGTACCAGGAGAACCTGCTCATGCAGACCCTGGCCCGCGGCGGGCCGGTGATCTGGATGTCCGTCGCCGACGCCGAGGCGATCGGGGCCGCCGACAACGACTGGGTGGAGGCGGTCAATCCGAACGGCGTGGTGGTGGCCCGCGCGGTCGTCTCCCACCGCATGCCGCCCGGCACCGTGTTCCTGTACCACGTGCAGGAACGCCTGGTGAACGTGCCGCGCAGCGAGGTGACCGGCCGGCGCGGCGGCGTCCACAACGCCCTGACCCGCATCCTGATCAAGCCCACCCACCTCATCGGCGGCTACGCCCAGCTGTCCTTCGCCCCCAACTACTACGGACCCACCGGCAACCAGCGCGACGCCCGCACCGTCATCCGCCGCCGCGCCCAGGAGGTGCAGTACTGACATGCGCTGCATGGCACAGGTCGCGATGGTCATGAACCTCGACAAGTGCATCGGCTGCCACACCTGCTCGGTCACCTGCAAACAGACCTGGACCAACCGCACGGGCACCGAGTACGCCTGGTTCAACAACGTCGAGACCCGCCCCGGCCAGGGCTACCCGCGCGGCCACGAGGACCAGGACACGTGGAAGGGCGGCTGGCGGCTGGACGCCCGGGGCCGGCTGGTACCGCGCTCGGGCGGCCGCGCCCGCCGCCTGGCCCGCCTGTTCGCCAACCCCGAACTGCCCGCGCTGAAGGACTACTACGAGCCCTGGACGTACGACTACGAGACCCTGATCGCCGCCCCGCTCGGCAACGACCTGCCCACCGCCCGCCCCCGCTCCCTGATCGACGGCCGCCCCACGGCCGTCACCTGGGGCCCCAACTGGGACGACGACCTGGGCGGCGGCCCGGAGCAGCTGGCCGCGGACCCGGTGCTGAAGAAGATGAACGAGCAGGTCCGCCTGGAGTACGAGCAGGCGTTCATGTTCCACCTGCCGCGCATCTGCGAGCACTGCCTGAACCCGTCGTGCGTGGCCGTGTGCCCGTCGGGAGCGCTGTACAAACGGATCGAGGACGGCATCGTCCTGGTCGACCAGGACCGCTGCCGGGGCTGGCGGATGTGCGTGAGCGGCTGCCCGTACAAGAAGGTGTACTTCAACCACGCCACCGGCAAGGCCGAGAAGTGCACCTTCTGCTATCCGCGCATCGAGGCCGGCGAGCCGACCGTGTGCGCGGAGACCTGCGTGGGCCGGCTGCGCTACCTCGGCGTCCTGCTGTACGACGCGGACAAGGTGGGCGAGGCCGCCTCCGTCCCCGACGACAAGGACCTGTACGCCGCCCAGCTCGACTGCTTCCTCGACCCGTACGACCCCGAGGTGGTGCGGGCCGCCGAGGAGTCCGGGATCCCGCACGACTGGATCACCGCCGCCCGCCGCTCCCCCGTACGGCAGCTGATCACCACGTACCGCATCGCGCTGCCCCTGCACCCGGAGTACCGCACCCTGCCCATGGTCTGGTACGTCCCGCCGCTGTCCCCCGTGGTGGAGGCGCTGACCCGCGACGGCCACGACGGCGAGCACCCGGCCGCCCTGTTCGGCGCCATCGACGCGCTGCGCATCCCGGTGCAGTACCTGGCCGGGCTGCTGACCGCCGGGGACCCGGCGCCCGTCGAGGCCGCGCTGTGCCGGCTGGCCGCGATGCGCGCCCACATGCGGCGGATCAACCTCGGCGAGGAACGCGACCCGTCGATCGCCCGCGGTGTCGGCATGGAGGAGCACGACCTGGAGGCGATGTACCGGCTGCTGGCCCTGGCCAAGTACGAGGAGCGGTACGTCGTCCCCACGACGTACGTCGCCGGCGGCGGGGACGCGGACGCCCCCGCGGGGTGCGGCCTCGACCCCGGCGGCGGCCACGCGCTGTACGACCCGGAGACCTTCCACGCGCCCCCGGCCCCGGCAGCGACCGCGCCCGGCGGCATGTCGCTGCGCGGCCGGGTCAACCTGCTCAACTGGAACGGCCGCGGCCGGCCGCGCGGCCTGTTCCCGGAGCGGCCCGCGCGCAAGGGCGCGGCGGGATGACCGGCCGGACGACCACGCCGCGCGGCGCCCACCGGGCCGTCCACCAAGCCGTCCACCAGGCCGCGTCCCTCCTGCTGGACTACCCCGACGACACCTGGCCCGAGCGGCGGCGGCAGGTGGCCGACGCGCTGGCCCGGCTCCCCGGCGGGGCCCCGGCGCTGCTGCTCGGGTTCTGCCGGTGGGCCGCCACCGTGGAGCCGCTCGACCTCGCCGCCCGCTACGTCACCACCTTCGACCGCAGCCGTCGGCGCACCCTGCACCTGACCCACTACACCGACGGCGACACCCGCCGCCGCGGCGCCTCGCTGGCCGCCCTGAAGGCCCGGATGCGCGAGCACGGCTGGGAACCGGCCGACGGGGAACTGCCCGACCACCTCCCGGCCCTGCTGGAGTTCGCCGCCCGCTGCCCCGGCCCGGGCACGGCCCTGCTGCACGAGCACCGCCCGGCCCTGGACCTGCTCGCCCGCGGTCTGGCCGCGCACCGCAGCCCGTACCTGGACGTGGTGCGCGCCGTGCAGAGCACCCTGCCCCGGGGACGGATGGGGGGACGCATCGATGCGTGATCTGTCGGCCTTCACACTGGCCGGGTACGACAAGGGGCGCGGCACACTTGTCCAGGCACTGTGGTTCGCGGTGATGAACACGGTCTTCATGGCCTGGTTCACTCCGGCCCGCCTGCGGGTGGCACTGCTGCGCGCCTTCGGCGCCGAGATCGGCCAGGGTGTGCTGATCCGCCACCGGGTGCGGGTGCTGTGGCCGTGGAAGCTGAGGATCGGCGACCATGCCTGGATCGGGGAGGGGGCGTGGATCCTCAACCTGGAGCCCGTCACCCTCGGCGCCCACGTGTGCGTGTCGCAGGAGGCGCTGCTGTGCACCGGCAGCCACGACCACCGCGCCGCCGACTTCCGCTACCGCAACGCGCCGATCACCGTGGGCGACGGCGCCTGGATCGCCGCCCGGGCCACCGTCCTGGCCGGGGTGAAGGTCGGCCGCTGCGCCGTCGTCGGCGCCGGCGCGGTCCTCCACCAGGACCTGCCCGACCTCACCCTGCACACCGCCGACAACCGGCGCCGTCCCGTCGAGGAGCCGGCGTGAGAGTCCTGCACGCGGTCACCCTGCACAGCCCCACCCACGCCTTCGGCGGCCCGGTGCGCGTGGCCCTCAACCTCTGCCAGGGCCTGCGGGAACGCGGCCACGACGCCCGCCTCACCGCCCTCGCCGACGGCTTCGCGCGCCCGCTGCCGACCGAGGTGGAGGGCGTGCCCGCCCGCCTCCACCGGGCCCGCAGGGTGCTGCCGCTGGGCTTCAGCGGCCTGACCTCCCCCGCCCTCCTCGCCGGCGCCCACCGGCTGGTGCGATCGGCCGACGTGGTCCATGTGCATCTGGCGCGCGATCTGGTGACGCTGCCGGTGGCGCTCGCCGCGCTGCGCGCCGGGCGGCCGCTGGTGCTGCAGACGCACGGCATGGTCGACCCCAGCGAGCGGCGCTCGGCCCGGCTGCTGGACGCGGTCGCGGTGCGCCGGGTGCTGCGCGGCGCGGCCGCCGTCCTGCACCTCACCGAGCGCGAACGGCGCGACCTGGACGCCGTGGTGGGCGGCCCGCGCCTGGACCGGGCCGTCCGCCTGGTCAACGGCGTTCCCGCGCAGCCCGAGGGCCCCGCCCCGCAGGGGCCGCCGCGCATCCTGTACGCGGCGCGGCTGCAGGCCCGCAAACGCCCCGTCGATCTGGTGGACGCCGCGCCCGCGATCCTGGCCCGGCAGCCGGAGGCGACCTTCGTCGTGGCCGGCCCGGACGAGGGCGAACTCGCCGCCGTACGCCGCCGGATCGACGACCTGGGCCTGGCGGACAAGGTGAGCTGCCCGGGGCCGCTCACCAAGGAGCGCATGACTGAGGAGCTGCGCCGGGCGCACGTCTACGTGCTGCCGTCGGTGGACGAACCGTTCCCGATGTCGGTGCTGGAGGCGATGGCCGTGGGCACGCCGGTCGTCGTCACCGGCTCCAACGGTCTGGCCCGCGACGTGCACCGGGCCGGGGCCGGGCGCGTGGTGACCGGCCCGGACGGCATCGCCCCGGCGGTCCTGGACCTGCTGGAGCCGGCCGTGCGCCACGCCGCCTCGGCGGCGGCCCGCAAGCTGACCGCCGAGACGTTCTCCATGGACGCGGTCCTCGGCACGCTGCTCGACGTGTACGAACGGGCCCGCGCGGGCGGCCGGCCCTAGCGACCGGCGCAAGCACGGGCCGCCGGGCGTGGCGACCGGGGAGATCAAGGGCGGCCGGCTCCAGCGACCGGAGACCTGGGGCCTGTCCGGCGGACCATGCCGCAGAGGCGGGGCCTGGCACTCCCCCAAGCTCTTCGAGCAGGGGGTACCCCCAGGCGGCGTTGTCGTCACTCGCCGACGCTCCGCGTCGACTCCCTCCTCCGCCTTGCACAGGGACGCACCATGCCCCGCTCACCTGGGCAGATCAGTCGCCGTGAGTTCCCTGCGACGTGATCCGCCGGACAGACCCTAGGCCGGCAGCCAGGCGTAGCAGCCCGAGGAGACGAACGTGAGCGTCCCGGAGGGGACCTGCGCGGTCACCTTCTTCGCACCGCCCGGGCCGGGGCCGGACGCGAGGACCCGCCCGCCCGCGCCGAGCGCCTTCCAGGTGCAGCCCTGCGCAGTGGTCAGCGCCCGGTAGGCGCCCGCCCGGGGCTTGTCGCGCGTGCCGTCGGGGAAGCCGGTCGCGGCGGTGCGCAGCAGCGGCTTCAGCTTCGGGCACAGCTGGTCCACGGCGTCGTCGGCGGCCGGTATCTCGTGGGCGACGAGCGCCCCGATCGCGGCGTCCTTGTCATGGGCGGCGGTGCGCTCGATGCGCTGGCAGGCTTCCTGGCCGGCCTGGAGCACGGCGGCCGGGTCCATGTTCACCGGCACCCGCCCGTGCAGGTACTTCTTCTCCCGGGCGGTGAAGGAACCGGTCGCCGGGGTGATCTTCGCGTCGGGCAGCACGGGCCCCCCGGTGGGGCTCGGGCTCGCCTTCGGGGCGGCCGACGGGCCTTCGACGCGGGGGCTGGCCTGCTCGTCGGGCACGGCGGCGGCCTGCTCGTCGGAGATGCTCTGCGAGGGCCGGGGCGCGGCCCGCGTGCCGCCGTGCGCGCTGCACCCCGCGAGCGCGAGAAGCGCGGTGAGGGCGACGGCGCCGGCACCGCGTCGAGCGGGCCGGAGGGTACGAGTGTGCATGGTGGCTCCTGCGGCCCCGACGGGCCTGGGTGCGGCGGCGGGCCCGCACGGCCGGTGCGGACCCGGAGGGAGGGTGTGCGGGGCGCCGGCCCGCGGACCGGCGCCCCGCACAGCGGACGACAGGGCCTACGGCGCCCCGAACGTCAGCACCAGCTGCGGGGTGTTCTCCGCGGCCGGCGCCTCGCTCGACCACAGCCACAGCGCGTCCGTGCCGGTACTGGTCAGCGCCAGGTCACAGGTGCCGCCCAGCGCCGGGGAGAGCGCCGCGGTGTCGAGCGTGGCCGAGTAGACCGTGGAGACGTCGGCGGCCCCGCTCAGGGTGCCGACCACGGTCGAGGACACCGCGGGCCTGGAGGTGTAGGTCGTCCCGGTCTCCGTCCAGCTCCCGGTGACCGGCCGCACGGAGATGTCGTCCGTGCTGCCCGCGCTGCTCAGCGTCGTGGTCTTCACCGCCAGGCGCGCGCTCTTGAGCACCGTGCCGGCCGGGGCCGACGGCAGGTCGAACCGCAGATACGTCTCGTACGCCGCGCTGCCGCGCACCGCCAGTGAGGTGGAGGTGCCGTAGTTGGTGCCGGCGGCACCGGCGTTGACGTAGGTGTCGTCCGACGCCCGCAGCGTCTGCACGCTGTCGGCCGGGGCCGACGCCAGCGTGTAGTGGCTCTTGACCTGGTCCGCGCTCAGCGCCGACGGGTAGATCGCCGTCTCGTCGATCTGCCCGGCGAAGTAGGCGCTGGAGGGCTGGTTCGGCCAGCCGTTCAGGTTGTCGCCGCCGACGTGCCAGTAGCCGCTGTAGCTCTGGTTGCCCGTCTCGGCCAGCGTGCCCACCCGGGTGCCGTCCACGTACAGCGCCATCCCGGAGGAACCCTGGGTGGCGACGACGTGGTGCCAGGAGCCGTCGTTGTAGCTGCCGGGCGAGGTGATGGTGCGGGTGCCGCCCGTGTACACGCCGAAGACCAGCCGGCCGTCGTCGCGCAGGTAGACGTGCTTGTCGTAGTTGCCGCTGGCCCGGGTGGTGTTGTCGCCGAACCCGACGAGTTTGCCGCCCCGGGTGGTGGTCGTGCGGAACCAGGTCTCGATCGAGTACGGGCCCGGCACCGTGGTGCGCTTGTCGCTGTAGACCGACTGGTCGGTGCCGTCGAAGCCGATGGCGGTGGACGGACCGGTCACCGCGGCCGGGGTCTGGCGCAGCGACGGCCCGTTCACGGCGATGCCGCTGCGGTCACCCGGCGAGGTGTCGCCGATGAACGGGGTGGTGGACTCGTCGTAGCGCCAGTACAGGTTCGCGCCGTCGGCGAGCACCTTCGCGGCGTACTTCTGCGCCGAGGTGGGCACGGTCACCGTGGCCGTCGCGGACAGCGCGGAGGTGTTGCCGGCGCCGTCGGTGGCCGTCACCCGGTAGCTGTAGGTGGTGCCGGGGGTGACGTCCTTGTCGGTGAACGACAGCTGCGGGCGTGACCACTCCACGGAGTCGCCGTCGACCGTGTACACGGGTGTGGAGCCGCCGTTGCGGTACACCTTGTACGTCAGCTTCGTGTCGTCCGTGTCCAGGCTCGCCCGCCAGCGCACGTGGGCCTCGGTGGGCACCACGGACTCGGCGCCGACCGACGGCACCGTGGGCGCCCCGGTGTCGGGGGAGGCCGCGAACCGGGTCAGGCCCTGGGCGGGGGAGCCGTTGACGGTGGTGAACTCGCCGCCGACCCACATGTACTTGTTGCCGGACGTCTCGGAGACCACCATGGCGCGCGGGCCGATGCCCTCGCCCAGGCCGTCGTTGGTGTCCGGGAACCAGCCCAGCTTGCTGGTGCCGGTGGTCGGCTCGGCGAGCAGGTGGTGGCGGCGGCCGTCGGGGAACTCCCCGACGCTGGAGCAGTCGTGCGCGTGCGAGGCGCTGTAGAGCACGTCCTGGTAGGACTTGACGGCCTGGGTGGCGCCCAGGCAGGTGTCGCGCCAGCGCTGGTTCAGCGTGGACAGGTCCAGCGCGATCCGGCCGTCGAAGACGCCGCCGCCGGTGCCCTCGTTGCCGGTGTAGAAGCCGGTGGCGTCGGTGTCGAGCGCCTTGACCACCGAGTTGGTCTCGATGAACCCCGGGTAGGTGCGGACGGTGTCGCCCGTGGTGGCGTCGACGACGGCCAGGGCGTGGGAGTTCGCGCCGTTGACGGTGAAGAAGTCGCCGCCGAGGATCACGTCCTTGCCGTCCGGGGTGACGGCGACGGCCCGGCCGGGCTCGTCGACGTCCGCCTGGAACGGCTCGACCGCGCCACTGGCGGCGTCCACCGCCGCGTACCGGGCGTGCGCGCTGCCGCCGACCGTGGTGAAGTCACCGCCCAGGTACACGGTGTCGTCGGTGACCGCCAGCGCCCGCACGGTGGCCGACACACTCGGGTGGAAGTCCGCCTTGGGCGTGCAGGTGGCGATGTCGATCGCGGCCAGGCTGGAGACCTGGGTGCCGTTGACCGCGCTGAAGTAGCCGCCCGCGTACAGCGTCTTCTGGTCCGGCGAGACGGCCAGCGCCCGCACGGTCGCGGTGCCGCTGCCGATCGTGAAGGACAGCCTGCAGGACGTGGGAGCGCCGCTCGCCGCGTCCAGCGCGACGAAGTTCACCGCGTCCTGCGCGGTGCCGCTCGCTCCCTCGGGCGGGCGGACCTGCGAGAAGGTGCCGCCCGCGAAGACCGTGCCGTGCGCCTGGGCCAGCGCCCACACGATGCCGTTGGTCTGCCAGGTCGGCAGGTCGTCGGCGGTGAAGGCGACGGGCGCCGTCAGCGCGGCGGCCGGCTGGGGCAGGGCCACCAGGCCCATTCCCGCCGTGGTGGACAGGACGAGGGCGGCGCCGAGCCGCCTGGATCTGTGCATGTACCCCCCGGCTCCGGGTCCGGTCGCGGACCCTGTGCCTCGGTCGGGCCCGCCGGTCTTCCCCGGAGCCGGACGGGCCGTGTGAACGTGTGTGCCGTGCGTGTGTGTGCCCGCGAACCATACGAGTACATGACACGCCAGGGAACGCATGTGACGCATTCGGCAGGAAATCGCATTCGGCAGGAAATCGCATTCGGCAGGAAAGCGCGATCGACGCGGGGTGGTCCTGCCTGTCACGCACCTCCGTCGGTGGCCCCCGCCTGCCACGGAACTCCCGCCGGTGCTCCCGTGCGGTCACCGGTCGATGCGCACCGCCACGCCCGCCAACTGGTCTTCCACCTGGCGCACATCGGCGTCGACCATGATCCGCGCGAGTTCGTCCACCAGGACGGTGGGCCGCCAGCCCAGCGTCTCGCGGGCCTTGGAGGCGTCCCCGATCAGCGCGTCCACCTCGCTGGGCCGCTCGTACTTGGGGTCGTAGCGCACGTGCTCGGCCCAGTCCAGACCCGCGTGGGCGAACGCGGTCTGGACGAACTGCCGGACGGTGGCGGCGACTCCGGTGGCGACCACGTAGTCGGTGGGCTCGTCGTGCTGGAGCATCCGCCACATCGCCTCGACGTACTCGGGGGCGTAGCCCCAGTCGCGGACGGCGTCGAGGTTGCCGAGGTAGAGGCGGTCCTGCAGACCGGCCTTGATCCGGGCGACGGCCCGGGTGATCTTGCGGGTCACGAAGGTCTCGCCGCGGCGCGGGGACTCGTGGTTGAACAGGATGCCGTTGACCGCGAACATCCCGTACGCCTCGCGGTAGTTGACCGTCGTCCAGTACGCGAACACCTTCGCCGCGCCGTACGGGCTGCGCGGGTGGAAGGGGGTGTCCTCGTTCTGCGGGGGCGGGGTGGAGCCGAACATCTCCGAGGACGACGCCTGGTAGATGCGGGTCTCCACCCCGCTGGCCCGGATGGCCTCCAGCAGCCTGAGCGTGCTCAGCCCGGTCACGTCGCCGGTGTACAGCGGCGCGTCGAAGGAGACCCGCACATGGGACTGCGCACCCAGGTTGTACACCTCGTCCGGCCGGATGTCGCGCAGCAGGTTCACCAGCGCCACCCCGTCGGACAGGTCGGCGTGGTGGAGCACGAAACGGCGCTCGGCCTCCTGCGGGCCCTGGTAGATGTGGTCGATCCGCTCGGTGTTGAAACTGGACGACCGCCGCAGCAGGCCGTGCACGCGGTAGCCCTTCGACAGCAGCAGCTCCGCCAGATACGAGCCGTCCTGCCCGGTCACCCCGGTGATCAGCGCGGTCTTGCTCATGCGGTGTTCCCCTCCCTGCCGGGTCCGTTCAGCGCACGGACCCGGTCACTGCACCCGCCGTACGCGGGTCGCATGTCGTGAACAAACAGAAATGTCACCGAAGTCGGCGACAACGGCGGACTCGGCGGGCCGGCTTTGGCATGATCCGGTCCATGACCGCATCGCTGCTG
The DNA here is from genome assembly GCF_902506575.1 of Streptomyces mexicanus. Classification (GTDB taxonomy): domain Bacteria; phylum Actinomycetota; class Actinomycetes; order Streptomycetales; family Streptomycetaceae; genus Streptomyces; species Streptomyces mexicanus. Next base: position 7,139,157 of record NZ_LR732544.1, on the reverse strand, counting down.
CCCGAACGTGCCCGTGTCTTCGTCGCCGGCCACCGGGGCCTGGTGGGCTCCGCCGTGGCCCGCCGGCTCGCCGCCGACGGGCACGAGGTGCTCACCCGTACCCGAGCCGAACTCGACCTGCGCGACGCCGCGCGCACCGCCGCCGAACTGGCCGCCCTGCGCCCCGACGCGGTGGTGCTCGCCGCCGCGAAGGTCGGCGGGATCATGGCCAACAGCACGCAGCCGGTGCAGTTCCTGGAGGAGAACCTGCAGATCCAGCTGAGTGTGATCGCCGGCGCCCACGCGGCCGGCGTGCCCCGCCTGCTCTTCCTGGGGTCGTCGTGCATCTACCCCAAGCACGCCCCCCAGCCGATCACCGAGGACGCCCTGCTGACCGGCCCCCTGGAGCCCACCAACGAGGCGTACGCCCTGGCCAAGATCGCGGGCATCGTCCAGGTGCAGTCCTACCGGCGCCAGTACGGCGCCTCGTACATCAGCGCCATGCCCACCAACCTCTACGGCCCCGGCGACAACTTCGACCTGGAGACCTCGCACGTCCTGCCCGCCCTGATCCGCCGCTTCCACGAGGCCGTGGCCGAGGGACGCGAGGAGGTCGTGCTGTGGGGCAGCGGCACCCCGCGCCGGGAGTTCCTGCACGTGGACGACCTGGCCGCCGCCTGCGCGCTGCTGCTGCGCTCCTACGACGGCGACGAGCCGGTCAACGTCGGCTGCGGCAGCGACCTGACCATCCGCGAGCTGGCCGCGACGGTCGCCGAGGTCACCGGGTTCACCGGCCGGATCGCCTGGGACACCAGCCGCCCCGACGGCACCCCGCGCAAGCTGCTCGACATCTCCCGGCTCGCCGCACTCGGCTGGAAGCCCGAGATACCGCTGCGCGACGGCATCGCCGCCACCTACGCCCACTGGCGCGAGGGCCTGGCGGGCTGACGGGCGCGGCCGCCCCGGTGCGAGAGGCGCACCGGGGCGCCGTACGGCCACGGCCGGCCCCCCAGGGGCTGCCCGGAGTCGTGATCCGGGCTCGCGGTGTGTGGCACGCACGCTCGCGGCGTTGCCGAAACGCCCGGGTAGCTCCGCTGCAAGGGCCTTCCGGCCCCTTGCGATCGCACACACCACGCACCGCTCCCTGATCCGGATCACAAAACCGAACAGTCCCTAGTACGCCCCGCGGCCGTCGAGGACGGCGCGGAACGTGCGGGCCATGACGTCCAGGTCACTGGTGAACGACCAGTTGTCGACATAGGCGAGATCCAGCCGGACGGTCTCGTCCCAGGACAGGTCGGAGCGCCCGCTGATCTGCCACAGCCCGGTCATCCCCGGCCGTACGGCCAGTCGCCGCCGCTCCACGGGCGTGTAGCGCGCCACCTCGTCGGCGAGCGGCGGCCGCGGACCTACCAGGGACATGTCACCTTTGAGGACGTTGACCAGCTGGGGCAGCTCGTCGAGCGAGGTGCGGCGCAGCCAGTGGCCGACCCGGGTGACCCGCGGGTCGCGGCGCATCTTGAACATCAGGCCGTCGTGCTCGTTGTCCTCGGCGAGGTGGGTCTTCAGCCGGTCGGCGCCCACCCGCATGGTGCGGAACTTCCACATCACGAAGGGGCGCCCGTCCCGGCCGATGCGTTCGTGGAGGTAGAACACCGGTCCCGGGGAGGACAGTTTCACCCCGGCCGCGACCAGCAGCAGCACCGGCGCCAGCACCAGCAGGCCCAGCAGGGCGCTCCCGCGGTCCACGACGTCCTTGAGCACCGGCTGGAGGCCCTGCCGCAGCGGCGGCGCCACCCGCAGCAGCGACATCCCGCCGGCCGACCCGGTCTCCAGGCGCTTGACCGACACCTCCATCAGGCCGGGCGCGACGAACAGGTCGATGCCGGCGTCGTGCAGCCCCCACGACAGGCGGCGCAGCCGCTCCCCGAAGAGCGCGGCGCCCGGCACGACCAGCACCAGATCGGCGCCGAGCCGGTGCACCGCGCCGATGACCAGCCCGGCGTCCTCCTCCGGGTCGTCCGGCTCGGCGGCGGACAGCCGTGCCCCGGTCCGGATCCCCGAGGTGAACGCGTCCGGCCCCACGGCGACGGCGCCCACCGCCACGTACGGGTGGTCGGTGCGCGCGGCCAGGTGTGCGGCGACCCCGTCCGCCGCGGTCGGCTCGCCCACCACCAGCACCTTGATCACCGCCTCGGCGCTGCGCCGCACCGCGGCGAGATGCCGGTGCACCGCCTTGCGGCACACCAGGGTCAGCAGCAGGGCGGGCGTCAGCGCCGCCAGGCACAGCGGGGCGCGCAACCGGGCCCCCGTCGCGGCGTGCGCCACCGCGAGCACCCCGAGCAGGATGAACCAGTCCTGGACGACCGGCAGCGTGCCCCGGCTCTCCCCGAGGGAGCGGCCCGCGTAGCGCGAGCGGCACAGCCGGACCCCCGCCCAGGCGAGCCCCGCGACGACACCGCTCGGCGCCGCCCACGGCTCGTGCGCGGCGCGGAACATCAGCGTCACCGGCACACCGGCGCCGAGCAGATCGCAGATCAGTGACGCGGGAAGGTACCAGCGGGACTTGCGCCCCATCCACAGCGAGGCGCGCCCCCGCGAACGCGCCTTGCGTGATCTGTCGGACTCAGCGGCCTGAACATCCCACATGTACCCCCCCAGGCACGTACTGCGGCACGAGGTGCCGGATGCCGCGAACATCTATTCGCCGAACATGCGACACGTTGGTGAACAGTACGGCAAACTTGTGCACGATGGGAGCGATTGCGTGAACGTCGCCGAGAAGTGCTGTGCCCGCTGTGCCGCGTGAATCCCGTGTTCTGTCCGCCCGTTGACGTCCTTCGACCGTGAAGCGACGGAACGCGGTACGCGCGTCGAACGCGCTGGCTACAGTGAGCGCCCGGTGCGGGAGGGGCCGCACCGCAGGGAGGTTGGGGGGTACGTGGTGGGGGACAACGACACGGCCGAGGCCGCGGCTGCGGCGATCGGCCGGCAGAAGGCGGCGGACCGGCCGGACGGGCCGGACGGGTCGGACGGCGCAGACCGGGCGGACGGGGCGGTGCGGACGGACGGCGTGGCCGGATCCGGTGCGTCGGAGCCCTCCTCGGGCACCCCGACCGCGCCCCCGCGGCGCAGGCGCCGTGCGCGCCGGGTGCTCCTCGCGGCCCTCGTCCTGCTCGTCGCGGGCGTGCTCATGGTGGGCGGCGCCGCCTGGGGGGCCGTCGACCACTACACCGGGAAGGTCGCCCGCATCGCCGGGGTCTTCCCGACGAAGGTCCCCGCGGCGGCGCAGCCGGCGCCCTCCGCCGGAGGGCAGACCTTCCTCCTCGTCGGCGTCGACAGCCGCTCCGACCTGCCGACCACGGGCCGCGACGCCAAGGCGCCCGAATGGAAGTACGGCGCCCAGCGCAGTGACACGATGATGCTCGTCCACCTCCCCGCCGACCACTCCGGCGCCTACGTCGTCTCGCTGCCCCGGGACTCCTGGGTGGACATCCCCGGCCACGGCCGGGCCAAGCTCAACGCCGCCTTCTCCTGGGGCGGTCCGCCGCTGCTCATCGACACCGTGCAGCGGCTGACCAAGGTGCGGATCGACCACCTGGCCGTCATCGACTGGGACGGCTTCAAGAAGCTCACCGACTCCGTGGGCGGAGTGGACCTCGTCGTCGACGGCACCCGCCGGCACCTGAACGGCACCCAGGCCCTGACCTACGTGCGCGAGCGCCACCACCTGCCCCGCGGCGACTTCGACCGCACCCACCGCCAGCAGTACTTCCTGCGCACGCTGCTGGCCAAGGTGATGCGCCCCTCGACCTTCTCCAACCCGGTCCGGGCCACCGAGGTGCTGGACGACCTCACCGCCGCGGTCAGCGTCGACGACCGGCTCGGCGACGGCGACCTGCGGGCCCTGCTGTGGGACAACAAGAAGGTCCGCCCGGGCACCATGGTGTTCATGAACGCCCCCGCCAAGGGCACCGACATGATCTCCGGCCAGTCCGTCGTCCTCCTCGACCCGGCCGCCGGCGCCGACCTGTGGCGCGCCATGCGGGAGGACGCCCTCGACCTCTACCTGCAGTCGCACGACGTCGACGAACTCGGCGCCACGACCCCTTGACGGCCATGACCGATCACCCCGCGCGCCCCCACCGCAGGTCGCCCGGCCACCGACGCCGCTCGGTGCTCGGCGTCCTGGCCGGCCTGCTGCTGATGGGACTGATCGCCGGCACCGGGCTGGCCCTGGACCGGCAGGACACCGGGCGCCGCCAGGCGCCGCCGAGCGCCTCCCCGCTGCCGTTCGACCTGCCCGCCTCCGGCGTGCTGCGCGCGAGCCCGCACCTGGTCTTCGCGCACTACTTCCCGCCGTATCCGCTCTCCCTCGACAACCAGCCCGCCGACCGCGACTACTACACCCGCAACTACCTCGCCCCCCGGGGCGAGCAGGGCCGGCACGCGGCCTACGGTGGGCTGCTGCGGGACCGGCCGCTGCCCGTGCCCCCCTCCGGCGGGGACTGGCGACTGGCCGATCTGGAACGGGAGGTGCGCACCGCCCGGGACGCCGGGATCGACGGCTTCACCGTCGACATCCTCTCCCTGACCGGCCCCAACCGCGAACGGGTCGACACGCTGCTGCGTGCCGCGCACCGCGTCGATGCCGGCTTCCGGATCGCCTTGATGCCGGACATGACGTCCCTGCACACCGACCCGGTCACCCTCGCCGACCAGTTGGCCCGCCTCGCCGCCGCCCCGTCCGCCTACCGGCTGCCCGACGGGCGCCTGGTGGTCTGCCCGTTCAAGGCCGAGGCCCAGGAACCCGCCTGGTGGGCACAGGTGCTCGCGCGGCTGCGGGAGCACGGCGTCGCCACCGCCCTGGTCCCGGTGTTCCTGGACTTCCGCGCCAACGCCGAGCGGTTCGCGCCGCTCAGCTACGCCTTCTCGTCCTGGGGCAACCGCACCTACACCCGTCAGGGCAACGTGCCCGGGGACGTCCGGCTCGCCCACGCGCTGGGCAAGAAGTGGATGCAGGCCGTCTCCGTGCAGGACGCCCGGCCCAACCAGGGCGTGTACGACGAGGCCGGCAACACCGCCACCCTGCGCTCGACGTGGAACCACGCGATCGCCGACGGCGCGGACTGGGTGCAGCTGACCACCTGGAACGACTACTCCGAGGGCAGCCAGTTCGCCCCCTCGCTGCACAACGGCCACACGTATCTGGACATCTCCTCCTACTACCTCACCCGCTTCAAGACCGGCGCCTGGCCGCCGATCGTCCGCGACACCGTGTACGTCACCTCCCGCGTCCAGTTCCCCGACGCCGCCCCCGCCG
>NZ_LR732544.1:7112588-7133754 GCF_902506575.1 Streptomyces mexicanus | reverse complement strand
GTTCGGGGGCGGCGGCGAGTTCGCCGAGACGGATGGGCTGGGCGATCGGGCGGTGGTGCGGCCCGGCCGCGGACAGGCCCTCGACCGGCCGCTCGGCGAGCCGGCCGGTCAGCCGGGCGGTGAGTTCGGCGACCGTGGGGCCGCAGACGCGTGCCTGGCAGGGGCCGAGGCCGGCGCGTGTCTCCAGCTTGGTGACACGTGTGCCGGCGCTCGCCGCGTTGCCGGCGGCCCGGCACAGCGAGGCGTAGTCGGCCTCCTCGCAGCGGCACACGACGGTGTCGGGGCGCAGCCACCCCGGCCAGGCCTCGCCGATCGGATGCGCCCCGGCCAGCCGTTCGGCGAAGGCGCGGCCCTGGTCCCGGCTGCGGCGCAGCGGGCGCAGGGCGGGCGCGGCCGGGTCGCCGCCGCCGGCGATCCATCCGGCGAGCGCGCCCTCCGAGCGTGCCGCCGGGGCACCGGCGACACCGGTGATCTCACCGGCCGCGTAGACGCCCGGGCAGCTGGTGCGCTGGTCGTCGTCCACGGCCACGAATTCACCGCCACGTGTGCGGCGCAGCGCACACCCCGCCGCCAGGGGCAGCTCGAGCTGGGGGCTGAAGCCGTGCGTGACGCACACCGCGTCGACCGCGAGCGTGCGCTCGGTGCCCGGCACGACCGACCAGTCGGCGCGCAGCCGGGCGGTGACGACCTCCTCGACCCGGCCGTCGCCGCGCGCCTCGACGACGCCGCGGCCGGCCCGGAAGGGGACGCGGTGGCGGACCAACAGGGCCGCGTATGCGGCGAGTTCGCCGGTCTTGCCGAGCTGGGCCGCCAGCTCCCAGGGCCGCCGGGACCAGCCGCGGGCCAGGGTGCCCACCGTGCCGGCCTCCAGCACCTGAAGGACGCGGGAGCCCGCCTCCAGCAGCGAGGCGGCCACCGGGAACAGGAACGGTCCGGTGCCGGCGACCACCACCTGATCACCGACCACGACCCGCTCCCCCTTGGCGAGCGCCTGTGCCGCGCCGGCGGCGAAGACGCCGGGCAGCTCCCAGCCGGGGAACGGCAGCACACGGTCGTGGGCGCCGACCGCGAGCACCAGCGCGTCGGCGTCGAGCGTCAGGCGGCGCCGCCGGCCGCCGTCGGCCGCGCCGCGCAGCACGTGCACCCGCGGCACTCCGGGCTCTGCCGCCTCGGGGCGTTCCAGCGCCCAGACGGAGGTCTCGGGCCACCAGGTGCACCGCGGGTGTGCGAGCACCCGGCGGCGGCGCCGGTCGAAGGCCTGCCAGCCGTGCTGGAGCCGCTCGGGCCGGGTGGCGTGGTAGGCGTCGGGCAGCATGCGGTGGTACTGGCCGCCGGGCTGGTCGGCCGAGTCGATCAGGGTGACCCGGGCGCCGGCGCTCAGCGCGGCCTCCGCGGCGGCGAGGCCCGCGGGCCCCGCTCCGATCACCGCCACATGGCGTTCCGTCATCTCGGTTTCCTCCCGGGCCTGTCGGTGCTGTGGCCCGTGTCCGACTCGGGTCCCGGTCCGGTGTGTGGCGACGGGTCGTGACCGGTCCCGGGCTCCCGGGTCCGGAGCACCTCGTCCTGCCGGGTGCGGGGCACCTCGGCCTGACGGGTCTGGGTGGTCACCACGTCGCCGTCGCGGGCGCGGCGGCGGCAGGCGCGGACGTCGCGCTCGTCGCCGACGGTCACCAGGCAGTCGAAGCAGACGCCGATGCCGCAGAACGCTCCGCGGGGCGCGCCGGAACGCTGCCGGCGCCAGGACAACCGGTCGGCGGCGAGCAGGACGCCCGCGATGGTCTGGCCCGCGATGCCGTCGACGGGCTCGCCGTCGACGGTGATCCGCAGTGGCCTGTCCTGCCGCCCGACGACGTCGGCCTCGGCGCGGACACGTCTGGGACTCATGCCGTCTCCTCACTCGCGGTGGGCGTGCACGCGCGCAGTACGGCCGGGCGGTCCACACGGAACGGGGTGGCGTCCATGTCGGGGGGCTGGTCGAGCATCAGCCGGCGCAGCAGCCGTGCGCTGCCCACCGACAGGCCGATTCCGGCACCCTCGTGGCCGCCGACGTGCCAGAGGCCGACGAGCCGGGGGTCGGCGCCGATGACCGGCAGATGGTCGGGGACGTAGGGACGGAATCCGCCGTAGGCCCGCATGACCGGCACCCCGGCCAGTGTGGGGAACAGCCGCAGCGCCTTGGCGGCGACGGCCGAGAGCACCTCCGGGCGCAGCCGGTCGTCGAAGCCGACCCGCCGGCGCGAGGAGCCGATGAGGACGCTGCCGCCGCGGGTGGACTCCACCACCGCCGAGGTCTGCAGTTCCTCGGCGCTGCTGCCGACCGCTCCCACGTAATCGGCGTCGTAGACCTTGTGGAAGACCGTCGGCGGCAGCGGCGTGGTCACGAGTACGTCACCGCGCCGAGGCCGGACGTCCACGGGTGCGCCGAGCCGGGCGGACAGGGCGCCGGACCAGGGACCTGCGGCGTCGATGAACCAGTCGGCCTCCAGCAGGCCGGTCGAGGTGCGGACGCCGGTGATCCGGTCGCCGTGGGTGACCGCGCCGAGCACCTCGCAGTCCGTGCGCAGGGTGGCGCCGGCCGCGAGTGCGTCGGTGAGCAGGGCGGCGGCCGCGGCGGCCGGCTGCACCTGGGCGTCCTCGGGGTAGTGGAGGGCGGCGGTGTGCTCGCGGGTGACGTACGGCTCGGCCTCGGCGAGGGCGGCGGCGTCGAGGACTTCGCGGCGCGCCCCCGCCGCGCGCTGGTCGGCGGCGAAGCGGGTCAGCTCACGGGCGCCGGCGTCGGTGGTGGCGACGACGATGCTGCCCTTGGGTTCCCACTCCACGGCCCGGGCCGCGTGCGGGCACCGCTCCGCGACCTCCTGGAGCACCTGTGGCCACAGCCGCCTGGACAGCTGGGCGAGTTCCAGCTCGGGCCCTGGGCCCTTGTCGGAGACGAGTACGTTGCCTTCGCCGTGCGCCGTCGTCGCCGACGCGGCCGCGCCCCGGTCGATGACGGTGACGTCGAGGCCGGCGAGGGCCAGCTCGCGAGCGCAGGCGCAGCCGACGATCCCGGCGCCCAGCACCGCCACCCGCGTTCGCGTTCTGTACATCGAACCCTCCCCGTTCGTCAAAGCGAACGAGGGGAAACGTATGACGCGGCTCAGGACGTGTCAACGGTCACGTCGAGATCTCTGCGCGGGCCGGCTGTCGACATCGTCCGCGGACGGCTGTCGTTCCACCTCGCAGGGGCCGGCACCGAGGGCCGGGTCGGTCAGGTGGAGCCGCTGCTCCGCCCGGTACTGCAGCAGCAGGACCGAGTGCACGTCGCCGTCGAGGGCCGTGTAGGTGTGCGGGCGGGAGGCGTCGAAGCGCACGTAGTCGCCCGGCCCCAGCTCGACCTCGTGTCCCTCCACCCGTACAGCGAGCCGGCCGGCCTGGACGAGGGTGTGCTCGGTCCCCACATGACCGAGCGACTCCTGTCGGCGCCCGGCCCGAAACCGCTGGTCGAAGACCTCGATGACCGCATCACCGGACTCGATCCGCTGCAGCGGGCGCAGATCGACCCCCTCGCCGCTGAGCACCTCCATGTCCGCGGCGCGCACGACGGTCAGCTCCCCGGCGGGCCGGGCGTCCAGCAGATCGGAGATCGGCACCTGAAGCACCCGCGACAGGCTGAACACCGTCTCGATGGTCGGGTTGCCGGTCCCGGACTCCAGCTGCGACAGCGTCGCCTTGCCGATCCTCGACCGTCTGGACAGCTCGGAGAGAGACAGCCCCCGCTCGGCTCTGGCCCGCCGCAGATTCGTGGCCAGCATGCTCCGGACCGACCCACCGGAAAGGCTCACACTCTCCCCCTCGTCTTTCACTTCTCTTCCATTTCGTTCGCTATACCGTACGGACGTACATCAGATCGTTCGCTGTACAGACCAGGATCGAGCCTTGAGGTCGGGCACCGCAAGGAGGGTCGCGGTCCCACGAGGTCACCGACGCGCACGAGGACCCGGACCTGCCCCGCGTCCGCTCGGCCGGACGCCGGCCGGCCGCACCGGGCCGCTTCTTCCCCGGTGTCGGAAGGGACGTGAGCGTGGACGACCCGGGTCAGCCGGGGAAGCGGCCCGTGGACCGCATGGTCCAACGGCGTTCGGCGTAGGCGAGGTCGTCGCGCCAGAGGCGTCCGGCGGCGGCGTGCATCAGGGGGCGCAGCAGGGGCGCGGCCCGCCGTGCGACGGCGAAACCGCGCCGGTCGGAGGTGGCAAGGACGGCTTCTACGACCGCCGTTCGGGGTCTGCCCCGCTCGTCGTCGCCGAGTGGGGTGGCGTGCGTCTCGACCACGGACCCCTCCCCCTCTCCCCGCGTGATGCGCATGACGACGGTGCGCGGTTCCGGAGCGGTGAAGACGGCCCGCACCGGCACGACCAGCCGCCCCGCCACCCTGAAGGAGACATCCACGGTGAACGCGTCGTCGGCGCGCCCGTCGGCGTCGCCCCGGGGGGCGTCGACGACCGTGAGGTCCACGAACGCATAAGGGTGGTACCAGGCTCCGTGCCAGGGGTCGAGGCGGTTGGCCACGACGTCTTCCGGTGCGCACGTCCCCGTACCGACGTAGACGGCCGTCAGGGCCCGTTCCGGGTCGGGACGGCGCGGCACGACCGGCGTGTCCCGGGGCGGCTCGCCGCCTGCCGCGTCGAGCCGGACCCACAGCAGGACGCCGTCGTCGTGCACCGGCAGCGGCTCCCAGCCCGCGCGGGGGCCGCCGTCGAGGGCCAGCCCGTGCCAGTGGCACACCAGGGTGCCACAGCGCACCGGGCCGTCCCCCCGCCGGGCTCCCCGGTGGGGGCAGATGCCGGGGCCGCCCACGACACGGCCGTCCGCCCCGCGCCACAGGACCACTTCCTCGCCCGCGACCGTGCGCGCCAACGGGCGGTCACCGCGCAGGGCCCGGGACGCGCCGACGACGTACCAGTTGCCGGAGGGCCGCGCCCGGGCGCGCTCGATCGCCTGCGCGATCACGGCGGGCCTGGCGTCGCGCCAGGTGGGCCGCTGACGGTCCCACGGCACGGGGGTGCGGCGCAGCGAGAGCGGGATGCGGCGCGGGCTCACACGGTCTCCTCGGCAACGGGCCGGGCCGGTGCCGCCGGTGCGGCGGCCGGCCGCGGGGACGGCGTCGCCGGCGGAGTCGCGTACCCGGCCCCACGGGCGCGCAGCCGCGCGAGGGCCACCCGGGTGAGTCCGTCGGCGGCGACCACGGCCCGGTGCCGGCGGGGCACCACCGCACGGCGGTGCAGCACGGCGTAGCCGTCGCGCCTGACCGCGTCCAGGATGCCGCCATAGAGGACGAACGCGGTGCGGATGCAGGGCCGTGACCGCGGGTGGAGCATGCCGATGCCCGGTGCCGCCTGCCGGTACACGCCGCGGGTCAGCGCCTCGAACTCCCTGAGGGCGGCGGTGATCCGCCGGTCGTGGCGGCCCGTGTCCCGGCTCCAGCGCAGCAGTTCCCGGTCGACGCCGTGGCCGGCGAGCAGGTCGGCGGGCAGGTAGACACGGCCGCGGTCCAGGTCCTCGCCCACGTCGCGCAGAAAGTTGCTCAGCTGGAAGGCGATGCCCAGCGCGGCGGCGTGCGGGGCCGCCTCCTGACGCGGCACGACTGTGCCCAGCACGGGCAGCATCTGCAGTCCGATCACGGCGGCGGAGCCGTGCATGTAGCCGCGCAGGTCGGCGTAGGTGGGGTAGTCCGTGACCGTGAGGTCGGAGCGCATCGCGGTCATGAAGTCGTGGAAGTGGGCGTGGTCGATGCCGTAGCGGCGCGCGGTGTGGGCGAGGGCGGCCACCACCGGCTGTGGGGCGTGCCCCTCGCGCAGTCCGGTCTCCAGAGCTCCGGCCAGTCGCGTCAGCGCCTCCAGTCGCCTGTCGGTGCCCAGCGCGGGATCGAGGGAGTCGACGATGTCGTCGGCCCAGCGGGCGAAGCCGTACAGGGCGTGCACGGCGGGCCGGTGCTCCACGGGCAGCAGCCGTGTGGCGAGGAAGTAGGTCTTTCCGTGGCGTGCGTTGAGGGCGCGGCAGTGCCGGTACGCCGCGCGCAGCGCCGGGTCGTCGATCCCCGCCGCGTCCAGTTCCCGGTCGGTCATGAGAGGCCCTTCGCCGACGAGACCGGCGCTCTGCGCGGGCCGGAGGAGGCTCGGTGACGTGGTCCGGTGACCCGTGCGGCGGCGAGCTTCCCCGACAGCAGCACGGTCGGCACCCCCACGCCCGGCGTGGTGCCGCAGCCGGCGAGGACGGCGTTCTCGGTGCCGCGCACCAGGTTGCGGGGGCGGAACGGGCCGGTCTGGGTGAAGGTGTGGGCCGCGGAGAACGGTGTGCCCGCGGCGTGCCCTTGGGCCTGCCAGGAGGCCGGTGTCACCAGGCAGTCCTCCTCGATGGCGTCCGCGAGGCCGTCCAGGCCGCGCCGCTCCAGCTCCTGCAGCAGCGAGGCGCGGTAGCGGGGGCCCAGGTCGCCCCATGCGGCGGCCGACGGGCCGATGTCGGTGTTCGGACAGGGCGCGAGGATGTAGTGCAGGTGGCGGCCCGGTGGGGCGAGCGTGGGGTCGCCGGCGGTGGGGCGGGTGATCAGCAGGGACGGATCGCTCATCAGCTGCCCGGCGCGGGTCAGTTGCTCGAAGGTGTCGTGCCACGCCGCCCCGAACGACAGCGTGTGGTGAGCCAGTTGGGGCCAGGTGCGCGAGGTGCCCGCGTGCAGCACGACCGCGGACGGCGCGTGCCGCAGCCGCAACGGTCGTCGGGGCCGGCGGTCCAGGAGGCGGTAGGCGATCGGCAGGGCCGGGGGGAGGACGACGGCGTCGCAAGGGATGCGGGCCCGGTCGGTGACGACGGCGGTCACCCGGGGGCCGGACCGTTCCAGCCGGGTGACCGTCTGGCCGAAGCGCAGCTCGGCGCCCGCTTCGGCGGCGGCGTCCGCCATCGCCCGTGGCAGGGCGTGCATGCCGCCGCGGGGGAAGTACACACCGGCGACGGTGTCCATGTAGGCGATGACGGCGTAGGCGGCCAGGGCCCGCCGGGGCGGCACACCGGCGTACAGCGCCTGGAAGGAGAAGACGCGCCGCAGCCGTTCGTCGCGCAGGAAGCGGCCGATCCGGGCGTCCAGCCGGCCGAAGCCGCCGAGCGCTGCCAGCCGGAGGAGATCGCCGTTGACGACGCCGAGGGGCGAGTCGAAGTCGGCGTCGATGAAACGGCTCATCTGCGCCCGGTACAGCTGCTCCAGCCAGGCCCGCAGTCGCCGGTACCCGGCCGCCTCAGCGGTTCCGGCCAACCGTTCCACCTCCGCGGCCATCGCGTCCGCGTCGGTGTGCACGTCCAGGCTGCTGCCGTCGGCGAAGAGGGCCCGGTAGGCGGGGCGCACGGGGAGCAGCTCCACGCGCCGGTACAGGCTGTCGCCCACGGCGGCGAAGGGCTCGTCGGCCAGTTCGGGCATGGTCAGCACGGTGGGGCCGGTGTCGGCCAGGTAGCCGCCCAGCCGAAGAAGTCCGGCCCGGCCACCGGGCAGGGCCTCCCGTTCCACCACGGTGACCCGGCGTCCGGCGCCCAGCAGGTGCAAGGCGGCCGCCAGTCCGGCGAGACCGGCTCCCACGACCACGACGTGGTCGGTGCGTCCGGGCAGGGTACGGGGCATCGCCGGGGCTCCCGCGCCTGCGGCACGCAGGGGCCCGCGCCCCGCACGGCCACGTCACCGCCGACCGGCTCGCCCACGGCGCGGGCGCGGGCGACGCGCTCGTCGAGGACGTGCCCGAGGAACCGGCCGACGGCCGCGGGCACACCGGCGGCGGCGAGGCGCGGGCCACGGATCGCCGCCGGCCGCGCGGTCCCCGGCGTGTCCGGCAGGACAGCACCCTGTCCTGTGTCCGGGGGCTGCCCGGCGGGCCCTCCCGCCCCGGTGGCCGGACCCGGGACGGGTGGCGGCGCGACACCGCGCTGTTCCTTCGCCTGTGCGGGGCGCATCCCACTTCCTCTCGTCGCGATTCGCAGTTCGCTCCGTCACCACGGCGTGCCCGCACAGGTGGCGGGCACGGACGCCGCACCGGCCAAAGACGCCGGGAAGCACTGCTGCGGGATGTCCTTTCCCCGGATCGCGAGCGGGGGTCGGCCAGGCTGCGGCAGACGGGTGACGCGCCTGCGTGCGGGCGCGCAGGGGGGAATAGGGCGTACGACGCGGACGGGAACAGCCGGGAGACGTGGATGCAGCTGGAGGCGGAGGTCGCGGTGGTCGGGGCGGGAGCCGCCGGGTTGTCCCTGGCGCACCGCCTGGCCGGACGGGTGCCGGGGCTGCGGACGCCGTCCGTGGTGGTGGTGGACCCGCCGCCGGGGCCCCTGCGCCCGCCGCGGCGGACCTGGTGTTTCTGGGAGCGGGGTCAGGGGCGTTTCGAGGACGCGGTCACGGCGTGCTGGCGGCGGCTGCGGGTGCGCCCGCCCCGGGGCGAGCCCGTCCGGGGAGACCTCGTGCCGCTGCGGTACAAGATGATCCGCTCCGACGACTTCGAAGCACTGGTCGGCCGGACGCTGGCGCGCAGCGGGAACGTGCGCCGCCTGGAAGCCACCGTCGACGCGGTGGAGGACGTCGCCGGCGGCGCCCTCGTCCATCTGCGGGACGCCGGCGGATCCCCGGGAACCCTGCGCGCCCGCTGGGTGTTCGACTCCCGGCCCCTCGGCAGCCTGCCGGCCGCGCGCACCACTTTGCTGCAGCACTTCCGCGGCTGGTTCGTGCGTACGTCCCGGCCGGTCTTCGACCCCGCCGTCGCGGACCTGATGGACTTTCGCACGCCGCAGCCCGACGAGGGCCTTTCCTTCGGCTACGTCCTGCCCACCAGCGCGCACGAGGCCCTGGTGGAATACACCGAGTTCTCGCCGCGGCTGCTCACCGCGAGCGGCTACGAGGCCGCGCTGGGCCATTACTGCGACGACGTGCTGCGGCTGGGCGAACGGGAGGTCCGTGCCGTCGAGACCGGGATCATCCCGATGACGGACGCCGTGCCGGCCCGGCAGACCGGAGCCTCGGTCTTCCGCATCGGCGCCGCCGGCGGCGCCACCCGGCCCCCCACGGGGTACCCCTCCGCGGGTCTGCAACGCCAGACACGCGCCGTCCCCCCCGCGCTGCGCCGTGGGCGCCGGCCCGTGCCGCCCCCTGCCCATCCCCTGCGCTCCCGCGCCATGGACGCCGTGCTCCTGCGCGCCCTGGCCAGCGGCCGGGTCGACGGTCCGGCTCTGTTCAGCGGGCTCTTCGCCCGCGTCCCCATGGAACGGCTGCTGCGGTTCCTCGACGGGGACACCCGCCTGTACGAGGACCTCATCATCGGGCTGCACACCCCCGTCGGACCGATGCTCCGCTCGGCTCTGGAGCTGCCGGCCCTGCCCCGCCGGCCGTTCGCGTGAGACCTGACCACCGCTGCTGCCCGCCCTTGGAGAGTCGTATGACCCTGCTGCGCGACGAGACCCTCGCCGCCGCCTTCGACCACGCCTGTCGCAGCTACGACGCGCTGGTGGCCGTCAACCCCGGCTACCACGCGCACCTGCGGCGCTCGGCGCGCCGGCTCGGCCTGCGCGGGGACGGCGCGGGGCTGCGCCTGCTGGACGCGGGCTGCGGCACCGGCGCCTCGACCGCCGCGCTCCGCTCCGTGCTGCCGGCCGCGCGCATCACGGCGGTCGACGCCTCCGCGGGCATGCTGCGCCGCGCCGCCGCCAAACCGTGGGCCGACGGTGTGACGTTCGTGCACGCGCCGGTGGAGCACCTGGCCGAGGCGGGGGTGCGCGGACCGTTCGACGCCGTTTTCGCCGCGTACCTGCTGCGCAACGTCCGTGACCCCGACGCCGTCCTGGCCGGCCTGCGTCAGCTGCTGAAGCCCGGTGGACGGCTCGGCGTGCACGAGTACACGCTCCGTGGCCGCCGCAGCGACCGCATGGTGTGGACGCTGGTGTGCCGCGGCATCGTCCAGCCCGTCGCCGGTGTCCTCGGAGACGGTGCCCTCTACCGCCACCTGTGGCGCAGCGTCGTCGACTTCGACACCGCCGGCCGCTTCGCGGACCGGCTGCGCGCGGCCGGTTTCGACCGGGTGCGGCCCCTGCCCCGGCCGGGCTGGCAGACGGGCATCCCCCACACCTTCGTCGCCCGTCGTCCGGACACCGCGCGATGAGCGGCCCGGACCGGACGGCGGCTGCCCGCCGCGGCAGGGACCGGCGGGCCCGCGTCCTGCCGGCCGCCCCGGGACGACCCCGTATCGACGGAGTACGTCCCACGACCGCCGTCGTCGGCGGGGGCGTCGCGGGCCTGGCCGCGGCCACGGCCCTGGCCGAGCGGGGCGTGGCCGTCACCCTGTACGAGCGTCAGCCCTACCTCGGGGGGCGCGTCGGGGGCTGGCCCACCCGCCTGCGCGACGGCAGCGCGGTGACGATGAGCCGCGGGTTCCACGCCTTCTTCCGCCAGTACTACAACCTGCGCGGGCTGCTGCGCCGCACCGACCCGGCGCTGGAACGCCTGACCGGCCTGCCGGACTACCCGCTGCTGCACGCCGGCGGAACCCGGGACGGCTTCCGGCACGTCCCCCGGACCCCTCCCCTGAGCGCGCTGGGCTTCGTCCTGCTCAGCCCCTCCTTCGGCCTGCGGGACCTGCCGTCGCTCGACCCGGTCGCCGCGCTGCCCTTGTGCGACGTGCGCGTGCCCGACGTCTACGGCCGGCTCGACGACGTCAGCGCCCACGACTTCCTGGACGCGGTGGGCTTCCCGGACCGGGCTCGCCACCTGGCCTTCGAGGTGTTCTCCCGCAGCTTCTTCGCCGACCCGCGGCAGCTGTCGGCGGCCGAGCTGGCGCTGATGTTCCACATCTACTTCCTCGGCTCCGCCGAGGGTCTGCTCTTCGACGTCCCCCGCTCCCCCTTCCCGGCCGCCTTGTGGGACCCGCTCGCCGGCTACCTGCGGCGGCACGGCGCGCTGGTGCGCACCGGCACCCTCGTCGAACACGTCGAACCCACCCGCGACGGGCGCTACCGGATCAGCACCGACCAGGAGGAGGCACGGCACGACAGTGTCGTCCTCGCCCTGGACGCCGCCGGGCTGCGCCGTCTCGTCGGCCGCTGCGACCGGCTGGGCGATCCCGCCTGGCGCGAGCGGATCGCCCGGCTGCGCACCGCCCCGCCGTTCCTGGTCTCCCGCCTGTGGCTGGAGCGGCCCGTCGCGCCGGACCGGCCGGGTTTCCTCGGCACCAGCGGCTTCGGCACCCTGGACAACATCAGCGTCCTGGAACGCTGGGAGGACCAGGCGGCCCGGTGGGCCGCGCGCACCGGCGGCTCCGTCGTGGAACTGCACGCCTACGCGCTGCCCGACGGCCTCACCCGGGACGTCGAGGAGAAGCGCGTCGTCGACCAGCTGCACCGCGTCTACCCGGAGACCCGTGCCGCCGGGATCGTCGACGCACGCCACGAGTGGCGCGAGGACTGTCCCCTGTTCCCGGTGGGCGGCTACCGGGACCGGCCGGCCGTGCGCAGCCCGGACCCACGTGTGGTGGTGGCCGGGGACCTGGTGCGCAGCGATCTGCCCGTGGCGCTGATGGAGCGCGCGGCGACGACGGGGTTCCTGGCCGCCAACGCGCTGCTGGAGCAGTGGGGCGTGCGGGGCCAGACCTTGTGGACGGTGCCGGACCGCGGCCGCAGCGCCGTGCTGCGGGGCCTGGCGGCGTGGCTGAGCGGCTGAGGGCCGGGAAAGCCCGGCGTGGCACGGCACGTCCCACGGGCGTCGTAGGGGTCGGCGCGGCGGCGGGCTTGCGCGGGGGCGGGCTTGCGCGGTCGCGTGGGTACGGCCGGACGGTACGGCGCTAGAACGCGTACCGGATCCGCAGCCAGGGCGCGTGCGCGTCGATCAGCTCGCGCAGATCGTTCAGAGCCTGTGCCTTGACGTGGTTGCGGTAGCGGACGTTGAGGGCGCCGTTCTCCGAACGCTTGGCCTGCTGCAGCCGCGGCTGCCAGAGCAGGTCCTCGCCCTTGGGATGCCAGCCGAGGTTGACCTCGTGCAGGCCCTGGTTGTGGGTGAGCATGATCACCTCGGCCGCCGCCTGGCGTTTGACCCGCTGAGGCACCACGTCGTCGAGGTGCCTGAGCAGGTCGGCCCAGGCCGCGCGCCACCCGGGGCGCAGCACGACGGGAGAGAGGTTGAAATGCACCTCGTACCCCGCGTCCAGGAAGTCTCCGGCGGCGGCGATACGTTCCTCGACCGGCGAGGTGCGCAGGTCCAGCAGGCGCGAGTCGTCCGCCGGCATGAGGGAGAACCGGATGCGGGTGCGGCCGCGCGGGTCGTACCCCAGCAGGTCGGGGTTGACGAACTTGGTCGCGAAGGACGCCTTGGCCGTGGGCCAGTGCCGGAAGGCGTGCACCAGGTCCGCCGTGTTGTCGCAGATCAGGGCGTCCACGGCGCAGTCGCCGTTCTCCCCGATGTCGTACACCCACGCCGTGTCGTCGCACTGGTTCGGTTCGGGTTTCCCGCCCTGGCGCGCGATATGGCGGCCCAGGTGGGCGATGATCCGGTCGATGTTGGTGAAGACGGTGATGGGGTTGGCGTACCCCTTGCGGCGCGGCACGTAGCAGTAGGAGCAGGCCAGCGCGCAGCCGTTGGACGGGCCCGGGGCGATCCAGTCGGCGGACCGTCCGTTGGGCCGGGTGACCAGATTCTTCTTCACCCCGAGGACCAGCGTCTCGCCCTTGACGCGGACCCAGCGCTCCACGTTGCCCTCGTTGCCGTGCAGCCCGGGGATCCCCCAGTGCGAAGCGACCTCGATCACGCGGGCGTGCGGGAACCGGTCGAGAACCTGTCGGCCGCGTGGTGACGCGGCGGCTGCGGGCTCGGCGTAGATCTGCCGCACGGGCAGCAGACGGCGGGCGATGTCGCCGGTCCGGAACGCGTCGCCGGCTGGCCGCGTGGCGGAGGGCGTGCCCGGCGCACCGAGGGACTCCAGGCCGAACAGCGCGTCGCAGCCGCCGTCCGGTGCTGCGGACGGTCGGGTCATGGAGAGCTCCGGGGGGAAGCGGGTGGGGCGCGACGGCTCGGCCGCGGCGGGGCGGCGACCCGCCGACCTCCCAGCTTACGCCCGCCGGGCGGGTGCCGCGGGGGCGCCCGTGGGCCGCTGCGGGCCCCCGTCCGGCGAGCCGGCCCCGGGCGGGCCGGCCCGCCCCCCCCGCCGCGGCCTGCGCGATCGTCCTCATGCACGACTCCGGCGGCGGCCGCCGCCAGACCGAGCGCGGCGAGGGCCGCGACGAGCCCGCGTCTGAACAGGCGGCGTCTGCCGGCCGTGCCGGCCCGGGGGTCGGCGAGCGCGCCGGAGGGATCGCTCACGGGACCGCTCGCGGGACCGCTCAAGGGATCACTCATGGGCAGGATGCCTCTCAGGTAGTGGGGATACAAGGAGGTCTGAGAGCGCTCTCACGGGACGTGCGTCGTCAATGTGCTCCCGGGCATCGCGGCCGTCAAGAGTTGAAGCAGAGAAAGTGCCCGCCGGGCCCGGGAGTTCAGCTGATGAAGACGGAGATCTCCCGGTTGCTCCCGGGCCGCTCCGTACACGCAGAGGGCGGCGGGAAGCCCGCCGCCCTCACCCTTGCGGTGGTACGCGCTGACCGGGGCCGCCCGGGCGGTAGGAGCAGGGACCTGCCCGAGCGGCCCCGGTCAGGGGTGCCTACCCCAGGCGGTACGAGTAGACCGTCGTCGCCACCTTGCACACGCCCGGCGGGACGACCTCGGCGCGCAACGTACCGGTCGCGGCCTCGTAGTCCACGCCCTCCGCCTCGAACGTCCCGGTGCACACGCTGCGCTGGGGCAGCGCGAACAGGCTCGAGACGTGTCCGGTGACCGGGCTGCCGTCCAGCCGGTGCGTCAGATCCACTTGGAGCAGCGGCCGGTCCTCGGGGAACAGCGTCCTCGAGCCGTCGTCGGAGGCGCACAGCAGCCGGGTGTCATTGACGAAGTCGCAGCCCTGGATGTCGCGCACGGGCTTGTCCAGCGTGATCTGCGCGGCCTGCGGCAGGGCGCGGAGAGCGCGCGGGGCCAGCCCGGGCGCGCCCGCCCCGCCCGCGGCTGGCACCCCGGCACCCGGCGCCCGGCCGGACTCTGAAACCCTGCGGGAAGCCCCCCGCACGACCGTCGCAAGGAGACACCCGCGTTGATCACCGGCACCCCGGTCCCCGACAGCTACTACGTGCGCACCGACGAGCACCGTTTCAAGCCCACCGCCCACGCCGGCGGCGCCTGGAGCAGCGACGAGCAGCACTTCAGCCCGCTGGGCGGCCTCGTCGTGCACGCCCTCGACCAGTACCTCGCCGCACGGCCGGACCGGGCGCTGGTGCTGTCCCGGATCAGCTACGACATCCTGGGCCGCCCGGCCCTGGACGAGTGCGAGATCCAGGTGGAGACCGTCCGTCCGGGCCGCACCATCGAGCTGCTGGAGGCGACGGTCCACATCGGCGGCCGGGCGGTGGTCCGGGCGCGCGCCTGGCTGCTGTCCGCGCAGGACACGACGGCCGTCGCCGGCGGCGCGGAGGAGCGGCTGACCCCGCCCGAGCGGCTCCGGCCGTGGCCGATGGCCGAGCTGTGGCCCGGCGGCTACATCGCCTCCCTCGACGTCCGCCCGGTCGCCCCGCCGCAACCGGGCCGCACCACCGCCTGGGTCTCCACACCGCTCACCCTGGTCGCGGGCGAGCCCAGCAGCCCCCTCGCCTCCTACCTGGCCCTGGTCGACACGGCCAACGGCATCGCCGTGCGCCGCTCGCCGAGGGAGTGGATGTTCCCCAACGTGGACCTGACCGTGCACCTGCACCGGCAGCCGCAGGCGGGCTGGACCGGCCTGGACACCACCGTGGTGTTCGGCCCCACCGGCCAGGGCCTGACCAGCACGGTCCTGCACGATGTGCACGGTCCGGTGGGCCACGCCCAGCAGATCCTCACCGTGCGCCCGATGCCGGACGCCTGACGCCGCCCACGCCGGCCCGTCTGCCACCGTCACCTCCGCCCCCGTCACCGCCACCGTGGTCGTCACCGCCGTCGTCGGCCGTCCGCGTCGCCCGGTGCAGTGCGCGCAGGCCCCGCGCGGAAGGCGACCCGGGATCCGCGGTGACCAGGACGACCTCCTGGTCGTCCTCGGGGACGAGCAGCACGTCGCAGGCGAGGCGCAGGGGCCCGGCCACCGGGTGGTCGATCGTCTTGGTGCGGTGCCCGGGGGCGTGCACCGGGCGGGCTTCCCAGATGTGCCGGAACTCCTCGCTGCCGGCCCGCAGTTCGGCCAGCAGCGCGGCCAGGCGCGCGTCGTGCGGATAGCGGTCGGCGGCCCGCCGCAGCCGCGCCACCACGATGTGCCCGAACTGCTCCGCGCCGGAGCTGCGGACCGCGCGCCCGGCGCCCAGGAAGCGGCGCCGGGCCAGGTTCGGCGCCCCGCCCCCGAAGTCCTCGCCGAGCAGCAGGCGCGCCAGCGGGTTCCAGGCGACGATGCCGTAGGTCGCGTCGGTGACGATCGCGGCGGTCTCCGGCAGCCGGTGGAGCATGGCGGCCACGTGCGGGCGCACCCGGCAGACCGCGCCGGGGCCCGGTGGCGGGGTGGACCCGGCGAGCCGGAACAGGTGGCTGCGCTCGGCGGGGGTGAGCCGCAGGGCGTGCCCGACCGCGTCCAGGACGCGGTCGGAGGGGCGGGGGCCGCGGGCCTGTTCCAGGCGCGTGTAGTAGTCGACGGAGATGTGGGCCAGCTCGGCCACCTCTTCCCGCCTGAGGCCGGGCACCCTGCGCAAGGTGCCCGGCGGCAGGCCGACCTCCTGCGGACGCAGCCGCTCCCTGCTCCTGCGCAGGAAGCGGGCCAGTTCCTGCCGTGCCATGCCGCTCTCCTCCCCATGTGCACGTCGCGTGCGCACGCCCGGGGCGCCGACCGGCGCCCGCTGCGCGTCCCCACCACCGTACGGCCCGGCGCCCGCGCCGCCTCCCGGGCCGCTGCCTGGTACAGCCTGTCCCTGGCAGCGCGGGCCCGGCCCGGGGACCGTGGGGGCCATGAGCGATCGCACAGCACTGGTGACCGGTGCCAACAAGGGCATCGGCAAGCACATCGCCCGTCTGCTCGCCGCCGAGGGCTGCACGGTGTACGTGGGTTCCCGCGACCCGGAACGCGGGCGGCGGGCCGTGGAGGAGATCGGCGCGGGCGCCCGCCCGCTGGTTGTCGACGTGACCGATCCCGCCTCCGTCGCCGCGGCCGCGGCGCGGGTGGACCGGCTGGACATCCTGGTGAACAACGCGGGGATCAACGTCTCGCCCGCCCCGCCGGCCGAGAGCGGCCCGGAGGAGTTCCGGCGCACCTACGAGACCAACGTGTTCGGGGTCGTCGCCGTCACCAACGCCTTCCTGCCGGCCCTGCGCCGCTCGCCGTCCCCGCGGATCGTCAACGTCTCCAGCGGGACCGCGTCGCTGGCCTGGAGCACCAGCCCGAACCCACAGTTCCTCACCGGCAGCGGCGGTGCGGCGGCGTACCGGTCGTCGAAGGCCGCCCTCAACGCCCTGACCGTCCTGTACGCCCTGACGCTGGCCGAGGAGGGTTTCAAGGTCAACGCGCTCGCGCCGGGCGCGCGGGCCACCGACCTCACCCCCCGGGCCGCCGAGCTGGGCGGCGACCCGGCGGAGGCCGCCGAGGGCGCCGTACGGCTGGCGCTGCTGCCGGACGACGGGCCGAACGGCGCGTTCCTGTCCTGGGACGGCACACCGGTGCCCTGGTGAGCCGGCGGCCCGCCGCCTCCCGGCGCGCGCGATCCGCCGTGACCTGATGTGCTGGGTGGGAGGAGTGCCGTGACCCGTTTCCGGGAGGTCGGATGAGTACCTACAACGTCGCGCAGGTCACCGCTGCCGGCGGGCCGTTGGAGATCGCCGAACGGGAGGTGCCGCAACCCGGTCCCGGCCACGTCCGGATCGCCGTGGAGGCCTGTGGGGTGTGCCACAGCGACACCCTCTTCGTGGAGGCCGCGGTGCCCGGCATCCGCTTCCCGGTGGTGCCCGGGCACGAGATCGCCGGACGGATCGAGCAGCTGGGCGAGGGGGCGCGGGAGTACGGCTGGCAGGAGGGCGACCGGGTGACCGTGGGCTGGTTCGGGGGCAGCTGCGGCCACTGCACGCCGTGCCGGCAGGGCGACTTCATCGTGTGCCAGAACCTCAAGGTCCCCGGCTGGGCCTACGACGGCGGCTTCGCCGAGCGGGTGATCGCGCCGGTGGACGCCCTGGCCCGGATCCCGGACGCGCTGGCGGCGAGCGAGGCGGGGCCGCTGGCGTGCGCGGGCGTGACGGTGTTCAACGGGCTGCGGCGCAGCTCCGCCCGTCCGGGCGACCGGATCGCCGTACTGGGCATCGGCGGTCTGGGGCACCTGGGGGTGCAGTACGCGGCCGCGATGGGGCTGGAGACGGTGGCGATCGCCCGGGGCGCCGACAAGGCCGACATGGCCAAGCAGTTGGGCGCCCACCACTACGTCGACAGCACGGCGGCCACCGACGTCGGCGAGGCGCTGCGGTCGCTCGGCGGGGTCAAGGTGGTGCTGGCCACCGCCGGCAGCTCCGAGGCGGTCTCGGCGACCGTGGACGGGCTGACGCACCGGGGTGAGCTGGTCGTGATCGGCGTGGCGCCCGAGCCGCTGGCGATCACACCCGGCCAGTTGATCATGGGCGGGCGCGTGGTGCGCGGGCATCCGTCCGGCACCGCGCAGGACGTGCAGGACACCATGGAGTTCAGCGCCCTGAACGGGATCCGGCCGATGACCGAGGTGGTGCCGCTGGAGCGGGCCGACGAGGCGTACCGCCGGATGCTCTCGGGCGCCGCCCGCTTCCGTATGGTGCTCACCACGGGCTGACGCGACCTCACCGGCGGTCGGTCGGGTGCCGGTGGGTCCTTCCCGCCGGCGGCCGGCCCGGCGGCGTGAGGCGTGCCGGCTGCGTCAGGGCTTGCGCGCCAGCAGGCAGGCGTACCGCCGGGTCAGCGGCGGGAGCGGGTCCTGGACCAGGCGCGCCGTGACCGTCAGCCCGGCCCGGCCGAGCAGGTCGGCCACCCGCTCCACGGGCAGCAGGTGCCACGCGTAGGACACGGGGTGGCCGTAGGCCCGGTCGGGGCGCAGGTGCTCGTCGCCGATGTGACATCCCCACAGCAGCAGGCCACCGGGGGCCAGGGTGCGCGCGAACTCGGCGAACACGGTGGGGAGCCCGTCGGGGTGCGTGTGGTGCGTGGAGTGCCAGGCGAGGATGCCGCCGAGGGTGCCGTCGCCGATCCCGAGGGCGGTCATCGAGCCCTGGACGAAGCTCAGGTGCGGGTGGGCGCGCCGGGCCAGGGTCACCATCCGGGATGACAGGTCCACGCCGAAGGCGCGCATGCCCAGCCCGGCGAGGTGGGCGGTGACCTTGCCGGGCCCGCAGCCCACGTCGGCGACCGGGCCGCGCCCCGCGTCGCGGACCGCCTCGGCGAAGACGGCCAGCATGCCGCGCGAGAGCGGGTCCATCTCGGTCGGTTCCGGGACGCGCCGGGCGTAGGTGGCGGCGACGGTGTCGTAGGACTCGCGGACGGCGGCGAGGGCGGAAGCGGCGGCGGTCACCCGGCAACACTACCCGGCGGCGCCCTCTCCCGAGGCCGGTCCCGTGCGACGCGCACCCCTCTCCCGAGGCCGGTCCCGTGCGACGCGCACCCCTCTCCCGAGGCCGGTCCCGTGCGACGCGCACCCCCCGCACGCGGCGGGGCGCACACGCTCGCCCTCACGCAACTCCCCTCACACATCCCGCACCTGAGCGCCACTCACCGGTCACACGTTCGGTATGCTCCTGACGCTCTGACCGCACCAACGAGGGGGGAATCGCATCCTCATGCGCATACGCTCCGTGCTCACCGCTGCCGCCGCCGCGGGAGCCGTCGCCGTCGTCGCCACCGCCCCGGCGCAGGCCGCCGAGTACTCCTCCGCCCTGAAGATCAAGGGTGTCCAGTACGACGCGCCCGGGCGGGACTCCAACAGCTGCACCAAGGGCAACACCAAGAACGAGTACCTGACGATCAAGAACTACTCGCGCTCCAAGGTCAACCTCAAGGGCTACGTCGTCAAGGACGCCGCGGGCAACCGTTTCCGGTTCTCCGCCAACCACTACCTCGAGCCGGGCGACTACGTGAACCTGCGGGGCGGCAAGGGCACGGACTCCGACGCCAAGAACGTCGTCTACCGCCAGAACTGCAACTTCATCTGGAACAACGACAAGGACACCATCTACCTCTACAAGCCCTCCGGTGCCCGCGCCGACGTCCACGCGTACACCAAGTCCCGCGACGACCGGGACGGCAACGGCTACATCACCTACCACGGCTGATCGCGTGCCCCGTCCGGGCGGCCGCCGGGCGTTCCCGCGCCCGGCCGGCCCCCGGCGGGCAGCGGCCGGGTCACCCTCCTGCGACGGCGTGCCGGCCCCGGGTCACTCCTCCTGCGACGGCGTGCCACGGGTGCGGCCCGGCTCCGGCGGTGTGGCCTGCTGGGCCCGGATGTGCAGCACGTCGCCGACGAACAGGTCGTAGACGAGCACGCCCACCAGGCCGCCGACGAGCGGGCCGACGATGGGGATCCACCAGTAGTGGCTGAACGACCCCGCCAGGGAGCCCGGCAGCGCGAGATCGCCCCACCCCGCGGCGTACGCGAACAGGCGGGGGCCGAAGTCCCGGGCGGGGTTGATGGCATACCCGGCGTTGGCGCCGTAGGAGATGCCGATGGCGGCGACGGCGAAGCCGATGACCAGCGGGCCGAGGTTCGCCTTCGGGGCGGTGTTGCGCAGGTCGACCACCGCCACGATCAGCAGCAGCAGGAACGCGGGGCCGACGATCTGGTCCACGAGCGGGCCCCAGACGCCGCCGTGGAAGTAGGGCGCCGGGAACGTGGCGAAGATGGAGAACGAGGACAGGGTGTGCCCGTTCGTCTTCGGCCCCTTCATGGCCTGGTCGAAGGTGTGGATGGCGTCGTGGTAGACGGCGTACACCAGGGCGGCGCCCACGAAGGCGCCCACCACCTGTGAGATCCAGTACGGGACCACCTTCGCCCAGGAGAACCTGCGCCGGACGGCGAACGCCAGCGTCACCGCCGGGTTGAGATGGGCACCGCTGACACCGCCGGCCACGTACACGCCGAAGGCCA
This sequence comes from Streptomyces mexicanus, assembly GCF_902506575.1. Classification (GTDB taxonomy): domain Bacteria; phylum Actinomycetota; class Actinomycetes; order Streptomycetales; family Streptomycetaceae; genus Streptomyces; species Streptomyces mexicanus. The sequence continues at coordinate 7,113,594 of NZ_LR732544.1, read as the reverse complement.
CCGCGAACGCCCACCCCCAGGTGACCAGCAGCCAGTCGCCGGCCCCCAGGAAGAACGCCGTGGGCCCCTCCGTGCGGCCGGAGCCGGGCAGCGCCGCCACCGCCATGGCCACGACACCGTCACCGAAGGCGATGATCACCAAGGTCCCCAGGAACTCCGCCAGGCACTCTCCCCACAGCCCGCCGCGCCTTCTGAGGTGCGAGGGTGTGATGAGGGGCGGGATTTCTACGGCCATATCGGCCCCTTCGACGAATGTGACGAACGGTCCGGCGGGTGAGCGGACGAACTCGGCCTCGGGCGGCCCCGCGGTGCTCCTCGGGACGCGGCCGCGCGTCCCTGCTCAGTGTGCGCGCACCCACCGGTTCGGGCCACTCGGCCGGCCCCGGCACACCCGGGTATGACCCCCGTCCGCACCCCGCCCGCACCTTCTCCGCTGCTACGGGTGTGAAGCCCATACGGGTGACCCGTGCCGTCGCCCGCACCCGCGATGACCGGGCAAACAGCGGCCGCGGGCCGACGAGAGCGGTGCGAGGGGCCGCAGCCGAGTGGCAACCCCGCGACGACCGCACGAGACTGATCCATGGTTTTCGTGATCAGGAACGACGCACGGTGTCGAACGACGCACGGCCTCGGGGACCGGCCACCGCGGCCGGTCGGTTCTTCGACCTTCTGGAGCTCGCATGGTGGAGAAGTCTGCCGACGTCCTGACGCCCGGACCGGACGGTTCCGCGATCACTCCACGCGCGCAGCCCGGCCCGGCGGCGGCCGCCGTCGAACGGGAACTGGCCGCCGTCCTGGCGGACGTCGTGCACACCGAGCACGTGCCGCCCGACAGTCACTTCTTCACCGATCTCGGCGCCAATTCCCTCGTCATGGCGCAGTTCTGCGCCCGGGTGCGCAAGCGGGCCGACCTGCCGTCGGTGTCCATGAAGGACATCTACCGGCATCCCACGATCCGCGACCTGGCGGCCGCCCTCGCCGACGCCTCCCCCGCCGGCACCGCCAC
>NZ_LR732544.1:7108344-7112487 GCF_902506575.1 Streptomyces mexicanus | reverse complement strand
TTCAAGGAAGAGGCGGCAACAGATGTTTCCGGCTGGCCGGGGGGGCTGGGGGAGGTGAAAAGGGGCCGGCCCCGGGGGGGGGGGGGGGCGGCGGGCGCCCGCCGCGGGGGGGTGGGTGGGGTTCAGGGGGCCGCGCGGCCGGCCGTAGAAGCCCACCGGCCCCGGCCGTCGGGCCCGCGGCGGGCGGGGCGCCGCGTACACGCCGATCCAGTCGCCCGGGTCGAGCACGCCGCGCAGCTGGCCGTCGATGCTGACGGCGGCCTGTCCGGAGTGCTCCAGGACGCGCAGGGCGACGGGCTCGTCGGGGGCGGCCACGACCGAGCGGTTGAAGGTCATGTGCGGGGCGACGGGGGTGAAGACGAGGGCGTCGGCGCGCGGGGAGACCACGGGGCCGCCCGCGGCGAAGCTGTAGGCCGTCGAGCCGGTCGGGGTGGCGACCAGCAGGGCGTCGGCGGAGTAGGAGGCCAGCAGCCGTCCGGCGATGTACACCCCGGCCGACACCTGCCGGTCGCGGGCGAGTTTCTCCACGACGACGTCGTTGAGCGCGGTGACGTTCAGGGCGATGCCCCAGTCGCCGCCGGAGGCGCAGTCGGTGCGCACCCGGGGCGGGGGCAGCATGGGGCGGCGGCCGTAGCGCATGAGTTCCCCGATGCCGGGGGGCACCTCCAAGCGGCGGGAGGCGCGCAGGGTGAGCAGCATGCGGCTCTCGACGTCCATCCGGTCCTCGGCGACGGCGTCCAGTGCGGCGTGCACGTAGGCGGCGGGGACCTCGGTGAGGAACCCGACCCGGCCGAGGTCGACGCCGAGGATCAGGGCGTCGCGCTCGGCGGCCAGCCGGGCGCCGCGCAGGAAGGTGCCGTCGCCGCCGAGGGTGACGATGAGATCGGGGTCGCCGGCGGCCTCGACCTCCGCGGCGGCGTGGCGGCGGCCGTCCTGCCACACGTCGATGTCGGCGCAGGGCACCCCGTGCCGCGCGCCCCACGCGCGCACGGCGTCTGCGGCGGCCACGGCCTCGCTGCGCCCCCCGTGCACGACCAGGCCGATACGACGCACCGTCACATCCGTCTCCGAGTCGACTCACATCTGCTGACAGGCTGCGGCCATCCTCGCCGCGCTCCGTGGCCCGGGCGCGCAACGCCACGCCGCCGGGTCCCGTGGCGCCGGTGCGGCGCGGCCCGTACCGGCCGGGTAAAGAATTCGTATGGTCTAGTCCAAAGACTCGTCTGGTCCAGACCAGTGTCTTGACGTGCTCGCATCACCTCAGGAAGCTGGGGCCTCTCCCCCACCCCCACTGGAGGCACGCAGTGAGACGTCTTCGCGCATGTCTGGGCGCGGCCGCCGCCGTCGGACTCGCCGCCGCCGGGACCACCGCCCTGGTCGCGGGCAGCGCCTCGGGCGCCACCACCCAGCTGAGCGACCGCTGGTACGCCGCGGCCCCGTACCTGATGCCGCTGGACAACGACCCGCCGGACGCCGGCGCCATCATGGACGCCACCGGCCTGAAGGCCTTCCAGCTCGCCTTCGTCCTGGCACCCGACGGCGGGGGCTGCACCCCGACCTGGGACGGCAAGAGCCCCGTCTCCTCGGACACGGCCGTGAAGTCCGTCATCGACACCATCCGCGCCAAGGGCGGCGACGTCTCCGTCTCCATCGGCGGCTACGGCGGCACCAAGCTCGGCCAGGCCTGCGCCGACCCGGCCTCCACGGCCGCCGCCTACCAGCAGGTCGTCACCAAGTACGGCCTGCACGCCATCGACTTCGACCTGGAGGAGCCGGAGTACGAGAACACGGCCGCCATCCACAACGAGATCGGCGCCGCCAAGATCCTGCAGCAGAACAACCCCGGCCTGTACGTCTCCGTCACCACCGCCGGCACCGCGGACGGCACCGGCTGGTTCGGCAAGCAGATGCTGCTGGAGGCGAAGGCGCAGGGCTTCACCCCGAACAACTTCTCCATCATGCCGTTCGACGGCGGCTTCAACGGCGCGGCCTCCCAGACCGCCGCGCTGACCAAGTTCAACCAGGTCCTGCAGTCCACGTTCGGCTGGGACGAGGCGACCGCGTACGCCCACGAGGGCTTCTCGGGGATGAACGGCCGCAGCGACACCGGCGAGATGTTCTACCAGAGCGACTTCCAGACCGTGCTGGACTACGCCACCGGCCACCACATGGACCGCTTCACCTTCTGGTCGCTCAACCGCGACCGCCAGTGCTCCCCGCCGGACAACGGCGGCCGGACCTCGGGCACGTGTTCCAGCGTCCCGCAGAACTCCTGGGACTTCGCGAAGTTCTCGGTGAAGTTCGCCGGGGCGACCCCGCCCACCACACCGCCGACCACGCCGCCCACCAGCCCCACGCCGACCCCGGGCACCCAGTGCAAGCCGGCCTGGAGCGCGACCACGGCCTACACCGGCGGCAGCGAGGTCTCGTACCACCAGCACAACTGGAAGGCCAAGTGGTGGACCCAGAACGAGGTCCCCGGCGCCTCGCAGTGGGGTCCCTGGGAGGACGAAGGCGCCTGCTGAGCGGCCTGCCCCCAGCCCTTTCGGCCCATCCGGACGTGCCGGTGCCGCGCGGCCCCGGCACGGTCAGCAGCGGACGCCGATGCGCCGCCGGCGGCGTCCGCTCGTGCCGGGCTCGGCCGGGTGGGCGGCGACCCGGCGGCGGTAGAGGACGCAGGGCCGCCACGGGTACCACAGGGGTATGAATTCCTCCGCCGCCCGGCCGCCCTCGCGGTACGGGCTGCGCCGGTCGGGCGACTGCTCGCCGGGGAAGAAGTACTGCGCCGCACGCATCAGCCGGGTCAGCGCCTCACCGGAGCGGTCGGTGCTCACCGGGTCGTCGACGCCGGTGCCCTGTGGTGGCGCGGGCCGCCCCTCGCGCGGGGCCGCGCCGGGCCGGCGGAAGGCCGGTTCCGCCAGGGACCAGTGGGGGAACGGAACCGGCCCTGGTCAGTCTTGGCCCCGCCCACCGGTGCCGCAAGCAGCCGATCGCGCGAATGGGCGAGGGGCCCGGGCCGCGCGGACCGCATAGGGTGACCGTGCCGGGGCACCGGGGCGGTGCGTCGGGTTCCGGAGCCGGCGGGAGGTGCCTGGCATGTCGGACGAGCCGCGAGGGCCACGGCCGCGCGAGGCGGCGGACGCGGGCGGCGGACGCGGACCGGACGAGTCCGTCGAGCAGCTCAACGCCCAGGTGCGCCAGCTGGCGCTCGGGCAGGACCGGCTGCGCCGTCTGCTGGACGCGGTGGTGGCGATCACCGCGGACATGGAGACCTCGGCCGTGCTGGAGCACATCGTGGCCGCGGCCAGCGACCTCCTGGCCGTCCGCTACGGGGCGCTGGCGGTGCTCGGGGAGGGCGGGGAGTTCGTCGACCTGTTCACCGTCGGGGTGGACGCGGAGCGGCTGCGGGCCGAGTCCGGGCTGCCGCAGCGGCACGGGCTGCTGGGCAGCCTGCTGACCGACCGCAGGCCGCTGCGGGTCGACGACGTGCTCGCCGACCCGCGCTCGGTCGGCTACCCGGCCGGCCACCCGGTCATGACGACACTGCTCGGGGCGCCCCTGACGGTCCGCGACACCGTGTACGGCACCCTGTACGTCGCCGACAAGGAGGACGGCACGCCGTTCAGCGCCGACGACGAGGCCCTGCTGGCCGCCCTGGCCAGCGCGGCCAGTGTGAGCATCGAGAACTCCCGGCTGTACGCGCGCCTCAAGCGGGCCGCGGAGCAGTTCCAGCGCCGGATGCTGCCCGTGCTGCCCGATCTGGCGCCGCTGCGGGTGCAGGCCCGCTATCAGCCGGCCTCCGAACTGCCCCGCCTCGGCGGGGACTGGTACGACGCCGTGGTGCTGCCGGACGGCGCGGTCTTCGTCGTCGTCGGGGACGTCACCGGCCACGACGTGGAGGCCGCGCCGCTGATGGGGCAGATCCGCAACATGCTGCGGGCCCTGGCCTTCGACCGGTGCGGGCCGCCCGGCCAGGTCGTGGACCGGCTGGACCGGGCGCTGGGCATGTACGGCGAGACCACGGCGGCCACGCTGGTCATGGGCCGCATCGAGCGCGGCGCGGCCGGCGGGTACGCGCTGCACTGGACGAACGCCGGGCACCCACCGCCGCTGCTGGTCACCGCGGACGGCACCGCCCACAGC
>NZ_LR732544.1:7095871-7108243 GCF_902506575.1 Streptomyces mexicanus | reverse complement strand
CCGCAGGACTCCGCCGGCGCATCGCAGCCGCACGAGACCATGCGGCTGCGCGCCATCCGCCCCCGCCCGGCCGACCGGCGCCCCGCCGCGCCCTCGGGCCCGGCTTCCGACCAGCCCTCGGGCCCGCGGCCCGACCGGCGCAGAAAGCGAAGCCGTACCCTCGCGCCACCCGCCGCCGTCGCCCGGCTCCTGGCCCCGGCCGGCCGCCTTCTGGCACCGCTGGCCGCGGTGCTCGCGCCGTACGCGCGCAAGCTGAAACCCGTCTACCCGCGCCCGGGCCGCACCGGCTGGCGGCGCTGGCTGCCCTCCTGGCGGCAGTGGCTGGGCGGCACCCTCGGCGCCATCGGCCTGACCGGCGTCTTCCTGGTCATCGCCTACGCCACCACGGACATACCGCAGAACCTGAACAGCTACGCCACCCAGCAGGACAACGTCTACTTCTGGTCCGACGGCACGCCGATGGCCCGCACCGGCTGGGTCCAGCGGCAGGCCATGCCGCTGAAGGACATCCCCCCGGACGTGCGCTGGGCGGTCCTCGCGGCCGAGAACGAGACCTTCTACAGCGACCCCGGCATCTCCTTCAAGGGCCTCACCCGCGCCCTGTGGCGCACGGTCGGCGAGGGCGACACCGAGGGCGGCTCCACCATCACCCAGCAGTACGTCAAGAACGTCTACCTGAACCAGAACCGCACCGTCACCCGTAAGTTCACCGAGGCGATGATCGCCCTGAAGCTCGACAACAAGATGAGCAAGGACAAGATCCTGGAGGGCTATCTGAACACCAGCTGGTTCGGTCGCGGCACCTACGGCATCCAGCGTGCCGCGCAGGCCTACTACGGCAAGGACGTCGATCAACTCAACGCCAGCCAGGCCGCCTTCCTCGCCTCGCTCCTCAAGGGCGCCGGCCTGTACGACCCGACGCTGAGCAAGGCCAACCACCAGCGGGCCGTGGAACGCTGGAACTGGATCCTCGACCGCATGGTCAAGATCGGCAAACTGTCGGCGCGGGAACGCGCGACGTACACGACGTTCCCCGAGCCGCTGAAGACCAACCCGCTGTACGACACCGGCCAGCAGAGCGACTACCTGGTCGAACTGGCCTCGCAGTACGCCAAGAAGGCCGCGCACCTGTCGGACAAGGACTTCGACCTGGGCGGCTTCCAGATCTACACGACCTTCGACCGCAAGCGGGAGGAGACGCTCACCAAGGCCGTCACCGACGCCCGCGAGCAGGCGAAGAGCGCCGAGCCCGGCCTGGCGAAGTCCGCCCACTACGGCGCCGCCTCGGTGGCCACCGACGGGCGGATCCTCGCCGTCTACGGCGGCCCCGCCCCCCGCACACAGGGCTACAACGAGCCCAACGCCGCCACCGTGCCCGCCGGTTCGGCCTTCCAGCCGTTCGTGTACGCGGCCGGCCTGCAGCACGGCGTCGTCAAGAAACGGGACGCGCCCCGCGTGCGGATCACCCCGGACACCGTCTACGACGGCGACGACGGCGTCCCCGTCACCACGCCCGAGGGCCCCTACTGGGACCGCAGCGGCCGCAAGGTCGCCGCTCACAACGACGGCGGAAAGGACTGGGGGAAGATCCCCCTGCGCACGGCGCTCGCCCGGTCGGTGAACACACCGTTCATGCAACTGGGCATGGACACCGGCCTGGACAAGGTCAAGCAGACCGCCGTGGCCTGCGGGCTGCTGGCCTCCAGCATCGGCCCGCAGGTGCCCGCGCTGTCCCTGGGCAGCTCCACCCCCAGCGCCATCCGCATGGCCAGCGGCTACGCCACCTCCGCCGCCGACGGGATGCACCCCGAGCCGTACTCGGTGCACCGGATCACCCGCAACGGCTCCCAGGTGCGCCTGGACGCCTCGCCCGCGCGGCGCGCGGTGGACGCGCCGGTGGCCCGGCAGGTCACCGAGGCGCTCACCGACGCCTTCCGCACCGCCCACCCCACCGCGGCGCCCGCGGGCGCGCCGGTGGCCGGCAAGGCCGGCACCACCGAGGACGACACCGCCGCCTGGTACGCCGGCACCGCCGAGTCGGTGTCCACGGCCGTCGTCGTCTACCGCATGGACCTGGCCAAGAGCCTCGAACCGCTGCCGCTCAAGGGCCTCGCCGGCACCGCCGCCCACAGCGTGCCCTACACGATCTGGTCCGGCGCCATGGCTCCACTCGGCTGACCTCCGGCCGGCCGGCGGCACCCCGCCGCCACCGCACCGCACCGTAGCGATCACCGCGTACGCGCGCCTCCCGCCACGCGAGGGGCGCCGACCCGCGACCCCGGCCGACGGTGGCTCCCCCACCGGCAATCCGTGTCAAAAGTAGCAAAGCGGTAACCTCTGGGTTAATCCGGAGTGATGTGCGTGGGGCCGCCGGGTGGCGAACCGGACGCCGGACCTGCCGCGCCGGAACCAGGAGCCGTGACCGAGAGCCGTGACCGAGAGCCGGGACCGGGAGCCGGGACCGGGAGGTCCTACGAGAGGCGGGGAAGCTGTGTTCGGCCATGAGGGCGGGGCCGCACCGCAGGAGGGCGCGCGTGCCCTGGACCACGAGGTGGGCCGCCTGGCACAGGCCGGTTCCGCGCACGTGGTGGCGGCGTATCTGGACGTCCCGGAGGACAGGCTCATACGGATGACCGTCGTGACCGGGGTCCCTGCCCGGATCGCCCGGCCCTGGTCCCGGGTGGCGCGCGCGGCCCCCGTTCCGGTGGCCGAGGCGGTGCGCACCGGCCGGCCGGTGTGGATCGGCTCCCATCAGGAGCTGGCGCGTCGCTTCCCCCGTACCGCACTGGCCTTCCCGTATCCGGTCGCCATGTACGTGGCCCCCCTGGTCGACGGCGGCACCTGCTGGGGGGCGGTGCTGCTGCTGTGGCCCGGCACCCGGCCGCCCACGCTCGGCACCGACGAGCGACGCGCCATCGGCGACGCCTGCCGGCGCATGGCGCGGGGGCTGAGACGATCCGCCGAGAGGGGAGAGCCGGTGCGGCCGCGGTCCGAGCCGCTGGCGCTGGAGCCGCCTGCGCCACCGGGCGAGGATCCGGCCGTCCACGTCGTGGACCGCCTTCCCGGCGGCGTGTGCGGACTGGACCTGGACGGGCGTGTGACGTTCCTCGGCGCCGGCGCCTGTGAACTCCTCGGCAGCGGCCCCGGTGAGCTGCTGGGGCAGCGCCCCTGGGAGGTGCTGCCCTGGCTGGACGACCCCGCGAACGAGAACGCGTATCTGTCCGCGCTGTTCAGCCGTCTGCCCGCGCGCTTCAGCGCGCGCCACCCACGCGGCCAGTGGCTGTCGTTCGTCCTGTACGCCGACGACCGGGGGATCACGCTGCGCGTACGGGCCATCGACCTGCCGGAGCAGGACCGGGAGCGGGAGGTCGCCCGGACCGCCCCGGCCGGCGCCCCGGTCCGCGCCGGCACGCTGTTCCACCTGCTGCACCTGGCGTCGGCGCTCACCGAAGCGGTCAGTGTCCAGGAGGTGACCGACTCCCTGTCCGAGCAGATGATGCCCGTGCTCGACGCACAGGGGTTCGCGCTGCTGACCGCGGAGGAGGGCCGGTTGCACGTCGTGGGCTCGCGCGGCTTCCCCCCGGAGATGCCCGCGTACTTCGAGGGCCTGCCGATGGCCACCCGCACCGAAGGCGTGCGCACCATCGAGAGCGGGACCGCGTCGTTCCACCCGGACAGCACCGCGCTGCTGCGCGCGTATCCGGACGTGGAACGGTACGGGGACATGGCCGCGTACGCCTACCTGCCGTTGACGGTCTCCGGCAGGACGATCGGCTGCTGCGTCCTCGGATACGACCGGCGGCGCCCCTTCGCCCCCGACGAGCGCGCGGAACTCACCTCCCTGGCCGGGGTGATCGCACAGGCGCTGGAACGCGCTCGCCTCTACGACGCCAACGCCAGGGCGGCCCGGGACCTCCAGGCGGGCCTGCTGCCGGGCGAACTGCCGCGGCTGAGGGGCCTGCGCGTCGAGGCCCACTACCAGCCGGCCACCACCCTCCTGGACGTCGGCGGTGACTTCTACGACGTGATCCGGCTCGACGAGGCCACGGCGGCGGCCGTCATCGGCGACGTGCAGGGGCACAGCGTGCGGGCGGCCGCACTGATGGGACAGGTCCGCACCGCCGTGCACAGCCACGCTCAGGTCGGCGCGTCCCCCGACGTGGTCCTCGCGCGCACCAACCGCCTCCTGGAGGATCTGGACACCGACCTGTTCGCGAGCTGTGTCTACGCGCACATCGACCTGCGGCGCGGGCGTGCCCTGCTGGCCACGGCAGGCCATCCGCCCCCGATCGTCCGGTATCCCGGCGGCCGCACCCAGGTGCTGGACCTGCCGCCGGGTCTCCTCCTCGGCATCGAGCCGGACGCACGGTTCCACACGACCGAGATCGCGCTGCCGCCCGGCAGCCTGCTGGCCCTCTACACCGACGGCCTCGTGGAACGGCCCGGCGCCGACCTGGGCAAGGCCGTCAGCGACCTCGCCGAGTGCATCGCCCAGGCCCCTGCGGGCCCCCTGCCCACGCTGCGCGACAGGCTCCTGCGCGTCATGGCGGGCCGGGCGCACGACGACCGTGCCAACGGCGACGACATCGCCCTGCTGCTGCTCGAGACGGAGAACGCGGGCCCGGGACGCGCCGGACCGACCGGGGAAGCGGCGGCGGTCAGTGCGCCGACTGCGGGTAGAGCGCCTCGACGCCTGCCGACAGAGCGCCGCGCACCTGGCGGCTGATCTCGTCGGCGACGATCTCGTGCAGGCCCTTGTCGACGCCTTCCAGGGCGATCCGGGCGATGTCGGCGGGATCCGACTTCGGCACGTCGAGCGCGGCGACCAGATCGGTGTCCATGTAGCCGACGTGCAGGGCGCTGACCTGCGTGCCCTGGCCGGCCAGTTGCACGCGCAGCGCGTTGGTGACGGACCACGCGGCGGACTTGGCCGCGCAGTACCCGGCGGCGTCGGGCATCGCCCACCAGGACAGCACGGAGAGCACGTTGAGGATCGCGCCGCCGCCGTTGCGGGCGAGCACGGGCGCGAAGGCGCGGCTGACGGCCAGGGTGCCGAGCACATGCGTCTCGAAGTCGGTACGGAAGGCGTCGAGGTCGCCGTCGAGCACCGAGGCGCCGGACGAGGTGCCCGCGTTGTTGATCAGGAGGGTGACGTCAGGGGCCTGCTCGGCCGCGGACCGCACGGCGGCCGGGTCGGTGATGTCCAGCGCGATCGGGATCGCCCCTGCGGCGGTGACCTTGCGGGGGTCGCGGGCCGCGGCGTAGACCTTGCTCGCGCCGGCCTCCAGCAGGGCGCGCACGAAGCGGTCGCCGAGGCCGCGATTGCCGCCGGTGACAAAGGCGACGGAGCCGTTGACGGTCATGGGGAGCCTTCTTCCATGGGACGAGCGGGGAGACCCCCGCTGGGGCGCCGGTCCGCTGCGGGCACCGGACCGGAAGGCACGAGGGGTGCCCGGACATGGAGGAAACCGATCGGTTTACCTCTCTCTGACGAGAGTAAACCGATCGGTTTCCGTTGTCGAGCGCTCGCGGTACGCTCGATCCATGACGACAGCGAAGCCCGCATCCGACACCGCCTCCGCGGCATCGCCCGCCAAGGCGCCGCCCCGCGAACGGCTGCTCGACGCGGCGGCCGAGCTGTTCGAGCGGGAGGGCGTCGGTGTCGGTACGGACGCCCTGTGCCGTGCGGCCGGTGTCTCGAAGCGGTCGATGTACCAGTTGTTCGCCGGCAAGGACGAGATCATCGCCGCGTCCCTGGAGCGCCGGGCGCCCGTGCTGAGCGCCTTCCTGCTGCCGCCGCCGGACGAGCCGGCCTCGCCACGCGAGCGGATGCTGTACGTCTTCCGACGCCTGGAGGAAGTCGCCCAGGACCCCGGTTATCGCGGCTGCCCCTACGTGTCGACCCTGGTCGAGCTCAAGGATCCCGAGCATCCGGCGAGCGTCGTGGCGCTGCGGCACAAGGGTGGGCTGGCGGCGTTCTTCCGCGCGGAGGCGGAACGCGGCGGTGCGGCCGACCCGGCGCTGCTGGCCCGTCAGCTGACCCTGGTCTACGACGGCGCCGCGACCCGTGCCGGCACGGGCGCCGAACGCCTGGACGGGCTCGCGCTCGCCACCGCGGGCGCGCTCATGGACGCGGCCGGCGTGGGGGAGTAGCCGCCGACGGGCGCCCGCGGTGCTGTTCCTGTCCCCGTGGCCCACCGGTGGGGACGACACCGCCCTGCCGGCCCTGTGCCCGCCCGCGGCCGGAACACCTGCTCGTGGCCGCCCCGGCCCCACGCCCTCCCCGGTGTCTCGGCGCAGCCCGGCGGCCCCCGGAGGGACTGCGCCCGGCTCCGTCCAACCGCGCGCTTTCGTGGAGGATCCGCGCCGCAGCCGTGATCCGCGAGGACGAGCCGGCAACTGACCGGTGTGGGCCGCCCGTTACCGCACGCGAGGGCCCGGCCGTCGCCCGGCCGGGCCCTCGTGTCCGCCTCGCAGGGCGCGCTGCTCCTCGTACGGAGGCGCTCCTCGTACGGAGGCGCTCCTCGTGCGGAGACCGCTCCTCGTACGCAGACCGTGACTACCAGCGGTACCAGCGGCCCTTGCGGCCACCGCTGCCCGCAGGCCGGACGATGAAGCCCAGCAGCCACACGACCAGCACGATCACCGCGATCCACCACAGCGCCTTCAGTGCGAAACCCGCGCCGAAGAGGATCAGGGCCAGCAGCAGAACCAGAAGCAGGGGAACCATCGTTATCAACCTCCTGGCCACCGGATGCCCGTGGTTCAGCCGGACAAGCACACAAACTGCGCGTTACTTTTACAGGTTGGCGGGCATCAGGGGGCGGCGCACACCTGCGCCCTCGCAGTCACCTCCCCGCGGTCTTTCGCGCTGGGGCGCGTCTCACTCATGTACAGGGCAGCCATCGGCGTGTTGTGATGCTCACGCTCACTTCCATCGATGGAAACCGACGGAGAGGTCGTGTCCCCACCGGTGCGGCACGGACGGGCCGCCCGGCAGACCCGAGAACGGAGTTGTTCGTGAGACCCCATTGCACGAGGAGACGGTGGAGTTCCCTGCCGCGGTGGTCGCTCACCGCCGCGCTGGGCATGGCCGTCGCCGTCACGTTGCCCGGCGCGGGGCCCGCATCGGCTCACAGCGGCCAGAAACACCACATTCCTTCCGTCACCTCCGGAGACGCCCGCTTCGAGATCCTCTCGCCGACGCTCATCCGCACCGAGTACGCGGGCGACCACAAGTTCACCGACGACCCCACGTTCAACGCGATCGGCCGCGACGGGTTCACACCGGCCGCCTACACCGCCCGCACCAGCGGTGGCTGGCTGACCATCAGAACCAGCGCGATGACCCTGCGCTACCGGGTCGGCTCCGGACCGTTCGACGCCCGGAACCTCTCGGTGCGCCTGAGCGCGGGCGACGCCCCGGTGACCGCCGCCCCCTGGCAGCGGCTGACCTGTTCGCCCGGCGCTCTGTGCGAGGCGGAGAGCCTCCGGCTCGACGGCGTGTCCGTGTCGTCCGACCACTCGGGCCACACCGGCACCGGGTTCGCCGCGGGATTCGTGGGAACCGGCAGTTCGGCGTCCGCTGACATCGATGTCAAGGAGGCGGGCACCTACGACTTCGCCCTGCGCTACGCCAACGCCCAAGGCGGCGACGGCAAGAACGAGACCCGGACGCTCAGCCTGTCCGTCGACGGCGGCGCGGGCCGGACGGTGACGCTGCCGACCACGGGGAACTGGGACACCTGGAAACTCGCCACCGCCGCCGGGGTGAAACTGAGCGCGGGCCACCACACGATCGCACTGACCCACTCCGCCTCGGACACCGGAAACGTCAACGTCGACAGCGTCGCGCTGGTGCGCCCCGGCGACCCGTACCCGCCGGTGTCCACCACCGCCATAACCGACTGCCTGCTCGGCACGAGCTGCGAGGCGGAGGCCGGGCGGATCGCCGGCACCGCGACCAGCGCCACCGACCACGGCGGCTACGCGGGCAACGGCTTCGTCGCCGAGCTGAACCAGGGATCGAGCGTGACCACCCACCTGGTCCAGGTGCCCGCCGACGGCACCTACACCCTGCGGGTGCGCTACGCCAACGGCACCGGCAGCGACGGCCTGCACCAGACCCGCACCGCCTCGGTGTCCACCGGTGCCGACACCGCGACCCTGACCCTGCCGGCGACGAAGGACTGGGACGACTGGCAGACCGCCTCGGTGCCGGTGACCCTGAAAGCGGGCGAGGACGACGTCACCCTCGGCTGCCCCGAGGCGGCGAGCTGCCACGTCAACCTGGACACCGTCTCCGTCGCCCCCGCCGGCGCCGCGGCCCCGCAGCCGCACATCGCACTCGGCGGCTACCGCCGCGGTCTGGACGGCGTGACCGGCAACGGCCCCGCCCCGGTGACCACCCCGGGCCTGCTCGACAGGGACGGCTGGTACCTGCTGGACGACACCCCGTCGGCGCTCTACGACACCGCCACGCAGCAGGTGACACCGCGCCCCTCGCACGGCGGCGAGCCGTACCAGGACGGCTACGTCTTCGGCTACGGGCACGACTACAAGCAGGGCCTCACCGACCTGGCCACCCTGACCGGCCCCCCGGCGCTCCTGCCCGCCTGGGCGTACGGCGTGTGGTACTCGGAGTACATCGACCGCACCGCGGCCGACTACCGAAACACCATCCTGCCGGCCTTCCGCTCCGAAGGCGTCCCGCTGGACGTGCTGGTGACCGACACGGACTACAAGGCCGTGAACGACTGGAGCGGTTGGGAGATGGACCGGACGAAGTTCCCGGATCCGAAGGGGTTCTTCGACTGGTCGGCCGCCCAGGGGTTGCACAACACGCTCAACGTGCACCCGAGCATCCTCGCCTCCGACCCGCAGTTCGCCCAGGCCCAGGCGACGGCCAAGGGCAAGCTGACGAAGGGCGGTTGCGCCGGGGGCGCCTCGGTCGAGAACAACTGCTACACCTTCGACTTCGGCGATCCCGACCAGCTCAAGGCGTACCTGGACCTGCACCGGACCATGGACGAGCAGGGCAACGACTTCTGGTGGCTCGACTGGTGCTGCGACTCCTCGCAGTCGTCCCTGAAGGGTGTGACACCGGACGCGTGGATCAACCAGCAGTACGCCACGCTCACCGGCCAGAGGCTCGGCCGCGGCTTCGTCCTCTCGCGGGCCTACGGTTCGCTCCAGGCCGGCGGATACAGCGGCCAGCAGGCACTGCCGACCGGGCCGTGGGCGGACAAGCGCACCACCGTGCACTTCACCGGTGACACCTCCTCCACCTGGGGCACCCTGAAGCTCGAGGTCGGCTACACCCCGGGCGAGTCCGCGGCGACCGGCATGGCCGCCGTCACGCACGACATCGGCGGCCACAACGACACGACCGGGCTGACCGGCTCGGAGACCTACACCGACGGCGGCCAGACCCGTACCACGCACAAGCTGCCCGACGACCTGTACGCCCGCTGGGTGCAGTTCGGCACCTTCCAGCCCATCGACCGCCTGCACAGCAACCACAGCGACCGGCTGCCCTGGCAGTACGGCACCGAAGCGCGCAAGTCCGCCGACCGGTTCCTCAACCTCCGCGAGAACCTGGTGCCGTACACCTACTCACTGGCCGAGGAGGCCAACCGCACCGGCGTGCCGATCGTCCGGCCCACCTACCTGGAGTACCCCGACGAGGCCCAGGCGTACGCCACCGCGGGCAGCGAGTACTTCTACGGCCCGGACGTCCTGGTCGCGCCGGTCACGACACCGGGGACGACCGCGACCACCTCGGTGTGGTTCCCGCCGGGCCGGTGGACGGACTACTTCACCGGCAAGACCTACCAGGGCGGCACCACGCAGGACGTCACCACCGGCCTGGACACCATGCCGGTGTTCATCAAGGCCGGCGGCATCCTGCCGACCCGCACCCATGACGTCCCGGGCGACGACAAGGCCCCGCTGAGCGACGTCACCCTGACCGTGGCCACGGGCGCGCCGGGCTCGTACCGCCTGTACGAGGACGACGGGACCACCGCGCGAGTGGGACACAGCGCCACGACCACGGTCCGGTACGGCCGCAGCGGCTCCCGCCACACGGTGTCGATCGGTGCGGCGCAGGGCTCCTTCCCCGGCCAGGTGAAGGACCGCCGGTGGACGCTGTCCCTGCTGGGGACGACCCACGCGCCCACCGAAGTCACCGCCACCGGGGTCCGGCTGACCAGCGGCGACTACCACTGGGACCGGGCGACCGGGACGCTCACGATCAGCCTGCCCCGGCACACCGTGCACGGGCCGATCACCGTCACCTACCAGTAGGGGACGGGTACCCAGGAACGGCCCTCCCCAGGAACGGCCACACCCGGCGAGGGCCACACCGGGCCGGCCGCCCGCGAACCGGCGCACACCCTGCGCCTCCGCGCGGGCGTCCGGCCCGGTGCCGTTCGGCGAGGGCGGAACGACTCAGCGAGGGGGAAGGGCGAGCCGCAGCACGATCTCGCCGTCGTAGGTCTCCCCGGTGGCCTCGAACCCGAACTTCCGGTAGAAGGGCCACGGCTCTCCGTCCCCGGGCTCGTAGCTGGTCAGCAGCTCCGTCCCGCCGTCCGCACGCACCAGGGCGGCGAGTTGCGTGAGGGCCGCGCGTCCGATCCCCCGCCTCTGGTACCGCTTGTCGATCAGGAAACGCCAGAGGAAGTGCCGTCCTTGGAACGGACCGGCCGGAGGTCTCCACATCAGCATCACGAAGCCCACCGGCTCCTCGCCCTCGTACACGGCGCGGTACCAGGGACGGGTCTCCGGCTTCTTCGCCGCTTGCTTCAGGGACAGGGAGACGGAGGCGACGAACTGCCTCTGGTCGCGCCGGACGCGCAGCGCGCGCACCGCGTCCCGGTTGCCGTCGGTGACCTCCCGCAGGTGCACGCCCGGAGACCTCATGCCACACCTCTTCCTCCGTCCGGCGCCGCACGGTCCCGTCCGAGGCCGAACACGGCCGGGCCACCGGGCCGTCTCCGCTCGGGGGCGCGGTGACGACGGACGCCGATGTGGGTGGTGGCTGAGCTTAACCCGCCAGGTGCGGCCGGCACCGTATTGCCGGCTCGGCCGCGTCCTCCGGGCGGACGACGCTGGTTTCGAAAACGCCCCGCGTGCCCACGGCGTCCCTTCGCCGTGGGCACGCGGGTGCCGGCTCGCGCGGCGCGAGGCTCAGCAGTACAGGTTGCCGCCGGGGCTCACCCCGAGGATGGCGGTGAACCGCTGGTAGGCGTCGACGCGGCTCTGGACCTGTGCGGGGTTCTTGCCGTCGCACTCCAGGGAGCCGTTGATGGACCGGATGGTCTGGCCGAATCCGGCCTGGTTCACCATCGCGTTGTGCGGGGTCATGCTGCCGGGGCCGGACTGGGTGTTCCAGTACCACAGGCCGGTCCGCCAGGCGACCGCCGGGTCGTTCTGCACCAGCCAGGGGTTGTCCAGCAGGTCGATGCCGAGTGCGTCACCCGCGGCCTTGTAGTTGAAGTTCCAGCTGAGCTGCAGGGGGCCGCGGCCGTAGTAGGCGGACTGGCCCGCCGGGCAGCCGTACGACTGGCTCCAGTCGCAGTAGGTCGGATAGTTGGCGGTGTTCTGCTCGACCACGTACACCAGGCCGCCGGTCTCGTGGCTGACGTTGGCCAGGAAGGCGGCGGCCTCCTGCTTCTTCACGGTGTCACTGCCGGTGGTGGCGAAACCCGGGTAGGAGCTGAGCGCCTGGACCAGGCCGCTGTAGGTGTAGAAGCTGTTCCGGTTCGGGAACATCTGGTTGAACTGGGCCTCGGAGACCACGAAACCGGAGGGCGCGGACGTGCCACCGCCCGCCGGTGCGGTCCACTTCTGGTTCGCGGCCCCGGTGCAGGTCCAGATCTGCAGCCGCGTGCCGTTGGCGCTGTTGTTGTCGCGGACGTCCAGGCACTTGTCCGCGGCCGGGTTGACGATGTCGTGGGCCGCCGTGACCACCCACTGCTGATTGGCGCCGCCGGTGCAGTCCCACAGCTGGACCGCCGCGCCGTCGGTGGTGCCGCGGTCGACCACGTCGAGACACTTGCCGAGCGCCCGCAGCGTGCCGTCGCCGGGGTTGGACCAGTTCTGGGCGTTGGTGCCGTTGCAGTCGTAGAGCTGCACGGGTGTGCCGTTGGCACTGCTCGCGCCGGCCACGTCGACGCACTTGCCGGCCAGGCCGGTGATGCGGCCGTCGGCGGCGTGGGCCGGCGCGGCGGTGAACAGGGCGGCGAGGAGGGCGGCGGCAGCCGCGCCGAGCGTCACCCGGTGCAGGCCGCGGCGTCTGAGGAAGCGCGGCCGGGGACGGGAGGTGGAGGCAGGGACGGTCAAGGTCACTCCTTGGGTGTGGGGGAGGGG
>NZ_LR732544.1:7088428-7095770 GCF_902506575.1 Streptomyces mexicanus | reverse complement strand
CCCCCCCATGGACCACGGACAGTGAAGGGCAGCACCGACGATGACCGCCACCGAAGCCCGCCCCTCCGCACGCAAACCCCCGCAGATCGTGGACATGTCCTGGGACCCGATCACGCGGATCATCGGGAACCTGGGCATCTACACGAAGATCGACTTCGCCAACCGGGAGGTGATCGACTGCCGCTCCACCTCGTCCCTCTTCCGCGGCTACTCGGTGTTCATGAAGGGCAAGGACCCCCGGGACGCCGGATTCATCACGTCGAGGATCTGCGGGATCTGCGGCGACAACCACACCACGTGCTCCAACTACGCCCAGCAGATGGCGTACGGCATCAAACCCCCGCCGCTGGCCGAGCACATCACCAACCTCGGCGAGGCCGCGGAGTACATGTTCGACCACACGATCTTCCAGGACAACCTGGTGTTCGTGGACTTCTGCGAGGCCATGGTCAAGGCCACCAACCCGGGTGTGCTGGCCCGCGCGGAGCGTACCGAGGCGGCCCGCGGCCACATCCACGGCTACCGGACCATCGCCGACATCATGCGCGCCTTCAACCCCTTCGAGGGCGAGATGTACAAGCAGGCGCTGAAGGTCTCCCGGGTGACCCGGGAGATGTTCTGCCTGATGGAGGGCCGCCATGTGCACCCCTCCACGCTGTATCCCGGCGGGGTGGGCACCATGCCGCAGCCCACCACCTTCACCGACTACCTCTCCCGCCTGCTGCGCGTGCTGGACTTCATCAAGCAGGCCGTGGCGATGAACGACGACGTCTTCGACTTCTTCTACGAAGCGCTGCCCGGGTACGAGGAGGTGGGCCGCCGCCGGATCCTGCTGGGCTGCTGGGGGGCGTTCCAGAACTCCGACTCCTGCGACTACCGGTACGAGACGATGAACGAGTGGGGCAAGGACATGTTCGTCACCCCCGGCATCGTCGTCGACGGCGAACTGGTCACCAACAACCTCGTCGACATCAACCTCGGCCTGCGCGTCCTGCTGGGCTCGTCGTACTACGAGGACTGGGTGAACGAGGAGCCCTTCGTCACCCACGACCCGCTGGGCAACCCCGTCGACATGCGCCACCCCTGGAACCAGACCACCGTCCCGGTCCCGCAGAAACGCGACTTCGAGGGCAACTACAGCTGGGTGATGAGCCCGCGCTGGTACGACGCGCGCACCGGCGACCACCTCGCCCTGGACACCGGCGGCGGCCCGCTCGCCCGGCTGTGGACCACCGCGTTGAGCGGCCGGGTGGAGACCCCGTACATCAAGGCCACCGGACGCAGTGTCCGCATCACGCTGCCCAAGAGCGAGAAGCTGCCGGAGATGACCTTCGAGTGGCACATCCCGCGGTGGTCCAACACCATCGAACGCGACCGGGCCCGCCCGTACTTCGTCGCCTACGCCGCGGCCATGGCCTTCCAGTTCATCGAGCGCGCCCTGCAGCTGATCCGCGGCGGCGACACCAAGGTCTTCCAGGACTTCGAGGTGCCCGACGAGGCGATCGGGTGCGGTTTCCACGAGGCCGTCCGCGGGGTCCTCTCGCACCACCTGGTGATCAAGGACAAGAAGATCGCCAACTACCACCCGTATCCGCCGACCCCGTGGAACGCCAGCCCGCGCGACCACTACGGCACCCCCGGACCCTACGAGGACGCCGTCCAGGGCCAGCCGATCTTCGAGGAGAACGGGCCGGACGACTTCAAGGGCGTCGACATCATGCGCACCGTCCGCAGCTTCGACCCCTGCCTGCCGTGCGGCGTGCACATGTACATGGGCAACGGCCGGACGCTCACCACCACCCACACCCCCACCTACGGAGCCGGCCATGGAGGCTGAGACCGCACCGGCCGGGACGCGCCTGGCGGACCCGGACGTCGAGGGGCTGCTCGCCCGGATCGACGAACTGCTGGCGGTGCTGGAGTCCGCGCCCGGACCGACCGTGCGCTCCGCGGTGGAGGCGGTGCGGCTGCTGACCGAGGTCTACGGCGAGGCGCTGGCCCGCGTGCTGGACCACGCCGACGCGCAGACCACGCGGCGCCTGACCGAGGACGAGGTGCTGGGCCACCTGCTGGTGCTGCACGGCGTGCACCCCGATCCGGTCGAGGTACGGGCCGCCCGCGCGGTCGAACGGCTGCGCCCGGCGGTGCGCGAAAGCGGCGGCGACGTGGAGTTCGCGGGTGTGGACGGCGAGGGGGCGCGGGGGCGGGTGCGCACGGGCGGCGGGGGCGGTACGGGCTGCGGCGGCGGGGCGGGCGACGTGGCCGCGGCGGTGCGGGCGGCGGGGCTGGCCGCCGCACCGGGGCTGGCGGACGGGGGGACGCCGGCGGCGCAGGAGCCCGCGCGGCGGGCGGCGCCCGCGTTCGTTCCGCTGGACGCCCTGACGCGCCGCGCCGCCGCGGCGCCCCGGGCGCAGGGGGCCGGGGGAGCGCGGACGGGGCGCTGGCGCGCCTGATCCGGTCCTCGGCCGGCCGTGCCGGACCGGCCGCGCGGGAGGCGTGCGAGCTGTGCGCGGCGCCGGTGCCCGAGGAGCATCGCCACCTGTACGACCTGGCGCGGCGGGAGGTGCGGTGCGCCTGCGGCCCGTGCGCGGTGCTGTTCGCCGGGGACGGCGCGGGCGGCGGGGCGTTCCGGCTGGTGCCCCGGCGCCGGGTCCGCCTCGACCGGGTGGACACCGCGGCCCTCGGGGTGCCGGTCGGCCTGGTGTTCTTCGTCCCGCACGCCGACGGCACGGTCACGGCGCAGGGTCCGAGCCCGGCCGGGGCCATGCGCTGGGAGGTGGACGCGGCGGCCTGGCGGCGGGCGGCCGAGGGATGTCCCGAACTGGCCTCGCTGGAGCCGGAGGTGGAGGCCCTGCTGGTGAACACCGTGCGGGGCATGGACCACCACTGGATCGTGCCCGTGGACGACTGCTTCCGGATGGTGGCCGTGGTCCGGCGGGAGTGGCGCGGGCTGTCCGGCGGCGGCCGGGTGTGGCCGGCCGTGGAGGAGTTCTTCGCGCGGCTCACCGAGCGGCGCTGAGGCGGCGGGGAGAGGACGGGCCGAGGCCGTGCACGAGTTGTCGATCGCGACCGCGATCGTGGAGCGGGCCGGGGAACTCGCCCTGGCTCAGGGCGCCGAGGCCGTCGCGGCGGGGACGGTCCGGGTGGGCGAGCTGTCCGGGGGGGGCCCGGACGCCCTGGGCTTCGCCTTCGTGGTGGCCCGGCAGGGCACGGCCCTGGCCGGGGCCCGGCTCGTGGTCGAGCAGGTGACCGCGCAGGCGTACTGCGGGCCGTGCCGAGAGCCGTTCGCCGTGGGCATGCCGCCGTTCTTCTGGTGCCCGCGCTGCGACCGCCCCTCGCAGGAGCTGCGCTGCGGGCGGGAGTTGGAGATCGTGGCCGTCGAGCCGGGGCCGCCGGGCTGACGGCGGGTGTGTGGACGGCGGCGGCCCCGCGGGGGCGCGCGCACCGGCGGGGCCGCCCGGACCGGATCGTCCGACGAGGCCGCCTCGCGGTTCAGCAGATGCGCGGCAACTGCTCCCCGAGCGGCAGGTCCACCACCCGGGTGCCGCCCAGGCCGGTGGCCACGACGACCATGCCGGGGTGCTCGGCGACGCACTCGCCGATCACCGTGGCGCCGCCGCCCTGCGGGTGGGCGCGCATCGCCGCCAGCACGGCGTCGGCCTCGCCCGGCGGGACGAAGGCGACGAGCCGGCCCTCGTTGGCGACGTACAGCGGGTCCAGGCCCAGGAAGCCGCAGGCGCCCGCGACGGCCTCCGGGACGGGCAGGGAGCGTTCGTACAGCCGCACCCCGGTGCCGGAGGCGCGGGCGATCTCGTTCAGGGAGGCGGCGAGGCCGCCCCGTGTCGGGTCGCGCAGCACGTGCAGGTCCGGGGTGACGGCGAGCATGGCGGCCACCAGGTCCGCCAGGGGCGCGGTGTCGCTGGTGACCTCGGCGCCGAACTCCAGGCCCTCGCGCACGCT
The DNA here is from genome assembly GCF_902506575.1 of Streptomyces mexicanus. Taxonomy (GTDB): domain Bacteria; phylum Actinomycetota; class Actinomycetes; order Streptomycetales; family Streptomycetaceae; genus Streptomyces; species Streptomyces mexicanus. The sequence continues at coordinate 7,091,810 of NZ_LR732544.1, read as the reverse complement.
CAGCACGGCGACGCCGTGCTGGCCGATGGGACCGCTGACGATGACCGCGTCGCCGGGCCGGGCCCGCTGCGGGCGGATGTCCACGCCCTCGGGGACGAGGCCGACACCGGCCGTGGTGACGTACACGCCGTCGCCGTGCCCGGCCTCCACGACCTTGGTGTCGCCGGTGGCCACGGTGACCCCGGCGGCCTCGGCCGCGGCTCCCACGGCGCGGGCGATCCGGTCGACCACGGCCAGTTCGGTGCCCTCCTCCAGGACGAAGGCGGCGGAGAGGTAGGCGGGCCGGGCGCCGCTCATCGCGAGGTCGTTGACGGTGCCGTTGACCGCCAGGTCGCCCAGGCTGCCGCCGGGGAAGAACAGGGGCCGCACGACGTAGGAGTCGGTGGAGAACGCCAGCCGGACGCCGCCGAGGTTCAGGACCGCCGAGTCGCCCATGCCGGCGAGGACGGGGTTGCCGTAGGCCGCGGCGAAGACGTCGTGGATCAGTTCGGCGGACAGGGCGCCGCCTCCGCCGTGGCCCATGACGACGACCGGCTGGTCGCGCAGGGGGGCGGGGCAGGTCCAGTTCGCGGGGTCGACGGGGGTCTCGGCGGCCGTGGATGCGAGGTCAGCCAACGGGGTTCATCTCCTCCTGCGGAAGGCGGGAGCCCTGCGGGCCGGGCGTGCCCGTCGGCGCGGGGGCGCTGTGCGGGGCCTGTCCGTTCATCCGGCGGTACAGGTAGTACGCGGCGCAGGCGCCCTCGCTGGAGACCATGGTGGCGCCCAGCGGGGTGCGCGGGGTGCAGGTGGTGCCGAACGCGGCGCACTCGGTGGGTTTGATCATCCCCTGCAGCACCTCGCCGGCCCGGCAGATCGCGGGTTCCTCGGTGCGGATGCCGGTGACGTCGAAGCGGTGGGCAGCGTCGTAGGCGCGGTAGGCGTCGGCCAGGCGCCAGCCGCTGGCCGGGATGGGGCCGATGCCGCGCCAGTTGCGGTCGGCGACCTCGAAGACCTCCTCGATCATGCGCTGGGCGGCGGGGTTGCCCTGCTCGCGCACGGCCCTGGCATACGCGTTGTCCACCCGGTGCTCGCCCCGTTCGAGCTGGCGGACGGCGCGGCGGATGCCCTCAAGGATGTCCAGCGGCTCGAACCCGGTGACGACGATCGGCACCCGGTGCTTCTCGGCCAGCTCCGGGTACTCGGCGGTGCCCATGACGCTGCACACGTGTCCGGCGGCGAGGAAGCCCTGCACCCGGCAGCCGGGGGCGGTCATGATGGCCTCGATCGCCGGGGGCACGCGGACGTGGGACACCAGCAGGCTGAAGTTGTCCAGGCCCAGGCGGCGGGCCTGGTGCACGGCCATGGCGTTGGCGGGGGCGGTGGTCTCGAAGCCGATGGCGAAGAACACCACCTGCCGGCCGGGGTTCTTCCGGGCGAGGTCGAGGGCGTCGAGCGGCGAGTAGACGACGCGTACGTCCCCGCCCTCGCCCTTGACCCGGAACAGGTCCCGGCCGGTGCCGGGCACCCGCAGCATGTCGCCGAAGGAGCAGAAGATCACCTCGGGACGGGAGGCGATCTCCAGTGCCTTGTCGATGACCTCCAGGGGGGTCACGCACACCGGGCAGCCCGGACCGTGGATCAATTCCACCTCTTCGGGCAGGAGTTGGTCGATGCCGTGGCGGATGATGGAGTGGGTCTGGCCGCCACACACCTCCATCAGCGCCCAGGGCCGGGTGACGGTGGCGCGGATCTCGTCCAGCAACCGCCGCGCCAGCTGGGGATCGTTGAACTCGTCGATGTACTTCACTGGGCCTCACTCCCGCTCTCCTGCAGGGCCGCCTGCCGCCAGGCGTCGCCGAACTCCTCCTCCAGCAGCCCGAGTTGCTCGAACAACTCCAAAGACGCCCGGGCGGAGGCCTCGTCCAGCCGCTGCAGGGCGACCCCGACGTGGACGATGACGTACTCCCCCACCCGCACGTCGGGCAGGTATTCCAGGCACGCCTGTTTGCGCACCCCGCCGAAGTCGATCAGGCCGGTGAGCGGGTCGGCGCGGTGGTCGATGGACACGACCTTGCCGGGCACTGCCAAGCACATGGGTCACTCCGTCTCGTCGCTGTCTGTGGTCGCCCGCGGGCCGCGGGGCCGGCCGGGCGCGGGCCGGTGCGCCGCCACCATGAGCTGGCCCAGGGCCAGCCCGCCGTCGTTCGGCGGGACCTCGCCGTGGCGCAGGACGGTGAAGCCGCCCCCGGTCAGCAGTGCGGTGCACTCCTGCTCCAGCAGGCCGTTGGCGAACACACCACCGGTGAGGGCGACCGTGCTCAGGCCGGTGGCCGCGCGGGCGCGCCGGCAGATCTCCGCGACGGCCCGCGCGAGGCCCCGGTGGAAACGTGCCGCGAGGACCGGCGCCGGGGTGCCGCGGCGCAGGTCGGCCACCAGGGCGCGCAGCAGCGGGCCCGGATCGCATTCCAGCGCGCCTGCCGCGGTGGTCAGCCCGAACGGGTACGCCACCGTGTCCGCGTCCCGGGCCTGTGCGGCCGCCGCTTCCAGCTCCAGCGCGGCCTGCGCCTCGTAGTGCACCCGGTGGCAGACGCCGGCGAGGGAGGCCACGGCGTCGAAGAGCCGGCCCATGCTGGAGGTGGGCACGCAGGCCAGGTCGCGCTCCAACTGCCTTCGCAGCAGCGACAGTTCAGCGGGCGTGCAGGCGGACACGCTGGGCAGGTCCGCGTCCCACGGCAGGCCGGCGGCCCACAGCCGGGCCAGGGCGAGCCGGCACGGGTTGGCAACCCCCGCGTCGCCGCCGGGCAGCGGGGCGGGGGTGAGGTGGGCGAAGCGCCGGTGGCCGGTGTAGTCCGCGAGCAGCACCTCGCCGCCCCAGACGGTGCCGTCGTCGCCGTAGCCGGTGCCGTCGAAGGCGACGCCGATGACGGGTGTGGTGCCGTCCAGGCCGTGCTCGGCCATCGCGGAGGAGATGTGCGCGTGGTGGTGCTGGACCGGCACCGGTGCCGGGACGGGCAGTGCGGCGGACCGGCGGCGCGCCCACCGGACGGAGTGGTAGCCGGGGTGCCGGTCGGCGGCGAGCAGTTCGGGTGTGACGCCGGTGAGGTTGAGCAGGTGTGCCTCGGCCCGGCGGGCCGCGTCCAGGCCGGCCAGGTCGCCCAGGTCGCCGATGTGCGGGCCGAACCATGCCTGGTCGCCGTCGCCGACGCAGGGCGCGTTCTTCAGGTCGCCGCCCACCGCGAGGGCCGGGCGCACCGGCACGGGCAGGGTCAGCGGGCGGGGCACGAAGCCGCGGGAGCGGCGCAGCACCTGCGTGGTGCCGTCGGGGCGGACCCTGAGCAGGGAGTCGTCGCACGGGCAGGCGATGGGGCGGTCGTGGGCGAGCCAGGCGTCGGCGATGCCGGCC
>NZ_LR732544.1:7077384-7088327 GCF_902506575.1 Streptomyces mexicanus | reverse complement strand
ACCACCACCGCCGCCGCAGCCGCCGCCCTCACCCTGATGCCCACCACCGCACAGGCCGCCGAAGCCCCCCAGGCGAAGACCCCCACCGCGGCCACCGCCTCCCACACCAGCACCACCGGCACCACCGGCAAGGGCTACAGCAACAACCTCGACGGCTGGATCAAGCAGTCCCTGGCCATCATGAAGGCCAAGGGCATCCCCGGCAGCTACGAAGGACTGCACCGCAACATCATGCGCGAGTCCTCCGGCAACCCCAACGCCCAGAACAACTGGGACGTCAACGCCCAGAAGGGCATCCCCTCCAAGGGCCTGCTCCAGGTGATCCAGCCCACCTTCAACGCCTACCACGTCCCCGGCACCTCCCAGAACATCACCGACCCCGTCGCCAACATCACCGCCGCCGCCAACTACGCCGCCCACCGCTACGGCTCCATCGACCACGTCAACTCCGCCTACTGAGCAGACGTCCTCGATCACTCGGCGGCCCGGTGACCTCACCAGGTGACCGTCTCCCGCGAGGGGCCCCTGTCCGGCACACGCCGCCGGGCAGGGGCCCCTCGTCGTCGTACGCGGTGGACGCGCCGGTGGCCGGTACATGCCGGGCCGGGCCGATGGGTAGGGCTCTCCCGCACGCCGTGTCCACACCGTACGGCTCCTGGGGGTACCGTCATGCCGGACATAGGAATCGTGGGAGCCGGCATCGCGGGGCTCCACCTGGGGCTCATGCTGCGTCAGCACGACGTGCCGGTGACCCTCTACACCGACCGGGTGCCCGGCAGCCTCGCGGCCGGGCGGCTGCCCGCCACGGTCGCCCACCATGCGCCGACCCTGGAGCGGGAGCGGCGCCTCGGGGTCGGCTTCTGGCCGGCCGAGGAGTACGGCTACACCTGCCATCACCACCACGTCGGCGGGCCCCGGCCGCTGGTCTCCCGCGGGGACTTCCCCCGCCCCTCCTGCGCCGTCGACCACCGGCTGTACCTTCCCGCGCTGGCCGAGGCCTTCCAGGAGCGGGGCGGCCGGCTGCGGGTGACGCCCGTGGCCGCGGGCGATCTCGACGCCCTCGCGGGCCGGCACGACCTGCTGGTCGTCGCGACGGGCCGCGGCGGTCTCGCGGATCTCTTCCCGCCCCGGGACGGCGGCGCCTCCCCCCGCAGGCCGCTGCGGCGGCTGTGCGCGGGCCTCTACCACGGCGTCGCGCCGTCCGAGCCGAAGGGGGTGACGCTGTCGATCGCGCCGGGGCGCGGCGAACTCATCGAGATCCCGCTGTTCTCACGGGACGGCCACGTCACGGCCCTGCTCTTCGAGAGCGTGCCGGGCGGCGGCGCGGACCATCTGGCCGACCTCGACCACGAGGAGGACCCCGGCGCGTTCCGGCGGGCGGTGCTGGCGGAGCTGACCGCCCACCACCCGACCGTGTCCGAGCGGATCGATCCCGGCCGGTTCCGGCTCACCGGGCCGCTCGACCTGGTGCGCACCGCGATCGTGCCGACGGTGCGGGCGGACCACGCGCGGCTGCCCTCCGGGCGGCTGGCACTGGCGCTGGGCGACGCGCACGCGGTGGTCGATCCGATCGTCGGGCAGGGCGCCAACACGGCCTCGCCCGCGGCGGAGGCCGTGGCCGCGACGATCGTGGAGGACCTGGCGTTCGACGAGTTGTTCGCACGGCGGGTGGCGCGGCGGCGCGAGGAGGTGGTCCTCGGGGCGGCACGCTGGTCCGACCTGATGCTGCGGCCGCCGCCCGAGCATCTGCGGTCGCTCCTGGGCGCCATGAGCCGGCACCGGCCGCTGGCCGACGCGTTCACGGACAACTTCGGCCACCCGGACCGCCAGTGGCAGGCGCTGGCCACGCCCGAGCGCACCCGGGCGTTCCTGGCCCGGCACGGCGCCGCCGACGCGCCGGCGGCACGGCCCGACGGCACCTGGGGGCCCACGCCCTGAAGGCAGGTCCAGTCCTGCCCGCACCGTACACGGCCGGCGAGGATGTCGGCCGGTTCTGACAGGCCGCCGGCTGTCCGTCGGTCTTCTTCCACTTCGGCGGCGTCGGCCTCGCCGGCTTCGGCCCCGATGCCCCGGCCGCCCTGGAGCGCGGCCCGCTGCCACCGGGCATGCCCGCCGACCACTCCCCGCACTACGCGCCTTCCGACCGGTACGCCCTCGCCGCCGGTGTACGGCAGCTCCTCACCGTCGCCCTGGACCGGCTCGGTTGACACCCGGAGGTCGCGGTCAGTCGGGGTCGGGGGCCTGGAGCTGGGCCCAGATGGTCTTGCCCTCGGCGGTGTAGCGCGTGCCCCAGCCCTGGGGGGGCTGCGCCACGAGGAACAGCCCGCGTCCGCCCTCGTCGGTGGCGCGGGCGTGGCGCAGGCGGGGGGCCGTGCTGCTGTGGTCGGAGACCTCGCAGATGAGGGTGTGCTCGTGGATCAGGCGCAGCGTGATCGGCCCCTCCGCGTGGCGAATGGCGTTGGTGACCAGCTCGCTGACCACCAGCTCGGCGGAGAAGGCCAGGTCCGGCAGGTGCCAGGTGCGCAGCTGACGCTCGGCCAGGGCGCGGGCGGTGGCCACGATCGCGGGATCGGCGGGCAGGGTCCAGGAGGCCACGCGGTCGGCCTGCAGGACGCGGGTGCGGGCCAGGAGCAGGACGGCCTCGTCACCGAGGTCGGTGGGGCCCAGGGCCGTCAGGGCGGTGTCGCACATGTCCTGCAGGGAGCGGTCCGCGGGAGCGAGCACCCGCCGGAGCCGGGCGAGGGCCGTGTCCGGGCCGTCGGGCCGGCCGGTGAGCAGCCCGTGGGTGTACAGGGCGAGCACGCTGCCCTCGGGCAGTTCGACCTCGACGCCCTCGAACGGCGGCCCGCCCCTGCCCAGCACCGGCCCGGCGGGGACGTCGAGGACGTCGGTGTCGCCGCCGGGCCGCAGCAGCAGGGGCGGCGGGTGGCCGGCCCGGGCGAGGGCGCACCGCCGCGAGACGGGGTCGTAGACGGCGTAGAGGCAGGTGGCGCTCGTCGGCGGCGGCTCGGAGGTGTCCGCGGGGCGGGCCTGCTCCCGTGCCAGTTCCAGCACCAGGTCGTCCAGGTACGCGAGCGTCTCGTGCGGCGTCAGGTCGAGGACGGCCAGGGTGCGGATCGCGGTCCGCAGCCGGCCCATGGCCACGGCCGCGTGGATGCCGCGCCCCTCGATGTCGCCGACCACCAGTGCCACCCGCGCCCCGGACAGCGGGATCACGTCGAACCATTCGCCGCCGGCCTCCCCGGGCAGGTAGCCGTGGGCCGTGTCCACCGCGGTGACGGCGGGCAGCCGGGACGGCAGCAGGCTGCGCTGGAGGATGTCGGCGATGGTGTGCTCGCGCACGTACCGCCGGGCGTTGTCCAGGCACAGCGCGGTCCGCGCGCACAGCTCGACGGCCAGGGTCAGGTCGTCCTCCTCGAAGGGGCCCCTGTCGCTCCACCGGTAGAAGCAGGCCAGGCCGAGCACCACCCCGCGGGCGGCCAGCGGCACCACGATCAGCGAGTGGACGCCCAGCGCCCGCAGCAGGTCCGCGCGGGCGGGGTCGTGGGCCAGCCAGGGACTGTCCTGGTCCAGGCGGGAGATGAGCCGCGGCCGCAGGTCTGTCAGGGCCTCGCCGTAGGGTGTGGGCGCGGCGAAGGCGCTCGCCTCACCGACGGCGTACACCCCGGCCTCGTCCTCGCGTGTCTCGTGCGCGGCACGCAGGGCCACGCGGCGCAGCGGGAGCCTCGCGTCCACCGCCCCGGCCGGCGGCGCCTCGCCCCTGAGCACCGATTCCAGGACGTCGATCGCCACACTGTCGGCCAGCTCCGGTACCACGACCTCGGCCAGCTCCCGGGCGGTGCGGGCGATGTCCAGGGTGGTGCCGACACGTGCGTCGGCCGCGTGGATCAGGTCCAGGCGAGCGCGCGCCCGGGCCCGGTCGGTGACGTCGACGGTCGAGGTGACCACGCCCAGCGGCCGGCCCTCGGGGTCGTGCAGGCGGAGCGCGGAGAAGGACATGACCCGCTCGGCCGTCGGGTCGCCCAGGTTGCGGCCCGTGACCTCCTGCTCCAGCGCGGGCTCGCCGGTGTCCCGGACCTCTTCCAGGACCCGTTCGATCGCGGCGGCGTCGAAACCCGGAACGATGTCGCGGAGGGTGCGGCCGATGAGTTCTTCCGACGGCACCCCGCGCATCTCGGCCGCCGCGGTGTTGTAGCGCATCAGTCGCAGGTCGAGGTCGTACACGTACAAGCCGACGGGGGACTCGCCGAACAGCGCCGCGAGAATCGCCCGGTCGAGTTCCCGCTCGCGGTCGTCCGCGCCCTCGTGCGGGGCTGGTCCGCTCATGCCACCCATTATGGTGCGCCGGCACGTACGGCCCTCGTGACGCGCCAGCGACGTCCGCCCGGTCTCCCGACGCGGCGGGCGACGTCCCGCGGACGCCGCCGCGCCCAGGAGACGCCGCGTGACGCGGCACGGCGTCGCCGGACCGTGAGCGGTGGTCCAGCGGGCCGGTGACCGGTCGTCAGGCGGCTCGCGCGCCCGTGTGCGCGGGCCGCCGAGTGTCGCGGGGCCGCGGTGCCCACGGACGTCGCCGGGTGCCCGCAGGGCCGGCGGATGCCGGAGTGCGGGCAGGCGCCGGCAGGTGCGGTGAAACCGGTCGCTTGGGTGAGCGGTCGCTGTTAGCTTGCGGCAGTGCATCTTTTCGAGCATTCCTGGGCGGCCTTGCGCGCGGCGGTCGCCGCGCTGCCGGACGAGGACTTCGCGCGGCCGTCGGGCTGCGCCGGCTGGCTGGTGCGGGATCTGGTGTGTCACCTGATCGTCGACGCACAGGACGTGCTGATCACTCTGGTGACCCCCACCGACGCGGAGCCCACCCGCGACGCGGTGACCTACTGGGTGGTCTCCTCGACGCCACCCTCCGGTGACGATCCGCTCGACGCGCTGATCGTCCGGCTGGCCGCCGCGTACGAGGATCCGTCGCTGCTCAAGTTCCACCTGGACGACGTCGGTTCGGCCGCCGGCCGCGCCGCCGGACTGGCCGACCCGCAGGCCCGGGTGGGCACGCGCGGCGAGGTCCTCACCGCCGGTGACTACCTGTCGGCGTACGTCCTGGAGTGGACCCTGCACCACCTCGACCTGGTCGCACATGTGCCGGACGCGGCCCAGCCGCCCGGAGCGGGCCTCGCCCGGTCGCGGAACTGCTGGAGGCGATCACCGGGGTGGTGTTCCCCGCGTCGCTGTCCGACCGGGACGTGCTGCTGGTCGGCACCGGGCGGCGTGCTCCCACCGACGCCGAGCGGGCCGCACTGGGCGCCGCGGCCGCGAAACTGCCGTTCGTGATCGGCTGATCCGGCCGTCCGGGCCGCGGCGCGGACGGCCGCGGCGAAGATATATAGTTTCGGTATGCACATACCTACCGACGCCGGCGGCGGCCTGTCGGAGGAGCAGCGCATCGAGACCGCTGCCCACGGCCTGCTGCGCGACCTCGGCAGGCTCAACCGTGCGCTGTTCCGCGCCGGTGACTACGGGCTGACCCGCAGCGAGGTCTCCGTGCTCGACGCCCTGGCGGCCGCGCCCCTGCGCGTCACCGAACTCGCCGCCCGCACCGGGATGGTCCAGCCCCGGGTCACCGTGGTCCTGCAGAAGTTGCAGGAGCGCGAACTGGTCACGCGCCGCCGCTGCACGACGGACCGGCGCGCGGTGGAGACCAGCCTCACGCCCGCCGGACGGCAGCTGCTCGACCAGGGACGGCAGCGCATGGCCGCCGCGCTGCTGAGCGCGCTGAACACCACCCCCGTCGAGGACCACGAGCGCGTCGTGCGCGCCGCCCGGCAGTCCGTCGCCCTTCTCGCCCACGCCATGGAATCCGCATCGGAGGCCACTTGACCAGCCCGAAGACCGCCCGGCAGGACACCGACCAGAGCACGGGCGCGAGCCCCGCCCGGGCCGTGCGCACCGACCTCGCCCCCCGTCGGGTCGCCGGTCCGCACAGATGGTGGGACTGGGTGCTGGTCACCGATCCGGGACTCGGGCAGCTGCAGGCGGGCTGGCGGACGCTGGTCGCCATGGTCACCTCCCTCGCGGTGGGCTACGGCATGGCCCAGGCCCTCGCCGTCCCGACCATGATCGGCATGATGGTCGCCGGGATGATGGGCCTGATGAGCGCCTTCGCGGTGGCCGGCAACAGCTGGATCCAGCTGGCCAGGCCCATCCTGTGGATGCCGTTCCCCTACACCGCGGTGCTCTGGCTGGCCGCGACCCTGCACGGCGACCGCGCCCTGGAGATCGGCCTGGACGCCGCGGCGCTCGCCCTCACGTTCCTGCTGGCCCGGTTCGGGCCGATGGCCCTGCTGACCGGGATGATGCTGTTCAACGGCCTGATGGTCGGCATCATCGCGCAGATCCCGTCGGCGATGGTGGGCAAGGCGTTCGCCGTGGCCCTGGTGTCCGCCTCGGCGGTGCTGGTCACCCGGCTGCTGCTGTGCTTCCCGATGCCCCGCGAGGATCTGCTGCGCACCCAGCGCGCCTTCGTCGTCGAGGCGCGCCGGCTGGCCGACACCGCGGTGGACGCCCTCGACCCCGACACCGACCTGAACCGGGTCGAGCGCCGCATGAACCGTTCGCTGCGCCGGCTGAACATCGTGACGGTCACCATCGACGGACGCCTCGCCCAGCCGGAGGCCGCCACCGATCCCGTCGTGGCCGAGCTGCTGCACCGTCACCTGTTCGACGCCGAACTGGCCCTGCGCGGCATCGCCCAGGCGGTGCGGGGGCTCGCCGCCCAGTCGCCGCCCGAGGAGCTGCGCCGGGCGCTCGCGGTGGGGCTGCTCATGGCCCGTGACACGCCGCCGGCCCAGGCCGGCGGGCTGCGGCCCGCGGTGGAGATGATCCGAGAGCAGGCCGATGTGATCCTGCGCAACGCGCACGCCGATCCGCGGGCCGCCGAGTGCGCCACCCTGGCCCGCCGGGTCGCCGAACTCCTCGACTCCCTGGCCGACTCCCTGGTCAGCTGGCTGGCGCTGGGCGAGCAGACGCCCACCTCCCGCGCCGCGGTGCCGTTCCAGCCCGCCATCGCGCTGGAGAACAACCGGATCCCCGGTTCGGCCGAGCCGATGCGGCGCGCGCTGAGCGCCCGGACGCAGAGCGGCTGGCAGCGCGTCGTGCCCTTCGTGCGTGCCCCGTTGCACGCGGGTGTGGCGGCCGCCGTCGTGTGCCCGATCGCCGACGCCATCGACCCGCAGCGTTTCTACTGGGGCCTGGTCGGCGTGATGATCACGCTGTTCGGCACCAACACCACCCACGAGCGGCTGCGCAAGTTCGGCCACCGCATGGTCGGCACCGTCGTCGGCGCGGTGATCGGCGTCCTCCTTCTCCGCCTGATCGGCCACGACCACGTCTACTGGACGCTGACCGTCATCGTGCTCGGCCTGTCCTTCGGTTCCTGGGGCATGCAGCGGGCCTACGCCCTGTGGGTCGTCGGGCTGGTCGCCGCGCTGGTGCAGCTGTACGGCATGACCACCCCGGCCGGCAGGATGGACCACCTCCTCGGCCAGCGGCTGCTGGACAACGGCATCGGCGTCCTGGTCGCGACGGCGTGCGCGGCGCTGATCTTCCCGCTGTCCACCCGGACGATCGTCCGCGAGGCCGAGCACGGCTATGTCCAGGCCGTCCAAAAGCTCCTCACCCAGGTCGCGGCCCGCTGGGAGCGGCCGGACAGCCCGGTGCGGCTGAGGGGCGCGGCACGCGCGGTGGACGTGGCGCTGTTCCAGCTCGCGGAGGTCTCCCGGCCGGTGGTGCGCATGCCGCTGGGTGTGCGCGGGCGCGGTCCGCACCACCGGATGGCCCTGCTGAACACGGCCTCCGCGCACGCCCGGGCACTGGCCGCCGCCGCGGACGTCGACATCGACCTCTCGCCCGCCCTGGCCGAGCGCGTCCGGCTGATCACCGGCACCTTCACCGACTCCCTGCGCACCCTCGACCACCACCTGGCCAACGGCACCGCCCAGGGTGTGTGGCGTCGCGTCGGCCCGCTCGTGCGGGAGCTGCAGACGGCGCTGCGGCCCGCCGCCCCCGGCCCTCGCGCGCAGCGGCTGCAGACCGCGCTGCACGAGCTGGACGCCCTCGACACCGCGCTGGCCGCCTACGCCGAACAGCGCGGTCTGCCCGTGGCGTCCGTCACCGGTCGGGACCAGGGGCAGCCCGGTGCCGGACAGCACCGGGCACGGGGCGCGGCGACGGACCGGGGCCGCACGCGCCCCGCGCAGCAGGCGGCCGCTCCGGCCGCGCGCGCCGAGGCCCCCACCGCGCACACCGCCACCGTGGTGCCTGTGACCGGCTCGGTCAGCTGCGCCGACCATCCCGGTGGCTGCCCGGCGCAGATCACCGTCGTCAACGCGCGCGGACAGCGGGTCGCCCACACGTACACCGACCAGGGCCGCTACCGGCTCGGCCTGCGGCCGGGGCACCACACCGTCGTCGTGTCCGCACCCGACCACTCCCCGCGGGCGGAACCCGTCACGGTAGGGGCGGCCCAGCCGCACATCCGGCTGGACGTCCGCCTGTAGGCGGCCGGGAGGCGAAGGGGCGGTCGGCGAGCGGCGCGGCTCGCCGGCCGCCCCTTCTGTGTCCCGCTCACACGTGCCGTCCCGGCGGTGTCGTCCGGCGGCAGGAATCTGTGACCACCGCTCGTGGTTGTCCCGATCACGTGTGAGAGTGTGAAGCAGGAGTGCCGAGGGCGGGAGCGCGACATGAGCGCCGTGACCGTGGCGAGTTCCGTCGCCGACAAGCTGCGGGGCTGTTTCCGGGTGTCCGCGCGGGCCCGGTGGCTGGCCGGGCCCCTGCTGGTGATCGTGGCGATCCCGGTCGCCGACGGCTTCCTGCCCCCGGACGTCCACCTCGCCCACCTGCTCGTCGTCGCGGTGGCGATCACCGCCATGGGCACCGGCCCGTGGGCCACCGCCCTGGTCGGCACGCTCGCGGTGCTCGCCCTGGTGTGTGCCGGGCTGGAGCGAAGAACCCTGACCTCCGAGAGCGTCCTGGTCGAGCTGGTGGCACTGGGTGTGCTCAGCGCCCTTCTGACGTTGTTCACCGGTCTGCGGGACCGGCGGGCACGGGAGCTGGAGCGGGTGCGTTCGGTGTCCGACGCGACCCAGCGCGTGGTCCTGCGCCCCCTCCCGCAGCGCGCCGGTCCGGTGTCCCTGGCCTCGGTGTACCGCAGCGCCGAGGCCGACACGTGCATAGGCGGCGACCTGTACGCGGTGGCCCGCACCCACGGCTCGACCCGGCTGATGGTCGGGGACGTCCGCGGCAAGGGCCTGGCCTCCATCAGCGACACGGCCATCGTGCTGGGCGCCTTCCGGGCCGCCGCACACCGGGAGCTGCCGCTGCCGGATCTGGTGGCCTACGTGGAGGACGCGGTCCACTGGGGGCTGGGGGAGTTCTCCGAGCCCACCGAGGACATACCCGAGCGGTTCGTGACGGCCGTGGTGCTGGACATCCCCGACGACCGGTCGGTGGTGCACGTGATCAGCTGCGGGCATCCGCCGCCCCTGCTGCTGCGCCGCGGCGCCCCCACGGCGACCCCGCTCGCCGTGCCCGATCCGGCGCCTCCGCTCGGCCTCGGCGCGATCTGCGACAGCCCGTACAGCATGGCGGCGTTCCCGTTCGCCCCCGGCGACCGGCTGCTGCTCTACACCGACGGCGTGACCGAGGCACGGGACGGCCGGGGTGTGTTCTACCCGCTCGCCGAACGCGCCGCCTCCTGGGCCGACCACCGGCCCGAGCAGCTGCTGCACAGGATCACCACCGATCTGCAGGCGCACACCGGCGGCCGGCTGGACGACGACATGGCCATGGTCGTCGTCGAACGCGAGGGGGGGTCGGCTGCCGTCTGACCCGGGGCGGCAATGTGGCCGAGGCACCGCGGGAGCCGGCGAGCGAGTGGGAGGGCGGAGGGCACATGGCGGCGAGGACACACAGCGTGGGCGTCCTGGTGTTCGACGGCATGAAGATGCTCGACCTGTCCGGGCCGGCGGAGGTGTTCAGCGAGGCCAACCGGTACGGCGCGCACTACCGGCTGAGTGTCGTCTCGGTGGGCGGGCAGGCGGTGCACACCTCCATCGGGCTGCGGGTGCCGGCCGACGGCGACGCCCGAGCCGGCACGGCCTACGACACCGTGCTCGTGGTCGGCGGCGACGTGCTGCCGGAGTCCCCCGTCGACCCCGGACTCAGCGCGGCCGCGCGGGCGCTCGCGGACCGGGCGGGGCGGGTGGCCTCGGTCTGCACCGGCGCCTTCGTGCTGGGCGCGGCCGGACTGCTGGAGGGCAAGCGCGCGACGACGCACTGGCAGCACACCACCGCGCTGGCCCGCCGCTGCCCGTCCACCCGGGTGGAACCCGACGCCATCTTCGTCAAGGACGGCACCACCTACACCTCGGCCGGTGTCACCGCGGGCATCGATCTCGCGCTCGCCCTGGTCGAGCACGACCACGGCCCGGACCTGGCCCGGCAAGTGGCCCGTGCGCTGGTGGTGCACATGCAGCGGGCCGGCGGGCAGTCGCAGTTCTCCGCCTCGCTCCAGGGACCGGCGCCGCAGACACCGGTCCTCAGGATGGTGCAGGACGCCGTCCAGGCCGATCCGACCGCCGACCACAGCCTGGACGCGCTCGCCGCGCGGGTCCGGGTCAGCCCCCGCCACCTGACCCGCATGTTCCGCGCCGAACTGGACACCACGCCCGGCCGGTACGTGGAGCTGATCCGCTTCGACCTGGCCAAGGCCCTGCTGGACGCCGGGCACAACGCCACCCAGGCCGCCGCGCTGTCGGGCTTCCCGAGTTACGAGAGCCTGCGCCGCGCCTTCGCCCGCCACCTGGGCCTGTCCCCCACCCGGTACCAGCACCGTTTCGCCACGACCACCCCTGCCTCCCGCGACCGCGAGAAGCCCGGGGTCAAGGTGCCTCAGG
>NZ_LR732544.1:7054064-7077283 GCF_902506575.1 Streptomyces mexicanus | reverse complement strand
GGCTGAGTTCGAGCCGTGAGGGGGGTTCGGGGGCACAGGGCCGGGTCGTGGTGTGTGTCACTTTGCCGCGTGGGTCCGTACCCGTGAGCGGGCGGGCGCTCATAAGGTGCTCGCATGATGGTCCCCGCGGTCCTGTTGCTGCTCGGCGCGCTGACCGCCGTCGCCGCTCCCCGGATGCTCGCCCGGGCCGACTGGCCGGACCGGGAACCGGTGGTGGCGCTGTGGGTGTGGCAGTGCGTGGTGGCCGCCGTTCTGCTGTGCTGCGCGCTGTCGATGACGTTGAGCGCCGCGGCGGCCTGGCAGGCGGTGCGAGGTCATGTGTTCGCCACGGCGCCGCGCGGAGTGGTGGAGGCCTACGCGTTCGGCGCGGCCGGGGCCTGGGCGCCCACCACGGCGGTGGCGCTCGCCTCCGGCGCCGTGTGGAGTGCGGCGATGCTGGTCCGCGAGGTCGTACGGGCCCGGGCCCGGCGGCGGCGCCGACGTGCCGAACTCCTCCTGCGCGCCCCGCTGCTGCCCGGTGAGGAACCCGGTACCGGCCGGCTCGTGGTGCTGGAGGGCGACCGGCCCGACGCGTGGTGGCTGCCCGGCGCGGCGCCCCGGCTGGTGGTCACCACGGCCGCCCTGCGCCGTCTGAAGGGGCGGCAGCTGGACGCCGTCCTCGCCCACGAGCAGGGTCACGCGCGGGCCCGGCACCACTGGCTGCTGCACTGCTCGGCCGCGCTGGCGGACGGCTTTCCGCAGGTGCCGGTGTTCGCCGCGTTCCGCGACGAGATGCACCGCCTGGTCGAACTCGCCGCCGACGACATGGCCTCGCGCCGCCACGGCCGGCTGACCACCGCGCTCGCCCTGGTCGAACTGAACGAGGACCGGGGCGTGTTCGGCCCCTGCCCCACCGCGCAGGCCCAGGTTCCGCAGCGCGTGCACCGCCTGCTCACGCCCCCGGACCGGCTCCCCGCGGCCCACCGCCTGCGCCTGACGGCGGTCGCCTCGCTCGTGCCCGTCCTCCCGGTCCTGGTGGCCATCGTCCCGGGGCTGCGGGCCCTGGGCTGACGTGGCGACGGGCGGAGGCAGATCCCGTCCTGTGCCCCCGTCCTGTGCCCGTCGAACGGTTTCACCCCTGGGCGGCCGGTCAGGATGGGCTCATGCGCCGCGCCTCCGTCACCCCGCCGCCCACCGAGCCCGGCCTGTCCCGCCTGCCCGGCCCGCGCTCCGCCGCGGGGCGGGCGGCGTGGGTGCTCGGCTCGTGTTCCGCCGTCCTGCCGGCGCTGGTCGCCGTCCGCTGGGCCCCGCTGATGGCGTTCGACGAGGCGGTGGCCCGCGCCTGTCACCGCTGGGCGGTGGCCGAGCACGGCACCACCCGCGTCGTCCGCGTCCTCACCGACTGGGTGTGGGACCCGCTGACCATGCGGCTGGTGTGCGTGGCGGTCGCGCTCGGGCTCGCCGCGCGCCGGTCGGCCCGGTGGACGGCGGTGTGGCTGACGGCCGCCTGCGCCCTGGCCCTGCTGCTGCAGCACGGACTGAAGGCGGCCGTCGACCGGCCCCGCCCCGTCTGGCCCGACCCGGTGGACTCCGCCCGCCAGGCGGCCTTCCCGTCGGGCCACGCCATGACCGCCACGGTGGTGTGCGGCCTGCTGCTGTGGCTGCTGCACCGCCACGGCGCCGGGCGCGCCCTGCGGTCCGCCGCCCTGGCCCTCGCCGCGGTCAGCGTCCTCGGGGTGGGGGTGACCCGGGTCTGGCTCGGCGTCCACTGGCCCTCGGACGTCCTCGGCGGCTGGCTGCTGGGCGGGACCGTGGTGGCCGTGGCGGCGGCCGCGCACCAGCGGTGGTCCGCGCCCGGTCGAGGGCCGGTGCGCGAGAGCTGGTCACCGCAGGCGCCGTAGGCGATGATCGTCGCCATGCCCGCTGTCCTCTTCGACTTCTCCGGAACCCTCTTCCGTGTCGAGTCCACCGAGTCCTGGCTGCGCGCCGTGCTGGACGCGGCCGGGGTGGTGCTCGACCCGCCGGAGCTGGCCGCGACGGCGCGCGCCCTGGAGGAGGCCGGGGCACTGCCGGGCGGGGCACCGCCCGTCCGCGTCCCCGACGAACTGGCCGGGGTCTGGCAGAGCCGGGACCGCAGCGCCGAACTGCACCGGGCGGCCTTCACCGGCATGTCCCGCCGGGTCTTGCTGCCCGACCCGGCGCTGCACGAGGCGCTGTACGAGCGGCACATGACCCCGGCCGCCTGGTCCCCCTACCCGGACGCTCCCGAGGTGCTGCGCACGCTGCACGAACGCGGAGTCAAGGTGGGCGTGGTGAGCAACATCGGCTGGGACCTGCGCCCGGTGTTCCGAGAGCACGGGCTGGACGGCTACGTCGACGCGTACGTGCTGTCGTACGAGCACGGCGTGCAGAAGCCGGACCCGCGGCTGTTCGAGACGGCCTGCGGGAGGCTCGGCGCGGATCCGCGGGAGGTGGTGATGGTCGGCGACGACCGCCGCGCCGACGGCGGTGCGGCGGCTCTCGGCTGCGCGGTGCACTTCGTGGACCACCTGCCGGTCGCCCAGCGGCCCGACGCGCTGCGAGCGGTACTGGACCTGGTGGGCGGCCCGGCCTGAGCCGGGTATCGGGGCACGCGAACGGGCCCGTCTCGGACGATCCCCCGCGTCGCCCGAGACGGGCCACAGCACGACCGGCCCCGCACAGGGGGCGGCCGACCCGCGTTGAGTATAGTTGGCTGGCAGCCAGTCAACGCAGGAGTTTCAGAATGTCCCCGCGCAGCGCCTCGGTCAATGAAGAGTTGCGGCGGCGTTCCCGGGAACGTCTGCTGCAGGCGACGGTCGAGCTGGTGGGCGAGCGCGGATACGACGCGACGACCCTGGGCGACATCGCCGACCGGGCGGGATCGGCCCGCGGGCTGGTGTCGTACTACTTCCCCGGCAAGCGGCAGCTGGTGCAGTCCGCCGTGCACCGGCTGATGCACCAGACGCTGGAGGAGGCACTGGAGCGGGATCCGCGCACGGAGGACGGCCGGGAGCGGATGGCCCGCGCCATCGACGCGATCCTCGGCCTGGCCCGGGACCGGCCGATGCTGATGCGCCACCACATGGCCCAGATCCTGCAGGCAGAGGGGTTCGTGCAGTGCCCCGAGCAGCAGCGGCTGTCCCATCTGCTGCGGGACACCGTGGCCCGGCACGGCTCGCCGGACGTGGACGCCGACTACCCGAGGCTGCGCGCCCTGCTCATGGGTGCGGTCTACGCGGCGCTGGTGCCGGGGGCGCCGATGCCGGTGCCGGTGCTGCGGGCGGAGCTGTTCCGGCGCTACGGGCTCGACTGGGACCTGGGGGTGCCCCCGGAGGGCGGGGCGAGCGGCGGTTCCCGCGGCACGGACGTCACCCGGCTCTTCGCCGACGGAGCACCGCCGGCCGAGCAGCAGGCGCGGTAGGGCCGGCGGGCGCAGGAGGCGCGTACGCCCGGCGCAGGCACGAAAAGGCGCGGCAGACACGGCAGGCGGCCGGGCGGGAACGGCGGGCGCGGCGGCGGGAACCCGGTGGTGCGACACGCCGTCGGCGCGGCGTTTCCCCACTCCCCCGCCGGGCCGCTTGCTGCCATGCTGGAGGTGCTGGAGGCATCAGCGATCTCTCAGCGTTCTCCTCCGACCGCCGGGGTAAGGAGTTCCGCCGTGCTGCGTGTCGCCGTCGTCGGCTCGGGGCCGAGCGGGTGCTACACCGCTCAGGGCCTCGTCCAGCAGGATCCCTCCGTGTACGTCGACGTCCTGGACCGGCTGCCGTGCCCGTACGGGCTCGTGCGCTACGGCGTGGCGCCGGACCACGAGAAGATCAAGTCCTTGCAGAACAACCTGC
Source organism: Streptomyces mexicanus (assembly GCF_902506575.1). GTDB lineage: Bacteria > Actinomycetota > Actinomycetes > Streptomycetales > Streptomycetaceae > Streptomyces > Streptomyces mexicanus. The sequence goes on along the minus strand of NZ_LR732544.1, from coordinate 7,073,444 downwards.
GCACGGTCCTGGAGCACGAGCGGGTCCGGTTCCTGGGCGGCGTCCAGGTCGGCGGCCCCGGCGGGGTGCCCGCCGGCCGGCTGCGGGAGCTGTACCACGCGGTGGTGTACTGCGTGGGCGCGGCGACCGACCGCCACCTCGGCGTGCCGGGCGAGGACCTGCCGGGCAGCTGGTCGGCGACGGAGTTCGTGTCCTGGTACAGCGCCCATCCGGACGCGGTGGACGCCGGCTACCTGCGGGGCGTGCACAGCGCCGTGGTCGTCGGGGTGGGCAACGTGGCCGTCGACGTCACGCGCATCCTGGCCCGCGGTCCGGCGGAGCTGAGCGCCACCGACATGCCCGAGACGGCCCTCGCCGCGCTGGCCGCGAGCAAGGTGCGCGAGATCCACATGGTGGGCCGGCGCGGCCCCTCGCAGGCCCGCTTCACCACCAAGGAACTGCGCGAGCTGGGCGCCCTGCCCGACTCCGAGGTCGTCGTGGACCCCGCGGAGCTGGCCCTGGATCCCGGATACGCCGACCCCTCGGCGCTGCCCGCCACCCAGCGGCGCAACGTGGAGGTGCTGCGCGGGTGGGCCGCCGCCCCGCCCCGCGGCGCCGCCCGCCGCATCCGGCTGCGCTTCTTCCTCCGGCCCGTCGAGGTCCTCGGGGAGGACGGCCGCGTGGCGGCGGTGCGGTTCGAGCGGACGGAGCCCGACGGGCAGGGCGGGGTCACGGGGACGGGACGGTACGAGGACGTCGCCGCGCAGCTGCTACTGCGCTCGGTGGGCTACCGCGGCGTACCGCTGGACGGGCTGCCGTTCGACGCCGCGACCGGCACGGTGCCGCACCAGGAGGGGCGGGTGCTGCGCGACGGTGCGGTCGCGCCGGGCGAGTACGTGGCCGGGTGGATCAAGCGGGGGCCCACGGGTGTCATCGGGACCAACCGGCCGTGCGCGAAGGAGACGGTGACGTCCCTGCTCGCGGACGCGCCCGCGCTGGCACGGGCCGAGGTGCCCGAGGATCCCGTCGCCGCGCTGCGCGCCGACGGGGTCGAGCCGGTCGAGTGGGCCGGCTGGCAGGCGATCGAACGGGCCGAGGCCCGGCTCGGCGCCTCCCTCGGGCGCGGCGTGGTCAAGCTGCCCGACTGGGAGTCGCTGCGGGCGGCGGCGCGCGGCGCAGGCTCGTAGCGGTCGGCCGCTTCGACCGCGCCGGAGAATCCAGCGGGTCCGGCGCTTACCTGTGCCCTGTTCCCTCGTTCCCCGAACGGTGCCGCACGCCGGCGCGCGGGCGGTGAGCAGTTCCGGAGTGAGGCCGGCTCAGTCGGCCGCCGCGCCGACCGACTGCCGGGCGGCCTGTCGGGCCGCCGCGTCGAGCACGGTGTCGAGGAGCCCCGGGAACAGCGCGTCCAGGTCGTCGCGGCGCACGTCGTTCATCTTCGCGGTGCCCCGGTAGACCTGCCGGATCACGCCGGCCTCGCGCAGCACGCGGAAGTGGTGCGTGGTGGTCGACTTGGTGACCGGAAGTTCGAAGCAGGAGCAGGACAACTCCCGTCCGGCCCGGTCCAGTTCGCGCACGATCTGCAGCCGCAGGGGGTCGGACAGCGCGTGCAGCACGCCCTCCAGGCGGATCTCCTCCCGCGCGGGGTGCGGAAGGTCACGGCTGCCGGCAGCGGGAACGGGGTCGGTGGCGGTCACGGCGGCTCCAGTTCGTACGGTGCCCTCATCCTACGAGGAACATCGTAGTTTGACACCTACCGTACTACGAGGCTTATCGTACAAGACAGCCATCGGTCCCGTAACGATTGGAGTCCGCCGTGAGCGCGCTCTTCGAGCCCTTCACCCTGCGCGAAGTGACGATCCCGAACCGCGTCTGGATGGCACCGATGTGCCAGTACTCGGCGGAGCCCGAGGGGCCTGGAACCGGCACCCCGAACGACTGGCACTTCACGCACTACGCGGCGCGCGCGGCCGGCGGCACCGGGCTGATCCTCGTGGAGGCCACCGCGGTCTCGCCGGAGGGCCGGATCTCCCCCTACGACCTCGGCATCTGGAACGACACCCAGGTCGAGGCGTTCCGCCGGATCACCGGCTTCCTGCGCGGCCAGGGCACGGTGCCGGGCATCCAGCTCGCGCACAGCGGCCGCAAGGCGTCGACCGAGCGCCCCTGGAAGGGCGGGGCTCCCGTCGGACCCGAGGAGCACGGCTGGCAGCCGGTGGCGCCGAGCGCGGTGCCCTTCGACGAGGGGCACCCCGTCCCCACCGAGCTGAGCACCGAGGACATCCGCGCCGTCGTCCGGCAGTTCACGGACGCGGCCCGCCGGGCCCTGGCCGCGGGCTTCGAGGTCGTCGAGATCCACGGCGCCCACGGCTACCTCATCCACGAGTTCCTCTCCCCGCACTCCAACCACCGCACCGACGCCTACGGCGGCTCCTACGAGAACCGCGTGCGCTTCGCGCTGGAGGTCGTGGACGCGGTGCGGGCGGTGTGGCCGCAGGACAAGCCGCTGTTCTTCCGCGTCTCCGCCACGGACTGGCTGGAGGAGGGCGGCTGGACGGCCGACGACACGGTGCGCCTGGCGGCGGACCTGCACGCCCACGGCGTCGATCTGCTCGACGTCTCCACCGGCGGCAACGCCGCCCGCGTGGACATCCCGACGGGCCCGGGCTACCAGGTCCCCTTCGCCGCGCGCGTCAAGGCCGAGACGCCGATGCCGGTCGCCGCGGTGGGGCTGATCACCGAGGCCGGCCAGGCCGAGAAGATCCTCGTGGGCGGTGAGGCCGACGCGGTCCTGCTGGGCCGTGAGCTGCTGCGCAACCCGTCCTGGGCCCGCCACGCGGCCCGCGAGCTGGGCGGCGAGGTGCACGTGCCGGACCAGTACCACCGCTCCGTCTGAGGCAGGGGCCTCGCGGATACCGGGGCGGCGGCCACCGATCCGCGGCGCCGCCCCGCCCTCCGGTGAACGGAGCAGCCGTCAGGGCGTCAGTTCCCGGTGCCAGCCCGTCCCTCCGGCAGCAGCCGCGTCACCGTCTTCTCCAGGCCGGGCAGCACCCGCTGGCCCGCCAGGGCCAGGGCGATGGCCGCGACCACGCCCGCCCAGCCGACCGGGCCGAGCGGGGTGCAGCCGAAGAGGCGGCTGACGCCGGGCGTCTGGATCACGGCGACCAGGGCCAGAGCCGACCCCAGGGACGTCAGCCGCACCAGCGGGCTGTCCCGGCGGTCCAGCAGCGTCTGGGCGAGCTGGGTGCCGACCACCCCGCACAGGGCCATCGTCCCGGAGCGCCGGGCCGTGCCCGGGGTGAAGCGGCCGATCAGCCAGGCCGTGACCGCGCCCAGGCAGGTGGTCAGGGCCCGGTGGCGGATCTGCCGGATCAGCGGTTCGCCGAGGACGCCGCCGGCCACGTCCTCGGGCGACCCGGCGCGGGCCTGCTCGGCGTCCTCCTTGGGGGTCACCGCCACCGCCATGGCCGGGAACAGGTCGGTGAACAGGTTCACCATGAGCATCTGCCGGGTGGGCAGCGGGGCCCTGCCGGACAGCGGGGTGCCGAGGATGCCGAAGCCGCCCTCGCCGGCGTTGCCGCCGATGAGGATGGCGATGGCGTCGGCGACGCTGTGCCACAGGGCGCGGCCCTCGCCGATCGCGTCGATCAGGACGGTGAGGTCGTCGTCGGTCAGGACGATGTCGGCGGCGTTGCGCGCGGCGGCCGAGCCGCGGGCGTTGATGCCGACGCCGATGTCGGCGGCGCGGATCGCCGCCGCGTCGTTCGCGCCGTCGCCGACCATGCCGACCACCCGGCCGGCGTCCCGCAGCGCCTCCACGACCTGCAGTTTCTGCTCGGGCGCGACCCGGGCCACCACGCCCGCGTCGCGCAGCATGCGCGCCCGCGCCCGCCGGTCCGCCGCGGCCAGTTCGTCGCCGGTGACCACGGTGGTGTCCGCGGGCCAGCCCAGTTCGGTGGCGATCGCCCGGGCGGTCTGCGGGTGGTCGCCGGTGAGCATGACCGGTCGTACGCCTTCCTCGTACAGGCCCTGCACCAAGGCCGTGGAGGTTTCGCGGGCCACGTCGGACAGCGCCAGCAGGCCGGTGAACTCCAGCTCGTGCAGGGGCTGTTCGAGGACGTCGGCCTCCGCCTCCGGCTCGGCGAGAGGCCGCCGCGCCACCGCGAGGACCCGCAGTCCGTCACCGGCCAGCGCGTGGGCCGCCTCGGAGGCGTCGGAGGTCAGGTCCCGGCAGGCGGGCAGGACGGTCTCCGGGGCGCCCTTGACCACCAGGACCCGCGGGCCGTCGCCGGAGCGGCCGACGGCCGCCGCGTAGTTGCGGGCGGCTTCGAAGGGGACGCTGTCGAGTTCCGTCCAGTCCGGGTCGGGCCCCGCCGCGTCGAGGACGGCCTCGTCGGTGGCGTGCACGGGCCGGTCGGAGCCGCCGTCGAGTTGCGGGCAGGCCCTCGCCGCCGCCCGCAGCGCGTCCGCGGCGGCCTCGTCCGCCACCGCGTGCACCGTGCCGCCGGCGTCGGCGATCCGCACCACCCGCAGCCGGTTCTCCGTGAGGGTTCCGGTCTTGTCGAAGCAGAGCGTGTCCATCCGGCCCAGCGCCTCCAGCGTGCGCGGGGTGCGCACGAGCACCCCGCCGCGGCTGAGCCGCCGGGCCGCGGCCAACTGGGCCACCGTGGCCACCAGCGGCAGCCCTTCGGGCACGGCGGCCACGGCGACGGCGACGCCTCCGCTGACCGCCTCGCGGATGGGGGTGCCGCGCAGCAGGGCCAGGCCGGTCACCGCGGCCCCGCCCGCGAGGGTCAACGGCAGCGCCTTGGCGGTCAGTTCCTGCAGCCGGGCCTGGACCCCGCCGGCCGGGGGCGTGCGGGCCGCCAGGTGCACGGCACGGGCGGCCTCGGTGCTCTCGCCGGTGTCCACCACCACGGCCCGGGCCTGTCCGGCCACCACGGTCGTGCCCTCGAAGACCATGCAGAGCCGGTCGGCGACGGCGGCGTGCGGCGTGGGGGCGATCTGCTTGTCCACCGGCAGGGACTCGCCGGTCAGCGCGGACTCGTCGACCTCCAGGCCGTCCTCCCACAGCAGGCGGGCGTCGGCGGGCACCACGTCGTCCGCCTTGAGTTCGATCACGTCGCCGGGGCGCAGCCGGCCGGCGTCCACGGGGCGGGTCCCGCCGGCCGGGGCCTCGCTCTCCGGGGGCGCCACCCGTGCCTTGCGCTGCTGGTCGGCGAGCAGCCCGGACAGCGCCCGCTCGGCGCGCAGCCGCTGGACACCGCCGATCAGTGCGTTGAGGTCCAGCGCGCCGACCACGAGCAGCGCGTCCATGACGGAGCCGAGGATCGCCGACGCCGCCGAGCCGACCGCCAGCACCGGGGTGAGGGGGTCGTGCAGTTCGCCGCGCACGGCCCGGCCCAGTTGGAACGTCCAGCGCGCCGGGGCGAGCACCGGGCGCCCGAAGGCGGCGCCGACGGTCTTGCGCACCCGGGCGGTGGCCGTCCCCGCCCCGGTCGGCTCGGCGACCGCCACGCGGGCGAGCCGGGCGCGGGCCTCGGCCGTGCCCAGTTCGTGCCAGTGCACCCGCGGGCGCGGGCGCGGGGCACGCGCGGCGGCCACGCCGAGCGCGGCGCGGGTGCCCGACAGCAGGGCGGCGGCCGCGGCGGCGTCGACGGGGGCGTGCCGCAGCCCGGGCAGGACGGACCTGCGGCCGCGCCCGCTCTTGGCCTCACCGACGGCGACGAGCAGCCCGGACAGGGCGGCACCGGAGCGGGCCAGGGTCTGGGCGCGCCGGCCCACGCCCCGGGCCGCCGGGACCGCGGTCAGCAGCCGCCACACGTCGGGCAGGCCGTGCAGGGCCAGGACGTCCGCGGACCAGACGACCGCGCCGTCGCGGTCGGTGAGGGCGACGGCGAGGTCGCTGCCGCGCAGCCCGGCCGACACGTCGCGATCGTCGGCCGACCGCACCCGGGCGACGGTGAGCACCGCCTTGCCCTCGTCACCGCCCCGCACCCCGTACACCACGTCGTCGAAGGGCCGGCGGGCGTCGACGACCTCGTCGGCGAGGCCGACGAGATCCTCCAGGGCCGGGTCGTCCACCAGGACGACGCGCAGTCCGGCGCGCCGGGCGGCGTCCAGGACGGGCTCCGCCCACGGGTCGAGCTCACCGCGCTCGGTCCGCAGCGCGCTGGGATGCAGTACGAGGGTGCCGGTCATCTCCAGCTGGCGCAGCCGCTCCGGGTCGCGCACCAGCACCCCGGTGCGGGCCAGGGCGGCGCTGAGCACGCTGTGGAAGACGGCGGGCCCGTACCGCGCCGCCTTGGGCGAACCGGCCAGCACCGCCTCGGCGGCCTCGGTCGTGCGGTGCTTGACCAGCAGCGTCGCCGCCGCGCCCGCCAGACTGCCCGCCGAGGCGTGGTTGGCGTACTCCTGCGCAGGCGCCGTCCGCAGCGGCGGCCGGGGGGAGCGGTCCGCGGGGACGCTGAGGCGGTCGGGGCCGCACAGGCGGTCGTGGAAGGTGTCGAACGCGGCGGCCCGGGCGACCGTGTCGGCCAGCTGACAGGCGCGCAGCACCCCGTCGAGCACCAGTGCGGTCGGGGTCTGCCCGGTGCCGTGGGCGGCGGCGTTCGCGCCGGCCAGCAGCAGGTCCATGCGGTCGCTGCCCAGCCGGTCCCGCAGCCAGGCGCGGAAGCGGGGGTTCTCGCGCAGCAGGGTCACCGCGGCCGTCACCACGCGGGACGACGGCGGCAGGCGCAGCGCGGAGGCGGTGAGGGCCACGGCGATGCCGACGACGTCGGTGGCGAGCGTGGCCGCGGCCGCCCGGACCCCGGCGGGGTCGGCCGGGTGGACGGGTTCATCGGGGTCGCCGCCGGGGGCCAGGCCGTGCCGGGCGGCCAGGTCGGCCGCGTGCTCGACGACCTCGTCGGTGACCTCGTCGCCGGTGGCGGCCAGGACCAGGCGGCCCAGGCCCTGGTCCCAGTACGCGAAGAGCACGTCGGGGTGTTCCGCGAGCGCGGCGGCCACACGGCGTGCCACGTGCTCGATGCCTCCGGCCCGGTGGACCCGCTCGGGCTCGGCGGCGCGCAGGGCGAGGTGCGCGCGGGTACCGGAGCGCCAGTGCGCTCCCGCGCCGGGCAGCGCACCACGGGCGACCCGGGTGACCCGCACCGCCGCATCCGCGCTGCGCACACCGGCGCGCGCCGTCCCCGCGAGCGCCCCGGCGGCCATACCCACCGCCGGGGCGCTCGCCCGCGTGACCAGCCGGACGGCGGCGGACGGCGCCGTCAGCAGACCGAGCACCATGACTTTTCCTCAGCGCTCCTCTCAGCGGGTGGTGCGGCCGGGCCGGGCCGTGGGTCCGAGCGGTCCGCTGGACGCCTGCCCGGGGGCCGACCTGCCCGTGGCAGGCCCTTCGGTGGACGTCTTCGGCTGCTCCACCGCCGGTCGGCCGGTGGCGCCGGTGTCCGGGGCGGACCGGGACCGGGCCGCGGCCTGCGGTGACGGCGGTGACGACGTCAGCGCCGCGGAGCCGACGTCCTGGGCGGGCGCGGCTTTGCGGTTCGGGGCGCGTTTGCGGGCCGGCTCGGTTGCACCGGTCCCGCCTTCGGGTGCCCCCTCGCCGGTCTCGGGGCCGCCGCCCGGGGCCGCCTCCCCCGCGGCGGGCTGAGCCGCCGCGGACTGCCCGCCGTCCGTGGTCTCTTCCAGCGCCTGCGCCGGTGCGGAGCGTTCGGGCCGGGGCTGGGTGAGCCAGGCCACGGCCGCGCCGGTCAGCGCGACGGGCCACTCCACCACCCCGGCCACGCCGAGGACCCCGGCACCCGTGTACACCGCCATGCGCCGCCCCCGCGGCGACATGGCGCCGACCCTGTCCAGCGTCTCCTGCGCGGCCCTGCCCACCACCCCGGCGCCCGGCACCCTCCGCAGTACCGAGGCCGCGCCGTGCAGCGGCGCCGTAAGAAGCGACGACGACTTCTGCTCAGCCATGACTCTCCTCGCCTGGGGTGAGATCTCTTCCGTGTCCGTCCCCCGGGTGCCCTCGGCCGCGCAGGTCATCCCGCCCTTCTCGGCTTTCTCGGCCTGCTGGGCCTTCTGCTCGGCCTTCCGCAACACCGTTTCGTGTACCCGCACTCCCAGGGAACGCCGACTCGGGGGTCTGCGCCACCGGGCCGGGGGGCGGGGGCGCGCGCGGTGTCCGCGGCGCGCGGGGCGTGGGTTGTTTGTCGGCCGAGGGCGCGGGTCCTCGTCGGCCGGGGCGGGTTCCTCATTGGCACGGGGTCCCTTGTCGGCTGCGGTCCCTTGTAGGCCGGGCATCTCTTGTCGGCCGGGGCGCGGGTTTCTCAGGGCCGTCGGAACAGCCCCGCGGGGACCGTGTCGGCGAGGATGCGGTAGCCCTCGGGGTTGAGGTGCAGCCAGTCGCCCACTTGCAGGGTGGGCCGCAGGCGGCTCGGCGCGGCGGGGGCCCGCACCGCCCGGGCGAAGGCGGTCACCGCGGCGAAGGGCCCGCTCGCGCGGATCCAGCGGTTGACCGCCTGGCGGGACCGCTCCCGCTCGCCGGCCGGATCGTCGTACAGGGTGTTGCCGCCGAAGGGCAGCAGCGTGGCGCCGTAGACGCGGATGCCCTGGGCGTGGGCGCGGACGACGATCTGCCGGTAGGCGGCGATGAGATCGTCGGTGACGCGCCGCTGAGCCGCCGGCGTGGCCTCGGCGGTGCCGATGTCGTTGACGCCCTCGAAGACGATCAGCCAGGCCACGCCGCTGCGGGCGAGCACGTCCCGGTCGAGCCGGGCGAGGGCGTTGGGCCCGAGGCCGTCGTCGAGGACGCGGTTGCCGCCGGCGGCCTGGTTCAGGACGGCGAGGCCGGCGGTGGCGGGGCGGGCGCGGAAACGGTCGTAGGGCTGGTCGGGCCAGCGGTTGTCGGCGTTGGTGGTGGCCCCGCGTCCGTCGCTCAGCGAGTCGCCGAGGACGGCGACGGCCCGGGTGGCGGAGCCCGCCAGCACCTCCACGTCGCTGAGGAGGTACCAGTGGTCGACCGGGGTCGCCCCGGGCAGGTCCGTGTCCCCGGTGTGGTCGCCGCGGATCAGGTACGACGTCGTACGGGAACCCGGGTGCGAGGTGAGGGCGAGCGACTGCTGGCCGTCGGCCAGGTAGACCGTCACGGTCAGGCGGGAGGCGGACGGCAGATCGAGGTCGAGCGGGTCGGAGACGACCTGCGCGCCGACGGGGACGGTGGTCGACATCCGGCCCGAGAAGGTCACCCGGTGGGTCGTACCGGGCTCGATCGCGCTGACGCCGGACCGTCCGTCCCAGGGCCGTGCCACCGTCACGGCGGTGAGCGGCAGCGGCGTGTCGCCGAAGGCGTTGGAGAAACGCAGCCGCAGGCGGTGGCCTCCGGTGGAGACGCGCACCGTCTGGCGCACGGTGGTGTCGACCAGCACGGCGTGGTCACCGGTGAAGGGGGCGGGCGGCAGGTTGGCGGGCTCGGTCAGCTGCGGCATCGCGGTCCAGGTGTTCACCCAGTGCGGTCCGGCCGGCGCGGCCGGCGAGGCGGCGGCCGGTGCGCGCTGCGGGTCGCGTACCAGCGCGGTCAGCGCGGAGACGGTGACCGCGAGGGCGAGCGCCAGGACGCAGGCGGTGACGCGGTCGGCGAGTCGTGCTCTGCTGCGGGGCGGTTTCACGGGCCTCCTCCGGGGGGCGGGACGACGGCGCGCAGCCGGCCGGGAACGCGCAGCCGAAGACGTACCCAGGCACCCGGCACGGCGTACCCGGTCCCGCGGCCTCGGTCCGTCTCCCGGCACGGCGCGCGCGGCGCGGCGCGCGCAGGCGGCGTACGCGGGTCGGTGCGCGCAGGCCGGGGCGTGCGGGTCCTGCGCGCGGTTCGGGCCGACGGCACCGCACACCGGCATGGTGACATGGACACAATCATCATGGAAGCGCTCCCACAAGAGGACGGCACACCCACCAAGCCACCTGCAACACATTCGACGCGAGGCGTTGACCAGAAAGCGCTTGCCCTCTACGGTCCGTTCAGAAACGTGACCCGCCGAAGTCCTGAGGCCCGGGTAGGGCGGACAAAAGGGGGCGTCACGTTCCGCAGATTGCATGCCATTCACGTACGCGACCAGACAAGGCCCTCCGGACCACCAGAAGGGACACCCCCCATGACGTCCGCAGCACATCCGCGCACTCGGCGGCGCGCCCTGGTCGGCGGCTTGGCCGCATTCGGCCTCTCGCTTGCCATGTTCACGACAGGACCGACCGCGCAGGCCGCCACCGCCTGGCCCACCCCGACCGGGAGCCAGGCGGTGACGAAGACCATCTCCGTCTCCGGCACCAAGGACTACGGGATGAAGCGCCTGTACGGCAGCGGCGACCTGGGCACCGGCGGCCAGGACGAGGACCAGGGACCGCTGCTCGAACTGGCCGACGGCGCCGTCCTGAAGAACGTCGTCATCGGCTCGCCCGCCGCCGACGGCATCCACTGCCTGGGCAGCTGCACGCTGCAGAACGTCTGGTGGGAGGACGTCGGCGAGGACGCGGCGACCTTCCAGGGCAAGTCGTCGTCGTCCGTGTACACCGTGACCGGCGGCGGCGCCCGGAAGGCCTCGGACAAGGTCTTCCAGTTCAACGGTGCCGGGAAGCTGACGGTCACCCAGTTCCAGGTCGAGGACTTCGGCAAGCTGGTGCGCTCCTGCGGCAACTGCAAGACCCAGTACAAGCGCACGGTCTCCGTCAGCGACGTCGACGTCACCGCCCCCGGCAAGGCGATCGTCGGCATCAACCAGAACTACGGCGACACGGCCACCCTGAGCAAGATCCGCATCCACGGCGACAGCTCCAAGAAGATCAAGCCGTGCGTGCGGTACGAGGGCAACAGCACCGGGGACGAGCCGACCGAGGTCGGCAGTGGCCCGGACGGCACGTACTGCCGCTACTCGGCGTCCGACATCACCTACAGCTGACCGTCACCGGCGGCTGGACACCGCACCACCGGGCCGGGCCGGCCGGTCATCGGCCGGCCCGGCCCAGCATCTCCTCGGTCAGCCCCCGCCGGTAGCCGGTGTAGGCGGTGCGCAGCGCCGGGCCCGGCCAGTCGGCGGGCAGCAGCGCGGCCGGCAGGACGGGGTCGGCGAGCAGGTGGCGCACCACGGCGGCCAGCACGGTGAACCGGTCGGCCGGGCGATCGGCGCGCGCGACATGCGCGAGCAGCGCCCGGGCCGTGTCCGCCCACGCGACCACCGGCCACAGGCGGGCGGCCAGGTCGCGGGCGGGCTCCGCGGGCCGGGCGGTGAACCGCGCGACGACACCGTCCAGGCCGTCGGGCCAGGGGCGCAGCAGATTGGCCGGGCGCAGCCAGACTCCCTCGCGCAGTTCGGCGAGCCTGAGGGCGGTCAGCCGGGCCCGCAGGTCGGCGCGTTCGGCGGGCCCGCGGCCGGTCGCCGTCACCACGGCCATCTCCCATGCTCCGTCCCAGCGCCGGGTGCGCGGGTGCACGGCCGCGTCCTGCCGCCGCTGGCGCTCCAGCAGCCGGTCGCTGAGGCCGTAGACGCCGTCGGCGCGCCGCAGGTCGCCGGCGGCCACCATCCGGCTCAGCGCCGCGCGCAGCGTGGATCCGCCGATACCGAAGGGCTCGACGGCCCGCAGCAGGTCCTTCACGGGCAGTTCGGGCGGGTGGGTGCCCAGCAGCAGGCTCAGCACGACGGACCGCGCGGACAGCGGACGCAGGTCGACCGCGGCGGGATCCGGGGAGGCGTTCATGATCCCGTACTGTACGGACCTCTTTTTGTTGCAGTATTGCTGCACCTGTAGGAAAAGTGCAACACTGGCCGTATGGCCTCCTCTCTCGCGGAACAGCAGCAGGAACGGCACCAGACACGGACCCAGGAACGAACAGAGATACAGGGTGTTTCCGCTGTCGCCGCCGTCCAGCAGGCCCCCATGGGCGGCGACAGCGGAAACAACAACAACAGCAAGGGCAACGAAGGCAACGACCACGGCGGCAACGACCACGGCAACGACCGCGGCAACGACCACGGCCGCAAGCACCGCGAGGAGGGCTGGATCCACGTCAACGAGCGCTCCTACTCGGCGCACCCGACCGGCTGCGTGACCGTCATCAGCGGACTGGGCTCCACCAGCTTCAACATCCGCAACGACAGCCGTAAGACCGTCGAGGTGTTCCGCGGCGCCACCTGCGACAACGGCGCCCCCATCGCCACCGTCGGCCCGCACAGCACCAGCAACGGCGTCAACCCGGGCAAGACCGACGCCGTCAAGGTCAGGGACGGCGTGCTCGCCAGCTTCCGCATCGTCCACGACCGCGACCACGACGACCGGGACGACAAGGGCGGCAAGGGCGACCGGGACGACGACTGATCACAGCAGGAGAGACGACCGTCGCGATACGAGAGATGCCGTGCCCCCGGCCCGCCGTAATCGGGCCGGGGCACCGCGAACACAGGCATGACCCGGAGATCCCGGCCCGCCGTAATCGGGCCGGGATCTCTGCGTGCGCCTCGGGCGCGGCGAGCCCGCTCGGGCCGGTCGGACCTGTCCGCATCGCGGACGCCTGGAAGAGCGGGTGGCACCGGACGCTTGTACACAGGTGTGACGCACTCCCAGGACACCCGGATCTCCCCCACGGCGCACGACCCCGCCGCGACGGCGCCCGGCACGGGCCCCTCGCGCGGGCTGGTCGGCCTGCTCGCCGTCGCCTGCGGCCTCACCGTCGCCAACCTCTACTACGCTCAACCCCTGCTGTCCTCCCTGCGCGGCTCCTTCGGCATCGACACGGTCACCGCGGGAGCGCTGATCACGGTCACCCAGCTGGGCTACGCGGCGGGCATGGTGCTGCTGGTCCCCCTCGGTGACCGGACGGAGAAGCGGCGGCTGGTCGCCGTGCTGCTGGCCGTGACCACGGCGGCCCTGGCGCTGTCCGCCGCCGCTCCGGCCTTCCCGGTGCTGCTCGGGGCCGCGCTGGTGGTCGGGGTGACCTCGGTGGTGGCGCAGATACTCGTGCCGCTCGCCGCCGACCTCGCGCCCGAGCACGCGCGGGGCCGGATCGTCGGGCGGGTGATGAGCGGGCTGCTGGTCGGCATCCTGCTGTCACGGACGGTGGGCAGCCTGGTCGCCGAGGCGGCCGGCTGGCGGGTGGTGTACCTGGCCTCCGCCGTCCTCATGGCCGTCCTCGCGGTGGTGCTGCGGCTCGCGCTCCCCGAGCGCGCGCCCACCACCCGTGTCCCCTACGGCAGGCTGCTGGCGTCCACCGCGCGGCTGCTGCGCGAGCACGCGCCGCTGCGCCGCCGGGCGCTGTACCAGTCGGCGATGTTCGGCGCCTTCAGCGCCTTCTGGACGACCGTGTCGTATCTGCTGACCGGCCCCGGCTACCACTACTCGCAGCTCGGGGTCGGCCTGTTCGCGCTGGTCGGGGCGGCCGGCGCGGCCGTCGCACCGCCCGCCGGGCGGTGGGCCGACCACGGCCGGGGCCGAGCGGCCACCGGCGCGGCGTTCGCCGTCGGCGCCGCGGCGTTCGCGGTGGCCGGGGCCGGCCGGCACAGTGTGCTGCTGCTCGGGGCGGCGGCCGTGCTGCTCGACATGGCCGTGCAGACCAGCCTGATCGTCGGCCAGCACACCATCTACCGGCTCGACCCGGCCGCCCGCTCCCGCCTCAACAGCGCCTTCATCGCCACGTTCTTCCTCGGCGGCGCCCTCGGCTCCCAGCTCGGCTCCCTCGCCTATCACGCGGGCGGCTGGACGGCCCTGGCCTTCTTCGGTGCCGCGCTCCCCGTCCTCGGCCTGCTGGGCTGGCTCACGGAGCGCAGGGGCACGGCACCGGCCGGGTGACGGGCCACCGGCCGAACCGTTCCGGCGGCCCGTCGCCCGGGGCGGTTCAGCCGGCGGTGTAGACGTCCTCGACGTAGCGGCCCTCGGCGACCAGCGCCTCCAGCCAGGCGATGGCGTCGGCGGCGTCGGCGCCCGGGGTGCGCCGGGTGTACATCGCCCGGAACGCCTCGCGCACGCCCGGGGCCATCCGGCCGCCGTCGCCGCAGACGTAGACCTTCGCGCCGGCGTCGAGCAGCTTCCACACCTCGTCGGCCTCGGCGGCGATCCGGTGCTGGACGAAGCGCTGCCCGTCCACCGGCGCCTCGCTGAAGGCCGGGCGCATCCGCACCACGCCGGCCAGCTCGGCGGCGCGCAGGTCCTCGCGGTGCAGGTAGTCGGCGTCGGGAGCGTCGCAGCCGAAGTAGCACAGGGCCGGGGCGAGCGGCGTGCCGCGCACCGCGAGGGCGAGCCGGTCGGCGATGGCGCCCCGGAAGGGGGCCAGGCCGGTGCCGGCCGCGATCATGATCACCGGGGTGTCGGGGTCGTGGTCGATGCGGAAGGCCTCCCGGCACGGCTGGATCCGGGCGTACACGGTGTCGCCGGGGCGCACTCCGTCCAGGTAGCCGGAACCGGTGCCGCGGTAGGTGCCCCGGCCCGATCGTGCGGGGGCGCTCAGGACGGAGACCATCAGGTCGACGTGGTGCGGGTCACTCGCGGGCGAGGACGACACCGAGTAGTGGCGCGGCCGGATCGGCGGCAGCAGCTCCAGCAGCACCGGCCAGGTCAGGGCCTCGGCCAGGGCCGGGTGGTCCTCGATGACGTCGAGCAGGCCGCGGTGGTCGGCGGCGCGGGCGTCGGCGTCCTCGGCCAGGGCCTGCAGGGCCTTGCGCTCCGGCGGGCAGGGGTCGAGCCCGGCGAGGAGGGCCAGCTGCTCGGCGCTCGGGCGGTCCTGCAGTTCGACGTACCGGGTGAGCAGCTCGCGCACGGTCACGGGCCGGTCGACCGCGATACCGTCGCGGCGCGGGCGGCGCGCGGTGACGGCGAGGACGGTGTCCAGGTCCACCCGCAGGATCCGGGCGGCGCGTGCGACCAGCGCCGGGTCGTTGGCGGGCAGCACGCTCACGTGGTCCGCGGTGCGGTAGGTCTGCCCCTCGGGCAGGGCCAGGCGTACGAAGCGCTTGACCCGCGGGTGGCCGGGGCGGGTGAGGGCGCGGGTCTCGGTGACGGTCATCGCCACCATGCCGTGCCGGGCGGCGAGCGCGTCCAGCGGAGGGCCGGTGATCTCGGTGACGGTGTAGGCGGGGCCTTCTTCGGTGGCCTCGCCGGGTGCGCCGGCGGTGGCGGGGTCGCCGTGGGCGGTGAGCAGGGCGGTGCGCAGCGCGGCGGTGAACGCCTTGACCGCGCCGGTCAGGTCGCCCGCGGCGTCGGCCTCGGCGCGCCGCAGCAGCCGGGTTCCGCCGAGTGCGGCCAGCCGGTCGTCGATGAGGGTGGGGACGCGCTGGTAGGTGGCGGACCAGTTGCGGTCGCCGACGCCGAGGACGGCGTAGGTGACGCCGTCGGCTGCGCCGCCTCCGGCGGTCTCGAGCCACTGCACGAAGGCGGCCGCGTCGTCCGTGGGCCGGCCGTTGTAGGAGGCCGCGGCGATGACGACGGGCCGGTCGGTGGGCAGGGCACCGGTGTGGGCGTCGAGCGGGGCGACGGTGACGTCGCAGCCGATCTCGGCGGCGGCGTCCGCGAGCCGGCCGGCGAAGTCGCGGCACGTGCCGTAGTTGGAGCCGTGCAGCACCAGCACGCCCGTGCCCTGCCGGACGCGGGTGGGCCGGTCGCCGCCGTCGGCCGGCGCGGTGTCGGCGTGCGCGGCGGCGGCCGTGGGCAGGGCGGCGCGGGTCGCGGCGCGGTCGGCCGGGGTGCGCGGGGCGAGGGCCAGGGTGAAGCCGTCGGGCTTGATGGTGAGCGCCTGCTTGAGGTTCATCCGGTAGCCGGCGTGGTCGATCAGCCGGTAGCGGTGGACCAGCAGGGCGAGCAGCATGGTGGCCTCGTGCAGGGCGAACTGCCGGCCGATGCAGGCGCGTTCCCCGGTGCCGAACGGCTTGAAGGCGTGCGGGGAGCGGGCCGCTTCCGCCTCGGGGGTGAAGCGGGCCGGGTCGAACAGCTCGGGGTTGTCGCCCCACACCGGGTCCCGGTGCAGCATCGGGGTCACCACCGTCGCCGACTGCCCGGCGCGCAGCGCGATGCCGCCCAGGACGGTGTCCTGGCGGGCCTGGCGCGAGAAGGCCGGGGCCGGCGGGTACAGCCGCAGCGTCTCGTTGAGCACCTGGCGGGTGTACCGCAGGCGGCCGATGTCCTCGAAATCCGGCTCGGGGTCGGCCTGCCCGCCCCACAGCTCGTCCACCTCGCGCTGCACCAGGCGCAGCGCGGTGGGGTGCTTGACCAGGTTGTACAGGGCGAAGGACAAGGTGCCCGAGGTGGTCTCGTGCCCGGCGATCAGGAAGGTGATGACCTGGTTGCGGATGTTCTCCAGGTCGAGTGCGGTGCCGTCCGCGGGGTGGGTGGCGTTGAGCATCAGCCCCAGCAGGTCGTCGTTCTCGGGTGCGGGCGCGCCGGGAGCGGTGCGTGCCGCGATGACCTCGTCCACGACCTCGGCGAGGAAGGCGGCGTCGGCGCGGAACGCCTCGTCGGTGCGCGAGTGATCGGCGGCCGGGTCGCGGCTGAGCTTGGTCATCGACCAGTACAGGCAGCGCACCAGGGGGTCCACGAAGGGGTGCGGCTCGGTGCGGGCGAAGGAGCCGAAGTCGTAGCCGAAACCGGCCAGGCCGATGGTGTCCAGGGTCATCCGGGTCATGTCGCCGGGCACGTCGACCGCCTCGCCGGCCGCGCACCGGCGGTCCCAGGCGTCGATCAGCCGGCGGGCGACGCGCAGCATCACCGGGTGGTAGGTGCGCATCGAGCCGAGGGCGAAGGCGGGCATCAGGATGTCGTGCGCCTTGGCCCAGTTGGGCTCGTCGTTGTACGCGGTGAACAGGCCGTCGTGGGCGAACTCGCGGACGTTGACCAGGGCCGGACCGACGGCTTTGCAGAAGCGCTGCTCGTCGGCCAGCTCGCTGGCCAGCTCCAGGCTGCCGACGAACAGCGTGTCCCGCCCGTGCTGGCGCTGGAAGAGGGCCGGACCGTGCTGCCGGAGCAGGTCCATGGTCCGCAGGGTCGGTGTGCTGCTCGGCGCGTGGGAGACGTCGACGACGGGGATGCCGCCGCGGACCTCGACGACGGGGATGCCGCCGTGGCTGCCGGGCTGCGGGGGGAGCAGAGTCGCGGACATGGACGCGGGCCGCCTTCCGTGGGGTCAAGGGGGTGCCGGAGCCGCCCGTGGGGTGCGTGGTCCGGCGCTCTCCTCAACCGTCGCCCGGCGCGGACACGCCGGACGTCCACAGCACTACATAATCATGTAGTAGGCCGGTGCGCGTCGGGCTTGCCAAAGCGCGCGGCATCCGCAAGGCGGCGCAGGGCACTGCGGGCGAGGAGCGTTCCATGGATCTCGAGGCGAGCGGGCCGCCGTACGACTCCCCGGCCGCCGCTGCCTGGCGTCAGCAGGCGATCACCTGGCGCAACCGGGTCATCCTGCTGCTCGACCGGCTGCCGATGCCGGTCGCACTGTGCGACACCGCGGGCGTCATCCTGCTGGCCAACCCGGCGATGGCCGCGGAGTGGGGCATGCTGTCGGGGCAGATGCGCGGGCG
Organism: Streptomyces mexicanus; assembly: GCF_902506575.1. Classification (GTDB taxonomy): domain Bacteria; phylum Actinomycetota; class Actinomycetes; order Streptomycetales; family Streptomycetaceae; genus Streptomyces; species Streptomyces mexicanus. The sequence goes on along the minus strand of NZ_LR732544.1, from coordinate 7,055,931 downwards.
CAACGCGCTGGACTTCTTCCGTCCGCGCACCCGCACCCGGCTCCATCCGATCGCCGAGGCGGTACGGCTGGGCCGCAGGTCGCGCTACCCGGTCGAGGTGAGCTGGTCCACCGCGAAGGGGGTCGAGCGGTACGGGGAGATGGACGTCGACCCGGTCAGTGACACCCCGGACGCTCCGCCGGCGCTGATGCTGCTGGTGCGGGTGCTGGGCGAACGCGCCGAGAGCGCCGCCGCGGCGACCGGAGCCGAAGAGGTGAGCGGGACGGAGGCGCGGATCCTCGCCCTGACGGCGGGCGGCGCCACGACCGCGCGGATCGCCAAGGCGGTCGGCCTGACCGTGGACGGCGTCAACTACCACCTGGCGCGGCTGTCCCGGCGGTGGGGCGTGCGCGGCCGTACGGCGCTGGTGGCCCGGGCCTACACGCTGGGGGTCCTGGACCGCGAGGCCTGGCCGCCGGCCACCGCGGAGCGCGGATGACGGGCCGGGCGCCCGGTGGCCCGGTCGGGCCGGGCTCTCCGGGACTCGGCCCGTCCCGGGACCGTGACTCTCCGGGACTCGGGGCCGTCCCCGGGACCGCGCGCCCGGCAGGGGTGGCGGAGCGCTCTCAGTAGGAGTGGCGGACGGCCATCACGGTGCGCACACGTTCCACGTCGAACTCGCCGCCCAGCCATGTGTGCAAGGGGCGCAGGGTTTCCGGGTCGGCGCAGTAGTCGTCGTAGTGCACGCGGACGGCCGCCTCCCCCAGGCTCTCGACGACCTCGCTCATCCGCCGCTCGATCCGTGCCAGCCGCTGCGGGGCGTCCGGCATGGTCGCCCACCACTTGCTGCGCGCCACGTCGGCGAGGTCGCGGGTGTTGAACACGAACCGCGCGCCGGGAAACAGCCGCCGCAGGAAGGCCACGTAGTCGGCGGGGTCCTCCTCCGGCCAGGAGATCTCCTGGAAGCCCACGACCCGCGAGTCGGGGCGGGGGCGGAGGAGGGGGTCCAGCCCCGGCCGGCGCATCCCCGCCAGCGCCTCCGCCTCCGGATAGCCGTCGATGCCCCACCAGGGGTGGAAGGGGGGCAGCGGCTCGGGTCTGGCGAGGCGGTCGCGGTGGTGCAGGACTGTGCTGTGGAAGCGGTACAGCTCGTACAGCACGCCGTGGTTCTCGCCCCTCACCAGCACACCGGGGATCGCGTTGAGCAGGTTCTGCAGCAGGGTGGAGCCGGACCGGCCGTAGGTGAGCACGAACAGGTACTGCAGGTCCGGCTCGTGGCCGCCCACGCTCTCGGTGGCGGCCGGCCGGGCCGCCCCGGGGCCGGGGTCCGCGACCGACAGCACCAGCGCGTCCCGCTCGGCCCGGAAGGTGTCCCGTTCCCGGCACGCCCGGTCCCGTTCCTCGCGCAGCCGGCGGCAGGTCGTCCGCAGCCGGTCGCGCTGCCGGAGCAGGCGCCCGATGGGAGGCACCAGCAGTGCCGCGCTCCTGGCCAGTTGTGTCCTCGCCGCCCTCGGGGGCGTGGCCCCCGGCGACCCGCTGCTCTCCGTCATGCCTGCCCTTCTCCCGCCGCGCGCGACACCGCGGCGGCTCTCCCGAAGCTCTCTGCGGCGCAATGTAGGACCCAAGAATGAGCAAAGCCTTAAGAGAGGGTTCGGTGGGCTTGAGAGGTGCCGGCGGGTGCGGGAGGCGGGGCGGGGGGGCGCCCCCCGGCCCGGGGGGGGGGGGGGCCCGGGCCCCCCCCGCCCCCCCCCGGACCCCCCCCCGGCCGGCGGGGGGGCCCCCCGCCCCCCGGCGCCTCCCCCCCCCCGCCCCCCCCCGCCCCCCGGGGGTTGTGGGGGGGGGGGAAGGGGGCTGGCCCGGCCCCGCCGCCGAGGGGGAGGCCGGCGCG
>NZ_LR732544.1:7052254-7054053 GCF_902506575.1 Streptomyces mexicanus | reverse complement strand
GTGCGCCACCGGCACGGGTGCGGGGCGAGCCCGGACACACCCCGGCTCGCCCCGGTACTCGCCGCGGCCGTGCGGTGGGCCGCACGGCCGCCGGGCGCTACCAGCCCACGGCCACCAGCAGCCACTGGGGGTTGCTGTGGGAGATGAAGGAGGACTGGCCGGCCACGTCGTCGTAGGGGAAGCCGTACGCGCGGTGGTCGATGGCGTTGTCGTGCCAGAACTTGGCGTAGTAGTTCGCCGGGGCCGCCGTGTAGTACCGGGCGGGATCGCTCTGTTGGGAGGCCGGCAGGGTGGCCACGTGGCGGTTCAGGGCCGCGCACAGGTCGGGGTTGCCGGCCAGGGAGGCGGCGCACCCGAAGATGTCGGAGGTGGCCGCGTCGACCCCGACGGAGCGGGCGTAGGACGTGAAGTAATCGGCGTCGGCGCCGCCGGAGCGGAAACCGGAGTAGCTGCCCGGGGCGATGATGCGGTAGGGCGCCTGCGTCTGGGCGAGCGCCTTGAAGGGAGCCGGTACCGCGTCGGTGAAGCGCTGGAAGGTGGTGGCGCGGTCCTCGGCGAAGGTCTGCCGGTTCTCGCCCACCTCCACGTCGTAGCCGTCCTTGGTGTGCAGCCGCATGGCGAGCTTCAGGCCGAAGGCGTCCACACGTGTGGTGTTGCCGTTGAAGACGTTGTCGCCGACGGTGAACTCGATGAAGTCGTAGTAGGGGCTGTCGGGTGAGCCGAGGTGGAAGTACATGCGTCCCGCGGAGTTCGCCGGCATGTCGAGGTAGGGCTGCTCCGCGATGGAGTGCGTCTGCCCGTTGAACGTCCAGTACACCTGGCTGTCGGGGTACTTGCCGTTCGTGCGGTTGAGGACCTTCACCTCGACGACGTTGTGCGCGGCCGGGATGTCGGCCGTGCTGCCCCAGAAGTCGTCCGCGGGCGCGGTGCTCCCGCCTGGCCCGTACACGTCGAATGCCCACAGGGAGTAGCCGTAGGCAGTGGCCCGCGCGGTGCCGTTGACGCGGACGTAGCGGCCGCTGCCGCTGACGTTCAGCGACTGGGTGCCGCCGGTGGACGTCGTGGTGGAGTACACCGTCGTCCAGGTCCGGGCGTCGGTGGAGGTCTGGATCTGGTAGGCCGTGGCGTACGCGGCCTCCCATGCCAGCGTGACATGTGTGATCTGCTGGACGGAGCCGAGGTCGACCTGGATCCACTGGGGATCGGCGAAGGCGGAGGACCAGCGGGTGCCCGGGTCGCCGTCGACGGCCGCCGAGGCCGGGTAGGCGGCGCTCTCGGTCGAGGACGCGGTCGCGGGCCGGCCGCGGGACAGCAGCTGGTCGTCGGCCCGGGCGGGTGACTGCGTCAGCGTGAAGAAGCAGGCGGCGAACAGGGCGAGCACCAGGCCGAGTGCCGTGCGGGAGCGGGCGGCGCCGGCCGGGGGTCTCGGCCCCGGGGCGCGGTGGGATGTCTGCATGCGGTCTCCAGAGCCGAGCGGCTGTGGGGGATGGAGGAAGTGCAGTTCTGAGAGCGCTCTCCCGGCGTTTGTACTCCGGCCGCCCCCATGCGTCAACAACTGAACGCGGACTCAGTGGAGTTGTCCGTTCCGCCGCGACCGCATCAGTGCCACGAACCCGGCATACCGTGCGACTTCCCAGCCGTCCGGCAGTGCGCGGACGGCACACCCCTTCGACTTCTGGCCACGCTCGGTGCGCCAACTGGCTTGTTCCGTGCAGCACTTGACGCCTGTGGTGCAGACCTCTAGGTTCCGGGCGGCGGCCGGTGGCTCCAGCCGGCCCGCCCCTCCCCCACACCCAAGG
>NZ_LR732544.1:7047532-7052153 GCF_902506575.1 Streptomyces mexicanus | reverse complement strand
GGCGGGCGGTGCCGGGGAACCGGAGGAGCCGGAGTGCAGCAGGCCCGCCGTGCCCGCCGCGCCGGCGGCCCCGAGAGCGGCGACCCCGGCGAGCAGGGCCCGGCGCCGCGTGAACAAGTGATCCTTGCGCATGACTCATCAGTGACCGCCGCGGATGGTGCGGCACCGGTACGGCGGCACGAAAGCACCCGCCCGGCCCAGCCTCCGCGCCGGTCACCGCCGAGATGGACCCGGTCCGGGGGCTGGCACGGGGCGGGCTGTTCGATAGCCTCACGGGTGTGACGGAACAGCACCAGGAGCACGAGCGGCAGGAGCACCGGTTCGAGCGGGGCACCGACGGACCGAAGGTGATCGTGGCCGGCGTGGACGGTTCGGACTCCTCGATGCGGGCCGCCGCCTACGCCGGTGGTCTGGCCCGGCGCCAGGGCGCGCTGCTGGCCCTGGTGTACGTGCAGCCGGTGATGACGGCGGGCGCGGCGCTCGGCGCGCCGGTGGCCGAGACCACCGACGAGATCGCCGAGGAACTGGTGCAGCATGTCCGGGAGGCGGCCGAGCGTGTGAAGGGCATATTCGACGTCCGCTGGGAGTTCCACACCTTCCACGGCGATCCGTTCAACGGGCTGGTGAAGGCCGCCGACGAGCTGAAGGCGGACGCGGTGGTCGTGGGCGCCTCCGAGCAGGCCGGCCACCGGATCATCGGGTCGGTGGCGGTCCGCCTGGTGAAGGCGGGGCGCTGGCCGGTGACCGTCGTGCCGTAGCCGGTGCGGAGCGGGCCGCCGCGGCCCGCCGGGCGTGCGGGGTGTCTTCCGTACCCGGCCCAGCTGGGCCATCATGATCCGCCGTCAGCCGATTGCCGTCTGCGAAGAGGTGAGGCGCATGGCCGGGCTCCGCATGGGTGAGGGCATTCTCCGCCGTAAACCCATCGAGCACATCGAGGAGACGGAAGCGGGCGAGGGGCCGCGGCTGGATCGTTCGCTGGGGTTGTGGCAGCTGACCGCGATCGGCGTGGGCGGCATCATCGGCGCGGGCATCTTCACGCTGGCCGGCACGGTGGCCAACGGCACGGCGGGCCCGGCGGTGCTCGTGTCGTTCCTGGTCGCGGGCGTGGCCGGCGCCGCCGCCGCGCTGTCGTACGCCGAGTTCGCGGGGCTCATCCCGAAGGCGGGCTCGGCCTACACCTACGGCTACGCGGGGCTCGGCGAGTTCGCGGGCTGGTTCATCGGCTGGGGCCTGCTGCTGGAGTACACGGCGATCGTGGCGGTGGTGGCGATCGGCATCTCCGGCTACTTCAGCTTCCTGATCGAGGACATGGGCGCGCATCTGCCCGCCTGGATGCTGGGGGCGCCGGGGACCGGGTCCGGACACAAGGTCGATCTGTTCGCGGCCGTGCTGTGCCTGCTCATCGCCTGGCTGCTGAACCTGGGCATCCGCAACGCGGCCCGGTTCGAGACGGTGGTGGTGGCGCTGAAGGTCCTGGTGGTGCTGGTGGTGATCGTGGTCGGCGTGTTCCACATCGACAGCGCCCACTACCACCCGTTCTTCCCGTACGGGGTGGGCGGGGCGTTCACCGGAGCGGCCACCGTGTTCTTCGCCGTCTTCGGGTACGACGCCATGTCGACGGCGGCCGAGGAGTCCAAGGACGCCCAGCGGCACATGCCGAAGGCGATCGTCTACTCGCTGGCGATCGCGATGGTGCTGTACGTGGCGGCCTGCCTGGTGCTGACCGGGATGCAGAAGTACCAGGACATCGACAAGGAGAGCGGGTTCGCGACCGCGTTCAAGTCGGTGGGGCTGAGCCGGCTGGCGGACGTGATCGCGGTGGGCGCGATCATCGGCATCCTCACCGTGATGTTCACCTTCATGCTGGGCGTGACCCGGGTGTGGTTCGCCATGTCGCGGGACGGGCTGCTGCCGCGGTGGTTCGCCAAGACGCACCCCACGCGGCACGTGCCGACCCGAGTGACGTGGATCGTCGGGGTGGCCTCGGCGGTCATCGCCGGTTTCCTGCCGATCGCGGAGGCGGCCGAACTGACCAACATCGGCATCCTCCTGGCGTTCGTGGTGGTGTGCACGGCGGTGATCGTGCTGCGCTACCGGCAGCCCGACCTGCCGCGCAGTTTCCGCACGCCGTGGATGCCGTTCGTGCCGGCGCTCGGGGTCGTCTTCTCCCTCTGGCTGATCACGTTCCTGCAGTGGCAGACGTGGGTGCGGTTCGTCGTGTGGTTCCTGATCGGCTGCGTGATCTACTTCGGGTACTCGTACAAGCGGTCGGTGCTGGCCCGCCAGGAGCGGGCCGCGGACTGACGCGGCCGGGCGTCAGTTCCCGCCCGCCCGCTCCGCCCACGGCCGGGCCGCGGCCGGCGGCGGTGGGGCCGGTGCGGGTGCGGTGTGCTGCTGCTCGCGGTGCGCGGCCTGGCAGGCGGCGGCCGCGGCGAGGAGGCCGGTCAGGACCAGGGACACCAGGTGTCTGCGTGCGAACATCGGTTCACCCCACTAGCGATCAAGCGCCCGAGCGGTCATATCGACAGACAAAACCCGTCAGATGCATGGGTACGAAGTCCGCCGCCGTCGCAAACGGACCCCGCGCCCGCGTTGGCCCGTCCGGGCGACGGCGGGGGCCGGGACCGTTCGTCGCACCGTTCACCGACGCCATCGACCGTCCGTCGCACAGCGGCGCGCGCACCCTGTCCCCCGGCGGCCCGCTGCGCTGCCATACAGCCATGACGGCCGGAACCACCCTGTCCAGCGCGACCACGACCGCGGAGCACGAACTCGCCGCGCTCCAGCGCGAGCACGGCCGCCCGCTGTTCGCGCTGCTGCTCCGGCTGTGCGACGGCGACCGGCAGCGCGCGGAGGACCTGCTCCAGGAGACCCTCGTACGGGCCTGGCAGCACCCCGAGGCGCTGCGCGCCGACGCCTTCGCCTCCGTACGGCCCTGGCTGCTGACCGTGGCGCGCCGGCTCGCCATCGACGCGCGCCGGGCGCGGCAGGCCCGGCCGCCGGAGGTCGGGGACGCGGTCCTGGAGAACGCCCGGGTGATCGCCGACCACGCCGAGCGGTCCGCGGCAACGCTGGACGTGCGCCGGGCTGTGAAGACACTCACTCCGCAGCACCGTGAAGTCCTGGTGCTGGTGTACTTCCAGGGAGCCAGTGTGGCGGAGGCCGCGCAGACCCTGGGCATTCCGCCCGGTACCGTGAAGTCCCGCGCGTTCTACGCGCTGCGCGCCCTGCGCCGCGTGCTCCCGGGCTACGCGACCGACCTGCGGTGAAACCACCCGCACGGCAAATCCTTCGCAAAGCGCCTTGCCGTGGACGGCCGTCGGGTAATCGGCTGTTCTCGTCCGTGTGCCGGACGAGCCCGTCCCGGGACCGGGGGCCGGGTGACGCGCACGCACCGGAGGAAGGCAGGAAGGGATGCTGCACAGAGGTCACGAGAGCACCGACGGCGACGGGGACAGCGGTGGACTCGCCGTCCCCATGGCCTGGTTCTACGCCGAGTACATCGCCGACGAGCTGCTGCGCACCGGCGACCTGATGCCGCCGGCGTCCGTGGAGTTCCGCGCGGGGCGGGACGCCCTGGCGCTGACCGTCTTCCTGTCCGACAGCGGGGGTGAGCTGTCCGGCATCCGGGTGATCTCCCAGCTGGAGACCTGGCTGTCGCTGACCGCCTACGACCAGCCGTGGCAGGACTGGGTGCGCGGGCGGATGGCCGATCTGGAGGCCGACGCGCACGCGAGCGGCGTGCGCTCGCCGGACCTGGCGCTGGCCCGGGCCGCGTGGCGGTGGCTGGAGGAGACCGAGCTGCTCGCGCCCGACCTGGACGCGGTGCCGGGCGGCGCGGGCGCGGCGGGCGAGGACGAGGGGCCGAAGGTGTGGACGCCGGCCTGGCAGCTGGGGCTGCCCCTGGGGCACCTCGCCATCCACCTGTTCTAGTCCCGCCGGGTTCGGGGTGTTTCCGGGGTCCGGTCTTTCCGGGTTCCGGTCGTCGTCCCAGCTTTCCAGGTTCAGGGCCTTTCCGGCCCTCCTGGGTCGCGGTCGTCCCGGCCTTCCTCGGACCCGGTCTTCCTGGGCGCGGCGCGGCGCGCCGCCCCCGGCCGACCGGGCGGGCGTGCGGCCGCTCCGGTGCGGGCTTGAGCGATTCGGCACCGCGGTGCGTACGGGTGAGGGCAAGGAACAGCCCGCACCCACCGCGAGGAACGGCATGAGGTCCCTGGAACGGCATCGCGACGCCGGAGCGTACGCGCTGGGCGTGCTGGACGCGGCGGACGCGTTCCGCTTCGAGGACCACCTCGGGCAGTGCCCTCGCTGCACGGCCGACGTGGCCGGGTTCGGGCCCACCGCCCGGCAGCTGCTGCTGTACCGGCGGGCCACGCCGCGCTCCGTGCACCCGGTGGTCCGGCCCGGCCCCCGGCTGCTGGAGCGGCTGGCCCGCGAGGTGGCCCGGCGGCGGGCCGGACGCCGACGGATGCTGTACGGGCTGGCCGCCGGCGTGGTGCTCGCCGTGGGCGGGTCCGCGGTGGCGGTCGTCGCCGGGCACGGGAGCGGGGCGGTGCGGGTCGCGGCGACCGACGCCGGGACGGGGGTGTGGGCCGAGGTCCGGGTCGCTGACGCGCGCGGGGGC
>NZ_LR732544.1:7032025-7047431 GCF_902506575.1 Streptomyces mexicanus | reverse complement strand
GCACCAGGGAGCCGGCGGCCAGGCCGGCGGCCGCCGCCGTGGCCACCCGTGCGCCCGGGTGCACCATTCGCGTGCCCGGGCGTATTCGGGTCGGTCGCACCCTGCGCGAAGAGATACGGCGCACATTCCACCTCCGGCGGTAGCAACGAGAAGTCACTCACCCGTGACGCTAGGTGCCACTGATGGGTGACGCCCAATTGCCGTAGCCCGAACGGGCGCCGACGCGGCCCGCCGCCGGTCACCGGACCTGTCAGGCGTGCAGGCGTGCGGAGTGGTGCCGTCGGGGAAACGCACGGTCACGCGGGTGCCGTCCCCGCCGCTCGCCCGCGCCGCGTCCGCTTCGCCCGCGGCCCTCTCCACGGTGCCGGACACCGCCTCGCGCAGTGCACGCTCGACTTCTCGCCCACCAGCAGTGCCACTTCACCCCGGACTCCTGGCGCAACCACACCGTGCTCGGCACCGAGGGCCGCCTGGAGAACTTCGGTGACGGCCCCGGTGCCGTGGTCAAGGTCCGGAACACCGGCCCGACCGGCTGCCGCGCCGACGGCGGCATCGCCTACCGCGTCCCGGACGCCGACGGCACCCACGGCGGCGGCGACGCCGGGATCATCGACGAGTTCTGCCGGTTCCTCCGGGAGGGCGGCTACCGGTTCCTCGGGGAGGGCGGCCCCCCGGACACCTCCCCGGTCGCGGCCCGGATGAGCGTCGCCGCCCGCGGCGTCGCCACGCGCTCCCCGCGCCCTCGCCACGCGCTCCCCGCGCCCTCGCCACGCGCTCGCCACGCCCTCGCCACGCGCTCGCTGCGCGAGGCCGGCGTGCCCTACGACGCGCCGCCGCTCGATGCCGAGCCGGCCGCGTTCTTCGCGCGCGGCCGGCGCCCGGAGCCCGGCGGGGCCGCGCGGTAGGTGTCCTGCGGGCGGCACTCGGGCCGGACCGCCCGGGCTCAGCCGTCCGCGTCCGCCTGTTGGGCCCGCAGGGCGGCGAGCAGCCAGTCGTGGGCGGTTCCGGGGGTGGGTTCCGGACGGCCGCCGGGCGGGGTGGTGACCTCGGCCACCAGCTCCCAGTACCGGTCCAGGCGCGGCTCGGCCGCGAGCTGCCGGGACAGCCCACGGCGGAACCGCGGGGTGTCCTGGACGCCGTAGGCGGTCGCGTACGCGGCCACGAAGCAGTCGAGGGCCTCGCCCGGGTGCGGGCGCCGCCCCCGGCGCAGGGGGGCGCCCGCCCGCTCGTAGGCCTCGGCCAGCCCGGCGTACAGCACGGCCGCGCCGCGCGCGCCCGCGGCCCGGTGCACCTGGGGCTGGGGCCGTCCGGTGGCCGGGCACGGGCCCGTGGTCAGGGCGTGCAGCCGGGCGAAGGCGAGCACCTGGGCCGGCGCGGGTTCCTCGGGCGGCCGCACCACCGTGGCGTCCAGGAACGCGGCGGTGGAGCGGGCCGGCATGCGCGGCGGCAGCCAGGCCCGCCAGAACCGGGCCAGCGGCTCCGTGCTGGGCGGTGTGCTCATCGCGCCGACCAGGCGCAGCCGCTCGGCGCGCTGCCCGGGCGGGCTCTCGGCCACCAGCCGCAGCGCCGCCTCGCGCCAGCGCAACGCCGTGAGCCGGGAGCCGAGTGCGCGCAGTTGCCCGGCGAGGGCGTCCTCCAGCACTCCGGCCGCCGCACCGTCCTCGTCGGCCAGGACGCGCCGCACCGCGGGCAGCGGCAGGTCCAGGGTGCGCAGGGAGCGGATCAGACGCAGCCGGTCCAGGGCCTCGGGACCGTACCGGCGGTGGCCGCCGGGGCTGCGCGCGGCCCCCGGCCGCAGGCCGGGGGCGGGGGAGAAGCGGACGGGCTTGACGGTGACGTCCGCCCGGCGCGCCAACTCGCCGATGCCGAGCAGGCCGTCGTCGGATGCGCTCACTTGAACCTCCCTCTGGGGGAGTTCCTACCGTAGCGGCGAGCGGGGCCGGGCGAGCGGGCCGGTCCGCGCACGACGACGTTGTTTCAAGGAGGGGACCATGACCTCGTTCATCCTGGTGGCGGGCGCGTTCACCGGCACACATGTGTGGCAGGAGACCGCGGCCGCCCTGGCCGCGGCGGGGGCGCGGGTGCACACCGCGGCCCTGACCGGGCTCGACGGGCCGCCGGGCGGCACCGGGGCCGGTGTCGACCTGGAGCGGCACATCGCGGACGTGGTAGCGGTGATCGACGCGGCCGACGGCGGGGACATCGTGCTGGTGGGGCACGACTACGGCATCCATCCGGTGGTGGGTGCCGCCGACCGCCGCGCGGAGCGCATCGCCCGGATCGTGTACCTGGACGCGGCGTTGCCGCAGGACGGCGTGCCGGCGCTGGCCGCGGTGCCGGACCAGGCGCTGCGCGCCCGGCTCGCCGAGGGCGCGCGCGGCGACGGTGTGCTGCCGCCCCCGGACCGGGCGGGGTGGCAGCGCTGGGGCAGCACCGCGGAGGTGCCCGGGGCGGCGCTGGACCGGCTGACCGCGCTGGCTGCGCCGCAGCCGCTGGGCACCCTCCTGCAGCCGTTGCGGCTGACCGGGGCGGTGGCGGCGGTGCCCACCACGGGCGTGCTGTGCACGGGCAACGGCACGAGCATCGAGCAGATCGAGATGCTGGTGCGCTTCGGGGATCCGGCCCGGCGGGTCCTGGCCGACCCTCGGGTGACGTTCTTCGAACTGGCCACCGGGCACTGGCCGATGCTCTCCCGGCCCGTCGAACTGGCACAGGTGCTGCTGCGCGCGGCGGCCGGCGAGGGGCACCGGCTCCAGCCGCCAGGTGAGGACGAACCGGCCGCGCACACAGGCCCGTTCCCGCTGGAGGTGCCCGAACTGCCGCGCGTGCGCGAGGAGAACGTCGATCTGTATCTGCCCGCCGCCGAGGGGCCGCGGCCCGCGGTGGTGTTCGTGCACGGCGGGCCGGTGCCCGCCGACGCCCGGCCCACCCCGCGGGAGTGGCCGCTGTTCACGGGCTACGCCCGCTACGCGGCCGAGCAGGATGTGGTGGGCGTGACCGTCGATCACCGCCTGCACGGGCTGGGCGACTACGAGCGCGCCGCCGCGGACGTGGCCGCCGCGCTGGACGTGGTGCGGGCCCACCCGCGGGTGGACGCCGACCGGGTGGCGCTGTGGTTCTTCTCCGGCGGCGGCCTGCTCGCGGCCGACTGGCTGGCCGCTCCCCCGGGCTGGCTGCGGTGCCTGGCGGCCAGCTACCCGGTCCTCGCGCCGCTGCCCAACTGGGGGCTGGCGGACAGCCGTTTCCACCCGGCGCGGGCGGTGGCCGACGCCGGTGCCCTGCCCGTCGTCCTCACCCGGGTGGGGCTGGAGATGCCCGAGATCGCCGCCACGGTGGAGGAGTTCCTGGCCGCGGCGAAGGACTGCGGGGCGCGTGTGGAGGTGGTCGACGTGCCGCACGGCCACCACGGCTTCGAGACCCGGGACCCGACCGACGCCTCGCGCGCGGCCGTACGGCAGGCGATGCGCTCGGTGCTGACGCCCCTGACCGGCCGGGACTGAGCCCCCGCCGCGCCGCCCGGGTACGGGCGGCGCGGCCCGTGGGGTGTCCGCAGCCGCGAACTCCGCCCCCTGCGCCCACTCTTGACGAGTACACGTACAACACGAAGAATGAGCGCGCCCGACCCTCTGACAACGTTGTCCACACCGTTCACATCTCTCCTCGGGGAGGGGCTGACGCCCATGAGATGGACCCAGCGCATACGGGGTGCGGGGACGGCCGTCGCCGCCGCCGCCCTGCTCGGCGCCGCTCTCACCGCACCCACCGCCCACGCGGCCGCTTCCGGTGCCGGCCGGCTCACCGATCTGGTCAACCCGTTCATCGGCACCGAGAACGAAGGCAACACCTACCCGGGCGCGGCCGTGCCGTTCGGCATGGTCCAGTTCTCCCCGGACACCGGGCACAACACCGGGTACGACTACACCCAGGACCACATCCGCGGCTTCTCCCTCGTGCACCTCTCCGGTGTCGGCTGCGGACTGGGCGGCGATCTGCCCGTGCTGCCGACCACAGGCGACGTCACGGAGACCGACTACGCCACATACGCGGCCGGGTTCAGCCACGACCACGAGCAGGCGAGCCCGGGCTACTACAAGGTCGGGCTGGACAGCGGCATCGAGGCCGAGCTGACCGCGACCGCCCGCACGGGTGTGCAGCGCTACACGTTTCCCGCCACCGACAAGGCCAACGTGCTGCTGAACGCGGCCCAGTCGCTGCACCGGACGGTGTCCACGAAGGTCGAGGTGCTCGACAACCGCACCGTGCGCACCGCGATCACCGGCCGCGGCTTCTGCCAGGACACCGAGCCGTACACCGTCTACACGATCACCCGCTTCGACCGGCCGTTCACCGCCTACGGCACCTGGAACGGCTCCACGGTCACCGCGGGCGCGAAGACCGGCACGGGCGGCGCCTACCTCCGCTTCGACACCACCGAGGACCGCACCGTCGAGGCGACGACGGCCCTGTCCTACGTGGACGCGCACGGCGCGGCGGTGAACCTCCGCGCGGAGGGCGGCCGTTCCTTCGACGCGGTGCGCGACGCCGCACGGCGGGCCTGGGAGGACCGGCTCGACGACGTCCGCGTGCAGGGCGGCGGCGACACCCTGCGCCGCACCTTCTACTCCTCCCTGTACCGCTCGTTCCTCGCCCCCAACATCGGCAGCGACGCCGACGGCCGCTACACCGGCTGGGACCGGAAGATCCACCGCGCGCAGGGCTTCACGTACTACCAGAACTGGTCGCTGTGGGACACCTACCGCACCCAGACCCAGCTGCTGTCCCTGCTCGCGCCGCGCGAGGCCCGGGACATGGCCATCTCGGTCATCAAGATCGACGAGGAGAGCGGCTGGCTGCCCAAGTGGGGCTACGGCACGGTCGAGACGAACATCATGACCGGCGACCCGGTCACCCCGTTCCTGACCAACGCCTACCAGCAGGGCCTGCTCAAGGGCTGGGAGGAGCGGGCGTACCGCGCCCTGAAGAAGAACGCCGACGGGGTGCCGCCCGCCGACTCCCCGGCGGTGGGCCGCGAGGCGAACAAGGAGTACCTCGCGAACGGCTTCGCCCCGTACATCAAGGGCCGCCCGCACGCCAAGCCCGGCGACTCCGACTACGACCACGGCGCCTCGGCGACCCTGGAGTACGCCCTGTCGGACGCCATGCTCGCCGAGATGGCGCGCGGCCTGGGCCATGACGCGGACGCGGCGCGCTACGCCGCCCGCGCGCAGAACTACCGCAGGATCTTCGACTCCTCCACCGGCTTCTTCCGGGCGCGGGACGCCTCCGGCGCCTTCACCGGACCCGCCGACCCGGCGCAGAGCGAGGGCTTCCACGAGGGCACGGCCTGGCAGTACCAGTGGCTCGTCCCGCAGGACCTGCCGGGCATGATCTCCCTGATCGGCGGCGAGCAGGCGGCCAACAGCCGCCTGGACTCCTTCTTCGCCTACGACCAGCTGGTGAAGGACCCGGCGAAGACGGCCCGCGAGGTGTGGGTGAACGGCCCGTACGCCTACTACAACGCGGACAAGTACAACCCGCAGAACGAACCGGATCTGATCGCCCCGTACACGTATCTGTCCACCGGGCAGCCGTGGAAGACCACCGACGTGGTGCACGCCGCGCTGACCCTGTTCACGGACACCCCGACCGGCATGACCGGCAACGACGACCTGGGCACGATGTCCGCCTGGAACGTGCTGTCGTCGATCGGTGTCTTCCCGGTGCAGCCCGGCTACGCCACCTGGGGGCTGTCCACCCCCGTCTTCGACCGGGTCGACCTCACCCTCGACCGCCGCTACTACCCGCGCGGCTCGCTGACGATCACCGCGCCCGGCACCTCGGACGCCCGCCGCTACATCCAGTCGGCGCGCGTCGACGGCTCCGCGTACGGTCGCACGTACCTCACCACGGACGATCTGCGCCGGATGCGGTCGCTGGCGTTCACCGTCGGCACCGAGCCGTCGCGGTGGGGAACCGCCGCGCAGGCCGCGCCGCCGGCGTTGAACTGACCCCGGGCCATCCCGCGGGGGAGGGTACCCGTCAGGAGTCATCACGTGTGACCGAGGAGGCGAAGATGCCCATCGACACCGTCGAACGGTTCCTGGCCGCCCTTCCCCCGCACGACCGGGAACGCATCCAGCGGCTGCCGCGCGCCGAGCAGGAACGGCTGGCCGACGCGTGGGAGACGGAGCTGCGACAGGACACCGATCTCGACACGCTCAGCGAGCTGTCCCCGCCGGCGGCCGAGCACGAGGCGGCCTCCCGGGTGCTGCACAAGCAGACGGGATAGCCGCGCTCCGGGGCCGTCCCTTCCCGTCCGGGCCGTGGGTACTGCCCGGGCCGTCCGGGCCGTTTGTGCTGTCTGTGGGGTGCCCGCTGTACGCCGTCAGCCGGGGCGGTGCCCGAGGTCCAGGTCCAGCCGGTGGGTGCCGCCCGGGCCCAGGGTGACGCCGGAGGCGACGGGCGGGTAGCCGCCGGCGACGAGGGTGTAGGCGCCCGGGGCGATGTCCCGCAGGGTGTAGCCGCCGTCCGCGGCGGTGGTGGTCGAGGCCACCACCTGCCCGTGCGGGTCCAGCAGCGTGACCAGGGCGTCGGGGACGGGACGGCCGGTGTGCGGGTGGCGCACGGTGCCGCGGACACCGCCGGCGCCCGCCAGTGTGACGTCCACCGGCGCCGGCCCGCTCCCGGCGGCGACCTGCACGGCGCGCGGCCGGTGGCCGTCGGCCGACACGACGAGGGTGCAGGCGTCGTGGTCGGGCGCGGCCAGCTCGTACACCCCGTCCGCTCCGGCACGGGCCAGGCCCTTCTGCCGGCCGTACCGGTCGACCAGGGTGAGCGTGGCGCCCGCGAGCGGTGCGCCGGCCGGGCCGCACACCCGGCCGCGCAGCACCCGCGCGGGCGCGGCGTACGCGGGCGCCGGGCGGGCGCCGCCGGGGTCGCAGGTCTCGGCCGGTGCCGCGGACGGGGGGGGGGACGGCTGCGGCCGCGTGGTGGCCGCCACCGCCGGCACCGAGACGGCGGCGCCCGCCGTGGTGCGTCCGCGCACCAGGGAGGCGGCCGCGGCGGCCAGCGACATGGCGATGGCGAGGGAGAAGACCACGACCAGCCCGTCGTGGAACGGCTGCGAGATCAGGTGGGGGAAGAACTCCCGCCCGGTCAGGTGCCCGGCGGCGGCCGGCGACAGCCGGCCGAGGATGTCCGGCCCCAGCAGGTGCTGGATCGGGTTGTAGCCGAGGAAGGCGGCGAACAGCGCCCCGACCGGCGGCAGCCCCGCCACCGTGTGCGCGGCCGGCGCGGGCACGCCCTGGGCGGTCAGGCCCGAGCTGAGCGTCTCGGGCAGGGTCCTGGACAGGCCGGCCACCATCAGGGAGAAGAACACCCCCATGGACAGCACCATGCCGGCGTTCTGGAAGGTGGCGCGCATGCCGGAGGCGGCGCCCCGGGCGTCGGCCGGGACGCTCGACATGATGATCGAGGTGTTGGGGGCGGCGAACAGTCCTCCGCCCAGGCCGTTGAGGAGGATCAGCACGGCGAAGACCCCGTAGCCGAAGTCGCTGGGCAGGACCAGCAGCCCGGCGAACGACGCGGCCATGACGACGAACCCGCAGGCGGCGAACAGCCGCGCGCCGACCCGGTCGGACAGCACGCCGGAGACGGGCCCCGCCAGCAGGAACCCGATCGTCAGCGGCAGCATGTAGATGCCGGCCCACAGCGGGGTGTCCTCGTAGTCGTAGCCGTGCAGCGGCAGCCAGATGCCCTGCAGCCAGATGATCAGCATGAACTGCAGTCCGCCGCGGGCGACGGCCCCGAGCAGGGTGGCCGCGTTGCCGCCGGCGAAGGCCGCGTTGCGGAACAGGCGCAGCGGGAACATCGGCTCGGCGACCTTCGTCTCCACCAGGCAGAAGACGGCGAGGAGCACCGCCCCGCCGACCAGTCCGGCCAGCACCCAGGGGTTGGTCCAGCCCATGGTGTGGCCGCCGTAGGGCTGGATGCCGTAGGTGATCCCCGCGAGCAGCACGGTCAGGCCGAGGGCGAAGGTGATGTTGCCCCACCAGTCCATCCGCCCGGGCCTGCGCACCCCCGTCTCGCGCAGGGACTTGTACGCCCACACGGTGCCGATCACACCGATGGGCACATTGACCCAGAACACCGAGCGCCAGTTCCAGGTGACGAGCAGCCCGCCGAGCACCAGGCCGAGGAAGGACCCGGCGATGCCGGAGACCATGTTCACGCCCAGGGCCATGCCGCGCTGCCGGGCGGGGAAGGCGTCGGTGAGGATGGCCGCGGAGTTGGCCATCAGCATCGACCCGCCCACGGCCTGCACGATGCGCCAGCCGATCAGCCACAGCGCGCCCGCGCCGCCGTCGAAGGGATCGAGGGAGAGGATCACCGAGGTGAGGGTGAAGACCAGGAAGCCGGCGTTGTAGATCCTCACCCGGCCCATCATGTCGCCGAGCCGGCCCAGCGCGACCACCAGGACCGCGGTGACGAGCATGTAGCCCATCAGCATCCACAGCAGGTAGCTGACGTTGGCCGGCTGCAACGGGTCCAGGCGGATGCCGGTGAAGATGCCGGGCAGCGAGATCAGCACGATGGAGCTGTTGATGGTGGCGAGCAGCATGCCCACGGTCGTGTTGGTCAGCGCCACCCACTTGTAGCGGGGGTGGTCCGCACCCATCCACCCGGTGCGGCCCGGCCGCGCGGGATCGGTGGTGCCGGGTGTGCGAGCGGTCTCCTCGGCGGTCATCGCGTGCTCCCCGTCTCATCGCGCGGGGCCCGGCCGGAGGACGGCCCCGGGTCGGCTTCGAGCATCCGTCTCACCAGGGGCCAGGCGGTCCGCAGCGCCTGAGCCAAGGCCTGCTGGTCGTCGGCGGGGAGGGTGGCCAGCAGGTCGGCGAGGCGAGCCTCGCGCAGCCGTCTGCGTTCGGCGAGTTCGGCGCGGCCCGCGTCGGTGACGGCGACCAGGGTCACCCGTCCGTCGCCGGGGTCGGCCACGCGGCACGCCAGACCCTGGCGTTCCAGGCGTTGCACCAGTTGGGTCATCGACGGCTGGGTGACGCCTTCCGCCGCGGCGAGCGCGGTCAGCCGGAGCGGGCCCTCGCGCTCCAGCCGGGCCAGTGTGGCGGAGGCGGTGAAACTCATGCTCCGCCGGTCGGTGACGGCCCTGATCACCGCGGAAGCCGTCTCGGCGAGCGCCCGCGCGGTCTCGTGCGGCTCGGCGCCGTGGTGGGTGTGGTCCACACCCCTCAAGTATCACGCCGCCTATATAGGTGTCCTATAAAAACTCGGTAAGAAGAACGGCCCGGGTCGGTGGTCCCGAAGAACGGAAGCGGACCGTCCGCGCCGGGGCAGTCCGCCGGCCGCACCGGTCGGACCGGTCGGCCCGAGGAGGCCGCCGAGGCGACGGCCGCCGGTCAGGTGCGGGAGGCGCTGAAGCAACCGGTCCCGTTCAGGTGCGGGAGGCGCCGAAGCAACCGGTCCCGTTCAGGTGCGAGTGGCCGCCGAAGCAACCGGTCCCGTTCAGACGCAGGAGGCCATCGGAGCGACAGCCGCCGGTCAGCCCCAGGGCGCCATCTGAGCGACAACCTCAGACGCGGCAGGATGCCGAGGGGACGGCCGCCGGTCAGGCGCGAGGCCGCCGATCAAGCGCGGGCGGCCGCCGAGGCGACGGCCGCCTTCGCCGTCTTCTCCACCAGGGAGACGCCCTGGCCCATCGTGGCGCTGCCGTCGGAGAGGACCGCGACCAGGTAGCGGTGGCCGCCCGCGGTGATGCGTCCGACGCTGTTGACGTCCCACAGGTCGGTGGTGTTGCGCTGCAGCCAGCCGTTCTTCAGCGCCGCCCCGGAGCCCGACGCCGCCGAGACGCCCCAGGACTGGTCGGCGGCGACCCGGCTCATCAGGGTGCGGATGTAGCCGCGGGAGGCCTCGGTCAGCGCGGCGGTGCCGCTCTGCGGCGTCAGGCCGTCGTCGAAGACGGCGCGCAGCAGCCGGATCTGGTCGGAGGCCGTGGTGCGGGTGAGTCCCCACTTGCCGCCGGGGCCGCCCTTCGTCGCGGTCAGGCCCAGCCGCTTGTTCGCCGCCTCCAGGCCCGGGGCCAGGCCGATCTCCCGCCACAGGGTGTTCGCGGCGGCGTTGTCGCTGTGCTGGATCATGGGCGCCGCCAGGGCGCGTTCCTGCGCGGTGAGGTGGCGCCCGGCGTCCTGGGCCTGCAGCAGCAGCGCCGCGAGGATGTCGAGCTTGACGATGCTGGCGGTGTCGTAGGGGGTGTCGTCGCCGCGGACGACGGGCTCCGGGTCGGTGCCGTCGAGATCGAGGACGGCGGCGGCGACCCGTGCGGCGCCGCTGTGCGGCTGCGCCCCCGGGGCGGCCGGGGAGGCGGCCTCGGGGGTGTGCGCCTCGGCGGCCGCAGGGGTGTCCGTGGCGGCGGCCGCCGGGGGCGCGTGCAGCGCGCCGAGGGAGACGAGGGTGGTCACGGAGGCCAGCAGCACGCCGGCGCAGGCGGCGGCGCGGCGGGCGGGGCGCCGGGTCGCGGACCGGACGGTCACGGGGGAGCACGAAGGGGACATGGGCAAGCGGGCCTCACGGGGAAGGACGTCACAGGGCACTGGAGAGCGAACGTAGCCACATCGCGCGCCGCGCGACGTGGTGCCCGTCACTGAATGCGGCTTTTGCGCAGGAATGTGAGAAGAGCAACACGGCCGGAGGAGCCACCCTCACGGCCCGGTGCCGACACTCGGCCCGCCCGGGTGCGCCGCCACCCGGGGCGAGGCACCCGCCCAACTCCCCGTCTCCATAAGCCCCCTTACGGGGACGAAACGGCGAGCTGCGGATCAGTGGTGCGGAACTCCCCTGGTGCAGGCAGACTTTGCCTGTCGGAGTCCCATCACCAGAGGATGAACAAGGCATGATTACGCTGACGAAGGAAGACGGCCCCGCGGACCTGGACGGTGTCACGCATCTGTCCATCGGAGTCTCCTGGGACCCCACCGGCGGGGCCAGCGGCGGGGTGATGGGCATGCTCCGCCGGAAGGCCGGCACGGACCTCGACCTCATCGCGATCGCCATGCAGGGCTCGGATCCGGTGCGGCTGGCCGGCCTCGACTCACTGGACCCGATGGGCAACGGCTCGCTGGTGCACAGCGGCGACAACCAGACGGGCCGCGGTGACGGCGACGACGAGACCGTGACGGTCGAGTTCGCCCGGATACCGCCCCAGATCACCTCGATCGTGTTCGTCGCCGCCGCCTTCAAGAAGGGCAGCTCCTTCCAGAAGGCCCGCAACATCAGCTTCAAGGTGTACGACGCGACCGGGGGCAGCTCCCAGCAGGTCGCCGACATCTGGCCGAGCCTGCTCTCCCAGGACAACGGCTGCGCCGTGGCCAAGGCGGTGCGGGTCGGTGACACCTGGAAGCTGGAAGTGATCAACGTGACGGGGAAGATCAAGCAGGGCGACGAGCACGCTCTGATGCGGTTCGCCGTCAGCAAGTGATCCACCGCGGTCACGGTCACCGTGGCGCCGGTCCGTCCGGGTCACGGACCCCGGCGCCACGGTGCTCCCACCGCGTCCCCGGCCGCGCTCCAAACCGGGGACGGGCGGGGCGCGGGCGGCCGGATCAGCGCACGTGGTTCACCTTCTCCAGGGCCTTGGCCAGGCCGTACGCCCACAGCTGGTTCACGCGGGCCCGCTCGGTGGCGTTCGGGTAGCGGTTGGTGCAGGACGGGCCGGGGCCGCCGCCCGACATCAGTTCGCTGCACGGGCCGCTGTAGTGGTCGGGCAGGCCGAGGACGTGCCCGGTCTCGTGGGCGACGACGCGGATCGAGTCGTACTGCTGGTTCTGCGCGTAGTCGAGGAAGATGTAGCCGCTGCCGTGGCCGTCGGTCGACGCGTACGAGCCGCGCGGGTCGCTGCCCTCGTAGTAGGCGAAGTCCCCGCCACCGGAGGTGGCCTGGAGCTTGACGTTGGACACGGAGCTGTTCCAGATGGAGGCGGCGCTCGATATCTGCGAGCGGAAGCTCGGCGCCTGGGAGGCGTTGTAGTAGACGGTGACCGTCTTCAGGTTCGGGTGGGCGGCCTGCTTCTCGGCGACGGACTTCAGTACGGCGTCGAAGAACGCCTTGTTGCCGACGGCGCTCTCGCCGGTGCCCGCCTGCGGGGCGTAGGCGGCGCGGGTCGCGGCGGGGCCGGCCGGATGGGCGCTCGCCGGGCTCGCGGTGCCGAGCGCGGCGGATGCCAGACCGAGGCCGAGCGCGAGGGCGAGGAGTCTCCTGGTGGACTTCGCGGATTTCGCGCCGGTGCGGGAGGACTGCATGGGGGGCTCCTACTCGTTCTGTGGGGTGGAACGATCGGTCAGGCACGAGTCTGGAGCAGGCCAACGCCCCTGCGGATGATGGCACTTGGGGACAGCGCCGTGCTATCACCTGTCAACCGGCGTGGCTCAAGGGGCAGATGACCATCTGGTGCACCGCCGCGGCGCCGCCTACCCTCCCCCCATGGAGCTGGAGGTCAGACACCTGCGGGTGCTGTGCGCGATCGCCGACACCGGCAGTCTGCACCGGGCGGCTCGCGAACTGGGCCTGGCCCAGCCGTCGTTGAGCGCGCAGCTGCGGCGCATCGAGCACCTGCTGGGGGCGCCGCTGTTCGTCCGCTCGCGCACCGGCTGCCGGCCCACACCACTGGGGCACGCCGTCCTCAGCCGCGCCCGGCCGCTCGTCACCGAGTTCGCCGCGATCGTCGCCGAGACCCGGGCGGCGGCCGCACGGGCCGCGGCCGGTCCCCGCCTGCGCATCGGCGCCACCGCGAGCCGGGCCATCCCGGGCTGGATGCGGCGGCTGCGGACGTCGGCGCCGGGCAGCGAACCCACGCTCCAGATGGACGTCTCCGCCAACTCCCTGCTGCGCATGGTCGCCGCGGGCCGGCTCGACCTGGCGTTCGTGCACGAGGTCGAGGGCAGTGCGCTGCGCGTCCCGCCCGGCCTGTGCCTGCGGGTGCTGCTGCAACGCGAGCCGCAGTTCGTCACGCTCGCCGCGGACCACCCGGCCGCGGCGCACCGCGAGGTACGGCTCACCGACCTGGCCGGCGAGCGCTGGATGGTGGACTCCACGGTCGACGGCGAATGGGACGCGCTGTGCCGGGTGCTGCGGGCGGCGGGCCTGGAGCCCGACATGCTGCACGGCGACTACCTGACCGCCTACTCCCTGGCCGCCATCGGCGAGGTGGTCACGATCAGCCAGCCCACCGCGCACCCGCGCCCCGATCTCGTCACCCGGCCGCTGCGGGGCGACCCGATCGGGGTACGGCTGCTGCTCGCGGCCCGCACCGAGAGGGAACTCGACGGCGCCTACCGCGCGTTGGAGGAGGCTTACTGGGAGGCGGCGCGTCAGGCGCCCGTCTACCAGCAGTGGCTGAACGACCGGCGCCCGGCACGGAAGGCCGCCACTACGGCGGAGGAAGCCGCCCCGGCAAGGGGGCCGGACCCGGCGAGGGAAGCCGACCCCGCGAGGGAAGCCGGCCCGGCGCAGGGTGGGCCCGTCTCCCGTGTCGGGCCGGTCAAAGGGGACGGCCCGGCACGGGCGACCGGCCCCGAGGCCGTGCCCGCCGGGCCGGCGGCGGTGGGCGCCCGGGCGGGGTCAGGAGCCCTCGGCGGCCAGGGCTTCCCGCATCGCCTGGGCGGTGGTGGCCGGGTCGTAGTCCGCGGGGACGCCCGGGACCAGGACGATGTCGCCCTCGATGTGCCGTGAACGCAGCGGCGCGATCTCCCGGTAGGCGGGCGAGTCCCACCAGGCGCGCGCCTCGGCCATGCCGGGGAAGGCGATCAGCACGACGTGTCCGGGCCAGCTGCCCTCCATCACCTCGTGCTGGGAGCCGTGCACGAGGAAGCGTCCGCCGTAGGGGCGGAAGGTGGCGGTGATGCGCTCGATGTACTCCGCGATCTCCGGGTGCGGGGCGGCCGGTCGCAGGTGGGCTATGGCGTAGGCGGGCATGACGACGTCCTTCCGGTCGGCGGGGCTGGCCTCGCCCGTGATCCTGGCACACCGGGTGCGCCGGGATCGATGACCTGTCAGGTCATGGCGGCGTCAGGACGCGGCGGGGGCCGGGGCGGCCTGGCGGCCGCCGGGGGGGCGGTGCCGCCAGGTCCAGAAGACGGCGGTGGACACGACCGTCCAGGCGGCCAGGACCAGGAACGGGAAGGCGTGCTGGTGGCCCGGGAAGTACACGGCCGTGTGCTGGGCGTTGACCGAGGCGCCGGGCGGCAGCCAGCGGCCGATGGTGCCGAGCACGGAGGGCAGCAGCGGCCAGGAGACGGCGCCGCCGGAGGACGGGTTGCCCAGCAGCACCATCAGGCCCCAGGTGGGCAGCATGGCCCAGCGCCCGAAGAGGGTGTTGAACATCGTGAAGACCATGCCGGAGGTGACCATCGTCAGGGCCAGGATCAGCCACGACTCGACGAACGGCAGATGGAGTGCGTCCAGCCACCAGTCCACCACCGCCACGATCACGAAGCCGCCGAGCAGGGCGTAGGCGAGGATGAAGGCGATGCGTTCGGCCGGGTTCAGGGCCCGGGCGTGCACGCTGAGCTGGATCGCGCCGACGAATCCGATGATCACGGCCGCGAGCGAGATGTAGAAGATCGCCAGCCCGCGCGGGTCGCCGCGCTGCAGCGGCTTGAGGTCGCGGATGGTCACGGGCACGCCGACGGCCGGTCCGACCTGCTCCGCCGCCTGCTCCAGCACCTGGGCGACGGTGGCGCCGGAGGCTCCGGAGACGTACAGCCGCACCCTGTCCCCCGACGGCGGGACGTGGAGCACGGCGAAGATCCTCTGGTCGTCCACCGCGGTCTCGGCCGTGCCGAGGCTGTCGTAGGGGTGCAGCTTCAGGGAGGCGGCCAGCGCCTTCTCCATGCCGGCGATGAAGCGGCGGGGCTGCTGCCGGTCGTAGGCGCCGACGACGGCGGTGGGGATGGTGTGCGGGGTGGGGTTCGCCATGGCGTACGTGTAGGAGCCGGCGAAGAGTCCGGCCGCCGCCGCGAGGATCAGCACCAGCACGGTCGCGGGCAGGAAGGGCGACTTCCGGAAGGCGTCCCAGCGCTCGGCCGGGGTCGGCGGGCGGCCGTGCTCCCCGTGCGGCACCTGCTTCCCTTGCGGCGAATCGGACATAAGACCCACGCTAGATCATCCTCCGGGATCTCCCCCCAACCGAAACTCCCTGGTGGTGCCCCTCGGGAGGGGTCCGGAGAATTCCCGGCCGCGAACGGGCGGCGGCGGACTTTTTGCGGTAGGCCCGCGTGCGGGGGCGGACGAATGGAGGCGATTTGCCGCTTGCTTCGGCGATGCCGGACCATGGGGCGGTCCGGCGATCCCGGGCACCAGTTCTCAGAGAGGCGCACCACCCCATGCACGTACCCGGAAC
>NZ_LR732544.1:6997678-7031924 GCF_902506575.1 Streptomyces mexicanus | reverse complement strand
CAGGGGCTTCCTTCTGGCGTGGGCGGCGTGCTCCGCGGGGCCGGGGCAGGGCAGTGTGTCCCCCTGGGGTGTGCCGTCCGAGAATGCGGCGCCCGGGGTGTGGCCTTGAGATGTGACCCCGAGATGTGTCTCAGAGGTGTGTCCTCGGGGCGTGCGCTCAGGTGTTCCGCGGGGTGTGCTCTCGGGTGTTCCGCGGGGGCGGAAGTGGGGTCACCAGGTGACCGGGAGGGCGTGGCAGCCGTAGATGACCATGTCGGTGCGGAAGGGGATCTCCTCGACCGGCACGGCGGGCCGCATCCCGGGGAAGCGGCGCAGCAGGGTGGTGATGACCACCTGCAGCTCGGCGCGGGCCAGGGCCTGTCCCAGGCACTGGTGGATGCCGTAGCCGAAGGCCACGTGGTGCTGGGCGTTGGGGCGGGTGATGTCGAGCCGGCCGGCGTCGGGGAAGGTGTCCTCGTCGCGGTTGGCCGACGGTACGGCGACGATGACGCCCTCGCCCTTGCGGATGAGCTGCCCGCCGACCTCGACGTCCTCCAGGGCCGCGCGGCGCGGACCGTTGCGGATGATGCTGTGGAAGCGCAGCAGTTCCTCGACGGCGCCGCGGACGAGGGAGGGGTCCTCGCGCAGCCGGTCGGCGGTCTCCCGGTCGAGCATCAGGGTCAGGGCACTCAGGCCGATCATGTTGGCCGTCGTCTCGTGCCCGGCGACGAGCAGCAGCACGGCGAACGCGACGAGGTCCTCGTGGGTCAGCTCGCCCTTGGCGTACTGCTCCGTGATCAGACGGCTGATGATGTCGTCGCCCGGCGCGGCCTTCTTCGTCTCGACGAGGTTGTCGATGTAGGCGAGGAGTTCGGTGCGGGCCGGGCCGCGGTCCTCCTCGGAGATCTCGCGGGAGAGCAGGGCGCCGGTCAGCCGCTGGAAGGTGTCGTGGTCCTCGTAGGGCACACCCAGCAGCAGGCTGATGGCGAGCGAGGGCAGTGGCAGCGCCAGGGCCTTGACCAGGTCGACGGGGTGCTCGGAGCGGTCGACGCGCTCCATGGCGTCGCACAGCTCGTCGGTGAGCTTCTGCAGGGTGGGGCGCAGCGCCTCGACCCGCTTGACCATGAAGTCGCGGGTGACCATGCGGCGCAGCCGGGTGTGCTCCGGCGGGTCCATGCGGATGAAGCCGCGGGTGGCGCCGGGGCGCGGGCTGCCGCCGGTCATGCCGCTGATCGGATAGCCGGGGGTGGAGGTGTCCGAGCTGAAGCGCGCGTCACCGAGGATCGCGCGGACGTCCGCGTAACGGGTGGCCAGCCAGGCCCAGGTGCCGTCGTCCAGGGCGACCTTCGACAGGGGTTCCTCGACGCGCAGCCGGGCCAGCCCCTCGGGCGGGTCGAAGGGACAGCCGGAGGGGGGCCGAGTGGGGAGTCGCGGGGCGGGGGAGGGGGGGAATAGACGCCGGGCCGCCCTGCGGCCCGCCGGGGACCGGGAGACGGCGGCCGCCGGCCGCCGGGCCGCCGTCTCGATGCCCTCAGGCCGCCGGGTCCTCGTCGTCGACGCCGACACCGCCTGCGCCGCATCCCTCGTCACCCAGCTGCGCCGGCACGGACACGACGCCTTCGGCGTCCGCCGCGGCGAGGCCGCGCTGCGCGCCCACGAGGACGCCGATCTCGTCCTGCTGGACCCCGAACTGCCCGACCTGGACGGCCTGGAGGTCTGCCGCGCCATCCGCTCCGTCAGCCGGGTGCCCGTCATCATCGTCACCGCCCGCGCCTCCGAACTGGACTGCGTCCTCGGCCTCCAGGCGGGCGCCGACGACTACGTCGCCAAGCCCTACGGCCTGCGCGAGCTGATGGCCCGCATCGAGGCCGTGATGCGGCGCGCCGAGTGGCAGCCCGCCGCCCGCGAGATCCGGCACGGCCGTCTGCACATCGACGTGGGCTCCCGTGAGGTCCTGGTCGACGGCGAGGAAGTCGCCCTGACCCGCAAGGAGTTCGACCTGCTGTGCCTGCTGGCCTCACACCCGGACACCGTCATCCCGCGCAAGCAGCTCCTGCAGCAGGTCTGGGGTGACTCCTGGTCCCGCCGCACCGTCGACACCCACGTCAGCAGCCTGCGCGGCAAGCTGGGCGACAGCGGCTGGATCGTGACGGTCCGCGGCGTCGGCTTCATGCTCGGCAACCCCTGAGCCCACGACACATCCCCTCCTGCGCACACGCCTGCGGCGGCGCCGCCGGCCGGTTTGGCCTGCCCGACGTGTGCCTCCTGGACGACGCCCTGCGCGGTGCGCCGCCCCGTGCGCAGATCAACCGGCCGTGCAGCGCGGTTCCAGCGGGCATCGAGGCGGTTTCGAGCCGGTCTCATGTGTTCCGGTCGACTCTGGGTGAGGCGTGATCTCCAGAACGCGCCGTTCCACTTCCGCTATCCGCATTCTTCGGGGAGACGAACATGCAGATCCGCTCGCGTCTGACCCAGGCCGGCATGCTGGGCTCCGCCGCCGTGGCGGCCCTGGCCCTGGCCACCGCCCCGGCCTCCGCGGCTCCGGCGGTGACCGCCTCGCCCAGCAGCGGCCTGGCCGACGGGCAGACCGTGACCGTGTCCGGCACGGGCTACCAGGCGGGTGCCGAGGTCGCGGTCTCGCAGTGCCGGGAGAGCACCACCTGCACCGACACGCTGGCCACGGCCACCGTCCGGTCCGACGGCACCTTCAGCGTGCCCTACACCGTGCGCAAGCAGTTCACGGCCACCGACTGGAGCACCGGCACCGGCACGCCCGTGACCGTCGACTGCGCCGTGCAGCAGTGCCAGCTGGTCGCCTACCTGGCCTCCACCGGCCCGGTCGGCACCAAGATCTCCTTCGGCTGAGGCACCAGGTCCGTGAGGACGGCAGCCCACCGAGCGGTGCCCGCCCAGGGCACCGCTCGGTGGGCGCGTTCGTGTTCCGGCAGCAGCCGCACGGATTCAGGCGGAGGCGGACGACACCGACGCCGCCTCCCAGGCGAAGCCGTCCGGGTCGGTGAAGGACCCGGCGGTGCCCCCGAGCACGATGCGGTGCGAGCCGCTGCCCTCCTCGGGCACACCGACGTCCTTGGCCAGGCCCCGGCGCTTGTACAGCGCCAGCTTGACCGAGGCGTCGTCGCAGGCGAACTCGACGTACTTGCCGCCGAAGCTCTTGGCGACGGACAGGCCCTGCTCGACGTAGAACTGCTTGCTCGCCTTGACGTCCTCGACGCCCAGCAGGAGGACGAGGTCGTCGACCTTGCGGGTGGCGGGGCCGGTGTTCTTCTTCGAGGAGGTCGCCACCTTCCAGATCGTGCCGTCCGGCGCCTGCACGACGCCGCCGTAGCCCCACAGGGACTTCGCGGCCGGCTTCAGCGAGGTGGCGCCGGCCTCCAGGGCGGAGCCGAGGAAGCTGTCGACGTCGGCCGGCTGGGAGACGGTGATCGACATGGTGAATCCGCGGAATCCGCTCGTCGGCGCCTCGCAGGCGCGCAGACGTACCCGCGGGCCCAGCCCGAAGGCGTCGCAGTAGAAGCGTTCGGCGGCCGCGAGGTCGGCCACCTCCAGGGTGACGTGTGCGAGGAAGCTCATGACGTCACGCTAGCCGCGGGCGTCCGCCGCAGGCTTCTCCATTCGTGCTCGATCGCCGGCGCCTCGTCCCCGTCCGGACCGATCCTGTAGCGCTCCCCGAGCGGGACTCGAGCGAAGCCCCGCGCGCACGAGCCACCCTGTCGAGTGGGACGACACACCTGGGGTGGGCCATGGATGCAGCAGTGGAGCGGGCGGTCGCCTGTATGCGCGAGCGATTCGCAGATCCGCTGACCGTCACGGACATCGCGCACAGCGCCTCACTCGGCCGTTTCCCGCTCTCGCGCCTGTTCCGGGAGGAAACCGGGGTGAGCCCCGGGAGGTTCCTGGCCGCGGTCCGCATTGACGAAGCGAAGAAACTCATCGAGAACACCTCGATGGGTTTCGCGGAGATCTCCCGCGCGGTCGGCTACGACAGCCTGCATGCGTTCACGCATTCCTTCACGGCCGCTGTCGGCCTGTCGCCCGGCCGGTTCCGCCGGCTGTGCCGCGCGCAGGGGGCCGGGCTGCCCGCGCCGGGCCCGGGACCGTCGCCGCGGTCCGGATCGGTCGCCGGCACGGTCAGGCTGCCACCGGGCCACGGCAACGCGCGGGTGTTCCTGGGGGCCTTCGCCACGGCCGTCGTCCAGTACCCGGCCCTCGCCCAGGCGGTCGTCGACGTGCCGAGCGACCGGCCGTCCTGCTACTTCCTGCGGGACGTGCCCGAGGGGCGCTGGCACCTGCTCGCGGTGGCGGTGGCGGCCGGCACCGGTCACGACCCGCACGCCGTGCGGAGCGGACTCGTGGGGGGCCACGGCACAGCGACCACCACGGTGACCGTCACCGCCGACGCCGTCACCAGCGCGGCGGTACGGCTGCGGCGTCCCTGCCCGGCCGATCCGCCGGTGCTGCTCGCCCTGCCGGAGCTCGAACCGCCCGTGACGGTCGTGCCGCACCCCGGGTGCGCCGCCACCACCCCGGCAGCGGCCGCACCCGAGCGGGAGCGGGCCGGTGCGGGCCGGCTGCGCCTGGTGCCCGCCGCACCGGTGCCGCCAGGGGGGTAGATGCGGTGGTCACGGATCCCGGGTGCCGCCGGGAGCGGGGGAGCGGTGGTCAGGGGCCCGAGGGCGACAGTTTGCGGCACAGTTCCTGACGGGCCCTGAGCCGTTCGGCGAGCAGACACCACTCCTTGCCGATGTGCTCGGCGATCGGGGCGACCACACCGAGCCAGTGGGGCGGCACGGCGTCGATGAGCCGCCGCCAGTCCTCACCGGGCTCGGTGGCCTGCGACTGCATCCAGCGCAGCAGCTCCCGGCCGTCCGCGGTGTAGCGGATCGCGGGGTCGGTGGCCATCTTGGCCGCCACCGCCGCCCAGGTGGGGGCGGGCTCGGAGTGGTTCCTGCGCTGCGGCGGCGCGGCCTCGGCGCCCCCGGCCACCCGCAGCGGCACCCGGCGCAGCCCGTCGGTGTCCGGCCCGGCCGGCGCCGTCACGTCGCCGGCCGCCGGCACGGACGGGACGGGCCGCACGTGCTGCGGCCGCGCGGCGTGCGTGCGGCGCCCGTTGCGTTCGGGCCCCTCGCCGCGCCGCAGCCGGGCGCTGACGTCGTGCACCGTGCCCAGCGACACGTCGGTGGCCTTGGCGACCTGGCGCAGCGGCGCGTCCGGGTGGGCGGCGATGTACTCGGCGGCGCGCCGCCTGCCCTCGCCGGCGTCCACCGGACGCCGCCTGCCGTCCTGGCCGATGCGCTTGCCACCCAGCGGCGTTGCGATCGCCGACCGCTCGCGCAGGGACGCGATGGTCTTGGCGCTCAGCCCGGTGATGCCCGCGATGGCGCGGTCCGACCAGTCGGGGTGGGAGGTGAGGACCCGCTGGGCGCCGGCGACGCGGTCGGCCCGCGACAGCGGCAGGCCGTGCGTGCCGTTCGCCTTCATGGCGATGACGAGGGCCTCGGAGTTGGAGCAGTCGAGGAAACGGGCCCGGATGGTGTCGGCGCCCATGAGCCGGGCGGCCTCCAGGCGGTGCAGCCCGTCGATGACACGGCAGCCGTCCATCTGGACGAGAATGGGGGGCAGTTCCGCCGAATCCGCGGCGTCGACGAGAAGCCGGACATGAGCGGGGTCCGTTCCGCCCCGGCGCAGGGAAACTCCGGGGGAGAGAGCGGAAAGGGGGACTTCGCGGGCCGGGAGTTCCTCGACATTGCTCAGGTCGAACTCGCTGTGCGCCGACGCTCCGGCGCTCTGAAGGCGGACGGCACTGAACGCACTCGTGATCGAGACGGCTTGCGCGTTGCTCTGAGACATCCCTGTGACTCCCTCTCTGCTGCCGCTGCCGACGAGGGTCGCAGGAGGGTCTGAAGCCGCAGTGGAGAGCAGGTCGACGTTCTCTCAAAGCACGGCTTTGCGGGTGCCCGCCGGGCGGACACCCGCGGGGGGATCAGGCGTCCCGGCGCCGCATCTGCACCGCCGCGACGGCCAGCAGGACGGCCGTCCAGAGCGCGAGCACCCCGAGCCCCTCCCACGGCCCCAGCAGATCGCCGGCGCGGGAGTGCTGCTGGGTGATCATGAAGCCGGCCTGGGTGGGCAGCCAGGCGTGGATGTGCTCGCCCACGCTGCCGGGCAGCAAATCCGCCATCGGGGTGATCACCAGGACGAACCCGACGACGACGGTGATGCCGGCCGCGGTGTGCCGGATGATCGCGCCGGCGGCGAGGGCGAACAGTCCGAGCAGGGCCAGGTAGAGGCCGCAGCCGACGACGGCCCGCAGGACGCCCGGGTCGCCGAGGGAGACCGGCGCCTTGCTGTCGAGGATCGGCGCGCCGATGAAGAAGGAGCCGAACGCGGTCACTTCGCCCACCGCCAGGACCAGCAGGGCGAACACCGCGCCCTTGGCCGCCAGGACGGGTACCCGCCGCGGCACGGCGAGCAGGCTGGCGCGGATCATGCCGGTGGAGTACTCGGACGCGATGGCCATCACGCCCATCACACACACCGCGAGCTGGCTGAGCAGGATGCCGCTGCCCAGGATCGTGCCGGTCGGGTCCAGGCGCATCTCCGCCTGCTGGGCGGCATCGGCCTTGTCCCAGTTCGAGACGCCCATCTGCGTGAACAGCGCGGTGAACACCAGGGTGAGCACGACCAGGATGGCGAGGGACCAGACGGTGGAGCGGACGGAGCGGATCTTCGTCCACTCCGACAGCATCAGGTTCCCCAAGCCCGGCCCCCGGCCCCCGGAGACCGGGCGGGACCCGGTGGCGAACGCGGTCGTGGCGCTCACTTCACACCTCCGGCGGCGGGCACGTCGGCGTCGTACTCGACGGCGTCCCTGGTCAGTTCCATGAAAGCTTCCTCGAGGGAGCCGCGCCGCGTGGTCAGCTCGTGCAGCACCAGGCCGTCGGCGGCGGCGAGTTCGGCGATGCGCGGGGCCTCGATCCCGGTGACGTCGAGGTCG
This sequence comes from Streptomyces mexicanus, assembly GCF_902506575.1. Classification (GTDB taxonomy): domain Bacteria; phylum Actinomycetota; class Actinomycetes; order Streptomycetales; family Streptomycetaceae; genus Streptomyces; species Streptomyces mexicanus. The sequence continues at coordinate 7,024,930 of NZ_LR732544.1, read as the reverse complement.
CCCTCGGCGGTGCGGGTGACGGTGGCGCCCTCGCGCCGCAGCAGCCCGGCGAGCTGCGTCCCGTCGGGCGTGCGGACGAGGACGGAGCGCTCCGTGCTGCGTTCGATGAACTCCTCGGTGGAGCAGTCGGCGACCAGCCGGCCGCGGCCGATGACGATGAGGTGGTCGGCGGTGACGGCCATCTCGTTCATCAGGTGGCTGGAGACGAAGACGGCGCGGCCCTCGGCCGCGAGCGACTTCATCAGGTTCCGGATCCACACGATGCCCTCGGGGTCGAGGCCGTTGACGGGCTCGTCCAGGACCAGCGCGGCGGGGTCGCCGAGCAGTGCGGCGGCGATGCCGAGCCGCTGTCCCATGCCGAGGGAGAAGCCGCCCGCCCGCTTGTGGGCCACGGAGGCCAGCCCGACCTGCTCGATGACCTCCTCGACCCGGTGCCGGCCGATGCCCTGGGTCTGCGCCAGGCAGAGCAGGTGGTGGAAGGCGCTGCGGCCGGTGTGGACGGCGCGGGCCTCCAGCAGGGCGCCGACGACGCTCAGCGGCCGGTCCAGCTCGCGGTAGGGAACGCCGTTGACGGTGGCCTCGCCGGCGTCGGGCCTGTCGAGTCCCAGCAGCAGGCGCATGGTGGTGGACTTGCCTGCGCCGTTGGGGCCCAGGAAGCCGGTGACCCGGCCGGGCTCGACCGTGAACGACAGGTCGTCCACGACGGTCTTGTCGCCGTAGCGTTTGGTGAGGTTCTTGGCCTCGATCATGGTCACCTCGGTTGAATGGCCTGCGAGAGTTCCGCTGGGGGCAAGATTCCCCGGCCACTTGTGATAGCAGGATCGCTATCTGTTCAGTAGTCGCAGCCTGGAGCGGACCGTGAACGATGGTCCGCGGCATCACGGCGCGGATATTTTGGCGGCTCCGTCTGTCCGGGAAGCACGTGTTTCATCTGCTTGCTTTCCCCAGTTGAACCCGGAAACAAGGGTGGTCATGAATTCAGTCACGAACGGACCGGAGCTTGCCCGGCGGCCGGTCATCGGGATCTGTGCGCGGACGGCGCCGGTCACCCTCCAGGGCAGCGACCTGCTCGTCGCCCTGGCCCTCCACTCGCACGTGGCCTTCCTGTCCGAGGCGGGCTGCACGCCCCTGCTGCTGCCGCTGCTGCCGGGCGCGCAGGACCTGGTCGGCCGGCTCGACGGACTGCTGGTGCCGGGCGGACCCGACGTGGACCCCGCGCTGTACGGGGCGCAGGCCCACCCGGCGACCCGGGCGATGACCCCGGACGCGGACCGCGTCGAACTGGCGCTGCTGCGCCGGGCGTTGGACGCCGGCCTGCCCGTGCTGGCGATCTGCCGCGGTCTGCAGCTGCTCAACGTGCTGCACGGGGGCACCCTGCACCAGCACCTGGCGGACGTCACGGGGCATGACGGCCACCGTCCGCGGACGCAGACCTTCACGCTGGGCCGTCAGCCGCTGAAGCTGCTGTCCGGCAGCCGGATCGCCGGCATCCTCGACGAGGACGAGCCGGAGACGGCATGCCACCACCACCAGGCGGTGGACCGGATCGGCAGCGGCCTGAGCGTCACCGGACGGGCCGGGGACGGAACCGTCGAGGCCGTGGAAGTCACGGACCACCCCTTCGCGATCGGCGTGCAATGGGAATCCGGGCACACGGCCGACCGACGACTTCACCGAGCACTCGCGCACGCCGCCGGCGAACGCCTGCGCAAAGAGCGGGCCGCCGCAGTTCCGATTCCCTGAAGAAACAGGCGTTGCCGGGAGCAGACCGATTTTCGATCCCCCTGCGAAGGAGAATGATGTCACCGCGGATGCCCAACCCCTCGTTGGTGGTTCCCGATGTTCTTCCGCCCATGCGCGCGCTGGTCAAGGCCGTCAACAGTGTCGGCGTGCCGCTGCAGACGCTCGTGCTCATCCATCTCAGGGTGAGCCAGATCAACGGGCGGACGGTCCACCTGCCCGTGAAGCCCAAGGAGTTCGAGGAGGCGGGGGAGGAGGACCGCCGTCTGCCGCTGGTGGAGACCTGGCGGGAACAGACCTGCTTCACCGACGCCGAGCGCTCGGTGCTGGCGCTGGCGGAGGCCGCCACGCGGATCGACGGCCGCGAGGACCCGGTGTCGGACGAGGTCTGGGAGGAGGCCGCCAGGCACTGGACCCAGGTGCAGCTGGCCGCCGTCGTCCTGCACATCGGGCTGGTCAACCTGTGGAACCGGGTCAACGTCGCCACCAGGCAGGAAGCGGTGGACTGGCGTATCAACCCCAAGAAGTGGACCCCGATGACCAGCCGGCTCAGCGCGGCGCAGTAGCCCTTCGGCGGCATCGAGGCCCTGCCCGGGGATCACCTCCCGGACAGGGCCTCGTGCCGTCGGCGCACCCGCTCGGGTCAGGGCGCGCCCTCGCCCCGCAGCGCCGGGCCGAGGACGGCGAGCAGGGTCCTGGCCTGGACGTTGACGTAGCGGCTGTGCCCGGCGAGCCAGTTCAGCTGTCCCGGCGTCACCCACTGGTAGCCGGGGGGCGGCTGGGCGGGGGTCGTCGCCTCGTCGGTCTCGACGATCAGGTAGCGGCTCTCCGCGTTGAGGAAGCGGCCGCCCTCCTCGCTGTGCACGGTCGAGTACAGGACGCGGTCGGGCGAGGCGTTCAGCAGGACCTCCAGGAAGGGCGGGCGGTGCCCGGGCGCGTAGTTCGACGGCACGCACTGCACGGTCGGCGCCAGCTCCACGGTGTCCAGGAAGCCGCCCTCGACGCGGGCGTGCGCCAGGAGGTGCGGGACGCCGTCGAAGAACCGGCAGGCGAAGCCGGCCACGCCGCGCTCGACGGGTTCGATGATCGGCTGGGTCCAGCCGGCCACCTCGCGGCCGGCCCCCTCGACGGAGACCGCCACCACCCGGAAGAACCTGCCGTCGGTACGGCTGACGCAGTGCGCGTCGGTCCGCCACCCGGCGATGTCGCGCAGCGGCATGCGGCGGGCACGGACGTCGTGCCGGGCGCGTTCCCCGGTGAACCAGGCCAGCAGGCCGGCGTCCGACGACAGCGCCTTCGTCTCGTCGTGGAGGGCCGGCGCGCTCGCCAGCACGGTGCGCGCGTCCATGTTCACGATGTTGTCCAGGCGCAGCAGCCGCAGGATCTGCCCGAGGGTGAGCCAGCAGAAGCCGTCGTGGACGGGGACGTCGCCGTCAGCCTCGACGATCATGTTGCGGTTGCGCTTGCGGAAGAACCAGGCGCCGTGCTCGGACTGCAGGACGTCCGTGAGGACCTGCTCCCTGCGCGGGGCGAGGAAGTGCTCCAGGTACTTCACCGCCGTTCCGCCGTGGGCCTTGGTGTAGTTGCTGCGGGTGGCCTGCACGGTGGGGGAGAGCTGCACCAGGTTGGGGTTGCCGGGTTCCATCTTGGCCTGCATCAGGAAGTGCAGGACGCCGTCGAACTCCTTGGCGAGGATGCCGAGGATGCCGATCTCCGGCTGCACGATGATCGGCTGTTCCCACTCGGTGCCCGGCCCGCTGACGTGCAGTCCCTCGACGGTGAAGAAGCGTCCGCTGCTGTGCCGCAGGTTCCCGGTGTCCGGGGCGAACGACCAGTGGTCGAGCCCGGAGAACGGGATCCGCCGGACGACCGTCCCGCTCAGGTGCCGGTGCAGGTCCAGCCAGCCCGGCACCTCGGTGGTCGCGGTGTGCGCGCCCTCGGCCGCCGCGGCCGACCGCGCCAGGCGCTCGGCGACGTCGGCGCCGGTGCGCGCCACCAGCTGCACGGGGCCGCTCACGGCCGGTCCCCGCCGTTCTTCAGCGGCTTCCACCAGCGGGGGTTGTCGCGGTACCAGGCGACGGTTGCGGCCAGTCCGGTGTCGAACGCGGTCAGCGGCCGGTGGCCGAGTTCGCGTTCGATCCTGCCCTGGTCCAGGGCGTAGCGCCGGTCGTGGCCCTTGCGGTCGGTGACGTGCCGGATCATCTCCGGTCCCGCCCCGCACAGCTCGGCGAGCCGGTGGGCCAGTTCCAGGTTCGGCACGGCCGTACCGGCGCCGATGTTGTAGACCTCGCCCGCCCGGCCGCCGGTGAGGACCCGCTGCACGGCGCGGCAGTGGTCGTCCACGTGCAGCCACTCGCGGATCTGCCCGCCGTCCCCGTAGACGGGGACGGGGCGTCCTTCGAGCAGGTTGGTGACGGCGAGCGGGATGAACTTCTCCGGGTACTGGTAGGGCCCGTAGTTGTTGGAGCAGCGGGTGACCGACACGTTCAGCCGGTGGGTGCGGAAGTACGCCAGGGCGATCAGGTCGGAGGCCGCCTTGGACGCGGCGTACGGCGAGTTGGGCAGCAGCGGGGACTCCTCGGTCCACACCCCCTCCTCGATGGAGCCGTACACCTCGTCGGTCGAGATGTGCACCACGCGCTCGACGCCGGCCGCCAGGCAGGCTTCGAGCACCGCCTGCGTGCCCTCGACGTTGGTGCGGACGAAGTCGGCGCCGCTGGCGATGGAGCGGTCGACGTGGCTCTCGGCCGCGAAGTGCACCACCGCGTCCTGGCCGTCGAGCAGGTCACGCAGCAGCTCCCGGTCGAGGATGTTCCCGTGTGCGAAGGTCAGCCGCGGGTGCGAGGCGGGCAGGTTGTCCCGGTTCCCCGCGTAGGTCAGCGCGTCCAGGACCGTGACGTGGGCGTCCTCGAATCCCGGATAGCCCCCGTCCAGCATGGTCCGTACGTAGTGCGAGCCGATGAATCCGGCGCCGCCGGTGACGAGGATTTTCATGCGACCACGTCGCAGCCGGAATTCCGCGCTCGAAGCATGTCCTTTTCCCTTCCCTTGGGGGTGGCTTCCCTCGAGGGCCGCTGCGCGTCGACGCCGGGCCGGTGCCCGGGGGACGGGTGACGCGGGCGGTCTCCACCCACCCTGCGGGGAGAGACTGGACGGCCGCCCTCGAAGCCTTCTCGAGACGGGCTCGACAGGCTCCGGGGGCGGCCGGGGACGCGGGGCCGGGGACGCGGCGTCAGCTGTCCTGCAGCAGTCCGAGGACGTTGCCGTCGAGGTCGGTGACGGTCGCCACGCGCCGGCCGGCGCCGACCTCCTTGGGAGGGCTGCTCACGGTGCCGCCCGCAGCGGTGATCTCGGCCAGTTTCGCGTCGAGGTCGGCCACGTGCAGGTAGGCGACCTGCCCGGTGATGCCCTGCGCGCCCGCCGGCACCAGCCCGATGTGCTGGCCCGCGACGTCGAACCCGACGTAGTACTCCGAGTCGTTCTGCGGCTCGATGCCGAACACGGCGGTGTACAGCTTCTTGGCCGCTGCCACGTCCGCCACGGGGTGCAGCACGGTCTTGATTCCCTGGACGGCTGCGTCAGCCATTCTCGCTCCCGGGGGTGAGGAATTGCGTCGCCCCATGCTAGGGAAATGGAGAAACCCCTTGCATCTTCCCCCCTGTCGCCTCAAGGCGATTTCCAGGCGTTCTTGAGCGTGAACCGACGGACCGGTGCCACGCTGCGAGCGCGCTGAACTAGGAGGGGAAATCCGTGAGAAAGCTTGCGTGGGTCATACCGGCGGTCGCGGCCGCGCTGGTGGGTACGGCTGTCGCCCCGGTCGCGGTGGCGAACGATGCGGCCGGCCCGGCCGCCGGCAGCGTCGACTGGGTGCCGTGTGCGGGGGGTGATCCGGTCCTCGGCGACATGCTCAAGGGCCTGGAATGCGGCACCGTGCAGGTGCCGCTCGACTACGACGCCCCCGAGGGCAGGAAGATCAGCCTGGCGCTGACGCGGGCCAAGCACACCGTCCCCGACAGCCAGTACAAGGGCGTCGTCATCCTCAACCGCGGCCAGTGGCCCGGCGGCATCGGCCGTGACCTGCCCACCCGGTACGCCCAGGGCACCACCGGGCTGGCCCAGGACGTCGGCGCCGCCTACGACTGGATCGGCTTCGACCCGCGCGGCGTCGGCGCCAGCGAGCCGGCCGTGGTCTGCGACGTCGACTACATCGCCCCCGGGCACGCGCAGCCGGACCCGGTGCCGGGCACGCCCGCCGCCGAGCAGGAGTGGGTGGACCGGGCCCGCGCCTACGCCGAAAGCTGCGGCGCGAAGTACGGCGACGTGCTGCGCCACCTGAGCACCGAGGACGCGGCGCGCGATGTGGACCGGATACGGATCGCCCTCGGCCAGGAGAAGATCACCTACTTCGGCACCGACTGGGGCACCTACCTCGGCTCGGTCTACGCCACGCTGTTCCCGCAGCGGCTGGAGCGGATGGTGCTGGACAGCGTGGTGCGCCCCAGCACGGTGGGGTACCGCAACAGCCTGCGCAAGGACGCGCTGTCCGAGCGCAACGCGAAGATCTTCTTCGCCTGGGTCGCCAAGTACGACGCCGTCTACGGGCTGGGCACGACCGCGGACGAGGTGGAGGCGAACTACTACAAGGGGCAGGACGCGCTGCGGGCGGCGCCCCTGGACGGCAAGATCGGCCCGATGGAGTGGGCGGACATCTTCGAGCCGGTCGTCTACCGCAGCTGGACCTGGCTCTCCCGGGCGAAGGTGCTCTCCGACTGGGTGGTGCGCAAGGACCCGGCGTCGCTGCGGGCCACCTTCACCCCGCCGGGCTTCCCGCACCAGAACCGGCACGCCATGACCAACGCGGTCAACTGCCTCGACGGCCCCTGGCCGCGGAACTGGAACCGCTGGAGCACGGACCACTGGCGCCAGTACGACGCCGGTGACCGGGTCCTGACCTGGACCAACGCCTGGTACGACGCGCCGTGCGCGTTCTGGCCGCAGCCCGCGCGGAGCACGCCGCTCACGGTCGGCAACGACCAGGTGAGCGTCCTGCTGGTGCAGCCCCAGTTCGACACCGCGCACGGCACCCGCGGCGCCGTCGAGACGCACGAGCTGTTCCCCAACTCCCGGCTGGTGCTGGAGCGGGGCGGCCACAACGTCGGCGCGGCGCTGTCGGCGAACAACGACCCCTGCCTGAACAAGTACGTCGGGGACTTCTTCCGGGACGGCACCCGTCCCGCCTCCAAGGAGGGGGTCGACGCCGTCTGCCAGGCGCCGGCCGACCCGGTCCCCGCGTCCTGACGCAACCGGCGGACGGGCCCCGCGTGGAGCACGCGGGGCCCGTCCGCGTTCCCGCCCGGCCTGCGCCGGCCTGCGCCGGTCAGCGCGGGGCGGGCACCGGCCCCGGCCGGTGGGCGGCGGCCAGGGTCTCCAGCGTCCGCGCCAGGTCGTTGGGCGCGGGCAGGGCCAGCATCTGCTCCCGCAGCCGTACCGCGTTCGCCCGCAGGTCCGCGTCGTGCAGCAGGCGGACGAGGGCGGCACGGACCGCCGGCCCGTCCGCCTGCGCGGGCGTCATGGCGAGCCCCGCGCCCGCGGCCCGCAGGCACCGGAACTTCAGCGGCGCGTCGAACGCCCGGCTGATCAGGAGCTGGGGCACGCCGTGGCGCAGCGCGCAGCCGAACGACCAGGTGCCGCCGTGGTGCACCACGGCCGAGCACGTCGGCAGCACCTCGGCAAGGGGGACGGACTCCACCAGACGGGTGTTGGCCGGCACCTCCCGCAGCTCCTGGCGGACCTCCGGCGGCACGGCCAGCACCAGCTCCATCTCCAGGCCGGCCACCGCGCCGAGGATGCCCTGGATGCCCTCCACGGGCAGCGGGAGCCGGGTCGGCCGGTCGTCGACCGAGTCGCCGAACGTCATCAGCACCCGCGGCGCCGGCGGCGGCCCGGCGAGCCACCCGGGCACCACGGCCGGACCGTTGTAGGGCACGAACTGCACGGGCAGCACGGTCGGCCCGGGATCGGGCCGGAACGCCTCGGGCAGCGGGGCGACGGTGAACTGGCCGTTGACCAGGTCCTCGCAGAACGCGACGCCGTACCGCCGCGCCCAGCCGGACAGCCAGTCCCGCATCGCGTCGGTGCGCCGCTCCGGCGGCTGCTGAGCCCGGGCGTGCAGGAAGTCCTGTCGCATCCGGGTGTAGACGTCGACGGAGTACAGCACCCGGGCGTGCGCCGCGCCCACGGCCTCGGCGGCCACCGCGCCCGCGAACGCCTTGGCGCCCCACAGCACCAGATCGGGCCGCCAGGCGCGGGCCGCGGCGACCAGGTCGTCCATCATCGAGTCGTTGGAGCGCCGTGCCTGCGGCAGCACCAGATCGTCGAAGACCCGGCAGGCCTGCTCCCAGTCCAGCCGCTCGCGATCCGGCCGTATGTCGAACAGCGGGTCGAGCCCCTGCCGCGGGGCACGTTTCGCCGCGGCGGCGCGCTCGGACGTCTGGCGCCGGTCCCGCTGCCTGCGCACCTCCGGTGTCTCGCCGGGGCCGACGGCCACGGCCGTCAGCCCGGCCGAGGTGACGACGTCGAGCAGATTCGGCCAGCAGGCCACCCGCACCTCGTGCCCGGCCGTCCGCAACGACCAGGCGAGCGGCACGAGGTTGAACACATGAGCCTTCCAGGGAAACGGCACGACGAGGACCCGCACGACGGCACTTCCTTGACAGTCGGGAACGGAGGATCAGGGACGAACGCCGCACTGCCCGGCCCGCGCGGCCCTCGCCGTCCTGGTCAGGCGTCCTGCACGCGTCGCCGCCAGGCGGGCCCGGCGGTGCCGGTCGAGGCGGTGACCACGACGGTGACGACGGCCACCACAAAGGCGGTGGACACCAAACCCACCAGGTCGCACAGCGCACCCAGCGCCAGGATGGAAACCGCCACGCCCGAGGGCAGCAGGGTGGCCCGCAGCGTCACCACCGACGGCAGCTCGGCGGGGCGGGCCGTGGCCAGGAGCCGGTTGTTGCAGTGCAGGTAGGCCACCTCGAAGAGGACCAGGAACAGCGCGTACAGCACAAGCGTCGGCACCGTACGGCCGACCAGCACCGCCGCCAGCAGGGGCGCCACGGGAAGCACCGCCCACACGGCCGAGGGCACGCGGGTCAGGTAGCGCTGGGCCGGCAGGGCGGCGAGCGACCCCGTGAACAGAGCCACCGAGGAGACGGCGACGAACACACCCACCAGGCGGGTGCCGCCGCCGAGCAACTGGACCGGGACGACGGTGACGGCCACCGTGTGGAAGCCCTGCCAGAAGGACACCAGCAGGAAACGGGCGAACAGCCGGCGCAGCACGGGATCGACGACCCGCGGCCGGGCGGCGGCCTTGGCATCGTCCGCGGGGGCGGCCTGCTGCGGTGTGGACGGCAGCGCCCACGCGAGCAGTGCGCTGAGCACCAGCGTCGCCGCGTTCACCGCGATCAGTCCGCGCAGCGACAGCACGGACGCGGCCGGGCCGGCCAGTGCCGCGCCGACGCTCAGGCCGGTCAGCTTGCCGATCTCGGCGACGGTGTTCGCCCGGTCCAGCCGCTGCTCGGGCACCGTCTCGCGCAGCACGAGCGCGGTGGCCGAGCGGGTGACCGCCTCGAAGTACCCACGGGCCAGCAGCAGTGCGGCGGCGACCGCGAGGAGCGCCCGCTGCGGAGCCACGAGCGCCGCGGCGGTCAGCCCCAGGCTCGTCGCCTCGGCCAGCCGCACCAGCCGCTCCGGAGCGTGCCGGGCGAGCAGCCGGTTGAGCGGTCCGGCCAGCAGCAGCGCGGGCAGCCACGGCGCGCTCAGCACGGCCGCCGCGAGCAGCCCCGATCCGGTGGCCGACTCCACGAGCGTGGAAAGGCTCACCAGGACCAGAAAACTGCCGAAGGCGTTGACGAACAGCAATACCGGGGTGCAGTGCGGCGAGCGCACTCCTGCGAGAAAAGACGTCATCAGGCACTCCTCCGGAGGGGAAGGATCCCAGAGTTGAACGTCTTTCGGCGAGGGGCCGCTCTCTCTACTTTGAACACATGACAGCAGCAATAGATGGACGCCCGTGCATCGTGATGGTGGACGCCTGGGCCGCGGTCCGCTCACTCGTCCTGAAATTCCTGGAACAGGGAAGTGCCATTGTCCGGGTGCAGAGCACTCGTGAAGTGCCGTACGTGTACCGCGCAGCGCCGTACGTCCCGGAGGATTTCGTCGCCGATATCGTGCACGACGGCGACCTGGAGGCCACGGTGGCGGCTGTCAAGGCGTTCGCGCCGGTCGCGGTGGTCGCGGGCGGGGAGAGCGGGGTGGAGTTCGCGGACCTGCTCGCGGAGCGGCTCGGCCTGCCGGGCAACGGCACCGCCCTGAGCGCCGCGCGGCGCGACAAGCATCTCATGGTCGAGGCGGTGCGCGCCGCGGGACTTCGCGCGGCCCGGCAGCTGCGCGCCACCGACGCGGACGAACTCGCCGCCTGGCACCGCGAACTGGGCGGGCGCGTCGTGGTCAAGCCGCCGCGCAGCGCGGGCAGCCAGGGCGTCTTTTTCTGCGACACCCCGGAGGAGTCGGTGGCGGCGTTTCGCTCCCTCGCCGATGCCGACGACGTCTTCTCCCAGCCCAACAAGGGGGCCGTGGCGCAGGAGTACCTGCCGGGCACCGAGTACATGGTGAACACCGTCAGCCGGGACGGCCGCCACCACCTGTGCGACGTGTGGCGGACCGGCCGCCTCACCGCGAACGGGGTGGTCGACCTCTGCGACGCCCTGTCGCTGACCGACTCGGCGAGCCGGGTCGTGGAGCCGCTGCGCGACTACGCGTTCCAGGTGCTCGACGCCCTCGGCATCCGCCACGGCCCGGCACACCTGGAGATCAGGATGACCCCGCAGGGGCCGTGCCTGGTCGAGGTCGGTGCCCGGATCGCCGGCGGCGGCATCCCGGCCTGCGCCGGCCTGGGCATCGGCGAGTCCCAGCTGGAGTGGACCGTCGACGCCTACCTGCGGCCCGAGCGGTTCCACGCCCGGGCCGGAACGCCCTACCGGGTGCGCCGGTACAGCGCGATCTTCGGCATGGTCTCGCCGGTGGAGGGCGTGCTCAGCGAGTACCGGGGCATCGAGGAGATCGAGCGGCTGGAGAGCTTCCACAGCCTGAGCACGCTGGTGAAACCCGGTCAGCGGATCCGCCGCACGGTCGACGACCTCACCTATCCGCTCATCGTGACGCTGCTGCACGACCTGGAGGAGGTCGTGCAGCGCGACCTGAACACGATCCGCCACCTCGACGGCGAGGCGTTCTACGGCCTCGACGGCAGGGCCGACTCCTGACGCCCGCGTTCGACTGCGGATCCGCCGCGGTCGAACGTCAGGCCCGGACCACGGCGGCCGGCTCCATCCGGGTCCACGAGGGCCGCGGCACCCGGTAGACGAAACTGACGGCCGTGCGCGGCTCCGCCGCCGTGGTGTTGGGCGCCGAACGGTGCAGCACCAGGCCGTCGAACATGACGGCGGAACCGGGCTCGAGGGGTACGGCGACCGGGTCGGCCGTGCGCGGCAGGTGCTCGTCCGCGACGTGCGGCTCCACCGCGCCCGCCCGCGGCGGCTCACCCGGCAGACGCTCCCGGTCCCCGGTGTGCGGGAACAGCCCGAGCAGATGGGAGCCGGGGATGAACTCCAGGCAGCCGTTGCGCACGGTGGCCGGCTCCAGCGCGATCCAGATCGTCACGATGCCGTGCTCCTCGGCGCCGAACGAGGGCGGCGCGAAGGCGATGTCCTGATGCCAGGGCTTGGCCGACCCCACCACGGGCGGCTTGGCCCACAAAAACGCGTTGACCAGGGTGCCCGGGCTCCCGGCGGCCCCCGCCACCGGCCCGCCGGCCAGGTCCAGCGACCGCTGTACGGCCGCGAACTCGGGGACGTGCTCGTGGATGCGGTCGGCCGACCTCAGCACCCCGGGGAGGGCCTGGGCACCCTGCTGCCAGGCCGCCCAGCCGCCGATGCCGGGGGCCTCCAGGACGAAGTTCCCGCCGGAGACCGTGCGGTCGCGGGCCAGTTCCTCCAGATCGGCCACCGCGCCGCGCAGCCGGGCGAGAGCCTCGCCCGCCACCAGCCCGTCGAGCCGCATGAATCCCCTGTCGCGTACGTCCCGGTAATGCGTGGCGCTCATTCTTCTCTCCTCGTCTCTCCTCGTCCCACCTCGGATCGCCGCCGGCCGACCCGCCAATACCACGGAAATGTTCATGTTCAACGTCCGCGTATCAAGGCCGTTGCCGTGCCTTCCGTGCTCTTCGTATGCTTCCGGGCCGTGCGGCCGATCCGGCCCACGGCAATCCGATACGGCGGAAGGAGTGACACATGAGCGACCGCGACTTCATCGACACCCGTGACGCTGAGCAGGAGACCAGCAAGTGGTAATCCGCTGACCAGCGAAACGCGCCGCCCGTATGGAATTCAAAATCCGTGCGGGCGGCGCGTGGTCCGAGAGAGGCTGAGATGGTAGGTAATCGCGTTTCAGAAGTCATCGACATTCCCGCCGATCTGCTGGAGATCGACGACTCCACCGACGAGCGCTACTGGGCGTCGGTGGAACGCGTCGTCGCGCTGGCCGAGGACCGGGGGCGGGCCGCCGACGGGATCCCGCTACTGGCGTCTGTCGCGGTCCCCCACCCCGAATGGCCGGTGCGAGCCGGTGCGGTGCGCCTGCTGGCCAGGCACCACGCGGGCGACCCGGCCGCCGACACCGCCGTGGCCGCCGCCACCCACGACACCGTCGACTGGGTCGCCTTCACGGCGCTGAAGGTCATCGCGGAGCACCGGATCGCCGCCGCCGTACCCGACCTCATCCGCATCTCCGGCTGGCCCAGCAACTTCACCCGCCCCGACTGGACGCGCAAGCCCGTCGGCTGCGGCGCAGCACTCACCAAGCGGGCCCTCATCGCCGTCTTCGGCACCCGCGACCCGGCCGAACTGCGCCGCCTGGAGGACGAGTACTTCTCGGACATGCGGGCGCGCATCGAGGCCGCGCGCAAGCGTCCCCGGCGGAACACCGACGTCGTCCTGGTGCCGGGCGGCCCGGCCATCATCGGCGCCGAGGAGAAGCCCGACGCCTTCCGCATGGCCCAGGACGACAGCACGCTGCGCGCCGTGGACGTACCCGCCTTCCTCATCGACCGCACCACCGTGACCAACGCGCGCTACCACGCCTTCCTCGACGAGGTCGGCGACTCCGGCGAGTTCGACCACCCGGACCAGCCGCTGGAGCGCTCGCACCGCCCGGCGCACTGGCACGACCCGCGGTTCAACGCCCCCGACCTGCCGGTCGTCGGCATCGACTGGTACGACGCGTACGCCTTCGCGAAGTGGGCCGGCGGTTCGCTGCCCAGCGAGGTCCAGTGGGAGAAAGCCGCGCGTGGCGTGGACGGCCGCCGCTACCCCTGGGGCGAGGAGTGGGACCCGGACCGGGTGAACTACGTGGAGCGCTCGTTCGGCGAGGAGGTTGCCGACCTCGACTCCCTGGAGGCGCTGCTCGTCACCGTCTCGCAGGGCGGCAACCCCGCCCACCCGGTGCTGCCCGCCGACGCCCTCCCACAGGGCGCCAGCCCCTACGGCGCCCTGCAGATGTCGGGCAACGTCTGGGAACTGACGCGGACCAATTACTACACCGGCGACGACATGGACCCCTTCTTCAAGGGCCGGCACCCGCTGGACTTCATGAACCGCAAGGAAGCCTTCCACGTGCTGCGCGGCGGCACCTGGACCTCCCCGCGGTCCTGCCTGACCACGTTCTACCGGGGCAAGGACCTGATCACCGACCGGCACAACGAGGTCGGCTTCCGCTGCGTGTACGAAGTGAGCGACTGATGCGACTGATCTCCCTCGGCCACGCCGCCGTCCTCGTCGACACGGGGACGGAGCGCATCCTCTTCGACCCCTGGCTCACCCAGCGCCTGGACCGCTTCTGGGAGCACCACCCGGCGGTGCCGGACCGGTTGGTCCGTGAGGTCCTCGACGACGGGGTCGACTACGTGGTGCTCAGCCACCACCACTTCGACCACCACCACTTCCCCTCACTCCTGCGCCTGGTCGACGGCGCCGACGTGGACTTCGACGACAGCCCGCGCCAGAGCTCGGAGGTCACCTGCGTCTACCCCACCGGCCCCGTGCCGCCGCGGCTGACCGCGTCCGGGCTCGGACACCAGGCCATCGCCTGGACCCTGCGCCGCTTCGGCTACGAGAACCTTCAGCCGGTGACACCGGGCGACACCCTGACCCTGGGCCGGACGACCCTGCGGACGTTCCCCTCGGCGGTGTCCTTCCCCGAGATGAGCGTGCTGGTGCAGACCGACGACGCGGCCGTCATGCTGTGCGGCGACGCGCTCCTGCACGAGGACACCGTGGCGGCCTTCCGCCGCGCCGACGCGCCGAGGCTGGACGTCCTGTTCGTCCCCGCGCACAGCATCTCGCCGCCCGGCGTGCTCACCGAGCGCCGCCCGCTGACCGATCCCGACGCGGTGCGCGCCCGCGCCGTCGCCAACTTCGACCGGTACCTCGACGCGATCCCCGCGGCCGTGACCGTGCCCTCCTCGTTCGGCTGGCGCATCAGCGGCGACGGCACGTCCGACTACGACTGGTGCAACCGCACCATCTTCCCCTTCACCCCGGTCGAGGCACTGCGCCGCCTGGACGAGCTGGGCCGCGACGGCCTGCTGTGGGGTCCCGGACAGGTGATCGAGGTCAAGGACGGCAAGGCCGCCCCGGCCGACGGGCCGGTGCCGCCCGGCGCGTACGACTTCGACGAGGTCTACGCCGCGGTGACGCTCGACCCGGACACCCCCGTACCGCCGTTCGACGCCTCCCGCGACCGGTACGGCCGTCAGACCCGTGACGCCCAGGACATGCTGCGCGAGCTGCTGGACCGGCTGGTGGCCACCGACTACTGGTACCGGGCACTGGACCACGGCGCCGGCCGCCACGTCGTCTCGCTGTACGAGGACGACGGCAGTGAGACGTCCTTCCTGCTCGACCCGGTGACCGGCCGGATCACACGGCTGGGCCCCGGACCGGCCCGCGGCCATCTCGCCGGCGGCGAGGGCTGGACCGAGATCGCCGCCTCCACACTCGAGGCCCTGCTCGGCGCCGACCTGCTGTTCGGCAGCTCCTTCGGGCTGTGGGCCAGCGACGGCGTGCTGCTCTCCGCGGTCTTCCACCACCCCTCGTTCTACACCCGCCACGTGGAACGCGCGCTGCGGCAGGAGAGCAGGCCATGAGCGAGCCGGTCGTGTTCGACCACGACAGCGCCTGTCTGCGCGGCAACCCGCTGGGCGACCCGCACCGCCGCCGCGTCGAGGTGCACCTTCCGCCGGGGTACGACGGCGTCCGCCGGTACCCGGTGGTGTACTGGCTGCCGGGCTTCGGCGCCCGGCCCAGCCTCACCCACCGGCCGCTCGCCTTCGGCGGCTCGGTCGCCGACCGGCTCGGCCGGGCGATGGCGGAGGGCCGGGTGCCGCCCGCACTGCTCGTGGTACCCGACTGCACGACTGCCTACGGCGGTTCGCAGTACATCGACTCCGCCGCCTGCGGGCGCTACGCCGGCCACCTGGCGGAGGTCGTCGCCGAGGTGGACCGGCGGTTCGCGTCCCTGCCGGGGCCCGCCGGGCGCGCCGTCGCGGGCAAGTCCAGCGGCGGCTACGGCGCCCTGGTCGCGGGCATGACGACCGGGCTGTTCTCGGCGGTGCTCGCCTTCTCGCCCGACGCCGGGTTCGAGCACTGCTACCTGCCGCTGCTGCCCGCCGCGCTGGACACCGTCCGGGCGGCCGGCGGCGTCGAGGCACTGCTGGCCCGCCGTGACACCGGCCCGCACGACGTGCCCTTCATGGTGGCGATGAGCATCGTCGCGATGGGCATGTGCTACGCCGACACCCCCGGAACCGCGCCCGCCGACGCGCTGCCGTGCGACCCCGTCACCGGCCTGTTCCGCGACGAGGTGTGGCAGCGGTGGCTGCGCCACGACCCGGTGCGCATGCTCCCCGCCCACGCCGGCCGGCTCGCCGCACTCGGCCTCCTCCACCTCAGCGTCGGCGAACGCGACGACTACGGGATGCACTGGGGCGTCCGCGCGCTGCACGCCGCCCTCGACGCACACGGCGTCGCGCACGCCTACCGCGAGCACGAGGGCGGCCACCACGGCATCGAGCACGTGTTCACCGAGGCCCTGGCCCAGCTGTGGCGGGTGTGGGGGGAGACGGAGACCGGCGCGTGTGCGGCATAGCGGGCTTCATCAGCTTCGAGGGACGGCGGGACACCGACTGGATGGACGCGCTCGGCCGCACGATGACCGACGCCATGGCACACCGGGGCGAGGCGGCCCGCGCCCCGTACGTCTCGGCGTGCGGCACCGTCATGCTGTGCGCGACGCGCCTGGCGGTCCGCGACCGCAGCGAGGCGGGCGACCAGCCGATGACCGACCCCACCGGACGCGTCGTCCTGGTGCACAACGGCGAGGTGTACGGCTCCCGTTCGCCCGCCGCGCCGCTGTGGCCCCGCAGCACCACCTGCGACACCGAGTTCGTCCTGCAGCAGGTGTGCCGCGAGGACGATCCCGCGGCCGCCCTGCAGCCGCTGTCCGGCATGTTCGCCCTCGCCTGGCACGACACCTGGAGCGGCCGCGTCGTGCTCGCCCGCGACCACTTCGGCGTGAAACCCCTCTTCTACGCCTTCGCCCACGGCGGGCTCCTCTTCGCCTCCGAGCCGGGCGTGCTCCTGCGCACCGGCCTGGTGACCCCCGAGGTGGATCCAGAGGAGTACGTCCTGCGCTCCTGGATCCGGATGGACGCGGCCGACGACCACACCTGGCTGCGGGGCGTGCGGGCCCTGCAGCCCGCCGAGTACCTGTCGGTCGACAGCCCCGGCACCCCCACCACCCACCGCTACTGGCGGCCCACGCCGGTGGAGAAACCGGTCAGCGCCGAGGAGATCAGGGCAGCGTTCGACCGGGCGATCGCGGAGCGGGCCGTGTCCGACGTCCCGCGGGCGGCGGTGCTCAGCGGCGGCGTCGACAGCACGGCGGCCGTGGCGGCCCTGACCGCGCTGGACGTCCCCGTCCAGGGGTACGTGCTGCGCTACCAGGACGGCATCGGCGGCTCGGGGGACGACGTGGCGCACGCCGCCGAGGCCGCCGAGCGTCTGGGCGTGACGCTGACCGTGTGCGACCTGGACCGCGAAAACGCCGCCGAGCTGGTGCCCGTCCTGCCCACCCGGCTGATGCGGCCGCTGCTGCACGGCGCCGAACTCGCCATGCACCACCTCTACGGCGCCATCGCCCGCGACGGCAACGTGGTCGTCTACTCCGGCCACGGCGCCGACGAACTGTGGGGTTACCAGGCCGGCGGTTACTTCCCGATCGTCGACCCCTATGCGCCCACCTTCCTCCACGGCCGCCACTACCTGACCCACCAGCTGTACCCCGACGAACGGCCCGTCTGGGCCCGGCTGGTGACCTGGATGGCGCGCGAACTCGGCGTCGACATGACGGCCGTCACCGACCTGGTGTGGGAGCGCACCATGGAGGAGTACCGGGCGATCAAGACCGCCTCCCCGCTCAAACGCGGCCGGCACCACCTGCTGCGCCGCTTCCTGGTCTACGTCAACGACATGGTCGACGCCACGTCGGCGACCTTCACCCTGGAAGACCGGCCCGTCTTCCAGGACGTCGCCCTCGCCGAGCTGGCCTTCCGCTGCCCGGAACACCTGAAAAACTCCGGCGAGCCCGGCAGCAGCCACAAGGGACTGCTCAAGGAGGCGCTCGCCGACCTGCTGCCCGACTCGGTGCGCCACCGCCCCAAACAGGGCTTCCCGACCCCCACCGACCCCGGGTACGCCCGCCGGCTGGCCGCCCTCGCCGACGGGCTCGGCACCCCCTTCGGCCTGCCGCCGCTGCCCGCCGGGCTCCGGGCCGAACTGGGCGTCGGCGAATGGATGTTCCTTGCTTCGACCTCCGCCTGGCTCGGCCACCTCGCGGAGCTTCGCACCCACCCGAGGAGTCATGGTGAGCAGTCCCGTACCCCCGTGGCGCTGGCAGGTCCTGGACCGCGCGGCCGACCTTGACCCGGTGCCCCCGGCGATGGAGGAGACCCGCGCCCAGCACTGGTGCAACTTCGTGCTGTGGCGGCCGTCCCTGCTGCCCGCGGGATGCGACACCCGCGTCGGAACCCTGCGCCGCGAGGCACCCCCCGGCCGGGTGGCGGCCGAGGGCCGCACCCCGTGGAGCGACGCCAACCCCGCCGGCTACCGCACCGAGATCTTTGGCGGGGGACGGCGGCTGCGCCTGAAGCAGTTCCTCTACGACTGGGCGTTCCCGGCCGCCGACCACCCGTGCCTGTGGGGCAGCCAGACCCGTCCGGCCGAGATCGGCGGGGGCCGCGTCGTCTGGCTCGGCACCGACTACCTGGGCCACCGCGCCGCGAGCGCCAGGCTGGCCCGCACCACCGTCGAACTGTCCGTGCTGGAGGGCGAGTTCGACGACGACGAGCTGGTCGCGCTGTTCGCCGCGCTGCGCCCGGCCGTGCCGGACGCCGTGCCGAGGGTGCTGGCCACCCCGTTCGCCGACCTGAGCTACTGGGCCCGGCACCCGGCCACCATGGTGTCGGTGCCCACAGGCGTCTTCCGCTTCCACCGGAGCGAGCGCGAGCACGAGGGCGACTGGGTCCCCTCCGAGCAGGTGGTGGACTTCCTCACCGCCCAGGGAGTCCCGGTGACGGCCGGGCAGTTCCGCGCCGAGAGCGCCGCCACGTTCGGCGACGGCACCACCGTCCGCGAACTGGACGTCGTCTACTCCTCGCCGTCCGGCGGCGAGCTGCGTCTGACGGCGCAGCGCACCGGCGGCGGCCGGCTCGCGTTCCCCCCGCAGCGGGACAAGCACCCCGCCACCGCCGAGATCCGCGACCTCGGTGGCCGTCCGCTCCACCTCGGCCACCTCAGCACCCGCTACGGGGCCTGCGACGCCTGGTGGCAGCACCCCGACGGCTACGACCTCCGGCTGCTCGGCAGCGCGGGAGCGGGCCTCGGCCCGGAGGCGTTCCACGGCCTGGCCGCCGAGATCGACCGCGGGCTCCGGCTCGCCGGCCACGCGACGGTGCTCGGATGACCGCGGCGGGCCGTGCGGTCCTCGACCCCGCCACCGGCCGCACCCTCACCCACGTCCCGGACACCGACGCCTCCGGCGTCGCCGCCGCCGCGGCCCGGGCCCGGACGGCGTTCGAGGAGGGCTGGGCCGACACCTCCCCGGCGCAGCGCTCGCGCCTGCTGCGGGAGCTCGGCGAGCTGCTGCGCGAGGACCGCACGGAACTCGCGGCGCTGGAGCGGATGAGCACGGGCAAGCCCACCGCCCGCGCACGGGGAGAGGTCGACTTCGCCGCCCAGGTGGTCGACTGGTTCGCGGCCGCGGCCCGGTACCCGGTGGGGGAGACCCATCCGGCCGGCCCCGGCATGCGCACCTACACCGACCGGGTGCCGGTCGGGGTGTGCGCGGCCATCGCGCCGAACAACTACCCCCTCCTGCTGGCCGTATGGAAGATCGCCGCCGCCCTCGCCCACGGCAACACGGTCGTGGTCAAGCCGGCGCCCGAGACACCGCTGTCGATCCGCCGCCTGGTCGGCCGCGCCGGCGACGTGCTCCCCGACGGCGTGCTCACCGCCGTCTACGGCGGCGCCGCGACCGGCCGGCTGCTGGGCGCCCAGCCGGCCGTCGGCATGGTCTCCTTCCCCGGCTCGACGGCGGCCGGGCGCGAGGTCGCGCGGCGCTGCGCGGCCCGCCTCAAGCCGGTCTGCCTCGAACTCGGCGGCAAGAGCCCCGTCGTCGTCTTCCGCGACGCCGACCTCGACGCGGCGGCCCATGCCGTCGTCACCGGCTTCACCGGCAACACCGGCCAGATGTGCGTGGCGGGTTCACGGCTGGTCGTGGACCGGGCCGTGCACGAGGAGTTCGTCGGCCGGGTGGCCGCTTACGCGGCCGCCCTCGAGGTCGGCAGGCCGGCCGATGCCGGCACCGACCTCGGCCCGCTGATCAGCCGGGCCGCCGCCGACCGCACGGCCGAGGTGGTCGCGCAGGCGGCGCAGCGCGGAGCGCGGGTGATCCTCCCGCCCGGCCGCTCCTCGATCCTGCACGACCTCGACGGCGGGTTCTTCGTCCACCCCGCGATCGTCGACCGGGCGCCCCTCGACAGCCGCGCCTGGCGGGAGGAGATCTTCGCGCCGGTGCTGTCCGTCGCGTCGTTCGCCACCGACGACGAGGCCCTGGCCCTCGCGCACGACACCGCCTACGGGCTGTCGGCGTCGGTGTGGACCTCGGACGCCCACCGCGCCGAGCGCTTCGCCCGGGCCCTGCGGGCCGGCATGGTCTGGGTGAACACCTGGGGCGACACCGAGGAGACGGTCAGCGTCGGGGGCCTCGGCCAGTCCGGATACGGCCGGGAACTGGGCCTGCACGCCGTCGACGGCTACACCAGGCCGCGCGCCGTCTGGGTGGCCCACCGGCCGGGGCGGTGACATCGTGGCGCGCACCGGCCCCCCGCACCTGGACTTCCGCAGCGACACCCGCACCCTGCCGGACGCGCGGATGCGCCGGGCGACGGCCGCGGCGGAGGTCGGGGACGACGTCTACGGCGACGACCCGACGGTCGTCCTCCTGCAGGAGCGGGTCGCCGACCTGCTCGGCACCGAGGCCGCACTGTTCACGCCCACCGGCACGATGGCCAATCTGCTCGCCCCGCTCGCCGCGGCCGGCCCGCCCGGATCGCCCGCCCCGCGGGTGATCGCCGGCGCGGACACCCACATGGCGTTCCTGGAGTCGGACGGGCTGCGCCGCTTCGGCGGCATCGAGCTGCTGTTGGTGCGGCAGCGCCCCGACGGCCTGCCCGACCCCGACGCCCTGGCCGCGCTGCTCGCCGCCCGCACGGACCGACCCGTCGTGGTCTGCGTCGAGAACACCGCCATGATGCACTCCGGCAACGCCCTGGACGCCGAAGCGACGTACGCCGTGGCCGCGCTGGCCCACCAACATGGCGCGCACCTGCACCTCGACGGCGCGAGGCTCGCCAACGCGGCCGTGGCGCTCGCGGTGCCGCCCGCGCACCTGGCCCGGCCGGCGCACAGCGTCACCTTCTCCGTCTCCAAGGGGCTCGGTGCCCCCGCGGGCGCGCTGCTGTGCGGAACACGCGAGTACGTCGCCCGCGCCCGCGCGCTGAGGGGCTGGCTGGGCGGTTCCCTGCACCAGGTGGGCGTCCTCGCCGCGCCCGCCCTGGTGGCGCTCGACCGCCTGCCCGACCTGGCCGCCGACCACGAGACGGCCGCGGCGCTCGCCGCCGGGCTCGCCACGGTGCCCGGCGTGGAGGTGATGCGCCCGCCCCGGCCGACCAACATGGTCATGGCACGGCTGGCCGGACTGAGCGCCGGCGAGTGCGCCGAGCGCCTGGCCGGCCACGGCGTGCGCGTCCTGCCGCTGCCGAACGGACACGTGCGCTTCGTGACCCACCGCGCACACGACATGATCGGGGTACGCGCGGCCGTCCGGGCGCTGGCGGCCGTCGCGGCCACCGTGTCCGGGCCCGGCCGGCGGCCCAGGACCACCCCAAGGGGGCTCGCCCCCGGCACTGACGGAGGAAACATGACGACGAAGCCACCCGCGCGCGGACTCGAGGAACGGCTGCGGGACACTCGGGCGAGGCTGGAGAACGACGTCGATCTGTGGGTGGCCACGGCGGGTGCCTCCCGCGGCGTCCACCTGATCCCGCTGTCCTACCACTGGGACGGGAACGCGATCCTCGTCTCCACGCCCCGCGACTCGGTCACCGGCCGCAACCTGCTGGCCGACGGCCGGGTGCGGCTCGGCCTCGGGCCGACCCGTGACGTCGTGCTCATCGACGGTGTCGCGGAGCCGGTGGACGTCACCGAGCTGGGCGAGGAGCTGGGCGACGCCTTCGCGGCCAGGACCGGGTTCGACCCCCGCAAGCTCGACGAGCCCTACCAGTACTTCCGGATCCGGCCCCGGCGCGTCCAGGCCTGGCGGGAGTCGAACGAGCTGGCCGGACGTGACCTCATGCGCGACGGCGCCTGGCTCGGCTGAACCCGCCGAAGGCGACACCACCCCGGGGCCGCCCGCCGTGCCCGCGCCGGCCGGTCACCCGCGTGACCGCCCGGCGCGGGCGCGGTCCAGCCGTGCTTGACCACTGCTGAAGACGGC
This sequence comes from Streptomyces mexicanus, assembly GCF_902506575.1. Classification (GTDB taxonomy): domain Bacteria; phylum Actinomycetota; class Actinomycetes; order Streptomycetales; family Streptomycetaceae; genus Streptomyces; species Streptomyces mexicanus. Next base: position 7,002,961 of record NZ_LR732544.1, on the reverse strand, counting down.
TTTGCCAGGCTGCGACTGGCAACGCATCGGTCGATCCTTAAGGGGCGAATATGGGAGCCATCGAGGTTCCGGTTCTGATCGTGGGCGGTGGCGGATGCGGTCTGTCCGCCTCCGTCTTCCTGTCCGACCAGGGCGTCGATCATCTGCTGGTGGAGCGGCACCCGGACACATCGAGGGTTCCGAAGGCGCACTACCTCAACCAGCGCACGATGGAGATCTTCCGGCAGCACGGGGTCGCCGACGACGTGCTCGCCCAGGCGGCGCCGCTGGAGAAGTTCGGCAAGGTGCGCTGGCAGACCACACTCGCCGGTGACGGGCCGCTGGAGCGGCGCCTGATCCACGAGATGGACGCCTTCGGCGGCGGTTCGCTGCGCGAGACCTACGCGGCGGCCGGGCCCGTCCTGCCGGCCAAGCTGCCGCAGATGTGGCTGGAGCCGATCCTGCGCCGGCACGCGGAGGACCGCAATCCCGGGCGGATCCTGTTCCACCACGAACTGACCTCGTTCTCCGACGAGGGCGACCACGTGGCCGCCGAGATCCGCGACCTGGAGACGGGCGAGATCACCACCGTCAAGGCGCAGTACCTGCTCGGGGCCGACGGCGGCCGCACGGTCGGCACCGAGGTCGGCATCGAGATGCAGGGCCCGCCCGGACTGGTCAACACCACCACCGTGTACTTCTCCGCCGACCTGTCCGAGTGGTGGGAGGAGGGCACGCTCATCACGCACTTCCTCAGCCCCGAGGACCCCGACCTGTCGAGCAACCTGATCGAGATGGGGCCGCGCTGGGGCAAGGAGTGCGAGCAGTGGGGCCTGCACTTCGCCCCCGGCCCCGCCGGCCGCTGGAACAACGAGAACGTCGTCCCCCGGATCCGTGAGCTGCTGCGCATCCCGGACCTGGAGGTGACGGTGCACAAGGTGACGGACTGGATCGTGCACGCGCACCTCGCCGACCGCTACCGGGTGGGCCGCGTGCTGATCGCCGGCGACGCCGCGCACCGCCAGCCCCCCGCCGTCGGCCTGGGCCTGAACACCGGCATCCAGGACGCGCACAACCTGGCCTGGAAGCTGGCCGCGGTCCTCGGCGGCCGCGCGTCCGACGGCCTCATCGACAGCTACGAGGCGGAGCGCCGGCCCGTGGGCCGGGAGAACGTCGACTGGGCGGTCTCCGCCGCCGTGCACCACCAGGCGGTCATCGACGCCATCGGCGCCGGCCACAACATCCCGGCGGGCCGCCGCAAGCAGCGCCTCGAGTCGTACTTCGACCCCTCGCCCCTCGGCGACACCGTGCGGGCGCGCGCCCGGGAGATCTTCCACACCCACCGCGGGGGCTGCCAGTCCCTCGACATGGAGGTGGGCTTCCACTACGAGGACGGCGCGCTCGTCCCGGACGGCAGCGAGCCGCCGGCCCGCGTCCCCATGCGCAACGAGCACCGGCCCACCTCACGGCCCGGGCACCGGCTGCCGCACGCCTGGATCACCGCCGGCGACCGGCGGCTGTCCACGCTGGACCTCGCCGGCCGGACCGACTTCACGCTGATCACCGGCCCGCAGGGGACGCCGTGGTGCGAGGCGGCCGCGCGGGTGGCGGAGAAGTTCTCCGTGCGCATCACGACCGTCCGCATCGGCGCCGGCTGCGAGTACGCCGACGCCGAGGGCGGCTGGGAGGCCGTCCGCGGGATCACCGACGCCGGCGCCCTCCTGGTCCGCCCCGACCAGCACGTCGCCTGGCGCAGCACGGGCGCCGGCCAGGACGCCGAGCAGACCCTGGCACAGGTGTTCGCCGCGGTGCTGGACCGCTGACACCGCGACAGACACGCAGAAGCGGCCGTGCCCGGACGGGCACGGCCGCTTCTGCGTGAGGGGGGTCAGGCTCCGACCGCCACCGAGCGGGCCGGCGCGTTGTGCCGCACCCAGTCCAGCACCTGCTCGGCCGCCTGCCGGGCCGAGGCCATGCACACGCCGACACCGACACCGTCGTAGAGGGCGCCGCAGACGGCGAGTCCGGGCTGCGCGGCCACCGACTCGCGGATGCGCCGCACCCGCTCGAAGTGGCCGACGGTGTACTGCGGCAGGGCGTCCGCCCAGCGGTTGACCCGGCTCGCCACCGGGGCGCCGCGCACTCCGATGGCCTCGGCGAGCTCGGCCGTCGCCAGCGCCACGAGGTCGGCGTCCTCGCGTCCCAGCAGGTGCTCCTCGCCGAACCGCCCGATCGAGCAGCGGATGATCTCCACCTCGCCGGCCAGGTGCGGCCACTTCACGGTGGTGAAGGTGACCTCCTTGACCGCCTTGCCCTCCGGGGCGGGCACCCGGTAGGCGGCGTAGCCGCGGCCCGCCAGGGGGACGGGGAACGCCGAGCGCGGGTAGGCGAGCGTCACCATCGCCACGCTGGAGTACGGCACCTCGCCGAAGGCCGAGACGGCGGCGGTGGTTCCGGGCACCTGGGCGAGCAGCTTGCCCGCGGGGCCCGCCGGTACGGCGATGACGACCGCGTCGGCGTCGATGTGCTCCGGGGCGGCGGCCGTGCCGACGGTGACCCGCCAGCCGTTCGCGCCGCGGGTCAGCTCGCGGACGGGGGCGTCGGTGCGCACCGACGCGTCGGGCGCCGCCGCCAGCACCTCGCGCACGAGCACGGGGGGCAGCGAGCCGAACCCGCCGTCCAGGGTCGCCACGCGCACGGGCGGCGGCTTCTGGCCCTCGGCGAGCACGGGCGTCAGCGAGGCCGCCGCGTCCGCCAGCGAGACGTGCGCACGGGCCGCCTTGGCCAGCGGCGTCAGCGTGGCCTCGAACGACAGGTCCGCGGCACGGCCGGCGAACACCCCGGCGAGGAACGGCTCGACCAGGCGGTCCACGACCTCCTGGCCGAAGCGGCCGCCGACGTAGTTTGCGACCGAGACGTCGCCCTCCAGGTCGAACGACGGCAGCACCAGGTCCTGCCGGGCCCGCTCGACACCCTCCGCGGAGACGACGCCCGACCGGGCGAGGTCGTCCATGTCGCAGGGCACGCCCATGAACTGACGGTCCGGCTGGTGCCGGACCTCGCCCCTGCTCCAGATCGCCGACGCGGTGACGCCGGCGGACATGATCTTCTCGCCGAGCCCGGCGTCCGCGATCAGCCCGGTGGTCCGGCGCCGGTTGGCGTACAGCGACTCGGCGCCCTCGTCGACGGGGACGCCCGCCACCTCGGAGACCGACAGCTTCCCGCCCAGCCGGGACGACGCCTCCAGGACCGTCACCCGGACCGGCTCGTCGCGGAGCCGGAACGCCGCCGCCAGTCCCGCGATGCCACCCCCGATGACGACCACATGGGGCTTTCCACTCACCTGATCCTGTTCGGTGTCAGCCATTCCACCAGATCCTTCGCGGTTAGTGTCGTGAGAGGCCGCCCCGGCGCCGGCGACCGGCGCCGGGACAGGCCCTGGCAGTCTCGCCGGGGGGCCCAGCCCTCCGGTCGAGAGCGCCTAGGGCGTGTTTCGAAAGTCCCGTCCGGCCCGCGACGCCTGGCACGGCACCTCGCCGCGTTGTCGGGATCGTCCGCGTACGCCCCGTACGCGGACGACCCTCCGCCTTGCGATGCACCGCGCCAGACGCCGCGGGCCCCGCCCTCCGGGCGGACGACGCTGCTTTCGAAACACGCCCTAGAGGGCGCTGCGGGCGGTGCCGAACCAGCGGTCGAGGGCCTGGGTGAGGTCGTCGGCGGTGCCGGGGGAGGTCCAGGCGACGTAGCCGTCGGGGCGGATCAGGACGGCGTCGGCGGGGGTTTCGGGCAGGGTCCAGGTGCCGGTGTGGATGTCGACGCGGTCGGTGTGGCCGTGGGCGGCGGCGGTGGTGGCCTCGTCGGCGGCCAGGAGCAGGCCGCGTCCGGTGCGCAGGAGTTCGGCGACGCGGGGGCGGGTGCCGTCGGCGAGGGTGACGAGGGTGTCGGGGGGCATGCGCCGGCCGAGCAGGGGGTGGTCGCCCTTGGCCAGGTCGTAGCGGATGCCGAGGTTGCTCAGCATGCCCGCCGCGTACTCGGCGGCGTCCCTGTGGGCCAGCAGCTCGCCCACGATCTCGCGGACCGGGTCCATGTCCTGTCCGGTGAGGCGCAGTTCGATCGCCGCGCGGGCGTTGCGCGCCAGCTGCTCGCCGATCGGGTGGCGTTCGGCGTGGTAGCTGTCGAGCAGGTCCTCAGGTGCCCAGCCCTGGACGGCCGCCGCCAGCTTCCAGCCGAGGTTCACCGCGTCCTGCACGCCCACGCTCAGGCCCTGCGCCATCGCCGGGGGCTGCACGTGGGCGGCGTCACCGGCCAGGAACACCCGGCCGCGCCGGTACTCGGCGGCGGCCCGGGAGGCGTCGGTGAAGCAGCTGATCCAGCGGCAGTCGCCGTGGTGGATGGACTCGCCGGTCAGCCGCTGCCAGGCGTCGGCGAGGTCGGCGTAGGCGATCGCGTCGCGGTCGCGCGGCGGCTTCGTCCCCGCCTCGTGGACGACGACGCGGGTGACGCCGTTCTCCAGGTCCATCGCCATCACCATGCTGCCGCCCGGCAGGTTCTCGCCGATGCGCCGCTTGCGGGTCTGGATGCCGGTGACGTCGGCGGTGAGGAAGCCGCGCCGGCCGTCGGTGCCGGGGAAGCCGATCCCGGCCAGCTTGCGGACGGTGCTGCGGCCGCCGTCGCAGCCGACGAGGTAGGCGGCGCTCTCCTCGGTCGTCCCGTCGGGGCCCTCGACGCTCACCACGACGCCGTCGTCGTCCTGCCGCAGACCGGTCACCTCCCGGCCGCGCAGGACGGGCACGCCGAGTTCGCCGGCCCAGTCCTCCAGCATCCGCTCGGTGCGGAACTGGGAGACGCCCCGGTGCCCGTAGTGGTCCTGCGCGAGCATGCCGAGGTCGATCGGCACCCCGCCGAAGTGGGCGTCGGCTCGCTCGGTGGCGCCCAGCCGGCCGAGCAGGCCCCGCTGGTCGAAGCATTCGGCGGTGCGCTTGGTGAAGCTCGCGCCGCGTGACTGGCGCGTGGGGGCGGGCAGCCGTTCGAGGACGACGACGTCCACGCCGCGGAGCCCGAGTTCGCCCGCCGTCATCAGCCCGACCGGGCCGGCCCCGACGACGATCACGTCCCTGGCCATGTGGTTACTCCTTCGCGAAGGGGCCGGCGTTCACCGGCCGGCGGACTGCGGCAGACGGGCGGTGCCGAACCAGCGGTCGAGGGCCTGGGTGAGGTCGTCGGCGGTGCCGGGGGAGGTCCAGGCGACGTAGCCGTCGGGGCGGATCAGGACGGCGTCGGCGGGGGCGCCGGGCAGGGTCCAGG
>NZ_LR732544.1:6989964-6997577 GCF_902506575.1 Streptomyces mexicanus | reverse complement strand
GGTCCAGGGGCGCCGGCGGACGCGGCCTAGAAGTTGCCCAGGCCGCCGCAGACGTTGAGGGCCTGGGAGGTGATGGACGCGGCGGCGTCGGTGGCCAGGTAGCCGACCAGTGCGGCGACCTCCTGGGGGGTGGCGTAGCGGCCGAGCGGGATCTTGGCCTGGAACTTCTTGAGAATCTCCTCCTCGGTCGTGCCCCAGGCGTCCGCGTAGCCCTGCCGCACCCGCTGCGCCATCGGTGTCTCGACGTAGCCGGGGCAGACGGCGTTGACGGTGATGCCGGTCGGGGCGAGCTCGTTGCCGAGTGCCTTGGTGAATCCGACGACGCCGTGCTTGGACGCCGAGTAGGGGGCGCCCAGGACGACGCCCTGCTTGCCCGCGGTGGAGGCGATGTTGATGATCCGGCCGCGGTCCTTGGCCCGCATGCCGCCGGTCGTGAGCACCTCGCGGGTCATGCGGAAGACGCTGTTGAGATTGGTGTCGATGACGTCGTCCCACAGCTCGTCGGTGATGTCCGCGGTGACGCCGCCGCCGGAGCGCCCGGCGTTGTTGACGAGCACGTCGACGGTGCCGAAAGCGGCGACGGCACTGCGCACGAACTCCTTGACGCTGTCGGTGTCGCGGACGTCGAGCTGCCGGCCGTCGACGTCGAGGCCCTCCTCGCGCAGCGCCTTGGCGGTGCGCTCGACGTTGTCGGCGTTGCGCGCGCCGATGAACACCCGGTGGCCCTGGCGGGCCAGCAGGCGGGCGACCTCGAGGCCGATGCCGCTGGTCGCGCCGGTGACGAGGGCGACCCTCGCGGTGGTGTCGGACATGGTGTTGCTCCCCTCAGGCGGCCTGGGCGCCGGACAGGGCCAGCTGGGCGTTGACGGCGTCGATCAGGTCACGCGGCGTCAGGTCCTCGCTGAGGTCGTCGTCGTCCAGGACGATGCCGTACTCGCGCTCGATGCGGCCGCCGGTCTCCAGCAGGGCGATGGACTCGTAGCCGAGCACCGCGAACACGGTGTCCAGGATGTCGCCGTCGAGGTCGACGTTCTCGTCGGCGCCTGCGGCCTCGAGGAGGATCCGCCGGAGGTCCTCAAGGGTGAACTGGCTGCTGGCCATGGGATGATTCCTTCGCTCTCGGGGGGGTAGTGGCCCCAGCTGATCTGTGTGGTGGGTCGCGGGCAAAGTGCCCCAATGCGACGGCGGTACGGCGGCTGCGCCCTGCTCAGGCGGACGCCTCCCACCGGTAGAAGCGCTGTGCCATGGCGTCGGCCGGGGAACGCCAGGTGGCGGGGTCATAAGGTGCGATGAACGGCTTCAGGTCGTCGCTGATCCGTACGAAGCGCGGGTCGTCCTTGGCGCGCTGGATCAGTTCGCCGCCGTTGTCATCGTCGAAGTCCTGGAGGTGGAAGTAGAGGCCGTTGAAGGCGAACAGCTGGCGCCGGCGGGTGCCCATGCGGTGCGGCATGTCCGTCGCGTCGAACTCGGCGAACAGCTTGGCGACGTCCGCGCTCGAACCGGGCGCCATGCGGGCCACGATCAGCGTGCTGTGCATAGGTTCGCTCCTCGGGATGCGCGGGTCACTCGCCCGCGGCGCGGGTGTGCACCACGCGGTAGGTGTTGGAGTCGCTGTCGATCGTCAGCTCGGCGATGCGCTCGTCGTTGGCGCGGCGGGCCTCCGGCTTGTCGGCGTGGGGCCGGCCGCGGAAGGCGTCGTAGCTCTCCTTGCTGTCCCACTGCGAGTACACGACGGCGAAGGCGCCCTCGACGAACATGGCGCGCAGGCCCTTGAAGACGGCGTGCGAGCGGTAGCCGGGCACGTCCACCAGCCAGTGCTGGCCCTCGCCCAGGAGCTTGATCAGGTCGGCCTGGTCGGCCTCGGCGACGCGGTGGACCTCGATGGCCGTGTAGTCGTCGCGGTCCGGCGAGACCTCGATGCGGCCCTTCAGGTCCGGGTGGGTCTGGGTGAAGACGATCTCGTTCTGCAGCAGCCGGATCGCCGTGGTGATCTCGCGGAAGACGGGCAGCGTGCGGTGCCTGAACTCCTCGCCGGCGTACCGCTTTTCCAGGTCCTCGCCGCTGCGCCACTGGATGAGGTTGGCGGTGCCGCAGCTGTCCTGGCCGGCGTGCACGGTGGAGGAGATCCATCCCTCGTAGGCCGCCGCGTTGACGATCTTGCCCATCTCGGTGAGCAGCTGGTCCTGGTGCTCGGGGGTGTCGGTGGTGAACAGGTTCAGGACGGTCAGGTAGTTGTCGTCGGTCGAGATGATCGGCATGGTTCCTCGCTTCTCGGGGATGGACGTGCGGTGGGAGGGCTCCGGTCAGGCGGCCGGACCGAACCAGCGGCCGAGCGCGACGGTGAGCGGCATGCCGCTGGTCGCGGCGCCGGGGCCGTCGTGCGGGCCGCCGATCCAGGCGATGTAGCCGTCGGGGCGGACCAGGAGGGCGCCCAGGCCGGCGTCGTCCTCGCAGCCCTGGACGGTGACGGTGTCGACCCGGTCGGACCATCCGCGGGCCGCGGCGCGCAGGTCCGCGCTGTCGGCCAGGTCGAGCAGCAGACCGCGCCCGGAGCCGAGGAGGGGCAGGACGCTCTGCTTGACGCCGTCGCGGGTGACCTGCCGGTCGGCGAGGCGCCGGCCGAGCAGCGGGTGGTCGCCGCCGACGTCGTGGCGGATGTCGAGCCCGGTCACCATGCCCACCAGGTGGCGCTGCACCTCCTCGTGCCGCACCAGCTCGGTGAACACCTGGCGCAGCGGGCCGGCCTCGTCGCCGCCGAGGTAGAGGGTGCGCTGGGCGAGGGTGTTGGCGAGGATGCGGGCGCCGACCGGGTGGCGTTCGGTGTGATACGTGTCGAGCAGCGTCTGGGGGGCCAGCCCCTTGAGGTGGAGGGCGAGCTTCCAGCCGAGGTTGACGGCGTCCTGGATGCCGGCGCTCATGCCCTGGGCGCCGATCGGCAGGTGGATGTGGGCGGCGTCGCCGGCGACGAAGACACGGCCCTTGCGGTACTGGGCGGCCTGGCGGCTGACGTCGGTGGTGGAGGACACCCACAGCGGTGTGGCGCCGCTGATGTCCTCGCCGGACAGCCGGTGGAAGGCCTCGGCGACCTCGTCGAAGGTGAGGGGGTCCGGGCCGGTGCGCAGCGGCTCGGCGCGGTCGTAGTAGATGACGCGGGCGCGGTCGGGTCCCAGCGGCAGCACCATGACCATGCCGCCGGGCACCGGCTCCCCGCTGAAGCGGGGGCGCAGCTGTACGCCGGCGATGTCGGCGAAGCGCAGCTCGACGGTGGGTGCGGTGCCGGGGAAGTCGATGCCGGCGCAGGTGCGCACCACACTGCGGGCGCCGTCGCAGCCGACGGCGTAGCGGGCGCGCAGCGTGCCGGTGCCGTCCTCGGTGGCGACGCTGACGGTGACCTTGTCCTCGTCCTGTACCAGGTCGGTGACCTCGACGCCGCGGCGCACCTCGACACCGCGCTCGGCGATCCAGCCGGCCAGCATGCCCTCGGTGCGGGACTGGGGGATGCCGCGGGCGCCGTAGGAGCCGCCGGGAACGACCCGGTAGTCGAGCGGCACACCGCCGAAATGACCGAAGGGAAGGACGTCGACGTCACCGAGCCGGGAAATGAGTCCGCGCTGGGCGAATTCCTCGATCGTCCGCGCGGAAAACCCGAGGGCACGTGATTCCGTGATCGGCTGGGCAAGCCGGTCGACGATCAGGACGGACACTCCATGGAGACTCAACTCGCCCGCGAGCATGAGTCCGGTGGGTCCTGCTCCCACAATGAGCACGTCCGCGTCAAAGGTATTCATCTGCCCTCTCCCGACTGGTGTTCGACGAGTATTGCCGGGCCACGCAAGAACGGTAAAGACAATGCGGTACAGGCTTTTCGCCATCTGTTACAGAACTCCGTCGGGAATGTCAGATCTTCCGCAGGAACCTGGTCCCGCGGGCGCGCCGGCGCCATGCTCGGGCGGTGACTTCCATTCCTTCCGCCGTCCCCGCCGCGGCCGCCGGCACCGTCGACGCCGCTGTGGTCGCAGAACTGCTGGGTCGTTACCTGATCGCGCTCGACGACGAGGAACTCGACGATGCGTGGGCGCGGAGCCTGTTCACCGAGGATGCGGTCGTCACCTTCCCGATGGGCCGTCACGCGGGGTGCGCGGGGCTGGCCGAGTGGCACCGCGCCTCCCTCGCGGCGTTCGCGCGGACCCAGCACCTGGGCTCGCCGCCGGTGGTGGCCCTCGACGGCGACCGGGCCGTGTTCCGCGCCAACGTGCTGACCACGCACGTCCACCATCGGGGCGGTGACCGGCCGGCCCTGTTCCGCGCGGGAACGCTCACCCGCGGCGCGGCCCGCAGGACTCCGGCCGGCTGGCGCATGACCGAGCTGTCGTTCCACATCCTGTTCACCGAGGGCGAGCCCCCGTCCCGCACCTGATCACCGGCCCCAGGACCCGCCAGGTCAGATGTCCACTCCCCCGGTGTCCTGCCCGGGCGGGGTCATCGCCGTCAGCAGGCGCCGGTCCAGCATGGTGCCGACCGAGGTGTCGCCGTCCGGGTCGAGCCCGGCGTCGTGGCAGGCCGCGCTGATGAGATAGCGGCCCAGCACCAGGTGGGTGGCGAACGCCCACTCGTCGCCGAGGGCCTCGGTGCCGTCGGGGGTGCGCAGGCCGCCGGGGCCGAGGTCGAAGCCGAACTCGGTGAAGGGCAGCCGCATGCCCTGCCCGAGCGCCTTGGTGTAGGCCTCCTTCAGCGTCCACAGACGCAGCAGGCACGCCGCCCGCTGGCCGGCGGGCAGCGCGTCCAGCTCCGCGGCCTCCGCAGGCGTGCAGATGCGGTTGCGTATCAGGTCCACATCGAAGCGCCGGTCCGCGCGCTCGGCGTCCAGGCCCATCCGGCCGATCCGGCTGATGCCCACGGCCATCAGCTCACCGGTGTGCGTCAGGCCCACCTCCACCTGGTCGAGTCCGCGCAGGTAGGGGCGGCCTCCGAGCCGGTAGGCGATGTCGATGTCCTCGGGGTCGATGCCGAGCGCGGCGGCCGCCGTGTACTTGATGAGCAGCCGCGAGGCGGCGAACCGGCAGCGGACGACCGGGTCCTGGGTGTCGGCGTAGCGGTCCCAGTCACCTCCGAGCAGGGCCCGCAGGCGCGGCGTGGTGAGCACCGAGGGCAGCCACTCGGTCCAGGTCGCGTACGCCACGGTGGCGCCCCGGTCCAGGAGGTTCTCCCGGACCCGGAGCCAGGAGCTGTCGGGACGCGGAATGTGCACGGGCGGCGCGACGGCGCAGCCGTGCGCGGTGGCGACGGTACCGAGGGCGCTCGCACCGTGCGGGCCGGCGGGGACACCGGCGCCTGTCTCGCCCGGGGCGGTCAGAACACCCCCGACAGGGCGGGCATCCGCGCCGTGCCGGGCGGCGGGAGCGCTGCGGGCGGGGCGGACATCCCCCCCACCCGCGGCAGCAGAGGCCCCCGCGGCGGGCCGGGCACCTGCCCCGCCCGGGGCGGCGAAGGCCCCATCGGCGGGCCGGGCCTCCGCCCCGTGCCGGACGGTGAAGCGGGTATCCGCCCCGCCCGGGGCAGCAAGGGCTCCGGCAGCGGGGCAGGCACGTGTTCCGCCCGGCGGAGCCGGAGCACCGCCGGGCGGGCGGGCGCCCGTCCCGTCCCGGTTGCGGGCGTCGCCGTTGCGCGGGTCGGTGGGCTCACTGGGGTGCATGGCGTTCGCCTCCTTCTGTGGTCCTTGCGGCCCGGCGGTCGCTCGGAGGGCCGGGCGGTCACCCGCGGGCACCAGGCCGCCCCCCCACCACCACACACAGGCACCGAATCGTTTCTGTTGCGGTGGGGTCTCACGCGAGCCGCATCCCGTACAGGTCGAAGCTGCGCCCGCGCCGGTACCGGTCCACGAGCCCGGCGGCGAGGTCCAGCGCGACGCCGTCCGGCAGTTCGGGCACCTCCAGGCCGAGGCGGCGGCCGAACCGGCTCAGCGCGAGCAGCGCCCAGTCGGGTTCGGCGAGCAGGGCGCCGTCCGCGGCGCGGGGGCCGGCGTTCTCGCAGACGGCGAGGCAGGCGGCGGCGGCGAGCAGCAGGCAGTACCGGTCGACGAGGACGTAGGAGGCGGCGGGCGCCACGGTGTCCGGGCGTCCGGAGAGCGTGGCGCACCGGTCGGCGAGGCGGTGCACCTCCGCGGCGAAGGCACGGGCCAGGTCGGCGAGCGCCGCCCAGCGCGGCCCGCGGGAGCGGTGGCCGTCGAGCCGGGCGGCGGCGCCGAGCAGCGCGGCGAGCAGGCCGTCGCAACCGTGCTGCGGGTCGGAGGGCTCGGCGGCGAGCCGGCGGAAGTCGAGCGGGGCGCCCGGGCCGCCGGGGGTGAACAGCGCGGCGGGCGCCTCGTGTCCGCTCTCGCCGCGCCAGGCGGCGTGGGCGAGGGTGCGCAGGTGGGGGACGAGCACGGCCTGGGTGTCGGCGGTCCCGGCGTGTCCCAGCCCGGCGACCGGCAGGTCGCGCACGAGCTTCTGGAAGCCCCCGTAGGCGGGACCGCGCTCGTAGCCGCGGGCGCCGAGCACCGCGGCGAGGTCGTCGAGGTCCTCCTGGAGCAGCGCGGAGACGGCGTACTTGACGGCGGCCGAGGGGACGAGGGCGTGCTCGGGGGCCAGGTCGAGCAGCCGCAGTCCGGTGACGGCGAGGCTGTCGCAGGCGAGCAGGTCGGCGAAGACCCCGGCGAGCACCCGGCCGCGGCGCCCGCGCAGCACGAGGCCGCGGCGGGACTGGCTGACGGCGCGGACGGCGTAGCGCAGCGCGCTGTCCATCCCGCCGACCAGGGCGCCGCCGGACACCAGTGACCGGCTGACCTGGAACGTGCGCAGGGACAGGGAGATCCCTTCGCCGAGTTCCCCGATCAGGGCGTCGGCGGGGACGGGGCACTGTTCGAGGTCGAGTCCGGCGTAGTGGGCGCCGCGCATGCCGTGCGTGCGGGCGCGCGGCAGCCGGTGCACGGCGTGCGACGGGAGCCGGTCGGTCTCCAGCAGGAACGCGGAGTGGCTGTCGGGCCCGTCGCCGGGGGCGGTGCGCACGTAGGCGACGAAGGCGTCGGCGCGGTCGGCGTTGATGACGACGTCCTTGCGGCCGTCGACGACGTAGCCGCCGCCTGGTGCGGGGCGGGCGGTGTACTCGCCGCGCAGGATCGCGTTGGCGTGGGCGAACTCCCGGTGCAGGATGGTCATCCGGCCGCCGCCGAGCAGTCGCCGCGCGGTGTCCCGGCGCTGGCGTCCGTCGCCGGCGCTCCACACCACGGACGCGGCGAACAGGGCGGTCATCCCGGCGCCGAAGCCGAGGGCCACGTCCCGCCGGAACACCGGCCGCAGCACCTGCGCGAGCCCTTCGACGCCGTCGAGGCGTCCGCCCAGTTCCCTGGGCACGAACTCCGCGGCGAGGCCGTAGCGGTCGAGCAGTTCCTCGGTGGCCGCGGGCGCCTCGCGCCGCTCGTCGGCGGCGAGCAGTGCCCGCTGGCCGTGCGGGTTGTCGTCGGCGAGGGGGTCGCCGAGCAGGTCCTCGACGTACTGGGCCCGCGCGGCGTCGTCGGCGGGGAGCCGGTCGGTCTCCAGCAGGAACGCGGAGTGGCTGTCGGGCCCGTCGCCGGGGGC
>NZ_LR732544.1:6972461-6989863 GCF_902506575.1 Streptomyces mexicanus | reverse complement strand
GCCCGACGGCGTAGCCCTGCATGCCGCGCGGGTTCGCGGCGGCCGACAGGACGCCGGTCCGCGGGTCCCGGGCGACCGCGCACAGGCGGCCCTCGGTCCACGGCCCGCCGACCGTGACGTCGTGACCGCGGCGGCGCAGTCCGGCGACGACCTCCGGATCGGTGCGGGACTCCACGGTGACGCTGCCGGGACGCATCCCGCGCGGGTAGAACGACCCGGGGAAGGCGTCGTTGTGCCAGTTCGGGGCGTCGACGGCGCCCTGCAGGTCGAGGCCGCCGCGGACGGCCGCGCGCAGGGCGACGGCGAGGAAGAAGTGCAGCTGCCACTGGTCCTGCTGGTCGCCGCCGGGCGTGCCGAAGGCCATGACGGGCACGCCGTCGCGCAGGGCGATGGACGGGGTGAGGGTGGTGCGCGGGCGGCGGCCGGGCGTCAACGTGTTCGGCAGGCCCTCCTCCAGCCAGGTCATCTGCAACCGGGTGCCCAGCGGGAAGCCGAGTTCGGGCACGACCGGGTTGGACTGCAGCCAGCCGCCGCTGGGAGTGGCGGCGACCATGTTGCCCCAGCGGTCGACCACGTCGAGGTGGCAGGTGTCGCCGCGGGTGGCGCCGTCGGCGCCGACCTCCGGCTCGCCCGGCGCCGGGGAGGTGGTCGGCTTGGCGACGGTCGGCTCGCCGACGCCGAGCGCGTCGTAGGCGCCCGGTTCGGCGGCGATCCGGTGCGCGTGGGTGCTCAGCCGCGGGCGGCGCCCGCCGGGGCTACCGGGCCGCAGCTCGTAGGACGCCTGGTCCCCGATGAGCGTGCGCCGCTCTGCGTTGTAGGGCTGGGACAGCAGGTCGGCCAGCGGCACCTCGGCGGCGTCCCCGTACCAGGCCTCGCGGTCGGCCATGGCGAGCTTGCAGCCCTCGATCAGCAGGTGGACGTAGTCGGCGGACCCGTACGGCGGCAGCTCGGGCGGCAGCAGGGCGAGCTGCTGCAGGAACACCGGGCCCTGGCTCCAGGGCCCGGCCTTGCACACGGTCCAGCCGTTCCAGTCGTACGTCACCGGCGTCTCGTAGGTCGCGGACCAGCCGGCGAGGTCGTCGGCGGTCAGTGTGCCGGTGTGGTGCTCACCGCTGGTGTCCAGGGTGGGCCGCCCGGACTGCCTGACCAGCGCCTCGGCGATGAAGCCGCGCCGCCACACCTCGCGCGCCGCCTCGATGCGCGCCTCCCGGTCGCCGGCGCCCTCCGTCTCGGCGAGCAGCCGCTTCCAGGTGGCGGCGAGCGCGGGGTTGCACAGCAGCTCGCCGGGGCGCGGCGGCCGTCCGCCGGGCAGGTAGACCTCCGCGGAGGAGGTCCACTCGGTCGTGAACAGCTCCCTGACGGTCTCGACGGTCTCGCCGACGCGCTCCACCGGCGCGTGCCCGTGCTCGGCGTAGCCGATGGCGTACTTCAGGACCTCGGCGAGCGACTTGGTGCCGTGGTCGCGCAGCAGGAGCATCCAGGCGTCGAAGGCGCCGGGGACGGCGGCGGCCAGCGGCCCGGTGCCCGGGACGAGGTCCAGCCCCAGCCCCCGGTAGTGGGCGGCGCTCGCCCCGGCCGGTGCCACACCCTGCCCGCACAGCACCCGCACCTCGCCGCCGGCCGGGGCGAGCAGGATGGGCACCTCGCCGGCGGGACCGTTCAGGTGCGGTTCGACGACGTGCAGCACGAAGGCACCGGCCACGGCCGCGTCGTAGGCGTTGCCGCCGTCCTCCAGTACGGCCATCGCCGACTGCGAGGCCAGCCAGTGGGTGGAGGAGACCATGCCGAAGGTGCCCTGCAGGGTCGGTCGGGTGGTGAACATACGGCTCTCACCTCGCTGTTCGCGCGCGTCGGGGACGCGCATCGGCCGGTGCGGTCGGCTCGCGGGACCGCCTTGGGGAGACAAGTCCCGGATCGTGCCGGGGAGTTGGATCAGTGCCGCACTCCCTTCCTTCTCTGCCCGCGACCGCTCCCCGCCAGGCTGTCGATCCGGTGCCCGCCTGCACGGCGGGCAGGCTACCGGTCCGCGCGGGTGTCCAGCAGGCCCGGCCCGACGGGGCCTTGGACGCGGCCGGGTGCCGGTGCGACGGGGCCTTAATGCGGCTGCGGTCCGGACGGACGGTGCCTAGGATGCGCGCATGGCCGGCCGAGGAGTCGATGAGCCCGAGCGTCTCGGGCAGACGGTGCTGCCCGACGGACGGGTGCTCGGGTGGGCGGAGTGGGGCCCCGAGGACGGGGTTCCGGTGCTGCTGTGCGCGGGCGCGGCGACCAGCCGGTGGATGGGGCTCGGCGCCGGGACGCCCGGCGGTGACGGTTACGGCCGTGACGGCGGCGATCCGGTCGCCCGACTCGGTGTCCGGCTGGTCTGCCTGGACCGCCCGGGGCTGGGTGTCTCCGATCCCGCGCCCGGCGGAACCCTGACCGGTTTCGCCGAGGACGTGCGGCACCTGGTGGGCGTGCGCGGGCTGCGTCACCCCGCGGTCCTCGGGTTCTCGCAGGGGGCGCCGTTCGCCCTGGCCTGCGCGTGGGCCGGGGTCGTACGGGCGGCCGCCGTGGTCTCCGGCAGTGACGAACTCGCCCACCCCTACCTCGTGCGGATGCTGGAACCGGACGTACGGGCCATGGTCGAGGCCGCGACGACGGACCCGCGCGGCGCCGAGGCCGACTTCGCGGGGATGGGTGACCCGGAGGTCCTGTGCGACCTCGTGGCGCGGTTGAGCGGGGAGGCGGACCGCCGGATCTACACCGAGCCGGGGTTCGCGCGGTCGTTCCGCCGCGCGGTGCGGCAGGGGTTCGCGCAGGGCCCGGGCGGATACGCGCGCGAGGTCGTGCTGACGATGAGCCGCTGGCCGTTCGACCCGGCGGAGATCACCGTACCGGTGGACCTCTGGTACGGCGCGCAGGACACCAGCCCCGTGCACTCACCGGATCTCGGCGCGTCGCTCGCCCGCCGGATCGGCACGGCACACCGGCACGTCGTGCCCGAGGCCGGCGCAGCGCTGCTGTGGACGCACACCCGGGACGTCCTCGCCACGCTGCTGGAGCGCAGGACGCGCGCCCTCGCCGGGGCGTAGCCCCGCACCTGCCCCCGCCAGCCCCCACCATGACCGGGTTTCTGCCGGGCGCCGGCATCGCGGCGGCCGGCGGCACCATGGGTTCGTGACGTGTTTCACCCGCCCGGCCTCCTGCGGCGCCGTGGGCCCCGTCGTCGTCGGGTGGCGTGGGACCGCGGCACGAGCGGGGGCGGAGCAGTGAGAGGATGGCGCGAGTGAGGACAACAAGCATTGCCATCGAGAAGGCGGCCGGTGTGCTGCGCGAGGGAGGCCTGGTGGCCCTCCCGACCGAAACCGTCTACGGCTTGGGCGCCAACGCCGAGGACAGTGCCGCCGTCGCGCGTATCTTCCAGGTCAAGGGGCGCCCGCCCTCCCATCCGCTGATCGTGCACATCGGCGGTGCGGAGCACTTGGACGCCTGGGTGGAGGACGTGCCGGCGACGGCGCGCCTGTTGGCCGAGCACTTCTGGCCGGGTCCGCTCACCCTGGTCCTGCGGCGCAGCCGGCGCGTGCCCCTGGAGACCACCGGCGGGCTGGAGACGGTGGCCGTGCGCGTGCCCGACCACCCCGTCGCGCTGGCGCTGCTGTCGGCGTTCGGCGGCGGTGTCGCGGCGCCGTCCGCCAACCGGTTCGGCTCGGTCAGCCCCACGACGGCGGACCACGTCCGCGCGGAGCTGGGCGACGGAGTCGACTACGTGCTGGACGGCGGCCCGTGCGAGGTCGGCGTCGAGTCGACCATCGTCGACGCCACGGGCGAGACCCCGACCATCCTGCGCCCCGGCGGAGTGACGCGTGAGGACCTCGAAGCGGTCCTCGGCCGTCCGCTCGCGGTCCCGGAGACCAGCCCCGTGCGCGTGCCGGGCCAGCATCCCTCGCACTACGCCCCGCGGGCGCGGGTCGTCCTCGTCGAGCCCGAGAAGGTCGTCGCCGAAGCGGAACGCGCGCAGGAGCTGGGGCACCAGGTGGGTGTCCTGCTGCCCGCCGCCTTCGCCGGGGCCCCGGTGAAGGCCCACGCCGTGGTCCCGGTCCCGGCGTCGTCCGCCGCCTACGCCCGCGCCCTGTACGGGTTCCTGCGCGAGCTGGACCAGCGCGGCTGCGACCTCATCGTCGCGTCGCTGCCGGCGGAGGAGGAGCTGGGGCTGGCGATCGCCAACCGGCTGCGCCGCGCCGCGGGGCCCCGCCCCACCGACTGACCGGCGTCGACGCCGGGGCTCCCTCGGCGCCACCGGTCGCGGTGACCGCGCCGTCCCGGCGGCCCCGGCGCCGGGACGGGCGTCACGTGCGGTTCCCCGCGGTGGCCGATCAGGACGGGCGGGCCCGGCGACGGTTCCGGGCGAGCGGGGCGACGACGGCCAGGGTGAGCGCCGCGGCCACGGCCAGGACGCATCCGTGGGCGGGCAGGGTGGCGAGGGTGCCGAAGACGGCGACCCCCAGGGCCGTGCCCGTCTGGCGGGCGGCGTTGAGGGCGCCCTGCCCGGTGGCCGCCAGCTCCAGCGGGACGGCCGCGGACATGTCGGCGATGAACGCCGGGATGACCATCGGGCTGCCCGCGCCGACCAGGAGCTGCACGGCCAGGATCGTCCAGGAGGAACTGCCGCCGACGACCAGCAGCAGGCCACCGAGCAGGTCCAGCGTCAGCCCCGCGCACATCATCCGGTGCGCCCCGAAGCGGACGACGAGCCGCCCGGTCAGCAGCGGGACGAACGCGACCGGCACCGTCATCGGCAGGAACGCCAGGCCCCCCTCGGCGGCCGAATCGCCCCGCGTCGTGATCATCCACTGGGCCAGCGCGAACAGCAGACCGTAGTAGATCAGCTGCGCGGACACCGCGGCCACCAGGTCGACGCGCACCCGCTTCAGGGCCAGCAGCGCGGAGGGAAGCACCGGCGCGGCGGCGCGGCGCTGCGCGGCGGGAAACACGGCGACCGCGGCCACGGCCACCAGCAGCGCCGCGAGCGGGAGGGGGCGCAGCCAGCCGCCCGTACCGGCCTCGATCAGCCCGAACGTGAGCGCCACCAGCCCGATGACCGACAGCAGCAGTCCCAGCCGGTCCAGAGGCCGGGGCGTGCCGGCGCGCGCGTCCAGTCCGCGCGAGGCGACCAGGGCCAGCAGGGCGATGGGCAGGTTCAGCAGGAAGACCGTGCGCCAGCCGCCGACGGCGACCAGCGCCCCGCCCACCACCGGTCCGGCGGCGATGCCCAGGCCGCTGATCGCGACGAGCACGCCGACCTTGCGGGAGCGCTCGTCGGGCGTCGGACACAGGGCCGCCAGCAGCGCCATGGAGGCCGGGACGAGACCGGCGGCCGGAACCCCCAGCAGGGCCCGGCCGGCGATCAGCGTTCCCACGTTCGGCGCGAGCGCGCACGCCAGGGAGAACACGGCGAAGCCGGCCAGCGCCACCTGGTACACCCTGCGCGGTCCCCAGCGGTCGGCGATCGAACCGGAGGCGAGCATCAGTCCCGCCAGGACGACGGTGTAGGCGTCGACGGCCCAGGGCAGCGCGGCGGCCGGTGCGTGCAGGTCGGCGCGCAGGTCGGGCAGCGCGACGTTCAGGACGGTCGCGTCCAGGGTGATCATGAAGTTGCCGGCGGCGAGGCCCGCGAAGCGCAGCGCGGTCCGTGGCCGCGCCGCACCGGTCGCGCGGGGCGAGGCGAGAGTGGTCATGGCGTCCAGTCCACTCGCCGAACGGGCGCTGATCGAGAAGCACTTCGCGCACGCAGCGATCACGGATCGAGATCGTTGCGCGCCACCTCCGCACAGGCGTCCAGCAGGGGGCGCAGCCGCTCGGTCCCGGACGCGGGCACGGCCATCACGGTGGGCGGGGAGAGCCCCGCCGCGCCCACCGGCCGGAAGGCGATCCGCCCGGTGCGCAGCTGCCGCGCGGCCGCGGCGTACACCACCGTCCATCCGTGGGCCCCCGCCGCCAGCGCCGCCAGGGTGTCCTGCAGCGAGCTGTGGGCGGGCCCCGGCACGGGTGTGAACCCCGCGTCCGCGCAGGCCCTTTCCACCAGGTCCACCAGCGGCGGGTTGTTCCGTCGTCCGGTGAGGCACAGCGGCAGATCCGCCAGCGCGGACAGCTCGAGGGTGTCGGCCCGGGCCGCCGGGTGCCCGGCCGGCAGCGCGACCACCAGCTCGTCCTGCCACACCGGCACCTGGCGGACGCCCTCGGGCGCCTCGAGCACCCCGCGCACGAACGCCGCGTCCCACTCGCCCGCCGCGACCCGCCGCAGACGTTCGGCGGGCATCGCGGACACCAGCTCCACCCGCGTACCGGGCTCCTGCCGGGCCAGCGCCTCCAGCACCTTCTCCAGCCGCTCGCCCATGCCCCTGCTCGTCCCGATCCGCAGGACGGTCCCGCGCGCGGCGACGAACCGGTCCACGGCGGCCAGCGCCCGCCGCCCGGCCGCCGGCCCCTCGCGGGCGGCGGGCGGGACCGCGGCACCCGCCTCGGTCAGCCGCACCCGGCGGGGTGTGCGGTCGAACAGGGCGACGCCCAGCTCCCGTTCCAGACGGCTCACCTGCTGGCTGACCGCGGACTGCACGATCATCATCCGCTCGGCCGCCCGGCCGAAGTGCAGCTCCTCCGCGACCGCGACGAAGTACCGCAACTGCCGAAGTTCCACGATCCCCCGCACCACCGACGACCAGGCCGGGGACAGCGTACGCGGCGGGTGCGGCGGGCGTACGGGGCAGGTCCGGCGAACGCAGGCGTCGACGCCGTCGGGCGTGCCCCACCGCGAACCGGCGTGCCCCACCGCCAAGTGACCCATCGGCCTGAAGTGGCCCATCGCGAAGTGGCCCACGGTGCGGACGCCGAAGTGGCCCCCACCGGCGCGGCGTGGTGGCGTTAGGTTCGAGGGGTGGTGCGCCGGCCCGCGCAGGGCCCGGCTCGGATGCGGGGGGGGGCGACCGTGAGCGAGTATGCCTGGACGGACGACATCGACGGCGGGGACTTCCACGAGTTGTCGCGGCTGTACGCGATCGCGCCGTTGGGGGACAAGCCCCCCGCGGCGCTCGCCACCGTGTTCGGCAACAGCATGTTCACCTGCTTCGTCCGCTCCGGCGGCGCGCTCGTGGGCGCGGGCCGGGCGCTGGCGGACGGCCTGGACTGCGCCTACATCGCCGACGTGGCCGTGCACCCCGATCACCAGGGGCGGGGACTGGGCTCCGCCGTCATCCGCAGGCTCGTGGAACGTGCCCGGGGCCACAAGAAGATCATCCTGTACGCCGCCCCGGGCACCGAAGCGTTCTACCGCGGGCTCGGTTTTCTGCGGATGAACACGGCGATGGCGATCTGGCGCGATCCGGACCGGGCGGTGGAGAGCGGGCTGCTGCGCCGGGACGACGACCGCTGAAGCCGCCCTGCGCCGTGCCCGTCGCCGCCGGTCAGTTGACCTTCCTCTCCCGGCCGGACCAGTACGGCTCCCGGAGCCTGAACTTCTGGACCTTGCCGGTGGCCGTGCGCGGGATGGCGTCGCGGAACTCCACGCTCGTGGGCGCCTTGTAGCCGGCCAGGCGCTGCTTGCAATGCGCGATGATCTCGGCCTCGGTGACCGCGGCCCCCTCGACGGGCACCACCAGGGCCTTGACCGTCTCGCCCCACTTGTCGTCCGGCACCCCGATGACGGCGACCTCGGCGACGCCCGGATGACGGAAGATCACGTCCTCCACCTCGATCGACGACACGTTCTCCCCGCCGGTGATGATCACGTCCTTCTTCCGGTCGGAGATGGTCAGGTGTCCGTCGTCCGCGTCGATGCTGCCGCCGTCGCCGGTGTGGAACCAGCCGCCCTCCAGCGCCGCTTGGGTCTCCTCCGGTTTGTCCCAGTAGCCGTCGAGCACGACGTTCGACCGGGCCAGCACCTCCCCGGTTGCGGAGACCCGCAGCCGGACGCCCAGCGCGGGCAGCCCCGCGCGGGAGAGCTTGCGCGCCCGTTCCTCGGCGGGCAGTGCCGCATCGGCCGGCCGGGTCCGGTTGAACGTCAGCAGCGGGGACGTCTCGGTCAGGCCGTAGATCTGAGTGAACTCCCAGCCCAGTTCCTCCTCCACCCGCTGGATCAGGGCGCTGGGCGGCGGGGCGCCCGCGCACACCAGCCGTACCCGGTCCCGGCCGGGGATCTCCCCCTGCCACGAGGCCGCCGCGTCCAGCACCGACTTCCACACCGCCGGCGCTCCGCACATGAGCGTCACGCCGTGCCGGTCGACCCGGCGCAGGATCTCCGCGCCGTCGACCTTGCGCAGCACGACCTGCTTCACCCCCAGTCCGGCCGCCGCGTACGGCATGCCCCAGCCGTTGCAGTGGAACATCGGCAGGGTGTGCAGGTAGACGTCGCGCTCCCACAGCCGGGTGTGCAGGCCGAAGGTCAGCGCGTTCACCCAGATGTTGCGGTGGGTCAGCTGCACTCCTTTGGGCCGGGCCGTGGTCCCCGACGTGTAGTTGATCGTCGCGGTGGCGTCCTCGTCCGGCTCCGACCACGGGCGGGGTGTCACGCCGAACCGCATCAGCTCGTTGTCCGTCTGCTCCCCGAGGACGAACCGGTGGCGTGCCTTCACCCGCGACAGGGCCCCGTCCAGCTCGGCATCGACGAGCAGCACCGACGCGCCGCTCTGCTCCACCACGTACGCGACCTCGTCCGGGCTGAGACGGAAGTTGACCGGCACGCAGATCCGGCCGCTCATCGGCACCGCGAAGAGCAGCTCCAGCAGCCGCGCGGAGTTGTGGCCGACCACCGCCACCCGCTCGGCGAACCGCCCGTAGGTGGACTCCGGTACGGGCGCGCCGGGCTGGTCCGGCTCGTCCACCACACCGGGGTCGGAGGCGAAGCCCAGCTCGGCCCGCTCCAGGAAGTCCGCGACCGTCATCGGAACCCGCACAGCTCACTCCCCTGCATCCGGAACAACTCCCGCACAGCCCCACGCCGTTGACCGCCGCCGCCGGCGGCGGCCCGGCCCGCTCTCACCGCACCGTCGCACGGTCGCCCGCGCCCGCCGCGTCGAGCAGATGGCCCGCCACCGTCCGCGCGCCGTCGTCCCCGACGAGCACCGTGTAATGGTTGACGCCGCCCACCCGGTGCGTCACCGGCCGGCCGGGGTCGAGGCCCGCGGCGGCCAGGCGTTGCTCGTCGTAGAGCCCCTGCGGCTCGTCCATCAGGCCCCGCTCCGCCCACAACAGCCGGGCCGGCAGCCGTAGTTGCCGCACCGCGGCCAGTACCTCCGGATCGCGCAGCACCTGCGTGCCGTCACGGCGGACGGCGTCCAGGACGCAGGAGGAGCGCAGGTGCGGCTCGGTGCCGACGAGGTCGCGCAGGATGTAGGCGTCCACCCAGGGCGACCACGCGCCGGCGAAGGCGGGGTGGGCCCGCCAGTAGTCGCGGTAGACGTCGCGGTCGGGGAAGGTCATGGCCAGCCGGCGCATCGCCGGGCCGAGGACGGCCTCCAGCACGGCGTCCGGGTCCGTGTGCGTCGGTGCGGGGAAGCCGAGTCCGCCGTCGACGAGGACCAGCGAGGCGAACCGCGCGGGGTGGTGCACGCCGGTGTACGCGGCGACGAAGGCGCCCATCGAGTGCCCGGCGAGCACCGCGCCCCGCAGGCCGAAGGCGTCGGCGAGGGCGGCCATGTCGGCGGCGTGTGCGGCGATGCCGTACGGGCCCGGCAGCCGGCGGCTGGCGGCCCGGCCCCGCAGATCCGGTGCGATCAGGGTGACCCGGCCGGCGAGGTGGTGGGCGACCCGGGCCCAGGACAGCGCGTTGGCGGTGATGCCGTGCGCCGCGAGCACCACGGGGGCGTCCGGCGCGGCCGCGGGCCAGCGCAGCACGGCGAGTTCACCGCCGGCGACGGGCACGGTCAGCTCGTCGTACGGCTCGACCCCCGGCTGCGCCGCGCGGTGCGGTGCCCCGGCCTGATGCGTCATGTCCTCGCACTCCTCGTCTCGTCGTGCGCCGCGGGTGCTCGTCCGGCCGCGTGTCGCAGGACGTCACCTCGGGCAGGACGGCACCTGTCACAGGACGTCACCTGCGGCCAAGCGATCGTCCGGTCGCGTGTCGCGCAGGATACGGCCCCGGGAGCGGATCCGGCACGGGTGCGGCGCCCCCGGGACGGTGAAAGGTCGGTGTGGCTGCTCCCCGTGGACCGGGCGCGGCATCAGCCGGGCCGACTCCGCAATGTCCAGGCTGAGCTTGCAGGAAAGTTGAGTTACGTCGTATAAGAAATCCCGGTCGCATCGTCTTTCTGCTGGGGAAGGTGATCGATGGGCGAGGGCTGGACGTTCGCCGGAGAGGCGACGGGGAGCAGCAGCGACCTGGTGACGTTGATCGAGGGATCGTCGTTCTGTCTGTCCGAGCGGGGCGGGGATCTCGTGGCGGGTACCCCGCAGGGGCTTTTCCACCGCGACACCCGGATCCTGTCCGTCTGGCAACTGCGGCTGGACGACGAGGAGGTGGACCCGCTCACCGTCATCGCGCAGGAGCCGTACGAGGCGCTGTTCCTCGGCCGGGCCCGCCCCCGCCCGGGGCGCAGCGAGGCCACCGTGCTGGTGGAGCGGCACCGGTTCGTGGGCGCGGGGATGCGCGAGGACCTGGTGCTGCGCAACCTGGGCAACGAGGCCGCCGCCTGTCACCTGACCCTGCGCGTCGAGGCGGACTTCGCCGACCTGTTCGAGGTGAAGGAAGGCCGGGTCCAGCCGCGCGGGCAGTACGGCGTCGACTACGGCGACGGCGTGCTGGCGATGACCCGGCAGTGGCACGGGCAGAGCCGGGGCGTGCGGGTGGTGGCCGAGGACGCCGTGTGCTCGCCCGGGCAGCTCACCTTCCGCGCCGTGGTGCCGCCGCGCGGCACCTGGCGGGCGTCCGTGCTGGTCACCCCGGTCATCGACGGGGAGGAGACGCCGACCTCGTTCCCCCTGGAGCGGCCGGTGGAGCAGGCCGGGCCGTCCGTGCGGACCAGTGCCTGGCGGCAGTCCGGACCCCGTGTGCGCACCGCCGACGAGTCGCTCTCCCACACCCTGGGCCGCAGCTGCCAGGATCTCGGAGCGCTCAGGATCTTCGACCCGGAGCGGCCGGACACCCCCGTGGTGGCGGCCGGAGCGCCCTGGTTCATGGCGCTGTTCGGCCGCGACTCGATCCTCACCTCGCTGATGGCGCTGCCGCTGGACCCGCAGCTCGCGCTCGGCACCGCGCAGGTCCTCGCCCGCCATCAGGGCACGGTCACCGACCCGGTCACCGAGGAGGAGCCCGGGAAGATCCCGCACGAGCTGCGTTTCGGGGTGGAGGCGTCCCTCGCGCTCGGCGGCACGGTGTACTACGGCACCGTCGACGCCACCCCGCTGTTCGTGATGCTGCTCGGCCAGCTGTGCCGGTGGGGTGTCTCCCCGGAGGCGGTACGGGAGCTGCTGCCGCACGCGGACCGGGCGATGGCCTGGATCGAGAAGTACGGCGACCGGGACGGCGACGGGTTCGTCGAGTACCGCAGGTCCACCGACCGGGGCCTGGCCAACCAGGGCTGGAAGGACTCGTGGGACGGCGTCAACAGCGCCGACGGCCGGATCGCCGAGACCCCGATCGCCCTGGCCGAGGTGCAGGGGTACGTCCACGCCGCCTACCGTGCGCGGGCGCTGCTGGCCGAGCACCTGGAGAACGACGCCGCCGGGGCGGCCCGCTGGCGGCAGCGGGCCCGGCTGCTCAGGGAACGCTTCGAGGCGCGGTTCTGGCTGCCGGACCGCGGCTGGTACGCCGAGGCGCTGGACGGCGACAAGCGCCCGGTCGACGCGCTCGCCTCCAACATGGGGCACTGCCTGTGGACCGGTGTCGTGGATGCCGGCCGGGCGCGGGCCGTAGCCGACCGGCTGCTGTCGCCGGAGATGTTCAGCGGCTGGGGGGTGCGCACCCTCGCCACCACGATGGCCGCGTACAACCCGATGAGCTACCACAACGGCTCCGTCTGGCCGCACGACAGCGGCATCGTCGCCGCCGGCCTGATGCGCTACGGCTTCACCGGCCACGCCCGCCGTGTCGCCGAGGCCGTGCTGGACGCGGCGGCGGCCTTCGGCGGGCGGCTGCCGGAGCTGCTGTGCGGCTTCGACCGCGCCGAGTACGCCCGTCCGGTGCCCTACCCGGCGGCCTGCTCCCCGCAGGCCTGGGCCTCGGCGACCCCCGTGCACCTGCTGCGCGTGCTGCTGGGCGCCGAGGTGTGCCTGCCGCACGGGGTGCTGCGGGTGCGGCCGGACCTGCCCGACGCCTTCCTGCCGCTGCGGATCACCGACATCCCGCTCGGCACGGCCCGGGCGAGCCTCACCGTGGACTTGGGCGGCCGGGTGGAGGTCACCGGGCTGCCGTCCGGGCTCCGGCTGACCGACGAGCCCTGTCCGTGCACGGCCGTCGATCCTCCTGCCGCCTGACGGCCACGTATCAGACCTTCTCCCGCTGTCGCACACCGCACGCCGCACACCGGTGTCTGCCGGCCGTGTGCGACCCGCGCCGCGGCCGACGCCGTCCGCGGCCGGCCCTCCTCCCATCCACTCGCCCCTGCCTGCGGGCGGGTCACGGCACGCCGAGGCGCGGCGGAACCGTGGCCTGCCCGCGGGCCACGGGCGCGCGTCCGCCGCGGGAGCACTCCGGGCGGCGGACCGACGAGAAAGGAGCCTTACGTGAGCAACCGGCCGCTTCGTATCGCCATGGTCGCGCCGCCGTGGTTCGAACTCCCGCCGCGCGGCTACGGGGGCATCGAGGCGATGTGTGCCGACCTCACCGACGCGCTGGTCGAACGCGGCCACGACGTCACCCTGATCGCCGCGGGCCGCAACGGCACCCGGGCCCACCGCATGCTGCGCACCTACGACCTGCCGCAGGGCCCGCGGCTGGGCGAGCCGCTGCCGGAAGTGCTGCACGCCGCGGCCGCCGGCCGGCTGCTGGACGACCTCGACGTGGACGTCGTCCACGACCACACCCTCGCCGGTCCGCTGCTCGCCCGCGGCCGCCGGGTGCCCACGGTGGTCACCACCCACGGTCCGCTGGACGGCGAGCCCGGCGACTACTACCGCCACCTCGGCGACAGCGTGCACCTGGTGGCGATCTCGCAGTCGCAGCGTGCCCAGGCGCCCGACCTGAACTGGGCGGGCACCGTGCACAACGCGCTGCGCGCCGCCGACTTCCCCTACCGCCGCGACAAGGAGGACTGGGTCTTCTTCCTGGGCCGCTGCACCCCGGACAAGGGCATGCACCTGGCGATCGACGCGGCCGTCGCCGCCGGCCGGGAGATCAAGCTCGCCGCAAAGTGCAGCGAACCCGCCGAACGCGCCTACTTCGACAGCGAGATCAAGCCGCGCCTCGGCCCGGGGGTGGAGTGGCTGGGCGAGGTCACCGGGGAGCGCAAGAAGCGCCTGCTGGCCCGTGCGCGCTGCCTGCTGTTCCCTCTGCAGTGGGAAGAGCCGTTCGGCATGGTGATGATCGAGGCCATGGTGTGCGGCACTCCCGTGGTCACGCTGCGCCGCGGCTCGGTGCCGGAGGTCGTGGTCGACGGGGTGACCGGCCTGGTCCGCGACGACGCCGCCGAACTGCCCGACGCGATCGAGCAGGTGGCCTCGATCGACCCGCGGGCCTGCCGCGACCACGTGATCGACCACTTCCAGCCGCAGACCATGGCGGCCGGCTACGAGGCGGTCTACCGCCAGGTCCTCGGCGCCACCACTCCGGCGCCGACCACCCCGCTCAGCTCGGCCCCGGCACGGCAGGACATGCGCCCGGTGGCCTGACCGGGCACTCAGGGCGCGGGGCGGGCGGAGGAGGGGCCGGGCGGCGGGTGCTCGCCGCGCAGCGTGGCCTCGACGAACAGGCGTAGCCGTTGGCCGCACCTGCGGTAGAAGCGCAGCTGGGTGCGGCGGCCGAAAAGGCGCCACCCGAGGGAGGTGATCGGGTCCAGGGTCGGGGCGCCCTGCGAATGGCAGGAGACCACGAACAGCACCTCGCCGGTCTTCTGGCGCTTGACGACTTCATACATGACCTTGCCACGTTCCAGGTGGCCTTCCAGGGTCTCGTAGGCCCAGCCCCAGACGCGCTCGTCGCCGTCGCGCGTGGCGTCCACCACCTCGGTGACGCGTACGCCGCAGTAGAAGTGCATGCCGTGGAACCGTGCCTCCAGCAACATGTCACGGCCGAGCAGCGGTGCGGCCGGATCGTAGAGCGCGCGCACGATCTCCGGCGGCGAGAACTCGTAGTCGCGGACCAGGCGGCAGGCCTGTTCCCACGGGCCTCCAGGCTCCGGCGGGCCCGGCCGCTCCTCGGGCAGCGCGGTGCGATGCAGGTCGATGTTCCAGGCCGGCCGGCGCACCTCGTCGACCGAGTAGTTGACGCGTGCGTCCGCCAGCTCCCGCCACGCGCGTACGGCGTCGAGCCGGCCGAAGACCCAGTCACCCAAGGCGATCACCCGGAGTCTCGAGCGAGTCGCCGATCAGCCAGAGCGTCGGCGGCCACAGGCCCACGAAGAGCGCGCGCCGCTCGGCGTTCCCGCGTTGCTCCTGGTCGACGGTCTTGGCGCGCACCCACAAGGTCACGCACAGACCGATGGTCGCGAGCGAGGCGAGGTGCAGATGGGAACTCCGCACACCCGCGGCCTGCAGTACTCGGACCACCATGGGGCCTCCGCGGTCGCTCGTCCGGTCTCTTCCTCTGTTGAGTACCCGATTTGTTCGGGTACTCAGTTGCCGTGGCATGTGCGTTTCTTCGTCCGTCTCGGGATTCCGGATGACACGCCCTTACTGCCCTCGGGCAGTCACCGTCCTCGCACGATGGCTGCTGGGCACAGCCCTGGTCACGTGGCGCTATCTGTGGGAGACGACACCTTTGTACCGAGGCGGCGAGTGCCGGGGAGACAGCACGGACCTTCCGCCGCAGCTGCCACGCGAAGCCGTCGACGACCGGGTGCAGCTGGCGCAGGACGGCTGCGGCCCCCTGTTCCACCGCCTCTTTCGCGTGCGCATCGCCGATGCCGAGGTCGATCCCGGCCGGCTCATCGAATGGGTCTGCTGCGACTTCAAACGCTTCGTGCCCTCCGAGGTGGTCGACATCCGCATCGGTGAGCTGCGCGACCAGGGTCTGGACGTCCCCGACGAGTTCGTGGTGGAGATGCCGGGACCATGGAACGGCCCCGTCAAGGTCGTGCACCGCGACGCCGAACGCCTGCACCTGGTGACCCTGCGCGGCCACATGGAGGCCGGCCAGGTGCAGTTCCGTGCGCGGGAGGACGACGGCCTGCTGGTGTTCGAGATCGAACTGTGGGCCTGCCCCGGCACCCGCTTGGTGCACCTTCTGTACTCGCACCTGCGCGTGGCGAAGGAGATCCAGCTGAACATGTGGGTCCGGTTCTGTCTGGCCGCTGCCTCCCAGTCGGGTGGTCGGCCGGTCGGCGGTGTGCACATCTCCACCCGGTGGCTCCCTTCGCCCGGTACGGATCCGGTCGGCCCGCCCCCCTCGCCCGGGACGTGTTCTGCGGACCCGGCTCTGAGCCGAGGGGGCCCGTCGGCAGGAGGCTCCGGTGAGCCTGGCTCCAGGCAGGAGCGTCCACGACGGGACGGCCGGTGACGGACAGCCCCCTCCAGGACCGCACCGTCGTGATCACCGGAGCCGCGCGCGGGCTGGGAGCGGCACTGGCGCACGAACTGGCCCGGCGCGGGGCGCGCCTGGCACTCCTCGGTCACGAGGGGGCCGGGCTGGACGCCGTGGCGGCATCCGTGCCCACCGCGGCGCTGCCACTCGAAGTGGATGTCACCGACCCCCGCGGGCTGGACGACGCCGCGGGCGAGGTCCGCAGCACCCTCGGTCGGCCGTCGGCGGTCGTGGCGAACGCGGGTATCGCCGAGGGAGGACCTTTCGCCACGTCGGATCCCGCCTCGTGGCGCCGTGTCATCGACGTTAATCTGACGGGCAGCGCCCACACGGCACGGGCGTTCCTGCCCGATCTGAGGGCGACGGCGGGCTACTTCCTGCAGATCGCGTCGCTCGCGTCCATCGGAGCCACCCCGATGATGAGCGCCTACTGCGCCTCCAAGGCGGGTGCGGAAGCCTTCGCCCGCTCCCTGCAGGCGGAAGTGGCGCACGAGGGGGTCGCGGTGGGCGTGGCCTACCCCGGCTGGACGGACACCGACATGATCCGCGACGCGGAGGGTTTCGCGGCCCTGCACGAACTGCGCGTGCACATGCCCCCTGGCGCCCGGACCATCCACCCGGCCGACGCGGTCGCCGCCCGCCTGGCGCGGGCGGTCGAGCGCCGCAGCACCGCCGTCTACGTCCCTGCGTGGCTGCGTCTGCTCCAGCCCTTGCGCTGGGTCCTGCCGCCCGTGGTGGTACGACTGGCCCGCCGCGATCTGCCCCGCTGGGACTCCGGGCGGCCGCTGCGCGCCACCGGCAGACTCGGCGCCGGCGGACGGGCCGACCGCGCCGCGAGCGGACCGGACGACGGTCGGCCCGGTTGAGGCCCTGCCACCAGGCACCGGGCGGGACCGGGAGCGCTCCGCGCCGCCGGGCGGGCGGGCCTCTCGCCTCGCGGAATCGGACGGAAGTCCCCACGCTGGAAGAACGGGAGCATCCCGCCGCACAGGCGAAGGAGTCGGCATGGCGAAGAAGCGCTCACCGGGTGGAAAGCTCAAGAAGGGTGATCATGTCACCTGGCGCAGCCACGGCAGCCGGGCCGAGGGCGAGGTGGAAGAGGAGATCACCGACCGCACCGAGGCCGCGGGGCGCACGGTGGACGCCTCGCCGGACGACCCGCAGTACCAGGTCCGCAGCGAGAAGTCCGGCAGGACGGCGGTGCACAGGCCGTCCGCGCTGAAGAAGAAGTGAGCCGGGCGTGGACGGCGACGAACGCAAAGAGGTCGACCAGGCGTTCCGTGAGTTGGTGAACATGACACCGGCCGCACTGGAGAAGTGGCTCGCCACCGACCGTTCACGCAGCGCCGGGCAGCACAAGGACGGGGGCGAGTCCACCGGGCACGCCTCCGGCCGGCGCATCGTGGAGATCCTGCGGACGCAGAAGAGCGACCTCTCGGACGACGACTACCTGCACATGCGCAAGGTCGTGGGCTACATCCGTCGGCACCTGGCCCAGCGACCCCAGGGTGACGTACGGGACACCAAATGGCGGGACTCCTTGATGAACTGGGGCCATGATCCGCTCGTGTGACGGCTACCACTTGCGGGATCGGCACCGCGGTCGGCCGGCCGGGCCCGGGGGGGGCACACGAAGCGCCGACGTGCGGTGCGACGCGGCCGTCCTACGGCCGGCCGGCCTCTCCGGGGACGCCGTCGGCTCATGGCCGACCCGCCGCACCCGCCCGGCGCTGCGTGAACGGTCGGTGGCGAGCCA
>NZ_LR732544.1:6968274-6972360 GCF_902506575.1 Streptomyces mexicanus | reverse complement strand
CGCGGGACGTCGATTCCGGCGCCGAGTCCTGGGCGGCGTACGACAAACTCGTGATCGCCACCGGGGCCCGGCCGGTCCGCCCCGACATGCCCGGCATCGACGCGCCCGGCGTGCACGGCGTGCAGACCCTGGACGACGGCCAGGCGCTCCTCGACAGTCTGACGCGCACGCGTGAGGGGCGCCGGGCCGTGGTGGTCGGCGCCGGGTACATCGGTGTCGAGATGGCCGAGGCCCTGATCAAGCGGGGCTACGAGGTGACGGTCGTCAACCGGGGCGCCGAGCCGATGTCGACGCTCGACGCCGACATGGGCCGGCTCGTGCGCGAGGCCATGGAGGGCCTCGGCATCACCATGGTCGGCGGGGCGGAGGTGACCAAGGTCCTCACCGGCGAGGACGGACGGGTCCGGGCGGTGGCCACCGAGGACGCCGAGTACCCGGCGGACGTGGTGGTGCTGGGCATCGGGGTGCGCCCGCAGACGGAGCTCGCGCGGGCGGCCGGGCTTCCGCTCGGCGCGCACGGCGGCCTGCTCACCGACCGCGCGATGCGGGTGCGCGGCCACGAGAACATCTGGGCGGGCGGGGATTGCGTGGAGGTCCTGGACCTGGTCTCCGGGCAGCAGCGGTACGTCCCGCTGGGCACCCACGCCAACAAGCACGGCCAGATCATCGGCACCAACGCCGGCGGCGGCTACGCCACCTTCCCCGGTGTGGTCGGCACCGCGGTGAGCAAGGTGTGCGAGCTGGAGATCGCCCGCACCGGGCTGCGCGAGAAGGACGCCCGCCGCGTGGGCCTGCGGTTCGAGACCGTCACCGTCGAGTCCACCAGCCGCGCGGGCTACTACCCGGGCGCCTCCCCCATGACGGTGAAGATGCTCGCCGAACGCCGCACCGGACGCCTGCTCGGCGTGCAGATCGTGGGCCGGGAGGGCGCGGCCAAACGGGTCGACGTCGCGGCGGTCGCGCTCACGGCCGGGCTGACGGTGGAGCAGATGACGGCCCTCGACCTGGGGTACGCGCCGCCGTTCTCGCCGGTGTGGGACCCCGTGCTGGTGGCCGCCCGGAAGGCCGCCGCGAAGATCCGCGACGGCGCGCGCTGAACGCTCACCGGCCGCCGCGTCCGGGCGGCCGCCGCGTCACCGGGCGCGGGCGAGGGCCGGGACGCCGGCGGGGCCGGACGGGGGCGTCCACCGATTCACCGCACGCATCCGGGGCACTACTCCCCTGTGGTCATCCCGGTCCATGATGTGAACCCGGTGCGGCGCACCCCTTGGGTGACGTACGCCCTGATCGTCGCGAACATCGTCGTGTTCCTGTCCACGCCCGGCATCTCCGGGTCGGTGACGGGCGGCGGCTCGCTGGCCCAGCTGTGCGATCTGCAGGCGTTCACCGAGCACTACGCCCTGGTTCCGCGCGAGCTGATCCACCACCGCATGCCGTCACTGGTGCCGACGGGCACCGTGGGCGTCGGCCCGCACGGGCCGGGCTGCGTGCTGGGCCCGCCGGGCTACGACAAGTCGGCCGAGCTGTCGGTGCTCACCGCGATGTTCCTGCACGGCAGCTGGGTGCACCTGCTGGGCAACATGCTGTTCCTGTTCATCTTCGGGAACAACATCGAGGACCGCATGGGACACCTGCGGTTCCTGCTGTTCTACGTGGTCTGCGGATACGCCGCCGGATACGGTTTCGCGCTGCTCAACGCCGACTCCGGCCAGCCGCTGATCGGCGCGTCCGGGGCGATCGCCGGCGTGCTCGGCGCCTATCTGGTGCTGTACCCGAGGGCCCGGGTCTGGGTCCTCGTACCGTTCCTGATCTTCCTGCCGCTGCGGTTGCCGGCCTGGCTGGTGCTGGGCTTCTGGTTCGTGCTGCAGGCGTTCTACTCCGCCGGCGAGGGCGTCGCCCAGGCGGGCACGGTGGCGTACGCGGCCCATGTCGTCGGCTTCGTGGCCGGCCTGCTGATCGCGCTGCCGCTGCGCCCCGGTACCCCGCCCCCGCCCGAGCCGCGCGGCCTGCTGGTCGGGCGGCGGGCCCGGCCGCGCTGGTCGGGCTGGTGAGGACGGGGCCGGGGCGGCGGCGCCGGCCGGTACGGGGTCAGCGGGCGGTCTGCGTGTGCACGTACTCCACGAGCCGGGTCAGGGCGTCGGGGTCGGTGGACGGCATGACGCCGTGACCCAGGTTGAAGACGTGGCCCTCCAGGCCCGCGGCGGCGTCCAGCACCTCGCGGGTCTTGGCCTCGACGGCCCGGCGGGGCGCGAACAGCACCGTCGGGTCCAGGTTGCCCTGCAGCGCCCTGCCGGGGCCGACGCGGCGGGCGGCCTCGTCCAGCGGGACGCGCCAGTCGACGCCGACGACGTCCGCGCCGGCCTCGCCCATCAGGCCCAGCAGCTCGCCGGTGCCGACCCCGAGGTGGATGCGCGGCACGCCGTACCCGGCGACGGCCTGGAACACCTTCGCGGAAGCCGGCAGCACCGAGCGGCGGTAGTCGGCGGGGGCGAGCGCCCCGGCCCAGGAGTCGAACAGCTGCACGGCGCTCGCGCCCGCCTCGATCTGCACCTTCAGGAAGGCGGCCGTGATGTCGGCGAGGCGGTCGAGCAGGTCGGCCCACAGCTCGGGGTCGCCGTACATCATCGCCTTGGCGTTCTCGTACGTGCGCGACGGGCCGCCCTCGACCAGGTAGCTCGCCAGGGTGAAGGGCGCGCCGGCGAAGCCGATCAGCGGGGTGGCGCCCAGCTCCCGGGTGAGCAGGCCGACCGCCTCGGTGACGTAGGGGACGTCCTCGGGGGTCAGCTCGCGCAGCCGGGCCAGGTCCTCGCGGGTGCGGAACGGGCGGTCGACGACCGGGCCGACGCCGGGCTCGATGTCGAGCCCGACCCCGATGGCCTTCAGCGGCACGACGATGTCGCTGAAGTAGATCGCCGCGTCCACGCCGTGCCGACGCACCGGCTGCAGCGTGATCTCGGTGATCAGCTCCGGGCGCATGCAGGACTCCAGCATGGGGATGCCCTCGCGCACCTTGCGGTACTCCGGCAGGGAGCGCCCGGCCTGCCGCATGAACCACACGGGCGTGTGCGGCACCGGTTCACGCCTGCACGCCTTGAGGAAGGCGGAGTCGTAGGTGGCGGTCGGCGGCTGGTGACGGACGGGCGTGTCGTTGGCACTCACGGGGCAAGTCTCGCACGGCCCCACCGGCGCGACGGCCGCGGTGTGCGGGCACCGGGGGCCGGCGCCGCGGGCGACGGGGTGTGTTGCCCTGCACGACGGCCCGGTTCCCCTTAATCTTCCCGGCATGGCTGCGGCTCAGGGACGACTGTCGGACGGCGCTGGCGGAATGGACGACGCGAAGGAGGGGGAAGGGCGTGCGAGCAGGGCGGATCAGGTGACGGATCAGGTTCCGTCGCCGTTCCGGACGGCCGTCGAGGCGTTGCGGACCGCGCGGCTGCGGCCGCAGGTGGAGGTCGAGCAGGTGCCGCCGCCGCAGCGCCTGGCGCCGTACGCGCACGCGCTGGAGGCCACGGTCGTCGACGGTGAGCAGGACCTCGCCGACGGCCGTCTGGTGCTGCTGCACGACCCGGCCGGGCACGACGCCTGGCGCGGGACGTTCCGCCTGGTGACGCTGGTGCGGGCGGAGCTGGAGCCGGAGATGGCCGCCGACCCGCTGCTGCCGGAGGTGTGCTGGTCGTGGCTGACCGGAGCGCTGCAGGCCCGGGGGCTGACGTACGGCGAGCCGAGCGGCACCGTCACCCGGGCCAGCTCGCACTACTTCGGCGGGCTGGCGGCGCGCCCCTCCGCCTCGCAGATCGAGATCCGCGCCTCCTGGACCCCGCGCGAGGGCCTGGGCGGCGTCCCGGACACGGCCGCCCATCTGGCCTCCTGGTGCGACCTGCTCGCCCAGGTCGCGGGCCTGCCCCCGGCCGGCCCCGGTGACGCCTCCGTGGTGACCCTGCCGCAACGGCGCGGCCCGCAGCCCCACTGAGCCTCCGCAGGCGCGCCCGCTCCTCCACCGGCCCAGGCGCACGTCCCCGGGCAGACACTCACGGGCAGACACTCCCGGCCGGACGGCCTCGGGCGAACGCCCCGCCCGGGCTGCCC
>NZ_LR732544.1:6959470-6968173 GCF_902506575.1 Streptomyces mexicanus | reverse complement strand
CGCCTGGCGGCGGCGGGGACGGGCCCCCTGCGACCTCTGCGACTACGCCAGCTGCGACTGGACCTGGGAGGAGATCAGCTCCAGGTGGTCCAGGTCGGACAGGTCCAGGACCTGCAGGTAGATCCGCTGGGAGCCGATCTCGGCGTAACGGCCGATCTTGTCGACGACCTCGGCCGGGGAGCCGGCCAGGCCGTTGGCCTTCAGCTCGTCCACCTCGCGGCCGATGGCGGCGGCCCGGCGGGCGACCTCCGCGTCGTCGCGGCCGACGCAGACGACGAGGGCGTTGGAGTACGTCAGGTCGCCGGCGGCGCGGCCGGCCTGCTCGGCGGCGGCCCGCACCCGGCCGAACTGCCGCTCGCTGTCCTCGACGGAGGCGAAGGGCATGTTGAACTCGTCGGCGTACTGGGCGGCCAGCCTGGGCGTGCGGGTCGCGCCGTGCCCGCCGATGAGCACCGGCACCTTGGCCTGGGCCGGCTTGGGCAGCGCGGGCGAGTCGGTCAGCTGGTAGTGGGTGCCGCGGAAGTCGAAGGTCTTGCCGACCTCGGTCGCCCACAGGCCGGTGACGATGGCCAGCTGCTCCTCCAGGCGGGCGAACTTCTCCTTCGGGAACGGGATGCCGTACGCCTGGTGCTCCTCCTCGTACCAGCCCGCGCCCAGGCCCAGCTCGACCCGGCCGCCGGACATCTGGTCGACCTGGGCGACCTGGATGGCGAGCACGCCGGGCAGCCGGAAGGTGGCGGCGGTCATCAGCGTGCCCAGCCGGATGCGCTTGGTCTCGCGGGCGAGTCCGGCGAGGGTGATCCAGGCGTCGGTGGGGCCGGGCAGGCCGTGCACGTCGCCCATGCGCAGGTAGTGGTCGCTGCGGAAGAAGGCGTCGAAGCCCAGGTCCTCGGTGGCCTTGGCCACGGTGAGCAGGGTCTCGTAGCTCGCCCCCTGCTGGGGCTCGGTGAAGATGCGAAGATCCATGCCCCCATCCTGCCGGACGGCACCCCGGAACCGGACGCGGGCGGGCGACGGGCCGGGCGGCTCAGCCGGCCTCCCGCTCCGGCAGGGCCGCCGCCTCCCGGGCCGCCAGTTTGCGCAGCATCTCGCGGACCCGGTCCCTGGACTCGTCGGCCGCGTCGATCGCCTCCATGCACTGCCAGTACGTGCGCTCGTCGGCGGCCGAGCTGGCGACGCCGACCAGCGCGATGCCGACCTCGCCGAGCAGCCCGCCCAGGCACAGCAGCGCGCGGCGCGCGTCGGTCAGCTCGGTCAGCTGTGCGGCCCGTAATCCCCCGGGGTCGAGGTCCGGCGTGTCCAGCACGCCGCAGCCCCGGCCCGCCAGCTCCGTCAGTCCGAGGGCCTCGCCGCGCAGCTCGGGCGGCCCGGAGACCGCGAGCCGGCTGCCGATCGCCTGCGCCAGGGCCTGCGCCTGCCATGCCTCCGCCAGGATTCCGGGGGCTTCGCCGCTGTCCGCCAGGGCACGTCTGCTCGCCTGGATGAGCCGCACCGCGTCCATGCGCTGCCCCCGTATCTCCCCACGCGCTCTTCGCACGTCTGCCCGAACTCCCTTGTTCACTACCCAGAGTGAAGGCCCGTGAGACGAAAAGCCAGAGGAAGACCGAAATCTGTGGACAACAAATCGGTAGCGGCCGGTCGAACGATTGCGCAGAGTGATAACGGAGTGCTCAATTCCCTTCGGGCGCCTCGGGCTCGCCCGGGAACGGGAACCTGTGCTCGTTCCGCTCGATCTTGGCGGCCAGCGCCGCCAGCGGGTCCACGCCGAGCACCTCGCACAGCTGCAGCAGGTACGCCAGGACGTCCGCGATCTCGTCGCGCACCCGGTGCGCGGTGTCCGGGTCGGCCATCACCCGCGCCGACTCCTCGGGAGTCAACCACTGGAAGATCTCCACCAGTTCGGACGCCTCGACGCTGAGCGCGGCGACCAGGTTCTTCGGGGTGTGGTACGGCTGCCAGTCCCGCGCGGCGGCGAACTCGGCCAGCCGCCGCTGCAGTCCGGCGAGGTCCGGGTGGTCTTCGGAGTCGGTCACGGCACCAGGTCTACCACTCGCGCCGCCCCCGCCTCACGCGCCCAGGAGGCGTCGCTCACCGCCGCCGCGAGGCGGATGTGTCCCCGCTCGCACATCCGCTCCGCCAGTCGCAGCAGCCCGGCGCGCTGCCGGGAATCCAGCCCCAGGTCGAGGCCGTCGGCGAGCACCGTCAGCGTCTGCAGGGCCGCCGGCACCTCTCCCACCGGGTCCACCTCCAGCACGCCCGGCCCGGTCAGCAGCACCAGCGCCAGCGCCGAGTACCGCAGTTCCCCGTCCCCCAGCCGCTCGAACCCGGTGCGCCTGCCGTCCCCGCGCACCAGCACCGCCCGCACCCGGCCGCCCGCGACCGGCTCGGTCAGGACGTCGGCCACCGGCCCGGCGCACCCGGCCCGCACCGCCTCCACGAACAGGGCGTGCCGCCGCCCGCACTCGGTGCGCGTGCGGGCGAGGACGGCGGCGAGGTTGTCGCAGCCGCGCAGCAGCCGGCCGGCGCCGAGGGGCGCGGGCACGCGCATCCGGGCGGGCAGCGGCGCGCAGGCGAACACCGACCGCAGGGCGACCAGCATCTGCTCGGCGGCGGCCACGACCTGCCGCTGCCCGTCCGTGCTGCCGGACACCCGCAGCGGCAGCAGCGCGGTGCCGAGCCGGTCGTCGGGCAGCGCCGCCCGGGTCACGGCCGCGGGGCCGGCCGTGTACCAGGCGGCCTGGACCGCCGGACGCCGCGGATCGCGCAGCGCCGTCTCCAGCAGCGCCCTTCCGCCCGCGCTCAGCCTCTCCCCCGCGATCCGCAGCGCGGGTTCGGCCTGCACGGCGACGTCCAGCCGGACCGGCCCCTCGGGCCCGTCCGCGGTGCAGCCGATGCGGAAGCCGCGGCGGCGCCGGCCGTCCGGCCGGGCGTCCTCGGGCACGCAGGCGAGCGGGTCCGGGAACACCTCGCCCAGCTCGGCGCCGCTCGCGAGCCGCGCGAGCGCCTCGTAGGCCCGCAGCGCACCGCTCTTGCCGGACCCGCTCGGCCCGGCCAGCAGCGTCAGCGGCCCGAGCGGCACCCGGACCCCGCGGTGCCCGGCGAACGCGGACAGCCGCAGCTCGGTCAGGCACGGACGAACGGGCCGCCGCCCGCCGTCCTCCGGGACGGCCGACGGCTGCCCGGCGGACGGGGACGACGGCGAGGTCGGCGAAGGCCTGGACGGCGAAGACGAGGGCGACGAAGGCGGGGGCGCGGGCGACAGGGGCGAGGAGGGCGCCCCGGGCGAGTTGGGCGCCGAGGGCGCCGAAGGCACGGGCGGGGACACCGCGGCGGCCGCGGACGCGGACGACTGCGACACCGGGGCCGGGCCGGCGGCCGGCTGCGAGGAGACGGGCATGCCCCGGACGGTAGGGGGCGGCCCTGCGGCCGAACCGTTTTGCCCGGACACCCTTCCTCCGATCGGGGGACGCGCCCGGCGTGCCCCTGCCCGGGTCACGCCCCGGGAACCGCCGCCTCCTCCATCAGCCCGCTGACCTCGGTGCCCGGCGGCGTGAGCAGGAACACGTTCCGGTCGACCCGGTGCATGCCGCTGGCCAGCCCGAAGACGACGCCGGTGCTGAAGTCCAGCACCCGCTTGGCGACCTCGGTCTCCGCGCCGGTGAGGTCCAGCAGCACCGGGGCGCCGGACATCAGCGTCTCGGCGACCTCCCGGGCGTCGGCGAAGACGTTCACCCTCAGGACGACGAAGCGGCGCCGCGTCTCCGTCTCGGCGTCCGGCAGCACGCGGTGGTCCACCGCGGACGGCCAGGCGTCGCGGCCCCTGAGCGGGACGACCTGGGCGAGCCCCTCCCACTGTTCATCGGTGACGTCGTGGCTGTTCACCGGCTCCCCCCACCTGACTCGCACTCATCGCCTGCATCAGCCAATTCTTACGCGATGTCACCTGTTCGGCCCAACAGCGACACGGCGGGCGACGCGGCGGCCACCGCCTCCCCGGGCCGCCGCGCCACAGGACGGGACACCGGTGACACCCATGGACCCAGGGCTGCACTAGACCGGTTTATGGGAGCCGGTTTCCCCCAAAGCGACGGGGCCGTTTCTAAACTCGGACTAAACGTGTCCGCACGCCTGGACAGCACTGTCGCGCTACGGGCACAGTATGCGGGCGCCATGAAGGAGCGACGCGAAAGCGAGTCCGTACGACCGACCCCGTCGGCCGGACTTAACCGGTTTGGGTCCTGACCGCCGCGCCACCACCCCGAGCGGGCGCCCTCCGAGCGGGCACGCCCTCGTCGTCGCACCACTCACACGACCACCACGGCGCGTGTCTGCCTGTCATGCATATGACATGCGGCGCGCCGTCCATCGAGCCGGGAGAACTGCCATGAGAACGAGACTGGCCGCGGCCACCCTCATCACCGCGTGCGCCGCCCTGCTCACCACCACCGCCCCCGCACACGCCGCCGCCCCGGGCGCCGGGACCCCACGCGCCGGGGCCCCGCGCGCCGAGGCCGCCGCCGAGGCCACCGGGTTCCACGTCCGCGACGGCCGACTGCTGGACGCGAACGGCGCGGACTTCGTGCTGCGCGGTGTCAACCACGCGCACGCCTGGTACCCGAGCCGCACCGCGCAGGCGCTGAAGGACATCAAGGCCAAGGGCGCCAACGCGGCCCGCGTCGTCCTCGCCACCGGCGACCAGGGGGCGAAGAACGACACCGCGGACGTCGCGAACGTCGTCAGCCAGTGCAAGCAGAACCGCCTCGTCTGCATCCTGGAGGCCCACGACACCACCGGTTACGGCGAGTCGGGCGCCGCCGTGTCGCTGTCGAAGGCCGTGGACTACTGGCTGAGCGTCAAGAGCGCACTGGCGGGCCAGGAGAAGTACGTCATGGTGGACATCGGCAACGAGCCGTTCGGCAATACCGGCTACAGCGCCTGGACCGCCGACACCGAGTCGGCCATCGGCCGGCTGCGCGACGCGGGCATCGACCACACGCTGCTGGTCGACGCCCCCAACTGGGGCCAGGACTGGTCGTTCACCATGCGCGACAACGCCGCCGGGGTCTTCGCCGCCGACCCCGAGCGCAACACCGTCTTCGACATCCACATGTACGGCGTGTACGACACCGCCGCCGAGGTCCGCGACTATCTCGACCACTTCGTCAGCGCCCACCTGCCCGTCGTCATCGGCGAGTTCGGCGACATGCACTCCGACGGCGACCCCGACGAGGACGCCATCATGGCCGACGCCCACGCGCTGGGCATCGGGTACCTCGGCTGGTCCTGGAGCGGCAACGGCGGCGGCGTCGAGTACCTGGACCTGGTGCAGAACTTCGACGCGAACAGCATGACCGCCTGGGGCCGGCGCCTCTTCGACGGCGCCGACGGCATCAGGGCCACCGCCAAGGAGGCGAGCGTCTTCTCCGACGACGGTGACGGCGGCGGGAACGGCGCGGACACCACGCCGCCCACGGCACCGGGCGCCCCCACCGCCTCCCGGGTGACCGCGGACAGCGTGCGCCTCGACTGGCCGGCCGCCACCGACGACACCGGCGTGACCGGCTACGACGTCGCCCGCGTCGACGGTGCCGGCGAGACCACCGTCGCCACCGCCACCACGACCGGCACCACCGTGACGGGCCTGGCCGCGAACACCGCCTACCCCTTCGCCGGCCGCGCCCGCGACGCCGCCGGCAACCGCTCGGCGCGCTCGGCCACCGTGACCGTCACCACCGGCCGGAGCGACACCGCCGGGGCCTGCTCGGTCACCTACCGGCTCAGCGACTGGGGCAGCTCCTTCAACGCCGACGTCACCATCCACAACACCTCCGCGCAGGCCGTGGACGGCTGGGAACTCGCCTTCTCCTTCCCCGGCGCGCAGACGATCAACTCCGTCTGGAACGCCAGGGCCGCCCAGAGCGGCAGCGCGGTCCGCGTCACCCACGAGTCCTGGACGAGGACCATCCCCGCGGGCGGCTCGGTGAGCTTCGGCCTCAACGGCTCGTCCGGCGGAGGCAACGGCGTGCCCCCCGCGTTCCCCCTCAACGGACGTGCCTGCTCCGTCTCCTGACGGACCGACACGCCGCCCCCGCGAGCCGACGCCGCCACTTCCTCGACGCCCCGCCGCTTCCGCCGGCCGCCGCCCCGCTACGCGCGAGGCGGCGCGGTGGAGGCGCGGGGCACGAGCGAGGGCGTGGCCACCGGACGGGAGGCGACGTCCTGGCCGGCGATGACGTCGAACAGCACCCGCGCCACCTGGGCGCCGAACCCGTGCACGTCATGGCTCATCGCGGACAGCGTCGGATGGGTCAGCCGGCACAGCTGGGAGTCGTCCCAGGCCAGCAGCGACAGCTCGTCGGGCACGGAGATGCCCATCTCCGCGGCCACGCCCAGTCCCGCGACCGCCATCAGGTCGTTGTCGTAGACGATCGCGGTGGGCCGGTCCGCCGACAGCAGCAGCGACCGCGTCGCGCGGGCGCCCTCCTCACCGGAGAAACCGGTCTCCGCGTGCAGGGAGCCGTCCAGGCCGAGGCCCGCCATCGTCTCCCGGAAGGCGGTCCAGCGGATCGCGCTGTGCCCGAGGTCCGCCGGTCCGCCGACGCGGGCGATCCGGCGGTGGCCCAGCGCCGCCAGATAGCGCACGGCCTCGGCCGTCGCCGTGGCGTCGTCGGTCCACAGCGAGGGCAGGCCGCCGGTGAGGCTCGGATGGCCCACCGCGACGGCCGGCAGCCCGAGCGTCCTGATCGGGGCCAGACGCGGATCGTCGCGGTGGAAGTCCACCAGGATCGAGCCGCCGACCTGGCGCTCGCGCCACCAGGTCTCCTGCAGCACGATCTCCTCCTCCAGGCTGCTGACCAGGCGCAGCAGCAGGGAGCAGTGCCGCTCGGCGAGCACGCTCTCGATACCGGAGATGAACTCCATGTAGAACGGCTCGAGTCCCAGCAGCCGGGCGGGCCGGCAGATGGCCAGGCCGATGGTGTCGACCGACTGCCGGGACAGGCTGCGCGCCGAGGAGTTCGGCGCCCAGCCCAGTTGCCGTGCGACGGCGAAGATGCGTTCCCGTGTGGCCTCGGAGACGCCCGGCTTGTGGTTGAACGCCAGTGACACCGCGCCCTTGGAGACGCCGGCGGCGGCCGCGACGTCCTTGATGGTGACGCGTTCGGTGGGGGCGCTCACACCGGTTCCACGCAGAACAGGGCCGCGCGGACCGCGTCGGCGTCGAGACCGGCGCGCTCGGCGGCGGTGAGGCCGTCGACCCGGACGCGGACGCTCTCACCGGGCAGCAGGGTGCGCAGCCCGGTGTCGCAGACGGCGTCCGGACCCAGCCGGTCGGGCTGCAGCAGGAGATCTCGAACCAGGGTGTGTGCTGTCACCACGACCTCGACACTACCCCCGCCGGCGCCCGTGCCGGAGCCGTCGCCGGCCGGGTCCCGGACGGTGACGTCGTAGCGGGGCGCGGGGTAGGCGAAGTGCTTGTCCGGGACGGGGAAGTACAGGCTCCGCAAGGTCTCCCCGCCGGAACCGGTCCCGGGCCGTGCGCCGGAGCCCGCCGGCACGTCGGCGTCGGACCGGGCGTCGGCGTCCGGCCGGGCGTCGGCGACCAGGAACTCCTTCGCCGAGGACGCGTCCGGCACCAGGGCCCGCGGCACCGCGAGCCGGGTCACGGAACGCGGTGCGACGCTCACCTCGCGCACCGATTCCTCCACGGCGGAGCCGTCCGCCCGCAGCCGCCGCAGGGCCACGCGGGTGTGCCAGGGGTCCGCGGACTGGTTGACCACGGCGAGGCGGGGCCCCTCGGTGCCGGGCTGGAGGGTCACCAGCCGGTCCGCGTAGACGCGGCGCAGCTCGTGGTAGAGCGGCTTGAGCCGGCCGTCGCCGTCGATGGCGGCCCAGGAGCTGACCGGCCAGCAGTCGTTGATCTGCCAGACCACCGTGCCGGCGCAGCGCGGCCAGTGGGCCCGCCAGTGCTCGATGCCGGCGGCCACGGCCCGCGCCTGCACCACCTGGGCGAGGTAGTGCCAGCGGTCGAAGTCGTCCTCGGGGAGGGCGAAGTGGCGGGCGATGCCGCGGGTCAGCTTGCCGTTGCCGTCCTCGGCCTTCTGGTGGTGCAGCATGCCCGGGGAGTCGGGCGCGAGGTGCTCACCGGGCAGTGCCCGGCGCAGCGTCGCCGTCGCGGGCGGGGCCTGCCAGCCGAACTCCGCGACGAAGCGCGGCACCGAGGCGCGGTACTCGGCGTAGTCCTGGCGGTTCCACACCTCCCAGGAGTGGTGCGTGCCGTGCGCGGGGTCGTTGGGGTGGTGCTCCCAGGAGCCCGTCTCTTATACACAGCTGACGCTGCCGACGACTACGTACGATAAGGACCTTGCTGCTAAAGGACTAGGAGAAAAAAAATGGAACAACTCACTAAAAACCAAGCTGTCGCTACTTCCCAAGAAGCTGTTCAGAATCAGAATGAGCCGCAACTTCGGGATGAAAATGCTCACAATGACAAATCTGTCCACGGAGTGCTTAATCCAACTTACCAAGCTGGGTTACGACGCGACGCCGTTCAACCAGATACTGAAGCCGAACGCAAAAAGAGCGTAGGGAGTGGTCGGCGGCGACGGTTGTGTATAAGAGGCAGGTGTTGCCCCTGCCGCCCGCCGAGGCCGACCGGCCGTCGCCCGGGCCGGAGGCTCCGGCCGCGCCCGGCCAAGCCGAGGC
>NZ_LR732544.1:6953268-6959369 GCF_902506575.1 Streptomyces mexicanus | reverse complement strand
CTCGACCTCGTGGAAGGAGCCCGGGTCCAGGAGCAGTTCGATCCGCTCCCGCGCGGTCAGCTTGCCCTTGGCGTGCTGGGCCGCGGTCGCCTTCTCGCCGGGACCCGCCACCGCCTGCGCACGGATCTCGTGCAGTTCGGCGACCCGCCCGCGCGCGTCCGTCGGCTCGCCGGTCGGCTCACCCGTCGTCTCTTCCAAAACGGTCATGCAAATGACCTTACGAAGCGCACCGAGGAAAGCGAGCCGTCGACTCCGTACAGTCTCCGGCCCGTTTTCCTGGTGCCACCGAACAGAACCAGCGTCCCGTGCAGCCTTTCCGACTGCTCAGAGGGGATC
The DNA here is from genome assembly GCF_902506575.1 of Streptomyces mexicanus. Classification (GTDB taxonomy): domain Bacteria; phylum Actinomycetota; class Actinomycetes; order Streptomycetales; family Streptomycetaceae; genus Streptomyces; species Streptomyces mexicanus. The sequence goes on along the minus strand of NZ_LR732544.1, from coordinate 6,959,033 downwards.
CGCGTTGTAGAGGTCACACAAAGTCGGGCGACGTAAGCCTGCTCACATCCGGGGACGCCCGTGCCGCCGTCAGGGTGACACGCGGGGCCGGACGGGGGCACCGGCGGGGGGGGCGCCGCACAGCGGTCCGAGCCTGCGTCGCACCGGATGTTGAAAAGCGAACGGAATGCGGCTACGGTCGAGAGCGTTCTGGTTGAACGTTAAACATTCCGGTGCGTCCCCCCGCACCGGTCCGCCCTCCGTCCCCAAGGAGCACGCCATGGGATTCTTCGGCCGCAAGAGCACCGGCGCCGAGGCCGCCACCGCCACCGCCCAGTCCCCCGCCGCCGTCAGCCCCGAACTGGCCGCGCTGACCGGCGAGTACACCATCGACCCGTCCCACTCCACGCTCGGCTTCGTCGCGCGCCACGCCATGGTCACGAACGTCAAGGGCTCGTTCACCGACTTCACCGGCACCCTGCACCTGGACGGCGCCGACCCGTCGCGCTCCACGGCCTCGCTCGACGTGGTGATGGACAGCATCGACACCGGCTCGGCGGACCGCGACGGCCACCTCAAGAGCGCGGACTTCTTCCGTACGGAGGAGTTCCCGACCATGACCTTCCGGTCCACCAAGGCCGAGGCGCTGGGCGGCGACGACTACCGCATCACCGGTGACCTGACCATCCTCGGCGTCACCCGGCCGCTGACCATCGACCTGGAGTTCAACGGCGCCGCCAAGGACCCCTTCGGCAACGAGCGCGTCGGCTTCGAGGGCAAGGCCGAGATCCTGCGCTCGCAGTGGGGCCTGACCTGGAACGCGGCCCTGGAGACGGGTGGCGTGCTGGTCTCCGACAAGATCAAGCTCACCTTCGACATCTCGGCGATCCGGCAGGCCTGAGCCGGGCGGCGGACGGCCTTGCGGCGGGGGGCGCGCCCCCCCCCCCCGCGCCGGCTCTTATTCACCTCTCCCCGCCCCCCAGCCAGGCAGCAATTCCCTCTCGCCGCTTCCGCTTGAAAAAAAACAAAACATTTTCGATACTCCCGCCCAGCACGCCCGAGCACGACCCCAGCGCAGCCCGGCGGGGCCGGGCGGCACGGCGAAGGCCGGCGGTGCGTCGGTCCCGGCGGGCGGTGCGAAGCCGGGGGCGCCGCCGGGCTGCGGCTGCTGCGGGGGTACGGCGGCCTCTTCCTCCTCCAGGACCTCACCGCCGAAGTTCTTCAGCAGCGCCTCCAGGCCGCCGTCGAAGCCCTGGCCGACCGCGGCGAACCGCCACCCGTCCTTGAAGTAGATGTCCCCCAGCATCACGGCCCGCTCGGTGGAGAATTCCGAGCCGGTGAAGGCGTAGCGGGCCACCTCCTGGCCGCCCGCCACGATCCGCAGGTATCCGGGGCCGATCTGCGCCATCTGCCCGGCGCCGTCGATGGTCGCCGTGAACGACAACTTCCGGATGTGCGGCGGGATCCGCTCGAGCGTGACCCGGAAGGACTCGGTGTCGCCCGCCTGCGGCCCCAGCAGCTGGATGGCCTCCTCGGGGGACCTGGGCTGGTTGAAGAAGACGAAGTACCGGTCGTCCGACAGCCGTTCGTCGGCGTCCAGGCCGAAACAGCTGATGTCGAAGGTGAGTCCGGGAGCGGCGATCTGCACGCCTACGTACAGGTCCGTGCCCGCCGTCAGGTCACTGATCCTGGCCTTGTGGCCGCGTTGGAATTCCCTGGGCATGCGTACCGACCGTCCCCCATCCCGTGTGTGAGTGCGTCGCGCCAGGCTAACGGCAAAGTCGGACACCGGACCAAGCCGGTACGGACCCGGTACACAACGCCCGTCCGCCCGTGAAGTGCGGCCGCGCACCGGGCGGACGGCGACCGCCCGCCGCGGACGTCACGCGCCGGACGGGCCGGGCGCGTGGGGCAGCCGCGCCGCGGCGGCCACCCCTTCCAGGTAGCCCCGGGCGCGCTCGGTGCGCGGGTACGCCTCCAGCAGCCGCCAGAAGCCCGGGCCGTGGCCGGGGACGAGCAGATGGGCCAGCTCGTGCAGCAGGACGTAGTCGACGACGTACTCGGGCATGCCCTGCAGCCGGTGCGAGAGGCGGATGCTGCCCTCCGCCGGGGTGCACGAGCCCCAGCGCGTGTTCTGGTTGGTGACCCACCGGACCGAGGCCGGCCGGGCACGCCCGTCGAGGTACTGCGCCGACAGCCGCCCGGCGCGCTCGGCCAGCTCGGCGTCGCCGCTCGGGGCGCGCCGGCTCTCCTGGGCGGCCAGCTTGTCGAGCATGACCTTCACCCAGCGCCGCTCCTCGGCCTCCGACATCCGGGCGGGGATGAGCACGATCGTGCGGTCGCCCTCGCGGTAGGCGGAGACCGTCCTGCGGCGACGGGCGCTCCTGCGGACCTCGATCGTGTGCGCCGCGGGGCCGCTCGGCGGCGGGCTGGTCGTGCCTTGCTGCGGCGTTCCGGCGCGGTTCAGTGGGTCGGCGGACACGCCTCGACGTTACCGGGTCCACGCGGCGGACGTCCTGAGCCGGTGCCGGTGCCGGGTCCACGCGGCGGACGTCCTGAGCCGGCGCCGGGTCCGGGGCCGGGCCCCGTGACCAGCCGATTCCCCGCCCACTCACGCTCGCCTGATCTGCCACCCGGGCCCACCCGATCCGCCACCCAGGCCCACGCGATCCGCCACCCAGGCCCACTCGATCCGCCACCCAGGCCCACGCGATCCGCCACCCAGCCCACCCGATCCGTACGACAATCACTCCCCGCCTGTGGACAACGTTCCGCACCGATCGGCCGGGACAGGCATGCTGGCATGCGTCGGCGGAGCGACGACCGGCTCCACCGGCACCGGGGAGCGCCCTCTTCCGGCGTTCCATGACGTTCTTCGGCTACGGGGGCCATGGCGATGCATCCGATGGTGAAACCCGCGCTCCGGCGCGGCTGGCGCGATCTGTACACGGTCCAGTTCGGGATGACGCCCGCGCACGCCCTGACCCTCGGGCCCCTCGACACCGCCACGGGCAGCTTCCTTCAGTTGCTCGACGGCACGCGCGGCCTGGCCCTGCTGCGGGAGGAGGGCCGGCGCATGGATCTGCCCGAGGGACACGTCGACCGCCTCCTGACCCGGCTGGCCGGGGCCGGCCTGCTGGACGACGCCCGCGGCGGAGGGGAGGCGGCGGCCGCGCTGCGGGAGAAGCAGGAGGTGATGGACCGGCTGCGTCCCGACCTGGCCGCGCTGTCCCTGGTCGCGCGGGAGCCGGGTGAGGCCGCCGGCCGGCTGGCGGCCCGGCGCCGCCTGCGCGTGCAGGTCCGCGGCGCGGGACGTGTGGGCGCGGTGGTGGCCGCGCTGCTGTCCGGCGCGGGGGTCGGCGAGGTCGACGTGCGCGACGGGGGCTGTGTCGAACCGTGGGACGTCGCCCCGGGCGGGCTGCCCGCCGAGGCCGTCGGCGAACGCAGGGACGCGGCCGCGCGGCGGGTCGTGCGCCGGGCGGCCCCGGACCGGCCGCCGCGCCACGGCCACGGTCACGGAGAAGCGTCCGGGGTGGGCGAGCCGGGGCACGCGCTGGTGATCCTCGCCCCGCGGGACGACACCGCCGTGCACGCGCCCGACCCGTCCGGCGCGGAGGAGCTGATCGCGTCGGGCACACCCCATCTGTACGCCGGGGTCGTGGAGGCCACAGGGGTGGTGGGGCCACTCGTCCTGCCCGGGCAGACCGGCTGCGCCGAGTGCCTGCACCGGTGCCGCACCGACCGGGACGGCACCTGGCCCCGTCTGGTGGCCCAGTGGCGGTCCGGCAGACCGCGTCACGTCCGCGCCTGCGACCTGGCACTGGCCACGACCGTCGCGGGGCTGGCGGCGGCCCATGCGCTCGCTTTCCTGGACGGCCGCTCGCCCTCCTCCGCGGGTGCCCGCTGGGAGGTGTCGGCGCCGGGACTGCACTGGCACGCGCGACCGATGTGGCCGCATCCGCACTGCCCGTGCGGAGCGGCTCGCGAACCCGTGGCGGACGACACCTCAAAGGAGGGCGAGTCACGCGCGACAATGGCTGGGCAACGGCCGTCATCGACGCCCTGCCGGCAGGCAGACGCGGCACGGCTTGCTGGGACTTGGAGGGCGCATGTCTGATCTTCCCCGGAAGGCGGTCACCCGGACCGCCAAGCTCGCCGCGCTCCCGATCGGCTTCGCCGGGAGAGCGACCTGGGGACTCGGCAAACGGATCGTCGGCGAGTCCGCCGAGCTGGTGGGGCGCGAGCTGCAGCAGCGCACCGCCGAGCAGCTGTTCAAGGTCCTGGGCGAGCTGAAGGGCGGGGCGATGAAGTTCGGGCAGGCCCTGTCCGTCTTCGAGTCGGCCCTGCCCGAGGAGGTCGCCGGCCCCTACCGGGCCGCGCTGACCAAGCTCCAGGAGGCCGCACCGCCCATGCCGACGCGCACCGTGCACGCCGTGCTGGAGGAGCGGCTCGGCGCGGACTGGCGGGAGCTGTTCGAGGAGTTCGAGGACAAGCCGTCGGCGGCGGCCTCGATCGGGCAGGTGCACCGCGCGGTGTGGCACGACGGCCGTGAGGTGGCGGTGAAGGTGCAGTACCCCGGCGCCGGCGAGGCCCTGCTGTCCGACCTCGGGCAGCTGAGCCGGTTCGCTCGTCTGCTGGGGCCGCTGATCCCCGGCATGGACATCAAGCCCCTGATCACCGAGTTGCGGGACCGGGTCTCCGAGGAGCTGGACTACGCGCTGGAGGCCGAGGCCCAGCAGGCGCACGCCGAGGAGTTCGCGGGCGACCCGGACGTGGTCGTGCCAGCGGTGGTCCACCAGTGCGAGCAGGTGCTGGTCACCGAGTGGATCGACGGGATCCCGCTGTCCGAGGTGATCGCGGACGGCACGCAGGAGCAGCGCGACCGCGCCGGCCAGCTCCTCGCGCACTTCCTGTTCTCCGGTCCGGCCCGCACCGGCCTGCTGCACGCCGACCCGCACCCCGGCAACTTCCGTCTGCTGCCCGGCGGGCCGGGCGGTGCGGACGACTGGCGGCTGGGCGTGCTGGACTTCGGCACCGTCGACCGGCTGCCCGGCGGACTGCCGGCCCCGATCGGGGAGTCCTTGCGGATGACGCTGGACGGCCAGGCGGACGCGGTGTACCAAATGCTCTGCGCGGAGGGCTTCGTCAAGGAGTCCGTCGAGCTGGACCCCGACGCCGTCCTCGACTACCTGCTGCCGATCATCGAGCCGGCCCGGGTGGAGGAGTTCACCTTCACCCGCGGCTGGATGCGCGGTCAGGCGGCACGCATCGCCGATCCCCGCTCCCCCGCCTACCAGCTCGGCAAGAGGCTCAACCTGCCCCCGGCGTACCTGCTGATACACCGGGTGACCCTCAGCACCATCGGGGTGCTGTGCCAGCTGGGCTCGACGGTGCGGCTCCGGGAGGAGCTGGAGGAGTGGCTGCCGGGCTTCGCGGCCGACGCGGAGGCCGAGGAGGGCGCCATGGAGGCGTGAGCGGGCCGGCCCTCGCCCGGTGGGGGCCGACCCCCCGACGGATAGCGGGCGGGTGGGGGCCGGCTCCCCGACGGATCGCGGGCGGTCGCGAGGGTCCCGGCCCTCACCACCACGCCGAGTCGAGCCGGCCCTCGATGGCGCGGAGGTTCTCGCGGGAGCAGAGGTCGCAGAAGTAGCGGCGAGCGCCGTTCTCCACCGAACACGTCCAGGTGGGGGTCGGCCCCGCGGCCCGGCTGCCACAACGCGCACACGCCTCGGGCGAACCCGCCGCCGCGGAGTCGCCCCGGGGGCGGGCACCGGGAGCGCTGTCTC
>NZ_LR732544.1:6950805-6953167 GCF_902506575.1 Streptomyces mexicanus | reverse complement strand
CCCTCCACGGGCGCCCCCGCCCGCACCGCCTCGTCGGCAGCATTCCCCGCGAGGGTGTACGTGTATCCCAGCAGCACGCACTGCCACAGCAGCACCAGCGTGACGAGGATGGTGGGTGCCATGCCCAGGAACTCGACGGCGACCTGCCCGTCGTCGCGGCGGAGAGCACGGCGGTGGGGCAGTCCGCTGCCGGAGCGCGGGCCGCGGCGGTGCGGCAGCCTACGGCCGTTGGGCAGCCCGCCGTCGCGGCACAGGCCGCGGCCGTGGGGCAGCCCGCGGCCGGACCGTAACCGGTGCCTCGAAGGGGCCGTCCGCATGCTCATCCCCCCGTCCTGCCCCGCCGCCGGAAGCTCACCGAGCCCCGGTCGCCGCGCGGCCGGCCCCCGCCGCCCCGGCCCTGCTCGCCTTCGGACGCCTTGACGAGCCGCAGCTCCCCGGCCAGGCCCCACAGGGCCTGTTTGACGGTGCTGCGGTGGTCCAGGTCGTGGATGCGGCCGGCGCCGACGGCACCCTGGAGTTCCTTGAAGGCGGCCGGGATCGCCGTGGCCGCCACCGCCGTGCCGGTGATCTTCTGGACGAGGGGCGGCTGGATCTCCGCGCCGCGGGTGTGGCGGTTGACGACGACCGTGGTCTCCTCCGCCTTGCGGATCTGCAGCCGGTCCCACATCCGCACGGTCCGCTTGGCGGCGCGTACGGCGACGGCGTCCGGGGTGGTCAGCAGCAGCGCCGTGTCGGCCATCTCCACGGCCGCGGCGCTGGCGCCGCTGAGCTGGGCGCCGCAGTCGAGGACGACGACGTCGTAGCGGGAGCGCAGGGCGCCGACGATGTGGCGGGTGGCCCGGTCGGTGACCTCCTCGCCGCGTTCGCCCTCGCCGGGGGCGAGGAGCAGGGCGAGGCCGGTGTCGTGGCGGAAGACGGCGTCGGCGAGGACGCGCGGGGAGATGTCGGTGATGGCGGCCAGGTCCACCACCGAGCGGCGGAACTGCACGTCCAGGTAGGAGGCGACGTCCCCGGCCTGCAGGTCCATGTCGACCAGGGCCGTGCCGTACCCGGAGGACTGCGCGGCCAGGGCCAGGTGCACGGCGGCGAGGGTGGCGCCCACGCCGCCCTTGGCGCCGCTGACCGTCACCACCCGGCCGCCGGCCCCGCCGAACACGTCGCCGCCGTGCCCGAGGTGGCGGCGTACGCCCGTCGACCACTGGGCCACCGCCTGCACCCGGCTGGCCATTTCCTCGTAGCTCAGCGGGAGCGCCACCAGGCCGCGCGCGCCGGCGTCCATGGCGGCCGAGAACAGCCCCGGTCCGGCGTCGGAGGTGACGAGGATGACGCCCACGGCCGGGAACCGCAGCGCCACCTCGCGGATCAGCTCCAGCGCCGGGACGGGGCCGATCCGCTCGTGCACCACCACGACCTCCGGCAGGTCGTCGACGGACTCGGCGGCCAGGCGGGCGAGGGTGTCGACGAGCTGGGTGGAGTCGGCGACGGGCGGGAGGGGCTCGGCGTCGGGGAGCTGGGTGAGCAGGGTCGTGAGGGACCGGACCGCGTCCGCGTCGCCGACGGCCGGGAGGATCCTGGTGGGCATGCGTGCGGGCCTCTCACTTGTCGTTCGCGAGTTCGTAGGTCCGGTCCTTGGCCGGGACGCCGGTGTCACCGCCGGGCGCCACCAGCGCCAGCCGGACCCGCTGGGCGAAGGACTCGGCGTAGGTGATGCGCTGGGCGTCGAGGGTGGAGAGCGCGAAAGTGATGGGGACGGCCTCGGTGGGCTGCTGAGTGCGGTGGTCGGCGTCGGGGTCCAGGGCGGTGATCTTCCCGACGTCGATCACCCGGGCATTGGTCACGATGATCTTGGACTGGGCGGGGTCGCCCTGGCGCTGCCCGGCGAAGGTGGCGTACACGTTGACCGTCGAGCCCGGCGTGATCTTGCCGGCCACGCCCGTGGCCGCGTCGATCATGATGGCGACCTCCTGCTGCCCCGGCCGCAGGGCGGGCCGCGCCACGATCATGTCGCTCTGCAGGAGCGAGCCCTGCCGGAGCGTGGTGACCGCGATCTTGCCCTGGATCCGGGACAGGTCGGTGACGGCGGTGGGCGACAGCCACCGCTTGGGCATCCGGATCTTCTCGAACTGGCCCGCGCTCAGCGTCGTGTACGGCGCCACGTCGGACTTGAGCCGGTAGGCGGTGACTTCGGGGCCGACCTCGGACTTGACGTCGCTGATGACGGACAGCACGCCCGCGAAGGCGCCCAGGGCGCAGACGACGGACAGCAGCAGGAGTATCACGCCGCGGCGCTGACGGGAGTTCATGAACCGTACTACCTCGTTGGGGGAAGCGGTCGGGCGGAGTGCGGGCGGGCGTTGCGGAG
>NZ_LR732544.1:6920945-6950704 GCF_902506575.1 Streptomyces mexicanus | reverse complement strand
CCTCCCGTTCCGGGCCGCCCCTCCCCCACTCCCCTTCTGTCCTCTTTCGAAGGAGGCCCCTCATGGATCCGGTCGAGCTCGCCGATTTCGCCGATCTCGTCATCCGGGACGCGGATGTCGTCGACGGCACCGGCGGCCCCTCCTACCGCGCGGACGTGGCGGTCAAGGACGGCCGGATCGTCTCGATCGGCAAGGAGGCCGCGGCGGCCGGCCGCCAGCCGCCCCCGGCGCGGCGCGAGCCGGACGCGGAGGGCCTGGTGCTCTGCCCCGGCTTCATCGACATGCACGCCCACAGCGACCTGGCGCTGCTGCGCGACCCCGACCACAGCGCGAAGGCCGCCCAGGGCGTGACCCTGGAGGTGATCGGGCAGGACGGACTGTCGTACGCGCCGGTCGACGACCGCACCCTGGAGGAGGTGCGCCGGGCGATCACCGGCTGGAACGGGTACGGCGACGACATCGACTTCACCTGGCGCTCGGTCGGCGCGTACCTGGACCGGCTCGACCACGGCTTCGACGGCGAGGGCATCGCCGTCAACGCCGCCTACCTGATCCCGCAGGGCACGGTCCGCGCGCTCACCGTGGGCTGGGAGGACCGCGAGGCCACGCCCGAGGAGCTGGAGCGGATGCGGCAACTGGTCGCCGAGGGCATGGAGCAGGGCGCGGTCGGCATGTCCTCCGGGCTCACCTACACGCCCGGGATGTACGCCAAGGACGCCGAACTGACCGAGCTGTGCCGGGTGGTGGCCCGCTACGGCGGCTACTACTGCCCGCACCACCGCAGTTACGGCGCCGGGGCGCTGAAGGCGTACGAGGAGATGGTGGCCCTCGCCCGGGAGGCGGGCTGCCCGCTGCACCTGGCCCACGCCACCATGAACTTCGGCCCGAACAAGGGCCGCGCGCCCGAGTTGCTGGCGCTGCTGGACGACGCGCTCGCCGCCGGCGCCGACATCACCCTGGACACCTACCCCTACACCCCCGGCTGCACCACCCTGGTCGCCCTGCTGCCCAGCTGGGCGAGCGAGGGCGGCCCGGAGCGGATCCTGCGGCGGCTCACCGACGAGGCGACGGCCGAGCAAATCCGCCACGACCTGGAGGTCACCGGCTCCGACGGCTGCCACGGGGTGCCGGTGGAGTGGGAGACGATCGAGATCTCCGGGGTGAGCGACCCGGGCCTGGCCGAGTACGTCGGCCGCACCGTCGCGGAGTCTGCCGCGCGGCGCGGCGAGAGCCCGTGGACGGTGGCACGACGGCTGCTGGTCGGCGACCGGCTCGGCACGACGATCCTCCAGCACGTCGGCCACGAGGAGAACGTCCGGGCCCTCATGCGCCACCGCGTGCACACCGGCGGCTCGGACGGCCTCCTCCAGGGCACCAAGCCGCATCCGCGCGCCTACGGCACCTTCCCGCAGTATCTGGGCCGGTACGTGCGGGAGTTGGGAGTGCTGACGCTGGAGGAGTGCGTGGCGCACCTCACCGGGCGCCCGGCGGCCCGGCTGCGGCTGCCGGACCGGGGTCTGGTCCGCGAGGGACACCGGGCCGACCTGGTGCTCTTCGACCCGGACACGGTCGCGCCCGGGGCCACCTTCGCCGAGCCGCGCACCCTGCCGACCGGGATCCCGTACGTCCTGATCGACGGCCGGTTCGTCATCGAGGACGGCCGCCGCACGGACGTCCTGGCGGGCCGGGCGGTGCGCCGCCGTGCGGCGTGACCGGCCGCCCGGCCGCCCCAGGTGTCAGGGCTTGGGCAGGGTGCAGCCGGCCGCGTTCAGGTCGAGCCGGTTGCCCGTGGTGAAGCAGGCGGGTATCTGGTAGGTCTCCTCGGCGTAGTTGATGCCCTGCCGGACGGTGACGTTGCCGCTCTGGTCGACCTCGCACGGGTTGTTCACCGTGCAGCGCTCGCCGTCCTCGTTGCCGGTGTTGTTGACGGCGACCACCTTGCCGGTGGCCGTGTCGATCACCGGGGAGCCGGACGTGCCGCCGATGGTGTCGCAGGCGGAGGTGTAGCGGACGGAGTCCTTCCAGGTCCAGTCGCCCTCCTTGAGCCGGTAGACGAACCCGTCGATGCCGCAGCTGTAGGTCCGCTTCCAGTACCCGGAGACCACGGTGATCGCGGTGCCGGCGACCGGGTGGGAGTCGTTCAGGGTGAGCGGGCTGATGCCGTACGCGCTCTTGATCTTGGCGTAGGTGGTGGTCAGCCGGTAGAGGGTGACGTCGGTGTCCGTCATGGTCGAGTAGACGACCTGGTCGGCGCGGAGCGTGGCGACCTTGGTGCCGGCGGAGTTCAGCAGGCCGAAGGTGCGGCTGGAGGACTGGCCGGTGATGACCTCGCCGGGCTCGGGGAAGCCGGTCTCCAGGCAGTGGCCGTTGGTCAGCACGAGCGCCGGGTCGGTGTCCGCCGACTTCGGGAAGCGGACGACCGAGCCGGAGCAGTTGCTCAGCGCGACGGTCCCGGCGAAGGTGACGGCCTGCGCCCTGGCCGCCCTCACCTGCTTCGCCGTCCTGGCCGCGTCCGCCTTGGCCGTCCTGGCCGTGCCGGCGAGCAGGGCGTCGACGAGCGGGGTCCGGGCGGGCCGGTCCGCGGTGGGATGCGCCGCTGCCGCGGAGTGTGCCGCCGGTGCGGCGACCGCCGGTGCCGCACCGGCGCCCGCGACCGCCACGGCGGCGAGCGCGGCCAGGAGAGGCTTGTTCATGTGGGGGTCCCCTCTGCAGACGTGAGCGACCGGACACCTTCCGGCCGCATTGTCATGTGCATTGTTGTCGCGTGAGGGGACGACTACAAGGAGCGGGGTGCACGGTCGCGGGTTATCCCTAGGGCCGGGACCGGCGCCAGCGCGCTTAGGGTCTGTCCGGCGGATCAAGTCGCAGGGAACTCACGGCGACTGACCTCCCCAGGTGAGCGGGGCATGGTGCGTTCCTGTGCAAGGCGGAGGAGGGAGTCGACGCGGAGCGTCGGCGAGTGACGACAACGCCGCAGAGGGGCGTGCCAGGCCCCGCGTCTGCGGCGTGATCCGCCGCACCCCGGACTTCGCCGCCCGCCGCGCCGCCGCCTTCCAGGCGTACTACGAGCATCTGCCGCTGCGCAGGGCACAGATGCCGAACGGCCCCGACGCCCAGATGTACCGGCGGCTGCGCTGGGGCCGCACGGTCGACCTGCTGATGCTCGACACCCGCCAATATCGCGACGACCAGGCGTGCGGAGACGGCAACAAGATCGTCTGCGAGGAGTGGAGCGACCCGCAGCGCACCATGCTCGGCCGGGACCAGGAGAACTGGCTGCTGGACCGGCTGGCCACGTCCCCGGCGGTGTGGAAGGCGGTGCCGCAGCAGGTTCCCATGGGCCAGTGGGAGCTGGACAACGACCCGGCCGTGCGCCGTCGTTCCATGGACACCTGGGACGGCTACCCGGCGGCACGCCGGCGCATCCTGCAGTCCATCGCCGACCGGGGCGTCGAGAACGTCGCCGTCCTCTCGGGCGACGTGCACTGGCACATGGCCCACGATCTCACCCTAGACATGGAGGACCCGGACTCCGCACCCCTGGCGGCGGACTTCGTGTGCACCTCCATCACCTCCGGCCGCGACGGCAACGACACCCCGACCTCGACGCTGCCGTCCAACCCCCACCTGAAGTACAGCCTCAACCGCCGCGGCTACCTGCGCTGCACCGTCGACGAGCGGCACTGGCGGACCGACTACCGGGTGGTGCCGTACGTGACGACGCCCGGCGCACCGGTGCAGACCCGCCGGAGCCTGGTCCTGGAGGCCGGCCGCCCAGGGCTCCAGGACGGCTGACACCACGGCGGTCGCACTCGGGTAACCTGCGGCAATGCCGGATTTCGACGATTCAGATGTGCTGGTGAGCGGGGAGCACGTGCGCGAGGCCGTCGCTCACTGCCTCACGACGCTTGCGGACGTGCCGTCCGACCGGTGGGGCGCGCCCGCCGGGGATCTGGAGTGGACCTGCTGGGAGACTCTGGAACACCTGGCGGACGACCTGCTCACCTACGCCCTGCGGTTCGGGCTCGCGGACCCGATGGGGGCCGGGCGGGTGCCGTTGCGCCTGTCCCGGGACCGGGCCGAGGGTCCGGAGAACGTCGTCTTCGGTGATGCGGCGGCGGGCGCCGAGGGGTTGCTCACCGTTGTCGAGGCCTGCGGCGGCCTGCTCGCGACCGTCGTGGACAACACTGCCCCCACGGTGCTGGCCCCGCACGTCTTCGGCGCGTCCGATCCGGAGGGGTTCGCGGCCATGGGCGTCGTCGAGACCCTCGTGCACACGTATGACATCGCCCGGGGAGTGGGACGCGACGGCGTCCCACCGGAGGACTTGAGCCGCCGGGCTCTCGTCCGGCTGTTCCCGGACGTGCCGGTCACGGACAGCGCCTCGTCCACCCTGCTGTGGGCCACCGGACGCCTCGAGACCGCCGAGCGGCCCCGTCGCTCCGACTGGCGCTGGTACGGAGCACCGCGCCGGCACGGGTGACGGCTGCGGGGCGGACCGTGGCTCACCTGAGGGCCCCTCAGGTGAGGACCCACGCCCCCCGGTCGCGCTCCGAGCGTCAGGTACGCGCCAAAGTGACCGCGTGCGGACCCTCGGATTCCGGCCGGGGCGAGACCCGATGACCCTGCGGAACCACCCCGTCAACAGGTCGATACAGTGCGTGTTCGACCGTCGCACACAATTCCTCACGTCTTCCCCATCGCGCCTCCACGTCACGTACACCTTCGGCCACGCGAGGTGCGGGGCGGCAGACGAGGGGCAGACGGGGCGGTTGTCGCTTCCCTAGCCTCCCGGGCCATGCGATCACCTCTGATGCGGCGCTTCGGCCCCGCCACCGTCCTCGGTCTCGTCCTCGCCGTCTTCGGCTTCGCCCCCGGTGCGAGCGCGGACCCTGCCCCGGCCGCCCTGACGTTCTCCACCGACACCGCGACCACCACCCCCGGCGGCACGGTCCAGCTGTCCATGACGCTGACCAACAACCGGACCTACGACGTCTGGTTCGTCTACCAGACGATCGACCCGACCTGGCTGACCACCCAGCGGCCCGACCTGAAGTACAGCTTCACCGGCTGCTCGCTGGCCACGGCCGCCGGCAGCACCCCCTGTTCCGGCACCGGCCCGGCCGACCTCGGCGGCAACTACGGCGCGACGATCCCGCCCGGCCAGAGCCGTACCGTCACCCTGACCCTGCAGATCGCCGCCGACTCGGGCTGCAACGGCAACATCGGTTTCTACTCGTACTACTACGCCGAGTTCAGCGACAGCACGAACACCAGCGGCGGCCCGGTCTACACGCCGGACGTCCGGGTGGCCTGCGCCTGAGGTCCGCGGGCACCGTCAGCGACGGCCTGATTTCGGCCGGAAGCCGGCGGGCCGGCGCGGCCCGTGCCGACGGGCGCCCCATCGGCGGCCGGAGACGGTCCGCCGGTGGGGCGCACCCGCTCTGACCTGCGAAGCCCGCCCTGCGGGCCCTCTCGTGCCACGGCTGACGCAGGGCCACCGCAAGGGCGCTCCAGGTCCCGAGTCGACGCCGTGGTCACCTGCGTTTTTACGTCAGGACGCGCAACACGGCCACAGAAGTCACACAAACCCATCACCATATGACGCGACGGATGCGTGACGACCGGTTTCGAGGGGATGCCGGCGTCGCGCAAGGGGGTGCGTCCGCTCTGCGGAGCAGTGCTCACCCCTGCCCGGGGGGAGAGGACTTCACCGCATGAAGCGGACCATTCGCACCACCGCGCTCACGGTGGGCGCGCTCGTCGCCGCGCTGGGGCTGCCCACGGGTGCCGCGCAGGCCGACGCCACCGCGCCCCGCGTCGATCTGCGCACGCTGATCGTCAGCGACGGCGGCCCCGCCACCGACGCGATAGCCGCCGAGCTGGACACCGCCGGAACGCCCTACACCGAGATCGACCTGACGCAGTCCGGAAGACCCGTGATCGACGCCGGCTTCCTCGCGGACACCGTGGACGGCCGTCCGCGGGCCAAATACCAGGCCGTCGTCCTGCCCAACGACAACCCGTTCCCGGCGGGCTCCGCCGAGATGACGGCCCTCGCGGCCTACGAACGGACCTACGGCGTCCCGCAGGTCGACGCCTACACCTACGCCCGCCCCGAGGCGGGACTGCAATACCCGACCGCCGGCGGCTACTCGGGCAGCATCGACGGCGTCCAGGCGCAGGTGACGGCGGCGGGCAAGGCGGGCCCCTTCGGCTATCTCGACGGGGCCGTGCCCTTCGAGGACAACTCCCCGACCGTCGGCGAGAGCTACGCCTACCTCGCGCAGCCGGCGCCGGGCGCCGACTTCACCCCGTACGTCGAGGCGCCGATCCCGGGCCGGTCCACCCGCGGCTCGCTGGTCGGCGAGTACCGGCACGACGGACGGCGCGAACTGGTCGTCACCTTCGTCTACAACCAGTACCAGGAGCAGTTCCGCCTGCTGGCCCGCGGCATCACGGAGTGGATGACCGGCGGGGTGCACCTGGGCGCCACCCGCAACTACTTCGCCGTGCACGTGGACGACGTGTTCGCGGCCGACGACCGCTGGGACACGCAGCTCAACTGCACGCCGGGCGACGTCGACTGCCCCATCGGCGAGGGCTCCCCCGATCCCATCCGCATGACCCCGGCCGACGTCGACCACGCCACCGCGTGGGAACGGGACCACGATTTCACCCTCGACCTGGCCTACAACGGCGCCGGCAGCGTCGACCAGCGTGCGGACGACAACGGCGTCGACCAGCTCGCCGACAAGCTGATCGCCGACCGCGACAAGTTCCGCTGGATCAACCACACCTACACGCACGCCTTCCTCGGCTGCCGGCAGGACGTCACGGTGGTGCCCTGGAAGTGCGAGACCAACGCCGACGGCAGCACCAAGTGGGTCAGTCGGCAGGACATCTCCGACGAGATCGCGCTCAACCGCGTGTGGGGGCAGAGCGCCGGACTGCCGCTGCAGAACGACGAGTTGGTCACCGGCGAGCACTCCGGGCTGAAGCTCCTGCCGCAGCAGCCGTCCGACAACCCCTACCTGGGCCCGGCGCTCTCCGACAACGGCGTCGCCTGGCTCGCCTCCGACAACTCCCGTGACCCGGTGCAGCGTCAGGTCGGTCCCGCCACGACCATCTCCCGCTACCCGATGAACGTCTTCTACAACGCCGGGCACGCGAGCGAGCAGGTCGACGAGTACAACTGGATCTACACCAGCCGCGCGCAGGGCGGCAGCGGCATCTGCGAGGACAACCCGGCCACCACCACCTGCCTGCCGGCCCCGCTGGACACCGCCACCGGCTACACCGACCACATCGTGCCGCTGGAGACCCGCATCGCCCTCGGTCACGTCCTGGCCGGCGACCCCAAGCCGCACTTCATCCACCAGTCCAACCTCGCCGAGGACCGCCTCGCCTACCCGGTCCTGAACGGAGTGCTGGACGGCTACCACGCCCTGTTCACCGACGACACCCCCCTGGTGAACCTGCGGATGAAGGACATCGGCATCGAACTGAAGCGGCGCGCCGCCTGGCAGGCGGCCGTGCAGGCCGGTCAGGTGACCGCGTACCGCATCGGCGACACGGTCACGGTGACGGCCCCGAAGGGTGTGGAGGTCACCGCCACCCTGCCCACCGGCACCACCCTGAACGGCACCCCGTTCGGCACGCCGTACGCGGGCGCGGTCTCCGGCTGGACGCCCTCCGCCGGGCAGCCGCTGACCCTCACCGTCGCGTCGTCCACCCCGGCGCCCGCCGCCGTCCACGGCGCTGCCGGCCACGGTCCGGTCACCGCTCCCGCGCCCCGCACCCAGGTGCCCGCGGAAGTGAGCCGTCCGGCCGCCACGGCGAGCTGAAGGGCGCACCGCCGACCACCGGGCCCCGGCCGCCGCGACGCGGCCGGGACCGGCACGACCACCCCACTCCTCGGCCGTGGAGCACCTGGATGCACGTTCACCACGGCGCGCGCCGCACCGACCCGGCGCGCGTCACCCTGCTCACCGAAGGCACCTATCCCCACAGTCACGGCGGCGTCAGCGTCTGGTGCGACCAGCTCGTCCAGGGCATGCCCGACCTGGAGTTCGACGTGCTCGCCGTCACCGGCACCGGCCGGGAGCCCGTCGTGTGGGAGCTGCCCGCGCACGTGACCCGTGTGCTGTCGGTCCCCATGTGGGGCGCCCCGCCCGAGGGCCGTCCGCCACGCGGACGTGCCCGCAACCGGCTCGCCGCCGCCTACGAACGGTTCCTGACCGCGCTGGTCGATCCGTGCGCCGAGGACGGCTTCGCCCCCGCGCTGTACACGATGGCGCGCGCCGCCGCCGACGGAGCGCTGAGCACCTTCCTCCGCGGCGACCAGGCGGTCTCCGTGCTGAGCGCCGTGTGGAACCGGCCCGGGCTGGTGGTGCGCGAAGCGCGGCCGACCCTGCACGACGCGCTCACCGCCACCGGGCTGCTGGAGCACGCGCTGCGGCCGCTGGCCGCGCCGCCGCCGGACGGCGGGGTGGCCCACGCCGTCAGCGGCGGGGTCGCCGTGCTGCCCGGTCTTGCCGCGCTCGAACAGCACGGCGTTCCCCTGCTGTTGACCGAGCACGGCGTCTATCTGCGCGAGCGCTACCTCGGCTACCGCACCGCGCCGTACCGGTGGCCGGTGAAGGCGGTCGTCCTCGGCTTCTTCCGGCTGCTGGCCGAGGAGAGTTACCGCAGCGCGGCGCTGATCACCCCCGGCAACCGCTACAACCGGCTGTGGGAGGAGCAGGGCGGCGCCGATCCGCACGCGATCCGCACCGTCTACAACGGCGTGGATCCGGCCGCGTTCCCGCCGGCCGGACCCGAGCCGGAGACGCCCACGCTCAGCTGGGCCGGCCGGGTCGATCCGATCAAGGATCTGGAGACCCTGATCCGTGCCTTCGCCCTGGTGAGGGCCGAACTCCCCGAGGCACGGCTGCGGTTGTTCGGCGGCACGCCGCGCGGCGGCGAGGCCTACCGGGAGCGCTGCGAGGCGCTGGCCGCCGAACTCGGGCAGGCGGACGCCGTCCGCTTCGAGGGCCGGGTGGAGGACATCAAGGACGCCTACGCCGCCGGCAACGTGGTGATGCTGTCCAGCATCAGCGAGGGGTTCCCGTTCACGCTGATCGAGGCCATGTCGTGCGGGCGGGCCACCGTCTCCACCGATGTGGGCGGGGTGCGGGAGGCCGTCGGCGACACCGGCCTGGTGGTGCCGCCGCGCGACCCGGCCGCCATGGCCGCCGCCGCGCTGCGGCTGCTCGGCGATCCCGGACGCCGCCGGGCGATGGGCGAGGCGGCCCGGCTGCGGGTCATCGAGCAGTTCACACTGCGCCGGACCATCGACACGTTCCGCTCCATCTACTTGGAACTGTCGCAGGGACGGCGGCAGACGCCGGCTCCCGTCGCGGCGCCGGTGCCCCGGGCCGACGCGCTCACCGTCCCGGCGGGCGCGATGCGTCCCGCACCCGCGGGCGGCCCCGGAGACCCGGGAGGGCAGGGACGCTCGGGAAGCCCGGGACATCCGGGACCTTTCGGAGTTCCGGGAGGTCTCGGAGCCCCGGCGGGCGTCCCGACGTTCGCCCCGGCACCGGCCGACGGGCAAACGCCGGCGTCCCCGGCCGGACCGGTCCCGGGGAGCGTGGCGATATGAGCGGGCCCCTGTCCCTGGAACCGGGCGGCGCGGAGCAGGACACCCTGGCGATCCGCCTCGCCGCCCCCCGGCGCCTCCGGCCGCGCAGGACGGACGACAGCACCCTCGCCCTGCGGCTGCCGCGACTCGGCCCCGACGAGGAGGAGATCAGCCGACTCGCCGCCGAACTGGCCGACCGCATCGGCCCGGCCGTCCACCCCTACGAGGTCGCCGCGCTGCTGGAGGCGGAAGGCCTGTCCGCCGACGTCATCCGGCACCGGTACGGACACCCGAACCTGTTCTCCCTGGCCTCGGCACTGTACGAGCGGGTCCCGCGCACCTTCCCCGAGCCCGCGCCGGCGAGCGACCCGTGGCGGCCGGATACTGTGCGCTGCCTGCTGCGCGGCGTCCTGTTCGCGCTGCCGGGGCTGGCCTATCTGCTGGCCGGACCGCTGTGGCAGCCCGGCACCCATCTGTCCGCGCTCGTCGTGGCCGGCATCGTCTCCTGGGCGTGGGGCCAGGCCCTCGGCCACCGCGCCCACCTGCGGATGACCACCGGCCGCCGGGAGGCCGGCCGCACCCTGCTGACCGGTGCCCCGCTGGGCGCCGTCCTGGCCACCATCGCCGCGGCCCCGCTGACCGGCGGCACGACGGTCCTGTGGGTGGTGGCGGCGCAGTCGGCGTACCTGGCGGCGGCCGGAGTGCTGCTGGTGCTGGCCCGGGAGCGGTGGCTCCTGGCCGCGCTCTCCCCACTGGCCGTCGGCGCCGCGCTGCTGCCGTGGTGGGAGCCGGGGACGCTGCCGCGGGCCGGGCTGCCGCTGCTGGCGCTGTCGGCCACCCTGGCGGCCACGGCCCGGGCGCTGTGGGGCGTCCTCGCGGTGCCGGCCGCCGCCGACGGCCCGCGACCGCGCCTCGCGGTGTCCCTGCCGTACGGTCTGTTCGGCCTGGCCGCGGCGGTCCTGGTGCTGTTGGAGGGGCGGCGGCACCCGTACGCGGTGATCGCGCTGACGGTGAGCATGGGACCGGCCGAGTGGCTGCTGTACCGCTACCGCGGCTGGTCGGTGGCGGCGCTGCGCCGGGCCACTGCACCCACCGGGTTCCTGCTGCGCTCGGCCGGCATCCTCGGCCTGTGTCTGTTCGCCTACCTGGCGCCGCTGCTGCCCGCGGCGCTGGTCACCGGCGCGCCACCGACGGAACTGCTGCTCCTGGCCGCGACGTTGTGGACGGCGCTGCTGCTCCAGGCGTTCGGGGCGGCCTGGCCGCCGGCCGGGATCTGTGTCCTGGCGGCGGGCTGCGCCGGAGCGGCGGCACTGCTGCGGCTGCCACCCGGGGCGGCGCTGCCGCTGTGCTGCGGCGTCGCCGCGCTGTGCCTGTCGGCCTGTGCGCTGCGGTTGCTCGGCCGCCCCGCCCCGCACATGTGACCCACGGCTCCACCGGACGACCCCACCGCCGAGCGGCACGGCCGGCGCATCGCACACGTGGGCCACCCCCGCGGACGCACACCCCGTGGCACCGCCCGCAACACATCCGCGAGCACACCTGCGGAGCCACCCGGCACCCACATCGGGAAACGCCCCCAGAAGACGCCACGTCCGACGCACCCGAACCCGACCCCCGAGCAACCCAACCGAGAGGAACACGAGTTGACATCCGCACCGCTCGCCGCCGTCACCGGGGCCGAGGGCTTCATCGGCTCCCATCTCACCGAGGCGCTCGTCGCCTCGGGTCACCGGGTCAGGGCCATGGCCCAGTACAACTCCTTCTCCTCCTACGGCTGGCTGGAGACCCTGTCCGCCGACGTCCTGGACCAGGTGGAGATCGTCCTCGGTGACGTCCGCGACCCCGGCTCCGTCCGCGGACTGCTGGAGGGGGCCGACTGCGCCTACCACCTGGCGGCCCTCATCGCGATCCCCTACTCCTACCAGGCGCCGCACAGCTACGTGGACACCAACGTCACCGGCACCCTCAACGTGCTGGAGGCGGTCCGCACCCTCGGCACACCGCGCCTGGTGCACACCTCCACCAGCGAGACGTACGGCACCGCGCGGACCGTGCCGATCACCGAGGACCACCCCATCAACACCCAGTCCCCCTACGCCGCGTCGAAGGCGGGCGGGGACCGGCTCGTCGACAGCTACCACGCGAGCTTCGACACCCCGGTGGTGACGCTGCGGCCCTTCAACACCTTCGGGCCGCGCCAGTCGATGCGCGCGGTGATCCCCACCGTCATCGGCCAGGTGGCGGCCGGGCAGCGCACCATCACCCTCGGCGATCTGCGGCCCACCCGCGACTTCACCTACGTGAAGGACACCGCGCAGGCGTTCCTCGCCGTGGGCACGGCCGACGCCGGGCGGGTGGTGGGCCGCACGTTCAACGCGGGCACCGGCGGGGAGATCTCGGTCGGCGACCTCGTCGCGCTGATCGGCAAGGTGATGGACACCCCGCTGGACGTGCGCGAGGACCCCGAGCGGCTGCGCCCGGCGAACTCGGAGGTGATGCGGCTGGTCGCGGACGCGACGCGGCTGGCCGAGGCCACCGGCTGGCGGCCCGCGCACACGCTGGAGCAGGGCCTCGCCCACACCGTGGAGTTCTTCCGTGACCCGGCCAACCTGGCCCGCTACAAGACCGGCATCTACAACATCTGACCCGTCGGCACGTCCACGAAGGAGAGGCCCATGCACGCAGTGATACTGGCCGGAGGCAAGGGCGTCCGGCTGCGGCCCTACACCACGGCGCTGCCCAAGCCGCTCGTCCCCATCGGCGACCAGCACGCCATCCTGGAGATCGTGCTGCGCCAGCTCTCCGCGGCCGGCTTCGCCAGCTGCACCATCGCCATCGGCCATCTGGGCGAGATCATCCGCGCCTACGTCGGCGACGGCTCCCAGTGGGGCATGCGCGTCGACTACTCCACCGAGGACAGCCCGCTGGGCACCATGGGACCGCTGCTGACCATGCGGGACCGGCTGCCCGAGACGTTCCTGGTGATGAACGGCGACGTCCTCACCGACCTCGACTACGCCGACGTGCTGCGCCGTCACCGCGCCTCAAACGCCCCGCTGACCATCGCGACGTACGCCCGCCAGGTGCACATCGACTTCGGGGTGCTGACCACGGACGCCAGCAAGGTGGTCGCCTTCACCGAGAAACCCAAGATGGACTACCGCGTCTCCATGGGCGTGTACGGGCTGTCCCGTGCCACGCTCGACGGCTACACGCCCGGCCTGCCGCTGGGCTTCGACGAACTGGTGCTGGACCTGCTCGCCGACGGGCGTCCGCCGCACGCCTACGAGTTCGACGGATACTGGCTGGACATCGGCCGTCCCGACGACTACGACCGGGCCAACGCCGAGTTCACCACCCGCAAGTCGCTGCTGCTCAAGGGAGCCTGAGCCCCCCATGCGCATTCTCGTCCTCGGCGGCACCGGATACCTCGGGCGCCACGTCACCGGTCACCTGCGGGGCCTGCCCGGCGCCCGGGTGTCCGGCGCCGGCCGCTCCCCGGGGGCCGGCGCCGCCCTCCGGATCGACCTCGGCCGCGACACGCCGGAACGGGTGGCCGAGCTGATCGCCTCGGCGGCCCCGGACGCCGTCGTCAACTGCGCGGGCGCGACCGGCGGCGACGCCGTCACCCTCGCGGAGGTCAACGCCCGAGGACCCGCCGTGCTCGCCGCGGCGTTGCGCGAGGCGGCGCCCGCGGCCCGGCTGGTGCACCTCGGCTCGGCCGCCGAGTACGGCCCGGGCGCGCCGGGGACGAGGGTGACCGAGTCCGCGGCCACCTGCCCGCTCGGCCCGTACGGGGCCACCAAACTGGCGGGCACGGTCGCGGTGACCGCCTCCGGGCTGGACGCGGTGGTGCTGCGGGTGGGCAACCCGGTGGGACCCGGCGCGCCGGTGACCGGGCTGCCCGGCCGGATCGCCTCGCTGCTGCGCGCGGCCGGCCCGGACGCCGGTGCGGTGCTGCGGCTGGGCGACCTGTCGGCGTACCGCGACTTCGTCGACGTACGCGACGTGGCCCGGGCGGTGGGGCTCGCCGTCACGGCGGCCGGGCCGCTGCCACCGGTGCTCAACATCGGCGGCGGCGAGGCCGTCGAAGTCCGCGAGCTGGTGCGGCGCCTGGCGGACACGGCGGGTTTCACCGGGCGGATCGAGGAGGACGGGGGCGGCTCGGACCGATCGGCCGAGGTGTCCTGGCAGTGCTCCGACATCACCGCCGCCGACGCCGCCCTGGACTGGCGGCCGAAACACCCCCTCGACGAGTCACTGGCCGCGCTGTGGGCCGCGGCGCGGACGGCCCCGCACGGTCCGGGAGGCGACGGCACACCGTGAGCCTGCTGATTCCGCTGTACGTCCACCCCGCCGAGGACCCCGGCGCCTGGCACCGGCTGATCAGGGCGGCGGCGCACACCTACGGGGTGGTGCTGAACCCGGCGAGCGGGCCGGGGAACGCCCCTGACGCGGCGTTCGCCTCGGTGGCGAGCGCGCTGCGGGAGGCCGGCGCGCGCCTGCTCGGGTACGTGGACACCGACTACGGGGCGCGCGATCCCGCCGAGGTCGCCGACGAGGTGCGCCGGCACCGGGAGTGGTACGCGGCCGACGGCTGCTTCCTGGACCGGGTGACCGCCGCGCCGGACGGACTGGCCGCCTGTCGCCGGCTGGTCCGCTCCTCCCGCCGGCTCGGCGCCGCGACGGTGGTGCTGAACCCGGGTGTGCACCCCGCGCCCGGCTACGCCCGGCTCGCCGATCTGACGGTCACCTTCGAAGGGCACTGGTCGACCTATGTGTCGGCGTTCAGCCGCCCGTCGTGGACCGCTCGGCAGCAGCCGGGACGGCTGTGTCACCTCGTCTACGGCGTGCCCGAGGCGCTGGTGCCGCTGGCCGTGCGCACGGCGCGCGAGCGCGGTGCGGCCGTGTGCGGACCGGTGACGGGCGAACCCCCCAATCCCTGGGTCGAGTTGACCCCCGCGTTGACCGGGACGGAGCGATGAGGAAGACGGCGAGGACGGCACTGACGGGTGCGGCGGTGCCGGCCGCGCTGGCGCTCCCGGCACTGGCCGGCTGCTCGGGCACGGACCGCGGCGAGGGCGCGCACCGGCCGGCCGGCACGGGCGGCTCGCAGGTCCCGGGCGGTGCCGGCGGAACGGCGCCGGGGTCCGCGCGCCCCTCGGCGCCCGGCGCGTCGCACCCGTCCGCGTCCGGCCGCCCCTCTCGCACCTCTGGGCCAGGCTCGCCCGCCGCGTCCGGCGGCCCGCGCAAGGCCCTGTGGCGGCCGCGCCCGGGCCTGACCTGGCAGTGGCAGCTCGACGGCAGGGTCGATCCCTCCATCGACGTGCCCGTCTACGACATCGACGGCTTCGAGAACTCCGCCGCGGACGTGGAACGTCTGCACCGCGCGGGCCGCAAGGTGATCTGCTACGTCAACGTCGGCTCCTGGGAGGACTTCCGGCCCGACAAGGACGCCTTCCCGCGTTCGCTGCTCGGCGCGGCCAACGGCTGGAAGGGCGAGCGCTGGCTGGACATCCGCCGCCTGGACGTGCTGCGGCCGATCATGGAGCGCCGGTTCGACATGTGCCGGGACAAGGGGTTCGACGCGGTGGAGCCCGACCTGGTGGAGGGCTACGGCAACCGCACCGGTTTCCCGCTCACCGCGCGCGACCAGCTCCGCTACAACCGCATGATCGCCGCGATGGCGCACGAGCGGGGCCTGTCGGTCGGGTTGAAGAACGACCTGCCGCAGATCCCCGAGCTGGTGGGCGACTTCGACTTCGCCGTCAACGAGGAGTGCGCGCAGTACGGCGAGTGCGCGCGGCTCACCCCGTTCATCGAGGCGGGCAAGGCGGTCTTCCACGTGGAGTACGCCGAGCCGACCAGCAGCTTCTGCTCCCAGTCCCGGCGCCTGCACCTGTCGTCCATGCTGAAGAAGCCGGAGCTCGACCCCTGGCGCAAGCCTTGCTGATGGCGAAGCGCTCAACGCCTACGAGAACGTGATGAGGCCGTTCGTCACGTCCGACCAGACGCTCGCGGGCGATGGCTGCGCACTCTCTCCGGTCTTCCCGCCGAGCGGGCGCACGCCGAGTACAGCGCTCTCACGCTTCCCGACCACCACTGACCTACGGCCTGCGGTCCACTTCCAGGTGCCCGGCCGCCGACAGCCCGTGGGAGGTCGAGGGACGCGCCCAGGCCGCCGGCCCGGTAGCGCACGTTGCGCCTCGTCCCGGCGAGCGGACACGCGGCCGTTCATCGTCCCGGGCGACCCCTGACGGCCGTCTCTCTAACCGCCGGGCCTGCGCAGCCAGGCGGTGATCCAGCCCGTCTGCATCGCGGCGTCGAGGAGGTAGGTCGGCCGGATGCGCCGGCGGGGGACGTAGACGAGATCGACGGCCAGCAGGGTCAGCGCGGGGCCCAGGCCGATGCGGCGGGCCGGCGCCCGCCCCCGGGGATCGGGCGCCGCCGCCAGCTGGGTGAGGCCGGCGGAGACCAGCAGTCCGCCGGTCGTCTTCTGAAGCCACACGTCGGTCTTCGGTCCGAAGACCCACTCGAAACTGCGCAGGTGCATCAGCGGCCACAGCCCGCCCAGCAGGTTGAAGACACCGTGCAGGACCGCGACACCGTCCGCGTCGCCCCGGTCTGTCCTACGGCTCACGGCGCCTCCCTTCGTACGGCCCGTCGGGTGCGGCCCGTCGGATACGGCCCGTCGGGTACGGCGAACTCGGGTACCCCCTGAGCCGTGGTCTCACTCCGGTGCGAGCGCCACCGTCGTCGTGACCCGGACGAGCGAGGGGTTCCTCGGCACCGACCCGAAGCCGAAGCGGACGGGCGGCTCCACCGGTGTCGTGGCACCGAGGTCGGCGCCTTCGAAGAACGCCGAGACCACGCGCACCGGCCGCAGGACCCGGGCGCCGTACCACTCGCGGCGGCCCGCGCCGGCACTGCCCCGGGTCCGTACCCCGGGCAGCAGCAGACGGGCCGGCCCGTCCGTGAGCGTGCTCCACCACGGACGGCGGGCGAGGGCACCGGGCACGGCCCGCAGGACCGCACCCAACGGCCCGCGCCGCTCGGCGACGAACCGCAGCTCCAGCGGGCCGGCGGTGACCGTCCAGGTGTGGTGCGCGACCTCGACCCGCACGGGGACGACGCGCACGGTGTCGAAGACGTAGGTGCTGCCGATGAAGTCCGCGGTCTGCCGGGTGGGGGCCAGCAGCAGCCGCTCCCCGTCGGCCCGCTCCAGCATCACGTCGCTGAACGGGCCGAACGGCGACCGCTGCCAGTGGCCGAGCACGACCCGTGTCCCCGAGGACGTGCCCAGGCCCGCGATCCACCCCTCGAAGCGCAGCAGCCGCGGCCGCGCACCCGCCCCGGGAGCCCGGCTCATGCGCGGACTCCGGCGGGCGCGGCCCCACGCCGGGGGCCGGTCTCAGGACGCGGCGGCCGTCGGCGCGCAGGGCCGTGACACTCCGAGGCGCACATGCCGGGCTCCTTCCGAGAAGTGGACCACGGGCGCGCCGGAAGGGGCCGGCAGTCCGGCGGTGGCGGTCAGCGTCTCCTCCAGCCCCTCCGCGGGGGCGGCGGCCAGCGGCCACGGCTCGTGCTCCACGGGGGTTTCCCACAGCAGGCCGAGCCGGCGGGTGTAGGCCCGCCAGCGCGAGGTCAGCCACACGTCCCGCTCCGTGGGCCGCTCGATCGGGCGGCCGGGCCGGACGACCAGACGGTAGGAAGCCCGGCCGGTTCCTCTCCTGCCGGAGTAGGCGACGGTGTGGCCCTCCCGGGCGACCTCCAGGGCACCCGGGTGGTACGGCGCGCCGATCCCGCGCGCCGCCAGCATGAGCGGGCAGGCGACCTCCAGGGACAGGAACCACAGGCCGTCCCGGCCGTCGGGGTGCCGCACGTAGGTGCGCAGGTTGGTCTCCGCGAACGCCGGGAGACCGGGCAGCGCGGCCGGTACGCCGGGCGGGCGCAGGCCCGCCATCACGAAGGGCGTGAACCCGACCCAGGCGGCCCCCTCGTATTCGTCCACGACCAGTGGCTCGGGCACCAGCGCCCGGACCGCCTCGGGCGGGTAGGACCAGTGGACGAACGTCTGCGTCAGCCAGCCCGCCCGCAGCGCCGGCAGCCGTACCCGCTGCTCCGGTTCGTACGCCGCCACGGACGCCGGGTCCCCCTGCCCGGCCGACGAAAACGCGCCGGTGAGCCTGCGGCCCCGGCCGGTGAGACCGCGGCGCCGGCGCCGGGTGGCGGTGCGCACCGCCACCCGGCCCGGAGACGCCCGCCGGAAGCCCGGCCGGAACCGGGCCGAGGCCGCCGACCCGGAGGCCGCCGTCCGAGACCCGCCGCCCGAAACCCGCGTCCGGGAGTTGTCGCCCGGGGCCCGTGGTCCGGGACCTGCCGTCCTGGTCCCGTCGTGCAGGGCCTGCCGTCCTGGACCTGTCGTCCGGGACCTGCCGTCCTGGTCCCGTCGTCCAGGACCTGCCGTCCAGGACCCGCCGTCCGTGAATCAGCGCGTCGTGAGGGCCTCTGCGCCGTCCGGCGCGGCCGCGGTGGCGGGTACGGGCGGCACGTGTCGCCGCAGGGCGAGCGTGACCAGAAGGCCGACGACCATGCCCGCCGCGGTGAGCAGCACCACCCTGAACTCGCCGTCGGCCGTGGCGGCCCTCAGCGCCCGGCCGGCCTTGTGCTCGGTGCCGATGTCGGCGAGGACGGTGAAGACGGCCAGGCCGATGGCGTTGCCGATGTTGAGGGTGGTCGAGGCGATGCCGTTGGCCACGCCCTGCTCCTGCGGGGCGGTTCCGGTCGCGGCCGCGATCCACATCGCGGTCCACACGATGCCCTGGCCGACACCGGAGACGATCAGCCCGGGCACCAGCAGGCCGTAGCCGGCGTCGGCGTCGAAGCCGAAGGCGAGGACGGCCGTGCCGATCGTCCCGACGACGAAGCCGATGACCAGGGTGGTGTGGGTGCCGATCCTGCTGGCGAACCGCTCCCCGAGCTGGGTGCCGGTGGCGATCGCCAGCGACGGGATCAGGAAGCCGAGGCCGGTCTGCAGGGCGCTGTAGCCGTGCACGCTCTGCATGAGCACGGTGAGGAAGTACGGCAGGACACCGAAGGTCGCCATGTACAGGAAGGTGACGAGCATCCCGACGGTCAGGTGGCGGTTCTTGAGCAGCCGGAACGGCATCAGCGGATCGGAGCTGCGCGTCTCGACGAGGGCGAAGACCACCAGCAGGAGGGCGGCCAGCACGAACGCGCCGACCACGAGGCCGTCCCCCCAGCCCCGTTCGGGACCTTCGACGAGGGCCAACACCAGCAGCGTCGCACCGCCGGTGACACTGAGGGAGCCCGGGAGGTCGAACGCGCGGTGCTCGGTGCGGGCCGGGTCGCGCGGAATGACGTACAGCGCGCACAGGGCGATCAGGCCACCGAGGGGGACGTTGACGTAGAAGACCGCGGACCACCCGAAGTTCTCCGTGAGAACGCCGCCGAGCAGCGCGCCCAGGGTCAGACCGCTGGCTCCGGCGCCGCCCCAGGCCGCCAGGGCACGGTTGCGCTGGGGGCCCTCCTCGAAGAGCGTGTTGATCAGCGAGAGGGTGGACGGCAACAGCAGGGCACCGCCGATGCCCTGCACGGCACGGGCCACGACGATCACCTCGGGACCGGTCGCGAGGCCGCCGGCCAGCGACGACAGGGCGTACAGGGACAGGGCGAGCACGAACATCCGGCGTCGGCCCAGCAGGTCGGCCGCCCGCCCGCCGAACAGCAGGAAGCCACCGGCGAAGACGACGTAGGCGCTGACCACCAGCTGCTGGGTCTGGCCGGGGAAGCCCAGGTCCCGGCCGATCTCCGGGAGTGCCACGAACACGATGTTCAGGTCGAGGCCGTACAGCAGCTGCGCCAGCGCCAGCAGCGTCAGGATCCAGCCGAGGTGGCGTCGTGCGCCGCCCGGGGGGTCCCGGGGCGGCGCGGAGGTAGTGGACATGGTGGTGCGCTCCTTATGGATCTGCGCCGAGGGGGAGGCAGGGCAACCCCGCGGGTGCGACGCCCCGCATCCGTGATTGTTCGCATTCTTACGTACAGTCCGACCGTACGGCAACCTTCGTACAATGACGGTGGCGTCCGGAGCGAGCGATGCCCGGAGCGAGCCGCTGGAACCGTTCATATGTCGCGGTACTGTGGAACCATGAGCCTCCACCCGGACCGCGACCAGATTCGGATCGAGAACGTCCTGTCCGCGCTGGGCAGTCCTGTGCGACTCGCCGTCGTCCGCGTGCTCGACGCGGGCGGAGAGCACAACTGCAGTGCGGTGCTGCGGACTTTGGGGATCACCTCGAAGTCGACCATGACGCACCATTGGCGCGTGCTGCGGGAGAGCGGCGTCATCTGGCAGCACCCCTCCGGCAGGGAGAACCTGCTCTCCCTGCGGCGCGAGGATCTCGACGCCCGCTACCCGGGGCTGCTGGACGCCGTCCTGGCCGGGGCGGCCGACGACGAGGCGCTGACGGCGGCCGCGTCGAAATGACGGTGGCGGGGTCGAAATGACGGCGGCCGCGTCGAGATGGGGGCGGAGCCCTCGTCGCTGAACACCGCAGGAGCCGCGGTCGCGCGTGACGACGGCGGGGCGTGGGCCGTCGGTGAAGCACACGATCCCGCGGTCCGCCGGTCGCACCGGCCGAACAGCCCATGCGCCCGCCCGATGGGAGGAAGCGTCCGGGCGTCCGGGCGTGTGCGGTGGCCCGGTGGCCGCGATGGCCGAAACATGACCCGGGGGTGCCCTGACAACGGCCTGCCGCCGCGTCGACCCGTGGGCACCTGGCGGCCGAGCTTTCGCGAGGAGTGCTTCTTCCCATGTCCTTCAATCCGCTGGAGCAGCGGGGCATCCCGCTGGACCGCCAGGTGCGCAACTGGCGGGAGCTGAACGTGGAGCCGATCGACCCCGACCGGTGCGACCCCTACACCCGCTGCCGGGTCATCACGATGAACGGGATCGAGGTGGAGGCGATCCTCTTCAGCCACCAGCTCGCCCGGCACACCGCCGACCCGGAGATCAAACGGCAGCTCGCCCGGGTCCGGTACATCGAGGCGCAGCAGCAGAAGGTGGTGAACTGGCTGCTGCCGGGTGTGTCGTCGGTGCTGGAGACGACGATCGCCTACGAGCAGGTCGCGGTGGACCTGACGGCGTGGGTGGCGCGCATGGAGCCGGACCCCTATCTGCAGCAGGCCTACCAGTTCGGGGTGCTGGAGGACTTCGACCACCTGTACCGGTACGCGAACCTGTACGAGATGATCGAGCACCGCAAGGCGGAGTCGATCGTCGACAACCTCACCGAGGTCATGCCGGGCCGGCCCACCCGGTTCCACCACCGCGACGCTTACGACAACGTCCGCGACCCCTACGACCGGCACGCGGTGAACCCGCTGTCGAAGCTGCACGCGCTGACGATCATGTCCGCCGAGCAGCAGACCATGAACTTCTACATGAACACCGGCCCCACCTACATGGAGCCGATCGCCCGCCAGCTGTACCAGGAGATCGGGCTGATCGAGGAGGAGCACGTCACCCACTACGAGTCGCTCGTCGACCCGGGCGAGACCTGGTGGGAGCAGCTCGTCAACCACGAGTACAACGAGTGCTACCTGTACTACTCCTTCATGGAGCAGGAGAGCGACCCCAAGGTGAAGGCCATCTGGGAGCTGCACCTGAACATGGAGCTGGAACACCTGCGCGTCGCCTGCGACCTGATGCGCCGCCACGACGGCCGCGAGCCCCAGGAGGTCCTGGCGCCCGAGCTGCCCAACGTGCTCACCTTCGAACCGAACAAGCAGTACCTGCGCGAGTTGCTGGCCACCCAGATGGACCTGACCACCCTGGGCGCCGGCTATGTGCGCGAGGCGCACGAGCGGTTCGAGAAGATGCAGGAGCAGATCCACGGCGGCGAGGCGCCCCCCAGCGACCGTGTCATGGCCGGGCACGACGAGATGTTCGGCCGGGAGTACCGGGTGCAGTCGGAGGGCGAGCACCCCGACCCCGCGATGCGCGAGAAGTGAGGGCGGCGAAGATGTCCGACATCCACACCCCGCAGGCCGGTGACGACCGGGCCCCCGACGTCGATGTGGTCGCCCTGCTCATGCGCCAGCACGGCGACATCCGCAACCTGTTCGACGAGGTCGAGCAGAGTTCGGGCGAGGAACGCCGCGACGCCTTTCGCCGCCTGGTGCGGCTGCTGGCCGTGCACGAGACCGCCGAGGAGGAGGTCGTCCACCCGTTCGCCCGGCGTGCCCTGCCGGGAGGGGAGGGAGTCGTCAAGGACCGCCTGGCCGAGGAGAAGGAGGCCAAGGAGTCGCTCGCCGCACTGGACGGGACGGACACCGACGACCCGCAGTTCCTGCCGCGCCTGCGCGAACTGCGCACCGCCGTGCAGGAGCACGCGCGCGCCGAGGAACGCTACGAGTTCTCCCACATCCGCCGCCACGCCGACGTCACCACCCTCGCCTCCATGGCCAGGGCCGTCAAGGCGGCCGAAGCCGTGGCACCCACACACCCGCACCCCGGCGTCGAGTCGGCCGCGGCCAACCTGGCCCTCGGTCCCGTCGCCGCCCTGATGGACCGCACCAAGGACGTCGTCCGCAAGGCCATGGGCAAGGGCTGAGGGGGCTGGGCGCCTGTTGCTACAGTGGGCGCGCGTGGCCGGAGCCAGCTGCATTGGCTCCGGCCACGCGCCCGTCCGACGACGTGTCAGCCGTCGTAGCGCTTCAGGTAGAGCACCTTGCCGTACTTCTGGTCGAGCCAGATGCGCTGGTTGTCGGCGCTGCCGACCAGCCGCGGGTTGTCGAAGCGGTGCGGGGTCTGGCTGCCGGGGTTGACGGTGACGATGACGCGCTCCAGGCACCAGGCCGGGTACTTGCCCTCGGGCTCGAAGCGGATGTAGGCCGGGTACCGGTCCGGGTCGTCGGTGTCCAGCTGGGGCTGGCGCGGATCGTTGTAGTCGGGTTCCAGGACGTTGGCGCCCTCGCCGAGCACGTAGGTGAAGGTCTGGCCCTGCTGGAAGTCGTTGTTGCTGGAGTCCAGGGAGAACTCACGGCCGGCGATGCCGAGGTAGACCCAGCCGTCCGTGCCCGCCGATTCGACGTTCGCGGTGTAGAGGTACGCCTCGATCTTGTTGATGGCTGCCATGGGGTGTTCCTTTCGTGTCGTTCGAAGGAGGTCGGCGTTTCCCGTTCGGTTCCGGGCGCCGATCGGCCCTCCTGACGGGTCATACCCTGGGCGATCGGCCAGGGACCTGCCGTGAACAGGGGAGTGGAATCACAGGCTCCGAACCCCGCTCCCACCGCGCACGACGGGCGCGGGCAGTGACGTTCCTGCCGTCACGGCGGGCCCTGTGTACCCGCGGTACCAGCCCGGAGCCGCCGCACCGGCCGACCCACGGCGCACGCGCCGGCAGCCGCCCCGGACACCCCGGCGTCGCCGCCTCACCAGCCTGCTCGAAGCGGCGCACCCGGCCTGGCCTCCGGTCGGTCGATGCGGCGGCGCCGTTTTCCGCTCTCCCGGTGGTTTGCCGTCCGGGGAAAGGCTCGTGGCAAGGCGCGCTCGGACACTTGCCTGGACGGCGGCGTGGTGCCGCCGTCGACACGTGAGGGGGAGGCATGGCCGACAGCAGGATTCTGGTCGCGGTTCCACAGCACCCGCGCGCCGAGGCGCCCGGGCGGAGCAGCTGCGCAAGATCCGGGACGCGGTGGAGGCAGGCGGGTTCGAGGTGCGGTGGGCGGTCACCGCCGAGGACGCGGACGCCGTGCTGCGCACCGAGGCGGGACTGGCGGCGGCACTGGTCGCCTGGGACCTGCCCCGGGAGCGCCGGGGCCAGGCACCGGGGGCCGCACCGGCCGGAACGGTACCGGCCGACGGTGCCGTCGGCGCCCTGCCCGGCGGGGCCTCCGCACTGCTGGCCGCGCTGGTCCAGTCGGCGATGGTGCACGTACGGCCCGCTCCCCGGGCGCCCGTCGAGCACGACCGCTTCAACGAGGCGCTGATGATGCACGGCACCACCTCGCCGCTGTACCCGATGATCGCCTCGCTGGACGTGGCGACGGCGATGATGGACGGACCGCAGGGCCAGTGGCTGGTCAACGAGGCGGTGACCGAGGCCATCCGGTTCCGGCAGGAGATGGTGCGGCTGCGCCGGCGGATGGAGAACGCCGGGGACCGGCCGCCGTGGTTCTTCGGGGTGTGGCAGCCGGAGGAGGTCGTCCCCCCGGAGACCGGCGAACGCTTCGCCTTCGACGAGGCGCCGCCCGAGCTGCTGCGCACCACGCAGTCCTGTTGGCTGCTGGAGCCGGACGCCGCCTGGCACGGCTTTCCCGGGCTGACCGAGGGCCACTGCATGCTGGACCCGGTCAAGGTGACGCTGACCTGCCCGGGCATGACGGCCGCCGGCGAGATGGCGCCGGAGGGCATTCCGGCGCGGGTGCTGACGGCGTATCTGGCCAGGCGGAACATCGTGGTGGAGAAGACCGACAGCTACACGACCCTGATCCTGTTCTCCATGGGCATCACCAAGGGCAAGTGGGGCACCTTGCTGGACGCCCTGATGGACTTCAAGGCCCTGTACGACACCGACGCCCCGCTGGAGCGGGTCCTTCCGGACGTGGTCGCCGCCCATCCCAGGCGCTACGCCGGGACGACCCTGCGGGAGTTGTGCCGGCAGATGCACGAGCAACTGCGATCGGCACGCCTGGTGGAGCTGCTGGCCGCCGCGTCCCAGCAGCCCCGGGGGCCGGTGCCCCCGCCGCAGCACTGCTACCAGCGGCTGGTGCGCGGCGGCACCGAACGCGTCCGCCTCGCCGACGCCGCGCACCGCGTCGCCGCCGCGATGGTGACCGTCACCCCGCCGGGCATCCCGGTCCTGATGCCCGGCGAGAACACCGGCCCCCTCGACGGTCCGCTGCTGCGCTACCTCACCGCCCTGGAGTCCTTCGACCGCCGCTTCCCGGGCTTCCGCAGCGAGACCCATGGTGTGACGGTCGACGAGGAGACGGGCAGCTACGAGATCGAGTGCCTCACGAGGTCCTAGAGTCCCGCCGAAGCACCGGGTGGGGCCGCCGGAGCCCCGCCCGCCCGGCGCTGCCGGGCAGGGGCCACCGTCCGGGCCGACGATGTGCCCCAGCTTCGACCCCGCTTGTGCCCCCCTGTCGCGGACCGACTCACCGGAGCCTGACGATCAGCACACATGGGAGACGTTTCGCCTCCCCTGCTGCAACCGTGGCCCCGGTGCGTCGACGGCCGGGAACGCCCGAGCGCGCGGTGCTCAGGCGGCGGTGGCGGGCAGCTTCTCCCGTACGAGGGAGTAGAGCACCACCGATACGGCCATGACGCCCGCCGCGGTGAAGACGCCGGGCGCCCAGCTGCCCGTGGCGTCACGCAGGACACCGCTGACGACCGGGCTGGCCACCGCCCCGATCTCCGCGACCAGGTTGAACAGGCCGAAGAGGGATCCGCGGTGCTCTTCGGCGGCCAGGTCGCCGAGGATGCTGTGCACGATGGGCTGCAGGGCGTTGAAGAACAGGCCGGAGCAGAACAGGATCAGGCCGAGCAGCAGCAGGGACGGCTTGCCCGCGAGCAGGCTCGCGCCGAACGCGGCGGCCAGCACGGTGTGGACGACGGCGCACGCCACGGCGAGGGGTTTGCGTCCCTTGCCGGCCCGCACCCGGCGGTCGGCGATCCAGCCGCCGACGGGGAAGCCGATGATCCCGGCACCGGCGTTGAACGCGGCGGTCAGGGCGGCGGCGGTCAGACTGCTGTGCGCGGCCTCGGCGACGATCTGCACCGACCAGAACGAGAAGAACCACAGGTTCCACATGACGGCGACGAACCCGATGTGGACCAGCCACACGTTGCGGTGCAGCAAGGCCGCCGCGTGCCCGGCCCGGACGATGCCGCGCACCACGATCGTCAGCATCGCCGCGAAGAGCACGCCCGAGCCGATCGCGGTCAGCCACTCGGGCCAGCCGAAGGCGTCGGCGACCAGGAAGAGCGCGGTGATCAGGACGGCGGCCGGTACCGAGTAGCCGATCAGCCGCAGGGTGGGCGGCCCGAGCCGGAGGGGACGGTCGCCACGGGCCCGGAAGAAGGCCCAGCTCGCCGCGGAGACGACCAGCGAGCAGATCCCGAAGACGTACAGCGGCGCACGCCACGCGGCACCGCCCATGCCGAGGGAACCGGCACCCCAGTCGATGAGATGCGGGGTCGCCACCACGCCTGCGGTCAGACCGATGGACAGGCCGGACAGCACCACACCGAGGCCCACCGTGCGGCGCGCCGGCGGGGTGTGGGCGATGACCAGCACCCGGTCGTTGGAGTAGAAAACGCCTTCACCGAGCCCGGTGAGCACCCGGGCCACCACGAACCCGACCAGCCCGCCGGCCAGCCCGGACGCCAGGGTCATGAGCCCGGCCCAGAGCAGCGAGAGGACGAGCATCTCCCGGTGCCCGTACCGGTCGCCGAGCCGGCCGCCCGCGTACTGGGTGAGCATGTAGCCGGTGAAGAACATCGACCCGATCAGCCCGCCCAGTGCCGCGGGGTGTGTCGTGTCGCCGATGAAGCCGGCCTTGTTCTCGATCATCCAGGCGACCACCGGCCCGGTCACCGTGCGGTCGGCGTAGCTCACCACCCAGCCGGCGAGCAGAAAACCCCACAGATGCGTGTGGTGGCCGCTGAAGAGCGGCCGGCCGGGCGCGGCGGTGCCGGCCGACGCGGTGCCCGGTGTAGCGGTGCCGGGCCCGGTGGACAGGGCGGGATCCGTCATTGCGTCCCCCTCGACGCGAAGGTGCCGACCGCTCGCTCGGTCGGAAAGCGCTTGCTGCACTGTGCTGCCCGACAACATGGCAGCACTGATCGGCGCAGGTCAACGCTTGACTTCAGGGCAACGGGCACCTATGGGCGGGGACGAAGCGGTGGACAGGAGCGGCAGGGCGCGGGAGACGGCCCGGCTGCAAGGCGGAGGGGAGTGCAGATGGCGGGTTCACGGTGTGTCGGGCGGGTGGGTGAGTTGTAGGCGCGGTGCCGGCGGCAGCGGCGTGGGCGCTCGTCTCCGGTGCGGCGCGGAACGCCTCGATCACGTAGGCGGCGAACCGGCGGGAGGCGGTGACCCGGGCGGCACGCGGTGTGGCGCGCAGGCCCCGGTGGGCCGTCAGCATGAGGACGAGGTCGTCGACGACGAAACCGGGACGCAGTCGGCCGGTCCGCCGGGCGCGGCGGGCCGGTTCGCCGACCGCGCGCAGAGTCCGCTCCTGGTCGGCGGCGAAGTCCATGGCCTCGGGGAAGGCCGTCATGAAGGCGTCGGCGAAGCCCCGGCTGTGCGCGTGGAGTTCGCAGATCCGCTCGATCAAACTCTGGAAGCCGTGCCAGGGGTCGGCGTCCGCAAGGGCGTCCCGGACGGCGGTGTGGCAGGCCCTCCGCTGCTCGGCGAAGGTCTCCGTGATCAGCGCCTGCTTGGTCGGGAAGTGCCGGTACGGCGTGGCCGGGCCGACACCGCATGCCGGGCGACCTCGCGCATGGGCGCGCTCAGGCCCTTTTCGCCGAACACCGCGCGGGCGGCGTCCAGTATGCGGGCACGGTTGTCGCGGGCTTCGGGAGAGGCCGCGGGGCTGTTCCGTCGCAGCGCACCCTCGCCGGCCCCCACCCGGCGGCGGCCGCTCGGGCCACGGCCACCAGCCCCGCCTTGGTCACGGCGTACGGGGCCGTGCCGGGGGCGGCGCCGTGGGCGCGGACCGAGCCGACCAGCGGGCCACTCGGGTTGTGGGAGGAGCCCTGTACGCCTGAAGGTGACAGCGGCGGGGCAGGGGTGGCCGGCTGCGCGGCAGGGGCGCGCGGGCAGCCACGGGCAGCTCTCAGCGTCCTCTCAGCGGGCGTCGTTCAGGCTGGAGCACAGTGGGGGCCGCCCGGGAACCGGAGCCGGCCGGACGCGACGTCCGAAGCCTACGGGAACCCGGCACGGGAGCCTTCGGGAATCCGGCACGGCACCCCGAGAACCGTTCTCCGCGACCGAGCTCCGCAAAGTCCGTGATCCACACACCCCAGGGGAACGACATGACCTCCGGCGTCGCCGCTTCGCCGGCCGCCCCGGGCCGGGACCGCATGCTCCGTTCGGCCGGAGGCGGTGACGGACCGCACCGGTTCTTCGAGGACTCCTGTGACCGCACGCCCCGGGCCGTGGCCGTCGAGTGCGACGACCGGCGGGTGACGTACGCCGAACTGGACGCCCGGGCGAACCGGGTGGCCCACCACCTGCGGAGTCTGGGCATGGGCCCGGACAGCCGCGTGGCGCTGCTGCTGCCCAGATCCGTCGAGATGTACGCGTGCCTGTTGGGTGTGTGCAAGGCGGGTGCGGCGTTCGTGCCGATCGACCCTGCGGCACCGCCCGACCGGGTCGGTTTCATCCTGCGCGATGCCGGAGCCGCCGTCGTGCTGACCACGTCCGCCCTTGCGCGCGGTGCCGCCGAGGCGGCCGGGGCCACGGCGGAAACCGGGACGGTGCCCCGCCGGTCCTGCCGGATCGTCGAGATCGACACATGCGCCGCCGGCCTGGCGCGGCTCCCGGCCACGCGGCCCGAGACCCTGGCGAGCGGCACACCGGACCCTCTGGCCTACGTGATGTACACCTCCGGGTCCAGCGGCAGGCCCAAGGGCGTGGAGATCGCCCGGTCGAGCATCTGCACGTTTCTTCGCGTGGTCTCCCGCGTGTACGGCATCCGGCCCTCGGACCGCGTGTACCAGGGCATGACGATCTCCTTCGACTTCTCGATCGAGGAGATCTGGCCCACCTGGGCGGCCGGTGCCACGCTCGTCGCCGGGCCTGTCGGACCGGGACGACTGGGGGCCGATCTCGCCGAGTTCCTGGACCGGCACCGGGTGACTGTTCTGTACTGCGTGCCGACGCTGCTGGCGACCCTCCCGCGTGATGTGCCGGGCCTGCGCAGCGTGTTCGTCGGCGGTGAGGCGTGCCCGGCCGCGCTGGTGGAGCGGTGGAGCCGGCCGGGGCGGCGCCTGCTCAACACGTACGGGCCGACGGAGGCGACCGTCACCGCGACCTGTCAGGAACTCCGGCCGGGCCGCCCGGTGACGATCGGCCGGCCACTGCCGACGTACACGGCCGTCCTGCTCGACGAGCGGCTCCGGCCCGTGCCGGCGGGCGACGTCGGGGAGATCTGCCTCGGCGGGCCGGGGCTCGCCCGCGGATACGTGGGACGCCCGGACCTGACCGCGGACCGCTTCGTCCGGCACGCCCTCGCGCCCGGGGACGGCCGCCTGTACCGCACCGGGGACCTCGGCAGGCTGACCGCGGACGGGGAGATCGAGTATCTGGGCCGGATCGACGCGGAGGTGAAGATCCGCGGCTACCGGGTGTCGCTGGAGGAGATCGACAACGTCCTGCTGGAGGACCCCGGTGTCGCACAGGCGGCCACGGCGCTCGTGCCACGGCAGGGCGGCGCGGGCATGCCCGGCGGCGCGGCACACCGGGGGAACGGCTCGGCAGGAGCGTGCGACGGCGGCGCCGGAGAGCCCTTGCTCGCCGCCTACGTCGTCCGGGCGGCGGACGGGCGGCGAACCGGAGACGAGGAGCTTGCCGCGCGCCTGGCCGATCGCCTGCGGCGTCCCCTGCCCGCCTACATGGTCCCGGCGACACTCGACTTCCTGGACCGGCTGCCGGTGTCGTCCAGCGGCAAGACCGACCGCGCCCGGCTGCCGCGGCCCTCCGGTCGCCGGCTCACCGCGGCCGGCCGTACGACTCCCACGACCGCCACGTCCGCTGTCCGCGACGAGCGGGAGGCGCGGGTGCGCGACGCCTGGGCGGCGGCGCTCGCCATTCCGCCCGCCGAACTGCCGGCCGAGGCGGACTTCTTCACCGACCTCGGCGGGCACTCCCTGCTCGCCGCCCACGCCGTGTCCCTGCTGCGGGAGCGGGACGACGGCGTTGGACCCACCCTGCGCGACCTCTACGAGAACCCGACCGTGCGCTCGTTCACGGCCCGTGTGTACGCGCCACCGCGAGCACCGGACGTACGGGGCACCCCGGAGGCATTGAGTACCTCCGAGGCACCGGACGCGACGCAGGCGCCACAGGGGACCCAGGCCACGCAGGGGACGTTCCCGCGC
>NZ_LR732544.1:6908612-6920844 GCF_902506575.1 Streptomyces mexicanus | reverse complement strand
CACCCGTTGAGCGGGGCGCCCCGCCCGGCGCGGCGCCCCGCTCAACGGGTGAACCCGCCCGTCCGCACGTACCGTCGATTGCATGACCCATACCGACGCGGACGCGGAGCTGGACCCGGTGCATCCGGTGCCCGTTCCGCCGGCGCGGGCCACGCAGGTGACGCCGGCGACGGGCCTGACGTGGGCCGAGGTCGCCGAACGGGTCGCACGCGGTGAGGTCAACGACGTACCCGTCCGCAGCAGCCGCTCCCTCGCCGACATCGTCCGCGCGAACGTCCTCACCCGCTTCAACGCGATCATCGGCGTCCTGTGGCTGATCATGCTGTGCGTCGCGCCGATCCAGGACAGCCTCTTCGGGTTCGTGATCCTCGCCAACACCGGTATCGGCATCATCCAGGAGTGGCGGGCCAAGCAGACCCTGGACGCGCTCGCCGTGATCGGCGAGGCCCGCCCCACGGTCCGCCGCGACGGCACCGCGACCGCGATCTCCACGTCCGACATCGTCCTGGACGACGTGATCGAGATCGGCCCGGGCGACAAGGTCGTCGTGGACGGCACCTGTGTGGAGGCCGACGGCCTGGAGATCGACGAGTCGCTGCTCACCGGCGAGGCCGATCCCGTCGTCAAGCGGCCCGGCGACCCCATGCTGTCCGGCAGTTTCGTCGTCGCGGGCGGCGGCGCCTTCCAGGCCACCCGGGTCGGCCGTGAGGCCTACGCCGCCCAGCTCGCGGAGGAGGCCTCCCGTTTCACCCTGGTCCACTCCGAGCTGCGCACCGGCATCTCCACCATCCTCAAGTACGTCACGTGGATGATGGTGCCGACGGCGATCGCCCTGGTCGTCAGCCAGCTCCTGGTCAAGGACACCGACGTGAAGGACTCGCTGGCGCGCACCGTCGGCGGCATCGTCCCCATGGTCCCGGAGGGGCTGGTCCTGCTGACCTCCGTCGCCTTCGCGATCGGCGTGATCCGCCTGGGCCGCAAGCAGTGCCTGGTGCAGGAGCTGCCCGCCATCGAGGGCCTGGCCCGCGTGGACACCGTCTGCCTGGACAAGACCGGCACCCTCACCGAGGGCGGCATGCAGGTCACCGAGGTGCGGATGCTCGACGGCAGCGACGAGCGTCACGTCCGCAAGGCCCTGGGCGCCCTCGGCGAGTCCGACCCGCGCCCCAACGCCTCCCTGCAGGCGATCATCGACGCCTGCCCGGACAGCGAGGAGTGGCGCTGCGTGGAGTCGCTGCCGTTCTCCTCCGCCCGCAAGTACAGCGGCGGCAGTTTCATCGAGGACGACGGCGAGTCCAGTACGTGGCTGCTGGGCGCCCCCGACGTGCTGCTGCCCGCCGACGCGCCCGCCCTCGCCGAGACCGTACGGCTCAACGAGCGAGGGATGCGCGTCCTGCTGCTCGCCCGCGCGCGGCGCGACCTGGACGATCCGGAGGTGGCCCGGTCGGTGGTGCCCGCCGCCCTGGTCGTCCTGGAGCAGCGGCTGCGGCCGGACGCCGCCGACACCCTGCGCTTCTTCGCCGAGCAGGACGTGCGCGCCAAGGTGGTCTCGGGGGACAACGCGGTCTCCGTCGGGGCGGTGGCCGCCAAGGTCGGTCTGCGGGGCGGGGCCGTCGACGCGCGCCGGCTGCCCGCCGACCGGGAGGGCATGGCCCGCGAGCTGGACGGGGCGACCGTGTTCGGGCGGGTCACCCCGCAGCAGAAGCGGGAGATGGTGGGCGCGCTGCGGTGGCGCGGGCACACGGTCGCGATGACCGGGGACGGGGTGAACGACGTCCTGGCGCTGAAGGACGCCGACATCGGGGTGGCGATGGGCTCCGGTGCGGAGGCCACCCGGGCGGTGGCGCAGATCGTGTTGCTGGACAACAGTTTCGCGGTGCTGCCGTCGGTGGTGGCCGAGGGGCGCCGGGTGATCGGCAACATCACGCGGGTTGCGACCCTGTTCCTGGTGAAGACCGTCTACTCGGTGCTGCTGGCGGTGCTGGTGGTGTGCGCGCAGGTGGACTACCCGTTCCTGCCCCGGCACCTGACGCTGCTGTCCACGCTGACCATCGGCGTCCCGGCGTTCTTCCTGGCGCTCGCCCCGAACCGTGAGCGGGCCCGGCCGCACTTCGTGCGGCGGGTGATGCGGTACGCGGTGCCGGGCGGGGTGGTGGCCGCCGCGGCCACCTTCGCCGTGTACCTGGCCGCGCGCGGCCACTACACCGGGCCGGGCGCGCTGGACGCCGAGACCAGCGCGGCGACGCTCACGCTGTTCCTGGTCTCCCTCTGGGTGCTGGCGATCATCGCCCGCCCCTACACGTGGTGGCGCCTGGCGCTGGTGGCCGCGATGGCGGTGGCGTTCCTGTGCGTGCTGGCCGTGCCCCGGCTGCAGGACTTCTTCGCCTTGAAGCTGGTGGGCACGGCGATGCCGTGGCTGGCGGTGGGGGTGGCGGTGGCGGCGGCGGCCGTCCTGGAGGCGCTGTGGAGGTGGGTCGGCCGCCGCTGTCCGGTGTAGCGACCGCGCCCCGGTCGAACCAGCCGTCGCCGCTCAGTCGAACCAGCGGTCGCGGGCCAGTTCCTCCGTGCGGGAGGGGTCCTCCAGCAGTGCGGCCACCTCGAAGCGGCGCGGCCACTGCCCGGCCGCCCAGGCCAGGCCCGCGGCCACGCCCTCCAGGGTGGCGGCGTGCAGCACGCCGTCGTCGGTGAGCCGCCAGTCCAGTTCGGTGCCGTCGACGACGAGTTCCTCGTGCTCGACGTACGTGGCGGGGGTGCGCGGCCCGAGCAGCACCCGCACCGGCTCGGGCACGTCGTGCTCGGTGCCCTCGGAG
Organism: Streptomyces mexicanus; assembly: GCF_902506575.1. Classification (GTDB taxonomy): domain Bacteria; phylum Actinomycetota; class Actinomycetes; order Streptomycetales; family Streptomycetaceae; genus Streptomyces; species Streptomyces mexicanus. Next base: position 6,918,034 of record NZ_LR732544.1, on the reverse strand, counting down.
TCCACGGACCCGGTGACGGACTCGCTCAGCCGCCGCACCTGGAACAGCTCCGCCAGCTCGGCCGCCAGCGCGGGCCGTACCGGCAGCAGCGGCACACCCTCGGTGAACGGCAGCAGGTCCGGGGAGTCGCACACCACGGCGTCGGCGGCGTCCACGACCTCCACCCGTCCGTCGACCACGGCCCGCAGCTCCTCGGGCAGGGTCACCTGCTCCGGGTCCAGCTCGGCCAGCGCGCCGTACAGGGCGTGCAGTTGGGCCGCGGTGACCGGGCGGTCGGGGTCGGCGAGGCGGTCGAGGAGTTCGGCGGCGCCGCCCGGCTCCTGGAGCAGCGCGGCGACGGAGGTGCGCACGCCGAGCGCGCGCAGCACCTGCTCGTCGTCGAAGCCGGTGGCGTCGGCCTCGTCGTACAGGCCGCGCAGCAGCGGGTCGGAGCCGGTGGCGCGCAGGCCGGCCGGGCGGCGCCCGCCGAGCACGGGGTGCCCGCGCAGCCACCACGCGGTGTAGGGCCGTACGGTCTCGTGGGTGCCGTCGGGCAGCAGGATCCGCACTGGCTGGGTGAGCGCGTCGCGCAGCGGCGGCCGGGACAGCAGCGCCAGCGCCCGGGGCCACTGGTCGTCGTCGACGAGGTCCAGGTCGCGCACCGCGACGATCTCGGTGGCGACCGGCGGGACGGGCGTGTCCGGGAACCGGTCGAGGACGTCCTCGCACCACACGTCGACCGCGTCCAGCAGGCCGGGGTCGTCGGACTCGGGGTAGTCCCCGTCGCGGGGCTCCAGTTCGTCGGGGTCGAGGACGACGTCCGTGGCGCGGACGAGGGCGAAGTCCACCAGGACGCCGCAGGCGGCCAGCGGCTGCTCGCCCCATTTCTCGGCCAGTTCGGCGTCCACGCAGGGCAGTTCGCCCGCGCGCATCACGGAGGCGAACGGGCCGCCGGGGAAGACCAGTTCGGCCGCCGGGGCGAGTTCGCCGTCCTCGTCGGGCAGGGCGAGCGCGCCGAGCCAGGGTTCGTCGCCGGGTTCCAGGCCGGCCTCCCTCACCAGCGCGAGGACGGTCTCGGCGAGTTCCTCCGCGTCCGGGGTGTCCTCGTCCCAGCCGCCGGAATCCTCGTCCAGGGAGGCGGCGACCGCGGCCCGCACCTGCGGGGTGGTGAGCACCGCGCGCGGGGTGGCGGGCAGGGCGCCGAGTTTCTCCAGCACCGGGTGGGCGGCGTCCGGGTGGGCCACCTTCAGCCCGAGCCGGGCCAGCACCTCGGGGTCGACCGGCGCGGCATCGGCGGCGGGCAGCAGCACCTGGCGCGGCCCGAGGGTCGTCCGGCCGTCGGCCAGCGGCACCGGCAGCCCGGACAGCCGGTCGGGGTCGACGCCCGCGAGGCTGTCGTACAGCCGCCGCCACCACTCGGGGGCCTTCTCCAGTCCGGCCAGCCGGTCGATGGCGTCGGCCAGCGGCAGCCGGGCCACGCCCAGCGTGCGCAGCTCCACGCGCCGTTCCAGCCCGGCGGGCAGCAGCGTCGGCAGCACCTCGGCCAGCACCCGCACGGTCTCGGCGCCCGCGCCCTCCACCACCTCCGCGTCGCGCGGGCGCAGCGACTCGGGCAGGTCGGCGTCGTGCGCCTTGGGCGGCACGGCGGGCGGCAGGAAGGAGGTGCGCGGCAGCCGCTGGAGGATCGCCTGCCGCAGCGCGCCGTCCAGTTCCCCCTTGCCGAGCGGGCCGGGCACGAGGTCGATGACGCCCTCGGCGACGGGCCGCCAGTCGGCGAGCAGCCCGGCGTAGGCGTCGGCGGCGCGCTGTACCAGGAAGTCGGTGAGCGCGCCGGGTGCGACGTGCCGGCGGGTGCTGTCCAGCGGGAAGGAGGCGATCAGCAGCGCGGGGACGCCGAGCGGTTCGTCGCTGGGCGTCGGGGCGTGCAGGACGGGGCTGGTGCGGGGGCGCACCGGGTTGCCGTAGGCGTCCACGGGCACCGCCCAGGTGACCGACCACTGCGGGCGCAGCCGCTCCTCCACCGGCCGGTCGGCGAGCAGGTCGGGGGTGAGCGGGCCGTGCGCGGAGGCGGTCCGCCAGTGGGTGATGCCGATGGGGGTCCCCCCGCTCTCGCGGAGGCCGGAGTGGGGGAGCGAGTCCTCCACGACGGTGAACGCGCCGTCCCTGCGGCGGCTGAGGGTGCGCGGCGTCTCGTCACCGATCTCGACCACGACCTCCGCCAGGCCGGGCAGGGCCAGCAGCAGGGCGTCGTCCACGGCCCGCAGGAGCCGTTCGGCCAGGTCCGCGGCGGCGGTGTCGCGCAGCGGCAGGATGACGACGGTGTCGTACGGGTCGGGGGCGGTGCCCTCGGCGGCGAACGGCAGCCGCAGCAGCGGTACGTGCCCGTCGCGGCGGCGGATCTCGTCGCCCAGGCCGGGGCTGTTCCGGGCGGTCTCCTCGGCCAGGTCACGGGCCTCGGCCAGGGACCAGCGCACCCCGCCGTGCCGGCCGACCACCGCGGGCTCGTCGGTGACGGCGAGCACGGCGGCGAAGCCGACGCCGAACCGGCCCACGGAGGGCGCGGCCGTCCCGGCGGTGTCCCGCTTGGCGGAGGCGCGCAGCGTGGACAGCGACTCCACGCCGGCCGCGTCCAGCGGGGCGCCGGTGTTCGCGGCGAGCAGCACGCCGTCGCGCAGGGTCAGGCGCAGCCGGCCCGGCACTCCGGCGCGGGCGGCGGCGTCCGCGGCGTTCTGCGCCAGCTCCACGACGAGCCGGTCCCGGTAGCCGCCGAGGACCAGATCCTCCTCGGCGTTGGCGTCCTCCCGGAACCGGGCCGGGCTGGTGGCCCAGGCGTCCAGCACACCGCGTCGCAGACGCGCGGTCCCGAACGGATCGCCTCCGGCGGACGGCTGCACCAACATGCTCACGTCGTTCATTCTCCTCACGAAGGTGCACCGAAGGTACCGCGCCGCGGGGGCGCGCTCCTCACGCGGACGAGGCGAGCTGCCGGCACACCCACACGGGATCGGGGTTGGTGTGCGGCCGGCCCGCCACGACGACCGTCGGCACGGTCTCATCGCCGCCGTTGACCGCCCGCACCGCCGCCGCCCCGTCCGGGTCCCGCCAGATGTCGACCCAGTACAGCCGCCGGGCGCTGCGCCCCAGCCGGAGACGCAGCCGCAGACAGTACCTGCAGCCCGGCCGCCAGTAGACGACGATCCGCCCGTCGGCCGCACTGCGGCGCTGCGCTTCCAGCGCCCCGGTCGGCCTCGGGAAGACCAGCGGCGAGTGCAGCCCCGCGAGCAGCACGAACGCCACCAGCTCCGCCGCGGCCACGGCCGGGCTCCCCCCGAGGGCCGCCCCCGCGGCCACGACCGACCCGCAGACCACGAACAGCCCCGGCAGCTTCCATGAACGCGTCATGCCGCCGCAGCGTATCCGCCGGGCGAGCCGTCGGCCCCCGGCCGCGTACGCGAGAACTCACCTCTCGCGGGCCGAACCCGGCCCCCTGCGCGTCCTAGGAGTGCCCCAGTTCCGCCGACTCCTCGTCCGAGATGTCCGGGACGGAGCCGGAGTCGCGGGCCGGGCGGAGCGGGAAGGGGTCCACGCGGGTCTCGTCGATGACCGGCGGGGCCGGCTGCGGGGGCTTGGGCATGACCGCGGCCTCGGAGTGGCCGCCGCAGCCGTACGCCAGGGAGACCACGCGCCCGTCGGCCGGGGAGAACTCGTTGGCGCACACGCCGAAGGCCTGGCCCAGCGAGCCGCCGATCGGCACCAGGAAGCCGCAGGTCACGCAGGACGCCGGGGCGGCCTGCGCCATCGGGGTCTTCGCGCCGAACGCCTCCTCCCAGCGGTCGGCGGCCACATGCAGGCCGTAGCGGGAGAGCACCCGCGCGCGGCGCATGCCCAGTTCCTCGGCGACGGCCGCGATGGAGCCGCGGGAGGGGGTGGTGGGCAGGTTGCGCGGCGGGCCGGCGGTGACGTCGGCGTCCTCGGCCTCCGCCAGCTCGGCCATCTCCTCGGAGACGGCGGAGTTCGGCGCCGGCTCGTCCTCGCCGGAGAAGCCGGGCTCCAGCCGCAGGTCCTCCGCGTCGGTGGGCAGCAGGTCGCCGGGGCCCAGGTCGCCGGGGCGCAGGCGCTCGCTCCACGGCACCCACTCGGGCGCCAGCAGCGCGTCCGGGCCGGGCAGCAGGACGGCCTCGTCCAGGGTGACGATCTTGGCGCGGGAGGCGCGGGCGACCGTCACGGCCCACCGCCAGCCCCGGTACCCCGGGTCCTTGCACTCGAAGAAGTGCGTGACGACGCGGTCACCCTCGGAGACCAGGCCCACGTGCTCGCCGACCACGCCCGGCGCGGCCGTCTCCTCGGCTGCGGCGCGGGCGAGGTCGACGGCCTCTGCGCACAGGCGGTCGGGGGTGCGGCTTCGCGTGCTCGCTGCGCTCACAGGTATCGCTTCTCTCCTACGCCGTCTTCCGGGTGCGCCGGCCTGAAGGCGGCGGGGCGGACGGAGCGGACCCGTGGACCGCGTCGACGTCCGCGCCCGATCGCGCTCGGGCGCACCTACGTCATCCATTCTGCGGTATGCCCGTAAGGCGCGCGGCCGAGAACGTTCGCCACGGCGCGCTACGCACGCTACCTTCTCGGCGCCGCTCGGCCTACACCGACGTAGGAACCTCGCCGGCACGGACGCAGGAACCTCGCCGCCGCCGGCAGGGGAACCCCGCCGCACGAGACGCGGGCCGCAGGCCGGATCGCGGCCGGAGCACCGGGGGGCGGGAGGCGCTGCCCGGGCGTGCCACGGTCGCGGGACGGGCGACGGGGGCGGAGGCGGAGCGCGAGGAGCGGCTGAGCACGGGATTGGGACCGCGGTAGGGTAGAAGGGGGATCGGCGCGGTGCAGGGGCGGCGGGAGCGGCCCCACGGAGTGACGGCCCCGCGCCGCCGGCCGCACCCGGCCGCCGCTCCCCCGGGGCAGCCGCGCCCCCGGGTGACGGGCGCACACGTCCCGCGCACGCCACCCGCTGCTCATCGCAAAGCTCCTGACAACTACGCGCGTCAACCCTAGGCTGCTGCGCACACCGCCCGTTCGTGATCCGCTCACGTCAACGGCCGATCCGCTCACGTCAAGGGGGAGCATGTCGCCCAACCGCCCACGCCGCCGGGCCCACCGAAGAGCCGTCACCTCGGTGTTCGCCTCGGCCGCCGCGCTCGCCGCCTTCGCCGGCCTCGGCCAGCTCGCCACCGCCGGTCCCGCCCAGGCCCGCCCCGGCGGTCACCCGGACCGCACCACCGACCTGCAGCTGCTGGCGCTCAACGACTTCCACGGCAATCTGGAGCCGCCCGCCGGATCCTCCGGCCGGGTCACCGAGCAGGAGCCCGACGGCAGCACGAAGTCCGTCGACGCCGGCGGCGCGGAGTACCTGGCGAGCAGTCTGCGCACCGCCCGCAAGGGCCACGCGCGTACGCTGACGGTCGCCGCCGGCGACATCGTCGGCGCCAGTCCGCTGCTGTCCGGGCTGTTCCACGACGAGCCGACCGTCGAGGCGATGAACAAGCTCGGGCTGGACGTCACCAGCGTGGGCAACCACGAGTTCGACGAGGGCAAGGACGAGCTGCTGCGCCTGCAGAGGGGCGGCTGCCACCCCGTGGACGGCTGCTACGAACCCGGCCGCACCTTCACCGGCGCCGACTACCCGATCCTGTCGGCCAACGTCGTCGACGAGAAGACCGGCAGGACGCTGCTGCCGCCCTACGCCGTCAAGAACGTCAAGGGCGTGAAGGTCGGCTTCATCGGCGTGACCCTGGAGGGCACCCCGGACATCGTCTCGGCCGCGGGCGTCAAGGGCCTGAAGTTCCTCGACGAGGCGGAGACGATCAACAAGTACACCAAGGTGCTGCAGCGCCAGGGCGTGCACGCGATCGTCGCGCTCGTCCACGAGGGCGGCTATCCCACCTCGTCGGCGTACAACTACGACTGCGACGCCGGCGGCAGCGGCTCCGGGCTGAGCGGGCCGATCGTGGACATCGCCCAGAAGGTGTCCCCGGAGGTCGACACCCTCGTCACCGCGCACACCCACAACGCCTACGTGTGCACGATCCCCGACCCCGCGGGCCGGCCCCGCCTGGTGACCAGCGCGGCGTCCTACGGCCGGCTCTTCACCGAGCTGGACATGAAGTACGACTGGCGCACGCACGACATCGTGCGCGCCTCGGTCAAGGGCACCAACCACGTCGTGGACCGCACCCAGCCGAAGGCGGCGGACCTGACCCGCCTCATCGACCACTGGCGCACGCTGGCCGACCCGGTGGCGAACAAGCCGGTCGGCTACCTCTCCGGGGACGTCCCGCGCACGGGCGACAACACCGCCGAGTCACCGCTGGGCGACCTGATCGCGGACGCCCAGCTGGCGCACGCCCGGAGCCTGGACAGCGGCACCGACCTCGCCCTGATGAACCCCGGCGGCATCCGCGCCGACCTGGTGTACGCCGCCTCCGGCGGTGAGGGCGACGGCGTCGTCACCTACGGCGAGGGCTTCGCAGTGCAGCCGTTCAGCAACACCGTCAACGTCAAGACCCTCACCGGCGCCCAGCTGCTGACGGTGCTGCGCCAGCAGGTCAGCGGCCCCAACGCGGCCGTGCCGAAGTTCCTGCAGATCTCCGAGGGCCTGACGTACACCCTGGACCTGAGCAGGTCGGGCGCGGACCGCGTGGTCGCGGACTCGGTCCGGCTGAACGGCGCGCCCCTGGACCCGGCGGGCACCTACCGGGTGGCGATGAACTCGTTCCTGGCCGGCGGCGGTGACGGCTTCACCGAGCTGGCGAACGGCACCGACCAGCTGGTCGGCGGCGACGACCTGGCCGCGCTGGTCGACTACCTCACGGCGCACTCCTCCGCCGCCGCGCCGTACACGCCCACGGCCGCCGACCGGATCACCGTCGTCCGGTAGCCGCTGGCACACACGGCCCGGCAGCCGCGGGACGCACGGTCCTGCAGCCACGGCTCGTGCCGCCGACGGCCGCGGCACGCCTCACGCGGGGACGTGCGCCGGGGTGTGAGCCGTCCCGCCGTCCGCCTCAGCGGCCGGCGGGGCGGCTCAGCAATTGCGTGACCTGGTCGCCGACGATCTGCCAGGCGGCGGCAGGGGCGTCGCCGAGCGCGGTGGCGCGCAGCGCGTCCAGGGCCGGGCGGGCGTCGGTGCCGCAGACGACGCTCTCGCTGAGCACGTCGTAGCCGTCGCGGACGGCGACCCGCAGCCGCGCCGTCCCCGCGTCCTCGGCGTGCAGGGCCGAGGCGACCACGAGGGGCGGCGGGCCACCGGGGTCACCGGGCAGTTTGCGGTAGGCGCTGGCCACCGGAGCGCGCCGGCGCAGGCTCAGCAGCACCGGCCGCTTGGCCACCACCTCCGCCAGGTCGGTGTCGTGGACGCCGTCGGGCCCCAGCACGCTCGCGCGGGCGTCCAGAACGAGGGCCGCGGGCAGCAGGCAGCGCAGTGCGCTGCCGACGAGGTTGCCGCCGACGGTCGCGGCCCGGCGCACCGCCCCGGTGCCCACGGCGCCGGCCGCCCGGCGCAGCACCTCCGGCACGCGCGCGTCGATGCGGTGCAGCACCACCGCCGCACCCAGCTCTTGCGGGCCCAGGACGTTGGCCTCGGGCCCCTCGCGCACCGACACCGCCTGGTCGGGGAAGCCGTCCCGCTGCCAGGTGGCCCACACCAGGGTGGCCCCACCCACGGGGACGGCTCCTTCGGCCAGGCACCGCTGAGCCTCGGACACGGACGTGGGCAGACGCAAGCGCACGGCGACCGACCTTTCCTCGGGGGAGGTCCGGGCGGCGGGCAGGCAGCGATGCGCCGCCGGCCCGCCGGCACGGCGCATTCTTCTCGCACGGCAGGGGGCGCGTGCAGGGCGCACACAGGCTCACCCGAGCACGTCGCCCCCCCGCTCCGCGGTGCCGCGTGCCGCGCCGCACGCACAGTGCGAAAGCAACGTCGTCCGCCCGGAGGGCGGGGCCGGCGGCGTCTGGTGGTGGGGGTATCTCCCACGCCGTTCAGGCAGTGGGGGGAGCATCGCAAGGCGGAGGGCCGTCCGCGCCGGGCGTACGCGGACGACCCCGACAACGCAGCGAGGTGCCGGGCCAGGCGTCGCGGGCCGGACGGGACTTTCGAACAACGCCCTAACGGCCTGTCCGGTCGCTCCCTGCCTGTCTCGCGGTCTTCTTCACAGCCGGGTCGTTGCGCAGCCGTGCGAAGGTGACGAGCAGGGTCAGTGCCTGCAGCACGGCCGACGCCCGCAGGGTGTCGGCGAGGTGGGGCTCCGGGGTGAGGGCGAGCAGGACGCCTGCGAGGGGGAAGGGCAGCAACAGCAGGAGGACGGTCAGGGAGAGGGTCGCGCCGAAGGCCGCGGGCGGGATGACCTGGGAGCGCAGGGTGCGCAGCACGATGGTGAGTCCGCCGTCGGCGGCCATGAACAGGGACACCAGGGCCACGTAGCCGGCGTAGGAGGCGGCTTGGGGCACGGCGAGGCAGGCGGCTGCCGCGAGGATCGCGCTGATGACGCCGACGCCCCACAGGCCGAGGCGGTCGAGGCCCGCTCGGAAGCAGGGGATCGCGGCCAACGTGACGGCGGCGGCGATGGACCACAGCGCGCCGGCAGCGGCCGCGGACCGGCCGAAGCGACCCTCGATGACGACGGGGCCGGACGACTGCAGCAGGCCCAGCATGAGGTTGGAGCAGGCCAGTCCGGCGACCAGCCGCCGCAGGGAGGGCAGGGAGCGCAGCGTCTGCCAGCCTTCGCGCAGACCGCCACCCGGTCCTCGCCGGCTGTGGCGGGTGCCGCGCAGGGGGGTCGAGGGGGTCTGCAGGGCCAGTCCGGCGGAGAGGAAGGAGAGCAGGCTCAAGCAGGCCAGCATCCACGTCGGGCCGGTGAGCAGGAGCGCACCGCCCAGAGCCGGGCCGGCGAGGGTGGCTGTCTGGTCGATGCCGATCAGCACCGACTGCACCTTGTGGGTGGGCCCGTCGGTGCGGCGGCTGATGATGGCGCCGACCGCCTCGTTGGCGATGAAGCTGAACTGTGTCAGGGCTCCGGTCACGGCCGCCAGTGCCATGACGAGGACGGTTTCGGCGGTGCCCGGCGGGACCAGGAGGAGGGCCGCGCCGGCGCCCGCCACCACCAGGGCGCGTGCGAGGGAGGCGAGGAAGCACACGATGGCCGCGCCGCTGCGGTCGACCAGGGTGCCGGCGAAGCCGAAGGCGGCCACGCGGGGCACCCATTCCAGCGCGAAGGCCAGGCCCGTCAGGGACGCGGAGCCGGTGGCGGCCAGCACGACGAGCGGCATGGCGTACGTCGCCATGGAATAGGCGAGCGCGTCGCAGGCGCGCGGTGCGTAGACCCGCCGGAACAGGCCGCCCTCGGGGAGGGCCGCGTGCCGGCCGGCGGGCTGTGCCTCATGCAGGGAAACGGTCACGG
>NZ_LR732544.1:6903294-6908511 GCF_902506575.1 Streptomyces mexicanus | reverse complement strand
CAGCCATCAGACTGGAGACGGGGTATCAACATATCTGGCGTTGACTTTTGGCACGCTGTTGAGTTCTCAAGGAACGGTCGCTTCCTTCGTACTCACCCTCTCGGGCTTTCCTCCGGGCGCTTCCCTTCGGTGTTTCCGACTCTATCAGATCTTTTCTCGATCCGATTTCCTCGGTGCTTTCCAGGTTCCCGCTCTCGCGTTTCCCTTTCCGGCGGTTCCGACTCTATCAGACTCTCCGGCTTTCCTTCGAGCTGATCCCCGGTCAGCGGGGTTCGTCCTCCGGGCTGTTGGGCCCTTCCGACGAGTGAGACTTTAGCGGAATCCCGGCTCCCGAGCGAATCGGGGGCCGCGTCCTTGCGAACGTGGATTCCTCATTCCGTAAATACGCACGCCAATGAAACGACGGCAGACAGAATGCGCGACTGTCGTCGAGTAGTGGGTGGTGCTTGCGGAGTGGCTGTCCGGGGACCGACCGGAGTCGGCTCTCACGTCGGACAACTCGGAGAACAGTACGGATGCCGCCGGGGTGTGTCAACTCACGGCACGTCGAGGTACCCGCGGGTGGCATCCGGGGCGTACTGTGGTCGGCATGACGACGCGTACGTGTGTCCAGCAGTGGTGGCCCGCCTGACGGCGGCCGCCCTTCACGTACGCATGCAACGGCCGCCGCTCCGGCGGCCGTTCTCGTTTCTCCCTCCAGGACTCAGGGGGCCGGCCGACCGGGACGGTGGCTCCGACCAGGAGAGGGAGCAGAGATGACACGGGTCTTCAGTGGGGTCAAGCCGACCGGGCACCTGACGCTGGGGAACTACCTCGGCGCGATGCGGCGGTGGGCCGAGGTCGATCAGCACCAGGCGGACGCGCTGTTCTGCGTGGTGGATCTGCACGCGCTGACCGTGGACCACGACCCGGCACGGGTGCGCAGGCTGAGCCGGCAGGCGGCGACGCTGCTGCTGGCGGCGGGGCTCGATCCGGAGTTGTGCACGGTGTTCGTGCAGAGCCATGTGGACGAGCACGCCCGGCTGTCCTACCTGTTGGAGTGCGTGGCCTCCGACGGCGAGATGCGGCGGATGATCCAGTACAAGGAGAAGGCGCCGCGGGAGCAGGCGCGCGGCGGGAGCGTGCGGCTGTCGTTGCTGACGTATCCGGTGCTGATGGCCGCCGACATCCTGGCCTACGGCACGCACGAGGTGCCGGTGGGGGACGACCAGACGCAGCACGTGGAGCTGGCGCGGGATCTGGCGGTGCGGTTCAACCACCGGTACGGACACACGTTCGTGGTGCCGAAGGCGACGCCTCCGAAGGTGGCGGCGCGGGTGATGAACCTGCAGGACCCCACGGCCAAGATGGGGAAGTCCGACGACTCGGGGCCCGGCATCGTCTATCTGCTGGACGAGCCGGACGTGGTGCGCAAGAAGGTCATGCGGGCGGTGACCGACAGCGGGCGGGAGGTCGTCTACGACCGCGAGGGCCGGCCCGGCGTCGCGAACCTGCTGGAGATCCTGGCCGCCTGCCAGGGCGGGAACCCGGAGGCGCTGAGCGGTGCGTACGACTCGTACGGCGCCTTGAAGAAGGACACCGCGGAGGCCGTGGTCGAGGTGCTCAGGCCCGTGCAGGAACGGCACAGGGAGCTGTGCGCGGATCCGGCGTACGTGGAGAGGGTGCTGCGCAGGGGCGCGGAGAAGGCCAGGGAGATGGCGCGGCCGATGGTGGACGCGGCGTACCGGGCGATCGGGCTGCTGCCCGCCTGAAGGGGCCGGTACGGGCGGCGGGCGCCGAGCCGCGGAGGGCGCGGGGCGGTCGCCGCCCGGGCCGGTGGGTCAGTTGCTGCCGGAGGCCAGCTCGCGGCTGCGGTCGCGGGCGGCTTCCAGGGCGGCGATGAGCGCGGCGCGCACGCCGTGGTTCTCCAGTTCGCGGATGGCGTTGATCGTCGTGCCGGCCGGCGAGGTGACGTTCTCGCGGAGTTTCACGGGGTGCTCGCCGCTGTCGCGGAGCATCACGGCGGCGCCGATCGCGGACTGGACGATCAGTTCGTGGGCCTTGTCGCGGGGCAGGCCGAGGAGGATGCCGGCGTCGGTCATGGCCTCGACCAGGTAGAAGAAGTACGCCGGTCCGGAGCCGGACAGGGCGGTGCAGGCGTCCTGCTGGGCCTCGGGGACGCGGAGGGTCTTGCCGACGGCGCCGAAGATCTCCTCGGCGTGGGTGAGGTGGTCGGCGGTGGCGTGGGTGCCGCCGGAGATGACGGACATGGCCTCGTCGACGAGGGCGGGGGTGTTCGTCATGACGCGGACGACCGGGGTGCCGGCGGCCAGGCGCTCCTCGAAGAAGGACGTGGGGATGCCCGCCGCGCCGCTGATGACCAGGCGGTCGGCGGGGATGTGCGGGGCGAGTTCGTCGAGGAGCGTGCCCATGTCCTGGGGCTTGACGGTGAGGATCAGGGTGTCGGCGGTCTTCGCGGCCTCCGCGTTGGTGACCGGGGTGACTCCGTGGCGCGCGCGGAGTTCCTCGGCGCGCTCGGGGCGGCGGGCGGTGACCAGGAGGTCGGAGGGGGCCCAGCCGGCCCGGATCATTCCGCTGAGCAGGGCTTCGCCGATCTTGCCGGTGCCGAGGACTGCGACTTTCTGGCTCATGGGGTCATCCTCGCACCGGGAGTGGGCGGTGCGGCGCGGTGTCCGGCAGGCGGACTGCGCCGCGGTGCCGCTCGGGGAGGGGTGCACCGCGCGCTCACGCCCAGGGGTGCGGTGCCGCCGTGCCGCTCGGGGTGCGGTGGTCGGACGCCGTTCGGGGGGCGGTGCCGCGGTGCCGGTCAGGGTGCGGTCGCGACGAGGAGGAGGACGTCGTAGACCTCCTCGACGATGCCGTCGGGGAAGACCTCCAGCAGGTGCGCGCGCTCCTGGGCGAGGAAGGCGGTCCTGCGGTCCTCGGGGGAGGTGAGCAGCAGCGAGTGGCTGGCGATGTTGGCCAGGTGGGTGTCCAGGGGGACCCGGCGGCTCCAGCGGATCTCCCGGCGGGGGAAGTCCCGGCGGCCGGGGGGGTCGGCCAGCTCGGTGCGGGCGGCCCGCTGCTGCTCCCTGGGGACGTCGAGACCGAAGAACCGGCTGGTGCGGCGGCTCTGCTCGGCGATCCACTCGACGCCGGCAGCGTCGGTGTTCCACCACAGGGCGATCGCGCCGCCGGGGCGCAGCACGCGCAGGGCCTCCGGTACGGACCGGGCGGGGTAGGTCCAGTGCCAGGCCTGGGCGTAGGTGAGCAGGTCGGTGGACGCGTCGGCGAGGGGCAGGGCGTTGCCGTTGCCGCGCACCAGCGGGATGTCCGGGTGGGTGCGGCGGAACTGGGCCGCCATGCCGTCCCCGGGTTCGACGGCCAGCACGCGGGCGCCGCGCTCGTGCAGGAGGGCGGTCGCGATGCCCGTACCGGCGCCGATGTCCGCGATGCGGGCACCGGCCAGGGGGCGGCCGGCCAGTTCCTCGACCGTGTCGAAGAGCGCGGGCGGGTAGGAGGGGCGGTGGGCGGCGTACTGGGCCGCGGCGGCGTTGAAGGAGTGCGCTCGCGCGGCCCAGTACGCCGCTGCCGGTGTGCACGTAGGTGTCGGAGACGTACTCGCCGTTGCCGATCTTGTCCCAGATGTTGGAGGTGCCGTAGTAACCGGAGACCGTGGTGCCGGGGGTCTGGCAGGAGATGGAGACGTTGATCCCCTCGGGCAGGACCCGGACGATGGCGTAGCCGGTGCCGGGGCCGCTGCGGACGTTGAGGCGGACGCCGGGGGCCACCGGGTAGGTGCCCGCGGCGACGGCTGCCGCGGTCTGCGGGGTGGTGGCCGAAAGCGTGGTGGTCGGCGTGGCGGTGGCCGGCGTGGTGGTGGCCGGCTGCTCGGCGGTGCCGTTGCCGGTGGTCTCGATGTGCTCGGTGGACATGAGTGGGTGGTCCTCCCCCGTTCCGACATGCGTGCGTGACTCGCACACATGTATGGATGGCGTGAAAGTGCACGCTAGCAAGCCTCCTCCGTCCTGTTCGAGTCATCGACTAGGCTCCGTGCGTCGCGCGCGCGGACGAACAGCACGGGGGTGGTCCATGACGCCACAGCGCAACACCGGAGCGGGCGCGGAAGCGGAACTTCCGGAATATGCCGGGCACTACCGCTTGGAATCCTGTCTGGGCTCGGGTGGCATGGGCGTCGTGCACCTGGCCCGCAGCACCTCGGGACTGAAGCTCGCGGTGAAGGTGGTGCACGCCGAATTCGCGAAGGACCCCGAGTTCAGGGGGCGGTTCCGGCAGGAGGTGGCGGCTGCCCGGCGGGTCAGCGGAGCGTTCACCGCGCCGGTCGTGGACGCCGACCCGGAGGCCGAACGGCCATGGATGGCCACCCTGTTCATTCCCGGTCCGACGCTGGCCGAGCAGGTCAAGCGGAACGGCCCCATGGCCCCGGCCCAGGTGCGCCGGCTGATGGCCGGGCTCGCCGAGGCGCTGCGCGACATCCACCGGGTGGGCGTGGTCCACCGCGACCTGAAACCGAGCAACGTGCTGCTCGCCGAGGACGGGCCGAAAGTCATCGACTTCGGCATCTCCCGGCCGAAGGACAGCGAACTGCGCACCGAGACCGGGAAGTTGATCGGCACGCCGCCGTTCATGGCGCCCGAGCAGTTCCGTCGGCCGCGCGAGGTCGGGCCGGCCGCCGACATCTTCGCGCTGGGGTCGGTCCTGGTGCACGCGGCCACCGGGCGGGGGCCGTTCGACTCCGACAGCCCGTACCTCGTCGCCTATCAGGTCGTCCACGACGAGCCGGATCTGACCGGGGTGCCGGAGGACCTGGCGCCGCTCGTGCAGCGCTGCCTCGCCAAGGAGCCCGCGGACCGGCCCACGCCCGACGAGCTGATGCGCGCACTGCGGTCGGCGGCGGCCTCGTACGACACCCAGGCGTTCATACCGGCACAGCGGACGCAGGACGTGCCACCGCCCCGGCCCGGGGACGGGCAGAAGGGGCCGGGGGCGGCGGACCCGTCCGTCTGGGGGGGGGCCCGGGGCCGGCGCGGGTGGAGCCCGCCTGGGCTCAGGGGGGGATCCCGGGTGTGCGGCCGGTCACATTAGGCCGGGGGGGGGACAAGGCACTCATGCCCGAGGCCGTCCCCCAGCGGGGCACCGGCGGGGGGGCCGCCGTGTCCACCCCCGCCGCGGCGACTGCCGACGCGACCGCCGCCCGCGCCCGCGGACTGACCAAGG
>NZ_LR732544.1:6899920-6903193 GCF_902506575.1 Streptomyces mexicanus | reverse complement strand
GGTGGTGTTCCGGTGCGTGGTGTGGTGCGCGGTGCGGAGAGCGCTCCGGTGCCGCAGGCCGCGATCACGCTGATCTCCCTGGCCGGACGCCAGCTGGGCCGCTCCGTCGCCCAGAGCGACGGCACCTACACCCTGAACGCCCCCGGCGCCGGCTCCTACGTCCTGATCGCCTCCGCCGACGGCTACCAGCCCCAGGCCTCCACCATCGTCGTCAACAACGACCCCGTCACCTACGACATCCTCCTCAGCGGCACCAGCGGCCTGACCGGCACCGTCCGCGCCACCGACGACCACCGGCCCGTCAAGGACGCCATGGTCATCGTCACCGACGTCCGCGGCGACCTCCTGGCCACCGGCACCACCGGCGACCAGGGCGAGTTCACCTTCACCGAACTCGTCCCCGGCCCCGTCACCATCGCCGTCAACGCCACCGGCTACCGCCCCCGCGCCCTGCCCGTCGACATCACCACCACCGGCATCACCCGCATCGAGGTCGACCTCGACACCGGCGCCCAGCTCCAGGGCACCGTCAAGGCCCCCCACGGCCCCCTCGCCGACGCCCGCGTCACCCTCGTCGACGCCGCAGGCAACGTCATCGCCACCGCCACCACCGGCACCGACGGCGCCTACGCCTTCACCGACCTCGACACCGGCGACTACACCGTCATCGCCACCGGCTACCCCCCGGTCGCCACCGCCCTGACCATCACCGGCCACGGCACCGACGACCACGACATCGAACTCTCCCACCCCAGCGAGTAGTCCACCCCCGGCCCGCGGCGGAACGCCCCCACCAGGGCGCGTCCCACCGCGGGCCGACCCCTTGCCGACCGATTTATCACGCTTTTCATGGAGACACCCAGCATGGGACTGACCGCGAGGATCCGCACCCGGGACGGATGGGCCGTGTCACACGCGGTCGTCACGGTGACCGACATGACCGGCACCCAAGTACTACGCGCCGAAGCCGACCACGAAGGCACCATCCGCGACACCACCCACCTCACCCCCGGCGCCTACACCGTCATCATCACCGCCGTCGGCTACGCCCCCACCGCCTCCAGCGCCATCGTCACCGCCAGCGGACGCGCCGACATCGGCACCATCACCCTCGCCCGCCAAGGCGGCACCGAACTACCACCCCCCGGCCCCTGGACCATCGACCCCGCCCACTCCACCATCGCCGCCACCGCCCAACACCTCGGCATCTCCAGCGTCCACGGCCGCTTCACCGACTTCACCGGCACCATCGACATCGCCCCCGACGACATCACCAAATCCCGCGTCGAAGCCACCATCCGCACCGCCTCCATCGACACCGGCAACACCCTGCGCGACACCCACCTCAAATCCCCCGACTTCCTCGACGTCGAACAACACCCCGAGATCACCTACCACTCCACCCACCTCCAAGCCACCGGCACCGACCGCTGGACCCTCCACGGCGACCTCCGCCTCCACGGCCACACCCGCCCCGTCGACCTCGACCTCACCTACCTCGGCACCGGACCCGACCCCTGGGGCGGCACCCGCGCAGCCTTCCGCGCCACCACCGAACTCCACCGCGAAGACTTCGCCATGAACTACAACCAAGTCCTCCAAGCCGGCATCGCCGCCATCGGCACCACCCTCAAAATCCAACTCGACATCCAAGCCGTCCAAGGAGACACCCTCCCCACCACCTGACCACCGGCGCAGAAGCCCGCCCCGCCCCGTCACCGCACGCAGCCCAGCTCCGCGTCCTCGCGGAGCTTGCCGAGCGCGCGGGACACCGCCGACTTGACCGTGCCCACGGACACCCCCAGCACTTCGGCGGTCTGAGCCTCGGACAGATCCTCGTAGTACCTGAGGACGACCATCGCCCGCTGCCGGGCGGGCAGCTTGGTGATCGCCCGCCACATCGCGTCGCGCAGCGCCTGCTGCTCCGCCGGGTCGGTGGCGCCGGGCACGGGCTCCGGCTCGGGCAGCTCGTCGCAGGCGAACTCGTCCACCTTGCGCTTGCGCCACTGGGACGTACGGGTGTTCAGCAGGGCGCGGCGGACGTAGCCGTCCAGCGCGCGGTGGTCCTCGATGCGCTCCCACGCGGCGTAGGTCTTGGTGAGCGCGGTCTGCAGCAGGTCCTCGGCGTCGCTCGGGTTCGCGGTCAGCGACCGGGCGGTACGCAGCAGCACCGGCCGGCGGTGGCGCACGTACGCGCTGAACGACGGGTACACCAGGCCCTGCGACGCCGGTACGGCGGCCGTGGACGCGCTGGCGCAGACGGGTGTGGTCATGGCTCCACGCTAGAAGCGGCGGTCCCCGCGGCGGATCGCCCGCAGGTCCCGAAGCGGAGTCCGCCTCAGGTTGTAGGGGTGGGGTTGACCGCACCTCCTGTAGGTGGAGGAGGCTCGGACTCCTCGTGGGGGTTCACCCCTGGGTGACGCCCGGCGCGCCGCGTCCGCAGGCCCGGGCACCGGCGACGGCACATCCCCCGCGACCACGGTGCGAGCCCCTCCACTCCCCTCCGGAAGACACCTGCGCGGCGGCGCCGAAGCACCGCCGCGCAGGCGCGTGTTGCATCCCCACAAGCACACCCACCGAGTCAGGGCCGACGGTTCCCCAGCGTGCGTGTCGGCCCGCCCCGTCTCACCACAGCGGGGTGAAGTTGACGGCGACGTTCCTGTTGCCCTGCTGGATGGACGTGAACGCGGAGCGGTTGACCTGAGCGCTGTTGCTCTGGTTCGACGCGCCGTTGCCGACCGCCTGCTGCTGGCTGGTGGACGAGTTGCCGTTGTTGTTGTGTCCGACGCCGCTGCCGACGACACCGGCGACGCCCGCGTTCGATCCGTTGCCCGCGACGGCTCCGGTGTCCGCGGCGGCCAGGCCGGTGAAGAGGGCGGCCGCGAGCGGGACGGCGGTGACGGCGGCGAGAACGCGGGCGGTACGGATGCTTGCCATATTGCTCCTCCAGGAGAGGTACGCACCGGCTGCCTGCCGGAAGTACGTGAAGCTGCGTGAAGCTTTCTGGACTACGGCTTTCACCAGGGCAGTTGGCCGGCCGCCCCGGCGGTCTCTCACGACGTCGCAAGATCAGAGTTGCCCACGGATCTCCGCCGGACCACCCCGGAGGCCCCGATTCGCACCTAAGCGTGAGGACAAGTCGATAAACCCTCTTCACCACCTTTTCCGCACCGATCACCCCACGGGCGACCACAAGGGACCTCTCCCCCCAAGCCGCACAAGAGCGGAACCGTTTCCCCAGCAATCGACCGCAAGACCCCCGATCCCCGGACC
>NZ_LR732544.1:6894196-6899819 GCF_902506575.1 Streptomyces mexicanus | reverse complement strand
GGAATCCACCGGCACGGGAGGTGCGGACGGGGCCGGGGGTACCTCGGTGCCCTCGTTCTCGGTGCTCACAGCTCTTCTCCTCGATCCACGGCTGTTGTTGTCGGTCGCACCCGGTCACGCTCGTTCCTGCGCGGTGACGACCCCGGCGTGCTCCAGCTGTGCATGTGTATGCCGTCAGCTTTTCCCACCGGCCGTCAGAGCACCATAAGCGGTGGCTGTGGGCCGGTTGCCATTCTGCAAAGATGTCATTCTCATACAGGTCATCACAGATGAAACGGACACATTATCGACGCCCGTCCGTCACCACGGCCACCCCAGCGCGGTGGCACCATGACGCGGTGACCCACGCACGGCAGCACCCCATCCAGGTCGTCGCCCACCGGGGAGCCTCCGAGGCCGCCCCGGAGCACACGCTCGCCGCCTACCGGAAGGCGATCGAGGACGGCGCGGACGCCCTCGAGTGCGACGTACGCCTGACCGCGGACGGGCACCTGGTGTGCGTGCACGACCGCCGTGTCAACCGTACGTCGAACGGGCGCGGCGCGGTGTCGGCCCTGGAGCTGGCCGACCTGGCCGCGCTGGACTTCGGTGCCGGGCGGACGCGGGCCTTCTGGCGGAGCCGGGACGAGGAGCCCGACTGGGAGGTACGGCCGGAGGACCCCGAGGACACCTCGGTGCTGACCCTCGAGCGGCTGCTGGAACTCGTCGCCGACGCCGGACGGCGGGTGGAGCTGGCCATCGAGACGAAGCACCCCACCCGCTGGGCCGGGCAGGTCGAGGAGCGGTTGCTTGTGCTGCTGAAGCGTTTCGGCCTGGACGCTCCGGCCTCGGCCGACCAGTCGCCGGTCCGCGTGATGAGCTTCTCCGCCCGCTCGCTGCACCGGGTACGGGCGGCCTCGCCGACCCTGCCGACGGTCTACCTCATGCAGTTCGTCTCCCCCCGGCTGCGCGACGGGCGGCTGCCCGCGGGGGTGCGGATCGCGGGGCCCTCCCTGCGGATCCTGCGCAGCCACCCCGGTTACGTCGAACGGCTGAAGCAGGCCGGGCACCAGGTGCACGTGTGGACCGTCAACGAGCCCGAGGACGTCGACCTCTGCGTGGAGCTGGGCGTCGACGCCATCATCACCAACCGCCCGCGCGCGGTCCTGCGCCGGCTCGGCCGCTGAGCCCGCCGATCGCTGGTCCACTGGTCCACTGATCGCTGATCCTCTGGACTGCTGCGCGACCGATGCGTCACGGGGAGTGCTCCGGCGCGTTCGCTGCGTGTTCGACCGGGACGAATGCGTCACCGGCCGGGCAACGCGCGGTTTCCGGTTCAGGCCAATGGGGCATCCACACCGTGGCGTGGGGCGAAGGAGGTCTCGGGGGTGGCGTTGGTGGTGGCACAGGAGGTGCCCACGTCGTCGAGCATGGCCGTGCCCCATGGCCCTGCGGGCGTGGGGGAGGCACGGCACCGGATGCGCGATCAGTTGCGCAGAGGTGGCGTGGCGGAATCGATCATCGACGACGCCGTGCTCGTCCTTTCCGAACTTTTGAGCAACGCCTGCAAGCACGGCCGGCCACTGGGCGGCGCACCGGCCGGGGACGGCGCCGTCCGCGCCGCGTGGCGGGTGGACGCGCGCGGCCGGCTGATCGTCGAGGTGACGGACGGCGGCGGGCCGACCCGCCCGGCCCCGGCCACGCCGTCGGTCACCGCGCACGGCGGCCGCGGGCTGAACATCATCACGGCGCTCTGCGACGACTGGGGGGTCCGGGACGACGTCCGCGGCGAGGTCACCGTATGGGTGGTCGTCCACGACGACGTGCACGACCCGGACGCCGGCCACCGCCGCGACGACTTCGCCAGCCGGATCACCGCGCCACCGGTGGCGGCCCTGCCCGAACTGGACTTCGCGGACGCCTTCGAGGATCTTGATTGATCCCAGCGCCTTGATCGGTCTCCGGGGGCGTTGGCCGGACCCACGGCCTTCCTCCGGTCCTCATGACGCTGACCGGTCCCCAGGACGCCGGCCAGCCCCCATGACGCTGACCGGTCCCCAGGACCGCGCCAGATCGCGCGGACCGCGACCGGTCGCGAGGGCGTGAGGGCATGAGGGCATGAGGGCATGAGGGCATGAGCAGCCTCCCGCCCCTCGGATGTTGTCCACAACCGCCGCCTTGTCCACAGCTTCCCGGTGCCGACGGCGGGAACGGCTAGGCTCGCGCCCGTACGAGACGAGCCGTAACCGGGAGACACCCAGATGGCCAAGAAGCGACCCCAGACGAAGGCCAAGCGCCCGCAGCTGACGGACGGAGAGATCCCGGTGGTCGGCGCCCGTGAACCGTGCCCCTGTGGCAGCGGGCGGCGTTACAAGGCCTGCCACGGCCGGGCCGCCGCGCACGCGGTGACCGAGCTGGTGCAGCGGCCCTTCGAGGGACTGCCCGGGGAGTGCGACTGGGTGGCGCTGCGCGAGCTGGTCCCGGCCGCCACGGTGCAGCTGACCCTCCGCGAGGGCCTGCCCGAGGGCGTCCCGTCGGTCACGCTCGCCACCGTGCTGCCGATGGCCTGGCCCGCGCTGCGCCGCGACGACGGCTCGGTGCTGATCGGCCTGCAGAACGACACCGCCTCCGGTGACATCAGCCGCGACCTCGCGGACACCCTGCAGCGCGCCCTGCAGGCCGAGCCCGGCACCCCGGTGCAGGGCCGCCGCGCTCCGGCGGACGGCCCCCGCCTGCAGGACGTGCTGGACCTCCAGGCGCCCTTCGAGCCGGTGGTGCACACGGGCTTCGAGTTCTGGGTCCCGGACGCGGAGAACGCCACTCCCGAGGTCGCCGCCTCCCTGGAGCGGGCCAACGCCGCGGCCATCCCGACCGTGCGCCTGCAGGGCGTCGAGGCCGCGTACTGGTGCCGGACGCCGGAGAAGAACCACCTGCGGTGGGTCATGCCGCACCCGGAGGAGCAGCTGCTGGACGCCCTGGCGCGGCTGCACGCGGCCGGCCGCTCCAGCCTCGGCGAGGGCACCCGCCTCGTCGGCTCCTTCCGCGCCCACGGCCTGACGGTGCCCGTGTGGGACCTGCCCAGCGAGATGGGCGCGCAGGACGTGGAGAAGCCGGCCGCCGAGTTCGCCGAACGGCTGGCCGAGGCGCTGGCCGCCGAGGCGCCGCTGACCGCCGACGAGCGCCGTGCGCGCGGCGGCCTGACGAACCGCCAGGTCACGCTGAGCTGATCCGCCGGACCGCGGTCCCGCCGACCGGCGGATCAGCCGGTCGGCGTCCGGCGGAAGGAGTGAGTCCAGTCACAACTCCCGCTGGGGACAGGCGAGTCGGTGACCGGAAAGGCATCGTCGCCGGTGACCGGAAAGCCGATGCCGAATTTGCGAACCGGCGATCTCTTGTTACCGTTCCAGTAGCCCGGTTGCTGGTGCATCCCCCGTCGCCAGCAACCGGGCCTTTCCGTGCGCGCGGCCTCTCACTCCGTGCAGCCGCGCACCTACCGCCTGCCACGCGCTGCCGTCAACCGCCGTTCTTCATAGGTGAGTTGCTGCCCGAGCGCAGCAGCAGCGGGCCGACCCCACCGGCGCGGGCGAACTCCGTCACGGCCGTGTACGCCGCCGCGTCCCGGGTGTGCTCACGGGGTGTCTCGCAGGTTCCCGGCTCGTCGTCGCCGCCGAGGGAGCACCGGGTCCGTACGGTGCGGTCGCCCGGGCCCATCAGGGTCAGCGCGGCGACCAGGTGCTCGCCGGTCGCGTTGCGGTAGTGGGTGCGCGCCCAGGTGTCCGGGCCCTGGGTCAGCACACAGGTCTGCGCCTCGACGCCGTCGGGCGAGGAGACCTCGGGGCCGCAGCGGGCGGCGGTCGCCAGGCCCAGACCGAGCAGGAGTGGGCCGGCACCGGCCGCGCTTCCCGCGCCGGCGCGGGGCGAGGAGCGGGGGAGCGCGGGATCGGCGGAGGGCAGCTTGTCGTCGCCGTGCACGGGTGGACGTACGGCGCCGCCCCGGTCGCCGACCTGTCCCGCGGAGGCCACGGCCAGCGGCACGGCGAGGGCGCCTGCCACGGCGGCCGTCAGGGCGTACAGGCGGACGCGCCGCGGATCCGGACGACGGGACGGCGCCGGCCGGCCCGCGCACCCGCGCTCCCGGCCGCTCCCCCGTCCCTGTTCCCGCCCGCTCCCGGGTTCTCCGAAACGGCTTGCGCACGTCTCGGGACGGCTCTCGCGCTCCTCGGAATGACGCAGCATGAAAGGGACGATAACGATCACAACGGGCGCCCGGCCCCGGCGCGCCCGGGCGCCCTAGAACTCGGGCGCGCTCACGCCCGTACGAGTGAGGGCGTCCACCACGGCGTCGACCACGGCCTCCACGCCGGGCACCCAGGGCGAGGCGGAGCCGGGCAGCGGGGCGCGCTCCCAGCGGATCGGTCCGGCGCCCGTCTGCGAGGGAGGCAGGGCGAGGTAGCCGCCCTCGCCGTGGAAGCGGAGCGAGCCGGGCACGAAGTCCTTGGCGTAGAGGAGTTCGCCCAGCTGCTCCATGGAGTACGGCCGGACGAGGATCGACCAGCGGGTGGGCGAGGCGACCACCGGGCCGAGCCGCATGCCGCGCCGGTCGAGTGCGTGCAGGGCGCGGGCGGCGGGGAGCGCCGGCAGGCTCACCGCGCAGGGCGCCCTGCCCCCGGTGGCCAGGATGATCGGCGCGGTCGGCCGGTTGGTCCACCACCAGCGCACCATCCGGGCGTCGGTGGTGGCCGCGAGCAGGCCGGGATCGAAGGGATGCGCACCGGGCACCGTGCAGTCCGGGTCGGGGCAGCCGCAGCGGTCCGGACGCCGCGGATCGAGCGCCACACCGGGGAGTACCGGCCACTGCCATCGGGTCGCGAAGGTCAGGGCCGCGCTGATCGGCTCGGACGTCGCGTCACCGCGCCGGGACCAGAGCCTGCGTCGCCTTCCGGGGATCTCGCGCATGAGCGCTCGTTCCTTTCCGTTGCACCGCTGGCAACACCGTGGGCCACTCACACCATGTGTCGATCACTTCACTGTGCATACCTGTTGGCGCATCACACCCCTGCGGTCGGGCACGGGGCGCCCCTGTACGGGTCGAGCTGGAGCTGCTTCCGCGGCAGCCCCGCCCGTGCGTCTATCGGAGCACGGGCGTGGCGTGGGGTGGCGGAGCGTGGCGTTTTGCCGCCGCGCGTTCTGCTCTCCGCCGCCGTCACGCGAGGATGGGGGCACGGTCGTCGGTGGATAGGACGCCCGGGTCCGTCGCCAGGTTCCGGATGGCTCCCACCACCCCTGGCCTTCTCCGAGTACGTACCCATCACGACCGCTGTGACGCTCCGTGGAGCAAACCAAGTCGACCGCAACAGGCCGGTACCCCAGGCAGTTTCCGGCCAACTTCCGTCATAGGCAAGAGGTTCGGACAAACCCTCACCCGCCCCTCTGACACCAGGAATCTCGGCAGGACAATGCTGGACATCCCCTCACGAGTGCGTGTACATGTGGAGACACTGCTGGCGACGCAGAAGACATGGGGGTTTGCGATGCTTTCGATCAGTACGCGCCGGTCGGAAAGCCGGACGCCATGAACGCTCCTCACCCCTCGAAAGTGGCTGGAATCGATTCAACGGTTCCCGCCCCCGCACAGACTGTCGCC
>NZ_LR732544.1:6891930-6894095 GCF_902506575.1 Streptomyces mexicanus | reverse complement strand
CCTGACGTTCTCGCTCACCAACGTCACCGGCGCGCCGCTGTCCCTGGGCAGCCCGGCCACCAACGGCCGGCCCGGCGCCGCCTACGGCGGCTTCTTCCGGCGGGGCCGCCAGGAGGACGAGCCGCCCCCGGGGGTCCGCCCCCACCCGGGCCGCGCGGCGGGCGCCCCCCGCCCGCGCGCCCCCCGCCCCGGGCCCGCGGCCCCATGGACGACTACGCCCGCCGCACTTCGGACCGGACAGGCGCGAGCGACCGGGCTCAGGGGGTGCCCGACGGCGGGGTCCAGGCGTTGTAGCGGGTGAGGTAGCCCGCGAAGCGCTCCAGGTCCTCGGCGGGCCAGTCCGCCAGCCGCTCGTGGAAGGCCGCCCGGCGGCTCTCGGTGACCTGGGCGAGGATCCGCCGGCCGGCGTCCGTCAGATGCAGCACCTGCACCCGGTGGTCCTCCGGGTCCAGGCGCCGTTCGATGAGGGCGGCCCGCTCCAGGGCGGCCACCTGGCGGCTGACCGTGGACTTGTCCAGCGCGTAGTGCGCGGCCAGGTCGGTGGCGCGGCAGCCGCCGCGCTCCTCCAGGTGCCCGAGCAGCGTGTACGACACCAGGGACAGTTCGGGGTGCATCCGGCCCGCCGAGGCGCGTGCCCGGCGGGCGAAGACGGTCATCTCCCGCTGGATGGTCTCCACGGCCGTCTCCCCGGCGTTCGCGCCCCGCACGGCCGTCCGCCCGGCGTGCGCGCCCGGTGCGACGGCGGGTGCGCCCGGCTCCTTCGGCCCCTCGGCTGCTGTCACGGAAAAACCTCCCCGGTTCCGGTTGTATAGTACAACTGTAAACGAGAGTTGTATATGCCAACCATTGGAGGTCGGGAGCGATGAGGTCGCCTGCGCTGCGCCATGTGCTCACCCACCTGATCACCCCCTTGCTGATGTGCCTGGGCATGGGGCTCGCGTACATGGGCGCGTTCGTGACCCCGACGCCGCACCACCTGCCCGTCGCGGTGGTCGGCGAGGGACCCCGGGCGAAGGTGTTCGCCCAGACCGTCAAGGACCAGGCGGGCGACCACCTGGACGTCCGCACCGTCCCCACCCGCTCCCGGGCCGTGGACCTGCTCAGGGCGCGGGACATCGACGGCGCCTACGTGCCCCGCGCCAAGGCGCCCGAACTGCTGGTCGCCAGCGCGGGCTCCGACATGGGCGCCACGGCGGTGGAGAAGGTCTTCACGCCGGTCGCCGCCCGGCAGGGCCTGCCGCTGAAGGTGACCGATGTCGCCGAGCCCACCCCCCACGACCCCACCGGCCAGGGCCTGTTCTTCCTGCTGGTCGCACTGAGCATCGGCTCCTACGCCTCGGTCGCCGCCATCGGCGCGGCGGGGGCCCCCCTGCCGATGCGGGGGCGGGGCCTGCTCGCGCTCGGCGTCTCCGCGGGGGTCGGGGTCATCGGCCTGCTCCTGGCCGGACCGGTCTTCCACCTCGCCTCGCACGGCCTCGCCGGCGTGTGGGCCATGTCCTGGCTGTACTCCGCCGGCATCCTCTTCGTCGGCGTGGGCCTGCACACCTTCCTCAAGCGGTGGACCACGCTCGCCATGATGGTGCTGTTCGTGATGCTCAACTTCACCAGCTCCGGCGGCCTGTTCCGGCCCGACCTGCAGAACGGCTTCTTCGGCACCCTGCACGCCTTCTGGAACGGCGCCGGCTTCGTGGAGGGCGTGCGCGGCCTGCTGTACTTCGGCAACGACGGCCTGGCGCGCGGCATCTGGACCCTGGTGGTGTGGCTGCTGGCCGGTCTGGCGGTCACCGCCGT
Organism: Streptomyces mexicanus; assembly: GCF_902506575.1. GTDB lineage: Bacteria > Actinomycetota > Actinomycetes > Streptomycetales > Streptomycetaceae > Streptomyces > Streptomyces mexicanus. The sequence goes on along the minus strand of NZ_LR732544.1, from coordinate 6,892,304 downwards.
CGCGGCGGGCTACGAGCGGATGAGCACCCCCTCCCGCCGGGCCCACGCGGCGGGCGCCGCGCCCACCTCCGCCGCCCCCGCGGTGTCCGGGGGGCGGAACGAGGTCGCCCGCGCGGCTCGGGCCGAACAGGCCGCCGAGGAGGAGACCGAGGAGAGCGTCGCGGTCTGAGCGTCGAGCACGGGAGGCCCGGCGCGGGGCGTCCGGTGGAGAACCGTTGCCCAGGGCTTCGGGTGGAGGGGCGCTGGGCCGGTCGTCCGGCGCGGGACCGCTGGGCCGGGCGTCGGGCACGGGACCGTTGCACAGGGGGTCGGGCGCGGGACCGTTGTGCAGGACGTCAGGCGCGGGGTCTCGGGCGTGGCGCGGTGGGGTAGGG
>NZ_LR732544.1:6884454-6891829 GCF_902506575.1 Streptomyces mexicanus | reverse complement strand
CCTACTCGTCGGAGCGAGACGGTGCTCGGCCCGACCGACTCCTGCGCCGCCTCGCCATGTCGCCCCCGACCGTGGCAGTTCCACCTGTCGCTCCAGCATGCGACCCGGAGTGTTTTTTTGAAAGGAGAGAGCGCCATTCGTGATTTCTGCCGGTCTCGGGGCCGCGGAGATGTTTATAAGAGACGGCCTTCAGGACGTCCACGCCGTAGTCGGCGGCGATGCCCGCCAGCCCGGAGGCGTAGCCCTGGCCGACCGCGCGGAACTTCCACTGCGCGCCGTGCCGGTACAGCTCGCCGAAGACCAGCGCGGTCTCGTCCGCCAGGCCGCCCGTCGCGAGGTCGTAGCGGGCCAGTTCGGCGCCGTCCTCCCGGTCGAGGACGCGGATGTGCGCCCGGTGCACCTGGCCGAAGCTCTGGCCGCGCGCGGCGCCCTCGTAGAGGGACACCGGGAAGACGATCTTCTCGACGGAGTCGGGGACCCGGGTGAGGTCGATCTCGATGCGCTGGTCGTCACCGTCGACCGGGCTGCCGCCGCCCACGTGGCGGACCGAGCCGTCCGGGCTGGTCAGGTTGTTGAAGAAGACGAAGTGCCGGTCGGACGGCACCTTCCCGGACGCGTCGCAGAGCAGGGCGCTGGCGTCCAGCTCGTACCCGGTGTTCGCCTGCCAGCCCAGCCCGACCGTCACCCCGGTCAGACCAGGGGCCTGCTTGCTCAGCGACACGTTGCCGCCCTTGGTCAGGGTCACAGTCATGCACGTCCTCCGCAGCTGCTTCCGCTTCCCGCGTCCGTCGTGATCAACGACGCTCCGTCCGATCCAGTTCCCTGGTTGCGCAATGTCTTAATCAAGTGACAGAACCTCGACGTGCCCTCAACAGCACCTCCCAGAAGGAGAACCGGCCTCGCCCTGCGCGCTTGTCCCTCCCTAGGCTTGCGCAATCAGGCAACGAACGTCGCCGACCGCAACCCGACTGGAGGACGACACCGTGGGCATCATCGGCTGGATCATCCTGGGCCTGCTCGCCGGAGGCATCGCGAAGATGCTGCTGCCCGGACGCGACCCGGGCGGCCTGATCGGCACCACCCTCATCGGCATCGCGGGCGCGTTCATCGGTGGCTGGCTCTCCGCCCGCTTCCTCGACCGCCCGGTGGAGAAGCACTTCTTCGACCTGTACACCTGGGGCGCGGCGATCGGCGGCTCCCTGGTGCTCCTCGTCGCCTACCGCGTCCTGTTCGGCAACTCCCGCGACTGAGTCCGCGCACCCCCGCCTGCGCCACCGCCCTCTGTACGATGACGCTGCTCCGGCGTACGGGGCCGATGCGACACCGGCGCCCGGCAGGACGGAGCGGACCGAAGGGAGACTGCGCGTGACGGAGCGAGGGCAGCCCGAACCGCACCGTCGGCGCCGCGCGCCCGGCTCGCTGGAGACCCAGGTGCTCGCCGCGCTGCACGAGGCCGAGGGCCCGGTGACCGCGGGCTGGGTGCGGGACCACCTGGCCGCGGACCTCGCGTACACCACCGTGATGACGGTGCTGGCCCGTCTGCTGGCCAAGAACGCGGTGACGCGCAGGCGCGAGGGGCGGTCGTTCGTGTGGATGCCCGTCGCGGACCAGGCCGGGCTCGCCGCACTGAAGATGCGCAAGGTCCTGGACGGTGAGCAGGACCGCCGGGCGGTCCTCGCCCGCTTCGTCACGGGGCTGCCGGAGGGCGACGAGCAGCTGCTGCGCGAACTGCTGGACCAGGCCGCCGACGAGGACTGAGCACACATGGGGATCTTCGTCTTCCTTCCGTTGGTCCTGCCGCTGACCACCTGGCCGATCGCGCGCCTGGCCGAGCAGCGCCTTCACCCCCGTACCGCCACGGTGCTGCTGACCGTCCTCGCCACGGCCATGGCGCTGTGCAGCACGGTCTGCCTGGGCCTGCTGATGGTGGTGGGCACCGCGCAACTGCCCGGCAATCCGCTGCCGGACGGCTGGTCGGACCCCGAGGTGCGCGAGAGCGTGCCGCGCCACGAGGTCGCCGGGAAGGCCGCCATCCCGGGCCTGCTGGCGGTCGTCGTGGCCTGCGGCCGCGCGGTGCTGCAGCACTGCGCGGTGCGCCGGCGCGCCCACCGGGCCCTGGCCGGCCTGCCGCGCACCGAGGTCGCGGTGCTGCCCGACCCCGAGCCGTACGCCTACGCGCTGCCGGGCGGGGACCGCGACCGGATCGTGGTGTCCACCGGCCTGCTCACCCGCCTCGCCGCGCGGGAGCGCAGGGCGCTGTTCGCCCATGAGCGCAGTCACCTCGCCGCCCGGCACCACCGCCATCTGCTGCTCGTACGCCTCGCCGCCTGCGCGAACCCGTTCCTGCTGCCGTTGCGGACCGCCGTCGCCTACACGGTGGAGCGGTGGGCGGACGAGGAGGCCGCCCAGGCCGTCGGCAGCCGCAAGGCCGTCGCCCGCGCGACCGGCGGGGCGGCGCTCGTCCCGCGCGGCCCCCCCGCCCCGCCCCGGGCCGGCCGGGCGGCCCCGGGCCCGCCCCCGCGCCGGGTGGCGGCCCTGCGGGGGCCGGCGCCCGCCGTACGGACCTGGCCGCCGGTGTTCACCACCGTGGGCCTGGCGCTGTGGACCGCGGCCACGGGGGTGCTGCTCTCGGCGATGTTCTCGGCGAACTCGGCGTTGACGTTGATGCTCCTGCTGCACGCGGCGACACCGCTCTGAGAACAGATCCCGCACCCGGCGGGGAACCCAGGGCAACTCGGGACGAACCAGAGGGACTCGAGCGACCTCAGAGGTCGAACTCGTGGGGCGGCAGGCCCAGCGCGAAGCAGGCGTCCCGGACGACGGAGCGCTCGGTGTCGTCGAAATCGCCGTCGGCACCACCGATGACGATGCCGATCTGGATCACGGCCCGGGCCTCGGCCGGCTTCTTCTTCGCCTTGGCGACCTCCTGGAGCACGCTGACCTTGCCGAAGTCGAAGTCGGCGGTGAGCTTGTTCAGGTTGTCCTCGAAACGGCGCTGGAGGTCCTCGGCGGGGAAGTTCTGCAGCACCTCGTTGCTGAAGATCAGTTGCGCGACCCGCTGCCGCTCCGCCGGGTCGATCCTTCCGTCGGCCGCGGCCACCAGGGCGCACATCGCCATGCTGGCGTCCCGGAACGCGCCGCTCTTGAGTTCGTTCTTCTTCGCCACCAGCTGGCTCTGCATCTGCGACGCCGAGTCCTTGATGCGATCCCACAGGGCCATGCCGTCTCCCCTTGTGCCGAATACTTCTACAACACTGTAGAAGTTAGCAGGCCGAGTGATCACCGGGGGCCTCGGAGCGCCCCCGCACGACAGGATCCGGCCACCCGACACGATCCGGCCGCACGGGCCGGCACCGGCCGCCGGGTGACTGCTGTCGGAGGGCACTGGTACTCTCCAGCGGATCATGCGGATCCCGCATGAGACGACGTTCCGGTCGAGGGGGGAGCCCGTCCGGCCGTCGTCGTGCCAGGCCGCGCGCCGGTCGTGCGCCGCGGTCCTTCTCCGGGGAGGGAACACACGTTGCACCGCTCTCGTACCCACCGGCCGTGCGGCACCGCGGGCGAACGACAACGCACCGGACGCCTCGCCGCACACGGGAACGGCTGACCGGCGCGGGCCCTGGGGTGAGCCCCGCCGGGCAGCCCCTCCCCGCGGGCGCGGCGCGGCCCGTGGGCTTGCGGTTGCCCGCCGGGCCGCCCCGGCGGGGGGGGCGGGGGCCGGGGCCGGGGTGGTTCCCCCCCCGGGGAGGGGCCCGGCGCCCCGACGGCCCGCAGGACCCGCCCGCCCAGCCGGCCCCGCCGCCCCAGCAGGTCCCGAAGGCGTCGAAGGCCCCGCGGTTCCCGAAGGCCCCGCACGACCTGCGCGAGGCGCGGGTCGCGGCCGCGCTCGCCGGAGTGCGCCGGCGCGGCGAGGAGGCCCAGCGGGCCGCCACCGCCGGCGACCTGACCGTGCTGATCGGCTACGACCTGCGGTTCTGGCGGGAGTTGAGCGGCCTGTTCGGCAACCCCCACCTCGCCGACTTCCTGCACCGGCTGCGCGTGCAGTCCTGGGTGTGCGCGGTGCAGCACCTGCGCCGCCTGGGCGACCTGCGCGGCCTGCTGTGGACCGGCCACACCGAACTCGTCGACGCACTGGCGAAACGTGACATCACCGGGGCCCGCGCGATCGTCGCCGCGTACCACGCGCACGCCCTGGCCCTGGCCGACCGGCTGGCCGGCGCATGAGCGGCGCCGCCGTCCCGGACGCCGGGCCGCCCCGCTCCGCACCGGGCGAACCGCCCGTCGAGCTGTCGGTCGTCATCCCCGCCTACAACGAGGAGCACCGGCTCGGCCCCACCCTGGACGCCGTCACCGCCTACCTGCGCGACCACGAGGACCGCTTCGGCACCTGGGAGGTCGTCGTCGCCGACGACGGCTCCACCGACGGCACCGGCGCCCTCGTCACCGCCCGCCGCGACGGGCGGGTCCGGCTCGTGGCCGCCGACCGCAACCGCGGCAAGGGGCACGCCCTGCGCCTGGGCGTGCTGGCCACCCGGGGCCGGCGCGTCCTGGTCACCGACGCCGACCTGGCCGCCCCCATCGAGGAACTCGACCTGCTCGACAAGGCGCTCGGCGAGGGCAACGCCGCCGCGATCGGCTCCCGTTCGGTGCCCGGCGCCTCGATCGGCAGCCGCCAGCACCGGGTGCGCGAACTGCTGGGCCGCGCCGGGAACCTCCTGATACGGCGGGTCGCGGTGCCCGGCATACGCGACACCCAGTGCGGCTTCAAGCTCTTCGACGGGGACCGCGCGCGCACCGCCTTCGCCGCCTCCCGGCTCAACGGCTGGGGCATCGACGTGGAGGTGCTGCAGCACTTCCACCGCGCCGGCTGGCCCGTCGCCGAGGTCCCCGTGCGCTGGTCCCACCAGGTGGGCTCCAAGGTCGTCCCGCTGGACTACGGCCGGGTCCTCGCCGAACTGGCCCGGCTCAAGGCCCGCGCCGCGCACCCCGCCGACCTGCTGGCCGGCGCCGCGTTCCTGCTGATGGCGGTGGTGCTGTACGCCGGCCGCCTCGTCGATCCCGCCCATCGCTATCTGCCCGACTCGCTGCAGGACCAGAACCAGTGGGAGTGGTTCTTCGCCGTCACCGCCGACAGCGTCGCCCACCTGCACAACCCGCTCTTCACCGACCTCCAGGGCTTCCCCGACGGCGTGAACCTCATGGCCAACACGGTCATGCTGGGCCTGTCGGTGCCCTTCGCGCCCGTCACCCTCGCCTTCGGTCCCGCCGTCTCGCTCAGCGTGTGCATGGCGCTGGGGCTGGCCGCGACCGGCGCGGCCTGGTACTGGCTGATCGTCAAACGGGTCACCGCGCACCGGGGCGCGGCCTTCACCGGCGCGGCACTGGCCGCGTTCGCCCCGCCGATGGTCAGCCACGCAAACGCCCACCCGAACTTCGTGATCCTGTTCGTGATCCCGCTGATCGTCGACCGGGTGCTGCGGCTGTGCACGGGCGCGCGGGTACGGCGCGACGGCGTCGTGCTCGGGCTGCTGACGGCCTACCAGATCTTCCTCGGCGAGGAGCCGCTGCTGCTGGCCGCGCTCGGCACGGCGCTGTTCGCCGCCGCGTACGCGCTGGTGCGCCCGGATGTGGCGCGGGCGGCCTGGCGGCCACTGCTGCGGGGCCTGCTGACCGGCGCCGCCGTGTGCCTGCCGCTCGTCGCCTTCCCGCTGTACTGGCAGTTCGCGGGCCCGCAGAGCTACGGCAGCGTGCTGCACGGCGACAACGCCGGCAACAGTCCGCTGGCGCTGCTCGCCTTCGCCGAGCGCTCCCTGTTCGCGGGCAGCGCCGAGCGGGCGGACGCGCTGTCCTTGAACCCGACCGAGCAGAACGCCTTCTACGGCTGGCCCCTGCTCCTGCTCGCCCTCGGCATCGCCGTCCGGCTGTGGGAACAGGCCCTGGTCAAGGCGCTGGCGGTGACGGCGGCCGGTGCCGCGCTGCTGTCCCTGGGCCCGAAGGTCCGGCTGCCGCTGACCGACCGGGTCTACCCCGGCCCGTGGGCGCCGCTGTCGCACCTGCCGCTGTTCGAATCGGTCATCGAGGGCAGGGTCGCGATGATCTGCGCCCCCGCGCTGGGCATGCTGCTGGCGGTGGCCCTGACGCGCATGGCGGCGATCCGCCGCGTGGGCACCCTGTACGCCGGTCTGATGGCCGTCGCGCTGGCCCTGCTGCCGCTGGTGCCGGCGCCGCTGAAGGCGGTGGACCGCGCCCCGGTGCCGGAGTTCATCACGGCCGGGCTGTGGAAGCCGTACGTCCACGACGGCGAGTCCCTCGTGCCGGTCCCGCTGCCCGACCCCGGCGCGGCCGAGGCCCTGCACTGGCAGACCGCCGCCCACCTCGGTTTCAGGCTGCCCGGCGGCTACTTCAACGGCCCCTGGGGCCCGGACCGCACCGGCATCTACGGCGCCGCGCCCCGCGCCACCTCCAGCATGCTGCGCGACGTGCGCTACACCGGCGTCGTCCCCGTCATCGACGCCACCCGCCGCGCCCAGGCCCGGCAGGACTTCGCGCACTGGCACGCGGGCGTCCTCGTCCTCGCCCCGCAGCCCAACGACGGCGCCCTGCGCCACGTGCTCACCGAACTGGTGGGCCGGCCCGGGACGTGGACCGGCGGGGTGTGGGTATGGGACCTGCACGGGCGGAGCTGACCGACCGGACCGACCGGTGCACACGGCCGGCACCGCACGACCGGCACGCACGACCGAGCACACGATCGGTGAGCACAAACCGGTGCACACGACCGCCCGGTCACGAGCGGGTACGCCCCCGGCCGCACCGACTACGCTTCCCTGATCGCGTGCATCGCCTTCGCGCTGAGTGAGCTGAGTGAGGAGTCCTCTTTGGCCTGCGACCTGTGGCTGGTACCGCTCGTCGACGTGTTGTGCCACACCCCCGACAACCCGTTCGCCGAAGAACTCGCGCAGTACAACGAGGCACTGGCCGAGAACGGGCTCCCGCCGGTGCCGGTCCACCCGTACATGCCGGGCCTGTCCGGCGACGTCGCCCCCGTGGCCGGCTTCGACTACGACGCCCTGCACTTCCTGCGCCGCGCCCATCTGCTGACGCTGTGCGGCCTGCCGCTGAGCCCGGTGGACGAACTGGGCGGCGACTACGAGCAGTTGCTGGAGATGTTCGAGTCCACCGCCCGCCAGTCGCACCTGGTCTGGCACTACGACCACGCCGGCGCCTACGTGCCCCTGGACTTCGCCCAGCCCCTGTCCAACGACGAACTCCTGGCCGGCGGCGGCCCGCTGGGCTCCTCCCAGGCCCTGCTGCGCGAACTGGAGTACGTCGCCCCGGCCCTCGGCATCGACCCGGCCAACCCGCCGGCGTGGTC
>NZ_LR732544.1:6876331-6884353 GCF_902506575.1 Streptomyces mexicanus | reverse complement strand
CGGAGGCGGCAGGGGAGGGTAGGGGGAAGGTGAAGGAGGGGGGGGCGCGGGGGGCGGTGGCGGGGGGGGCGGGCCGGGGGGCGGGGGGGGGGCGGGGGGGGGGTCGGGGGAGGGGGGGGGGGGCGAGGGGGGGGGGGGAGGGGGCGTGGGGGCCGCGGGGGGGGGCGGGGGCGCCGGGCCCGGGACGCCGGGGGGGGCCCGGTGGGGACCGGTTTCCCGGCCGGGGCGTCGTGGCCCACCAGAGCGAAGGCGACGGCCGCGGCCGCCACGGCGACGACCCCGGCCGCGATGCCGGCCTTCACCGGTCCGCCCAGGCCCTCGGAGGCCGCCGCACCGCCACCCGCGCCACCGGACGCACCGCCCCCGGTGGCCGCTCCTCCCGCGCCGGTGGCCGTACCGCCGCCGGCCGCGGCCGCGCCGGCGGCTCCCGCCGCTCCCGCGGCACCGGCGCCGCCCGCGACGATGCCGAGCGCCTTGGCGTATCCGGCCGCGCCGAACCAGCCGATGACGGCGACCGGGACGACGGCCGGGATGCCGCCGGCCACCTCCTCGATCTGCACGGCCGCGAGCCGGCACCGCGCGCACTCCTCCAGGTGCTTGCGCACACCCCGCTCGGCGCGGGTGCGCAGCTTGCCCCGGGCGTAGCCGCCGAGCTGGTCGGCGTAGCGGGCGCAGTCCTCGTCGCCGGTCAGCGCGGCGCTGACGTGGGCCTGGAGGTAGGCCTGCTTCAGGCCCTCCCGGGCCCGGCTGGCCAGCACCCGTGTGCCGTTGGCGTCCAGCCCGAACAGGGGAGCGACCTGGCTGGGCGACTCGTCCTCCACCTCGGTGTGCCACAGCACGGCCTGCCACCGCTCGGGCAGCGAGCGGAAGGCCCGCATGGCCAGGGACTGCTCCGCCTCGTGCATGGCCCGCACCTCGGCGCCCAGGTCCAGCGTGTCGTCGTCGGACACCTCGGAACCGCGGGCGGCCTGAGCGGCGAACACCGCGAAGTCGTCCACCAGATGCTCGCGCCGGGCCGTCTTCGTCCAGTGCGCGGCGACCCGGCGGACGGTGGTGAGCAGATAGGCGCGGACCGCGTGTTCGGGGCCCGCGCCGCCGCGCACCGCCTGGAGCATGCGGGCGAACACTTCGGCGGTCAGGTCGTCGGCGGTGTGCCCGTCGCGGCAGCAGGTGCGGGCGTAGCGGCGCACGGCGTGCGCGTGGCGCCGGTACAGCTCCTCGTACGCCGTGTCGTCGCCCCCGCGCATCCGTGTGATCAGCTCGGCGTCGGACGACGACCGGTCCCCGACGGGCGGCAGCGCCCGATCCTCGCCCTGCGCCGGCACCCCGTCCTGGCCCTGCGCCGGCACCCCGTCCTCGCGTTGTGCCGGGACGCCGGCGGACGCCCCCCGGCGCCGGAAGCCACCGGGGCCGCCCTGGCGCGGTACTTGAGGCCGGTGCATGCCCTCCGCGCCGGCCTCACCGTCTCCGTCAGGCTCGTCCTGCCTGTCCGCGCTCATCGCCGATAGCCCCCGCCGCACGCCGAGCCCGTCCCTGTCACCGGGTCAGACTGCCATACAGCCCACCGGCGGGAACCGCGCAGCAACGATCCGCCACTCGTCCGTGGGGACTTGCCGCGACGGGGGACTGGCCGTCACCCGTACGGGGCATGAACCACCGGAACGCGCGGGAGCGCGCACGCCCCCGCTCAAGCGGGCCGGGACCGCAACCCCTCCAGCAGGATGTCCAGCAGCCGCGCCGAGGCCGCCGCCTGCTGGGCCGGGTCCGGAAGCGAGGGCGCCGCCGTGGCGATGACCAGCAGCACGTCCGACACCGATACGTCCGGCCGCAGTTCCCCCGCCTCACGCGCCCGCTGCACGAGCCGGCCCACGACCTCCAGCAGCGCCGCCGCCCCGGCCTCGTCCTGCACCTCCTCGGCCGCGCCCGCCGGACCCGAGGCACCCGCCGCGCCGGAGGCGCCCACCGGTCCGGCCTCGTCCGGCACGAGCCGCAGCTCCCCGGCGCCGGGTTGCGTCCGCTGCGCCGGCACCCGCGCTCCCTCCGCTCCGGCGCCCTCCTCGGCGACGCCGACCCGCAGCACCTGCGGCGGCAGCAGCCGGCCGGCGCCCGAGGCCACCGACGGGCGCAGGAAGCGGGACAGCGCCGCCCACGGCTCGTCCTCCTGCCCGAGCGCGGCCCGCGCCTGCTCGGTCAGCCGGGCGGTCTCCTCCTCCGCTATCCGCCGCACCAGGACGTCCTTGCTCGGGAAGCGCCGGTACACCGTGCCGACCCCGACCCGCGCGCGCCGCGCCACGTCCTCCATCGGGGCGCCGTAGCCCAGCTCGCCGAAGACCTCGCGTGCCGCCCGCAGCACGTGCTCCAGATTGCGCTGGGCGTCCACCCGCAGCGGCGTCGTCCGCGCCGGTCCCTCCCCGCGTCCGCCGCCCCCTGTCCCGCCTCTCGCCGCGCCACCGGGCGCGACGGCGGACGTGCCGGACCAATGAGTCTCCTGAATGTGCATGAATGATCCCCCGGTCATGACGTCTCCCCCCGGAGACTTTCCCCGCCGCTGAACGACCGGGTGCACGGAACGGAGAACGCACGCGCGACCGAGCCCGTTTCCGGGATCCCGGCGGGACCCCCCTCCGACTGGCCCGGCCACCTCCCCTACACCCCGTCGACACACGAACATAGTTGAGAGGGAGTCAATTCAGAAGAGGCACGTTCCGCACGGAGCGCCGCCCGATCGGAGTACGGGCCGCGAACACCCCCACCGCATCCCCGGCCCGACCCCGACGCAGCCCCACTGACCTGCGCACACGCCCTGTGCCCCGGCCGCTCGCCCCCGTGCGCCGCGCCGCGACCGCCGGTCACACAAATCGCCGGGCCTGTGGACAAACGACCGTCACGGGTGCGTCATGGGATGGTGAAGGAACGTGCGCGCATTCTCGTTGTCGGCGGCGGCTACGTCGGGATGTACACGGCCCTGCGCCTGCAGCACCGGATGAAACGGGAGATCGCCCGGGACGAGCTGGAGATCACGGTCGTCACGCCCGACCCGTACATGACGTACCAGCCGTTCCTGCCCGAGGCCGCCGCCGGTGCGATCTCGCCGCGGCACGTCGTCGTACCGCTGCGCCGGGTCCTGGGCCGCTGCCGTGTGATCGCCGGCGAGGTGACTCGCATCGATCACGCGCGGCGCACCGCCACCCTCACCACCCCGGCCACGCAGGAGAAGGGCGGCACCGAGACGCTGACGTACGACGAACTCGTCCTCGCGCCCGGCTCCGTCTCGCGCACCCTGCCCATCCCCGGCCTCCTCGACTACGGCATCGGCTTCAAGACCGTCGAGGAGGCCATCGGCCTGCGCAACCACGTCATCGAGCAGATGGACATCGCCTCCTCCACCCGCGATCCCGCGATCCGCGACGCCGCCCTCACCTTCGTCTTCGTCGGCGGCGGATACGCCGGAGTGGAGGCCCTGGGCGAACTGGAGGACATGGCCCGCTACGCCGCGCGCTACTACCACAACCTCAAACCCGAGGACATGAAGTGGATCCTCGTCGAGGCCTCCGACCGGATCCTGCCCGAGGTCGGCGAGGAGATGGGCCGCTACACGGTCACCCAGCTGCGCCGCCGCAACATCCAGGTGCTGCTCGGCACCCGCCTGGAGTCGTGCGCCGACCGCGTCGCCCACCTCAGCGACGGCCAGCGCTTCCCGACCCGTACGGTCGTGTGGACCGCCGGCGTCAAACCGCACCCCCTGCTCGCCGCCACCGACCTGCCGCGCGACGAGCGCGGCCGCCTGAAGTGCACCGCCGAGCTGACCGTCGAGGGCGTGGCACACGCCTGGTCGGCCGGCGACGCCGCCGCGGTCCCCGACGTCACCGCGGCCGAACCGGGCGCGCTCACCGCCCCCAACGCCCAGCACGCCGTCCGCCAGGCCAAGGTGCTCGCCGACAACATCGCCCACGCCCTGCGCGGCGAACCCCTGGAGAGGTACGCGCACAAGTACGTCGGCTCGGTCGCCTCCCTCGGCCTGCACAAGGGCGTCGCCCAGGTCTACGGACGCAGACTCAAGGGCTACCCGGCCTGGTTCATGCACCGCGCCTACCACCTCAGCAGGGTGCCCACCTTCAACCGCAAGGCCCGGGTGCTCGCCGAGTGGACCCTGGCGGGACTGTTCAAACGGGAGATCGTCTCCCTGGGGTCACTGGAACACCCCCGGGCCGAATTCGAACTCGCGGCCGGGGGAAAGCATCCTCTCGACCCGAACATCAACCCGAAAGGGTCCTCCTGACCGGACCCAGGAACTCCGCCGGACGCCCCGGCGTCCCACGGATGTCGGCGTGAAGCGGCCGCACTGCCAGACTGGTCCCCGACCACGAGGCGGTCGGCCGCCCACCCCCGCTCACCGATGACCGGCGTAAAGCGGGCGGGCGTACGCGTGCGGGCGTGCGGGCGCGCCTCTTGCGGGCGGGGCCAGGGGCCGACGAGGCTCGGCACGTCCTCGTGCGAGGCGCGGCCGGGGCGACCGCGCGGGGCCGGGCCGCGCGCCCGATGCCGTCGGCCCGGCGCCCGTGGGCTCCGGTGCCGTGGGCCCGGTGCCGCCGCCCCGTCGGGCGGCTCTGAGACACTGGGGCGCGATGAACGAGACAGCACACCCGCGGACGGCCCCGCTGCGCGCCCGCGCCGAGATCGACCTGGCCGCCCTGCGGGCCAACGTGCGGACCCTGCGCGCCCGGGCGTCCGGCGCGGCCCTGATGGCCGTGGTCAAGGCCGACGCCTACGGGCACGGCGCCGTGCCGTGCGCCCGCGCGGCCGTCGCCGCCGGGGCGACCTGGCTGGGCACCGCCACCCCCGAGGAGGCACTGGCGCTGCGCGCGGCCGGCCTCACGCCCGAGCAGGTCCGGGTGATGTGCTGGCTGTGGTCGCCGGGCGGGCCGTGGCGGGAGGCCGTCGAGGCCGACGTGGACGTGTCCGTGAGCGGGCTGTGGGCCCTGGCCGAGGTCCGCGAGGCGGCGCGGGCCGCCGGCCGGCCGGCGCGGGTGCAGCTCAAGGCCGACACCGGGCTCGGGCGCAACGGCTGCCAGCCCGCCGACTGGCCCGAGCTGGTCGCCCAGGCGCTGCGCGCGCAGGCCGAGGGGCTGGTGCGGATCACCGGGCTGTGGTCCCACTTCGCTTGCGCGGACGAGCCCGGGCACCCGTCGATCGCCGCACAGCTCGCCCGCTTCCGGGAGATGACCGCCTACGCCGAGGGCGAGGGCGTACGCCCCGAGGTGCGGCACATCGCCAACTCGCCCGCCACCCTCACCGTCCCCGAGAGCCACTTCGACCTCGTCCGCACCGGCATCGCGCTCTACGGCCTCTCGCCCAGCCCCGAGCTGGGCGTCCCCGCGGACTTCGGCCTGCGCCCGGTGATGACCCTGTCGGCGTCGCTGGCGCTGGTCAAGCACGCCCCGGGCGGCCACGGCATCAGCTACGGCCACCACTACGTCACCCCCGGCGAGACCACCCTCGGCCTGGTACCGGTCGGCTACGCGGACGGCATCCCGCGCCACGCCTCCGGCAGCGGCCCCGTGCTGGTCGGCGGCAAGTGGCGGACGGTGGCGGGCCGGATCGCCATGGACCAGTTCGTGGTCGACCTGGGCGGCGACGAGCCCGAGGTCGGCTCGCAGGCGGTGCTCTTCGGGCCCGGCGACCGCGGTGAGCCCACCGCGGAGGACTGGGCGCAGGCCGCGGGCACCATCGCGTACGAGATCGTCACCCGCATCGGAACCCGCGTCCCCCGCGTCTATCTCCACGAGGACGCACGGGAGGACGCGAGCGACTAGGAGCACGCCTCCCGCGTGAGACCGCGCACACGGACGTGCGCGGCGCGCGGAAGCGGGAACGGGACCGACGAGCGGACCCGCACCACCGCGCGCAGGAACGCATGACCCGTACGGGTGACCCCCTCTCGGGCCACCACCGGGCCGCGCCGGCGGCCCCGAACACCAGGACGGCACGAAGAGGAGCGGTACGTGAGCGAGAGCAGGGCGGCGGCCCTCGCCGCCGTCGTCGGCACGTCCGGCGGCTGGCGCAGGGCCACCGGCATCGCGGGGGCCGCGATAGGCGTGGTGGCGGCGGGTGCCGCCGCCACCGTCGCCATCGAACGGATGACCGTCGGCCGGGACGTGCGCAGGAAGGCGCGGCTCGCCCTGGACGCGACCGGTCCCTACGGCACCCTGCGCGGCACCCCCGGCAGGGCCGTCGCCGACGACGGCACCGAGCTGTACTACGAGGTCGACGAGGTCGAGGACACCGGTCCCGACGACTCGGCTCGCCTGGTCCCGCGCCGCCGCCGGCTCTTCGGCGGCAGGACGCCCGCCCCCGTCACCGTCGTCTTCAGCCACGGCTACTGCCTCAACCAGGACTCCTGGCACTTCCAGCGCGCGGCCCTGCGCGGCGTGGTCCGCACCGTGCACTGGGACCAGCGCAGCCACGGCCGCTCCGGGCGGGGGGCGGCCCAGCTGCGCGACGAGGAGCCGCTGAGCATCGACCAGCTCGGCCGTGACCTGAAGGCCGTCATCGACGCCGCCGCGCCCGAGGGCCCGCTCGTGCTCGTCGGGCACTCCATGGGCGGCATGACGGTGATGGCGCTGGCCGCCCAGTACCCCGAGCTGATCCGCGAACGGGTCGTCGCCACCGCCTTCGTCGGCACGTCCTCCGGACGGCTCGGCGAGGTCAACTTCGGACTGCCGGTGGCCGGCGTCAACGCGGTGCGCCGCGTCCTGCCCGGCGTGCTCAAGGCGCTGGGCCGCCGCGCCGACCTGGTGGAGAAGGGCCGGCGGGCCACCGCCGACCTGTTCGCCGGGATCATCAAGCGGTACTCCTTCGCCGGGCGGGACATCGACCCGGCCGTCGCCCGGTTCGCCGAGCGGATGATCGAGTCCACGCCCATCGACGTGGTCGCCGAGTTCTACCCGGCCTTCACCGACCACGACAAGACCGAGGCGCTGGCCCTCTTCCGGGACATGCCGGTGCTCGTGCTGGCCGGGACCGGGGACCTGGTCACGCCCAGCGAGCACAGCGAGGCCATCGCCGCCCTGCTGCCGGACGCGGAGCTGGTGCTGGTCCCCGACGCCGGGCACCTGGTGCTGCTGGAGCACCCGGAGGTCGTCACCGACCGGCTCGCCGACCTGCTCGCCCGCGTCGGCGCGGTCCCCGCAGGCACTACCGTGGGCAGTTATGGACGTACCAGCAGCACCGCACAGCCCGGCTGATTCCGTGTCCGTCGAGATCACCGTCCCCTCCCCCGAGCAGATGCGGGAGCTGGGCCGCCGCCTGGCGAAGCTCGTGCGCGCGGGCGACCTGGTGATGCTCAGCGGCGAACTCGGCGCGGGCAAGACCACGCTGACGCGCGGCCTGGGCGAGGGCCTGGACGTGCGCGGCGCCGTCACCTCCCCGACCTTCGTGATCGCCCGCGTGCACCCGTCCCTCGGCGACGGCCCGCCGCTCGTCCACGTCGACGCCTACCGCCTGTCGGGCGGGCTGGAGGAGATGGAGGACCTGGACCTCGACGTGTCGCTGCCCGACTCGGTGGTCGTCGTGGAGTGGGGCGAGGGCAAGGTCGAGGAGCTGACCGAGGAGCGGCTGCAGGTCGTGATCCACCGGTCCGTCGGCACGGCGACCACCCGAACGGCCGGATCCGAACCGCCGGCCCTCGACGAGGTGCGGCACGTCACCGTCACGGGCATCGGCCCCCGGTGGACGGCCGTGGACCTGGGCGTCCTGACGGCCTGAGGGCGGCCGTCCGGGGGCCGGGACCCGGCCGACGTCTCCTTGCGCGGGGTGTCCCGGGCGTGTTCCCATGGGGCCAGCATCTGGTTAGGTCTACCTAACTTCGCCCGCCCCCGACCCTCAGGAGGCGCCCCATGCCGGCCACCGGGAAGTCGTCGCGGCCGCCGCGTGCCGCGGGCGTCTGCATGAGCGAGCTGCTGGCCTCCTGCGCCGCGGCGGCCGCGACGACTTCCCGGTGGCCGGCATGGGGCGCCTCCTGAG
>NZ_LR732544.1:6850792-6876230 GCF_902506575.1 Streptomyces mexicanus | reverse complement strand
GGACCGGGGGCGAGGGCTTGAGAGGATGAGGGATGTGACTGGAACCCTTGTCTTGGCGGGCACTCCCATCGGCGACGTGCAGGACGCCCCGCCGCGGCTCGCCGCGGAGCTGGCGGAGGCGGACGTGGTGGCCGCCGAGGACACGCGGCGGCTGCGGCGGCTCGCGCAGGCCCTCGGCGTCACCCCGCGCGGGCGCGTCGTGTCGTACTTCGAGGGCAACGAGTCCGCCCGCACCCCGGAACTCGTCCAGGAGTTGCTGGGCGGGGCGCGGGTGCTGCTGGTGACGGACGCGGGCATGCCGTCGGTGTCCGACCCGGGCTACCGGCTGGTCGCCGCGGCCGTCGAGCAGGACGTCCGGGTCACCGCCGTGCCCGGCCCGTCCGCCGTGCTCACCGCGCTGGCGCTGTCCGGGCTGCCGGTGGACCGGTTCTGCTTCGAGGGGTTCCTGCCGCGCAAGGCGGGCGAGCGCACCTCCCGGCTGCGGGAGGCCGCCGAGGAGCGGCGCACGCTCGTCTACTTCGAGTCCCCGCACCGCATCGAGGAGACGCTCGCGGCGATGGCCGAGGTGTTCGGCGCCGAGCGGCGCGCCGCCGTGTGCCGGGAGCTGACCAAGACCTACGAGGAGGTCCGGCGCGGCGGACTCGGCGAGCTGGCCGCGTGGGCCGCCGAGGGGGTGCGCGGCGAGATCACCGTGGTCGTCGAGGGGGCGCCCGAGAAGGGGCCCGCGGAGATCGACGCGGCCGAGCTCGTCCGGCGGGTCCGTGCGCGCGAGGAGGCCGGCGAGCGGCGCAAGGAGGCCATCGCGGCGGTCGCGGCCGAGGCCGGGCTGCCCAAGCGGGAGGTGTTCGACGCGGTGGTGGCGGCCAAGCACGCGGGGTGAGCGGGAGCCCGGGGCGGGCACATGGCGGGGGCGGGGGCCGGCGCGGGGCCTGCTGCGGGGCGGGCTCGCGGTGTGTGCCGCGGTGGCGTTGGTCGCCGGCTGCAAGGACACGACGGACGGCGCCGGCGGGGCCGGCGGCAGCGGGGCGCCCGCGCCCGCCTCGGACGGACACGCCGTCAGCCCGCTGCGCAACCCGGACGGGACCAAGCCGGGCCTGGCCCCGGTGACCGGCGAGGCGGACAAGGCCGCCGCCCGCAAGCTCATCGCCCGCGTGGCGACGAAGGGGCGCGGGCCGAAGACGGGGTACGACCGGGACGAGTTCGGTTACGCCTGGATGGACACCGCCGACGGCGTCCCGTGGGCGCGCAACGGCTGCGACACCCGCAACGACCTGCTCAAGCGCGACGGCGAGGACCTGAGCTACCGCAAGGGCTCGAACTGCGTGGTCGTCTCCATGACCCTGCACGACCCCTACACGGGCCGGACGATCCACTGGACCAAGTCGCACGCCACCACCGTGCAGATCGACCACGTGATGCCGCTGTCCTACGACTGGCAGATGGGTGCCGCGCACTGGACGAAGGACAAGCGCGAGCAGATCGCCAACGACCCGCTGAACCTCATCCCGGTGGACGGCCCCGCCAACTCCGCCAAGAGCGACTCGGGTCCGGCGACGTGGCTGCCGCCGAGCAAGAGCATCCGGTGCGCCTACAGCGTGCGCTTCGCCCAGGTCTCACTGAAGTACGAGCTGCCGGTGACGGCGGCGGACAAGCAGATGATGCTGCGTCAGTGTGGCGGATGACCACCAACAGCACTGGAACGACTCGGATCTGAGTCACCGCCAGGTGAAGGACCGATGCGGAACCCGTGACGGTTCGGCAAAGGTGTTCACAAGTGGCAAACGGGCGACGGACAGCAAATCGGTCGGGTTTCGCAAGAACTCGTCAAGCTCTGCACAAGATCAGCTTTTGAGTCTGTCCACAGGTTGTTCACAGCCAGCAAGATCGGCACGTTTCTTTGTCGATTTTTGATTGCTGGAGTCGAAGCCGTGCCTCTGTGGCCGCTCAGCCGCCGCCTCCGCCGAGGGCGCCCCGCGGGGTTTGCACGACCCGCCCGCCGCACCCGTCGCGCGCGCCGGCCCCTCGCCGTGGTGGTCCTCACCGCGCTCGCGCTGATGCTGACGACCGACCAGGCGCTCGCCGAGGGCCGCGAGCTGGGCCGCATCCAGCTGCCCGGGATGAGCCTGTCGTCGTTGGCGTCCTGGTTCACCGACCCGCACTGGGGCAAGCTGCCGCACCAGCGGTCCGGCACGGCCGCCGGGCACCGGCACCACGTCTCCGCCTCCGCCACCGCCGCGCACCGCGGCACCGGCCACGCCCCCGGCAAGGGCCGCGGCGAGCTGGCCGCCTACCAGCCGCACCGGGCCACCGTGCAGCACGGCCGCAGCCGCGGCGGCGTGTTCGACCCGCGCACCAGCAAGCGCGACGCGACCAAGTCCACGCGCACCGAGACGGTCTACGACAACGCCGACGGCTCCACCACCCGCCGCATATCCCCCGTCCCGGTCAACTACCAGGTAGGAAAGGGCCGGTGGGCGCCCATCGACGTGGACGTCCGGGCCGGCCCGGACGGCCGCTGGCACGAGAAGGCCAACTCCCTCGCCGTCGACTTCGGCGCCAAGGCCACCGACCCGGCCCTCGTCTCCCTCGCCGCCGACTCCGCCCACCGCGTCACCTACGGCCTGAAGAACGCCGCCCCCGTCCGGGGCACCGCCGCCGGCTCCACCGTCACCTACCCCGGCGTCCTGGACGCCACCGACCTGAAGGTGGCCCCCACCGCCACCGGCGTGAAGGAGTCGGTCGTCCTGCACTCCGCGGACGCCGCGAACTCCTGGACCTTCCCCCTCGCCCTGAAGGGCCTCACCCCCGTCCAGCGCCACAACGGCTGGATCGACCTGCGCGACGCCGACGGCAGGACCGTCGAGCGCATCCCCCCGGCGTACGCCTACGACTCCCATGTCGACCGCCGCTCCGGCGACCCCGCCACCACCCACGACGTCACCACCGAACTGCTCCGCGCGGGCAAGGACGGCTACGCGCTGAGGATCACCCTGGACAGCCGCTGGCTGCACGACGCCCACCGGGTCTTCCCGGTCACCGTCGACCCGACCGTCGACGACGGCTGGACCACCACCTACGCCGAGTCCGGCGCCGGCAACAACGTCGACCACTCCTACGAGCAGACCATCAAGGTCGGCTCCTACGACTCCGGCACGCACGCGGCCAACAGCTTCGTCAACCACTGGGACACCGCCTGGGACGGCAGCAAGGCCACCGTCACCGCCGCGACCCTGCACCTGTTCGACACCTGGGCGTCCACCTGCACGCCGGAACGTTTCGACGTCGCCCTGGTGACCAGCTCCTGGACGCCTGAGTCCGTCACCTCCTACCCGGGCCCGTCCATGGGCTCCTCCATCGGCAACGCCACGCCCAGCGTGCCCAACGCCTGCGCCAACACGGGCGCCGACCGCTCGGTCGGCGACTGGGTGAGCGTCCCGCTGTCCACCTCCGCGATCCAGGGCTGGTTCAACGGCACCACCGCCGACCACGGCCTGGCGGTCTACGCCGTGACCACCGACGCCGCGCACTGGAAGCAGTTCGGCTCCTTCAACGACCCGGGCAAGGGCCCGTGGCTGGAGGTCACCTACACCGGCAACACCGCCCCGCAGCTGTACGAGCAGTTCCCGCCGGACAACTCCGTCGTCGGCACCACGCAGCCGGAGCTGACCGCCTGGGCGGGCGGCGCGAACTCCACCAGCGGCAGCGGCAACGAGTACCTGTTCCAGGTCTTCGACGCCACCGGCACCACCAAGATCGTCGACTCGGGTCTGATCTCCACCGGCGACTGGACCGTGCCCGCCGGCAAGCTCGCCTGGGGCAAGAACTACACCTGGGCCGTCCAGGCGTACGACCCGACGACCAAGCTGTACTCGCCGGCGACGCTGTACGCGTTGTCCGTGCAGGTCCCGCAGCCCGTGATCACCTCCGGGCTGTCGCAGAACAGCAGCGACCACGGCTTCGACGCCGCCATCGGCAACTACACCACCTCCGACACCGACGCCTCGATCTCCACCGTCGGCCCCTCCCTGGACGTCGAGCGCGACTACAACTCCCGCGACCCGCGCTGGACGGGCGCGTTCGGCGCCGGCTGGTCCAGCATCTTCGACTCCCGGGCCACCGAGCAGTACACCGCCTCCGGCGCGGTCTCCGGCGTCGTCGTCACCTACCCCGACGGCTCCCAGGTCGGCTACGGCAAGAACGCCGACGGCACGTTCACGCCCGGCAGCGGACGGTTCGCCACCTTCACGTCGGTCACCGGCGGCTACACGCTGACCGACAAGGACGACACCGTCTACACCTTCACCCAGTCCCTGGGCTCCGGTGGCTACGGCCTGACCTCGGTCACGGACGCCAACGGCCGGTCGGTGACCTTCACCTGGACCAGCGGCCACATCACCAAGATGGCCTCCGCGGTCTCCGGCCGCTCCCTGACGCTGACCTGGTCCACCCCCTCGGGCGCGCTCACCGCGCACGTGGCGACCGTGGTCACCGACCCGGTCACCCCGGGCGACGCCACCACCGCCCAGACGTGGACGTACGGCTACTCCGGCGACCGGCTGACCAAGGTCTGCTCGCCGCTGTCGAGCACCAAGTGCACCGTCTACGGCTACGACTCCGGCTCCGGCTACCGCAACGCCGCCCTCGACCTGGACCCGCACGCCTTCTGGCCGCTGTCGGAGACCTCCGGCACCACCGCCAAGGACGCCGTCCTCGCCAATGAGGGCACGACCAACGCCACGTACGAGAACGTCACCCTCGGCCAGAGCACCGGCCCGCTGACCGGGTCGTCCGCGAAGGCCGCCACCTTCAACGGCACCTCCTCCGACGTCGCGCTGCCCAAGAACCTCGGCAACGACACCGACTCCGGGGCGATCTCCCTGTGGTTCAAGACCTCCCAGGGCCCCGGTGTGCTCTACTCCTACGCCTCCCAGCCGATCGGCTCCGGGCAGGCCGCCGGGTTCTACACCCCCTCGATCTACGTCGGCACCGACGGCAAGCTGAACGCCGAGTTCTGGTACAGCGGCGGCGTCAACCCGATCGTGTCCGCCGCGTCCGTCGCCGACGGCAAGTGGCACCACGTGGTGCTCTCCGCCGCCGGCAACTCCCAGACGCTGTACCTGGACAACGCCAAGGTCGGCTCGCGCACCGGCACCGTCTCCATCAAGAGCGCCACCGCCTTCGGCAAGAACCAGTCCTTCAACTACCTCGGCACCGGCTTCCTCGGCGGCTCCTGGCCCGACGAGTCGCACTACTCGACCTCCGACGGCACCGGCTACGCCACCTACTTCAACGGCTCCATCGCCGACGTCGCCTGGTACAGCCGCCCCCTGGTCGCCGCCGACGTCAACGCGCTCTACACCTACGGCACGCACGGCGCCAGCCTGCTGAGCAGCATCACCCGGCCGTCCGGCAAGACCTTCGCGGCGATGTCGTACGACTCGGACAGCACCACGCTCACCCAGCTCACCGACGAGAACGGCGGTGTGTGGAAGCTGGGCGCGCCCACCGTCACCGGCTCCAGCGACACCTACCGCGGCGCGGTCCTCGGCGGTGCGCCCACCGAGTACTTCCGGCTCGGCGAGGCGGCCGGCGCCGCCAAGGCCCTGGACGAGGTGCGCGGCGGCGACGGCACGTACAGCGGGGTGACGCTCGGCGCGGCCGGGCCGTTCAGCGACCACAAGGCCGCCTCGTTCAACGGCACCGACTCCTACGTCGAGGTGCCCGACGCCCTGCTGCACGCCCACAACGACCGCAGCGTCGAGCTGTGGTTCAAGACGTCCTCGCAGGGTGTGCTGATCGGCGACCAGTCCGTGCCCGTGGCCGGGGCGACCGCCGCGTCCGGCACCTGGACCCCGGTGCTCTACGTCGGCAGCGACAACAAGCTGCACGGCCACTTCTGGTCCGGCACCGCCACCGGCGGCACGGCCTTCTCCTCCACCGGCACCGTGACCGACAACACCTGGCACCACGCCGCGCTCACGGTGACCGGCACCACCCAGGTCATGTACCTGGACGGCGTCCAGCAGGCCACGGTGACCGGCGCGCCGAACGACCAGTCGAACAGCCACCTCTACCTGGGTGCCGGATTCGCCAAGAGCTGGTACGACTCGCCCGGCGACGTCAGCCACTTCAAGGGCTCCCTCGCCGAGGTCGCCTTCTACGGGACCGGGCTCACCCAGGACGACATCGAGGCGCACATCGAGGCCGCCAGGAACTCCACCGGCCTGCTGCCCGTGGAAACCGTCAAGGTCACCTCGCCGACCGGCTCCACGCTGACCTACACCTACGACGTCGTCCACGGCAACCGCGCCCTGACCGAGACCGACGGCCTGGGCAACAAGACCAGCTTCGGCTACGACACGGCCGGGTTCGAGCACACGGTCACCGACCCCAACGGGGCGATGACGATCACCGGCCACGACGTGCGCGGCAACATCGTCTCCTCCACGTCCTGCCAGGACCAGGCGGCGAACAAGTGCAGCACGGAGTACTACACGTACTACCCGGACGACACCACGGCCCAGCTGACCACCGCCGACCCGCGCAACGACCAGCTGCTGACCGAGCGTGACGGGCGGTCGGCGTCCGCGACCGACCCCACCTACCTGACGTCGTACACCTACGACGCGGCGGGCAACCAGACCGCGGTCACCGGTCCGCCGGTGGCCGGCTTCCCCGCCGGCCGCACCGTCACCACCGAGTACAGCGACGGCACCAGCGCCTACCCGGCCGCCGACGGCGGCGTGGTGCCCAAGGGCCTGCCGGTGAAGACGGTCAGCCCGGGCGGCGCCGTCAACAAGGTGTCGTACTTCAAGAACGGCGACGTGGCCTCCACCACCGACGCCATCGGCCTGGTCACCCAGTACACCTACGACGGCCTGGGCCAGGTCACCAGCCAGAAGGTCATCTCCGACACCTACCCGAACGGCCTGGTCACCACCTACACCTACGACGCGGCCGGCCAGGTGGTCGAGGAGCACGACCCGCAGCTCACCGACCGGGTCACCGGCGCCACCCACGCCGCCGTCACCACCACGGTCTACGACGAGGACGGCAACACCACCTCGCAGACCGTCGCGGACGCGAGCGGCGGTGACAAGCCGCGCACCCAGACGTGGACCTACGACGCCTACGACCACGTGGCGACGGAGTCCGACGCCAACGCGGCCGAGAACGCCCCCAACGGCAACACCACCACGTACACGTACGACTCCTCCGGCAACAAGACCAAGGAGGTCACCAGCGCCGGCAACGAGACCCGCTACACCTACGACGACAACGGCAACCTGCTCACGCAGGGCCTGATGTACACCGGTGACCCGACCGACCCGCAGCCGCCGACGCTGCTGATCGAGTCCTCCCGGGCCTACGACCCGGCCGGCCGGCTCGCGTCCGTCACCGACGCGATGGGCAACACCACGTCGTACACGTACACCGACGACGGCCTGACCGCGACGGTCAAGCGCACCAGCGCCGACGGCACGAGCACGTACCTGCTGGAGTCGGACAGCTACGACGCGGCCGGGAACCTGGTGCAGTCCACCACCGACAACGGCGAGACCGTCACCAAGTACACCGTCGACGCCGCCTCCCGGACCACCTCCACCGAGCTGGACCCGACCGGCGTGGACCGTGTGACCACCGTGTCGTACACCCCGGACGACCAGGTCGCCACCGAGAGCGACCACGACGCCACCGGCTACGACCGGACCACCACCAACACCTACGACGCCATGGGCAACCTGCTCAGCGAGACGCTGTACGGGGACGCCTCCGGCCACCCGGCGGGCTGGTGGAAGCTGGACCAGACGTCCGGCACGCACGTCACCGACGCCTCGGGCGGCGGCAACTCCGCCCAGGCCGCGGGCGTCACCTGGAGCGACGGCGCGGCCAACTTCGCCGGCACCTCCGGCCAGCAGATCGCCACCAACGGCCCCGTGCTCGACACCAGCGCCTCCTACACGGTCTCGGCGTGGGTGAAGATGAGCGCGCTGCCCACCCACAACGCGACGGTGGTCGCGCAGACCGGCACCACCAACAGCGCGTTCATGCTCCAGTACAACTACGCGCACACCAGCGCGCCGCTGTGGAGCATGGAGCAGACCAGCACGGACGCCTCCAGCGCCACCTTCCCGGCGGCGTACTCCACCGCCAAGCCCACCAGCGGCGACTGGACCCACCTCGTCGGCGTGTACGACGCCGCCACGGGCGCCGTGAAGATCTACGTCAACGGCACCCTGTCCGGCTCGGGCACCAACACCGCCCCGTGGAAGGCCACCGGCCCGCTCACGATCGGGCAGGCCAAGTACGCGGGCAACCCGACCGACCTGCTGCCCGGCGCCGTGTCCGACGTGCAGGTCTACCAGCGGGCGCTGTCGGACACCGAGGTGACCTCGCTGTACGGCAAGGGCCGCGACGGCGGCACGGTCGGCTCCTCGGACGCGCAGACCACCACGTACACCTACGACCGGCGCGGCCTGCCGACGTCCATGACGGACGCCGAGCACCACACCACCGACTACTCCTACGACGAGGCGGGCAACCTCGCGGTCACCACCGCGCCCGCCGTGCAGGCCGAACCGGACGGCACCACCGCGGCCACCGTGCGGCCGGTGACCACCAGCGGCTTCAACACCTTCGGCGAGGCCGTCGAGGAAGAGGACCCCAACGGCCTGGTCACCACGACCGCCTACGACGCGGAGGGCAACAAGGTCTCCGAGACCCTGCCGCCCTACACCCCGGCGGGCGCCACCGCGCCGAACGCGGGCACGACCGTCTACACCTACGACAGCGAGGGCAACCAGACCTCGGTCACCACGCCCGGCGGCAGGACCACGCAGTACCTGTACGACCAGATGGGCAACCTCGTCCAGACCACCGCCCCGGACGGCACCAAGACGCACGCCACGTACGACCCGAACGGCGAGCAGCTGTCCATGACGGACCCGGCGGGCGCGCAGACCCAGGCCACCTACGACTTCCTGGGCCGGCAGCTGACGCAGACGACGCTGGAGCGCTACCCGTCCACGCGCACGCTGACCACCACCAACTCGTACGCGGTGACGACCGGCAACCCCTACGGCGCGCACGTCGCCTCCACGACCACCCCGGGCGGCGTGAAGACGACGTACGGCTACGACCGGGCCGGTGAGATCACCTCGGTCACCGACGGCGCGGGCAACACCACCCGCTACGCCTACGACTTCGAGGGCAACACCACCAGGACGACCCTGGCCGACGGCACCTACACCACCGTCGACTACAACGTCGACGGCGACCCGACGGCCACCCGCGGCTTCGACGCGAACGGCACCGAGCTCTGGGAGACCTCCCAGACGTACGACGGCGTCGGCAACATGACCGCCGCCACCGACGCCAACGGCCACACCAGCCACTTCACCTACGACGCGGCCGGCACCGTCACGCAGGAGATCCAGCCGGTCGACGCCTCGACGTCGATCACCACGACCTTCGGCTACGACGCGGCCGGCAACCGCACCCGCTTCACCGACGGCCGCGGCAACTCCTGGCGCTACACGTACACGCCGTGGGGCCAGCAGGAGAAGGTCATCGAGCCGACCACCGCGAAGTACACCTCCGCGGCCGACTCGACGACGACCTTCGCCTACGACGCCGACGGGCAGATGACGAACGTCACCCTGCCCGGCGGGGTCACCACGACCATGACGTACGACGCCGTCGGACAGCTCAAGACGATGTCCGGCGCCGGCGCCGACGCGGCCACCGCCAAGCGGAGCTTCAGCTACGACGCGGACGGGCGGGTGCTGTCGGCGGACACCGACGAGGCGGGCATCGCCGGGGCGGCGGACCATCAGGACGCCACCCACGAGGAGTTCACCTACGACGACCGCAGCGACCTGCTGACGGCCTCGGGCTCGGGCGGCTCCTCCAGCTTCGCCTACAACGACGACGGTCAGATGACCTCCCGCACGGACGCGGCGGGCACGACGACGTACGGCTACGACTCGGCCGGCCGGCTGTCGTCCCTGAACGACGCGGCCACCGGCACCCAGCTGACCTTCTCCTACGGCGTGCTGAACGAGCTGCGCAGCGTCAAGTACGGCTCGACCGGCCAGACCCGCACCTTCGGCTACAACAGCGCGCACGAGCTGACCAGCGACGTGCTGGTGCAGGGCGCCTCGACGGTGGCGAGCTTCGCTTACGGCTACGACAAGAACGGCAACCTGACGTCGAAGACGACGACGGGTGTCTCGGGCGCGTCGGCCAACACGTACACCTACGACTGGGCGAACCGCCTGACGTCGTGGAACGACGGCACCAAGACCACCACGTACGCCTACGACGCCTCGGGCAACCGCATCCGCAACGGCTCGGACGTCTACACCTACGACGAGCGCGACGAGCTGACCTCGGACGGCGTCCACTCCTACGACTACTCGCCGCGCGGCACGATGACGCAGGAGTCGTCGGCGGCCGGCGGCACGGTGACGTACCGGACGGACGCCTTCGGCGGCCAGGTCGTCGCGGGCGGGCAGTCCTACACGCTGGACGCCTTCGCCCGCAACATCACCGACACCGACACGGGCAGCGGGTCCCAGCGGACCTTCTCCTACTCGGGCGCGGACAACACGATCGCCTCCGACGGCGACGACACCTACACCTACGACCCCTCCGGCGGCCTCATCGGCATCAAGTCGACCGCCGGCGGCAGCGGAGTGCTGGCCCTGACCGACCAGCACAGCGACGTGGTGGGCACGTTCACGGCGGGGGCGACCTCGCTGGCGGGCTCGGTGTCCTACGACCCGCTGGGCAAGGTGATCTCGCCGACGAACACGATCTCCGGCCACCTGGGCTTCCAGTCCGGGTGGACCGAGCCGGGCACGGGGGACGTCGGCACGGCCTCGCGCTGGTACGACCCGGACACGGGCGTCTTCCTGAACAAGGACAGCATCTCGCTGGACCCGGTGCCGAACTCGGTGTCGGCGAACCCGTTCGCCTACGTCGACGACAACCCGCTGGGCGGTACGGACGAGTCGGGCAACTGCTCGATGTTCGACCTGGTGTGCCACGCCAAGAAGGCGGTGCACAAGGTCGCCCACACGGTCAAGCACGTCGCGCACAAGGTCTACCACGCGGCCAAGCACGTGGCCCGCAAGGTGGTCCACGCGGTCAAGCACGTCGCGCACAAGGTCGTGCACAAGGTGCGGGACTACTACCACGCCACCGTGCGGGTGGTGCGGCGCGTGTACCACTACGCCGCCAGACACGTCAGACGCGCCTATCACCGGGTCGTCCACGCGGTCCACTCGGCCTACCACAAGGTCTCGCGCGCGGTGCACCGCGTGGTGCACACGGTGAAGAAGGCGGCCAAGAAGGTCGCGCACGTGGCGAAGAAGGCGGCGCACGCCGTCTCCCGCGCGGCCAGGACCGCCTACCACGCCACCGTCAAGGCGGCGAAGTCCACGGCGAAGTTCGTCAAGCACCATGCCGCGGCGATCACTTCCTTCGTGGTCTCCACGGCGGTGTTCGCCGGCTGCGAGGCGATCACGGGCGGCGTCGGCTCCATCGGCTGCGCGGCCGCCGCGGGCGCGGCGGGCTCCCTGGTCGAGCAGGGCTTCAAGTGCGCGGAGAACGGCGGTGACGACTGCAGCGCCGGCGCGTTCGCGGGCTCGGCGGTCGAAGGCGCGGTCGCGGGCGCGGCCGGCGGCGCGCTGGGCAGCCTGGGCGGCAAGATCCTGTCGAAGGTCGCGCCGAAGGCGATGAAGGTCGTCGGCGGGCTGTTCGGCAAGGGCGCCACGGACGTCGAGGAGGCCGGCGCGAGGGACGCCACGGAGGCGGCGGCTTCGCGGGCGGAAGCGGACGGGGCGGGGACGAGGGCCCAGTCCCACTCGGAGGACGGGCCGGGCGGCGCCGCCGAGGAGTCCGGGCCGAGCTGCCGCATCGGCGGGCCGCACAGTTTCACCGGCTCGACCCGGGTGCTGATGGCCGACGGCACGACCAAGGCCATCGACCAGGTGAAGGTCGGCGACACGATCGCCAACTCGGTGCCGGGCGCCACGGGTACGGAGGCGCACAAGGTCACCGCGGTGATCGTGACGCACACGGACCACGACTTCGTGGACGTGACGATCAGGAAGACCCGACACTCCTCCGCCTCCACGGCCGAGAAGTCCGTGAAGACGGGCGCGAGGTCCCTGGCGAAGAAGGCGGCCCGCAAGGCGGCGCTCGGCCTGACGGCCTCGGCGGCGGTACTGGGCGCCCTCGCGGGCGGCCACGGCCCCGGTGCCCCGCACGAGCCGGCGACGGCTCCGGCGGCGGCGGTCAGCACGGTGTCGTCCGCGCAGGCCACGCAGGCCGGCGCGCAGGACGCCCACCTGACGACGACCTTCCACCACCCCTTCTACGACGAGACGCAGTCGGCCTTCGTCGAGGCGAAGGACCTGAAGCCCGGCGACGTCCTCCAGACGCCGACCGGCACGGCACAGGTCACCGGTGTCCGCCTGTACCACGCGAACACCACCACCTACGACCTCACCATCGGCACCCTCCACACCTATTACGTGGAAGCGGGCGAAACGCCGGTCCTCGTCCACAACGCGAACGCCGTGGCCAAGTGCGGCACCGCGCCGCCTGGGCACGTCTACAGAGGGGCATCCAGGTACAAGGACCTCAAGGACCCGGTCACCAAGAGGAATGTGCCGGGTACAGAGATCAACCACATGCCCGCCAATCAGAGTTCTCCACTCGGCTTGCGCTACGGGCCGTCGATCCAGATGGACGAGGCGGACCATGTCGCGACATCCAGTTGGGGACGTGGGGACGGGCCGGAAACCTGGCGGGCTGTCCAAAAAAACCTGATCTCTCAGGGAAGGATCGATGAAGCGATGCAAATGGACATCGACGACGTGGTCAGTAGATTCCCAGGGAAATACAACAATGCCATCGGAGAAATGATCGCGGATCTTCCGAATAATGCAGCATTCCAGGCGCTGCGTACCGTGAAGACCGGGGTGCACGTTCAGCTCACGCTCTTTTGACCCCGCCCGGAGGGGATGGGCAGGCCCGGCGTAAGGTCGGGTGCGTCTCACCGGCGGGACCAGTCCCCGGTGAGACGCCACCATGGACGTCTGTGACTGAAGGAAAAGCTCGTGGGTGAAGTGATTCCGTGGACCGGGCTGGGGTCGGCCCGTTTCGGGGAGAAGAGAGAGGTGCTGCGCGATCGGCTCGGGGAGTTCACCTCCTTCGTGCGGACCCCGGGGACCCCACCTGTGGATCACTACGTGCCTCTTGGGTTGCTCCTCAGCTTTGACCGATCGGATCGGCTCGTCTTCATCGAGGCGACGACAACGGCGCGGCCGACCTTGGCTTCTGTGGAGTTGTGCGGCCGCCCGTTCGGTGACGTCGTGGCCGATCTGGCGCGCATGGGTGTGACCGTGGAGGTGGATGATTCCGGTGGTGTCCTTCACGGCATGGGCGTTGCGCTGTACACGCCCGCGCCGGATGAGCCTGATGTCGAAGTGGAGGCCGTATCGCTCTTCGCTGTCAACAGATGTTCCGCCGATGTCCCTCCGGCGGATTCGACCGGGGCGACTGAAGAACCACAGGAAGACACGTTGTTTTGAGTGATCGCCACGGGGGCCCTTCGTTCCCGGCGTAAATGGCTTCCCTGAGGGATGAACGCTTCGGCTGATTCCCTGCGCTCCAGGTGGGGCCGGGCGTTTCGTGTCCTGTGGTCAGTTGGTCGGCAAGAGGGAACCAAGACGTTGTCGTCGCCCGATCTGTGCTGAATAATCGGGCTGAAGTTGTGTGGGCCATTTTTTGGTGAACACAGATAAGCAGGAGAGGCCGTGGTGAGCGAGACCACTTACATCGCCCACGAAGATCCCGTAGGCCGGGGTGCGGAGAATTATATCGCCATGGTGGATCTGGAGCCGTTCGGGTTCGAAAAAATGTGCGAACAAATCTGGCTGTCAACCCGCACCGGCGGAGGCTACGAAGTCGCCTGCATCCCGTTCCGTGCGTATGGGCTGGCTCTCGGAGATGTCGTGGAACTCCGTGACTCCCGGTTCGTGGAGAGAGTGGTCGAGCGATCCGGGCGACGAATTTTCAGGGTGTTCTTCATGGAGCCCCGCCCGAGGATTGACTCTCGCCTTGCGTTGAGAAATGCTCTCCAGTCGGGTGGCTTTCTCAGTGAGTGGAGCGGCGACCGCCACATCGCGATCGACGTCCCTGGATCATCGGACCCCAGTCCGCTGTTCCGGGCCGTTCAGTGTGAAATCGATGCAGGCACCGCGTTCTGGGAGTGGGGGGACTCCGAGCCCTTCCAAGGGCCAGCGACGTCGTTCTAGAGTCCACCGTACAGAATCCGGCTGACGGGCAACGTAAATCAGGTTGCATTACTACCCGGCATCTTCGTCCGGTTTGTTCGACGGCGCATTTTTGGCAGGAGTCGGCGCGTGGCCACCGCTCAGGAAATTTTTTCCACGGCAGTCCGCAAGGGGCTGTCTCCGGAATTGCGGAAGCTAGGTTTTACAGGTTCTGGGCAGGTTTTCGAGCTCCCAGACCCTGGAATGTGGCTCTTGCTCGGAATTCAGAAGTCTTCGGGTGTGACAGCCACCCGGTTGAGGTTCACGATCAATCTGGCCGCTGTGCCGAAGGAGAAGTGGCAGGAGGTGCTGGACGAGGGAGCGAAGTTCCCGGCGCGGCCGGTCCCGAACAAGGTTTACGGGAAGTGGGCATGGTGGTCGAGGATCGGTGATCTCATGCCCGGCGCACAGGACTTCTGGTGGACCGTGACGCCTGACACCGAGCCGGGGGAACTCGCGGGCAAGGTGCTGGCGGCGTGCTTGGACTACGCGGTGCCCGCGTTGCAGGCACAGCAGCAGAAGAATTGGTGAGGGTGTACGGAAACGGCGACATCGGTCGGCTCGGGGAGTTCACCTCCTTCGTGCGGTCCCCGGGGAGCCCACCTGTTGATCACTACGTTTCACGGGTTGCTCCTCGGCTCTGACGGATCTGATCGGCATGTCGCTCTGAATGCTGTCCCGCAACTCCGAAGCCGGCGGACCTGTTCGCGCAGAACATTTCGTTGAGAAAACCTCAGTGATCAACAACCGGATGCACCTAGGCACTCGGCGTCGAACCAAAAATGCTGATCGCCAGTAACCATTTCTGTGAAGAGTTCTATGCTCCACTGATTGAGCGGACCGGTGGTAAGATCCTCACCAAGACTCTGGCTGTCTGGAAGTAAGGGGCACCGTGGTACTCGAAGGTCCCGGTCGGGAATTTTCTCTGCGGAGGTCGTTGCTGGCAGTTATCGCTGCCAGTCGCATGGACACCATCGTCTCGTTGCATGCCGAGATGTCGGGCGACGCGGAGGATGCGTATCCCGCAGTCCAGGTGGTGGAATCCTTCTGGCGACAGTACGGGGGCCACGGTGACGAATCGAGTACTCGGCGAGCGGCACGACCGAAGGTAGAAGAATTGCGTGCCGCGGCCGAGAACTCACGGCGTCCGTGGGCACGTGCGGTGACAGCTGTACTCGACGCCGTTCAAGGGTTGATCGACATGGAGGAGGATGCGAGCCGACAACTGGCCCGAGTGATCGGATCCACGTACACCGTGGCCTTGGAGTTCGATCAGCACGGGTTGCCTGCGCCAGAGGGAGCGATCAGTTGGTTTTCTTTCGAGGCCGTGGGCCAGGCCGCCGCTGCGGATCAGCTCTGGTCGATGAGTAATCCGATTTCCGGTCAAGAACTCTTCCAGCTGCGGATCGACGCCGGAAGTGACGCGATGCACTATCACCGGGCGCTGAAAGAGTGGATGAAGAGCACCGCCTCCTAACCCGGGAGCGACTGCCCGAGATGTGCGTCGCCCGGCTCGGGGAGCCCACCTGTTGATCACTGCGTGCGGTGAGTGAAATGGCGAACCAAAACGCTGTCAGCCCAGATCCGTGTTATGGGGCGAGGACAGCGTCATCAGGCCGCGTATTGGCTCTGCGCCGACTGCATGCTGAATCATCGGACTGAAGTTGCGTGGACCATGTTTTGGTGAACACAGATAAGCAGGAGAGGCCGTGGTGAGCGAGACCACTTACATCGCCCACGAAGATCCCGTAGGCCGGGGTGCGGAGAATTACATCGCCATGGTGGATCTGGAGCCGTTCGGGTTCGAAAAAATGTGCGAACAAATCTGGCTGTCAACCCGCACTGGCGGAGGCTACGAAGTCGCCTGCATCCCGTTAGTGCGTATGGGCTGGCTCTCGGAGATGTCGTGGAAATCCGTGACTCCCGGTTCGTGGAGAGAGTGGTCGAGCGATCCGGGCGACGAATTTTCAGGGTGTTCTTCATGGAGCCCCGCCCGAGTGATGACTCTCGCCTTGTGTTGAGAAATGCCGTCCAGTCGGGTGGCTTTCTCAGCGAGTGGAGCGGCGACCGCCACATCGCGATCGACATCCCTGAATCGTCGGACCCCAGTCCGCTGTTCCGGGCCGTTCAGTGTGAAATCGATGCAGGCACCGCGTTCTGGGAGTGGGGGGACTCCGAGCCCTTCCAAGGGCCAGCGACGTCGTTCTAGAGTCCACCGTACAGAATCCGGCTGACGGGCAACGTGGGACCCACGGGCAGCGCCGCCTGGCGACTCCTCAGGCAGGGAGTCAAAATCAGGTTGCATTACTAGCCGGCATCACTCGTCCGGTTTGTTCGACGGCNGTTCCGGGCCGTTCAGTGTGAAATCGATGCAGGCACCGCGTTCTGGGAGTGGGGGGACTCCGAGCCCTTCCAAGGGCCAGCGACGTCGTTCTAGAGTCCACCGTACAGAATCCGGCTGACGGGCAACGTGGGACCCACGGGCAGCGCCGCCTGGCGACTCCTCAGGCAGGGAGTCAAAATCAGGTTGCATTACTAGCCGGCATCACTCGTCCGGTTTGTTCGACGGCGCATTTTTGGCAGGAGTCGGCGCGTGGCCACCGCTCAGGAAATTCTTTCGCAGGTCCCGGATGTGTACCGGTCGCTTCTGCCGGATGCGTCCCTCGGCACGGGTTGAGCAGCCGTGGGCCGGGGAGCAGGTGTCGCCTTGGAGCGTGGAATGAAGATCAGGATTTTCTATTGGCCGGGATCGAGAATCTAGAAGAATTCGTGCAGGGTGCGACTTCTGCGCAGGCCGCTGCGTTCGCCGCGGCCTGCGCAGAACGGGCGACTCCCATCCTTTTCTGGGTGGTTGCTGCGGATGGCCGGACGGCTGATCTGGAGACGTACGTACGTTCCTTGGATGCCTTGTGGTCCTCCGAGAACTTTTCGTCTGAACAATTCCGTGAAAAGCGAGAAGGGATTGCTGCGATGCGAGAGCTCGCTATTGGTGATGACGTCACCGGGGCTCGTGCATTCGCGTACCAGGGAGCTGTCGCCCTGTATACGGCGTTGGGTGCCCCTGCGGGACTGGGGGTCGGAGTCCTGCGTGACTGTTCATCAATAGTCCGTAACTTCTCTTTCCGGCTTGAGCGTCGGTGCAACGCACGCTTGTCGGGCGAAGAGGCTGATATTCAGCGGCGGGATATTGCTGACTTGTCAGCAGTTGTTGGGTACGGAGATGTGCAGAGAACGGAACTGCGGGAACGGTCTGCAGCATTGGGGCGGAAATGGCTTGACCTGGCGGTTGAGCGATTCGGCTGATGCCTCTGTCAACCATGCGCCCAAGGCCACCTGACGGCAACGCTGACGGACGTCGCCGAGTTGGTTGATGGGGTCGTGTTGGAGGCGCAGGCGAACGTGGGCGTAGACCTGGGCGGTGATGCCGATGTTGGCGTGGCCGAGCAGTTCCATGATGGTGACGAGTTGGACGCCCTGTTCCATGGCTGCGGAAACGCGGCATCATGCCGCGAATCGCACGCCGCGGGGTCGAGAGCTCAGCCCGCCTCGGCCGTCATCGTTGGGTGGTCGAGTGGACCATGTCGTGGCTGTCCGGCTGCCGTCGGCTCCATCGGCGCTATGAGCAGAAGCCCGAACACTTCCCTGGCTTTACTGTGATCGCGGTCATGCTCGTCTGCCTGGGCGTCCGAGTGTCAGCGCCGGCCGGTAACGTCTGCCAGGTGACCGACGACGCCGTCATCTGGAACCGGCTCGCTGCCTTGCTGCCGGAGGCCGAAGCCCAGGAAGTCAAAGACTGCTGGGACATCGGAGAGCAGGAGGCGGGGCTTGGTCTGCTCGTCTCCGGCATCCTCGGCCACAAGGTGCTGATCAGCGAGACGGTCAGGGCCCAGATCGCCGTACTCGCAGAGACCTGGGGCGAGCGGGAGGCCCTCACACCCCAGATCCTTCAGTGCCGTGTTGAAGGCGCACCGGGCCCCATGAAGTTGATCGAAGGCGACGAAAGCACCGTACCCGAGGCAATAGATATGGCCGAGGACCTGGCCGGTCTCGTCCTTGTCCCCTGGATCACCTGCACGAGATGCGGCCAGGTCCTCATGCGCGCCCATGCCCGAGAGAGCTGGGGAGATCTCTCCTACCTGGCGCGGCACTACGTCATCACGACGCCGAACCGGGCCACCATCCTGCGTCTGTTCCCTGCCGACAACGCCAGTGCGGCCTTCGATGCCCTCCAACGGGCATGTTCGGACGCACCATAAGAAACGGCGTCTTGCTGAATGTCCAATGTGGTGACCGTCGAAGTGTGGGATCCCTCGTACCGTCGCTCAGAGGTGCATCTGTCGGAGCTCCCGGATGTGTACCGGTCGATTCCGTCGGATGCGTCCCTCGGCCTGACCTTGGACGACGGTGAGGACGACTGTGTGATCGTGACGGTGGAACCGGAGTTCTCCACGGTCACGGCACTTCATTACCGGACGTTCTACAACCTGCAACTCGTCGACGATCCCGAACAGGTGGAGATCATGGTCGCCGGAGAGGAGATCCACTGGCCGAGGGGGTGCATCCTCCCCCGGGAGACAGGGATCCAGGTCCTCCTGGAGGCCGCGGACCGCGACCGGATGTGGTCCAAGCACACCTGGGTCGAACAGTGAGGTTGTCCGGCCTCGACGTATCGGGGTGATGATGTCCGGAAACGGCGACCTCAGCCGTTCCGCAGCGGGAATTCCTCGCTCTTGAGGGTGTCGAGGAAGGCGGCGAAGGCCGCGGTCGGGAAGGTGAGGGTGGCGCGGGCCGGGGCCTTGGAATCCCGGACGGCTGTGCGGGTGGGGGAGGCTGCGATCTCTACGCAGGCGTTGCCGTCGCCCTCGCCCGAGTAGGACGACTTCCGCCAGTTGTCGTGAGTGGCCATGGGTGCCTCACAGCTCCTTCGTCAGCCTGTGGATCAGGTCGCGGGACCGGTCGGGTGCGAGTGCCAGGGCCTTCACTTTACGGAAACGTGTTCGGTAGGCGTTCAGTTGGGCTTCGGAGTCGATGAAGACCGAGCCGTGGGGCGCGTCACGTACCACCGTGTCGAGCTTGGGTACCGGCCCGCCGGCGTAGGTCATGGTGCTTGAGGCCCTGGAGAAGCCGTCCAGGTCGAAGGGCACGACGCGCAGGGTGATGTGATCCGCTTCGGAGAGCTCGAGGAGGCGGTTGAGCTGGGTCCTTGAGGTGGCGCGGTCGCTGACCCTGATCCGCAGCGCCGCCTCGTGGATGATCACCTCGTAGGGGATGTCGATCGCCTGGCGCGCCATGCGGTAGCGGACGCGCATCTCGAGTTCGTCAGCCGTGAGTTCCGGGACCCTGGAGGAGAAGACGGCGCGCGCGTAGTCCTCCGTCTGCAAGAGGCCAGGGACGAACAGGATGGACACCTCGCGCAGAAACGAGCTGTGGTGGTCCAGCTCCGACAGGTCCAGGAAGGACGTGGGCAGCAGGCCCCGGTACTCCTCCCACCAGCCGCGCGTCCGGTCGGTGGCCATGGCCACCAGAGCGTCGACGAACTCGTCGTCCGTGCAGGCGTAGTGGGACGCCAGGCGGCGCAGTCGTTCCTCGCTCACGCCCGTCAGCCCGGACTCGATGTGGCTGATCTGGACGCGGCTCGTGCCGAGCAGTGCCGCCGCCTCACGAGCGGTGAGTCCCGCCGCCTCGCGGAGTCTGCGCAACTCGGTCCCCAGCCGCACCTGCCGTGCCGTCGGCTCGGACCTCAGCACCATCGACCGCTCCTTGCATCAACACGTCTGCTGGTGCAGCCCGTTCGAGGTCACCTTACGCGATCGGCTTGCTTCGGATAACAGGTTAGCCCTACCGTCGGTGACGCGACGCACACGCTGCGGATTTCCCGGGACCCCGGAAGCGCACCGCTCCGTCCTGCCACGACGGCTGCGGCAGGCCACCGCCCGGACGCCGCCGCGCATCTCATCCTCCACCGGCCTCGAACGGAGCTGCGCCATGTCCGAAAACGACGAAGTCCCGCGCGAACCCTGGGAGTACTGCCTCTACATCCCCAACGATCCCCGCGCCGTCACCGTCAGTCGCCGCACCCTCCGTCTGATCCTGACCCTGCACGGGCTGATCCGGCTGGTCGACGTGGCCGAGTTGCTCGCGACCGAGCTGGTCTCCAACGCCGTACGGCACACCAAGGGGCCCGCCGCCCTGCGGGTGCGCTGGGCGGCGGGGGTGTTGCGGATCGGGGCGTGGGACGCGGATCCCGCGCCGCCGGAGCCGCCGGTGCCGCTGGAGCAGACGGCTGAGGTGGAGGAGGGGCGCGGGCTGGCGCTGGTCAAGGCGTGCGCGGATCTGTGGGGATGGCAGCCGTTGTCCAGGGAGGGCAACCGGGGCAAGGTCGTCTGGTGCGAGCTGGCCGTGGCCTGACTCCGTCCCACGTGCAAGGAGCACGGGCAAGCCACCGGGCGGTGGGCGCGGCCCTGCGTGAGGAGTCCCGACCACGCATGTTTTTGCCGCCGCTTGAGGCAATCATGTGATGATCAAGAGACTCCGTTTCCCGTTCACAGGAACCGCATGGGTTACTTTGCGATCCGCTCAGGGCGCCCGGGGAGTCGGCAGACGGACCGCGCGCGCCCGTCAGGGGGACCAGCAACGTTTCCAGTGGACGTACGCCGCCGACCGCCGTCGTACGCCGCATCCGACACGCACGCCACGCAGGCACACCCGCGCACGCTCGCGCGCGGGCAGAGACAGACAGGGGTGGGGATGGCCGAGCACCGGCAGTCCAAGAAGCGCAGGTACATCACGTGGGCGGTGGCCGGGGCCGCTGTGCTCGCGGGCGCCGGGATCGCGGCGCAGACCTCGATGGCCGCCACCACCTGGCCCGCGCAGAAGACGTACACCGGCCGTGCCTTCGACACCTGCACCGCGCCCTCGCTGAGCGCCATGAAGGGCTGGCGCACCGACAAGTACTACGGTGCCGCCGCCGTCTACGTGGGCGGCAAGAACCGCGGCTGCAACCAGCCCAACCTCACCGCCTCCTGGGTGAAGTCCGTCAGCTCCCTGGGCTGGAAGCTCATCCCGATCTACGTGGGCGCCCAGCCGCCGTGCCAGACCAGCTCCAACCCGGAGAAGCTGACCGCCTCCACCGCCACCTCCCTCGGCACCACCGACGCCAAGGACGCCGTGGCCAAGGCCTCCGCGCTCGGGATGAAGACCGGCAGCCCCATCTACCTCGACATGGAGCCGTACGACACGACCAACAAGTCGTGCAACGACGCCGTGCTCGCCTACGTCCGCGCCTTCGACAAGGAACTGCGCGCCAAGACGTACCGGGCCGGTTTCTACGGCTTCACCAGCTCCAGCGCCAAGGCCATCGCCACCGCGAGCAACAAGGCCGACCTGCCGGGCAACCTCTGGTACGCCCTCTGGGACGGCAAGGAGACGACTACCACCGACTGGCCCTGGGGCTCCACCCAGTTCACCGACCACAGCCGCGGCCACCAGTACAAGGTGAACAGCAAGGAGACGCGCGGCGGCTACACCCTCACCGTCGACCGCGACTGGTGGGACGCCCCGGTCGCCATCACCGGCTGACCTTCCGCTCGCCCACGGGCGCGCGGGAGCGAGCGGCAAGGCGCGGGGTGAGCGGGACGAAGACGAAGGGGAGGGGACGGCACGGATGAGAGTGGTCGCCAAGATCGCCAGGTTCGGCAGGCTCGCCAGGTTCGGCAGGTTTGCCGTGCTGCGGCCGTACCTCGTGCGGGCCGGGCTGACCGCGCTGCCCCTCCTCAGCCTCGGCCTGCTGTGTCCCGTGCCCTCCCTGGTGATGGCGGTGCGCGGGCGCGGCGGCGGCGGACGCTGGTGGGCGTGCGCGGCGTTCAGCGCGGTGCTGGCCGCCTGGCT
Organism: Streptomyces mexicanus; assembly: GCF_902506575.1. Lineage (GTDB taxonomy): Bacteria > Actinomycetota > Actinomycetes > Streptomycetales > Streptomycetaceae > Streptomyces > Streptomyces mexicanus. The sequence goes on along the minus strand of NZ_LR732544.1, from coordinate 6,853,995 downwards.
CACCGAGCTGGCCCTGACGCCGGAGGACACGCACGGGCTGCTCTTCGCCAACGACCTGCTGCTGATCCTGCTGTCCACGGTGGGCGCCTCCGTGCACGCCTGGACGGCGTGGCCGCGGCGGCCCGTCCGGCACACGGAGACGACGCCGGCGGCGATCGGCGGGTGACACCCGTGCACGGCGGAGGAAGAGCGAACGGCGCCGTGCACGGCAGGCAAGGAAGCAGGTAGGACGTGGCCAAGCAGGTACGGCAGGTGACGCAGGCGCGCCCCGCGCAGGCGCGGACCCGGGCGGGCGGCAGGTTCGCCGTGGTGGGGCGGGCCGTCGTGGCGCGGCTGCGCGCCCTGCGCGGGCGCACCATCGCCCTCGCGGGCGGCGCGGTGGCCGTCGTCGGCGCGCTCGTGGTGACCGGCGTCCTGCTCAGCCGCCACGACGACCGGCCGCCGATCCCCGACACCCGCGCCCGCCACTACACCGAGACCGACGCCTGCCTGCTCACGGGCAAGGACGGCATCATCGGCGCCCCGGCCGCCGACGTCTGGCAGGGCATGCAGGACGCCTCGCGCGCCACCCACGCCCGGGTCAGCTACGCCCAGGTGACCGGCGAGCAGAGCGTCGGCAACGCGCGGCCGTTCCTCAACGGCATGCTCCAACGCTCCTGCGACGTCGTCCTCGCCGTCGGCCGGCCCGAGGTCGCGGCGGCGAGCGAGACCGCGCCGCGCTACCGGAAGACCGGGTTCGTGCTGGTGGGCGGGGGGACCGCCGGGCAGAACGTGAGCACGGTGCGGGTCGGGGACGGGCTGCGCGCGGACGTGGCGGCCGCCGTCGAACGGGCGGTCAAGGCTCGCTCCTGAGCGTGAGTGGACCGCGGCGCGGCAGACGGGCGGATCGCGGCGGCAGAGGCGCGGCGGGGAGCGCGGCAGACGGGCGGCGGGCGGGCGCAGGGCGGATCGGCAGACGGGCGGCGGGCGAGGCGGCGGACGGACGCAGGGCCGATCGGCAGACGGGCAGTGGGCGAGGCAGTGAACGGACGCAGGGCGGATCGGCGGACACGCGGCGGCACGCCGGGCGCGGGCCGGTAGCGGAAACGCCCGGGAATCGTTGGTCGAATGGGTTGGCCGCGGACCGGCCGCTGCCTACCATCGATCACCGCAAGACTTTGTGCTCCGTCGCACAATCTCCCCTCAGGAGGTTTCCTTGCACCGCCGCCGTCGCACCGCGCTCGTCCTGTCCGCCGCGATCGTCGCGGCGGCCCCTCTCCTCACCGCCTGCGGAAACGACGCGCATCCCGGCGCGGCGGCCGTCGTGGGCGGCCACCGGATCACCGTCGCGCAACTGCAGAGCCGGGTGGACGAGGTGCGCCGGGCCCAGCGGGCGGCGGTGGCCGACGAGACGCAGTACCAGCAGGCCGTCGCCGGCACCGGCACCCTCACCCGGGACACCCTGCACCAGATGGTCCTGGACCGGGTGCTCGACCGTGCAGCCCGGGACGCGGGCGTCACCGTCACCGCCCGCGAGGTCCAGGCGATGCGCGCCGGGCTGGAGCAGCAGGCGGGCGGCCCGGAGGGACTGCGCAGGGCCTGGCTGCAGCAGTACGGGGTGCCGCCGCAGCGCCTGGACGACAACCTGCGCCTTCAGGTCGAGGCGCAGAAGCTGGCGGCGAAGCTGCACACCGACCCCAGCCAGCCGGCCTTCTGGAAGGCCCTGTCCACCGCCTCGGGCGAACTGCACATCGACCTCAATCCCCGTTACGGGGCCTGGGACGTGCAGAAGGGCAACGCCGAGGCGAAGACGCCGTGGCTGCGGGAGACGTCGGCGGGAGCCCAGCGGGCCGCGTGACGCGGCGGGGCTGACCCGGCAGGGCGGACGCTCATGCGGCGGGTGGGACGCGGGCGGGGCGCGGTCGGCGGCCCCGCCGTCCCTCGCCTGTGGACAACCCCAAAGAGCGTCGGCGCGGTGCGTTACGTTCAAAGCGTGAACACCAACGCCGCCGCCGCTGCCTCCGACGCCGCTTCCCCCGGCCGTGTCGTCCTGCTCACCACCAGCCACCGGGTCGCCCCCGGCCTGCTGTCCTGGCCCGCCTGGCAGGCGCTGCGCGCCGCCGACCGGGTGCTGTGCGCGGACGGCGCGCACCCGCAGCTGCCGTATCTGCGCGAGGCGGGCATAGCCGTGGAGGAGGCGTCGCCGACCGCCGAGGAGCTGGTCGCCGCCTGCGCGGGCGGCCGCACGATCGTGGTCGTGGCCACGGGCGAGGGCGAGCCGGCGCTGACCGACGGCCTGGCCCGGCTCGCCGGCTCCGGGCGCGTCAGCATGCCTGAGCTGGAGCTGCTGCCCGCCTCCTACGACCTGCCCGGCGCCCGCCTGCTCGACCTGGTGCAGGTCATGGACCGCATCCGCGCCGAGTGCCCGTGGTCCTCCCGGCAGACCCACCAGGGCCTGGCGAAGTACGTCATCGAGGAGGCGTACGAGCTGGTGGAGTCGATCGAGGACGGCGACCGGACGGAGCTGCGCGAGGAACTGGGCGACGTGCTGCTCCAGGTCGTCTTCCACTCCCGGATCGCCGAGGAGGACCCCGAGGAACCGTTCTCCATCGACGACGTGGCCGGCGGCATCGTGGCCAAGCTGATCCACCGCCACCCGCACGTCTTCGGCGAGGAGACGGCCGAGACGCCGGAGGAGGTCAAGGAGCACTGGCTGCGCACGAAGGCCGAGGAGAAGCGGCGGACCTCCGTGACGGAGGGCATCCCGCTGCAGCAGCCCGGCCTGGCCCTCGCCGCCAAGCTCGCCTCCCGTGCCCGCACGGCCGGCCTGGACGTCCCCCTGCCCGGGACGCCCGGCATCGGATACGAACTGCTCGCCCTGGCCGTCCGCGCCGAGGCGGAGGGCGTGGACCCGGAGGCGGCCCTGAGAGCGGCGGCCCGCGCCTACCGCGATGCGATCAGGGCGGCGGAGTCCGGGGCCGCCGGGAACGGGTGAGGCGTCACGGGTGACGGACGGGGGGGGGGCGGCCGCCGGCCCCCGGCGGGTGCCCGGCGGGCCCTGGCCCCTGGGCCGCCGGCCCGGGCGCCCGTCGGGTTGCCCCCCGGGGGCGCTCCCACGGACGCCGGCCTGAGGACGCCCGACACGCACCGCCCTCCGGGCCGGCCCGAGTGCCCGTCGCCGTGCCTCCGGGGGTGCCCTTCCCGCCACCCCCGGAGTGTCCGTC
>NZ_LR732544.1:6836673-6850691 GCF_902506575.1 Streptomyces mexicanus | reverse complement strand
CTCGCCGTGTCGTGGGTCGAGGGCGCTTTGTGAGTAGAGATCGCGAGCCAGCCGGAATCCACCTGGAGGGGCTGGTGGGAGGCGTCAGATGTGTAAAGGAGCCGGCCCCGGACGTATTTCCCCTCCTCCGCTATGACCCCGCCCTGACCCCGCCGCGACGCGGCCATGACCGTGCGGGCGCATGGCGCGAGCCCCGAAGGGAAGGTCACCGCGCCGTGGCCGTGACCCGCTCGCTCTCGATGCGCTTGGCCAGGGAGTCCTCGGCCAGGCGGTCCAGGTTCCGGCACAGCACGACCGAACCGCCGGCCGCGAGCGGTGCGTACAGGCCCGCGCTCAGCCCCTTCCAGGTGTCGTACGGCAGCCCGGACAGCAGCCGCGAGCCCGGTCCCGTCAGGCCCAGTTCCGGAGCGTCGCCGCGCGCCCGGTCCACGACCTCCGCGGCGGTGTACTCCGCCCCCGCCACGATCAGCGCGGGCTCCTCCGGGTCCACGGGTGCGAACGGGGCGAACCGGTCGCCCTGCCCCGGCACTTCCACGGCGTAGTCGACGAAACCCTCGGGCGGCTGCGGGAACCGGCCGCCCAGCGGGCGCAGGGCCAGCGCGACCCGCTCGCCCGAGCAGGCGCGCGCCGCCTCCAGCGTGTCCGGTCCGCTGACCACCACGTCGGCCTCCGCCGGGTCCCCGCCGACGTCGGCGCAGACGCCGACCGAGGCGCACGCCAGCAGCCACACGGCCGTCTGCCAGTGCGCCGGCAGCAGCAGGGCGACCCGGTCCCCGGGCCCGGCGGCGAGGTCGGACTGGAGGAGGTTCGCGGTCTTGGCCACCCAGTTGGAGAAGGTGGCCACGGACAGTTCGACGCGTTCGCCCGTGGCGTCGTCGTAGAAGGTGATCAGGGGGCGTCCGGGGTCCGCGGCCAGCGCGGAACGCAGCAGGTCCGCAGGGGTTCGTTCGGTGGCGTTCACCCGCGTCAGCGTACGCGCCGCCGGATCGGCGCAGGGGAGGGTGGACCCGCGGGGGCGGCCGGACGGTCACCGGTTCGGTCGAGGCGGAGCCGAGACGGGCCGTGGAAGGCCGAGGAACGTCGAAGAAAAACGAAAGGAAAACCGACGCACCGTCAGTTCTTCATGGACAGATATGTATGACTATGTCCAAGATCGGGGGCATGCGTCGATACGGCTTCCTCGCGTCCTCGATCGGTGTCACCAGCACGCTGACCCTCGCCCTCGCGTCCGCACTCCCCGCCACCGCGGCGACGGCGGCACCCGGGACGGTGAGAACGGCGTCGTCGGGAACGACGGCCGCCGCGACGGGACCGGTGCGGGCCGCCGTCCCCGGCAGCACCCAGTCCCTGCCCCTGGTCCCCCTGGACCGGGGGTCCCGCGGCCGCTCCGTCGGCGTGGCCCGCGAGCAGGGCCTGATCCGCCCTCACGTACGGCACTTCTCCCTGGTCGGCGTGGTCTGGGACGACCCCGGCGCCGAGCTGCACGGCACCGCCCGGGTCCGCACCCGCTCCGCCGCCACCGGCGCCTGGTCCGCCTGGCAGAGCCTCGACACCGACAACGCCGACCACGGAGCCGACCCGGGAAGCGCCGAGCGGGCCGGCGGACACGTACGCGGCGCCACCGCGCCCCTGTGGGTGGGCGACAGCGACGGCGTGGAGGTGCGCGTCCAGGGGGACGCCGCGCGGGCCGCGGACAAGGAGGATCCGGGGGACGCCGATCCGCCGCTGTCCCTGTCCCTGCGGCTGCCGTTGCCCTCGGGTCTGCGCCTGGAACTGGTCGATCCGGGCGATCCGGTGGACGCCGGTGGCTCTGATGGCCCCGGTGGCTCCGGTGGCCTGGGCGACGTCGAGGGTCTGGGTGACCTCGATGGTCTGGGTGACCTTGGTGGTCCGGGCGGTTCTGGTGGCTCCGGTGGTCCGGGCGGCGTCGGCGGTCTCGGTGGTTCCGGTGGCACGGGTGGCCTGGATGACGCCGGCGGTTCCGGTGGTACCGGTGGCTCAGGCGGTTCCGGCGGACTCGGCGGCTCCGGCGGTTCCGGTGGTCCGGTCCAGTCCGGTGCGGGGGCCGGGTCGGCGGCCGGCGCACCGGACGACGACCAGACGCGCCTCGGCGAGATGAGCGAAGCCGCGACCGCCGCCTCCGCCGCCAACTCGGGCCTCGCCCCACTGGGCGCCACCGAGATTCCCGCGCTCGACCGCGAGGGCACCGAGCGCGAGCTGATCTCCTTGCGCGGCCCCGACCTGACGGCGGACCAGATGGCCACGCCGTACATCGGCGCACGGCCGCGCATCGTCACCCGCCGCGGCTGGGGCGCGGACGAGTCGCTCAGGGCCAAGGGGTTCGTCTACACCAAGAAGGTCAAGGCGGTGTTCGTCCACCACACCGTCACGGGCAACAGCTACCGCTGCTCGCAGACGCCGTCGGTCATCCGCAGTATCTACCGCTACCACGTCAAGAGCATGGGCTGGCGCGACATCGGCTACAACTTCCTCGTCGACAAGTGCGGAACCATCTACGAGGGCCGGGCCGGCGGGGTGGCCAAGCCGGTCCTCGGCGCCCACACCATGGGGTTCAACAGCAACACGGCGGGCATCGCCGTCATCGGCACCTACAGCACGTCGAAGCCCCCCGCCGCCGCCGTCGACGCCGTGGCGCGGCTGGCCGCCTGGAAGCTCGGCCTGTACCGGGTGGATCCGCGCGGAAAGACATATCTGAAGTCCGGCGGTGGCAACCTCTACCAAAAGGGAAAGAACGTACGCCTGAACGTGATCTCCGGCCACCGGGACGGCTTCGCCACCGACTGCCCCGGGCGGCAGCTCTACGACAAGCTCGGCACGATCCGCTCGGCCGCGGCGCGTTACCAGGGCCGCTGAGCGGCGTCGCCGATCTCACCGCACCACCGGCACCACCGGCACCGCAACTGGTTCCAGAGCTGTGGCAACGGTCTGCATACACTGGCCGGCCGAAGGACAGATCGGCCGGTCCCGGCAGGAAGCAGAGACGACAGGTGACAGAAGCGATCCTCCTGGTCGGCGGCAAGGGCACCCGGCTGCGCCCGCTCACGGTGCACACACCCAAGCCCATGGTGCGGGCGGCGGGCGTGCCGTTCCTCACGCACCAGCTGGCGCGGGCCCGGGCGGCGGGCGTGGAGCACATCGTGCTCGCCACGTCCTACCTGGCCGAGGTCTTCGAACCGTACTTCGGCGACGGCTCCTCGCTCGGACTCCACCTGGAGTACGTGACGGAGGAGGAGCCGCTGGGCACGGGCGGCGCGATCCGCAACGTCGCCTCCCGGCTGCACTCCGGCCCGGACGAGCCGGTCCTCGTCTTCAACGGCGACATCCTCACCGGGCTCGACATCCGGGCCCTGGTGCGCACCCACCAGGAGACGGGCGCGGACGTCTCGCTGCACCTGACGAAGGTGACGGACCCGCGGGCGTACGGACTGGTCCCGACCGACGGGACGGGCCGCGTGCTGGCGTTCCTGGAGAAGCCGCAGACCCCCGAGGAGATCGTCACCGACCAGATCAACGCGGGGGCGTACGTCTTCCGCCGCTCGGTCATCGACACGATCCCGCAGGGCCGGCCGGTGTCGGTGGAGCGGGAGACCTTCCCGGACCTGCTGGCCGCCGGGGCGCACCTGCAGGGCATGGTGGACTCCACCTACTGGCTGGACCTCGGCACCCCGGCCGCGTTCGTCCGCGGCTCGGCGGACCTGGTGCTGGGCCGCGCCCCCTCCCCGGCCGTCCCCGGCCGGTGCGGCGATCAGCTCGTGCTGCCCACGGCCGTCGTCGCCCCCGACGCCAAGCTGACGGGGGGCACGGTGGTGGGCGAGGGCGCGTTCGTCGCCGAGGGGGCGCGGGTGACGGGCAGTACGATCCTGCCGGGCGCCGTGATCGAGCCCGGCGCCGTCATCACCGACTCCCTCATCGGCACCCGCGCCCGCATCGGCACCCGCTCCGTCCTGACCGGCACCGTCATCGGCGACGGCGCGGTCGTGGGCGCCGACAACGAACTGAGGGAGGGCGTCAGAGTCTGGTGCGACGCCCGCATCCCGGCGGGGGCCGTGCGCTTCTCTTCGGACCAGTAGGCGCGGCGGGGCAGGTCCGCGCGGCGGGGCAGGTCCGCGCGGCGGGGTGGCAGCGGCGGGTGGTTCCGCGCGGCGTGGCGCCGACAGGGCACCTCCGTCCGGCCGCGCCGCGACGGCTCAGCCGCCGCGCCGCCCAGGCTCAGCGGCCGCGCCGCCAAGGCCGAGCCCGCGCCGCCAAGGCCGAGCCGTCCGCCTCACAACCGCCCGATGTCCCCCCGGGGCATCCGCGGCGCCCGCCGCGGCGGCACCCTCCCGCTCAGCAGGATCAGCCGGGCCGCCCGGTGCCGCTGCCCGGCGTACGGCTCCAGCAGCCGCAGCATCTGCGCGTCGTCCGCATGCCTGTCCCCGGCCAGCGCGAACCCGACGATCCCCGGCAGATGCAGGTCCCCGACCGTCACCGCGTCCGGCGCCCCATGACTGCGCTGCACGGTCTCCGCCGACGTCCACGGCCCGATCCCGGACACCACCTCCAGCCGCTCACGCGCCGCCTCCGGAGGCATCCGCACCGCCTCCTCCAGCCGCGCCGCGACCCGCACCGCCCGCAGCACCGTGGACGCCCGTTTGTCGTCGACCCCGGCGCGATGCCACTCCCAGGACGGGATCAGCGCCCAGGTGCGCGGCGCCGGCATGACGTACATCCGCACCGGCACGGGACCGGGCGCCGGCTCGCCGTACTTCCGTACCAGCGTCCGCCACGCCGCGTACGCCTCGACCGTGGTGACCTTCTGCTCCAGGATCGACGGGATCAACGACTCCAGCACCAGCCCGGTCCGCGTCAGCCGCAGGCCGGGGCGCCGGTGCCGGGTCAGTGCGAGCAGCCGGTGCCGCGGCTCGAACGCCGCGGGGTCGTCGGCCGCGCCGAGCAGCTCGGGCAGCTGCTCCAGCAGCCACTCGGCCCCCGGCCCCCACGCCTGGCCGCGCACCGCGCCGCCGTGCACCGAGACCCGCAGCGTTCCCGGTCCCAGCGGCGTACGGCTCGCCCGCCAGATGGATCCGTCGGGCGTCGCACGGAACGTCGGGTCGCCCGGCCCGCGCCGCAGCGGCCCGAGCACCAGCCCCAGATCGAGCGGGCCCTCGGGCACCCACGTGCGCACCCGCCCCGGAGCCGCCGCCTGCCGCGGCACCCCCGCGGGCACGACGACATGGCCCCCGCGCACCGTGGTGCGGGTGGGCCGCGGAGCGAAACGTCCTGCCACGAACGACGAGCCTAGGCGGTGCGCACCCCGGGCGGGGCCGCCTGACCGTTCCCGGCCGGGTGGCGCGCCTCACCCCACAGGTGGGCGAGGGCGACCACCGCCCCTGGCGAGGGGTCACACCACTCCCGGGACGAGAGCGCACCTGAGCGTCAGCGCCCTGGGCGGGAGCGCGCTCAGCTCCCTTGAACGAGAGCGCGCCTCAGCGCACCTCGATGAACGCCGACGCCTCCCGGTCCGGGCGCGGTCTCGGCTGCTCCGCCGGATGCCCGACCGCGACGGCGCCCATCGGGTCCCACTCCGGCGGCAGTCCCAGCACCTCGCGCACCACGTCCCGGCAGAACATCGTCGAGGACACCCAGGCCGAGCCGAGCCGCTCCCCGGCCAGCGCGACCAGGAAGTTCTGCACCCCGGCCCCGGCGGCCACCACGAACATCTCGCGTTCGGCGGCATCGCGCCGCTCGTCGCCGTACGTGTGCGAGCCGTCCATGACCAGGCAGGGCACCACCAGGTACGGCGCGTTGCGCAGCACGTCCCCGCGGCGGACCCGCTTCGCGATCGACTCCTCGCTCTTGCCGTCGCGCCGCAGGTCCGCGATCCACGCCTCGCGCATCGCGTCGAGCAGCCGGGTCCGCGACTCGGGCGACTCCAGCAGCACGAACCGCCAGGGCGTGGTGTGGTGCGGCGCGGGCGCCGTGACCGCCGCGGCCACCGCCCGCCGGACCGCGCCGGGGTCGACGGGCTCGTCGGTGAAGGACCGTACGGTGCGCCGCTGGGTGACCGCCTCCCGTACGGCCTCGGAGGTGCCGAGCCGGAACATGTCGTCGCGCGCGTCGCGCACCAGGGCCCGGGCTCCCTGCCCGTGGTCGGCGCTCGTCAGGTGGCCCAGTCCGCGTACCACGGCCACGGGCAGGGCGGCGGCCTTGCCCTTGACGAGGTCGCCCGCGGCGGCCAGTTCGTCCGCGGTGGCGACCACGGTGGCGCTGAGCGGGTTGCCGTGCGCGTCCGTGCCGCCGCGCAGGTCGTCCAGGACGCGCAGTCCGGCGGCGCCGATGGCGACATCGGTGAGCCCGGCCCGCCAGGGGCGGCCGAAGGTGTCGGTGACGACGACCGCGACATCGACGCCGAGCGCCTCGCGCAGGCCGTCGCGGATCGCCCGCGCGGAGGCGTCCGGGTCCTGCGGCAGCAACAGCACCGTGCCGGCGGGCGTGTTGGAGGCGTCGACGCCGGCGGCGGCCATGACCAGGCCCTGCCGGTTCTCCACGATGCGCAGCGGCCCGCGCCGGGCCACCACCCGCACCGTCTCGGCGTCGATCGCGGCCTCCCGGTCGGCCGCCCGCACCACGCGGCCCTCCGCCTTGGAGACGATCTTCGAGGTGACGAGCAGCACGTCCCCGTCGGCCAGGCCCGGTTCCGCCGCGGCGATCAGCTTGGCCAGGTCGTCGCCCGCGCTCACCTCGGGGATGCCGGGCACGGCCCACACCCGGTACGCGGGCGCGCCGCCCCCGTCCGGCGCCGTACCGTCCCGCGTCGGTGTCGACGGCGTGCCGCTCACGCTGCCCGCACCTCCTCCGCCAGGGCCAGCGCCTCCCGTGCCATCTGCGCGGCGGCGTCGACGTCCGTCATCATCAGCGGCACCGCCCGGCACCGGATGCCGGCCGCCTCGACCCGCTCCACCGAGGCCGCGTCCACCGTGTCGACGAGCCAGCCGTCGAGCAGCCCCGAGCCGTAGTGCTCGGCCACCGCCGCGGCCGTCGACTCCACGCCGACCGCCGCGAGGACCTTGTCGGCCATGCCGCGCACCGGCGCGTCCCCGACGATGGGGGACAGGCCGATCACCGGCACCCCGGCGTCGGCGATCGCCTCCCGGATGCCGGGCACGGCCAGGATCGTGCCGACGGAGACGACCGGGTTGGACGGCGGGAAGAGGATCACGTCCGCCTCGGCGATCGCCTCCAGCACGCCCGGCGCGGGCTTGGCCTGCTCCGCGCCGACCGGCACGACCGCCTGCGCGGGCACCGACGCGCGCAGCCGCACCCAGTACTCCTGGAAGTGGATCGCCTTGCGTTCGCCGTCGATCTCCACGGCGACGTGCGTCTCCACCCGGTCGTCGGTCATCGGGATCAGCCGTACGCCCGGCTTCCACCGGTCGCACAGCGCCTCGGTCACCGCGCTGAGCGGGTAACCGGCCCCCAGCATCTGGGTGCGCACGATGTGCGTGGCGAAGTCACGGTCGCCGAGCCCGAACCACTCCGGCCCGACGCCGTACGCCGCCAGCTCCTCCTTGAGGTGGAAGGTCTCCTCCGCCCGGCCCCAGCCCTGCTCCTCGTTGATGCCGCCACCGAGCGTGTACATCACCGTGTCCAGGTCCGGGCAGACCTTCAGCCCGAAGAGGTGGATGTCGTCGCCGGTGTTGCCGATGACCGTGACGTCCGCGTCCGGCACGGCCCGCTTCAGACCGCGCAGGAACCGGGCACCACCGATGCCGCCTGCCAGAACCACAATCCGCATGGAAACAGTGTGTCAGCCGGGTACGACAACGCGGCGCTCCCCACCCACTCCCGGACGCTCACGCACCACGCGCAGGAGCGAGGGGCGCGGGCGGGGGCCGAGGGCACGGGCGGTCTACGACTTGCCCGAGGTGAACGCCTCGTACTCCTTCAGGACGTCCTCGGTGGGGCCGTCCATGCGCAGCACCCCGCGCTCCAGCCACAGCACGCGTTCGCAGGTGTCGCGGATGGACTTGTTGTTGTGGCTGACGAGGAAGACCGTGCCGGCCTGCTTGCGCAGCTCGCGGATGCGCTGCTCGGAGCGCTTCTGGAAGGCGCGGTCGCCGGTGGCCAGGGCCTCGTCGATGAGCAGCACGTCGTGGTCCTTGGCGGCGGCGATGGAGAACCGCAGCCGGGCGGCCATGCCGGAGGAGTACGTGCGCATCGGCAGGGAGATGAAGTCGCCCTTGTCGTTGATGCCGGAGAAGTCGACGATCTCCTGGTAGCGCTCCTTGATCTGCTCCCGGGACATGCCCATGGCCAGGCCGCCGAGGTGGACGTTGCGCTCGCCGGTCAGGTCGTTCATCAGGGCGGCGTTGACGCCGAGCAGGGAGGGCTGGCCGTCGGTGTAGATCTTGCCGCTCTCCACCGGCAGCAGGCCGGCGATCGCCTTGAGCAGCGTGGACTTGCCGGAGCCGTTGGTGCCGATCAGGCCGATGGCCTCGCCCTTGTAGGCGACGAACGACACCTTCTTCACCGCGTGCACCCGGCGCACGCCCGCCGTCTTCTCGGCCTGCTTCGGGCGCAGGATGCGGTTGAGGGCGGCGGTCGCGGAGCCGCGGCCCGCGCCGGTGCCGTAGACCCGGTAGACGATGTCGACGTTGTCGGCGATGACGGTGGGGATGTTCTCGGTGGAGCGCTCAGCCACGGCCGTACCTCTCCTCTGCCTTCCAGAAGTAGACGAAGCCGCCGATGCCGGCGAGCAGCGCCCAGCCCAGTGCGTACGCCCACACGTGGTGCGGGAGCTGGTCGGCGCGGAAGCTGTCGATCAGCGCGAAGCGCATCAGGTCGATGTAGACGGCGGCCGGATTGGCCTCCAGGAACACCTGCACGGCGTGCGGCAGGCTGGTGTGCTTCAGCGTGCTGTCGATGCTGAACATCACGCCCGAGACGTACATCCAGGTGCGCAGAACGAACGGCATCAGCTGGGCGATGTCCGGGGTCTTGGCGCCCATCCGGGCCATGACCATCGAGACGCCGGCGTTGAAGACGAACTGCAGGAACAGCACCGGGACGGTCAGCACCCAGGAGGGGCCGACCGGGATGCCGAAGCAGAACAGGATGATGACGAGCGCGGCCATCGAGAACAGCAGCTGCTGCAACTGCTGCAGGGCGAAGGAGATGGGCAGCGCGGCGCGCGGGAAGTGCAGCGCGCGCACCAGGCCGAGGTTCCCGGAGATGGCGCGGGTGCCCGCCATGATCGAGCTCTGCGTGAACGTCCACACGAACACGCCGGTGACCAGGAACGGGATGTAGTCGGCCACGCCGTGCTTGGTGCCGAGCAGCACGCCGAAGATGAAGTAGTAGACCGCCGCGTTCAGCAGGGGCGTGGCCACCTGCCAGATCTGGCCGAGCCGGGCCTGGCTGTACTGCGCGGTGAGCTTGGCGGTGGCGAAGGCGGTGATGAAGTGGCGCCGGGCCCACAGCTGGCGGACGTACTCCGGCAGGGAGGGGCGCGCGCCGCTGACGGACAGGCCGTACCGGGCGGCGAGCGCCGCGAGGTCGTCCTCGGCGTGCGCCGGGCTGTGGGGCGGTGTGTGGAGGACCTGGCTCACATCCGCTGCTTTCGGTCGGGGAGGGGGGTGGAGGTGCGGTCCCGGGCCGGGCGTCTGGCCGGGGCACACGGGGCGCTGATCGTGCCGCGCTTACCGTGCTCTTCACCTGCTCTTACGTCGGGACGGGACCGTATCGTCGCAACGGGAGCGTACGGCGAAGCGACGTCGGAACGCAACCGTTTCGTCCTCACGCCCTATGCTGGGCGGCATGACGACGAACGCCGGCGAACCCCAGACGCGTCCGCGCCGCCGTGCCCCCGCGGGCGCGGCCGTCCTCCGCGAGGACGTCACGGCGGCGATCCGGGCGGCCGTCTTCGAGGAACTCGCGGCCGTCGGGTACGCGCGCATGTCGATCGAGGGCATCGCGCGGCGCGCCGGGGTCGGCAAGACGGCCGTGTACCGCCGCTGGCGCTCCAAGCTGCACCTTGTGCTCGACATCGTCTCGGCGCTCGCCGTCCAGGGCCTGCCCGCGCCCGACACCGGCTCCCTGCAGAGCGACCTGCGGCTGCTGTACGAGGTGACCTCCCGCGCGCTGCGCCACCCCGTCGCCTCGCAGATCCTGCCCGACCTGCAGGCCGAGGCCGCCCGCAACCCGGACATGGCCGAGGCGGTGCAGCGGGCGCTGCGGGACGGTCAGGAGAGCGTGGCCAGCAGCATCCTCGCGGCGGCCGCGGACCGCGGGGAGATCCGCGCCGGGCTCGACCGCGACCTCGCGCTCGACCTGATCTCGGGCCCCCTGTACTGGCGGGCGGTCGTCATCCGCGGCCCGAAGCCGTCCAAGGGGTATCTGGACGGGCTGGCCCGAGGGACGGCGGAGGCGATCAAGGCGCTGTAGGCGTCCGCCGGGCACGGGGTGACGGCCGGAGCGCGGGGTCCGGAAGGGCGTGTCCGGCCGCGGGGCCGGGCGGCTCGCGCCCGGACCCGGGCAGGAACGGGCGAGGGGTCGAGAGTCCCCGCACCCCGGCCCCTACCGAGGCGCGCCCCGGACCACGGCGCCGGCGTCACCGCGTGGATCGTGCCACGCACGGGGCCGGAAAACGTCCCGCGCACGGGGCCGGAAACGTGCGGCGTGCGCCGGCGCGGGGCCTCGGTCGAGCAGGCGGCGGCGTGCGCGGGCGCGTGCCTCAGCCGAGCAGGCGGCGGAGTCTGCCGCGCAGGACCGAGGTGACGCCCTGCAGGCCGGTTGCCAGGCGCAGGGCGAGCGCGCCGGAGTGCGTGGCGTAGGGCTGGGCCAGCAGCACGCCGAAGCGCAGGCTGGGCACGACGCTGCGGCGCAGCAGCCCGTTTCCCGCGCGGGCGTGCGCCGACGTCTCGCGGGAGGTGCCGTCGGCGAACCGCACCCGCAGCCGCAGATCCCAGGTGCCCGAGCCGAGCCCCGCCAGGTCCACGGGCGTCTCGGCCGACCACACGCCGTTCCCGGAGGCGGTCAGCGCGACCGTGGTGCACTGGGCCGCCCGGCCGGCGTCCCGGTGCCGCCACTCCACGTCGAGCGCCTGCGGCCCGGCGGCGGCGACCTGGCCGTACATCTCGTGCAGGCGCAGCCGCAGCGCGGTCACGGGCGCGCGGGGGAGCAGCGCGGCGTCCACGGCGAGCGGTGCCTGGTGCGCGGGAAGGGTCAGGTAGGGCTCCAGGGCGACCTGGGGCAGATCGCGCGCCCACAGGGGCGTGCCGTCCTCGCCCCGCGCATACGGCGGGCACAGCCGGGCCGGGCGGGCGGCCAGCTCCCTGAGCCGGGGCAGGTCGCGCGGCTCGGGGGAGGCCAGGATCACCCGGGCGATCAGGCGGCCGGGCGCGGTCGGGGAGGCGGTCCAGTCGGCCGCGTCGTACTCGCCGAGGTACGCCCGCGTGTGCGCCCACCACGCGCGCCGGTACTCCGCGTCGCGCAGGCCCAGCTCGCGGGCGTACATGCGCAGCTCGTGGTCGAGGAACTTGGCGCGCGCCGCCCGCGCCAGCTCCTTGCGCCCGGCGCCCAGCAGGATCTCGTACGCCTGCCGGTTGGCCGTGATGCGGGCCCGCCAGTTCTCGATGTGCGCCCGGTCCAGCGAGATCGACAGGTGCCGGGCGGAGCGGCGCACGTGCCACAGGTAGACCCGGTCCGGGACGAGGGCCATGCGCGGGGCGGCGGCCAGCACCCGCGCGGTGAACACGATGTCCTCGTAGGGGAAGCGGCCCTCGGGGAAGCGGATGGCGTGCTCGCGCAGGAAGTCCGTGCGGTACAGCTTGTTGACGCACAGGGTGTCGTGCACCAGGCGCGTGAGCTGATCGGGGCGGGTGAACACGGCGCTGTGCGCGTACAGGGCCTCCTGCCAGGGCACCTCGCGCCCCGAGGGCAGTTCGCGGCGCACGCACAGGCCGGCCGCGACCTCGGCGTCCTCGTCCCGGGCGGCCGCGAGCAGCGCCCGCGCCGCGCCGGGCGGCAGCACGTCGTCGCTGTCGAGGAACATCACGTACGGCGACGTCACCGCGTCGAGTCCGGTGTTGCGGGGGCTGCCGCAGCCGCCGCTGTTGGTCCGGCGCCGCACCACGCGCACTCTGGGTTCCGCCTCGGCGAGGCGGGTGAGCAGCTCGGGGCTGCCGTCCGTCGAGCAGTCGTCGACCGCGATCACCTCACGGACCACGGGCCCCTGCGCGAGGGCTGAGCGCACCGCGTCGGCGACGTGGCCGGCGTCGTTGTAGCCGATGACGACGACGCTGACGTCGGGAAGTGTCTGGTCGGGGCTCTGGCTCTGGTGGGGGTGCATGGAGTCCACAGCGGGATCGTAGGGGCGGTCGGTGAGAGTGCGGTGGGTCAGATGAGGTCGATCCGGTGAGATCTGGTCAAGACGGACTGGGCGTCCCGTGCGGAAGACGGCGCCTGTCCACCGTGAGTTGTCTGTCGGGTACCACCAGTTTCGTCGAGCGTCGCAGCCGGGCGAACGAGACTACCGCCGCGGCGGCGAGCAGGCCGTTGCGGGTGAGCATCAGCGCACACCCCGCCCATGTGCACCCCGCCACCTGAGGGTAGAGGCTCGGGTAGGCGATCGCGCTCACCAGGCTCGCCAGCGCGATCAGCGCGGCCACCGGACGCTGGGTGGTGTGCCGTGACGTCAGGCACACCGCGGCCAGCCCGAGCAGCCAGACCATGTACTGCGGGCTGATCACCCGGCTGGTGACGGTGAACAGCAGGACGGCGGTCAGCGCCGCGTCGTACGGGGTCGCCGGCGTCCAGCGCCGGGCCCGCACCCGCCACCACAGCAGCAGGCCGAAGGCGGCCACCGACAGCAGCAGCGCCAGGTGCGCCACGGTCGACACGTACGGGCCGGTGAACTCCAGCGCACCGTACTGGTAGCGCACCGTCCCCGGCCAGCCGGCGCGGGTCGCGAAGGCCAGCACCGTGCCGCCGAACGACTCGATCTGCACGCCCCGGCCGCCCTGCTGGCGGACGAAGGACAGGGGGTTGCGGAACAGGAGGGCCAGGAGCAGCCCGGCGGCCGCCGCCGTGAGCGCCGCCCACGTCCACGCCGAACGCGTCGTTCGGCCCCGGGGGGTGCCCAGCAGCACCAGCACCGGCCAGATCTTCACCAGGGCGCCCAGCGCCGCCAGTGCGCCGCAGGCGCGCGAGGAGCGCCGCAGCGCCAGCAGGGAGAGCACGGCGAAGGCGGTGACCTGCAGGTCGTAGCGGGCCAGCGGGATGTGCTGCAGCAGCGGCAGGCCCGCGACCCAGTAGGCGGCCCCGCGCAGGCTGCGGCCGGGGTGGGTGCCCGCGCGGGCCAGCGCCAGCGCGATCACCGCGTCCGCCACGACGGTGAGCGCCACGAACGCCTGGAAGTAGGTCAGACCCGGCAGCAGCGCCGGGGAGAGCAGCACCATGGCGGCGCCCGGCGGGTACTGCCACAGCGTGTCGTGCGCCGGGAAGGCGCCCTGGGACAGCACCAGGTACCAGTGGTGGTACAGCTTCCAGACCTCGCGCGCCACCGCCCCCCGGCCCAGCAGGCGCAGCGTGTTGTGGGCGAGCAGCCACAGCATCACGCCGCGGGTGAGGAGCCAGGCGGCCGTCAGTACGAGCAGGCGGTGTCTCGGCGACGTGCGCGCGACGGCGCGCGGCACGCGGGAAAAGGCGCTCATCACGGCGGATCGTAGACCCGGCGCATGGCGTGCCGGTGACGCTACGCCGCCCACCCGGTGAAGGCGCCGCGGGCTTCACCGCATCGCCCGCCGGTACCGGCCCGCCCGTTCACCTTTTGGAGTGACCGGGGCCACGTGCGCCGCGTTGACCCGGTACGGCATCGTCACCGCCCCGGTCCGCCGCCGAGCGGCGGGTGAATGCGCGGCGACGGGGGAGGAAGGCGCCGACGCCACCCGCAGGCGGGGGCGGGGGCGGAGCCGGTGGCGGGACAGGAGCAGTACGGCCCGCAGCGCGCGCAGCAACGG
>NZ_LR732544.1:6833338-6836572 GCF_902506575.1 Streptomyces mexicanus | reverse complement strand
TGGTGGGCGCGGGCTTCGCCGGTGCGGGGTCGGCGGACGGCAGGCGGGGCGTGCGGCTCGGCCGGGGCGAGGGGCTCTGCGACGGGGCCGGCCGGTGGGTGGAGGAGGCGAGCGGCTGCGAGGCGCGCGTGGTCGCGCCGGGCGCGGTGACGGGCAGGGCGCGCGGCGGGTCGTAGGCCGTGCCGGCCATCACCGTGTGCACGCCCCACCACGACAGCGTGACCGCCGCGCCCGTGGCGAGCGACCACGCCAGTACGTGTACGAGTCCTCTGCGCATCGCGGCCATACTGCCGCACGCCCGCGGCCGGTGTCGCCCGGCGGCGGCCGGAGCGGGGGGCGCGCACGGCGGTTCTCCAGGCGGCCCGGACGCGGAACGGAGCCGTCCGGTAAGTGTCCGGGAGTTGTCCACAGGCCCGCACCGGACCGGCCGGCATGGCGTACGGTGCGGCGCATGGCAAGTGTGCTCGTGGTCGAGGACGACCAGTTCGTACGCTCCGCGCTCATCCGGCATCTGACCGACGCCGCGCACACCGTGCGCAGTGTCGGTACGGCGCTGGAGGCGCTGCGCGAGGTCGCCCATCTCCGTTTCGACGTGGTGATCCTGGACCTCGGACTGCCCGATCTGGACGGCTCCGAGGCCCTGAAGATGCTGCGCGGCATCACCGACGTGCCCGTCATCATCGCCACCGCCCGGGACGACGAAGCGGAGATCGTCCGCCTGCTCAACGCCGGGGCGGACGACTACCTGACCAAGCCGTTCTCCGTCGAGCACCTGTCCGCCCGGATCGCGGCCGTGCTGCGCCGGGCCCGCTCCGGCGGCGCGCAGTCCGCGCCGCCGTCGGTGCTGCGCGTCGGCGGCCTGACCGTCGACCCGCTGCGCCGCCAGGCGGAACTGGACGGCGTCCGACTCGACCTGACCCGCCGCGAGTTCGACCTGCTGGCCTTCCTGGCCGGGCGGCCCGGCGTCGTCGTGGCGCGCCGCGAACTGCTGGCCGAGGTGTGGCAGCAGTCCTACGGCGACGACCAGACCATCGACGTGCACCTGTCCTGGCTGCGGCGGAAACTGGGCGAGACGGCCGCCCGCCCCCGCTATCTGCACACCCTGCGCGGCGTCGGGGTGAAGCTGGAGCCGCCCGCAGCGGAGCAGGCACCATGAGGTGGGCTCTGGTCAAGGTGTGCCTGGCGGTCACCACGATGGTCGTGGTCGCCTTCGCGGTGCCGCTCGGGCTGGTCGTCAAGGAGATGGCCCGCGACCGCGCGTTCGCGGGCGCCGAGCGGCAGGCCGCGGCCGTCGCCCCCGCGCTGTCCATCACCACCGACCGCGACCAGTTGGAGCGGGTCGTCGCCGCGGCGGGCTCCGACGCCCAGGTGGCCGTGCACATACCGGCGGCCGACGGCAAGACCGCCGCCGGCATCGGCCGCACCCGGGCCGCCGCCGCGGACATCGCGGCCGTACGGCGGATGGGCCGCGCCTCCACCACCGAGGTGCCCGGCGGTTTCACGCTGCTCCAGCCGGTCGCGATCGGCTCCGGCGCCATCGCGGTCGTCGAGGTCTACGTCCCCGAGGCCGAGGTCACGCACGGCGTGGGCACGGCCTGGGCGGTGCTCGCCGGGGTCGGTGCCGCCCTGGTCGTCGGCTCCGTGGCCGTCGCCGACCGGCTCGGCGTGCGGATGGTGCGGCCCGCGCAGCGGCTCGCCGAGGGCGCGCACGAGCTGGGGGAGGGCAAGCTGGGCGTCCGGGTGCCGGAGGAGGGACCGCCCGAACTGCGCCGGGCCGCGGTGGCGTTCAACTCCATGGCCGACCAGGTCGTCCACCTGCTCGCCAACGAGCGCGAGTTGGCGGCCGACCTGTCGCACCGGCTGCGCACGCCCCTGACCGTGCTGCGGCTCAACACCGCCTCCCTCGGCGACGGCCCCGCCGCCGAGCAGACCCGGGCCGCGGTCGCCCAGTTGGAGCGCGAGGTGGACACCATCATCCGCACCGCCCGCGAGGCCAAGCCGCAGACCGCGGCCGCCGGTCCCGGTGCGGGCTGCGACGCGGCCGAGGTGGTCCGGGAGCGGATGCGGTTCTGGTCCGCGCTCGCCGAGGACGAGGGCCGCACCTGGCGGGTGGCCGGAGTGGAGCGGCCGGTGCGCATCCCCGTGGCCCGCGCCGACCTCGCCGCCGCGCTGGACGCCCTGCTGGGCAACGTCTTCCGGCACACCCCGCAGGGCACGGCGTTCGCGGTGGACGTGCACCACGGTGAGGACGCCGTGATCGTGCTCGTCTCCGACGCCGGCCCCGGCATACCCGACCCGCAGGCGGCGATGGCCCGCGGACGCGGTTCGGGCACCGACGGCTCCACCGGGCTGGGCCTGGACATCGTGCGGCGCCTGGCCGAGTCCACCGGCGGCGACCTGCGGATCGGCCCCTCCGTGCTGGGCGGCACCGAGGTGCGCGTGTGGATCCAGCGGGACGGCCGGCGCCCCGCGCGCCGCGGCCACCGGGGTGCCGTACGACGACGCGGACGCCTGGCCGTGAAGTGAGCGCGGCGCCGGGCGCGGCGCGCACCCGCCGCGGGCATCGAACCGCGCGCCGGTCCGCCACCGCGGCCCCGATCTTTAACCGCCCCCGATCCCTTCCTTAAGCGGACCCTAAGATCCCCGACCGGGGCCGGGAACAAGCGGTTTGTCCGGTTCCGCATCGCTAGCGTGCTGCCGCATCCCACCTCCGGGCAACCCCCGGATCCCCGTTGTGGACAGCGAAGGCAGGCACGATGAGCACGCACCGGCGCAGGGTCAGTGGCAGGAACAAGGCGATAGGCGGCCTGGTGGCCGCGGCGGTCGTGGGCGGCGGCGCGTTCGTGTTCACCGCCACCGCGCAGGCCGCCGGTGTCGGGGCCGCGTACACCAGGACCAGTACCTGGTCCACCGGCTACACCGCGCAGTACGTCGTCACCAACAACAGCGGCGGCACGGAGAAGGACTGGACGCTGGAGTTCGACCTGCCCGCGGGCGCGAAGCTCTCCTCCCTGTGGAACGGCGCATCCCGGGTCAGCGGACAGCACGTCACCGTGAAACCGGCCGCCTGGGACACCGCGGGGCTCGCCCCGGGCAGGTCGGTGACCGTCGGCTTCGTCGTCGACGGCACCGCCGACCCCACCGGCTGCCGCATCGACGGCGCCCAGTGCTCCGCCGACGACGGCGCCACCCCCGAACCCAGCGGCCGGCCGACCGGCTCGGCCACCCCCACGC
>NZ_LR732544.1:6806216-6833237 GCF_902506575.1 Streptomyces mexicanus | reverse complement strand
GCCCACCGTGACACCCACGGCGCAGCGCGCCGCACCTAAGCCCGCCTCCGCACCGCAGGCCGCGTATGAGCCGCAGTCGTCCGAAGCGGACGCCGACCCGGGCGCGAGCGAGAGTCCCGTGGCCTCGAGCCTGCGCCCGGCCCCCCTGGTCACCCAGGCTGCCCTGCTGGTGTCGATCTTCCTCGGCGGCTGGATCGCCGCGGTCACCTCCGGACGGTTCCAGCTCCGCTCCGACATGGGCCCGGGCTTCCGGAACCTGGTCACCGCCGACCCGATCGCCATGGTGGTCCTGCTGTTCGTGGGGGGCGTGCTGGTCGGCTTCGGCACCCGGCTGGCCGGAGGGTGCAACTCGGGGCACGGGCTGAACGGTTGCGGCCGACTGCGACCGGTCAGCCTGGTCGCGACCGCCGTGTTCTTCGGCACCGCCGTCGCGGTGTCGTTCCTGTTGTGGAAGGTGATCTGATGCGTACGCGAGGCGCGGTTCTGCTGGCCCACATCCTCACCGGGCTGGCCCTCGGCTACACCGTCGCCAACATCGGCTACGGTGACTACGCCGAGCTGAACCGCATGTTCACCTTCCAGGACCCGCGCATGCTGCTCTCCTTCGCCGGCGCCGTGGTGATCATCGTGGTCGCCTTCGCCCTGCTGCGGGTCCGCCGCACCCCCGGACGCATCCACGCCGGTGTGATTCCCGGCGCGGTGCTGTTCGGCACCGGTTGGGCGATCTCCGGCGGGTGCCCGGCGATCCCGATCACCCAGCTCGCCGGCGGATACCTGCCCGCCCTGGTCACCATCGCCGGCGTCACCGTCGGGATCCGGCTGTGCCGCTGGGCCAACGCCCGCTACTTCCGCCTCGACCGCGGCTCCTGCGGTCTGTGAGCCCTCGGGTCGGACCGTCCGCCGTCACCGCGTCGCCCCGGACGTCCGGCTGAGAAACCGAGGTGCCGTCCGCGGCGGACGCGGCGATACGGACCGTCAGCACCGAGCAGGCGGCCCTGAGTCGCGTCGGGCCGGAGCCGAGCGGCCCGAGGCGCATGCCGCCGCCATGCCACCGCTCTGCCGTCGACGTGCCGCTGCCCGTCCACGCTGCCGGAGCCGCCCAGTCCGCGCCACCGGGCCTGCCGACGTGTGAGCGTTCCCCGCCCGCCGGACCAGCGTGTTGCGGAGACCGGTGATATTGCCGATCCCCTCGGGGTCCCCGCGCACCGACAGTGGCACGGCACCTTCACCGGCGAGCCCGTCCGGCGGACCGGGAACGCGACCCCACGCGTTCCCGTGCCGTGTGCGGCCACCTGACGGGTCGTCGCCACGACAGAGAGGACGACGCGTGCACCCCAACCCCCACACCGAAGCCGCCCGCAGGGCACCCGGCCGACCGGCCTCCGCGACCCGGCGACGGCTCGCCGGCGCGGCGGCCGCGATCGCCGCGGTCGTCGGCCTCGGCACCCTCGGCACCCCGGGCGCCCACGCCGCCGACAACCCCTACGAGCGCGGTCCGGCGCCCACCGAGTCCAGCATCGAGGCGCTGCGCGGCCCGTACGCCGTGTCGGAGACCATGGTCTCCTCGCCGGCCGTCACCGGCTTCGGCGGCGGCACCGTCTACTACCCGACCAGCACCGCCGACGGCACGTTCGGCGCCGTCGTGATCGCGCCGGGCTTCACCGCCACCCAGTCCTCCCTGGCCTGGCTGGGCCCGCGCCTGGCCTCCCAGGGCTTCGTGGTGTTCACCATCGACACCCTCACCACGCTCGACCAGCCCGACTCCCGGGGCCGGCAGATGCTGGCCGCGCTGGACTACCTCACCCAGCGCAGCTCGGTCAGAAACCGCATCGACGGCTCCCGCCTCGGCGTCATGGGCCACTCGATGGGCGGCGGCGGCACGCTGGAGGCCGCCAAGTCCCGCCCGTCCCTCAAGGCGGCCATCCCCCTGACGCCCTGGAACACCGACAAGACCTGGCCGGAGGTCACCACCCCGACCCTCATCGTCGGCGCCGACGGCGACACGATCGCCCCCGTCCTCACCCACGCCGAGCCCTTCTACTCCACCCTGCCGTCCGGGACGGACCGCGCCTACCTGGAGCTGAACAACGCCACCCACTTCACGCCCAACACGTCCAACACGACGATCGCGAAGTACAGCATCTCCTGGCTCAAGCGGTTCATCGACGACGACACCCGCTACGAGCAGTTCCTGTGCCCGCTGCCGCGGCCGAGCCTGACCATCGAGGAGTACCGGGGCAACTGCCCCCACCACTCCTGACGTTCCACCGGCAGCACCCGGCGGCGGCCGCGCACCCCGGCGACCGCCGCCGGTGTTGTGCTGCCGCACGGCCACCGGGGCACGGCACTGTGCGCCGGCACAGGCCGCACCCTCGCCGGGGGTGGCGGATCCGCAGATGAACGGGCGTAGGCCCCGTCGAACCCTGTCCGGTCGTCGGCTTCCGCCGCTGGTCACGCACACGTAACCTCGCGGGAATGACCGGAGAGACGATCCCGTGTCCGGACGTGCGGATGCACGGCCGGAGCACGCAACGGCGCGCCGTGGGCGCGCTGCTGGACCGGCTGCGCACGCACGGCGCCGGGCTCGTCGTGACCGGCGAGCCCGGCGCCGGCCGCACCACCCTGCTGACCTGGGCCGCCCACGCGTTCACGGCCGGGCCCGTCCTGCACCTGACCGCAGGCCCCCGCACGCCCCCGCCGCCCGGCCCCGGCACGCACACGTGGCTGCCGGACCAGGGCGCCGACCCCCACACCTTGCTGGAGACCTGGCGCGCCGCCGCCGGCGGCCGGCCCCTGCTGGTCTGCGCGGACGACGCCCACCTGTGGAGCCCGGCCGCCCGGGCCGCCCTCGGCGCGGCGGCCGGACTCCTCCCCGGAACGGGCCGCGTCGGCCTCCTGGTCTCCGTCGCCGGACACCGCCCGCACGACGCCGAGTTCGCCCGGCTGCCCGTCCTGCGGCTCGACCCGCTGACCCGGCCGCAGGCCGCCACCCTGCTCGACGAGGCGACCGGCGGCGACCTCGACCCGGCCGTCCGCGCGGAGTTGCTGGCCGAGGCCGACGGCAACCCCGCGCTGCTGCTCGCCCTCGTCCGCCGCCTGTCACCGGCCGAACTGCGCGGACACCACCCCCTGCCGACGCCGCCGGCCGACGCCGCGACCCTCGCGGACGCGGCGGGCGGCGCCCTGACCGGGCTCGCCCCCGACGAGGACACCCGGACCCTGCTGCTGACGGTGGCGGCAGCCGTGGCCGCCGCGGACGGACCGCACGTCGACGCCGGCCTCGTCCACCGGGCCCTGCGGCATCTGCGGCCCGGGGCGCCCGATCCGGCCGCGCACGTGCCCGGGCCCCTCCTCCTCTCCGACGGCACCCTGCGGTTCCGCAGCACCCTGGTGCGCCGCGCCGTTCACGCCCTCGCCGAGCCAGGCCGGCGCCGCGCCGCGCACCGCGCGCTCGCCCGCGCCCTGGAGGCCGACGGCCACCGGCTGCCGGCCCTGCTGCACCGCTCCTGGTCCCTGACCGGTCCCGCGCCCCTGCTGGCCGGCCGGCTGGCGGCCGAGGCGTCCGACACCGCGGCACCGGTCTCCCACCGGTTGCGCGCGACGGCGTTGGCCCGGGCCGCCGAACTGACGCCGGACGGCCCGGCACGCGCCGAGCGCCGCACGGCCGCCGCCGAACAGGCGCTGCTCGCGGGCGAGCCCGAGCGGGCCCGCCGACTGCTCGCTCCCGCCCGCGGCCACGCCGCGCCGGCCGCGGTGCGGGGCCGCGCCGAGCTGGTGAGCGGCTTGACCGAACTGCGGGACGGGCCGGTGGACGACGCCCACCAGTCCCTGCTGCTGGCGGCCTCGCTGCTCGCCGCGCACGACCCCGGCCAGGCCGCGCGGGCCACGCTCGCCGCCGCCGACGCCGCCTGGGCGGCGGGGGACCTGACGGCCTGCCTCGCGACGCTCGGGACGGACACGGGACCCGGTGACGTGGTGCGCGACCACCGCAGCGGCATGCGGGCCCTGCTCGAAGGACACCTGGACCGGGCGGCCGCACCGCTCGGGCAGGTGGTGGCCCGCGCCGGGACCGACGACCGGCCCGAGACGCTGCTGCGATCGGCAGCCGCGGCCCTGCTGCTCGGCGAGGTGGACGCCGCCCGCCGGGCCGGCGCCCGGGCGCTGGCCGCCGCCCGGCACCTCGGCTCCGACGCGCTCGTCCCGCAGGCGCTGGAGTACCTCGCCTACGCCGAACTGCGCGCCGGACGGCACGCCCAGGCCCGCGCCCACGCCGAGGAGGGCCTGCGCACCGCGCTGCGGACGGGCCGGCGCAACACGGCCGCCCACCACCACGCCGCCCTCGCCCTCGCGGCCTCGATCGACGAGGAACCGGACGTGGTGGCCCGGCACGTGGACGCCGCGCTGACCACGGCCCGGCGCCACGGACTCGCCCAGGCGGCCACCCTCGCGCAGTGGGCGGCGGCCCGCGCCGACCTCGGACGCGGCCGTCCCCTCGACGCCGCCGACCGGCTCGCACTGCTCGTCCTGCCCGGCCCCCGGCGCGGCCACTTCGCCGTGTGGCGCCTGGCCGTCCCCTGCTTCGTCGAGGCCGCGGTGCTCACCGGGCGGCACGCCGACGCCCGGACGCTCCTGGCCGACTTCGCCGGCTGGGCGGCGTTCGGCGCCGGCCCCCAGTCGGTCGCCCAACTCGCCCGCTGCCGCGCGCTGCTGGCCCCGCCCGCCCGCGCCGACGCCCTCTACCGGCAGGTCCTGGCCCGGCACGACGAAACCGGCGGCGACTTCGAACGCGCCCGCACCGCCCTGCTGTACGGCAAGTGGCTGCGCCGGCGCCGCAGACCCAAGGAGGCGCGGGACCAGCTCGGCACGGCCCTGGCCGGCTTCGAACGCAGCGGCGCCGGCGTGTGGGCCGAACAGACCCGGGGCGAACTGCGTGCGATCGGCGCGGCCACCCGAGGGACGGGCACCGGGGCGCTGGCCCGGCTCACCCCGCAGCAACTGCGCATCGCCCGGCAGGTCGCCGAGGGCGCCACCAACCGGGAGGTGGCGCTGAGCCTCGCCGTCAGCACCCGCACCGTCGACTACCACCTCCGCAAGGTCTTCGCGGCGCTCGGCGTGCGCTCCCGCGTGGAGCTGGCCCGCATGGTCGACGAGGCGGAGAAGACCGCCGGGGAAGTCCGGGGAACGACGGTCGAACCCCGAGGAAGGGCGGCGGGACTCTGAGGAACGGCCGCGCAACTCCGGTAGGGACGGCGGGTCTTCGAGGAACGGCCGCGCAACTCCGGAAGGAGCGGCGGACCTTCGAGGAACGGGCACGCAACTACGCAAGGGGCGGCTGGTATTCAAGGAACGGCTGGCCAACTCCGAGAGGAACGGCGGGATTTCGAGGAGCGGCGGGTCTTCGAGGAACGACCCCGCAACTCCGCAAGGGACGGCGGGTCTTCGAGGAACGGCGGCGTAACTCCTGAAGGGGCCGCGGAATTCCGAGGAAACCACCGCGCGACTCCGACAGACCGCTGCACACCCCTGGGGACCGACCAGACGGTATGCCATCCTTCGGGGCAGGACGAGTCAGGGGACCGGCCCCGCGCGGGCACCCGCCCGCGCGCGCCGCCGCTGGAAGCCCGAGCCCGGGGGAGGGCCGCCATGCACCACGCCGTACGGTCACGAGCCGCGATCCGCACCGCACCGGCACCCGTTCCGCGCCCGCGGACCCGGCGTGCCACGTCGCTGACCGACGCCGACGCGCTGCGCGTTCTGCACCGGGCCGCCCACGTGCTCCTGGACGACCTGCCCGACCTCACCGACCGCCTGGTGGCCCTGCTCCAGGAACAGGAGCCCGCCTACCGGGCGGCCGTGGCCGGCGATCCCACCGGGACCTGGCAGGAGGCGCACCGCTCACTGCGGCACAGTGTGGCCTCGCTGATCGACCCGCGCAGCGCCCGGGACGCGGCCCGCCGCTGCTCGTGGCGGATCGGCGCCGACCGCGCCGAGCAGGGGCTGCCGCTGGACGCCCTGCTGCACGCGTTCCGCCTGGGCGGCTCCCTGGTGTGGCAGCGGCTCGTCGAGGAGACCTCGCGGACCGCCCCCGAGGACGTGCGGCTGCTGGTGCACGTGGCGGCCGACGTGTGGAACTTCGTGGACGAGCACTGCACGCTCGTCGCCGACGCCTACCGGCAGGTCGAGTGGCAGCTCAACCGGCGCCGCGAGAACCGGGCCCGGCTGCTGGCCGCGGCCCTGCTGGACGGCACCAGCCGCATCGCCGACCTGCCCGAGGCCGCCCAGGCCCTCGACCTGCCTGAGCACGGCCGGTACGTCGTCGTCGCCGTGGCCGGCGGCCACCCCGCGCGCTGCGCCGCCGCCCGGGCCGCGGCCGTACCGGCGGGGGCGCGCGTCCACTGGCACGCCGGGGTGGACGTGGACCACGCGATCGTCCTGGTCGGCGACGACGGCCCGCCCGAGCCGGCCGCCGGCCCGGCCGGACTCGCGCCGGGCATCCGGATCGGCGTCAGCGCCCCCGTCGACGGGCTGGCCGCCGTCGGCGACGCCCGCCGTCTGGCCGACACCGCCCTGAGCATCTGCCCCGCCTCCGGCGGCACGGTCCGCCTCGCCGAGCACCTGCCCGCCGCGATGGTGGTCTCCAGCCCGGAACTCGGCCGCGCCCTCGCCGAGCGGATCCTCGGCCCGCTGCTGCGCCTGGAACCCGCCGACCGGGAGGTCCTCCTGGACACCCTGACGCCCTGGCTGGCCTGCGACGGCTCGGCCCAGCGGGCGGGGGAGAAGCTCTACTGCCACCGCAACACCGTCCTCAACCGCCTGCGCCGTTGCGAACAGCTCACCGGCCGCTCCCTGACCCGCCCGTCCGACCTGGTCGAGGTCACTCTGGCCCTCACGGCCCACCGGCTGCTGGGCGCCTGAACGCACAGGCCGCGCGGGCCTGCCTGCCCCACGACCACCGACCGAACGTCCGCCCGCTCCCCCGGTACGGCCGTCCCCGCCTCCGGTCCCGCCGTCCCGACGCCGGCGTAGGCGCCGCAACCCCGCCCCCCGGGCTCCGGCGCCGCGCCGGCGCGCGCCGCCCGGCCGCGCCGCCCGCCCCGCGCGCGCCCGGGGCCGCCCCCCCCGCCCGGCGCCGGCCCGCGGGCGCGGCCGGGGTGCGGCGCGCCCGCGGGGGTCGCGCGGGCCCCCCCCCGAGGCCGCCGGCGCCCCGCCGGCGCGCCCCGCCCCCCCCGCCCCCGCCGCGCCCCCCCCCCCCGCGCGGCCCGCCCCCCCGGGCCCCCCCCCCCGCCCGGCCCCCCCGCCCCCGCCGGCGGCCCCCCCCCCCCGCGCCGGCACCACCGCCGAGCCACCGGCTCCCTCTCCCCGCCCCGGCCCCGACCCGAGGGAAGAAGCACCGTGACCACAGTGATCCCCGCCCGCACGGCGGGCGACCCCGAGGCCGGCCTGGACCTGGTCCTCACGGCCAAGGAGGCCGTCGCCCGGGACGTCGTGCGGCTGACCCTGGCCCGCCCCGACGGCGGCGCGCTGCCCGCCCGGCAGCCCGGCGCCCACATCGACCTCGTCCTGCCGGACGGGACCACGCGGCAGTACTCGTTGTGCGGCGACCGGCAGGAGACGGACACCTACCGGGTCGCCGTGCTGCGCGAACCCGCCGGGCGCGGGGGCTCGGCCTACGTCCACGACCGGCTCGCGCCCGGTGACCCGGTACGGGTGCGCGGCCCGCGCGACAATTTCGTGTTCGCACCCTCGCCCCGCTACCTGTTCCTGGCCGGCGGCATCGGCGTCACCCCGCTGATCCCCATGCTTGCCGAGGCCGAACGGCAGGGCGCGGAATGGGAGTTGGTGTACGGCGGGCGCAGCCTCGACGCCATGGCCTTCCACGCCGAGCTGCGTGCCGCCCACGGCGAGCGGGTCCGCCTGGTGCCGCAGGACACCCACGGGCTGCCCGACCTGGACGCCCTGCGCGGCAGCCCGCGCCCGGACACCCCGGTCTACAGCTGCGGTCCGGAGGGGATGCTGCGGGCGGTGGAGGAACGCTGCGCCGCCTGGCCCCCCGGCGCTCTGCGCACCGAGCGGTTCGCCCCCAAGGAGGTCCAGGACGCGGGCGAGGAGAGGGAGTTCGAGGTCGAGCTGGCCCGCAGCGGCCGTACCGTGACCGTGCCGCCCGGCACGTCCGTGCTGGACGCCGTGGAGCAGGCGGGTGTGCAGGTGCTGTCCTCCTGCCGGGAGGGTACCTGCGGCACGTGTGAGACGACGGTGCTGGCCGGTACGGTGCAGCACCGCGACTCCCTTCTCACCCCCGCCGAACAGGCCGCGCACGACACCATGATGATCTGCGTCTCCCGGGCCGCCTGCCCCCGCCTCGTCCTCGACCTCTGAGCGAACGGCCCACGAACCACCCGCCGGCCGGCCCCGGGCGGAACTCCGAGCGCGCGGCTCGGCCGCGCGGGGGCCTCGCTCGCGCGCGGAACCGTTCCGGTCAGGCGCGCGGGAACGGGTGCAGGAGAGGCCGGCCGGCGGCGAAGCGGCGCACCTGCTCGACGATCAGCCGTTCGGCGCGCGGGCGGAACGCGGCGGAGCCGCCGGCCACGTGCGGGGTGAGGAGGACCCCGGGCGCGTGCCGCAGGGGGTGGTCGGCGGGCAGCGGCTCGGGGTCGGTGACGTCCAGGGCCGCGCGCAGCCGGCCCGCGGAGGTCTCATCGAGCAGGGCGTCGGTGTCGAGCGTGCGGCCCCGGCCGACGTTGACGACGAGCGCGCCGTCGGGCAGCGCGGCCAGTTCCTCGGCCCCGAACAGGCCGACCGTGCCAGGGTTCTCCGGCAGCACGAGCACGACGATGTCGGTGTGCGGGAGCAGCTTCGGCAGCTCGGCCACCGCGTGGACGTCCTGCTCGGGCCGGGCCCGGCGGGCGACGCGGACGACGTGGGCCTCGCAGGCGAGCAGGCGCTGTTCGAGCGCGGCGCCGATGGAGCCGTAGCCGACGATCGTCACCCGGCAGTCGGCGAGGGACCGGGTGAAGTGCGGCTCCCAGCGCCCGGCGGCCTGGTCGGCGACCCACTGCGGCAGGTCGCGCTGCGCGGCGAGGATCAGCCCGAGCGCGTGTTCGGCGGTGGAGGCGTCGTGCAGTCCCCGGCCGTTGTGCAGGGCGACCCCTGCGGGCAGCTGCGGCAGCAGCTTCTCGACCCCGGCGCTGAGGGACTGCACCGCCCGCAGGTTGGGCAGGCGCGGCAGCAGGCGCACGGCGTCGGGCACCGCGTAGGGCATGACCCACAGGCCGATGCGGGCCAGTACGTCCTCGGCGGGCTCGCTCCCCGGGGTCACCCCGTCCCACACGTGCACCCCGACGCCCTCGGGCCAGGGGCCGTGCCGCCGGTCCAGGTCGGGCCAGGGGAGCAGGACGTCGGTTGCGATGTGGTGAACGGCGCTGGTCATCGGGCTCTCCTTCTCGTACCGTGCTTCCCGTCCAGTGAAACACTTTCCATCTCACGGAAAACAGGGGGTCAGGGATGACAGCGACGTCACCTGCCACCGCAACCGCCGGGCCGGAGCACACCGGGTTCTGGAGGTCGGCCCGCGCCCGGTACCTCATGCCGGTCGCGTTCGTCACGTACTCGCTCGCCTATCTCGACAAGTCCAACTACGCGATCGCCTCCGCCGGCGGCATGGCCGACGACCTGCACCTGTCCGCGGGCGCCGACTCCCTGATCGCCGCGTCGTTCTTCCTCGGCTACTTCTTCTTCCAGATCCCCGGCACGATCTACGCCGAGCAGCGCAGCGCCCGCCGGCTGGTGGCCTGGTCCACCGTCGCCTGGGGACTGCTCGCCGTCACCCAGGGCCTGCTGAGCAGCCCCGGCCAGCTCATCGCGGTCCGCTTCGCCCTCGGCGTCGTCGAGGGCGCCGTCCTGCCCTCCATGGTCATGCTGCTGGGCCGCTGGTTCACCCGCGGCGAGCGCGGACGCGCCAACACCCTGCTCATCCTCGGCAACCCGGTCACCGTGATGTGGCTGTCGGCGGTCTCCGGCTGGCTGGTGTCGGTCTCCGACTGGCGCGTGATGTTCGTCGCCGAGGGCGTCCCCTCGATCCTGTGGGGCCTGGCCTGCCTGCGGCTCATCAAGGACCGCCCCGAGCACTCCGGCCGGCTGCCCGAGAGCGAACTCGCCCTGCTGCGTGCCGACCTGGCGGCGGAGAAGGCCGCCGCGCCGCCCGTGACCGGCACCCTGCGCGAACAGTACGGCCGCGTGCTGCGCTCGCCGCGGGTGCTCATCATGGCCGCGCAGTACTTCTTCTGGTCCTTCGGCATGTACGGGTTCGTCTTCTGGCTCCCGGCGATCATCAAGAAGGGCTCCGGCGAGGGCATCGGCGCCACCGGGCTGCTCACCGCGATCCCGTACGCCGTGGCCGCCGTGGCGATGCTGGTCAACTCCCGCCTGTCCGACCGCAGCGGGCGACGGCGGGCGGCCGTGTGGCCCTGGCTGGCCTGCGGCGGTCTCGCGCTGGCCGCCTCCTACGCCGCCGGCGGCCACTTCCCGCTGGCGCTCGCCCTGCTGGTCGTCGCGGGCCTGTGCCTGTACGCCCCCTACGGCCCGTACTTCGCCCTCGTCGGCACGCTCGCCCCGCCCGGGGTCGCCGGTGCCGCGGTGGCGCTGGTCAACTCCTTCGGCGCGCTCGGCTCGTTCGCCGGCACCTACCTGGTCGGCTGGGTGCGCGGGACGGCGCTGGGCGACGCGGGCGCCTTCGGGTTCATGGCGGTGTGCGCCCTGCTCGCGGCCGGGCTGACCCTGGCCGTCCCCGAGCCGACGGCCGCCCGCCCCGGCCCGGTACGGTGATCGTCGGCGCGGCGGCGCCCGTACCCGCACGGACCCCGGCCGCCGCACCCGCACGGCCACGGGCCGCCGCCCCACCGCTGACGCCGGACGAGGCACCCGCACGGCCGCCGGCCGCCGCCGCACCGGTCCGCGGCGGCCGGCGGCCCACCGGGAGGGTCCGCGGCCGCGGCGGCACACCAGGACAGGACGAAAGGCGCACACGGTGACCACTCCATCCGGCGACGACATGCTGGGCCGGGGACTGCGGCTGCTGACCGTGCTGGCCGGGCGCCCCGCCGGCCTCGGCGTCAGCGCCGCCGCCCGTGCCGCCCGGCTGCCCGTCAGCAGCGCGCACCGTCTCCTCGGCCGCCTGGTCGAGGAGCGGTTCGCCACCTACGACGAGGACACCCGGCGCTACGCCCTCGGCTCGCGCGTCCTGGAGCTCTCCCGCGGTTTCCAGCGCTCACCGGCCGGCTACTCCGCCGCCGCGGTGCCGATGCGCCGGCTCGCCGCCCGCACCGGCCTGCCGGTCATCGCGGGCATCCTGCACGGTTCCGACGTGCTGCTCGTGCTCTCCGTGCAGGGCACCCAGCACCTGCAGCTGCGCAGCGCCGAGGGCACCCGCAACCCCTGGCACGCGACCTCGCTCGGCAAGGCGCTGGTCGCCGGGCTGCCGGAGGACGAACGCGAGGCGCTGCTGGCCGGACCGCTCCCGGCGGTCACCCCCCGCACGGTCACCGACCCCGGCCGGCTCCGCGCCGAACTGGCCGAGGTGCGCGCACGCGGCTGGGCCGAGGTCGACGAGGAGAACGAGATCGGGGTGCGCTCCATCGCCGCCGCCCTGCCTCCCGACCCCTCCGGCACCCCGCCCCTGGCCATCTCCCTGGCGGCCACCGTCATCCTCACCGAGGCCGCCCAACTGCGCGCCCACGCCCCCGCGCTGCGGCAGTGCGTGGACGACATCGCCGCGCACCGGGCGCCCTGACGCCTGCCTGACGCTTGTCGTGGCGCGGCGGACGCGACCGGGACGCCCGGGCGGCCGTGCCGGGGCGCATCAGCCCAGCGACAGCACCGTCACCGTCGTGTGTCCGCCCGGCGCCTCGTAGCCCACCAGGTCGCCGACGCGGTGGCCGAGCAGGGCGCGGCCCAGCGGGCTGTCGGTGGTGACCAGCGTCTGGTTCAGCGCCTCGGCGACCTCGCCGAGCTGGAGCGTCTGCACGGTGCCGTCGTCGAACCGCACGGTGGCCGTGGTGCCGATGCCGATCACGTCGGTCGGCGGCGGCCCGGCGTCGGCCGCCTGGCGCAGCCGTACGTCGATGTCGCCGATACGGCGGTCCAGGCGCTGGAGTTGGGCGGCGCGCTGCAACTCGTCGGCCTGGTCGGCGGTGTCTCCCTGGGCGTCGCCGCCCCGCAGGGTCGCGGCCACCGCCTCGCGCTGGGCGCGCAGTTCGGCGAGTTCCCGCTCGAGGGCCCTGCGGGCCTCGGCGCTGATCGGGGCCGGTTCACCGGTCATTCCTGCTCCCGGGACGGATCGGGTGGAACGGCTGGGCGACGATCACGATCACCCAGCGGGCCCCCGCTCGTCAGGATAGTGGCCGGGGCCCGGCTCCACGACCGCGGCGACCGCGCGAAGGCGCCGCGCCTGCCCCCGGCACACCCGTCCGGCGTCAACCGGTGGCCGGAGGGTAGGGAAGCAGGTGCGGACAGCGGACGGTGATCCGCCGGTTCGGCCGGGTGAGCAGAGGGGAAGGTGGCGCATGGAGTCGGAACAGCCTGCCGGGGGCCCGGTGGACGCGGTCGTCGTGTACGACGGGCGCCTGCTGCTGGTGGAGGGGCCCAGCGGCTGGGGACTGCCCTCGGGTGCCCCCGAGTTGGCGGAGTCGGCCGCGGCCGCCGCGGCCCGCCTGGTCTACGAACTCACCGGATACCTCGTCGACGGCTCCACGACCCTGCGGCCCGAGGCGCCGGGCGCGGGAGAGCCGAGGGCAGCGGTGGTGTGCCAGGTGCTGAGCGAGGAACCCTCCGGCGGCGCACGGCTCTCGCCCGGGCAACTGCGCTGGGTACCGCTCGCCGAGGCGGCGGAGCTGCCGCTGCCCACGGCCGTACGGCACTACCTGGAGGGTCACACACCCGTGTGAGGGCCGGCCCTCACACGGCTGGTGGGCCGGTCCGGGCCTCACACGGGGTAGGTCCCGCGCGGCCACCGCCTGTGGCCAGGGCCGCGAGCGGGCGGCGCGGTGCGCGAATCGCGGCGGTCGGTGCCTTGTGGGAGGATGCGGGGAAAGATCCGGGATGCGGGAAATGTCCCCATGTCCCCTGCTCCAGACACGGGACATCTCCCGCATGCGCCGGGCCCGCGCCATCGGGAGGTTTCACATGTCGTCGAAGCGACGCCGCAAGAAGAAGGGCCGCCGCAACCACCCCGCGAACCACGGCAAGCGCCCCCAGTCCTGAGCCCCGGAACCCAGTCCCGAATGCCGACGGAGTGTGAGGACGTCACCATGGCCTGGCTTCACCGCAAGGATCTCGGACTGCTGGCGGTGCGGATCGGCACCGGCGGTGTGCTCTTCGCGCACGGCGCGCAGAAGTTGCTGGGCTGGTTCGGCGGCTCGGGCATCGACGGCACCGCGCAGGCGATGGAGGCCATGGGCTTCCGCCCCGGCAGAGCCAGCGCCGTGGCGGCGGGCCTCGGGGAGGCGGGCGGCGGGCTGCTGCTCGCGCTCGGGGCCGCCACACCCGCCGCGGGAGCCGCGGCCGCGGGTGCCATGGCGGGGGCGGTGGCGGTCCACCGGCCCGGCGGGTTCTTCGCCACCCAGGGCGGCTACGAATACCCCGCCTACCTCGGCTTCGTCGCGGCCACGCTCGGCCTGTCCGGCGCCGGCCGCTACTCCCTGGACCGGCTCACCCGCAACCGCCTGGACAGCCCGGCCATGGTGGTGCTCGCCTTCGCGGCGAGCACCGCGGCCGCGGTCGCGATCGTGGGCCGCCGCGAGCGGACACTGGCGGCCAAGGCGCAGGCCGAGGCGGCGGTCGGCACGCAGTGAGGAGAACGAGGAGAGCACCGAGCGGGGCGGCCCCGGGGCCGCCCCGCTCGTCGTGTGCGGGCGGAGCGTGTCAGCGGAGCGGGTGGCGTCGCCCGCGGCGCAGCCGCACCCCGCCGAGGACCAGGTCGAGGACCAGGACCACGATTCCGGCGATCAGCAGGTAGAACAGGCCGTGCACGACGGCCCCGATGATCCCCAGCACGATCGCCACGATGATCAGAAGCAGGAACAGGGCCATTTTCTTCCCCTGGGGTCGTCCGGTGGGCGTACGTCGGCCTTCAGCGCCGGGCCAGGCGCCGCTCGCCCCCGGAACCGGGGGTGTACTCCAGTTCGTAGTGGGCGAAGACGGCGGGTTCCTCCGCGGCGGCCAGCACACCGTCGGTGTCGATCGACGGGGCCTGCTTGATCACCTTCTTGGTGTGGGCCACCCTCAGGTAGCCCGGGCCGACCGTGGCGCCGGCGAGCGGGACGAACACCAGGCGGCGGCGGGTGGGCATGCCCATCGTGACCGTCGCGAAGCTGGGTTCGTCGGTCGTGGTGTCGACGTAGACGGACTCCAGGGTGCCGATCTTGCTGCCGTCCGTGTCGACGACGTCGTGTCCGCGCCATTCACGGATGTCGCCCGCCTCGAACATCGCTGACCTCCTGTGGAAGGGACTCTTCTCCCGTGTTCCCCGGGACGGCGGACTTCATCGTGAGGCGCGCAGGGTGCGCCCGTACGGATGGCACCCGGGGGACGCCGCCCAAACGGTCACCTGTGCCGCCCCGGCCCGCCTCACGAGCCGGCCGGCACGGCCCTGCTCACAGGCTTCGGTCCCGGTGGGTGGGCCGGCCGCCGACGACGGTGAGCAGCACGGGCAGCTCGGCGAGGTCGGTGTCGGGCACGGTGAGCGGGTCGTCCGCCAGGACGGTCAGATCGGCGCGCCGGCCGACGGCGAGCCGGCCCGCCTCGTGCTCCTCGCCCGCCGCCCAGGCCGCGTTGACGGTGACGGCCTTGAGGGCCTGCAGCGGGGTGAGGGCCTGCTCGATCCCGTGCGGCGGCTGGCTCAGGTCGCGGCTCGGGCGGCGGTGGCGGGCACCGGCCATGACCGCGAGCGGCGGATACGGGGCGATCGGCCAGTCGGAGCCGAGGACGACCCGCGCACCCGCCTGCCACAGGGCGCGGCAGCGCCACGCGCGCGAGGCGCGCTCCTCGCCGAGGCGGCGGGACCAGTTGTCGGTGTGGTCGGCGCGGGTGAACTCGCAGCAGTGCGTGGGCTGCATGGACGCGACGACCCCGAGCCGGGCGAAGCGGTGCACCGTGTCGTCGGGCACGGTCTCGATGTGCTCGACGCGGTGCCGTATCCCCGTCCCGCCCTGGGCGAGCGCCTCCTCCACGGAGTCCAGCACGTGCCGGACGGCCGCGTCGCCGATGGCGTGGGTGGCCGTGGGCACCCCGGCGCGGTGCAGCGCGGCCAGCACGCGGGTGTATTCCTGCGGGTCGGGCCAGAAGGCGTGCGTGGACTCCCCGTGGCAGTCGGGGCGCTCCAGCCAGGCGGTGCCGTTGTCGCTCGTGCCGCCCCTGAACATCTTCACGCCCGCGCCCCGCCAGCGGCGGCCGCCGGTGCCCTGCAGCCGGATCAGTTCCCGCAGCGTGTCCGCGTCCGCGCCGGGCTGGCACCAGGGGGCGACACGGAAGCGCAGCGGCAGGTCGCCTTCGGCCTCCAGCGCCTCGTCCACGGCCAGGCTCCCGCCGTTGGCGTCCATGGCGTGGCCGCCGGTGAGGCCCGCGGCGGCCATGGCGCGCAGCACCGCGGCGGTCCGTTCGCGCACCTCGGCGGCCGTGGGCTGCGGCGCGACCGCCTCCACCAGCGCGCAGGCGGCGGCCTCCAGCAGCAGGCCCGTGGGCCGGCCGTCGGCGTCGCACACGATCTCGGCGGCCTGCTCGAAGCGGCGCGGCCCGTCGATGCCGGCGAGTTCCAGGGCGCGGGCGCTGGCCAGCATGGAATGCGCGTCGAACAGGTCCAGGGCGGCCGGGATGCCGTCGAGGACGTCGCCCAGCGCGGCGGCGGTGACCGGCGCTGCGCCGAAGACGTTGGGGTCCAGGCCCCAGCCGCGCAGCCACGCGCCGGGCGCCAGGGCGCGCGCCTCGCGGGCGAGGGCTTCGCGGACGGCGGGCAGGTCGGTGCAGCCGGACAGGTCCACCCCCGCGGTGCGCTCCGCTCCGGAGACCGGGTGCAGGTGCCCGTCGACGAAGCCGGGGCAGACCACCGCGCCCTTCAGGTCGATCACCGTGGTGGCCGGGCCGGCCAGCGCGCGGGTCTCCCGGTCGTCGCCGAGGTGGGTGATACGGCCGTCGTGCGCGGCGAGCGCGGTGTGCGGCAGCAGGTCGCCGGTGGCCGGATCGAGCAGCCGGGCGGAGAGCAGAACGAGGTCGGCGGGCACGAAAGGGCTCCTTCAGGGCTGGGTCGGCCGCGATGTGCGGGGTGCGTCGCGTCGGGCAGGGGCGGTCGGGTGGGTGGGGGTGTGTGTCGCGTCGGTCAGGCGTCGCTGGAGGTGTGTCCTGCCGGTCGGGGTGTGTTCCGCCGGTGGGGGTGTGTCCTGCCCCGGTGGGGGTGTGTTCCGCCGGTGGGTGTGTGTCCTGCCCCGGTCGGGGTGTGTTCGGCGGGTCGGGGTGTGTTCCGCCAGTCGGTGTGTGGTGTGTGTTTGGCGGGTCGGTGGGTGTTTGGCGGGTCGGTGTGCGTTCCGTCGGTCAGGGTGCGCCCCGCAGCACACGGCGTGTGATGCCGCTCGACGTATGCCGCGTCGGACGGCCGAGGTGTCGCGGGCGAGTGGGGCCCGGGCCCCACGGCGCCGAGCAGGCGCCGGTGCCGGTGCTCAGGCGGACGGGCACCCACCTGTGGCCACCTGGACGAGGACGGGCACCCACGTGTGTCCACCTGGACGAGGACGGGCACCCACGTGTGTCCACCTGGACACAGGTGGACAGGGGCGGGTCCGGGTCACCCGGGCGCCGGGTCCCGGCCGTCCAGGTGGGCGAGCAGCGTGCCGTGCGCCAGGCCCAGCTCGCGTTCCGCGGTGGTGACGGCCATGTGGGTGATCACCGGCGAACGGGCGCCGCGAACGGTGTTGGCGTGGGCGCCCAGGCCGTCCAGGACGACGAGGATCTGGACGGCCGCCAGCAGCGGGTCGGGGGTGTGGAACACCCCCGCCTCCACTCCGTCGCGCAGGAGCCCGCTGAGCCGCTCGCGCCACAGCGCCTCCTGGTGGCCGACGCGGTCGCGCAGCGCGGGGCGGTAGCGGCTCAGGTGCCGGGCGTTGAGCCACAGCCTGCTCATGCCGTCGTAGCTCTCCCCGACGGTCAGCGAGAAGAAGCGCGCCAGGTGCTCGACCGGGCCGCCCGTCGGGCGCTCGCGGGGGATCAGGTCGTCCAGTTCGGCCGTCGCGGCGACGCCGAAGGCCTCCGCGACGAGGTCCTCGGCGACCGGGAAGTAGTGGCTGATCAGGCCGGGCCGGACGGCCAGTTCCTCGGCCACCCGGCGCACGGTGATGCACTCCAGACCCTCGGTCAGGGCGATCGCGGCCGCGGCGGACAGGATCTCGCTGCGGCGCTCCTCGGGGGATTTGCGCACTCGTTTCGTCTGAACGCTTGACGCCATGCCCCGCACGCTATTGGATGTGCGACCAATAATCAATTGGACGCACGACCAATAGGCGTGCCCACGCCGGGAGTGCGGCTCGCGCTCCAGGGCTTGCCGGTTCGGAGGACCCCATGACAGCCACGGTTCCAGATCCCCAGGCGCCCTCGTCCGGACAGGCCCGCGCCGGCGACCGGACCGGCGGTGTGGAGGCGCACGGCATCGACGTCATCCCCGACGGCGAGCGCCACGGCCGGCCGCGGGACCTGTTCGCGGTGTGGGCAGCGCCCAACGTCAGCTACCTGAGCCTGGTCGTCGGCGGCGCGCTGATCCTCATGGGCCTGACCCTGGTCCAGGCGCTCGCCGTGATCGTCGTGGGCAACCTGCTCTGGGCGCTCGTCGGGCTGGTCGCGATCAGCGGGCCCGCGGCCGGCACGCCCGGCGAGGTCATCACGCGGGCCATGTACGGCATCCGCGGCAACCGGGTGAGCCTCGCGGTCATCGGCTGGTTCG
This sequence comes from Streptomyces mexicanus, assembly GCF_902506575.1. GTDB lineage: Bacteria > Actinomycetota > Actinomycetes > Streptomycetales > Streptomycetaceae > Streptomyces > Streptomyces mexicanus. Next base: position 6,815,263 of record NZ_LR732544.1, on the reverse strand, counting down.
CCTCCGTCTGCTACCTGGCCCTGAGCTGGGCCGCCGGTTCGCTGGCCGCCTTCGCCCTGGTCGAGAAGGCCGGAGTGCGCCCGAACACGGCCCTCAAGGTGGTGATCATCATCGCCGTCGCCGCCGTGACCCTCGCCATCAGCGTCTACGGGCACGGGGCCATCGTGCGGCTCTCCCTGCCGTTCACCGTGCTGCTCGTCGCCGTCTTCGCGGTCCTGGCCGTCTATGTGTTCGGCCACGCCGACTGGCACTACCAACCCCGGCAGCCGCTGCACGGCGGGGCGCTGCCGGCCGCGCTGGCCGGCGGACTCGGGCTCGTCGCCTCCGCGCCGCTGTCCTACAGCAACAGCGCCGACTTCGCCCGCTACCTCCCGCGCGAGACCAGCGCCAAGGCCATCGCGGGATGGACCGCGCTCGGCGCCTATGTCCCCAGCGTCCTGTTCACCGCGCTCGGCGCGCTCGCCGGGACCGCGCTGGACATGAGCGACCCGCAGAGCGCCCTGCTGGCCATCGTCCCGTCCTGGTTCGAGCCGGCCTTCCTGCTCGCCGTCGTGCTGTCCGCCGTCGCCAACAACGCCATGACCGCCTACAGCTCCGGCCTGTGCCTGCAGGCCGTCGGGGTGCGCATCCGCCGCTCGCGCAGCGTCGCCCTCGACGGCGCCCTCGGGATCGCGCTCACCCTGTACGCCCTGCTGGTCTCCGACTTCCTGGACACGGTCGACAGCGTGCTGCAGCTCATGGTCACCCTGATGGGCCCCAGCATGGCGATCTACGCCGCCGACGTGCTGTGGCGGCGCAACCGCTACGACGGACACCAGCTGAGCGACGAGAGCCCCGGCGGTCCGTTCTGGTCCCCCGGCGGGGTCACCCCCGCCGGGGCCGCCGCCCTCGTCATCGGCGCCGTGGCGGCGCTCCTGTGTGTCGACACCGCGCTCTACGCCGGCCCCGTGGCCCGGGCCCTGCACGGCACCGACCTCTCCCTGCCCGTCGGCATGGTCCTGGCGGCCGGCGTCTACCTCGCCCTGGCGCGCGGCCGGGGCAGCGTCCGGACGGACGGCGGTCCGCTGAACTCCTCGGCCGCACAAGCGGGTTGACCGCACACGCGGGCGAGTGGTCCGGATCGGCGCCGTACCGGCGAGGATCCGGACCACTCCAGGGGGTGAGCGGCCCTCAGGACCGGGGGAGCGGGACCCGCCTCAGCAGGGGCCGAGGTCCTGCCACACGCCCCACTCTCCCGTCGTGCCGGGCTCCTCGCCCGTCGTCCACCACTTGGCCTTCCAGGTGTGACCGTTGTGCGAGACCTGCTGGCCGCCGGTGTACACCGCGTCCTTGGCCCACGGGGCGGCCGTGCACTGGTGGCCGCTGCCGCCGGTGACCGTCAGCGCGTACGTCGCCGCGTGGCTGCCGGCGGTGCCGGTGCCGGTGACGGTGATCCGGTACGTGCCCGAGGCGGTGGCCGAGGCGGTGGCCAGGGTGAGTGTCGCGGAGCCGCCGGCCGTCACCGAGGACGGGCTGAGGGAGGCGGTGACACCCGCCGGGGCCCCGCTGACCGACAGCTTCACCTGCTGGGCCTGACCGGCCGTCACCGCCGTCTTCACGGTGGTGGTCGTCGACTGGCCGGCGGTCACCGAGCCGGAGGCCGGGGCGAGCGACACGGAGAAGTCGTTGGCCGGGGCGGTGCTGCCCCCGGTGAACGGTGCGAAGACGTGTGTGAAGTCCCAGGTGTTCTGCTGGATGCCGGAGCAGTTGTCGGCGGCGGCGCCGCCCGCGCAGCTGCCGTTGTCCCGCTGCAGCGCCCAGAAGGACAGGGTGTTGATGCCCTGGGAGACCGCCCAGTCGTACACGGTCCGGGCGTTGGCCAGGCTGAAGGTCTCGGCCGGGCCGAAGTCGTCGACGCCGATCATCTCGGTGACGCCGACCATGCCCCACAGCTGCGCCGAGGTCTTGCCCGGGTACAGCTGGGCCAGGGTGTCGTGCAGGCCCTGGGCGGCGGTCTGGGTGTCCTTGGCCATGTCATGGGCCTGGTTGTCGTAGTAGTCGAACGTCATGAGGTTCACGACGTCGACCCGTGCGCCGTTGCTCACCGCGTTGCGCAGCAGGGCCACGCCGTTGTCCGCGAGCCCGTGGGTGGTCGTCGGCAGGGTGTAGGAGATCTGGACCGTGCGGCCGTTGGCCGCCGCCCAGTCCTGGACCAGCTTGATGGCCTTGTTGCGGCGGTCGATCCCGGCGGTGTTGTCCAGGGAGTCGACCTCGACGTCCATGTCCAGCCGCGAGATGTCGTAGGTGGTGATGACCTTCTCGTAGGCGGCGGCGATCTGCTGGACGTCGGTGCAGCTGTCGGCGATCTCGGTGCCGGTGGTGTCGGCGGTGTAGCCGCCGAACGACGGGATGACGTCGCCGCCGCCCGCCTGGATCGTCTTGATGTCGGTACCGAAGCTGGAGGCGGCGACCGGCATGCTCGTGTCGCCGCCCCAGTACGGCGTGCAGGAGCCCTTGGACGCCGTCTGCAGGAACGCCATCGTCAGATGCTTGGCGCCGGACTGCGCGGCCAGGGCGGCGGGGCTCTCGCCGGTCCGGGCCTCGAAGTAGGGGGCGAAGACACGGTTCGGCAGCGGGGTGGCCGCCTGGGCCGCGCCGGTGCCCGTCAGCGCGAGGGCCACCGACGCCGCGGCGGTGGCGGCTGCGGTGAGGGCCGCGCGGAAGGAACGCATGCGTCTCATGTCAGTCCCGGTGTGAGGAGTGGGGGGTCGCGAATTCCCGTGCGTCAGCGAGGTGTTGATGCGTATGGGATAGCGCCCGCACACCGGGCGGGTCAATGGTCTGGACCAGAATGGGACTAGACCAATCGGCCGCGGCGCAGGATCACCCGCCTGGACAGCGGCCGCAGCGGCGCGGTGGACCACACACCGCCGGAGGCGCGGGCGCGCGCAGCGGCGCGCGAGCGGGCGGGGCGCGGCGGGCGACGGGCCGGCGGACGCGGCCGGCAGTCGTCGCGACCGCAAGGCCGCGGCCCACCGCAGGCGCCGGCGCCGTGCCCTGCTGATCGGGGCGGGCTTCGTCCTGGCGGCGGGCGGCCTGAGCCTGTCCGAGGTGGGTGTCGACGCGCCCCGCCTGCCGTCCTTCTCCGGCCCCGGCCCGGCCGCGGCGGGCGACGACGCGGCGGACGGCTCCACGGCGGACCCGGACGCCGCCGAGGCGGCCCGCTCGCCCGGACAGGTCCCCGGAATCACCGCGACGGCGCGCGCGGCGGCCGCCTCGACGTCCGCGTCCCCGTCCGCCTCCCGGGCGGGCGACCCGCCGCGTCCCGGGGCGAGCGGATCGGGCGCCCCGTCGCCGACGGACCGCTGGGCGGGCGCCGGAGCGGGCCGGGGCGCGGGCGCGGTGACGAGCGGGGGCGGTGGCCCGTCCGCCGGTACGACCCCGGCGGCCCCGGACCCGGGCCCCACGGCCGGACCGTCCTCGGCACCGGGGTCCCCGGCCCCGGCCCCGAGTCCGACGAAGACCCAGGAGTGCCGGCGCGTCCTGTGGTGGTGCAGCTGAAGGGGGTCCCGGCCGCCGGTCGGCCGGCCACGACCGGCGTGCCCGGTCCGGGGCGGGCGGCCGGGTCCGGCCTGATCGACGCGGCGGCCGCGTGCGGGGCTGTGGGGTCCGGTCCGGCCTGATCGAGGAGGCCCCCTCGACCGGCCGCCGGCGCCGCGGGCCGCTCAGGCGGCGTCGCCCAGCATCCGCCGGAGCAAATCGCGCAAAGCCAGCCGCTCGTCCTCGCTGAGCCCGGCCAGCGGCTCGCGGGCGAACCGCAGGCCCTCGCGCAGCTCCCGCGCGACCCGGCGCCCCTCCTCGGTCGCCGCCGCCAGCTTCACCCGCCGGTCGGCCGGATCGGGCCGCCGCTCGACCAGGCCGCGCACCTCCAGCCGGTCCACGATCCCCGTCACGTTCGACGGCTCGCACTTGAGCTTCTGCGCGAGCTTGCGCATCGGCAGCGGCTCCAGGGACAGCAGGCTCAGCAGCCGCGCCTGCGCGCCGGTCAGCGCGTGCTCCCCGGCGGCGTCCTCGTAGTCCTCGTAGAAGCGGGCCACGACGTCACCGATCAGCTCGACGACCTCCATGGTCAGCGCATCGGGGCGGCGGGTCTTCGGTGGTGTGGCCATGGTGTCCAGGGTACCCGTTTGCTTGACAGCCTGAAATATTCAGGCGCATGGTTGTTTCAGGTACTGAAGTTTATGGGCTCCCTCCCAGCCCCCACCGAGGAAAGGCGCCACCATGTCCGACACCCCCGCACTTCCCGCCGTCAGCCGTGAATGGCACCTGCTCAGCCGGCCGGTCGGCTGGCCCGCGCCCGAGAACTTCGCCCTGGTCGAGGCCCCGCTCCCGGAGCCGGGCGAGGGACAGGTCCTCGTACGGAACGAGTACCTCTCCGTGGACCCGTACATGCGCGGCAGGATGAGCGCGGCCAAGTCGTACGTGGCGCCCTACGAGCTGAACCGGCCGATGCAGGGCGGCGCGGTCGGCGAGGTCGTCGCCTCGCGCGCGGTGGGCATCTCCGTCGGCGACCACGTCCTGCACTTCGGCGGCTGGCGCGAGTACGCCGCCGTGGACGCCCGGCACGCGGTCACGGTCGACCCGGAGGCCGCCCCCCTGTCGACGTACCTCGGCGTCCTCGGCATGACCGGTCTGACCGCCTACGCGGGCCTGTTGCGCACCGCCTCCTTCAAGGAGGGCGACATCGTCTTCGTCTCGGGCGCGGCCGGCGCCGTCGGCAGCCAGGTCGGGCAGCTCGCGAAGCTGAAGGGCGCCTCCCGGGTCATCGGCTCGGCCGGGTCCGACGAGAAGGTCAAGCTGCTCCTGGAGGAGTACGGCTTCGACGCCGCCTTCAACTACAAGGAGGGCCCCGTGAGCGAGCAGCTGCGCGCCGCCGCTCCCGACGGCATCGACGTCTACTTCGACAACGTCGGCGGCGACCACCTGGAGGCCGCGATCGGCTCCCTCAACAGGGGCGGCCGGATCGCGATCTGCGGCATGATCTCGGTCTACAACAACACCGAGCCCGCCCCCGGTCCGCGCAACCTCGCCCGCCTCATCCAGACCCGCGGCCGGATCGAGGGCTTCCTCGTCGGTGACCACTACGACCTGCAGCCGCAGTTCGTGCGCGAGGTCGGCCCGTGGGTGCGCTCGGGCGAGCTGAAGTACCGGGAGACCGTCGTCGAGGGCGTCGAGCACACCCTGGACGCCTTCCTCGGCGTGCTGCGCGGGGAGAACACCGGAAAGATGATCGTCAAGCTCTGACCGCGCCCGCTGCCCGCCCACGCCGGTCCGCCTTCCCGGAGATTCCGGGATGCGGTAAATTCTTTCCGAAATCGTCGTGATCGTGGGCGCGAGTCGCGGCGGACCTAGGAGGAACACACCCCATGCCCATCCAGCAGTCCGACGTCCTGTACACCGCCGTCGCCACCGCCGAAGGCGGCCGCGACGGCCGGGTCGCCACCGACGACGGCAAGATCGACGTCGTCGTGAACCCGCCCAAGGAGATGGGCGGCAGCGGCGCCGGCACCAACCCCGAGCAGCTGTTCGCCGCCGGGTACAGCGCCTGCTTCCAGGGCGCCCTCGGCGTCGTCGCCCGCCAGGAGGGCGCCGACATCTCCGGCTCGACCGTCACCGCGAAGGTCGGCATCGGCAAGAACGAGGACGGCTTCGGGATCATCGTCGAGATCTCGGCCGACATCCCGAACGTGGACGCCGCCACCGCCAGGAGCCTGGTGGAGAAGGCCCACCAGGTGTGCCCGTACTCCAAGGCGACCCGGGGCAACATCACGGTCACCCTCGCCTGAGCGAACCGCGCGATCGGGGGACCCCGCAGGGCCCGCACCCGCCGAGGGTGCGGGCCCTCGGCGTGAGGTCGCCCTCGCTACAGTGGGGCCCATGCGTGATCTCGGGGTGGGTTTCCGCTGTCTGCTGCAGGGACAGCGCTGGATGGCCCGGCACGGCCGGGCGTACGGCTTCGGACTGCTGCCCGGCCTGATCACGCTGGTGCTGTACGCGGCGGCGCTCGTCGCCCTCGCCCTGTGGGGCGAGGACCTCGTCGGCTGGGCCACCCCGTTCGCCGACGGCTGGCCGAGCCCCTGGCTCGGTCTGTTCCGCGGCCTGCTCACCGCGGTGCTCTTCGCCCTGGGACTGCTGCTGGCGGTGGTCAGCTTCACCGCGGTCACCCTGCTGATCGGCCAGCCGTTCTACGAGAACCTCTCCGAGCAGGTCGACCGGGACGTCTCCCCGGACGGCACGGCGCCCGAGTCCGCCCTGCCCCTGTGGCGGGAGCTGTGGGTCTCCGGCTGCGACGGGCTGCGGATCGTCGTGCGGGCCGCCGTGTGGGGGGTGCTGCTGTTCGCGGCGGGCTTCCTGCCCTTCGTCGGCCAGACCGTGGTGCCGGTGATCGGCTTCTTCGTCACCGGGTTCTTCCTCACCGAGGAGCTGACCGCCGTCGCCCTGCAGCGCCGGGGCGTCGCACTGCGCGACCGCCTCGCCCTGCTGCGCTCCCGCAAGACGCTGGTGTGGGGCTTCGGCACCCCGCTGGGGCTGGCCTTCCTGGTGCCGTTCGTGGCGGTGTTCCTCATGCCGGGCGCGGTCGCGGGCGCCACCCTGCTCGCCCGCGAGCTGCTGGGCGAGCAGGAGCGGGCCGCGGACGCGGAAGCCGCGGGCAGCTGTGAAGGGTTTGTACGAAATCGCGCCGGGGCGTTCGATCCGGGGCCTGTCGGCGGCCTCGGCGATTAACGTCTGATCCGGGACGAGTCGCCCCACGAACAGCCCCGGCCCGGGACCTGACCCCTGGACCGGGGCTCGTGGCGTCCGGGCCCGGGCGCGCGGCCTGAGGTTGGGGCGCACGGGCGTCCGCAACAAAGCACATGGACGTCCGGACCGGGGCGCATGGACGTCCGGACCGGGGGCGCGCGGGGCGCATGGACCGCCGGGCGGCCGGAGCTACCGCACCGCGAACCCGTACACCGTCTCCGAGCGGTAGACCTGACCCGGCCTCAGCTCGGTGCTCGGGAACCGCGGACGGTTCGGGGAGTCCGGGAAGTGCTGGGTCTCCAGGGCGACGCCGGCGCCGGGGGAGAACGGGGCGGTGATGTGGTCCGCGGTGTACAGCTGCAGACCCGGCTCGGTCGTCGCCACCGTCAGCAGGCGCCCGGAGACCGGGTCGTGGAGTTCGGCGACCTGCTCGGCGGCCTCGCTCACGCCCTTGTCGAGGACGAAGTTGTGGTCGTAGCCCGCGCCGACCGGGCGGGAGCTGCGGAAGTCGAAACGGGTGCCGGAGACCTCCGCGAGGTCGCCCGTGGGGATCAGGTCCCCGTCGACCGGGGTGTAGCGGGAGGCGGCCAGGCGCAGCGTGTGGCCGGTGGCGTCGCCCGAGCCGGCGAGGTTCCAGTACGTGTGGTTGGTCAGGTTCACCACCGTCGGGGCGTCGGTGACGGCCTCGTAGGCGATGCGCAGCGCGCCGGACTCCTCGAGCGTGTACCGCGCCGTGACCTCCAGCCTGCCGGGAAAGCCCTCCTCGCCGTGCGGGCTGACCCGGCTCAGGCGCAGCCCGTGCTCGATCGGGGTGACCTCCCACACCCGCTTGTCGAAGCCGCGCTCGCCGCCGTGCAGCGCGTTGGGGCCGTCGTTGCGCGCGAGCGTGTACGTCCGCCCGTCCAGGGGGAAGCGGCCGCCGGCGATCCGGTTGGCGTACCGGCCGACCAGCGCGCCGAGGTACGGCTCGGGGTGGGCGAGGTAGCCGTCGAGGTCGTCGAAGCCCAGCACCACGTTCGCCGAGCGCCCGGCACGGTCGGGTGTCTCGACGGACTGCACGATCCCGCCGTACGACAGCACCCGCACCCGCACCCCGGCCCGCTGCAGCGTCCAGCGGTGGACCGCAGTGCCGTCGGCCAGCGTGCCGAAGAGTTCACTCATGCGGCACACCCTAGGTCACGGCTTCTTCGCGGTGACGACGCGGTAGGCGATCTCCGCCAGCTTGGCCTGCCCGTCGCGGCTGGGATGGAACCAGTCCCAGCGGCTGAGCTGCCCGGTGCCGAACCGGTAGTCGTAGACGGCGTTGCCGTCGAAGCGGCAGCGGAGGTCCTTCGCGCAGACCTCCTTCAGCACCTTGTTGTACGCCACCACCCGGTCCTGCACCGTCTGGCGGCGCTGGCCGGCCGCCGCGTCCAGCGCGTCGGCGTCGCCCAGCATCGACGGGCAGATGCCCAGCTTCCAGATCTGCTTGCCCAGCGGGTTGGTCCGCCCCTGGGACCACAGCCGCTTCAGGTTCGGCACGCTGGCGACGTACACCTCCGCCGCCGGCAGCTCGCGGCGCAGGGTGTCCATGGCGTCCTGGAACTGGCTGCGGAAGTCGGCGACGGACGTCATCTGCGCGGTGGAGTCCCGGCAGGCGTCGTTGGCCCCCACCATCACCGCGACCAGCTCCGGCTTGTGCACGGCCGCTCGGGTGATCTGCCCCTTCAGGTCACTCATCCGGGCGCCGGTCACCGCGTGGTTCCAGCTGCGCCGGGTCACCTCGGACGCCCCCAGCAGCCGCATGGCCAGACTGTCGACGGAGGCGTCGGTGCCGGTCGCCCAGGACGACTGCGGGCAGTCCGAGAGCACCGTGCAGGTGTCGAAGCCCCGGGTGATGGAGTCGCCGACCGCGGCCACCGAGTCCGGGCTGGTGTCCCAGGCCGGAGCGGCGGCGGAGGGCCGGTCGCCTCTCGCCCCGGAGTCCTGCCGGCCGGAGGCGGTATGACCGGCCGCGTCGCAGCCGGCGGCGGCCAGCACGGCCACCGCGACGGCGGCGTGGGCGGCCCGCAGGCGGTGCCTTGGCTTCCGCATCCCTGATTCCCCTCGGTCGTCGGCGGGGTGACCCTCCCCTCCATGAGAACGCCTGGGAGTTCCCGCCCCCACCCGAGGTGAGGGCACGGACCCGTACAAGCGTCCCCCCGGGTGAATCGGCAGGGCCTTCCCGGTACCGGGACCGACGGTACGTCACACTCCTTGGTCCTTCGCACGGTAGCCTCGCCCTCAGC
>NZ_LR732544.1:6792672-6806115 GCF_902506575.1 Streptomyces mexicanus | reverse complement strand
ATCCCGCTCCTGCCACCCCACCCGGAAGACCCCCGCCATGCTGCCCGACCCGCTGCGCGGCCCCGCGTTCTCCTCCTACGCGCCCGAGGAGGTCGGCTGGCTGCTGCAGGATCTGTCGGAGGTGACGCTGGAGGCGCCGATCGAGGAGCGCGAGGAGGCGATCCAGAACGGCGGCGCGCACTACGCGGAGTCGCTGCCGGTGGAGTATCAGCCCAGTGAGCAGTACCAGGAGCTGTTCCACAGCGCCCTGGAGTCCTCCGCGGCCCGGATCGCCCAGGCCGTCGGCGCGGTCACCGAGACGGTCCTGGCCGAGCTCCCCCACTCTCGAATGCGCTCGAGCGGGGGGACCCCCATCCCCCGCCCGGTGCTGGTCTCGCTGGCCCGGGCCGGCACCCCGGTCGGGATCCTGATGCGCCGCTGGGCCCGGTTCCGGCACGGCCTGGACCTGCCGCACTACGCGGTGTCGATCGTGCGCGGCCGGGGCATCGACGCCAACGCGCTGCGCTGGCTGGCCGCCCACCACGACCCGGCCGACGTCGTCTTCGTCGACGGCTGGACCGGCAAGGGCGCCATCACCCGGGAACTGGCCGAGGCCATCCGTGCGTTCGAACTGAGCGAGGGCGTCACCGGCTTCGACCCGGAGATCGCGGTGCTCGCCGACCCGGGCTCCTGCGTGCGCACCTACGGCACCCGGGAGGACTTCCTCATCCCCTCCGCCTGCCTGAACTCCACGGTCTCCGGGCTGGTGTCGCGGACGGTGCTGCGCGCGGACCTGGTCGGCCCGCACGACTTCCACGGCGCGAAGTTCTACCGCGACCTGGCCGGCGCCGACGTCTCGAACCTGTTCCTCGACGCCGTCTCCGCCCGCTTCCCGCAGGTGGCGGACGCCGCCGACACCACCGCCAAGGAACTGCTGTCCGCCGACCGCACCCCGACCTGGGCGGGCTGGGCGGCGGTCGAGCGGATCAGCGAGGAGTACGGCATCCACGACGTGAACCTCGTCAAGCCGGGCGTCGGCGAGACCACCCGCGTGCTGCTGCGCCGGGTGCCCTGGCGGATCCTCGCCCGCAGGGGGGCCGGCGCGGAGCTGGACCACATACGGCTGCTGGCCGCCCAGCGCGGGGTCCCGGTGGAGGAGGTGGACGACCTGCCGTACTCCTGCGTCGGGCTGATCCACCCCCGCTACACGCGCGCGGCGACCGGCGCCGACGGCCGGGCGGTGACCCGGTGATGCCGGTGCTGGTGGCGAGCGACCTGGACCGTACGCTCATCTACTCGTCCGCGGCGCTGGCGCTGACCATGCCGGACGCCCGGGCGCCGCGGCTGCTGTGCGTGGAGGTGCACGAGAGCAAGCCGCTGTCGTACCTGACGGAGACCGCCGCGCGGTTGCTCACCGAACTGGCCGACACGGCGCTGTTCGTACCGACCACGACCCGCACCCGCAAGCAGTACCTGCGCATCAATCTGCCGGGCCCCGCGCCGAAGTACGCCGTCTGCGCCAACGGCGGACATCTGCTGGTGGACGGCGTCTCCGACCCGGGCTGGCACCGCCGGGTGACCGAGCGGCTGGCCGGGGAGTGCGCGCCGCTCGCCGAGGTGCGCGAGCACCTGCTGCGCACCGCCGACCCGGTGTGGGTGCGCAAGCACCGGGTCGCGGAGGACCTGTTCGCCTATCTCGTCGTCGAGCGCGACCTGCTGCCCGAGGACTGGGTGAAGGAGCTCGGCGCGTGGGCGGAGCAGCGCGGCTGGACGGTCTCGCTGCAGGGCCGCAAGGTCTACGCCGTCCCGCAGCCGCTCACCAAGAGCGCCGCCGTCCGCGAGGTCGCCCGCCGCACCGGCGCCGACCTGGTGCTCGGCGCGGGCGACTCGCTGCTGGACGCGGACCTGCTGCTGGCCGTGGACCGCGGCTGGCGTCCCGGCCACGGCGAACTGGCCGACACCGGCTGGACGGCGCCCGGCATCAGCGCGCTGCCCGAGCGCGGAGTGCTGGCCGGGGAGCGGATCGTACGGGAGTTCCTCGAGGCCGCCCGGGCGCACCCGTAGGGCCCGCCGGGCCGGGCCGGGCCGTACCGGGCCGCTCCGGGTCCTTCCGGCGCACCGGAGCGGCCGGGAGCCGGCGGTCAGCCGCCGCAGCAACCGCCGCCGCAGCATCCGCCTCCGCCGGCACCGGACGACGGCGCGGAGGCCGGTCCGGCCGCCGAGCCGCCGACCGCGACCGTGGACAGCAGCTTGACCGTGTCGTCGTGTCCGGCGGGGCAGGTCGCCGGGGCGCCGGACTCTGCCATGGGACGGCTCAGTTCGAACGTGTCACCGCAACTGCGGCACCGGTACTCGTAACGAGGCATGAGGCCAGGTTAACGGCCGTGACCGGACCCACAGCACTGTGCGTTTCTTGTGTGTTCGTTTCTGACCCGTTCTCATGCGGAGAAAGTGAAAAGGCGGCTGATAATTTTGTGTGGCCGCGAGAGCCGCGAGGCGGCTGGGAGTGAGGGGGCTGGCGGCCGCGTCCGCGGCGGCTGTGTCGACCCGCGCGAGCAACACGGAGTGCGGAGGGAGACGCAGTCGTGACCGATTCAGGGCAGGGGGAGGGCCTTCCGGAGGAAGGCCGCCGGACCGATGGGCCCGGCGGCGCACCGGGCCGCGCCCCCGGAGCCGGTCCGCTGCCGGCGGACGAGACGATGCGCCTGAACGTCGCCGCCCTGCGCGGGCAGGACGGCTCCGCCGGACGACCCGAACACGACGGCGCGGCGCGGGACGCACACGACCGCTCGGCCGAACGGCCGCGGCCCGACGACGGCTCGGCGCGGACCGACGGCTCCGCGCGGACCGAGCGTGACCGATCCACGCAGCCGGAGCCCATACCCCCGCACCGGACCCCGCGCCGCCCCGACGAGACCATGCAGCTGAAGGTCGACGCCCTGCGCGCGCGGCACTCCGAAGCCGCGCCGCACCGCGAACCGTCGCGGCACCCCGAGACGCCGCAGCCCTCCGCGTCCCCGCAGCCCTCCGCGTCCCCCCGGTCGTCGGCCTCCCCGCTGCCTCCCGAGACCCCGCGCCGGAGCTGGACCTTGGGCTCCGGCTGCGCGGACGGCTCCGGGGCCGGGGTCGGCTCCGGAGCCGGCGTCGGGGACGGCTCCTGGGTCCGTACCTGTTCCGCACCCTCTGCCGCGGCCGTACGCCCCTTGCGTCGGCCGAACGCGTTCCGCAGGCGAGTGAGAATGCCCATGTGCGCAACCCTTCGCTGAGTTGTTCCCGTCGATCCCTGGCCAGGACGGACACGTAAGGTTAGCGGCCCCGTTGGTGATCTTGGGCAGGGGCGAGCGGCCGGGGCCGGGCTGTGTCAAGGGCGCCCGGAGGCGGTCCGGGGCACGTACAGCGTGAGGTCGACCAGCAGGGCGCGGTGGTCGGTGCCGGGCAGGCGCGGGAAGCGGGCACGGTCGGCGGCGAAGTCCGGGGAGATCAGGACGTGGTCGATCTGGGCGCCCAGCGTGGGGGTGGTGCGGGCCGGCCAGCTCGGGGTGCGGTCGGAGCCGGCGAGGCGGGCCGCGTCGTGCAGGCCGGTGTCGAGGATGCGGCGGAAGGCCGCGTGGTCCTGGGAGGCGTTGAAGTCGCCGGCCAGGATCGTCGGGGCGTGCGGGTCGGCGGCGGCGAAGGCACGCAGGCGGGCGAGTTCGCGGTGCCAGAGGGCGACCTGGCCGGGCAGCGGGGGCATGGGGTGCGCCAGTTGCAGCCGTACGGGGTGGCCGCGCACGTCGGCGACCGCACCGGGCATGCCCATGGTGCCGTGGACGCCGTCGGTGCCCCGCAGGGCGTATCTGCTGAGGACGAGGGAGCCCCGCGAGCCGGACTCGGCGACCGCCTGCCGGTACGGGTAGTCGCCGCCGAGGTCGTGGAGCAGCGTCGTACGGCAGGTCTCCTCGCATTCCTCGACGAAGACGACGGCGGGCCGTTCGCGGCGCACGAGCGGGACAAGGGCCGGGGCGGCGCGGCCGAACTCGACGTTCGAGGTGAGGACCCGCAGCCCGGCGACGGGGGTCCCGGAGGGCTGGGCGTCCTTGCCGTACGGCTCGATGAACCACGCCAGCAGACCGAGGAGCGCCACGCCCCACACGGCGCCGGGCCACCAGCGGCCGCGCAGGGTGAGGGCCAGGCCCAGGCCGGTGGGGACGAGCAGCCACGGCAGGAAGGCGAGCAGCTGGGGCACGGGCGTGATGCCGTCGGTGTCGGCGAGCCGGCAGCCGACGACCGCGCTCACCCCGGCGAACAGCAGCCCGGCGCACCGGGCCGCGCCGCGCCGGCGCGGCCGGCGGGCGGCGTCGCCGGCCGGCCCGGCGCCTGGCTCGTCGGCCGGCTCGTCGTCCAGTTCGTCCCGGGGCGCGGCCACGGCTGAGGAGCCTACGAGGCCCCGTCGAGCCGCGCCAGGAACTCGGCGAGAACCCGGTTGAACTCGTCGGGGCGTTCCAGGTTGGGCATGTGGGCCGCGCCCCGGACGACGCGGAGGGTGGAGTCGGGGAGCGCGGCGTGCAGCGCCTCGGCGTCCGCGACCGGGGTGTAGGTGTCCTCCTCGCCCACGACGACGAGGGCCGGCACCGTCACCCGGGTCAGCAGCTCGCGGTAGTCGGGGCGTTCGGCCCGGCCGCGCAGGGCCGCCGCGGCGCCCTCGGGCGCGGTGGCCGTCATCATGCGGTGGACGTGCGCCTTGACCTGGGGGTCGGCGTGGGGGGAGACCATCTTCTCCAGCACCTCGTCGGCGTATCCGCGCATGCCCTCGCGCAGCAGGCGGTCCGCCATCGCGCGGCGGGTCCGCCTGCCCTCGTCCGTCTCCGGCGCGGCGAAGGTGTCGGCGAGGACCAGACCGCGGATGCGCTCCGGGAACTGCCGGTAGCACTCCATCACGATCTGTCCGCCCATCGACAGCCCGCCCAGGACGAACGTCTCCACCTTCAGCTCGTCCAGCAGCTCCGCGAGGTCCTCGGCGAACCGCGAGAGCGGGGTGATGCCGGGCACCACCGGGGAGGCTCCGTAGCCGCGCAGGTCCGGCGTGACCACCCGGCGGCCGGGGGCGAACGCCGCCACCTGCGGGGCCCACATGGTCCGGTCGAAGGGGTGGCCGTGGACCAGGACCAGGGGCAGGGGCGAGGAGGGCGCGGGCGAGGACGGCAGGCTGTCGGGGCCTTTGTCCTCGTATGCGAGGAGGGGTGCCATGGCAGTGACAGTAGGCGGGCCCAACTCCCGTGCGCAATCAGGAAAACCGAGGTCAGGCCTGCACCTGTGTGGGCTCCTGGGACTGGGCCGGAGCGGGCGCCGCGGCCCCGCGCCGCCGCCGTCCCAGGCGCAGCCGCAGCCGCAGGCGCGGACGCGAGCGGGAACGCGGGCCCGGTGGGCGGGGACGGCCGGCGCGGCGGCGGACGAGCCAGGTCAGGGCGGCCGCGGTCAGGCCCAGCCCCATCAGCAGCCAGGAGGTGGTGCGCAGGGTGGCGGTCAGGGCGTCGTAGACGGCGCCCGCGGCCGGCGGGGAGACGTCGTCGGGCAGACCGGCCAGCGTCAGGCTGCGGCCCACGGCGAGCGCGAGCGCGAGCAGCGCGCCGCCCAGGGCGGTGCCGAGCGCGGTGGCGGTCATCGCGCGCCGGCGGCGGGCGGCCAGCGCGATCCCGGCGACGGCGAACACGACGGCCCCGACCGGCAGCCAGAAGCCGGCGACCTCCAGCACGTGGAACCCCTTCCGCAGCCGGCCCAGGTCCTGGGCGGGGACCAGGGCGACCTCGGTGTGCTGGACCGGGATGCGGTTGGCCAGCGGCACGTTGTCCTGGGTCAGGCGGGCCTTGACGTGCGCGGTGACGGGGGCCAGGTCCACGGTGACCGGCCGGTCGCCGGTACCGTCGTCCGCCCGCAGGGCGCGCAGCACGGCGTCGTGGGCGACCCGGTTGCCCTCGGTCCAGGCCGTGCGGAAGGCGGCGGTCTGGGTGAAGGACCGCACCGCGTCGTGCACGAACGGCGCCACGGTCGCGGACAGCACCCGGGCGTCCGTGCCGGGCCGGATCTGGTCCACGATCCCGTCTCCGACGGTGTCGGCGATGGCCTCGCGCACGTCCGGGTCGGTGGCCAGCGGTGCCATCGCGGTGACGTACCGGCCGGTGTCGGCGAGCCCGTACGCCGCCCAGGCCGACAGCGCGCCCAGGGGCACGAGCAGGCACGAGAGAGCGATCAGTGCGGCCGCCAGGCCGCTGCGCAGGCGTCGGGACACCCTTCCAGCGAAGCCCGCCGACGCGGGCCCCGCGAGCGGGGCCCGGACATTCGGGTGACCGCGGTGCCGGTCAGCGCAGGCGGTGTCCCTCGGCGTCCTCGTGCGTGTACACCCAGTAGAAGCAGATCAGGCCGACGGCCACCCCGAAGGCCAGGGACAGGCCGACGGTCAGCAGGACCGACCTGCCCGACTGGTTGTACAGGAAGCCCAGGGCCGCGCCGGAGAAGAGGAACCACACGAAAGCGTGCAGTTCGCGCGGCAGCCGCGGGGCCAGTGTCAGCACGCTCGCCAGGAGCACCGTGAACACGATCGCGGTGACGAAGCCGAACACCAGGTTCCAGGCGGTGATCGGCCCGCCCGAGCGGCGGTTGGCCGCGGCCCAGTAGCCGTAGACCAGCCCGATGGCGAAGGGCACCGCCCACCGTCCGATCGCGTGCGCGTGCGGGCTGAACAGGTCGGGCCTGCCCTGGTTCCGGCCGGAGGTCAGAGCGCGGCGGCCGGGTGTGGGTGCCACCTGAGCCATGAGGCACTCCTCTCTGTCGTCGCCCCCGCTTCCAGGGCACACCGGCCCCGCACCCCTGGCAAGTCGGGCGGAGACGGGCCCCCGCGCGGCTCTTGTCTCCGGTCCGGCCCCGGTCTTGTCCACGGTCCGGCCCGGTCTTGTCTCCGGTCCGGCCCCCGGCCGCGCGCCGCCAGCGGTTACGGTGCTGACGTACGCGACCGACGACCGGATCACCGACGGGGGGACCATGCCCGGAACCGTGCTGCTGCTCGCGGCCTCGCCCGTCGGCAGGGGACGCCTGGTGGACGCCGCGTCCGTGCTGCCGGTGCTGGCCGCGGTCGAGCCCTCCGTACTGGCCGGGACACAGAGCGCGAGCGTCGTGGAACTCGCCGACCCGCTGGACCCGCAGGCCGTGCTCACCCGGCTGCGGGCCGCCGCCGCGGCCCCGGGCCCGCTGACCGTGTTCGTCACCGGCCAGCTCGCCGTGGACCGCCGCCAGCACCTGCTGCACCTCGCCCTGGCCCGCACCACGCCGGCCACCGTCCGCTACACCGCCCTGCCCTGGCACTGGCTGCGCGACGAGCTGCGGCTGCGCCCGGACGGCACCACCACGCTCGTCGCGGACCTGTACGCGGACGCGGACAGCTGGCAGCAGGTGGGCCGGCGTCCGCCGGAGGCGGGTCCCACGGTCGCCGTGTACGGCAGGATCGCACCGCCGCCCGCCCGGCGCGCGGTGGCGGTCCCGGCGTACATGAAGGCGGTGGCGACGATCCTGCGCAGCGGGCACCGGCCGCCGCTGGAGGAACTGCACGAGCAGGCGCTCGCCCGGCTCGCCGCGGAGCAGCAGGCGAGCGGCGCCGCGGAGGGGCCGGGCGTCGTCCTGGCGAGCCGCCGCCCGCCGGCCGGAGACCCGCACGCCGCCCTCGCCGCCTGGGTGGCCTCCGGGCGGCACGGCGACGCCGACGCGTTCGCCGCCCGCTGGGAGCAGGCCGCCGTACGGGAACACGGCGCGGCCTCCGAGGAGGCGCTGCACTGGAGCGAGGTCCGGGCCGACCTGGCGATGATGGCCGGTGACGCCGTCCGCAGCTGCCGTGCCTGGCTGACGGTCGCCGCCACCCGCCTGGCCATGGGCCAGAGCGCCGACGCCCCACAGGTGGAGGCCGCCGTCGACCGGGCCCACCACCAGTGGGGCCGCATCGCCGACCCGGCGAGCGCCCGTGAACTCGGGCCGCTGCTGGCGGAGTTGCGGGCAAGGGTGCCCGGGCGGCGGCACGGCGCCCTGGACCACGTACGCCGCCAGCTGCGGCAGCTGCAGACCCAGAACTGACCGGCGGCACCGCCGTGGGCCGGCGTCCGCCGGAGGCGGGCCGCGTCGCGCCGGGCGCCGCTCAGCGGTCCTGGGCGGTGACCTGTTCGACGGGCTCGGGGGCGGTGGTCCCGGAGGGGCCCGCGTTGGCCGCCCCGACCAGCGCGGCCACGGCGATCACGGCCGCCGCGAGCCCTCTGACGTGACGCGCACGGAGGCGAGCGGGGCGCGCGGCAGGGCGTCCGAGCACGGCAACCGACCTCGCAGCGACAGGAAGAGCGACAGTGACGGATTAAGCGGGTTTAACGCGCTCTCCAACCTAGGGGTTGAGCGGCCCAACGAAAAGAGGTAGAGGGTGAGTTGAGTGCCGATGGGCGCAACGTCCCGGCAGCGGAAGCGAGATCGGTGACAGGCTTCGCGCCACGTGCGCCGACTGGCATGATGACCGCATGGTGAAGCGGGACGACCCGGAGACCATCGGGCGCCGGGTGCAGCGGCTGCGCCGCGAACGGGGCCTCACCCAGCGACAGGTGGCAGAGCCCGCCTACACCCCCGCCTACGTCTCCACCCTGGAGGCCGGCCGCGTCCGCCCCTCCGACGAGGCGCTGCGGCACCTCGCGGCACGTCTCGGCGTCGGCTTCGACGAACTCGCCACCGGCCGCCCCGCCCACCTCGCCACCGACCTCAGGCTGCGCCTGACCGAGGCGCAGCGCACGCTGGCCTGCGGCGACGCCGACGAGGCCGCCGCGCAGTACGCCGGGCTGCTGGCGGAGGCCGAACGCCTCGACCTCGCCGACGTGCGGGCCGCCGCCCTGCTCGGCCTCGGCGAGTGCGCCCTGGACACCGGCGACATCGTCCGTGGCCGGGAGTACTTCGAACGCTGCGAACAGGTCCTGGCCGACGCGCCGCTGCCCGCCCGCGTCCCCGCCCTGCGCGGCCGGGCGGTCGCCCACTACCTCGCCGGCGAGCTGCGGTACGCCGTCTACCTGCTGGAATCCACCCTCGACGAGCTGAACCGCGGCGGGCTGCACGACCCCGACGCCCTGCTCCTGCTGTACGCCGCCGTCATCGGCCCCTACATGGACCTGGGCGCGCACGCGCGGGCCGCGCAGGCCGCCGAGTTCGCCCTCGCGCTCGCCCCGCAGGCCGGCGACCCGGCGCTGGTGGCCCGCATGCACCGCTCCGTCGCCCGCACCCTGCTCGCCGAGGGCCGCCTCGCCGAGGCGGACGCCTCGCTCGCCAAGGCCGCCGAGCTGTACCGCCAGCTGCACCTGCGCACCGAACTGGCCAACTGCCACTGGATGCGCGGCTACGTCTGCGCGCAGAACGGCGAACTGGAGCGGGCCGAGGAGGAGTTGCGGGCGGCGCAGGACATGCTCAGCGCCCGCCGGGCCGCCCTCTACACCAGTCAGGTCGTGGTCGAGCTGGCCGACGTGCTGCACCGGCGCGGCAGGTCCGAGGAGGCCGCCGCCCTGCTGCGGCAGGTCCTCGGCGAGCTGTCCTCCGAGCGCGGCGCCGTGCACGCCGCCGCCGCGCACCGGCTGCTCGGCATCATCGCCGAGGACGCCGACGACACGGAGGCCGCCGAGGAGCACTACGTCCGCGCGCTGAGCCTGCTGGAGCGGGCGGGCGCGGCCGGCGACCTGGCCGACCTGTGCCGTCTCCTGGGTGATCTGCTGCGCCGCACCGGCCGGGTGGAGGCGGCCCTGGACGCCTACCGCACGGGCCTGGGCCACCGCACCGCGCCGGGCACCACCACGCTGGGCCCGGCCCCTGCGCCACCACCGCTGTGAGGCGGCGAAGCATGAGCAGCAGCTGAGGCTTTCTAGGTTCCCCGGCCTCTACGGTGGGTGTCATGGACACCTTTGCCGAGGTCGCCGTGGCCCTGGCCGCGGTCGCCGTACTCGCCCAACAGCTCGTCGGTGACGCCCGGTCGGCCCGTACCGGGCGCCGCCTGGCCCGGATCGAGTGCAAACTCGACCTGGTCCTGGACCACCTGGGGCTGCGCGAGGACGAGCCGGAACTGCGGGAGGCGGCCGAACTGGCCCGCACCGGACGGAAGATCGAAGCGATCAAGCTCTACCGGGAGGCGACCGGCGCCGGCCTGAAGGAGGCCAAGGACGCCGTGGACCGCATGGCCGCCTGAAGCCCGTACGGGCCGTGTTCCCGTCCGTACGGGTCGGCCGTTCATGCCCGTACGGGCGAGTGGTTCATGCCCGTACGGGCCGGTCGTTCACGCCCGTACGGGCCTGCCCTTCACCCGCGGGAGGGCCGCCTTTCCGCCCGTACGGGCCGGTCGTTCACGCGCGGGCGTGGAAGCCGTCGTGGACCTTGTCCAGCCGGCCCACGGCCTGCTGGACCGCGCGCGTGACGATGCCCGGCACGAGCGTGCCCTCGGCGCCGGTGCTGACCGTGATCGCGTCGGTGCCGACCCGCACGGCGGCCACGTCCAGGGTGAGCGTGGGCGGGTCCTCGTAGTCCGTCGGGCCGGTGAAGATGACCCGCAGGCCCTGGCGGGCGTCCCCGACCTCGGGCAGGGCCACCTCCCGCACCTGCACGCTCTGCACGCCGTGCCGCGGCGTCCGCGCCGAGAAACGGGCACACTCGTCCGGCATCGTGCGCAGCCACTCCAGCGCGCGGTCCACGTTCGCCGGGCGGGGGGAGAGGACGCGCTGCCGCAGCTGCGCCGCGCCGTCCACGTCGTCGTAGCCGGTCACCGCCTGCGTCCCGTGCGGTTCGCCGAGGGGTTCGTCGCTGTAGAGGGCGTCGAGCAGGCGCTGGCAGGCGGGGGGGTCGGCTTGCGCCTTGAGCACCCCGCCGTGCCAGGTCGCGGCACCCTGCGTGGGCTGCCACGGCCGTCCCATGTCGGCCTCGGTGAGCAGCGCGGCCTCCGCCTGCAGGGCGGTGAGCACCTTGGGCGCCGGGGAGGCGGGGACGGCCGGCCGGCTGGCCGCGGCGGCGGAGGCGGACGCGTCGGCGGCCGGGCCGGACCCGCCGAAGCCGCACGCGGTCGCGGACGCCAGCAGGGCCGCGCAGACGGCGGCGAGCAGGGCACGGGCGGCCGGGGGACGGGGCATGGGCGGGTGCCTCCCAACGTACGGACGGTGGACCTGTCGATGACGAGGATCCGAGGTCCGGGCGCCGGACCGCCGGGAGCGCGCCGGTGTCCCCCACCGCGTCACCCGCCCGCCGGGTCCGCCACCGGGCCGGGGCCGCGCGGGTGCGGGCCGGGCGGGTGACACGGCATCGGCCCGGTGGCCCGGCGGTCGCCGCGACCGGGCCGCAGCGACCAAGCCGCCGCGCCCGGGCCGCGCCGGTCCAGCCGATGCCGTTCGGTCGGTGTCCGCTCAGTTGGTGTCCGCCGGGCGGGCCGCCCACCGCTGCTCCACCTTGGCCACCTTCCAGTACGCCAGCGCCAGCGCCCACACCACCACGAACAGGCCGACGATGACGTAGCCGACGTGGTCGAGGTCGAGGCCGGCGATCCAGCCGGTGACGCGGTCGCGCAAGGCGAGCTTGTCGTGCAGGACGCCGACCAGCTCGATCGTGCCGATCAGGAAGGCGACCGCGATGGACAGACCGGTGATGGTCAGGTTGTAGAACACCTTGCGGACGGGGTTGGAGAACGCCCACTGGTAGGCGAAGTTCATGAACGTGCCGTCCAGCGTGTCGAACAGGCTCATGCCGGCCGCGAAGAGCAGCGGCAGGCACAGGATGGCGTACCAGGGCAGGCCCGCCGCCGCGCCCGAGCCCGCCATCACCATCAGCGTGACCTCGGTGGCGGTGTCGAAGCCGAGCCCGAAGAGGAAGCCGAGCGGGTACATCTGGCCGGGGCGCGAGACGGACTTCGTCAGGCGGCCCAGGACGCGGTTCATGAAGCCGCGCGCGTCCAGGTGGGCCTCCAGCGCCCGCTCGTCGTACGTCCCCGCGCGCATCGCCCGGAAGACCTTCAGGATGCCCGCCAGCGCGACGAGGTTGAGAGCGGCGATGAGGTACAGGAAGGTCCCCGAGACGGTGGTGCCCACCACGCCGAGCGCCTGGTGGGTGCGCGAGTCGTCGTTCATCAGCGTGCCCGCCAGCTGGGTGCCGCCCGCCACCAGCGCGGCCATGGCCACCACCACGCTGGAGTGGCCCAGCGCGAACCAGAAGCCCACCGACACCGGGCGCTTGCCGTCGGCCATCAGCTTGCGGGTGGTGTTGTCGATGGCGGCGATGTGGTCGGCGTCGAAGGCGTGCCGCATGCCGAGGGTGTAGGCGGTGACGCCGAGGCCGATGCCGAACGCCTTGGTGCCGACCTGGTAGTGCTCGGGGACGACGAGCAGGAACAGGATGCCGAAGGCGACGACGTGCAGGGCGGCGATCACCGCCAGCAGCCCCGCCGTCCTCAGGGTGTCCTCCCGCCGCCAGCGGAACGCGGCGGGGGGTTTGTCGTGGGCCCGCGGGTCGGGCGTCGTGCGGGCAGGGTCGGGCAGGGTCATCCGGTCATCACGCTCCAGCACCTCGTGGATCACTTCGTGAGCTGCCGTGGCCGGTCTCCTGGCTTGGGGGGTACCACCCTGCTCGAGCGAAGCCGAGAGCTTGGGGGAGGGTGGTGCGTCCGGGCCCGCCTTCCCGGCCGCCTACGGCGGCCAGTGGCTGTCCCGTACCGGGACGTGGGCCTGAACTCCCCGATCACAGTGGCGAGGGCCGCGCCGGTCTCGCACCGGCTTCCCGAACACCACGGCCTGCCCACCGTAGGGGTGCGAGGGCTCTGCTGCATAGCTGCACAACTGCGCAGGTATCGAAGATCACACAGGGTCCTGCGAGGATGGCGGCATGCATCTCGTGCCTGCCGACCGAGCGGACCGTCGCACCATCGACGGACACCGGGTGTGCGAGGCGATCGCCGCCATCGGCGATGCGGGCCGCGTACGCACCTGGGCCGACCGCTTCTCCCTGCTCGCCGACGCCAACCGGCTCGCGCTGCTGCTCGCCCTGCACCGCACCGGACCGCTGGCCGTCTCCGACCTGGCGATCGCCACGGGCATGAACGACCCCGCCGTCTCCCAGGCCCTGCGGCTGCTGCGCGCGGCCGGGGTCGTGGAGGGGCAGAAGGAGGGGCGCGTGGTGCGCTACCGGGTGGTGGACCGGGACGTACGGGGCCTGCTGGAGCACTGCGCGGCGGACGCCGGCTGACGCGCGCCGGCGTGACGCACGTCGGCGGGTGCGCGCCGGTCGATGCGCGCCGGGTGACACGCCCCCGCCGACGTACGCCGGCCGACGCGTGCCCCCGGTGCGTCCGCCCGGCGGTGTTCATATTTCCGGCCAACTGGACAGAGTTCTCTTTGTTGCCGCAACGCACCGAAGAGGAGACCGCGTGACCGACCGGACCCCCGCGCACCACTCCCGCCC
>NZ_LR732544.1:6784382-6792571 GCF_902506575.1 Streptomyces mexicanus | reverse complement strand
CCCGGGAGGGGCGGTCGGCAGCGTCAGACGCGTATAGGCGCCCGGCCGCGCACCAGGACGCCCGCCGGACGGCACCGTCCGGCACGCAGTCCACCGGGCGGCCGACGGACACGGGCACCGGGACCACGGCCTCCTCCGGCGGCTCCGCGACCGGCGGCTCGGCGTCCGGGACAGCGCAGCACTCCTCGGGTCCCACCGCGTCGGACGGCACCGGCAGCGCGCCCGCGCAGAGCGGCTCCCCGGCGCCGTCCTCCTCGTCCTCCGTGCCCTCCTCGGCGTCCTCCTCGTCCCAGCAGCTGTGCCTGCTGGGGCTGATCTGCGTCAGCTGATCCGCCCCGGCACAGCCGCCTGAGCCGGCCGGGTCAGCGCAGGACGGCCGCCCAGGAGCCCGGGGACAGGTCGGGGCCGGTGAGCACCGGGCGGACGGGTGCCGCCGACAGCGACGGCGCGGGCGTCGCGGTGCCGGACGGGCACAGGGCGCCGATGATGTACCGGTTGAGGGCGTCGTCGATCGGGCTCGGCTCGAAGCCCGTGCCGTCGGCGGTGAGCCGCTCGTACTTCATCAGGTTCCAGCCCGCCGCGACCTGCCGTCGGCCGTCGGGGCTGGACAGCGCGATGGTGCCGGCGCCGAACACCGCACCGTCGTGCCCCCAGAACCGGCCGCAGCCGGGGATGTCCACGGCGTAGATGCCGAGGCCGTAGTGCATGCCGTCCACGTCGACCGTGCGCTGCATCTCCTTCAGGGCGGCCGGGCCGACGAGGTGCCCGGTCAGCAGGGCGCGGTAGAAGCGGTTCAGGTCGTCGGTGGTGGAGACGACCGCGCCCGCCGTGTAGGCCCACGACATGTCGTAGACGCTGTAGTCGCGGGGCGGGTCGATCAGGCCGTAGAAGCTCTCGTACATCCGCGCGTGCGGTCCCTGGAGGACGGGGGTGCGCGGGTAGGAGGTGTGGCGCAGTCCGGCGCGGTCGATGACGTGCCGGGTGATGTAGGTCTGCGGGTCCTGGCCGGTGACCTTGGCCAGGAGCAGGCCGACGATGACGTAGTTGGTGTTGGAGTAGTGGCCGGGCAGCGCGCCGGGCTCGCCCGTGGCCGGCGCCCGCAGGCCCAGGCGGACCAGTTCCTCGGGGCGGATGGAGCGGAAGCGTTCCTGGTCGAGGCTGGCCGTCGAGCCCTCGGCGAGGGAGGGGAAGGCGGGGACCACGTAGTCGGCGATGCCGCTGGTGTGGTTCAGCAGCATCCGGACGGTGATCCGCCGGCCGCGCTCGCCGGGTATCAGGTCCGGCAGGTAGTCGGCCACGGGGGCGTCGAGCCGGATCCGGCCGCGTTCGGCCAGTTGGAGCACGGCGACCGCGGCGAACGTCTTGCTGATGCTGCCCACCCGGTGCCGCATCCCCGGGGCGACCGGGCGCCCGGTGTCCGTGTCGGCGACCCCCGAGGCGCCGGTCCATGCGTGTGCGCCGTCCCGGACGGAGGAGTAGACGCCGTACATGCCCGCCTCGTGCACGGCGTCCAGGGACCGGGCGAGCGCCGCCCGGTCCAGCGGGGCGCCGGCCGGGGCGACGGACGCCGTCGGCGCGGCGGGTGGTGCGGCGGCGGCCGAGGCCGCGGGTAGGGCGGCGGTCAGTAACAGCGTGGTGGCGGCGACGGTCCCGGTGAACCGGAGGATGCGCACGCGAGTCCCCTCCCTCGTGTCCGAACAGGTCCACGCCATCGTGGGCGATCTTGCTCGGGGCCGCGTCCTCCCTGTGGACGAACTGTCCCCGGCCGCCTACTCCTTGCCGCCGACCTCCGCGAACACTTCCCCGCCGCCCCCTCCTTGTCACCGACGCCTCCCTAACGCCCCTGCCGCATCTGCTCCTTGTCGTCGGCACGTGCGGACGACCCCTCGGCACTTACTCCTTGGCATCGAAGCTGGCGAAGTACGCGGCGACCATGTCCTCGTCGGCGTGGCCCGCGGCGGCGGCGCGGGCGAAGCGTTCGGCGCTCGCGGCGGCCACGTCGAGGCGTACGCCGTGCCGCTCCCCGGCCCGCAGGATCAGCCGGGCGTCCTTCTCGGCCGTGGCCACGGCGAAACTCGGCGGCGTCAGGCGGTCGTTGAGCACCAGGTCCGCCTTGGCGCGCAGGTAACCCATGTCCAGCGGACCGCCGGCGACGAGGTCGAGGAAGTCCCGCGGGTCCACGCCGAGCGCCTTGGCCAGGGCCAGGGCCTCGCCGGTCGCGGTGGTGGCCGCGATGACCCAGCTGTTGACGACCAGCTTCAGCCGGGACGCGGCACCCGTCGCCCCGTCCTCACCGGCCCACAGGGTGCGGGTGCCGATCGCGTCGAACACCGGGGTCACCGCGTCCCGGCCCGCGACCGGTCCCGCCGCCACCACCGTGAGCTGCCCGGCCTCGGCGGGCTGCTTGGTGCCCAGCACCGGGGCGTCGAAGAACAGCAGGTCGTGCGCGCGGGCCAGGTCCGCCAGTGCGGCGACCGTGTCCAGTCCGGCCGTGGTCGACTGCGACCAGGCGGCGCCCGGGCGGGCCGCGCCGGCCGCCTCGCGCATGACCTCCAGCACCGTGTCGCCGTCGAACAGCATCGTCAGCACCACATCGGCGTCGCGGACCGCCTCGGCGGGGGTGTCGACGACCTGGACGCCGTCGGCGGACAGCGGCTCGGCCTTGGCGCGGGTGCGGTTCCAGGCCCGGACGGTGTGCCCGGCCCGCGCGAGGTTGCGCGCCATGGCGCCGCCCATGATGCCGGTGCCCAGGACACCCACGGTGCGGGGTGCGGCGGTGGTGTCGGTCATGTCGTCCTCTTCCTGCCCTTCTCGGCCTTCCTGATCACTGCGGCGAGTATCCGCGCCCGGCCCCCCCGGGGGCGAGAGCGACCGGCTGGGCGCCCCGCCGTTCGACCGGCGGACCACCGCCCCGGACCACCACCCACCGGACCCGGACCACCAAGTCGCCGAGCCACCGCCCACCGGACCACCGAGTCGCCGAGCCACCGCCCACCGGAACCCCGGACCACCGCCCACCGACCGCCGGACCCCCGGACCCCCGCACCACCGCACCGAGCACCCCCGCGACTTTTTGCCCACTCATTGCCGTTCCGAGCCGTGCGAACGGGCCCCGGCTTCCGTACTCCCCGGCGTCCCTTCCGCCCTCGGGCGGGAACCGGAGACCGGGCAGGAGGCACGGTGCGCTTTTCGCGGAACGCGACGGGAACCCTTTTCGTGGGCGGAGCCCTCGGCCTCACGCTCGCCGCGCTCGCCTACCCGGGCCTGCTGGGCCTGGACACCGTCTCCGGCTCGCCCTCCCGGGTCGTCGCCCAGACCCGGTGGGGGCCGCTGACCGAGGCGGACCGGGACTTCGTGGTCAAGGTGCGGGCGGCCGGGCTGTGGGAGTACCCGGTCGGTGAGATGGCCGTGAAGAAGGGCACCACCAAGGCGGTCGTCACCGCCGGGCGGCACCTCGTCGACGGGCACGCGGCGCTGGACGCCAGCTGCCGGAAGATCGCGCCGCTGCTGGACATCGCTCTGCCCGACGAGGCCAGCCCGCAGCAGCGGGGCTTCGTCGCCACGCTCGGCGCGGACAGCGGCAAGCAGTTCGACCGCGACATGGCCAACGTCCTGCGGGTGACGCACGGGCAGATCTTCAACACCATCGCCAAGATCCGCTCCACGACCCGCAACAGCCTGGTCCGCGCGCTCGCCAACCAGGCCAACGCCACCGTCCTGGACCACATCACGGTCATGGAGGACACCGGCCTGGTCGACTACGACCGGGTGCTGTTCCAGGAGACGACCCCACCGAAGCTGCCCGCCTCCGACCTGACCCCGCCGCCCCCCTCCGGCGGGCAGCCCCAGGTCGTGCTGACCCCGCCGCCGGACGCCACGTCGAGGCCCCTGGACCTCGGCGGCGGGCAGCCGGCCGCGCCGACGCCCGGCCCGACCGTCCGGTGACGGCGCCGCGGCCGCTCACCCGAGCCGGACGTCACCCGAGCCAGACGGTGGTGTCCGGCTCCAGCCTGCGCCCGGTCAGCGGAGCACTGCTCAGCAGCACCTCCCCCGGCGGCAGCGCGACGGCCCGCCCGGACAGGTTGGCCACGCACCGCCAGCCCTCCGTGCGGGCGAACGCCAGCACCCCGTCCGGGGTGTCCTCCGCCCAGGTCAGCGACTCCCCGGTGAGCAGTTTGCGGCGCAGCCGCAGGGCCGTGCGGTACAGCTCCAGCGTGGAGCCCTCGACCCCGTCCTGGGCCTGCACGGCGCGGGCGGCGAAGCTCGGCGGCTGCGGCAGCCAGGCCCCGCCCGGCCCGAAGCCGTACGACGGCCCGGTCGTCGTCCACGGCAGCGGCACCCGGCAGCCGTCGCGGCCCTTGCGGACATGCCCGGTCTGCTCCCAGATCGGGTCCTGCAGCACCTCGGCGGGCAGGTCGGCCACCTCGGGCAGGCCGAGTTCCTCGCCCTGGTAGACGTAGGCCGAACCGGGCAGCGCCAGCATCAGCAGGGTCGCGGCGCGGGCCCGGCGCAGTCCGGCCCGCTCGTCCACGGCCGGGGCGCGGCCGCCGGACAGCAGCCAGGCGTTGTCGTCCGTGCCCGGCGGCAGCATCAGCCGGGAGGCGTGCCGGACGACGTCGTGGTTGGACAGCACCCAGGTGGCCGAGGCCCTGGCGGCCCGCGCGCAGTCCAGGGAGGCGGTGATGACCCGGCGCAGCTCCTCGGCGTCCCAGCCGGTCTGCAGATACTCGAAGTTGAACGCCTGGCCCAGTTCGTCGGGGCGGGCGTACAGCGCGCGGCGGTCCTCCGGCACCCACGCCTCGGCGACCGCGGTGCGCGGCGGGGTGTAGGCGTCGAAGATCTTGCGCCAGTCGCGGTAGATCTCGTGGACGTCGTCCCGGTCCCAGTAGGGGTGGCTGCCGGGCGGCAGGTGCGGCAGGGCGTCCTCGCCGGTGGCCCCGATGTCACCGACGTCCCGCAGCGGTTCGTCGAGGTCCTTGACCAGGGCGTGGGCCACGTCGACGCGGAAGCCGTCCACCCCGCGGTCGGCCCAGAACCGCAAGGTGGTGCGGAAGTCGGCGCGGACCTCCTCGTTCTGCCAGTGGAAGTCCGGCTGCTCGGGCGCGAACAGGTGCAGGTACCACTGCCCGTCGGGCACCCGCTGCCAGGCGCTGCCGCCGAAGACGGACTGCCAGTCGGTGGGCGGCAGTTCGCCGTGCGCGCCGCGCCCGTCGCGGAAGACGTACCGGTCCCGGGCGGGCGAGCCCGGCCCGGCCCGCAGCGCCTCCTGGAACCAGGGGTGCCGGTGCGAGCTGTGGTTGGGGACGATATCGACGATCACCTTCAGGCCCAGCCGGTGCGCCTCGGTCACCATCGCGTCGAAGTCGTCGAGGGTGCCCAGGCGCGGATCGACGTCCCGGTGGTCGATGACGTCGTAGCCGCCGTCGGCCAGCTCGGAGGGGTAGAAGGGGCTGAGCCACACCGCGTCCGCGCCGAGCGCGGCGATGTGCGTCAGGCGCTGGGTGATGCCCCGGATGTCGCCGAGCCCGTCGCCGTCGGCGTCGGCGAAGCTGCGCGGATAGATCTGGTAGACGACGGCCTGCCGCCACCAGTCGGGGTTCTTGGAGGACAGGTCGGGGGCGCGGGCGGGGACAAGACGCGACAGAGATGGCCTGGCCGGCCGGTGTGGTCGCCGGTGTGTCCACCCGGCCCCGGCGCACCCGGCGCCGCGCCCCGCCGCCGGCGGCCACCAGCGGCCCCGAGCCCGCTGGGCCGCCGCGCCACAGCAGCGGCCCGCCGCCGGCCCCGGGCAGGAGGACGGCCGGCCGCCGCGCATCGCGGCGCGGCGCGTGCGGCGCGGGCACGGGTCGGCCGGCTGGACGTGCTGGGGTCGCTCGTGCTGTTCGTGCTGTCCGTGCTGGCCGCCTCCGTGGTGCCGCACGAGCACCGGTTCGAGGTGCGGTGGCCCGCCGTGCTCCTGGCCGGGATCGGCTGCGCGGCACTGCTGTGGCGCCGCCGATCCCCGTGCTCGGTGCTGCTGATCGCCGTCGGCTGTGGGGTGCTGTTCCAGGTGCTCGGGGTCCGGGAGAGCCCGCTGGTGACCAGCCCGGTCGTCGTGTCCATCTACAGCGTGGCCGCCGGAACCGACCGGCGCACCGCCTGGACGATGGCGACGGCGTCGGCCGCGGTGCTGGTCGGGGCGGCCGTGGTGTCCGATCCGGCCTCCTGGCTCTCCCCGGACAACGCGGCGATGCTGGCCTGGACGGCGCTGCCCGCCGCCGTGGGCGACGGGGTGCGCTCCCGCCGGGCCTACGTGGCCGCCGTCGAGGAACGGGCGGAGCACGCCGAACGCACCCGCGAGGAGGAGGCGCGGCAGCGGGTGGCGGCCGAACGGGTGCGCATCGCCCGCGAACTGCACGACGTCGTCGCCCACCACATCGCCCTGATCAACGCTCAGGCCGGGGTCGCCGTCCACCTCGTGGAGCAGCGGCCCGAGCAGATTCTCGCCGCGCTGACGGACATCCGGGAGACCAGCCGGTCGGCGCTGGACGAACTGCGGGTCACCGTGGGCCTGTTGCGGCAGTCCGACGACCCGGAGGCGCCCCGGGACCCGATCCCCGGGCTGGCCCAGGTGCCCGCCCTGCTGACGTCGTTCGAACGGGTGGGGCTCGTCGTGGCGCGCACGGTGCACGGCACCGAGCGGCCGCTGACCCCGGCCGTGGACCTGGCCGCCTACCGCATCGTCCAGGAGGCCCTGACCAACGTGCGCAAGCACGCCGGCGCGGACCACGCCCGGCTGGACCTGCACTACCGCCCCGAGTGGCTGACGATCACCGTGGAGGACGACGGGCGGGCCGAGCGGCACGAGCCGCAGCCGGGCACCGGGCACGGGCTGATCGGCATGCGCGAGCGGGCCGCCAGCGTCGGCGGGCGGCTGACCACGCGGGCGCGCCCCGGCGGCGGCTTCACGGTGACCGCCGAGCTGCCGCTGCGGCCCGGCGCGGCCCCGGAGACCCCGCAGTGGCACGGCCCGGCGTCGGACACACCGCCGAGAAGGGACGAACATGACCGTGCGCGTGCTGCTCGCCGATGACCAGGCCCTGCTCAGGGGCACCTTCAGGATGCTGTTCGACTCCACCGAGGGCATGGAGACCGTGGGCGAGGCGTCCGACGGCCGCGAGGCGGTGGAGCTGGCCCGGGACCGGCACCCGGACGTGATCCTCATGGACATCCGGATGCCCGAGCTGGACGGCCTCGCCGCCACCCGGCTGATCAGCGAGGACGAGGACCTGGCGGGCGTGAAGGTGCTCATCCTGACCACGTTCGAGGACGACGAGTACGTCGCCGAGGCGCTGCGGGCCGGCGCGAGCGGATTCCTCGGCAAGGGGGCCAGCCCCGAGGAGCTGCTGGAGGCGGTGCGCACGGTCGCCGAGGGCGAGGCGCTGCTGTCCCCGCGGGCCACCCGGGCCCTGATCACCCGCTTCCTCGCGCAGCCGGAGCCGTGTACGGCCGCCGTGCACCAGCGGCTGGAGTGCCTGACCCCGCGGGAACGCGACGTGATGCGGCTGGTCGCGCTGGGCCTGTCGAACGACGAGATCGCCGAACGGCTCTTCGTCAGCCCGCTGACCGCCAAGACCCACGTCAACCGCGCGATGGCCAAGCTCGCGGCCCGGGACCGGGCCCAGCTCGTGGTCATCGCCTACCAGTGCGGCCTGGTCAGCGCGGCGAGCGAACCGGTCGCACCGTCCCGGACCCCCTGACGGACGCGGCCCGCCGGGCGGCCCGGAGGCCGGCCGGGTGCGGGCGGGTGGTGCTCGCCCGCCCGGCGGGCGTACGCGGCGCGGTCCGTCCCGGTCGTAGCGCGAGCGGCCGGATACCGCGGCCGCAGTAGCCCGTAATCGCTGCGCGGGGACGACGCGCGGCACCCCCTTCCTGAGCCAAGCTGGGAGCACGGTCGGAGCCCTCGCACCGGATCCGGTGACGGGCCCCACCTGCACAGACCGGTCCACGGCTGCGGACGACGCGGCGTGGGACACGTGCGTCGCCGCATCTCGCCCGCTTCGGGCGGTGGCCCCGCGCAGAAGGGACGCCGACATGACCACCTCCGTCACCCCCCTGGAAACCACCCTGGAATGCCGCACGGTCCACGACCTGCTGGCCGGACACGCGCTCAACGTGCTCGCGCCCGAGGAAGCCGCCCCCGTCAGCGC
>NZ_LR732544.1:6782354-6784281 GCF_902506575.1 Streptomyces mexicanus | reverse complement strand
GCGCCGGCTCCCGCCCGGCCCGCCGCCCGAACTCCTCCTGGCGGCCGCCGCCCGTGCGCGTGCTGCGCCTGGGCAGCCCCCGCCCGCGGCTGCGCATGGTCGCCCTGACGCTGACGCTGGTCATGCTCGTCTTCGTGGTGCGGCTGCTGCAGGTGCAGGCCGTCGACGCCAGCGCGTACGCCGCCAAGGCGGACGAGAACCGCTACGTGGCGCACACCATCGCCGCCGAGCGCGGCGGCATCACCGACCGCAACGGCGTCACCCTGGCCACCAGCGTGGACGCCGAGGACATCACGGCCGACCCGACCATGTTCACGCGCGAGCAGCTGAAGATCGGCGACGGCCCCGAGCAGGCCGCCGCGCTGCTCGCCCCGATCCTCGGCCAGGACCAGGACGCGCTCGCCCGGAAGCTGCGCACCCAGAACACCCGGTACGTGCTGCTGGCCCGCCGGCAGACCCCCCAGGTGTGGAAGCAGATCAAGGACCTGAAGGCCACGCTGGCGAAGAAGGCGCAGACCGACCGCACCACCGTCAACGTCCTCGCCGGAGTCTTCTCCGAGCCCAGCAGCAAGCGCGTCTATCCCGGCGGCGACCTCGCCGCCGGGATACTGGGCTGGGTCAACGCCGACGGCAAGGGCGGCGGCGGCATCGAGCAGCAGCTGGACAAGCAGCTGTCCGGCAAGCCCGGCAAGATCCGCTACGCCCAGTCCGGCGGCCGTGAGGTGCCCACCGTCGGCTCCACCGAGACGCCCGCGGTGCCCGGCTCGGACGTCGAGCTGACCATCGACCGCGACATCCAGTGGGCCGCGCAGAACGCCATCACCGAGCAGGTGCGCAAGTCCCAGGCGGACCGCGGCTACGTGATCGTGCAGGACACCCGGACCGGTGAGATCCTCGCCATGGCCGACTCGCCCGGTTTTGACCCCAACGACCTGGCGCACGCCGATCCGGCCGCCCTCGGCAACGCCGCCGTCCAGGACGCCTACGAGCCAGGCTCCACCGCCAAGGTCATGTCCATGGCCGCGGTACTGGAGGAGCACGCGGCCACCCCGCTCACCCACGTCGTGGTGCCCAACCGGCTGCACCGCGGCGACCGGCTCTTCCAGGACGACGTCGACCACGGCACCTGGTACCTCACGCTCAACGGCGTGCTCGCCAAGTCCAGCAACATCGGCACCATCCTGGCCACCGGCCAGCTCGGCAGGACCCAGGCGCAGGCCAACCAGGTGCTCTACTCCTACCTGCGCAAGTTCGGCATCGGCGAGTACACCGGCATCGGCTTCCCCGGCGAGACCCGGGGCATCCTGGCGCCCGCGAACAAGTGGTCCACCTCGCAGCAGTACACGATCCCCTTCGGCCAGGGCTTCTCCATCAACGCCCTGCAGGCGGCGTCCATCTACTCCACGATCGCCAACGGCGGGGTACGGATCCAGCCGACCCTGGTACGCGGCACCAAGGGCCCCGACGGTCACTTCACGCCCGCCGCGAAGCCCGAGAAGACCCGGGTCGTGAGCGAGAAGACCGCCAAGCAGCTCGCCCAGATGCTGGAATCCGTCGTGGACGACGAGCAGGGCACCGGCCTGAAGGCGCGCATCCCCGGCTACCGCGTCGCGGGCAAGACAGGCACCGCCAACCGCGTGGATCCGGCCACCGGCCGCTACCGCGGCTACACCTCCTCCTTCGCCGGCTTCGCACCGGCCGACAACCCCCGCATCACCGTGTACTGCGCCATCCAGAACGCCACCAAGGGCAGCTATTTCGGCGGCCAGATCTGCGGCCCGATCTACAAGCAGGTCATGGAGTTCGCGCTGAAGACGCTCCAGGTGCCCCCGACCGGCACCCGTCCCGCGAACCTGCCCGTCGACTTCAAGCCATGAGCACACGGTGCGGGCCGTGCACCGCGCGGCCCGCACCGCCCCCCGCCCCC
>NZ_LR732544.1:6771785-6782253 GCF_902506575.1 Streptomyces mexicanus | reverse complement strand
GGGGGGGGCGGCGGCAGCGTCAGAGGTGTAAAAGGGAGAGCCCTCCGCCGCCCGCCGCCCGCAGCCCCTGCCCGCCGCCCAGGACTGGGCCGCCGAGGTCGCCGCCGGCATGGACGCCGGCGTCCGCGTCTCCCTGCGCCTGGACCTGTCGGCGTACGACCTCTTCGACACCGAGGCCGGTGCGGGCGCCGACGCGAGCGCGGACGGCGGGGTCCTCACCCGCCGGGCGGGCGCGGCGATCGTCCAGGCGCACAACCTCGCCGACCCCACCCTCGTGGCCGACGCGGCGGACCTGTGGTCGGGGCAGGCCGACCCGGCGTTCGGCCCGCGCGCACGCGTGGACGCCGCCCTGGCCGTGCGGCGCGCCGCCCGTGTCTGGCCCCCGCTGGACCGGCTCGCCGAGCAGGAGGTGCCCGACGTCCTCGCCCTGTCCGAGGAGGAGGTGAGCGACCTGCTCGGCGCGGCCGCGACGCGGCTCGCGGCGGCGGGCGTCGCCGTGCACTGGCCGCGCGACCTCGCGCACGACCTCACCGCGACCGCCGTGGTACGGCCCGCGCCGGGCTCCGCGACCGACGGCACCGGCTTCTTCGAGAGCGAGGAACTGCTGCGCTTTCGCTGGCAGCTCGCGCTCGGCGGCGATCCGCTCACCGAGGCCGAGATGGACACGCTCGCCGAGGCCCACCGCCCGGTCGTCCGGCTGCGGGACCGCTGGGTGCTCGTCGATCCGGCGCTGGTGCGCAAGGCCCGCAAGCGCGACCTGGGCCTGCTCGACCCGGTCGACGCGCTCTCCGTCGCCCTCACCGGCACCGCCGAGGTCGACGGCGAGAGCGTCGAGGCCGTCCCGCAGGGCGCCCTCGCCGCCCTGCGGGACCGCATCACCGCCGGCGTGCGCCCCGCCGAGCCGCCCCCGGGCCTGCACGCCACCCTGCGCGACTACCAGCTGCGCGGCCTGGCCTGGCTGGACCTCATGACCTCCCTCGGCCTCGGCGGCTGCCTCGCCGACGACATGGGCCTGGGCAAGACGGTCACCGTCATCGCCCTGCACCTGAAGCGGGCCCGCCGCGAACCCACCCTTGTCGTCTGCCCGGCCTCCCTGCTGGGCAACTGGCAGCGGGAGATCACCCGCTTCGCGCCCGGCGTCCCCGTCCGCCGCTTCCACGGCCCCGACCGCACCCTGGACGGCCTCGACGGCGGCTTCGTGCTCACCACCTACGGCACCATGCGCTCGACGGCCGCCCAGCTCGCCGAGCAGCCCTGGGGCATGGTCGTCGCCGACGAGGCCCAGCATGTCAAGAACCCCTACTCGGCGACCGCGAAGGCGCTGCGCACCATTCCGTCCCCCGCCCGCGTCGCCCTCACCGGCACCCCCGTGGAGAACAACCTCTCCGAACTGTGGGCGCTGCTCGACTGGACCACCCCCGGCCTCCTGGGCCCGCTGAAGTCCTTCCGCGCCCGGCACGCGCGCGCCGTCGAGGGCGGCGAGGACCAGGAGGCGGCCGAGCGCCTGGCCCGCCTGGTGCGCCCGTTCCTGCTGCGCCGCCGCAAGTCCGACCCCGGCATCGTCCCCGAGCTGCCGCCCAAGACCGAGACCGACCATCCGGTCCCGCTCACCCGCGAACAGGCAGCGCTGTACGAGGCGGTGGTGCGCGAGTCGATGCTCGCCATCGAGACGGCCGGGGGCATGGCCCGCCGGGGTCTGGTGCTCAAGCTGCTGACCTCCCTCAAGCAGATCTGCGACCACCCGGCGCTGTACCTGAAGGAGGACCACGCCCCCGGGGCGGGCGACCACCTGGCGGCCCGCTCCGGCAAACTCGCCCTGCTCGACGAACTGCTCGACACCCTGCTCGCCGAGGACGGCTCGGCCCTGGTCTTCACCCAGTACGTCGGCATGGCCCGTCTGATCACCGCCCACCTCACCGCCCGCGCCGTCCCCGTCGACCTCCTCCACGGCGGTACGCCCGTCCCGGAGCGCGAGCGCATGGTGGACCGCTTCCAGAGCGGGGCGAGCCCCGTACTGGTGCTGTCCCTGAAGGCCGCCGGCACCGGCCTGAACCTCACCCGCGCCGGCCACGTCGTCCACTTCGACCGCTGGTGGAACCCGGCGGTCGAGGAGCAGGCCACCGACCGCGCCTACCGCATCGGCCAGACGCAGCCCGTCCAGGTGCACCGGCTGATCACCGAGGGCACCGTCGAGGACCGCATCGCCGAGATGCTCGCCGCCAAGCGGGCCCTGGCCGACGCGATCCTCGGCGCCGGCGAGTCGGCCCTCACCGAACTGACCGACCGCGAGCTGGCCGACCTGGTCTCGCTGCGAAGGGAGGCGTGATGGACGCCCGCCCCGCCGACGCCGCCCGCCGCGCCCTGCGCGCCGCCCGGCAGCAGCAGGCCCCCGCCGAAGGGGCCGAGGGCACGCCGGGGCCCGGCTCTCCCACACCGCCGCCACCCCCTTGCCTCGTCCGGTCCGGCCGACCCCACCACCTGACCGTACGTGCGAATCCCGCACACCCACACGCATTCCCCACCCGTTCACCCCGACCAGCGACCAGAAGTACACATGTTCACTCTTGCCCGGCTCCGCCGGGTCGGCGCTCGGGGTGCTCGGCGCTCCGGAGCCTGGTGTGGCGGCCCTCCATGCCGCCAGCGGTTCCCCGCAATGCGAACGCCAGGGCCTTCCCGGGTGAGCGGACGCCCCGCCCGTATGCCGCCGCCGGGTGCGCCCGGTGCCTCTGGCGCCCAAAAACTATCGACGCTAGTTTATGGCTCTGTCGATAGGTTGTGACGCGGACGACCGCCCGCCACGCGCGGTGGACGGCCCGGACGAGGCCCCCGCCCCGGAGGAGCACCATGAAGGCACACGACGGCATGTACATCGGCGGCGCCTGGCGCCCCGCCGCGGGCCCGGACGTCATCGAGGTGGTGAACCCGGCCGACGAACAGGTCATCGCGACCGTGCCGGCGGGCACCGCCGAGGACGTCGACGCGGCGGTGCGCGCCGCCCGCGCCGCCTTCCCCGCCCGGGCGGCCACCCCGCCCGCCGAGCGCGCCGCCCGCCTGGCCGCCCTCCGGGACGTGTTGCAGGCCCGCAAGGACGAGATCGCCGAGACGGTCACCGCGGAACTCGGCTCGCCGCTCGCCTTCTCCCAGGCGGTGCACGCGGCCGTGCCGATCGCGGTCGCCGCCTCCTACGCCGACCTCGCGGCCACCTACGCCTTCGAGGAGAAGGCCGGCACCTCCACCGTCCACCACGAGCCCGTCGGCGTGGTCGGCGCGATCACCCCCTGGAACTACCCCCTGCACCAGATCGT
Organism: Streptomyces mexicanus; assembly: GCF_902506575.1. Taxonomy (GTDB): domain Bacteria; phylum Actinomycetota; class Actinomycetes; order Streptomycetales; family Streptomycetaceae; genus Streptomyces; species Streptomyces mexicanus. The sequence continues at coordinate 6,778,948 of NZ_LR732544.1, read as the reverse complement.
CGCCAAGGTCGCCCCCGCGCTGGCCGCCGGCTGCACGATCGTCCTCAAGCCCGCCGAGGACACCCCGCTCACCGCCCGGCTGTTCGCCGAGGCCGTGCACGAGGCCGGGGTGCCGGCCGGCGTGTTCAACCTCGTCACCGGCCTCGGCCCGGTCGCCGGGCAGGCCCTGGCCGAGCACCCGGGCACCGACATGGTGTCCTTCACCGGCTCCACGGCGGTCGGCAAGCGGATCGGCGCGATCGCGGGCGGCGCCGTCAAGCGGGTCGCCCTCGAACTGGGCGGCAAGTCCGCCAACGTCATCCTGCCCAGCGCCGACCTCGCCAGGGCCGTCAACGTCGGCGTCGCCAACGTCATGTCCAACTCCGGCCAGACGTGCAGCGCCTGGACCCGGATGCTGGTCCACCGCGACCAGTACGACCGGGCCGTCGAGCTGGCCGCGGCCGCCGCCGCCAAGTACGGCGACCGCATCGGGCCCCTCGTCAACGCCAAGCAGCAGGCGCGGGTGCGCGGATACATCGAGAAGGGCCTCGCCGAGGGCGCCCGCCTGGTCGCCGGCGGCCCCGACGCCCCGCGCGAACGCGGCTACTTCGTCAGCCCCACCGTCTTCGCCGACGTCACCCCCGAGATGACCATCGCCCAGGAGGAGATCTTCGGCCCGGTCCTGTCCGTCCTGCGCTACGAGGACGAGGAGGACGCCCTGCGCATCGCCAACGGCACGGTCTACGGCCTGGCCGGCGCCGTCTGGGCGGGCGACGAGGCGGAGGCCGTCGCCTTCGCCCGCCGCATGGACACCGGCCAGGTGGACATCAACGGCGGCCGGTTCAACCCGCTGGCCCCCTTCGGCGGCTACAAGCAGTCCGGCGTCGGCCGTGAACTCGGCACCCACGGACTCGCCGAATACCTGCAGACCAAGTCCCTCCAGTTCTAAGGGAGTCCCGCGTCATGGCCGTACGTGCCGCCGTCCTGCCCGCCATCGGCTCGCCGCTGGAGATTACCGAGATCGAGCTGCCCGACCCCGGACCCGGCCAGGTCCGCGTCCGCCTCGCCGCCGCCGGCGTCTGCCACTCCGACCTGTCGCTGAGCAACGGCACGATGCGCGTCCCGGTCCCCGCCGTCCTCGGCCACGAGGGCGCGGGCACCGTCCTCGCCGTCGGTGAGGGGGTCACCCACGTCGCACCGGGCGACGCCGTCGTCCTCAACTGGGCGCCCTCCTGCGGAACCTGCCATGCCTGCGCGCTCGGCGAGGTCTGGCTGTGCGCCGACGCGCTCAGCGGTGCCGCCCGCGTGCACGCCCGCACCACCGACGGCACCGAGGTGCACCCCGGCCTGAACGTCGCCGCGTTCGCCGAGGAGACGGTCGTCACCGCCTCCTGCGTGCTGCCCCTGCCCGAGGGCATCCCGCTCACCGACGCCGCCCTCCTCGGCTGCGCCGTCCTCACCGGCTACGGCGCCGTCCACCACGCGGCTCGGGTCCGGCCGGGCGAGACGGTCGCCGTGTTCGGCGCGGGCGGCGTGGGCCTGGCCACCCTCCAGGCCGCCCGGATCGCGGGCGCCGCCCGGATCATCGCCGTAGACGTCTCCCCGGCGAAGGAGGAACTGGCGCGCGCGGCGGGCGCCACCGACTACGTGGTCGCCTCCGAGAACACCCCCCGGGAGATCCGCGCCCTGACCGGCAAGCAGGGCGTGGACGTCGCCGTGGAGTGCGTGGGCCGCGCGGTCACCATCCGCGCCGCCTGGGAGTCCACCCGGCGCGGCGGCCGCACCACGGTGGTCGGCATCGGCGGCAAGGACGAGCAGGTCACCTTCAACGCGCTGGAGATCTTCCACTGGGGCCGCACCCTGAGCGGCTGCGTCTACGGCAACTCCGACCCGGCCGAGGACCTGCCGGTGCTCGCCGGCCACGTCCGCGCCGGCCGCCTGGACCTGGGCGCGCTGGTCACCGAACGGATCGCCCTGGACGGCATCCCGGCGGCCTTCGAGAACATGACGGCCGGAAAGGGCGGGCGGGCCCTGGTGGTGTTCTAGGGCAGCCCTGGTGGTGTTCTAGGGCAGCCCTGGTGGTGTTCTGGGGCAGGAGGAGGCCCCCCGGGCGGGCCGCCCGCAGCCGCGGCGGGCGCCGGGTCAGTGCAGTGCCGCCGGCTCGATGCCCAGCAGCTCCGACAGCGCGCGCTCACCCGAGGCGGTGACCTTCACGGCCCGCTCGGAGCCGATGCGCACGCACCAGCCCGCGTCCAGGGCGTGCCGGCACAGGGCCGCGCCCGCGACGCCCGCGAGGTGGGGGCGCCGCTCCGTCCAGTCCAGGCAAGCCCGGGCCAGGGGCCGCCGGCCCGTGCGCTCCAGCTGGATGCCGACGGACGCGAACCAGCTCAGCCCGGCCTCCGTCAGCGCGCACCCCGTCTCCTGGAGCAGCAGCCCGCGCGCCGTCAGCGCGTCGGTCACCGCGATGCCGAGGCGGCCGGCGAGGTGGTCGTAGCAGGTGCGGCCGCGGGCCATGGCCGAGCCCGCGCTGGAGGCGCGCAGCGTGCGCGGGCGGCGGGCGGCGGCCGGGGCGACCTGCGCGGCCAGGTCCTCGACGAGCTGGGCGACCCGGGCGTCGGCCAGCCGGACGTAGCGGTGCCGGCCCTGCCGTTCCTCGGCGAGCAGACCGCCCGCGACCAGCTTGCCCAGGTGCTCGCTGAGCGTGGAGGCGGCCACGCCCGCGTGCCGGGCCAGCTCGCCGGCCGTCCACGCCCGCCCGTCCAGCAGCGCCAGCAGGCACGCGGCACGGGTCTCGTCGGCGATGAGCCCGGCGAGCGCGGCCAGGCCGGGCGCCTGGGGGTCCTTCGTCGTCATGCGTCCCAGCATGCGGCAGGCACGGTTCGGCCGGCGCCGAAAGGTGTGCGCGGTGCGCGTCTCAGCCGGACGCGGGCCGCCCGACCTGCTCGTACTGCAGCGCCAGGCCGTCCAGCAGCGCCGTGAGCCCCGTCTCGAACGCCCGCTCGTCGATCTTCTCCTGCTGTTCGGCCAGCAGGTGGGCCTGGCCGAGGTGGGGGTAGTCGGCGGGGTCGTAGGCGCCGGCGTCGCCCACGAAGCCGCCGGCGAAGGAGCCGAGCGCGGAGCCCATGACGAAGTAGCGCATCAGCGCGCCGATGGAGGTGGCCTGGGCGGGCGGCCAGCCGGCGTCGACCATCGCGCCGTAGACCGCGTCGGCCAGGCGCAGCGCGGCGGGGCGGCGGCCGGGGCCGCGGGCCAGCACCGGGACGATGTTGGGGTGGTCGCGCAGGGCGGCCCGGTAGGAGACGGCCCAGTCGTGCAGCGCGGTCCGCCAGTCCCGGCCGTCCTCGAACATCGACAGGTCGACCTGGGCGCTGACCGAGTCCGCGACCGCCTCCAGGATCTCGTCCTTGGTGCGGAAGTGGTTGTACAGCGACGGCCCGCTCACCCCCAGCTCGGCGGCGAGGCGGCGGGTGGAGACGGCGGCCAGGCCCTCCGCGTCCACGAGGTCCCGCGCCGCCAGGACGATGCGGTCGGTGCTGAGCAGGGGCTTGCGCGGTCGGGCCATGGCGCACATAGTAGGCCTGCGGCGTAAAACTAGCAGTGATAATTTAAATGTACGGGTTGCAAGATCTTGCATCGGTGGGGTGACGCATGGTGAATCTGGAGCTGAGCGAGGAGCAGACGGCGGTCCGGCAGCTGGCCCGGGACTTCGTCGCCCGCGAGATCACCCCGAACGTGGTCGCCTGGGACCGCGCCGAGGAGGTCGACCGGGCCGTCGTGAAGAAGCTCGGCGAGGTCGGCTTCCTCGGCCTGACCATCGACGAGGAGTACGGCGGCTCGGGCGGCGACCACCTCGCCTACTGCCTGGTGACCGAGGAACTGGGCCGCGGCGACTCCTCCGTGCGCGGCATCGTCTCCGTCTCCCTCGGCCTGGTCGCCAAGACGATCGCCGCCTGGGGCAGCGAGGAGCACAAGCGGCGCTGGCTGCCGGGCCTGACCTCCGGGGAGTACGTCGGCTGCTTCGGCCTGACCGAGCCCGGCACCGGCTCCGACGCGGGCAACCTCAGCACGCGGGCGGTGCGCGACGGCGACGACTACGTCATCAACGGCACGAAGATGTTCATCACCAACGGCACCTGGGCCGACGTGGTGCTGCTGTTCGCCCGCTCCACCGACGCCCCCGGCCACAAGGGCGTCTCCGCCTTCCTCGTGCCCACCGACACCCCCGGCCTGACCCGCCGCACCATCCACGGCAAGCTGGGCCTGCGCGGCCAGGCCACCGCCGAGCTGGTCTTCGAGGACGTGCGCGTCCCGGCCTCCGCGATGCTCGCCCCCGAGGGCAAGGGCTTCTCGGTGGCCATGTCGGCCCTCGCCAAGGGCCGGATGTCGGTGGCCGCCGGCTGCGTGGGCATAGCCCAGGCCGCGCTGGACGCGGCCGTGACGTACGCGGGCGAGCGCGAGCAGTTCGGCAAGTCCATCGCCCACCACCAGCTGGTCCAGGAACTGCTCAGCGACATCGCCGTGGACGTGGACGCCGCCCGCCTGCTGACCTGGCGGGTCGCCGACCTCATCGACCGCGGGCAGCCCTTCGCCGTGGAGTCCTCCAAGGCCAAGCTGTTCGCCTCCGAGGCCGCCGTGCGCGCCGCCAACAACGCCCTGCAGGTCTTCGGCGGTTACGGCTACATCGACGAGTACCCGGCGGGCAAGCTGCTGCGCGACGCCCGCGTGATGACCCTGTACGAGGGCACCAGCCAGATCCAGAAGCTGGTCATCGGACGCTCGCTGACGGGGGTCTCGGCGTTCTGAGCCGCAGGACCTCCCGCGTGTCCTTCCGGCTGAGTACGCGACCTGAGTATCCCGGCGGATGCGGCGCCGGCCGCGTCCGCCGATGCTCTGTCCCATGAGTGACACACCGGTCAAGCAGCAGAGCACGGCCGCCTTCTACGGCCAGGCCGTCGCCTCCTTCGCGGTCGCCCTCGTGGCCACCGCCATCGGCATCTTCCGGCTCGACGCCGACGCCTGGGTGCGGGCCTTCCTTGCCATCGCCGTGCTGTACCTGGTCACCTCCGCCTTCACGCTCGCCAAGGTGATCCGCGACCGCCAGGAGGCCGGGCAGATCGTCAGCCGCGTGGACCAGGCCCGCCTGGAGAAGCTGCTCGCCGAACACGACCCCTTCGAGAAGCTGTAGGGGCGGGCGCCCCGCGTGGCACCCGTGCGACCAGCTCCGCTAAGCGCTCGCTCACCGGCGGCGGTATGGTGGTGCTCCTGTCACCGGAAGGGGCGAGTGAGCGATGAGTACGGCGGAGGAGACGACCGGCGGCGAAGTGGAGCCGTGGGACGAGGTCACCCCGGACGCGGCACGGCGGCTGCTGGTCGCCGCCGTGGAGGCCTTCGCCGAGCGCGGCTACCACGCCACGACGACCCGCGACATCGCGGGCCGCGCCGGCATGAGCCCGGCCGCGCTGTACATCCACTACAAGACCAAGGAAGAGCTGCTCCACCGCATCAGCCGGATCGGGCACGAGAAGGCCGTCGCGATCCTGCGCACCGCGGCCCGCGGCGAGGGGAGCGCCACCGAGCGGCTGGCCGACGCCGTCAGCTCCTTCGTCCGCTGGCACGCGGGGCGGCGCACCACGGCGCGGGTCGTGCAGTACGAACTCGACGCGCTCGGCCCCGAGGCCCGCTCCGAGATCGTCGCGCTGCGCCGCCAGTGCGACGCCGAGGTGCGCGGGATCATCGAGGACGGCGTGCGCGCGGGCGAGTTCGACGTGTCCGACGTGAAGGGCACGACGCTCGCCGTGCTGTCGCTCTGCATCGACGTGGCCCGCTGGTTCAACGTGAACGGCCCGCGCACACCCGACGAGGTCGGCGCGCTCTACGCCGACCTCGTGCTGCGGATGGTGGGCGCCGGGTAGGGCGCCCGCGGACTCCCGGGCGGTGACGTCCGCCGCCCCGTGGGCAGTGTCGCCCGCGGCCCCGTGGGCAGTGGCGCCCGCGGCCCCGTGGGCAGTGGCGCCCGCCGCCGGGCAGGCGGTGACGTCCGCCGTCTCGCGGACAGCGCCGCCCGCCGCCTCACAGGTAGTAGCGCGACACCGACTCCGCCACGCACACCGGCTTGTCGCCGCCCTCGCGCTCCACGGTGAAGGCGACCGCCACCTGCACCCCGCCGGGCACGTCCTCCACCGCGGTGATCGTGGCGGTGGCGCGCAGCCGCGAGCCGACCGGGACGGGGGAGGGGAAGCGCACCTTGTTGGTGCCGTAGTTGACCCCCATCTTCACGCCCTCGACCTTGATCAGCTGCGGCCCGAACAGGGGGAGCAGCGACAGGGTCAGGTAGCCGTGGGCGATGGTGGTGCCGAACGGGCCCGCCGCGGCCTTCTCGGGATCCACGTGGATCCACTGGTGGTCGCCGGTCGCCTCCGCGAACAGGTCGATCCGCTTCTGGTCGATCTCCAGCCAGTCGGTGTACCCCAGCTGCTCGCCCACCGCCGACTTCAGGTCGTCGGCGGACGTGAAGATCCTCGGCTCTGCCATGTGCCCGGCCTCTCGCTCGCGTGTCTAAGCAACTGCTTAGCATGGTCGGGTGCGGAGAGGATGTCAACGGACGGCACCCCGGGGGCGGTGGGTAGGCTCTGCGGAGTGCCCCAGATTCCCGAGAAGATCCACGAGCTGACCGTCGGCCAGGTGTCCGCGCGCAGCGGCGCCGCCGTCTCCGCCCTGCACTTCTACGAGGCCAAGGGCCTGATCTCCAGTCGCCGCACCTCGGGCAACCAGCGCCGCTACAGCCGTGACACGCTGCGCCGGGTCGCCTTCATCCGCGCCGCCCAGCGCGTGGGCATCCCGCTCGCCACGATCCGCGAGGCGCTGGCCCGGCTGCCCGAGGAGCGCACGCCCACCCGGGAGGACTGGGCCCGGTTGTCCGAGGCATGGCGCACGGAACTCGACGAGCGCATCAAGCAGCTGAACCGGCTGCGCGACCACCTCACCGACTGCATCGGCTGCGGCTGCCTGTCGCTGGACACCTGTGTGCTGTCCAACCCCGACGACGTCTTCGGCGAGCGCCTGACCGGCTCGCGCCTGATGCCCGAGCGGAAGAAGGCGCGGGAGACCGCCGACTAGATCGGGCCCCCCGCGCCCGCCCCTCGGAGGCCTGCCCCCCGGCGGGCGCGGGCCTCGCGGGCGCGGGC
>NZ_LR732544.1:6740711-6771684 GCF_902506575.1 Streptomyces mexicanus | reverse complement strand
GTCCGGGGCTCCGGGGTCCGGATCGCCACCCCGTGCCCGCCGTCGCCCTCGCCGGATATGCGTTGACAGCGGCTCCGTCCTCTCGTACGTTGTACAGCGGTCCTGTTGCCGTCGATAGGAGAAGGACGTTGCTCGTCTGAGGTCCTCGGACACCGCGTCACACCGCTCAGGTGTGTGCGTCGCGTGCGACCTCGGCGTACGAGCCGTCCGGAAGTCCGGCTGCGGGGCTTTTTCGTTGCCCTGTGCCCCTCCTCCACGCTGACCGTCGTCCCGCGGTGTCTCGACACACGTGTGCCCCCATCCGCACCCAGCAACCGCGAGGCGCCCATGTCCGCATCCGTCACCTGTACGTCCCTGTCCTTCGCCTGGCCCGACGGCACGCCCGTGTTCACCGGTCTCGACGTCTCCTTCGGCCCCGGCCGCACCGGCCTGGTCGGCGTCAACGGATCGGGAAAATCCACCCTGTTGAAGCTGATCGCGGGAGAACTCACTCCGGCCGACGGCGCCGTCCGCGTGAGCGGCGAGGTCGGCCGGCTCCCGCAGAACGTCACGCTCGACACCGCACTGCGGGTCGACGAGGCGCTCGGCATCGCCGAGCAACGGGCCGCGCTGCACGCCATCGAGGCCGGTGACGTCCGCGAGGCGCACTTCGAGACCGTCGGCGACGACTGGGACGTCGAGGAGCGCGCCCTGGCCACGCTCGGCGAACTCGGCCTCGGCCACATCGATCTGGACCGCACCATCGGCGAGGTCTCCGGCGGCGAGTCGGTCCTGCTGCGCCTGGCCGCGCTGCTGCTGCGCCGCCCGGACGTGCTGCTGCTGGACGAACCGACCAACAACCTCGACCTGTACGCGCGGCGCCGGCTGTACGCGGCCGTCACCGCCTGGCCCGGCGTGCTCGTCGTGGTCAGCCACGACCGCGAACTGCTGGACCTGGTCGACCAGATCGCCGACCTGCGCGGCGGGGAGGTCACCTGGTACGGCGGAAACTTCTCCGCGTACGAGGCGGCGCTCGCCGTCGAGCAGGAGGCCGCCGAGCGGACGGTGCGCACCGCGGAGGCCGACCTGCGCAAGCAGAAGCGCGAACTGGCCGACGCCCCGGTCAAACCGGCCCGCCGCAAGCGGTACGGGCAGAAGATGTGGGACAGCAAGCGCGAACCGAAGATCGTCATGGGAGCCCGCAAGCGGGCCGCCCAGGAATCCGCGGGCAAGCACCGCATCCTGCACGAGGAACGGCTCGCCGAGGCCAGGGAACGCCTCGACGAGGCCGTGGAGGCGGTGCGCGACGACGACGAGATCCGCGTCGACCTGCCGTACACGGCCGTGCCCCCGGGCCGGGGCGTCCTCACCCTGCGGGAGCTGACCATGGCGTACGGCGCGCGCGTCGAGGGCGGCCTGGACCTGCACGGCCCGGAACGGGTGGCGCTGATCGGCCGCAACGGCGCGGGCAAGACGACACTGCTGCGCACGATCGCCGGGGAACTGCCCCCGGTGTCGGGCGAGGCGACGGTCCACGTCCCGCTGCGGTTCCTGCCGCAGCGGCTCGACGTCCTCGACGGCGAGCTGAGCGTCGCCGAGAACGTGGCGCGGTTCGCGCCGGGCGCCACCAACAACCACATCCGGGCGCGGCTGGCCCGCTTCCTGTTCCGGGGCGCCCGGGCCGACCAGAAGGCGGCGACGCTGTCCGGCGGCGAACGCTTCCGGGCCGCGCTGGCCGCGCTGATGCTGGCCGAGCCCGCGCCGCAGCTGCTGATGCTGGACGAGCCGACGAACAACCTCGACATGGCGAGCGTGCGGCAGCTGACGACCGCTCTGGAGTCCTACGAGGGCGCGCTGATCGTGGCGAGCCACGACCTGCCGTTCCTGGAGTCGATCGGCATCACGCGCTGGCTGCTGCTGGAGGAGGGAGAGCTGAAGGAGACCAGCCGGGAGGCCGCCACCGACCCGGTGTAGCCGTCGGGAGACCTGTCCGGGCCGCCCGGCCCCGCGGGCCGGGCGGCCCGGCGGACGGACGGACGCGGATGCCCGGCCGCCGGACGGCCGGCCCCGGGGCGCGCCGGGGATCCGTGCGGGCCAACGGTCCGGGCGGGCCGGGCACATGGCCGGGCGGGCCCCGGATTTCCGCCCGGGCGGACGGTGTCGCATGATGGCCCACCGGTGCGGCCGTCCCCGCACCGAGAGGTCCACCCCGCCGATACGGAGATCGCTCGTGCCCAGCCAGAAGGCCCTCGTCCGCCGCCCCGGCCCGCGCCTCGCCGAAGGGCTCGTGACGCACATCGAGCGGGAGCCGGTCGACGCCGAGCTGGCCGTACGGCAGTGGGAGGCCTACGTGGAGGCGCTGCGCGCCCACGGCTGGGAGACCATCGAGGTGGAGCCGGCCGACGACTGCCCCGACGCGGTGTTCGTCGAGGACACCGTCGTCATGTACAGGAACGTCGCCCTGATCACCCGGCCCGGCGCCCGCTCGCGGCGCCCGGAGACCGCCGGGGTGGAGGAGGCGGTGGCCCGCCTGGGCTGCTCGGTGAACTGGGTGTGGGAGCCGGGCACCTTGGACGGCGGCGACGTGCTGAAGATCGGTGACACGGTGTACGTCGGCCGGGGCGGGCGGACCAACGCCGCCGGTGTGCAGCAGCTGCGGGCCGCGTTCGAACCGCTCGGGGCGAAGGTCGTGGCCGTGCCGGTGAGCAAGGTGCTGCATCTGAAGTCGGCGGTGACGGCGCTGCCGGACGGCACCGTGATCGGACACATCCCGAAGGTGGACACGCCCTCGCTGTACCCGCGGTTCCTGCCGGTGCCGGAGGAGTCCGGCGCGCACGTGGTGCTGCTCGGCGGCAGCCGGCTGCTGATGGCCGCGAGCGCGCCCAGGACGGCGGAGCTGCTGGGCGACCTCGGCTTCGAGCCGGTCGTGGTGGACATCAGCGAGTTCGAGAAGCTGGAAGGATGCGTGACCTGCCTGTCGGTGCGGCTGCGCGAGCTGTACGCCTGAGCGGGTGAGCGCCCTCCGCTCACCGGCCTCGGGGCCCTCGGGTTCCGGGGCTTTTCCGTGTGCTGCGCGGCTCTCGCGCGGCCGGCGGCGAACGGCCTGGTCAGCACGTTCGAACGGCTCTTTACGGCACTCTTAGCCTACGGCTTCGTAACCTACGGACTCGTAGCCTACGATTCCGTAGGTTGCCGCGCGCCGGACCGCTCGCCGACGCGTGCGCCGTTCCACCCGTTCCCCGTTTCCCCCACCATCCGGATGGTGGCCGATCGGGCCGGGCTCATGCCCGCCCGGGTCCTGGCGCAGCTTGCGGAGCAGGTCGTGGTGGGTGAGGACGGTACGGTGTCCGTTCCGTCTTTCACGCCGTCCCGGTGATTTCCCGATGCTGCCGGAAAACGAGTTTTGGGGAGGTTTTCTCAATGCCGGGTATTCAGCTCAAGGAACACCAGGTCGATCAGAAAGCGGCTTTCCGTAAGTGGGTGGGATTCCCTGCAAGATCTTCTGTGCCACCGGAGGGTGCCCGGGCCACGATCGTGTCCGCGACCGGGTCGGGCAAGACGATCACCGCGGCCGCGTGCGCGCTCGAGTGCTTCCCGGGCGGCCGGATCCTGGTGACCGTGCCGACCCTGGACCTGCTCGTGCAGACCGCCCAGGCGTGGCGCCTGGTGGGCCACCGCTCCCCCATGGTCGCGGTGTGCTCGCTGGAGAACGATCCTGTGCTGGGCTCGCTGGGGGTGCGCACGACCACGAATCCGATCCAGCTCGCCCTGTGGGCCGGGAAGGGGCCGGTGGTCGTGTTCGCCACGTACGCCTCCCTGGTGGACCGCGAGGACCCCGAAGACCCGACGGGGCGGCGGAAGGTCCGCGGGCCGCTGGAGGCCGCTCTGGCGGGCGGGGAGCGGCTGTATGGGCAGCAGATGGCCCCGTTCGACCTCGCCATCGTGGACGAGGCCCACTCGACCGCAGGTGATCTTGGCCGTCCGTGGGCGGCGATCCACGACAACACCCGGATCCCCGCCGACTTCCGCCTGTACCTGACCGCGACCCCGCGCATCCTCGCCTCGCCCCGGCCGCAGAGGGGGCCGGACGGCCAGGAGCTGGAGATCGCGTCGATGGGCCAGGACTCCGAGACGTACGGGCCGTGGATCGCTGAACTAGGGCTCTCGGAGGCGATCGAACGCGAGATCCTCGCCGGATTCGAGATCGACGTGCTGGAGATCCGCGACCCCTCCCCGGTCCACGGGGAATCCGACGAGGCGCTGCGGGGCCGGCGCATGGCCCTGCTGCAGACCGCTCTGCTGGAGCACGCCGCGAAGTGGAACCTTCGCACGGTCATGACGTTCCACCAGCGGCTCGAGGAGGCCGCCGCTTTCGCGGAGAAACTGCCTCAGACCGCCGCCGAGCTGTACGACAACGACGTCTCCGACGCCGACCTGGCCGCCGCCGACCAGCTCCCCGCGTCGTCGATCGGCGCGGAGTTCTACGAGCTGGAGCCGGGCCGCCACGTCCCCCCGGACCGGGTGTGGTCGGCGTGGCTGTGCGGCGACCACCTCGTCACCGAGCGACGCGAAGTGCTCCAGCAGTTCGCCAACGGCATCGACGCGAGCAACCGGCGTGTGCACCGGGCGTTCCTCGCCTCCGTGCGGGTCCTCGGGGAAGGCGTCGACATCACCGGCGAACGGGGCGTGGCAGCCGTCTGCTTCGCGGACACCCGCGGCTCCCAGGTCGAGATCGTGCAGAACATCGGCCGGGCACTCAGGCTCAACAAGGACGGCTCCACCAAGGTCGCCCGGATCATCGTGCCCGTCTTCCTGGAGCCCGGTGAAGATCCGACCGACATGGTCGCCAGCGCCTCCTTCAGCCCCCTCGTAGCCGTCCTCCAAGGCCTGCGCTCCCACGATGAACGCCTCGTCGAGCAGCTCGCCTCCCGCGCCCGCACCCACGGCAAGCGCAAAATCCACATCCGGCGCGACGAAGACGGGCGGATCATCGGGGCCAGCGGCGCAGGAGACGGCCAGGACCACGAGCACGACGACACCGACGCTGCCGCCGAGTCCGCACTGCTGCACTTCTCCAGCCCCCGCGACCCGGCCACCATCGCCGCCTTCCTGCGCACCCGGGTCTACCGGCCCGAATCCCTGGCCTGGCTGGAGGGCTACCAAGCCCTGCTCCGCTGGCGGAAAGAGAACCAGATCACCGGCCTCTACGCCGTCCCCTACGACACCGAGGCCGAAGTCGGGACGACCAAGACGTTTCCCCTTGGCCGATGGGTCCACCAGCAGCGCAAGACGCTGCGGGCCGGGGAACTCGATCCACACCGCAAGGAACTGCTCGACCTGCCGGAGGCCGGCATGGTCTGGGAACCCGGCGAAGAGGCATGGGAGGCCAAGCTCGCCGCGCTCCGCTCCTACCGGCGGGCCACCGGACACCTCGCCCCGCGCCAGGACGCCGTCTGGGACAACCCGGCCGACGGGGCAGAGGTGCCGATCGGGCAGCACATGGCCAACCTCCGACGCAAGGGTGCGAAGAACGGCCTCGGCAAGGACCCGGAGCGGGCGGCCGTGCGCGCGGCACAGCTGACGGAGATCGACCCAGACTGGGACTGCCTGTGGCCGCTGGACTGGCAACGCCACTACCGCCACCTCGCCGACCTGGTCGACGCCGACGGCCACCTGCCCGACATCACGCCCGGCGTGCTGTTCGATGGCGATGACATCGGCCGATGGCTCCAGCAGCAGAAAAAGCCGGCCACTTGGGCGCAGCTGTCCACCGAGCAGCAGGAACGACTGTCCACGCTCGGCATCAAACCGCTTCAGGCGCCGTCCCCCGCCCCAGCAGCCACACGCGCGACGAAAGGCCCCAGCAAGGCACAGCAGGCCTTCCAACGCGGCCTGACGGCGCTCGCGCAGTGGGGGGAGCGGGAGGGCGACCGGCCGGTACCAAGGGGGCACAGCGAACAGATCACGGTCGACGGCGAGGCGGAGCCGGTGGTTGTGAAGTTGGGCGTATGGGTATCGAACACCAAATCGAGGAGGGACCGGCTGGACACCGACCAACTCGCCGCACTACGAGAACTCGGCATGAAGTGGGCGTGAGGGCCGCCGCGGCTACCGCCTAATCCGCGTCCACCGGACCACGGGCGGCAACTCTGAGCCGCCCGTGCCAACGTCGATAAGGCCGCGCTACGACCTGCGCCAACGGCGGTTTTGCCGGGGCAGGCCAAGCCGGGCCTGGACGGTGCGCTCGAGCCAGTCGACAAACTCGTCAGGCGTGTCCGGCTGGAGGGGCAACACCCAGCACCTCGCCCACTCCTCATACTTCGAACGGGCGCTGGCCGTGTGCTGCCGCAGCCGAGAGACAGCTGCCCCCCGACGCGGAAGTCGGGTCGGTCGGGTCCGGCCGGCGTAGCAGGCCATGCCGTCGGCGTTGACGACGATGTACACGGCCCGCTCCTCCCGGCCGCTGTCCTCATCGATGCCGAGGGGACAACACCTGAACTCCTCGAGCCAGGGCCGAGCCAGGTGTGCGAGCGCCGCGTACCGGTCCGGCGTCATGGTGACGACGCCGGACCACACGGGAGCCGTCACCGGTTGCGCGGCTTGCGCTCGGAGATGAGGCGCAGATCGTCGGCGATGTCGTCGATCTGGTTGAACGACGCCTCGACCTCGACCCACGCGAGCTTGTCCGTGGTGCCGTTCTTCTCGCGCAGCTCGAACAGGTCACGCAGGCGGTCGACGGCGGTGCTGAGCTGCTCCTGGAACACCGTCAGCTTGTCGGCCTCCTGCTCCGCCGGGGTCTTCTTCTCCTTGCCTGGGGCCTTGGCCTTCCAGCCGTGCCGGACGGCGCTGCGGAGCATCGCGTTGTAGGTGGAGCCCCGCCAGTCGGTCTTCTGCTCGACGAGTTCCTGCTTCTCCGTGTCCCACCAGCGCAGGGGCAGGCCCGCGCGTACGCGTTTGATCGCGTCCGCGAGAATCAGGCGTCCTTCCCTCTGGGCGAGCAATCCCTTGGTGATCAGACCGACGCTCGTGCGGGCGATGGTGGTCCCGGCGTCCGCCTCGGCCGAGCCGGCGGCCGCGAGGAGGTGGCCGCTCATCACCAGGGAAATCATGCCGAGTGCGCCGAGCAGCAGCGTGGCCTGGGTCTCTCCCGTGTCCGCGCGGCCGAGGAGTTCGTCGACCTTCGTGTCTGTGTCGATGTTCTCGACGACCCAGGAGTTGTCGACGAGGTCCTGCCACAGGCAGATCGTCTCCAGGGCAGTCCGCGGCGAGTTCGTGGGCATGCTCGCGGAGTAGGAGCGCAGCCCCAGCTCGACGATCGGCCCGTTACGGCGGCTGAGCACGAGGTTGCCCTCGGTTTGCAGCTTGCTGCGCACCAGCGCGTTGAACCTCGGGCTCTTGTAGGTCAGATGCTGCATAACGAGGGCAAACCGCAGGTCGGGAAGCTCGGGGTTAAAGCCGAGTCCCTCCATCGAGGCGGCGACGTCCCCACGGCCGATCAGGGCGTCACGGGTGGCCCGGGCCTGCGCTTCGGGGCCCAGGAGCCCCTCGTCGTACAGCCCGTTGATGATCTCCTCCGCCTTCACGGCGTTCTTCGCGCCGTCGGCAAACACCTTGCCGCCGGTGTTCATGCGCAGCAGCAGGGAGCGGACGCCGGCGGGGAAGCGCTGCATTCCACGCTGAGCGTTGTCGTCGCGGTAACCCACGATGACCGTGACGGGGATGGTCAGGGCGTTGAGGGCCATGGCCCACTTGTTGCGGTCCCTGATGTCGGCCGAGGAGCCGGTGCGCGGCTCCTTGAGACGGCTGTACGCGGCCTTGATCACCTTGCGGACCAGCTCGCGACGGCGCTCGAGAGACATTCGCATCAGGTGCGAGGGCCGCAGCACCACACGCTTCTTGCTCGCGTCCCCGATCAGGGAGTCGTCCACCCATCCGCGCGGCACGGGCGGGATGCGGTGGTAGCAGAAGGCGAGGCGGCAGTTACCGTCGACGGCGGTGAGGTCGTCAGCGGGCTCGCCGGTCTCGGACTTGAAGGTCACCGGCACCAGCATCAGCGGGCGCTCAACGAGCCGCTCCCCCACTTCCTGAGGGTTGTCGGTCAGTACGCGCTTCGCGGACCGATCGACGGACTCCTCGATGTCCTTGTAGGCGTCAGGGTGGATCAGGACAGCATGCTCGGTGTGGGGCCCGGGCATGGCCAGGGCCTTGCGTACGTCGGCGGCGTGCGGATCGGCCGCGTAGGAGACTTCGGCCAGCAGACGGTCGTTCTCGATCGCGAGCGAGACCATGGGAGAGTAGGCCCGGTAGGAGATGACCATCAGCCAGCCGGTCTCCACCCGGTGCCGCTCGACGCGAATGCCCTCGAGGTCCTGGGGCTCGACGGCACCCTGGACGAGGCGGCGGATTGCCTCATCGGAGAGGTGGACGTCGGGGTGGTTCTGCAGGTACTCCTCCGCGTTCGTCGTCGCGCTCGGCGGAGGAAGCCGGTGTTCGAAGTCGCCGTCGACGTTGCGGAAGTCGGTAACGGGGATGACCTGGATCTCGTTGTCAGCCGACTCGAACTCCGGCATGGAGGTGTCGCTCACGCGACCGCCCTTCTAGGTACGGCCGCACACAAAAAAGATGGCGCGGCCTGCGGAAGTACGCGAGGCAGCACCATTCGGAGGAGCTACGCACCCTCGTCGCCGTCGGAGGACCGCAGTCCCACGGGGCGTACTCGGCGTCAGTGTGTAAGCCGTCGGCAATCCGGTTGCCCACCCTAGGGATGGCGGGTGAGGAGACGTGGGTCGTGCGCACGCGGACCGCAGTCCTATGCGCAGGCGTCCGGCCGCTGCATCAACGGCGTCAACTAACCAGGATAGTACTGGCGCTTGTCACGCGGTACCGGAATGCGAGAACAGGGAGGGGCGGCCCCGCAGGACCTTGACCGGCCGGAGTCGTGTGAGCTGCTGAACGAGTCGTGGGAGCACCACATGCTCAAGCTGGAGATGGCGGGTGCGATCCGGACGGCCGGGTGGTTCGCGACGTTAGAAGTGCCGGCGGAGGACGGGTCGTGGCGGGCGGACGCCATGGCCTCGTCCACGGACGGGAGTCGGCGCATGGCCTGGGAGGCGCAGTTGTCGCCGATCACTGTGGACGACATCGCCGCCCGCACTGACCGGTACGCCAAGGAAGGTATCCGAGTGTGCTGGGTGCACCCGGGCGCGCGGCCGCCGCAGTGAATCACCGCGGTGCCGGCCGTCCGAGTCAGGGCTCCGCAGGAGCGGAATGAGCCGTGGGTGGTGGACGACGGCCTCGCCGGGTTCGTGTACCGAAGCGGGCGATGGAAGTTCCAGGAAGAGCCCTTGGAGCGGTTCGTGCGGTGGGCGCTGGAGGAACAGCTCGTTTCCGCTGAGGTGCTGCCCCGGTACCGGCGGGTGTATCTGGTGGTCGACGGTGAGCAGCGGCGGTTCCGCCGGGATCGGTGGTGGACGTCGCAGAAGTCGATCGCTGACCAGGGCAGGCACGAGGTGATGCGGCAGCGGCAGGATGCCGCGCGGGTGGAGCGGGAGGCGCGGCAGAAGGAGCAGGAGGAGGCTGCGGAGCGGCGCCGCCGGGAGGTGGAGGAGCAGGAGCGGGCGCGGAAGGCCGAGGAGGCTGAGCGTCGACGGCTGGAGCGAGAAGAGGAGGCGCGTCTGCGCCTTGAGGAGGCGCGGCGGCGGTGGGCGGAGGAAGCTGAGCGCCGGGGGCGGGAGAGGGCGGAGCGCGAGGCGCGTCTGGCCCGGGAACAGGCCAAGCGTGAGGAGCAGGAGCGCCAGGACCTGGAGACGGCGCGGGCGTGGTGGGGCCGGCTGTCGCCGCAGCAGCAGACCGAGCTGTTTACTGCCGTCGCTGAATACGCCTGGCGCGAGTCGAGTGTTCGGGTGGGGGTCCCGGAGAAGCCGATGATGTGGCCGCAGTACGCCCGCGGCGTTCCGGTTCATGTGGCCGACAAGCGGCGGACGCTGTACGGGATCGTGCGGCCCAGCCCCGACCTGGTAGCCGCCTGCCCCACGCTCGCGGAGGAGCTGGTCTTGGCCCGTAACGCTCACGAGGCGCGCGAACTCGCCGCCGTCCTGCCCCAGGGCCGGATCGTCCACCTCTACCTGCCCGAACACGAGCAGCTCACCGTGTGCTGAAGCGGCCGTCTGGCAGCACTTCAACGGCAGCAGGATCGCAACCACGTGGTGCTGCCTCTTTTCCCTTGGCGCTGGGGTGGGCCCGACCGGGCCCACCAGGCAAGGCCCTCAGGTCAGGGCAGCGTGGCCGGCCTCGGTGGCCTCCATCAGGTCGGGCCGCTCTCCGTTCGCCGGGCGGACGATCCGGATGAGACCGCCGTCGTGCAGGTCGATCGTCGCCTTGTAGAGCCCGAACTGCTTCTCCTGCCATGCCACGCGCCGGGGGTCTTCCTCGGCGGCGCTTCGCTCGAAGTCCGCCGGGTGGATGGTGTGAAAGAAGTCGGAGGCGGCCACGGGCTCTGGTGACTGGGCGATCAGGCGAAGGAGCTCATACTCATCAGCGTTCAGCGTCATGACGGCAGCCTAGAGGGCCGGCTGGGAAGGATTGACGAATCCGGGCTCAGGTGTCGGTGGCTCCGTTACCCCCCAGCTGCCCGCTCCCCGATGGGGGCACAGGAGCCTGCAAGGCGTAGCACGTGTACGGCACGGTGGTCCGGCTCGGCTGGGTCCGCTCCCCGCAGTCGATCGAGGTCCGCTTCGGCACCAGCCGGGCCGGGGCCGTTGACGCCGCGCTCTACACCACCGCCTCCGTCGACGCAGTCGTCCCCGCGCACCCGGAGGTCGACTGGGAGCAGCTGCGCGCGGTGGAGAAAGGCCGGCGCTCCCCACTCGCCGCGCTGGCGAAGCAGGCCGCCCCGGCCTGACCCGGGCCGCTGCGCGCCGACGCCGCCTCTCCCGTGTCCGGCGGGAGGGGCGTCGTCGTACGGTGTCAGGCGCGGCGGCGGAAGAGCCTGCGGAGCTTGCCCGGCTCCTGGTCGTGGTCATGCTCTGGCTCCGGTGGCGTGGCGGCCTGGAGGCGGGCGGCTTCGGCGGCGGCTTCCTCGCGGGCGACGTCGTCGGCGTGGCAGGTGCCGCACACAGCCTTGTCTCCGGCCTTCCAGGCCGTCCTGTGCGCGGTGATCTCCTCCCAGCGCTGGTCGGTGAACTTCCTTCCGCACCGCTTGCACACGGGGCGCCGCGCCTCCCGCTCAGCCACACGGCGCCGCTCCTCCTCCGCGTCGGCGCGGGCCTCCTGGTCCCGGAAGAGGGCGTCACCGTCGGGGTTGTCCAGCGCGGCCGGCAGCGTCTGCTCGCCCTCCCGTCCCAGCCGCCGCCACACCGCCGCGCCGGTGCCGTGCTCCGTCAGCTGCTCCAGGGGGGTGACGACGACGGGCACCGCCTGGCTGTAGTCCCGGGCCGTGATCTCCCGGTGGATGGTCTGGTACCGGCGCGGCGCCCAGTAGCGGCGGCCGGCCTCCTCCAGCACGGCGACCGCGTTGGCGACCTTCGCCTCGGTGGTGTCCGCGAACACGAACGCGAGTGGCACCAGGCCCTCCCGCCCGGTGGGCGGGTAGGCCCGGCGCCACAGCCGCTTCTCGTGGTCGACCAGCTGGTCGATCGCGTCCGGCCGGGAGCGGACCAGGTCCACGGTGCGCTTGTCCGCGTCCGGTGCCAGCAGCCGGCCCCACTCCCCGTACCGGCGCAGCTTGGCGACCTGGTCGTGCGCGTCCTCGGTGTGGCGGTCGATCTCCAATCGAGGCTTGTTTTGATCACGTCGGTGAGGCGGAATATCGGTGGCACGGGCCTTGTTCCTCGCCATTGTTGATCAATAGGGAGGAGGCCCCATGCCTGCGATCCTTCGGCCCCGCGCGCTGCGTTCCGGCGACCTCGTGGTCGTCACCGCGCCCTCGGGCCAGCTTGAGCCGGGTGAGGAACCATTGCTGGCCCGCGGTGTGGCGATACTCGAGCGGATGGGTTTCCGCGTGCGTGTCAGCCCGATGGTCAACCCGGCGCAGAAACGGTGGTGGGCGTCGGGCACTCCTGCGGAGCAGGCCGACGAACTCAATGCTCTGCTCCGGGACCCGGAGGTGCGGGCCATCGTCGCGCATACCGGTGGACAGGCGACTATCGGCTACCTCGATTTGATCGATCTGGACGCGATCCGGGCCGACCCAAAACCCATCATCGGCTACAGCGATATCTCGCTGCTGCACATGGCGCTGCACGCCCGAACCGGCCTCGTCGGCTTCCACGCCGACCTCGCCACCCACGGTTTCGGCAGCGATTGGTACACGCTGGGCGACGAGGCCCGTCGCTCCGAGCTCGTCGACCTCTACACCCGGGTGCTCACCAAGGCCGAGGCGCCGGGCGCGCTGCCGGCGAAGGAGGCTTGGGAAACCTGGCGGCCGGGCAGCGCGCAGGGACCACTGTTCGGCGGCTTGCTGAACCGCCTGGTCCTCCTGCAGGCGACACCGTTCGCGCCGGCCGCCGAACTGTTCGACGGCGCCGTGTTGTTCTGGGAGGAACTGCAGCGGCCGGTCTCGCGGATCTGGAACGACCTGCACACCTTGCGGCTTTCCGGTGTGCTGGACCGGATCGCCGGCATGGTGGTCGGCATCCCGACGGAGGTCACCCCCCACGACGGTGGCGGACAGCGCGCAGATCTACGCGACGTGGTACTCGATGTCCTGGGCCGACGTGACATCCCGGTCCTCGCCCAGGTCGACTTCGGCCACACCTCGCCGAACCTGCCGCTGCCTATCGGTGTCCGCGCACACGTGGACGCGGAGAACCGGACGCTGTCTCTGCTCGAGTCGGCGGTCGCGGAAAGCTGAGTTCTGTTGGATATGGGCGAGGCCTGGAGGGCTGCGACCTGTCGTGTTCCGCTTCTCCCGATCGGCCTGCCTGCCATGCCCGTTGTCCCAGCAGGTGCTCGATGTCCGTGAAGCGGACTTCCTCGAGCTGGCCGGCGCGGCGGCCGCCGTCCTGGAAGTGCACCTCGCGGAGCGCGTCGGCGGCGATCTGCTGGAGCTGGGCGTCGCTGGCGCCTGCCCTCTGCGCGGGCGCGCTCTTGGGCGCCGGGCGGGTGAAGGCTTTTTGCACCGCGGCGTCCAGGCCGTCCCCGAACAGGCTCATCGTGGCCCTCTCCTACTCTCCGTTGTCACGTCGGTGACGGAGCCGTCCTTGATGTACCGGACGAGGTTCAACTGGGGGCCTTGAACCGCTCGCGGACCTCTTCGCCCCACAGCACGGTCTGGGTGCCCTCGTGCTTGACCAGGCCGGGGTTGACGCCGAGCTTGAAACCGCCGGGCAGCGGCTTGCCGTCCCGGTAGGGCAGGCCTCCCTGCCTTGGGCGCCTACGGCTTCGCCGCCACGTTCCAGCCGATGCGCACTTCGGTCGGATCCTCGCCGCCTACGGTGGGATCTTCGTGGCCGGGTCGATTGCGTGGGGCATGGTTGCCGATGGTTACCGGCCCGACCGCTTCGACGTCATCGGTGCCCTCGTCTGTCTCGCAGGTATGGCTGTGATCATGTACGCCCCAGGGGACGCTGACCGTCGCCGTCGAAGCACCCGGGGGACGCAATACAGGCACCGGTCCCGCAGGGGCCCAGGTCAGTCGTCGACGGCTTGGCGGATGCGGCGGGAGGGGGTGAAGGCGTACAGGTCGAGGACGCCGGGAGGGTCGGCCAGGCCCGGCCCGCCGGCTTCGACCCAGGCCGCGATGTCGTCGGCGGCATCGGCGTCGTTGACCAGGCCGAGCCAGACGGGCCGTCCGCCGGCCGCGCGACCGGCGGCGGAGGGCTGGATGACGATGACGTTGGCGTGCTCGCAGGCGTCCAGGCAGCCGGTCACCCGCACCTGGGCGAGGTGGGCGAGGGATGAGCGGAGCTGGTCGAGTTGGGCGGGGTGGTCCAGGCCGGGGATCTTGGCCGTGCCGCAGCAGCAGCCGCGGCAGACGGTGACCGTGCAGCGGGCTGCCCCCGCGCTGGCGGGGGCGGCTTTGCGGCTGCGGCGGCTCACTGGCCCCTCCCGCTGCGGGCGCGGCGCCAGGCGCCGTCGGCGAGCAGGCGCAGGCCGTTCAGGCCCACGATGACGGTGGATCCCTCGTGCCCGGCGACGCCCAGCGGCAGCGGCAGGGTCCCTGCCAGGTCCCAGATGACCAGGCCGGTGATGAAGACCGCGGCGATGACCAGGTTCTGCACCACCAGGCGCCGGGCCCGGCGGGACAGCGCGACGACGGTGGGGATGGTGGCCAGTTCGGCGCGCACGACGACGGCGTCGGCGGTCTCCAGGGCCAGGTCGGAGCCTGCCCGGCCCATGGCGATGCCCGTGTGCGCGGCGGCCAGCGCGGGCGCGTCGTTGACGCCGTCACCGACCACCAGCACCTTGCGGCCGGCCTGTTCCAGCTCCTGGACGGCGGTGACCTTGTCCTGGGGGAGAAGGCCCGCGCGGACGTCGGTGATACCGACCTCCTCGGCGAGGCGTGCGGCGGCTCGCGGGTTGTCGCCGGTGACCAGCACCGGAGCGGTTCCGGTCAGCTCGGTGAGGGCGGTGACGGTGGCGGCGGCCTCCTCGCGCAGCCGGTCGGCGATCCCGAGTACCCCGACCGGGGTGCCATGCAGGGCAACCAGCACGGCGGTGCGTCCGTCTTCCTCCAGGCCCGCGGCCACGGCGATGGCCGGGTGCCCGGTGTGGTGGTCCAGCAGGCGGGCGGGGCTGCCGACCGCGACCGTACGGCCCTGTACCCGGGCGCTCACCCCGGCACCAGGGGTGGACGCGAAGTCCTGGGCGGGCGGAATGTCCAGGCCGCGGATGCGGGCGGCGTCGACGATCGCGCGGGCCAGCGGGTGCTCACTGGGGTGCTCGGCCGCCGCCGCCAGCCGCAGCAGCTCCGCCTCGCTCAGGCCGGAGGAGACCAGCGGCCGGATGTCGGTCACGTACGGGGTGCCCTCGGTCAGCGTGCCGGTCTTGTCCAGCGCCACCGCGTCGACCTGGCCGAGCTGCTCCATCACCACGGCGGACTTCACCAGGACGCCGTGGCGGCCGGCGTTGGCGATCGCGGACAGCAGCGGCGGCATGGTGGCCAGCACCACCGCACACGGCGAGGCCACGATCATGAACGTCATCGCCCGCAGCAGCGTCGGCTGCAACGCCGCGCCGAACAGCAGCGGCAGCGCGAAGAGCGCGACGGTGGCGGCCACCATCCCGAGGGAATACCGCTGTTCGACCTTTTCAATGAACAGCTGGGTGGGCGCCTTGGTCTCGGAGGCTTCCTCGACCAGGGCCACGATCCGGGCGATCACCGAGTCCGACGGGTCGCGCTCGACCTTCACCCGCAGCGCGCCGGTGCCGTTCAGGGTGCCGGCGAAGACCTCGTCGCCCTCCTGCTTGGCCACGGGCAGCGGCTCGCCGGTGATGGTGGCCTGGTCCACCTCGCTCGCGCCGTGCAGGACGCGGCCGTCGGCGCCGATCCGCTCACCGGGCCGCACCAGGATGGTGTCGCCCGCCGCCAGTTGCTCGGTGGGGACCGTCTCTTCGGTGCCGTCGTCGGCCAGGCGGGTCGCGGTGGTGGGGGCGAGGTCGAGCAGGCCGCGCACCGAGTCGGCGGTGCGGGCGGTGGCGATCGCTTCCAGGGCGCCGGAGGTGGCGAAGATGACGATCAGCAGCGCACCGTCCAGGACCTGCCCGATCGCCGCCGCCCCCAGCGCTGCGACGACCATCAGCAGGTCGACGTCCAGCGTCTTCTCGCGCAGGGCCTGCAGTCCGGCCCAGCCGGGCTCCCAGCCGCCGGTGGCGTAGGTGAGCGCGAACAGCGGCCCCCACATCCACGCCGGCGCCCCGAGCAGGTACAGCGGCAACGCAATCAGGAACAGCACCAGCGCGGCCGCCGCCCAGCGGGCCTCGGGCAGCGCGAAGATCCGGGTGCGGCGCCGGGGCGCCACCACATCGCGCACGGCCGCGTCACCGGCGGCCGCCGGGCGGGCGAGGGTGGAAGACATCGAAACAGGGGTCCTTCGCAGACGTGAGCGGACAGCGTCCAACCCCACCACCGTAACAGGAATGAATGAACAACGATTCATGCATTCATGGGACGTCGTACCATGGGCGCATGGGTCACGGAGCCAAACCGCCAGCCGACAGCGTTCCGCGCACGCGCCTGGACGCATCCAGTGCCGCCCGGGTGGCCACCACCCTGCAGGCCCTGGCCACCCCCTCCCGGCTGCTGATCCTCGCCCGGCTGCGTGAGGGCCCGCTCCCGGCGACCGAGCTGGCCGCCGAGGTCGGCATGGAGCAGTCCGCCTGCTCCCACCAGCTACGCCTGCTGCGCAACCTCGGCCTGGTCACCGGCACCCGCAAGGGCCGCTCCATCGTGTACGCGCTCTACGACAGCCACGTGGCTGAACTCCTGGATCAGGCTCTGTACCACGTCGAGCACCTGCAACTGGGCCTGACGGACACCCCTGCCGGCCGGGGGACGGCTGCGGTCGAAGCAGCGGAAGCCGTGGCACGCTGACAGCCGCGCGTCAGCGAGGAATGCGGCGGACGGCCAGGACAAGCAGCAGCAAAGTGGTCAGCAGCGCGAGCGCGGAGTAGCCCCAGCCGAGGGTGACGGTGGTGGCGATGGAGGCGACGAGCAGCGGGCCCCCGGCATCGCCGAGTTCACGGCCGAGTTCGGATCTGGTCCGCGGCGCCGCGGTCGCGGCTCCGGCGGCCGCTCGGCCCGGGCCAGTGACTCCCGCACATCCTTGCGCCGGAGCTGCAAGGTAGGTGCCGATCACGGCTTTTGGCGATCCGTCGGTCGAGGACTCACTTGGCATCGCAGAGCTGCCGCCGCGGTTGATCAGCAGCCTTATCGGGAAAACCCCAGTGCGCCTGCCCGTGCCGCCAGCACGGTGAAGGTCGGGGTGCGTCCAAAGAGGGGGAAGTCCATGCTTCCAGAACAGGTCAAGCACTTCTTCGGTCCCGAAGACGACTTCAAGTCGTGTTGTTTCGTCGTCGTCGTAGGGTTCCTGATCTTCGTCATGATGGTAGCGCTGATCATCTACAAGCTGACTCTCTGAGCGAAAGATCGCGGCCGGCACCTGAGCCGACGCGGAAGGACCGTACTCCAGCGCGGCTCCCGAATCGCAGCCCAGAGCCGAGTGGATGCTGCTGTGGATCGACAACACCACCACCCAGCTGACCGAGGACTGGGCGCAGGAGGCAGGGCAGCACCTGGGGAAGGGATCCGGTGTGACGTGGATGCTGCCGGAGCCGATGCTGAGCACGCCTGTACCCGCGCCGGAGCTACGGCCGGGCTGGGCGGGAGAACCCAAGTGGGACGGGTTCCGGGCAGCCGTCATGGTCGACGAAGCCCGGGTGGTGCTGCGCTCCAGGCGCGGCACGGACATGGGGCCGGCGTTTCCGGAGATCGTGGCCGGTGCCGTGCAGTTGCCGGACGCGTCCGCGCTGGACGGCGAGCTGGTCGTCTGGGACGCCGCAGGCCGCCTCGCGTTCGAGCAGTTGCAGGACCGGCTGGCCCCCGGCGCGGTGCCGGAGCTGCCCGGGCGGCGCAGGAGTGGCCGGCCCGCTTCGTGGCGTTCGATCTGCTCAGGTTGTCCGGAACGGACACGACCGGGTGGCCGTACCAGCGGCGTAGGGCCGCGCTGGAATCCGTGTTCACCGCCCACCGGCTGTCGGCGCCTTGGGTGCTGTGCCCGTCGACCACCGACCCGGCGACCGTGCGCGAGTGGCTGACGTGGGCCTCGGTCGGGATGGAAGGCGTGGTCTTCAAACGGCTCGACGACGTCTACCGCCCCTCGGTGCGCGGCTGGCACAAGTACAAGGTCCGTGAGACGAGCGAGGCGGTCGTCGGCGCGGTCACCGGCTCCCTGACCGCGCCGCGGTCGCTGCTGCTCGGCCGGTTCGACGACGAAGGCCGCCTGCAGTACGTCGGCCTCACCACCGCCCTCGCCCGCCAGGCGGCGCGGGCATCCGTGGACGGGGGGTCGTTCTCCGCGGGCTGGGGCAGCCGGGAGCATCTGGAGGTGACGCTGGTGGAACCCGAACTGGTGGTGGAAGTCGGCGTCGACGTCACCCGTGCCGCCTCCGGCCGGTGGCGGCATCCCGCGCGCTGGCACCGAGCCCGCCCGGACCTCTCCCCCACCGACGTACCCCACCTGCCAACGGCCCACTGACGCAAGCAGCCCCAGACGAAGAGGCCTGGGGCTGCAGCTGTCCGCGTGAGACTGCTCGCCGGGGCGCGGGCAGCAACCGGCCGTAGCGCCGGGGGCGAGGTTTCCAGGCTCAGCGGACGTCGAAGGAGTGGATCTGCCAGGTGCTGGCGGGACTGCAGGCGTACAGCCGGGCGTAGGTGGGGGCGGTCGAGTTGTACTGCTGCAGGCACTTGTTGTGCCCCTGGTTCTTCAGCAGGTACCGGCTGGGCTTGCCGGAGGCCTCCAGGCTGAAGAGCTGCTCGTCCCAGCGGGGGTCACACGGCCGCTGCTGGAGGGCTTCGGTGTCCCCGCCGCCGATCGCGGTGACGCACATGTCACTGGAGAGGTTGCGCAGCAGGAACGTGCTGCTGCTGACGGGCTCGACGGCCCACTTCTGGGACAGGGCGTCGGTGTCGGTCTGGTACTGGACCTGGCTGCCGCCCACGGTGTCGGTTACCGCCAGGACGTGGCCCGACTGCCAGCTGCGGATCTTGGTGCCGCTCAACGGCGGCGCCGCGGTGGCGGAACCCGCCGCGAGCGCGGTCATGCCCAGCGCCACGGCAGCGCTGAGGCAGGCCAGTCGAATACGCATGAAGTGCTCCTTGGCTCCGGCCCGGCCGGCATGTTCACAGCCGAGCTACCGTCACTGCATGCATGCAAACAGCTACGGAGAGCAAGCGGAAAGGGGTTTCGTTGACCTGCCACGCGAACGAGTCAACGCCCGGCCGTAAACGCCGACTTGAAGCAGCAGCGGGAAGTCCTTGCGCGACAAGCGCTTTTGCACTGCGCCGCTTCGAGCCCCCGGCACTGACCGCAGAGGGGATCCCCGACCAGTGCGACGACACCCGCCGCCACGCCGACAAACTCACCCGCGAACGCTGGCCTCGACAGCCGGGCATGCGCTGCTAGGCACAACCCGCCGACGGGCCGCGCCCGGCGTACGGGGGCGGTCACGGCTGTCTGGCCAGGGCCGCGGTGATAGCCACGTCCGCGCGCGCTCAACAGCTGTTTGACGCTCCCTGTTCGCCGACGCCCGATGCTCAGGCCCGAGGGAGCCTCGACTACGCAGCCGGTCACGTACTGGCAGCGGTGGCCGGCAGCCGCGAGCGGCGCGGTGACAAGCTCTTTTGACACAGTCGGCAACCGAGGGCCGAGCTGGTCGCGTGGTGCCCGCGGCCCGGCTGCCCGGCACCGGGCAGCCGGACGACCCGGGCCCCGGCCCGACGCGCAGCCGGCTGAGTGCGCCCCGATCCCGGCCGCGCCACCCATCCCGCCCGTCCCTTCCTCCTTCCAGCCAAAGGACATGGGCAGAGCAGCAGCAACGGGGATGTCAGCGATCCGACCACGGCAAGTTCTGCTGTGTGGAGGCGCTGGATGCTGAGTAGGTCGTCACTCTGGCTGGCAGGCTCCGGGACTGCCGCACGCTGTCACACGGACTGTTTCGTGCCAACTGCATGGGTGAGAGCGGTGCTGAGGAGTCGGCGCAGTCCGGCGAGGGTTGGTGCGACGGCGGTGGCCAGGAGCGCCGTGGCCTCGGCGAGGGGGGCCAGGACGCAGTAGCCGTGGAGGCGATCGCCGAGGAGAACGGGTGCTGGTCGCGCTTTGGAGCCGGGTGTGACGAGTAGGAGTTGGCCCGTAGCTCGGTGGCCGCCCAGGACGGCGGGCCCGTCCCAGGCGGGGCCCCGGGGGCCGTAGACCGTCTGCTGGTCCAGGATCGTCCGGCCCGCGCGGGTCACGGTCAGCCGTGTGGACAGGTGTCCCGGAGGTTCGGCGGTGCGGCCGAGGAGCTGTTCCTCGCGCAGGAGCACGTGGGACGTCCTGGCGAGGTCCACCCGGTAGGTCTGGTGCAGGCTGCTGCCGTGGGTGCTGATGAGCGGCTGCGGCAGCCAGTTCAACGACGCGTCCTCGCCCACGGTCAGCCGTACGTCGTAGGTAGCCGGGTCGGGTGTGGCGCCTCGCAGGGCGATGGTGGCGGCGGCCGTCGTCACCTCCAGGCGGGCTTGGGCCTCGGCGGTGATGTCGAGCTCCAGTTCGTCGCCGCCGAGGGGTGCGCTCATCGCGCCGAGCACGCAGACCCGCGCCCGCTCCCCTTGCGGTCGCAGCCGGCGCAGGTGGAAGGGGCCGTCGCTGTGCAGGAGGGGCACGGTGGTGGTGCGGCCGTTGTGGGTCGCCCGGAGGCGGGCCGTGGCGCGCAGGCCGGTGGCGACGGCGGGGATTTCGGCATCGGGGGTCGCCGTCTCCGGCGTATGTCGCCGTGCAGGCGCCCCGCCTTGATCGGCCGGGGCCGGCGGCGCGGTCCGTGCCTGGGCGGCGGCCTTCACCGGGTGGCCCCGGCCCGCCAGGCGGCGAGGCGCTCCGTGACCCACTCCGCGACGGGCCTGATGCCGTCGTCCGAGGTGAGGCTGGTGAAGACGAACGGCAGGTCCTTGCGCTGCCTGCGAGTGTCGGCCCTCATCGCCTCCAGGTCGGCCCCGACGTACGGGGCGAGGTCGGTCTTGTTGACCAGGAGGAGGTCGGCGGTGGTGATGCCGGGGCCGCCCTTGCGGGGGATGTCATCGCCGCTGGCCACGTCGATGACGAAGACCTGGGCGTCGGCCAGTCCGCGGGAGAAGGTCGCGGTGAGGTTGTCCCCTCCGGACTCGATGAGGACCATGTCGACCGGTCCCAACGCCTGTTCGAGTTGCTCGACGGCTTCGAGGTTGGCGGAGATGTCGTCGCGGATGGCGGTGTGCGGGCAGGCCCCGGTTTCGACGGCGGAGATCCGCTCGGGTGGCAGGACGGCTTCGCGGCGCAGGAAGGCGGCGTCCTCCTGGGTGTAGATGTCGTTGGTGACCACGGCGAGGGACAGCCGGTCGCGCAAGGCACGGCACAGCGCGGCCACGGTGGCGGTCTTGCCCGAGCCCACCGGTCCGCCGAAGCCGATGCGCAGGGCGCGGGGGCTCCCGTCCGGACGGTGGGGATCGGCGCTGTAGGTGTGGCGCTGCGGCAGGGTCACGGGGTGGTCCAGGTGCACGGGGGCTCCAAGTCGGTGCGGCGGGTCAGGAGGCGAAGAGACGCACGGCCAGCGCGGCGTGCTGCTCGGCGGTGATGTCCAGCAGGGGCGCGGACACGGCGGGCAGGGCGGCGACGCCGTCCGAGGCGACGCGCTCGGCCGCCTCCGCCGCGGTGGCGGCGACGGCGTCACACTCGCCGGCCAGGCGGGCGAGGACCGCTGTTGCGTCGAAGGGGTCGAGGCTCAGCAGCCGTACGGCGGCGGTCGCCGGGCCGCTGACGCTGTCGAAGGCGGCGGCGTGGGCGGCCTCCGGCGGGGGCAGTCCGGCGGCCCGGGCCACGACACCGAGGACGACCGGCTGGTGCATGCCCCCGGGCCGGTGGTGAGCGAGGTGGTCGAGGTCGGCGCAGGGCCAGGTGGCGCGGGCGGCGCGCAGCAGTTGCCGGCCCAGCCTGCGGGCGACGTGACGCAGCGCGGGTGCCGGCGTGCGGGCGTCGGCGGCGTCGTCCAGGGCCAGGGGGTCGTGTCCGGTGGCGGCCGCGGCGGCCAGGCCGGCCGCGGTCAGTCCGGCGGTGTGCAGGCGCCCGCGGCAGAACGCCTCCAGGCTCGCGGGGTCGTGGACGGTTCCGGAGGCGACGGCGGCCTCCATGCCACCGGAGTGGGCGTGACCTCCGGCGGGGAAGCGGCCGTCGGCCAGGACAAGCAGGGCGGTACGGCTCATGGAGTGACGGATCGCCTTTCAGGAGAAGGCGGAAGGGGAGGCCGGCCGGTCGGGTCGGACCGGCCCCCGTCGAGGTGAACGGACGGGCGGGGTCAGAAGAGGAAGTACCGCTGTGCCATGGGGAGTTCCGTGGCGTAGTTACGGCCCACCTCGTGTCCGTCCACGCTGGTGCGCACGTCGGACGTCGTGGCACCGCCGATGGTGACCAGGAAGGTCTCCGGGTCGACGACGATCTCCGGTACGCCGTTGTTGTGGATCATGTCGGCTTTGGTGACGTCGCGGGTGGAGCGGATCGCCCGCAGCGGCTTGAGCAGTCCGACCTGCGGCAGGTGCCCGCCGAGGGCGGCTTCGGAGACGAAGTTGAAGGAGTTCGCCGCGGGCGAGCGGCCCTGGAACCCCCAGACCGGGCGCGGCAGGTAGGGCTGCGGGGTGGGAATGGAGGCGTTGGCGTCGCCGATCTGCGCGTAGGCGATCTGGCCGCCCTTGATGACCATGTGCGGTTTCACACCGAAGAACTTCGGTTCCCATAGGACCAGGTCGGCGAGTTTGCCGGTCTCCACGGAGCCGACTTCGTGGTCGATGCCGTGGGTGATCGCGGGGTTGATGGTGTATTTGGCGAGGTAGCGCCGGGCACGGAAGTTGTCGGCCTTGGAGTTGTCCTCCCGCAGGTGTCCGTAGCGGGACTTCATGACGTGCGCGGTCTGCCAGGTCCGCATGATCATTTCACCGATGCGTCCCATAGCCTGGGCGTCGGAGGACATCATCGAGATGGCGCCCATGTCGTGCAGGAGGTCCTCGGCGGCCATGGTGGAGGGCCGGATCCGGGAGTCGGCGAACGCCATGTCCGCCTCGATCTCGGGGTTGAGGTGGTGGCACACGACCATCATGTCGACGTGCTCTTTGACGGTGTTCACCGTCAGGGGCCGGGTCGGGTTGGTCGAGGCGGGCAGCACGTTGGGCTTGCTCACGAGGCTGATCATGTCCGGGGCGTGGCCGCCGCCTGCGCCTTCGATGTGGAAGATGTGCAGGCCCCGGTACTTGGCGTCCTTGTAGTGCGGGCTGCCGTCCTTGGTCGCGGCGAAGGTGTTGTGCACGAATCCCGACTCGTTCAGCGAGTCGGCGTGAAGCGCCACCTGCACACCGGTCTGCTCGCAGACGGTGAGGGCCGCGTCGATGACCGCGGGGGTGGCCCCCCAGTCCTCGTGGATCTTGAAGCCGAGGGCTCCGGCCGCGACCTGGTCGAGCAGCGCCTTCTGCGACACGGTGCTGCCTTTGGCCAGCAGGCCGATGTTCACCGGGTACGCGTCCAGCGCTTCGAACATCCGCTGGATGTGCCACTCGCCGGGCGTCACCGTGGTGGCGCTGCTGCCCTCCGCCGGCCCGGTCCCGCCGCCGATCAGCGTGGTCACGCCGGACGCCAAGGCCTCGTGGATCTGGCCGGGGCACAGGAAGTGCACGTGGGTGTCGACGCCGCCCGCGGTCAGGATCCGCCCCTTGCCGGAGATGACCTCCGTCTCGGGGCCCACCACGAAGTGCGCGGCGCGGGTGTCCGCGTGCGGCCGCTCGGACATGGTCTCGGGGTTGTACGCCTTGCCGATCGCCTCGATCCGGCCGTCGCGCAGCCCCACGTCGCCCTTCACCACGCCCCAGTGGTCCAGGATCAGCGCGCCGGTGATCACCGTGTCCACCGGCCGGCGCGGGTCGTCGCGCGGGATGTGCGACTGCCCCATGGACTCCCGGACGACCTTGCCGCCGCCGAAGACCATCTCGTCGCCGCTGCGCCCGGGGCCCCCGCACCAGTCGTCCTCCACCTCGAGGACGAGGTTGGTGTCGGCCAGGCGGACCCGGTCGCCGGTGGTCGGCCCGTACAGGTCGGCGTGCCTCGACCGCGTCAGCGGGTCCCAGGGGCGCGGTGTTCCATCGTTGTGCTGTTCAGTCCT
The DNA here is from genome assembly GCF_902506575.1 of Streptomyces mexicanus. Lineage (GTDB taxonomy): Bacteria > Actinomycetota > Actinomycetes > Streptomycetales > Streptomycetaceae > Streptomyces > Streptomyces mexicanus. The sequence goes on along the minus strand of NZ_LR732544.1, from coordinate 6,747,840 downwards.
GTCGGGCATCGAGGTGCTTCTCCTCGTCGGTCTTGCCGGGCCGCAGTCCGTGCACGATCCGCTCGCCGGCGATCGGGACCAGCATCACGGTCCGCTCATCACCGGGTTCGAACCGCTCGGAGGTGCCGGAGGGGATGTGCAGCCTCATGCCGTGGGCGGCACCACGGTCGAAGTCCAGCCCCTCGTTGGCCTCGGCGAAGTGGAAGTGGGAACCCACCTGGATCGGGCGATCCTGCGCGTTGGACACATGCAACGGCACCGGCGTCGCGCCCTCGTTGAACACCACCCGGTGCTCATCGTCGTCGGGCAGCAGGTCCGACTTCCCCGGGTGAAGGTCCACTTCGTCGGCCGCCTCGTCGAACGGGTCATGGATGGTCACCAGCTTGGTGCCGTCCGGAAACGTCGCCTCGACCTGGACGTTGTCGATCATCTCCGGCACGCCGTCCATGACCTCGGCACGCCGCAGCACGTGACGCCCGGACTCCATCACGGCGTCGACGGTCGCACCGGCGCGTGCCTCCTCGTATACATGCACCGTCAACAACGCCATAGCCTCCGGGTAGTTGAGCAACAACCCGCGCTTGCGGCGCCGCCGGGCGACGTCCGCCGCCACATGGACCAGCAGACGCTCCTGTTCATGCGGAGTCAGATGCATACGGCCCCCTCTCCTGTTCGTCGCTCTCGTTCAGGACGGTCGGACGCCTGACTGAAGCAGGGCGGTGGAGGGCCCCTGCGTCGTGCGCCCCTTTCCGATCATCGAGAAGACGAAGGGGCCGACGACGCGAAATCGCGCCGCCGGCCCTGAAGTGATGAACCCGAAGCATGCCGGAGCACCCGGAGCGCTCAGCAACGCCGGCACGCGCCCACCGGTTCTAACCTCGATCTTTCGTGACGGCCCACCGACGGAGTCGGTGGGCCGTTTCGCTTTCTGTGGCTGTTGGTGGGCACGCTGAGGGGTGACGCGCCGGCCGGTGCGGATGTCGGCGGCCAGGCGGTCGGCGTAGGCAGTGAGGTGGTCGACGACCTCGTCGCGGTGCGGATAGCGGTCACGGTCCGCGCCGGGGAACGGCATGCCGGGCAGGGAGCTGTACCGGGCGGGCGAGAACAGGGTGAGGCTGGGAATCAAAGAGACCCCTGCGCACTGCCTTGCTGCGACCCGTCACGAAGACGAGCGAGGGGAATTGTCAACTCTTCAGACAGATCGACTCGGCCCGCGTCGTCCTCGCCGTCCGGCAGGTCCCCTAGTTCAGCCAGGGCCTCGCAAGGCGATAGGCCCCGATCGTGCGCGGACCGCAAACGGTCCAGCCACACGAGTCCGGCACGGTAAGTGGCATCGTCACTGACGTCCTGCGGTTCGAAGCTGGCGGCATTCTCTGAGTCGGAAGCCCACAGGTGACCGAGCAACTCTCCCTGCTGGTCCCGGACTGCCACGCACCGCACTTCTCCCCTGGCCGCACGCTGATACCCAATTTTCCCGAAGCCGGGAGCATGCGTGAATACGTCGTAGCGGGTGGGCACTTCGAAACTCCGCCACACGTCCGAAGCCTTTCCATCTGAGTCGAAATAGTTCTCGACTCCAGTCTGGGTCGGCTTGGCGAAGTAGGTAGGATCGTCCGGATCCGTCTCAACACCCAGGGACTGCGACAGATCACACAGCAGGGCAGACAAACGAGGTGCGTTTGCAGCATAGACCTTCTGCTGGGGGCGCCCCTCAAGGTCGTACGCCAGCCACACATCTGAATTCGCTGACAACTCGACACTGACGAAATCGGCAAACGACGAGGCACTCAAGCGGAAAAGGCTCTCCTGCTGCACCTCTTCGTCACCCGAGCCCACCATGACCATACCGGCACACTCGACGTAACCGTCCACGGACCCGATCTCACCGGTACGCAGCCTTCCTCTGACCCGGTCGACCAACTGTGCAACACCATTCGGGTGCCACGATCCGACCCTGAATTCTTCCTGAAATAGGAACGAGTTAGACTTTCCTGCTTCGGCGACAGAAATACTCATCTTCGGATCACCGACAGCGAATCGGTGTTCCCCTAGTACGCCATACGCAACCAGCAGATGACGCAGGCAGCAGAACAGAGGGTCAGAGGTCTCGTCGTCACGGCCCCAGATCCACCGCGCAACGGGCGTGAAGGTAATCACAGATTTCCCTCCGGGGTAAACCGGTTATCGAATAACAAACTGCACGTTTTTACCTTGGTAGCCCTTCTCGAGTCTGCCAAGCCGAGTTTCCATACCCAGACCAGAAGCCTTCGCATCCACGACGAATGTCTGTACATCAGCGCGCGAGTCAGTAAGCTGGCCAATCTTTTTGAATATGTTGCGTACAACCTTACTTGCCTCTGACGGTGAGTCGTCTCCCGTCATTTCGTAGTAGCGCGGCCACGACCCGGCCGCACGGTCGGACGCCTCCAGCACCACCGGCCGCAGCCCGCGCCTCAGCACCGCGTGGGCGGTGGCGAGGCCGGACTGGCCACCACCGATGACGGCGACGTCGATCTACGCCACCATCGCCATCCTGGTCTTAGGTCGTCGCGGACCGCCGCAAGTTCCTGTTCGAGCGTCGAGATGAGCCGTTGCAGTTGGTCGACGTCGGTGGGAGCACCGAGGCTGGAGTCGGCCCCGCGTGTTCTCCGAACGATTCGGACAGACGTGTCTTCAGCTGCCGGACTCGTTGGGTGCGCATGTATTGCGTTCCAGTGCGTCAGCCAGGTCAGCCTGGAGCGAGGCCCTAGGGCGTGTATCGAAAGTGGATCTTGAGCGTGCGATGATCTTGATTCCTGGGGCGAGGAGATCTGACGGATGCACAGTGGGCGGTGCTGGAGCCGCTGTTGCCGAAGGGCAAGAAGCCGGGCCGGCCGGCGATATGGACCCGGCGACGACTGATCGACGGCATACGGTGGCGGACCCGAACCGGGACGCCGTGGCGGGATATCCCGGAGCGGTACGGGCCCTGGGGCCGGGCGTACGACCTGTTCCGCCGCTGGCAGCGAGACGGTATCTGGCAGCGGATCTTTACCGAGCTGCAGGCCCGGGCCGATACCCAGGACCTGATCACCTGGGACCTCAACGTCGACTCCACCATCGTCCGGGCCCACCAGCACGCTGCCGGGGCGAGGAAAAGGGGGACCTGCAAAAGGAACCGCCCGGCGGCATCGTCATCGAGCCGGACGACCATGGACTCGGGCGCTCCCGCGGCGGCCTAACCACCAAGCTACACCTGGCCGCTGAGCAGGGGCAGAAGCCCATGTCCATCGTGGTCACAGCCGGACAGCGCGGCGACTCCCCGCAGTTCGAGCCCGTCCTGGACAAGGTCCGCGTGCCCCGCATGGGGCCGGGCAGGCCGCGCACTCGGCCCGATCGCGTGCGCGCCGACAAGGCTTACGCCTCCCGGAAGAACCGCGCTTACCTGCGCAGACGTAGAATCCGTTGCACCATCCCTGACAAGGCCGACCAGGCCCGCAACCGAAAGAAGCTCGGCTCCCGCGGCGGCCGCCCACCGAAGTTCGACCCGGAGGATTACAAGGCCCGGCACGCGGTCGAGTGCGGCATCAACCGGCTGAAGCGGCACCGGGCCGTCGCCACGCGATACGACAAACTTGCTGTCCGCTACGAAGCGACATTGCTGGTCGCCGCCATCAACGAATGGCTGTGACCGGCACGCGACCACGTCTCAAGCCCACACCGCCCTGACCACGGCGTGGCCTGCTTTAGCCGCCCGCCCGTAGAACCCTTGGAGGCTCCTGTGATAGTCGAGGAACTCCTGCCTGACCTGCGCCTCGTCCCAGCCGGACCAGACGAGCTTGGCACTGGCGACGTTCCACAACTCGTCGAAAGAGACACTCGCGAGGAAGCTTGCGGCCTGTGACACCCCAGGCGGTTCCAGAATCCCCAGGGGCGGGTTGGAGGGGTCGGCATCGGCGCTGTGTGCCACTGGGCGCCCGCCGTAAATCGGCAACGTCCAGAGCTTGCCGGCATCCGCATCGAGGACATCGGCAGCGGCGTAGAGGTCATTGACGGCATCCCAGACCTTATCGATCGAGTCGGCGATGCCCGCTGCGTACTCGGCGGGGTGGTTCTCCCAAGCCTCCCACATGAACGTTGCAAGCCAGGTGTGGTCGTCCCGGATCTCGGATTCCGCGACGGCGCGCATGTGCATGTGGATGCTCACAGCAACGAGTCCTTGAGTTCGGAGGCCCGCTTGTCGGGCCGAACGGACAGAACTTACTCGACGGCACTGACGGCGAGATGCCGTCTCTTAGCGCCGGGATGCCCGGCGCTGCCAGGACGCCCTCCGACACCCGAGCGCCGTGTGTCGTCGAGATCGACCACTGCGGACAGGTACACATCCGTACGGAACTTTCGCAACAGGCCCTAGGGCCTGTCCGGCGGATCTTGCTGGTGATGTGGTCTGAGCGCCGGGCATGATGCACAAGTGGATGAGTGGGCAGATTTCCTCATCGCGTCTGATGACGCGTCGGCGGCTGCGGTCAAGGGCTTCAGCCCGCACCCAGCGTTCAAGATCGTTCCTGTGGGTATCTACGATCCTGCGGATGCTGTAGTCGAGTGGGAGAGCCTCTTCACTGGAGACAGTCCGCAAGAGCTCATGCGGGCCGGCGAGCCGCAGGTACTGACTGAGATCACGAACGATGGCTGCTACGTCTTCGTGATGTCGAAGCGGCTCCAAGCCCTGCTCGCGACTGAGGATCCGCTGCAACTTGAAGAGGTGGCTCATAAGTGGTCGCACCTGCGGCGGGTCGATGGGGAGTTTGTCGAGCAAGGCGAGGCCGTCAGCCACCTTGCTGAGCTGGCGTCTCTGGCCCGCACTGCCACTGGCCAGGGAGCCCGGCTCTACTGCTCCGTGCGGTAGCGGTCTGGGATGCACCACAGCCTGATCGAGGCGAGGGTGATCGTGCCGTGAAACACGTATGCGCGCTTGTCGTAACGCGTGGCAACGGCCCGGGACTGCTCGAGTCGATTGATCGTCCGCTCGACTTCGTTGCGGCGCTTGTACATCTCCTTGTCAAAGCCGGCGGGTCGGCCTTCCTGGCTGCTCCTTCCCTGCCTCGCTGAACGCCTCTACGCCGGCCAGCGCTGACAGCGGTCACGGCAGCCGACGGAGATCCGCCGCGTCGCCGCGCCACCGTGACGGCCCGGAGTTCAACGGCGAAGCCGCCTCCACCCAGAGGGGTGTGCAGCACCGGCACCAGGGCACCGATCCGCTCCTCCTGCGCACCGCCGACCCGGTCCCGGGACACGCGCCACCCCCGAACGCGAAGGCGGTTCCAACAGTGCTCGTGCGGAGTGGTCCGAAGCCAATCGGGTCGCCGGCTGCTCAGTTGTGCTCCTCGTCGATCGTGACGGCGGTGCCCTTGTCGAGATCGACGACGACGCGCACGCCGCCCTTCTTGGCTGCGGCTTCGAGCTCATCCTCGGTGCAGTGCTTGGTTTCGCCCCCGGCCACGCCGCAGATCCAGCCGTTGCCGTTGATGGTCGTGTCCGTGGCCGTGAAGAACGCGATGGTGGAGCCGTTGTCGTCCAGAGAGTACTTGCCCGGGGCCAGGTAGCCGAGCTCTCCGGAGTGGATGCCGGCCTGCCTGTCCGTGCCCGAGTCGTTGCCGCCTTCGCTGCTCGAGTGGTCCTCGACGATGCTGACCGCGATGCCCTTCTGAAGCTTCACCGTGGCGGAGACCCCCTTCTTCGCGGCGGCCTCCAACTCCGCCTCGCTACAAGGAGTCGCGGCCTGCCCCCCAGCATCGCCGCAGATCTCGCCGGCACCCTCGATGTCGGTGTCGTCCGAGGTGAAGAACGCCTGCTCGGTGCCCTTGGTGTCACTGACGGTGTACTTGCCGGGCGCCAGGTAGGAGACGTTGCCGAACCATGTGCCGCTTACCGCCTTGCCGCCGCCCGAGCCGCTGCCGGTCGGCAAGTCCGTGCTGCCGGCGCCGCCCGTGCCATTGCTGGACGTGCCCTTCGCGTCGGACGTGCCCTTCGCGTCGGACGTGCCCTTCGCGCTCGAAGCCGCGGCCGACGACTCCGCGCCGCTCGACTTCGTGCTCCCTTCGGCGTTCCCCTGACAGGCCGTCAGCAGAGCGGTCGTTGCCATCAGAGCAGCGGCGGCGATAACGGTCTTGCGACGGTGGCTGCTAAGCATGGTGTGGCTCCCCGTGGTTGTCTGCGAGTGCGGCCAATTGCCGGGCTGTGACGTGTCGTTCGATCATGAGCCTGCCTGGTCCGATTGGCTCGGGACAAGGCCGGTTACGAAGTGATGACGTACCCGGCGCGGCTCTGAGACGGTCAACGCGAGGCGCCTCCCCGTGAGTGGCCCGACCGAGCTGCGCGGGCGCCGGCCTGCCAGGACCGTGGCTTTGTCCATGAGTACCGGCAGCAGATGTTCACCACTTGAGGAGGCGTCCGCTTCGGCTCTGTTCGATGTTCATGACTAGAAGTCACACAGCTCTCCGGGGCAAGGCGGCCGCGATGGGCTGCCTTGCGCTCCGTGTTCCCGCGGGAATGGCGCGAGCTCCGCGCGCGACTGGCTGACGAAGCTCCAACTGGTCGCCGACGGCTTCGGCGTGACCACAGTGCCGTCCCGGCCCTCACCAGTGCTGCCGCCGGGGGTAAGCCTGCTGCGCGTCGACGGAGCCCCCCCCGAGACCCGCCGTGTGCTCGTGGCGCGCCTCGGCGGCCACCCCGCCCCGACGATCACGGCCGTCACCCGAGCGATCACTACGACCGTCTGAACCGCCGCCACCGCCGGCTTGTTCTTCGCGGTACTGACGCCTGGCTCCGCCGCCGTCACAGCTTGGCATCACGTGCATGACGGTACGACCTGCGGATACGCGAGCGAGCTGGTCCGGGCTCGCAGCCTGGGGCGAGCTGCTACAGCGAACTCCAGGTGTTCCCCGTGCCCGCGGCTTCGCCTGAGCAGTCACCTGGATTCGGCAGTGATCGAGGAGCGTTGGTCGATTCGGAAGTGGGCCGTCTCTGTTTCAGTGGGTGGTGCGTTGTTTGGCGGCGATGGCGGTGTCCATCTCGTCGAGGCCGGACGTCGTAGCTGCAGCACCATCTTCACACCCTTGCCACCCGCCCCCGGCGCCCACCACCCGCAGGG
>NZ_LR732544.1:6732676-6740610 GCF_902506575.1 Streptomyces mexicanus | reverse complement strand
CCGCCCCCCGGCGCGATGCCGCCGCCCGGTGCCGTGCCGCCCCCCGGACAGGCGGCCACGCCTCCGGGTGCGATGCCCGCGCCGGGGCAGCCGCCGGCCTACGGCTACCCCCAGCAGGGGCAGCCGACCGTGGGCCCCGGCTACCAGGCCGTGCTGCGCTACCGCGCGCAGGACGGCTCCGAGCAGCAGCTGATCCGGCGTTCCGCGCCGGGCATGCCGCACCCGGAGTGGCAGATCTTCCACGAGCTGCGCGCCATGAACGTGCCGCCGGACCAGGTGCTGGAGCTGCACACGGAGCTGGAGTCGTGCCGGTTGCCGGGCGCCTACTGCGCGCGGATGATCCGTGAGCAGTGGCCGCAGGCGCGGATCACGTCGATCGCGCCGTACGGCACCGATCACGCGAGCCGCCGGCAGGGCATGCAGCAACTCCTGGCCCACCAGGGGGAGCTGCACCAGGTCGCGGACGGTCCCGCGCGGCCGGCCCCGGTGCGGGCGCCGCTGCCGGCGGTGCAGGCCGCGCCGCCGATCCCGCCGGAGGCGATCGCCCAGGAGCTGGGCGCGGCCTTCGGGCCGGGTGTCTTCCGCTTCGAGCAGGCGGCGGTCCAGCGGCAGGGCGTGCCGCCGGTCGTGGCGCACACGCTGGTGGTGGCGGGTCTGCCGACGGACATGGGCCCGTTCTTCTGGGCGCAGGCCCAGCCGGGTCGCCCGGTGCCGACGCTGGCGGAGCTGGCGGCCGAGCGCGGGGTGCGGCCGGCGCCGGACGCGGGCTCCTACCTCGTCATGGGCAGCGACTTCGGCAAGGCGATCTGCGTGCAGTACGGCACGGCGAACATCGTGGCCGTGCCGGTGGAGGCGGGGCCGGGCGGTGCGCCGGTGCCGCCGCAGTTCGTGAACACCGGGCTGCCTCAGTTCGCGCGCTGCCTGGCGCTGCTCGGCCGGATGTGGCGGTTGCGCTACGGCCTGAACCCGGAGCAGGCGGGCCGCTGGACCGTCGACTTCCAGGCTCAGCTGGCCTGTCTGGACCCGGCGGCGCTGAGTTCGCCGGACAGCTGGTGGTCGGTGCTGCTGGAGCAGATGTGGGACGGCCTGCTGTGAGCGTGCGCCGCTGAGGAACTGACGAAGTGACAGGGCCGGGCCCGGTCGGTACGACCGGACCCGGCCCTGTCGTGTCCGCGGCCGACCACGGACGGTCGGCCGGCCACGGCCGATCACGGACGGTCGCAGCCGACCACGGCCGACCGCGGCCTGCGCCCGGAGTGTCGCGTTATGAGCATTTAGACCCAATAGCTCAAGATATGCGCGATGTCTTCGTGTCACGTCCGTTCAGCGGCTGCGGGCGGCCATCGGCGGTTTTCGACGGAGAGGGGTTCAGGATGGGCAGCGCCTCCAGGTCCTCGGCGCCCGCGGGATCCTCGGCCGCGCGGGCCGCATCGGCGACCCGTCACGGCTTCGTGGTCGTCCGGGGCCGCGGCTACCGGCGCGACCAGGTGAACGCCTACGTCGACGCCCTCTCCGACGCACGGGACGCCGCCTGGGAGCGCGCCGCCCGGCTGACCGTCCTGGCCAAGAACATGGAGAAGGAACTGGCCTCCCTGCGCGAGACCGTCGCGCAACTGGGTGAGCAGACCTACGAGTCGCTGGGCGACGGCGCCCGGCGGCTGTACGAGCTGGGGCAGCACGAGGCGCACGGGGTCCTGGAGAGGGCGCGGCAGGAGGCGCAGGAGCTGACGGAGTCGGCGCGGGCGTACGCCGACGGTGTGTATCAGTCCGCGCAGGCGCACGCCGACGCGGTGCGCGCCGAGGCCGACGAACGGGCCCGGCGCCGGCTGCTGGCGGCCCAGGCGGAGGCCGACGAGATCCGCGTCTCGGTCCGCCGCGAGGTCAGGGCCGGCCGGGCGGAGGCGGTGGCGGCCCTGCGGGAGATGCGCCAGCGGACCTCCGGCATGCTCACCGAGCAGGCGCGCGAACACGACGCCCGGCTCGGCGAGGTCGAACGGGAGGGGACCCGGCGCCGGGCCAAGCTGCAGGCGCAGTACGTGCGGCGGCTGGCCGTCGCGGAGGCGGCGCTGGCCGCGGCGGAACGCGCCTTCGCCGAGGCCCAGGAGACCGCGCGGCGCGCCCCCGAGGAGGCCCGCGCGCAGGCCGCCGAGATCCTGGCCGAGGCCCGCCTGCGCGCGGACCGCATCGCCCGCGAGACCGAGCGGGTGCTGCGCGAGCACGGTGAGATGTGGGACGACGTACGGGCCCAGATGGACACCGTGCAGGACCGCATCGCGGCGCTGAAGGGCCGGGCCCGGGTGCAGTGACCGGCACGGCGCACCCGTGACCGTCACCTGACCGTCATTCCTTCAGGACGGGGAAGCGCCGCGGTGCCAGCACCAGCAGGACGGCGAACGCCAGTGCCGCCGCGCAGCCCGCGCCGACGTAGACGGCGTGCACGGCGGCGGCGATGGCGCGGCGGGTGGTCTCCGGGGCCGTGCCCGCGTCCAGGCCGCGGGTGACGGAGTCGAGGTCGCCCGCGCCGCCGAGGCGGGCGGCGAGGACGCCGTTGGCGACCGCGCCGAAGAGGGAGGCGCCGAGGGTCTGGCCGGTCTGGCGGCAGAAGAGGACGGAGGCGGTGGCGGTGCCCCGCTCGGACCAGCCCACCGTGGACTGCACGCCGACGATGAGCGGCAGCTGGAACAGGCCGAGGGCGGCGCCGAGCGCGAGCATCAGCACGGTGGGCTGCCAGGCGGCGCCTGGGTAGGGCAGGAAGGGGAAGGCGAACAGCAGCAGGGCGGCGGTGCCGATGCCGAGCATCGCGGTGTTGCGGAAGCCGATCCGCCGGTAGACGTGCTGGCTGAGCGCGGCGGACAGGGGCCAGGTCAGCGTCCACACGGACAGGACGAAACCGGCGGCCACCGGCGCCAGCCCCAGCACCGCCTGGGCGTACGTCGGCAGGAAGACCGACGGGGCGACCATCAGCAGGCCCAGCGCGCCCAGGGCGAGGTTCACCGCGGCGATGGTGCGCCGGCGCCACACCCAGCCGGGGATGATCGGCTCCGCCGCCCTGCGTTCGACGACCACGACCAGCGCGAGCAGCGCCACGCCCGCGCCGAACAGGGCGAGGGAGGGCGCCGACAGCCACGGCCAGGCCACCCCGCCCTGCACGACTGCGGTGAGCAGGGCGCCCGCGCAGGCGAACACCGCGAGCGCGCCGGCCCAGTCGATGCGCGGCCGCGCGGCGCGCTCGCGGTGCGGCTCGCGCAGGTGGCGGACGATCAGCCACAGGGCGGCGGAGCCGATGGGCAGGTTGACGAGGAAGATCCAGCGCCAGTCGGCGTACGCGGCGAGCAGGCCGCCGAGCGCGGGGCCGGCGATCGCGGAGACCGCCCACACCGTGGAGAGCCGGGCCTGGATCTTCGGGCGCTCCTCCAGGGGGTAGAGGTCGGCGGCGAGGGTCTGGACGGTGCCCTGCAGCGCGCCGCCGCCCAGGCCCTGGACGATGCGGAAGGCGATCAGCGCGGTCATGTTCCAGGCCGCCGCGCACAGCAGGGAGCCGACGAGGAAGAGGGCGGCGCCCGCGACGAGGACGGGTTTGCGGCCGAGGGTGTCGGAGAGCTTGCCGTAGACCGGGAGGGTCACCGTGACGGCCAGCAGGTAGCCGGAGAACAGCCAGGAGAAGACGGAGAAGCCGCCGAGGTCGCCGACGATCTGCGGGACCGCGGTGGACACGATGGTGGAGTCCAGCGCGGCCAGCGCCATGGCGAGCATCAGCGCGGCGACGACGGCGCCGCGCCGGTCGGCCGCGGTGCCCCGGCCGGCCTGGCGTATCGCGGGTTCGGTGTGGCCCACGGCGGATCCTTTCCCCCTGCACGCATCTGCCGGGGACAGCTTGGCACTTGACCCGCGGGCTGCGGGAGGGTGGATGCTCGGTGGGTCCCCGGGTGGAGGCGACCCTGAGACGGGGTCGGTCTGCCGGGGGAGGGCCCCTAGGGGGTGCGCCGTACTTCGGGTCGGGGCGGGTTCGTACCGGCGGAGGACGAGAGGGCGGCCGGAGCGTCCTTAACCTGGCTTTACGCCGCTGGGGGGCGGCGCACCGCACCGAGGGGGGTGGGGTTTTCCCCCGCCGAAGACGGGGCTCGGCACCAGCGCGCCGGACGGCTGTGCCGACCAGACTCGTCGACGTGGCGCAGCGCCGTGCGCGACCGCCCCGCGGACGAACGATCCGCGGGGTGAACGACCCGCCGGCGCCACCTGAACCACCGGATCAACCAGATCGACCGGATCAACCGGATCCATCCCAGGGGAGGGGCAAGTGCCCCGACCGCTGACCGACTTAGGAGACAAACCGTGACATCGGCTGTGACCATTCCCAGGCACGGGGGTACTGGAAGGCCCACGGCCGTTGCCGCGCGGGCCCGGCAGGTCGTGAAGGCGTACGGGTCCGGGGAGACCCGGGTCGTCGCCCTCGACCACGTCGACGTGGACATCACCCGCGGGCACTTCACCGCCATCATGGGCCCCTCGGGGTCCGGCAAGTCCACCCTGATGCACTGCCTGGCCGGGCTCGACACCGTGACCGCCGGTCAGATCTACCTGGACGACACCGAGATCACCGGACTGAAGGACAAGAGGCTCACCCAGCTGCGCCGGGACCGGATCGGCTTCATCTTCCAGGCGTTCAACCTGCTGCCGACGCTGAACGCGCTGGAGAACATCACCCTGCCCATGGACATCGCCGGCCGCAAGCCCGACCGGGCCTGGCTGGAGCGGGTGGTGGAGACCGTGGGGCTGGCCGGACGGCTCAAGCACCGGCCGAACCAGCTCTCCGGCGGCCAGCAGCAGCGCGTCGCCGTGGCCCGCGCCCTCGCCGCCCGGCCGGAGATCATCTTCGGTGACGAGCCGACCGGCAACCTGGACTCGCGGGCCGGCGCCGAGGTGCTGGGCTTCCTGCGCCGCTCGGTGGACGAGCTGGGCCAGACCATCGTGATGGTCACGCACGACCCGGTGGCCGCCTCCTACGCGGACCGGGTGCTGTACCTCGCCGACGGCCGGATCGTGGACGAGATGTACCAGCCGACCGCCGATCAGGTGCTGGACCGCATGAAGGACTTCGACGCGCGGGGGCGTACGTCATGACCGTCCTGAAGACCTCCCTGCGCAACTTCTTCGCGCACAAGGGCCGCATGGCGCTCTCGGCGGTCGCGGTGCTGCTGTCGGTGGCGTTCGTGTGCGGCACGCTGGTGTTCACCGACACCATGAACACGACGTTCGACAAGCTGTTCCAGGCGACGTCGTCGGACGTGACGGTCAGCGCCGAGGGCTCCTCCGACAGCGGCGAGACGACCTCCCGCACGGGCAGGCCGCCGGTGCTGCCGGGCTCCGTCGTCGCGACGGTGCGCGGCACGCGGGGCGTGCAGTCGGCCGAGGGCACCGTGTTCTCCACCTCGGTGACCGTCGTCGACGCCGACAAGGACAAGCTGTCGCCGTCCAGCGGCGCCCCGACCATCGTCGGCAGCTGGAACGCCAACGACGCCCGCACCATGAAGATCACCTCCGGTACGGCGCCCAAGGGCCCGGACCAGATCATGGTCGACGCGGACACCGCCGAGAACCACCACCTGAAGCTGGGCGACGAGATCGGGGTGATCACGGCGATCGGCACGCACCGGGCGCACGTGTCCGGCATCGCCGCCTTCACCGTCACCAACCCCGGCGCGGCGATCTTCTACCTGGACACCAAGACCGCCCAGCAGACCCTGGTGGGCAGGACCGGCGTGTACACCAACGTCAACGTCACCGCCGCCAAGGGCGTCACCGACGACGCGCTCAAGCGTGACGTGGCCGCCGCGCTCGGCCACGGCTACAAGGTGCAGACCGCCAAGGAGGTCGCCGACGCCAACCAGAAGGAGGTCGAGAGCTTCCTGAACGTGATGAAGTACGCGATGCTCGGCTTCGCCGGGATCGCGTTCCTCGTCGGCATCTTCCTGATCATCAACACCTTCTCCATGCTGGTCGCCCAGCGCACCCGGGAGATCGGCCTGATGCGGGCGATCGGCTCCTCCCGCCGGCAGGTCAACCGGTCGGTGCTGGTGGAGGCGCTGCTGCTGGGCGTCGTCGGATCCGTGCTCGGGGTCGGGGCCGGCGTCGGCATCGCGGTCGGCCTGATGAAGCTCATGGGCAGCATGGGCATGAAGCTGTCCACCGACGACCTGACCGTCGCCTGGACCACCCCGGTGACCGGACTCGTCCTCGGCGTGCTCGTCACCGTCCTCGCCGCCTACCTGCCCGCCCGCCGGGCCGGGAAGATCTCCCCGATGGCCGCGCTGCGCGACGCGGGCGCCCCGGCGGACGCCAAGGCGGGCGTGGTGCGCGCCCTGATCGGCCTGGTGCTCACCGGCGCCGGCGGCGCGAGCCTGTACGTGGCCGCCGGCGCCGACAAGGCCACGGCCGGCTCGGGCTGGCTGGGGCTGGGCGTGGTGCTCACCCTGATCGGGTTCGTCGTGATCGGCCCGGTGCTCGCCGGCGGTCTGGTCCGTGTCCTGGGCGCGATCATCCTGCGGGTCTTCGGGCCGGTCGGGCGGATGGCCGAGCGCAACGCGCTGCGCAACCCGCGCCGCACCGGCGCCACCGGTGCCGCGCTGATGATCGGCCTGGCCCTGGTGGCGTGCCTGTCGGTGGTCGGCTCCTCCATGGTCGCCTCCGCCACCGACCAGCTCGACAAGACCGTCGGCACCGACTTCATCATCCAGAGCGACAACGGCGAGGTCATCACCCCGCAGGCGGTCAAGGCCGTGAAGTCCACGCCGGGCCTGGCCCGGGTCACCGAGTACAAGATGCTGGACGCCTCCCTGACCACCCCGGACGGTGTCACCTCCAAGAACGAGACGATCAACGCCGCCGACCCGACCTACGCGCAGGACCTGCGCACCAAGACGGTCGCCGGCTCGCTCGCCGACGCCTACCGGCCCGGCTCGATGTCCGTCTTCGAGGGCTTCGCGAAGAAGCACGGCCTGAAGGTGGGCTCCACGGTGGCGGTCGACTTCCGCGACGGCACGACGGCCCGGCTCACCGTCCGCGCGATCACCAGCGACGACGTCGTGATCGACAAGGGCGCGATGTACGCCTCCATCGCCACGGTCGCCCGCTTCGTGCCCGCCGACCGGATGCCGCTGGACGAGCTGCTCTTCGCCACGGCGAAGGACGGGCAGCAGAAGAGCGCCTACGCGGCGCTGAAGTCGGCGCTGCACGACTACCCGCAGTACACCGTGCGCGACCAGACCGACTACAAGCAGGCGCTGAAGGACCAGATCGGCCAGCTGCTGAACATGATCTACGGCCTGCTGGCGCTCGCGATCATCGTGGCGGTCCTCGGCGTGGTGAACACGCTGGCCCTGTCGGTGGTCGAGCGCACCCGGGAGATCGGCCTGATGCGGGCCATCGGCCTCTCCCGGCGCCAGCTGCGGCGCATGATCCGCCTGGAGTCGGTGGTGATCGCCGTCTTCGGCGCCCTGCTCGGCCTCGGCCTGGGCATGGGCTGGGGCGCCACCGCCCAGAAGCTCCTGGCGCTGGAGGGCCTGAAGGTCCTCGACATCCCCTGGCCGACGATCACCGGAGTCTTCATCGGCTCGGCCTTCGTGGGCCTGTTCGCCGCCCTGATCCCGGCGTTCCGGGCGGGCCGCATGAACGTCCTGAACGCGATCGCGACGGACTGACGGAGCAGGTGCACAAGGAGCAGGCGCACAACCGGACGGGCTCGCCACCGCGAGCCCGTCCGGCATGTTCGAGCACGAGGCCGTCCGGGCCGGAGCGAAGGGTCCGGGGCGGCAGCCCCGGGGACGGGAAGGGAAGGGGCGGAGGGGCGGACCGACCGCGCACGGACCCGACGCGCACCACCCACCGGCCGCCGCCGGCCCTCGCTCGCCTGTTCGACCCCATGCGTTGTCCACAGC
>NZ_LR732544.1:6676848-6732575 GCF_902506575.1 Streptomyces mexicanus | reverse complement strand
GGGGGCGCGCGGCGGGGTGCGCCGGGGCAGCTCGGGCGGGGGGGCGCCGCCCCAGCTCGCGGTGCGCTGGGCCAGCGGAGCGAGGACCAGCACCCGGGGGCTCACCCCGCTCGACCGCACCCGGGAGTTGCGGCAGGAGCGGGCCCGCGGGGTGGGGCCCGCCGTCCAGGACGTGGGCGGCGGGCCCCGCCGCCGACGTCCTGAACGGCGGACCCCACCCCGCGTGCCAGTTCCTGCAGCATCTCCGGGTTGCGGTCGAGCGTGGTGAGCACCCGGTTGATGATCGTCGCGACGTTGTCGAGGCGCACCGTGAGCTGGGCCTGCGCCTCCACGCCCGAGATGCCCAGGTGCACCCGGCCGAGCACCACGTCGGCGCCCACGTTCAGCTTCAGCAGGTCCAGCACCTCCGCCTGGAGCGAGACACGCGCGCGCAGGTCCTCGACGTCCAGGTCGATCTCGTCGACCTTCAGCAGCGGGACGTCGAGGAAGACGTCGGGCGCCGCATCGGCGGCCGCATCGACCACCGCGCCGTCGGGGCCGGCCGGTCCGGCACCGGCACCGGCACCGGCACCGGGGGCGAGGGTGTCCTCGTTCGTGTCGACGAGGCCGTCCTCGCCTTCGCCCTGCTCGTGGTCCTCGTCGTCCTCGTCGTCCTCGTCGTAGAGTTCGGGCCCCTCGTCCTCGTACGGGCCAGGCTCCGGGTACGCGTCCGTCTCCTCGGGATACACCCCCGCCTCCTCGGGGTCGGGGACGGCGCTGTGGGGGTGGTCGTGCGCTGCGACGGGGGTCTCGTTCTCGGGGTGGTCGTGCATGGCTGGGCCTCCACGGGCTCGCCGGGCGTTTCGCACCTTTCGGGCCAGTATGGCGCACCCTGGCGCGCACGGCGGGCGCGAGTCGATGAGGGCGGGCGCACGGCAGGCCGCCGGGACCACCGGCGCATTTCCCCCGCATGAGGGAACTATCCGCATTTTCCTGGTACGGGGCTTCGGTGCTGTGGCGTCCTCGTGCCGAAGAACCACCAGCGAAGACCCCAGCGACCTCCCCCGCCGCCGGCCTCCTCACCGGAGCCGTGGGGAGGGAAAGGAGTTCGTTCCATGAGGCGCTTGCACGCCGTCCGCTCGTTCGCCGTCGCTTCCGTGGCCCTGGTCGCCGCCCTCGGCGCCGTGCCGGCCGCGGACGCGTCCCCCACCCGCGCGGCGGCCTACACCTGCTCACCGGGCTACTTCTGCATCTACAGCGGCTGGAACGGCGGCGGGACCCGCTGCCAGTGGAGCCAGTCGAAGAAGGCGAACACCGCCGACGACTGCTCCTTCATCCGGAAGGGCAAGAAGGTCCTGTCCGTGTGGAACGGGACCGGCCACCGGGTGCAGTACTACACGCAGACCAACTACCACAACCGCGTCGGCTCCACCCCGGCGGGCAAGGGCGGCAACCTGCAGGGCAACTACCAGATCCGTTCCTTCAAGCCGCAGTAGCGCACGGCGCCGGGCCGGCCGGTCACCGGCCGGCCCGGCCCGGCAGCGCGACAGCGTGCCGGGGCCGCTCGCAGGGGCCCGCTCACACGGGCGTGAGCCTGCCCCCGGCGGGTGCGGGCCGACGCGGTAGGCGGTGGTCGGGAACGGGGCGGGCCGTCACTCGTTGAAGACGGCCTTCTGCACCTCGTTCGGTCCGTCGAAGTGGTCCTGCTTCAGATTGTCGAGCTTGCTGACGATCTTGTCGTTGGCCTTGTTCTGGCGGGCACGTTCGACCAAGTGCTTCTTGTCGGTCGGGTAGTCCATGCCGCTGAGGGCCTTCTGCAGGTCGATCGGGCTGAGTTCGGCCATGACAGCCTCCGTGGGGGGTGATGCGGCCGCCGCCGGGCGGCCTGAGCGTTGTGCTGTGCCTTCGCTGCGGCGGGGTGACCGCCCGCACCGGGAGGGTGCGACGGCCCTCGCCCTCCTCGGAGTGCCCCCTGAGGGCGGAGGCATTCAGCCGCGGTGCCTCTCCAGCACCGCCATGGCCGCGTTGTGCCCCGGCACTCCGCTGACCCCGCCGCCGCGCACCGCGCCCGCGCCGCACAGCAGCACGTTGGCGTGCGGCGTCTCCACGCCCCAGCGGCCGGTGCCCTCGGTGGCGTACGGCCAGCTCAGCGGCCGGTGGAAGATGTTGCCGCCGGGCAGGCGCAGGTCCCGCTCCAGGTCGAGCGGGGTCTTGGCCTCGATGCAGGGCCGGCCCTCGGCGTCGGTGGCCAGGCACCCGGCGAGCGGTTCGGCCAGATGGGCGTCGAGCTGCGCCAGCGTGGACGTCAGCAGTTCCTCCCGTACGGCGTCGTTGTCCCGGGCGAAGAGCCGGGCGGGGGTGTGCAGGCCGAACAGGGTGAGCGTGTGGTGACCGCGGGCGGCGAGATCGGGGCCGAGGATCGTCGGATCGGTCAGGGAGTGGCAGTAGATCTCCGAGGGCGGGGCGGCCGGCAGCTCCCCGGCGGCGGCCTGCGCGTGAGCGGCGGCCAGCTGTCCGTACCCCTCGGCGATGTGGAAGGTGCCGGCGAACGCCTCGCGCGGGTCCACGGCGCTGTCCCGGAGCCGGGGCAGCCGCGTGAGGAGCATGTTCACCTTCAGTTGCGCGCCCTCGGCCGGCTCCGGCGGCGCGTCGCCGGTCAGGGCGGCCAGCGCGTGAGGCGAGGCGTTCACCAGGACGTACCGGGCGGCGACCGTGGCCTCGGCGCCGTCCGGCGTCCGGTAGGCGACCTCGGCGTCGCGGCCGTCGGAGGCCACCCGCAGCACCTCGTGGCCGGTGGCGATGCGGGCGCCCGCCGCGCGTACCGCGTCGGCGAGGGCGTCGGTGGGGGCGCCCATGCCGCCGACCGGCACGTCCCAGGCTCCCGTGCCGCCGCCGATCACGTGGTAGAGGAAGCAGCGGTTCTGCGCCAAGGACGTGTCGTGGGCGTCGGCGAAGGTGCCGATCAGGGCGTCGGTGAGGACCACTCCCCGCACCAGGTCGTCGGCGAAGAACTCCTCGATCGCCCTGCCGATCGGTTCCTCGAACAGCATCCGCCAGGCGTTCTCGTCGTCGACGCGGCGGCGCAGTTCCTCGCGGCTCGGCAGCGGCCGGGTGAGCGTGGGGAACACCCTGCGGGCGACGTGGCCGGTCATTCCGTAGAAACGCCGCCAGGCCCGCCACTCGCGGTCGGAGCCGGTGAGCCGGGCGAAACCGGCGCGGGTGCGTTCCTCGCCGCCGCCCACGAGCAGGCCGGTGGGCCGCCCGTCGCGCTCGGTGGGGGTGTACGAGGAGACGGTGCGGGGGCGCAGCCGGACACTCAGGCCGAGATCCTGGACGATCTTCCGGGGCAGCAGGCTCACCAGGTAGGAGTAGCGGGAGAGCCGGGCGTCCACGCCGGGGAACGGGCGGGTGGACACGGCCGCGCCCCCGGTGTGCCCCAGCCGCTCCAGGACCAGCACCGACCGTCCGGCGCGAGCGAGGTAGGCGGCGGCGACCAGGCCGTTGTGGCCCCCGCCGACGATGACGGCGTCGTACGGACCGTGCGTCGCCCGTGCCCGGTGTGTGCGCATGGCTCTTGGTAGCACGGGGTGATCCGCGACGGCCAGGGGGCGCCGGGGCGATGCCGCGCGTGAAGGACGGGTCGTGGTCCGCACCGAGCGGTTTCGGGGCGGCGGTGCGATGGCGGACACCTGGCTGATCCAGGGGACTTAACGGGGTGCTTGCCCGATCGGGCGCGGCGGCATGGGTCGAGGTGTGGCGGGCGCGGGACGAGTCGCTGGGCCGGCTGGTCGCCGTGAAGTGCCTCCCGTCGCCGTGTGCCCCGCCTCCCTCGGGCCCTGTCGTCAGGGCTGCCCGGCGGACCGCCCCGGGGTGGTGTCCCGGGCCCGGTCCGGTCCGCGCGACAGGCCCTGGTCCAATATGGCAGGACCGCGTGCGGCTTTGTACGGTGCCGGACGCGCCTCGGGCCCGAGCCTGGCCACCGCTCGCAGGATGTGTTTGGGCGGCAGTTGCCAGCGCAGACGTGCGGGGACGCAGCGCAGCGCGGTGCCCGTGGCGCGCAGCCGGCGGGTGACGACGGCGGGTGCGGGGGCCGGTCTGCCGTACAGCTCGTGGGCGTACGGAGGCAGGGCGGCGTACGCCAGATGTGCCACGCGCCGCCACAGCACCTCACGCGCCGGGACGAGCAGCGGGTGCGTCGGCGGGCGCAGCAGGAAGTCGTCCACCGCACGGGCGTCGGCGCCCGCGGCGAGGTGGGGGCGCACCGCGGTGAAGTAGGCGGCGAGGTCCGCCCGGCTGCCGGGCACGCCGTCCGGGTCGAGGCCCACCAGGCGGGCGCTGACACGGTGTTCGGCGACGTAGCGGTCGGCCTGGGCGTCGGTGAGCGGGAACCCGGAGCGGCGCAGCACGTGCAGATACGAGTCGATCTCCGCGCAGTGCACCCACAGCAGCAGCTCCGGGTCGTCGATCCGGTACCGCTCCCCCGTCTCGGGGTCGGTCGCCGTGAGCATGCGGTGGATCCTGCGGACCCGCGCCCCGGCCCGTTCGGCGGCCTCGGTGGTCCCGTACGTCGTCGTCCCCACGAAGTTCGCGGTACGCCGCAGCCGCCCCCAGGCGTCCCGCCGGAAGTCGGAGTTCTCCATGACCGCGCGCACCGCCCGCGGATGCAGGGCCTGCAGGTACAGCGCCCGGATGCCGGCGACCCACATCATCGGATCCCCGTGCATCTGCCAGGTCACCGACCCGGGCCCGAACAGCCCGGGATCACCCGTGCGTGTCATCTCCACGCAGGCAGGCTAACGCGGGGGAGGTCCAGGGCTCACGCCGCGGTGAGCAGGCCGAGCAGGAGCCGATCAGGGGGACGGTACCTCTGGGGTACTCACGCCTCACCGGCATCACCTTTCTCGCGGCGGGAACCCGTCACGTCGGTGGCCGAGGTGTGCTCCGTGGTGACGGGAGGCGGGTCATGGCAGGCTCCGGGCGCCCTGGGGACGTGGTCGCCGAGGCCATCGACGCCCTCGGGACGGGCGCCTACCTGGCGGGCGAACGGGGGCTCGTCCTGGCCGTCAACACGAGCGGCGAGCAGCTTCTGGCTCGTTCCGCCACGGGACTGATCGGCCAGGACGCTCACGACGTGCTGCATCGCAACCGCTTCGGGGAACCCGTGCCGAGGGCCCAGTGCCCGATCCGGGAGAGCATGCTCACCGAGCACACGGGACACGGCGGGGAGCAGTGGTTCGAGCGCGGCGACGGCACGCTGCTGCCGGTGGCGTGGCTGGCCACCCCGTGCGCCCTCGGCCCCGGCGCACCGGGCACGCTGGTCCTGTTCCACTCCGCGGGGCGTTCGTGGCGGCCCGCGCAGCGGCCACCGAGCAGCGGACGTCTCTCCGAGGTGGAACGCCCGGCGCTGCTCGCCGAGACGACCACCTTGCTGACCTCCACTCTGGACATCCACGAAGCCCTGCGCCGCCTGATCGACCTTGTCGTGCCCCGCCTCGCCGACTGGGCCGTCATCGACCTGATCAGCCACCGGGACGAGGTGTCGCGCTTCGCCGTCGCCCACGCCGAGGGCGGCACGGTCGTGCTGCGCGAGGATCTTCAGGGCCCCATGCCGCCGGTGCCGCAGGAGTCCCCGATGCCCCTCTCCCGCGCCCTGCGCGGTGCCGCGTCCTCCCTGGCCGGTCCAGAGACGTACCAGGGACCGCCGGACTCGGGTATCGCGGTGGAGCAGCGGCGTCTGTTCGAGGCGACCGGCATGCACTCGGCGATCGTGGTCCCCCTGCGCAGCATGCACGAGGTGCTGGGCGCCCTCACCCTCGGGCGCGCGGACCAGCCCGAGCGGTTCACCGCGGCCGACACCTCCCTGCTGGAGGACATCGCCCGCCGTGCCAGCCTGGCCCTGGAGAACGCCCGCCTCTACCAGCGCCAGCGCAAGGTCGCCGAGACCATGCAGCGTCATCTGCTGCCCAGGCTGCCGCGTATGCCCGGCCGCGCCATGGCCGCCCGCTACCTGCCCGCGCCGCACGCCTCCCAGGTCGGTGGCGACTGGTACGACGCGTTCGTCCTGACGGACGGTGCCACCGCTCTGGCCGTCGGCGACGTCGTGGGCCACGACCTGGACGCGGCGGCCGGCATGGCCCAGCTGCGCAACATGCTCCGCGCGTACGCGCTGTCCCAGAGGCAGCCGCCGAGCAAGATCGTGGAGTGGCTCGACCAGGCGACGCAGGACATCGCGGAGGTCTCCATCGCCACGCTGGTCTTCGCCCGCCTGACGGAGAACGACGACGGCCGGTACGAGCTGTCCTGGACCAACGCCGGCCACCCGCCTCCGCTGCTGGTCACCCATGACGGAGTGGCCCGGTATCTGACCGAGGGCCACGGCATCCTGCTGGGCGTCGCGCCCGACCGGCCCCGTCCGGACGCGACGGCGGAGATCCCGCCCGGGGCGACCCTGCTCCTCTACACCGACGGCCTGATCGAGTCCCCCGGCCACCCCCTGGACGAGGGCCTGGACCGGTTGCGCCGCCACGCCGCCTCCCTGGCCCACCGCCCCCTGGAGTCCTTCACGGACGAGTTGCTGGCACGGGCGCGGCCGCAGGACAACGACGACGACGTGGCCCTGCTCGCCGTGCGGCACGGACCGACGTCCACCTCTTCCTGAGCCGCCGCGTCCGGACCCCACACGCACACCCCGCACGTCCCGACCGCACACCCCGCACCGCACACCCTGCAGAGGGCAGGCGTTCGGCAGGCGCCTGCAGGACGGTGCAGGCACGCACACAGGCCCGCCCGCGCGGCGTCCGAGCCTCCCTCCGGCTCGGCCCGCGGTGTCCGCGAGGTCCGTCGCGCTCCGGGCACGTCCGTCCTGTGCCGCAGCCGGGGCCTCAGTTCAGCGTCGCCATGAACTCCCCGCACGCCTTGGCGCAGGTGCGGCACGCGTCCGCGGTCTGTTCCGCGCCCGGGTGCCGGTCGAAGCCCTGCGCACTCTCCAGGCAGACGCTCAGGCACCAGCCCACCTGGGTGCGGATGCCCGCCTCGTCCTGGCTGTTCTGCTCCGAGAGCATCCGGCAGGTCGCGTCGCACACCTCCGCGCACATGATCCCGCGGCGCCGTACGAGTTCCTGCTCCCCGTCCCCGCCCGGATCCACCAGGCTCGCGCGCAGCGCGCAGGCCCGCGCGCACTCCGTGCACGCCTGCGCACACGCGAACCGGTCCTCCAGGTACTGGACGAGTTCCTGTTGTTCCTGTTGCGAAGTCGTCGATGTCGTCGTA
The DNA here is from genome assembly GCF_902506575.1 of Streptomyces mexicanus. Taxonomy (GTDB): domain Bacteria; phylum Actinomycetota; class Actinomycetes; order Streptomycetales; family Streptomycetaceae; genus Streptomyces; species Streptomyces mexicanus. Next base: position 6,725,327 of record NZ_LR732544.1, on the reverse strand, counting down.
TGTGTCCAACTCACATCGCGCGGGTAGCCGGTGCCACCCCCGCCAAACCCGGTGCTGCCAAGGGGAACGGCCGTTTTCGGCCGCCCGCGCCGGGCACTCGTCCGGCGCGGAGGACAACACACGACGGAGGTGGTTTTCCGTGCCCGGACGTCAGGAGCTGCCGTCGACGCTGGAGCGCTCCTCCCGGGACGCCCAGCGCACCTGGATCAAGGCCCACGACTCGGCCGTCGAGACCTACGGCGAGGGTGAACGGGCGCACCGGGTGGCGTACGGCGCGCTGAAGCACATGTACGAGAAGGTCGGCGACCACTGGGAACGCAAGGAGCACGGCCGCAAGGGACCTTCGGACCCGCAGTCGGCCCGGCCCCGCGGGCAGGGCGGACGCAGCGGTGAGGGCCTGGACGAGAAGGCGTCCAAGCAGCACCTGTACGACATGGCCAAGCGGCTCGACATCGAGGGCCGCTCGCGCATGTCGAAGGGGGAGCTGATGGACGCGATCCGCAAGGCGAACCGTTCGCAGACCCGCAAGGCCCGCTCCTGAGTGAGCAGGACACCGGCCCGTTCGCGGTGCGTGAGCCGCCTTCGCGGTACGTGGGCGCGACGGCGCCGGTGAACCGTTCGGAGAGAAGTGAGATGCCATGGCCGAGGACCCCGGCCGCAGTACCCTGCCCCTGCCCGACTACGACCATCTGCCGCTCGGCGCCCTGGAGGGCCGGGTGCGCTCGCTGACCGCCGAGCAGGTCGAGGAACTGCTCGCCTACGAGCGCACGCACGCGGACCGGCTGCCGGTGACCGAGGTGCTGACCGCGCGGCTCGAACAGCTGCAGGCGGGTGCCCGGCCCACCCAAGGTGACCCGACGGCCGTGCGCCCGGAGCAGGCCCAGGGCCACACCGGCTCGCCGGTGACGCCCGCGACCTCCCCGGAGCCGTTCGGCGCGCCACCGCACGGCACGCCGGACCAGCGCGGCAAACCCAAGGGCGACCGCACCACGTAGGCGGCGCGCGGCCCAGAGGGCCGCGGGGCGGGGTGCGGGCGGCGACAGCCCGTGGAGCGCACGTCACACCTGGTTTCCGAACGGCGGGGCCCGGGCACCCGTGCGCCGTGCTGTGGCGGAAGAGAAGGGCCCGGGCCGGCGCCCGGGCCCGTGAGGCGGCGAAACGGGCGAGCGACTGGGGCGACGGGCGGCTGCCGCTGTCCGAAGGGGGCGGCCTGCTGCGCAAGGCCTTCCCCGAGCACTGGTCGTTCCTGCTGGGCGAGATCACGCTGTACAGCTTCCTCGTCCTGCTGGTGACCGGCGTGTGGCTCACCCTGTTCTTCCATCCGGACATGACCGAGGTCGTCTACCACGGCGCGTACCGGCCGCTGGACGGCATCCGGATGTCGGAGGCGTACCGGTCGACGCTGCACATCGGTTTCGACGTGCGCGGCGGGCTGCTGATCCGGCAGCTGCACCACTGGGCGGCGCTGGTGTTCCTGGCCGCGATCGGCGTGCACATGCTGCGGGTGTTCTTCACCGGCGCCTTCCGCCGGCCCCGCGAGATCAACTGGGTGATCGGCGTCACCCTGTTCGTGCTGGCGCTCGCCGAGGGTTTCGCCGGTTACTCGCTGCCGGACGACCTGCTGTCGGGGACGGGGCTGCGGATCGCGCAGGGCATCATGCTGTCGGTCCCGGTGGTGGGCACGTACATCGCCTTCTTCGTCTTCGGCGGCGAGTTCCCGGGCCACGAGCTGATCCCGCGGCTGTACTCGCTGCACGTCCTGCTGATCCCGGGGCTGCTGCTCGCCCTCGTCACCGCCCACCTGGTCCTGGTGTTCTACCTGAAGCACACCCAGTGGGCGGGGCCGGGCCGCACCAACGGCAACGTGGTGGGCAAGCCGCTGTTCCCGCAGTTCATGGCGAGTTCGCTCGGCCTGTTCGCCATGGTGTTCGGCACCCTCGCACTGCTCGCCGGGCTGGCGCAGATCAACCCCGTCTGGGTGTACGGCCCGTACCGCCCGGACGCCGTGTCCACCGGCTCGCAGCCCGACTGGTACGTCGGCTTCCTGGAGGGCGCGCTGCGGCTGGTGCCGCCGTGGGAGACGTCGCTCGCCGGGCACACCGTCATGTGGAACGTCTTCCTGCCCGCGGTCGTGCTGCCGCTGGCCCTGTTCGCGGTGGTGTACGCGTACCCCTTCGTCGAGGCGTGGGTCACCGGCGACCGGCGGGAGCACCACCTGGCCGAACGGCCCCGCGACAACCCGGTGCGCACCGGGCTGGGGGTCGCGGCGCTCTGTTTCTACGCCGTGCTGCTCGCCGCGGGCGGCAACGACGTCCTCGCCCACACCTTCAAGGTGTCCCTGAACGCGCTGACGTGGATCTTCCGCATCGCTCTGGTCGTCGTGCCGCCGCTGGCGTTCATGGTGACCAAGCGGGTCTGTCTGGCGCTGCGCGAGGCCGAGCTGGAGCGGCTGGAGAAGGGGGAGGAGACCGGGCTGGTCCGGCAGACCGTCGCCGGCGGCTACGTCGAGGAGCACACCCCGGTCGACGAGGAGACGCGGTACGTGGTGCGCGCCGCGCGGGTGCCCCGGCCGCTCGCGTCACCGGAGGGGGACGGCGGGGACGTCGCTCACCAGGACGTTCTCCAGCAGGAGGTACCTCAGCGGGACGTGTCGCAGCAGGAGGCACCGCACCAGGACGTATCGCAGCTGCAGCGGCTGCGCACCACGCTCGGCTCCTGGTACGACCGTGACCGCGCCTCGTTCGCGGACGCGGGTGAACCCGCCGGGAACGGGCGAGGCACCGGGGGGCGAGCCGGAGGCCGGGCGGGAGGTCAGGAAGAAGCCGGTCCGGAGCGCTGACCGTCGTCCCCGACGACGACGTCCGGGCCACTCGGCGCACTGTTCGGGTCGTCCCGGCCCGCGTGCTGGAAGACCAGGCCGCACACTCCGCAGCCGAGCACGCCGAGTCCGATCAGCGCCAGCCACAGGCCGTAGACCACGCCGAGGGCCAGCAGGACCGCGCCGAGGGCGACGACGAGGGGCCACGGGCTGTGCGGGGAGAAGAAGTCCAGCGGTCCGGCCGTGTCGATCACCTCCGCGTCCGGCCGGTCCTGGGCGCGCGGGCCGCGCCTGCGGTGCTGCACCCGCAGGAAGAAGGCGACCAGCGCGGCCATCAGACCGGTGACGATGAGGGCGGCGGTGCCGGCCGGTTCGGCGGACCACCAGCCGTAGCCGGTGGCGGCGCAGGCGAAGAAGACCGCCACGCCGGTGAAGAGTCGAGCCTCGGTTTTCACAGTGTGCGCCTCGCGTCCTCGCGTCCTTGCGTCTTTCTGCACGCGTGCACTGTGCAGTTGTGCACGCGTGTCGCCTCGTCGTCTTGTCGTCCTGCTGCCTTGTGCCGCTGCCTTGCGTCTCTTCCTCCGGTCCGTCACTCGCTCTGCTGCTGGTGACGCTGCCGGGCCAGATCCGGGTGGTGCAGGTCGAACGCCGGGGACTCGGAGCGGATGCGGGGCAGCGCGGTGAAGTTGTGGCGCGGGGGCGGGCAGGAGGTCGCCCACTCCAGGGAACGGCCGTACCCCCAGGGGTCGTCGGCCTCCGCCCTGCGGCCGTTCCTCGCCGACACCCACACGTTGTAGAGGAACGGCAGCGTGGACAGCCCCAGCAGGAAGGCGCCGAGGGAGCTGACGGTGTTGAGCGCGGTGAAGCCGTCGGCGGCCAGGTAGTCGGCGTAGCGGCGCGGCATGCCCAGCTCGCCCAGCCAGTGCTGGACGAGGAACGTGGTCTGGAAACCGACGAACAGCGTCCAGAAATGGATCTTCCCGAGGCGTTCGTCGAGGAAGCGGCCGGTGAACTTCGGCCACCAGAAGTAGAAGCCCCCGAACATCGCGAACACCACCGTGCCGAAGAGCACGTAGTGCAGGTGGGCCACGATGAAGTAGCTGTCGGTGAGGTGGAAGTCCAGCGGCGGGGAGGCGATCAGCACGCCGCTCATGCCGCCGAGCAGGAACGTCACCATGAAGCCCAGCGACCACAGCATGGGCGTTTCGAAGGACAGCGAACCCTTCCACATGGTGCCGACCCAGTTGAAGAACTTCACCCCGGTCGGCACCGCGATGAGGAACGACATCAGGGAGAAGAACGGCAGCAACACCGCACCCGTGGCGAACATGTGATGGGCCCACACCACCGCCGACAGCATCGTGATCGCGATGGTGGCGCCCACCAGGCTGACGTAGCCGAAGACGGGTTTGCGGCTGAAGACGGGGATGATCTCCGAGACGATGCCGAAGAACGGCAGGGCGACGATGTAGACCTCCGGATGCCCGAAGAACCAGAACAGGTGCTGCCACAGCAGCGATCCCCCGTCGCCCGCCTCGAAGATCCGCGCACCGAACTTGCGGTCCGCCTCCAACGCCAGCAGTGCCGCGGTCAGCACGGGAAACGCGGGCAGCACCAGGATGGAGGTGAACAGCACGTTCCAGGTGAAGATCGGCATGCGGAACATGGTCATGCCGGGGGCGCGCAGGCACAGGACGGTGGTGATGAAGTTGACCGCGCCGAGCGTGGTGGACACGCCGGTCACCACCAGGCCCATCACCCACAGGTCGCCGCCCGCGCCGGGGCTGCGCACGGCGCTGTTGAGGGGCGCGTACGCGAACCACCCGAAACCCGCCGCGCCCCCGGGCACCAGGAAGCCGGACACCACCATCAGCCCGCCGAACAGATACAGCCAGTACGACAGGGCGTTCAGGCGGGGGAAGGCGACGTCGGGCGCGCCGATCTGCAGCGGCATGACGGCGTTGGCGAACCCGGCGAACAGCGGGGTCGCGAACAGCAGCATCATGACCGTGCCGTGGATGGTGAACAGCTGGTTGTACTGCTCGGTGCTGAACAACTGAAGCCCTGGACGGGCGAGTTCGGCCCGCATCAGCAGGGCGAGCACGCCGCCGAAGAGGAAGAAGGAGAAGGCCGTCACCAGATACAGGTGTCCGATGACCTTGTGGTCGGTCGTGGTCGCCCAGCGCAGCAGGGCCCGTCCGAGTCTCGGGTTCGTCCGCCGTGCCTGTCCCCCGCGCGGGTGCCGCGCGATGTCCCTGTCCACCGCCATGCGCCGTGGGTACCCGGGCGGACGACTCTCACGCCGCCCGCGGTGACGGGGGGTCGTGCCGCGTTCCGGTGGCCGGCGCGACGATGATGGAAGGAACGCGGCCGCGCGTGGGTCAGCGCGGCCCGGGAAGGAGACGCCGCCGCCATGTCACGTCCAACACCGCGCATCTCATGGGCGGTTGACCTCTACCGGCGTGGCAAGGAGCTCGAACTCATGCACCGGGCCCTGGGGTTCGCCACCCTGGCTCTGGTCACTCTGGCCCCGCTGCTCATCGTCGTGGCCGCGGCGGCCCCCTTCGACCACGGCGGGTTCGCGCTGTGGCTGGTGGACGGCATGGACCTGTCCGGCAAGTCCGCCGACGTGCTCGCGCAGGTCTTCGGCCCGCCGCGGCGGGCGGTGAGCACCACCAGCCTGTGGGGCGGTGTGCTGCTCGCCGTGTTCGGCCTGTCCTTCGCCGCCAGCGTGCAGAACGGCTACGAACGCGTGTGGCGGCTGCCCTCGGGGCCGTGGCATCGCATCTGGCGGCAGGCGGTCTGGCTGTGCGTGCTGACGCTGTACCTGTACGTCCAGGTGCAGACCCGTACGGTGCTCGCCGGCAACGAGCGGTTGCTGATGAGCCTGGGGATCGGCGTGCTGTTCTTCTGGTGGGGGCCGCACTTCCTCCTCGGCGGTCAGGTGCGCCGCCGGCTGCTGCTGCCCGGCGCCGTGGCCACCATGGCCGGCCTGGTGGGTCTGCGGGCCTTCTCCTATCTGGTGTTCACCCCGCTGATCGTCACCCAGGCCCTCAGCTACGGCGCGATCGGCACCATCCTGGTCGTGGAGTCCTGGCTGGTGGGCGCGGGCTACGTGGTCTACGGCGGCGCGCTGGTCGGCCACCTGATCTGCGACCGGACGGGCCACCTGCTCGACCACGAGGAGCCGCCGGAGGAACAGCCCCGAACCGGCGGGGGGCAGCGGGCCGACTGACAGGAGCGGTGGCCGGCCCAGTGGGGTGGCCCGCGCGGGGGCGGGCCGTGGACGGCGCGGACGTGCCGTGGCCGGCGCGGGCGCGTGCCGTGGACGGCGCAGGGGCGTGGCGTCGGTGGCGTGGGGCCGGCGACGGGGGCTGCCGGTACGGCAGCCGGATTCGGTAACCAGGACCGGTGACCGGGGCTGCCGGTACGGCAACCGGACCGGCGACCAGGACCAGGCCAGGGCCAGGAGTGTGGCAGGTTCCGAGCGGGGCACTCGGTGCGGGTCCGCGGAGCGGATCGGCACGGCAGGGAGGCTACGCATGGCGGCCGGAGAGCGGTCCTACGACGAGCGGGACGAGGTGCCCCTGGGCGGATACGCCGTGCTCGCGGGAACATTCGCCGCGAGCGCCACGCTCTTCGCGGCGGTGGCCCGGCGGCGCGGGGTACGGCTGCCCGACCGGGTTCCGCCGTGGGACGTCGCGCTGCTGGGCGCGGCCACGTTCAAGGCCTCCCGGCTGCTGACCAAGGACAAGGTCACCAGTTTCCTGCGCGCCCCCTTCACCCGCCGCACGGAGGAGATCCCGGCCGGCGAGGTCATGGACGAGCCGCGCGGCGGCGGGCTGCGGCGCGCCGTGGGCGACCTGGTGTCGTGCCCGTTCTGCACCTCGGTATGGGTGGCCGGCTCCCTGGCCGCCGGTTACGCGTGTGCGCCGCGGGCCGCGCGCCTGGTGTGCGCGGGGCTGGGCGCCGTGACGGTGGCGGACTGGCTGCAGTACGCCTGGAGTTTCACGGAGCAGAAGGCCGAGGGCTGAACGCGGAAGCGGGGTGAGCCCGCGGTGACCGAGCTGGCGGTGCTGGTGGGGTTGCAGGCGTCGGGCAAGTCCACGTTCTACCGCCGGCACCTGGCCGACCGCTTCGAGCTGGTGAGCAAGGACCTCTTCCCGCGCGGCGCCCGCGCCAAGCAGGCCCGGCAGATGCGGCTGGTCGGCCAGGCCCTGGCGGCGGGCCGCTCGGTGGCCGTCGACAACACCAACCCCTCCCCCGACGAGTGGCGCCCGCTCGTGGCGGAGGGGCGCGCGCCCGGCGCCGCCGTCCTCGCCTACTGGTTCCCGCCGGACCTGCCGGGCTCGCTGCGCCGCAACGCGGCGCGCTCCGGCCGCGGCCGTGTCCCGGATGTCGGCATCCACGCCACGCTCGGGCGGCTGCGCCGGCCGGAGCCGGCGGACGGCTTCGACGCCGTGTACAGCGTCCGGTTCGACGGCGCGGGCGGATTCCGGGTCGAGCGGGCGGCCTGACGCGCCCGCCCAGACACCGCCCGCTATCCACGTATGTGAATAAGAATCAAGTAACAGACCGTTGACGCGTTCACGGCAATCACTTTACCGTCTCCGAAAGCGCTTTCCCTCCCATGGTTCGGCGTCTGTCATCGGGGCCCGTTCACGGTCCCGAACAGACATCCCCTCACCCGATCTGCCACCAGGAGACGAGAAACGATGCAGTCGAGACCCTTCATCGCGTCCGCCGCCGTGCTCGCCGGCGCCCTCGCCGCGCTGTCCGGCACCGCGGCGCAGGCCACCTCCGCGCCCTCCCGGTCCCAGGCGGCGGCCTCGACGCTGTACGTGGCGCCGAACGGCACCGACGGCGCCGCGGGCACCCAGTCCGCGCCCACGACGCTGACCTCGGCGATCAGCCGGATCGCCCCCGGCGGCACCATCTACCTGCGCGGCGGCACCTACGCGCTCGCCAAGACGGTGACCGTCCCGCAGGGCCAGGACGGCACCGCCTCCGCCCGGACGACCCTGTCCGCCTATCCGGGCGAGAAGCCGGTGCTGGACTTCTCCGCCCAGAGCGAGAGTTCCGCCGACCGCGGCATCCAGCTCAACGCCTCGTACTGGCACCTGTACGGCCTCACCGTCCAGCACGCGGGGGACAACGGGATCTTCGTCGGCGGCAGCCACAACGTCATCGAGCGCACCGTGACGGCGTACAACCGCGACACGGGCCTGCAGCTCGGCCGGATCTCCTCCAGCACGCCCAGCTCCCAGTGGCCGTCCGACAACCTGGTGGTGAGTTCGGAGTCGCACGACAACGCGGACTCCGACGGCGAGGACGCCGACGGCTTCGCCGCCAAGCTGACCACCGGCACCGGCAACGTCTTCCGCTACGACGTCTCGCACCACAACATCGACGACGGCTGGGACCTCTACACCAAGACCGACACGGGCGCCATCGGCCCGGTGACCATCGAGTACTCCCTGTCCTACGGCAACGGCACGCTCAGCGACGGCACCCAGAACGCCAGCGGCGACCGCAACGGCTACAAGCTCGGCGGCGACGACATCCCGGTGAACCACGTGGTGCGGCACGACATCGCCTACCGCAACGGCCACCACGGGTTCACCTACAACAGCAACCCCGGCTCGATGACCGTCTCGAACAACGTCGGCATCGACAACGCCGAACGCAACTTCTCCTTCGACAAGGGCACGTCGGTGTTCCGCGACGACACCTCCTGCCGGTTCGCCGTGGACGGCTCCAACGACAAGACGGTCGGGGACGCCGACGGCTCGAACCAGTTCTGGGCCGGCACCAACGGCTCGCGCTGCTCGTCCTACTCCGGCGCTCTGGGCTGGTCGTTCTCGTCCTCCGGCACCCTGGTCGTCACCTTCGGCGGCAAGGTCGTCACCCCGTAGGTCTCCACCGCTCCCGCAGGCCGGCCCCCACCGTCACCGTCCGGTGGGGGCCGGCCTTGTGCGTCCCGCCGGGCGCGCCTTCGCTCCGCACGCACTCTGGTCACGGCGGCGGCGGTGCGCTATACCTGCTGCGCGTGATCGAACGTGCTTGATTCAGCGGCGTATCAAGCACGTTCACGCACGAGCCCGACACGCACCGGCGGGCGCGTGCACGCACCAGCGGGCCGTGCCGTCCGCCCGCGCTGTGACCGAGCCCGGCCCGGGTCCGGGGCAGTGCCCGCCCCACGCCGATCGACGTGTGCGAAGGGATCGACATGACCGCTCCACCCCGCAGACGCAAGGCCCACCGTCGCCGAGGGCCGGTGCTGGCCGCGGCGGCCCTGTGCGCGGCGCTGGCCGGGCAGGTCGGACCGGCGCTGCCGGCCGCGGCCGCGCCGGCCGCCACCGCCGGCAGTCCGACCGTGATCGGCGCGGTCACCGGCTTCGCCCGCTCCGGCGCCGTCTACACCTTCACGGCGGGCACGGCGAAGGCCCGGGTCAGCTTCGTCTCGGCGGACACCTTCCGCATCGAGGCGGCGCCCGACGGCACGTTCACCGACCCCGTCGGCACCGACATCGTGCTGCCGCAGGGCGCGCCGCCTGCCACCCGCTGGGCCGACCGCGGCGACCGCTACGAGCTGTCCACGGACCAGGTGACGCTGCGGGTGTACAGGTCGCCGCTCCGGTTCGCCCTGTACCGCGCCGACGGCACCCGGCTGTGGGAGGAGAGCCGCGGCCTCAGCTGGGACGCCACCTCCACCACCCAGACCCTGGCGCGCGGCGCCGACGAGCAGTTCTACGGCACCGGCGAGCAGAACGGCAGCGGCAACACCTCGCAGCGCGGCCGGACCCTGAAGGTCGGCGTCGACTACGACTGGAACGAGGGCGGCCACCCCAACTCGGTGCCGTTCTACCTGTCGTCGGCCGGCTACGGCGTCTACCGCAACACCTACGCGCCCGGCACCTACGCCTTCACCGACCCGGTCACCACCACCGAGCAGGAGAGGCGGTTCGACGCCTACTACTTCGCCGGGAACTCCGCCAAGGACGTCATCGGCCGGTACACCGAGCTCACCGGCCGCCCCATGCTGCCGCCGGTCTACGGCCTGGAGATCGGCGACTCCGACTGCTACCTGCACAACGCCAACCGCGGCGAACGGCACACCCTGGACGCCCTGAAGATCGCCGACGACTACGTCGAGAACGACATGCCGCTGGGCTGGATGCTCGTCAACGACGGCTACGGCTGCGGCTACGAGAACCTCGCCGAGACCGCCAAGGGCCTCGGCGACCGCAAGATGCAGATGGGCCTGTGGACCGAGGACGGCCTGGACAAGCTGGCCGACCAGGTCAAGGCGGGCCAGCGGGTGGCGAAGCTGGACGTGGCCTGGGTGGGCGACGGCTACAAGTTCGCCCTGGACGGCTGCAAGGCGGCGTACCGGGGCATCGAGGACAACAGCGACGCGCGCGGCTTCACCTGGGCGCCGGAGAGCTGGTCCGGCGCGCAGCGCTGCGGCGTGCAGTGGAGCGGCGACCAGTCCGGCGGCTGGGACTACATCCGCTGGCAGATACCGACGTACGCCGGTGCCACCATGTCGGGCCTGGCCTACACGACCGGTGACGTGGACGGCATCTTCGGCGGCAGCGCCAAGACCTACACCCGCGACCTGCAGTGGAAGGCGTTCCTGCCGGCCGTGATGACGATGGACGGCTGGGCCGCCCAGGACAAGCAGCCGTACCAGTACGGTGAGCCCTACACCGGCATCAACCGCACGTACCTGAAGCTGAAGGAATCCCTGCTGCCGTACATGTACACGTACGCGGCCGAGGCGCACCGCACCGGTGTCGGGCCCGTGCGGCCGCTGGCGCTGGAGTACCCCGACGACGCCGAGGCGGCGAGCGACGCCGCCAAGTACGAGTTCCTGACCGGCGAGGACTTCCTGGTGGCGCCCGTCTACACGGACACCACCGTGCGCGACGGCATCTACCTGCCCAAGGGCGACTGGATCGACTACTGGTCCGGGCGGACCTATCACGGGCCGGCCACCGTCGACGGCTACCGGGCGCCGCTGGACACCTTGCCGCTGTTCGTCAAGGCGGGCGCGTCGATCCCGATGTGGCCCGGCATCAGGTCCTACCGGGACCGCACGCCCGACTCCCCGCTGGCCTGGGACGTCTACCCGCAGGGCCGTACCTCCTTCACCCTGTACGAGGACGACGGCGTGACCCGGCAGCACCGGGACGGCAAGTACGCCGAGCAGCGGGTGACGGTGAGCGCCCCGGAGCGCGGCGCGGGAGCGGTGCGGATCGCGGTGGGCGCCGCCGTCGGTGACTACGCGGGCAAGCAGACGAGCCGGCCCTACCGGTTCACCGTGCACACCGGTTCCGCGCCGGGCCAGGTGCGCCTGGACGGCCGGACGCTGCCCCGGCTCACCTCGAAGGCCGCCTTCGACGCGGCGGGGCAGGGCTGGTGGTACGACGCCTCCGACCGCGGCGGAGTCGTCCAGGTCAAGACCCGCTCGCTGAGCACCGACCGGGCGCTCCGGCTGGATCTGGACGGGGCGAGCGCGGCGGGCGGCAAGGCCGTCGGGGCGAGCGGCACGGTGTCGCTCACGCCGCCCGAGGAGACCGGCGCCGGGATGTCCGGGAAGGTCACGGTGGGCTTCACCGCCGGCCGGACGGGCGCCGACGCCACCGAGCTGTCGCTGTCCGCCCCCGACGGCTGGACCGTCTCCCCGGCGCGGCCCCTCGGCCGCGTGGAGCCCGGGCGCACGGCGCGGGCCGAGTTCACCGTGACCGCGCCGGCCGGCACCGCGGCGGGCGAGACGGTGCTCACCGCGACCGCCCGCTACCGCGCGGCCGGTGAGGACCGCGTCACCGCCGAACGAGCGGCCCTGCGCACCATGCCGGCCCCGCCCAAGGGCGACGTCCACGCCAGTGACCTGCCCTGGCTGAACGCCACCAACGGCTACGGACCGGCCGAACGCGACCGCAGCAACGGCGAGTCCGCCGCCGGCGACGGCCACACCCTGACCCTGAACGGCACCACCTACGCCAAGGGCATCGGCGCGCACGCCGACTCCGACATCGAGTTCTGGCTCGGCGGGCAGTGCTCCGCGCTCACCGCCACGGTCGGCATCGACGACGAGATCAACGGCTACGGCGGCGTGTCGTTCTCGGTCGTCGCCGACGGCAGGACGGTGTGGTCCTCGCCCACCGTCAGCGGCAGGTCCGACCCCGTCCCGGTGGACGTGCCGCTGGCCGGCGCGCGGCACGTGCATCTGGTGGTCACCGACACCGACGGCACGAAGTCCGGGGACCACGGCGACTGGGCGGACGCGACGTTCCACTGCGCCTGACCGGCGGACGCGCGGTTCGCCTCCCGCCCGACCGGGGGGCACCGCGTTCCCCTGCGCCCGGCCGGCGGGCGCGCCCGGTGCGCGACCGCGCCGGTGGCCCGGCCCTGCGGGGCGTCCCGTGCCGGTGGCCCGCCCTACGGCTTCCCGTGCCGTGGGGCCGGGCCGCCGGCCGCGGCCGTGCTGGCCCGGACGACGAGCCGCGGCTCGACCGACTCCGGTTCCGACAGCGCGCCGGGGTCGGCGATGTGCCGCAGCAGATGGGCCACCGCGAGCGCACCCATGCGGCCGAACGGCTGGGCGACCGTGGTCAGCGGCGGAGTGCAGTACGCCGCCAGCTCGATGTCGTCGACGCCGACGACGGAGATGTCCCGCGGGACCCGCCGGCCCATCTCGTGCAGCCCTCTGATCACGCCGAACGCCATCTCGTCACTGGCCACGAACACCGCCGTGACCTCCGGGATGCGGGCCAGGATCAGCCCGTTGCGGTAGCCGGAGGCCGGCGACCAGTCGCCCTCCAGGGGCGGCGGCGCGGTCCGGCCGGCCTCCTCGAGGGTCGCGCGCCAGCCGTCGCGCCGGGCCGCCGCCTCCAGCCACTCCTCGGGGCCCGCGACGTGCCAGACGGTGTCGTGGCCGAGGTCCAGCAGGTGGCGGGTGGCCAGCCGGGCGCCCAGCGCCTGGTCCACGGCCACCACCTCGGTGGCGTCGGTGCGGGAGCCGTCGATGGTGATGGTGGGCACGGCCCGGGTGAGCTGTTCGATCCGCGGGCTGGTGTGGATCAGCGGCACCGACAGGATGACGCCCTCGACGCCCTGGTCGGCGAGCCGGGACAGGGCGGCCTCGAGGGCGGCGGTGTCCAGCGAGGCGGTGGTGGCCGTGCTGACCATGTACCCGGCGGCCCGGGCCGCGTGCTCGATGCCGAAGGAGACGGCGGCCCGCGAGTAGGAGGTGGTCTGCAGACTCACCACGCCGATGGTCCGGCTGCGTCCCGAGGACAGCATGCGGGCGGCGTTGTTGCGGCGGTAGCCGAGCTGTTCGACCGCCGCCAGGACCTTGGCCCGCGTCCTGTCCTGGACGTTGGGATGCCCGGACAGCGCCCGGGACACGGTCTGCGCCGACACCCCGGCGAGGCGGGCCACGTCGGCCATCGCCGGCGGCCGCCCGCCGCCACCCTTGTGCTGCGTCATGGGGTCCTTCCTCACTGGCGGGAGTCGATGGTATCGCCCACAAAGACGGTGCCTCGCTGCCCCGGCAGGCGCCGCGCCGCCGCTTCTCCCGCCGCCTCCCGGACGCTGCCGACCGGCTGGTCCGCAGGACGCGCGCACCCCCTGCGCAGGCCGTTTGCAGGCCGTCACCAGTCCGTCAGCAGTCCCTCTGCAGGCGTCGCGCCCCACCGCGCACCCCTCGGACGCGACCTGTTGGCATCGATAACATTCTCTGCCATAGTGGCGGCCGGCGATCCGCTCCCAGCATCCAGGAGAAGCCGTGCGCCAGGTCCACCGACGGGACGGCATCGATCACATCGCCGGTCCCCGTACGGCGCGCCCCCTGCTGACCTTCTCCGACGGCGTGTTCCTGCGCGCCGGACGGCCGCACCGCGTGCTGGCCGGTTCGCTGCACTACTTCCGGGTCCACCCGGACCAGTGGGCCGACCGGCTGCGGCGGCTGGCGGCGCTCGGCCTGAACACCGTGGACACCTACGTGCCGTGGAACTTCCACGAGCGCGTGCCCGGCGAGGTCCGCTTCGACGGGTGGCGCGACCTGGCCCGCTTCGCCCGGCTCGTCCAGGAGCAGGGCCTGGACCTCGTCGTGCGCCCGGGACCGTACATCTGCGCCGAGTGGGACAACGGCGGGCTGCCCGCCTGGCTGACCGGCATCCCCGGCATGCGCCTGCGCACGTGCCACGGCCCCTTCCTTCAGGCGGTCGGGCGCTGGTTCGACGAGCTGATCCCGCGTATCGCCGCCCTGCAGGCCGGCCGGGGCGGGCCGGTGGTGGCCGTGCAGATCGAGAACGAGTACGGCAGTCACGGCGACGACCACGCCTACGTCCGCCGGGTGCGCGACGCCCTGGTCGAGCGGGGGATCACCGAGCTGCTGTACACGGCCGACGGGCCGACGCCGCTCATGCAGGACGGCGGCACGGTGCCCGGGCACCTCGCGGCGGCCACGCTCGGCTCCCGCCCGGCCGACGCGGCGGCGCTCCTGCGCTCCCGCCGCCCCGGCGAACCGTTCTTCTGCGCGGAGTTCTGGAACGGCTGGTTCGACCACTGGGGCGAGAAGCACCACGTCCGCTCCGCCGCGGGTGCGGCCGAGACCGTGGGCGAGATCCTCGACGCGGGCGGTTCGGTGAACCTGTACATGGCGCACGGCGGCACCAACTTCGGCCTGTGGGCCGGTGCCAACCACGACGGCGAGGCACTGCGGCCGACCGTCACCAGCTACGACTCCGACGCGCCGATCGCCGAACACGGCGCGCTCACCCCGAAGTTCCACGCCCTGCGGGAGAAACTGGCCGCCTACCGGGGTCCGGGGACCGAGATCCCCGCGCCACCGGCCGATCCCCCGCTGCTGGCACCCCGCACGCTGGAGGTGACCCGCAACGCCGCGCTGTTGCCCGCGCTGCGCGCGGCGGCGCAGCCGGTCCGGGCGCCCCTGCCGCTGAGCTTCGAGGAACTGGGCCTGGCCCGCGGGCTGGTGCTGTACGCCGCCGAGCCGCTCCTGCCGCCGGGCCGCCAGGAGCTGACCGTCACCCAACTGCACGACCGCGCCCAGGTGTTCGTCGACGGCGCTCCCGTCGCCGTACTGGACCGCGAGACCGCCTCGTTCACCGTGCCGGGCCGGGGAGCGCGCGTCCGGCTGGAGCTGCTGGTGGAGAACCAGGGCCGGATCAACTACGGCCCGCTGCTCGGGCAGGGCAAGGGCATCCTCGGCGGGGTGCGCGCGGAGCGCCGGCTGGGGCCCCACTGGACCATGTACCGGCCGCCGCTGGACGAGTGGGGGCCGCGACACCTCGCGCGGGCCGTATCGGCGGCGCCCGGCGACAGCCGGGCGGGCTTCGCCACCGCCCGGCTGACGGTGGACGAGCCGGCCGACACCTTCCTCGCCCTGCCCGGGTTCGGCAAGGGCTTCGTCTGGGTCAACGACACGCTGCTGGGCCGGTATTGGGAGATCGGACCGCAGACCACGCTGTACCTGCCCGCTCCCCTGCTGCGCGGCGGTGAGAACACGCTCACCGTCCTGGAGCTCGAACGGTTCGGCGACCGCCTCGCCCTGTGCGACCGGCCGCGGCTCGGACCGCCCGAGGAGTACGTCGAGACGTTCGACTGACGCACCACCCCGGGCGGGGCCCGGCGCGCGGGTCGCGCCGGCCGGCCCGGGGCCGGCCCCCGTCCATCCCGAGCAAGGAGCACGTGTGTCAACTTCTCGGCAGAACCACAGAGACCGGACGAACCGCAGGAGCCGGCGGAAACTGGCCGGGGCGCTCGTCGCGGCCGCTCTGGCCCTGGCCGGCGGCGGGGCGCTCACCGGCCCCGCCGCTGCGGCGGTCGGCACGGCAGGTGTGGCAGGCGCGGGCAGCACGGCCGGCGCGGCAGGCTCGGCCTACACGGTGACCGTCGGCGGCAAGGGTTCCTGGACGCACCCCGACGACACCCCGGCCGCCCCCTACTTCGACAAGGACGGCACCTTCCACTTCCAGCAGGCCCACGCCCTCTACGGCGCCCAGGACAGCCGCCGGTGGACGTTCTTCACCGGCCCGGACTTCGACTCCGCCACCCGCGACGCGGGTCTGAGCGGCGCGGTGAACCCGGCCGACTCCCGCGACCGCAACGACGACACCACCTGGCGCTGCAACAACAGCCCCACCGGCCTCAGCGCCACCTACGCGCCCACCGGGTCGGGCTACGCCCAGCGCAACTACTGCGACCTGGTCGGAGTATGGGTGGACCCGGACACCGGCGACTGGTACGGCCTGGTGCACAACGAGTTCACCCCGCAGCCCTTCGGTGACGGCCTGCACTACGACGCGATCGACTACGCCGTCTCGACGGACCAGGGGCACACCTGGACCATCAAGGACCACGTCATCACCTCGCCGTACAGCACCACCCGTGGGGACACCGCGGCGTTCCCGCAGCGCACGTACCACTACGGCGACGGCGACCCGCGCCTGTTCGTCGACACCGCATCCGGCTACTTCTACGTCTACTACGGCTCGCGGATCGTGGAGAAGGGCGGCGGCTGGAAGGCCTTCCACGCACACGTGGCCCGCGCCCCGATCGCCGCGAAGATGGCGCCCGGCTCCTGGCGGAAGTGGTACGACGGCGCCTGGTCGCAGCCCGGCGTGGGCGGGCAGGAGAGCAACCTGGTGCCGGTCGACGCCACGCACCCCACCGGGTACACCCCGCCCGAGCAGGAGTACGACCCGAACAACCCCGGCACGGTGAGCGAGCAGGTGGCGGCCGGGAAGACACCCCCGACCTCGCCCCTGTTCGTCATGGACATCACCTATGACGCGCACCTGGGGCTGTACATCGGCGAGCCGCAGGCGGTGGACCAGAGCGGGGACGCACCGCAGCAGTTCTACGCCACCGACGACCTCGCCACGCAGAAGTGGCGGCTGCTCGGTGACACGGGCGCCCACACCAACGCCTCCTGGTACCGCTGGTTCCTCGACCCGGTGAACAAGACGGCGTCGGGCATCGTCGGCAGGTCGTTCCGCTCCTACTGCTCCTTCGGCTGCTCCGGCGGTTCCTCCGGCGAGTACGTGAACGTCACCATCGACTCCCCCGCCCCGGCCGCACCCGTCACCTCCGGCCGGGCCTACCGGATCAGCGGCGACCACGGCCGAGTCCTGGCCCAGGTGCGCGGCGGCACCGCCACCACGTCCCTGGCCCACCCGACCGGCTCCGCCCTGCAGTCGTGGACCTTCACGGCCAACGGTGACGGCTCCTACCGCATCGCCAACACCGCCACCGGCGCCCTGCTCGGTGTGGACTCCGCCACCCCCGCCCAGCGTGCCTGGGGCACCGGCGGCCCTCCCCCGCGCGGGGCCGCGGCCTCCGGCGGGGGGTGGCCCGCCCGGGCCCCCCCGGCCCCCGCGGGCGGCGTCGCCGCCGCCGCGGGCCCCCGCGCCCCCGCCGGGGGCGTGGCCGCCGGGCACGCCCGCTGGCACTTGGGGGCCCCCGGGGTCTCCCCCCCCCCGCCCGCCTTCGCCCCCGGCCCCGCCGTCACGGGCGGCGGGATCTACCTGGCCGACTACCTCGGCACGGTCTACGCCCTGGACGCCGCCGACGGCCGCGATCGCTGGCGCATCGCCACCGAGGCCCGCTCCGCCGTCGAGCCGGTGCTGGTGGCGGCCGGCCACGTGCACGTCGGCAGCGGCAACGGCCTCTACACCCTGGACGCGGTCACCGGCACCCCCAAGTGGCGCTTCCAGGCGGGCGGCGAGGTCGTCGGCTCCCCGGCGGTCGCCGAGGGCCGCATCCACTTCGGCTCCACCGACCACCTGCTCTACACGCTGAAGGCGGACGACGGCCGCCTGCGCTGGAAGCTCGCCACCGGCGGCGAGATCACCGGCTCCCCGGTGGTCCGCGACGGGGTGGTGTACGCCTGCAGCAAGGACCGCTGCGTGTACGCCCTGGACGCGGAGAAGGGCACGGGCACCGCGCGCACGACCTGAGCGGCCGGACGCGCGGCGAGGGTGACGGCCGTCGTACGGGATGCACGGAAGGGTCTCGGACGGCGGCCGTCGGTCCTGCTGGCGGTGGCGCTGCCGTCACCGCTCCCACCCGTGACGCTACGCGCCGTGCGCGCCACCCGCCACGCGAGGCCGGCCCGGCGGTCGGCCGCGAGGGGGCAACGGGCAAGCGAGCGCCGGTTTCCACGGCCCGTGAGCGCCGGATTCCACGGTCCATAAGCGCCGGATAAGGTGACCCCATGCGGATACGGGGGCGCTCACTGAGGTTCACGGCTGTCCTGGCGACGGTGGTCCTGGCTCTGACGGGCTTCTCACGCGGCCACGGCCACAGCCACAGCGGTCACGGACACGGCGGCGGGGGCGGCGGCTGCAGCAGCTCCAGCCAGGACCACGACGCGTCGACGACGGGTGGCGGCGGGGTGTCGAAGGAGAACGACCCGGACACGTACGGCAGTTCGGGCTCGTACGGCGGTTCCGGCTCGTACGGCGGCTCGTACCACGACAGCCGCGACGACACGGACGACGACTACGACGACTACGAGGACTCCACGGACACCGGCGGCGACGGCGGCGACAGTACCGCCACCCGCACCCCCACGGACCTTCAGGACGCGACGACGAAGCTCGTGAGCTGCGCGACGCAGCAGAAGCCGTACGCGACGGTCGAGGTCACCAACCCCAACGACGTCGACGGCACCTTCGCGGTGACCGTCGACTTCACCGGCGCCGGCGGCCAGGAGATCGCCTCCCGGCTCCTGGAGGCGGAGGTGCCCGCGAACAGCACGACGACCGTCCGTGTCGCCCCGAAAGTACCGGCCCGGCAGGCGGGCCGTGTGCACCACTGCGACCTCGACCCGACGGCTCCCCCCACCTCCTGACGCCCGCTGGTCGACCCGGCCGCAGTTAGCCTGGCGGCATGGAAGCGATCCTGGTCAGCGCGTGCCTGCGCGGGGTGCCGTGCCGGTTCGACGGGCGCCACAAGCTGTCGCCGGAACTGCAGGACACGGTCTCCGGCCGCCGCGTCGTCTCCTTCTGCCCGGAGGTGGCGGGCGGACTGCCCACGCCGCGGCGGCCCGCGGAGCTGGTGGGCGGCGACGGGCACGACGTGCTCGACGGGACGGCGCGGGTCGTGGAGGACACCGGCCGGGACGTGACGGAGGAGTTCGTGGCCGGCGCCCACCGCGCCCTGGCCGCGGCCCGCGCCGCGGGCTGCACGGAGGCGGTGCTGATGCCCCGCAGCCCCTCCTGCGGGCGCGGCACGGTCCACGACGGCTCGTTCACCGGCGAACTGGTCGCGGGAGACGGCGTGACGGCGGCCCTCCTGGAACGCAACGGCATCACCGTGCACCCCGCCCCGGGAGCGTGAGGGCGGCGGGCGCCGGGGTGCCGCCCGAAACGCCTCGGCCGCGACGACTCCCCCCTCGGCGTCGTCGCGGCCGGTCCCCCGTGCCAGGGATGCCTACTTGGTCGGCTTGAAGGGTTCCGCCGTGGCGTGCATGTCCTTGGTGGTGATCGGCTCGTCGGTGGCGTGCATGTCCTGGGTGGTGACGTCACCGTCCGCGGACTGAGCGGCGTCGGCCGCGGCGGCGCTGTCCGTGGTGCCGGTTGCGTGCATGTCCTGCGGCTTGATGACCGACTCGTCGCTCATGGTCCTTGCTCCACTTGGTGTGTTCGTCTGGGGCGGCGAGGTCCGTCCGGTCACTCCCCCGAGGGTGACCGGACGGACCTTCTTGGGGCGCTCACACTAGTTCGTGGGTGTGTCGCCTCCCGCGGTGACCCGTCCGCCCCCCGACGTGGCGGGTCAACTGAGTCGAGCATGGCGCGAGGCGATAAACGAACGATGAACGGCCCGACGGGGGCGCCTCGTCGCGTCACGCCGCCTGGACGGGGCTGAGCAACTCCCGTACGGCGGACGCCTCCGGGGAGCCGAGGCTTTCGTAGATGTGCAGGGCTTCCCGCCAGCACACCTGGGCGCGGTCCGTCTGGCCGATGCCGGCCAGGGCGTGCCCGAGCACGGTGAGCACGTTGCCGCGCCGCCACTCACCACCGATTCCGCGCAGCACCGTCAGGGCCAGTTCGGCGTTGGCGGCGGCGTGTCCCGGGCGCCGCGCGGCCAGGTCCACTTCCGCCAGCCGGAACAGGGTCATGCCTTCCCACAGCCGCTGCCGGCTGTCGCGGAAGACGCTCAGCGCCTCGTGCAGTGTGCTCGCCGCGGAGTCGAGCCGGCCGCTCTGGGTGAGGGCCATGCCCAGGGCGTACCGGCCGTTCGCCCCCCGCATGGAGTTGCCCATGGCGTCGTAGATGCCGATGCCCTGCTGGGCGAGGTCCACGGCGCTGCGGGTCCGGCCGGTCGCCAGGTGGATGCGGGACAGGTTGCACAGGGCACTGGCCTCGCCCGGGCGATCGCCCAGGAGCCGGAAGTGACGGATGGCTTCGCACAGATGCTCTTCGCCGTCCGCGTGGCGTCCCTGGTAGAGCGCGATGATGCCGCGCGCGTTGCGGGCCCAGCACACCGGCAGCAGATCGTCCGCCTCCTCGGCGAGACGGATCACCTGCTCGGCTTCCTGGTCCGCCGTATCGAAGCGGCCACCGTCGACATGGGCGTGGGCCAGGGTCATCAGGGCCCGGGCCGAGATCCGGGCCACCCCCAGCCGTTGCGCCGCGTCGAACAGCGTTCTGGCGGTCGTCTCGTACTCCTTGGAGTTGGCTCCCGACTCGGAGATGTCCAGAGCGGCCCAGAGCAGGTCGATGGCCGCGCCCAGGGTGGCCGGGCGGTCGGCGTGCCGACGGGCGGTGGCCAGAAGGCAGTTCGCTTCCGTGTAGAGCCAGTCCCGGGCGCTGTGGCGCGAGGTGAACCGCAGCCCGGGGTACTGCGTGGGCGTGAGGTGGTCCACCAGCCGGTCCCCCGGCCGTTCGCTCGCGTACACGCCTGCCGCGGTGGCCAGGTAGAAGTCCAGCAGGCGCGACATCGCCGCGTCCCGTTCGCTCGGCGGGTGCTCGTCGCGTTCGGCGCAGGCGCGGGCGTAGAGCCGGACCAGGTCGTGGAAGCGGTAGCGGCCGGGGGCGGCGGACTCCAGCAGGGAGGTGTCCACCAGGGACTCCAGCAGGTCCTCCGTCTCCTCCACCGGCAGGTCCAGGAGGGCGGCCGCGGCGGCGAGGGAGATGTCCGGGCCGTCGGCCAGGCCCAGCAGGCGGAAGGCGCGGGCCTGGGCCGGCTCCAGTTGGCCGTAGCCCAGTTCGAAGGTGGCCTTGACGGCGAGGTCGCCGGCCTGGAGTTCGTCGAGGCGGCGGCGCTCGTCGGCCAGCTTCGACGCCAGGACGGAGACCGTCCACGTCCTGCGCGAGGCCAGCCGGGACGCCGCGATGCGGATCGCGAGGGGCAGGAAGCCGCAGGCGGCCACCACGTCCAGCGCGGCCTCGCGTTCGCTGCCCACCCGCTCCGCGCCGACGATCTTCGTGAAGAGCGACAGCGCCTCCTCCGGGCTCATCACGTCCAGGTCGACCAGGTGGGCGCCCGCCAGATCGACCATCCGGGTGCGGGAGGTGATGAGTGCGGCGCAGCCCTCCGTGCCCGGCAGCAGGGGTCTGACCTGGGCCGCGTCGCGGGCGTTGTCGAGGAGGACGAGGACCCGGCGGCCGTCCAGGACGGAGCGGTACAGGGCGGCGCGTTCCTCCAGCGAGTCGGGGACGGCCGAGTCGGCCGTGCCCAGGGCGCGCAGGAAGGACCCGAGGACCGTCTCCGGTTCGGCCGGGCGCGCACCCGCGCCCTGCAGGTCCACGTACAGCTGGCCGTCGGGGAAGGCGGCGCGCGCCTGGTGGGCGACGTGCACCGCCAGGGTCGTCTTGCCGACGCCGCCGATGCCCGCCAGCGCCGATACGGCCATCACCCGGCCCTCGGCCGAGGCCAGCACCTCGCTCAGCTCGACGACGAAGGACGCCCGTCCGGTGAAGTCCGGCACGGTGGCGGGCAGTTGCGCCGGGCGCACCGGGGCCGCGACCGGCTCGGGGGCGGGCGCCGACGGCCGGGCCAGGGCCGGGTCGGTGCGCAGGATGCGCTGCTGCAGCTCGCGCAGCTCCGGACGCGGATCGACGCCGAGTTCGTCGGCGAGCAGGCGGCGGGTGTCGGCGTACACCGCGAGCGCCTCGGCCTGGCGGCCGCTGCGGTACAGGGCGAGCATGAGCAGTTCGCGCAGCCGCTCCCGCAGGGGGTGGGCCGCCGTCAGGGCCGTCAGTTCGGAGACGGCCTGCGCGTGGCAGCCCTGCTCCAGGTCCATGTCCAGGCGGGACTCCAGGAGTTGCAGCCGCCACTCCTCCAGCCGGGCGCGCTGCGCCTCGGCGTACGGGCCCGGCACCCCGGCCAGGGGCTCGCCGTCCCACAGCTCCAGGGCGCGGCGCAGCGCGGTGCGCGCGCCGCCGAGGTCGCCGGCCGCGCGGGCCTTGTCCGCGGCGGCGGCCAGGTCCTGCGCCGCCGCCAGGTCCAGGGCACCCTCGCCCAGCCCGCGCACGGCGTAGCCGCCGGACTCGCTGACCAGCACGCCGGGATCGAGCACCTTGCGCAGCCGGGAGGCGTACGTCCGCAGTGCGGCCAGCGCCCGCGCGGGCGGTTCCTCGCCCCACAGCGCGTCGATCAGCTCGGCCGCGGTGGCGGTGCGGCCCTCGCGCAGCAACAGCGCGGCGAGCAGGGCGCGTTGCTGGGGCGATCCGGTGGGCAGCGGTTCCTCGCCGCGCCAGGCGCGCACCGGGCCGAGTACGCCGAAGCGCAGCGGCGCCGACTGCTCGGGCACCCGCTGCTCAGGCACTCGCGGTACACCGTCCATCGCTGCCCCCTGGCCCCCCGTAACCGAACCCTTCACCAACCAGGAGGCCAGTTTGCCTTGTTCATGGCAGATGCGTCAGCCGCGGGAGACCGCGATCACAGCGCGTCGCGCGCGGCCTCACACGGCCCCCACAACCTCTCCGCAGCGCCCGCCCCACCGGGCCGGGTCACCGACGCGGCAGCCCCGCCCCGCCGGGGCAGCGGCGGTGACCCCACCACGGCAGCCATCCGCGGCGACGGCTCGCCCACTGTGACGACCCGCCCCGGCGGCTCCCTCGCGGTGACGGCCCCGGTCCGCCGGGCCGCGGGCACGCGAACGGCCCCGGCGCCGCCCCCGCCAAGCGATCACCCTCTCCGTATGCTCGAAGGATGACGACTTCCGCGACCTCCGGAACCGGCCCCACCGAGAACTCCCTGCGTCGCGCCCTGAAACGTGCCCGGGACGGCGTCGCCCTCGACGTCGCCGAGGCGGCGGTGCTGCTCCAGGCCCGCGGCGCACACCTCGACGACCTCGCCGCCTCCGCCGCCCGGGTACGGGACGCGGGCCTGAAGGCCGCCGGCCGCCCCGGCGTCATCACCTACTCCAAGAGCGTCTTCATTCCGCTGACCCGGCTGTGCCGGGACAAGTGCCACTACTGCACCTTCGTCACCGTGCCCGGCAAACTGCGCCGCGCCGGGCACGGGATGTTCATGTCGCCGGACGAGGTCCTCGACATCGCCCGCAAGGGCGCCGCGCTCGGCTGCAAGGAAGCCCTGATCACCCTCGGCGACAAGCCGGAGGACCGCTGGCCCGAGGCGCGCGAGTGGCTGGACGCGCACGGCTACGACGACACCATCGCCTACGTCCGCGCCATCTCCATCCGCATCCTGGAGGAGACCGGCCTGCTGCCCCACCTCAACCCCGGCGTGCTGACCTGGACCGACTTCCAGCGTCTGAAGCCCGTCGCGCCCAGCATGGGCATGATGCTGGAGACCACGGCGACCCGCCTGTGGTCCGAGCCGGGCGGCCCGCACCACGGCTCCCCGGACAAGGAACCGGCCGTCCGCCTGCGCGTCCTGGAGGACGCCGGCCGCTCCTCCGTCCCCTTCACCTCCGGGATCCTCATCGGCATCGGCGAGACCTACGAGGAACGCGCGGAGTCCCTGTTCGCGCTGCGCAAGATCTCCCGGGCCTACCACGGCATCCAGGAGCTGATCATCCAGAACTTCCGCGCCAAGCCGGACACGGCGATGCGCGGCATGCCGGACGCCGAGCTGGACGACCTGGTCGCCACGGTCGCCGTCGCCCGCCACATCATGGGCCCCAGCGCCTGCCTGCAGGCCCCGCCGAACCTGGTGGACGGCGAGTACGAGCGGCTCATCGCGGCCGGCATCGACGACTGGGGCGGGGTGTCGCCCCTGACCATCGACCACGTCAACCCCGAACGCCCCTGGCCGCAGATCGACCAGCTCGCCGAGAAGTCCCGCGCGGCCGGCTTCGAACTGCGCGAACGGCTCTGCGTCTACCCGGAGTTCGTCACCCGCGGCGAGCCCTGGCTGGACCCGCGGCTGCTGCCGCACGTGACCGCCCTGGCCGACCCGGACACCGGCCTGGCCCGCGAGGACGCCGCCGTCGAGGGCCGCCCCTGGCAGGAGCCGGAGGAGGTCTTCACCGCCAGCGGCCGCACCGACCTGCACCGCACCATCGACACCGAGGGCCGCACCGCCGACCGCCGCGACGACTTCGACGAGGTCTACGGCGACTGGGGAGCCCTGCGCGAGGCCGCGGCCCCCGGCATGGCGCCCGAGCGCATCGACACCGACGTGCGCCAGGCCCTGACCACCGCCGCCGACGACCCGACGAAGCTCACCGACGCCGAGGCCCTGGCCCTGCTGCACGCCGACGGGGCCGCGCTGGACGCCCTGTGCCGGGTGGCCGACGACGTCCGCAAGAGCGCGGTCGGCGACGACGTGACGTACATCGTCACCCGGAACATCAACTTCACCAACGTCTGCTACACCGGCTGCCGCTTCTGCGCCTTCGCCCAGCGCCGCACCGACGCCGACGCCTACACCCTCTCCCTGGAGCAGGTCGCCGACCGCGCCCAGCAGGCGTGGGACGTGGGCGCGGTCGAGGTGTGCATGCAGGGCGGCATCCACCCGGACCTGCCCGGCACGGCGTACTTCGACATCGCGCGGGCGGTCAAGGAGCGCGTGCCCGGCATGCACGTGCACGCCTTCTCCCCGATGGAGGTCGTCAACGGCGCCACCCGCACCGGCCTGTCCATCCGCGAGTGGCTGACGGCCGCGAAGGAAGCGGGCCTGGACACCATCCCGGGCACGGCCGCGGAGATCCTCGACGACGAGGTCCGCTGGATCCTCACCAAGGGCAAGCTGCCCACGGCCACCTGGATCGAGGTCGTCACCACCGCCCACGAGCTGGGCATCCGCTCGTCCTCCACGATGATGTACGGCCATGTGGACCAGCCCCGGCACTGGCTCGGGCACCTGCGCACGCTGGCCCGCATCCAGCAGCAGACGGGCGGCTTCACCGAGTTCGTGACGCTGCCGTTCGTGCACACCAACGCGCCCGTCTACCTCGCGGGCATCGCCCGCCCCGGCCCGACCATGCGGGACAACCGGGCGGTCACCGCGATGGCCCGCCTCCTCCTCCACCCCCACATCCCCAACATCCAGACCAGCTGGGTCAAGCTGGGCACGGAGGGTGCGGCTCAGATGCTGCGCTCCGGCGCGAACGACCTGGGCGGCACGTTGATGGAGGAGACCATCTCCCGCATGGCGGGCTCCTCCTACGGCTCCTACAAGTCCGTCAAGGACCTCATCGCGGTCGCCGAGGCGGCCGGCCGCCCGGCCAGGCCCCGCACCACCGTCTACGGCGAGGTCCCCGAGGAACGGCAGCGGGCGGCCACCGCCTCCGACGGCCACCTGCCGGAACTTCTGCCGGTCCTGGAGTGAGCCGGTGACCGGGCAGGCGCGGGCCGCCCCCACCCCGGGACCCGCGCCGCCCGGCGGGCGATCGCGTAACTGCCCGGGTCCGGGCTGACGGTGCCCGGCCAGACGGTGAAGGTGCGCGCGGGCATGCCCGGACGGGGCGGACCCGGCCGGGTCCACCCCGTCCGGGTCCGCCCCGTCCGGATCCACCCCGGCCGGGTCCGCGGCGGCTTCCTCCGCCGGGGCCACCACCGCCGGGGGCACCACCCGCGGGTCCGCTGCCGGCGGATCTGCTGCCGGGCAGAAGACCACCGACGGGGACAGCGACCGTTCCGCCAACGTGCCGCTGGAGACGCAGTTGGAGCGGCAGCGACCGCCGAGGCTGCTCACCGGTGCCACCGCGCCGCCGCCCGGCCCGCCGCCCCAAGAGGTGACGTTCGACGACGGCAGCCGGCTGCCCGCCGCCCTGATCGCCCCGGACGGGGCCGAGAGCGGGAGGGGTTCCTCCGGCGCGCTGATGCCGGGTGTGGGCCGTGTGTCGCTGCGCGACGCCGACAAGGTGGCGGACCACATCGTCGGCCACCTGCCGCCGCGGGTGCGCTCCGTGTTCGACGACGCCGAACTGCGCCGGCTGCTCACCGATGACCCCTCGGCGTTCACCGCACCGCGTGGTGCCCGCTTCGTGGCGCGGCAGGACTCCGGTGTCGGCTACGAGGTCACCGTCCAGGCCCTGCCGTACCACCGCTGGGAGCGGTTCGCCGACCCCGAGGGCGGGACGGTGAAACTGGACTCGCTGCACCGCGGTCAGGGGTCGACCACCGCGGTCCGCTCGGTCAGTTCGGTGCGCCGGATCGCGGGCGCGGTGAGCATGGGACCCCCGCTGGAGTGGATGCTGCGGCTGGCGGCGTCGTTCGGCCGCTCACGACGCACCGACTACAACTCCGGTACGCAGGCGTTCAGTCAGTCCGAGTGGCGTGCCATGGACGGCTCGCACCTGCACCTGGACGACGTGCACTACCAGGTCCGGGTGGAGCGGGTGACCGCCCCCAAGGGCACGGAGGGGTCCCGGGGCGGCACCGGGACACCCGCCACCCACTGGCGCCGCACGCCGGTGCACCACGACAGCTTCGCCGTCCGCGACGGACTCACCTGGCGGCTCCCGGACACGATCACGGAGCCCAGCACCGGACCACGGCTCGCCCCCCAGGAGCTCACCTTCCCCGACGGTGTCATGCCTCGGATCACCGACACCGAGGGGATTCACCTGTCGGACCCGCCGGAGGAGCTCGCGCTCGCGATGTCCGGCGCCCGGCCGGGCCGTTCGGCGCACCGGACGCTGGTGTCGTTCCTGCGTCCGACCGGGCTGCTGGCGCTCTTCCCCCGTCTCCCGGGGCAGGTGGTGGGCCCGGAGCTGACCCGCGGCCACACACAGCGACCGCTGGGCCACCTCATCGTGGAACGGTCGGTCGCCCACCGCGGCACGCTGGTCACCGAGGCGACCAAGGTGGAGCTGCGGGACATGGTCCAGATCGTCCAGCAGAACGAGCGTACGCACAGCCGGGACACGCGCTTCAGCGCCGAGGTCTCCGCAGGCCCCAACCACACCTTCTACGGCACGTCGGTGCCGCTGCGGGTGCAGGGCGGGCCGATCGGGCAGATCGGCCTCGCCACGGGGCGCGCGCACTACATCGGTGGTTCGGCCGCGCGGAAGTTCACCGGCCGGATCAAGGGCACCCCGGTGGGTCTGTACCGGGTGGAGCGGACGCTGTACCTGCGCAAACCCGGCGAACCGGCGCGCGACGCGCGGCCCTTCCGGGTCACCACGCTGGACTGGCTGCCGACCACCGAGGCCCGCCGCCTGGCCGGCTGGGACGCCCGCACGCGGGGGCAGACCGCGCCGGGCGTGGCCCCCGAGCCGCCCGCACCGCCGTACCTGACCGTTGACAACCCCACCCACCTGGGGCAGACGCGCGCCGAGGCCTTCCTCCCCGACCACCCGCGGCCGCAGCCGGCTGCCCCGCCGGGCGCCACGACGGGCGCCGCGCCCCGGCCGGCGACCACGTCGTCCGCACCCCCCGCAGCAGGCGAAGGCGCCCGGCCCGCGTCCCCGTCGACCGGCGCGAACGCCCCGGAGGCCGGCAGCGGTCACCCGGCCGCGGACGCCGGGACCGCCGCACCGTCCGCCACCCCCGCGGGAACGGACGCCACGGACGGCACGGACACCAGCCACGACCCTCTGGGTGACTTCACCGACGCCGTCATCGACACGTTGCACGACTCCTTCCCGGGAATGTTCCCCTCGGCCTGGGAGCGGCGGCACCCGAAGCTCGCCAGGCTGCTGCACGGCGACGGGCGCACCCGGGTGACGCTGCACAACGACCGGCAGGTGCGCGAGGCGCTGAACCGGCCGACGCTCGCCCAGAGTCTGGAGGTCCTGACCACCACCGGGGTGCCGGTCGCCCTGACCGAGAACGGCACCCTGCGCCGCGGCCACCACACCCTGGTGCTGACCGCGCGCCTGACCGACCGGCGGTACGAGACCTCGCTGAGCGAGCGGTCGCTGCGCAACTCGGTCACCGCCACCCAGCAGGTCGGTCAGGGACAGCAGGACTCCAGCACCCAGGCCGCCGGCATCGAGGCGGGTGTCTCGCCACGGGACCCCGGCACGGTGCCCGAGACGGGCTGGGCCCGGCGCATCGGCTGGCTGCGCGCGGGCTATCGCCGCACCTGGCAGCGGCAGCAGGGCACGCGCAACACCATCTCGGTCGCCAACGACCATCTGACGGCGCAGACCGCCGCGCACCTGTTCTCGTACAAGGTCGAGTTGAACGCCTCCGTCGAGGGGTACCGGCGGCCCCGCGGCTGGGCGCGGTTCGTCAGCGTCGGGGTCCTGGGGACCGGGTACTTCGTGAGCACGGTGCGATCGCGGCCGCTGTTCGACGGGAAGGGGGCTTCGGTCGGACGCGTGGAGCTGGCGGTGCCCGCCGCGCACAGCTCCGAACGGTACCCGCCGAAGGACCCGGCGCCCCTGCCGCGGAACGTCGTCACCCCGCCGGCACCCACCGACACCGGCACCCCGTCGGCACGTCCGCGCACGGCCGGCCCGGACGACGCGCCGGTGCCGCCCGCCGCGGAGACCGCGCCCGGCCCACAGGAGCCGGCGGCCCGGGTCCCGCGGACCGCTGCACCCGCGGACCAGGACGGGCCCCCGCCCGGCACCGCGCACCCGCCGGTGCCGGACGACCAGGTGCACAAGTTCCTCGACGGCACCTGGTCCCCGCCGGTGTCCACCGACCCGGAGCAGTCCCGCATCCGCGACCTGCTCAGCCGCCCCTTCGCCGTGCTCAGCGCGGAGGGCGCCCGGCAGCGGCAACAGGCCATGGCCGAGGCCGCCGGGCAGGCGACCGGGGAGTCCTGGCACGTCAGCGCCCCCGGCACCCCGGTGCGCAACGCTCTTCGCCGGGCCACGGAGAACCTCGCCGTGGCGGGCCACCTCGGCCAGATCCTGAGTCCGTTCGGCCTGCGGACCACCGGCCTGGACGCCAAGGGACCCTTCCGGACCCATCACATCAAGGCCGCGCTGCACGGCCGGTTGCACCGACTGCGCGTGGCCGGCGATCCGAACAACGCGAGCTTCGAGGTGACCACCGGCGCCGCCCGCAACACCGTGGGCAGCAACGGCAGTTCCACCACGGACACGTTCGGGCTGCAGAACTCGCTGTCCCTCCAGCAGCTCGACGGCCACGGGCCGGTGCACGGCGGCTACGCGGCGGGCGGGCACCTGACACGCACCCGGGGTGCCTCCTCCTCCAGGACGGTCAGCAACGGCCGCAACACCATCCTCACCTACAGCGGACGCACCTACCCGGTGGTGGGCGACCTCACCGAGACCGTGGCCGTACGGCACCGGTGGAGCGCCGCTCTGGGCATGGCGGGCACCCGCGCGGCGTCCGCGGTGCGCCAGTGGGCCGGGCACGTCTCGACGTGGGCGGCGGCGAACCGGGCTGCCCGCCCCGGCCCGGACCCCTCCCGCACGGACGCCTCCCGCACCCACGAAGTACCGGAGGCAGTGATCCTGCACGTGCCGATGCAGGACGCCATCGAGACCGGCCTCGCCCCGGACGGGCTGGGCACCACCACCCCGCACCACCTGGCCGGCGGCTACCGGATACCGCCGTTCCTGCAGCGGCGCCGGTTCACGGGCCACCCGACGGGTCAGCTCGACGCGAGCGGCGTCGCCGAGAAACTGATGCCGCATCTGGAACGGCTGGGGGTGCCCTCGCACGACCGGGAGGACGTGCTCAGGCTGATGTCCCCGGACTTCCTGCGCGGGCAGTTGCTCGACCTGACCACGGACGGCGTGGCCGTGCCGATCCGGTACCGGGTGTGGAGCCGTCCCGGCGACCTGCCGACCGGCGGCAGCCCCGCCCAGGTGCGGTTCCGGCTGCGGCCCGTCACCACCACCGTGGACCGGCTGCGCCACGGCTACGAGGTGGAGGACTATCGGCCGACCGGCGTCGACCAGGAGAGCGGCAGCTCCCGGGGCAGCGGCGGGGACGCGGCACTGGCCGTCTCCGAGAGCCCCGCGGTGGACCGCGGCACCGGACTGCTCGGCGCCGGCCCCACCGTCCAGGGCGTCGCCGGCGGGTCGTCGCAGAGCGGCAAGGGGCGCGTCAGCGGTACGGCGGTCAACCCCAACATCGCCACCACCCAGTCGCACGCGGAACTCGTCACCCACTACTCGCTGACCGTGGAGGTCGTCGACGGCACCGGTGAGCCGCTGCTGAAAGCCCCGGTGGAAGGCGACGTGGGGGTGCTGCGCGAACTGCTGCCGGTCAGCCTGCTCACACCGCACGACGGGACCCGGAACACCACCACGGTCGATGCCGCCGACACGCTGCCCGCCCCCGACCGCACCGTGAAGGTGCTGACGCCGGCCGAGGCACGCCCGGCGGCGGTCGCCCGATGGCGCGAGGGCGGCGACCTCTCGCTGGACGACGCGATCGGCACCGGTTTTCTGGCCGTGGACATGATCGGTGCGCCGTCGGTGGGCGACGCGCTGACGCTCGCCACCGCGCAGGCGGACGGCGCGGGGGACGCCCACGCCGGCTCCTCACTGGACGGTGACGCGCTCGACGCGGCCGTGCGCCGGGCCCGCCGGACCCCGTTGACCGTCCTCGGCACCGCGGCGGCGCAGGCCCAGCAGCAGGCCACCGGACCGACCGGGCTCACCGCCGCGCTGCGCGACGCGCTGTCCGCCGACGGCCGCACGCTGCCGCGGACGTCCTCGGCCCAGCTCTTCGGGCAGTCGCACACCGCGGACGCCAAGCTGTACGCCAGGATGACCCGCAGCGGCGCCCGGCTGCTCGCCGTGGAGAACAAACCACGGATGGAAGGCGCGGTCCGCGGCAAGGAGAGCGACACCCACGACGCCGGCCTGTCCACCACCACCGAGATCACGGCCGGAACCTCCCCGATGGCCGGCACCGGCGGCGCCGGGGTGATCACCCCGGGTGCGGCCGGCCCGCTCGGCGGCACCACGGAGGGCGCGAACCTCAAGGGCGGTGCCGAAGCCGGCCTCGGCACCCACCGCAAGATCGCCACCACGCGCAGCCTGCTCTTCGCGCTGCCGGTGCGCTGGCTCTCCGTGGTGGAGGCCCACCAGCGGATCACCGACAGCCGTGCCGCCCGCGCTCTGCGCCACCCCCACACCTTCGGCCGGGCGCAGCGCGGTCCGCGCGCCGCCGAGGCGCAGACCACCGCTCTGGTGTGGGTACGCGAGGACATCGCCACCGACCTCGGCCTGATCGACGACACCACCTTCCCCGAGGAAGTCCGCACCGCCTGGGACCGGATGGCCGAGGCACAGGCCGACATGACGAAGGCGGAGAAGGAGTACTACGACGCCCGGGCCCGCGCCCGCGCGGCCTGGCTCTCCATGGCGGAGGAGGAGAGGGCCGCCGCCGCAGGCGATCGGGGCGCCGCACCGCCCGCCGTGGGCACCACCAGTGACCGGCAGGAGTCCGCGGCCGTCGCGGCCTGGCGTGCCGCCCGTGCCGACGCACGGCTGTGGGAGGACCGTACGGTGCAGGCGGCCGAGGCGACGCACCGGCTGCACGCCGCCGCGGAAAGCCTCACGGCCCACCACTACTCCCGCACCGGCACCACCGCGACCGGCACGGCCACGGCTCCCGAGCCCCCGGCCACGGCGGCCACTGCGGCCACCCCGGTCACCGGGACGGCCGCGCCGGCGACCGGGGCCGCGTCCCAGGCCGGGGCGGACCCCGCGGGCGAGCACACGGGCACGTCCACCGGCAGGACCGCCGACGGCGCCCGGGGGGACACGGCCCCCGGTGCCGGCGAGCTCCCCGCGGACGCCCGCCGCGACACGGACGCCCAAGCGAAGACCGACGCCGACACCCCCGCGAAGGGTGACGCCGACACCCCCGCGAAGGCCGACGCCCAGCCTGGCACGAGGGGCGACGCCGGCCCCGCAACGATGGCCGACACGGACGCGGACCCCGGCACGAAAACCGGAACGGCCGGTGGCACGAAGACCGGGACGGCCGACGGCACGAAGACCGGGACGGCCGACGGCACGAAGACCGGGACGGCCGACGGCACCGCGTCGAAGGACGCGACCACGTACGCCAAGCCCGACTGGTGGACAGCTCCGGTCAAGCGGTTCCGCGTCGAGGGCGGCGGTGACAAGGGACCGCTGACCATCACGCCGCCGGGCGACGGCAGCCCTGCCCTGACGGTGCACCCGGTCCCCCACGACGGCGCGTCGTTCTTCCACGCGCTGATCGCCGCCGCCGAGCAGCAGGGGCGGCTGCTGCCCCTGCTGGACGCCGCTACCGCCGACGGCACGGGTGTGTCGTCCTCCGCGTCCCCCGCGGACCTGGTGGAGTCGGCCCGCCGACGGCTGGTCGACGCGCTCGGGGAGCGCGGCAACGAGGATCTGCTCGAGGCACTCGCCCTCGGGCGCGACGACTCCTTCACCCAGAAGGAGCTGACCACCGCGGGTATCGACCTGAACGAGGCGCACCGTCAGGAGTTCGCGGGGCGCGGGGCACTGCCCGAGCAGCGGTGGCTGACGGCGGGTGAGCGGCTGAAGCTGGCGACCGGTGCCCTGCAGCGCCCGCTCGGCGCGCCGGAGGACCTGAACCAGGGCGCCGCGGACCTGCTGCCGGTACTCGCCGCCCGCGTGCTGCGCACTCCGGTCACCGTGGTCACCAAGGACGGCTACCACCAGCGGTTCCTGCCGGTCGGTGCGGACGGCGCGGTGGCTGCCGGCTCGCCGGGGCCGGAACTGACGCTCTATCACGACGGCGCGTACTTCCATGTGGCGCTGCCCTCCGGTGCCCCGGCACCGTCGTCCACCACGCCGACGCCCCCACCCCGCTCGGGCAGGACCGACACGGGCCACACCGGTGCGGCGAAGACCGGTACGGACGAGACGAGCCCGGACAAGGCCGGTACGGGCACGACGGGTACGGACGGGGCGAGCACGCACAAGGCCCGTACCGACACGACGGGCACGGACAAGACGAGCACGCACCAGGCCGGTGCGGACAGGACAGGTGCGGACAGGACTGCTGCGAACACGGGCCAGCGCACGCCGGCGCGGGACGACGGCCCCCGGCGGCCGAGCCACACCACACTGCCCTGGGCCCCGTCCGGCCGGGGCGACCGCTTCCGGGCCGGCCGCGACGGGACGTTCACCGGTCCGGACGGCACCGTCTACGTGCAGGGCCCGGTGACCGGGCGCGGCAACGGGTTCTTCGACGCCCTCGCCCACACGATGCGGCACGCCGCCGCCTCCCCGGGCGTCCCCCGTGCCGAGGCGGGCCGCCTGCGGGCCCGCTCCGCCACGTCACCGAACCAGCTGATGCGGCGGTTCGGCCTGCCGGGCAGGCCCGAGGAGCGGGACGGGCTGTTCCACCCGCCGCCCCCGCGGCTGCTCACCGGACGCACCCTGCCCGGCACCGAGGACGAAAGGCGCGCCGTACGGGAGATCGCTCTGCGCAACCACCTGGCCGCGGGCCTGTGGGACGCGGCCGCGGACCGGGTGATGGCCGCCTGGGCGGCGCGGGCGACCGGCGCCACCGTGACCCTCGTCGAGGAGAACGGGACCGCGCATACTTACCCGGGCGCCGC
This sequence comes from Streptomyces mexicanus, assembly GCF_902506575.1. Classification (GTDB taxonomy): domain Bacteria; phylum Actinomycetota; class Actinomycetes; order Streptomycetales; family Streptomycetaceae; genus Streptomyces; species Streptomyces mexicanus. The sequence continues at coordinate 6,691,594 of NZ_LR732544.1, read as the reverse complement.
CAAGAGCACCGCGAAACTGGTGCTGCGGCGCCGTGGCCGCGACGTCCTCCCCCTGCTGCCGGTGCCGTCGCCCGCCACCGGACCGGCCCGGCCCGGGGTGCGTGACGCCACCGCGCACACCGGCAGCGGCTCCCCGGCGGCGACCGCCTCAGCGGCAGCCGGGCCGCGCACGGACCGGCCGGCCGCCACCACGACCGCGCCCCCGGGCGCTCCCTCGCGCACGCCCCCGGCGCCCCCTGCCTCCGCGCCCCTCGCCTCCTCGTCCACCGGGCCGGCGGGGCGGGTGCCGGAGCCGGTGTCCGACGGCGGCTCCGTGCCCGGCGAGCAGGACGCCTACGAGCTGGACACCCTCTCCGGCGACGCCGCGTACGGCCCGTCCTGGCGGCAGACCGAGTGGGAGTCGCTGACCTCGGGCGAGTTCCCGGTGCTGCACCAAGGCGACGGCTGGACCGTCTGGGGCACCGTCGACACGGATCCGGCCTTCACCGCGCTCGCGGCCGAGCACCGGGCGCTGGGGCTGCGCGGCCTGTTCCACGCCCACAAGCTCGCGGCGGGCGGCATCACCGATGCGTCGGGCCGGCTGTACACGGAGGGACCCGGCTGGGACTGGTACCACGCGACCCGGGGTCTGGTGGCCTCCTCCCGGCTGCGCACCGGCGCGCAGCCCGGGCAGCAGGACGACCCGCTGCCGCTGCCGTGGAACGACGCGCCGACCACGCCCTCGCCCGCGGTGGCGCCGCGGACCACCGCCGCTCACGAGGCGCCCTCGCCGGAGGACCTGCCGCATCCGGTCCGTTGGCGCGACGACGACGAACCGCTGTACCGGTTCACGGCCGCCCCACCGCAGGAGGTGTTCCGGACCGGGCTGCGGGCGCCGGGCCGCGCGGTGCCGAGCGTCCTCGACCATGTCCACAACGGGGCCGGCCGCGACAGCGTGTACCTCAGCACCACCCGCGACGCCGCCTACGTGGAGCGTTCCCTGCGCATGAGTCCGCGCGGCGCGGCGGCGATGGACGCCCGCTACCGCTGGCGGTACGACCTGGACGTGCCCGGCGGCATCGACGTCAACGCCACGCTCGGCTTCGCCTCGCCCTACCCGGACCAGCGGGAGGTCCTCCTGCCCGGCGGTGTCGCCCCGCACTTCGTCCGCGGCGCCCAGCGGATGCTGGACGGGCGGCCGTTCGGGCCGTACACCCCGAACCCCGGTTACCGTCCGCCGGACACGCGGCCGGTCGGCGCACGCCACGGCCATGTCTTCGACGGCCATGGTCTCCCCGGCTCGGGCCGCGCCCCCCACGCGTCGGCGCCGCGCGTCCCCGCCTACCCGGCGGGGCACCGCCCGGCCGGCGGGGACGCGCAGGTCTCCGGCACGGACGCGGGCGGGACACCGCGTGACGTCGCCCTGGCACCGCCCGGGGCGAGCGAGGCGGCCGACCCCATCCGGGACTGGGAGCGCATCTCAGCCGTGTCCGGGCAGCGGCGTTCGGGGGCGCTGCGCGCCATCGACGACGCCGTGGCCCGGCTGCTGCGTGACCCGCGTCCGCGGAATGTGCGAGCGGTGCTGAACGCGGTCCGCGCGTGGCAGCAGGACAAGGACGAGCGCAGCAGCCGCTGGGTCGCCGTGGCGCGGCTGGAGAACGCCGTCCTGGGTCTGCTCGCCGAGCGGGAGGCGCGGCCGGTCGGCGGCGCGGACCGCGCCACGCGGCCCGCCGGCCCGGCCCCTTCCCCCGTGGCGCCGACCGGTCCGCGCCCGCCCAGGGTGGAGGGGTTCGCCCCGGCCAGCGGCTTCGAGGCCGAACTGCACCAGTTCCGCGTGGTGCTGCCCGCCGGGGACAACCACGAGGAGTACGGCGACCTGGTGGAACTGCCGGGCCTGCTCACCCTCACCCTGGACGCGGTGGGCGGCGTGCCCGTGCTGGAACTGGTCACCGCGCCCGCGCGCGGCCTGGAGGGCGGCCGGGACGACGGGCGCGCCGAACGGGCGGACGTGCTGGCCGCGTTCCGGGACGTGCTGGAACGGCTGCACAGCGCGCCCGAGGGCGCCACCCTGTCCAGGATCTTCCCCGCGCGGGCCGGCTACCGGGTCGACCCCCTGGCCGAGGACCTGCCGGTGCGGACCCATGAGGCGGGGTACGGCATCATGCTGGTGCACCACACGGCGACCACCCCGCTCAGTGGTGTGGTGCCGTTCCTGGCGCACGTGGCCGACCGGATGCGGCGGGACGCCGTACCGATCCAGATGGCCCGGGTGGACCTGGGCGCGGCCGCACAGTACGCCGCCCGGGGGCGGGAGGAGTTCCTGCGGTGGCTGGAGCGGGACCCGCGAGGGGCCGCGGAGGTCCGGCCGTCGGACGCCGACGAGCTCGAGGGCGCACTCGCTCTCGGCTACACCCAGGTCGCCGCCGCGGCGCGCGCCGGTCTCTTCGGCGGTGTCCTGCCCAAGGACTACTCGGGTGTGACCTCACGGGAGTCCCTGGCCGCGGTGCGCGCCGCTCTGGGACCGGTGCCGCGCGCGTTCCTGGAGAGCCGGGCGGAGCAGCTGGCGCGCGATTTCGCGGACACCTTCCGCGCCCATGTTCCGGGCCCGGTGTCCGATCCGCTGGATGTTCCGCTGTGGCAGGACCGGAGCAGCGCGGCGAGGACCGGCCACTACCTGGACAACCTGCTGCACGCCCGTCCGGAGCGGGTGGTGGACCAGCACGAGGGGCTCGCGGTACGCACCAACTACGACGCCCTGGACACCAACACCGCGCAGGGCACGCCGCGCATCGATCCGCCGGTGGCCCGGCTGGAGGTCCGGCCCTACGCCTCGGCCCGGTCCACCCCGGACTCCATCGAGCGGGACTACGACACCCTCGCGCGGTTCTCCCTGGAGCTGTACAACCGGGCCCGGCAGCAGCACGGCCTCCGGCCGGTGGGCGGACCGGTGGTGCAGGGGTACGCGCCGCCCGCCGGGAACGCCGGGGCGCGCGTGCCCGAGCCGCCGGACGCGGCCGCCACGCAGGCGGCACTCGCGTCCGGCACGGATCCGGCACCGGGCTCCGCCACTTCGCCCCGACTGGCGTCTGTGGTGGCCCGGTTGCCCGGAATGGGGTCGGCGGAGCGCACTTCCGCACTGGCGCTGCTGACCGACGCCGAGCGCGACGCGCTGGCCGCCGACGCGTCTTTGGTCCGCGCCCTGCGCGACGGGCTGTCGCCGGAGGACTTCGCTGCCGTCGCCGCGCCGCTGCTGGTACGCGTGCCCGCGGGCGTGCACCAGCCGGTGTCGGCGCGGCAGCGGGCCGAGTCCCAGCTGGTGCGCATGCTCGGCGATCCGCAGACCACGGAGCGGCTGCTGACCGGGGGCGCCCGGCTGATCGTGGTGCCCCGCGACACGGCGATGACATCGCTGGAGGCGTTCCGCCACCTCAAGGGCGCACAGGACGGCCGGCGCCGCTTGGACACGGAGCGCGGCGTCTTCACCGGCGGCTCCAGCGCGACCGGCGAGGAGAACCTGCTGGGCGAGACCACGACCGTCCCGGGCGGCACGACCTATCCGGACGGATACTCCACCACGACCCACGAGTTCGCCCACGCCATCCATCTGCACGGGCTGAGCGAGGCCGACCGGCGCTGGATCGCGGACGTCTACCGGGCCAAGATCGACCAGGGCGAGGCGGCGCACTGGCCGGACGGTCCGCTCCGCGCCCCCGCGTCCGCCTCGGCGGAGGACTCCGGCACCACCGCAGGCCCGGCGCCGGACGCGCGGCGGGACACCAACTACTCGTCCCACGACGACCGTGAGTACTTCGCCCAGCTCAGCAACGCCTACCTGGGCACGAACACCGGAGCGGACCCCTTCACCGGGCAGCCCCGCAACAACGGCGCCGACTGGGTACGCCGGCACGACCCGGCACTCCTGCCCCTGCTGGAACGGCTCTACGGCGCCGATCCGCGACCGGCGCCCGCCAACCCGCTCACCACGACCCGCGCCGAGAACGAGACCTGGGAGGCCTTCCGGGCCCTGTGGGACCGCGCCGGGGGCCCCCTGCGGCCACAGCCGCACCCGCCCGCGTCCACCTGACGCGCCGTCACTTCCGTACCGCCGGCCTGGCGGTGCGTCGTGTCCGGTGCGGGCTGTCGATGCAGTGGTTGTCGAACCGCCGGGAGGCGGCGGCGATCTCGACGGGACCGGCACGGCCGGTGCGGACTCGCTCCAGGAGCCGGTAGTGGTCGAAGCGGTGCATGCCGGAGTGAACGCGACCAGGACATCGGCGGTGGCATGGCGGGCGGGGCCGAATGCGTGGGGACGCGCGGGGACCCGCTGGGCCTCTGCCCCGGTGCCGAGGCGGCAGCCCGCCCCGGCACCGGAGTCGTCGCGTCAGTTCTCGTCGCGCAGCTGCGCGGCCAAGGAGGTCAGCGGCTCGGCCTCCTCGGTGTGGCCCAGGGCGGTCAGCCGGGTGACGGCCGCGTCGAGGCGTGCGAGAGCGGGGGCGGGGCGCTCCAGGTAGATGCCCTCCACGACACCCGCGAGGCGGACGCACTCGGCCCACTCGCCGGCATGGTCGTCCTGCGGTCCTGCGTCGCCGAGCAGCGCCAGAGCCTTCTCCAGTGCCGCCAACGCTTCCTCGTACGCACCCGCGTAGGCGTGGACCCGGCCGTGCTCGTAGGCCAGGGCCGTGTCCAGGGAACGGCCGCTCGCCTCGTACGCGGCGTCCCGGGCCTCGTCGGCGATCCGGCCCGCGTCCGCGAGGAAGGCGAGGGCGTCGGACAGGCCGTCCGCACCCTGCTGCCGGGCCTGGAGCCGGGCCAGCTCGCGCAGGCAGTTGCTCAGCTGCTCGTAGCGCGGGGCCCGGGCATGGGCGGCGATCGCCTGGTCGGCGGCCTCGCGGGCCCGGCCGAACTCGCCGGACTCCGCCAGCAGTACGGCCGTCTCCCCGGCGATCATGGCGTGGCTGCCCGGATCGTCGTCCCAGCCGGCCGACTCCGCGGCGAGCGCGACGAACTCGGCCGTGGCCGCCTTCAGGTCCTCGCCCGCGTGCAGCGCGCGGGCGCGGGTCAGGCGCAGCTGGGCGACGAGCCGGTCGTCCAGCTCCCCGGCGACGACGTCCGGTTCGGCCAGCAGGGAGTCGAGCAGGGCGATGCAGTCCTCGATCCGGCCCAGGTCGAGGCTGAGCCGGGCCGCGTGGCTGTAGACGTAGAACGCGTCGAAGCGGCTGCCGTGGCGCAGGCTCACCTCGGCCGAGCGCGTCAGGTGCCGCAGCGCCTCGTCGGGACGGCCCAGATGCATGCAGGCCTCGGCCAGGTCACCGTGGAGGCGGCTGGTGTCGACCGCGTCGGCCGGCCAGTCGGCGGCCAGACGCAGGCCCTCGGCGAGGTCGGCGTACGCGGCCTGCGCGTCCCGCAGCCCGAGCTGGAGCCGGCCGCGCAGCCCGAGCGTGCGGGGCAGGTGCCAGGCGGGGCCGTGCGCCCTGAGCTGTTCCAGGAGGGCGTCGATCCGCTGGACCGCGGCGGGCAGGTCGCCGGCGAGGGCGTGGGTGCTCGCGTGCAGCAACATCGCACCGGAGACCTGCCCGACGAGGTCGTGCCGGGTGGCGAACGCGTGCAGCAGGTCCGCTTCGGCGAGGACCGGCGCCACGTGCTCCTCGCTCCCGGTGGCCTGCAGCCGCAGGCCGAGCACGGTCGCGCGCAGCCGCAGCAGGCGGCCCTCCACGTACGGTGCCGGGCCGGGCGTCTCCTCGTGGAGCCGGACGATGGCGGCGTGGGCGGCGGTCAGCGCGCTCGCCTTCGCCTCCGGCCCGTCGCCGTCCGGCCCCGGGATCTCGGCACGGGCCAGGACGGCACAGGCACGGGCGAGCGCCGCGTGGTCCGGCGTGCCGGCCTCGTCGTACAGGGCTGCGGCCTGCTCGTGGAGAGCGACGGCGTCCGCGTACCGCTCCCGCTCGCCCGCCCGGTTCCCCTCGTCCAGCAGCAGGTCGGCGCGCAGCCGCGCGAGCGGGCCCACGGCCGGGTCGTCGGGATGGGTGTAGTCGGGCCCGGCGACGAGCGTGCGCAGGCGCGCCCAGCAGGCAGGAGCGTCCGGATGCCCCTGCTCCTCCAACGCGCGTGCCCGCGCGATGAGTTCGGGCAGCGCCTCGGGGACGGCGGCGGTCGTGCGGGGCGCGGGGGCGGCGGCCGGAGCCACCTCGTCGAGGCTGCGCGTGCGCAGGGTCAGTTCCAGCGTGTCCAGCAGCGGGGCACGGTCGAGGCGGGCCCGGCGGCGGTCGGTGTGGGCCGTGGTTCCGTTGCGGGCGTCGAAGCGGGCGGCCAGGTCGTCGGCGCGGCGTCGCACCTCGGCGCGCAGCATGGCCACCGTCCAGGTGCGGCCCGCGTATCCCGCGGCGGGCAGGTCGCCGTGGCCGAGACGTTCGACGCGCTGGAGGAGGACCTCCACTGCGGTGAGGAAGTCGAACTGGTCCAGCGGCGAGTCCACTTCGTCGAACAGGTTCCGGTTCTCGGCGAGCAGTTCCAGACCGCGTGCCTCGTTGCCGGTCAGCGCGCAGAACTCCAGGTGCCGGCCGACCTCGGGGGACATCGACGGGTTGCGGCGGCAGCCGCGGTAGCCGGCGAGGTGGAGTTCGCGGGCCCGGTCGGTGCGGCCGGTGCGCAGCAACGGCAGCAGCGCGTACGACAGCGACCGGGCCGGCTCCTCCTGGCAGGACTCCTTCCCGGCCAGCACCGGCTCCCAGACGCGCAGCGCCCGCTCGTCGTCGCCCGCGGCGAGGTGGTACCGGGCGCGTACGCAGATCTCGCAGGCCTCGCAGTCGCTGAGCCGGGTGCGGGTCCGGCCCGCCCACAGCTCGTAGGCGAGGGTGGTGTCCTCACCGACGTGGGCGGCCAGCTGGTAGGCCTGGCCGTAGTAGGGCTGGAGGCCGAACCCGGCCTTCTCGTAGCGGTCGCGCATCTCCGTCAGCCACTGGCGCAGGCTGGCCAGCGGTATCTCGGGCAGCTGGCGCAGTGCGTGGGCGACCCACTTGAACCGCCAGAACAACGTGTGGCGCAGCCGCTCGTCGAAGACGTCGGGCTGCTCGTCGAAGAGGGTGAGCAGACGGGCGAAGACGACGGGCGACTTGCGGGGCTCCGAGCCGTAGGTGTACGCCTCCTGCAGTTCGAGGAGGGCGTGGACGAGCGGCAGTGGTTCGGCGAACTGCTCGGCGGCGTCGACGAGTTCCTCGGCGGTGACGGTGCGGGTGCGGCCGTAGGGGCGCCGGTCGTTCTCCTGGAGCGCCTGGTACAGCTCGTCGGTGGTCTGGGGTGCGGTGGGCATCGTCAGCTGTCCTTGCGCAGAGCGTGGGCGAGAAGGTCGAGGAAGGAGCGGTTGATCAGGCTCGACTCGGCGGGCCTGAGAGGGCGCCGGGACAGCAGCGCGGCCTGCCCGTAGAGGGCCTCGGCGCTGGTGCGGGCCAGCTCGGGTTCGTCGATGGTGAGGGCGGTGCGGACCAGCGGGTTGAGCTGGTTGAGGATCAGCTGGGCTCGCGGGGCGTCCTGGCGCAGGGCCCCGAGGATGTCGCCCCACAGCCCGCCCTGCTGCTCGCGGGCGAGCCGGGAGCGGGTGCGCTCGTGCCGGGCCTCTCGGCTGTCGACGAGCAGGGCGGGCGCGGAGGCCGGCTGGAAGGTGCGCAGCGCGACGTCGCAGTCGAAGACGGCGAGGGCGTCGCGGGCCTGGGCGAGGTAGGCAGCGGCGGCGAGTTCCGTCTCCCGGTCGACGGGGTCGAGGTGGGCGGTGAGGGTCTCCGGGTCGAGGTCGGCGACGACGGCCTCGGGCCGGATCTCGGGCAGCCGGTGGACCAGGTCCCGGTCGTAGGTGTAGCCGCCGTTGACGACGCCGAGCCCGGCGGCCGAGGCGATCGCCGCGACCTGCCGGAACTCCTCCACGCTCGACGTCACGAGCACCGTGCGGTGAGTGCGCGCGAACTCGTCGAGGGTGGTGTGCCCGTCGGTGGTCTCGAACGGCAGCCACGGCAGCAGCATGCGCAGGATCTCGTCGTCGTGCACCGCCAGTGACTTCACGGCCAGGTGGTGGGCGTGCAGGAAGCGGGAGAGCAGCTCCGGATCGCTGGCGGCCACCCGGGCGATCCACGCGCGCAGGCGTTCGGCGAGGGCGTCGCGGACCGCGGCGAGCGTGTCGTCCTCGTACAGGGACTCGCGGGACGCTGTCGGGCGCAGGCTCTCGGCGTCGATGACGCAGCGGACGAAGAACGCCCACTCGGGCAGGATCTCCTCGGCCTGCTCGGACAGCAGCATTCCCTTGACGTACACGCGGTGGCCGTGGCGGCGCCCGGCCGGGACCGTCTCCGGCAGCACGCACGCGATGCCTTGCAGACCGACGGCGGGCAGGTCCAGCTCGATGGTGTCCAGCGGGGTGAAACCGAAGGTCTCCTCGCCGTACGCGGCCAGCGCGCGGGAGCGGGCTCCCGGCGTGGGGTACGTGCGCGCCCAGGGCGCGGGCTCGGGGTTGACGGACGCTCCGGGGCCGGCTTGGCCGGCTGTGCCGTCGGCGAAGGTGACCGGGTAGGGCAGCAGGGAGCCGAACGTGCGGGCCAGCGCGTGCACTTGGGCCGGGCGGGTCCACTCGGCCGCGTCGGCGCGCGGCGTCAGCGTGACGGTGGTGCCGGGGTGGGGGCGCGCGGAGGTGGGCAGGGTACGGATGCTGTAGCTGCCGTCGCCGCGTCCGCGCCATTCCACTGCGGGGGCGTCGGGGGTGCGGGCGGAGCGGCTGAGGACGTGGATCTCGTCCGCGACCAGGAAGCAGGAGAGCAGGCCGATGCCGAACTGGCCGATGAAGTCGCCGCGCTGCTCGGTGATCTGCTCGGCGCGCTTGCTGCTGCGGCCGATCGTTGCCAGGAAGCTGTGCACGTCGGCTTCGGTCAGGCCGACGCCGTCGTCCTCGACACGGACGACCGAACCGTCGGCATGGAGGCGGATGCCGAAGGCGTCGGCCGGGGCGTCCGGGGCGAGGCCGTGCCGGGCGGTGAGCGCGTCGACCGCGTTCTGCAGGAGTTCGCGCAGGTAGATGCGGGGGCTGGAGTAGAGGTGGTGGGACAGGAGGTCGACGAGGCCGCGCAGGTCCACCTGGAAGGTGTGGTCGGCGCCGGCCGGGCCGGAGAGGGCATCGGGCAGAGTCATCTGGCAGTTCCGGAGTAGGTGTGATGAGGGAAGGGCGAGGTCGGAGTCGGCCTCAGGGCGGAGGTCGGGCAAAGGTCTGCCTCAGGGCGAGAAGGTCAGCAGGGGCCGTCTCTGGTCAGGTGTCAGGCAGGGGTCCGTCTCAGGGCGAAGGTCAGGCAGGGGTCCGGGTGGGTCCCGGACACGGGCCCGAGGCGTGGTTCCGGGGCGCAGGGTGCCGGCCGCGGATCTTGGGCTGAGTCCGCGGCGCCGGTCTCAGGGTGGTTCCCGAGCACCGGTCCGAGGCGCGAAACGCACGCCTGGCGCCCGGGCACTGGACCAAGGCGCAGGTCCCGGGGGCTCAGGGGCGGCGCCGGAAGCGGGCGTACATCTTCTCCGGCTCCGCCAGGTATTTCCAGGGCCACGGGGTGTAGGCGCCGCCCAGTTCGTGGTAGACGCTCGGCGTCACGATGCCCTCGTTGGAGAGCGACAGGGCCATGGCGAACACGTTGAAGTCCTCCTGCCAGCCCAGGCGCCGCTCGTAGGCAGGGTGAAGGATGCTGCGTCGGGCCGCCTCCCTCAACTCCTCCTGGACCTCCGCCCTGTCGAGGAAGCCGTCCGTCTCCGACTCCACCCACTCCTCGATGTGCGCCATGGCGATCACACATCCGAGGCGGTGGCCGTCGGGCGCGCCGGCGAACGCTTTGCGGGCGAACGCCAACCCCTGGCCGGGCCCCCCGCCCCAGCGGGGCTGCAACTGCGACAGCCACTCGATGTGGGTCTCCAGACCCAGCGGGTCGCGCCGCAGCGCGGCGTCGAGCCGGGTCTCGTTGACGGCGGAGCCCAGCGACATGCCACGGCCGGAGGTGAGCAGGCGGCGCCACGGCGTGATCCACTCCGGCCGCAACTCGGCGGCCTCGAGGAGCTGCTCCTCGGCGATGTCCAGCCGCTCGTGGAAGAGCCGCCACTGCTCCCGCGTGACGTCCGCGGCACGCGCGGCGGTACGGGCCTGCCAGCCCCAGATGATGTGACGCGCCCCGGATATCAGCAGGGCCGTCGCCCGGTGCTCCTTGTCCTCCTCGACGGCCCGGCCGATCCACTCCTGCACACCGTCGACTTCGGCCAGTTCGGCCAGCACCTGGTGGTCACGCCCCAGGTCGAACGGAGCGGCCGCCGCCTTGACCGCCTCCCAGTCACCCGCTCCGGCCGCGTCCACGAGCGCCTGCACCCGCGCGTCCCCGAGCGCCCGCAGCGTGTACATCCCGCCCTTCTGCTTGCGCGGCACAAAAAGCGCGTGCGGATCGGCCGCCGGTCTCCCCCCGCCCCTGCCGAACAGCTTGCCGAACATGCCGCGCCTCCCCTGATACGTCCTGATCGTGCGAGGCAGCATAAACAGTCCCACTGACACGGCTTCCACGGGATTTTGTCGACTGCCGCACGGCGGAAGACCCTCGACGCCACGACGGCTGTGGCTGAAAGCGACACGAAGAGCCTCACACCGCCCTCGTCTCCCGACTCGTGTCCCGTCGCCGCGTGTTCGCCCTCAGCGGCGCGGCCGGCGCCGTCGCCCTCACCGGGTCGGGAGCCGTCGCGAGCGCCGCCGCCCGTCCCGCCGGGGACCAGCAGCAGGAGCGGGCCGCGACCGCGTTTCTTGATCGAGCGATCCAGATACGTTACGGTGAGCTCATGGCAAGAACCCGGGAGTTCGACACCGAGGCGGCGGTGAGCCGCGCCATGGAACTGTTCTGGACACGGGGCTACGAGGCGACCTCGGTGCGCGATCTGACCCAGCACCTGGGGATCGGACAGGGGTCCCTGTACGCCGCGTTCGGCGACAAGGACGGCCTGTACCGGGCCGCGCTGGAGCACTATCGCACCACCCTCGCGGCGGCCGCCCTGCGCAGTCTGGAGGAAGGAGCGGACGCCCGCGCGGCGATCCGCACGCTGCTGACGGAGCGGATCCGCATCGCCACCGGCAACGGCGGCCAGGGCTGTCTGGCCGTGAACGCCGTCTGCGAGCGACTGCCTCAGGACGCGGCGACCCGGCGCACCGTGCGGGACATGCAGGACGCGAGCCGGGAGGCACTCACCGAGGTGCTGCGGGCCGCGAGGGAGCGGGGTGAGATCGCGGCGCGGCACGACCCGCACGCCCTCGCCGCGTTCCTGGTCACCTTCCTCAACGGACTGCTGGTCTCCTCGAAGATCACACCGGAGGCGTCCACCCTGGAGCCCCTCGTGGAGGTCGCACTGACCGCTCTCGACTGAGATTCCCCGTGGTCCCGGCCGGACCTTTCCCATGCCCTGAATCTGTAACACTCGATCAAGCAAAATGGGTGCCCGTTCCGGCCGCGCCGACAGCGGCCCCGTCAGCGCCGACGGTCCGAGCCGTCTGCCGACCTCATCGGCCCACCAGACCCACCCACCCCACTCACCACGACAGGAATGCACCACGCGATGATGTACGACCACACCCGAACGCCCCTGCGCACCGGCCGTGCGGCCGTCAATGGAACGAGCCTGCACTACCGGACGGCCGGATCCGGCCCCGCCGTGGTACTGCTGCACGGCGTGCCCAAGACCGGCTACCACTGGCGCCACCTCGTCCCGAAGCTGACGCCCCACCACACCGTCGTCGTGCCCGACCTGCGCGGTCTCGGCGACTCCGCCCGCCCCGCGGACGGCTACGACTCCGCGACGATGAGCGACGACATCGCGGAGCTGATGGCCCGCCTCGGACACGAGACCTACGCCGTGATCGGCGAGGACTGGGGAGCCGTGATCGGTTACCAGCTCGCCGCCCGCCACCGCGGCCACGCCACCGCCCTCGTCTTCGCCGAGGCGCTGTTCCCCGGCTTTGGCTTCGAGGACCACACCGCCCTCACCCCCGAGAACGTCTCCAGCGGCATGCACCTGTGGCACCTGGGCTTCTACTTCCAGCCCGACGTCCCCGAGATGCTGATCGCCGGGCACGAACGCGAACTGATCACCTACATGATCAAGAACGAGCGCAGCCACCCCGACACCGCCACCCCCGACGCGATCGAGGAGTACGTGCGCTGCTACTCCATGCCCGGCGGCATCCGCGCGATGCTCGCCGTCTACCGGGCGATGCTCACCGACGCCGAACAGAACCGGCGGGCCGCACAGCAGAAGCTGGACATCCCGGTCCTGGCGCTCGGCGGCTCCGCCTTCATCGGCGAGCGCAACGAGTCCCAGGCACGACTCGTGGCCCACGACGTCACCGGACACGTCTTCGACGCCGGCCACGACCTCGCGGAGGAAGTACCCGACGAGATGGCCGACGTGGTCCTGCCGTTCCTGGCAGCGCACCGGTAAGCAGACGTCCGTCCGACCCCGGTCACCGTGCATGGCCTCCTGGCCCCGGGAACGAGACCGATCCGTGGCGGCGGAGTGCCCGGACAGCAGCTGTCCGAAGCCGCCCTCCGGGACATCGAAGGGAATCGGGTGGAATAACGCGCGCGGCCGCGCACTTCACCCCCTTGACTTCGGTGTCCTGCCGAACCGTTCCGGCCCGCCTGCCACGGGGGAGGTTGCCCCCGTGGCAGGCGGATCGATCGGTCGCAGGTGATGCCGCTGAAACCGGCTGTGAGGAGCTTGTGATGAGGGCTGTGGGAGTGACCGAGTTCGGCGGACCGGAGAAGCTGCACGTCGTGGAGCTTCCCGATCCTGTGGTCGGGCCGGGGCAGGTGCGGGTCCGGGTGCACGCGGCCGCCGTCAACCCGACCGACACCGGAGTGCGGGCCGGCCTGCGGCACAGCGGTGCGGACGCGCCGCCTCCGCCCTATGTGCCGGGGATGGACGCCGCCGGGGTGCTCGAGGAGATCGGCGAGGGCGTCTCGACGGATCTGAAGGTCGGCGATCACGTGATGGCGATCGTGGTGCCGTCCGGCTCGCACGGCGCGTACTCGGAGCAGATCGTGGTCCCTGCCGAGTCCGTCGCCCGAGTACCCGCCGGAGCCTCGGACGTGCAGGCGGCGACGCTGCCGATGAACGGCCTCACCGCCCGCCTCGCCCTCGACCTGCTCGGACTGCGGCCGGGGCAGACGCTCGCGGTGACGGGCGCGGCCGGGGCGGTCGGAGGGTACGCGGTGCAGTTGGCCAAGGCCGAGGGCCTGACGGTCATCGCCGACGCCTCGCCGGCCGACGAGAAACTCGTCGCCGAGCTGGGCGCCGACATCGTGCTTCCGCGTGGCGAGGGATATCCCGCCGCCGTCCGGGAGGCGGCGCCGGACGGAGTCGACGGAGTGATCGACTCCGCTCTGTTCCACGACCGGATCGTCCCAGCGGTCCGTGACGGTGGCACGATCGCGACCTTGCGCGGATACGAGGGTGAGGCCGAGCGCGGGATCACCTTCGTCCCCGTCTTCGTCCGCAGCTACAGCCGCGAGCAGGCGAAGCTCGACCGGCTCCGCCGGCAGGCGGAGGAGGGCACCGTCACGCTCCGGGTCGCCCGCACCTTCCCGGCCGACCAGGCGGCGGAGGCCCACCGCGTCCTCGAGGCCGGCGGCACCCGCGGACGCCTGGTCCTGGAGTTCTGACCTGGTCCGGCGACCGCCCCAGCGCGCCGTCACCACCGCGCTCGCGAAGAAGCCGGGACCGCGCGCCCGTCTCACTCCCCTTCACAGGGCCGGGACACTCTTCGTGGCGCCCCTGCCCTGAAGCCGTCACCCGCGCCGAGGGACGTACGACCGCCCCGGGGGTGTCACCGAGCCGATGTCCCCGGCCGGTGGGGCGGTGTCTTCTGCCCGACGCGTCCGGCCGGGGCGGTCGGGCACCCCCTTGCGGGGGGGCACCCGCCGCCGCGAGCGCCGCACGGGCTCGGCGCGGGTGCCGTCAGGAGGCGCCCGCGGGATCCTGGCTGGAGGGCCCGCCCGGCCTGGGGACCTTCGCGTCGGCCGCGTCGCCCGTTGGGGCCCCGGGGAGGTCGGTCCGCGCTCCCGCCGCCGTGGGGCGGCTTCGCGCCCAGGCCATCAGGGCGGGGTCGTCGAGTGAGGTCACCCACAGGTCGGCGAGGGCGGTGCCCTCCGGTGCGGGGCGCGGGCCCACGCCGACGACCCGCAGGCCCGCGGCCACCGCGGCCTTCATCCCGTTGACCGAGTCCTCGACGGCGAGGGCCCTGCCGCCGGGGACGCCGAGGCGGCGCGCGGCCTCCGCGTAGGTGTCGGGGTGCGGTTTGGGACGGATGCGGTCGTCCGGTACGACGATGTGCCGGAAGTGCCGGTGTAAGTTCACCGACTCCAGGGAGAACCGGACCACGTCCTCGGGGCAGTTGCTGGCGACGGCCAGCGGCGCGACCCGCTCCAGCGTCCGCACCAGTTCCCGGGCACCGCGCGTGCTCACCGGCTCGCGGGCGACCAAGGCGCGGAAGGTGCTGAGCAGTTGGTGCGTCATCTCCTCGGCGTGGTCGGGTTCACCGACGAGTTCGGCCATCAGGACGCCGCAGTCCCGGTAGTGCAGGCCCTTCGCGCGTTGCGCGAACTCCTCGTCGGGGGCGTGACCGAAGGCGCGCAGCACGATCGCGCGGGCGCGCTGCCAGTGCTGCTCGGAGTCGATCAGGGTGCCGTCGCAGTCGAAGACGACGGCTTCGGGGGTCCAGTCGGGGTCC
>NZ_LR732544.1:6608201-6676747 GCF_902506575.1 Streptomyces mexicanus | reverse complement strand
ACGCCCTGCTCGCCGAGGTGGCGGGCCAGACGGCGGGCCCGGTCGAGGAGGTCCCGGTAGGTGAGGGAGGTGGTGTCGTCGGTGACGGCCACGGTGTCGGGGGTGCGGGCGGCCCGGGCGGCGACCAGCTCGTGCAGAAGGGTGTCCAGGTCGTAGTCGCGCCGCTCGGGCGCGCCCGCGGCGAGCACAGCCCGGCGTTCGGCGTCGTCGGTCAACGGCAGCCGTCCGACGGGCCGTTCGGGGTCGATGAGGGCCGCGCGGAGCAGGGTGAGCAGCCGTCGGGTGTGGGCGGCGGGGGCACCGGCGGAGTGCCGCTCGGGGTTGGCGTCGGTGTGCAGCCGCACCCGGGTGCCGCGGGCGTCGGAGAAGAAGTCGAAGCGCAGGTCGTCCACGGGTCCGGAGGACAGGTGGTGCGCGGTGCTCGGCAGGCCCGCGAAGGACACCTCGGCGTCGAAGGTCACCACGTTGACAGTGGTGCCGGCGAGCTGCTCGCGGCGGCCCTCGGGGAACAGCTCGCGGTGCAGCCGCTCGCCGCGGAAGCGCTGGTGGCGCAGGGCGTTGCCGAGTTCCCGGGACACCTCGGCGGCGACCTCGGCGAAGGAGGCGGCGCGCGGGGCGGCGATCCGCACCGGGAGTTCGTTGGCGAACATGGCCGGGGTGCCGATGGCCGCGCCGGAGGGGCGGGCGGGCAGCGGCACCCGCAGCAGGGTCTCCTCGCCGCCGGTGAGCCTGCTCTGGTAGACGGCGACGGCCGCGACGAGCAGGGCGGAGGGCCGTACGGCGAGCCGCCGGGCGGTGTCCCGCAGCAGTGAGGTGTCGGCGTCTTCGAGGTCGGTGACCCGGCGCAGCAGCCCGCCCACGGCCCCGGCCTGTTGGTCGCCCAGGCTCACCGGGGCGGGGCGGTCGGCGAACCGGTCGAGCCAGTAGGCGCGGTCGCGGGCGTGTGCGGCCGAGTCCGGGTAGGCCGCGTCCTCGGCGACCAGGTCGCGCAGCGGCACCGTCCGTACGGCGGGGGGTTCGGCGCCGGCGGCGAGCGAGGTGTAGACCGCGGCGATGCGCCGGACGTGGACCGTGTGGCCGAGGCCGTCCATGACCACGTGGTGGTACCGCAGGTACAGCAGCCAGGAGTCGGCGGATTCCTTGATGAGCACGTGCCGGACGAGCGGTCCGCGGGTGAGGTCCACGGGGCGGGACAGGTCGGCGCGCATCCACTCCTCGGCGGCGGCCCGGGGGGTCGCGCCGGCCGACAGGTCGAGCACGTCCAGGGGGCTGCTTTCGGCCACCGGCCGCACGGTCTGGCCGGGTCCGCCGTCGTCGTCCAGCCACACCCGCAGCGCCTCGGCCTCGGCGAGCGCGATCTGCACCGCGCGACCGAGCAGCCCGGCGTCCACCGGGCCGTGGATCTCCAGGTAGCTGGCGCAGTTGTAGCGCGGGTTCGCCGGGTTCAGCCGCTGCGCCGCCCATACGCCTTCCTGTGCGGCGGTCAACGGCAGACGAATGCCCCGGTCGGCGTCTGGCATATCGATGTGACTCTCCCCCGTAGTGATCCCGTAGAGATCGCTTCCCGGTCCGACGGCGGTACTCCGCGGACCGTTCAAAGCTGTCAAACCCTCTTGAAATCAGCCACTACTTGTTCGAGTAGTTGACTCCTTCGCGAGGCGTAGGGTATAGCGCCGGGCCATGGGGTTCTCTTTACCCGCGTCGGTTAATGTCGACCATGTGGCGCATGGCATCGTGACTGGTGAGTGCGGTCAGCGCCGACAGCTGTATCAGGCACATACGGGGGGCGAGAAGTGAATCTGTACGGCCGTACCCATGAACAATGGGTAATACGTCAACGCTTACACCGAATACGCCACGGGCGCAGCAATCTGATTCTGCTGCAGGGTCCGAAGGGTTACGGAAAGACCAGTTTGGTCAACCGCATTTCGGACACCGCACGACAGGTCGGGTTCGAGGTGGTAGGCGGTCCCGCCGCACAGCACAAGAGGCTGCTGCTGACGGCTTCCCTCATGGCCGTGACCACCGGTTTGGAGCCATTTTCCGGGACGGCCGAAGAGAGTTCCGCGCCGCACGGGCCGGATCTGCTCGACGAGGTGCTCGGTGCGGGCCGGCCGGCCCCGCGCGGCGCCGCGGCCCGGCCCGTCCTCGTCGCTCTGGACGAGGTCGCCTGGGACGATCCCGATGTGCTGGCCGCGCTGCGCGCGCTGCCCGCGGCGCGCTCCGCCCGCCGGGTGCTGTGGCTGCTGTCCGGCACCGGTGGCCCGGCCGCGCACGCGCCGCACCGGCACCCGGACACGGTCGAACTGACGCTGGGTCCGCTGCGCCGCCGGGACGCCCTGCGGATGGCCGTGGACCGGCTCGGCGGCACACCGGACGCCTCGGTGGAACGCCTGATCGCGGCCTGCGGCGGCCATCCCGGCCTGCTGACGGCCGTCCTCGCGGCACTCACCGACGAGGGCGGGTACCGGGTGTACGGCGGTGTCGCGAGCCTCGCGGCGTCGGCCCCGCCCCTGCGGGTGGTGGCCACGCTGCTGACCGCCGACCCGCGCCTGTCCGCCCGGACCCGGGAACTGCTCCAGTCCGTCGCGGCACGGCAGTTACCGCCGCGGATGAGCGAGCTGACCCATCTGCCCGACGGCCGGGCGGTGTCCGTGCTGGGCGCTGTACGGGAGGCCGTGGAGGCCGGGGTGCTCGTCCTGGACGGCGACCGACTGCGGTTCCGGCATCCGCTGCTGTACGAGGCCGCGGCCCTGCTGCGGCACGAGCCGCCGGCGGCCGACGTGGAGGGCGGGGTGCTGAGCCCCACCGAGGAGGCCATCACCCGGCTCGTCGCCGCAGGACTGACCAACCGTCAGATCGCCTCGCGCGTCAACCTCTCCCCCCACACGGTCAATTTCCATCTCCGGAAGATCTTCCAGAAGCTCGGTGTCTGCTCGCGCGTCGAACTGGTGGGGACCCGACTCCACCTGCTCGGGCCGGAGTTCGACGCCGACCTGACGTCCCCCACCCACGAGAGCAGGCCAGCACATGCAGGATGAAAAGTCCGTCTCCCTCACCGAGCGGGACGAGACGGCGGACACCGCGACGGACCCCGCGCCGCCCGGCGGCGACGCCGGCCCGCCACCGCTGCCACCCGCCCGGGTCAAGGCCATGGTCCTGGTGGCGATGGCCGCGACGTTCATGGCGATGATGGACTCTTACATCGTCAATGTCGCCATCCCGTCAATCCGTTCCGACCTCGGCGCCTCGGTCTCCGCCGCCGAGATGACGGTCGGCGGCTACATCCTGGTGTACGGGCTGTTCCTGGTCACCGGCGGCCGGCTCGGTGACATCCTCGGCTACAAGCGGATGTTCCTCGCGGGCCTCGGCCTGTTCACGGTCGCCTCGCTGCTGTGCGGCGTGGCTCCCGGCCCCGAGGCGCTGATCGTCTTCCGATGCGTCCAGGGCCTGTCCGCCGCGCTGTTCTTCCCGCAGATCCTGTCCATCATCCAGACCTCGTTCGAGGGCGCCCAGCGGGACAAGGCGCTCGCGCTGTTCGGTGTCACCATCGGCCTCGCCGCGATCACCGGCCAGCTGATCGGCGGCGTCCTGGTCCATCTGGACCTGTTCGGCTGGGGCTGGCGCCCGATCTTCCTGGTGAACCTGCCGCTGGGCCTGGCCGCCATCGCCGGTGCCGCGCTGGCCATGCCCGGCTTCCGGGGCACCCAGCGGCCCCGGCTGGACCTGCCCGGCGTCGCCCTGCTCACCCTGGCTCTGCTGCTGCTCTCGTTCCCGCTGGCGGAGGGCCGTACGGCCGGCTGGCCCGTGTGGTGCTTCGTGATGATGGTGCTGTCTGTGCCGTGCTTCGTGGCGTTCGGCTGGTGGCAGCGCCGGCTGGCCGCGGCCGGCGGACAGCCCTTGGTCAACCCGCCGCTGCTGCGGCTGGGCGCCTACCGCTCGGGCAACGCGCTGTTCCTGGCGTTCTTCGCCTGCAACGCCGGCCTCTTCTTCGTGCTCGCCGTCCAGCTGCAGAGCGGACTCGGCTACTCCGCCCTGGAGTCCGGCCTGCTGTTCGCCCCGCTCGGCATCGCGTTCACCGGGACATCCCTGGTCCTGCCCAAGATCATGCCGCGCCTCGGCCTGCACGTCCTGACCGCCGGGTACGGCCTCAACGCGCTCGGCTACCTCCTCCTGCTGGTCACCGCGCTGGCCGCGGGCGACTCGCTGTCCGGTCCGGTGCTCATCCCCGCGCTCGTCGTCATCGGCGTGGGCCAGGGCCTCGGCGTCAGCCCGCTGCTCGGCGCCGCGCTGACCGGAGTACCGCCGCGGGAGGCCGGCAGCGCGGCCGGCGTGCTGGAGACGGTGGGCCAGCTGGGCATGTCCGTGGGCATCACCCTGGTCGGCCTGGTCTACTTCAGTACCCTCGGCGACGCGGGCTCCCGGCACGCCTACACCCACGCGTTCACCGTGACACTGATCCTCAACCTGGTCCTGTCCCTGATCGCCCTGGCGTTCGTCCCGCCGCTGCGCAAGGCGGCGGCAGCCGCGACGACCGCCTGACGCCAGGCGCTGATTGTCCACGGCAGCGATCAACGTGCCATCGACATCGAACAGGACGTCACTCATCGTGCCAGGCTCGCCGGGTTCACTGATCACGCTCCAATCCTGCCATCAGGTCCCCACGGAAATTTTGCTTCAAGCTTTAGATCGCTGCAGTCTGACCCAGATCGAGTATTTTCGTTACCCACACTTCGCAGTCCAGGAGCCCGCCCGTCGCTGGCTCCGGTTAACCGCCAACATCGGCCGTGCTCCGAGCACCATCGACGTGTCGGTCGACGGAGGCGGCGTCCGGTGATGCGCTTCACCGAGCGCGGGTTTTCGAGACCGTCACTGTTCCGCTCATGCGGTCACGTGAAGAAACAAGATTTCGGTTTGATGGCCCTGTGCATGGTTGGAGGGCTTACGCCGCGAGAAGCTGGGGTGAATCACTTGCTCGGCGTGGACGCAATCTCGCAAGCGCTCGTAACGGGATACTTCATCGGGATCGGGCCCGGCTCAACACCGATGGAGGTGCAGAAGCGCCTCGGAGCCGCTGCACGGCAGCTGCACGGCAGCAAGCCGCACCGACTGCTGCGCCTCGACTTCGGTCTCGTGGAGGCCACGTTCGCCGGTGGCCCCGACTGGTTGTGCCAGTGGGTGTCTGTGCACACCCACCGGCTGGCTGAGATGCCCTCTCTCGCCGGCGAGTGTGCCGAGAGGTTCGGTCTCGAGTTTTCAGAGACGGTCGCCTGGGGGCAGCTCTCCCCGGAAGTCAGGGACATCGCTGATCTCGTTGACATGTCGCCGTACTCCGTGCGGTACAGGTTTCCTGCCGTCACAGCGACGGTGCACCTGTCCGAAAGTTCGGAGGGCGACGAGCTGGCCCGAGTGATCGAGAAAATCTCGATCGGAGTGTGAGCACGGCGCAATGAAGAACGCCTGGTCTGGGATTCGAGGCCAGGCGTTCTTCGTGATGAGTCCTGGCCGCGGTCGGCACCCCCTCACAGGCACCACCCCTTCGAGGAGGCAACTACACCGACTACGCCTTCGACGATGTCACAACTCGAGCACAGGGCCCAGAACGGCATACGGCTGGTTGTGGACGAGTTCGGCAACCTAGTAACCGCCATGCCAAGAAACGTCTGGTAATCAGGGGATGCGCGAATGATCGATTTTTCCTTCGAGCCGCGCGCTGACGACCCATCATGGTCTCCAGGATGGCAGCCGGAACGGCCGGAATTGAACAGTTCGGACTTCTGCCTCCGGTACTTCATGGCAGACCTACGACTCATCATCCACGGTACGGACCTCAGCGTGCATCTGCTGGGGGAGCCCGTGGTCGACTTGGCACTCATGCTCGACTACGCGACTCGGACACTCGAGAAACAGAACGAGATAGCAGTGGAAGCCAGCCTGACCCAGCACGTGTACTCGTTCACTCGAGAAGCAGACAACGTCACTCTGACGACAACGTGGCCGTCAGGGGCAGTAGCTCAGCTGACCTGGCCGGAGCTGCAGCGGCTGACCGAAACAGCAAAGGCTGAAGCCGTGCGGCTGATCGTCACCGCGCATCCGGAACTCCGCGGCAACACCTGGCTGAGGCAGACCGTGGGAGAACCGCCGACTTGACGTGGGTCTGTAGCCCGAACCGACTCCCGGACCGGCATGCCTTCCCTCTCCCCTCCCCGGCTGATCCCCGCGCCCCGCTGGGGGAAACACCCGCCTGCCCTCGGTGGAGAGGAGGCGCGCCGGAGAATGCTCGACCTTACTGAAGCGCACACGGACGCGTCCTCTTGGACGTGAAGACCAGGAGTGGGACGTGGGGATCAGGAGATCGGGATTCGGGAGCCGGAAGGAAGCAATACAGGGTGTTTGAGTTCGATGCGCAGGCGCTGTTCGGCGATGTCGGCGTAGTGGCCTCGGCCACGGCCGCGGCGTCTCGTCCGTGGGGCGGGGAAACCGACTGCGACCCTGCGGTGGAGGTGGGTCAGCGCCGCTGCGTGCGGCGTTCGATGGCGCGGTGGCCAGGTCGGCCCGGTAGGCGGTGGGGCCGCCGTTGCGCACTCACCTCACAGGTGATCGTCGGCCGGCTTCGCCTTCGGGCAATCACGGCGTAGGGGAAACCGTCGGCCAGTGCCAGCGCCAGCGCCACCTGCCGGCGTTGGGACTGGGTGAGCCTGACTCCCGGCATCGGTCTCCCCGGGAGCCCTCGTGGTGCTTGCTGTTGCATCACCCGCCCTAGCGTTCACTTCTCGTTCATTGCAACGGACACACCTCGGGCGCGTTGCGTTGAATCCTTGGCTGTTGCAACGAATTACCGCCTTCTACCTGCCCGTTCGCCAAGAAGATGCAACACGCCCGTTGTCACATACACGAATGCAACGTAGCGTTTCCAGGGTTGGAAACAAGAGCGAGCGCAGGAGAACACCATGCAGAAGTTCGACACCCCCGCCCCGATCTCCGCCGTCCTGGCCATCCCCGCCGGACGCGTCCAGTTCACTGCCGCCGACCGCGCCGACACCACCGTCGAGGTCCTGCCCGCCGACTCCTTCAAGAGCCGCGACGTCCAGACCGCTGAGCGAACGGAGGTCACCTGCACCGACGGTGTCCTGCGGATCGCCGTCCTAGCACCCAAGAACCAGCTGTTCGGGTCCGGATCGGTGGAGGTCATCGTCCAGCTGCCCGCCGGCTCCCGCGTCGAGGCCCACAGCTCCGCCTCCGAGCCCCGCGGCGTCGGCCGCCTCGGCGACGTCACCTCCGACGGCGCGTCCCGCCAGATCAAGATCGACGAGGCCTGGGGTGTCCGCGTCCCCTCGTCCGACGGCGACGTCGAGGTCGGCCGACTCACCGGCCCCGCCGAGATCACCACCGCACGGGGCGACATCCGGATCATCGAGGCCGTGCGCGGCACCGTCGAGCTCCGCACCCAGTCCGGAGACATCACGGTCGGCGCCGCCTCCGGCGTCTCGGCCGCCCTGGACGCCGGCACCGGTCACGGCCGGATCAGCAACACCCTCAAGAACGACGGCACCGCCCAACTCGACATCCGCGCCACGACCTCGCACGGCGACATCACCGCCCGCAGCCTCTGAAGGAGCCGGCTCGCCGGCTGTCCGGCGGGCCCACCGCGATGGAGATCCGCCCCGGCCGTCACCGACGAGGCAACGGCCGCCAAGACACGCGCACCTGACCACACGCGCACACGACCACCTGAACGCCTGACGACCTGACCAGGGGAAAACATGACGACCAACGGCACTTCCTCGACCGCTGCGCAGTGGACCGGCATGGTGCCGGTCGACGACACGGCACTGGCCGTGACCGACACCGGAGGTCCCGGTGTCCCCGTGGTCTACCTCAACGGCCAGTTCGCCACTCAGGGATACTGGCGGCGGGTCATCGCCGGGCTGGGGACGGGGTGGCGGCACCTCACCTACGACGAACGGGCCCGCGGCCGGAAGTCGAAGCGTTCGGCGGACTATTCCTTCGAGGCCGCCGTCCGCGACGTCGACGCCGTTCTCGCGGCCAGGGGAGTGGACCGGGCGGTCGTGGTGGGCTGGTCCTACGGAGCGGTCGTCGCGGCGCACTGGGCCGCCCGGAACCCGGAGCGTACGGTGGGCGCGGTCATGGTCGACGGCGCGTACCCCTACGACTGGCTCGACGACGCCATGGAGGAGCGGATCCGGAAGCTGTTCCGGCGGATGAGCTGGTTCACGCCGCTGCTGCGCCCGACGGGTCTGACCCCGCGGATGACGGCCGCGCAGCAGGCGGAAAGCAACATCGAGCTCGGCAGGCTCTCCCGCGAGCGCGAGCTGGGCCCCGTGCTGGACGGCATCACCGTCCCGGCGCGGTATGTGGTCGCTTCCGGAACCTCCCTCGGAAGCAAGGGCGACGAGCAGGAACGGATCCGCACCAGCCTCGACGCGGTAACCGCCCGCAACCCGAATATCCGGAGCACGAAGGTCGCCAGCAACCACGGCGCGATCCTCAAGAAGGACTTCCGTGCCATCGCCGAGGCCGTACGCGAAGTCACCGCCCTCGACGGGGAGCGGTGAAACACCACCAGCGACGGGGCCCCGAGGCCCCGCCCCGGTGCCGTCCCGGCCCTGAGCGGCCGCGACGGGTTCGCAGGGGTGAGGCCCGTCAGCGGTGGGGCATGCGCACGGTGACCGGGGAGCTCTCGCGGTTGGCGCGGTCCACCGACGTGACCGTGTACGTCGCGCCGGCCATGGCCGCCGGATCGGTCCACTGGGTGTGCCGGGCGCCCGGCAGCACCGCCACGAGGCCGTCGTCGGCACAGGTGTGCCGACGTACCGCGTAGAGCGCGGGCACGTGGTCGCCGCGGGAGCGCACCTCGATCCGGATGCCGTCGCCCGCCGCCGCGGCGAGCGGGGGCAGGGGTGCGGGGCCACCGGCGAGTCTCGGCAGGAGCGGCGGCAGTGCGGGCCGCTGCCAGTGGTCGGCGGTCAGCCGGGTGACCGCGCCGATCGGGTCGGCGGCCACGTCCGTGGCGCTGAACAGGATCTCGCCGTTGATCTCCGGCAGGCCCTCGTCCAGGGTCAGATGCCGGGAGAGCTCGGCCGGGTCCTGCCAGGCCGCCGGCTGAGCGGGGTCGCCGGCCTTGTACACGCCCTGGCCGATCCACAGCTGCACGTCGGTGCCGCGGACCGCCTGCGCCCACCACGGGGCGAGGACGGCGTAGTCGGCCACCGGCAGACCGATGTTCCAGTACAGCTGCGGGGCGATGTAGTCCAGCCAGCCCTCGCGCACCCAGCCCAGCGTGTCGGCGTTGAGCGCGTCGTAGGACTGGGTGCCGTTGGTGGCCGAACCCCGCGGATCGCTGGAGGCGTTGCGCCAGATGCCGAACGGACTGATGCCGAACGCCGCCTCGGGCCGGATCCTGCGCACCCGGTCGCGCACCTCCCGCACCAGCAGGTCCACGTTGCGCCGCCGCCAGGCGGCCCGGTCGGTGAAGCCCGCGCCGTACGCGGCGAAGGCGTCGTCGTCGGGGAAGTCCTTGCCGCCCACCGGATAGGGGTAGAAGTAGTCGTCGAAGTGGACGCCGTCGATCTCGTAGCGCTCCACCGCGTCCAAGATCGCGTCCTCGACGAAGGCGCGGGCCGCCGGGACGCCGGGGTTGTAGTACAACTGACCGCCGTAGGAGACGACCCACTCCGGGTGCAGCCGCGCCGGGTGCCCCGGCACGAGCTTGGTGACGTCGGACTGCAGCGAGACGCGGTACGGATTGAACCACGCGTGCAGGGTCAGCCCGTGCTCGTGCGCGGCCTCGACCATGAAGGCCAGCGGGTCGTAACCGGGGTCCTCGCCCTGAGTACCTGTCAGGTACTGCGACCACGGCTCGAAGCGCGACGGCCAGAAGGCGTCGGCCACCGGACGGACCTGTGCGAAGACCGTGTTGAGCCCGATCGATCGGGCGTGCTCGAGCAGCGCGACGAACTCCGCCTGCTGTGCGGCCGGGCTCAGCCCGGCCCGTGAGGGCCAGTCGGTGTTGGCGACGGTCGCGATCCATTCGCCCCGCAGCTCGCGGTCGCGGTACGCGGTCGTGCCACCGGCGGCGGCCGCAGCGGGAGCGGGGCCGGCCAGCCCTGTGGCAGCCAGGCCGGCCATCATGCCTGCGGCCCGCAACAGCGCGCGTCGCGTGGGATGTTGTGCAGCCGAACCGTGGTACGCAGTGTCGGTCACGCGGACTCCTGAGGAGAATGAGAGAGACGGGAGCGGCTTGACCGGCTCACCGTTTCCAGCGGGGCGGGCTCCGTCAAGGCACAGGGGCCGATCGGTGCCGAATCGCTGGAGGCGGCGTAGACCGAGCAGGCCCAAAAGCTCCACCCACGGCCGGTGGCCGCAGAAAGACCCCACGCCCGGCCGCGCGCCGCTCCTTGCACCCACTCCGCACCACGCGCCCTTCCCGGCGCGCCAGCACGCACCTCGACAGTCCCCGATGGCAGCCGACCATGCGCGACCGCACCGCGCCCCTCGACTCCGCGGCACGCTCCGAGGTGGTCCTGGTGTCCACGGGGCTCCGGTGCCCGCTGGAACCGTCCGGGATACTGACCCGGCAGGCGGTCGGAGCGGCAGAGCGGCGTGCGCGTCGCCCCGCCAGGCACCGGCGGTCAGGCCGCGTCCGCTCCCGCTCCTGCGCCTGCGCCTGCGCCTGCGCCTGCGCCTGCGCCTGCGCCTGCGCCTGCGGCATGATCCGCCGGACAGGCCCGGTGCGATCCCCGCGGCGGACGGTCCGCGGGCCCGACCCGAAGGGGTCGGGAGCGCTGCCTGATGCTGGTCGGGAATGCGAGCCACGTCCACCAGGGGCCGATCACCGAGCAACCTCGGTCGGAGACCGACGCTGCCTGGACGGCGCTCCGACGGCCGGCCCGGACCGCCCCCATCGACCCCGCTGGGCCCCAGCGCACCGCCTGACGCCAGGACGGCGCGCCCCCCTGCACGGGAGAACCGTCGAGGTCATGCCCGGTGTTCCCGCTCGACCGGTCTCGTGTCCGTTGCGAACGGCCGGGCCGTCCCGTCAGCTGTGCGAAGCCGTCGTCGCCGTCAGGAAGACCGGGTTCGTCAGGGCGGCCATCGGGCCGAACAGCAGCGCCTCCCCCATCGTGTTGCCCTGTCCCGGACTGCCGTCGGCCATCGGATGGCGGACCTCGGCGCGCACATAGGAGGCGAGGGAGGCGGTCGTCCGCCACATCACCGTTCCGGTGCCGGAGGCGTCGAGCGACTCCTGGTGCATCTGACCCTCGTCGGTGATGACGCGGACCGTGCCGTGGGGCACGCCCCGCACGTCGAGACGGACGTCGACGGGAGCGTCGGCGGGTACCTTCAACGTCTCGCCGATGCCGGCCTGTCCGCCGTTGCCGGTGGCGGTGAAGTCCAGTGTCACGGACGCCGATTCGGCGATCCAGCTGTGGCCTGCGCGAATGCCTTCCATGATCGCGTCGGTGGCCAGGCCGTCGGCGCGGACGACGTTGTGCGGCAGGCCGATGACCTGCGGGTCGCTGTGGGCGTCGCTGTTGCCCATGGCCGGCAGCCAGCGCGTGCCGGTACGCACCGCCTCACCGAGCTTCTGGTCCCAGGTGCTCACCGCGTGCTCGTCGTCGTAGGTCCACGGGCCGGTCCACACCTCGGTGGCGTCGGCGTCGTCGAAGCCGAACTTCCACTGGGAGGCGACGTATGCGCAGTACATGTGCGCGGGCACCACGAGGCCGCCGCCGCGGCGCACCTGGCGCGCGAAGCGCTTGAAGACGTCGTCACGCGAGCGGTAGCGCCAGTCGATCCACTCGCCGGGCGGCAGGCCGAGGGCGAGCCAGTGGCCGTTGCGGGTGGTGACCTCTTCGCCGGGGACGATCAGCAGGTCGGGCCCGGCGTACTCACCCCACACGCCGTGCGAGGCAGGGGTGTTGTGGTCGGTGGAGACGATGAAGTCCAGCCCGGCGGCCCGGGCGCCGGCCGCGACCTCGCCCGGCAGGCGCTTGCCGTCGGAGTGGACGGTGTGCAGGTGGCAGTCCCCCCGGTACCAGTCGCGCCCGCGCCCTTCGGCTCGCTGCGGCGGGTAGTGGTTCACATGCGCGGGGCCGGACTCGCCGTAGGTCAAGGTCGTCTGTACTCGGTAGTGCATGCCCTGCGGCGCCACCTGGTACGGGCCGAGCACGACGTGCCAGGTGCCGGGGTTGACGGGGCCGGGCAGATATCCGGGGGTGGCGTCGCTGTTGCTGATTTCGAAGGAGGAGCGGAAGCCGCCGGACCAGCCGCGGAATCCCCGGCTGCCCAGTGCGATACCCCGTTCGTCGAAGACACCGATGTCGCAGGAGTTGCCCGGGGTGCCGGGCGGGACGGCGGGCTTGTCGTAAGAGTAGGAGACGGCGATCTTCTGCACGCCCGGGGGGACTTCGACGGGCAGGTGGACGAAGTCCACGGCTCCCGTCTCCAGGAACCCGGTGATGGTACGGGTCACCTCGCGGCCGGCCGGCGGGGCGGCGCCGGAGAAGTCGTCGGCGGCCTGCGCGAACGAAGCCGGAGGCAGGGTGAGGGCGGCCGCGCCGCCCAGTCCGACGGTGAGCAGCCGCCGCCGTCCTACCGCGGCGCCCGGCTCGTGGTCGCCGACGGCGTCCGGGGTGAGGGGATCCGCGTGGTGCTCGCAGTGTCCGTCACGGCACATGGTGTCCTCGGCAAGGTCGGGGCGGCAGGCAAGGTCGGGGTGTCGGTACCTGCCGTATCGTGCAGGTTGTATCGATGCACGTGGTATCGAGACATACGGCAGCGATGCAGCGGCGGCGTTCAGACCCTGGTCTGCCCTGGTGGACTGTGGATGACGACGGGCTGAAGGGCGCACGGCACATGGGCATCGGCCTGCCCGCGCCGCATGCCCGGAAACGTCAGCCGCAGAAACGGCGCGCGGGGACGCCGGCGCGGGGCACAGGCGCTCACACGACGGTACCCTCACCCGCGTCCTGCGCGCCGTCGGCGGGCTCCGCGTCCATGTGGAAAACTGCCCACGACAAACCTGCACACCGGCATTCCCGATCCGGACACTCCGAGGGGGTGGCCGGATCGGTGCCCATCTGGCCCCACGACCGGGACGCCTCACACTACGGCCCGGCCCTCGGGCAGGGGGCCGGGCCGGGGTGTTCGCCGCACGACGACTTCACGTGCGCCTTCTCTACACGGGCATCGTTCTCCACGGAGCGGGTGGTGCTGTCCTCGCCCCCGGAGGCTTCGGGGTTCGGGAGAGGTACGGCAGGTCAGGAGGCCAGGACCCGCTGATGCAGTTCGGTGACGACCTTGCGGGCGGAGGAGATCGCGCCGCACTGCCAGGCGTCCAGATAGCTCAGGTAGTCGCCGGCGAAGTAGACGTTGCCTTGCGCCTGGTTGAGCGGGGCGAACGCCGGGGCGTCGGGGCCGCCGGACATGGAGTGCCAAGCGGCCTCGATGTGCGGGACGAGCTTCCATTGGTGCGAGTACCAGGCGGTGAGTTCCGACCGGTACTTCTCACCGTGGATCTTCACACCTTGAGCGACGGCACGCTCCAGGCGCTGGGCCGGCGTGAGCGCCGAGTAGGTCTCGGAGTGGGCGCCGGTGTTGTAGTAACCGATGACAGTGCCTCGCTCGCCGAGGTGACCGTGGGACGGGTACCAGATGTGGTCGAGGTCCAGGTCGGTCTCGGTGATACCGCCCATGATCTTGAAATCGGTCTCCCACCAGCGGCTCTTGTACTCCAGGCCGATCTTGGATGCCTGGGAGGGCCGCACCGCCCGAAGGGCGCTCTGCACCGCGGAGCCGAGGTTGTGGGAGGTCCGGGCAAGGATCCAGGGCGCCAGCGTGGCGATGCAGTAGTCCGCGTCGATGACCTTGCTGCGGCCGTTTCGGGTGTAGGTGACCTCGACACCGCGGGAGGTGTTCCTGACCTGGGTGACCGCGGCGCCGGTGAGGATCTTGCCGGGCCCGATGGCCCTGGCGAAGGCCACGGGTATCGCGTCCATGCCGCCGACCGGCTGGAACATCAGCATGGCCTGGTCGTAACCGAACTCGAAGGAGAAGTAGCGGCCGACGTTGGAGGCGAAGACCTCGGACAGGGACGGCAAGCCGCCGAGTTCCACGCCCGGGGTGCCGGCGGCACCGGGATCGACGCTGAAGCCGCGGTGCTCGGTGCCGGTGTACTTGTAGTCCGAGCCGAGAGAGCCGTAGCTCTTCAGGAAGGTGAGCAGCCGCTCCTTGTCGTCGGCGGTCAACTCGGCGTCAAGGGCTCCTGCGTTCGCGGCCTTGGCGAGCAGCTCGGAGACGTAGCCGTACACGTCGGCCTTGGCGGTGCGGTAGGCGACCGGGGCTTTCATACCGGTGGACTCGTTGTAGATGAGGGCGCTGGCGTTGGTGTTGGTGAAGACCTCGACCGGCACCCCGAGTTCGCGGCAGTAGTCCAGGGTGCTCATCCACTGGGCGAGACGGCCCGGGCCGCAGTTCATGTACTGGCCCCGGCTGAAGGTCACCTCCTGAGTGACACCGTTCAGGTCGGTGACGGTGTCACCGCCGCGCACGGTGAAGTTGCGACCGCCGACGCGGTCGCGGGCCTCGAGGACGATGCAGTCGTATCCGGCCTTGCCCAGTTCGTAGGCCGAGGTGAGGCCGGCGATGCCTCCGCCGATGACGACGACCTTGGCGGGCTTGCCGTGCCGGCCCTGCAGAGTGAAGTCGCTGCGTCGAGGAGCGACGAAGGGCACCTCCTTCTCGGCGGCGTAGGCAGCGGAGGGGGCGAGTCCGAGAGCTCCCATGGTGGCGAACATGGCCCCGGCACCACCGGTGACCCCGACGGCCCGCAGGAACCCACGTCTGCTGGTGCCCGTTCCCGGTTGAGGCTCTGCCATCTGGCGGATCCCCTTTCAGTAGGACACACCACCCGTCTCCGAGGACCGGTGGTGATCTTGAAAGACGAAGAGATCCTCACAGTGGCGTGTTACAGGTCGTCCCGCTCCGGCGTACCGAGCGCGTTTCCCTCTGTTACATGCCGCGCACGTGCGGTGCAGGCACGGCTGACACGGCGCTCTCCCAGCCAGTCGGCGGCCGCCACGGCCATGGCGCTGTCGGGCGCGAGCAGCGCGTACTGCAGCAGGTTGGACGGCAGCAGCGCGGCCACCCCCACGCTGCACGGGTTGAAGAAGCACTGCAGCACGCACCCGGCGACGACCGCAGACTGCGGGACGTGCGAACTCTCCTGTCCCGAGGAGGCGATCACGGCGGACCGCAAGGCCGACCCCGCCTTCCGCGAGGACAACCGGCGGCGCTTCTTCACGGAGGTCCTTCCCGGTCGCGACAGCCCGCCGGCTCCCCTGGCGGCGCGCGCCCCCCTCGGCCCGCCGGACGATCCGGTCCCAGTCGCCAGCCCTCCACCATTTCGCATGGCTTCGCGTCGGTCGGTGCTGGAGGATCGGATCTCGGGCAGCGCCTCCGCGAAGCTCGCCGATCCTCATCGGGCCACTTCGGGCCGACTTGGCCGCCACCGCCATCGGGTGCGCTCCGTCAGTGGTGAACCGCCGCGATCGGAAGGTGGCCGACAGCCGGGTGCGGTGAACATGTGGTCGTCCACACTGAGCCGGCGTGGAGCCGACAGGGCACGCAACCCGTGCTGGCCATGGAGACGCGGGGCCGGTTCGGGAGTCGGGCCCACGGGCAGATCGTCGGTCGTCCGCCCATCATTCCCGACCACGCCCCGGTGGCTCCGGGCCCGGCCGGTCAGCCACCGCGGTCATCTGGGCGCGGCCCGCCTCGCCGACTTCGACCGGGCCCGGCGCAGTTGTTCCGTCTCAGCGAGGCGTTCAGCCTCGGGCAGCGCGATGGCGGCCTCAAGAACCCCTGGCGTGCCGGCGGACGTCGGCGTCGTACAGGGCCGGGGCCGGGGCGGACGAGAAGGCATGAGCAGGGCGTCGCGCGGGTGGGCGTTCGGCGCTCGACGACCTTGTCGGCTCCTGTCTGGGCGGGGGATGTGCTCGGCGCTGCGCCACCTCCCATCAGTGATCGGTAACCGGACAGGCATATCCGACCAACTGACGAGCCCAGCAAAGAGACACGGCCGAGACGATGCCGCTTTACCATGCACGAGAGGGCGTGGAGGGCCTCCCGCTATTGCGGCGCGATGGCTTTGATCCAGTCCTCGACGGCGACCACATCTGCCCATTGCGGGAACAACTTTTCGGTGAGCATCCGGTGCACCTCGGGATCGGTGTCGAGGCAGGCATCCGCCAGGACGGTCAGGCCGAAGTCCAGGTCGATGGCGTGCCACAAGGTGGACAGCACCACAGCGCTGGTGGCGATGCCGGTGAGAACAAGGCTGTCGATACCGCGAGCCCTGAGCACCAAGTCGAGGTCGCTGCCCGAGAATGCGCTCCCCCGTCTCTTGGTGACCACAATGTCTCCCTGCTGGGGTGCGACGTCGTCGTGAATCTCGGTGCCAGGGGCCCCCTCGGTGAACAGGCCGGCCCGCACGACGTTTGTCATCACCTTGTTGCGGGGGCTTACTTCTGGATCGCCCGGCCGTAGTCCGAGCACCACATAGATCACGGTGACGCCTGCAGCCCGAGCACCGTCGATCGCCCTGCGCAAGCGCGGCAGATATCCGGAACCGTCATCGGCGATCGCCACGACGTCCCGTTGGACGTCCATCACCAGGAGTGCGCTGTTCGCCATGCTTGCCGCCCTTCTCCGTCGAGATGCAGGAGCAAGTCTGGTGGAGCAACCGGGCTGCGGTGGAGTTTCGGAGATACTCGCAGCGCTGCCCCGCAGTGAAGCGCTGCGGGCCTGACGGGGACTCGATTTCCTGAAGTCGAGTCAAGGCCCGTCCGTCCCCTCACCCTGCCGGGTTTCGTGAGTCGGGGTACGCAAGGTTGCGGAGTTCCGCCCCCCTACCCAACTCAGCGGGCCGCGATGAAGGCGGTCGCCGCGAAGCTGGACATCTTGGGGGCGCGCGAATTCGTCTGCGGGCGCCATGGATTCCCCTGGCTTCCCCTGCTTGGACCGCGGGCCGCCCTCTCCTGCCGCCCGGGTCAACACATCCGACCGGAATTACTAGAGCCTGTCTGACAAATGATCATCTGGTCGGTTCGCGGAGCCAGAGGATGAGGGAGGCCAGTACGACTCCGGCGCGGTAGCGGTCGGCGAGCTTGTCGAACCGGGTCGCGATGGCGCGGAACTGCTTGAGACGGGCGAAGCATCGTTCGACTACGTTGCGGTCGCGGTAGGTCTCCTCGTCGAAAGTGGGCGGCCGACCGCCGAGGCGCCCTCGTCGTCGGCGGTCGGCCGTCTGATCGCGGCGCTCGGGGATCGTGGCGCCAATGCTCCGGCGACGACGCAGGTGGCGGATCGCCGGTCGGCCCTGCCTCCCGTGTGAGATCACCTGTGAGACCGGCGACGCCAGCTGCATCGGCGAAGCGACCAGCAGCCTCGGCCTCGGCTCGTGCACCGATCACATCGAGGTGACCGCCCGGGCCCCGCGCCGACTGCGGACCTACGAGGCCGGCCTGCGCGCCTCGTTCATCACGGCCCGGGATCATCCCCGCCCCGCAGCACGACCGCGGCCCCGGCGAGGACGTCATCCACGGCAACCTCCCCGGCTCCGGAGCCCGCGACCACTCCCACTCTGCCGCCGACGTCATGTTCGGACGCTTGCCCCGCTGAACGGCCACGGTCCGGCCCCACGGGGCCGGGCCCCGCTGAGCGGAAAGGAAGGGGCCATGCCGATCCACCTGGCCGAATACACGCTGCGAGAGCCGGACGACCCGGTGAAGACCGACCTCGAACCGGTCCACACGCACTGCCGCACCCACCTGTGCGACGCCGAGGCCGGAGACCGCATGGAGACCCTGTTCGGCGTCATCGTGCGCGGTGGGCACCGACAAGCTGCACGTCATCGGCGACTGGCACGCCGTCTTCCCCGAGGCCGGCGCCGTCACCGAAGTGAAGGTCAGCCACGTCGAGTCTGAAGACCTCGGGATCAGTCCGGGAGACCTTGTAGGGGACGTTCACGAGTGTGGCGCAGACATGACCGTGTTCCGTCATGTGGAGACAGATGCGCGTTGACGGGCGGCGCGGACGGCGGCGGTGAGGCCGGCGAGGTCGTAGGCGCCATGGTGTCTGCGCCCGTTGATGAAGAAAGTGGGGGTGCCGGCCACACCGCTGAGGTCGGCCGACTCGACGTGCTCGGCGATGCGGGCTGCGCCGGCGTGGGCGCGCAGGTCCTGTTCGAAGCGCTCCACGTCCAGGCCGACGACGGCGGCGTGGGCACGCAGGTCTTCGACACGGAGGGCTTGTTGACGGCTGAGCAGCAGGTCGTGCATGTCCCAGAAGCGGCCCTGGCGTGCGGCTGCTTCTGCTGCTTCGGCGGCGAGTTGCGCGTGGACATGCACGTCGGTGAGGGGAAGGTGGCGCCATACGTAGCGCAGGTCTCCGAAGTCGGCAAGGAGTTGCCGGACGACGGGCTCGGCCTGACCGCAGTAGGGGCACTCGTAGTCGCCGTACTCCACGACGGTCACAGGTGCGTGGTGTGGCCCTCGGATGTGATCGCGGTCGGCATCCACGGGCACGGCCAGGTCGACGATCGTCTCCGCCTTTCCGAACAGGGCCCGCAGCCGCAGCGCGGGTGGCAGAAGTTTGATCGCTGCGGTGACGAGCCGGGCTGTCAGGAAGGAGCAGACGGGTGTGGCGAGGATGCCGAGCTTGGCCTCGTCCAGGCGTGCGCCGTGGAAGGCGAGGGTCGCGATGAGCAGGGAAACGGTGAATCCGACGCCGCTCAGCGCGCCGCCGGCGGCTGCCGCTCCCCAGCCGACCGGGAGGCGCAGTCGCCCGCGGGAGGCGAACGTGGTGAGCGCACAGGACCCGACGATTCCCAGGGGCTTGCCCAGAACGTAGGCGATGAGAATGCCCAGGGTGACGGGCGAGGTGAAGGCCCGTGCCAGTTGGTCGCTGCTGATCTCGATGCCCGCGTTGGCCAGGGCGAACAGTGGAACGAACAGGTAGCTGGTCCAGGGGTGGTAGATCCGTTCCAGACGCTCGTTGGGGGAGATCGCCGAGGCGATGCCGGCGCGGACGGACCGCTCCAGTTCCGGGGTGGGCTGCTCACGGAACAGCCGGAACAGGCCGCTCGCGTGTTCCAGGTCGGCTCGGGAGGCAGGGGAGGCGTAGGTGAGCAGCCCCAGAGCGAGACCGATCACCACCGGGTCCACACCCGACTCGAGCAGGGCGACCCACGCGACGACGCCCAGCAGCGCGTACACGCTGCCGTGGCGTACCCCGAGTCGCAGGCTGAGCAGGACGAGAGCGAGGATGCCGATGGCCACGGCGAGTGCGGGCGCGGCGATGCCGTCGCTGTAGGCGAAGGCGATGACGCCGAGGGAGAGGAAGTCATCGACCACGCTCAGCAGGAGAATGAAGACCCGCAGCCCGGGCGGCATGCCGCGGCCCGCGACGGCCAGCACGCCCAGGGCGAACGCGGTATCGGTGGACATCGCCGCGCCCCAGCCCTGCTCACTGCCGTGACCTGCATTGACGGCTAGGTAGAGGACGATGGGCACGATCATGCCGCTGAGCCCGGCGACGAGCGGCAGCGTGAGCCGCTTGCGCTCGCGCAGTTCGCCCATGTCGAACTCACGGCGTGCCTCCAGACCCACGACGAAGAAGAAGAACGTCATCAGTCCGCTGTTGACCCACTCCCGAAGGCCGAGCGAGATCCCGTACGTGCCGAAGTGGACAGACAGGCGGGTGTGCCAGAACGACGTGTATGCCGAGGGTGCCGCGTTGACCCAGACGAGTGCGGCGAGCGCGGCGGTGCCCAGTACCGCGGCACCGCCGGTCTCGGTGTGCAGGAAGGCACGCAGCGGGGAACGCGATCCGCGGCCGCAGAGCGTCTGGCGTGTGTAAGCGTCTGATGGGGACACGGGTCAGATTCTCATCCGTGACGTGCCAGCGGGCCTGCGCACGAGAGCCGGTGTGTTGGCCATGACCGTGAGGGGACAGACGAGCCGCCCCACCGCATGGCCCTGTCCTCGTACGCGGACAGCTCCGCACGCGTCTCCCGGTCGGCCAACTCTGCCAGCCCCTGCCCGACGGCCGCATCA
Organism: Streptomyces mexicanus; assembly: GCF_902506575.1. Classification (GTDB taxonomy): domain Bacteria; phylum Actinomycetota; class Actinomycetes; order Streptomycetales; family Streptomycetaceae; genus Streptomyces; species Streptomyces mexicanus. The sequence goes on along the minus strand of NZ_LR732544.1, from coordinate 6,656,609 downwards.
ACCGCCTGCTGATGCCGGGAACGCAGTTCGTCCGACAGCACCCATAGAAAGTGCCCTGCCCCCGGGCGCTCAGCCGTGATCGGCTGCCTGCGCGCTGCCCTGGCACCTGCACTGTTCGAATCACAGCCGGGCGCGCCCACAGCTCGAACTGGTGAGCAACTGCTGCTGGTACTCGCGAACAGAGCCACCGGTGCAATGCACGGCAGCGGATGCACTCAATCGCCGACCTCCTGACCGCGGTGCGGTCCGGGCTGCTGCGGGTGGTGCATCAGGTCGAAGCCGGTGACCTTCCGTCCGCCGCCCGAGCGCCCCGCCCCGGCGCGCGGCCGAGGACTTCTTCCCGGCGGCGAGCCGGCCGGCCCCGATCCGGTCGGCGTGCGGGTGCCGGCCCTTGCCGAAAAGGTGGCGCAGTTGCCCCTCGGTGACGAGGTCCCCGAACTGCTGCGGCTCGCAGGGGAGGACAGGTACCGACTTGCCGTCGTGGAACTCTGGGACTCCGTCGAACCCCAGGCCATGGCCGGAGTCATCGCCGCCGCAGGCGCACCGCTCGCGCTGACCGGGGTGGCCACCGTGATCGATCCGGCCCTCGTCCTGCCGTACCTGTCCGACGGCGACGACCTGGCCGACGTCGGCCTCGCCGCGGCCCCGACCGACCAGCGCACGGTCGCCGACACCTTCGCCCGGCAGCTGGAGTACCCCACGGTCATCGCCGTCGGGGAGGACGGCTCGCACGGGCAGGACGTCGAGGCCGCCGACGGCACTGACCACGCGCTGCTCCGACGCGCCCGACGGCCAGGGTCCGGCCACACGTCTGCTGTCACATGTCGCCAGGGGCGGGTTCCGCTGCGCGGTGAAGCTGCGGTGCCTTTCCGGTCCAGGCGGGCGGCGGGGGCGAAAGGCGACCGGACGGCCGCAGGCCGCCGCGCCCGCGCAGTCGTACGGCGGCCTCTCGCGACTCTGAGCCTGCCCCGTCAGGCCGTCATCACCTTGCGCCAGACCTCGATGATGGTCGCGCTCGCCCGGCCCAGGTCCCCGCCCGGGGTGCTGGAGGCACGGTAGAAGGTGCGCTCCGTCATCCAGCACAGGGCGTCCGCCACGGCCTGAGCGCTGGTGGGACCGTCCCCGTCGGGGAGGCCGGCGCTTTTCAGGACGTGCGTCATGGTCCGGGCGAACCGTTCGACGGTCTGGTTCCAGGCCTTGCTGATGACCGGGTGGAGCGCCGAGTACTCGACGGCGGCACGCATGACGGTGCCGTGGTCCCGCCACACCTGCTCGGTCGCGTGGACGGCTCGTTCCATGGCCTCCACCGGCGGGACGGATGTCTGCTGGTCCGTGGCGTCGGCGTACGCCTTGATCGTCCGCATGGTCCGTTCGACGAGGGCCGCCAGCACCTCGTGCTTGTTTCCGAAGTAGAAGTACAGGGATGCCCGGGAGATCCCGGCCTTCTGCGCGATCGCCTCCACGGTCAGGTTCTCCGGACTCGTGTGAGCGAGCAGCGCTTCGGCGGCATCCAGAAGAGCCTGCTCACGCAGGTCTCCCTTTCGGGGGGCATCACTGCGCCTTCCCACGGTCATCTCCCCTGTGTTCGACTCCGCAGCACTTTACTTCGACGGCGGGGCGGCGGTCCGGCCGCGGGTTACGGCGCTGCCCGGGCCGTCCGGCCCACGGGCCCGGCCGGTGTGAGCCGGCCGGGCACTCGTCCGGTGTGTCAGTTGCTCGTGATCTGCGCTCCGTCGGGGAAGTCCGTGGTGCGCGACAGGGCTTCCCAGGCACGGATGTCGTCGTCCACTGCCTCCCGGGCCTGCCGGATGAGGCGCAGGGCGTCCGACCCCAGAACCAGGTGGGCGGGCGGCTCGGGCACGTCCAGGATGTGCAGCAGGGCCTCGGCGGCCTTCCGGGGGTTGCCCAGCTGGTTCCCGCTGGCCTTGAGGCGCGCCGCGCGGATCGGCTCGAACAGCTCGTCGTAGTCGGGGATCGACCGCTCGGCTCGGGTCATCGACCGGCCGGCCCATTCGGTGCGGAACGAACCGGGCTCGATGGCCGTGACGTGGATACCGAAGCCCGCCACCTCCTTGCGGAGGCTTTCGAGCATGCCCTCCAGGGCGAACTTGCTGCCGCAGTAGGCGGACATGCCCGGCACGGCCATGAGGCCGCCCATCGAGGTCACCGCCATCAGGTGTCCCGAGCGACGCGCGCGCATCTGGGGCAAGGCCGCCTTCAGCGTGGCAGCGGCACCGAACACGTTGGTCTCGAACTGGGCGCGGACGGCAGCCATGGGGGTTTCCTCGAAGACACCCTCCAGGCCGTAGCCGGCGTTGGCTATCACCACGTCCAGCGGGCCGACGGTCGATTCGGCGTCGTTGATCACTTGGAAGACGGCCTCGTCATCGGTCACGTCGAGAAGACGCCCGTGCGCCCTGCCCGGCGCCAGCGCCTCGAACGCGGCCAGGTCGGCTTCCTTGCGGACTGTGCCCACGACGGTGTGTCCCGCGTCCAGGGCCCCCTCGGCGAACGCCCGACCGAGTCCGCTGCTGACCCCGGTGATCAGAAAAGTTTTCACGCCACACTCACATCCTTTGTCCGTGGCGGCGTGCCGCCATGACAGGTTCCCCGCCACGTCTTCCAATCTACATCGTGTCGAGTTTTTTCGACACCGCGACGATTTTTCCGCCCCGCGCCTGTCCGCCGCGCCGCACACGGCAGAGCGCCGGGGCTCGAAGCCCCGGCGCTCTGACGTGCGGATGTGAGGTGCTCGCACCGGGACACGAGGTGCTACGGCGATGACGAAGTCCCAGCCGGCCAGCGGCCCGGCGGGCGCCGACCAGCGACCCGGCGTGGACTACCCGGCCCTGAAGAACGGCCTGGACTACGCGGATTCACGTCACGCAGGGCTCGCGTACGCGCTCAAAGTGCTGGCACAGTCCTACGCCGAGCACCCCCAGTACCGCCCGGAGTGGCGGCCGTAGGCCGACCAAGAGACATCCCCTAGCGGTGTCGGTCACGGCTGTCACCCGAGCGCGCAGCGCGGCGGAGGCCGGTCTCGCGCCCGTCCACTTCCGTCCCAGCTCGCCCGCCCTACCCGACGCCAGCCGCGACCTGCTCGATGTACCTTTCCAGCGGCTGGAACCCCCAGGCGGCTCGAAGCGCCTCAAATTCGTCCGGGTTCCGATGGGGGTACCGGACGAGCGTGCCGTCGGGACCCTGCGTCAGCTGGGTGCGGAAGATCTGCTCCTCTCCCTGGGCGATCCGTACCCGGTCCTCCAGCAGTGCGCCGTGCTGCGGATCGGCGTCGCCCGCGGACACGGCGCCCGCAAGCAACTCGAGGCACTCCTGCTGGAAGTCGGGCTGCCGGTCGGCATGCTGAGCGATCAGTCAAGCGGCCCCGGCGGCCTGCCGTCCGACCATCGCCTCGCCCGGCCACCCGGCTCGGCAATCAGCTCTCGCAGCCACGTGGTGTTCGCCTGGTCGACGGCCCGCCACCGACGCCGTCCACCAGGGCGCCGTGCGCGCGGGCCAGGTGCACGGCGTGGTGCCCGGCGCGCTTCCTGTGCGCGGACGTCGCCGAGCACCTCCGCCAGGCCCCGCCCTACGAGGCCGCCTACGGCCTGCGTACCTTCTTGCGTCGGCCCCCGCCATCTGCTGACGGCCCTGCGGGACGGGCTGGTCGACAACGCGCCCCTCGTCTTCTCCGCGCTGCACAGCGACGCCGAAGGCCGGGGGCCGTCCGCCACGGTGGCACCACGCCAGGAGTTCATCCGGCTGCGCGGCGAGGAGCCCATCCCCCACCCGACTGTGGATGCTCGCCCCGCAGGTGTGGCAGGACCCGCTCACCGGGCACGGCTTCGACGTCGAAGCGGTGGAGCTGTTGCGTGGTGCGCCCGAAGACGACAATCCGGTGACGGTCCAGCTCGTCCGCGCACGCGCCGAGCGCCCGCCCCGCCCTCGTCAGGGCCTGGGAGGGCGAGCCGGCGGACCAGCCGGCGAGAGGGTGAGCGGCTGGCGGTGGTTCGGCCTCGACACTCTTCCGCAAGGGCTGTTCGTCTGCTCCACCCAGATCCTCACCGCCTGGCGTCCAGACCTGCCCATCGCAGCATGCCCCGACGCACTTCACTCCGTTCCGGTCGCCGACGACGGCGGTGGGACCCTGACAGGTTGTGGTGTTCCTTCGGCTCCGCACCGGAGCCGACGCGTACATACCGCTGTACCGTGCCGTCCATGAGGTCTGTCACCGTGTCCATCGACGTGCCGCACACGCCCGAACAGGTCTATGACTTTCTTGACGTGATGGCGCATCACGAGCGGTTCACCGACCATTACTTGACCAACTGGCGTCTCAGCGGCCCGGATCGGGGCATCGGCTCGTGCGCCACAGTCACCGCCGCGCTGGCCGGCACGAAGACCGACGTCACCATCGAGGTCGTCGAGGCCGACGCGCCGCGCCGCATCGTCGAACGCAACGTCAGCGCGGGCGGCCGGCGACTGGCCCACGGCACCTACACCATCGAGCCCCGAACCGGTGGGAGCCACGCCTCGTTCACGTACGCCTGGGTGCGCGCCCCGCTCGCCGACCGCCTGCTGGCCCCCCTCGTCCGGGCCACGATGCGGCGCGCCAACCGCACGGTCATGCGGCGCCTGGCCGCTGAGTCGGCACGCCACCTGTCCGGCTCCTGACCACGGCGGGGTCGGAGATGTGGCCTGTCCTCAGAACGCGTGGAACGCCTCACACGGCGGCTCGAACGAGGGATCGGGCAGGCGTGACGCACGGAGGTCGGAACTGGTTGGTCCCGCCCTTCAGCGGCGCTTTTGAGAGCGCCGGATCAGCACTGCCACAGGAACTTCGCGCGGCCACACAGTTCGCAGGCGAACGCATAGGCGCCGCCGCAGCCGCCGAAGTTCATGGCGGTGCTGTGGTCCGGACCTTCCTCAAGCTGGACGACCAGCGACATAGGAGGGGCGCATGACAGGCAGGACGGGGTCTCGTCGCCCTGAATCCAGGCGGGCCTACCTCCGAAGTGGCCGAGCACGGATGACGCGGAATGGGCGTTTCTCGCTGACCACTCTTCGCTGGCTTTGTCGTAATCGGGCTCGTCGACATGCACCAAGCTGACCGCCCGCACGGAACCGAGCAAAAGCAGGTCCTGATCGACATCGTCAGGCTGGGGCAGTGGCTGAAGACCATCCGTCGGAAAGAGCAAAGCCTGATGAGCTATCGTCAAGACCTGTGGATCACCGATCAGAACCAGTTGATCGTGTCCTTTAGGAGGCGAGTGAATTTCGCGCGGATTGTCGCGTTCGCTCGCCAGGTCTTCTCGGCCTCGACGCTGGCGGTTGTCACTCCGGCCTGCCCGACCGAGTTTTCCGCGGGTGTCAGGTGACCGTTGGCGATCAACATCCCGACGCGGGTGAGCGCGATGCCCAGGTAGCGGCCGGCTTCTGGCTGGGACATCCACGCGTCGTCCTCGACGCGATCTGCCTTGAGCAGGAAGTAGCCGTGTTCACTTCTCGGCCTTGACCGCCGCTGCTGGCGTTCTTCGCGCATCATGCGGCCGTCGCCTTCGGCCGCTCGACCAGGTGGCCGCGTTCGAAGCGGGCGCCTGCCCGGACGAGGGCGACGAGGTGGGGTGCATGCGAGGAACTGCATCGGGCCATTGCACGAAGTGCAGCAGGGCCACGGAGTGCCGGCCGGTGCCAGAGGCACTCCACCGGTCCGGGTCACCTGAGCAGTCGACGTGACTGGACCTGCATCGATCATGAGAGTCGTCACGGCCAGGACTCTACGACAGACCGGTGACATCACCCGGAACGGTCTGGCCCGGCCCCCGCCATCGTCGTGACCAACGTGCCTCACGACCACGCAAACGTCTGACCTGCCGAGAACGTTCTCTCATCCGAGACAACCGTCGGACGAAGGGCGGGCACGTAGTAGATCACCCGGACCCCGTCGACGTCATCCACGTAGTCGCGCAGCAGGGTCTCGGGCACTGAAGTGCCCAGCTCGGGATTGACGCTGATCGCGACGATCGCGCGGTCCAGGCGGTGCGTCTCGGCCGCCGTCAGCTTCTCCAGCTGGCTCAGCGCGGGCTCCACCAGGACGACCTGGGACCGGCGCGGTGCGTGCTCAGGTGGCACCGGGCTGCTCGCCGGCGAGGCGCTCCGGGTGGCCGTCGCGGGCTTCCTCCCACAGCACGCCGGACTCCGCGGCCGGGTAGCCGTTGGCGGCGATGTCCTCCCGCACCGATGTGAGGACGTCAACTTGGCGCGCTGGTCGGTCGCGTACGCGCGGATCGACGCGGCCGCGTTCTCATCGAGGGGCTGGCGGTCGGGCACGGGGGCCGACTGCTGACGGACCTGTCCCAAACGCTGGAGAAGCTGTCGGCCACACCGACCGGCCGCATCACCGTCCGCACGCAGTACATGGAGCGGGCCATCCCCCAGTACCTGGGCATCCCCGCTCCCGCCGCACCCTGCTGGCACACCGCCCACGCAGACCTGCACTGGGCCAACCTCACCAACCCTCCGCGGATTCTGGACTGGGAAGGATGGGGCGCCGCCCCGGCAGGCTTCGACGGCGCCATTCTCTAGGCCTGTACCCTGCTGGAGCCGGCGACCGCCGCCCGCGTACAGGCGGCCTTCCCATCCTGGGCAGCCCGACCGGCCTGGCCGCCGAGGCGACCGTGTGCGCCATGCTCCTGCAGACCGTCGAGCGAGGCGACAACCTCACCCTCACCGATCCGCCCCATCAGTGGGCCGCCGCCCTGCGCCGCCGCGCTGGCGCGTGAACTCCGCAGCCATCTCGTTGCCCCGTTTGGGCCGGGCCCCAGCCACAAGGAAACGGAAGGCGGCACGGGGCTTTTCCTTAGGGGCTCTGAGCCATTGGCTTCACGTGGTGAGCCAGCTGCATGGTGATGCTGTCCATGGCCGCCCAGTTCACAGAGCTCCTCCCGCTTCGGCTTCATGACACAGGCGCTCGCCGCCATCACCCGCGGCTGCCAGGCCCAGGGATACACTGCTCAGCCCCACCCCGACCGGAGGTCCTCTCAGTGCTCCCCGCACGGGTACTCGCCATTGCCCCGTTGGTTCTGGTGATTCTCGCCCTGCCCGGCTGCTCTTCCCCCTGGGGCTGCACCGACACGACGGCAAAGCGCGGTGAGTCCGGTGTCAGAGTGCAGGTCGAGGACACCTCTGGGCGGCCTCTCGGCGTCGCCGCCGAGATCGTTGACTGGCGCCTTGAGCCCCACCCGCAGGTGCTCTCCGAAGGTGACAAGGTCCACTTCCACTACCGCTTCGACGGCGCCGACAAGACATCCGGCCCTGCAGTGGATGCTTGCGCCGTCGATAAGGAGCGCGTGGCGTTGGGGTGTCAGACGGTTTACTCGTCCGGGGCGTGGCCCGAACCGGACGGCGCCCTCACAGGCGACGACTGGCTCGCCGTCGAGCACCCTGAGCAGGTTTCCGAAGTGCTGTTGATCCCCAACGACCAGTCCTTTGACAGACGAACCTGCGAGCAGGACATCAAGGACGGCGGTGGGACGCATCCTCCGAAACCGGCCGGCAAGGGGGACCAGCTGTAAGGAGGTCAAGGTGGTTGAGCGCGATGTACGGGTCTGCGCCCCGGGTGTCTAGGCTGTTTGGTGGTCTGGTGGTGCGCCCATCGCCCCGGCCCGACCTTGCTGCGGCCGCTCCGAATAGTCAGGCTCGGCCACCGCATCGGCTTCTTGATCGCTCGGGGCCAGTCCCGGCCGGACCGGGGCGGCAGCACGCGGGACCGCGCTTCCTGGGTGGCCTCCTTGCAAGCGTTGGTCAGCGTGCGCTTGGAGTCTGCTGCCCGAAGGGCTGCGCGACCTCCCGGTCGGCGGGGTCAGCTTCGTCCCGCTCACCGGCCCCGAGGGCTACCTCGACACCGCCGTGCACGCCGTCCACCGCCCCGACCCCGATGCTGCGATCACCCGCTTGCTGGCCGTGATCACCGGCCCACGCTCCCCCTTCGGCGCGGCCGACCCCGCACGCAGCGTCACCTCCGGCTCCGCCGACTGAGCGCCGACCGCACTTCACGGCGCCGGGCCGGCCGCCTCGGCCACCACTGGCTCGGTGGCGCGGGTGAGGAGCGCGGCCTCGCTCAGGGCAGGGCGAAAGCAGGTGCCATGTGCCGTCCCGGTCCATCCGTTCTCCGCAGTTCGAAGATCGGGAACTGCCGGGTGGTCCTGGTTCGGTAGACCCCGATGCGGGGAGCCAGCCGGACGAGTTCGGCGAACAGCTTCCGGTGTTCGTCACCGGACAGTTCGTGGGCGACGACATCGTAGGATTCCGTCCCGATCTCGACGTGCGCCTCGGCGTTCGCGCGAAGGTTGTACACCCAGGCCGGGTCCTTCGGCGCACCGCCGTAGGTGCCGACGACGAGGATGCGGCCGTCGATCACGAAGTACTCCAGCGGAGTCAGCCGCGGCTGCCCGGACCTGGCGCCCGTCATGGTCAGCAGCAGGACATCGGCGCCCTCAAAGGTGCCGCCGACCTTCCCGCCATTGGCCCGGAACTCCTCGACGACATCTCTGTTGAAAGCCCTGAGTGCCGCAGGGTCACTGCCGAGATCGGATTCACGCAAGGCGGCTATGGCCTTGTCCGTGTCGCTGTCGGCCACCTGTCCCTCCCAGAACCTCTTGGCGCGTGCGCCTCTTGTGCTGCCACGGCGACGGCGGACGCAGACGCCAGACCGACAAGGCCGTCGGCCTGCCGGGACCACCGGCCGCACGGTCCAGTGTCGGACACGGTCGGCCTCCCTTCCAGGCCGGTCCTGACCGATGGACCGGGAAGCTGGGTACTGGCAGGCCCACCCACGGCCGGCGCCCACACGGGCACCGTGGGGGCGAGCAGAACGGAGCTTGAGGAGTTTCTGCGGGCGCGCCGGGCCGCCGTCCCACTCGTCCGACCCGCGAGCAGGAGCTCGCCCGATGAAGTTGCCGTCCCTCCCCTGCCGTCACGCGCGTGGTCGCAGCTGGCGCGCCCTTCCGTTCTACCTGGGCGACGATCCTGCTCATCGCCCGCATCCTGTGCGCTCCTGTAGGTCACGGCCATGCGGCACCCGGCCGACCGGTTGCCTTTCAGCAGGTTGGACTGAAGCGCCGCGCCGTTCCCACGTTCAAGGCCCGGCGTCATCGGCAAACGCTGCGCCTTGAGGTCGACCGTTCACCTTGAATAGCTGAGCGGATTGTCACGCCGTGATCATCCGCGTCCCTCGCCGGCGCGGTGCCGGTCAGGACGGCGGGGCGGTCAGGACGGCCTTGGCAGCCAGCCGGAGATTCTTGATCATCGGATTTCGATCGCCCTTGCGGCTGATCAGGACGACCTGGCTGGGGGGAGCGCCCTCGATCGGGACGGTGACGAGGTTGGGGCGCAGTGAGCTACGCCGATCGCCGATCGGGAGCACGGCGATCGCCTCGCCACTTGCGACGAGTTCGAGCTTGTCCTCGTAGCTCTCGATCGGCGGCACGTCGGTCCCGAGGATTCGGTAGGGGGCCCAGTCGGTGGTCTCCAACGCGCAGGGCGCCTCCTCTTCACCGGCCAGTTCTTCCGCGGTCACCGATGCGCGGTCGGCCAAGGGATGGTCCCGCGGGACCACGAGCATCCGGGGCTCTTCGTACAGCGGGGTGGCGAACACGTCGTCGGCGGCAAGCGGCAATGGGGCTCGCGTGATCAGGGCGTCGACGCGCTGGTCGGACAGTGCCCCGACGTCGCGGCAGCTCAGATGCCGGGTGGTGATCTGGGCTTCTGGGTGACGGCGGCGAAGCTCCTGAACGGCGGCAGTGACTACCAGGTCTTCGACGTAGCCGATGGCGATTCGTTGGCTCTGGGCTTGTTCGCGCACGGCCAGTTCGGCCTGCCGGGCGGCCTGCAGCAGGGCTTGAGCTCGAGGGAGGAATGTCTGGCCGGCCGGAGTGAGCCGGGTGCCCTGGGGGGTGCGGTCCAGCAGTCGGGTGCCGAGATACTTCTCGAGCCGTTGGATCTGGCGGCTCAGCGCCGGCTGAGCCACGTGCAATTCGGCGGCGGCCCGGCCGAAGTGCTGGTGCGCCGCCACCACGGTGAAGTAGCGCACCAGCCGCAGTTCCAGGTCCTGTCCGCGATCGTTCACGCGTCCAGCATATGCGTCATGCCGTTTCGGAATGACCAGGTTGCCGAACCGGTCTTGGACGGCCTTGCCGTCCTCGGCCTTGACTGAAGGAGCAACGTTTCCCCGAGAGAGCGACAGACTTGATGAAGGCGATCCGGTTTCACGAAGCAGGCGGCCCGGAAGTTCTGCAGTACGAGGAGGTCCCGGTTCCTGAGATCGGCCCGGGCGAGGTGCTCGTCCGGGTGCACGCGGTGGGCGTCAACCCACCGGACTGGTACCTGCGTGAGGGGATGAAGGTCATGCCGGCCGAGATGAGGCCGGCGCTGGAGTTCCCCTTGATTCCTGGAACGGACATGTCGGGCGTGGTCGAGGCGGTCGCTCCGGACGTGTCGGGGTTCACAGTCGGTGACGAGGTCTTCGGCATGCTGCGGTTCCCCGGATTCGAGGGCCGGACGTACGCCGAGTACGTGGCAGCGCCGGCTTCTGACCTCGCTCACAAGCCAGCCGTTATCGACCACGTACAGGCGGCCGGGGCGCCGATGGCCGTGCTTACGGCCTGGCAGTACCTGATTGATCTCGGTCACGACGTGCCGTCTCCTTTCACAGGCCAGGTGCACCAGCCGGTGCCGATCACGCCGGGGATGACCGTGCTGGTCAACGGGGCAGCCGGTGGAGTGGGCCACTTCGCGTTGCAGTTGGCGAAGTGGAAGGGTGCCCACGTCATCGCGGTGGCCTCGGGTCGGCACGAGCAGTTCCTGCACAAGCTCGGCGCCGATGAGATCATCGACTACACCACGACGCAGGCCGCGGACGTGGTCAGCGGCGTCGACCTGGTGATCGACACCGTCGGTGGCCCGGACAGCCGACGCTTCCTGACCGTGCTCAAGCGCGGAGGCACCATGCTTCCGGTGTTCTTCGCCCAGTACGACCCGAAAGAGACGGCGCGTCTGGGCATCACGGTCTCGAACATTCAGGTACGTTCCAACGGCCCCCAGCTTGCCGAGATCGCGCGCCTGTTCGATGAGGGCAAGCTCCAGGTCGGCGTGGACAGCACCTACTCGCTGTCTGAGGCGGGCAGCGCACATGCACGGGCCGCGCAGGGGCATATCCAAGGCAAGATCGTACTGACGGTGGTCTCGTGATCGCTGAACTCCCAGCAGGCGTTGGCGAACTTGCCCAGGCCGCCCAGACGTCAGACGACGAGCGCGTCATGCTGAGGACGGCGGCGCGCAGGGCGGTGAGGGTGAGGCGGTGCCGCCAGGGGACGAGCAGGACCGAAGACGCGCGGTGGAGGGAGATCGGCCGACCGGCGAAGTGAGGGACTGAGCCGGGATCAACGGGTGACTCGCCTGGTCATGGACGTGGAAGCAGAGCTGTGTCGGCTGGAAGCCCAACCGCTGCGGCGGGTGGCGGGTTGGCGGCCGGGGTGGGTGCGGCAGTGCATGCCGGCGGTAGCGGAGGCCGCGGAGCAGACCCGGCTGTGGTGGGCCGTCGCCGCAGTGCTGGCAGGGCGGGGCGTGCGCGGCAAGCGCGCCGCGCTGGCCGGGCTGGCTGCGATGGCGGCAGCGGAGACCGTATCGAACGCGGTGGTCAAGCCGCTGTTGCAGCGGCGCCGCCCACCCGAACATCTTGTTCCGCACGACGATGTGCAGGACCGCCCGGACTCGCCGTCCTTTCCGTCCGGGCACACCGCGGCCGCCGCCGGATTCACGGCCGCCGTGGCCAGGGTGTGGCCGGCGGCCGGTGCGCTGTGCGCCACGGCGGCCGGCGCGGTGGCTGTCCAACGCGTCCACTCCGGCGCCCACTACCCCAGCGACGTGGTCGCGGGCGCGGCAATCGGCGTGGCGACAGCCGAGTCGGTGCGGCGCCTGCCTCGCCATGTCCATCGGTTGATCTGGTGAACAGTGGGTGTCAGTGCTGCTGCGGCGGGTGTCTGCCCGCGTCTGCATGGTGACTCGGCCGACACGAAACATGCAGGTGATGACGATGGCTGAAACGAACCGTCCCGCCATCGACAGCCGCACCGCGTCGGGTGAGCAGCCGGTGGGGGAACTGGTGCAGCGAGCGTCGTAGCAGCTCACCGATCTGGGGCGGGCCGACATGCGGCCGACCCGGGCGGAGATGAAGCAGAAGGGCAAGGGCTCGGTGTGCTGATCGGGCAGGTTGGGTGACGCGGCTGGCTGGTGTTTGGCCGCTGATTCCGGTGTGGGGCCGGTGGTAGTTGTACCAGTCCAGCCAGTCGCGCGGCTTGTGGGCCGTTCAGCTCTGGGGGCGTTCAGCGGCTGATCTCGTCCAGCTCGGTCAAGTCCTCATGAGAGAGACGGAGTCCCGCGCCGGCGATGTTCTCGCGCAGGTGCGCCGTCGATGACGTGCCAGGGATGAGCAGGATGTTCGGTGATCGCTGCAGCAGCCAGGCCAGTGCGACGGACATCGGTGTCGCCTCCGATCGAGCGGCGACCGCCGAGAGCGCCGAGGACTGAAGCGGGGTGAAGCCCCCGAGGGGGAAGAAGGGCACGTACGCGACGCCGTCAGTGGCGAGCCGGTCGATGAGCTTGTCGTCGTGGCGGTGGGCGAGGTTGTACATGTTCTGCACGCACACGATCGGCGCGATGCTCCGTGCCTCGGTGACCTGCTCCTCGGTGGCGTTGCTGACCCCGAGGTGGCGGATCAGACCCTGCTACTGGAGTTCGACGAGCGTCTCGAACGCCTCGGCGAGCGAGCCGGGCTGGGGACCTTCGGCGTTGCCGAGTCGAAGGTTGACCAGGTCGAGTACGTCGAGCCGGAGGGACTTGAGGTTGTCGTGGACCTGGCGGCGCAGATCTTCGGGTCGCCGGGCCGGAGGCCAGCCACCCTGTTCATCGCGGGTCGCGCCCACCTTGGTCACGATGTGCAGCGACTCGGGATAGGGATGCAGTGCCTCGCGGATCAACTCGTTGGTGACGCGCGGCCCGTAGGCGTCGCTGGTGTCGATGTGGGTGATACCGAGGTCGACCGCTTCACGCAGAACCGCCAGGGCACCCTCGCGATCGGCGGGCGGCCCCATGACCCACGGGCCGGCCAGTTGCATGGCGCCGTAGCCGAACCGGGTGACGGTCAAGTCACCCAGAGTCCAGGTGCCGCCGGGAAGAGAGAGGGAGGGTGTGCTCATCTTGGTGCCTTTCGTCGTGCACTCGGGGGTGGCGCCTGCTGCCTCCCTGCATCAGCATGGGAGAGAAACTTCCTGTCGGGAAGTAGGCACTTTGGAGTGCGTAACCCACCCATCGGTGAGAGGTGCGATCAGTGACGACGGTGAAGGCGGACCAGAAGAGGGCTCAGGCCAAGGTCGAGTACAACGCGTTCCTGGCGGGGTGCCCCAGCCGGCAGCTGCTCGACCGGATCTCCAACAAGTGGGTCGTCCTGGTCCTGTGTGCGCTGGGCGGCGACAACGACGCCGACCAGCCCGGTGCGGCACACGCAGACGCTCCGAAGCCGATGCGTTACTCCGAGATCTATCGCCTTCTGGCCGGGGTCAGCCAGAAGATGCTGACCCAGACGCTGCGGTCGCTGGAGCACGATGGCCTGCTCACCCGAACCGTGACGCCGACCGTGCCGGTCACCGTCTCCTACGAGCTGACCGACCTCGGTCTCTCGCTCCACCACATGACGCGCGGGCTCAGAAACTGGGCGCAGACGCACATGGACGAGGTCCTCGCACACCGTGAGAAAGCTCGCACCGCCTGACGGCTCACACCCATCCGCCCGACAGCTCTACCTTCTCGGCGCTACATCCTCAAATGTGAAGACACCCCCATAACGCACAACGTACTTGTGCGCGTCCTGAGCTTCGGACCGAGGCTCACGAGGGCCGGACAGGTCTTCCCAGTCGGAAGGCTCGGGCTGGGTCGGGACAGGGGACGGCGCATGGCGGGTGCCGAGGTGGACGGTGAGGCGGGCGCCTGAGTCAGCGTGCATCTCCAGGTGGAGGCCGTCGGTGTCAGGGGCGCCGGGCGGGGTGTTGTGCACAGCGACGATCACGGGTTCGGCCATACACGGTCAACGAGCCGTACTCAGGCACCCCACCTCGTCGCCCTCGTCCGGGCCGGAGCCCGCTTCCGACGCGGCCGGCTCATCGAGCGCCCCGCCACCGCTGCGGGTGGGGGCGGAGCGGAGCGGGGACGCCTCGGCGGTCATGGAGCCCAGTGGATGGCTTCCTGGCCCAGCAGATGGCGCTGCATCCAGTCGGCCGCGGTCCGGCGGAAGAGGCGGCGGTTGTCCGCCCGCCGGAAGTCGTGGCCTTCCTGCCGCAGCAGCAGCAGTTCGGCCTCCAGGCCCCGTTCCCGCGCGGCCCGCACGAACTGCTGGGACTCCCCCACCGGCACGTTGGTGTCGTGTTCTCCGTGCACCGCCAGAACCGGGACGCGCAGCTCGTCGATGCGGCTCATCGGCGACAGCGCACGCAGCAGGTCGCGGTCGCGCTCCGGATGGCCGTACTTGTGGACGGCGGACTCCGCGATCCACGGCTCGGTGCCGGCGAAGAAGGTGAGCAGGTCGGACATCCCGCAGACCGCCACCCCGGTGCGGAACAGCTCCGGGTGCCAGACCAGCGAGGCCATGGTCAGGTAGCCGCCGTAGGAGCGGCCCATCACGGCCAGGCGGCCGGGGTCGGCGAGGCCTGCCAGAATCGCGTGGGCGGCGCAGTCGGCGACGTCCTCGATCGCCGCGAACCTGCCCGTGCCGAGGTCCGCGTCGACGAAGGAGCGGCCGTACCCGGAGGAGCCCCGGACGTCGGGGGCGAAGATGTCCAGCCCGCGGCCGAGGAGTTCGTGGTAGAGCGTCTGCAGGACGGGACGTTCCTGTTCCTCGGGGCCGCCGTGCAGGTGCAGCACGCAGGGCGCCGGCTCGTGCGCGGAGCGGCCCGGCGCCCGGTAGTACCAGCCGCCGAGGCGCAGCCCGTCCCGGGCGACGGGGCGCAGCGGGAACGGCCGGACGGGAGGGTGGCCGCCGGGGCCACCGGGGATGGCGTCCTCGTCCCTCGAGGACCAGGGGGTGCGCAGGGGCAGCCCGTGCGGCAGCCACCACACGCCGGGTCGGCGCCGGGACCCCGACAGCGCCAGTACGGGGCTGTCCGGGTCGGAGCCCGGCGCCATGCGGGTGATCACTTCGTGGGGCAGGGCCGGGCCGGTCAGGGAGGCGTCGGGCTCGGCCGTCGCTCCCTCGGTGGCCAGGGACGTCGCGCCCCCGGCGGCCTGGGTGGTGGCTCCCCCGGCCCGGTGCGTGGCGCGGTCCGCGGACCCGGCCGGCGGCAGTGCGGTGACTTCCAGGTCGCTGACGCCGCGCACGTTCCACGCGAGCAGGGCGCTGCGCGCGTCGTGGTGGAGGACCAGAAGCTCCAGGTCGCAGTCGTCGCGGGCGGCGGCCACGCGCTGTCCCCGCCACTCCCCGCGCGGACCGAGGCTCACTTCGAGGAGTGCGGCGAACTCGCGGCCGCTGTCGCTGCGCAGCCACAGGGTGCGCTCGTCCGGCGAGAAGCCGCCGATCCACGGGTCGCCGTCGGCGGCCCGCACCGCGCAGGTGACCGCGCGGTCGGTGCGCCGTACGACGAGTGCCTCCCGGCCGCCCCGCGGGCCGCGGCGCACCAGGGCGAAGCGGCCGCTGCGGCTCAGTGCGCACACGCGCAGGCTGGCCGCCCCGGGTTCGCTCACCAGCAGCACCGGCGCGCTCGCACCGTCGGGATCGACGAGGTAGGCGGTCAGGGTCCTGGTGCCCAGCGGCCGCCCGGGGTGGGTCCCGGCCCGCCCGGACTGCGGGCCGACCGGCACGGTCAGCGGCGCCCCGCCCAGCAGGACGGCGTGACCGTCGCGGTGCGCCCAGTCGCCCGGATGGACGGGGACGGGCGGGCCCGCCGGGGCGGTGCCCGCGGCGAGGCCGGCCCGGTCGGGGTCCGCGGGCCCGGGTTCCCTCACGGTCACGGCGAGAGCCGAGCCGTCGTGCGTCCAGCAGCCGAGGTGGGCGGAGGTGCCGGGCTCCCCTCCGGCGAGGAGCCGGCGCCCTGTGCCGTCGGGGCGTACGCACAGGACCCGGGTCAGTTCCCCGCCCCCGGGTGCGGTCGTGTAGGCGATCCACCGTCCGTCCGGGGACCAGGACACCTCGGTCACCGGGTCGGGCTCGGCGTCCAGCAGACGGACCTCGTCGCCGTCCACGGGCCCCGTCCACAGCTGCGGGACACCGGTGCGGTCGCAGATCACGGCGACGTGCCGGCCGCTGGGGTCGACGGACGGGTACCAGCATCCGTGCGCGATCAGGGGCCGGCGTACGTCGTGCTGCGCGGCGGTGTCCGCGAGGACGACGGACTCGGGCGCGGGCCGGGCGGCCGTCTCGTCGGTGTCTCCGGACGGCGCCGCGGGAGGGGACCACGCCGTGTCCCGCGTGTGGGGAACCGCCGCTTCGCCGGCCGGGGCGGCGCCGGCGGCTGGACCGGCGTGCAAGGCCGACCACGCACCGTCCGGGCCCCGGCCCGGCGGGGCGCCGCCGTCACCGGCGCGTGCGGGGCCGGGCCGTCCGCTCGTCCCGGTCAGCGCACGCCGTGCGTCTGCAGCCATGTCTCCCGAAGCGCTACTTGCCACAGTGTGTTGGCTCCTCGCCGGGTGCGGTGGGCATTGGGCGCCGCGAGCAGCTCGGTGACGTACTCCCGGCGGAAGACACCCCGGGCCCGGGCCTCCGGGGCGGGGAGGGGCTCACGGACCCGCTGCAGGACGGGGCCCGCCATGTGCTTGATCGCCGGAACCGGGAAATAGCCCTTCGGCCGGTCCACCACCTCACGGGGCAGCACCTTGCGCCCGGCCGCCTTCAGGACGCCCTTACCGCCGTCGGCGAGCTTGAGCTCGGGCGGGCAGGCGGCGGCGAGTTCGACCAGCTCATGGTCCAGGAAGGGGACCCTGGCCTCCAGGCCCCAGTCCATGGTCATGTTGTCGACGCGTTTGACCGGGTCGTCGACCATCATCACGTGCGTGTCCAGCCGGAGGTCGGCGTCCAGGGCCGTCTCGGCGCCCTCGGCCGCCATGTGGGCGCGGACGAACTCGGCGGAGACGTCCCGCTCGGGCAGGAAGGCGGGTTCGAGGATGGCGGACAGCTCCTGGTGGGACCGGTCGGAGTAGGTGGCGATGTAGGCGTCGGCGGCGCGCCGGCGGGGGACGTCCGCCATGGCCGGGTACCAGTGGTACCCGGCGAACACCTCGTCCGCGCCCTGGCCGCTCTGGACGACCCTGACCTCCTTGGCGACCTGCTCGGACAGCAGGTGGAAGGCGACCACGTCATGGCTCATCATGGGTTCGCTCATGGCCTGCACCGCGGTCTCCAGAGCGCCGGAGACCCGGTCGGAGGGAACCATCAGCTGGTGGTGCCGGGTGTCGAAGTGGCGCGCGACGAGGTCGGAGTAGTGGAACTCGTCCCCGTCCTCGCCTCCCTCGGACTCGAAGCCGACGCTGAAGGTCGCCAGGTCGTTCTGCCCCTCCTCGGCCAGCAGGGCGACGATGAGGCTGGAGTCGAGTCCGCCGGACAGCAGCACGCCCACCGGCACGTCGGCCACCATCCGGCGGCGGACGGCCTTGCGCAGTGCGTGCAGTACCGCGTCCGTCCAGTCGTCGGCGCTCATGGCCGCGTACTCGGGGCGGCGCGTGTAGGCGGGCTGCCAGTAGCGGTGGTCCTGGTGGGACCCGTCCGGTTCGATGACCCGCACGGTGGCGGGCGGCAGCTTGCGGACCCCGTTGAGGACGGTGTGCGGAGCCGTGACCGTCGCGTGCCAGCTGAAGTACTGGTGCAGGGCCACGGGGTCGAGGCTGGTGTCGACGTCACCGGCTGCCAGGAGGGCCGGCAGCGAGGAAGCGAACCGGAGCCGGTCCGCTGTCGCCGTGAGGTACAGCGGTTTGACGCCGAGCCGGTCGCGGGCCAGCACGACCCGGCCGGTGTCCTGCTCGACGACGGCGAACGCGAACATGCCGTGGAAGTGCGTGACACAGTCGGTGCCCCACTGCCGATAGGCCTTGAGGACCACCTCGGTGTCGGAGTCGGAGAAGAACCGGTGGCCGAGGGCGCGCAGCTCCTCGCGCAGCTCACGGTAGTTGTAGACGCAGCCGTTGAAGACGCCGGTGAGCCGGGCCATGGGGTCCACCATGGGCTGTGCGCCGCTCTCCGACAGGTCGATGATCTTCAGCCGCCGATGGCCCAGGGCGACCGCGCCGTGCGACCACACGCCGCGGCCGTCGGGGCCGCGCGGTGCGAGCCGGTCGGTCATCCGCTCCACGGCCGCGATGTCGGGGCGCTCGCCGTCGAACCGTATCTCTCCGGTGAGTCCGCACATCAGCACGCCCGCCTTTCCCTGGACACGGCGCACGAGGGGTGCCCGTTGCTCCCGCGGGGTCCGGATCCGCCGGGCCGCGCCGCGTGAGGTGTACGACTGTGTCCGGGTGTCGAGGGGTCCTGCGTGGTGCGCATGGATGTGACTCCTTCACGGGACGCCGATCCGCGGGGCGCGGACCGGCCTGTGGGCGCCGGTGCGGCACCGGCGCCCGCCTGGGTCGGTCGAAGTGCATGCAAAGACGGGGCGCGGCGGGTTCGCCGTGTCACCCGCTGCCTGTCGAGGCGGGGAACCCGGTTCCGAGGGACCGTGCGGTGGCGGAGCCCGCGGGCCCGGCGACGCGCGGCCGGCGGGCGGACGCCGGACGCGTGCCGCGCTCTCCGCGGGTCTCGGCCGCCAGAAGGTCCGTGCCGGCCAGGAGATCCTCGGCCCGGACCACGCGGCGCAACCGGTGAGCCGCGCTGCCGCAGGCCAGGGCCTCCTCGAGCAGGGCGTGCACGGTGTCCCAGTCGCCGGCCGCCTCCAGCGCCGGGCGGAGCCGGGCCAGCATGCCGGTCAGGACCACCGGGGCCGGGAGGGCCTCCCGGGTCACCGGATCGACCAGGTCGCCCTCCAGGCCCGACCGGGCCGCCCGCCAGGTGGCGGCCCGCAACCAGTCGTGGCGGCCGTCGCACAGGGGCCCCTCCACGCCCTCCAGTCGCGCGACCGCGTCGCGCACGAGGGCCCGGAAGAGCCCGGCGACGAGCACCACCGTCTCCACTCGCGGGCAGGCGTCGCAGATCCGAAGCTCAAGGGTGCTCAGGTGCGCCGAGGGCCGTATGTCCTGGTACATCATGCCGGCGTCGCTGATGACACCGGAGCGGATGAGGTCCGCGACGGCCGCGTCGTACTCGGCCGCGTCGGCGTGGCAGCCCGCTGGGCCCGCGGTGGGCCAGCGCTGCCACAGCATGGTTCGCCAGCTGGCGTACCCGGTGTCGGATCCGAGCCAGAAGGGGGAACTGGCCGACAGCGCCAGCAGGGGCGGCAGCCAGGGCGACACCAGGCACATCGCGCGTACGGCGGTGTCGCGGTCGGGGACGTCGACGTGGATCTGCGCGCTGCAGATCAGCTGCTCGTCGGCGACCCGGCGGTACTCCTGGCGCATGTGCCGGTAGCGCCGGTCGGCGGTGACGTCGGCGGCGCCGACGTCGGCGAGGGGTACTGTTCCGGCGGCGACGACCGCGAGGCCGAGTGTGGCCGCTGCCCGGTCGAGGCGCCGCCGGGTCGACGCCAGGTCGCGGTACAGGCCGTCGAGGGTGGCGTGCACCCCGGAGTTGCTCTCCACCACCGACTGCTGCAGCTCGGAGGTGAAGGGCCTGCCCAGCCCGGCGATCAGCTCGGTGGCGTGCGGGGCGAGTCTTCCGCTCTCCACATCCACCAGATGGAACTCTTCTTCGGCCCCCAGGCGCGCTGTCAAGGCTTCTCCCCAGTGTTTCGATCCCCGACGTCGGCGTACTGACCCGCGGGTCCGGTGCGCCGATCGACGGGTGACCGAGTTCCCGCCACGGCCCTCGGCACGCCCCAAGATTCGCAACTTGTGATATTTCCCCTACAAAGGAGCGATCGCGAAGGGCAGCCCGGCCCGCTGCCGCATCCGTCCCGCGACGACCCGGTCACGGTGCGCGGTATGCCTGGTCTTCCCCCGTCCGGCGCAGGCATGCGCAGGCGCGGTCGTCACGGGTGATCGTCATTGATGGCGGCCAGTTGGATCATGGCTGCTGACCGGTTGGGGGTGGGTTGCGTGGTCGCGGGCCAGGCGTCGGTGGTGCATGAGCCGGCCGAGGGTGCGCTCGATGACCCGGCGGCGGGGTTGGACGCGGAAGCCGCGGGTGGTCGGGTCGCGTTGGACGATTTCGAGGCCGATGCGGATCTGGGCGGCGAGTTCCACGGCTTTGGTCGTGTAGCCGTTGTCGGCCCAGGCTTGGGTGACAGTGGGTGTTGCTCCGCGACCGTTGCCAGAAGGTGGGTGCCGGCCGCGAAGTCGTGGACGCTTGCGGCGGTGACGGCGACGGGGGGGAAAGGCCGAGTGTGTCGGTGTCGACGTGCCGTTTTGCGGCCGGTGCTCTTCTTGGCCGGATCGACTCCCCCGGCGGGGCTCAGGTCGCAGCCGTGTCGCGGTAGCGGGCGACCACAGCGTCTCGCTCCGGCGCCCAGGTCGGGCGCCGGCTCGGCCGGCCAGGGCGAAGCCGACCATGGCCTCTGCGGTGACGACGACACCGCTCAGGTCCAGCTTCTCCAGCAGCGGGGTGAAGGCGGGGACTTCGTTGCTCTTGGCTGCGACCTGGCGCTGGGCGATGACGGTCTGGCTGTCGTGGAGGGCCGCGGCCGGCAGGTGCACGGCGTGGCCGTCGGTGCGCGTGATGACGGCACTGCCGTGTCCGCGAAGCGGGATGTCGGCGCAACAGGTCCTCGCCCGTGAGATGGTTGCTGCCATGACTGTTGGCGCGCCGGGCAGCGAGATTCTCCTCGAGACAAGTCGGCTGCTGCTCAGACCTTGGCGGGTGCACGAGGCCGTCGTCCAGCGTGAACTGTGGACCGAACGTGATCCACGAGTGCCGCCGCACCGCCGAATCGACACGGACGGACACCCCACGGTCGCGGAGCTCGAGGATTCGATCCACACCGACAAGGTGTGGTCGACCGGGTTGTTGGCGGTCGAACGGAAGGCGTCTCGTGACGTCATCGGCTATTGCGGGCTGGTCGACAGCGGGCGAGGATCGACAGGGGAACCGGAGCTGGCATTCGAGCTGCTCCGCAGAGTTTGGCGTCAGGGATACGCGACCGAGGCCTCGTTGGCGGTTCTGGAATGGGCGCGATCGTCTGGGTACGAACGTCTGTGGGCCACCGTCTGGGACTGGAACGCCGCTTCTCGCAGAGTGCTGGCCAAGGTCGGGTTCACCGAGACCGATCGGAAGGAAGTGGACGCGGTACACGGGACCACCTTGTTCACCACGAGACGGCTCTGACACACCCGACGTTCGACCTTGCGGACGGACCCGTGCAGTGGCGCCTGGCGACAGGTGTCCCCGTTCGGGTCGGCAGGCAGAAGCGGATGCGGCACACACTCCACGCCAGGGTGGTGGGGACGGAACATCAGGTGCCCGGCCGAGCCGTTCTCATGGGTCTCGCCGAGCCCGGTGATCGGAGCGCGGTCGGCTGAAGCGTCGCACCGGTCTCCGCCCGTCTCGTCGTCAATCCTCATGACGCTGTGCAGGTCAGCCGTACTCGGGGGTGCACGGTGACTCGCACGCCGACCTGCGACGGGCACGGTGGTCGCATGGTCCTTCAATCGCCCGGTCGGCGATGTCAGAGAACTCGGTGCGGATCGACGGCAGCCGCAGCAAGCGGCAGGCGGAGCCGATCGCGGCGTATGAGACACCGAGGGCAGCGGACTGGTGTCCGGCGGAAGGTGCGCCAGGCGCCCCTCGTGCAGGGACGTGACCGTCGCCGGCGGCCGGCCGAGGGTCCGGGCATTCGGCGCGGGCCCGGTCTCATGGCAACATGCGCCGGAAGGGTGGGAGAGGTCAGCTCTGGGCGGTGGGCCGGACGACGATGTCGTTCACGTCGACCGCGGCAGGCTGTTCCATCGCGAAAGCGATGGCCCGGGCGATCGCGTCGGGCGGGATCGCGATGTCGTCCCGCATCTTCGTGATCTCTGCCCTGACCTGGCTGTTGGTGGACGCCTCGGCGAAGTCGGTCGCAGTCGCACCAGGTGAGACGGTGGTCACCCGCAAGGAGCCGCCGGCTTCCTGGCGCAGTCCTTCGCAGATGGCCCGGACCGCGAACTTGGTGCCGGCGTAGACGGCCATGGTCGGCACGATGCGAAACGCGGCCGTCGAGGCGATGGTGATGAAGTGGCCGGTTCCCTGCGCCCGGAAGACCGGCAGCGCGGCGCCGATCCCGTGCAGCACGCCCTTCACGTTGACGTCGACCATGTGGTCCCACTCCTCGACGCGCAGATCGTCGAGAGGCGAGATGGTGCCGACTCCGGCATTGCTGACGAGTACGTCGAGTCGGCCGAAGCACTCACTGGCCAGCGCGACCAGGGCCTGCAGGTCGTCCCGTCGGGTCACGTCGGTGCGGATGTGCACGGCGATGCCACCTGTCTTCTCGATCCGGGCCACCAGTTCCGCCAGGCGTTCGGAGCGGCGCGCGCCGAGGACGAGTCGCGCGCCGCGTTCGGCGAGCAGCAGCGCGGTTGCTTCGCCGATGCCGCTGCTGGCTCCGGTGATCGCGACCACCTTGCCCTTGATTCCGGACATGTATTGCCCTTTCCGTCTTCGGCGGCGGGGCCGGAGCCGAGCGGCAGCGAGTCTTGGAGGAACGTCCGCCAAGCCGTTGCGCACTGGACGGCCGGGTGCCGGTGTGACCGTGTGAAGGCCGCCGGTCATGCCGCGGCCCGTGCTCGCACACCAGTCTCCGATGGGCTTAGCCTGGTATCCAGACCGTGTTTATTCTGGAACTGAAGGTGCCATCCGCCATGCCCACGGAGCCGGACCAACGCCGTCAGCTCAGCGAATTCCTGCGCAGCCGGAGAGAGCGTCTGACCCCTGAGGAGGTGGGCCTGCCCCAGACCGGCCGTCGCCGGACTCCGGGACTTCGCCGAGAGGAACTGGCACTGCTGGCCGGGATCAGCGCCACCTGGTACACGTACCTGGAGCAGGGGCGAAAGATCCGCGTCTCCACGCAGGTACTCGACGCCCTCGCCACGGCTCTGCGGCTCGACCGGCACGAGCGTGATCATCTTTTCCAGCTTGCCGGTCACGCGCCTGCGGCCGAAGCCGAGGAATGCGAGCCGCTCCCGGCCGAGGCGGGTGCGATCCCCCTGTTGCTCCAGCCGAACCCGGCGTACATCATCGGCGGCAACTATGACGTGCTGAGTCACAACCAGGCAGCCCAGGAGTTGTTCCCGAGGCTCATCACGGAGGCGGACCGGCCCGCCAACTTCGCCCGCTGGGTGTTCCTCGAGCCGGTGGCCCGGGACGTCCTGGTCGACTGGGAACCCGAAGCACGCGGACTGCTCGGCCGACTTCGGACGCTAGCGGCACGCCACTCCGGCGACCCGCGATACACCCGACTGATCGAGGACCTGAACGAGGGCAGCGCAGAGGTGCGGGACTGGTGGCCGCAGTACGAGGTGCAGGCCCGGCACAGCGGTCGCAAACGGCTGCGACACCCACAACGGGGAGCGACCGAATATGCGTACACCGCTTTCACCTGGCCGAACAGCCGGAACAGACGCTGGTCGTCTATGTCGACAGCAGCGAACGGCCCGACGGGAGCGCAGCCGTGACCGGCGAATGAAGGAGGAGACCGACGGCAGTACCAGGGCTCACGGTACGGCGGGCTCACGGTACGGCGGCCTCCCGGCCAGCGGCCACGCGCGGGCGACTGCTGAAGACAACGTGCGACTGCTGAAGACAAGGGGACCGCCTCACCACGGGTGACGCGTGGGTCCCGGCCATTCTTCGATGCCGAGCCGCACGCGGTTACTTCACTGTCGGCTCCGAGGTGGACGCGACCCCGGTGGGGTACGACGAGCCCCTTTCGTCTCGAACGCCGGGCCCAGGTTGCACCCCGTCTCACCGAACCCGGTGCCCCTTCAAGACCTGCATCACCGCACGGCCGTCGACGGTCAGGGTGAGGTGGTAGCGCTCGACGGGCATTGACCTCCCGCAGCGAAGGTTGACCACCGAGTCGCGCACGACCGGACGGATGGAAGCGGGATGGGCCACTGAGGCTCGTCGCTCCGTGCCTGCATCAGCCCCTCAGAACGCGATCGAGCGCTGCCCGGCCTGCGGGTCCCCATGTCGCCTTGCCGCCCGGAAGGCCCCGTTCTCCGTTCTGGCCCATCACCATGACAAACAGGCTCTTCAGCGCGGCCAGTCCGCGGGCGCGCCGGATAGTCCCCTCGTCCGCCTGCGCGTAGACGTCGAAGAAGCGTGAAGCGGCGCCTGCCGGAAGAATGACCCATGCGGCGGCGAGGTCCCACGCCGGATCGCCGGCGAACATGGACCCGAAGTCGATCACGCCCGCGAGCCTCCCGTCCGAGACGACGACGTTTGCCGGATGCAAGTCGCCATGCACCCACAGCGGCGGCCCCTCCCACTCGGGCGCCGCGACGGCGTCCTCCCAGACGGCCCGGACATCATCGGCCAGTTCGTCGGGGACCACGGCGTCGAAGAAGCGGTCGAAGCCGTCCG
This sequence comes from Streptomyces mexicanus, assembly GCF_902506575.1. Classification (GTDB taxonomy): domain Bacteria; phylum Actinomycetota; class Actinomycetes; order Streptomycetales; family Streptomycetaceae; genus Streptomyces; species Streptomyces mexicanus. Next base: position 6,631,933 of record NZ_LR732544.1, on the reverse strand, counting down.
TGCACTTCTTGGGATGGTCACCGCGGTCCTCACTGATCGGCGCGTCAGCGGGCGCCTCCACGTGGAGTGCCTTGAGGAAGCCCGCCAGGGTGTCGGCCGCGTGGTCGCCGCGGCTGATCGAGGAGGAGTCCAGCGGCACTCCAGGAACCCATGTCATCACGGTCCAGTGCTTGGGGAAGCGTAGGGACGGCTCACCGAACCGCACCGGGGTCGGCACCGGGAGCGGCAGGCGCGGGGCCAACACGGGCAGCCACCGCCGCTCCTTGAGCTGGGGCTCCGGAGTGGGATCCATGCGCTGCATGCGCACGGCCAACTCGGCCCCGAGGCGCCACATCTGGTTGCCCCAGCCGCCCGCCACCTCGCGGATGGCGAGCCCTGCAAGGTCTGGATGCTGCTCCTGCAGCAAGTCACGGACCAGGTCTGCTGTGATCTCAATCTCGGCGCCTGTCATGCGAAGCCACAGTACCGGGACAGGCGGAGGCGGAGTTTGCGCTTGCTGCGGGCTCCAGAACCGCCACGCACTCCACATGATGCGTCATCGGTAAGGGATCGAGCTGGACAGGTCACGAAAAAGCCCCGGTCAGAGGCAGTCCAGCCGCCCGGTCTCCCGCGTACGGGAACTCGGAGCGTCAAACGAGCGTCACGCCGAACAATCTATGCCTCGCGCTTCACGACAGGCCGCCAGCGCCCGAACCGACGACGCGCCGGCTGCGACGGACCAGAGGGACTGGCTGCAGTGAACCCGAGTGCTTCGTCAGGTCCGGCGTTCATGTCTGGTGCGGAGCACATTGCAGAAATGAAGCCCGGGCAGGTGGAGCGGCTTCACTGAAAGGGAACGACGGCTGACGTCCGGTCGACTGATCGACGGTTGACGAGCAACGACCACCGACGATGGTGACGTCCAGGTCCCCAGGCACCGTCACCGGCACGTCGGCGTCGTGTGCTCCTCGTGGGCCGACCCGGCCACCGCCATGGGATGATCCGTCCCATGGAGGGCACCGGCCTGCGGAGGACAGCATGAGTGACGGCACCGGGCATCTGTCCAAGCTCGTCTGGTCGGTGGCCGACCTACTGCGCCGCGACTTCAAGTCTTCCGAGTACGGGCGCGTGATCCTGCCGTTCACGGTGCTACGCCGACTGGACTGCCTGCTAGCCCCGAGCCGGCGCGCAGTGCTCGACGAGGCCGAGCGCACCGCCGGCGAGCAGGAACGTGAGCAGCGCCTGACGGCCGCCTCGGGTTGGCCCTTCTACAACTCCAGCCGGTTCTCCATGGGCTGAGCGACCTGGCGCGGCTGCGCCGGGTGCGGGACCGGATCGACCGGGAGGACGCGGAGCCGCTGAATAAACCTCGGACCAGATCGTCTCGCACAGCAACTCGGCGATCCGGCGTCGCACGGTCATCCAATCCCACGGCGACCAGCGCCGCGGCAGGCAATGTTCGCCCTGTTGACGACTTGGCGGAGGGCCGAATCGACGGTGTGAGGGGTCTGGCGATCGTGGGACCAGGCGCGAAACCCGCTTCTGGCACCGGAAGGCTCAGGTGAGGGAGGAAACCGGTGCCGTCCATGCCGAAACCTGACAGGATCCCCCCATGGAGATCCGTCGCATCACTCGGGCCGAGGCTGTCCAGGACGCCGGGCATCTCTTCGATGTGTCCCCTCTGCCGGAGGCGACTGAGAGGTTCCTGGCGGACGAGCGCCACCACCTCCTGATCGCCTATGTCGATGACGCCCCAGTAGGGATGGTCACCGGCGTCGAGATGACACACCCGGACAAGGGCACGGAGATGTTCCTGTACGAGCTGGGTGTGGACGAGCCGTTCCGCGGTCGCGGTGTTGGCCGGGCCCTGGCGTCGGCGCTTGCAGACCTGGCGCGCGAACGGAACTGCTACGGCATGTGGGTGATCACGGACGAGGACAACGTGGCGGCACGGGCCACTTACTGTCGTGCCGGAGGCGTCCCGGAAGAGAAGCAAGTAGTGCTCGTCTGGACCTTCGACCAGGCGTAGCCCCACAGAGTGGAGCGACCTGCCGCATGAGACCGTGTCCTATGTAGTGAGGCGGATCAGTCGCTTGCAGCAGCACAAAGCGGCGGCGAGGCGGAGAAAGGCGAGGTGGTTACGGGGATCCCGCTCGTAGCGGAGGCTGAGCCTGCAGTAGCCGGACAGCCAGGACATCGTCCGCTCGATCACCCGACGACGGCGGCCCAGGCGTTCGCTGGCCTCGATGCCTTTGCGGGCGATGCACACCCCGATGCGTTTGCCGCGTAACCATGTCCGCATGTAGGGGACGTCATACGCCTTGTCGGCGCGCAGGCGTGGAGGCTCGAAGGGGCGGCCGCGGTGAGGATCCTGTCTCGTTCGGTGACCCTCGACCATGGGCTTCAGCGCTTCGCTGTCGTGGGTGCTGGCGGCCGAGACCCCGACCAGGAGGGACAGTCCGTTCGCGTCCGACAGGACGTGCGTCTTGGAACCCGGCTTACTCCGGTCCACGGGGTTCGGACCTGTGAGTTCGCCGCTTTTTAGCCCGCACGTGAGCGGAGTCGAGGACCACGGGCGAGACGCCATGAAGCCGGCGTCATCGAGTCGGTGCAGCACCGCTTCGTGCAGCCGTCCCCACACACGCCGGCCCGCGACCAGATCAGGAACCGGCAGTGCGCGGTCGACTCCGACATCCCGGAACACGGCGGCAGAGCCCGCCAGGCACAACCGCTGACCAGCACGTAGATGATCGCCGCGAACAGCGGCTTGGGCCGCTCACGTTCGGCTCAGTACGCGCCGGAAAGCCGCGCCAGCATCACGAGGATCACCGCGAGCAGGACCATAAGCGTCCCGCCCGCGCCGGTCGCCGTGGCGAGGGCGGCCCGGGGAGCGAACGAAGCCGTCACACCCGGAGCCCGCGACGAGCGCGATCGTCGTCCCGACGCTGAGAGTCAGCTCCGGCGGGACTGCCGGACTCGGCGCCGCCCACGACCGGCCCCCGCCTACGACCCGTCAGCAGGTCGCTGCCCTGGCGGGGGCCTCAGTCGCTCTGGGCAATCGGCTCGGGATCGGCGTCGAGCGCGTCGAGCACTGCGTCGCCGTGCGCCCTCGCCCACTCGGTCAGCGTATGGATCGGTTCGATCAGCGTCGCCCCGAGCGGGGTGAGCTCGTACTCGACGCGGGGCGGGACCTCGGCGTAGGCGTGGCGGCGGACGAGTCCGTGCGCCTCCAGCCGTCGGAGCGTCTGGGTGAGCATCTTGCGGGAGATGCCGCCGATCAACTCGATCAGCTCGCCATGGCGCACCGGACCCTTGCTCAGGCCGGCGAGCACGACCACCGTCCACTTGTCGGCGATGAGCTCGACCGCCAGACGTGCCGGGCAGTCGGCGAGAAAGAGATCACCGGAACCGAAATCCCTCATGGAGCCAAAGGTTACCTGCGCCAGAGGTACCTGCTGGTTCCTGTCGGAAACCTAGCCTGGATTCCCTCCCCCTTCCAAAGCCAGGAGAGTCATGCGAGTCATTACCCAGCAGGCGCTCGGCGGTCCCGAGGTGCTCACCATCGTGGACGCACCCGAGCCCCAGCCGCTCCCGACCGAGGTCCTCGTCCGCGTCAAGGCGATCGGGCTGAACCCGCTGGAGGCGCGCCTGCGCGCGGGCGAGTTCCCGCTGATCGGCCGGCCGCCGTTCGTCCTCGGCTGGGACATCAGCGGCGTGGTCGAGGAGTCGCCGCGGACGTGGCGCTTCAGGCCCGGCGACGAGGTGTTCGGGATGCCGCTGTTCCCGCAGGCGGCGAGCGCGTACGCCGAGCTCGTGTCGGCGCCGGCGTTGCACCTGGCACGCAAGCCGGCGTCGCTCTCGCACGTCGAGGCGGCGGCGCTGCCGGTCGTCGGGCTGACGGCGTGGCAGGGTCTCGTCGATCTCGGCGGCGTGAGCGAGGGCGACCGTGTCCTGGTCCACGGCGGTGGGGGCGGGGTCGGCCACGTTGCGATCCAGATCGCGAAGGCGCTCGGCGCGCACGTGATCGCGACCGCCAGCGGGAGCAAGCGGAAGTTCGTCGAGGGGTTCGGCGCCGACGAGGTGATCGACTATACGGCGGTCGACTTCGCCGAGGTGGTCCGCGACATCGACGTCGTGCTCGACACGATCGGCGGCGACACCGTCGAGCGGTCGCTCGAAGTGCTCCGCCCAGGCGGTCACCTGGTGACGGCGGTCGCCGAGGATGACCCGGAGCTCATTGCCACCTACGAGGCGGCCGGCATGCGCTTCAGCGGCATCGCGGTCGACCCCGATCCGGTTGCCCTGCGAGGCCTCGTCGAACTCGTCGAAGAGGGCAGGCTCCGGGTCCACGTGCAGGAGACATTCCCGTTCGAGCGCGTCGCCGACGCGCACCGGCTGCTCGACCGCGGGCACCTCCAAGGCAAGCTCGTCCTCACTGTCTGATTCCGTCGTGGGGCCTCGCGTGAGCGCGGCCCCACTGAGACCCGCGCGTATGAAAACTGCCCGTCAGACGGCCTGATGTAGCGTAGGCACCAGGGAGCTCGGGCAGGTCCGGAGCGGTAGTCCACCGACAAGATCACTCGTCAGCGGGTCACTTCCCGGTTAATCAGCACCGGCAGGGGCCCAAGCGACACGTTCAGTGCCGCTGCCAGCCGTTCCATCAACCGATCACGGCTGGGAGCGGCGACGTAGATCTGGCACTCAAGGTCTGCGTTCGCCCCGGCCGGCCCGAACGTACTGTCCTCCATGAGTAGATCCTCCCAGGTCAGGGGTCCCTGCGTAACCCCTTACAGCCTCGACAGCGCCACCCACGGGGTGACTGCTGACCTTGAAGCGCGACGTGAAGTTGGAAAGGGCGAATTGTGCGGACACTCCCCCCACTTGTCCTGCGACAGCAGGCACCAAGATGTCGGCTTCTTGCCGTTCTATCCGGAAGACCTGCCCGAAGCGCAGATTCCCCCGGATTGCCTCTTAGTCTGCATCCGTAACCACGAAGCGCATCTTCGCAGCCCCGCCCGTGCGTGAAGCAGCCCGATCCCGGAGTGAGCGCGGACTCACACCAAGATCCGACTCAACTCGCCAACAGCAGCCACACCAGGCCGGGAATGGTGGCGCGAGCACCTGAGCGAGCCGTCGGAGACCACCTGAACGTCTCGGAACTGATGGTCCGCCTCCGAAGGCGCAGAGCTCGGCTCTTGCACTGGCGGCGCGCGGGGTGCGGGTCGTGGTCCCCCATCGCGGTGATGCGGCCGAGGCCGAGGAGACGGCGCAGCAAGCGCAAGCTGCGGGCGGGTCTGCCGCTGTCGTGCGTCTCGACATCAGCGACATCTCCCCTTTCCGAGCCTTCACTTCCGAGCTGAGCGGACTGCTTGAGCGCTGGGGGGCTTCGCGGCTCGATATCGTGGTCAACAGCGCGGGGGTGGGTGTCTTCGGCCCGCTGGAAACTGTCACGGCCGACGACTTCGACACGGTATTCGGCACGAACGTGCGGGGCACATTCTTCCTCATCCAGTCGCTTGTACCGCTGCTGGCGCGGGGCGCCCGCGTCTGTCTGTAAGCACTTGTTTTGGCTCCACTGCCGGGGTGGAGGGGGCGTGGATCGGTGTGATTCACGCCCCTGTGGCAAGGTGATTTGGCCCCACTTCGATCGGGGGGTTCCGCTGGCCCGGGTAGAGGGTGTGGGCGGTAGCTGTGACGCCTCGGCGGGCCTCCGTCAGCGCATCCCCGACAGGTGTGTGGAGGGTTGCCGACCCGGCTCGGCTCAAGCCGCGGACCTCCCGGTGGCCGCGGCGGCTGGACGAGAACGGGCGATGGTGCGGCCGGCACTGGGACTTGACGGTCGGGCCCGACATGGCTGCGGTCGGTCTCCCGTGAGGAAGGCCAGCGGTTGTCGGTGCAGGTCAGCGACGGGGTTTCTTCTGGGTCTGCGCGAACCGGTAGGACTGCGTGCCAGTCTCGACGATGTGCGCGTTGAACGTGACCCGGTGGACGATCGCTGTGCAGAGACGGGGGTCGGTGAAGGTCTGCTTCCACTCCGAGAAGGGAGCGTTCGAGGCGATCGCGATGGCCTGCCGCTCCTGCCGCTCGGTGAAGATCTGGAACAGCAGCTTGGCGCCGGCCTTGTCCAGGTCGAGATAGCCGGACTCGTCGAGGCAGAGCAGGTCGACGCAGCCGTAGCCGGCGATGAGGCGGGTCAGCTCAGCGGTGTGGAGCGCACGATGCGAAATCCCACGTCGTCGATCCGGAAGGTCGGGTGGCTGCGCCGCCGCACCGACGCCCGGCAGCTCCAGTGCTCGTCGGCCCATCCACCACCACGGAGGACCCGGTAGGCCCCATACACCTCGGCGTCGTAGACGTCTCCCAGCACCAGTCCCACACATTGCCCAGCATGTCGTACAGGCCCCATGCGTTGGGCTGCTTGCCGCCGACAGAGTGGATCCGCCCATCGGAATTCCCCTGGTACCAAGCGACCTCGTCAAGCTGTCCGTACCGCGGGCCAGTAGTGCCTGCACGGCAGGCGTGCTCCCATTCGGCCTCGGTCGGCAACCGGTACCCCTCTGCGGAAGCATCCCACTCGGCCGTCTCGGCATCGACGCACAGGCGATACGCGGGCGTCAGCCCCTCCCGTTGGGACAAGGCGTTACAGAACTGGACCGCATCCCACCACGAAACACCCTCAACCGGCAGCCGATCGCCCTGGGCGCTACTCGGCCGTCGGCCCGTGACTCGTGCGTACCAGGACTGCGTAACCGGGAACGCCGACATCTCAAACGGCGCGACCTCGACCGGCCAACTGCTCTGCGTCCGCCGGTCCGACAACGTCACCTGTCCCGACGGGACCGCAACCATCTCGTTTCCTGTCCCCGCGTCCACAACAGGCCACCCTACCGGCGTCTGCCCATCGCTCTACCGATCTTTCTGACCGGCGGTGGAGCCAGATCAACTTCGTACCCCGTAGAGCCACTTCTGGTCCGTGCGGTGGTGCCCAAAGAAGTGCTGACAAACGCGCCAGGGTCTCGCCGGGCAGACCGCGCTCGGCCGCGTCGGCGAACCCGAGGAGATCGGCGACGCCATCGCCACGTCGGCGCCGGTCCGGACTCTGTTGAGCCGCACGCCGTACGCTGCGGCGTCGGTGGGGCAGAGTGACGGCCCCGTCCGGCGTCCGGCGGTCCGACCGCGCTTGCACCAGACCTGCCCGCCCTGCGACGGCACTTCGCCGGTACCTGCGCCCGCTGTACGTCGGCGGCGCATCTACCCTCCACCCTGTCCCGCGATGAGGCGGGATGGTTCCCCGAGCTGCTGCCGAAAGTCGCCGAGCTGACTGGAATGGCGGACGCCTTCAGGCAGGCTCGATGAACACCACTTGGGGCGCCGCGTGTTCGTCGGCGGTGGCGGCGTGACGGCCCCAGGGGCTGTCGTCGGCGGTTTCGCCGTCGGCGCGCGCCACGATGACGTCGCCCACGGTGCGGACCCGGTCCTTGGCCTGGTGGGTGAGGAGTGCGCGGTGGTTGACGTCACCGGCGGCATGCAGCCACCCGCCGGCCGGCGGCTTGTCGTCTACGTGACCACCCGGAGGGTGTCAGCGACGGTGAGGCATGAACCGGGTGTCAGCCGTTGACCCGGCGGCGCGGCACGGCCACGACGTCCAGGTCCCCGGTCACCGCCTCGCGCGCACTGGGCGCCGGCGGGCCGCCCGCAGCGCGGCCGTGCTGCGCAGCCGTGCCTTGGTCGGCATGCTCACCAGTAGGAGCGTTCGCCCCGACCAGGTCCCGCTCGACGACGGCAGCGCTCAGGCCGCCCTCTCCCACCCGGCCGGTGACGTTCTCCCCGACCGGACCCGCACCGATCACCACCACGTCATACGTGTGAGCCACCATGTCGGTTGCGGGGGCGGCCATGTCAGCTCTCCTGGGCGGCGCGGCCCAGGCGCAGGGCCGAGAGGAGGAAGAAGATGCCGCCCGGGACGGCGTAGCCGATGGCGCCGGTGAGGGCGGGGTCGTCGGCGCCGGCCGACGCGACGAACGAGGCTCCGGCCAGGACCGAGATGGCGCCGCTGAGGATCATCGGCCACTGGCCGCCCAGCCTGCGGCGGGGCACGGCCACGATGAGCTGGACGAGCCCGGACACGATCGCCCAGGCGCCCCACACCCGCAGCACCGCCCCGATCCCTGAGGCGCACGCGATGCCCACACCCGCGGCGGCGACCAGGCTGACCGCCATGTTCACATACAGCAGCACGGGGGATCCGGTGGTGCGGGACGACCTGGCGTCGGCGACGGCGGCACCTACGTCGAACAGCGGATACAGCACCAGGAGCACCGCCCCGACCGGAGTGATCTCGTCCGCCATCGTGAACATCACCAGCGCCCACACGATGGCGAACGCGAACCGCACGAAGTACAGCCGGCGTAGAGCAGACGCCGTTCCGGTAACACCTGATGGAGCAGTAACAGTGCCCACAGCAAACCCTTTCACGCTCACAGCAAAGCCTTTCATTGGATGGGTGGAGGAGAAGGCAGTTCGGCGTGTGCCGCGATGGGGTGGCGCCCCGGGTCAGCGGGAGGGCCCCTTGCGAGACAGAACGTTCTGCATCTACAGAGTGGCAAGGATGCTACGGCGTGTCAAGACCGAACGTTCTACCTCTCTGGCGCATCCAGGCGCCGAGGTCACAGCCGCGTTCTTTCCAGCTGCCCAGCCGTAGTGGTTGGTGGTGGTGAGATGCCGGCGGGCCTCGCCACCGGCAGCCGGGCGGAGCAGACGCCGCCGCCCCGGAAGACCGACCGGATAAACGGATGCCGGAAGTCGCGGACAACGCCCGGCCCGGCCAGCCCCGTGAGTGACCGCGAAGGATCGCCGGGCCGGTGTCCGCCCTGATGCGGTGGTCTCTACGGGCGGAGGCCGCCGCGTAGCCGCCGCCGGCACAGATGCCGAGGACACCGATGCGCCGCGGGTCGATGCCGGGGATGGTGGTGAGCGCGTCGATCGCGTAGGAGATGTCCTCACCGCGACGGTAAGGATCCTCGAGGTCGCGGAGCTCTCCGCCGCTCTTCCCCTGGTGGGCGGGGTCGAACGGGAGGGGCCGTGATGCCGCGCGCGGCCCTGGGCATCCCGCAGGGCGCGGTGAAGTCCCAGGTGTTCTACGCCTTGCGCAACCTGAAGTCGGCGTTGGAGGGCAACGGCATGCCGAAATCGTAGAGATCGGCGCCCGCAGCGCCCTGGGGCCAGGCTGTACCGACCGTTCTCTCCAGCTGTTCGCTAACCTGGGCGTATGAGCCAGAGGACGAGAGAAGGCAGCACGTCGGAAGCGCGATCGCGGCTGCTCACCACGGCGACCAGGATCTTCTACGCGGAGGGGATCCACTCCGTCGGTGTCGACCGGATCGTTGCGGAGGCGCGGGTCACCCGTGCCACGCTGTACCGGCACTTCACGGGCAAGGAAGACCTCGTCCTCGCGTACCTCGACCAGGCCGACCGGGACCTCCGGGCACAGGCCGAGGCTGCTCAGGCGGGCGAGGAGTCGGCGGCGGACAAGGTCAGGGCGATCTGCCGGACCATCACCGCGGGTATCCGGTCTCCGGGATTCCGGGGATGCGCCTTCCTCAACGCGGCAGCGGAATACCCCGATCCGGACCACCCGGTCCACCGGGCCGTCCTGGCCCACCGGCAGTGGTTCCTGGACACCGTCACCGGGTTGCTGGCCCAGATGGGCAACGCGCCCGCCGGACCCTCCGGCCGGCATCTCGTCATGCTCCGGGACGGCGCCATGGCCTCCGGCTGCCTGTCCGACCCGGAACTGGTCTCCGAAACCTTCCTGCAGGGCGTCGAGGGAATCCTGCAGGCCCGGTCCGCCTGACCGACCGGCCGCGTCGTCCGGCGCGGCCGCCCGGTCCGCCGACTGAACGACGGGGGCTCCGGCCATGTGCCACGACCGGCCCTCTCGGCCGGCCTGCCGGACCCGTGCCGGATGTTCAGCCGACGTGATGGTTCTTGGTCAGGGCCGCCAGAGCGGGTGCTCCCGCTCGGCCTACTCCCGCGTGACCGAGCCGGTGCCCATCCCCTGGCGGGCCTCCGGGGCACCCATCGCCATGCGGATGCCTTCGCCTCGCGTGGTGGCCCTGGCGTGTGCCGCGGTGCCGCCGGCGACTCGGAGCGGGTGGCTCCCGCACCGGGAAGACGACGGCACCGGCGGATCAGTGTCGTCCGGCCGGCTCGCCGGAGCGGCACACCGACTGTGTGGCCGTCCCGAGCGCCTGGCGGTGGAGCGTGTCGAGCCGTTCCAGCACTGCCCCCGACCCGGCAGCCAGGGCCAACTGCACCGTGCAGGCGACGGGCTTGTCACGCAAGTGCTCCGTGTCCTTGAGCTCCTGGAGCAGGGCCGTGGTCAACTGGTCGAGTCGCTCGCGAATCGGTCCGAGGTCGGGGCGCGTCGTCGGCGCCTCCTCCGGGTGCGCGGTCCAGCGGGCGAACAGGCCCTTCTGCACGACCTTGCTCGCGGCGATCTGGTCCTGGAAGAACGCCACGGCCGCGTCCGGGTTCACCCCGGCGGCCTCGGCCTGTGTCCGGACCTGTTCCAGTACCTGCGCCTCACGTACCGGGTCTTCGATGGGTGAGCCGGTGCCGAACTTGGACGCCGCCACGTCGTCGCTCACGCGGATACGCTCGATGACGAGATCCGTGAGAGGACCGAGCTTCCTCAGTGGCTCGGCCGCATTGACCGTGACAGTGACGGATTCGGTGTTCGCGGGGGCACTCATGGCCATGGCCTGCGGAGTGGTCAGCACGGTCGCGGCTCCCAGAAGGCCGGTGATCGCGGCGTAGCGGATCAGAGCGTTTCGCACGTTCAATGGTCTGCCTCGGTTGTCGGTGTATGCGGGAGGTGTGCCGTCCTGCTCCAACGGGCCGTCACCGGGCGCGGGACGGAGACGGCAGGGGTGTCGCGTTGAATACGTGGTACGGGTCGTAGCGGTGTTTGGCGGTGAGCAGTCGCTCGGTGTTGGGCCCGTAGGCGTGGGCGATCTGGGCGGCCGCTTCGGGGCCGAGGAGGTTGGGGTAGCCGCCCGGCAGTGCCTCGGGCTCGAGGACGTCGGCCAGTTCGCCCGCCCAGGTGCGGTGCTCCGCAGCACGGGTGTCCCCGGGCTCCCACTGGGCGATGATCTCGATCATGAGGTGTGGGTCACGGTTGCCGAACGCCGTGTCCGTCACGGGTACCCGTGCCGCGGCTCCGTGCAGGCTGTGCAGGGAGATCGCCGAGTGGGGGGAGGTCAGGGTGGCGCCCGCGAGGCTCAGCACGTCACGTACTCCCGAGGTCAGCGACGGTACGGAACGCGTGCGGATCTCGACGTGCCGGCCGAAGGGGAACTGCGCGTCGATGGCCGCGAGCATCTCGGGCATGGTGGTGGGCGCGACCTGGGAGACGAGGGGGGTGCCGAGGCTGTCCAGCCGCGCCAGCGCCCTCTCCCCCGCCGCGGCGTCGTCGCCGCTCCAGGTGGGTGAGAGGAACACGACGGGTCGGCCGTCGGGGCCGGGCAGGACACCGGACTGCACGGTCAACTCGTCCGGGCTTCCGGCCAGTACGTCCGCCAGCCCGGCCAGTACGGACGCGGCCTGCTCCCACCCGAACAGCACCATGCCGGACAGCAGTGTCGGTACGGCGTGCAGGCGCACCCGCATCGAGGTGACGACACCGAGGTTCCCGCCACCGCCGCGCAGCGCCCAGAACAACTCCTGCTCCCGTTCGGCGTCGGCCGTGACGACCGAGCCGTCGGCCAGCACCACCTCCGCGGACAGCAGGTTGTCCAGGGCGAGCCCGAAGCGGCCGCTGAGCGGCCCGCAGCCGCCGCCCAACGTCAGGCCCGCCATACCCACGGAACCGGCGGTGCCGGTCGCCGCGGTCAGGCCGAAAGGCTGCGCCGCGGCGGCGAGATCGGCAGCCGTCGCCCCTCCCGCCACCTCGGCGACCCGCGCCTCCGGGTCCACCGTCACCTGACGCAGGCCGGAGAGATCTATGGTCAGGCCGCCGTCGCTCAGCGCCCTTCCGGCCCAGTCGTGGCCGCCGCCGCGCACGGTCACAGGCACTCCGGACTCCCGCGCGGCCAGTACGGCGGTCCCGACCTCGGCCGCATCCGCGCACCGCACGATCGCGCCGGGGCGGGACGACACGGCGCCGTTCCACAGGGTCCGGCCGGCGTCGTACCGCGGCCCGGTGGACACCACCTGCCCGGCGGGAACGAACCGCCGCAGGGCGTCCGTCAGTCGGCCGAGCTGCTGGTGTGTCGTCACAGTCATGACACCTCTCTCCATGTCTCTGTCGCTGCCTCAGGGATTCTGCGAAAACGTGGTGTGCTGCTCGCCTCGTCAGCCTTCGCCGGCCGGCACGTGGGTCGGTCCGGCCGGCGCCGGCGATGGAGGTTCCGGCCGGGAAGGCGTCGGCCGGCGAACATTCGCGTAGGGCCGGGTCATCGGGTGTGGCGGGCGGCGTCCTCGATGATGTGGGTGACGGTGGCGGGGTGGCTGATCATCACGGCGTGGGAGGCGTCGACCTCCTCTGTGTGTGCACCGGCCCGCCGGGACATGGTGCGCTGCAGGGCGGGGGCAATGGCGTGATCCTGACGGGTGATCAGGCTCCAGGACGGGATGGTGCGGAACGCCTCCTGGACGCTGGCGTCGGTGACGGCCCTGGTGTTGGCGGGACGCTGAACCGCCGCCAGATCGGCGGCCGTGGTCCGGTCGACATCACCGGCGAAGACCTCCCGGAAGTGGTCCGGAGCGATCGACACGTCGGTGCCGTCCGGGACGGCGGTCGACACCAGCGGGACGGCCGGTGAGGACTGGGCGGCCAGGTCACCCACCGTCTCCCCCTTCGCGGGGATGAAACCGGCGATGTAGACCAGGGCCTCGACGTCGGGGTCGGATGCGGCGGAGTTCGTGATCACCGCGCCGCCGTAGGAATGACCCACCAGCACCACGGGTCCTTCGATCGTGGACAGGTAGCTGGACACATAGGCCGTGTCACTGGCCAGCCCCTGCAGGGGATTGGCGATGGCACGCACCGGATAGCCGTCCGCGCGCAGCCGCTCCATCACCCGCGACCAACTGGAGGAATCCGCCCATGCCCCATGGACCAGAACGACCGTCGGCTTCACCGAAGCCGACCGGGACGAAGACCCCTTGTCCGTCGCCATCGCCACACCCGGCGCGGTAGTGGCAGCGAGCAGCGTCAGGGCACCGGCGCCCAGCGCGACCCGACGCGGAACACGAACACGAAAACGCATGATGCGACCTCTCGACTCAACGACGAATTGACGAACATGACTTCACGGTGCGAAGAGCGGATGCCGAGAGCCGGACCCGGCCCGCACGGACGCTGCCCCGGCCCCCACGGGCCCGGACACCGTCGACTCAGCGGGCCGGACGCGACAAAGCAGCCACGGCAATACCGCGACAGGCACAGTGGCGCCCGGCCCACACCACAGGGAGAACGTTCGGTCTCATCATTAGAGTCACCCAACGGCCCCTTGTCAATACCGAACGTTCTATCTCATCGTTTGCCGGCCTGCCGGTACCTCAACGAGGCCCACCGGGAAGTCCAAGGACAGGTCACCGCCGCCCGGGCGAGCACCCGGTCAGCCGTCGGCAAGGTCCAGAGCGTCGCCGAATCCATAACCCGCCCCCCTGACGCCCTGCTGCACGCCCTGGCGGCGGTCAACGCGCTTCGCCAGGACAAAGGCCACACCCCGAACTCACTCGGGCAGCGAGCAGGAACAGCCGACGGGGGAAGGCCGATCGTTCCCCAACGGCCACACGCGCGAGCCCGGACCGATCAGTCGGTCCGGGCTCGCGCGCCGTTCGGGGCATGTCGGGCTACAGCTCGAATTCCAGGTGCTCGATGTCTGTGAAGTGGACCTCCTCGAGGCTCCCGGCGCGGCGGCCGCCGTCCTGGAAGTACACCTCGCGGAGCGCGTCGGCGGCGATCTGCTGGAGCTGTTGGTCGCCGGCGCCGGCCTCCTGGGCGGCGAAGAGGCGGGCCGCGTACTGCGGGGGCAGGGCGACGGTCAAGTGCCGGATGCGATCCTCGTCCGTCGTCCCGATCGGTGCGACGTAGCCGAGCCGGGCCCGGGTGTCGATGACGATGCCGCCGGTGGTCGCCGCCTGCTGCCGGGCCCTGGCCCGGATCTGCGGCTGCCACCGCTTCTTCACCTCGCGCTCCAGACGCGCGGCGAGGTCCGGGCGGGGCTTTTTGATCTGGTCCTTCACGTACCGTTCGACGGTGCGCTGGGAGATCCGCAGCATCTGGGCGACCGCCTTGGTGCCCTTGAGCTGCTTGACCAGGTACCGCATCTGCGCGGGCGCGCTCTTGGGCGCCGGGCGGGTGAAGGCCTTTTGCACCGCGGCGTCCAGGCCGTCCCCGAACAGGCTCATCGTGGCCCTCTCCTATTCTCCGTTGTCGGCGTCGGTGACGGTGCCGTCCTTGATGTAACGGGCGAGGTTGAGCTCCGGGGCGTTGAACCGCTCACGGACCTCTTCGCCCCACAGGACGGTCTGGGTGCCCTCGTGCTTGACCAGGCCGGGGTTGACGCCGAGCTTGAAGCCGCCGGGCAGCGGCTTGCCGTCCCGGTAGGGCAGGAAGTCCAGCGGAGAGGGGCCGTCTGCCGCGTAGACGACGCAGTCGGACAGGATCGCGACGGGGTACTGACCGGTGAAGGCCGCATGCTTGACGATCTTGCGGTGCAGGTTGATGCGGGTGCGGGAGATGACCGCCGCCCGGATGTCCGGCCGCCAGGTGGGCCGGGACAGGGCCCGCCACGGCTCGCCGGGCCGCCAGCCCTCACCGCGGGGGCGCTCGCGCAGCTTGCCCAGGCCGCCCTTGACGGTCGCCTTGATCGCCGAGACGACGACCGCCAGGTCCGGATCGCGTTCCTTGTAGCCGTCCATGGCCGCGAGGAATTCGGCCGGCGCCATGTCCGCGTGCACGCCGAGGTCGGCCATCGTGGCGAGGTAGGCGTCGCGCAGTCGCTGGTACCAGCCGTCCAGGTAGCGGCCGTTGTCGTACCGGACGTACGCCTCGATCGGACGGACCTCGTAGCCGAGTTCCTGGGCGTAGGCGAGGGTGGGCGTCGCGTACCAGGCCGGGCCCGTCGGGTGGTCGCCCTGCGGCGTGAACGGGGAGGGCAGCAGGCTGCCGTCCAGCTCCACCCATTCTTTGCCGACCTTCACCTTCGACAGATCGACGTGGGAGAGGTCGACCAGCCATGAGCCGGGCAGCTTCGGGTCGAACATCGGCTTGTTGACGTGCGTCGGTGCGCCGAGGCCGACGGTCAGGCCGTTGGCGCCGGCGGCGAAGGCCATGTTCACGTCGATGCCGACCAGGTAGCGGTGCCGGCATTCGTCGTCGGTCATCGGCCGCGCCCAGTCGTAGGCCTCCTCGAACAGCTTCTCCGCCGGGCCGCGCACGTGGAAGCGCGGCAGGTCCTTGAGCAGTGGGTGTCCGTCGGGCGCTTCGCACGGGGCGCAGTCGACCGGGTCCTTGCCCAGGCTTCCGGGGTTGTGCTCGGAGTGCCGCTTGCCCGTCGCGTCGGGCTCGGAGGCGCGGGTCGGCGGGTGCAGCGCGGTCATCAGCTCAAGGCCGGTGACGGCGGTGGAGCCGCGCGGCGTCATCACCCGGGACGCGTACACGCCCAGGAGCCGGGCGAGTTCGGCCGGCGGCAGCTGTGCGGCGTTGCCCCAGTGGCGGGAGTCGAGCGCGTGCCACGACGGGATGCACAGCTGCACGCAGGCGCGCTCCGAGCCCTGCGCCGGGCGGTAGATCCTGGCCCACGGCCCGAACCCGCGCTTGGTGAGCTTCCAGTCGGCGCGGGCGGGCTGCTTGATGACCTTGTGGTTCTCCGGAATCCGTCCGGTGAGGCGCTCCTCGTCGGTGAGGGTGACGGGGAGGCCGTAGCGCTTCAGCGCGGCTTCGGTGAGCACGAGCAGCGGGTCGGCGTCCTTGCCCGGGCCGGACAGCTTCGGCTGCCCGAGCTTCGCCTCCTTCAACGTCCACTCCACCAGGGACGGGAGGGACTTGGCGGGCACGTCCAGGATCAGGCCGCCGGTGCAGTAGGCCAGGACCTGTCCGTCGGCGTCGACGTCGACGACCGCGAGCGGGCCGTTCTCGAACCGCGGATCGGTGCCGCCCGCCGGGGTTCCGGCCGGTGCTGCCTTCCGCGCGCCCGGGCGGCGCGACGTCGACGTGTTCCTGCCGGTGCGCGCCGGGCGCGGCGCGTCCTGCTCGGCAGTGGTGGAAGCGGGGGCGGTCTGGGTGTTCTCGTCTCCGGTCATGGTTGCGGCCTCGGAGGCCGGGCCTGTGGCCAGAGTCCGTGCTTCCGCCGGGGCGGGCCCGCCGCGTACACCCCCCGCCCAGCCCGGGAGCACGATACCCGAGCAAGTCAGGCCCACCCCAGAGGTTTCCCCGTGGAAATACCTTGCCGTTTCCCCGTCCGTGGCCCGGCGCGGACCCTGGTCGGCAACGCCGCCACCAGTCCCACCACCGGTCACCCGCGCCGGTCGCCCCATCGGACCGGCGGCCACACCCGGCCCTGGTCTCGCCCCCTTCGAGGACCCCCGCACCGGCCGGTCCAGGACGGGCCGTCCGGGACGGGCAGTCGGGGATCGGCCGATCACGCCGGGCCGAATCACCGCCGGGCCGATCGCCGGCGAGTCGGCCCCCCCCGGCGGCCGGTCGCGGCAGGCGGCCTTGCGCCGACGTCCCGGTGGGCGGACGACCTTCCGGAGCAAGGCGGACGGACGAGCGAGACGAGGGACGAGGGAGACTCCCGTCGGGGCCGCTCGCGGCGGCGCGCCCACGACGGCGGGCGTCCGCCCTTCTCCGCCGCCGTGATCGTCCTGCCCTACGGCAGCACGGCGTGGGGGTGCCGCAGGCCGGCTGCCCGTCCGCTCAGCGCAGCAGTGCGTCGAGGAACGGGTTGGACAGCACGCCGTGGGGGTCGAGCCGGTGGAGGATCGCGACCGCCTCGTCCCAGCCCGGGCCACCCCCGGCGCGGTGGCCGGCGGGAACGGCACGGGTGAGGACGTCCGGGTCGGACCATGCGGCGGTGTGGGTGTAGGCCCAGCCCTTGGACCACTCCACGCGCACCGTGGCCCGGTCCGCGTCCAGGGCCAGAAGGAACTGCTCGATGTCGCGGTAGAAGCGGTGCAGGGCGGGTGTCGTCGGCAGGGAGAGGACGTCGATCCACACGGCGGTGTCGGCCTCGGGCCGGTCGGGACGCGGTCGCAGGGCGGACAGCAGCGGGGGCCGCGCGCCGGGGACGCCGCACACGGACGGATCCTCCAGTCCGGTCACCCGGATCTCCACCTGGCCGTTGACCGGGTACTCGCCGCGCGAGGCGTACTGCGCGAGCAGTGTGCGGTAGAAGTCGGCGAACCGGCTGACCACCCACTGCAGGTCGGCGCGGCGGGTGAGGACGGCATAGCCGTTGGCGGTCTCGCGCAGCGTGGTGGGCCGCACGTACTGCAGCAGATTGCGCGAGGCGCCCCACAGGTCCGAGCGCAGGCCGCCCGCGAGCAGGTGGGTGAGCACGTCGCCGGTCAGCACGTCCCGCACGAGGGTTCCCGAGAGCAGGACGTCGGAGATGTCGCCGGTCAACGCGACTTTCGTCAGCAGGTACTGGACCTGCCCGAAGAGGGGCGCACTGGCCCACGCCCCGGAGATCAGGTCCCCGGCCAGCCGGGCCACCGGCTCGGGGAGGGAGTCGGAGAACGGGTAGTTGTACGGCTCGTCGACCGCGCGGGAGGCGAGCGGCCGTGTGGGGGCGACGGTCCACACCTTCAGCCAGGGGCGGTCGGTGAAGGCGAACCAGATCGCCTCCACCCGGCCGGCGCGGTCCACGAAGCGGGCCAGGGTGCGGGTGCCGGCCGGGGCGCCGGGGGCGGCGAACAGTTCGGTGGCGGGGATGTCCACGAAGGACCGGCAGCGCAGGTGGTGGTCGGCGCCGACCCGCACCACGGCCTCCGTGACGAGTGCGCGGCCGAGGTGGGTGAGGAGCGCGTCGCAGTCGGGCTCGGCCCGGCCGAAGGTCCGCAGGACGTAACGGCCGGCGTGGTCGTCCCAGACGACCGCGGTCAGCTCGGTGACCAGATTGCTCAGCGAGCCGTAGCCGTGGCCGGGCGGAGGGTTCTCGCCCAGGGCGGGGACGGCCGTGCCGTGCGCGCCGATGGCGAGCGCGCCGCCGACCGAGAGGTCGCCGGGTGCCGGCGCGGAGGTGACCCCGTGTCCGGCGGCGCCGGCGAACGCCAGCAGCGCCTCCAGTGAGGCGCCGGCCTGGACCCGGATCGTGGCCGATCCGTCGGCGGCCTGCCGCTCCAGGGACATCGCGGTGAGGTGTGCGGTGGTGTCCAGCAGGACGACGCGGGCCGCGGCGGGGGTGCCGTCGGCCACCGTGAGGGGGGCCCAGCCGTGTCGCTGCCCTTGCGCGCGCACCGTCCAGCCGGCGCCGTGGGCCCAGTTGACGACGTCGAGCACCTCCTGAGGGGTGCGCGGCGCGCACGTCCACAGCTGGTCGGTGCGGATCTCACCGGCCCAGTTCTCGTACGCGCGCCGGTAGAGGTCGATCCCGGCCGGGAAGCCCGGCGGTGGTGCCGGGGCCGCGTACGCGCCGTCCGGCCGGACCAGCCCCCGCATCAGCCACACCGCGCCGCCCGCGGCGGCCGAGGACGCGAGCAGCCTGCGCCGCGACAGTCCGCCGCCCTGGCTCGAAGGACCGTCCGTCATCCCCGCACCCCCTCCTGACCTCCTGCGCACCGGTCCCATCGGGCCGGTTCGAGCACGCACGCTACCCAGCGCGGGAAGACCGGGCGGTCATACAGTCGGCCGATTCACGTGAACGAGTGAATGGTCCGCGGACGGACCCCCTTCCGGACTCCGGCCGTGCAGGAGAATTGCACCCGCCCGCGCGTGGCCGGGGTCATCGGCCGGGTCGGCCTGGTGCCGGGGGCGGCGGGGGCGTCGTCGCCGCGCGAGTCGGCTTCAGATGACGATGACCCGGCGGCCGCGTGTGTGGCCGGCCTGGCTGTCGGCGTGGGCGGCCGCGGCTTCGGCGAGCGTGTAGGTCTTCTCGACCGGGATGTGGAGCTTTCCCCGCGTGATGAGGCCGACGGCCTCGGCGAGTGCGTCGGGGACGCTTCCGGCCACGCCGGAGAAGCGGACGCCGAACCGCGGCGCGTCGAGGTCGGCGATGGAGATCACCTTGTGCGGGTCCCCGGTCAGCTCGACGAGTTCGCGGATCACCCCGGAGCCGGCCAGATCGAGGGCCGCGTCGACGGGGCCGAACTGCCGCACGCGCTCGACCCAGCCCTCGCCGTAGGTGGTGGCGAGGGCGCCCAGGCTGCGCAGATAGTCCTGGTTGGCGGCCCCGGCCGTGCCGATCACCGTGATGCCGCGGTCGCGGGCGATCTGCAGCACCGCCGAACCGACTCCTCCGGAGGCGCCGCTGACCAGCAGTGTCTGCCCGGGCCGCACACCGACCTCGCGAAGGATGCGCAGCGCGGTCTCCACGACGGAGGGGTACCCGGCGGCCTCTTCGAACGACAGGCCCTCGGGCATGCGGGCCCAGGCCGACAGCACGGTGAACTCCGCGTAGGTGCTGGAGCCTTCGCCGAACACGTGGTCGCCGATCTCGACCCCTTCGACTCCCTCGCCGACCTCGTCCACCACTCCGGAGGCGTCCAGCCCGACTCCGGCGGGCAACTCGACCGGGTGGGCGGCCAGGACCTGGCCTTCGCGGACCCGCCAGTCGGCGGGGTTCACACCCGCCGCCCGCACGGCGATGCGTATCCGGCCGGGGCCCGCGTGGGGCTCCTCGGCGTCTATGAGGTGCAGAACGTCGGGACCGCCGAACTCGGCGAAGCTCACCTTCTTCATGCCGCGGACCCTAACACTAACGGTTAGTGTTTTGAAACGGTTACGGATGCGGACTTGATAGGGTCAGGCCATGACCGTGCCATCGTCCGGGCGCCGTGAGCGCAAGAAGGCCGCGACCCGTCAGAAGATCGCCGACACCGCCCTGCGGCTCTTTCTGGACCGCGGGTACGACGCGGTGGGCATCCGCGACGTGGCCGCGGAGGCCGATGTGGCCGTCACCACGCTCTTCTCCCACTTCGCCTCGAAAGAGGCCCTGGTGTTCGAACAGGACGAGGACTTCGAACGCCGGCTCACCCGCGCGGTCACCGACCGGGCACCGGACGAGCCGCTCATCCCCGCCCTGCGCCGCGAGATCCACGCCTTGGTGCGCCATTGCACCGGGGACGCCGCCGCCCCCCTCTGGCGCCTGATCGACGCCTCTCCGGCGCTGCGCCAGTACGAGCAGTCCATGAGGGTGCGTCACGCGGAGTCGCTGGCGAGGGCCATCGCCGCCGACCTCGGCCTGACGCAGACGACCACGGCTTGCCGGAGCATCGCGCGGTGCGTGATCGACGCCTTTTCGCTGGCCCGGGAGGCGGACGACCCGGACGCCGCGGTGGAGGAAGTCTTCCGCATGGCAGAAGCCGCCTGGAATGCCACTTCGCTCTCCTCCGCGGTGACGGGAGGGCGAGCGAGCCGACCGTGAAGACCGCTGGTACGACCGGTCTTGTCGTGTGCAGGATGTTCCTCTGCGTCCAGGGGAGGTGGGCATGGCCGGACGGACGGACCTGCGTCGACGGGCCGACGCGCGGCGGAAGACGGCGGCGGAACGGGGATAGGAGTACTGGGACGAGCGTCCCGACCTGCTGGAACGCTGGCAGGAGGCGATCGTCGGTGCGGACCCCGATCGGTCGGCGGCCAGATTCGCGGTCAGCGGGACCCTGGAGGGCCGGCGGGTCACCGTGTTCGACTGCGTGGACAGCGCGCCCACGCCGCTCTGGTCCCGGCTGCCGCGCCACACCGTGTGGACCGTGCTCCTGGTCGAGCTGCCCGAACCGCTGCCGCTGGTCGCGGTCTCCCGGCACGCACTGGCCGTGGACACCACGGTCCCCCTGCTGAAGCGGCTGGTCAGTGAGCGCCCGCACCGCCACCTGTGCGAGCTCGGCGACCCGGCGTACGACGAGGTCCACGTCGTGGAGACCACGGACCCGGAAGTTGCCCGACAGCTGCTGACGCCCACCGTGCGTGAGTTCGCGGACGACCGGGCCTGGCTGCAGTGGCGGGTCGGCGGCGACCACCTGTGCCATGTGCGCCCGGTCACCACCGGCCCGCTCCCGGACGACGCGGCGGCCGCGACGGCGGAACTCCGCTCGCTGGTCCGCCTCGTGGAACTCCTGGACCAGCGGTCGGGGCAGGAACCGCGACCGGCCGGGCGGCGGCCCGCGACGGCCCCGTCGGCCGAGGAACCCCGCCGCACGAGCAGGACGCCCGGCCCTGCGCCATGTCCCGCGGGAACGCGGCGCACACCGGCGTCTTCCCCGAAGGGCTGCCCCCGGCCGGCTTCGAGGCGTGGAGTGTCGACCTGGGCGCACCCGTGGTCGCCGAGCCCGTCGCCTGCGCGGGCACCGTCCTGGTGAGCTGCGCCGACGGCCACTGTCACGCGCTGGACGCGGTGACGGGCGCACCGCGCTGGCGCGCCGCCGACAGCGCGCTCAAACGGAGCCCCGCGCTCGCCGACGGTACGGTGTTCGTCGTCGGGGACGACGGCATCCTGCACGCCATCGGCGCGGACGACGGACGGGAGCGCCGGCGGCATCGGGTCGGGCGGTCGGCCGCACCGGTCGTCGACAGCGGGCTGGTGTACCTCGTCCACCACCCCGCCTACGTGCTGCGCGACGCGAGCAGGCTGTGGGCGCTGGACGCGGCGACGGGCGAGCCGCGCTGGCAGCGCCTGCTGCCCGACGGCTCGGCGTCCGGCCCGGCCGTGGCGGACGGCCGGGTCCATGTGCACGGCGCGAAGGGGGAGTTGAGCGCCTTCGACGCGGCGAGCGGGGAGCTGCTGTGGCATCGGCCCTCCGGCGACACACAACTCACCTGCTGCACGCCGAGCGTCGCGGACGGCACGCTCTACGTCGGCACCGGGCGGGGCGAACTCCACGCCTACGACGCGGCCACCGGCGACCACCGCTGGGGCAGCCAGGCGGCCGGCGTGATCGACAACACCCCGTCGGTGTCCGGCCCGTTGGTCCTCGTGGGCGACAGCCATGGCGGCGCGTACGCCTGCTCGGCCGAGTCCGGCGAGGCGGACTGGCACCTCCCCAGCCGCTACGGCGCCTCCTCCGTCGCCATCAGCGGCACCGAGGGATGGTTCGTCAGCGGCAAGGCGGGCGTGGGCCTGTTCAAGGTCAGTCTGACGGCCGGCGCGGTCCTGCGAAGGTATCTGCTGGACGGTTCCGGGACGGCTCCGGTCCTGGCCGACGGCGTCGTCCACGTCGGCACCCGCAAAGGCACCCTGCTGGCGCTGGACGCCCGTACCGGCCGCAAGCCGGCGCGCGGGCGTCGGCGCATGCGCATCTGAGGAGGCGCGGCACGGCACGCGCAGCCGGGCCGGCGTGACGCCGTCCCGCACCGCGTTCGATGCCGAGGTGCGCGGTCATGGGCTCAGGGATCGTCCCGGGGCGCGCGAACAGACCGTCGGCCGCCCGCTTCACGCCCGGCCGGCGAACATCTCCAGCAGGCCGCGCGGCGCGTCCTGGGCGAACAGCAGGGCCGCGCCGTGGGCCGAGTCCGCCGCCGCGGCCGCGCTGCGCGGGAACAGCCGCTCCTCGTACGCGGCAAGCGCGGCCTCCACGTCGTCCGGCCGGGCGGCGAGGAACCGGCCCAGCTCGGCACCGTCGAGCAGGGCGAGGTTGGCGCCCTCGCCCGCGAACGGGGACATCAGGTGGGCGGCGTCCCCCAGCAGCGTCACCCCGGGCACGCGGTCCCAGCGGTGACCGGCCGGCAGCGTGTGGATCCGGCGCGGCACCAGCGCTTCATCGGCGTCGGCAACCAGCGAACACAGACTGTCGTCCCAGCCGGTGAAGTGCTCCAGCACGTGTGAGGCGGCGGCCCGCCGGTCCCCGAAGTCGATGGTGTCCAGCCAGTCCTTCGGCGCGTGGAGTGCCACGTAGACGTGCACGCTGCCGTCCGGCTCGCGGTGGGCGAGGAAGCCCCGGCCCGCACCGAGCGCGAAGAAGAACCCGCCGCCCACGAGTTCGGCCGCCCACGGGTGGCGTGTGTCGACGTCCTTCAAGTCCGCCTCGACGAACGACACACCCGTGTAGGCCGGCCGCGCGGCCGACACCAGCGGGCGGATCCGCGACCAGGCGCCGTCGGCGCCGACCAGGACGTCCGTGGTGAACACGGAGCCGTCGGCGAGGGTCACCTCGTGCCGGCCGCCTCCCAGGGGCCGCGCGCCGGTGACCTCGGCGTTCCAGCGGACGGTGCCCTCCGGCAGGGAACCCAGCAGCAGGTCCCGCAGGTCGCCGCGGTCCACCTCGGGCCGTTCACCGGTGCCGTCGTCGGGCTCGTCCAGGTGGACCACCGCGTCCTTGTCGAGCACACGTGTGGCCTGGCCACCCTCGTGCACCAACCCGAGGAACCGCTCGTGCAGTCCGGCGGCGCGCAGTGCCTCCTGCCCGGAGTCGTCGTGGATGTCCAGCATGCCGCCCTGGGCCCGCGCGGCGGGCGAGGCGTCACGTTCGAAGACGGCCGCCTCGATGCCGTGCACCCCCCGGGCCCCGGGGCGCGGGGGCCCCCCGCGTCCCGCCCCCCCGCCGGCCCCCGCGCGGGGGTGGGGCGCGCCGGGCGGCGGGGCCCCCGC
>NZ_LR732544.1:6586857-6608100 GCF_902506575.1 Streptomyces mexicanus | reverse complement strand
GGCTTCGGCTCTCCGCAACATCCCCCCTGCCCGTACACCGATCCCTCCCTGGAACACTCACCCTCCCTGGAACGGAGCACGGTTCATGAGCCCCACCAAGAAGCAGCACCTCTCTCTCGGCGGTGTCGTGGTCGCCACCGCCCTGCCGTACTACGAGGACGCCTCCGCACCGGCGGGCCTGGCCGTGGACTACGACCGGTACGCCGAGCACTGCCGCTGGCTGGTCGACAACGGCTGTCACGGCGTCGGACCGAACGGTTCGCCGGGCGAGTACTCCTCGCTGACCGACGAGGAGCGCCGAAAGGTCGCCCGTACCGCCGTCGAGGCGGTCGGTGACGCGGGCACGGTCGTCGTCGGTGTGCACGGCGTCGGCGCCCACCAGGCCCGGCACTGGGCCGAACTCGCGGCGGAGGACGGCGCCGACGGCGTGCTGTGCCTGCCGCCGACCATGTACCGCGCCAACCGTGGGGAGATCCTCGCCCACTTCGAGGCCGTCGCGTCCGTCGGCCTGCCGGTGATGGTCTACAACAACCCCATCGACACCAAGGTCGACCTCACCCCCGGCCTGCTCGCGGAGATCGCCGCGATCGACAACGTGGTGGCGGTCAAGGAGTTCTCCGGCGACGTCCGGCGCGTGCTGGAGATCAAGGAGCGGGCACCCGGCCTGGAAGTGATCAGCGGCGCCGACGACGTCGTGCTGGAGAGCCTGCTGATGGGCGCCACCGGCTGGTTCGCCGGCTTCCCGAACGTCTTCCCCGCCGAGTCCGCACGCCTGTACGACCTGGCAACGGCGGGGAAGCTCGCCGAGGCCCGCGCGCTGTACGAGCCGCTGGTCGCGGCCGTCCGCTGGGACTCGCGCACCGAGTTCGTCCAGGCCATCAAGCTCGGCATGGAGCAGGTAGGCCGGTACGGCGGGCCCTGCCGGCCGCCGCGCGGCCCCCTCCCACCGCAGCTGCGCGAGCAGGTACAGGCCGACATGGCCCGCGCCGTCGCCGCCGTCGAACGGCAGGCCGCCTGATGCGCTCCGTCCGTACGATCAGCGCGGTCGACTCGCACACCGAGGGCATGCCCACCCGTGTCGTCACCGGCGGTGTCGGACCGATCCCCGGGGACACCATGGCGGAGCGCCGCCGCCACGCCGTGGAACACCTGGACGAGTTGCGCCGGTTCCTCGTCGACGAGCCGCGCGGCCACTCCGCGATGAGCGGCGCGATCCTCCAGCCGCCGACCCGCCCGGACGCCGACTGGGGCGTGCTCTACATCGAGGTCAGCGGATTCCTGCCGATGTGCGGGCACGGCACCATCGGCGTGGCCACCGTCCTGGTGGAGACGGGGATGGTGACGGTCACCGAACCGGAGACCATCGTGCGCCTGGACACGCCGGCCGGGCTGGTCGAGGCGCGGGTGTCCGTGCGCCACGGCCGCGCGGAGAAGGTCACCCTGCGCAACGTGGACGCCTTCGCGCTGGAACTGGACGCCGTGGTCAAGGTGCCCGGCCTGGGAGACGTCCGCTACGACATGGCCTACGGCGGCAACTTCTACGCCATCGTCGAACTCGACCGGATCGGGCTGCCCTTCGACCGGGCCCGCAAGGAGGAGATCCTCGCCGCCGGACTGTCCATCATCCAGGCGGTCAACGAGCAGAACCGGCCGGTGCACCCGGTCGACGCGCGCATCGACGGATGCAAGCACGTGCAGTTCCTCGCCCCGGACTCCACGGCCCGGCACTCGCGCAACGCCATGGCCATCCACCCCGGATGGTTCGACCGTTCACCGTGCGGTACGGGCACCTCGGCGCGGATGGCGCAGCTGCACGCGCGCGGTGAACTGCCGCTGCACACCGACTTCGTCAACGAGTCGTTCATCGGCACCCGGTTCACCGGCCGCCTGGTCGGCACCAGCGAGGTGGGCCGACTGCCCGCGGTGGTCCCGGAGTTCTCCGGCCGGGCGTGGATCACCGGCACGGCGAACTACCTGCTCGACCCCACCGATCCCTTCCCGCACGGATTCGTCCTCTAGGCCGTTTCCGCCCGGTCGTCTCCGATCCCACCGCCCACACGTATGCACCGGAGGGACCGCATGTCCCGTTCGACCCCAGCCATACCCCGGCACAGAACCGCGGCCCGCCCAGGGCTGTTCTCCCGGGAGGGAATCTTCCGCCTCAAGCCCGTCGACTCCTCCGAGGAGGAGACCACCGGCGGGCTGCGCCGGACCATGGGACTGTGGCAGCTGGTCGCCCTCAGCCTCGGCGGCCTGGTCGGCGCCGGCGTCTTCTCGCTCGCCGGGGTGGTGGCCCACGAGGACGCGGGACCCGGCGTCCTGATCTCCTTCCTCGTCGCGATCATCGCCAGCGCGGCTGCGGCGCTGTGCTACGCGGAGTTCGCCGGCACCATCCCCAAGGCCGGCTCGGCCTACACCTACTCCTACGCCGCACTCGGCGAGATCGTCGGCTGGGCGATCGGCTGGGACCTGCTGCTGGAGTACACGGCGATCGTCGCCGTGGTGGCCATCGCCGTGTCCGGCTACCTCTCCTACATCCTTCAGCACCTCGGCATCGACCTGCCGAACTGGATGCTCGGCGCGCCGGGCACCGGCTCCGGCCACCGGGTCGACCTGCTCGCCGCCCTGCTGTGCGTGCTGCTGGCCTTCGTCCTCTCCCGCGGCACCAAGGAATCGGCCCGGTTCGAGCCCGTCCTGGTGGCCGTCAAGCTCGCCATCGTCGCCCTGGTGATCGTCGCCGGCGCCTTCCACATCTCCGCCGGCAACTACAGTCCCTTCCTGCCCTTCGGTATCGGCGGCGCGTTCACCGGCGCCGCCACCACGTTCTTCGCCGTCTACGGCTACGACGCGATGAGCGCGGCCGCGGAGGAGAGCGCCGAGGCGAAGAAGGTGCTGCCCAAGGCCATCGTGATCTCGCTCGCCATCGCGGCGGTGATCTACCTGCTGGTCTGTCTGGTCCTGCTGGGCATGCAGAACTACCGGGACATCGACGTCAAGAGTCCCTTCTCCAGCGCGCTCGCCGCGGTGGGCCTGGGCGGCCTCGGCATGGTCGTCGCCGTCGGCGCCGTCATCGGCATCACCACCTCCGCCTTCGCCAACATGCTCGCCGTCACCCGGGTGTGGTTCTCGATGAGCCGCGACGGACTGCTGCCGCGCTCCTTCGCACGCAACCACCCCACGCGGCACGTGCCCACCCGGGTGATCTGGCCGGTCGGCATCGGTTCGGCGCTCATCGCCGGGTTCCTGCCCATCCGGGAGGCGGCCGACCTGACCAACATCGGCATCCTGATGGCGTTCGTCGTGGTGGCCGTCGCCGTCGTGGTGATGCGCAGGACCCGCCCCGATCTGCCCCGTGCCTTCCG
This sequence comes from Streptomyces mexicanus, assembly GCF_902506575.1. GTDB lineage: Bacteria > Actinomycetota > Actinomycetes > Streptomycetales > Streptomycetaceae > Streptomyces > Streptomyces mexicanus. Next base: position 6,604,738 of record NZ_LR732544.1, on the reverse strand, counting down.
CACCCCGCTGGTGCCCTTCGTACCGGCCGTCGGCGTCGCCTTCTCGATCTGGCTGATCAGCAACCTCGACCGGGTGACCTGGGTGCGCTTCGCGGTCTGGATGGTTCTCGGCCTGATCGTCTACGGCCTGTTCGGCTACCGGAACTCCGCCGAGCACCGAGGGGACGGCCACGCGCCAGGAGCAACACCGTGACCACCGCCGCGACGGCACCGCACCCTGGCCGATCACCACCGCCCCGGGCGCTGCCCGGGCGGCATGGCCAGGTGACAGAGCCACTGCCGTCCGCGCCGGCCGACGATCCGAACATCCCCGAGGGAGTGCGGCGCTGACGCGGGTGTCGGCGACCGCCCTTCGCCGCCCCGTCACCCGCGCCACCCGCCACCGGCTCGGCCTGATCACCCTGCCGCTGCCGCTCCCGTCGCTTGTGCACTCGCCTGTTCGGGGGCGCTCCCGCAGCCCGTTGCCTTGTTACCGAACGCGGACAGACGCCAGTGAACCGACGCACGCTCCGGTGTCATCTCATGGGGTGCAGCGAAACAGCCGATGCGGCCGGCCGCCCTGCGGGAGCAGGGAGAGGCCACGTCCTGACAGACCATGGGGGAACGTTCATCATGACCACACACCGTGCCCGCCGTACCGCCCGTACCGCGGCCCTGGCCGCCGTCACCGCCGCGCTGGCGCTGGGCCTGACCGCCTGCGGCGGCGCCGACCACGGCTCGCAGACGAAGACGAAGGCGGCGGGAGGCGACCACACCGCCGGCAGCGCCCAGATCCGGTCCGCGGCCGACGTGGACGGCAAGGGTGTCGCGGAGCAGACCATCAGCAGTGGTGCCGCCGACAAGGGGGCGCGCTCGGCGACCGCCTCGGGCGGGAGGAAGGAACTCGCGAGCAAGGCCACGACGGCCGGCACCCAGCAGTGCCGCGGAGACGAGATGCTGGTCACCGCGGTACACCGGTTCGCCGGCCAGCAGGGCGACCACCTGCTGCTCACCGCCGTCAACGAGGGCACCAAGTCCTGCTGGGTCACCTCGTACCCGGCCGTCGTGCTCGACTGGAACGTCGACAACCACGCACTGCCCCACTCGAAGAAGGACGTCCCGGGCGGCGACAAGCACATCACGCTCCGGCCCGGAGACAAGGTGTACAGCGCGGTGAACCTCTTCGACTACGGCTCGAAGCACCACACGGCGCAGTCGCTCGCCATCGCGCTGCGCGGGGCGGACGGCCACACCGGCCCCTTCTATTCCGTCATCATCAAGGGCCAGAATCCGCAGTTCAGCTGGAACGAGGCCGACGTGCTGAACTGGAACACCAAGAAGCCGTACGACTTCTGACGGCACGCGGCCGGTGAACGTCACGTCACCACCCTTCAGACCAAGCTGCGGGCCTCCTCGTGGTCCGGCTCCGGTATCGGACCCCTCTTCTTGTCGACAGCGGGCAAGGTGATCAGCAGCACAGCTGCTCCGAGGAGTGCGAGCACCGCGATCCAGCCCGCACCGACGTGCATCGCATGGATGAACGCGTCATCAGCGGCTTGAGCAAGAGTGGGCCGGTGGACAGCGGTGGCGACGTGGCGGGCCTGATCGGCGGAAACCCGCGCTTGGTCCTGCACCGGACCGGGCGCACCCTCCAGCGAGGGTTCGATCGCACGTCGGTACACGATCGACATGATCGTGCCGCCTACCGCGATGCCGATCACACTGCCGGTCTGTCGCACGGTGTTGGTGACGGCCGAGCCGGCACCGGCCTGTTCCAACGGCAGGTTGCTGATCAATGCGGCCGTGACGGGGCCGATCACCATGCCGACCGCGAGGCCCTGTATCGACAACAGGATCTCGATCCAGACGAGGGGAGTCCGAAGCCCGAGGAGCCCGTACCCGCCCATGGTCAGCGCAGCCACGGTCATCGCCGGCACGGTGACAGCGCGTACCGACAGCCGGCGAACCAGGCGCGAGGCAAGGGGCGCCCCCGCGAGCGCGCCGCATGCGGTCGGAACAGTTGCCGCACCCGCCTTCATCGGCGAAAAACCGAGCGCCCCTTGCAGAAAGAACGCGGTGTAGAAAGTGATGGCGGCCACCGCGAAGAGCAGTATTCCGAGCGCCGCATTGCCGCCACCGAATGTGCGCTGTGCGAGCAGGCGCGGATCGAAGCCGGGCGCCTTGACCCGCAGTTCGACGAGTACGAAAGCGGTCAGCAGACCCAGACCGAAAGCGATCGGCGCCCAGACGTCGGTACGGCTCCACGCAGCCACCTGCCCCGCCCGGATCAGCCCGTACACCAACGCCACGAGCCCGCTGATCGACAGCAGCATTCCAGCGGGGTCCAGTGGCCGCAGAGTGGGGCTGCGGAAATTCGGAACCAGCACGACGAGCCCGACCAACGCCAATGCCGCGACCGGGACATTGAGCAGAAAAACCGAGCCCCACCAGAAATGATCGAGCAGGAACCCGGCCAGCACCGGGCCGGCAGCCATTCCGACACCGGCCGAAGTCGAGAAAACGCCGACCGCGGCAGCCCTCGCGGGGCCGGTAAAGGTCCACATGAGAATGGCCAAGTTGGCGGGCGTGATCAGCGCGCTGCCCACCCCCATCGCGGCTCGAGCCGCAATCAGCTGGCCCGCATCGCTTGCGTACGCCGCCCACAGTGAGGAGCCGGCGAACATCACCAACCCACCGGAGAACACCGTCCGATGGCCGAACCGATCGCCCAATGCGCCGGCGGTGAACATCAATGTGGCGAAGGCCAGAGTGTACGCACCCGTCGCCCACTGCAGCTGACCGGGATCGGCCCCCAGTCCACGGATCGGGTCTGCCAGGGTCTCCAGCGTGGTACTCAGAACGGTATTGTCCAGCCAAATCAGCAGCGAACACAACATGAGAACAGCAAGAATCAACTGCTGCCTGGACTTCGGCAAGGGTGGAGGCGTGGTCATGAACACCTTCGCTTGTGGTCGGCGGGGACCGGGAAGACTGGACCATAAGCCCACTCCACGCCGCCGTCAAGCTTGGATTTTCTTGCCGATATTGTTGCGTTCGGTCGAACTTTATGTCCTCTCCCGGATTTGCGGACTGAACAATTCTGTGCCCTCGGGTGGATCAGCGCGTCGATGGATTTCATAACCTGCGGAAGATTGCGACCGAGCGGATTTCATGCCCCCGAGTCAGCTGAGGCACCGCAGCCAGCAGCAGGCAGCGCCAGTCGGCGACCGGCAGCCGTCCGGCGCCGGTGCGTCAGGTGCCTGTCCGGCCCTCACCTGACCGGTCATCGCCCGGCCTGCTCAGCACGGTCAGCAGGTCGTCGCGGCCGGCCACCGCCTCCAGTGCCAGGGTGCGGTATCCGGACCGGTCGAACAGCACCGTGATGCGGTCGCCGTCCTCGCTCAGCACCGTGCCCTCACCCCACTGCGCGTGCCGTACCGCGCTTCCGACGGGGAAGGAGGCTGCCGCCGGGTGGGCGCGCCGCTCCGAGGGTTCGTTCCCGGCGTCCTTCTCGTCGCAGACGTCGCAGTTCCCGCACGGCGCCGGGTAGTCCTCGCCGAAGTAGGCCAGCAGGAAATGCCGTCTGCAACCGGTCGTCTCGGCGTAGGCCCGGGCCATCTCGACCCGCGACCGGTCCGTCTGCCGGTGCGCCTGCCCGGTCTCGGCCGCTCGCTCGTCCGCCCGGTCAGGGGAGACGCCGGGGGCCGGGCGCACCTCTCCCTCCGCTCCCGTGGTCGCGGCCTCCGCCTCCTCCAGCAGGTTCACCGCAGTGGTGACCCGGTTCCTGGACAGGCCCGTCTCCCGGCGCAGCTCATCGAGGTCGGTGGGGTCCCGGCGGTGGTCGTGAAGGGCGTCCGCCACCTCGGACAGCGTCTCGCGCGACGGGCCCCGGCCGGCGAAGTACGACTGCATCCCGGTGTCCTGCGGCCGGTAGTGCAGGACGGCGAGGGCCGGGTGTCCGTCTCTGCCACAACGGCCGATCTCCTGGTAGTACGCGTCGAGGGAGCCCGGCAGCGACGCATGCAGGACGAACCGTACGTCCTCCTTGTCGATGCCCATCCCGAACGCCGAGGTCGCCACCACCACGTCCGCCTCGCCCGCCAGGTACGCGTCGTGGATCCGGGCGCGTTCGGCGGCCGGCAGCCCGGCGTGGTACGCCTCGGCGGTCAGCCCCAGGCGGGCCAGCTCCCCGGCGTAGTACTCGCTGTCCTTGCGGGTGGCGGCGTACACGATGCCCGGTTTCGGCTCGGCAGCGGCCCGCTCGACCACGACCTGGTGCCGCTCGTCCTCGTCGGTGAAACGGCGGACCTCCAGCCTGATGTTCGGCCGGTCGAAACCGGTCACCATCACCCGCGGGTCCCGCATGCCCAGCCGTTCGGTGATCTCCCTGCGCACGGGTGGTGCGGCGGTCGCGGTCAGCGCCAGGACCGGCGGTCCGCCCACGCGGCGTATCGCCTGCCCCAGACGCAGATAGTCGGGGCGGAAGTCGTGGCCCCAGGAGGACACGCACTGGGCCTCGTCCACCACGAACAGGGCGGGGCTGGACTCGGCCAGCCGGTCGAGTACCTCGTCCTTGGCCAGTTGCTCCGGCGACAAGTACAGCAGGCGGGCCTCGCCCCGGCCCACCGCCTCCCACGCGGCCTGTGTCTGCGCCGCCCCGAGGTCGGAGTTGACCGCGACGGCACCGGGGGAGCGGTCGCCGTCGGGCAGGCCCGCTATCTGGTCCCGCTGGAGCGCGAGCAGCGGAGACACGACCACGACCGGCCCTGACAGCAGCACGGACGGTACCTGGTACACCGCGGACTTGCCGGACCCGGTGGGCATGACGACGAGGGCGTCATCGCCCTGGAGCACCCACTGCATCGCGGTGAGCTGCTCGGGCAGCAGGGTGTCCCACCCGAACACCTCGGCGGCCACCTCGCGCAACCGCTCGGCCCGGCCCGGCTCCGTCCTCGACTCCTTGCTTCCCATCGCCGCTCCTCGATCCTCGGTGTGGCCGCACCGGGCGCGCCCGTGGTGTCATCGCCTGGCCATCGGCGGCACACCCACCGCCCCACCCGCGGACTTCGTCACCTGGAGTCCCCGTGGAGTGATGCGCCGGGTCGGCAGCGGCGGGGCCGGCGGCACTGCTCTGGTACCCCCGCTTCCTTGCGCCATTGCTCCGAGCCGTCGGCCCGGGAAAGGACGTCGTGCTCTGAGCAGTCGGTCCGGGAAGGCACGTCGTGCTCCGAGCAGTCGGTCCCGGACAGGCGTGTCGTGCTGCGTACAGGCAGCGGAAGACATGTCGGATTTCCCGGGTGCGTGAAAGGAGTCGCCGCCGGGTACCCGGCGGCACATGATCGGACGTGCGCTGTGGCAGGGGTTGGTCGCCGGCGCCGTCGGGGGTGTCGTGATGACCCTCGGGGAGAAGATCGAGCAGGCCGTCACCGGCCGGCCCGACTCCCATGTGCCCGCGCGGGTCCTCCAGCGCCTGACCGGGCTGCCCGAGCGCCCGGGCGCGCAGCCGCTGCCGGTCAACTGGGCCATGCACTTCGGCCAGGCCGCCCTGCTGGGCGTCCTGCGCTCGCTCATGGCCCAGGCCGGCCTGCGCGGGCCGCTGGCCTCCGCCCAGTTCGCCGTCGTCCGCCTCACCAACGACCAGATCCTGGAGAACGCGACCGGCGTGGGTGCCCCGCCGTCCACCTGGCCGCGCGGGGAACTCGCCGTCGACACCCTGCACAAGGCCGTATACGCCTTCAGCACCGGGCTGGTCGCGGACGCACTCGCCGCGCGCAGCGGACCCGGTCCCGGACAGACCCACGCCATGCTGCGCCCCGGCCGCAAACGCGATGTCGGCCCGCTACCGCGCGATGCCACGCAGGGACAGTGACCCCCGCAGGGGTCCCCGCGCGCGGGGCGGCCCCGGGCCACGGGGACCGAGGCGGGTGACACACACCGCCCGCGCACCCAGCGTCGGCCCACCCGGACACGTTGAGGTGCACAGAGACATCGACCCTGAGGAGAGCAGGTGGGACCAGCACACGGGGGAGTGGAGGAGGTGTTCCGTGCGGTGGCGCGGCGGCGGCACGCGCGGGCACTGCATCCGCAGGGCCGTCGCTATCGCGGAGTGCTCCAGGTTGCGGGGTCACCGTCGGCGGGGTGGCCGGCCGGCGAAGGAGCATGGCCTCTGCGAGCCCGGTGGTCCAGAGCCCTGGGCCTGCCGGGCGGCTGGCCCGACGGCTACGGCCTGGCCCTGCGCGTTGTCGCGGCAGGCGGCCCCGGAACCACTCTCGACCTGTTGCTGACCAGCAGCGGATCCGGGACGCTGTCCCGACACCTTCCCCTGCTGCGCGCAGATCCGCGCCGCGGTGTCTACAGCACCCTGACCAGCTACCGGCTCCCCTCAGGAACGCGGGTCCTGCTCGCCGCCCCCGTGGCCGGCGGGCCGACCGACACCTGGCGCGGACGCCGACTTCCGCTGACCCTGGGTCTGTATGCGGCCGGTCGCGCCTGCGCACCGCAGGTGCTGGGTACCATCCGGCTGACCGAGCAGGCCGATGACGACGACTGCTCCTTCGACCCCTATCGTCACCAGCTCCCGCACATCCACCCCACCCGCCGCCTGGCACACCTACGCGCCCGGGCCTACGCCGGCTCCCGCGAAGGGCGCGATGCCGACCGATAGGACGCGATGGCGACTGACTCGCGCAGCGTCCCCGGCACCGCGCGTGCTGCGGGGGCTGCCGCCCGCACCGCGTGTGCTCCGGTGACTGCCCGACGTCAGCGTGCGAACTTTGCGACGGCGGCCGGGGTGACGGGTGTGAAGAAGTTGACGAGGTTGCCGTCGGGGTCGCGGAACAGCAGGGACCGGTTGCCCCATGGCATCGTGGTGGGCTCGTTGACGAAGTCGGTGACGAAACCGGTCAGGTTCCGGTGAACGCGGTCCACGTCGTCGACGAGGAACTCGGTGATCACGCTGTGGTTGTCCGCCGGTCGGGCGGAGCCCGGGGCGAACAGCGGGACCGTGCGGGTGCCGGCGATCGCGAGGGTGGCGCCGCCCGCTGTCCTGAGCTCGGCGAAGTCCTCGGTGGCCCACGACGCGCGCGCCCCTGTGGCCCGCTCGTAGAAGTCGACGAGGCGCGCCACGTCGCCGGTGATGATGCGGATCGAGACGAACTCCATGGAGATCTCCTTGGCTGTGCTGGAGGCGTGCACGTCGCAGGCTAGGAGAAATAGGGGACAGAATCGGTCCTGTATCCGGGCTAGGCTTCGGACATGCCTCGACCCACCGGCCGCGTACTGACACTCCTGGAGCTGCTGCAGTCGGGCGGGACCCGGACGGTGGCCGAACTCGCCGACCGGCTCGGCGTCGAAAGGCGCACCGTGCGCCGGTATGTGGACCAGCTGATCGACCTCGACGTGCCCGTGGAATCGGTGCGCGGCCGCTACGGCGGCTACCGGCTCGCCCCCGGCTACCGCTTGCCCCCGCTCATGCTCGGCGACGACGAAGCGCTGGCCGTGCTGCTCGGCCTGGTCGCCGGCCGCCGAACTGGATTGACGACGACACACCGCACGGCAAGCGAGACGGCGGCGGCGAAGATCCGGCGGGTGCTTCCCCAGCACCTCGCCCGCCGGCTCGACACCCTCCTGGAAGCGCTCGCCTTCACGGACCAGCCCGGCGAGTTCGACACCCCGGACGCCGGGATCCTGCTCACGCTCGCCGATGCGGTGCGCCACCACCGACCGGTCTCGATCCGCTACTCCGACCGTGACGGACGGCGCAGCGAACGCACCCTGCACGCGTACGGGATCGTCGCCCATGCGGGCCGGTGGTACGTCACGGGCAAGGACGCCCGGATCGGCGAGGACCGGACCTTCCGGCTCGATCGCATCGCCGACGCGCGGACCCTGCCCGGCTCCTTCGAGGTGCCGGAGGGTCCCGCTCCGGCACAGCGCGTGTTGTCGGGGTTCGCCACGGCCGAGTACCGGTATGAGGTGACCTTGCGGATCCACGGGACAGTCGAGCAGATCCGCGCCCACCTTCCGGCCGGTGTCGCGAGCCTGGAGGAGCACGAGTCCGCGGCCGGCGAGGACCGGGCGGCCTATCGCTGGCTGCGCGTGGAGCTGCGGGCGGAGCGGCTCGACTGGTTGCCTCCGGTACTCGCCTCGCTCGACCGGCCGTTCGTCATCGAGCGCCCTGATGAACTCCGCGACCTCGTCATCGCGCTCGCCGATCGCCTCACGTCCCACGCCCGCCGCACCTGACCGCGAGGAACGAACTCATGCCATGAGACGGCACACCAGCGGCGACACGACCGCGTGTTTGCGTCGGTCGGCGATGCGGCAGCCGGCTTCGCGGCGGCCGGAGAAGGGGCCGTTCCCCCGCGGGTCTCGCGCGGCGTCATCAGGCCGTCGACCATCAGAGCCGGCGCGTGTCGGGGCGGCTTCTGCATCAGGTCAGGGCGGCGGCCAGCAGGGCGAAGGCGGCGACGATGACGGCGACGCGGACGTAGTGCCAGCGCATCCAGCGGTTCAGCTGCTGCTTCCAGTCCGCGGGCCGGTTCTCGGGGGTCCAGGTCTTGCCCCGGTTGTTGATCGGGACGAGCAGCAGCAGCGACATGACCACGCTGAGGATCAGCAGCGCGGCGGCGGTGACGACGAGGCCGGTGCCTTGGTGGTGCCAGCCGGCGACGGCCCGGATCACGACGAGGACGAGCGAGCCGATGTACCAGACGGGCATGACGGCGCCGAGTATCCGGCCTCCGTGGGCGTGGCCGAGCTGGCCGGCGTCGCCGGGGAGTGCGTTGAGGATCGGGTTCATGACGAAGGCGACGGAGAACTCCACCCCCACCATCACGCCGACGACCACGATGGTGAACACGTCCAGTGCACTGAGCATGACGACCCCTCAGAAATCTAGCGGCGCTATCTGACGGGGCAACGCTAGCGCTGCTGTCGCTCGATTGTCTAGCGATGCTAGGATCGGATCATGTCGGTACAGGAACGCAAGCAGCGCGAACGGGCGGAGCGCGAACGCCTCATCGTGGCGACGGCCCGCGAACTCGCCGAACAGCAGGGCTGGGACGCGGTCACCACCCGTCGGCTCGCCGAGCGCATCGAGTACAGCCAGCCCGTCCTCTACAGCCACTTCCGCGGCAAACGGGAGATCATCGGCGCCGTCGCGCTCGCAGGCGCGACCGAGCTGGCCGCCGCGCTGCGGGCCGCTGCGGCGAACGCGGACGGTCCCCGTGCCCGGGTCACCGCCCTCGCCCGCGGCTACCTCGACTTCGCCGAGCGCAACCCGGCGGTCTACGACGCCCTCTTCCAGCTCGACGGTGGCCTGGCCTACGCGCAGGAGGACACCCCGGAACCGCTCAAGGACGCGTTCGCCGCCCTGCTGGAGGCTCTCGGCGAGGTCGCCGGGGACGGCGTCCATCCGGGGGTGTTCACCGAGGTGTTCTGGGCGTCCCTGCACGGGATCGCGACCCTGACCCGGGCGCGACGACTCCTTCCGGAGGACGCCGAGCGCAGGGTGGAATTGCTGGTGGACCGCCTAGCCGTGCTCTGACGCGCCACGCGGCCGGGGTTCTTTACGGGCGCGGCCGGCACACCTGGAAGGCGGGCGGTGGCTGGAAGGAGATGCCGCACAACGGACGTGCGGACGGAGTGCAGAACTACGTCCGCACGAATCACACGGGCGTCAGCCGAGTCGTGAACGTCATCGAGAACGGCGTCTCCTCCTGCTCCTCGTACGGCCAAGGCAAGTGGTGGGGCCAGCACGGGGGTACGTGCGGCCCTCCTGTCGGCTAGCGGAGGCCCGGGTCGCCCTCTGCCGCACTCTCCGGCTCGGCCGGGGCGATCTCGGCGATCAAGCCCTCGACGAGGGTCTTGATCTCGTCGCGGATCGGGCGCACGGCCTCCACGCCCCGCCCGGCCGGGTCGTCGAGCTTCCAGTCGAGGTAGCGCTTGCCGGGGAAGACGGGGCAGGTGTCGCCGCAGCCCATGGTGATGCACACGTCGGACTCCTTCACCGCGTCCACGGTGAGGATCTTCGGGACCTCGGCGGAGATGTCGATGCCGACCTCGGCCATGGCCTCGACGGCGGCCGGGTTGACCCGCTCGCCCGGGGCGGAGCCGGCGGAGCGGACCTCGACGCGGTCTCCGGCCAAGTGAGTCAGCCAAGCGGCGGCCATCTGTGAGCGGCCGGCGTTGTGGACGCAGACGAACAGGACGGACGGCTTGTCGGCCATGGTGATCGTTCTCTCCGGTCGCATGGCGGAAGCAAGCCGCCGATGACTTCAGGCCGCGCTGATATCAGCGAGTGGTGATGTGACACTATCAGTGCATGCTGACTTCAGTCGATCCTGATGTGATCCGGGCGCTGGGCGATCCGCTCCGCCTGAAGATCGTGACCCTGCTCGCCCGCGAGACGCTCTGCACGACGCACCTGGTGGAGGAGACCGGAGCCAAGCAGACCAACCTGTCCAACCACATGAAGGTGCTGCGCGAGGCCGGGATCGTGGGGACCGAGCCCTGCGGCCGCTTCACCTACTACAGGCTCAAACCCGAGGTCCTGGCCGGCCTGTCCGAGCAGTTTGCCGGCCTCGCCGCCTCGGCCCGCACCGCCGCCGAGAACAAGAGGGCCTGCCCGTGACCTCCACCGAGCCCACCACCGCCCGCGCCGAGAGCGCGGGTCCGGCCGGCGACGACTCGATCGTCAAGAAGCTCTCCACCCTCGACCGCTCCCTCGCGGTGTGGATCCTGCTCGCCAGGGCCGCCGGTCTCGGCCTGGGCCGGATCGTCCCGGGCATGAACGACGCGCTCGCGAAGATCGAGATCGGCGGGATCTCCCTGCCGATCGCACTCGGCCTGCTGGTCATGATGTACCCGGTCCTGGCCAAGGTCCGCTACGACCGGCTCGACCGCGTGACCGGCGACAAGAAGCTGATGGTCTCCTCGGTGGTCATCAACTGGGTCGTCGGACCGGCGGTGATGTTCGCCCTGGCGTGGATCTTCCTGCCGGACCTGCCCGAGTACCGCACCGGACTGATCATCGTCGGCCTGGCCCGTTGCATCGCCATGGGCATCATCTGGAACGACCTCGCCTGCGGCGACCCCGAGGCCGCCGCCGTCCTGGTCGCGCTGAACTCGGTGTTCCAGGTCCTCGCGTTCGGTCTGCTGGGCTGGTTCTACCTCGACCTGCTGCCGCGCCGGCTGCACCTCGGCGACGGCCAGGGCCTGGACGTGTCCGTCCGGCACATCGCGCTGAATGTCATCGTCTTCCTCGGCATCCCGCTGCTGGCCGGATTCCTGACCCGCCGCATCGGCGAGCGGAAGCTGGGCCGTACCGGCTACGAGGCGAAGGTCCTGCCGACGATCGGCCCGTGGGCGCTGTACGGGCTGCTGTTCACGATCGTCGTCCTCTTCGCCCTGCAGGGGAAGACCATCACCTCGCAGCCGCTGGACGTCGCCCGGATCGCCCTGCCGCTGCTGGTCTACTTCGCCGTCATGTTCTTCGGCACCTTCCTGCTCGGCAAGGGCCTGGGCCTGGCCTACGACCGCACCGCCACCCTCGCCTTCACCGCGGCGGGCAACAACTTCGAGCTGGCCATCGCGGTCGCCATCGCCACCTTCGGCGTGACCTCCGGCCAGGCTCTCTCCGGGGTCGTCGGCCCGCTCATCGAAGTGCCGGTGCTGATCGGCCTGGTCCACGTCGCGCTCGCCTGGCGGAGAAAATTCGCCACCGACGCGGTGACGACCGCCCCATGACGCAGCATCAGCGCACCGATGTGCACCGACACCTCGCAAGCGCAGGGGCCCGCTGGATGGCAAGTGGATCACCGTCGGCGGCCGGACCACCGCTGCCCCTGCGCATGCCACCGCCTGCGTGCACTTCGACCACGGCGGCAGATGACCCGCCTGTGGGTCGGCGGGCGCGGTCCCGGTGCGTTGTATCCGGCTGGCTCCGCCTCAGGCCGTACGCCGATGGTCCCGGCTGCCTGCGTCCATGGGTGCGCACGGTGTGGGCGCCGGGCATGGCAGCGGCCGGGGGCATGCCGGCCGGGGTCGTCACCGTGGTGTGCGGCGTACAGCACGTCCGGCACGATGACGAACTCGTCCCGCAGGAAGGAGGGGCTTGCACCTCTGCGTGGTGGCCCTTCTGCGTCGGTGGTGCGGGGCTGTCGGCCTATGAGGACGGCCCGGGTTGCGGGGCGCCGTGTGCGGCGTGGCGTGCGCGGTCGTCCGTGTCTCGGGGACGATGCGGCGCCGGTCGGTGCGCCTTGCCGCTGTGCTGTCGGGTCGATGTCCGGGGTTTCGCGGTTGCCCCGTGGGACGAGCCTGGGCTCGTGGAGGGATGCTCGGGGCGAGCTCCGGTCGGCGTGGCCGCCGGGCTCGGGGCAGTGAAGGTCCTGACGGCGGGCTCGGCATGAACCCCGGTCGCCGCAACCGCCGGATCTGAGGCGTCGAATGTCCTCGAGGCCGGCCGGGTGCGAGGTGATTCGGTCGGCGGGGCCGCACCGGGCCTGTCGGGGGTGGCCGTGCGGGAGGGAGGGTGTGCGGGTGTCGCGGCGGACGGGGCCGCCTCGGCGCGGTGGTCGCTGTCGCCGCCGCTGCCCGAGGAGACGGCGAGTGTTGTGCCCAGGGCCACGGACAGTGCGGCCAGACCGGTGCCCACCACCAGCCGACGGCGGTGACGGGAGCCGCCCGCAAGGTTCGGCCGGGGGAGCGCCATCTCTTCCGTCCGTACGTGCCCGTCCGCGGCGGGGTGAGCGTCCCCGAGCAGCGGAAGGCAGGTCTCGGAGGGCGCCGAGAGCGGCAGCGCGTGCACACCGGCTCCGCTTCTGGAGGCGAGGGCGTTCGCGCACTGCTCGGCGTCCGGGCGACCCTCGGGGTCTTGGGCGGTCATGGCCTGCAGGAGGGCCGCGAGGCCCGAGGGGATCCACGCAGGGACCGCGGGCGGGCGGTGGAGGCGAGCGATCGCTGCCTCCAACGGGGGCCCCGGGTACTCCAATTCTCCTTTCAGGCACTCCAGCAGGACCAGGCCGAGCGCATAGATGTCCGCGGCCGGCCCGACTCGCTTGCCCTCGACCTGCTCCGGTGCGAGATAGGCGGCAGTGCCCATCAGCGCGTCCGGTGCCGTGTGCCGGGTGGAGTTCGCCAGGCGCGCGATGCCGAAATCGGCCAGGTGCGGACGACCGGACGCGTCGAACAGAACGTTCGACGGCGTGACGTCCCGGTGCACGATGCCGGCCCGGTGGACAGAGGCCAGCGCCTGCGCGAGGGCAGCGCCCACATCCATGACACACCGCTCGGGCAGCGCTCCACACGCCAGGACGCTGCGCAGCGTGGGGCCGTCGATCAGTTGCATGACCAGGTAGGTGCGGTCGTCGTCGCGTCCGGAGTCGTAGACGGTGACCAGACCGGGATGCTGCAGGCGTGCGAGGAGGACGGCCTCGGCGGTGAGACGGTCTTCGGCCTGCGGGTCGGAGCCCGGCCGGAAGACCTTGACGGCCACAGGCCGCCGAAGGCGCGTGTCGAGGCCCTCATGGACGTCGGCCATGCCGCCCGACCCGATTTTGCGGCCCAACCGGTAGCGGCCGGACAGGACCTGCGGGGAGTGTGCTTCCGCTGAAACCGCCGCGGACGTCGGCGGGACTGCTGATCGGCGGGCCTTCACCTGATTCTCCGTTGCTGTCACCGCGTACCGGACTCGGCCATGGGCCGTGCTGCGAGGGCGTGTACCCCCACCCGCGCCGGCTATCCGGACGAAGACGACGCCTGGGCCGCATCCGGGCCTACCGGTCGCCTGCTCCGGCTACTTCGAGCCATCCGTACGGGAGCGGCCACGCGGCCGCCGGTGGGACGGTGCCCTCAAAGGGAAGGTGTGCTGCTGACCAGCGCGGCACCCGGTTGTGCGCCGGCCTGCGCGGCCCCTCCTCCACTGCTCGCGTCGTCGGTTCCGTCCCCCCTGCATCCCGCGGAGAAGGTTCTTGAAGGCGCTTGAGGGCGACGGCATCCGCACCGGCGGGCCCCGCGAAGGGCTTGATCGGGCCTCCCTCAGGCACCTGTTACGTTTACGGGTGTTGTAAGACGCGAAGACAGAACGGATGTTGTTGTGCGCAAGGCGCGATGGGCAGCGGCCGCGACGCTCGCCGTGGTCGTGATGGCCGCCGGGTGCGGTAGCAAGAACGTGGAGGGGAAGTCGACGGACGGGACGGCACGTTCCTCCACCCGCGTGGCGGGAAAGCCGACCGGGGCGGCTCCGTCTCGAGCCACGCTCCTCGAGCGAGCGGCCGGCACCTGGAAATCCATCACCGCCCCCACCGATGACTCGCTGGACACGCTCGTCATCAAGGACGGCACAGCGACAGCCAAGGGCGCGAAGCTCTCGTGCACGGGCACCTTCGTGCCGGCGAAGAAGGACGGCAAGGAATCCGCGACCATCACCTACACGTGTCAGGGCGGCAAGGACGGCGGTCGCGGCCTGGGGCACCTGAAGCTGAAGTCGGACGGTTCCTCGCTCGCCATCGACTTCGACGGGCCTCCCGGCGGCTGGGGCGGCCCGGTCGACAGCTACCGCCGAGCCTGAACGCCTGCTGCGCCGACAGCGGGACCGTGCTCGCCGTGAACGTCGCCTGCTCGCGAGGCTGACGCACCTACTTGGAGGAGCCCTACCAGCCGCACGAGGCCGCCTACCTTGAGGAGTCCTGCTACAAGCGGCAGCCTGTGGCGGGTTCCCGGTAGGGGGCTACCGCCGGGCCTTCGAAGGAGTAAATCGTGTGGGAGACCTACGACCGTGTCGTGGGCCTGGACCCGGCCGACATCACCGTCGACGGGCAGATCACCAAAGCGCCCTGCGGTGGCGAGGTCGCAGGGACATCACCGATTGACCGGGAAGACTCGGGGACGACCGCGACCATCGTGATCCGACGCCTGATCCGCGAATCCCGGACCAGCCGACGCTCGGACACACGGCCGGCCCGTCGACCGTGACGCCTTGTCCGCTATCCGCGGAATCTCTTACACGCTGTCGGGCGGGACGGGCGTGGCCTGGTGGTAGTACAACTGCCAGACGGCGTCAGCACCCTGCTGACGCCAGAGCGAACTGCGCCGTGCCCGCTTACCCTTCAGCGTGGTCTCGTAGGTGAGGTGCACCAGCCCGGGGGCCAGCAGGACGCCGGTGAACTTCGAGGGCTCGTAGCGCGGAGCGCTTTCTGCCGCACCGTCCATCTCGGGCATCGCTGCAAGCATCTCGTCGTACGTCCACCGTCGCCCCGAGGCACCGACCTCTGTGAAGTCCGGGTCCAGTAGCTGCCGGGCGAGCGAGCGTGACCTGCGAACGCTGGGGTCCATGAGGCGCAGCTCTCCTGCGATCGCTGCGCGCACCTCGTCTGATTCTTGACTCATGCGGGCATTCTGACCCAGGTCGTCAGCCGGGGGCGGGCGGGGGCCGAAGCAGGCGGTCAGGTCGTCCAGCGTGGTGAGCATCGGGGCGAGGACGGTTGTCGAGACCGGCGGTGCACCTCTGCGCGAAGTCGCCGTTGGCATGCAGGGCCGGCTGTCGTCCGCCGATCGGGTACCTGTTCGGCAGTCCGGGTACGGGGGCGCAGCTCATGCTCGTGCCTTCGGCCCGGCCGAAGTGCTCAAGCAACCTCCAGCGTTGCCGCCCCTCGGCCGAGGACACCTCCGCGAATCGTGCAGTGTCCAGGATCGCCGAAAGGTAGGTTTCGGCCATGACTGGTGACTGGCGGACGGACCGGATCGGGGCCGCGTTGAGGGGCGAGAACCCGACCGTGCTGCGACGGCTGACGTCGGGGTTCGCTGTGATCGGGGACGTTCAGTTCCTGCCTGGCTACTCGGTGCTGCTTGTGGACGAGCCGGATGTGCAGCGGCTGTCGGACCTGCCGAGAGTGAAGCGCCTGTCGTTCCTGTCCGACATGGACCGGCTCGGTGAAGCGGTCGAGCGTGCCTGTCGGCGGCTGGACCCGGCCTTCCGGCGGGTCAATCTGGAGATCCTGGGGAACAGGGACCCGTTTTTGCACGTGCATGTCTGGCCGAGGTTCGCATGGGAGCCGGCCGATGTGGCGGGCAAGCCGGTGTGGCTCTATCCGCGTGAACGGTGGAGCGACGAGCGGTTCAGGCTCGGCCCGCGGCACGACGTGCTGCGGGATGCGATCAGCGGTGAACTGGACCGGCTGTGCTCGGTGTCCTGAGTGCTTTGCGCCCGCCTGGACGATCATGACGGGGGGCGGGGCGTTCGGTCGCGTACGGGGGAGCGACCGAACGCCCCGGCACGCGCCCCGCGCACTGTCCCTTGCCGGCGGTTGCAGCCCGCACATGCCCCGCGCTGCCGTAGCCCGGCGCACGCCCGCGCGCTATCGGAGATAGGCCAGGCCCGGGTGGACCTGGAGGTAGCCCTCCATCAGGCGGCGGGCCACCTCCACCGAGTCGACCAGCGGGTGCAGCGCGAAGGCCTTCACCGCGGTCGCGCGCGAGCCCGTCTCCGCGGCGGCCAGCACCTCGCGCTCGACCGCCTTGACCGCGCAGACCAGCCCGGCGGCGTGGCCGGGCAGCGGGTCGGCGGCCACCGGGTGCGCGCCGCTCGCGTCGACCAGGCAGGGCACTTCGACCACGGCGTCGGCGTCCAGCACCGACAGGGTGCCGCGGTTGCGGACGTTGAGGATGAGCGTGGTGCGCTCGTCGCGGGCGATGGCCCGCATCAGCGCGAGCGCCACCTGCTCGTAGCCGCCGGAGAGGTCCTCGGCCTCGCGCTCCCCCGCGCCCGCGCTCTCGCGGTTCTCGGCCATGTAGGTGGCCTCGCGTTCGGCGCGGGTGCGGTTCCAGACCTCCAGCGCCGAGACGGCCGGGCTGCCCGCCTCCTCGTAGAACCGGGCCTGCTGGTCCCGCAGGAAGGCGCCGCGGGTCTGCTCGGCCTGCTGGTAGGCGCGGACGGTCTCGCGGTTGAAGTAGTAGTAGTGCAGGTATTCGTTGGGGATCGCGCCCAGGGACCGCAGCCACTCGGCGCCGAAGAGCCTGCCCTCCTCGAAGGAGTTCAGCAGGTCCGGGTCGGCGAGCAGGCCCGGGAGCCGGTCCCGGCCGTCCACGCGCAGGCCGCGCACCCAGCCGAGGTGGTTGAGGCCGACGTAGTCGATCCACGCCCGGCCCGGGTCCACGCCGAGCACACGGGCGATACGGCGGCCGAGGCCGACCGGCGAGTCGCAGATGCCGATGACGCGCTCGCCGAGGTGGCGGGACATGGCCTCGGTGACCAGTCCGGCCGGATTGGTGAAGTTGATGACCCAGGCGTCGGGCGCGAGGCGGGCCACCCGGCGGGCGATGTCGACGGCGACGGGCACGGTGCGCAGGCCGTAGGCGATGCCGCCCGCGCCGACCGTCTCCTGGCCCAGCACGCCCTCGGCGAGGGCGACCCGCTCGTCGTGGGCGCGGCCCTCCAGGCCGCCCACCCGGATCGCCGAGAACACGAAGTCGGCGCCGCGCAGCGCCTCGTCCAGGTCGGTGGTGGCCCGCGCGGCGGGGGCGTCCGGCCCCCCGGCGGCCTGCTCGGCCAGCCCCCGGCCGCCCGCGGCCAGCCGGCCGGTGTCCAGGTCGTGCAGGACGACCTCGGTGACCCGCCCCTCGGCACGGTCCGCCAACAGCGCCCCATACACCAGCGGCACACGGAAACCGCCGCCGCCCAGAATCGTCAGCCTCACGCTCGCACCTTCCCACCGCGGCCGCCCGTCCACCGTGCCGCCCGGCCGCCTGCCGATCCGTCACGGCCGCACCGGACGGCTCCTCACGGACGGCCCGCACCGGACGGCCCGCACCCGATCGAACCGGCACCGTCTGCACCTCCCCGCACCCTATCCACCTCCCGTGACACCCCGCGCGAGCCCCGGTGAGCCGCGACCCCTCCCCCGCA
>NZ_LR732544.1:6576330-6586756 GCF_902506575.1 Streptomyces mexicanus | reverse complement strand
GCCGTGGACACACCAGATGCGCACTGCGTGGATGTCGCGGCGCGGTGACAGCCGCCGCACCGCCCCGCTTTGACCGCCGCTCGTGGCGTGCTGCGCCTTCCAGCGCATGCCCAGCCGGCCGCTGCCGGGGCCCGGCAGCACCACCCGTCGGAGCACTGCCGGAGCTGCCTCTCGTGGTTCCGCGAGGTGTGTGGGACGCTGCAAGCCTTCACAGGAGGGGGCGAGATGAGGCATGTTCCTTTCTTCCGGTGGGTGCTGACGCTCGGGTTCGTGCTCTGCGCCTGCGCGGTGGGGCTGTACGCCGTGGGGTCGAACTTGCCTGACGCGCGTCAGATCGACCTGACGGTGCTCGATGAGAAGCCCGACGGGTCGTGCAGGGTCCGCTGGTTCGACCCGTATCAGAAGCGGGCGAGGGAGGCGCCCTACCGGTGCGATCCCGGCCGGTCCGACCTCCTCAAGGCGCCGCAGTACAGCGGCAGCGACGGCTACGGCTGGGAGAGCGGGTTCCTGCTCACCGAGGGGCCGGAGCGAGGGAATCTCGAGGACCTCGCCACCGAGCAGGACCTCGGCTGTGCGGACGTCTTCCTGCTGCTGGGAATGCCGCTCATCGCCCTGGGGCTGATCGGCGGGAACCTCCGGGCCCTGCCTCGGGTCGTGGGGGTGCAGTCACGGCTCATCCGCCAGGCGAGCGACCTGTCCCAGGCCGCAACGTGGGCGGCCCAGGAGTACGAACGGGCCGTGTCGGCGGTGAGGGAAGCGGGACGCCACGACGTCCTGCCCCGGGACGCCGCCGGCGACCCGGGCTCCCCTCTGGTCACAGCGCTTTGGGTGCTGCGGGAGGCGGGCCCGCAGGCGCGCGAGACGGCAGCTCTCGGCCGGAAGCTCGCGAGCCGGCTTCACAGACTGCTGGACGATGCGGCCCCCGCCGCCGGGCTGCGGAGCATGCTGCAGGCCGGCCCGGCAGCCCGGTCAAGCGCCGCCCAGGCGGCTGCCGAGCTGCGCCTGCTGCTGGCCGACGCGGAACGCGACGGCCTGCCCGAGCGTTTCGCGCAGACCTCGGTCGACCTGCTCCGGGGGCAGGACGCCGACAGGGCCGCCCTCGCGGCCGCGACGGACTTCGCACGGGACCCCGCCGCGTACAGACACCTGTTGGCCCGGCTGACGCAGCCCGCGGCCCTACCGTAGGTGCCTCCTCCCTCTGCCTGCTCGTCCGGCGCGGCGACCACCTCCGCGAACCGGCGGCACGCCGACCGGGAAGCGCAGCGCCGCCCTGATGTGGTGCGGACTCCGGGAAGGACGGCGCGTCCGCTGCCTTGGGTACGGGCGGGCGTCAGCGCTCCGCATGCGGTGCGGGCATGTCGGGGAAGGACGGCACGGGGAGTTCCTCGCCGGCGAGGGCGGCGTCGACGCGGGAGCGGATGTAAGCGCCGGTCACGGGACAACTCAGCGGGTGGTCGGCCGGGCAGTCCAGCATGTGCCGCAGCATGGCGGCCGCGCGGGTGAGCCGGTCGATCCGCTCCTGCATGGCGTCGTGCTGGGTGGTGATGAGGGCGTCGACCGCTGCCGAGCGCGAGGCCTACGCCGACGGCCTCGCGGAGGCGCGGACATTGATCGCGGTGTCGGCCGCCTCGAACCGGTCGACGGCGGACGAGGACCCGGCCACGTGGCTGCCCCCGGCGGCCGGCCACCGCTGCCAGTACGCCACCGACTGGATCGCCGACAAGACCCGCTGGGGCCTGACCATCGACACCACGGAACACGACGCCCTGGCCGAGCGGCCCGGCCGCTGCCCTGACACCCCGTCGCAGTCCCCCTCGCTCGCTGGAGCAGCCGGATCCGTCTGAGGAGGCGGTTGCGGCATGATAAGGGCCGGCCGATGACCTGGGGGAAAACTGGCATGGCATGGTCTGAACAAACAGTGGTGCGAGACGGCGTCCGGCTTGCCTGCCGGGACTGGGGCGGGCCGGGACAGCCCATCGTGCTGCTGCACGGCTTGGCCGGTCACGCGGGTGAATGGGACATGCTGGCCGGGCGTTTGAGCTCCCGGTATCGGGTCGTCGCGGTCGACCAGCGCGGGCACGGCGCCAGCGAGCGCCACCCGCGGGACGTCTCCCGCGCCGCATACGTCGCCGACGTCGTCGCCGTCGTCGATCAGCTGGCGCTGCAGCGGCCCGTCCTGGTCGGCCAGTCGCTGGGCGGGCACACGGCCATGCTCACCGCCGCCGCACATCCCGGGCTCGTCCGCGCGCTCGTGCTCGTCGAGGCCGGCCCCGGCGGTGCACACCCGGACCTCCCTGCGGACATCGGCGGATGGCTCGACTCGTGGCCGACACCGTTCCCCTCACGCGAAGCGGCAGCCGCGTTCTTCGGCGGCGGACCGGTCGGCGCGGGCTGGGCGGCGGGGCTGGAGGAACGCGAGGGCGGATGGTGGCCGCGCTTCGACCGGGACGTGATGGTCCGCTCGCTGGCGGAGAACGCCCGGCGTTCCTTTTGGCACGAGTGGCGGCAGGTCGCGTGCCCCACCCTGGTCGTCCTGGCCCGATCCAGTTTCCTCCCCGCGCAGGAAGCCGACGAGATGCTCCGACAGCGACCCGCCACCATGGCCATGAGCATCCCCGGTACCGGCCACGACCTGCACCTCGAACAGCCCGGGATCCTGCACACCGTGCTCACGGAATTCCTCGAGGGCCTGGCCTGAAACTTCCGAGCGGTCACAACGCCACACGCCTCCCCATCGGACGGCTCGTCAGCACCGGCCCGCCCCAGCCCCTTCCCGCTCCGAGTGCCACGTGCGCCACACCGCACTCGGCGGCCGGCCACCGATCAGCCACACAGGTCAACGGGCTGGTGTGACCGGCTGTCGGGCTGCTCACCCCGGTCGTGGACGACTGTCTGCGCAGTGGATCGTCTGGCGGAGTGGTGCCGGGGCGGATCGAGTGTCAGGACAAGTCATTGGCAGTTCGGGGTAACGATCGGGCAGGGTGGACGTATGCCTGAGTCGCCCTTGCCCGGAGGTTTCGTCAACGCTGTCGTTCGTGTCGGGGACACGGTGCGCCGTCCGGCCTCGGCTCGCACGAGGTTCGTGGGTGATCTGCTGAGGTTGTTTCAAGCCCGTGGCTGGAGTGGTGCTCCGCGGTATCTCGGTAGGGACGAGGAGGGCCGTGAAGTCCTCAGTTACCTCAAGGGGCATGTGGCATGGGAGCCGTGTCAGCCTGCTGCTGTCTCATCGGACGAGAGTCTGGCGACGGTCGCCCGGCTCGTGCGTGAGTTCCACGACCTGACTGCCGGCACCCCGCTGGCCGGTGACCAGGAGGTCGTGTGCCACAACGACCTGTCGCCCAAGAACACGGTCTATCAGCTGCGCGGCGGAGAGCTTCGCCCGGCGGCTTTCATCGACTGGGACCTTGCGGCGCCGGGCGCGCGGATCCATGACGTCGCTCATGTCTGCTGGCAGTACGTCGATCTGGGTTCTTCGGTCACCGATGTCGAGGAGGTCGCCCGGCGGTTGAGGCTGATCGTCGACAGCTACGGGTTGGCGGACCGGCAACGTCTCGTGTCCACGATCCTGTGGTGGCAGGACCGGTGTCGGCGGGGCATCGAGTCCCAGGCCGCTGCCGGTGACGTGGCTATGGTGCGGCTCCGTGACGCAGGCGCGGTAAGGCACGTTAGGGCGGCCTATCAGTGGGTTTCCGATCATCGGGGTGCGCTGGAGCGCTCAATACGGTGAGCGCGTGCGTAACGGTCGCGGTCGGTCCGCTGGGTCCTGCCTGACAGTCGGAGGCCTTCTGCGAACCGGCGCGTGCGTGCTCCCGTCGGACCACCGGCGCATCCTCGCTGCCGTGCGCCAGGCCGCAATCCGCCGCTCGCGCCGGCTGCCTTGCTCAGTGACGGTACGCGGTGGTCGCGATCTCGACGAACGACCGGATCAACGGGTTGGTGTCACCCTCGTTCCACACCGCCACCACTCGGCTCGGTGGCATGTCGGTCAGCGGCACCACGGCCAGCTCCGCGGGCAGGTCGTGGCCGAGCGGGGCCAGGCCGACCGTGCCGTTCCACAGCACGGCCTGCAGGCATTCCTGGACGGCGCGCACCACTGGGCCCTGGCGCGGCCTGCCACCGTTCCAGTACGACTGCCAGATGGGGTCGGTGCCCTGCGGGAACTGGAACCAGCGGCGGTCGCTCAGTTCGGCCAGCCGCAGCTCGTCGCGGCGGGCCAGCGGATCGTCGGCGCGCAGGACCACGCCGACCGGATCGCTCCGCAGCGCACGCGACGTCAGGGCAGTCACGTCGAACGGTGCCCGAGTCAGCGCGACGTCGACCAGTCCGGCGCGCAACCCGCAGGTCGGGTCGGTCAGATCGGTGTCGCGGACGCGGATGTCGATGCCGGGGTGGTGCCGGCGGAAGGCGGCGGCCAGCCTGGCCACTCCCGGGTCGGTGCCGTCGCCCAGGATGCCGATGGTGAGGGTCGCGACGCCGGCCGCCGCGCTCACGCGTGCCCGGACGCGGTCGGCGTGGTCGAGCAGGGCCCGCGCCTCGTCGAGCAGCACCGTGCCCACCGCAGTGAGTGTGACGCCGGCGGGCGAGCGGGCGAAGAGCAGGGCTCCGACATCGGCCTCCAACTGTTTGATCGCCCGGCTCAGGGGCGGCTGCCTCATGTGCAGCCGCGTCGCGGCCCGGCCGAAGTGGAGTTCCTCGGCGCCCGCCACGAAGTAGCGCAAGGTCCGTAGCTCCACGCCGCAACGATACCCAGGAGGTATCGGCGCTGCGGAACAGGTCTTGGACAGCCCTGGGGACCCGGCGGTGAACTCGTGAGCATGACCGAAGAAGCGAAGACCAACGAGCCGCAGACTCACCCCGCTGTATCGGTGGTGGGTCCCGGCGACGGCGAGATGATCGTTCTGGGGACCACGCGCATGCGGGTGCTGGAGGACGGCACCCACACCGGGCACCGGCTCGCGATCGCCGAATCCGTCCTCGCCCCGCACACCCAAGGACCTCCACAGCACCGCCACGCCCGGCACGACGAGGGTTTCTACGTTCTGTCCGGCACCGTGCGGTTCACCGTCGGGGACGAGGAGCACGACGCCGCCGCGGGCACGCTCGTGATGGTGCCGCCCGGTACCCCGCACACCTTCGCCAACCTGACCGACCGACCCGCCGTCATGCTCAGCACCTTCACGCCCGACCTGTACGTGCAGTACTTCCGGGACCTCCAGGAGGCACTCGCCGGCGGCCGGCCGCTGACGCCCCAGGCCAATGTCGACGCGATGAGCCGCTACGCGACCAAGCCCGCCACCGGCCTCGCCTGAAGCCGACGGCGCAGCACGGCACGGCACGGCCGCCGTCCTTCCGGCCGGCAGGACGGCGGTGCTGCCGCTTTCGGCGCCCGGATCCCCGGACGAGGGACCGGGCCGTGACCAGGACTCATCTGGTGATCGACGCAATCGACGGGTCTCCGTGAGCCGGAGACCCATGAACGGGAAATCATGAACATCGCCTATGGGATCGTCGCGGGACTGCTCGCCGTCTTCTACCTCTACGCAGGCACGCTGAAGGTGATCCGCAGCCGCGACCGACTCCGGCCGATGATGGCCTGGGTCGACCGCATGCCCTTGCCTGCCGTCAGGGCGCTGGGGACGGTCGAAATACTCGGCGCCACCGGACTGATCCTGCCGCCGCTGACCGGTATCGCTCCCTCGCTGGCGACGGCCTCGGCCCTCGGTTTCGTACTCCTGCAGATCGGCGCGATCGCCGTCCATCTGACGGGCGAAGACCGCCGGATCGCACTCAACGTCGGGCTCACCGTCACCGCGGCCGTGGCCGTCTGGCTGGCCACCCGGCTGTGACCGAGCACGGTCTGCGACCGGGGGATACGACTGCGGACCTCTCGCCCCACGGACGCCGTCGATTCTCGTGAACATCGAACACGCCGCCCTCCGGCGCGCCGCTCGGTGTGCTGCCCGTCTGCTGTCCCCCCTCGTGAACAGAGCCACCCGCCGGGGGCCCGGACCATGAATGCCCGGCGCTGCGGCCGAACCGCTCGTCGTCCGCACTGTCCACCCGTACCAGGGCTGTTTCGGTGAACCCGTGGCGCGCAGGCGTGAAGCGCAAGACGTGTGGGGCCTGGACCGGGAAGCATGGTCGGCCCCCGGGCCTTTTGAGCCGCCAGGGCAGTGTTCAGGAAAGGACCTCCACATGAGTGATCGGCCTGATGCGGGTGCGGGCTCCAAGACCACCTCGGACCTGGTGGTGGAGCGGCTTCTCGACTGGGGCATCGACACCGTCTTCGGGATCTGCGGGGACCAGGTCAACGGCTTCTTCGAGGCGCTGCGCACCCATCCGCAGATGCGGTTCGTGCACGTGCGGCACGAGGAGAACGCCGCGCTGGCCTGCGTCGGCTACGCGAAGTTCACCGGCCGACCGGCCGCGTGCGTGGCCACCGCCGGCCCCGGAGCGGTCCATCTGCTCAACGGCCTGTACGACGCCCGTATCGACGGCGCACCCGTGATCGCGATCACCGGCCTGTCCTACCACGACACGGTCGGCGCGCACTTCCTGCAGGACCTGCCCTCCGACCGGCTGTTCGAACACGCCTGCATGTTCTCCGAGCGGGTCATGGGCCCCGCCCACGCCGTGCCGGCCACCGACCTTGCGGTGCGCAGCGCCCTGATGAACCGGACCCCCTCCCATCTGGCGATCCCGATCGATGTCCAGTCCGTCGCGCTGGAGCAGGACACGGCCTCGCCGAAGAACGTCCCCGGGCACCTGTCACTCGCCGCGCAGCCGTTCACCGTGGTCCCGCCCGAGGACCAGCTGCGCAAGGCCGCCGAGGTGCTGAATGGCTGCCGGCGGGTGGCGATCTGCGCCGGGGCAGGCGCACGCGGCGCCGGCGAGCTGCTCGAACAGGTCGCGGAAGTGCTGGGTGCGCCGATCATCAAGGCCGGACTGGGCAAGGACTGCGTTCCCGACGACAGCCCCTACACCACCGGCGGCATGGGGCTGATCGGGACCCGAGCCTCCCACGAGGCGTTCGAGACATGTGACGGGTTCCTCATCGTGGGCTCCTCCACCCCCTACTACGAGTTCTGGCCCGAGCCCGGACAGGCCCGCGGCGTACAGATCGACCTCAACGCCGACCGCATCGCCATGCGCTATCCCGTGGAAGTGGGCCTGGTCGGTCATGCGGCAGCCGTTCTTGAGCGGCTGCTGCCCCTGCTGGAACGCAAGGAGGACCGGACGTTCCTGCAGCGGGCGCAGGACACCTACCGCAAGTGGTGGGAGCTGATCGGCGAGCAGGCCGCGAGCTCCGGCACGCCGATGCGCCCGCAGGTGGTGACCTGGGAGCTGTCGAAGGCGCTGCCGGACGAAGCGATCGTGACCGGTGACGCGGGCACGGTGACCGCGTGGGGCGGTCGGCTGCGACTGCGCAGGGGTATGCAGTATTCCTTCTCCGGGACCCTGTGCACCATGGGCTCCGCCCTGCCCTACGCCATCGGCGCCCAGCTCGCTCACCCCGGCCGGCCGGTGATCGCCTTCACCGGTGACGGCTCGATGAGCATGGGGCTGGGTGAACTCGCCACGCTCGCCCAGTACGACCTGCCCGTCAAGGTCGTCGTGCTGCGCAACAACTCCCTCGCCCTGGAGGTGTGGGAGCAGACCGCGCTGCTGGGCAACCCCCAGATGGGCTGCGCACTGCATCCCATCGACTTCGCCGCCGTCGCCCGCGCCTGCGGCCTGAAGGCCTTCCGGATCGAGGACCCGGCCGACGCCGCCGGCGTGTTCGCCGAAGCGATGGCCGCCGACGGACCGTGCCTGATCGAAGCGATCACCGACCCCGACGAAGCCCCCTTCGGCGAGAGCCTGCAGCCCACCCACGCCCAGCACATCGCCCAAGCCTTCGGCAAGGGCGAACCCGCGGCCCAGGCCATGGCGCGCAACCTCCTCCAGGACGGCCGCGTCGCCCTCTCACCCGCACTCCAGCAGCACTACGACGAACTCGCTCGCTACCGCTGACCCAACCCCACTGGGCCGAGGGCAGCGCCCGCGAGGACGCCGCCGCCGGAGCCGCCCGCTTCCAGGCCGCCGCAGCGCCCGAGGGTGACGTTGGGCAGCATGCCGACGGTGTCATGGCCGGTGTTCATGCGAAGCGGCAGCACCGGTCGAGGGGATGAGGGGCGCTGTTGCCTGCCGGCGTCTTCGGCTGTCGAGGGACGGTCCCTCAGTGGGTGGAGTGGCGGGGGCGGGGTGCGATGCCAAGGGTCGGCATCAGGGTGTGCGAGGTTGCCGAAGTCCCTGGAGGAGGAGAGCGATCAGGCGCCGGGGGTCGTAGCGGGGGTCGTTGTCGTGTCCGATACAGAGGTTGCCGATGCCGCGCATCAGCTCGTACGGCTGCGTACCGGGCCTGATGTCGCCGGCGTCGGCGGCAGCGTCGAGCAGTTGGGCGCAGACGGGCAGCAGGCGGTCGAGGAAGTAGTCGTGCAGCGCGGCGAAGCGGTCGTTGTCGGACTGCAGGGCGTCGGCGAGTCCGTGCTTGGTGACGAGGAAGTCGACGAAGAGGTCGATCCACTTACGCAGCGCGTCGAAGGGGGAGCCGGCACTGGCCAGCAGGTTCGGGCCGGCCTCGGCGCATGCCTCGATCTGGTGGCGGTAGACGGCGGTGACGAGGTCCGCCCGGGTCGGGAAGTGGCGGTAGATCGTGGCCATGCCGACGCCCGCCCGGGCGGCGATCTGGCGGATCGGCGCGTCGACGCCGGAGGTGACGAACACCTCGGCGGCGGCAGCGAGCACCGCCTCCCGGTTGCGCTGGGCGTCGGCCCGCTTGCCTCGGGACGGCGACTTTCCCGTAGGACCGTCGGTGGTCACCGCGTACTCCCTCCACACCGATTGACAAACCGGAGCAACGCTCCGGATACTAAGTGGAGCGACGCTCCGCTTCAGCTTAGCCGAAGCGGATGCCCCTGTCCGCCACGTCCGTCGCCGGCCGCAGCAGACCAGCGACGGCAGGCGCCACCGAAAAGGAACCTTCTCGTGACCGCATCCACTGCCACCAGCGCCGACTCCTTCGGCGCGCCCGCCCCGGTCCTGTCCTTCAGCCCCGTAGTCCTCTCGGTGCCCGGACGACCCGTAGACCTCCAGCTGCGCGTCTCCGCACCCGCGACCGGGGCCGGCCTCCCCGTCATCCTCCTCTCCCACGGTCACGGCCCCTCGAACAACCTCTCCTCGCTCAACGGCTACGCGCCCCTCGTCAACTTCTGGGCCGCCCACGGATTCGCCGTCATCCAGCCCACCCACCTCACCTCCCGGACACTGAGCCACCTGGTCGCCGACGCACCCGGCGCGCCCTACTTCTGGCGGTCCCGGGCCGAGGACATGACCCATATCCTCGACCGGCTCGACACGATCGAGCGCACCGTGCCGCAGCTCGCCGGGCGGCTCGACCGCACCAAGGTCGCCGTCGCCGGACACTCGCTCGGCGGCTTCACCGCCGCCCTCCTGCTGGGCGCCGGGCTCAACGACCCCGACACCGGGAAACTCGTGCACGTCACCGAGCCCCGGATCAGGGCCGGCGTACTGCTCGCCGCGCCCGGCAGGGGCGGCGACGCCTTCAACGGGCCCATGGCCGAGCAGTGGCCGGTCATCGGCGCCGTCGACTTCTCCACCATGGCCGCACCCGCGCTGGTCGTCGCCGGCGACAAGGACGACTCCCGGCACTTCACGGACATCGGGCCGGCCTGGCACACCGACCCCTACACCCTCGCTCCCAGTCCCAAGACCCTGCTCACCCTGTTCGACGCGGAGCACGGACTCGGCGGAATCGCCGGATACGATGCCGCCGAGACCACCGACGAGAACCCTCAGCGGGTCGCCGCCCTCGCCCGGCTCACCGCGGCCTACCTCCACACCCAGCTCCACTCCGGCGCCCGCACATGGCCGGCCGCGTGCGAGGCACTGACCACCGGCCCCCACTCCGTAGGACGAGTCGAAGCCAAGTGAGCCCCGCTGCCGCGCCCCTTAATGCCTCGAACGATCCGGCCCGGGGCGATGACGCCATAGGCCCAGTGCCCCGGCATGCGTCCGGCCCCCTCTCGACGTGGCGTCGAGAAGGGGCCGGTGCGTAAGTAGCGGGGACAGGATTTGAACCTGCGACCTCTGGGTTATGAGCCCAGCGAGCTACCGAGCTGCTCCACCCCGCGTCGGCAACTCGTTCACCTTACACGTGAGCGCTGCCGGAAAGCGAACACGCCCATCCCCTGAGGAGTGGCGCCGGGGACGGGTGGCAGGGGTGTGAAAGTGGTGCCGCGGCCCATGGACATTTCGATCAGGACATCTTGCGATGCCTCGGTATCCCCCAGCACGTGGCGGCCGCCGCCGAGCGCGAGCCGGCGGCTGGGGCCGACCCTGGCGATGCAGGGGCCCATCAGGCAGG
>NZ_LR732544.1:6550060-6576229 GCF_902506575.1 Streptomyces mexicanus | reverse complement strand
GGCCCACCCCGCCCGGTGTCGCCGCGAGGACCGGCACCCCGTGCCGGGCGGCGAGGTCCCGTGCGCGGGCCTTGTCGCCGAACAGGGCCAGCAGTTCGGGGGAGGGGCCGACGAAGGTCAGTCCCGCCCGGGCGCACAACGCCGCGAACTCCGCATTCTCGCTGAGGAATCCGTACCCGGGGTGGACCAGCGCGCAGCCGGTGCGCCGGGCCACGTCCACGATCCGCTCGGCGTCGAGATAGGCCGCGACACCCTCGCCGGGCAGCAGATGCGCCTCGTCGGCCAGGCGCACGTGCGGCGTGTCGCGGTCCTCGGCGGCGAACACGGCGATGGTCCGCAGCCCGAGAGCGGCGGCGGCGCGGTGGACGCGGACGGCGATCTCCCCGCGGTTGGCGATCAGGACACTGCTCACGGGATGCGTGCTCACGGGATGCGTCCCCTCTCGGGCCGGTCTGCGCGCAGCGAGTCTGCGTTGACACTGGCGTCAACGTCAATAGGGTGGTCGCCATGGCGGGTGAGAGGAAGGCGTGGAGCACGCGGGAGAAGCGCGACCGGGAGGACAGCGCCACCCGTGCCCACCTGCTGCGGGCGGCGCGCGCGGTCTTCGAGCGGCGCGGCTACGCCCGGACCACGATCGCCGACATCACGGCCGCCGCCGGGGTCGGCCGGGCCACGTTCTACGTCTACTTCGCCTCCAAGGAGGCCGTCTTCGGCGTGCTGGCCGGCGAGGTGCGCGACGGGTTCCTGGCCGCGCAGGAGCTGCACGGGCTGGACGCCGACGATCCCTACGCCGTGGCCGAGGCGACCATCGCGGCCTACCTCGACGCGTACGTGGAGCACCTTGCCTTCCTCACCGTCCTGGAACACCAGGCGCTCACCGATCCGGCGATGTACGCGCTGCGGGAGGAGATCCACGCCCGCCCGCGCGAGCGCGGGGCCCGCTATGTGGCGCATCTGGCGCGCAGGGGGGTTGCGCACCCGGCCGCGTCACCCGAGGCCGTCGCCACCGCGGCCGGCGGCATGATCGCCGTCTTCGCGCCGGGCGTCGCCCAGGACCCCGGCACGCGGGCCGGGACGGTCGCGCAGCTGACCGACATGTATCTGCGGCTGCTCGGGGTCGCGCCGGCGGCGCAGGGCGCGGCGGCCGACCGGACCGGGTCGGAGGACGGTCGGCGCCGGTAGGCATCTCCGGGCTGGTGGACGGGTCGGCGCCGGTGGACGGCTCCGCGTCCGGGGGCGGGCTGTCGTCCGTGGACGCTGCTGTCGCCGCGGAGGGGGGTGCGGCCACCGGCGCCGGCCGGGTCAGTGGTCCGCGGGGCGCAGGACGACGGGCAGGGCCCGGTGGCCGTTGCTGATGAGCGAGGGGTAGGGCCGCAGTTCGGCGGCGGGCACGGCGAGCCGGATGCCGGGGAACCGCTCGAACAGCATCCGCAGCGCTGTGGCGACTTCGAGGCGGGCGAGGGGAGCGCCGAGGCAGAAGTGGACGCCGTACCCGAAGGCCAGATGATCCTTCACCGCGCGAGTGGGGTCGAAGCGGTCGGCGTCAAAGCCGTGCCAGTCGGGGTGCCGGTTGGCGGCGGCGTAGGAGGCGAGGATGGCCTCGCCCCGGGCGATGGTCCGGCCGTCGGGCAGGGCGATGTCCTTCAGGGCGTAGCGCAGGGGGAGGTGCTTGACGGCCGGTTCGTGCCGCAGCGTCTCCTCGACGACGTCCGACCAGGCGGTGCGTCCCGCGCGCACGTGAGCGAGCAGTTCGGGGTCGGTGAGCAGGGCGGTGACGGCCTGGTCGATGACGTTGACGTCTCGTAGCCGGCGCTGATCATCAGCAGCAGGGTGTCGCGCAGCTCGGTGTCGGACAGGCCGCCTCCGTCGCCCTCGTCGTCGCGGGTGGCGATGAGCAGGGAGGTCATGTCGTCGCCGGGCTCGGCACGCTTGGCGGCGATCAGCCGGTCGAGGGCCTGGTACACGGCGGCCGTGTTCGCGGCGGCCTGCTCGGTGGTGAGCGTGGTGTCGAAGACGCCGTCGACCATGGCACGGAAGCCGTCGCGCTGGTGGTCGGGGACGCCCATGAGGCGACCGATCACCGCGATGGGGAGCGGGTAGGCCAGGTGCTCGCGCAGGTCGACGCTCTGCCCCGGGGGCAGTGAGGCCAACGTGTCCAGAGCGGCCGCCACGAGGGCCTCGACGGCGGGACGCAGGGCCTCGACGCGGCGGGCGCTGAAGGCGGGCGCGACCAGGCGGCGCAGCCTGCGGTGGTCGGCGCCGTAGGCGGTGAACATGTTCCGCGCCGTGATCCAATGCGCCAGTGGCCAGGTCGTCGCGGTCTCGGCGAACGCCGGCCAGTGCCGGGCGGCGTCCTTGGAGACGTCCGGGCTGGTCAGCAGGCGCTTGAGGAGGGCCGGGTCGGTGACGGCCCAGGCGGTCACACCGAGGATGTCCACGCGGGCGGCCGCGCCCTGGGCGCGCAGGGCCCGGTGCTCGGCGTGGTGATCGGAGCCGGTCGGGTCGAGAACGAGTAACGGATGCTCGGTCACGAGTGAGTCTCCTTCAGCGAAGGGGGCGAGTTCGGCGACGCGTGATGCGAACAGGGTGATGCGGACGGCGTGATGAGGACGGAGGACCAGGACGGGAGATGAGGATGGGGGCGATACGGACGGGAGAGGGCCATTGGGCGTGGCGCACGGCCGGGCCGCAGGGTACGCCCGGCCGGCGCTCCGGCGACAGGGCGCCTTGTGGGCTCGTCCCCGATCCGGTGGACGAAGGCCGCCGGGTGCACGGCCGACGTCGTGTGGCGGCCCGCGCGCCGGGCGGTGACACTGGGAGACGGTGGGCCCGGGAGATGGGTGGACCATGAACACCATCGAGGAAACGATCGAGATCGCCGTACCGGTGCGGACCGCGTACGACCAGTG
This sequence comes from Streptomyces mexicanus, assembly GCF_902506575.1. Taxonomy (GTDB): domain Bacteria; phylum Actinomycetota; class Actinomycetes; order Streptomycetales; family Streptomycetaceae; genus Streptomyces; species Streptomyces mexicanus. The sequence goes on along the minus strand of NZ_LR732544.1, from coordinate 6,573,320 downwards.
GACCCAGTTCAAGAGCTTCCCCCGGTTCATGACCGTGGTGAAGCGGGTCGAGCAGGTCAAGCCCAACGTCACCGCGTGGGTCATCGGCGTGGGACCGGTGTGCCGTGAGTTCGAGGCGGAGATCGTCGAGCAGGAGCCCGACTCCCATGTGGCCTGGCGGAGCCTGGAGCGGCGGCCCTCCCACCGCGGGCAGGTGTCGTTCCGGCCCACCGCGCAGGGCAGCGGTACGTCGCTCGGCGTACGGCTGGAGCTGCGGCGGCACGGCCTGGCCGGTGCGCTCACCGGTGTCCCCGGGCTGACCCGGCGGGTCGTGCGGGCGGAACTTCGCCACTTCAAGGAGTACATCGAGGGACTGGGGGAGGCGGGCGGCGCCTGGCGGGGAACCATCCGCAACGGACACGTGCGCCCCACGGAACCCGAGCCGCCCAGGAGCCGGGTGCCCTGCTGGCCGGTCGGCTGAGCGGCCGTGCGGCGACTCCACGCGAGAGGCAACACCTATGAACAAGCCCGGCGAAGAGCCGACGGACCGGCTCGACCAGCCGAACGACCATCTCGCCGTGACCCCGCCCAAGAAGTGGGCGGCAGGCGTTCCCGCCGTGGTGCACGCCCTGGAGTACTCGCTGCAGCAGACCTCCCCGCTGAGGACCGGGGTGGACCTGCTGACCATGAACCAGGTCGACGGCATCGACTGCCCCGGCTGCGCCTGGGCGGACCCCTCACCGGGCCACCGGCACCGCAACGAGTACTGCGAGAACGGCGCCAAGCACATCAACGACGAGGCCACCACCCGCCGCGTCACCGCCGACTTCTTCCGCACGCACTCCGTCTCCGAGCTGAGCCGGCAGTCCGACATGTGGCTGAACCACCAGGGGCGGCTCACCGAACCGATGGTGAAGCGGCCGGAGTCCGACCACTACGAGCCGATCAGCTGGAGCGACGCCTTCGGGCTGCTCGCCGCGGAGCTGAACTCCCTGGACTCGCCGGACCAGGCGGTCTTCTACACCTCGGGCCGGGCGAGCAACGAAGCCGCGTTCGTCCTGCAGCTGTTCGCCCGTGCCTTCGGCACCAACAACCTGCCCGACTGCTCCAACATGTGCCACGAGTCCAGCGGGTTCGCGCTGCACGAGACACTGGGCACAGGCAAGGGCACGGTCAGCCTGCACGACCTCCACCACGCCGACCTGATCTTCCTGGTGGGGCAGAACCCCGGGACCAACCACCCGCGGCAGCTATCCGCGCTGGAACAGGCCAAACTCAACGGCGCCCGCATCATCGCGGTGAACACCCTGCCCGAAGCCGGCCTGCTGAGGTTCAAGAACCCGCAGAAGGCACGCGGCGTGATCGGACGTGGGGTGCGGATCGCGGACCGGTTCCTGCACATCAGGGCCGGTGGGGACCTGGCGCTGTTCCAGGCACTGAACCTGCTGCTGCTCCAGGCCGAGGACGCCCGGCCCGGGCAGGTGCTGGACCACGACTTCATCCGCACCCACACCAGTGGCTTCGAGGAGTTCGCCGCACACGCGCGCGGCCTGTCCTGGGACGACGTGCTCGCCGCGACCGGGCTGACCCGCGCGCGGATCGAGCAGGTCCGCGACGACGTGCTGCGCAGCGAACGGGTCGTCGTCTGCTGGGCCATGGGTGTCACCCAGCACAAGCACGGGGTGGCCACCATCCGGGAGATCGTCAACTTCCTGATGCTGCGCGGAAACCTCGGCCGGGCCGGCACCGGCGCGTGTCCGGTGCGCGGCCACAGCAACGTGCAGGGCGACCGCACTATGGGCATCTGGGAGCAGATGCCCGACTCCTTCCTGGACGCGCTGCAACGGGAGTTCGGCTTCGATCCGCCGCGCGCCCACGGGCTGGACTCGGTGAACTCCATCAAGGCGATGCGGGAGGGCCGTGTCGCGTTCTTCCTGGCGCTCGCCGGGAACTTCGTCCGGGCCGCACCGGACAGCGCCGTCACCGAGGCGGCCCTGCGCACCTGCCGCCTGACCGCCCACATCTCCACCAAGCTGAACAGGTCCCACACCGTCTGCGGGCGGACCGCGCTCATCCTGCCCACCCTCGGCCGCACCGAACAGGACGTCCAGGCCGGCGGGGAGCAGTTCGTCACCGTGGAGAACTCGATGAGCGAGGTGCACACCTCCCGCGGACGGCTCAAGCCGGCCTCCCCGCTCCTGCTCAGCGAAGTCGCCATCCTGTGCCGGCTGGCCCGCCGCACCCTGGACGGCAAGGCCGGCATCCCCTGGGAGCGGTTCGAGGCCGACTACGGCACGATCCGCGACCGGATCTCCCGCATCGTGCCCGGACTGCACGACTTCAACCGACGGGTGGCCCGCCCCGGCGGCATCCAGCTGCCCAACCCCGTCAACGAGGGCGTGTTCCCCACCGCCGTGGGCAAGGCGCTGTTCACACGCAACACCTGGCAGCCGCCGCACCTCCCCGACGGGCACCTGCTGCTGCAGACGCTGCGCTCCCACGACCAGTGGAACACCGTCCCCTACACACCCAACGACCGCTACCGGGGCATCCACGGCAGCCGCCGGGTGGTGCTGGTCAACCCGGACGACCTGAAGGAACTGGGCCTGACCGGAGGACAGCACGTCGACCTGGTCGGTGTGTGGAGCGACGCCGCCGAGCGCCGCGCCGACGATTTCGAGGTGGTCCCCTACCCGACGAGCCGGGGCTGCGCCGCCGCCTACTACCCGGAGACCCAGGTCCTCGTGCCCCTGGACAGCGTGGCCGACATCAGCAACCAGCCGACGTCCAAGGGCGTCGTGGTCCGTCTGGAACCCACCGGAGCCTCCCCCTCCTGACCGACCTGACATTGAGGTGGCGGAGGTGGCTCAGGAGGTGAGGGCCACCACCGCCTCGTCGGTGTACACCAGGAAGGTCAGCGTCTGCCGGAAGTACAGGTCGACGGTGTGCGCATCGTGCACGGTGTAGCCGATCGCGAGATCCTCGCCCAGCCGCAGCTCGAAGTCACCGCCCCGGGTGGAGAGCAGGAAGGCGCCGTCGAGCACGGGCGCCCAGATGGGCGGCCCGTCCAGCAGCCGGCCCAGGTGTTCGGCGACGGGGTAGCCGTGGTCGGAGGTCTCGCTCACCGCGGTGTAGGCGTCGGCGCCCAGCAGCAGCGCGTACGGGCCTGCCACGCCGGCCGGCCGCAGCGTCGTCAGCGCCCGGCTGACCGTGTCCGGGTAGTCCCGGGGCTCCGCCGGCAGGGCGACCGCGGGGTGGGAGGTGCGCCCGCGCAGTCCGTCGATGCCGGCTGCCGCGTACCCCTCGAAGGCGGCCTTGTCCTCGGCGAACGCCATGGTGCGCGCCGCGTCCTTCACCGGCTGCCAGTCGGAGTCCTGTGCGCCGCGCTCGACGTCGTCCACCGCATCCCGGCCGACCGTGAACGGGACACGCAACTCGACCAGCGGCCGCGCCTGTCGCAGCCGCGCGGTGACCCCCTGCGCGGGAGCCTCGATGCCGGTGAGGTGGCCGGTGCCCACCGCCGCCAGCGTGGGCCCGTCGGGTCCGGTCACGTCCACGACACGGCGGCCGCCCAGATGGCGCCGGAAGGTGCGGCGGGCCCTCGTCCTCGATCTGCGCCCACGCCGACGGGGTGATCGGCGCGAGGTCACGGTGCAGGTTGGTGCTCACGGCGGGCGTGGTCATGTGATCAGGCTCCTTTGAGGCTGCCGATCCCCAGCGAACCGTCCACCACGGCCGTCCGCGCGGGCGGCCCGGGCGGATCGTCGAGGAAGGCGGCGCTCGGCACGTGGAAGAGGCAGCCGGTGACCGCGGTGGAGAAGTCCAGGATCCGGTCGTGGACGTTCGGACGGTCGCCGAGGAACATGTTGCGCAGCATGTGCTCGGTCACCTCGGGGGTGCGGGCGTAGCCGATGAAGTACGTGCCGAACTCCCCGTCCCCGACCCGGCCGAACGGCATGTTGTCCCGCACGATCTTCCGCTCGTTGCCGTCCTCGTCGGTGACCGTGTTCAAGGCGACGTGGGAGTCGGCGGGTTTGACGTCGTCGGGCAGTTCCACGTTGTCCGACTTGGTCCGGCCGATGACCTTCTCCTGCTCCTCGATCGGCAGCGCCTTCCAGGCGGTGAGGTCGTGCAGGTACTTCTGGACGATGACGTAGCTGCCGCCGATGAACGCCGGGTCCTCGTCACCGATGAGCACCGCGTCCTCGGCGAGCCGTCCCTCGGGGTTCTCGGTGCCGTCGACGAAACCGAGGAGGTCGCGTTCGTCGAAGGACTTGAAGCCGTGGACCTCGTCGACCACGGTGACCGCTCCGCGCAGCCGTTCGGTGATCAGCTGGGCCAGCTCGAAACAGAGGTCCATGCGGCGGGCCCGCAGATGGAACAGGAGATCGCCGGGGGTGGACGGCGCGTGGTGGCGGGCGCCGGTCAGCGGCACGAACGGGTGCAGCTCACGCGGGCGCGGGCCGGCGAAGAGCCGGTCCCATGCGGTGGAGCCGATCCCGACGACGCAGGTCAGCTCGGCGTCGGGGGCCCGGAACCCCACCGATCGCCGCAATCCGGCCACGTCCGGGAGCAGGTCGCGTACGGCGGTCTCGCCCCCGGAGGTCAGGGTGCAGACGAGGAACACGGCGGACTTCGCCGGCGGGGCGATCACGGACTGCGGTTCCCCCACGGCATCTGCCTCTCCCCGCGCCGGCACGGCGCCGCTCAGTGAGCGCCCGCCGTCGCCGCCCGCTCACTGGTCTCGGGCCGACGGACGGTGCAGTGAAGGGTGTCCTTGAGGACGTCGGCGACGATGGTGTCGCCCGGCTCGGCCTCGCCGCCGAGGAGCAGGGCGGCGATGCGGTTGTCCAGTTCGGTCTGGATGGTGCGGCGCAGGGGGCGGGCCCCGAACTCGGGCTGGGTGCCGTGGGCGACGAGGAGCTTCTTGGCCGCCTCGGTGACCTCCAGACTCATCCCCTGGGCGTGGACGCGGCGCCGGCTCTGGTCGAGCAGGTGGTCCACGATCCGCGACAGGTCCTGCTCGGTGAGGCTGTGGAAGAGGATGATGTCGTCGATGCGGTTGAGGAACTCCGGCAGGAACCGCGTGCGCAGCAGTTCCATCAGCTCGTCCTTCAACTCGGTGACGTCGCCCTGGTGGTCGATGATCCGCTGGGCGCCGATGTTGGAGGTCATGATGATCACGCAGTGCCGGAAGTCCACCGTGCGGCCCTGGGCGTCGGTCAGCCGGCCGTCGTCCAGGATCTGCAGCAGCGTGTTGAACACGTCCGGGTGGGCCTTCTCCACCTCGTCGAACAGCACCACGCTGTAGGGCCGGCGGCGCACCTTCTCCGTGAGCTGCCCGGCCTCCTCGTACCCGACGTAACCGGGAGGGGCACCGACCAGACGGGCCACGGTGTGCTTCTCCTGGAACTCGCTCATGTCGAACCGGATCATCCGGTTCTCCTCGCCGAACAGCAACTCGGCGAGCGTCTTGGCCAGTTCGGTCTTGCCCACCCCGGTGGGGCCGAGGAAGAGGAAGGAGCCCACGGGCCGGTTCGGGTCGCCCATGCCGGCCCGGTTGCGGCGCACGGCCTGGGAGACGGCGGTGACCGCCTCGTCCTGGCCGACGATCCGCTCGTGCATCTCCTCCTCCAGGTGCAGCAGCCGCTCCTTCTCACTGGCCGTCAACTGCGCCACCGGGATCCCGGTGCGCCGCGAGACGACGTCCGCGATGTCCGCGGCCGTCACCGACACCACGCCCTCCCGGCGTTCGGTGAGGCCGGCCAGTTCGGCCTCCGCCTCGTCGATCTGCTGCTTGAGCGCGGAGGCCCTCTCGAAGTCCTCCACCGCCACCGCCTGGTCCTTCTCCCTGCGCAGCCGGGCGATGCGGTCCTCCAGGCCGACCGCCTCGGTGGAGCGCCCGGCGCTGCGCAGCCGCACCCGGGCACCGGCCTGGTCCATCACGTCGATCGCCTTGTCCGGCAGGAACCGGTCGGAGATGTAGCGGTCGGACAGCTCCGCCGCCGCGGCCAGTGCCCCGTCCGCGAACCGCACCTGGTGGTGCGCCTCGTACGCGTCCCGCAGGCCCTCGAGGATCTCCACGGTCTCCTCGACCGTCGGCTCGGACACCATCACCGGCTGGAACCGGCGCTCCAGCGCCGCGTCCTTCTCCACGTGCCGGCGGTACTCGTCGATCGTCGTGGCCCCCACCACGTGCAGCTCACCGCGTGCGAGGGCGGGCTTGAGCATGTTCGAGGCGTCCATCGATCCCTCGCCCGTCGCCCCCGCGCCGACCACCGTGTGCATCTCGTCGATGAACAGGATGATGTCCCCGCCGGCCGCCTGCACGTCCTCGATGACCTTCTTCAACCGCTCCTCGAACTGCCCCCGGTACTGCGCGCCGGCCACCATCCCCGACAGGTCGAGTGCCACGACCCGCTTGTCCTTCAGCGTCGCCGGCACCTCACCGGCCACGATCCGCTGCGCCAGCCCCTCCACGATCGCGGTCTTGCCCACGCCCGGCTCCCCGATCAGCACAGGGTTGTTCTTCGACCGCCGCGAGAGGATCTCCACCGTCTGCTCGATCTCCTCCGCGCGCCCCACCACCGGATCCAGCTTCCCGGCCTTCGCCTCCTCCGTCAGGTCCCGCCCGTACTCGTCCAGCGTCGTCGACGGCGTGCGTCCGGCCGTCTGAGCGGCGTCCGTGCGGGCCGGCTTGTCCGTGCGCCCGCGCAGCTGCTCGGCGTCCAGTCCGGTGTCCTGGAGCAGACGGGCGGCTCCGCTGCCGGTGCTGTCCAGCAGTGCGCCGAGGATGTGCTCGGGGCCGATGTAGGAAGCGCCGGCCGCCTGCGACCGGCCGTAGGCGTCGGCGAGGGTGCGCTTGGCGGCCGGTGTGAGCCCGGGCTGCGCCGAGGGTTCGCTCGACTCCTTCGGCAGCGCGTCGGCGATCTTCGAGGCGAACTCCTCGGGGTCCACACCTGCCTGCGCCATGATGGTGCGCGACGGCTCCACCTGCGTCGCCGCCCACAGCAGGTGTTCGGTGTCGAGGTCCGGCGTCCCGTCCTCCAGCGCCCGCCGCGCGGCGCGGTTGATCAGCTCCTGCGACGGCTCGCTCAGCAGCCGCCCGATCGGCACCCGCTGCACCGCCGGGGGCGACGAGGCGGGAGACATCCCGAAGAACCGGTTCAGCAACTCGCTGAAGGGGTCGGACGAACCGAAAGCCGAACCGAACGACATCGACATGAGAACTCCAGATGCGTGAAGTCGGGCGGTCATGCGTGCGTGCTGCACCGCGAGCGGTCATGAGCCGTCGCACCACCAGGAGTGCCGGGCCGGTGCCCGTGCGCCGCTCGGCCGTATGACTCCAAGCTATCGCCGGGTGCCGACCCCGGCAGCTTGTCGGGCCGACACCGCATCGCCCGGCGTGGGACGTTGCCGCACGCCTGGAGGACCGCTCGCGGCAGGCCCCGGCAGGGGCTCCACCGCCGTCGCCCAAGGCGGCTCGCCTCCGGCGACCGCCTCCCGGCGACTACCATGGGGCCGACGGTCTACTGGACTGTAGACACGAAGAACGGGGTGAGGAACCTTCCCATGACCGACGCCAAGGACGAACGCAGGCCGGCCGGCGAGCTGGAGGCCAGTGTCATGGCCGTCCTGTGGTCGGCGGACGCGCCGTTGACCCCGGGGCAGGTCCAGGCGGGTCTCGGCGCCGGTCTGGCCCGGACCACGGTGACCACGATCCTCACCCGGCTGCACGACAAGGGCATGGTGGGGCGGCGCCGTCAGGGGCGCGGCTACGCCTACCCCCCCCTGCAGGACGCGCCCGGTCTGACCGCCCGCCGCATGCACTCCGAGCTGGACCGCGACACCGACCGGGAGACGGTCCTCGCCCGCTTCGTCGCCCAGCTCAGCCCCGACGACGAGCGCATCCTGCGCGATCTGCTCGAATCCGGTGACCGATGACGGCGCTGCTGTTCCTGACGCTGCTGCTGCCCTGCGCCGTGCCGCCGGCGGCCCGGCATGCCGTGCACCGGCTCGCGCCGGTGACCGCGCTGTGGCTGATCACCGTCTCCGTCGTCGTGCCGGCCGGCTGTTCGCTGGCCGCACTGGGTGCCCTCGTCCTCACCGGCCTGCTCAAGCTGCCGGCCTTCGCGGCCCTGGGCGAGCTGGTGCACCCGCTGCGGACCGCCTCCGACCTGGTCGTGGTGCCCTCGGCCGCCGTGTCCGTGGGCGCGCTGGCCGTGTGCGCGGTGACGCTGGCGCGGGCGGCGCTGCGGGAGATCCGGGCGGTGCGCAGGGCGCGCACCGCGGCCGGCCGCCGGCCCGCCGCCGGTGACCTGTGCGTGATCGACTCGCCGCACCCGGACGCCTACGCCCTGCCCGGCCGTCCGCACCGCATCGTCGTCACCACGGCGATGCTGCGCAGCCTGGACGCCGCCGAGCGCGAGGTCCTCTTCGCCCACGAACGGGCCCACAACCGCGGCCGCCACCACTACTTCCTGGTCGCCGCCGAACTCGCCGCCCACTGCCATCCCGCGCTGCGCCCGGTGCGCGCCACCGTCCGCCTGGCCGCCGAGCGCGCCGCCGACGAGGCCGCCGCGGCGGCCGTCGGGGACCGCCGGCTGACCGCCCGGGCGATCGCCCGCGCCGCCCTGGCCGGACAGCGCACCCGGTCCCAGCGTCCGGGGTGCGCGGCCGCGGCCACCTCCGGTCCGGTACCGCAGCGCGTGCGGGCCCTGCTCGCCGCGCCGCACGCCTCGCGCCGCCCCGCGCGGTGGATCGCCGCCGCGCTGCTGGCCTGCACCGCCGTCTCCTGCACCGCCTCGGCCACCGGAGTGATCGACTTCCACCACCGGGTGGAGGTCGCGCAAGGCGAAGCGTCGCGCTGACCCCGCTTCCCCCGCGTCCGCCGCGCGGGAAGCGGGGTGACTGGCGCACCCGAGGTTTTACGTATAACCTCCCGCTGATCGCCCCCACGGAAGGTTTCGATGAGACGCATCGCCCTGGTCACCCTCGTCGTCGACGACTACGACGAGGCGATCGCCTTCTACACCGAGGCCCTCGGCTTCCGGCTGGCCGAGGACGCGCCGCGCCCCGACGGCTCCCGCTGGGTCGTCGTCGAGCCGGGCCCCGGCGCGTCGGGGGCGGGTCTGCTGCTGGCCCGGGCCAAGGGCGAGGCGCAGGCCGCCCGCGTCGGTGACCAGACCGGCGGACGCGTCGGCTTCTTCCTGCACACCGACGACTTCGCCCGCGACCACGCCCGTATGACGGCCGCCGGCGTGACCTTCCTGGAGGAGCCCCGGCATGAGCCGTACGGCATCGTCGCCGTCTTCCAGGACCTGTACGGCAACCGCTGGGACCTGCTGCAGCCCGCCGGCTGATCCCCGCCCCGCACTCGCACCCCGCTCCGCCCTGCCTTCGAGGAACGACTTCGAGGGAAGATCTCCAGGAAAGACCCACCATGACTGCTACGCGCGTAGACGCCGATGTGATCCGCCGCCTGCCCAAGGCCGTCCTGCACGACCACCTCGACGGCGGGCTGCGTCCCGCCACCGTCGTCGAGCTGGCGGAGGCGGTCGGGCACAGGCTGCCCGCCACCGACCCCGACGAGCTGGCGGCCTGGTTCTACGAGGCGGCCAACTCCGGCGACCTGGTCCGCTACATAGCCACCTTCGAGCACACCCTGGCGGTGATGCAGACCCGCGAGGGCCTGCTGCGCACCGCCGAGGAGTACGTGCTCGACCTCGCCGCGGACGGCGTCGTCTACGGCGAGGTCCGCTACGCGCCCGAGCTGATGCTGCGGGGCGGGCTGTCCCTGGCCGAGGTGGTGGAGACCGTCCAGGAGGGCCTGGCGGCGGGCATGGCGAAGGCGGCGGCGGCCGGCACGCCGGTCCGCGTGGGCACGCTGCTGTGCGGCATGCGGATGTTCGACCGGGTGCGCGAGGCCGCCGACCTGGCCGTCGCCTACCGGGACGCCGGGGTCGTCGGCTTCGACATCGCCGGCGCCGAGGACGGCTTCCCGCCCGCCGACCACCTCGCCGCCTTCGAGTACTTGCGCCGCGAGTGCGTCCCCTTCACCATCCACGCCGGCGAGGCGCACGGGCTGCCCAGCATCCACCAGGCCCTGCAGGTGTGCGGTGCCCAGCGCATCGGCCACGGTGTGCGCATCACCGACGACATCGTGGACGGCAAGCCGGGCCGGCTGGCCGGCTGGGTGCGCGACCGGCGCATCGCCCTGGAGATGTGCCCCACCTCCAACCTGCAGACGGGTGCTGCCGCCTCCATCGCCGAGCACCCCATCACCGCCCTGAAGGACCTCGGCTTCCGCGTCACCCTCAACACCGACAACCGCCTGGTGTCCGGCACGACCATGACCCGGGAGATGTCCCTGCTGGTGGAGCAGGCCGGATGGACGGTCGAGGACCTGCGCACCGTCACGGTGAACGCCCTCAAGAGCGCGTTCCTCCCGTTCGACGAGCGCAGGGCTCTCATCGAGGACGTCGTCCTGCCGGGCTACGAGGCCGTGCTCTGCAGCAGCCCCCTGAGGTAGGCGGCCTGTCCGGCGTGCTGAAGGTCGTCGGACAGGACGCTCACCAGCCGCACGCCCAGGCTGACCGGCGGGTCCCAGCGCCCGTCCACGATCCGCTGGAGGGCCTTGGCGGCCAGGCCACGCAGCGCCCCGAGGGTCTGCTCGTGGACGGCGTCGTAGTACCCGGTCAGCTGGTCGGCGGACTCCACGCGCACCTTGGCGACCTTGGCGGGGCTGTGCCCGTAACCGGTGTCGTGGCGCGGCAGGTCCAGGCCGAAGCGTTTCTCCCAGCCCTGGGACAGCCACACCTGGTCGAGGTCGAAGGCGTCGGCGATGTGGTCGTCCTGCACCCGCGTCAGGTGCCAGACGAGCCAGGCGATGGAGTTGGTGTCGGGCGCCGGGCGGGCGTTCAGCTCGTCCGGGCCGAGGCCGTCGAGGGCGGCATGGACTTCTTCCCGGATGCGGCCGTAGCCGTCGATGAGGATGTCCTTCGCATGCATACGACCACCATCGCGCATCGCGGGCCGTCATGCGCCCGGAACCCGGCACCCGGCCCTCGACGGCGCGTTGAGGACGTCGGCGAGACGGGCCGGGCGCGAGCGGCGTGATCAGGGCATCGGCGGCACGGTCAGGGGGCGAGCAGCGTGATCAGGGCGCGGGCCGCCGGGCCGGTGGCCTGCTCGGACGGCAGCAGGGCGACCGTCTCGTAGGACGCCTCGCCGACGCCCTTCAGCGCCAGGGCCGTCAGCGAGGGCCGCTTGTGCCGGAAGTGCCGCGGGACGACGGCGATGCCGAGGTTCTCGTCGACCAGGTCGAGCAGGCTGTGCACGTCGTTGACCTCCAGCGCCACCGTGCGCCCCACGCCCGCCGCGGCGAAGACGGCGTCGGCGGCGCGGCGCGGCCCCCAGTCCGGGTGGAAGTCGACGAACACCCCGCCCTCCACGTCCTGCGGGGTGAGCGCGGCCCCCGTCGCCGCGAACGGGTGGTCCGGGTGGCACAGCACGGTCATCGGCTCGGCGGCCAGCGGCACCGAACGCAGCTGGTCGGTGTCCGGGCGGGTCCGGTAGGCGAACGCCAGGTCGAGCCGGCCCGCCGCGACCCCCTCCGCCAGGTCACCCGAGCCCGCCTGCCGCAGCCGGATCTCCACGTCCGGATGGCGCCGCCGGAACGCGGCCAGCAGCCCCGCCACGTGCACCCCGGCGATGCACTGCTCGGTGCCCAGGGTCAGCGTGCCGCGCAGCACGCCCTGCACCGCGGCCACCGCCTCGTGCGCCGCCCGCACCTGGGCCAGAACGCGCCGCGCCTCACCCAGCAGCGCCCGCCCGGCCTCCGTCAGGGCCACCCGGCGGGTGGTGCGCACGAACAGCGGCGCCCGCAACTCCCGCTCCAGCGCCCGGATCGACGCGGACAGACCCGACTGGGAGACCATCAGCCGCTCCGCCGCCCGGGTGAAGTGCTGGTCCTCGGCGACCGCGACGAAGTGCTCGAGATGGCGCAGTTCCATGATTGAGAAGCGTAGTCGCTGAATCCCATCGGATTTACCTGTTGGACCACTGCCCGCGGGCCGGGCGAGAGTGGGGACGACCGGTTTTCCGCGCAGCGGCGGCGAACCGGTCGTCCGTGTGCCAACCCCTCATGGAGTCGCGTTGTTCACCGCCCATCCCGACCGCTACGCCGAGATGCCCTACCGGCGCACCGGCCGCAGCGGCCTGCACCTGCCCGCGCTGTCGCTCGGCCTGTGGCACAACTTCGGCCCGGACCGGCCGGTCGCCACCCAGCGGGCCATCCTGCGCCGCGCCTTCGGCCTCGGCGTCACCCACTTCGACCTGGCCAACAACTACGGGCCGCCGCCCGGTGCGGCCGAGACCGCCTTCGGCGAGGCGCTGCGCGCCGACTTCGCGCCGTACCGCGACGAGATGGTGATCTCCACCAAGGCCGGCTACCTGATGTGGCCCGGCCCGTACGGCGAATGGGGCTCGCGCAAGTACCTGCTGTCCTCGCTCGACCAGAGCCTGAAGCGCATGGGCCTGGACTACGTCGACATCTTCTACTCGCACCGCTTCGACCCGGACACTCCGCTGGAGGAGACGATGGGCGCCCTGCACTCGGCGGTGCAGCAGGGCAAGGCCCTCTACGTCGGCGTCTCCAACTACTCCGCCGAGCAGACCCGCGAGGCCGCTCGCATCCTCGGCGAGCTGGGGACCCCGCTGCTGATCCACCAGCCGCGCTACTCGATGCTGGACCGCCGCCCCGAGGAGGAGGGCCTGCTCGACGCGCTCGAGGACCTGCAGGTCGGCTCCATCGCCTACTCCCCGCTGGAGCAGGGCCTGCTGACCGGCCGCTACCTCGACGGCATCCCGGAGGACTCCCGGGCCGCGAGCGACAGCCCCTTCCTCACCTCCGACGCGCTGACCGAGGACCTGGTGGGCAGGCTGCGCGCCCTGGACGACGTCGCCAAGTCCCGCGGTCAGAGCCTGGCCCAACTGGCGCTGGCCTGGGTGCTGCGCGGCGGGCGGGTCACCTCGGCGCTGGTCGGCGCGAGCAGCCCGCAGCAGCTGGAGGACAGCGTGGCCGCCCTCGGCAACCTGGACTTCGACGCGGAGGAACTGGCCCGGATCGACGCGATCGTCCGGCCGTAGGGCGCTGCCGAAGGCGCCGTGGGTGCTGTCGAAGGCGTCGTAGGGCCGCCGATGGCGGCACAGGGCTGAACAACGGCTCGGAGGCGGCCGTCCACCTCATCGGAGGTGGGCGGCCGCCTCGTCGTCGCGTCGTAGCGCCGCCGGACGGGGGTGAGCGGCGCCTCGTCGTCGGGACGGCCGCCGGACCCGCCCGGCCCCGGGGCTCAGCCCCTCTCAGGCCCCCTCGGGCACCCGGTCCAGGAAGCCGAACACCGACCGGATCCGGCCCTCGTCGTCCAGGGTGATCACGTCGAACCCGGCGACCGGCGCGGAGCCTTCCCCAGAGGGGGCGCCCCCATCGGCGACCAGCTCCCAGGAGAAGCGGGCGGTGTCGTGGTGCCCGTCGACCGTGCCGCTGAGCCGGAAGGAGAACCCTGGGAACTGCTCGTGCGCGCCGGCGATCACGGCCGCGATCTGCTCGTGGCCGCGGACGTCGGCCAGCGGGTCGGTGTAGCTGCCGTCCGGGGCCCAGGCGGCGGCCACCGCCTTGCTCAGGGCCTCGGGGCCGCGGGCGTTCCAGGCCTCCAGGTAGCGGGCGGCGGCGTTCTCGTAGCGGTCGGTGGGTGCGGACATGGGACATCGCCTCCGTCGTGGGCGTGGCTGCTGGTCAGGGTCCGGATCCCCTCGTCGGCGACCCGGTGGGACCACCATGCCCGGGGCGCGGGGGCGGGGTCGATTACCGCCGGGGTCATGCCCGCGCGACGGCGCGGTCGCACCGTTTCGGCCACAAGGGCCGGTGAATATGCCAGGAGACTGGCCGGAAAGACATGGTGACACTGTTTCAGCGGTGAACATACTCGGGTGCAGGGACGCAGCACGGCACACGCGCCGCAGGAGCCGCACGGAGAGCGAGGCACGAACCACCAGGCGACGACGCCACGGGGGAGGAGCAGTGCACGACGAATTCCTGTGCCATGTCACGGCGTACGGGGTGTGCGACGGCCGCCGGATCGGCGTCCCGCTCGGCACCTACCGCGCCCCGACGCTGGCCCTGGCCCTGTGGTGGCTGCGCGACCGGGCGTCCTGGATCGCCGAGCGGCTCGACCCCGGCCCCGAGACCCCCTACGTGCCGACCGGGGCGCTGGTCCCGGTGCCCGAGACCGTGCCCGACGTGCCCGCCGTCCTGCGGGCCTGGTGCGCCGATCCCGACCGGCAGGAACAGGTGGCCGACGAACTGGCCGACGGCAGGCTGGTGCGCATCGCCGCCGGCGACGACACCACGGAGTACGAACTGCTCGCGGAGTCCGTCGACGCGCTGCGCATGCAACGCACCCTGCCCGACCTGGCCGTGCCGATGGCCTGACGCACCGCCGCCCGGCAGGCTCCGCGTCGGCCGCACGAGCCGCCGCCCGACGGGCCCCGGTCCGATGCTGGCGCGCCGCCGCGCTGCCCGGTCCGGGTCCGCCGCACCTGCGCCCTCGTCCTGCCGGGTCCGGGTCCGCCGCACCCGCGCCGCCGCCCGGCGGGTCCGGGACCGTTCACAGGCGCGTCGGCACCCTGCCGGGTCCGGTCCGCCCGCACGCGCGTCGGCGCCCTACGACGGCGATGGGCGCCGGGCGCGGGGGAAGCGCGCCGGGAGGGCACCCAGGCCGCCCGTGACCAGGCCCCACAGCGCGGCGAGGCCCAGGGCGCTCCACAGGCGCGGCCGCAGGAGCACCTCCCCGGACAGGCCGCCGCCGACGTCCCCGATGCCGAGCAGGGACAGCCCGTAGTGGGCGGAGATCCGGCCGACGAGACAGACCGTCAGCACCGTCAGGACCAGCGCCACCGCCATGCGCACCGCGTGCCGCCACAGCGGCGTCCCGGCCGGGGAGCGGGCCGCCGCGAGGAACGCGGCACCGAGCAGCAGCACCGCGTCGGCCACCACCAGCCACCACACCCGGCCGTCGTGTTCGGCGAGTGTGAGCAGGTTCACGGTGGACACGTCCGGCGTGCGCAGCACCTCGTCCAGCAGGTGCGGCACCGGCAGTCCGAACGGGCCGTCCACCCGCCCGTGCCAGGTGGCGCCCAGGCCGATCGTGAAGGCGAACCAGGTGAGATTGGGCAGCCCCAGCAGGACCAGGGCGAACGTGTCGGCCGCGTGCCCGCGGGTGCCCGCCGTGACCAGCGCCACGACCACGCCCACGGCCACGCACGCCAGCAGCAGTGCCACCATGGCCCGCACCCCCCGGCGCACCGACGCCCCGAACCGGAGCAGCCGTGGCGGCAGCGGCGCCCGCCCGGCCGCCGCCAGGGCCACCAGCAGCACGCCTGCCAGCCACAGCAGCCCGAAGACCACGGTGAGGCCCACCTGCGTGGTGAAGCCGACCCGCGGCTCGACGCCGAACAGGCCGCCGAGGGCGTCGAGCACCCCGTTGCCCAGGTCCACGGCGAACGTCTGCCGGGCGGCGAACGCCAGGCCGACCAGCGCCGCCGACCACAGGACGGCGACATGGGCGGTCCATCCGCCCAGGTGCCCCGGCCCGGCCGGCGCCCGCCGGCGCAGCGGCCGCCGGAAGCCGGCGGCCATGACGCGCGCCCCGGTGAGGGTGACCGACAGCGGCATCACCGTCACACCGGCGTGCGTCCGGGCCAGCGGCCCCGCGTCGCCCGACAGCTCCCGGCTGCCGCCGACCGCCGTCACCACGGTCGCGGCGACGACCCGGGGGAAGGCGTCGTCCGGCAGGCGCGCGGCGCCGGCCGCCCACAGTCCCAGGGCGGCGACCACGCCCATGGCGGCGAGCGCGGCCAGGACCGTGGCCGCCGCCCGGATCCAGCCGGTCCGGACGGCCGGTGCCGGTGCCGGCGCGTTGGGGGGAGGCGACGGGCGGCTCACGCTGCCACGCTAAGCAGCCGCCGGGCCGCGCGCCCCTCGGACGGTCCGTCCGCGCCCGCCGAGTCGGGTGGACTGGCGGGCGCGGCTCTGGGTAACAGCACAGGGGCAGTAGCGTCCGACAGGACCGGATTTTCGAGAGTGACACGCATGATCGAGCAGGACGGGACCGTGATAACCAGGGGTTTCGACGTACCCGTGGAACCACTGCGGCGGACGGTGCACTACACGGGCGAGCCCGGGTGCATCGCCGACGCGCGTTCCCTCACCGCGCACTTCCTGCAGCAGCTGAGGACCGAGTGGTGCGCCGAGGTCGGCCCCCGTTCCGGGGAGGCTCTGCTCCTGGTGGTGAGCGAGCTGGTCACCAACGCCGACCGGCACAGTGACGGGCCGTACATCCTGGAGCTTGAGGGCACGGACACCACGGTGAGCGTGTCGGTGTACGACAGCAGCACGGCCCTGCCCCTGCGCTATCCGACGGACCCCGAGCGCGTGGGTCGGCACGGCCTGGAGATCGTGCACGCCCTGGCCGCCGAGGTGAGCGCGGAACGGGTGCCCGTGGGCAAGCGGGTGCGGGCCGTGGTCCGGCTCGAACGCGACTGAGCCCGACCCGTCGGTCCGGCCCCGTCGGTCCGGCCCCGTCGGTCCGGCGACCCCGAAGGCCGGCAGGAGGGCGAGTCCCGCGAGTCCGGAACGCGACGGAGCCCGGTGGAGCGCGTGCGGTCCGGTGCGACCGGGCCGGCCCGGCCCCGTACGATGCGGGCCCGGGCCGGCCCGGTCGCTGCGTCGGGCGGCGGGTGCCTCAGGCGCGGTCGAGGTCGCCCAGCATGCCCTGCCGCAGTTGCGCGATGATGCGCTTGATCAGGCGGGAGACGTGCATCTGCGAGCAGCCGAGCCGGGCGCCGATCTCCGCCTGGGTGGCCTCCTCCACGAACCGCAGATGGATGATCTGCCGGTCCCGTTCGTCGAGGTTCGCCACCAGCGGCGCCAGGCAGTGGACGTCCTCCACCAGGCTGATGCCCTCCTCTTCCACGCCGATGAAGTCGGCGAGGACCGCTTCGCCGTCCTCCGGGCCGTCCCCGGTCAGGGCGGCGTCCAGGGAGGCGGAGTTGTAGCCGTTCGCGGCGACCTGCGCCTCGACGACCTCCTTCTCGGAGAGGTTCATCAGCGTGGCCAGCTCGCCCACGGTCGGCTCCCGGTCCAGCCGGCTCGACAGCTCCTCGCGCGCCCGGGCCAGCTCCACCCGCAGCTCCTGCAGTCGCCGGGGCACGTGCACCGCCCAGGTCGTGTCGCGGAAGAAGCGCTTGATCTCACCGACGATGTAGGGCAGCGCGAAGGAGGTGAACTCCACCTCGCGGGACAGCTCGAACCGGTCGATCGCCTTGATCAGGCCGATCATCCCGGTCTGGACGATGTCCTCCATGTCGTCGCCGCGGTTGCGGAACCGGCCGGCCGCGAACCGCACCAGCGACATGTTCATCTCGATGAGCGTGTTGCGGGCGTACTGGTACTCGTGCGTGCCCTCCTCCAGCTCCGCCAGGCGCCGGAAGAAGTGCCGGGACAGCTCACGCGCGTCGCGCGGCGCGACCGTACGCGGGTCCGCCACCGCCGGCAGGGGTGCGCCGTCCGTTCCGTTCTCCGCGCACTGCTCGAGAACTGCCTCGGACCGGGTCACGGCGGTGTCCATTGCCTCTCCCACGAAAGTCACGGTTCGACCTCTGCCTTGTCGCCGTGCGTCTACCCCGGCTCACTCGCGGCATGCTGGGCCGGTCGCCGGGTGACGGAAAATCGACCGGCGCCGGGGCGTGGGGGCGCGGCCCGGCGCGGACGGGAGGCGATGAAGTGTCAGGAGCGTCAGGAGAAGGGCCTCTTGAAACCCTTCCCTGTATTTCGCACCTTTCACTCCTTTCGTGCCCGTGCTTCACCGAGGGCGGAATGCCGAACCCTTCCGTGGGCGGGCGCGGCTCCTAATCTGAAGGGGTGACCGATCCTGCGCCGAAGCACGCCACCGTCATCCCCTTCGAGCGGAGTGCGGACCGCACCGCGGACCGTGCCGCCGGCCGCACCGCGCACCGTGCCGCCCCGACCGCTCCGATCGTCCCGGCCGCCCCGGCCGCGCCCCGCGAGCCGCTGTGGCGCGACCTCGTCGGGGACGTCCTGCGGCGCGAGCGGCTCGGCCAGGAGCGGACGCTCAAGGACGTGGCCGACGCCGCCCGGATCTCCGTGCCGTACCTGTCCGAGATCGAACGCGGCCGCAAGGAGGCGTCCTCGGAGGTCCTGGCCGCCGCGGCGCAGGCCCTCGGGCTCGGCCTCGGCGACCTGCTGGCACTGGCACACGGCCGGCTGGTCCGGCTCGGCAGCACGACGTCGCCGCGCGGTGGCCGCGGCGCCTCCGTCTCCCGCCGCGACGGGATGTGCCTGGCCGCCTGACGGCGCACCGCCCGCGACGCCGTACCCGTGCGGGCAGCGGCACCGGCACTCCCGGCACCAGGCCGCGGCCCCCACAGGGCGCGCAGGCCGCAGGTCGCAGGCCGCAGGGCCGGCGGTGCGCCGCCGGCCCGCACGGCGGTGGCCCCACCGGCCCGCGCGGCGGCGCGCCACGGCCCGTGCTGAAGGCGTGCCACCCGCCCTCCCCGTGTCCTGGCCGCCGCGTCAGGCCATCACCACGCGGCGGCTGAGCACCTCGTCGGCCAGCCCGTAGGCGACCGCCTCCTCGGCGGTGAACACCTTGTCGCGGTCCATGTCGGCGCGCAGGGAGGCGATGTCGTGGCCGGTGTGCCGGGCGAGCACCTCCTCGACCTGTGAGCGGATCCGGACCATCTCCTTGGCCTGGAGCGTGAGGTCGGAGACCGTGCCCTGCCGTCCGGCGCTGGCCGGCTGCCCGAGCAGCACCCGCGCGTGCTGCAGCACGAACCGCCGCCCCGGGTCGCCGCCCGCCAGCAGCACCGCCGCCGTGGAGGCCGCCTGGCCCACGCAGAAGGTGGAGATCGGCGACTGCACGAACGACATGGTGTCGTAGATCGCCATGAGCGAAGTGAACGAGCCGCCGGGCGAGTTGATGTAGATCGAGATCTCGTGCTCCGGATACGCGGACTCCAGGTGGAGCAGTTGCGCGATGACGACGCCGGCGACGCCGTCGTCGATCTCGGTGCCGAGGAAGATGATCCGCTCGTTCAGCAGCCGGCTGAACACGTCGTAGGACCGCTCGCCCTGCGCGGTCCGCTCGATCACGTACGGAACGGTGTACGACCCCATGTCAGAGCCCCATCCGCCGGCGCGAGGTGGCCGGGTGGACGTCGGCCAGCGACTCCACCACCCGGTCCACGATTCCGTACTCCACGGCCTGCTCGGCGGTGAACCAGCGGTCCCGGTCGCCGTCCCGGGAGATCGTCTCCACGCTCTGCCCGGTGTGCTCGGCGGTCAGCCGCTCGATGGTCCGCTTGATGTGCTCCAGGTTCTCCGCCTGGATCTCGATGTCCGCGGTGGTGCCGCCGATGCCCGCCGACGGCTGGTGCATCATGATCCGCGCGTTCGGCAGCGCGTACCGCTTGCCGGGGGTGCCGACGGTGAGCAGGAACTGGCCCATGCTCGCGGCGAAGCCCATGGCGAGCGTGGACACGTCGTTCGGGATGAGCCGCATCGTGTCGTAGATGGCGAGCCCGGCGGTGACGGAGCCGCCGGGGCTGTTGATGTACAGGCTGATGTCGGTGCGCGGGTCCTCCGCCGACAGCAGCAGCAACTGGGCGCACACCCGGTTGGCCGACACCTCGTCGACCTGTGTGCCCAGGACCACGATCCGCTGGGCGAGCAGTTGGGCCGCCAGGTGGTCGTCGAACTGGCTGGGCCGGGTCTCGCCGTCCTCGGCGCGTGGTGTCAGGGTGGTCGTTGGAGTCATCGGGTCTCCTCGTCGTCGGCGTGGTTGCCGTCGACTCCACCTTCGCCCCGGGGCGGGCGCCCCAGGCGGTTTCTCTGCCCGCGGCAGATTCGCCACCGGCAGAACGGCTCCCGGACCCCGGCCCCGCGATCCGGTCCGGCGGGCACAGACCGGCGGGCGCGGCCCGGCGAGCACGGCCCGGCGGGCGCGGCCCGGCCCCTGGAAGATCACCGCGAATCGGTCTCCCGCCGAGCGATGAGTTTGCCCGCTCCGGCCGGTCGAAACAGGTGACCGCATCCTGTACGCGAGGAGGACCCCGTGGCCACCGAAGGATTCACCACCTGTCTCTGGTTCGACGGCCAGGCCGAGGAGGCCGCCCACTACTACGTGTCGATCTTCAAGAACTCCAGCATCGGCACGATCGGCCGCTACACCGAGGCCGGCCCGGGCCCGGCGGGCTCCGTGATCGCCGTGGACTTCACGGCCAACGGCCACCGCTTCGTCGCGCTGAACGGCGGGCCGCAGTTCACCTTCAACGAGGCGATCTCCTTCCAGATCCACTGCGCCGACCAGGAGGAGGTCGACCACTACTGGGCCAAGCTCACCGAGAACGGCGGGCAGCCCGGCCCGTGCGGCTGGCTGAAGGACAAGTACGGCGTGTCCTGGCAGGTGATCCCGGACGGACTGACCGAGATGATCGCCGACCCCGACCCGGAGAAGGCGGCCCGCACCACCCGAGCGATGCTCGGCATGTCCAAGCTGGACATCGCCGCCCTGAAGCGGGCGTACGCGGGTGAGTGACGGGCGGCGGGGCGGGCGGCCCACCCGTCCGGGGGAGTGGGCCGCCCGCCCGGATCCCGCGCCGTGGGCGCGCGGGTTTCCGTCCCAACGCCGTGGCGCGGTGTCCGTCCCCGCGCCGTGGGCGCGTCGCTAGGCCGAGTCCGCCCGTGCCAGGGCGGCCACCTCCTGCGCGCCCAGGGTCCGCCCGTAGACCCTGAGGTCGTCCACCGCGCCCTTCAGGTAGGGGTCGGCGTACTGCGACCTGCCCACGTACCCGGTGCGCACGTGGTTGCCGAAGTGGCGGGGTTCGACGGTGACGGCGGTGTTGCGGCCGGCCTCCGCGCCGTCCACGTACAGCACCGCGGTGCCGCCGCCGTACGCCACCGCCACGTGCACCCACCGCCCGGCGGGCAGCGGGTCGGCGTCGATGCGCTGCTCGGCGCCCGCACCGCCCGCGGTGATCGCGAAGCGCAGCGTGCCGTCGCCGCTGAGCGGGGTGAGGAACAGGTTGGCCGTGGTGCCGGTGCCGATGTCCACGATCCGGCTCCACGCCCCGGGCTGCCCGTCCAGCCGCACCCACGCGGCCAGCGAGTACGCGGACGCGCCCGCCAGCAGATCCTCGGCCAGGACCACGTGCCCGTCCGTGCCGTCCAGGGCGACGGCCCCGCCGACGCGCCCCGACGCGGACCAGGAGGCGCCCCCGGCCAGGTGCGCCGTGCGGCCGTTGCCGGTGGCGTCGGCGGCCGTGGTGCCGGACGTCTCGTCGAAACGGTGCCAGGCGGCGAACGCCGGGGGAGGGGACGGCGGCTGCCCGGTCAGCCAGTAGACGTTGTAGTGCTGGTGGTGCACGCGGGCGATCGGCAGCAGCGTCACCTCCGCGTCGTCGGCGCGGGCGGAGAAGCGCAGCGGGTCGCGTGAGCGCTGCCGCAGGGAGCCGGTGTCCAGCCGCGGCAGCCACGGATCCGCCTTCTCGCCCAGGGCCCCGGCCAGCACCACCGGTCCGTGCAGCACCGCCTGGACGTCGGGGTCGTCCGGCGTCGGCTCCACGACCGTGCGCATCGGCAGCGTGACCTCCACCCGGTCACCGGTGCGCCAGGACCGCTCCAGCACCAGCCAACTGCCGGCCGCCGGACGCTCCGGCAGGGTGCGGCCGTTGAGCTTCGCACGGGCGCCGGACGCCCAGCACGGGATCCGCACCAGCAGCCGGTGCGCGGCCCGGCCGGCCGTCACCGTCAGCGTCGTCGTGTCGCCGTCGGGGATCCGGGTGGTCTGCCGCCAGGTGATGCCCTTCTCCCGCCACGCCACCTGCGAGGGCACGAACAGGTTGACCAGCAGGCTGTGGTCGTCGTGCGTGTAGAGGGTGTCGGCGAACTTCGCCTGCGTCTCCATGCCGGTGCCGTGGTCGCAGGAGAAGTTGTCGTAGTCGGTGGAGTAGGCGTTCGGGTCGGAGCCCATGAAGGACGGCTGCTGCTTGAAGGCGCCGGGGCCGAGGCCGGTGTAGTAGATGTTGAAGCCGTGCGCGGAGTCGGGGTCCTGCTCGCCGAGCATCTGGTTGAACAGGGTCCGCTCGTAGTAGTCGAGCAGGTCGGTGCGGTCCGGGGCGTGGAAGTGCAGCAGCCGGGTCAGCTTGAGCATGTTGTAGCTGTTGCAGTTCTCGCAGGTGGTGTTGGACAGCTGCCCCGCGATCACGTCCGGGTCGTGGAAGGCCTCTCCGTCGCTGTTGCCGCCGATGACGTAGGTGTGGTGGCCGGTGACGATCCGCCAGAAGTTCTCGGCGATCGTCCGGTAGCGCTCGCTCAGGCCCTCCTCCCACAGCCGCAGCGCGCCGACCATCTTCGGGATCTGCGTGTTGGCGTGCAGCCCGGACAGCCGGTCCTCGCCGCGGGCCAGCGGGTCGAACACGCGGGCGTGCGTGAAGCGCTCGGCGACCTTGAGCCACCGCCCGTCGCCGGTGAGCGCGTGCAGGTCGGCGAGCACGTCGTTCATGCCGCCGAACTCCGTCTCCAGCACCCGCTGCATCTGCTCGTGGGACAGCTTCCCGGTGCGCGCGTCCACCCACGCGGCCTGGCGCAGCACGACGTCCAGGGCCTGGTCGTTCCCGGCCAGCCGGTACTGCTCGACGAGCCCGGCCATGATCTTGTGGATGGTGTAGTACGGCGCCCAGACGCCGGTGCCGGCCTCCAGCCGGTCGAAGAAGCTCTCCGGGAACGCCGAGAGGTACCCCTTGCCGTACCCGGCCTGCGGTGCGGCCGCCTGGCACGCGGCGAGCGCCGCGACGAGCCGGCGGCCCTTGTCCCGCAGTTCGGTGTCACCGGTGTTGGCGTACGCCAGGGCCAGCCCGGACAGCAGGTGGCCGGTGGAGTGCCCGCGCAGCTCCACGTCGGGAGCCTCCCAGCCGCCGCAGGGCTGGGCGGAGCTGGGCAGGCCGACGTTGCGGCGGAAGGTGTGCAGCAACCGGTCGAGGTCGACGAAGCGCAGATAGGCCGAGTTGCGGCGCTGGTTGTCGCGGAACGGGCTGTCCAGCAGCGTCACCGCGGTCAGCGGGAAGGGGCGGGGGCGGGAGGTGGCTCTTATACACATCTGGAGCCTGCGGCGGCCCCCTACGCGCTGGTCCGCGGGGGTGGTGT
>NZ_LR732544.1:6542001-6549959 GCF_902506575.1 Streptomyces mexicanus | reverse complement strand
GGCGGGGGCCGGCTCCTCCATTCCGGTCAGGGCGCGGTTCACCCACCGGTAGCGCAGCCGTGTGTCCAGCACCGCGACGCCGATCGGCGACTGCTCCAGCAGCCCGCGCGCGGCGGCCTGGAACAGCGCCTGGCGCCGCCTGTCCGCCGCGTCCCCCGCGACGACCAGCCAGGTGGGCTTGCCCGCCGGCGAACTGAGGGGACACACCCGCACGGCGAGCCGCACGGTGTGCCCCGCCCGGTGGCGCACCGTGATCATGCCCTCGCCGCCCCGGTCGAGGCGGCGCAGCCAGGCCGTCACCCCGGCCGGATCACCGTCCGCCAGCAGTGCCGCGGCCGGACGCAGCAGCACCTCGCGGGCCGGGTGGCCGAGCAGGTCCTGGGCACCCCGGCTCCAGTGGACGATCAACCCCTCGGCGTCGACGACCGCGACAGCCGTGGACGTGACATCGAACGGATCGCCGGGCCACGCGGCGTTCGACGCACCGTAGACGCCCATGTGCTCATCCCCATCCACGGGCAGGACCCCCACCGGCACATTTTCCCATCGGGGCACCCGTCGCGCCGCCCGGGAGATCCCCGCGGAGCGCACCAACGTCCCGGGACAGCACACCTACGGCCGCGCCAGCGCCCGCAGCGCGTCGTCGGTCAGCCGGTACACCGTCCACTCGTCCTGCGGGCGGGCGCCCATGGCCTCGTAGAAGTCGATCGCCGGACGGTTCCAGTTCAGGACGGACCACTCCAGGCGCTCGTAGCCGCGCTCGACGCAGATCCGGGCCAGCTCCGTCAGCAGCGCCTTGCCGTGGCCGCCGCCGCGGGCCTGCGGGCGCACGTAGAGGTCCTCCAGGTAGATGCCGTGCACGCCCCGCCAGGTGGAGAAGTTGAGGAACCACAGCGCGAAGCCGACGACCTCGCCGTCGGCGTCCTCGGCCACATGCGCGTACGCCGCCGGACGCTCGCCGAACAGCGCCTCGGTGAGCTGCTGCGGTGTCGCCCGGGCCTCGTCGGGTGCCTTCTCGTAGGCGGCGAGTTCGCGGATCAGGGTGTGCAGGACGGGGATGTCGGCGGGCGTCGCGGTACGGATCATGGGCGGCAGTCTCACACAGCGGGGCCGGGCCGCACCGGCCGGGGCAGCGGCCGCGGCCGGTGGGCAACTTACGGGCCGGGTCGGGTGTGTGCACCTTCCGGGCGGGCCGAGTGTCTTGTGCGGTACGGGGAGCGATCGGGACGTCCACGCGGGCTGAGCGGCCGGGGGTGCGCCGGAGGACACGCCGGACGAACGCCGGACGGCCGGCCCCGCCCGCTGAGGGAGGACCGGCCGTCCGGCGTGCCCCCTCCGCCGGGGGCCGGTGCTCAGCGGGTCCTGATCAGGCCGCCGGTGCCGGGAACGTCGGGTACTCCACGCCCGAGACGTACTGGACGACGCGGATGACCTGGCACGAGTAGCCGAACTCGTTGTCGTACCACAGGTAGAGGATCGCGTTGTCGCCGTCGACCTTGGTGGCCCCGGCGTCGACGATCGAGGCGTGGCGCGAGCCGATGAAGTCGCTGGAGACCGCGTCGGGTGCGCTGATGAAGTCGATCTGCCGCTTGAGCGGCGAGGTCAGCGAGACCTGGCGCAGGTGGTCGAGGACCTCCTCGCGGGTGGTCTCCCGCGCCAGCTGCAGGTTGAGGATGGCGATCGAGACGTCCGGCACCGGCACGCGGATCGAGCTGCCGGTGATGCGCGCCTTGAGGTCGGGCAGCGCCTTGGCGACGGCGGAGGCCGCACCGGTCTCGGTGATGACCATGTTGAGCGGCGCGCTGCGGCCGCGACGCTCGGACTTGTGGTAGTTGTCCAGCAGGTTCTGGTCATTGGTGAAGGAGTGGACGGTCTCCACGTGGCCGCGCCGGACCCCGAACTCGTCGTCCATCGCCTTCAGTGGCGGGACGATGGCGTTGGTGGTGCACGAGGCGCAGGACAGGATCCGCTCGTCCGGCTTGATGGTGTCGTGGTTGACGCCGTGCACGATGTTCGGCACGTCGCCCTTGCCCGGCGCGGTCAGCACGACCTTCGCGATGCCGGGGCGCAGGTGCTGCGAGAGGCCCTCGCGGTCGCGCCACTTGCCGGTGTTGTCGATGAGGATGGCGTCCTTGATGCCGTACGCCGTGTAGTCCACCTGCTTCGGGTCGTCGGCGTAGATCACCCTGATCTCGTTGCCGTTGGCGACGATCGTGCTGGTCGCCTCGTCCACGGTGATGGTGCCCTGGAACTGGCCGTGGATGGAGTCGCGGCGCAGCAGCGAGGCGCGCTTGACGAGGTCCTCGCCGGCCCCGCCGCCGCGCACGACGATGGCGCGCAGCCGCAGGCCGTTGCCGGAGCCGGCCTTCTCGATGAGCAGGCGGGCGACCAGGCGGCCGATGCGGCCGAAGCCGTAGAGGACGACGTCGCGCCCCTGGCGGCACTCGATCTTGTTGGCGCCCGTGGCTCCCGCGACGGCCTCGGCGGTGAACTCCTCCACGGACAGGCCGCGGTCGTCGTCCTTGTACGTCGCGGCCAGCATGCCGATGTCGATCTGGGACGGGCCCAGGTCGAGCGTGGTGAGGGCCTTGAGGAACGGCAGGGTCTCGGTGACCGACAGCTCCTCGCCGGCGATCTGCCGGGCGAAGCGGTGGGTCTTGAGGATGCTCACCACCGACTTGTTCACCAGGGAGCGGCTGTGCAGCAGGACGGTGACGTCCCGCTCCCGGTGCAGCTTCCCGATCATCGGGATCATCGACTCCGCGATCTCCTCGCGGTGCTTCCAGTTGGTGAACGAGTCGTCGTTGACAGTCACAGATCTATCTTTCGAGCTAGGGGGCGCTCATATGCGCCCACATGCTAACCCGATGAGATGTTGATCAACCACGGGGTGTGTCGAAGATCGCCCCGCACGCCAACGGCGGGCTGTCACCCTGCTGTTCCACCGTGACGGCCCGCCGTCGCGTCGGGGACGCGCGCCCGGGAGCAGTGGCGAGCCCCACGACGCCTCGGGTCAGTGGCGCGGGCGCCCGGGCGCCTCGACTCAGTCGCGCGGGTGTCGGGACACTCCGACCGTCAGTCCCATGGCGGCCAGCCCCAGGAGCGTCACGACCGCGCCCAGACAGACGTTGTTCCAGATGATCCCGGCGCGTGCGGTGTGTGCGGCGGTCACCACCCACGGCGAGATGATCAGCCACACGCCCAGCGGTGCGAGCGCCCAGCCCATGCGGAACATCCGCTCGGGCGCCAGCGCGGTGCCGAGCCCGATCAGGCCGATGGTGATGCCGACGAGCAGGCTGTTGACCGTGATGTCCGACTGCGGGAAGAAGTGCACCACCCAGGGGGAGATCGCGGCGTACAGACCCGACAGGACGATCAGGCCCTCCAGCGCGATCCCACGGCCGCTGGACGCCGCGTGCTCGAGCCGCTCGCGCATCTCGGTCAGCTCCGGGTGGGTGCCCATGTCGGTGGAGTGCTGCGGATACGACATCGTTGCCGTCTCCTCTCCATGAGATGTGTGTCGGTCACTGCGCCGGTTTCCCAGGTACGTCCCGCCCACCGGGGTTTTGTCCCGCTTTTCGAGTGAGGTGGGTCACGTCGGGCGGTGGCCCGGGGTGACCGCTGCCAGGGCCGGGACGCGGACGCTACTCCTCGGCGCCGGGCTCGGGGGCCTGCGGGCCGGGGGTCGGCGGCCCGGAGCGCAGGTCGTCCGCCTCCTTCTCCAGGGTGCCGGCCGTCACGGCGGCGGCGGCCTTCACCCGGTTGCGCCCGGCCAGCGCGAGCAGCGCGGCGCACGAGCCGTAGACACCGGTCAGCGTCGCCGCGGCCCGGCCGCGCGGCATGACCGCCTCCAGGCCGCGCAGCACCGTCTGGTGCGCCGACCACAGCGCCAGGACCCCGCAGACGCCCGCACCCGCGAACAACGCACCGCCGACGCCGAACCGGCGCACAGCGGCCAGCAGGTCGTCCCGCATCGCCCTGACCTCGTCACGTGCCAGCTCCGCGGCGTCCCGGCCCAGACGGGCCGCGGCGTCGCCCATCCGGCCCGCGCCCGAGGACGCGTCGCCGCCCGGTGCACTCATGGTCGCCTCCTGCTCTCGTCCTCACGTCTTCACGTCTCGTGTCTCCACGTCTTCGCGTCCTGCGTGCGCGGTCGCCCCGCCGGGGCGGTGGCCCGGACGCGCTCAACCGGGTGCCACCGCCGGGCAGGGAGAAACGCGGTGCGGGGCGGCACGGTCGGTGCCGAGGCCCGCGCGGTCGGGAGTGGACCTGGGCGGGTCGGGCGCGGGAGCTGGGCCGGTCGGGTGCGGGGCCGAGGCGGATCGGGTGCGGGCCTGGGCCGGTCGGGTGCGGGGCCGAGGCGGATCGGGTGCGGGCCGAGCGTCGGGATCGCGTGTGCCCGGGCGACGCCAGGGGTACTTCGAGCGCTCGGACCTCCCCCCAGGACTCAGCGGAACGGAGGCAGACCCATGGCCCTTTCCCTGATGCGGCAGGACGCCGTCGACGTCCTCACCCGGCAGCACGCCCAGATCCGGCGGGGGTTCTACCGTGCGGCGCTGCCCGGCCCCGGACGCCGCCGGGCCTTCGAACGGCTGATGCGGCTGCTCGCGGTCCACGAGGCGGCCGAGGAGGCACACGTCCACCCCGTGGCCCGTCGCGTCCTGGCGTCCGGCCCGGCACTCGCCGCCCGCCGGCGCCAGGAGGAGAAGGAGGCGAAGGAACTCCTCGTCGGCCTGTGGCACACCGGACCCTACGGCAAGGGCTATCTGCGCCGGCTGAACGAGGTCCGCCGCGCCGTGCTCGCCCACGCCGCCCGCGAGGAGCGCGAGGAGTTCGCGGCGCTGCGCCGGGCGGTCGGCTCCCGCCGGCTCCGGCTCCTGGGCGCCGAGGTCCGCATGACCCAGGCGTACGCCCCGACCCGGCCGCACCGCTGGGTGAACGACGAAGCCACCAACAAGCTGGCGGCACCCCTGCTCGGCCCGTTCGACCGGGCCCGTGACCTCGCCCGCCAGGCCGCGCGCCGCCGCTGACACGGACGAGCCGGGCGCCGTGGCCGACACCGGCGGACCGGCCACCACCGTTGACCGCCGGCCTGGGCGCGCCGGGCGCCATCGCTGCCCCCGGAGGGCCGGGCGCCACCGCTGACACCGCCGGCCGCGGGCGGGCCGGGGGCGTTCACCCCACTGTCCCCGCTCGGCGCGCGGCCCGCGGCCGGCGGTGTGAGCCTGGTGCGGGGGCGGACGGGGGCGGCCCACCCTCCCGAGGAAAGGTGCGATGGACGCCATCGAGTTGTTGAAGCACGACCACCGCATGGTGGAGCAGCTGTTCCGCGACTACCACGCCGCCGCCAACGAGACGCAGCGCCGCGCGGTGGTCGAGCTGACGATCCGCGAGCTGTCCAAGCACGCCGCGCTCGAGGAGATGATGTTCTACCCGATGGCCCGCAAGGTCCTCCCGGACGGCGGGCGGAGGATCGACGAGCACCTCGTCGAGCACATGGCCGTCAAGAAACTGCTGCACGCCCTGGACAAGCTGCCCTCCGGCGACACGCGCGAGGCCGACCTCATGGACCAGCTCAGGAGGGAGGTCGAGGAGCACGTGCGCGAGGAGGAGGGCGAGCTGATGCCCGAGGTGCGCGACCACGCGCCCCAGGAACACCTGGAGCGCCTCGGCCGGCTGCTGAAACAGGCCAAGCAGGGGGCCCCGACCCGGCCGCACCCGCACGCGCCGGACCGTCCTCCGGGGCTGACGGTGCTCGGCCCGGTGGCCGCCGCCTACGACCGAGTCCGCGACCGTCTCCAGGGAAGGCCGAGCACATGACCGTACAGAGCGGCACCGTCGAGGTGAGCCAGGAACCCGAGGGGGCTCACGAGAGAGCCGGTTTCGACGAGATCCACATCCTCTGGATCTCCGAGGGCATGAGCTGCGACGGCGACACCGTCTCCATGACGGCGTCGGGCCAGCCGGCCATCGAGGACCTGGTGCTCGGGCTGATCCCAGGACTGCCCAAGGTGCACCTGTACAACAAGGTGCTCTCGCCGAGCCTGGGCGGCGAGGACTTCCTCGCCCCCTACCGCGCGGCGGCCCGGGGCGAACTGGCCCCGTTCATCCTCGTCATCGAGGGCTCGATCCCCAACCAGAACATCATCGAGGACGGCGGCTACTGGACCTCCTTCGGCAACGACCCCGACACCGGCGAACCGCTCACCCTCAACTGGTGGATCGACCAGCTGGCGCCCAAGGCGTGGGCGGTCGTCGCGGCCGGTACCTGCGCGACGTACGGCGGCATCCATGCGATGGCGGGCAACCCCACCGGCTGCATGGGCCTCGCCGACTACCTCGGCTGGGACTTCAAGTCCCAGGGCGCCCTGCCCGTGGTCAACGTGCCCGGCTGCCCGATCCAGCCCGAGAACTTCATGGAGACCCTGACCTGGGTGCTCTACCACGCCGCGGGCTCGGCGCCGCCCCCGCCGCTGGACCACATGCTGCGCCCGCAGTGGCTGTTCGGGAAGACGGTGCACGAGGGCTGCGACCGCGCCGCCTACTACGAGCAGGCCGACTTCGCCAGGGACTACAACTCGCCCAAGTGCCAGGTGAAGGTGGGCTGCTGGGGGCCCGTGGTCAACTGCAACGTGCCCAAGCGCGGCTGGATGGCCGGCATCGGCGGCTGCCCGAACGTCGGCGGGATCTGCATCGGCTGCACCATGCCGAGCTTCCCCGACGCCTTCATGCCGTTCATGGACGAGCCCACGGGCGGCAGCCTGTCGTCCGTGCTCATCAAGCCCTACGGCGCCTTCATCCGGCGGCTGCGCGGCATCACCAGCATGGCGGTGAACAAGGAACCCAAGTGGCACCACAACGGGCCGGAGCTGACGACCGGTTACGACCCGCACTGGCGCCCCTGAACGAGGGACCGGCCCGGAGCGGATCACGGCTCGGAGCAGATCACGGCGCCGAGCGGATCACGCCACGGAGCGGTCACGGCAAGGAGCGGATCATGGGCAGGATCAGAGTCGGCAGGCCCGACGTCAGGCCCGACACCCCGACCCACGTCCCCGGACTGCATCAGGGCAACTTCGGCCCCTACCGACGGCAGCCCGGCCACCACCGGGACGGCACCTCCGACGCCCGGCGGTCCACGGGCATCCACTGGAAGAAGCACAACGCGATCATGAAGATCATGCCGAACATCTCCCCCGGGTGACCGGCCGGACCACGGCACGGGCAGGACGAGCAGAAGCAGGAGCACGAGCAGAGCACAAGCACGAGCAGGAGCAGGAGCAGGACGGACGAGGGAAGGAACGGGCATGACGGCCCAACGTGTGCTGGCGGCGCAGATCGCCGTGGTCGGCGGAGTGGCGCTCGCCCTGCTGGTGAAGGAGATCCCCGGCATCGTGCGCGAGGTGCGCATCTGGCGGATGGTCGGCCTCCGCGCGGGCTCCCGTCGCCCGCGCTGACGGCCGTACCCGTACGGGGTGCCGGACTCCGCGGCGAGCAGCGCCGGCTGCCCCGGGAGGAGGACCGAGCAGAAGGAGAGGACATGGGCTCCAGCGGGCAGCACCCGCACACCCGAATACGGATGACGGGGACCGGCACGTGGTCGGTGCTCACGGCGAGTTTCGCGGCCACGCTGGGCATGGTGGTGTGCCTGGCCGTCACCCTGCCGCCCCTGTGGGCGCTGCAGAGCCTGCTGCGGAAGGAGCTCTGGCCGTCCCCGGCCTGGGTGCCGCCGCTGGCCAGCTGCGCGGTCGTCGTGGTCCCGTTGTTCGCGACGGTGTGCGCCTTCCTGTTCAACATCACCTCCCGGTGCAGCGGCGGACTCGCCCTGACCCTGACCGGGGACACCCCTGCCGCGACACCCGCCCGGGACCGGGAGGCCGGTGACGGGGAGGCGAGGACGGCCGGCCCGGGTCCGGGCGGGTGTCGCGGCAGGGGTGTCCCCGGTCAGGGTCAGGGCG
>NZ_LR732544.1:6534674-6541900 GCF_902506575.1 Streptomyces mexicanus | reverse complement strand
TTTTTCTGCCTGTCTCGTGGGCTCGGAGATGTGTATAGGAGACGGGTCTTGGGCTGTCCGGGGCCTGGGTCGTCCGGTCAGTGGCCGGTCCGCGCGTACAGTTCCGGGCGCGGGGCGAGGTCCACCGCGACCCGGCCGGCCCCGTTCAGCGACCGCACTCCCGCCTCGGCGACGACGGATGCCGCGTAGCCGTCCCACGCCCCGGGGCCGGTGACCTGTCCGCGCCGCGTGGCGTCGACCCAGGTCTGCACCTCGCGGTCGTAGGCGTCGGCGAAGCGGTCGAGGTAGTCCTGCGGGACCTCCAGGCGCGCGCCGCCGCGGGCGGTGACGGACATCCCGTGCTCCTCGCCGATCCGGGCGCTGCCCCTCTCGCCCACGGCCTCGCAGCGCACCTGGTAGCCGAAGCCGCAGTTGACGAACACCTCCACGTCCACCAGCGCGCCCCGCTCGGTCTCGAAGACCACGAACTGCGGGTCCCACAGGCCCTCGGGCGCCCCGGAGGACGGGGCCGGACGCAGGACGGTCACCGCGGCCAGCTCCTGGCCGAGCAGCCAGCGGGCCGCGTCGATCTCGTGCGAGACCGAACTGTCGATGAGCATGGCGCTGGTGAAGTGCGGCGGGGAGGAGACGTTGCGGTGGGTGCAGTGCAGCATCAGCGGCCGCCCCAGCTCGCCGGCGTCCAGCAGCGACTTCAGCCGGCGGTACTCGGCGTCGTAGCGCCGCATGAACCCGATCTGCGCCAGGCGCCGGCCCAGCCCGGCCTCCGCCTCCACCACCCGCAGCGCCCCGGCCGGGTCGGGCACCATCGGCTTCTCGCACAGCACCGGCAGCCTCCGCGCGAAGGCCGCGAGCAGGGCCTCCTCGGGCGCGGGCCCCGGGGGGGCGATCGGGACCGCCTCCACGCCGGGCGCGTCCAGGGCGGCCAGGGCGTCCGCGTGCACGGTGACGCCCTCGATGCCCGCCACGGCCTCCCGGGCCCGGGCCGTGTCCGGGTCGGCCACCGCGGCCACTCTGGCTCCACTCACCACCTGATCGAGCCGTCGTATGTGATCGGCCCCCATGTGACCGGCTCCCAGCACGGCCACGCCCAACAGGTCGCCCATGTGCGCACTCCCTCCTCGCCGACACGTCCGCCGTAGCGTAGACGCCGACGAGGAGGAGGACGCGGGTGTGGCGCGGGGCGGGTCCTGGTGGACCTAGTAGCGCAGCACGCCCGCGATGCCCTGGGCCTCGCCCAGGGTGCCGTCCGGGACGAAGCGGACCTCCGCGCCGGTCTCCAGGCACTTCTCGACGATCTCGTCCACGATGTCCTCGCGGGCGTCGAGTTCGCCGCTCTCGGCGGGGAGCAGGTGCTCGCCGAAGGCGTCGCGCACGGTGATCCGGTAGTTGTCCTCGACGGCGAGCAGCCGCACCCGGCCCTCCTGGGCGCTGCGCCACAACTCGTCGACGCCGGCCGCGTACTCCTTGCGTCCGCGCGCCGCCTCCAGCTCCCGGGCGACGGCCTCGCTCTCCTGCCGGGCCAGGGCCTCGCGCACCGGCCGGATCGCGCGCCACACGGCCTCGGGGGTGCCGTGGGCGAGTCCGACGTGCGGGACGTGCACCGCGCACCGGGCGATCCCGCCGAGTTCGTCGAGCACGGAGAGCGCCGCGGGCGCGCCGGTCAGGTAGACCGGGCGCGGCTGGTCCCGCAGGATCGCGCTCATCGCCGTGTCGGCCTCCTTGAGGAACTGGCGGGTGCGCTCGTCGCGGAAGGTGCTCGGCGCGTCGCCGTTGCGTTCCTGGCGCTCGGCGTCGAAGTTCGCGGGGAGGTCCCGGGCCAGCGGGAAGCCGCCGACGCGGTCCTCGACGACCCGGTCGGCGCCGCCGTTCCACAGCGTCACGCGGTCGGCGGCGACCGACAGCACCCAGAAGGGGCGCTCGGCGGCATGGGCGGAGACCAGGTTGCGGGTGAGGAAGGTGTCGGAGAGCACCACCCGCTCCGGCACGGTGCGGCCGAGGGTCCACACCTGGTGCTCGCCGGGTGCGGCGAAGATCGCCAGGCCGTCCTCGGCGTGCGTCAGGTCCACCTCGGCGAGGGCCTGGTCGAGCTGCCGCACGACGTCGGCGCGGCGCTCCCGGGTGACCGCGGGATCGGTCTGCAACTGCTTCTTGGCCTCGGCCACGGCGTTGCGCAGCCGGACCGGGTCCTGGGCGTTGTCGGGGCCGCGGCGGTGCGTCGGCGTCAGCACGGACACCGCGGGATAGCTGCGGGGGCGCCGCAGCTCGGCGAGGGTCGCGGGACTCAGATCGTGCTCCATGACAGCACCATAGGAGGAATTCCCATAGAGGGCATTTGGAGTAATCAGGGGCGAAGGGAGTAATCGGGGCGAGTGGGCGGGGTAGTCGCGTGGGTGGCGTGCGCGCGCCGCGCCCGGTGTCTGCCCACGCCGTGCTCGGTCCGTGCCCGTGTCGCGCCTGGCGCCTGCGCGGTGCGTGCCCGTGCCGTGCTCGGTGCGTGCCTGTGTCGTGCCGACGCCTGCCCGGTGCGTGCCCGTGCCGGTGTCTGCCCGGTGCGCGCTCGTGCTCTGCCCGGGGTGCGTCCGGTGGGCCGTATACGTTTGCGTCTGTTGGTGAAGTCTTTGCCCTTGGCTGAATCATGACAGGCCGCAGCGGGTCCGGGGCCGCTTAGAGGGGGTCGTCCGGGTTTCGCTGGAGCAAAGTGTGGCCGAAAGTGCGAGGGTCGCGCGGGCGCTCGGGTTACGCCCGCGTTGACCCGCGAGGGCGCGCGTTACACGCTTGTATACATAGGTGCCTCATGCAACTTGTTTGGCCAGGAGGTAGGGACATGTGCGGCATTACCGGCTGGGTCTCCTTCGATCGCGACCTGAGCAAGGAGATGGCGACCCTGGATGCGATGACGGAGACGATGGCCTGCCGCGGCCCCGACGACCGCGGCACCTTCACCGACGGCCCCGCCGCCCTCGGACACCGCCGGCTCGCGATCATCGACCTGCCCGGCGGCCGTCAGCCCATGACGGCCGAGACGCCACAGGGCACGGTCGCGCTCGTGTACTCGGGAGAGACCTACAACTTCACCGAGCTGCGCGCCGACCTCATGGCCCGCGGCCACCGCTTCACCACGGACTCCGACACCGAGGTCGTCCTGCGCGGCTACCTCGAATGGGGCGACGCCCTCGCCGAACGCCTCAACGGCATGTACGCGTTCGCCGTCTGGGACGGCCGCCACGGCAGGCTCGTGATGATCCGCGACCGCATGGGCATCAAGCCCTTCTACTACTACCCGACGCCCGACGGCGTCATCTTCGGCTCCGAGCCCAAGGCGATCCTCGCCAACCCGCTGGCCCGGCACCGGGTCACGCTCGACGGCCTGCGCGAGCTGTTCACCTTCGTCAAGACCCCCGGCCACGCCGTGTGGGACGGCATGCGCGAGGTGGAGCCCGGCACCGTCGTCACCGTCGACCGCGGCGGCCTGCGCACCCGCGCCTACTGGCAGCTGCGCACCCAGCAGCACTCCGACGACCGCGACACCACCATCGGCACCGTGCGCACCCTGCTGGACGACATCGTGCGCCGCCAGCTCGTCGCCGACGTGCCCCGCTGCACCCTGCTCTCCGGCGGCCTGGACTCCTCCGCCATGACCGCGCTGGCCGCCCGGCAACTGGCCGCGCAGGGCGAGAAGGTCCGCAGCTTCGCCGTCGACTTCGTCGGCCAGGCGGACCGGTTCGTCCCCGACGAGCTGCGCGCCACGCCCGACACGCCGTTCGTGCACGACGTCGCCCGGCTCGCGGACACCGAACACCAGGACATCGTGCTCGACGCCCACACCCTCGCCGATCCCGAGATCCGCGAACGGGTGCTCAGGGCCCGCGACCTGCCCATGGGCTTCGGCGACATGGACGCCTCGCTCTACCTGCTGTTCCGCAGCATCCGCGAGCACTCCACCGTCGCCCTGTCCGGCGAGTCCGCCGACGAGGTCTTCGGCGGCTACCTGCAGTTCTTCGACGAGGAGGCGCGGCGCGCCGACACCTTCCCCTGGCTGGTGCGGTTCCGCCGCGACTTCGGCGACGACGGCGACGTCATGCGGCCCGACCTCGCGCAGAAGCTGGACCTGTCGTCGTACGTCGCCGAGGGCTACCGCACCGCCGTCGCCGATATCCAGCGCCTGGACGGCGAGAGCGACTTCGAGTACCGGATGCGGCGCATCTGCTACCTGCACCTGACGCGCTTCGTCCGCGTCCTGCTCGACCGCAAGGACCGGATGAGCATGGCCGTCGGCCTGGAGGTCCGCGTGCCCTTCTGCGACCACCGGCTCGTCGAGTACGTCTACAACACCCCCTGGGCGCTGAAGTCGTTCGACGGCCGGGAGAAGAGCCTGCTGCGCGAGGCCACCCGCGACGTGCTGCCGAAGTCCGTGTACGACAGGGTCAAGAGCCCCTACCCCTCCACGCAGGACCCCAAGTACGCCGTCGCGCTCCAGGACCACGTCAAGGACCTGCTCGCCCGGCCCGGCCACCCGGTGTTCGACCTGGTCGACCGGGAGCGGGTGCGCCGGGCGGCGGACCGGGACACGCCCGTCATCACGCAGGCGGCGCGGCGCGGTCTGGAGAAGACCCTCGACCTGGCCCTGTGGCTGGACCTGTACAAGCCGGAGATCGTCACCGACTGAGCCCGATCGCCCGGTCCGCCGCCGCGGCCGACGCCTGCCACCGGGTCGTCACCGGCTCCCACACCCGGATCGCGCTCCCCGCACCGAGGGCGGCCGCGGTGAAGGTGCGGCCCCGGTGCGCGGGATGCGCGGCCACGGTGAGCGTGTCCACCCGGCGGACGCTCGGGTCCGTCGGATCGGTGACGGTCCGCACGGCGGCGTAGGCCGTCCGGCCCGGATCGAGCCGGTACGAGCCGGACGGGTCAAGGGGCGCGGACGGGTCGAAGGGCGCGGACGGACCGGAAGGGTCGGAGGGGCCGGAAGGGCCGGCGGGGACCGGCTGGGCGGTGCCGTCCAGGTTCCCGAAGGTGACCGTGGGAATCGGGCCGACGGTGCAGCCGTGCCCGGCCCGGCTGGTCACCCGGACGCGCACCACCGTCGGATCGGCGGACACGGCCCGCGCCTCGACGGCCAGCTGCCGCTGCGCGCACGTGGCCGTGCGCGCGGCTGCGTGGCCGGCCGCGGTCGCGGTCGCGGGCAGCAGGACGGCGACGGGCACCAGCGCGGCGACGGCGGTGCGCGGGGTGCGGGTGCGGACGAGCACGGACGGCCTCCCGGGCGGTCGGAGACGGGCCCGTGCGAAGGAGGAGACGGGCACGCGGGCAAGGCAGGGCCGGCGCACAGTGTCACCCGCGACCGGGGCCCGGGGGCCGCACCCGCTCGTCCGCGTGCGTGTCGTGGGTCGCCACTGCCGGGCTCAGCCCTGGGTGCCGGACCGGTCGTCGGCCGGGCAGGAGCTGCCGGAAGGCGGCAGGGAGCCATAGAGCAGGAAATCGTTCACCTTCCGGTGCACGCAGGCGGAGGAGCTGTACCCGGTGTGCCCGTCACTGCGGTTGTCGAGCACCACGGCCGCCGGACCCAGCCGCCGCGCGGTCTCCGTCGTCCAGCGGTACGGGGTCGCCGGGTCACCACGGGTACCGACCAGCAGCATCTTGGCGGAGTCGACGTTCTTGACCTTCTCCCGGACGAAATCGGTGCCCTTGGGGCGGCCGTAGCACATCAGCAGCTCGTGCAGCCGGTACCGGCCGAAGACCGGTGAGGCCTGCTCGTACTCGGCGCTGAGCCGGCCGAGGTCCTTGGTGATCCGGTCGGGGCCCGGCCGGTCCGGGTCGTCCGCGCAGTTGATCGCCATCATCGCGGCCGGTCCGTTGTCCGCCGGCACGTCCGCCGTGGCGACGAGGCCGCCGCTGCCGGCCCGTTCCGCCGGGCCCCGGCCGGGCAGCCGACCCGGCTGTCGGTCCGCCTGTCGGCCCGCCCGCCGGCCCGGCAGGTCCGTGCCCCCGGAGGAGAACGCCTGGACGCCGCGGGTGTCGCCGTCCTGCACGAGCGAGGCGAGCGCGCGTTCGAGCGTGGGCCACAGCGCCTTGCTGTAGAGCGCCTGCCCGATCGCGCCCACCAGGTCCTGGCCGGTGAGACGGCCGCCCGAGCCCGTCGGTACGGGTTTGTCGTCGAGCGACCGCACGAGTTGCAGCACCTGGTCGCCCGCCATCCGCCGGTCCTGGCCGAGCGGGCAGGCGATGTCCTGCACACACCAGTCGAGGAAGTCGTCGAGCGCGGTCTGCTGGCCCTCGGCGGCCACCCGCCCCTGCTCCGCCAGCGGCTCGGTCAGCGTGTCCACCCCGTCCAGGGCCATCCGCCCCACCTTGTGGGGGAACTCGGCGGCGTACACCGCGCCGAGCCGGGTGCCGTAGGAGAAGCCGAGGTAGTTGAGTCTGCGGTCGCCCAGCGCCTGGCGTATGACGTCCAGGTCGCGGGCCGCGTCGACGGTGCCGATGTGCGACAGGACCGCACCGGAGTGCCGGGTGCACTCGGCCGCCACCTTCTGCCACTCCTGCAGCGCCTTGCGCGCCGCCCGGGCGTCCCCGAGACCGGCCCCCCCCTCGGCCGCGGCCTCGCTCGAGGCGTCGCCGCCGGACCCCGTCGTCTCCTCGCCGATGCCGCAGCTGACCGGCGAGGACCTGCCGACGCCCCGCGGGTCGAAGGTGACCACGTCGTAGCCGTTGGTCAGGTCCATGAACTCCTTGCCGCCGGCCGCCAGCTGGGGGACGCCCGCGCCGCCCGGGCCGCCGAAGTTCAGCACCACCGAGCCGCGGGAGGGTCCCGTGGCCCGGTAGCGGGCCAGCGCCAGGTCGAGGGTGCCCGCGTTCGGGCGGGCGTAGTCGAGCGGCACGGTCACCTTGCCGCACTGCAGGTCCGGCGGCGAGCCCTGCTCGCACGCCGCCCACGTCACTTTCTGGCGGTAGAAACGGCTCAGATCCGGCTGCCCGCCGCCCGCGGCGACCGCCGGCAGCCCCGCACCGAGCAGGGCCAGGGTGACGGCGCCGACACACGCACAGCGCCGGGCCGCGGACCGCGTCGACAGCTTGGTCGGCATGGATGCCTCCAGGGGCGCTCGCAGCGGACCGGGAAACGCCTCCGCTCACCATATGCGGCCCACCGGGGCCGCGCCTGTCGGAGCACGTGGCGGTGGGTGCGGTGCGCGGACGGGCGGTGCGGCGGGGCGCCGAGGCGGGGCGTGCGG
>NZ_LR732544.1:6462747-6534573 GCF_902506575.1 Streptomyces mexicanus | reverse complement strand
GGGCTGCCGCGGGTGGTCGGCATTGGGGCGGTAGTTGGGATTGGGGATGTGCCGTTGCCTGCCGGGCGCCGCCGATGGTCCAGGAGGCTGCGGGGCGGTGACGGGGGCGAGGAGTGCGTCGACGGTCAGCCCGAATGCCTGGGCCAGTTTGGTGAGGGTGTCGAAGGAAGGCTCGCGGTCGCCGTTCTCCAGTTGGCTGATGTAGGGGTAGGACAGGCCGGAGCGCTCGGCCAGGTCCTTGCGGCTCCAGCCGCGCTCGTTGCGGAGGTCGAGCAGTGACCTGCCCAGTCGCGGGAGGTTCTTCGCCCTCCGGTCCGAGATGCCCATCGATATTGCTCCTTGCGTATCCGATGCTCACAGCATTATGCTCGCAGCATATCAATCGGGGGTGGCTGCGGAAGCCGCTTCCGCAGCACCGAGGGGGGATGCGCATGCGCATCGACGTACGCTCGCAGTTCGATCTCATCGCGCAGGGCGTGGACGAACTGGTCCCGGTCCTGGTCGACATCACCGCGCCCCACCTGGACGAGGCCAGCGCGGACACCCGGCCGCCGCACACCCTGCAGGTGGTCCTCGACCGCAGCGGCTCCATGGGGAGGGGGCCCCTGGAGGTGGCCAAGACGGCGCTCAAGGACCTGGTCGACCGCCTGCGGCCGGACGACAACTTCGGGTTGGTCGCCTTCGACGACCAGGTCCAGGTCGTCGTCCCGGCAGGCCCGCTGACGGACAAGGACTCGGTGAAGGCCGCCATTACGGGCCTGCGCCCCGGTGGCACCACCAACCTGTCCGCCGGCTACCTGCGCGGGCTGCAGGAGGCCGAGCGGGTGGCCAAGGAGGCCGGCGCCACCGTACTGCTGGTCAGCGACGGGCACGCCAACTGCGGCGTCACCGACCCGGAGATCCTCGGCGAGAAGGCCGACCA
This sequence comes from Streptomyces mexicanus, assembly GCF_902506575.1. Taxonomy (GTDB): domain Bacteria; phylum Actinomycetota; class Actinomycetes; order Streptomycetales; family Streptomycetaceae; genus Streptomyces; species Streptomyces mexicanus. Next base: position 6,533,651 of record NZ_LR732544.1, on the reverse strand, counting down.
GGCGTTCCACCGGGGCATCACCACCTCCGCGCTCGGCATCGGCGAGGGATACGACGAACACCTGCTGGCCGCGCTGGCCTGCGGCGGTCGCGGCAACGACGGAATGGCCGAGCACACCGACGCTGCCGCGCAGTTCATCGCGGCCCAGGTCGACGGTCTGCTGTCCCAGGCGGCCCAGGCCGTCAGCCTGCTGCTGCGGATGGAGTCCATTGTGCGCGGGGTCGAGCTCGTCAACGAGCTGCCCGTCACCGTTACGCCGGACGGTGTCCTGATCGAGCTGGGCAGCCTGTACTCCGGGGAGACGCGCACCCTGACCCTCGTCCTCGACGTCCCGGCCGGCCCCCCGCCGGGCCCCGTGCGACTCGGCGAACTGGAGCTGTCCTGGGCCGAGCTGCCCACGCTCAAGCAGCACACCGCCACTGTCTCCCTGGACGCCGAGGTGGCGCCGCCCTCCGTGGCCGCCACCCGCACCGCGGATCCGCGCGTCGCCACCGAACTCGTCTTTCAGCGGGCCCAGCAGGCCAAGCGGCGCGCCGCCGTCGCCCTCAGGAACCGGAACCCGCAGGAAGCACTCGAGGAGCTGCGCCGAGCGCGCGACGCCGTGCAGGCTGCCACTGCCTCGGCGCCGGTCGAGATGGCCACAGACCTCGACGAGGAGCTCGCCATTCTTGGAGCCCTGATCCGGCAAACCAAGTCCGGCAACTACTCCCGCTCCGCCAAGGCCGCACTCAAGCGCGTCGGCGACGCCAGTCGCAGCCGCGGCCGCCAGTTCGCCGCGGGCACCGGGCTCGACCACCACGACTGGACCGATCAGCCCGGTGCGAGTCGACCGACCCCGGCGCGGCACTCGAAGACACCCCGCCGGGCCTGGATCGACCTCGCCGAGGCCGTCCGCACCCTTCCCCTGACGCCCCAGGACCGCGAACCCATCGCCGAGGCCATTGCCGCCCTCCTGGACGGCCGCCCCGACTTCAACGCCTCCCGCTTCCGCCGCCACGCGCTGTCCACCAAATCCCGCGGCTGCGGCACCGACCACACGCCGGACTCGCTGTTCTAACCGCACAGGCGACCAATCAACAGAATCCCGCAGCGCGCGCTACCGGCTCTCGCGCCTGTCCCCATCGCTTCGCCGCCAAGGCCGCGGGCCGCAGCTCCGAGCCTGCAGCCGCTTTGCGGGGCGCCATACCCGACCAGGTGCCGGGCCGGTCACCGGGGCGGGGCCGCCGGCCCCGCCCGACGCTCACCGTGCCCACATGTCCCGTGTCCGCGCTACCGGCGGCGGAGAGTCAACTGATGGGAGGTTGCCCATGGCCGACGCGCAAGACCGTCTCCTGGCGTGGCTGAAGGCGGCTCCGAAGACGCTGTCCTGGACCCAGGACCACATGGCCTGGCGGGACGCGAGCGGCACCCAGGTATTGCACGGGTACGTCGACGTCGACATCCCGCAGGCCAGCGCGGCGGCGGGACTGGGCTGGACGTGGACGGTGGCCTCCGACCCGGACATCGACGAAGGGGACAGAGACCTCTGGTTCGTCATCGAACTTCCCTACACGGTCACCGTCTACGGGGTGGAGGATCCGGCCCGCACCGCGCTGCCGGCCGCTGCCATCGTCCCGGCCGGAGAGGAACCCACCGCCGAGCAGGTGCAACGCTTCGCACAGTTGGCCACCGAGCACAGCGGGCGTACCCGCGTCGCCGGCGGCTGGCTTCCGGAGGACATCAGCAAAGCCGTCGCGGGCTGGATTTTTCGCCACACCGGACTCCGGAAGGAACTCCACTACGACTCGTCCCTGACCTCACGCATGGCCGAGATACTCATGAGACGGCTTGAGTCCGAGGAGTAGATCCTTGGGGAGTATCAGAACGGGATTTAGCGGTAGTCGCCGATCACCTCGGTGACTGTGCTGGAGGGCAGAGCCGATGCACTGACTGTCTCGCCAAGTGCGGCGCGGCCGCCCTCAGCCTCCTCGACCACCACGAGGAAGCGCCCGTAGTCATCCTGTGCGACAGCATCGAGGCGGTGGAGGTGACGAACGCGGCCCTGGACAGCGCAGACCTGGCAGTGGCCCACCGCACCCTCCTCCTCCCGGAGAGCAGGCACCTCATGGATCGTCTGCTGCGCCACCGCTACCGCGTCCAGGTCCGCTGGCCCAAGGGGCACATCGGACACGACCTCAACGAAGCCGCCGACGCCCTCGCCGGCCTCGCCTTCCGCCGTGCCACCGGCCGTATCTCTCCTCTCACGGCCCGCAAGGAGGAGGCGCGGACCCTGCGCTCACTCGGCTCCGGGGACCGCCCCTCCTCAGCCGCTGCCTGACGCCCCGAGGCCGGGGTCCCTCGCACCGACATGACGACGAGGTCTTGGTGGAGGACTGCATACAGCTGCCGTGCCCGGCCCGGCGGTGGACCGATAGTGTGCGGCCGTGGAAAGCGGATATCTGGTGATGCGCCGTCAGAACGGCAATAAGGGCGAAAAGTACGTGGGAACGGTTCGCTTGGTCGAGGACGACAGCGCCGTCATCGAGTGGCCGGGAGGCCGACGAAGTCGGATCCCGCTGCCGGCACCTTCCGATATTACAGTCATACCTGTTGGATCGGTGCGGTACCGAGCGCTGAGGGACTTCCAAGAGCTGAAGAAGGAGTTCTCGAAGTCGCCCGTACCGGTCCTGGTGGCACTCCTCGAAGAGATGGGTGGGGAAGCGACCGTCAAGCAACTACAGGATGAGACACGCCACCTCGGGCTGGCGGCTGAGCACGACAACACTTGGTGGATCAGCATCCGCAAGCGCTTGCTCGGACAGCCTCGGGTCACCGAGAGCAAGTCGAACGGACCTTTGAAGCTCATTGACGATCCGTTCCAGAAGGAGCGGGATCTGCCGGCACGCGAGGCCTTGGAATTCCTGGCGACGCCGGCGACCAAGCGTCCGAGGGGACTTGACCAGGCACTGCGGGAAGCGGTCCACGCTGGACAGTCGGAGTTGACCGCGTACGAGCGTGTCGCCGCCCACGTGCTCAAGGTGCCCCTGAGCGCATGGCCGGCGAGCACGAACGAGTACACCCCCCAGGGCGTGTCGCAAAAAGTGCTGGCCATGGCCGTGGAATTCCTCGCCGATGCAACGAAGGGCCAGCGCCGCGCCAAGAACCCGACGGCCGAGCCTTCACCGAAGCTGGGCAAGGGGGGCGCCCCGCCGGCTGCGGCGGTCACGCCCCTTCTCGTGGGCCTGGTGACGACCCCCGAGGACAGCGCTGCAGCCGACCAGGCGGCGAAGCTGCCTCGTGGGCTCATGGCACAGGCGTGCGTCATGGCCGTCATGGCCCGCTTCGAGAGCGAGGACCGCACGGTAGGGGGTGACCACCTGCTGCGTCGCGGCACCGTGCTGCTCCCGGAGGCACTCGACGAAAGCCCCCTGGTCCCTGCCTCGCAGCGCGAAGCATTCGCGGAGGAACTCCTCGTGCGGGCGCTGGATCTCCTCCTGCGGTCCGCCGGGCAGCGGCCGCCGTCCGCCCCTGAGCGCGAGTGGGTCGACCTGGTCCTGACCGCAGTGCCCGAGCACACGCTCCAGCTCGGTGTCGCCGCGACCGATACCGAGGATCTGGCGGCGGCGCTGAAGGCGCTTCCGGACCGCCCGGACGGGAGCCGCGAGCGGGTGATGCTCGTCCTGGCGTCGCTTGCCGACACGCCGGACAACGCCGAGCAGCCTGGAACGCCCGCCAATCCCGCGGAGGCGTCCGCGAAGTCCGCCGAGTCTGCCTCCGCCGGAATCGATCCCGGTCCGGCCGAGGATGCGTCGGCCGAAGAGCCGAAGGTGCAGGAATCACAATCCGAGCTGGCACCGGCCGTCACCGTCGATGCCGGTACTCCGGCGCAAGAGCAGGAAGCCGAAGGCGACGCCCCCGGCGACACCGGTCCGGCCGAGGATGCGCCGACCGAAGAGCCGACGGCACAGGCGCCGCAGACTGGGTCCCCGACGCCGGCCACGACCACCGACACCGACGCTCCGGCGCAAGAACCCAAAGCAGACGGCGACGCCCCCGACGACGCCGATCCGGCCGAGGACGCGCCGACCGAAGAGCCGAAGGCACAGGAATCACAATCCGAGCCGACGCCGGCCGCCACCGCCGATGCCGACACCCCGGCACCGAAGTCGGAGGAAGCCGATGACACACCCGCGGGTACTGCTGGAGCTCCGGCGCCCGTAACGGTTCTCGCGCCTGAGGAGCGCAACCGTTACGACATCGCTCTGAGCCGGGAGCGCGCCGTGGCGCAGGCGCTGCGCAGTGAGCGGGACCAGCTCAAGCAGGAACTGGCAGCCAGCCAGCGCCGGTACGACCGTGTCGGCGAGGAATTCGCCGAGCTGCGCGCCCGGCTCGACGCGGTGACAGTGGAGCTGGCGGCCGCCACTCGGCGCGGGGAGGCGTTGACCCGGCAGGCGCAGCGGCGGGAGCAGGAGCTGCGGCAGGCGCGCCAGGCGGGACGAGCCGCCTCCCAGTCGCAGTTGCGGCAGGCGCGAATCGACGGGCTCCGAGCGCTCGCGGCCGTGCTGGCGGAGGTCGCCGACCAGGCGGCGCACGCGACGGAGGAGTCGGACCCGTCCCGTGCCCTGTACCGGAGGGTCCTGGCCCAGGCGGCGACGGCCGGGCTCGTGGACATCGGCACCATCGGCGAGGAGACCGAATTCGATCCCTCGCGCCACCAGGCACCGACCGGTCCGGCGGAACGGGTCGTCGTCGAGCGACCCGGATTCGCCTGGCGGGCGGGAGGCGCGCAAGAAGAAGTCGTGCTGTTGCCGGCCCAGGTCCGGCGAGCAGAACCGTGAGCGAACACAGATCACAGAGGCCGTTCGCACCATCCGGTCCATTGAACGGCCGGCCCTCAGGAGGACATGCGTGAGCGATGACAGACCGCTGGTAGGCATCGATTTCGGTACGGCCACCACGCTGGTGACCCAGCGAATGCCCCACAGCTACGCCGAGACCGTGCCGATCGGCACCAGTACGGCCTGGATGCCCAGTGTGGTGGCCGCCTCACCACAGGGTGGGTTGGTGTTCGGGGAGGCTGCGGAAGCCGCCGGAGGCTCCGGGGCCATACGTTCCGTCAAACAGAACATCACCGAGGGCCGGAACGAGCCGCTGCGCCTCGGGGCGGACGCCCGCAACGCGGCGGCGTTCACTCCGGACCAGCTCATCGTGGGCTTGCTGCGACATGTGGTGCTGCTGGCGAAGGCCAACGGGGCCGAGGTCGACGACGCGGACTTCCGCCTCGCCTGCCCGGCGATCGGGGACGGCCCCCGCCGCAAGCGGCTGGCCTCCCTCGCCGCGGAAGCCGGGATCCCGGTGGCCGTCGCCAATATCGTCGACGAACCGATCGCAGCCGGACTGGCCTGGTCCGAAGGGCTCCACGACCGCGACGGTTACGCACCCGAGGGCACCGTCCTGGTCTTCGACTACGGCGGCGGCACGCTCGACATCGCGCTCATGTCGGTGGGTGAGGACCTCGACGACGCCGAGCCGGAACTGACCGTCCTGTCGGCCCGCGGTGTCGCGGAGGCCGGTGACGCCCTGGACCACCGGATCGCGAAGGACCTGGAACGGGACCTGGAGGCAGCGGGCTTCCCGGTCGATCGCCTGCCCGAACCGCAGAGCGTGCGGTCGCTGCTCCTGCTGGCCGCCCGCCGCCTCAAGGTCCTCCTCTCCGACACGCGCTTCGACACCCAGAGCGTGCCGATCGGCGGCGGCCACACCTCACTGCCGATGCTGGAGTACACGCGGGAGCGCCTGGAGCACGCCTTCCGCCCGCAACTGGACAGGGCGCTGCAGCACGTCAGAGCCGCCCTGTGCGAGCGGCGCCTGCGCCGCCGGACCGTGCCGGATCTGGACGCGCTCGTCCGGACGCCCCTGGAGGAACTGGCCCACGACGTCCAGTACGTTCTCCTGGCCGGCGGCATGTCGCAGGTCCCCCTCGTCCGCGAGGAGTTCACGCGCATCTTCCCGCAGGCCCAAGTGGAGTACGACCAGTCGCTGGACACGCCGGAGGAGTCCGTCGCGACCGGCCTGGTGGTGCGCTCCGACCGCTACCACCGGCTCTCGCTTCCCCGGCCGGGCTTCGACCTGGTGCTGGAGTGGCAGGACGAGCACGGCGACGTCCGCCGCGAGACGCTCTACCCGGCTTTCGAGCCGCTCTACACCACGGACCAGATCTTCCGCCGTGAGAGGGACCTCGCCCACCGGTACCAGAAGCAGATCCACGGCCTCGGCCGGGAAACCACCGCGGCGCTGCGTGCCCTCTCGGTCGACGGCGAACCGCTGGACTTCCTGGTCGACGGCCGTCCCACGCCTCACCTGCCGGTCTCACTGCGGCGGTACACGGAGTTCACGTTCTCGCTGAAGGTCTCCGGTGAGATCTACGTACGGGACTGTGCCTTCCGCGAGTCACGCTTCCGCGTGGACCGGTGGCCGATCCTGCGCGGGGGCGAACGCACCTCCGTGAAGCTGAGCACCATGGGCAAGGTTCCGGAGCAGCGCGACGCCACCGCGTTCAAGTTCACCGACTTCTACTCCCATCCCCACCAGTGACTCGTCAGCCCTCCACCAGCACCAGCGCCACCGTCTCGGTGGAGAGGCTGAAACGGGAGTCACGGTCCATCTGGGCGAGGCGGGCCTCGCGCTGGGTCTCCAGGTGGCCGATCCGGCCGGCGTGAAGACGCCTGATGGACGAATTGGCCACCTCGTCGGCGAGCCGACGCGCCTGCTCGATCTTGTGACGGAAGGTGTCGTCCACCGTCGCGCGCCGGCCCGCCGCCACGGCGTCGTTCTCCGCCTTGTAGCTGTCCTGGGCCCGGTACTCCTTCTCCGCCGCCAGATCTTGCACGGCGTCGAGGATCCCGGGCAGGGACGCCGACACCCCGGCCGGCAAGGCCTGCGGCACGTCCTCAAGGTCACCGGCGGCAAGGGCGGTCAGCAACGCGGACCCCACCTCCAGCACCTCCCTGCCGGTGGCGGTGTCGAGGGTGGTGGTCCACAGCTCGCGGCGCGGACGGGCACCGTCCACGCGGGCGAGGGTGACCTGCACCAGGTAGCGGGAACCCGGAGGAAGCCCCGGCACCCGCACCCGGCCGTAGCGGCCGAGCCGTTCCTCGTGCTCCGCGAACCACCAGTGGGCGGTACGCACCAGGGGATGCCGCACGCTCAGCAGCGGCGCGCCCGTCTCCGTGCTCGTACGGGAGGTGAAACAGGCACGCAGCACCTGCTGCCCGCCCCCCACCCGAGCCATCAGGTCACTGCCCCTGGGGAACGGGAAGGCTCCCGCGTTGCTGGCCTCGTACATGGTCTTGCGCAGCTCTGCGCTGCCGGTGATGTCCACCAGGTCCTCGGCGCCCGCGACCTGCCGCACCTTGCCGTATCCGGTTTCCTCGAGGAACGCCTCCACCAGTCCGCGCAGTTCCTTGGGACCGAGATAGCGGCCGCGGCCGGGGCTCTCCTCGTCGAAACCCTCGACGAGGAGATCGTCCAGACCGGTGAGCACCTCCCTGGCCTTTTCCAGGGTCCGGATGTCCTTCTCACGGTCCACCCGGGCGACCTCGATCCGCTCGATCTGACGGCGGCGCTCCTGCGGGCTGAGACTGGGATCCAGCACGACGCGCTGCAGGTTGCGGAGGCTGCCGCGCAGGATCGGCTCGAGCTCTCCGATGGAGGACTGGAAGACGCCGATTCGTTGGTACAGGCGCTGGAAGATGTCGGTCTCGATGGTGCCCGGCACCTGCATATTGAAGATGAAGATCTTCTCATGCTTCTGTCCGAACCGGTCGAGACGACCGATGCGCTGCTCCACCCGCATCGGGTTCCACGGCAGGTCGTAGTTGACCAGCACGTTGCAGAACTCGAAGTCCAGGCCCTCGCTGCCGACCTCGCTCACCAGGAGCAGATCGAAGCGCCCGGCCCGGAAGTCCGCCATGATGCAGGTGCGTTCCTCCTGCGGCACGCCGCCGTGCATGACCCGCACACGGAACTCTTCGCCGAGCCTGCCGGCCAAGTACTCCAGGGTGCGGGTGAAGAAGGAGAACACCATGGCCTGCCGAAGTCCCTTGGCCCGGGCGTCCCTCAGCATGGCGACGAAGGCGTCGAACTTCGTGTCGGGCAGCGGCCTGAGGAGCTCGGGCAGACGACGCGCCAACTGCTCGGCCTCGTCGTCGGCCGCCCGGGCGACGTCCTCCGCCGCGATGTCGCTCTCGGTGTCGTCGTCCAGCAGCAGCTCCTCTTCGACCTCGAGGTCGGCGGCCTTCTCCTGGAAGCGTTCCCGCAGACGCTGCTGCATGGCGGGGATGCAACTCGCGGCCTGCCGGAGCCACATCTGCGCGGCGAACCCCGCCGCCGTGCCACTGCGAGCGGCCCGCTGCAGGCACCAGGCGTGCAGCCGGTCGTAGAACTCGCGCTCCTGCGCAGTCCACTGGACCCGTACGTCCTCGGGCTGCCGCACCGCCTTCGCGTCGGGAGTGTCCGCCTTCCGGGTGCGGGTCACGATGTCGGCCAAGGCATTGAGGTCCGCGATGCACCTCCTGGCCTCGGACAGCTGCCGCGCCGACAGCGGGTCCGAAGTGTCGAGGATCCGCTGGAGACGCTTGTACTCCGGTCGCCTGGCGACCAGCTGCCCGAACCGCGACCGATTGACACGCTTCAGGACCGGCAGAAGCGTCTTCGCTCCACCCGGGGTGCCTCCCGCACCCTGCGCGAGACGGGCGGCGACATCGTTCAGATGCCCATTGGGCTCCAGTTGGCTCTCGAAGACGCGAGGATCGGGGAACGCGCTCGGGTCGAGCAGGTGGACGAGGGTGTACAGGTCCTGATTGCCGAGGTTCAGCGGGGTCGCCGAGAGGAAGATCAGGGCATCGGCCCAGTCCGCCAGCTGACTGACCGCGGCGTGGCTCCGGCTGGCCGCATTGCGTACGTAGTGGGCCTCGTCGACGATCACCAGGTCGAAGCGGGGGTGGAGCTCGGCGAGCTCGGTGAGCTGACCCGCACGCCGCAACCGCTCCAGCGAAACCACCCCCGCGAAGGGCTGCTCGTCCTCACCCCGGCGCAACAACGACAGGAGCTCCTCCATCCCCTCGTTGTCGAGGACACGCAGCTGCCGGTCGAAGCGCTGGCTCATCTCGTCGCGCCACTTGTGCACCAGCGCGGCCGGACAGACCACCAGTCCACGGAAGTGAAGGGCAGCGCGCCGCTCCGTCGTGCGTGCCAAATGGGTACGCTGCTCCAGCTCGTTCCAGATCAGCCCGGCCTCAATGGTCTTGCCCAGACCCACCTCATCGGCGATCAGCAGCCGCTGGCGGTCGGAGTTCATCAGCTTGAGCACCGGGCGGAACTGGTACGGCCGGAAGACCGTCCGGCTCGACTGGAACGAGTACACCGTGTCGGTGAGGGGCGTGCTGAGCTTGGCTAGCGTCAACCGCAACGCCGTGTCCGCGGCCGAAACAGGAGTGCTGCGGATCCAGTCCTCCGGCTCGTCGGACATGTCGTCGACGGCCTCGAGGGCGTTCTCGAAGACCTTGATCGGCCGCCGGTCGGGACCCCGCAGCGTGTACTGATGGCCGGCCCCGCGCACCGCACGCACACCCGTGACGGTGAAGACCCCTTCCCGAGCCGCCACGCGTACGACGTCTCCCACCGCGTAAGCGGCAGGAGCAGCCGACGCGCCACTGCGCGCGCTCTCCCTCCAATCCCGGTAGAACATCAGGGCGCGGTGCAGCATGTGGTCGTCGTCGACGTCTCGAAGCCGCTTGTGCTCGGGCGGAACCGAGGTGCCGCCGCCGCTCAGCACGAGTGCGGCGGAAGCGACACCGGACGGTCTCCTCGACTGGAACACGTACAGCCCGGACGGCAGGGTGCGGCCCTCCGGGAGCGCGGCCGCCGGAAGCCGACGCATGTGCGGCAGACCAAGCCGGTCCGCGGCCTCCTGGATGTCGTAGAGAATTTCCGGTACGTCACCTACCAGCTCGCGGGCAGCGTCCACATCCCCCCATGGGCTGTACCGCAGCCGCATCATGTCGTCATCGACGGGCACCCCGCTCGATACTCCCGAGCCTTCACCCTCAAACGCTGTAGGTCCGCTCAATGTCCCCACCCCTGTCGTATCCTGCCCCCCAGCAGTACCAGCCACACGATAGTCGCCCTGGTCAACTACTGAGAGGGCCCCACCGACCCGGTAGGGCGGCACCGACACTTCCGACCGTGTACAGGCTCGGCGAGCGCGGAGCGAGCCACTCGTCGTGCCCGGAGGGCTCGGCAAGGCGGCGGGTCCTGTGCCACGTGGTGCTGACACACGGACCGCCCCTTAATGCGCTTCGCCAGGCCCGGCATGGGCTTGGGACGGAAACCGCCGTGGCCGCTCGGCTTCCTGGCGTATCCGGCCTTGGGGAAGCCGCTGAGCGGATCGTCGACGCTGGGCGCCTGATCGGTCGGACCTCCGAACAGAACGGCAAGAAGCCGACCTCCTGGTTCCTGCTGTCACAGGACAAGTGGGGAAGCGTCCGCACAATGTATCCGGTCGAGAAGCCGATTGATCCGATCGGGTGAGCGGAAGGAACTGAATGGAAATCCACCTGCAGAACAGCCTACATGAGCGTATCTCTGAAAAGGTTGGGGACGACCTCAATCAGAGTTTCCTGTCTTTGTGCCGGGAGGCACCCGAGAGCAGCGTCCTGCGAGGGGTGCAGGCGATCGGTGACACGATGTTCAATGAGCTGCAGTGTCGTCGCCTAGTGGATGAGCTGACCAGGATTCCTGAGGCCAGCCGGCTACCAGTGATCCGACGCGTCACGGAGCTGGCGTTGCAGGCATCCTCCTGCCATGGGTATTTGTACATTTCAGGGGACTGACGCTCATACCTGGACGGGGTGGACTTTGTTCCACCCCGTCTTCCCGTCTCATACTGAGCATGACGACCTAGCGCTTCAGAGGAAGAAGACTCATATGCCCCTTGTCGTATACATAGAGGACCAGAATCACGAGCGCATGGCCAAGACTCACGAAGACCGGAAAGAGGCCTTTCTTGCTTTGTGTGAAGCGGCGCCCGAGGGAAGCATTCTGCGCGCGGTGAACCGCTACGGCGACACCATGTTCAACGAGATCCAGCTGATTCAGTTTGTGGCCGAACTGAATCAGCTGCCTGTTGACAAGAGGAACAGCACTGTGCGAAAGCTTGCGGCTGCGGCTGAATTCGCGATCGCGTCCCACGGGTATCTTTACTTCGTTGGAGCCGATTTCGAGCCACGTCAAGAACCGTAGTCTCTCAGGTGTCGGAGCGCCCTGCGACAGAGGTGGGGAGTCTCGGATTCCTGGTGCTCGGGTGCAGTGCGGTTGGAGTGAGGCGGAGCGGGATGCCTGCGCCAATGACCTCGCTGGGTGGACGACCGGGCGCTGATCGCGGTCTCGACCTCGAACCGCTCGAAGGTGGGCGAGCTTTTTCCCGAGCTGCCGTTGATGGCCGGCTACCAGTGCCAGTACGTGGCTGACTGGGTGGGCGACAAGACCCGCTAAGACCGTGTCCCATGTGGTGAGGCGAATGAGACGCTTGTAGCAGCACAGGGCGGCGGCGAGGCCAAGAAATGCCAGGTAGTTGCGGGGATCGCGCTCGTATCGGGGGCTGAGCCTGCGGTAGCCGGACAGCCAGGAGATCGTCCGCTCGATCACCCAACGACGGCGGCCCAGGCGTTCGCTGGACTCGATGCCTTTGCGGGCGATGCGCACGCCGATGTGTTTGCCGCGTAACCATTTCCGCAGGTGGGGGACGTCATACGCTTGTCGGCGTGCAGGCGCTGAGGCTTGAAGTGGCGGCCGCGGTGGGGGTCGTGTCTCGTTTGGTGACCCTCGACCGTGGGCTTCAGCGCTTCGCTGTCGTGGGTGTTGGCGGCCGAGACACCGACGACCAGGGGCAGTCCGTTCGCGTCCGGCAGGACGTGCATCTTGGAACCCGGCTTGCCCCGGTCCACGGGGCTGGGACCTGTGAGTTCGCCCCTTTTTCAGCACGCACGTGAGCGGAGTCGAGGACCACGCGCGAGACGTCGATGAGGTCGGCGTCATCGAGTCGGTGCAGCACCGCTTCGTGCAGCCGGCCCCACACGCTGGCCCGCGACCAGATCAGGAACCGGCGGTGCGCGGTCGACTTCGATATCCCGAAACACGGTGGGAGGGCCCGCCAGGCACAACCGCTGACCAGCACGTAGATGATCGCCGCGAACAGCGTCTCATCAGGCGTGTCCTGCGTTCCCCCGCCCTGTGGCCGCACCTTCGACGGTGGGATCAGCGGCTCGGCGATCTCCCACAGCCCGTCCGGAACAATCCAACTCCACGTACCCCGCCCCATGTACAACCCAACGAGCGATCACCACATAGGACACGGTCTTAGACGATGCCTCAGTTGGCGCGATTGCTCGAAGACCAGGCAGGATGCGTCGGCATGGCAGACCCCGAGCTTGAGCGCGTCAACGGCATTGCCCTCACTGCGGTACAGGCCCTGCTAGGGCTGATCTCATCCGATGTAGTCGCGGTAGCCGTTACCCTCGAAGAGGGACGAGTGTTGCTCTCCTTCTGGGTACGTCGCCATACCGCCGAGATTGACGAAGACATCGCCGATGCGATCGGCGACCTGGAGGCATTTCTCCATCCAGACGCCCCGCTGATCGAACCGCGCGTGATGGTGGGTGCGCCGGAGGCGGCCGCCTTGGGCCCTCACGAACGTATGATCTATTGGGCCAAGTCCTAGGCCTGAACGGCTCTGCGGTAGCAGATGAGGGTGCAGGCGATGCCGACGAAGGCGAGAAAGTGGTCGGCTCTGCGTTCGTAGCGGCGGGGCAGGCGGCGACAGCCGGTGAGCCATGACATGGGGCGTTCGATCATCCAGCGGTGCCGGCCCAGGCGGCCGGACGACTCGATGCCGCGGCGGGCGATGCACGGGACGATCTGCCTGCGTCGCAGCCACTTGCTGGGTCTGGCCGCGGCGAAGCCCCAGTGCACCGCCCACCCAGCCGTCCAACCGGGAGTCGACCGCCCGCTGCGGGTGGGCGATGCGCCGGCCAATGAGGATCCGCAGGCGACTGGCCAGCCAGCCCGGCGTGCGCGAACCCGCCCGGTACCGGACGGGCAGCACCCGCAGCCACTGCGTCACCGCCACGTGCAGATCAGGGTCCGTCCCCGCCAGGGACGCTGCTCGGGCCTGCGGCACCGAAGCGTCAACGTGCGCGCAGAAGTCCCGAATCGCCTGCCGGTACGTGCGAATGTTGCCGCGCTGAAACCAGCGGCCTGCACCAGCTCCACCCACTCGTCCGCCAACTCCGCCGCCAGCCCCGCGCACTCGAACACACCCGGATTCACACTCACCACGGCCTGCTGCCCGTTCGTCTCGCTCGCGGCCACCGACCGCACACCGACCCGGGCCACGGCCGTCGGCCGGACCGGCTCGTGATAGTCGATCTCGGTGTACTCACCCCTGCGCGGCACGGGCCTCCTCCAGCTCCAGCGCGTGACGGGCGATCGTGACGTAGGAGGCACCGCCCGCCGCAGTCCACCCCCGGAAGGCTTCATCGACCTCCCGCATCGGATCCTTGAGGTAGCGCACGTACCGGTAGGTCGTGGCAGGGCTGGCATGACCGAGCCGCCGCTGGACGACCAGCAACGGGTTGCCGGTCATGTGATCCAGCAACGTGGCCATCGGCAACCGCTGGGCTGCCGCGTCGCGCAGGGCCTCGCGGGTCTGGAACATCAGCAGCCGCAACGCGAAGGTGTGCCGGAAGTCGTGGAAGACCCAGCAGCAGCGCGGCATCACCGGCGCCCGCCCATGCCCGGCCCACTGCTTCATGCGCTCCCACGCCCGCAACCGCCCCCGGTCCCAACCGGACAGCGTGAGTATCAGCCCGCCCCGCCCCACCAGCAGCGCCGGCGGATCCAAACCGTCGCCCGTCTCCATCACCGCAATCCGGCGCAACTCCGGCTTGAGTATCTTGACCGACTGCGTGATCGTGACGCCGTCCAGAACACCGCGCACTCGGGTGCCCTCGGCCTCCAACCGGTCCACGACGAACAGCTCGCGCTGACGCCGCCGCAGCCTGCGCTGCGCGGCAGCCACGATTTCCGGGCGCTCGATCAGCAGGTATGGTCCGAGCATCGCCATGGCACCGGCAGGGACGTAGACGGAGCGCGGCCGCCGTCCCTTCGCGCATTCGGCTAGGTCGACATCCCAGGTCGCCGGGCCGTCGGCCGCCTTCGAGACCGAGCTCCGGCAGCAGCAGCGTCGACCACTCCTCAATCCGCATGCCGGTCAGCAGCGCGAGCTCGCTCGCCGCGGGTTGCGCTGCGGACTACACCCACGAAACGGCTCGTCCAACTCGGCAGTTGGCAACAGGCTGCCAAACCTGACATCGCGACAGAACAGGTACTGCTCCAGCTCCATGTGCCGCACCCGGACCTCGTGCGACATCCTGCTGCCCAGCGAGGTCCTGCCCCGCACCAGCCTCCACGGCCGGGCGGCGACGTAGCCGATCTCCACGAGGTAGGCGTAGAGGCGGCCGATCGCCGCGGAGTCACGATCCCAGATGGAGTCCTCGACGGTGGTCCGGCCGTCTGCGCGACGCCACGCCTCGAAGTCCCTGATGTCCTGCTCGGTCGCGGAGCGAAGGTCCTGGTCCCACTTGTGCAGGAAGTTCAGCAGCATCAGGGCGGTGTGCGCGTACGCCTTCATCGTCTTGGGTGCCATGCGCTCCATCGCCAGACGGCGAAACCAGGAGCACAACGGTTCCACCGGGCGTATCGCCTCATCGAGCAGTACCGGCATCCCATCAGGTACCCGGCGCCGCTCCAGGAGCGCCGTCAATTCGCCCTGATCGAGCCCTGCGACCTGGCCGACCTTCCAGACCTTGCGCCGGTCGGTGAAGAAGAGCAGCACCAAACCTCCGCGAAGCCACCCGCAATGCAGCTGGGCAGCAGCCTGTAGGAGGTGAAGGCCACCCTAATGAAGGACAAACGGTGAGACACACTCTCGTGTCTGGTGAACCGTCGGCCTTGGGTTCCATGACCAGCCCACCGGGCAGCGCCCCGTCCGGCGGCAGCACACGCCGTGCCTCGGCGAGCATCGGCTCCAGGGGAGGGGTCAGTGCCACACCGCCACATCTACGCGGTTCAGGCCGCCCACCGCGCGCTGGTGCCCCCGAGCGGTCTACAACGCGTGACCATCCGGGAGGGCCTGGCGTAGGTCGAGGTAGCAGCGCAGCCGCACGCCCGGCTCGCCAGGATCCCGGGTAGTGCGCTCGACTGTCGCGGTTGCCCACCGTGCGGCGAGCGCGTTCTGGAACGCGAACGCCATCTCCTCGTCGGCGGCCGCGACCTCCACGACGACCAGCCCCGGCTCCGCCAGATGCGTTTCGTTGATCGATCCCATACCTGCCAGGACGGGCGGGTCCACGTCGGCGTTATGACCATGCAGGAGGTTCACTCAGGCGGGTCCGCTGCACGGCAAGGCGCTGACACCTCGTACGGTGGCGGGCGTGCCTGCCACCGACCCGCGAGCCACCTTGCCTTCCTCGTTGACCTGCAGGCCGACGTGGACCAGGACCTCGTTGAGGTCGTCGCGGCGCCGGGAGAACACCTCGGGCTGCTGCGTGTACAGCACCGGAGCCATCGCCTCGCTGATGAACCTGATCACGCAGTTCGACGCCTGGTCACGGTCCTGCCGCATCAGCAGCGCACGGGCCGGCCTCTCGCGCTTGTTCGAGCCCTCAGCGTCAGCAACGCCCGTCCGGGCCAGCAGGTGACCGATCTCCCGGCTGCTCAGGCCGTCGTCCGTGGCGGCGAGCACGTCGGCAACCGCGGTGACCATGGCGGAGGTTCAAGGGGCGTACTTGATGGAGGTGCCCATGGGCATGCCCTTTTCTGAGCCTGCTCCGTATGCAGGCCAGCCGACCAGGATGGCACGCACACGCGCTGCGGCGCCCGGGGATTCACCGGCTTCGACGCGCATGCAGTGCTGTCTCCCACTCACCCTTCGTGCCAGAAACGGTGAAACCGGTGGCCGGGGGCTTGCCGGCGTGGGACGGGCGGGTACGACATCTTCAGCCGCACGGGAGGGGACCGTGGTGCAGAAGACGGAGCCAGGGCGGGTGCTCGGTGGAGGCTATCGCCCACGCCCTGCTGTCCGCCGTGCCCGAGGTCGGCCTCACCGGGGACGCGCAGGCGCCGCGTCGCCAGCGGATCCGGCTGGCCGGTGACGTCCCGTCACCGATCGACCCGCCCTCCGGCTGCCGCTTCCGCACCCGCTGCTGGAAGGCGCAGGACAGGTGCGCGGCCGAGGAACCGCCGCTGGTCCGGCTCTCCGGTAATCACGAGGGCCACCCTGACCGCGTGCCACTTCCCCGAGGAGCCGTCCACCGGTCCCGCATGCCGAGGACATCGTCCTGGCCCGGCCCTGACGGCTCTGGAGGAGGGCGGTGCCGGCGGCTGACGGCAGGCCGGGGCGCGAGCCGTACCCCGTTCGGCGGAGCGTCCCGGTCGCGTGACGGTAAGATATGTGAGTGGCGCAGGGGATCCTGCTCGCGTGCTGGTCGGGGGACGGGGGAGGCGGATGGCGGGTTCTGCAGGGGCGACAGAGGTCGGGCTGTCGGTGAGCGGCGCCGGCGCCGAGGCACAGTCCCGGTCGCTGCGGGACTGGCTCGCGGCCGAGGACGCGTTACGCGGCCGGCTGCGGTGGCGGAGGACCGCACCGACGCCTGGGGACATGGGAGGCGTTCTCGACGTCTTGGTCGTGGCGCTAGGTTCCGGCGGTGCCGGAGCGGTGCTGGCGCAGTCGCTGGCGACCTGGCTGGCCGGCCGGCGCGCCGACATCACGGTCACCGTCCGTTCGCCGGAGGGCCGGGAGGTCACCGTGGACGTGCGCAGAGCCGCCGATCCCCAAGCCGTGGTGCGTGAGGTGACCAGCCTTCTCGACGCCGGCCACGGACGGGACGCATGAGCGGTCCCTGGTTCCCGGACCGGTCCACCACCCGTGTACTGCTGATCGGCACCGCGCACTACGACAACAGCGGTCTTCCCGGCATCGACGCCGTGGCGAAGAACCTGGAGTCCCTCGAACGCGCGCTCACCGATCCGGACGTCGGCCTCCTGGACGAACCAGACCATTGCCGGGTGCTGCTCGACGCCAGTGACCAGGCCGCTGTCGGAGCGGCCCTGGCCTGGGCCGTCCGGGAGGCGGACAGCCTGCTGCTGGTGTACTACGCCGGACACGGGGTGCTCGACGACGACGGGCTGCTGCACCTGGCGCTGCGCACCACCGATCCGGAACACACCGGTTTCTCCGCGGTGCCCATGGAACTGCTGAAGAGGAACATCGGGCGGGCCAGGGCCCAGGCCCGTGTCCTGCTGCTGGACTGCTGCTTCTCCGGCCGTGCCGTGTCGGCGATGGCTCAGCCCGACAGCCTGGTGTCGGGGCAGCTCGACATGACAGGTACCTACGTCCTCACCTCCACGACCGCCACGGCTCCCTCCCACGCGCCCGCCGGATCCGCGTACACCGCCTTCACCGGGGCTCTGCTGCGGGCGCTGAGCGTTCCGGAACCGCTGACCCTGGACGGCATCCACGAGTACGTCGACCGGGAACTGGCCGGACTCGGACTGCCCCGCCCCCAGTGCCGCTCGGTCGGAGCCGCCAGGCACCTGGCCTTGGTGCGCGGTCCGGTGGCCGAGCGCCGGCACGTCAGAGAGCGGCCCCAGGGCGAGGCGTCGTTCGACATCGTCCGTCCCGCGCAGATCACGAAGGGAAACGTCGGCGCGTGCCTGCTGCTCGCCGTGCTCGCCTTCGCCCTCGCCTGGGTGCTGGCTTGGGACGTCCTGCGCTACCCGGCGACCGTGGCGGCCGCGGCAGGGCTGTTCGTCTTCTGGCTGGGGTACGGCAGCATCGTCACCTCGTACTGGCGCCGGCTGGTGGTCGACGCCGACGGCCTGTCGGCGGAGGGCCGGAAGGGGGTGCACCAGCGGGCCTGGGAGGACATCGCCCGGCTGACGCTGGTCGAGCCGGAGTCGCCTCCCGGCCGGCTGTCGGCCGCGGCGCACCTCGTGATCCGGTTGCGGCCGGATACGGAGCTGAACAACGAGGTCCACCCACTGCCGAACGACGGCGGGTACGCCTGGCACCTCGGCACCTTCCGCCTGCCCACGGACGAGTTGCTCGCGGCGCTGCGGGCGTACGCGCCCGTCGGCATCCGGGTGGAGCGCAAGCGGTTCGCGCCGCCGGGCACGACCGCGTCGGCCCCGTCGGCGTCACAGACCGGCCCCGCCGCCGACTCCGCGGCCGACCCCGGCGAGTCCTATCGCGCCCCGCGTCGCCGCAGCGCGCTCGTGTTCCTGGCCCTCACCGCGGCCACGGTGGCGTCCGCGGAATACCTCGACCGTCGGAACACCCCTGCCGCTCTCACCGGCCACACCGACGACGTCGTGTGTGTCCGCTTCAACGCGAACGGCACGCTGCTCGCCAGCGGCGGCGACGACAAGAGCGTTCGGGTCTGGGACCCGCACACCCACCACAACACCCGTACGTTCACCGGTCACGAGTCGGAGATCGAGTCGGTGAGGTTCGCCGACGACTACACCGTGGTCAGCTGCGACGGTGAGACGTTGCGCTGCTGGGACGTGAACGACAGCAGAGATCCGGTCGTCATCACCACCTCCTGGGCGCGTCTGAACGGCTATGTGGCCGCCGGCCCCGGCGACCCCGCGGGCGACCACCGGCGACTGCTGCTGTGGGACGTGCGGACCGGCCGCCTGCAAGGCTCGCTGGCTGGTCATTCCGGCGCCGTCACCTCCTGTGCCTGGAGTGGCTCGGGCGGGTACCTCGTCACCGGATGCCTGGACGGCACCCTCCGGCTGTGGAACGCCGTCACCCGGAAGGCCACGGCCACCCTCAAAGGCCCCGAGAGCAGCGTCGACGCGGTCCTGTTCGGACCGGACGGCAACACGGTGATCAGCGCCGGAGACGACGGCACCGTGCGCATCTGGGACATCAGGACGGGTGGCGTCGTCGCCGTCTTCCGCACGGGAGAGGTCAAGTCTCTGGGATACGGGAACCAGGGCAGGACCCTCTACTGCATGAACAGCTCCGGGAAACTGCGTCTGTGGGACTGGGCCACCCGGAAGCCCGTCGCCGCCCTCCAGGTGGATTCCCTCTACGCCGACACCTTGTCGGCTTGGCAGGGAACCCTCGTCCTGGGCCAGGAGGGAACGGTGCGGCTGGTCGACATGGGCACCGGGCGCAGCCGTGCCCTCCCCGTGCCCTTCATGCCGTGGGGGGCCTCGACCGGCTTCCGGGTGTCCGGGACCGCGATCGCGTCCGACGGACTCACCATCGCCGCCGGGTGCACGGACGACCGCATCCGGCTGTGGAAGAGGGACTCCACCGGCGCGGTCTTCTGAGGGGGCGGCCGGGGTCCGGATGCCTCGCTTGCATAGCCAGCGGCGCAGGTGGTCGTAGTCGTAGCCCTTGTCCGCGTGCAGCTTGGCGGGCCGTCGCCGGTCCCGCGGCGGACTGACCACGAAGATCCACCTCGCCGCCGACGGCAGCTGCGGACCCCTGGCCTTTCATCTGACCGCCGGACAGGCCGGCGATGCACCCGCTTTCACGCAGGTGATGGCACGTCTGCGTGTTCCGCGCCGACGCCGGCGGTCCCGCGCCAGGCCAGGGGTGGTCTCGGCGGACAAGGCGTACTCCTCACGCGCAATCCGCGCACACTCCGGGCCAGGAAGGCGCCGACAAGGTCGCCGAACGCGCTGCCGGACACCTCCGCAGCCCCGGTACCTTGCTCGTACCTTCCCGCCTTCTCACCCGCCCTGCCCCCCGACCCCGAGTAAACGCCGCCGTCCGCGGTCACGCCCGGGCACTGCTCCAGGCCGCCGCGGCTCTTTTCGCCGCCGAGCGGCCCGCCCAGGTGGAACATCTGCGCCGGGCCCTGGTCGAAGTCAGCGAGGTGGTGGCCTGGGCTGTGAGTGCGGCCAGCACGCCGTGGGCGAGTATGGCCAGGGTGTGCCGGTACTAGGTGTGCTGTCCCGGGACGTTGGTGACACGCGTGCTGGGTGCTTGAACCGGTGAGGGCCTTCTGGGTTCGGTGTGGATTGCGACTCTACGACCGGTACTCAGGAGGCCCTCGTGTCCCACCGTAATGCCCCGCTGACCCCGACCGGCAGGCTGCGTCTGGCCCGGTGTGTCGTGGACGACGGCTGGCCGCTGCGGAGGGCCGCGGAACGCTTCCAGGTCAGTCACACCACCGCCGCACGCTGGGCCGGCCGCTACCGGCAACTCGGCGAGGCCGGGATGCAGGACCGCTCCAGCCGCCCGCACCACCAGCCGCGCCGTACCCCGCCCGCGATCGAGACCCAGGTGGTGCGCCTGGCCACCCGGTGCGGTATCGCCGCGTCCACCGCCCACCGCATCCTCGTCCGGCACGGTCTGCCCGCTCTGGCCGCCTGTGACCGGGCCACCGGCGAGCCGGTCCGCTGCTACGAGCGCTCCCGGCCCGGCGAACTGGTCCACATCGACGTCAAGAAACTCGGCCGCATCCCTGACGGCGGCGGGCACCGCACCCAGGGCCGCCCCGAAGGCCGACGCAACCGGACCGGTACCGGCTACGCCTACCTGCACACCGCCCTGGACGACCACACCCGCCTCGCCTACACCGAAGACCTGCCCGACGAGACCGCCGCCACCTGCGCCGGCTTCCTCACCCGCGCCACCGCCTGGTTCGCCACCCACGGCATCACCATCGAACGGGTCCTGACCGACAATGCCTGGGCCTACACCAAGACCACCTGGCGCCAGACCTGCCACCAACTGGGCATCAGCCCCCGCTCCCGTTCCGAAGGCGATCGCCGATGTCCTGTCGAAGCGGTCCGATCCGTTCGTGGAGGATCTGTTCCAGGAGCTCCTGGCCGGCTTGGGCATCGATCTCTGAACTGCCGCGGGCGAAGCGTGCCGATCACAGCCACTCGTTGATGGCCGCTACGAGGACAGTGGCCTCGTAGCGGACCGCGAGTTTGTCGTACCGGGTGGCGACGGCGCGGTGTCTCTTGAGGCGGTTGATCCCGCACTCGACCGCATGACGCTCGCGGTAATCGACCGGGTCGAAATGCGGTGGCCGGCCACCGTGAGAGCCTCGCTTCCTGCGGTTGCGCGCCTGGTCGGCCTTGCCGGGGATGGTGCAGCGGATCCCGCGCCGGCGGAGGTAGGCGCGGTTCTTTCGGGAGGCATATGCCTTGTCGGCCCGGACGCGGTCGGGGCGGACGCGTGGTCGGCCCGGCCCGATGCGGGGCACGCGGACCTTTTCCAGCACGGGTTCGAACTGCGGCGCGTCTCCGTGCTGTCCTGCCGTCACCACGATCGACATGGGTTTTTCGCCCTGCTCGACGGCGAGATGCAGCTTGGTGGTGAACCCACCGCGCGAGCGGCCCAGCCCGTGATCACGGGGCTCAGTGAAGATGCCGCCCGGTGGTTCCTTTCGCAGGCCGCCCTGCTTACGGGCCCCGGCCGCATGCTGATGGGCGCGACAGACCGTGGAGTCGACGTCCAGGTCCCACGTGATCGCACCCTGCACATCGGCCAGGGACTGGGGTCGGGTCAGGATGCCGTGCCAGGTGCCGTCTCGCTGCCATCGGCGGAACAGATTCGTAGACCCGGTCCCACGGCCCATACTCGACAGGCACGTCCCGCCACGGAACACCGGTCCGGACCCGAAACCGTATGCCGTCGATCAGCCGCCGTCGCGGCCAGACCGGCGGCCGCCCCGCCTTCGTTCCTTTCGGCAGCAACGGCTCCAACACCGCCCACTGCTCGTCCGTAAGATCTCCTCGACCCATGAACCGTGATCATCCAGCGCTCAAGATCCACTTTCGATACACGGCCTACGGCCTCGGACGGGTAGTGGAAGAGGACCCCGCAACCGTCCTCGTCTACGACCTGGGGGGGCACCTTCGACGTCTCCATCCTCACCCTGATGCCGGGCGTGCTGGACGTGCTCGGCGTCGGCGGCGACAACCTGCTCGGCGGTACGGACTTCGACAGCTGTCTGGCCGGTCGCCTCCAGGAGCTCCTCGAAGCGCGCGATGCCGAGTACGAAGCGCTGCCGGGCGACGCCGCGAAGATCCGCAAGGCGACGGAGCGCGCCAAGATCAAGCTGTCGGCGGAGTCCTCGACCGAGGTGATCGTCTCGCCACTCGGTGCTTCCGGCGTGGTCGTCTCGGAGACCGTGGACCGCAAGGAGTTCGAGGCTCTCATCTCTGACAGGATCGAGGAGACCGTCCGTCTGACCCTGAGCACCGTGGCCGGGGCATCGCTGCGCCCGGAGGACATGGACCAGGTCCTCCTAGTGGGCGGATCGAGCGCCATCCCGCTAGTGCGGGAGCGGCTGGCGGAGGTCTTCGGCCGCGAGAAGCTACGCATGAACGTGGACCCCATGACGTGCGTAGCACTGGGCGCGGCCGTCCAGTCGGCGCTCGTCCAGGAACTGGAATGCCCCGGATGCCGCGCGGCGTGCTCTCTGGACGCTGGCGCGTGCCCCGAGTGCGCCGTCCCGCTGGTGGGCGCCCCGACGGTGGAGTGCCCGACGTGCCACGCCCGCTCCCGAGGGCACGGGGGAGTGTCCCGTCTGCGCCTCCGACCTCACCGGGCTCGCCGCGGAACGGCCGACGCCACCCCCGGTTGTCTGCGGAGAGTGCGCGGAGGGGAACGACCCCAAGGTGCTGGAGTGCGAGCTGTGCGGAGCCGAGCTGCGCGGTGGCGGCGGCCTGAAGTGTCCGAAGTGCGCGCTCGTGAATCAGCCGGGCCTTGCTTCGTGCTCCTATTGCGATGCGGAACTGCCTGTCGCCGCACCGTCCGACGTGACGCCCCGCCCCATCGGCGTCCGCACAAGTGACGGCACATTGGAAATACTGATCGAGGCAAACACCCGCTACCCCACGGAACAGCCCGTCCGGCACGATTTCCAGGTCACCGCCAACCCGGGGGACATGCTGGAGATCGCTCTCGCACGAAGGTGACCTCCAGCCCGCCGACCGCAACGACCTCTGCGGTGTCGCCCTATACGAGATGATTGACGGAACCGCGGGTACGAAGGTGCTCACCATCGCCGCGCACTCGACCACGACCGGTCGATCCATGTGGAGACCCGGCTCGACGGGGCCTCGTTCAGTGCAGCCGCCTTTCGGCGCAACCCGATGCCCCCCGGAATTCCGCCGGCGGGCGCGGGAGGCACACGATCGGTTCCAGAAGTTCCTGCCCGACTGGCGCCACGAGCTCACGCAGGCGGAGAAGGCGGTCCTGGCCGAGACGGCGACCGTGCTGGAGCAGGTTGTCCGGGGCGAGGCACCCGGACGCTCCTTGGACACGCTCCTAGACGAGGCGGATGTACTGCTGGAACGTCAGCAGAACATCCGCTGGGCTTCGGCCCTCTCGTACCGCTACCCGGAGCACGTGGCCGACCTGATGCCCCAGGAGGATCTGGAAGCGATGCGGCGTCACCGCACCGACATCGAAGTGGCGCGTCAGGCTGCAGACTTCGAGCGCGGGCACAAAATCGCTGATGAGGTGATGAGCATTCGGCACCGGCTCGGTACGGACTTGTTCCGGGTAATGAACGCCCTGAGTTTCGCCTCGCACAACGGAGTGAACGCCGCGCTCCAACAGCGCATCCAGCAGGCCGGCGACGGACTGACGGAAGCCGTGCGCCGAGGGGACTTCGCGGGCGCAGACGCGGCCAAGTCCCGCATCACCGACCTCTATCAGGACGTGCGCCGGGCGCTGGACGAGTTCAGCCCCCCGGAGCGCAAGACCGTGCATCCACGGAAGATGGCGTGACGAGCCGGCGCAGGCGCCGGGGCCTGACCCGTCCGGCGAAGAGGGCTGTGCCTGCGGCCGACCTGCTCGGCCGCGACTTCACCGCCTCTGAGCCCGGCACGCGGTTGGCCGGCGACATCACGTTCATCTCCACCGACTAGGGCTGGCTCTACCTGGCGACCAGGCCACTCGCGAGATCGTCGGCTACTTGATGGCCGACCCCACCGGGCGAGCCTGGTCGTCGACGCGCTGGCGATGGCCGCCGGCCGCGGCCGGCTCCGGCCCGGCTGCATCGCACACTCCGACCGCGGCAGCGAGCACACATCCAAGGAACTCCGCCGTGAACTGTGCAGGCTGGGGCTGCGACAGAGCATGGGACACACGGGGTCCTGCTTCGACAACACCGCCGAGTCCTTCTTCGCGGTGCTGAAGGAAGAGATCGGCACCCGCCGCTGGCCCGACCGGGCCACCGACCGCGTTGAGATCTTTGCCTTCAACGAGACCTTCTACAACCGCAGGCGGCTGCGGAAACCACCCTCACTGGGGCTACCTCACCCCGCTGGAAATCAGGCAGCGACACGAGCAAGGACACGCCCTCGCACCGTAGCGTCTGCCCTGCCAAGGACGCTGAGAGAATCCCTCCACGGGACAGCGGGTCGTAACCGATCCCACGCGAAGATCGGCGCGCTCGGCGCACCAGCCGCCCCACTGGCGGTTCGTCGTCACCTACCCGTGAGCAAGCGCTTGGCCCTGACGACCCATCGACGGATGTCGTACCGGGCTCGACGTCCTCGCCCGATAAGGCGGAAGGCAAGGAAGCAGACGAGATGGCCAGAATCACGACGGGGTACCGGGCGCTCAGCATGCGCGGGTCTGCTTGACGGTGTCAGCGCTTTCGCGGCGCACACCTTGGCCGGCGCTTGCTCATGCAAGGGTTACGACAACAGTCGTACGAGCGTGATCAGTACCACGAGGGCTCCGAGAACCACTGCGGCGATCCGCCGGAGACGCTGTGGCGAGGACAGGACGACCACTCTGGGTGAACTGGTCGTCGGTACGACGTAGTAGACACGGTGCGGGTGCTGCGGTGCTACTGCGCGGGCCAGTTTCAGGTGCTTGAACGTGGCCTGCCGCGCGATCTCACCTTTGGCCGGTGTCAGGTACGGTTGTACGGCGCGGCGGAACTCGCTCGTTACGTCTGCGGGCACGGGGTGGTCGTCGTTCAGATGCATCGGGTGCCAGTGGCCACTTTCACGAGCTGCTTTGCGAACCCGATTTGGCACGCCTGTCTCAGGCTCCCGCACCGTGTCCTTTTTCGGCGCCCGGGAGATGGTGCCCTCAGTCCACGTCACGATTCGGCCGGCGCCTCTGCATTCTGTGTGGTCCTGTGTTCCGGTGTGGTTACAGTCGGGGCAGCTGCGCTGTCCTCTGCCGCCGCACTGGGAGCAGGTGACACGGCGCCTGCCATGGCAGGTGGCACATGCGGCGTCCCGCTCCCCGCAGCGTCGGCACAGACCACGTTCGTCTACCGGGCTGCGGTCCTCGGGGAGCTGCCGGATCTTGTTTCCGGTGCCGTCGCAGCGCAGACAGGAGTCCACACCGCGGCAGGCCGGGCAGATCATCAGCTCCTCACAGGGAAGATCGCCCCGGCCGCTGCAGCGGGGACAGGGCACCTTGCCGTTGCTGCACGAACACGACTTATCAGCCCGCGTTCCGCGTCGCACCAGCTTCAGCGTGAGTCTTTCTTCTGGGCTTTTCGGTGGCGCCACGTGGTATTTGCTCAGGACGTCGTACACCGGCCGGTTCGACAGATCGATGGAGCCGTAGTGCTCCTGCTGGCTTTCCTCCCGGGTCTCGATGCATCGCACGGTCTCACCCTCCAGGAGGGAGAGCCAGGTGATCTCTACCGTGTCCGGCGGTCTCAGTTTGGACGTTCCCGCTTGCTCCTGGACATGTTGCCGTACAGCGCTCAGGACGTCGTTCTCGCTCAGCACACCGCATCCCCCTGCTGTCCGCCTAGGTCCTCCCACAGTCCATGTTGTGGACGGGAAGCCAACTGGGACAATAGCGAACGAGCCTCACGACCGTGCAGCGATGATCGGCCTCATCCGGTATGCCTGATATGTCCGCTCTGGTTGACAGGCCGCCGCTAACGTCGCGGCTGAGCCCTTCCGGGCCCTCTCGACCCCGCCAGGCCATGATCGATCTCTTGTGATGACTCGGTATCATTGGGGTGCCTTGACGGAGTTTGGTGGACACCAACAAGGACAACCCGAACCGTCAGGTGCGGCTGAGCTTCTTGGCCTGACGTCCGGCGGCTGTCCCGCGCAAACTCGCAACGTCATCAGCTGAGCCCCGGGGTAGGGACGCGCTGGCAGCCGCCGCATCTGCTGCCACCCTCTGACGGGTTTCGCCGGGCCACGGTCCGGGCGATGCCGGCGCCGCGGTGGGAGCCCTCCTCCGGCCCGGGAACGCGGACTCGTACACGGCCGCCGACGACATCGTCGCCACTCGCCGGACCCCGGCCCAGCTGCTCGGGAAGGGTGAGCTGCGGCTTTCCCGGTTCCGCGCCGCCGGTCGTGTCAACCTGTAGGCAGGAGGCGCGAGTTGCGCGCGTATGTCATGAGCATGACTAGATGTGATCATGACAAGCCTACTATATTGCATGGGTCCGTGACGCACTGTGACAGGAGGCCCTGCGTTGCAAGGCTCGACACTCGCGCGAAGAGCGCGCCGCGCACTCAAGGCGGCGGTACTCGCCGGCGTACTCGTGGTCACGTCCTTCGGGGTGGCCGGCCCGTCCACTGCTCAAGACCGTGACCTCGGCGTCGACGAAATATCGCACAGTGCGAACATCAAGCCTCTGGCGAACGTACCGAGGCAGGGTCCGCTCGCCAATGCCACGCACAGCGACCTGGCGTTCTACGGCGACTACGCCATTCAGGGCACCTACGCCGGGTTCACGATCTACGACATCAAGAACCCCAAGAAGCCGGAGATCGTCTCTCAGACGGCGTGCAACGGCGGCCAGGGCGACCCCACCGTCTCCGAGGACGGCAAGCTGCTGTTCGTGTCGGTCGACACTCCGCAGTCGGATCCGTCCTGTGCGAGCACGAACTCCAACGCGGCCAACCCGAACGCCTGGGAAGGCATCCGCATCTTCGACATCAGCGACAAGCGCAACCCCACGTACGTGAAGTCGGTTCGGACCGACTGCGGTTCCCACACGCACACGTACGTTCCCGCTGACGGCAAAGACACGGCCTACCTCTACATCTCGTCGTACGGCCCGTCCCCGGCGTTCCCCCACTGCCAGCCTCCGCACGACTCGATCTCGATCGTCGAGGTTCCCCTGGACGACCCGGACTCCGCGTCCGTGGTCGCCACGCCCGTGCTCTTCCCCGACGGCGGCGCAGGCGCCACCGCGGGCTGCCACGACATCACGGTCTTCCCCGAGAAGGATCTTGCCGCCGGCGCCTGCATGGGCGAAGGTGCTCTGATCGACATCTCGGATCCCACCAAGCCGTACGTGATCACCAGCGCCACCGACGCGAACTTCGCCTTCTGGCACTCGGCGACGTTCACGAACGACGGGAACCGCGTCGTCTTCACCGATGAGCTCGGGGGCGGCAGCGCGCCGACCTGCAACGAGCAGATCGGGCCGAACCGCGGGGCCGACGCCATCTACGACATCAAGGGCGAGGGCGACAACCGTCGGCTGGTGTTCCGCAGCTACTTCAAGATTCCGCGCATGCAGCAGCAGACGGAGAACTGCGTCGCCCACAACGGCTCGCTCATCCCGGCCAAGCACCGCGACATGATGGTGCAGGCCTGGTACCAGGGCGGCGTGTCGGTCATCGACTTCACCGACCCCGACCACCCGAAGGAGATCGGCTACTTCGAGCGCGGCCCGCTGTCCAAGGAGACCTTGCAACTCGGCGGCTCCTGGTCGGCGTACTGGTACAACGGCCGCATCTACTCCAGTGACATCACCAAGGGCCTGGACGTGCTCCAGCTCACCGGAGCGCCGAACAGTGCCCACCGGGTCCGGCTGGACTTCATGAACGCGCAGACCCAGTACAGCTACAAGCCCTGATTCCGCCCATGCCCCGGCGGGCGGCACGTCCGCCGGGGCCGCACCGTACCCGCACATGCAGCAAGCCACACGTTCGGCCCGCCGCGTGGGCGGCTCCCAGGGGCGCCGCGCGGCGAGGCAGAAGGGAACAGGGGCACACATGAGGTACCGCAGAGTTGCAAGTGCGCTGCTGACAGCAGCCTGCCTGCTCGGCGCCGCAACCACGTCCGCCGACGCGGAGGCTGGGCAGACACCCGTGGCCGCGGCGGCCGACTCCGCCCCGGCGTCGACGAACCCGCAGGTCGAGTCGAACAACGCCGATGCCGACTTCGTCGCCATGATGATCCCGCATCACCAGCAGGCGCTCATCCTCAGCCGGCTGGCCCCGTCGCGGTCCAGTGACAGCGATGTGCGTGCGCTCGCCAACCGGATCGACGTCGAGCAGGGCCTCGAGATCTACATGATGCAGTCCTGGCAGGAGTGGAACGGCCTGGAGAAGACGGACCCCCAGCAGTCGTACGAGGAGATGCTGCGGGATCCGATGATGGTCGAGATGATGGGGATGGCCACCCCCGAGGAGCTCGACCGGTTGAGCGCGGCCACGGGCAACGCCTTCGACGTGCAGTACCTGCGGCTGATGAGCAAGCACCACAACGGCGCGATCGGCATGCTGACGGAGGTGCTCACCAACGGGACCGACGAGACGATACAGACGTGGGCGACCGACATGCTGGCCACCCAGTACGCCCAGGTCCAGATGATGCAGAAGATGCTGGACGACAGGACGCAGACGTCCTGACCCACGGCGTGGGCACGGCCTGACCCGGGGCCTCGTGCCGCCGGGTTCAAGACGGCCCCTCTCCCGGGGGCCTACCGGGCCACCGACGGCCGGCGGATGGCGGATGTCCGTATCCAGGTGGTTCACGGCCGGAGCCGGGTGGCGCCGAGCATGACGCGGTCGGCACCGTTGAAGGTGAGGGAGATGCCCTCGGCCGCTCGGCTCCACGCACCGGAAAGCGCCCACATCATGACCGACACCATCGCAGGGGTGGACATTCCCCGTACGACGGCCGTGGCGGACGCCACGCACGTCCTGCAGGAAACGACCGGGCCCCTCCTCTTCCATCACTCCCGGAGGGTTTTCCTCTTCGGCACCCTGCACGCACGAGCACTCGGCCTCGAACCCGATCCGGAGCTGCTCTACCTCTCCGCGATGTTCCACGACACCGGCCTTTTGACCCCGTTCTCCGACACGGAGCAGCGTTTCGAGCTGGACGGCGCCGACCACGCGCGCAAGTTCCTGCTCGACCGCGGATTCCCGGAGAACTCGGCCGACGTGGTCTGGGCTGCCGTCGCACTCCACACGACGCCGGGAATTCCCGGCCGGATGGGCGCGGAGGCGGCCGCCACGCACTACGGCGTGCTGACCGACGCGGTCGGCTGGGGGCTGGACCGGCTGGATCCCGGCCAGGTGGACGACATCGTCGCCGCGCATCCCCGCGGGGATTTCAAGAAGGAATTCCTGCAGCTGTTCGTCGAGGGGCTCAAGGACCGTCCCGACACCACCTACGGGACCGTCAACGCCGACGTCCTCGAGGAATTCGTCCCCGGTTTCCGTCGCACCAGCATGGTGGAACGCGTTCTCGACGCCCCCTGGCCGAAGTGACCCGGGGGACGGAGGACCGGCTCCGCCTGCAAGGACACCAGCCGGAGCCGGAGACCAGAGACCAGCCAGAGAGAGGAATCGTCGTGCGAGCCATCGTCGCCAAGGACCGACAGGCAGGTGTCAGCGGGCTGACCCTGAGCGAGCTGCCCCCTCCCCACGCCGCCGAGAACGACGTGGTGGTGCGGGTGCACGCGGCCGGCTTCACCCGTGGAGAACTGGACTGGCCCGGTACCTGGTCCGACCGCGCGGGGCGTGATCGCACCCCCAGCGTGCCCGGACACGAGGTCTCCGGCGTCGTGACGGAACTGGGGTACGGACCCACCGGTCTCACCATCGGCCAGCGGGTCTTCGGACTGACCGACTGGACCCGCAACGGCTCTCTGGCCGAGTACGTCGCCGTGGAGGCCCGCAATCTCGCGCCGCTGCCCGCCGACATCGACCACACCGTGGCGGCCGCGCTGCCGATCTCCGGACTGACGGCCTGGCAGGGCCTGTTCGACCACGCCCGGATCGCGGCGGGCCAGACCGTCCTGATCCATGGCGCCGCCGGCGGCGTCGGCTCGATCGCCGTGCAGCTCGCGCACCAGGTGGGAGCCCGCGTGATCGGCACCGGCCGGGCCGCCGACCGGGACACTGCCCTCGCGCTGGGCGCGCATGCCTTCCTGGACCTGGAAGCCGACCGGCTGGAGGACGCCGGCGAGGTCGACGTGGTGTTCGACGTGATCGGCGGTGACGTCCTCGACCGCTCGGCCGCACTCGTACGGGCCGGCGGCACACTCGTCACGATCACCCGGCCGCCCACTGTCCGGCCCGCCGACGGACGGGCGGTCTTCTTCGTCGTGGAACCCGACCGCGTGCGCCTTGCCGACCTCGCCCGGCGGGTCCGGGAGGGCCGGCTCCAGGTGCGGGTCGGCGCGGTGCGACCGCTGGACGAGGCGGTCGCCGCCTTCACTCCGGAGCGGCGCGTCGCCGGCAGGACGATCATCCGGGTCGCGGAGGACTGACGCCGAGGACGCGGCCGGCCCGGACAGGCGGGACAGGCGCAGGGCGAGGCATCGATCTGGGCGGCGCGCTTCGGCACTATGGCGGCCACCGCAGCGTCTCAGTCGCGCCGCAGCAGGAAGCGGGTGAGAGCGGCGGTGACGACCAGGACGGCGGCGACGGCGAGGAGACCGAGACGCATGCCCGGGAGCGAGAAGCCGCCGCCCGCGCTGACCAGCAGGGTGCCGAAGAGGGCCTTGGCCGCGGTCGCGCGTGGTGCCGCCGGTGTCGGGCTGGGTGCGCCCACGGGCGCGACCGTGGGGGTGGGCGCGCGCGGCGCGGGTGGTCGTTCCTCGTCGCTGCCCGCCTACGTGGTGAGCCGCCACAACCGCGTGCTGGCCGCCAACCCACCGGGCCGGCGACTGCTGCCGGGGCTGTGGGACTGGCCGGAGGAGCAGCGCAATCTGACCCGGTACCTCTTTCTCCACCCGGTGGGCCGGACGCTGTACGCGCCGTGGGAGGAGACGGTCGCGCACTCGGTGGCCCATCTGCGGGCGATCGCCGGGGCCGACCCGGCCGACCCCGAACTGACGGCGCTGGTGGGCGAGCTGCTGTTGAAGTCCAAGGATTTCGCACGGCTCTGGGAGCGGTACGACGTCTGTGAGCGCGGCGGCGGCAGAAGTCGTACCGCCATCCGAACGTCGGCCGGATGCACCCTGACGTACGAGGTGATGCGCCGGGCCCGGACGGGCGGCCAGCGGATGGTGGTCTACCAGGCGGCTCCCGGCATCGCGGAGGAGCAGGCGATGCTCCGGCTGGAGCCCGCGCCCGGCCGGTGGGAGGCGGTGGCGTCCGCGGGCGGCCCGGAGGAGCCGGTCACCGAGCCGCTCGTCCCGCGTCCGTCCGTCGCCACCGCCCCGTAGCCGCCGCCGACCCCGAGTGCGCCGTACGGTGTCAGGCCGTGCGGTGTCAGTGGGTCGCGCTGCCCGCGACCCACTGGCTCCACGGCATGTTCCAGTCGCTGAGGCCGTTGTCCGGCGCCAGCGTGGTCTTGTCCGCGGAGTTCTTGACGATCACGACGTCACCGGTCATCGAGTTGTCGAAGAACCACGCGGCGGGCTGTTCGGCGTCGCCACCGCCCCTGACGTCCCGCAGGCCTACGCAACCGTGGCTGGTGTTGACGTTGCCGAAGACGGACGGCGCGCCCCAGTAGTTGCCGTGGATGAACGTGCCCGAGTCGGTCAGGCGCATGGCGTGCGGCACGGCCGCGATGTTGTAGGACGGCGTGCCGTCCTTGTTCGTCAGACCGACCGTCGCCGCGTTCATGCGGGTCTGCTGGAACTTCTCGGAGATGACCATCCGGCCGTTGTAGGTCGGGTGCTCCTCGCTGCCGGACGAGATCGGGATGGTCCTGATCGTCTTGCCGTCCCGTACGACGGTCATCTGCTTGGTCTTGGCGTCGACCGTGCTGATCTGGCTCCGGCCGATCGTGAAGGTGACCGTCTTCTGGACGCCGTGCAGGGTCATCTTCACGGTGACGGTGGAGCCGGCCTTCCAGTAGGTGCGGGGGCGGAAGTCCAGGCGGTGATCGTTGAACCAGTGGCCGACGACCTGCTGGCCGCTGCTGGAGCTGACCTGGAACTCCGACTCCACGGCGGCCTTGTCACCGATCGCCTTGGCGAAGGTGACCGACACCGGCATGCCCACGCCGACGGTCGAGCCGTTCTCGGGGGAGACGTGGCCGATGAAGTCGTTGGCCGGGGAGACCGTGGTGATCGTGGCGTTCGCGTCGGTGGCGCGGCCCTGGGCGTCCTGGGCCTCCGCGGCGATCTGGTACTTGGTGGCCCGCTGCAGAGGGCCGGTCGGCTGCCAGGAGGTGCCGTCCGCGGACAGGGTGCCCCGGACCTCGGTACCGGTCGCGACGGCGGTCATGGTCACCTTGGTGAGCTTGCCGTCGCTGACGGTCACCTCGACGGGGGCGTTGATCCCGACGCCGTAGGCACCCTGCCCGGGCGTGATCTTTATCCGGGCATCCGATGTGTCCTGGGCGGGCGCCTTGGCCGCAGGCGCCTGCGCTGCCGGGCGGGTGCCGGTGCCGCTCGTGTCGCCGGTGGCGGCACTACTGGTACCGCTGAGGGCGGTGAGTGCCAGAACGCCGCCGAGGGCCCCAGCTCCGGCCATCAGCCCGGTGCGTCGTGTACGTGCCGTGATCAAACGCTTCTCCCATGCCACTGGTACGTCGAATCCTGGGGCTGACCGCCACAGGACTACCAACAGCATTCAAACCTCATATAGGCGTTCATCCATCCCGAATCGGACGAACTGTGGCGAGGGCCACGCAACGCGGCGGCGTTCCAGCCGACGCCGCCGATCGCACCCGCCGGCACAGGTACGGACAGGGGCCGAGCAGGCACAGTCGCAGTGCAGTCGGAGCCGTGGCAGCCGCTAGCCCACCCACCGGCGCAGCAGTTCCTCACGTTCCGCTCGGCGCGGCGATCCGCCCTCGCACGCGCGGCCACACTCCGGCATGGCCGCCGGCGTCGTAGCCATCGTCGCGGCGTCCGCCGTGAGGCGAGGACAGGAGGGCACGAGGGCACGCGGTCGTGACGTTCCCGCGCCCCGCCCGCCCCGGACCGGGCATGCCGGTCGTGGCCGGCCGCCGGTCGGTCCACGGTGCGGGGCGCGGCGACCGGTACATGCGTGGCCGCGGCCGCGGTGACCGCCACCGCCCGTGGCCGCAGTCGCGCGGCGACGCTAGCCGGCGGAAGCCCGGGGGCCGCCTCGGCGGTCCGAGTCCCGGCCGCCGGTACGGGCGGCGCCGCCCGTGGCTCCGCCGCGCGCCGTCTGCTGACCGGAGCCGCGGGCCGTCTGCCGGCCGGAGCCGCGCGTGGCCCTGCCGGAGGGCGTGCCGGTCGCCGCCGTGGCCTCCGTCGTGCCCCGGGTGCCCGCACGGCGTGCCGGAGCGCGGTCGCCGGTCGCGGAGGAGCCGTTCGCCGCTGCCGTTCCTGTCGTGGACCGGCGTTCCGCGCCCCGTCCTCCCGCCGTTCCGGCGCCACGGCCGGCCGCCGCGCCGCCCCTGCGGCGGCGGCCGGACCGTCCGCCGGGCTCAGCGGAGCGGGCCCGGCGGGGAGCCTCCGGTGCGGCCGGCTGGGGGACCTCGATGGTGACGGGCACCCCGGAAGGCTCACGGGCGCCCGTGACGGTGGCCAGGTGGGTGTCACTGGACGTGACGCGGGCCGTGACGGGGCGGATACCCGCGGCCGACATGAGCCGGGTGACGTCCCGCTTCTGTTCGGGCAGCACGAGCGTGACCACGCTGCCGGAGTCCCCGGCGCGGGCCGTGCGACCGCCGCGGTGGAGGTAGTCCTTGTGGTCCGTGGGGGGATCGACGTTGACGACGAGGTCGAGGTTGTCGATGTGGATGCCGCGCGCCGCGACGTTCGTCGCCACCAGGGCAGTGACCTGGCCGTTCTTGAACTGTTCCAGGGTGCGGTTGCGCTGCGGCTGGGAGCGGCCGCCGTGCAGGGCCGCCGCGCGGACACCGGCCGCCAGGAGCCGCTTGGCCAGCCGGTCGGCGGACCTCTTGGTGTCCAGGAAGAGGATGACCCGGCCGTCGCGGGCCGCGATCCGCGTGGTGACGGCCCTCTTGTCGGTCTCGTCCAGGAGGTGGAAGACGTGGTGCTCCATGGTGCTGACCGCCCCCGCGGACGGGTCCACGGAGTGCACCACGGGGTCGGACAGGAACCGCTGCACCAGACGGTCGATGTTGTGGTCCAAGGTGGCCGAGAACAGCATCCGCTGTCCGTCCGGCCGCACCTGCTGGATCAGCTTGGTGATCTGCGGCAGGAAACCCATGTCGGTCATCTGGTCGGCCTCGTCCAGCACCGTGATGCGCACGCTGTCGAGGACGCAGTCGCCGCGCTCCACGAGGTCGTTGAGGCGACCGGGGCTGGCCACGACCACTTCGGCGCCCCGCCGCAGCGCAGCGGCCTGCTTGGTGAGGGACAGCCCGCCGACCACGGTGGTCAGCCGGAGGCCCACCGCCGTCGCGTAGGGGGTGAGCGCGTCCGTCACCTGCTGGGCGAGTTCACGGGTGGGCACCAGCACCAGGGCGAGCGGCGCCTTGGGCTGCGCGCGCAGTCCGGCCGTGCGGGCCAGCAGCGCGAGTCCGAACGCGAGGGTCTTGCCCGAGCCGGTGCGCCCCCGGCCCAGCAGGTCCCGGCCGGCCAGCGAATTGGGCAGGGTGGCAGCCTGGATGGGAAAAGGGGTGGTCACACCCTGCTCGGCGAGTGTCTTCAGCAGGCCCTCGGGCAGATGCAGAGCGGCGAAGTCCTCGACGGGGTCCAGCGCGGGTGTGGTGTTCTCCGGGAGTCGGAACTCCCTGGGCGACGACACGGACGGTCGGGGGGATGAGGCGCGCCGGTTCGGCTTCTGGGGTCTGCGGGACATGCAGGTGACAACCTTCCTGGAGACAGCACAAACCGGGGTCCGCACCACGACGGTGCGGACCCCGGCGAGCGGATACGCGTCCGGCGATCAGGCGGGGACGATGTTCTCCGCCTGCGGGCCCTTCTGGCCCTGCGTGACGTCGAAGGAGACCCGCTGGCCCTCCTGCAGCTCACGGAAGCCCTGGGTCTGGATGTTCGAGTAGTGCGCGAAGACGTCGGGACCGCCGCCGTCCTGCTGGATGAAGCCGAAACCCTTTTCGGCGTTGAACCACTTCACGGTTCCCTGTGCCATGACATGCTCCTTATGTAGGCAGAGGCCCCATCCGGAGAATGCCGGAAAACAAATAATGCGCCTGAGGGAAGCAATCCGGTCAGGCGCACATAGGTTTCATGGGTACCACAACTGCAACTCCGTCAGCCTAGCACAGGTCGGCGGCCCGTGGTGGATCATGGGGCGCGGCGGGCGGTCGAGCGCGCGGCGGATCACGGGCCGTGGGCGGAGGAGTTCACCGGGCGCGGGAGGAGTTCACCGTGCGTCGGCGGCCGTGACCGACTGGGCCTGTGCGATCAGCAGGGCGACGTCGTCGTGGTCGTCGGTGTCGCGCAGGGCGTCCAGGAGCCACTGGCAGGTGGCCTCCAGCGGGCGGGCCGGCTGGTCGAGGGTGTGCAGCAGGGTGTCCAGGCGTTCGTCGATGGGGTGCCGGCGGGTTTCGACGAGGCCGTCGGTGTAGAGGACGAGCCGGTCGCCGGGGTCCAGGGCGAAGGCGACGGTGCGGAAGGGGACGCCGCCGACGCCGAGGGGGGTGCCGGTGGGCAGGTCGAGGAGGGCGGGGGATCGGCCGGTGCGGATGTGGACCGGCGGCAGGTGTCCCGCGTTGGCGATGCGGCACTGGTGCTGGTGCGGGTCGTACACGGCGTACAGGCAGGTGGCGATGTAGTGCTCCAGACCACGGGTGATCTTGTCCAGGTGCCGGAGGACTTCGTGCGGTGCCAGGTCGAGGTCGGCGTAGGCGCAGGTGGCGGTGCGCAGGCGGCCCATGGCCGCGGCGGCGTCGATGCCGTTGCCCATCACGTCGCCGACCACCAGCGCGGTCTTGTCGTCGGCCAGCGGGATGACGTCGTACCAGTCGCCGCCGACCTCGGAGGAGGACTGGGCGGGCTGGTAGAGCGAGGCGACCTGGAGACCGGTGAGGCGCGGGTGGCTGCCGGGCAGCAGGCTGCGCTGGAGGGTCTCGGCGGAGTTGCGCACGCTCTCGTGCCAGCGGGCGTTGTCGATGGCCACCGCCGCCCGGTTGGCCAGCTCGCAGGCCAGGAGCACGTCGTCCTCGTCGAAGGGCAGCGGATTGCGGGTGCGCAGCAGGTCGAAGGCGCCCAGCACCTCGTTGTGGGCGATCAGCGGCACCGCGAGGTAGGAGTGGACGCCGGCGCGGGCGAAGGCCTCCGCGGCCTCGCGGTCACGGGCGATGCGCAACAGGTCCTCCCGGCCGGTGTGCGCGACGACGACCGGCCGCCCGGTGTGGACGCACCGGGTGAGCAGCCGGTCCGGCCCGTAGGCGGCGAGCTGCCCGGCCGTGTGGGCGGCCGCGGTGGCTTCGGAGGGGTGGGCCGTGGCCACGGCCAGCCCGCGGAACAACTCCGGGCCGTCGTGCGCGCCGGAGGAGCGGCGGAAGGCCAGGACGGCGTCCAGCACGTCGACCGCCGCGATGTCGGCCAGCACGGGCACCGCGACGTTCGCCAGTTCCTGCGCCGTCTGCTCGACCGCCAGGCTGGTCCCCACCCGCGCCGAGGCGTCGGCGATCAGCGCCAGACGGCGCCGGGCCCGGTCCGCCTCGGTCGCCGCCCGGTGCCGTTCGGTGACGTCGATGACGGAGTTCGCCACGCCGATCACCCGCCCGTTGGCCGCTTCGAGCCGGTAGTACGACACCGACCAGGCGTGATCGTGGTCCGGATCGGCCGCGGTGCGCCCCACGATGTACTGGTCCAGCAGCGGCGTACCCGTCACCAGGACCTGCCGCAGAGCGGACTCGATCGTGTCGATGCCGGAGAACGAGAGGATCTCGCGCGGGCGGCGGCCGATGTGGTCGGCCGCGGGTACGCCGTTGGTGCGTTCCAGCGCCGGATTGACCAGCAGGTAGCGCAGCTCCGTGTCCAGCAGCGCCACCCCGATGGGCGACTGCGACACCAGGCCCTCGCTCAGCGCCAGCTTGGTCTCCACCCGCTCCAAAGTGGCCTGGTCGGCGGCGATGCCCAGGGCGTAGACGTCGCCGAGGTCGTCCAGCAACCGCATGTTGCGGAACTCCACCAGGCGGGTACTGCCGTCCTTGTGCCGGATGGGGAACGCGCCGGCCCAGCTCGCGCCCGTGCCCATCACCTCGGCGAACAGCCGCATCACCAGCTCACGGTGCTCCTCGTGGACCAGCAGCCGGGCCGCGTACTGCCCCAGCGCCTCGTCCGCGGTGTAGCCGAACACCTCGCTGGCCTGGGGGCTCCAGAACACGATCCGCCCCTTGCTGTCCAGCACCACCGCGCACACGCTGAGCAGATCGAGCAGCCCTCCCGGCGGCAGCGGCCCCGCCCGGCCGCTGTCCCCCGCCTCCCGCAGCGATTCGTCCTCTCGCATGCTCCGACTCCCTCCGTGACGACCGCCCGAGAGCTGCGCCGCCGTGAGCCGAGGCTGTGCGCGCCATGAGCCGAGGGCTGTGTCTGCCGTGAGCCGTCACCTCCATGCTGCTCCCGGCACCGGGCTCCCACGAACGGAAGTGGCCGGGCGGAGAACGGAAGTGTCCGGGGACGGACCGTCCGAAAGGGGCGCCGGCTGGAGCGCCGTGCGCCTCAGGCCGGCTTGCGCCACACCGAGATGTGCTTCCGGGCGTCCTGGGTGAACGGCGTCCCGTCCCAGTCGGCGACGCGTCGTTCCAGCTCCAGACCCGCCAGCCGGGCCATCAGGTCCAGCTCCGCCGGCCACGCGTACCGGTGCCGTGAGGCCTCGCGGCGGTAGCGGCCGTCGTCCCCGTCGCGCGTGAAGTGGTGCGAGACGAGGATCTGCTCGACGGGGTCGATGGTGTCGAAGCCGAGATGCCGCTCGGAGACGTCGAACGGCACCGCGACCTGCCCCGGGGGCAGGAAACGCAGGGGCGGCACGTTCAGTTCGATCACGAACCGGCCGCCGGGCAGCAGGTGGCGGGCCGCGTTGCGGAAGCACGCGACCTGCTCGTCCTGGGTGAGCAGGTTGGAGATCGTGTTGTAGACGAGGTACACCAAGGTGAACTCGCCGGGCACGACGGTCGTGGCCATGTCGCCGATGGTGACCGGCAGCGTGTCCTCGTCGATCTTGCGCCGCAGCACCGCCGCCATGTGCTCGGACAGCTCGATGCCGGCCACCGGCACGCCGCGCCGCCGCAGCGGCACGCCCACGCGCCCGGTGCCGATCGCGAACTCCAGGGCCGGGCCGCTGCCGGCGAGTGCGGCGAGGAAGTCGAGGGTCGGTTCGAGGACGGCGGCGCAGGACAGCTCCGTCTCCTCGGCGTCGTAGCGTTCGGCGGTCTCTCGGCTCCACAGTTCACTGCTTGTCACGGTCGGACACCTTGCCCGCCGCCGCGGGCGCTGTCGACGGATTTTCCGTCCGCGCGTGTGCCGTTCGCGCGGCGGGTGGGGACGGGGCCGTGGGCCGTGGGGGAGTGCCGTCCGTGCGGCCGAGGCGGTGGGGCGCGGCAGGGGCGCGTGCCCCGCGACGTGTCCTGGGGCCGGTGGCGGGCGTACGCGGTCGGCGTCCTGCCGCGCGCAGGCGTGCGCCGGAGGGGTCAGGGTGTGCGCGGGAGGCCTCCGGGGTGGAGCGCACGCCGTCGGCTCCCTGGTGTCACAGGCGTGCGCCGTCGCGTCGGCGCGGGGGCGTGCGCCGTCAGTGTCCGGGTGCTCCCGCGCGCAGGCCGTCCATGACGAG
The DNA here is from genome assembly GCF_902506575.1 of Streptomyces mexicanus. Taxonomy (GTDB): domain Bacteria; phylum Actinomycetota; class Actinomycetes; order Streptomycetales; family Streptomycetaceae; genus Streptomyces; species Streptomyces mexicanus. The sequence goes on along the minus strand of NZ_LR732544.1, from coordinate 6,494,690 downwards.
ATCCAGCAGACGCGTCGCGCGCGTCTGCCAGTCGCCGTGCGGGTCGAGCTGCCACAGGCCGGCGATGGCGAGCATGAACTCGTCGGCCGTCACGCCGGGGCGGATGGTCCCGGCCTCCTCGTTGGCGCGCAGCAGGCGCTCCGCCGCGGCGGCCACCGGCCCGGGGCCCGGTTTGGCCGGGCTGCCGGGCGCGCTGGTGGCCTGGCGGATCGCGTCCGCCAGGCCGGCCTTGGTCATGGCGAACCGGGCCAGGTCGTCCATCCACGCGCGCAGCGCCTCGTCGGGCTCCCGGTGCTCCAGCAACCGGACCGCGCTGTCGGCGACCTGCTGCATCTCGTGGCGGTAGACCTCCAGGACGAGCGCCTCGCGGTTGGGGAAGTTGCGGTAGAACGTGCCCTGCCCGACGCCCGCCTTCCGGGCGATCACGCTGAGCGGGGTGTCCGCGCACCGGGTCAGCTCGGCCACGGCCACTTCCAGGATGGTGGCGCGGTTGCGCTGTGCGTCCGAGCGCAGGGGAGCGCTCTTCTTCTCCGGCACCGGTCCTCCCTTCGGGCGCGTCTCCGAACCCGGTCTTGCTAAGCGGACAGCTGTCCGGTACTTTGGCGATAGTGGACAGCTGTCCGCTTCGCGTCCACCATAGTGGCGGGTGGTGCTTTTCCGCCACGTACCGTGCGTTTTCTTGTCCAGACTGTCTGTTTCCCTTCCTTCCGACGTCCTGACGATTCCCGTTGTGACCTGGGCGTGTTCCCCGGATACGCGAAAGAAGCTGATCATGGAACCAGCACCCTCGCCGACCTACAGCACCATCACCTTGAACATCAACGGCGAGAAGCACGCGCTCTCCGTCGACCACCGCACCACGCTCCTCGACGCCCTGCGGGAGCGTCTCGATCTGACCGGTACGAAGAAGGGGTGCGACCAGGGGCAGTGCGGCGCCTGCACCGTCCTGATCGACGGGCGCCGGGCCGTGTCCTGTCTGCAGCTCGCGGTGGCGGCCGAAGGACATGAGATCACCACCATCGAGGGCATGGCCGAGGGCGAGCGCCTGCACCCGGTGCAGCAGGCGTTCCTCGACCTCGACGGCTACCAGTGCGGCTACTGCACGCCCGGCCAGATCTGTTCGGCCGTGGCGATGATCGAGGAACACGCGGCCGGCTGGCCGAGCGCGGTCACCGACGACGTCCGTCCCGAGGCGGGGCCGCCCCCGCTGACCGCGGAGGAGATCAGGGAGCGGATGAGCGGCAATCTGTGCCGCTGCGGCGCCTACGTCTCGATCGTGCAGGCCGTCGCCCGCGCCGCCGGGGCGCCCACCCCGCAGCCGGCGCAGGCGGTGCCTGCTGCCGCCGGCAACAGCGGCTCGGACAACGCCACTGCCGGCAAGGAGGCCGCGGCATGAGGGAGTTCGGATACCACAGGGCGCACGACGTCGCCGGCGCCGTCGCACTGCTGGGCGCCGACCCCGACGCCCGATTCCTCGGCGGCGGCACCAATCTCGTCGACCTGATGAAGACCGGCGTCGAGCGGCCCACCCGCCTCGTCGACGTCCGGGAGCTGCCGCTCGACGGGATCGAGCCCACCGAGGACGGCGGCCTGCGCATCGGCGCGACCGTCACCAACAGCGACCTGGCCGCCCACCCCGAAGTCCGGCGCCGCTACCCGGCGTTGACGCAGGCGGTGCTCGCCGGAGCCTCCGGGCAGCTGCGCAACATGGCCACCGTCGGCGGCAACCTGCTGCAGCGCACCCGCTGCGGCTACTTCACCGACGTGAGCCAGCCGTGCAACAAGCGCGTCCCCGGCAGCGGTTGCCCCGCCGTCCAGGGCGTGCACCACAACCACGCGATCCTGGGCGCCTCCGAGCACTGCGTGGCCGTCCACCCCTCCGACATGGGCGTGGCCCTGGCCGCCTTCGACGCCGTCGTCACCTACGAAACGGCGGGCGGGCCCGGCCGGTTGCCGCGGGCCGACTTCTACCTGCCCGCCGGGGCCACCCCGCACCGGGGGACGGCCCTGCCGGCCGGCGCGCTGATCACCGGCGTCACCCTGCCGCCCCTGCCGGTCGCCGCCCACTCCCGCTACCGCAAGGTGCGCGAGCGCGCCTCCTACGCGTTCGCGATCGGGTCGGTCGCCGCCGCGCTCGACGTCCGCGACGGTGTCGTGCACGACGTGCGCCTGGCCTTCGGCGCGGTCGCCTCCCGCCCGTGGCGGGCACGGACGGCCGAACAGGCACTGGCCGGGGCACCGGCCGACGCCGACACCTTCGCGGCCGCCGCGGACGCCGAACTCGCGGCGGCGAAACCGCTGCCCGACAACGGATACAAGGTGACCCTGATGCGCAACCTCGTGGTGGCCGTGCTCACCGAACTCGCCGAGGAGGCCGCCCGATGACCACGACCCCGACTCGGACCCGCACTCCCGCCCGCGGCTCCACCGGCACCGCGTACACCCGCGTGGAGGGCCGCGAGAAGGTCACCGGGGCCGCCCGCTACGCCGGCGAGATCCCCTTCGCCGACCTCGCCCACGGCTGGCTGGTGCTCTCCACCGTCGCCCATGGCCGGATCCGGTCCCTGGACACCGACCCCGTCCTCGCCATGCCGGGCGTCCTCGCCGTCCTGCACCACGAGAACGCCCCCCGGCTGAACACCGACTACGTCGGCATGCTGGGCAAACCCGACCCCACCTGCGCCGTCTTCCAGAACGACCGGGTGCCGCACCTGGGCTGGCCGGTGGCGCTGGTCGTCGCCGAGACCCCCGAACAGGCCCGTGAGGCCGCCGAATCGCTCGTCGTGCACTACGAGCAGGAACCGCACGACATCGACTTCTCCCCGGCGCGCACGGACACCTACCCGGCGGACGGCCACATGCCGGCCGTGACCGAGAAGGGCGACCTGGAGGCCGAACTCGCCGCCTCCGCCGTCGTCGTCGACGCGGAGTACACCACTCCCGAAGAGCACCACAGCATGATGGAGCCGCACGCGGCGACCGCCCTGTGGGCCGGCGGCCGGCTCGAAGTGGTTGACTCCAACCAGGGCGCCACCTGGGTCGTCGGCGAACTCGCCAACCTCTTCTCGCTCGACCCGGCCTCCGTGCGGGTCCGCTCCGAACACGTCGGCGGCGGCTTCGGCAGCAAGGGCGTGCGCGCCCACCAGGTGGCCGCCGTGATGGCCGCCACCGAACTGCAGCGCCCCGTCCGCGTCGTGATGACCCGCCGTCAGATGTTCTCCCTGACCGGTTACCGCCGCCCCACGGCGCAGCGGGTCCGGCTCGGTGCGGACGCCGACGGCCGGCTGCGCGCCCTGGAGCACCGGTCCCTGAACCTCACCTCCCAGGTGCACGAGTTCGTCGAGTCCAGCACCGCCCCCTCCCGGGTGATGTACGACGCCGACGCCCACCACACCGCCCACCGCCTGGTCCGGCTGAACGTCCCGACACCGACGTTCATGCGCGCCCCGGGCGAGGCACCCGGCTCGTTCGCGCTGGAGTCCGCGCTCGACGAACTCGCCGAGAAGTGCGGCCTGGACCCGATCGAGCTGCGCCTGCGCAACGAACCCGAGCGCGGCCCGGTCTCCGGACTGCCCTTCGCCAGCCGCAACCTGGCCGCCTGCTTCCGGGAGGGCGCCCGCAGGTTCGGCTGGGCCGACCGCGACCCGCGCCCGGGTGTGCGCCGTGAGGGACGCTGGCTGCTGGGCACCGGCACCGCCGCCGCCTCCTTCAGCGCCGGAGCCGGCCCGTCCACCGCCACCATCACGGCGGAGGCGGACGGCACGTACACCGTGCGGATCGCCGCCGCCGACATCGGGACGGGCGCGCGCACCGCGCTGACCCTGATCGCCGCCGACGCGCTGGAGGCCCCGCCGGACCGCATCCGGATGCGGATCGGCGACAGCGACTTCGGACCGGCCATGATCGCCGGCGGGTCCACGGGCACCCGCTCCTGGGCCTGGGCGGTGCGGGCCGCGGCCGCCGAACTGCGCGAGCGGCTGGCGCTGGGCGCGGACATCCCGCCCGAGGGCATGACCGTACGGGCCGACACCACCGAGGCCCTCGGCACTCTCGCCGGCAAGGAACGGCACTCCTACGGTGCCCAGTTCGCGGAGGTCGCCGTGGACGTCACCACCGGCGAGGTACGGGTGCGCCGCATGCTCGGCATCTTCGCGGCCGGCACCATCGTCAACCCGCTCACCGCCCGCAGCCAGCTCGTCGGCGGCATGATCTGGGGCATCTCGATGGCACTGCACGAGGAAGCCGTCCGGGACCGGGCCAGCGGCGGTGTGTACGGCCCCGACCTCGCCGGCTACCACGTCGCCACGCACGCCGACGTGCCACTCGTCGAAGCCGACTGGGTGGACGACCACGACCCGGAGGACCCGGTCGGGATCAAGGGCATCGGCGAGGTCGGCATCGTCGGTGCCGCGGCGGCGATCGCCAACGCCGTCTGGCACGCCACCGGCGTCCGCCACCGCGACCTGCCCATCCGGCCCGACCGAGTCCTGCAGGCCGCCGCAGAGGTACCGCATGCTTGACATCGCCGAGGAACTGCACCGCTGGACGCAGGAGGGCCGGGACTTCGCCGTCGCCACCGTCGTCTCCGTCGGCGGCAGCGCACCGCGGGATCTCGGCGCCGCCCTCGCCGTCGACAGCGACGGCACCGTCATCGGCTCGGTCTCCGGCGGCTGCGTGGAAGGAGCGGTCTACGACCTGTGCGTCCAGGCGCTCCAGGACGGCACCACGGTCGTGGAGCGGTTCGGCTACAGCGACGAGGACGCCTTCGCGGTCGGGCTGACCTGCGGTGGAGTCATCGAGGTCATGGTGACCCCGGTCGGCGCGCAGGCACCGGCACGCACGGTGCTGCGGGCGGCGCTGTCGGCCGCCGCCCGCAGCGAGCCGGCGGCCCTCGCCCGGGTCGTGCGCGGCCCGGGCGACCTGCTCGGCACCGCGCTGCTGGTGCGGCCCGACGGCAGCAGCGAGGGCGGCCTGGGCGGCCACCCCGACCTGGACCGTGCCGCGGCCGCCGAAGCGCGGGCCCTGCTGGACGCCGGCCGCACCGCCACGGTGGAGATCGCCGAGGACGGATCACACTGCCCGGGCGGACTGACCCTGCTGGTGGAGGTGAACGTGCCGCCACCCCGCATGAGCGTCTTCGGGGCGGTCGACTTCACCGCGGCGCTGGTGAAGGCGGGCAAGTTCCTCGGCTACCACGTCACCGTGTGCGACGCCCGTCCCGTCTTCGCCACCCGGGCACGCTTCCCGGAGGCCGACGACGTCGTGGTCGACTGGCCGCACCGCTATCTGCGGAGCACCCCGACCGACGCGCGCACGGTGCTGTGCGTGCTCACGCACGACGCCAAGTTCGACATACCGCTGCTGACAGAGGCGCTGCGCATGCCGGTCGCCTTCGTAGGCGCCATGGGCTCGCGCCGCACCCACGCCGACCGCGAGCGGCGGCTGCGCGAGGCCGGCCTCGGCGAGCGGGCGCTGTCCCGGCTCAGGTCCCCGATCGGCCTCGACCTGGGAGCCCGCACCCCGGAGGAGACCGCCGTGTCCATCGCCGCGGAGATCGTCGCCACCCGGCGCGGAGGCACCGGCGTCCCCCTGACCGGCGCGGCCACCCCGATCCATCACGACCGCACCGGACGGGGCGGCACCCGCGCGGCCTGACCGGCACCACCGCCCCGGGCCCGCGCGGCCTGACCGGCACGCCCCCCGCGCCCGCGCGGGTAACGACCGGGGGCGGGGAAGCTCTCCAGGGCTTCGGCGAGCCCGGCGGCGTCGGTGCCGATCTCGCGGTACGCGGAGAGAGGAGTTGCCGCACTCCCCGCTCGGTGAGGTGGAGTTCCTTGGCGACCACCGGCGCCGGGTGTCCCTGGGCCGTCTCCTCGGCCGCCCTGCGTTCCTGGGGGGTGAGCGTGTCGGTCTGCGCGTACCGCAGCGGCAGCGGACGCAGACCGGCGGCGGACAGCGCCTCCCGGGCCCGGTCGGCGAGGGCCTCCGCTCCGCAGTGGACCGAGGTCTCCAGCCCCCGGTACAGCCGGTCCGCCGCCTCCGCCCGGCCGGTGCGGGACAACGCCGGGCCAGGCGGAGTCCTGGATGCCCCCTGGCCGACCAGCGCACGGGCCAGTTCCTAGGCGGCCGGTGAGCGTTCCAGGCGGTCGACCGCCTCCGCGTACAGTCCCAGCGCGGCGGGCCCGCCGGTCACCTCGGCCAGCGTGTGCGGGGCCTGACCGATCGCCGACGCCGCGCCGAACCCCCGCTCGCCGCACCGCCTCCCGGGCCGGCTCCGCCGCCCGCTCCGGTTCGGTCGGGGCCGCCGCGCACGCCAGCCGGAGCTGCCACGGGCGCCGGGCGGGGGTGCGCCACTCCCCGCCCGTCCAACCACCGGCCGACGTCCGTCAGCAGCCGGGCCGCCGCGTCGTGGTCTCCCTCGGCCAGCAGCAGTTCCGCGTACACCGTGCGCGGATCGGGAGTGCTGCGTCAGCGGCTCATCTCCGGTGTCAGGAGTGTCGCGCACCCCCGTGCCCGGCGTGCTCGGCGCCGCGCTCGGCACGGTCGGACGCACGCTGGGCGCGCTCGGAGTTCCGCTTCTTCAGGCGGGCCGCCTCCTTGCGGACCTCGGCCTGCGTGGCGCGCTCCTGCTCCAGCCACTCGGGCCGCTGCTGTTTCAGGGCCTCGATCTGCTCGGTGGTGAGCGCCTCGGTGACGCCGCCGCGCGCGAGGCCGGCGATGGACACGCCCAGCTTGGCCGCGACCACGGGACGCGGGTGGGGACCGTTGCGTCGCAGCTCCCGCAGCCACTCGGGCGGATCGGCCTGCAGCTCGTTCAGCTCGGCACGCGTCACGACGCCCTCCTGGAACTCGGCGGGCGTGGCGGGCAGGTACACACCCAGCTTCTTCGCCGCGGTGGCAGGCTTCATCGTCTGGGTGGTCTGGTGCGACTTCATGGTGTCCAGCCTATCGACCGTACGGGTGAGGTCCCGACCACTGGGACGAGCCGGCGCACGGCGGACGGCCACCGGCCGACGACCACCGGCCGACGACCACCGGCGGACCGGGCACGACCGACCGCGGACCGGGCACGCCCGGCGGCGAAGGGGGTCGGCCGGGCCGGGTAACCTGGCGGGGTGACAGGCTCGGATACCTCCCCCACCTTCCGGCTCGCGTACGTCCCCGGGGTGACGCCCGGAAAGTGGATGCGGATCTGGAACGAGCGCCTGCCCGACGTCCCGCTCACCCTCGTCCAGGTCCCGGCCGCCGACGCGTGCGGGGTGCTGCGCGAGGGCGCGGCGGACGCGGGCGTCGTACGGCTGCCGGTGGACCGTACGTTCTTCAGCGCGATCCCGCTCTACACCGAGACCACGGTCGTCGTCGTCCCCAAGGACCACCTGGTGACGGCCGCCGACGAGGTGTCCCTGGCGGACCTGGCCGACGAGGTGGTCTTCCACCCCCTGGACGACGTCCTCGGCTGGGAGCGGCCGCCCGGCGAGCCCGCCTTCGAACGCCCGGCCACCACCGCGGACGCCGTGGAGCTGGTGGCGGCCGGGGTGGGCCTGCTCGTCGTCCCGCAGTCGCTGGCCCGCCTCCACCACCGCCGCGACCTCACCTACCGGCCGGTCGTCGACGCCCCGCAGTCCAGCGTGGCGCTGGCGTGGCCGGAGGAGGCGACGACCGACCTCGTCGAGGACTTCATCGGGATCGTCCGCGGCCGTACGGTCAACAGCACCCGGGGACGGTCCCGGGCGGCGGACCGGTCCCAGGACGCGCCCGCCGGGGGCGCCCGCCGGAAGTCCGCGGCCGGCGCGCCGGCGAGCGGAACCTCCCGCACCACCGGCGGCTCCCGCACCGCCAAGGGCGGCAAGGGCACGCAGGGCGGCAAAGGCGCCCAGGGTGGCAAGGGCGGCCGAGGGGCGCGGGGCGCCCAGGGCACACGGCGGGGCAGGACCGGCCGCCGCTAGTCCGTCCTGCCCGCCTCCCGGGGCACGGCCCTGCGAACAGGTGCCCCCGCGCCCCGGCCCGCTCATCGCCGCAGCAGGTGCCGCAGCGCCGTCGTCACCTCCTTCGGGGCCTCCTCGGCCATGAAGTGGCCGCAGCCGACCGTGGTGTGGCACAGGTCGGGCGCCCAGGCCCCCCAGAGTGCGGCGGCGTCGTAGCCCAGGGCCGCGCCCCAGTCCTGCTGCAGCACGGTGACGGGCATGGACAGCTGCTTACCGGCGTCCCGGTCGGCCCGGTCGTGCGCGACGTCGATGCCCGCCGACGCCCGGTAGTCCGCCACGATCGACGGCACGGCCGCACGCGAGGCGGCCAGGTAGGCCGCGCGCACGTCGGCGGGCAGCGCCTCGGGGTCCTTCGTCCAGACGTCCAGGAAGAACCCGAAGAAGTCGTCCGCCGCGGCGGCGATCATCCGCTCGGGCAGACCCGGCGGCTGCGTCATCAGGTACAGGGGGAAGGCGACCGCGGCCGAGGCCCCGTGCAGCACGTCCCACATGTCGAGCGTGGGCAGGATGTCGAGCAGCGCCAGATGCGTGACGGCCCGCGGGTGGTCCAGGCCCGCGCGGAAGGCCACCAGCGCGCCGCGGTCGTGCCCCGCCAGGGCGAACCGCTCGTGGCCGAGCGCGCGGGCCAGCGCGACCACGTCCGCGGCCATGGTGCGCTTGGCGTACGCCGTGCCGTCCGCGTCGGCCGGTTTGTCGCTGGCGCCGTATCCTCGCAGGTCGGGACAGATGACGGTGTGGTCGGCGGCGAGGTCGGCGGCCACGGGCCGCCACATCAGATGGGTCTGCGGAAAGCCGTGCAGCAGCACCACGGGCGTGCCCGAGCCACCGACGGCGGCGGTCAGCGTCACCCCGTCGGCGACGGGCACACGGCGCAGGTCGAAACCGGGAAGGGTGAGGGTCATCGGCGGTCCTTTCGAGCGGTTCACGATCCGGGCCGGTCGGTCGGAGCGGTCGGCCCGCACCGAGCCTGCCGTGCCCGAATCAGCGGACGATCAGCACGCCCAGCGGACCCGGTGAACGGGAACGCGGCACAGGAGGGAGCAGCGGCATGGACACGGCCGAGGTCCGGTTCGGCGTGCTCGGACCGGTGACGGCCGAGCGCGACGACGGCCTGCTGGACCTGAAGGGGCCGCGGCACCGGGCCGTGCTGGCCCGGCTGCTCGTGGCCCGCCGCCGGGTCGTCCCCGTCGCCCGGCTGGTGGCCGACCTGTGGCCGGAGCCGCCCGCCGGAGCCGTCGGCGCCGTGCAGACCTTCGTGGCCGCCCTGCGCCGTGCCCTGGAACCGGACCGTCCGCCCCGCGCACCCGCCCGCCTGCTGGTCACCGACGGCCCGGGCTACACGCTGCGCGCCGCCCCGGACGCCGTGGACGCCTGGTGTTTCGAGACGGCCGTGACCGAGGCGGCCGGCCTGCCGCCGGGCCAGGCACTCGACCGCCTGCGGGCGGCCCTGGCCCGGTGGCGCGGGCCCGCGTACGCCGAGTTCGCCCACGAGCCGTGGAGCCGGGCCGAGCGCGCCCGGCTGACTGAGCTGCGCCTGCGCGCCGAGGAGCAGCGGGCCGGCGCCCTGCTGGCCCTGGGCCGGCCCGACCAGGCGGTGCCCGACCTCGACGCGCACGTCACCGAGCATCCGTGGCGGGAGGAGGGCTGGCGGCTGCTCGCCCTCGCGCTGTACCGCGCGGGCCGGCAGGGCGACGCCCTCGCCGTGCTCCGCCGCGCCCGGACCACCCTCGTGGAGCAGCTCGGCGTGGACCCGGGCCCGGCATTGCGCCGCCTGGAGGCGGACGTGCTGGCCCAGAGCCCCGCCCTGGAGGCCCCCGCGGAGGCGGCGGGCGCGGCGAGCCTGTGGCACCGCGCGGCGCAGGCGTACGACCATGCCGTCGGTGCCGGCTCCCGCGCCCGCCTGGAGTTGACGGTCGGGCTGCTGCGGGCACTGGCCGTGACCGGCGGCGGGGGCCTGGCCGCCCCCCGCGACCAGCGCACTGCCGTGGTCGCCGCGGCCGAGGAACTGGGCGACGCCCGGCTCACCGCCCGCGTCATCGGCGCCTACGACGTCCCCGCGGTCTGGCCCCGCTGCGACGCCCCGGGGGCGGCCCGGTGGATCGTCGCCGCGGCCGAGCGGACGCTGGCCGCCCTGCCCGCCGGGACACGCCACGCCGCCGCCCGCGGCCGGCTGCGGGCCGCCGCCGCCCTGGAGATGCGCGGCACCCGCGCCCCGCGCGGCCCGGAGGCGGCGGCCGAGGCCGAGGCGCTCGCCCGCCGGCTCGACGACCCCGCGCTGCTCGCCTTCGCCCTCAACGGCCGGTTCATGCAGTCCTGCGCACGGGCCGGGCTCGCCGCCCGCCGCGACGCGATCGGCACCGAGATCGTCGCCCTCTCCCGCCGCCACGGGCTCGACAGCTACGAGGTGCTCGGCCACCTGATCCGGATGCAGGCCGGCGCCGCCCTCGGGGACGAGGCGGCGGCGGACGCGCACGCCACCGCCGCGGACCGGCTCGGCGAACGGCACGAACGCCCGCTGGTGGCGGTGTTCACCGGCTGGTACCGGGCGATGCGCACCGGCACCGAGGACGCCGTTCGGGCCGCCGCCGCGCTCCTCGACGGCGCGGGCATGCCGGGCCTGACCCGGGGGCTGGTGCCGCTGGCACTGCTCTGCCTGCGCCTGCGGGGCCGCCCCCACGCGGTGGCCGAAGCGGCCCGAGCCGTCGACCCGGCCGCGGACTGGGGCCCCTACCGCGCCTGGGCAGAGCCCTTCGCGCTGCTGGCCGCGGGCCGCCGCGCCGAGGCCCGGGCAGCCCGCGACGCCCTGCCCGAGCCGCCCGCCGACCTGCTGTACGAGGCCCTGTGCTGCCTGGACGCGGCACTCGCCCTGGAGTTCGGCGACCGGCCCGCCCTGGAGCTGGCCCGCGCCCGGCTGCGGCCGGCCGCGGCGGAACAGGCGGGCGCGGGCAGCGGGCTGCTCAGCCTCGGCCCGGTCGAGGTGTGGCTGGCGGAGATCAGCGCGGCACTGGAGGCGCCGGGGCAGTGAGGGCATCTCGGCGCTGGGCGCGCGGGGGCGCTGAGGCATCGCGGCGCTGAGGTCACCGCGGTGCTGGGCGCGCCGGAGTGCTGCGGTCACGGCCGAGGCGCTCGGGCACGCCGCCTCGCTCGGTTGCTCTCACCCCACTGCCGCGTTCCTCCACCGGGGCCGCCGATCCGCCGGCCCCTCACCCGGCCGCGGTCCGCCGGCGTCCGCGGCGGCTCACGCCGGTGCCGTACGGCCGATCGACTCCACCAGCGGCAGCAGCCGGTGCGGGACGCGTTCGCGCAGGGCCACCTCGGTGCGGGTGCGGACCACGCCCGGCAGGCTGATCAGCTTCTGGATGACGTCCTCCAGATGGGCGTTGTCGCGCGCCACGACCCGGGTGAGCAGATCACCGCCGCCGGTGATCGAGAACGCCTCGACGATCTCCGGCACCCCGGCCAGCGCGTCCCCGACGTCGTCGAGGTGTCCCTGGGTGACCTCGATGTGCACGAACGCCAGCACCGGGTGGCCGAGCGCGGCGGGGGAGAGGACGGGGCCCGTGCCGGTGATCACGCCGTCCCGCTCCAGGCGGTCCAGGCGGGCCTGGAGCGTGCCGCGCGCCACGCCGAGGATGCGGGCGTACTCACGCACGCTGGTGCGCGGCTGTTCGAGGAGCAGCCGCAGGATGCGGGTGTCGAGCGCGTCCACGGCCATGGCGGGCCGGCCTCCTCCGGGTCGGTGAACGACGCCGACTGTACCAATGGCTCAGCAGACCGGGACCTGGATGTGCCGGTGATCCTCGTCCAATGGCTCGCTGCCGGTCCTTTCGTAGGCCGCGACACTGGACCAATGGCCCAGTGATGTGGGCAACACTTGAGCCAGCGGCCGGGATGATGTGTCATGGAGGGGTCGATGGCGCTGCGGAGGACCGCGGCGCCTTTTTCGTGCCGGTGTGCCATCCGGCGTTCGTCGTCGGCGAAGAAGTCGTCGGCGAAAAGAAGTCCGTCGGCGAAGAACCTGAGAGAAGAACCTGAGAAGGGGGCGGTAATCAGTGCTGAAGAGGGTGTTCACGGCTCCGGATCCGGGCCGGGCGCGGCTGAGGTTCGCGGCCCGGGCCGTCCTCGGGATCGGCCTGGCGGTCGTCGTCTGCGGGCTGGCCGGACACTCCCTTCCGGGCGCCGTCACCGGCGGGCTCGCCGCGCTGCTGGCCCTGTTCACCGTCGCGGACCGCACGGTGCGCGGCCAGGCGGTGACCACCGCGCTGCTGCCCGTCGTCGGCCTGCCCGTCCTCGCGGCCGCGTCCGCACTGCACGACCACCCGGTGGCCCGGGACCTGGCCTTCCTGGCCGTGGTCGGCGCGGGCGTCTACGCGCGCCGCTGGGGACCGCGCGGCCACAGCCTCGGCGTGTTCGCGTTCATGACCTTCTTCGTGGCGCAGTTCCTGCACGCCACCCCCGGGCAGCTGCCCGAGTTCGCCACCGCCGTCGTCCTGGCGGTGCTCACCGCGGCCGCGGTCCGCTTCGGGCTGTGGTGCTACGAGCGCCGGCAGCCCCCGGCCCCGGCGGCGCCCGCGCCGCCCGGCGGCACCGGACTGGCCCGGGTGACCACCCGGCAGGCCGTCCAGGCGGTCGCCGGTTCCGGCTTCGCCCTGGTGGTGGGCCAGCTGGTGTCCGGACAGCGCTGGTACTGGGCCGTCGGCGCCACCTGGTGGGTCTTCGTGAACACCGCCTCGCGCGGGGAGACCCTGGTCCGCGGCTTCCGCCGGGTGCTCGGCACCCTGCTCGGCATCGGACTCGGCGTGCTTCTCGTGGTCCCGCTGCACGGGGTCGCCGTGCCCACCGCCGCCCTGGTCGCCGTGTGCGTCTTCGGCATCTTCTACACGGCCGCCGTCTCCTACACCTGGATGATGCTCTGGGTGACGCTGCTGGCCGAGTCGCTCTACGGCCTCCTCGGCGTCCTCACCCCCGGCCTGCTGGCACTCCGGCTCGCGGAGACCGCCGTCGGCGCGCTGGGCGCCTGGCTGGCCGTGGTCTTCGTGCTGCCCGTGACCACGCACGCGGTGACCGACGGCTGGATCCAGCGCGCGCTGCGCTGCGTGCACGCCTGCACCGCCGAGGCCGCCGCCCGGCTCGCGGGGGACCAGAACGCCGACCCGGCGCTCCGCGTGGCCGAACTGGAGCAGCTGCTTGCCCGGGTGCGACAGTCCGTCGCTCCGCTGGTGCACCCGCTGAACCCGATGCTCGGCCGCAAGCGGCGCGCCCGGCAGGTGCTGGCGCTGCTCGACGACTGCGCCCGCGAGATCCGCGGCCTGGCCGCCGTCGCCGCCGATCCGGAGGCCTCGCACGACGCCCGTCTGGCCGCGGCCTGTTGGCGGGTCCAGGCGGCGGTGGAGGCGCTGACGGGCGGGGACGCCGAACCGGTCGCCGCCACCGCCGCCGCCCGGCCGGCCGCCGAGGAGGCCGCGCTGGCCCACCTGCACGGCCTGGAGCGGGCGCTGGCGGAGCTGGCCGCGCCACTGCGCGCGTCCTCCGGCTCGCCCCTGGTCGGGGCCTGAGCCCGGCACGTCGGGGTCGGCACGCCCGCGTCGGCCTGTCCGGGTCGGCCCCTCCGGCTTGCCACGGCGAGGTCGGCACGTCGAGGTCGGCACGTCCGGCTCGCCACGTCCGGGTGATCGTCCCAGGCCCGTCTGCGGCCCGTTCCCGCGGGTCGATTCCCGAAGGCCCTTCCCGACGGCCGTTTCCGTAGGCCGTTTCCCGCAGGCCGGTGCCCGCCGTGCCGACCGGCGGGCACCGGGACACAGCCGTCTTGGTCTAGACCGCTCGCCCGGCTGCTAGCGTCACCTCCAGCGGGTCGACGGAGAGGGGACACAGGTGGCAGAGGGCGGCGGCAGGCGGCGGGCGTTCATCGGGTCGTTCACGGCGGCGGGAGGACCCGGCGTGGTCACCGCGGCCGTGGCCGAACGCGGCGGCGCACTGACCCTGCTGAGCAGCGTGGACGGTGTCCTCGACCCGTCCTACCTGGCCCTGTCGCCCGACGGCGGCACCCTCTACGCGGTCAGCGAGACCGCCGAGGGCGCGGTGGCCGCCTACCGGGTGAAGGGCGAGACGGTCGAGCTGACCGGCCCCCCGGGGCGGGTCGGCGGCAGCGGCCCCACCCATCTGAGCCTGGCCGGCGGACACGTCCTGACCGCCAACTACGGCTCGGGCAGCGTGAGCGCCGTCCCCGTCCGCGCCGACGGCCGCCTCGCGTCCGCCCCCTCCGCCGTGCTGCGGCACACCGGTTCCGGCCCGCACGAGCGGCGGCAGCGCGGCCCGCACGCCCACCAGGTGCTGCCCGACCCCAGCGGCCGCTGGGTGGTCAGCGTCGACCTCGGCACGGACTCGGTGCGGGTGTGCGCGCTGACCGGCGGCTCGCTCACGCTGCACCGGGAGATCGCGCTGCGCCCCGGCTCCGGTCCGCGCCACCTGGCGTTCCTCCCGGACGGCCGGCACGCCTGCGTCGTCAACGAACTGACGCCCTCCCTCACCCTCTGCCGCTGGGACGCGCGGACCGGCGTGCTCCAGTCCCTGGCCGAGACACCGGTCCTGCCGGACGCGCCCGCCGGCGACGCCTACCCGTCGGGCCTCGTCGTCGCGCCCGACGGGCGGTTCGTGTGGACCGCGACGCGCGGCGAGGACGTGCTGACCGTCTTCGCCGTCGCGGCGGACGGGGAGCGGCTGGAGCGCATGGCGACGGTTCCGTGCGGGGGCCACTGGCCGCGGGCGCTGACCTGGTACGACGGCTTCCTGTACGTCGCCAACGAGCGTTCCGGCGACGTGACCTGGTTCTCCGTCGACCCGCGGACGGGACTCCCGGAACAGGCCGGGGCGGTCGGGGTGACGGCGGCGTCCTGCGTGGTCTTCGACTGAGCCCGGCGGACCGGACCCGTGCCGGACCCGCTCTGCACGCGCTCCGTTCCCGCTGCCGAGCCCGTTCCGGTCCGAGGCGTGGCAGGAAGCACGGCACGAAGCGCATGCACGACGAAGGGCCCGCCCCCGACCGAGATGATCCGGGGGCGGGCCCTTCCAAGGGGTGCAGGGAGGCCGTACGGAGCTGTGCCGGTACGGAGCTGTGCCGGTACGGAGCTGTGCCGGTACGGGGCCCTGCGGCGCAGAGCCCGACGGCGCCCTACGGGCGGGTCGCGCGGGTCAGCGGACCGGCGCGCCCTGCGGCTGCTGCGGGGCGATGCCCAGCGCCGTCGTGTACTTGGCCAGCGCCAGCTTGCCGATCGCCGGGTAGGCGCCGAGGGCCTCGGCGACCGGGCAGTCCGCCTCCTTGGCGGCCCGCTCGACCAGCTCGGCCTCGATCTCCGGGCCGATCAGGTACGGCGCCAGCGCGAGCTGCTGGGAACCTGCCGAACGCAGCTGCTCGGCGACGGACGCGATCGAGCCCTCCTCGTCCAGGGCGGCGGCCATCACCGGCACGGCCAGGCGGGCGGCGAGCAGCATGCCGGTGATCCCGGCCGCCTGCACGGCCTCCTCGCCGCCGACCGCGGCGAGGATGATGCCGTCGGCCGCGGTCGCCACGGTGAACAGGCGGGCCCGGTCGGCGCGGGCCAGCCCGGCCTCGGACAGGCGGACGTGCAGCGCCTCGGCGAGCAGCGGGTGCGGGCCGAGCACATCGGTCAGTTCGGCGGCGACCCGGCTGTCCATGACGGCCTGGCGGACCCGGCGCAGCAGCGCACCGTCCGGGCCGGCCCGCAGCGGCACGACGATGGCGACCGGGCCCTCGGGCTCCTTGGCCTCCACACCGGCGGCCAGGGCCTGCTCGTAGCGGGCGGTGCGCTCGTCGGCCGCGTGCGCCAGCACGGACTGCACGCTCGGGAACTCCGAGCCGTCCCCGTCGAGATACCCGATCTGGGCGTCCAGACCGGGCAGCTCGGAGCGGGCGATGCTCACGACCTCCTCGGCGAGGCTGCGCGTGGCGGGGCCGGGCGTGCCCGGCACCGCGAGGACGAGCGCGGGCGCGCCCTCGGGAGCAGCCAGCGGTTCGGGGCGGCGGTGCCGTCCCGGCTGGCGGGGGCGCGGCATTCGTACTGGCAGGCCGGACGCGGGCCCAGTGGGGGAGCTCATGGCGCCGCATGTTACTGGCTTTCGGGCCCCTGCTGTTCGGGGAGGGTGCAGGTGAACGGTATCCGTCCGGTTTTGTCTGATGCGTCACTCGCTGATCGCAAACCGGCGGATGTGCGGCATCGGGACGGATACGCGCCCGCGTCCATCGGGCTCGGTCAACTGCCGTACGGCGGCGGGAGATACAGCATCGTGGCGTCCGCCGGCAGGGCCAGTGCGCCGCGGGCAAGGTCGGTCGCGATGCGCACCGAGCCGTGCAGCGGGTCACCCTCGGCGGCGACCTGGCGCGCCCGCGGCAGTCGTGCCGCCAACTCGTCGTTCAGCGGCGCGAGGAGAGGGTCGCCCATCTTGAACAGGCCGCCGGTGAGCGCGATGAGCGGCTCGCCCGTGGGCGGGCAGACCGCGGCGGCCGACCCGGCCATGCGCCGGGCAGCCGCGCGCGGCACGCCCGCCGCGACCGGGTCGTCGCAGGCGCAGGCGGCCACCTGGGGCGCGAAGGAGGCCAGAACGGCGGCGCGGTCGCTGCGCGGATACAGCTTGCCGGGCAGTTCCGGCATCGGCCCGAACATCTCCTCGGCGCGGGCCAGCAGCGCCGCCGAGCCGCCCGCCCGCCCGTCGTGGGCGCGCAGCGCGGCCTCCAGCCCGGCCCGCCCGATCCAGGCGCCGCTGCCGCAGTCGCCCAGCAGATGGCCCCAGCCGTCCGCGCGGCGCCACCGCGTCAGGTCGGTGCCGAGGGCGATGAGGCCGGTACCGGCGGCGAGCACCGCCCCGGGCCGCGGGCCGAGCGCGCCGACGTAGGCGGTGACCGCGTCGGCGGCCAGGGCGACCCTCCGCACGCCGAGTTCGCGCGCCAGCAGGCCGGGCAGCTCGGCGCGCAGGGCGTCGCCCAGGGTGGCGAGACCGGCGGCGCCCACGGCGGCCGTCACCGGCCGCGCCACCCCCGTCTCGGCCGCCAACGACTCGACCATGGGCACCAGTTGCCGCATCAGGTGCTCGGGGTCGATGCCCCGGGCGCCGGTGCGCACCGGCTCCTTGGACGCCCGCTGCGCCAGCGGCCCGCGCCCGGGAACGCCGACCACCACCCGGAGCCCGGAGCCGCCGGAGTCCACGGCGAGGAATCCCGCCGTCCGGTCCGCGCCGGAGGCCACCCGGTCCGTCACGGCAGGCGCCAGTCCACCGGCTGGCCGCCCTGCCGGATCAGCAGGTCGTTGGCGCGACTGAAGGGGCGCGAGCCGAAGAACCCGCGGTCGGCGGACATGGGGGAGGGGTGGGCCGACTCCACCGACGGCAGGTCGCCGAGCAGCGGGCGCAGGTTGCGGGCGTCGCGGCCCCACAGGATCGACACCAGCGGCTTGCCGCGCGCCGCGAGTGCGCGTATCGCCTGCTCGGTGACCTCCTCCCAGCCCTTGCCGCGGTGGGCTCCCGGCTTGCGCGGCGCGGTGGTCAGCGCCCTGTTGAGCAGCAGTACGCCCTGCCTCGTCCAGGGCGTCAGGTCGCCGTTGGACGGCTGGGGCAGTCCCAGGTCGCTGGTCAGCTCGCGGAAGATGTTGATCAGGCTGCCGGGCAGCGGACGCACCTCGGGCGCGACCGAGAAGGAAAGGCCCACGGCGTGCCCCGGGGTGGGATACGGATCCTGGCCGACGATCAGGACCCGTACCTCGTCGAAGGGTTGCTGGAAGGCCCGCAGCACGTTCTGCCCGGCCGGGAGGTAGGTGCGTCCCGCCGCGATCTCCGCGCGCAGGAAGTCGCCCATCGCGGCGATCCGTCCGGCCACGGGTTCCAGGGCCTTCGCCCAGCCCGGTTCGACGATTTCATGCAAGGGTCGTGGTGCCACGGGCGTCACCCTACTGCCGCGCCCGGCCGGGCGATCAAGCGGTGCCCGCATACCGACCGGAGACGACCGCACCTGCGCGGGCACCGGCCGGTTCGGACCGCCGCGCGACGCCTCGTCCAGGCCGGGTGACGATGCCCTGCCCGGGTCGGGCGGCGTCACCCTGCCCAGGCCGGGTGATGACGCCCGACCGGACCGGGCGGCGACGCCCTGTCCGGACCGGGCAGGGGCCGGAAGGCTCATCCCACCACCGCCGCGCGGACGCACAGCACGTCCGGCAGGTGTGCGGCCAACTGCTGCCAGCTGTCGCCGTCGTCCGCGGAGGCGTACAGCTCGCCGTTGCGGTTGCCGAAGTAGACGCCCGCCGGGTCCGCATCGTCCGTGCACAACGCGTCCCGCAGCACCGTGCCGTAGTGGTCCTCCTGGGGCAGGCCGGAGCTGAGCGGCTCCCAGCTCTTGCCGGCGTCCGCCGTGCGGAAGACGCGGCAGCGGTGGTCGGCGGGCACCCGGTCCGCGTCGGCGTTGATCGGGAAGACGTAGGCCGTGTCGCCCCGGTGCGGATGCGCCGCGACCGCGAAGCCGAACGTCGACGGCAGGCCCTCGCCGATGTCCGTCCAGTGCGCGCCGCCGTCGTCGCTGCGGTACACGCCCCAGTGGTTCTGCAGATAGAGCCGGTCGAGGTCGACCGAGTCCCGTGCGACCTTGTGGACGCACTGGCCGAACTCGGGGTTCGGGTCCGGCAGGAACACCGCCGACACCCCCGAGTTGGAGGGCGACCAGCTCGCGCCGCCGTCGGCCGTGCGGAACACCCCGGCGGTGGACACCGCGACGGTGACGGCCCGGGGGTCGCGCGGGTCCGTGATCACCGTGTGCAGGCCCTCACCGCCGCCGCCCGGCACCCACTTCGACCGGGTGGGGTGCTCCCACAGGGGTCGGACCAGCTCGAAGCTCTCCCCGCGGTCCTCCGAGCGGTAGAGCGCGGCCGGTTCCGTACCCGCGTAGACCACGTCGGGCTCCGCGGCCGCCGGGTGCAGCTGCCACACCCGCTCCAGCGAGGCCCCGGTGTCCTTGGGGAACTTGACCGCGGGCCGGGCCGGTTCGGTCCAGGTGCGGCCCAGGTCGTCGGAGTGGAACACGGACGGTCCCCAGTGCGCGCTGTCGCCGCCGGCCAGCAGGCGCGGCACGGTGCCGCGGGTGTCGATGGCGACCGAACACACGGCCTGGGCGTTGAAGTGGGGACGCTCGTCGAACTCCCAGGCCCCGCCCCGCCGGCGCCCGATGAACAGGCCCTTGCGGGTGCCCACGGCGAGCAGTACCTCGGTCATGCCGATCACCTCCGCGACATCGCGTCCAGGACGCCTTCGTCCAGACACCGGCCAGTTTGCACCCCGCCACTGACAGTCACCCCTGCGGCGACGTCGTCGCAGGTAGCACGGCCTGGTCGGGGCGACGGGGCGGCGAGCGCGGGCCGTTCTTCTGCCTGGCGGCGGGGCCGGACACGGCGACGGCACTCATGGGCGCGCCCGGTGGGGGAACCCGGCCCGAGTGCCGACGAGGCCGTCCGGTGCAGGGCGAGCGGCGACGAGCGCGTCCGGCGCACCGGACGAGTGCCGAGAAGGGCGTCGGCACAGGAAAGCAAGGTGGGGCACGCCCGTGCGTCGATCACGTCCGTGCGTTCATCACGTACGTGCGCTGATGAGGAGGAAGCCGTCGATGGGGTTCCGTGGTCCCCGGGTCCGGCTGTGGCGGTGGCGTCGCAGTCCGCTCCGCCGCCGCTGCGACGTGGTGGAGGCGTGGGTCGTGCTCGGCGTGTGGCTGGTGACCGTGCTGGCCGGGGTGGTCGCCGGATGGACGGCGGCCCGCTCGGCGGCGGACGGACTGGCCCGGCAGCGCACCGCGTGGCGGCCCACGACGGCTCTCGTCACGCAGCGGGCGCCCAGCCCGCCCACCGCCGACCCGGAGGCGGCCGTGGGGCAGAACGGGCAGGTCTGGGCGAAGGTGCGCTGGGGCGCGCCCGACGGCTCCCCGCACACCGGCCGGGCCCGGGTGCGGCCGGGCAGCGCGGCAGGCACCCGGGTCACCGTGTGGGCCGACGACCGGGGCCGACTGGTGACGCGACCCGCCACCCACGCCGAGGCCCGGACGCGCTCCGCGGTCGTCGGCGTTCTGGCGGGGGCGGGCGCCACCCTCGTCCCCTGCGCCGCCGGCCGTCGCCGACGCCTTCTGCGCGAGCCGGCTGGGCGGCGACGGACGGCGGGGCGTGCCGGACCAGCAGCGAGGCCTGCAGGGTGAGCGCCATCAGCTCCACCAGGCGGCGCGCGGCCGGCGGGGACGCCTCGGCCGACTGGTTCTTCAGGCGGGTCACGGCCGCGTCCAGGCGGGCGTCGGCGCCCCGGGCGAGCTCCAGCTCGGCGAACAGCGCCTCCGCGGTGCCCGGCTCGCGGGCCAGGGCCCGCCGCACGGCCCGGGCGGTGACGTTCCCCCACCCCCCCCCGATCGACAGCAGGGGCGCCTCGCGGGAGTGCCGGGGCATGCCGGACTCCTCCACGTAGCCGTTGCCGCCCAGGCACTCCAGCGCCTCCGCGGTGAACGCCGGGCCCCGCTTGGTCACCCAGTACTTGCCCACCGCGGTCGCGATCCGCCGGAACGCCGCCTCCGCCGCGTCTCCGCGCACCGCCCGGTCGGCCGCGCCGGCCAGCCGCAGGGTCAGCGTCGTGGCGGCCTCGGACTCCAGGGCGAGGTCGGCCAGGACGTTGCGCATGAGCGGCTGGTCGGCCAGCAGGGCGCGGAAGGCCCGCCGGTGCCGTGCGTGGTGGCCGGCCTCCACCAGCGTCTTGCGCATCAGCGCCGCCGACATCATCACGCAGTCCAGGCGCGTGCAGTTGACCATCTCGATGATGGTCTTCACCCCCCGCCCCTCGGGTCCCACCAGCCAGGCGACGGTCCCGTCGAACTCCGGCTCGCAGGAGGCGTTGGAGCGGTTGCCCAGCTTGTCCTTCAGGCGCTGGATGCGGAAGGGGTTGCGGCTGCCGTCGGGCAGGACGCGCGGCACCAGGAAGCACGACAGGCCGCCCGGTGCCTGGGCCAGCACCAGGAAGACGTCGCACATCGGTGCGGAGGTGAACCACTTGTGGCCGCGCAGCGTGTACACGCCCGGCTCGGCGGTCGGGGTGGCCGTCGTGGTGTTGGTCCGCACGTCCGAGCCGCCCTGCTTCTCGGTCATGCCCATGCCCGCCAGCAGGCCCGGTTTCTCCGTCGGCGTCCGCAGGCCGGGCTCGTAGACCCGGCTGGTCAGCAGGGGCTCGTAGACGGCGGCGAGGTCCGGCTGCGCGCGCAGGGCGGGGACGGCGGCGTACGTCATCGACGTCGGACAGCCGTGCCCGGCGTCCGTGTGCCCCCACACCAGGCCACCCGCGGTGCGGGCGACGTGCGCGCCGGGCCGCCCGTCCGCCCAGGGGGCGCCGGCCAGGCCCTCGGCGACCGCCGTCCGCATCAGGTGGTGCCAGCTCGGATGGAAGTCCACCTCGTCGATCCGGTGGCCGTACCGGTCGTGGGTGCGCAGCTCCGGCTCGTGCCGGTTGGCCTGCTCCGCCCACTCCTGCACCTCGGGGCTGCCGGCCAGCACGCCGAGCCGCCGCACGTCCTCCTCGGCCCACCCGGCGCCCTCCCGGCGCAGGCCCTCCAGCAGGGCCGGGTCGGCGGAGGCGTCGTACGGGGACAGGGGCGGGGGTTGGTTGGTCACGTCGTGCGCGCCGCGGCGAGCGCCATCCGGGCCCGCCCCGGGGCCCCCCCCCCCCCCACGGCAGCCTGGCGCCGCCCGCCGTCCCCCCCCCCCCCGGTCCCCCCGCCGGCGCGCCCCCCTCCCCCGCCCCCCCGCACCGCCCCCCCCCCGGCGCGCGTGCCCGTGCGCGACCGCCGCTGGTAACGTTCCCCGACCGACGAACGCCGAGGTCGGCGCGGTGACGACGACGGATCGAGACGGAAGAGGAGAGGGCCCGCATGGCCGGCCGAGAGCACGGGGCCGCCGGAGCCCGGGAGCGGGAACAGCGGCGGACGACGACCTGGGCCGAGGAACTTCTCGGGCAATTGCGGCCGGCGGGGCAGGACGTACGCCGGGTGGTGTCCTGGCTGGCCGGCGCGACGCACGGCACGGCCTGCCTCCTGGACGCCACCGGCGCCCGCCTCGCCGGCCGGCCGATCCCGCTGAACGGCCCCCTGCTCGCGGACGTCACCTCCGGCCGGCTGGCCTCCGCGGCGCTGGAGGACGCAGGCCGCCACCTGCGCGCGGTGCGGGTGGGAGGCCCGCACTCGCCCCCGCTCGCCGTGCTGGCCGTCTCCCGCACGACCCCCTTCGACCGGCAGACCGCGGAGATGGTCACGCACACCGCGACCGTGGTCGAACTGCTGCTGCGCGCCCGGCAGACCAGCGAGACCGGGCGCCGGCTGCGGGAGGCCACGTCCGCCCTGCGGCTGGCGATCCTGCAACTGCTGATGGTGGAGGACACCGTCTCGGCGCGCCGGGTGGCCGCCGGCCTGTGGCCCGGACTGCTCGACACGGACACCGCGCACCTCTACGTCCTGCAGACCCGCCCCGACGACCGCGAGCGACTGGCCGAGGAAAGCCTGGGCATCGCGGGCGAACAGGCGCTCGTCGTGCGCTGCCCGGCGGAGGACGGCCATGTGATCGTGCTCGCGCCCGCCGAGGCGACCGGCCGGGCGCTGCGCTCGCTCGTCGCCGGCCGGCCCCACACCTACCTCGGTGGCAGCACCCGGCAGAGCCTCGCGCGTACCGCGACGGCGTACGGGCAGGCCGTGAGCGCCCTGGCGCTCGCCCGGTGCCGCCCGGACGGCACGGCCGTGTACGCCGAGCGCACCCATCCCGAGCGGCTGATGGACCCCGGGGCGCTGTACGCCTGGTCGGCCCGGCTGTTGCGGCCGCTGGACGTCCTGCCCCACCACGTCCGCGCCGAACTGGTCGGCACCACACGGCTGGGCCTGGAGTTCACGGCGGTCCGGGCCGCCCGGATCCTCGGGGTGAGCCGGAACACCGTGCGGGCCCGCATGGATCGGACGGCCGGACTGCTCGGCGCGGACCTGTCCCGGCTGAGCGTCCGGGCCGCCGTCCACCTGGCGCTGAACACCCAGGCGGGCCTGGACACCACGGCCGCCGGGCCCGCCGCATCCGCCGAGGCCGCCGGGCCGCACGGCGTCGTCCGGTTCGGCGACCTCCTCGCCGCTCCCGCCCTGCGCGCCTGGGCGCACGAACTCCTCGGGCGCCTGGCGGCGGACCCGCGGGACCTGCGCGGCACCCTGCGGGCCTGGATCGCCGCCGACGGCAACGCCGAGCGCGCCGCACACATGCTCGGCGTGCACGCCCAGACCGTACGGGGGCACCCGCGGGGCGTGGAACCCGTCCTCGAACGCCGGCTCCTGGCCACCGGCAGCGATCTGTACGAGGTCGTGCTGGCCCATCTGGCGGCCGGCGACCTGGAGACGCCGGCCGTCGCCGCGGACGAATGAGGGCGACCGCGGGCAACGCGGACGCGATTGTGCACAGCTGAGTCCCGCGCCCGCCCGAACGGGCACCGGCACGGTTTCGGCCACAACCGTGATCCCATAGGTTCGACGCGCCAAGGAGGCGGGACCGGTGCGGGGGCCCGGTCCCGCCTGGGACGCGGATCACAGCCGCGCCCTCGTGCGCCCGGGCCACCGCCGCCCCTGTGAGCAACACCACCGCACCGCCGACTTCCTTGCCGGGCAAGCCCGTTGGCGCGCGCGGCGCCCGACCGCGGCCGGTGCGCGCACCGACCGTCCCGTGCCGTCTGTGAAGATGGGCAGCTGCTGTGCCCGTCCGGGAGGACGGGCAGCCGCCGTACCCGGCCGCGCCTCACCGTCGAGCCGCCCGACGCCGCCGGCGCCACAGCACGGAACGCCGTCCGGTCTCTCACGCAAAGCGTCTTTTCGTGGCCTCACCCAGCTCAGCTCCTCCTGCCCCCGTGCCCGCGACCGCACCGCGCCGCGTGGTCCTGCCCTCCCTCCGCCTCCCCGGCCGCCGGCCGGACCGCCGGGCGGCGACGGGCGAGGACCGTGCCCCGTGGCGGGCGCTGCGCCACCGCGACATGCGCCTGTGGTCGGCGGCCAACCTGGTCTCCAACGCCGGCACCTGGATGCAGCTGACCGCCCAGAACCTGCTCATGCTGCACCTGACCGGCTCCGCCGCGGCGACCGGCCTGTCCCTGTCCGTGCAGGCCGCCCCCGGGCTGCTGCTCGGGCTGACCGGCGGCGCCGCGGTCGACGCCTGGCCGCGCCGGCTCACCGCCTCGGTGAGCCAGGCCCTGCTCGCGCTGGTCGGCTTCCTCACCGCCGGGCTGGTCGTCACCGGCCACCTCACCGTCCCGGTGCTCATGGCGCTCGCGGCCGTGACCGGCCTGATCGCCACCGTCGACGCGCCCGCCTGCGCGCTGCTCGGCAACGACCTGGTGCCACCGAAGGACGTGCCCTCCTCGATCGCGCTCGGCTCCGTGGTCAGCGGCGCCGGACGCGTGGGCGGCACCGCCCTGGCCGGGGTGGTGGTCAGCTGGTGGGGCCCGGCGGCGGCGTACGCCGCGAACGGGGTGTCCTTCCTCGCCGTCGCCGCGGTGATCCCCTTCCTGCGCCCGCACCCCGCCGCCGGGCCGGGGGCGGCGGGCGACGGGCGCGGTGGGCTGCCCGGCGGCGCGAAACCCGCGCGGCGCGGTACCGGCGCCCGCGACGGCGTCGGGTTCTTCCTGCGCCGGCCACGGCTCGTGGCGCTGGCCGGGATCACCGCGCTCAGCAGCGTCTTCGGCCGGAACTACGGCCTGACCCTCGCGGTGCTGGTCACCGGGCCGCTCGGCGGCGCCGCCGGGGCCTTCGGTACGGTCTCCACCGTGCTGGCGGTGGGCGGCGTGGCCGGCGCGGTACTGGCCGGCCGCCTGCGCAGCCCCTCGGTGCGCCTGGTCGGCGCGCTCGCCGCCACCGGTGCCCTGCTGCAGATCGCCGCCGGGCTGTCCCCGAGCCTGTGGATCCTGTTGCTGCTCGTCGCGCCGATGGCCGTGATCGAATCGGTCTCCGACACCGCCGGTACGACGGTCCTGCAGACCGACCCGCCGGCCCACCTGCGCGGCCGGGTCCTCGGCGTGTGGCGCACCGCCTCCACGGGCTGGAGCCTCGTCGGCCCGCCGCTGCTGGGCCTGCTCATGCAGGTCGCCGGGGCCAGGGGCGCCCTGGTCATGGGCGGCGGCCTCATCGCCGGCGCCATCGGCGGCGGCGCCCTGCTGCGCGACCGCCGCGCGCGGCGCGATCGGGAGGCCCGGATTCCCGTCGTCCCGGTCACCCCCGGGCCGCTGCTCGCCGGCGCTCCGGTCACGACCGAGCGGGTGACGGTCGAGCCGGTGTCGGGCGCTCCGGTGACGGGCGCCCCGGTGACGGGCGGGCCGGTCACCGCCGAGTCCGCCGTGCCCGAGCCGGTCGTGCCCGCATCGGTGACGTTCGATCCGGTCGTGCCCGCACCGGTGACGTTCGAGCCGGTCACGGTCGGCTCCGTGCCGCCGGTGCCCGCTCAGCGGTCCGGGTCCCCCCGGCCGGCACCCGTCCCCTGCGCGGCCCCCGCCCACGACGACCTCTGCACCGGGGCCTGCGCCCCGGCGGCCTGACCCCGGCCGCGCTCAGGGAGCCGTGGACGGGCCCGAGGACGGACAGGGGGCGAGGACGAGCAGGGTGACGTCGTCGCGCACGCCCGCGCAGTGTGCGAGGAGATCGGCCAGGACACGGTCGGCGAGGACGGCCGGATCCCGGTCGGCCAGGCGGGGCAGCCGCTCCAGCAGCGGATAGAACGCGCCGTGGGCGTCCCTGGCCTCCAAGACGCCGTCGGAGGCCAGCAACAGCACATCGCCCGGCCGCAGCGCCACCTGCCGGCCGTCCTGGCGCGGCACTCCCTCCGACAGGCCGAGCCCCAGGGGCGTCCACGGCGCCACCTCGATCTCGGTGGCCCGCCCGTCCCGCAGCAGGACCGGCGGCGGATGCCCGCACGTCACCACGCGCACCGACCGCGCGTCGCCGGCGAACTCCAGCAGCGCCGCGGTGGCGAACAGCTCCGCGTGCCGCACCTGGGCCGAGTCCACCACCAGACGGCGGTCGAGGGCGGCCGCGACCGCGGTGAGATCCGGCCGGTCCAGCACCGCCTCCCGGAAGCTGCCGAGCAGCGCGGCGACCGTGGACACCGCCGCCAGGCCGTGCCCCCGCACGTCGCCCAGGACCGCGCGGACACCGTAGGGGCTCGCCCGCACGCCGAAGAAGTCCCCGCCGACCAGCGCGCCGCGCTGGGCCGCCCGGTACAGGCCGGCGCAGCGCACCGGGCCGACCCGCGGCGGCAGCGGCGGAACGACGGCGCGCTGCGCCGCCTCGGCGATCGTGCGCTCCAGGTCCAGCTGCGTGTCCCGGCGGCTGCGCACGAATGCCAGGACCACGCTGAGGACCGCGACGAAGCAGACGGTCTCCAGGTCGGTATTGCCGGGATGGCCCAGCCGGAACACCGGCACGGCCAGCAGGACCACCGCGACGGCTCCCATGAGCGCGGTCGCCAGCGGCCCGTACGACATCACGGCCAGCGGCGGGATGGCGCCCAGCAGGAAGCCGATGTCGACGGGGTCCGGGCTCAGCAGCGTCACCGCGCACACGACGACGGCCAGGGCCACCGGCAGCACCCGTACCCAACGCGGCGGCGGGGCGCCCCGCAGCCAGCCACGCCGGGCGGGATCCCGCCGCGCCCTGGGCCCAGGCAGCTTCCGCACACCACCACGCTGCTACGCCGCCCCGCCCGGCGCACGCCGACGCCGTGCCCGCAGAGGTGTGGGCGTCGGCGTGCCCGGAGGAGCGTGGGCGTCGCCGTGCCTAGAACGGCGTGAGCGTCAGGGTGATGCCGGTCGGTGCCGAGTCCTGGATGTAGGAGGCGAAGCCCGCCACGTCGTCGAAGGCGAAGCCGTAGGCCCGGCCGTCCGCGGTCGCCGCGTGCATGGCCTTGGCGTAGTGGTTGGTGAGCGCCGTGCGGTAGAAGGCGGAGGCGTCGGTCACCGGCTGGGCGGCGGCGGACAGCAGCGTCGAACGGTTGAACCCGGCGCCGAGCACCGCGGCGACGGGGCCGGTCGTCCCGTCGTTCGGCGCGGCCAGCGCGCCGTCGCAGAACAGCACGTCCCGGGTGGAGGGCTTGTCGAAGGCGACCTGGGCCGGCCCGGTGAAGGTGAGCCTGCCGCCCCGCACCCGGCCGGTGAAGGTGCCCGCACCGGTGGTGACGGTGAGGTCCTTGCCCGCGTAGGTGGTCCAGACCTCGTCGATGTACGGGGCGAAGTAGTCCTTGGGGAACAGCCCGGCGTCCAGCCCGTGCCCGGGGGCGATGATCCGGGTGTCGTCCACGACGAGCCCCGCGAACTCCCCGGCCTGCCGCACGGCGGCGAAGGCGGCGGCCCGCCCGCCGTCGCGCACGGTGCCGGTCGTCTGGTCCTGGGCGCCGGTGAGGCGGATGCTCAGCGGCACGCTGAACATGTCGACCATGGTGGTGTTGCAGAACATGCCCGAGGCGTTGTACGTGAACTCGGCGCAGTCGTGCAGGACCGGATAGTTCGGGTCCGAGGACACCCAGCCCGCCGGATACTGCAGGGCGGGGTTGCCGTTGCCGTCGGTGACGGCCCGCAGCTTGAGCTTCTGGCCCAGCGACACGTAGATCCGGCCGGACATGTACGGCAGGGACAGCGTGGTCCGGCCGCCGCCCGCCAGGGGTATCGCGTAGTCCGTGAAGCCGTCCGGGCCGTTGTCCGAGACGGCGATCGGCGCGAGCGTCCCGTCGGGGGTGACCCGCACCTGCCGCCCGTCCTGGTTGCCCACGATGTACACGTGGACGGAGTCGTCGGCGAAGGACCCGCTGTTGTTGACGATCGCCAGCGGAAGTCCGCCCGCCGCCGCGGACGTGCGTGCGGGGTCGGCCAGGGCGTGCGGGGCGATCGCGGCGACGACGGGCGCCGCCACCGCCGCGCCGCCGAGGGCGGCCAGGAACTTCCTGCGACCGAGGGTGCGCTGATGACGAGGTGCCATGTGGGGGGTGTCTCCTTGCGCTCGGCAAAGGGGAATGAACGCCCGGCGGCAGCGCTGAGAGCGCTCTCACCACCGGTGCGGGTCCCGAATGCTACGCAGCGCCGCCGCCCTCGCCAACGGGCCGCCGCGGCTCGGCATCCCTTTTCGTCCGCGCTTGTTCGCAAATCCGGTCGAAGACGCGGTGACGCTTAACGAGTCGTTAAGGCTCCTTTAAGGCGGGGCTTTTCACCATCCGGCGACCACCCGGGAACAGGCGCGGACGCAGACGTGCGCGCGCCCGCCGGGCGGCGTGCCGGCTCCGCCGCGGGCCCGGTGCGCACACACGTTGTTCCACCTGGTCCATGACGAGCAGCAGCACGGCCATGAGCGGCAGCAACAGAACAGCGACGAGTACCACGGCGCCCCCCTGGTCCGGTCTTGACGACGGCTTCTGCGGCGCACTGGGCGAGTACTCATATCGGGGCGCTTGATGGACTCCACGGCGTGAAGAATTCGTGACGATCGGGCACTTGGGGCGTGTGCGCCCGGTGGTCGCCGTTCCGCCCTCTGTTTCGGCGGACCACGGGATCCGTAGGATGTACGCTCTGTCGCACCGGCCCAGTTGGCGCGGTGGATTCGGCGAATCTGGGGGAGCGATGCCTACGGAGAACAAGCTGTCCACGAAGATCGACGAGAATGTGCCGACCGCCGCGCGCATGTACGACCATTACCTCGGCGGCAAGGACAACTACGCGGCGGACCGCGTGGCCTGCGAGGAACTCGACAAGGTCGTCCCGAGCACTCGCCGGCTCGCCCTGAACAACCGTCGCTTCCTGCAGCGGGCCGTCAGGACGATCGCCGAGGAGTACGGCATCCGGCAGTTCCTCGACCACGGCTCCGGCCTGCCCACCCAGGACAACGTCCACCAGGTGGCCCAGCGCATCGACCCGCAGACACACGTGGTCTACGTCGACAACGACCCCATGGTGCTGGTGCACGGCCGGGCCCTGCTGCAGCAGGACGAGCGCACCGCGGTGATCCACGCCGACATGCGCAGCACCGACGAGATCTTCGCGCACCCGGACACCCAGCGCCTGATCGACTTCTCCCGGCCGGTGGCCGTGTTGTTCAACTCGGTGTTCCACTGCATCCCGGACAGCGACACCGACGGTCCGCTCGCGGTGGTCCGGCGGGTCCGCGAACGGCTCGTGCCCGGCAGCATCATGCTGATGTGCCAACTGGTCAGCGACGACCCCGAGGTGCGCGCCTTCGTCACCGACTTCATGGCCCAGGCCACTCAGGGCCACTGGGGCCGGGTCCGTGAGGAGAAGGACGTGGCCGAGTGGTTCGAGGGGCTGGAGATCCTCGAACCCGGCCTGGTGGAGGTGTCCACCTGGCGGCCCGACAGCGAGGTGGCCCCCCGTCAACTCACCCAGGAGTGGATCGAGTTCGGCGGCATAGGCATAGTCCGCTGACCGGACGGGCCGGGACGTACGCCGCCTGCTGCGGATGACGAACGTCCCCGCGGATCACCGACCGTGGTCCACGGGGACGCTCGCGGGGATGCCGACCCTCGATCGGCCGGGAGGCGCGCGCTCAGGAGGTTCCGTAGCGTTCCTTCGTCGTCCTGCGCAGCAACTCGATCGACTCCTGGGGAGTCAGCGCCTCGTCGGCCAGCCGGTCCAGGGCGATCCGGTACTCCTCCGTCTCGTCGCGGTCCTCGAGGAAGTTGGCGCTGCGGATGTGCTCCAGGTACACCACGTCGGGCAGGTCGAGACCGCCGAACCTCAGGTAGGTGATGGGGGTGTTGGGCGCGGACGCGTTGGTCACGTCCAGCGGCACGATCTGCACCGTCACATGGGGGCGCTGTGCCATCCGCACGAGATGCTCCAGCTGTTCCCGCATGACCTCGCGGCTGCCCAGCACTCGCAGCAGCACCGACTCGTCGATGACCGCCCACAACTGGGGTGCGTCGGGACGCGTCAGCAACTGCGCGCGGCGGGTGCGCAGTTCCACACGCCGCTGGACCTCGCCGGCGGACGCGGTCGGCAGGCCGCGCTCCACCACCGCCCGGGCGTACGCCGGGGTCTGCAGCAGGCCGGGGACGTACTGGATCTCGAAGGTGCGGATCGCCTCGGCCGCCTCCTGCAGCCCGACCAGCCGGTCGAACCACTCGGGCATCAGCCGCTTGTCGTAGCGCTGCCACCAGCCCGGCTCACCCGCGCGCCGCAGCAGCTTCAGCATGACCGAGCACTCGTGCTCGCCCGTTCCGTACAGCCGCAGCAGGGCGCGGACGTCACCCTCCGCGGGAGGGCGGCGGCCCTTGCCGGACTCGATGCGCGAGAGTTTCGCGGCACTGAAGCCGAGTGCGCGTGCCGCCTGCTCCTGGGACATGCCGGCGTCCTCGCGGAAGCCCGCCAACTGGACGCCGACCAGCATCTTCAGCAGCGTCGGGGCCGGCTCGGACCGGTCCAGATACGGTTCGAGACGGGAGAGGCGATGCGGCTCGGCGGACATCCTGACTCCCCAGTGGACCGGCAGACTCGAGACCTACACTATCGCACCCTCCCGCGGCGGGGTGCGGTCGTCCGCCGAAGAGGTCCCAAGCCGCCAAGTCCCTTCCGGTTCACAGCAGATGGTCGAACTCGCCGTCCTTGGCGCCCGCCAGGAACGCCGCCAGTTCCGCCGGTGTGTAGACCAGGGCGGGACCGTCGGGATCGCGTGAGTTGCGCACCGCGATGCCACCGCCGGCCAGGGCGGCGATCTCCACGCAGTTGCCCGTGGCGTTGCTGTGCCTGCTCTTGATCCAGCGGGCGTCCAACGAGCTGGCCCGCACTCCGTTCTGCACTGGTGGCACCGCAGTCTCCTTGCTGTTCACGTTCCGCCGTGAGCCGCGCCCGGTCTGTCGACGGGGTCGGCCGCATCTGGCCGAACTCTTCCCCGTCCCGCGCACTTTCACGAGAAATTTCGCCTGCAATTGCACGCGGACGCTGTCAGCGTGGATAATAGCCAGGGCGTCAACCCCCATAGCGACGCCGGTCGGTGACGTGGCATCAGGAGCGATGCCGTGTGCCCCACCGCCCGTGACCAGCGGGTCCGCACCACGCGGTGCCCGCACGGCCGGTGCCGGATCGCCGACCCGCATGCCCTGCCTGAACCGCCGTCCCCCCATACGACCGCCTCGGAAAGGCCCGACGCCATGCGCACCGCACCGACGGAGCAGCCGAGCAC
This sequence comes from Streptomyces mexicanus, assembly GCF_902506575.1. GTDB lineage: Bacteria > Actinomycetota > Actinomycetes > Streptomycetales > Streptomycetaceae > Streptomyces > Streptomyces mexicanus. The sequence continues at coordinate 6,463,451 of NZ_LR732544.1, read as the reverse complement.
ACACCGCGCCAGCAACGCCCTTCCCTCGGGCGGCAGGGCCGCCGCGACGCCACTGACGGCCCTGGACCAGGTGCCCTGGAGCGAGATCAGGGACTCCACCGGCTCCGCCGCCGACATCCCTCGGCTGCTGCGCACCCTGGCCGGGGACGACGCCGACGCCGCCCGGGCCGCGCTGGAGGAGCTGCGCACCCGGATCTGCCAGTACGGCTTCGTGGTGGAACAGGCCACCGCGGCCACCGTCCCGTTCCTGTGGGAGCTGGCCCAGCTGCCGCAGGTGACCTGCCGGCCGCAGATCATCCAGCTGCTCAGGAGCATCGCCGACGCCCGGCAGTGGGAGTCCGTCGCGGCCGTCTACCCCAAGCTCCTCAACCACCGGGAGAATCCCGTGGTGTGGGAGCGGCGGGCGCGGCAGGCCGTCCGGGCCCGGCGCGGTGCGCTGCACGCGCTGCTGGCCGAGGAGGACGGCGAGGTCGCCCGGGCCACCACGGAACTCGCCGACGCCCTGGCCGAGTGAGCCCGCATCTGCCCTGACGGCCCGCACCACCGCCGGCGGGCGTCGCCCCCCCCACCGGGCGGGGGCGCCCCCCCCGGCCGCGGACGCCGCGGGGGGGCAGGGGCCGGGACCGGCCCACCCCCGGCGCCCCCCCCCCCCCCCCCCCGGCGCGCCAGCCCCCCGCCCGCCCGCCCCCCCCCCCCCCGCCCCG
>NZ_LR732544.1:6432829-6462736 GCF_902506575.1 Streptomyces mexicanus | reverse complement strand
GACCCCGCCGCCCCCGGGGCGAAGAGGGCCCCCTCCCCCCCGGCGGCCCCGCCCCCCCGCGGGCGGGCGCCGCCCCCCCCCCCGGAGGGGGGCCCCCCTGCCGGGCGCGGCCGCCGGGGGGGAGCGGGGGCCGGACCCGGCCACCCGCCGGCGCCCCCCGCCCCCGCCGCAGGACGAAAAGGCCGCCGCCGGGCCGCCTCGGTCGCCGCAAGACCTCCGCCGCTCAGGGCCCCTGACGTGCCGTTCTTCTGCGCGCCTGCCCCTCATCGCTCACCCGAACTTGGCCGAACGCCCGAAAAGCACCTATATTGCGCATACCCTGCCGGGTCGTGCGGTGCCCAGTCGCCGCGGACGGGAGCTGCCCGGGCAGGTGCGGCCGAGTGTTCAGCGGAGGCCACGGTGGGCGTCATCCGAGGAGACCAGCACGGAACGCGGCAGCGCCGCGCGCCGCTGCGTCCGGCCCGCGCCGCGGCGAGCGCCGACGGGAGCCAGCCGTGAACCGGCGTGAGCGCGCAGCGCGCCGCTCCGAGGAACCCGCCCCGTCCTTCCCGCCTGCGGACGGCGTGCTGTCGCCGCGCCGGATACCCGCGCCCGCGCGGTGTGCCACTCCTGCCCTCCTCCTGCGCGCGTGCCGGGCTCACGCCCGGCGCGACGGCGCGTGCGGCGGCGTCGGGGGCGGCTGACCGCGGGGGAGCGCCGGGAGGCGGCGCACAGCGGAGGCGAGGACCGCGGCCGGTGACAGCCGCGATCCCCTGAGCTCGATCCGGGCCGGCCTGATGGCCGTTCCACCGGAAATCGACTGAATCAGGACAATCATGTGCCGTGAGGCGGTCGGCATGCATGGCACGGCGTGCCTGGGGCATACGCAGGTAAAATTCGAGAGAGGGGCGCTCCGTGCTGGTTCCGGACCCGAAGGTCGTCAGGACGTTGCTGACTCGCTACGCATCGCTGAAGATCGCTCAAGCGGAGAGGGAGCGGGCCGAGACGGCTCGTGAGCTGGAGGACGTCAGTTACACGTTGTGCGTGATGATGGGCGCCACCAGCATCCACGACGCGATCGCCCGGGCCGACGCGCTGCTGCTCACCACGGGCGGGGCGTCGGACGTCACCTCGCAGACCGACGGGGACAGCGGCCTGTCGCTGGCCGTCTGAGCCCCTCGGGCAGCTGAGCGGGGACCTCTGCGGCCGTCTCGCGGCACTCGGTGCCGGTCCTGGGTGACGAGGAAGGTCACGATTCGGCCACAGGGGTCCCCGGCCGGGCCGTGCCCGCCAGCCACTCGGCGATGGTGCGGGCGATCGGCTGGCCGGTGTCCACCTCCACGAACCCGAACTGCCCCGACTGGTTGCACTCCAGGAACCACCAGGTGCCGTCGGCGTCCTCGGCGAAGTCGAAGGCGCCGTAGGCGAGTCGGGCCCGGCGCAGGTAGGCGTGGACGGACCGGGCCACGGCCCGGGGGACCTCGGCCGGCCGCCACGGCGCGCCCGGCGGGGCGAAGCGCACGTCCACCTGGTCCGGATCGGCGTCGGCCGCGGTCTCCTTGCGGGCCGCCAGCAGGGTGCCGCCGACGGCGGTCAGCCGGACGTCGGCCCGTTTGGCGATCCGCCGCTGCAGCAGGGTGGGGCCGTAGGCGACGGCGGCGAAGTCCGTGCCCGGCGCGACCCGGCTGGTGGGCACCGCCCGCGGCGGCTCCTGCGGATGCGCGCCGGAGACCGGCTTGACCACCAGGTCAGGGAAGCGTTCGGCGAACTCCCGGGCCGCCTGCGGGAAAGTGGTGATGAGGGTGGCGGGCACCGGCAGGCCGCACCGCTGGGCGAGCCTGAGCTGCCACGGTTTGTACCGGGCGCGCCGGGCGGCGTCGGGATCGTTCATCCAGCGTGCCCCGCAGTCGCGGAGCATGCCGTAGAGGGCCTGCGCCGTCTCCTGGGTGAGCCAGGCCGAGGGCTGGGCCGCGCGGGCCGCCGGGACACCCGGCCGGCGCACCCAGACCGCGCGGATCGCCTCCACGCTCACCAGCCGCTCGCCGGAGGACAGATGGCCGCGGAAGGTGCCGTGCACATATTCCCCGGACAGTGCCGCACCCGCCGTCAGGTCGGCCGGATCGAGCCGGACCACCGGGACCGAGGAGGCGTTCAGGTGGGCCACCACCATGTCCGCCGTCACGTCCTCCTCGCCCGTGAGGATCAGTACCGTCATCGTCGGCGGCCGTGTTCAGTCGTCGAAGTGCGTTTTGGAGCCCGCCGTGGACGTCGTGGTGCCCAGCTCCCTGAGCAGCGCGTGGTCGAAGGCGGCGATCCGGCCGTCGAGGAGCACGTTCAGCTGCAGTCCGGCGTCGTAGACGTATGGCGTGGCGGCCTCCCGCTCCACGGCCGGACGGGCGTAGTTGAGCGCGAACGGTTGCATCGTCTCTCCCCTGTCGGTGCAGCCGCGATCAAGCGGTGGTCATCCTTGCGGTGTCGCTTGGCCCGCTGACTATGTTTCGGGTTCCCGAGACTTATACGAATCGAACGGGTGAATGGTTTCCTTACGGAGCGTGAGCATCGGCGCGAGTGGCCTTCGGGACCCGAGACATCACCCCTGTGCCTCGCGTGAGTGGTCTACCCGCTCAGCACCCCCTTGTAATGGTCAGGGTAAGTCGCGCGTCGCACTTCGGGGGCGCAGGAGCGGCCGTACCCCTGCCCTGGAGCCGAGATGACCACCCGCTCTTCACCACCCCAGCCGGACCCGTCCGTCCTCGCCTTCACCGAGGAGATCCACCGGGCCGGTCCGCCGGGCGGCGTCGCCGCCGTCGGCGACGGCGTGAGCGAGGGCGAGGGCGAGGCCGCGGACGGTGATCCGGCGCGCGGCCCGGCGCAGGCCGCCGTCGGGGAGCGGCTCCTGGAGGAAGTCGTCCGGCTCGTCACCCTCCTGGAGAAGTCCCCCGAGTGCGCGGACGCCGCCGGATCCCTGCTGCGCGCGGCCGCCCTGGACCGTCCCGTGGAGGACGTCGCCCGCCTGGTCGCCGAGCTGACCCGCCCGCCGCGCCCCGCCGACAGCGCCGACGCCACGATCCGCGCCGCCGTCCGGCACCGCTGTATCGAGGACGTCACCCGGCTCGTGGCCATGCTGCACCGGGCACCCCAGCGGCCGCACTGCGGCCGGGAGGCCGTCCGGGCGGCGGCCGGCACCCGCACCCCGGAGGAACTCGTGGAACTCATCGCCGGCCTGGTCCGCGAACAGGTCCCCGCCCGCCTGCCCGCGGCCGAGGCGGAACCGGTGGAGCCCGGCGAGGAACCGATGGGAGGACGCCGGACCGCCCCCGGGGACCCCGACGCCCGGGAGGCCGCCGACGCGGCGGACGCCGCCGGTCCGTCGGCCACCGCCGACGGGCACCGCGACCGGGACCACGGCCGTCTGCTGTTCTGGCCCAGCTGGCTCGCCGCGGCGGCCCTCGTGGTCTGCGGCGCGGCCCACTTCCCGCTGCACCGGCAGGGAGCGCCCCTGCTCGTCTACGGCCTCGCCCTCGCGGTGTCGGTCCTGTGCGCGGTGCTGGCCCTGCTGCTGGCGGTGCGCCCCGGCGTGGCCGTGCTGGTCGCCTCCGCCGTGGGGCCGGGGCTGCTGGCGGCGCTCGGCTACGTGGAGGGTCGGTTCGCCTCCGCCGGGCTGTCCCGCGCGCTGTCCGTCACGGTGGCGCCCCCGGCCGGCGCCGGGCTCACCGCGGCCTGCGCCTCACTGGCCTCGCTCGCGGCCCTGTCACTGCTGCTGATGGTGCAGGTCGCCGAGCGGCACCCCGCCCCGCGCCCCACGGACTGAACAGAACAGGCCCGCACCCGGACGACGACACCCGGACGTCAACCGAGCGGCGACCATCGCACGACGACGACCCGGACGACGTGCACAGGCGACGACCGCGAGCGACGTCACCAGCGGCGACCACTGGCCGGCCGGCGGGCGGACCGGTCAGCCGGCCAGTGCGCCCAGCACCCGGTCCGGCGTCAGCGGCAGCTCCCGGAACCGCACGCCCGTGGCGTGGTGGACGGCGTTGCCGATGGCGGCCGCCGTGCCCACGATGCCGATCTCGCCGATCCCCTTGCTCCCCATCGGGTTGAGATGGCCGTCGCTCTCCTCGATCCAGTGCGCCTCGATCGCCGGCACGTCCGCGTGCGCGGGCACGTGGTACGACGCCAGGTCCCGTTCCACGAAATCGCCGAACGCCGGGTCCAGTGTGCTGCCCTCGGTCAGCGCCATGCCCAGCCCCATGGTCATCCCGCCGACGAACTGGGAGCGCGCCGTCCGGGCGTTGAGGATGCGGCCCGCCGCGAAGACACCGAGCAGCCGGCGCACCCGGACCTCGCCCGTGACGGTGTCCACCGTCCCCTCCGCGAAGTGCGCCCCGAAGGCGTGGCGGGCGTAGGAGCTCTCCGCGTCGGCCTCCCCGGCGGTGTCCGCGCGGGCGCTCAGCCCCTTCCCGGGCGGCGGACCGGCGTGCTCGGCCAGCCGCGCCGCCAGCCGGGTGCACGCCCGGTGCACCGGCCAGCCCCAGGACGCGGTCCCGGACGAGCCGCCGGCCAGCGACGCCGCCGGCAGGTCGCTGTTGCCCACCTCCGTGTGCACCCGCTCCAACGGCACGCCCAGCGCGTCCGCCGCGATCTGGGTGAGCACGGTACGGGCGCCGGTGCCGATGTCGGTGGCGTTCACCCGCACCACGAACGTGCCGTCGGGCAGCGCCCGCGCCTCGGCCGTGGACGGCCACACCAGGACCGGGTAGGTCGCCGCGGCCACGCCCGTGCCGACCAGCAGCGGCCCCTCCGACCGGGACCGGGGCCGTGGATCGCGCCGCTCCCAGCCGAACCGCCGCGCGCCCTCGCGCAGGCACTCCACCACGTGCCGGCTGCTGAACGGCTTGCCGGTGTCCGGCTCCCGGTCCGGCTCGTTGCGCACCCGCAGCTCCACGGGGTCCATGCCGAGTTCCGAGGCCAGCTCGTCCACCGCGGACTCCAGGGCGTACATGCCGGGGCACTCGCCCGGGGCCCGCATCCAGGACGGCGAGGGGACGTCCAGCGGGACCACCTGGTGGGTGGTGAGGCTGTTCGGGGCGGCGTACATGACACGGGAGGGCACCGCGGCCTGCTCCACGAACTCGGTGATGCGCGAGGTGTGGGTGGTGGCCTCGTGGCTGAGCGCCGTCAGCCGGCCGTCGGGCCCGGCCCCGAGGCGGAGCCGCTGCAGCGTGGGCGCCCGGTGGCCGACGGCGGCGGGCAGGTAGCGGCGGGCCAGCGCCACCGTGACCGGCCGGCCCGTCACCTTGGCGGCCATCGTGGCCAGCACCACGTCGGGGCGCGGCGTGCCCTTGGAGCCGAAACCCCCTCCGACGTGCTCGGCGACGACGGTGATCTGCTCCGCGGGCAGCTCGAACAGCGCCGCCAGTGTCCTGCGCACCTCCGTGCCGCCCTGGCTGGAGGTGTAGACGGTCAGGCGGTCCCCGTCCCACCGGGCCGTGCTCGTGTGCGGCTCCATGGGGTGGTTGTGCAGCGGCGGCACCCGCACGGTCACGTCCACGCGGACAGGGGCCTCGCCGAAGGCGCTGTCGGGGTGGCCGTGTTCCCGGCGGCCCGGATAGCCGCCGTTGACCGTCTCCGGTTCGTAGCCGTCCGGATGACCGGGCCGCACCGTGACGTCGAAGTCCTCCGCGGCGTACTCGACGCGCACCGCCTGTGCCCCGGCGCGGGCCTCCTCCAGGGACTCGGCCACCACCAGGGCGACGAACCAGCCGCGGTGCGGCACCTGCGGGTTCTGCAGCACGGCGAGCGCCGCGTCCTCCGGCTCGGCGATCCGCGGCGCGTTCTCATGGGTGAGCACGGCCAGGACACCCGGCAGCCGCAGAGCCGCCGAGGCGTCGACGAGGGTCACCCGGCCCCGGGCGACCGCGGCCGGCACCGGCCAGGCCTGGGCGCGGCCCGGCAGGGGGTGCTCGGCGGCGTAGCGGGCGGTGCCGGTGACCTTCAGACGGCCTTCGCGGCGCTCGACGGACGCGCCCAGCGCGGTACCGGTGCCGGCCATGGGCTCCTCCTCAAGACGTGAGGGTCGGGACGGGGCGGTCGATGACGGTCAAGACGTGACCGTCACGACGTGTTGGTCAAAGAGATGGCGATCAAGACCTGACAGCGAAGACATGACAGTCAAGACGTGACAGTCAAGACGGGGCGGTCAAGACATGATGGTCAAGGCGCGAGGGGCAAGACGGGACGGACAAGGCGGGACGGTCAAGGCGGGACGGTCGGGGTCGGACCGGAGTCAGGCGGGGGCGGGCGCCGCGAGGCGGGTCAGGACGTCCACGGCGATGTTGCGGGCCAGCGGCACCTTGTAGGCGTTGTCCCGCAGCGGCCGGGCCGCGGCCAGTTCCAGCTCCACCGCCTCCCGGAAGGCCTCCGCGGTGGCCGGGCCGCCCCGCAGCGCCTCCTCGGCCCGCGTCGCCCGCCACGGCCGGTGGGCCAGCGCCCCGAAGGCGATCCCCACCTCCGCGACCCGGCCCTCCGCCACCCGCAGCACCGCCGCCACCGAGGCCAGCGCGAAGGCGTACGAGGCCCGGTCGCGGGCCTTGCGGTAGGCCGAGGGCAGCTCGGCGGTCGCGGCCGGCAGCACCACCGAGGTGATCAGCTCGCCGGGCCGGATCTCGGTGTCGCGCTCGGGATGCTCCCCGGGCAACCGGTGGAACTCGGCCACCGGCAGGCTCCGGGAGCCCTGCGCGCCGTGCAGCTCCACCCGCGCGTCCAGGGCGGCCAGGGCCACCGCCATGTCCGAGGGGTGGGTGGCGAGGCACTGCTCGGACCAGCCCAGCACCGCGTGGTCGCGGTGCACGCCCATCAGGGCGCCGCAGCCGCTGCCCGGCTCCCGCTTGTTGCACGGCTTGGACAGGTCCTGGAAGTACGGGCAGCGGGTGCGCTGCAGCAGGTTGCCGGCCGTGGTGGCCGCGTTGCGCAGCTGGCCGGAGGCGCCAGCGAGCAGCGCCTGGGACAGCGCCGGGTAGCGGTCGCGCGCCAGCGGATGGGCGGCGAGGTCGCTGTTGCGGACGGTGGCGCCCACGCGCAGCGAGCCGTCGGGCAGCTCCTCCATGGTGTCCAGCGGCAGCCGGCCGACGTCCACGAGGACGGCGGGCCGCTCCACGCCCAGCTTCATCAGGTCCACGAGGTTGGTGCCGCCGGCCAGGTAGCGCGCCCCGGGGTGCGCGGCGAAGGCCTCGGCCGCCTCCTCGACGGTGCCCGCGCGTACGTATCCGAAGGATTTCACCGGGCCACGTCCTCCACCGCCTGGACGATGTGCGGGTAGGCGCCGCAACGGCACAGGTTGCCGCTGAGCCGCTCGCGGATCTCGGCCGCGTCCAGGGCGACGGGCCGGCCGGAGGGCGCCGCCGGGTCGGTCACGTGCGAGGGGTGGCCCGCCGCGGCCTCGGCCAGCGCGCCCACGGCCGAGCACAGCTGTCCCGGCGTGCAGTAGCCGCACTGGAACGCGTCCCGGTCGAGGAACGCCTGCTGCAGCGGGTGCAGCTCCTCGCCGTCCCCGGCGAGCCCTTCCACGGTCGTCACCTCGCAGCCGTCCAGGGCGACGGCGAGCAGCAGGCAGCTGTTGACCCGGCGCCCGTCGACGAGGACCGTGCAGGCTCCGCACTGGCCGTGGTCGCAGCCCTTCTTCGCCCCGGTCAGGTCCAGATCCTCCCGGAGCACGTCCAGCAGGACGCGCCGGTGGTCCACGACCAGGGTGTGGGGCTTGCCGTTGACGCGGAGCGTCGTTTCGGAGCGGTGTCCGGCCGGCGGCGCCGTGCCCGCTGCCTGCGCCGTGCCGTCGTGTGTGTCGCTGACCATGGCGTGGATGACCTTCCGGACGAGCCGGGTGCTGTCCCCACCGCGTATCCACCCCGGGGCGAGCGACACCTCCCGGGGCCCGGGAGCGTGGGCGGGCCGGACGGACGGGCGCCTTCAGGGCAGTCCTGCGGCCTGGTCGGTCCTGTGGCCGGGTCGGTCCTGCGGCTTGGTGGATCAGTGGGTCCTGTGGCCGGGTCGGTCGTGCGGCGTGGTGGGTCAGTGGGTCCTGTGGCCGGGTCGGTGCTGCCGGCCGGGTCAGTCCTGCGCACCCTGCCGCGGGGGCGGCGCGCCGTCCGACGGGGGTCCGGGATCCGCGGGCGGGACGGCCTGCGCTGCCGCGGGGGACTCGGGTGCGGGCGCGTCGTCGCCGGGCGCGGGCGGGAGTGCGGGTGACGGTGTTCCGGTGGACGGGGTTCCGGTCGAGGGTGTTCCGGTCGACGGTGTCGGCGCCGGCGGCAGCGCGGGCACCGGTGCGGCGTTCGGCGGCGCCGGGTCGGCCGGGCCGCCCGGGCGGAGGGAGCGGGCCGTGTCCTTCAGCCGGCCCAGACCGCGCGCCAGCTGCTGCAGCGGCGACCCGGCGACGCGCCCCGGCCTCCTGTCCGCGACGCCGCCCGCCGCCTCGGCCTCCCGGTAGGCCGCCAGCGCCTCGTTGGCCCGCTCGGCGGCCTCCCGGTACAGGTCCCGCGAGCGCGTCATCGCCTCCAGCGCCTCGGCGTACATGGCCACCAGCTCACGGGCGCGGGCCAGTTCCTCCTCCATGGTCCTCAGGTGCCACTGCTCGCGCAGCGCGGTCAGGGCCTCCTCGCCGTCCGGCGGCAGCGGCCTGGGCAGCGCGGCGAAGCGGGTGACGGCGGCGAGCAGCTCGACCGGCTCGGTGCCGTCCAGGAAGACGCTGCGCACGGAGAACTCCTGCCGGTCGTAGCCGTCCGGCGGCGGGCTGCCCGGCAGGACGACGGCACCGCCGCGGGGCAGGCGGGTGTCGAAGTCGTCCAGCACCCAGTTGACCGCCCGCAGCCGGTGCGGGGCGGCGCGGTGCTCCACGACCCGGTGCCGCAGGCCCTGCGGCAGCGATCCCAGCACGAAGGCGCGGCCGCGCTCGTCCGGCGTCATGGCCTCGTGCACGACGACGTGGACGCACCAGGGGTCCCGCACCGCGTGCCGCAGGATCCGCCGCAGCTCCTTGTCGTCCTCCGGGAGCGGGTTGACGTCGCCCAGCCGCAGCCCGGCGCCGGCCTCCTGATCCCAGCCCGAGCCGGGTTCCTGCGGCCAGAACATGGCGGCGGGGGAGGGCCACCGCGGGTCCCAGGGCGCCTCCGCCTCCGCCACCAGCACCCACTGCCGGTGGCCGGCGCGCAGCGGCGTCAGGGCCAGCCGGGCCCGCACGGTCACGTCCCCGGGCGCCTGCCAGCGGGCCTCGAAGACGTGCTCGCGCGCCCGGTCGACGTCGTCCGGTTCGAGGTGGCTGTGGAGGACGCCGTCGGCCGTGAGTTTCTCCAGGTGGCGCCGTACGGTGTCCGCCGCGGCGGGACCGGTGTGACGGCCGCGGGCCGACCAGACCGTGGGCGGGGCCGCGGGGCGGGAGGAGGAAGAGGTCGACATGAGCCAATCTGCGGGCGGGGACGGCGTGCGGCTTCCAGTATCGCCGCAGCGGATCATGATCTGTCCACGGGGCCGGGGCGTGAGACGGAAGATCTCGGGACGGGGCCTGTGACGGGTCTCGGGACGGCGCCTGTGACGGTCTCGGGACGGGCCCTGTGACGGGCATCGGGACGGTGCCTCGGTGCCGGTCGCGCCCACCGGGTTGCCCATTCGGCTCCCTCGCCCTGCCCGGAGAGGCTGACATGGCTACTCCGTTCGGCCCCGCGATGATGTTGCTCGGCGCCGGACGCGCTCACTGTAGAGGCACGTGCTAGTTCTAGCGACAGGAGTGCTCATGAGGATCCGCATGACGGCTGCCGCAGCCCTCGCCGGTGCCGCCCTGATGGCGTGCGCCGGGACCGCCGCCGCCGACGCCAACGGGAGTGCCACGGCCGCCTACAGCCCCGGGCTGCTTTCCGGCAATGCCATCTCGATCCCGATCGATCTCGACCTCAACGTGTGCGGCAACACGATCGACGTGATCGCTCTGCTCAACCCGGCCGCCGGAAACGCCTGCGCCAACAAGTAGCGCCCACACCGTCCCGTCGGACGAGCCGTGCCCCCTCGGCCGGGGCGCGGCTCGTCCGCGTTTCGGGGCCCCGTGCGTCCCCCTCCGGTCACGGCACCGTGCAGCGCCACCCGGTGCCACGGGTGCTGCTCTGGGTGCCATGGGTACTACGGGCGCCTCTCGTCGTCGTCGGGGTGCGGTTCGGCGCCCGCGATGGTGTCCGGGTAGCCGGCCTCCTCGGCGCCGTCGTCCCGTCCGGGCCGGATGCCGCTGCGGGCGCCCGGCTGGCCGCCGCTGGTCGTGCCGTAGCCGCCGGGCACGCCCGGGGTGCTGTCGGCGTCGGCCTGCTCACGGGAGATGTGCCGGGTGGCCCGCACGTTGGCGTGCCGTTCCGGATACGGGTAGTCGAAGGGGCGGGAAGCGGCGCGCTGCTCTTCCGTGCGCTCCTTCTCGCGTTCCGCGCGCTCCTGGGCGCGCTGCCCTGCCTCCCGCCGCTGGGTGCCGTGCGGGCCCTCGGAGGAGTCGGGGGAGCCGGGGGTGTTGCTGTGACGAGTCATGGACGGCGGGTACCCCCCGGGCCTGCGCCCATGTGGATCCGCCCGGGGAAACCCGGGCGCAGGACCGAGGAAGCCCGGGGCGTGCTCCGGGAGCCCCGGGCGTCTCAGCCGCAGTCCTTTTCCATGCGCAGCCGGTCCTGCTCGTCCCAGGCGCGGGTGTCCCGGGGCTCCACGTACGGCTCCTCGCGCGCCGGGTGGCCCCCGGCGATCACCCGCTGCCGCGCCATCTCCGCGTCGAACTCCAGCCCCAGCAGCACGGCGAGGTTCGTCACCCACAGCCACACCAGGAACACGATCACCCCCGCCAGGGTGCCGTACGTCTTGTTGTACGAACCGAAGTTCGCCACGTAGAACGCGAAGCCCGCGGACGCGACCAGCCAGACCAGCAGCGCGAGCACGCTGCCCGGCGTGACCCAGCGGAAACCGCGGATGCGGGCGTTGGGCGTGGCCCGGTACAGCACCGTGATCATCAGGGTGACCAGGACGACGAGCACCGGCCACTTCGCCACGGACCACGCGGTCAGCGCCGCGTCGCCCAGCCCCAGCGCGGTGCCCGCCTGGCGGGCCAGCGTGCCGGTGAAGACGACGATCAGCAGGTCGGCCACGGCGAGCAGCATCAGGCCCACGGTCAGCGCCACCCGCAGCGGCAGCACCTTCCACACCGGCCGCCCCTCCGGCACGTCGTAGACGGCGTTGGCGGCGCGGATGAACGCGGCGACGTACCCGGACGCCGACCAGACGGCGCCCAGCAGCCCGACCACGGCCAGCGCCGAGCCCAGACCGCCGTGGTGCTGCAACTGGCGCACCGCGTCGGACAGGACGTCCCGCGCAGAGCCCGGGGCGAGCTTCTGCAGCATGTCCAGCACCTGCGCGGTGGCCGACCGGCCGGCCACGCCCAGCAGCGAGACCAGCACGAGCAGCGCCGGGAAGAGCGAGAGCACGCTGTAGTAGGTCAGGGCGGCCGCGCGATCGGTCAGCTCGTCGTCCTTGAACTCCGCGAGCACCCGGCGCAGCACGGCGAGCCAGGAGCGGCGGGGCAGGTCGGTGGGGGAGTTTGGGGCCTGCCGCTCGGCCGCGGCGTCGGGCCCGTGGACGGCCGACTCGCCCGCCCGCGTCTCGGACCACCCGTCACGGCCGGGATCGGCACCGCCTCCGCAGGCGCCACCGTGTGGGTGATCGTCCTGGCCGTCACCGCGTCCGGGTGCGTGACCGCGAACCTGGCCGTCACCGCCTCCGGGGTCGCGACCGTGGCGGGTGCCCGGTCCGTCGTCCGCTCCGCGCCCGTGCGAGGCCCTGCCGGTGGGATGCTCCCGGTGACCGGGAAGATGCAGACGGTTCATGGAGTCCGGGTGTCCCCTCAGAGCGCGGACACGCCTCGCCGACCACCGCGCGCCGGACGATCACCGCGCCCGGACGATCACCGCGCCCGGACGACCACCGCGCGCCGGACGACCACCGCGCGCCGCAAGGCCGCCGCGACCGCCGGGCCGGGCCGGCGCCACCGGAGGCCTTCCGCCCACGGCCTGACGGACCCCCGCGGACGGTCGGGCGAGCAGCCGGGCCGACCCGGAGACCAGCCGGGCGGATCCCGAGTCCAGTCGGGCGGATCCCGAGTCCAGTCGGGCGGGTCCGCCAGGCCGGTCGGGCGACCGTCCGGCGCCAGGCCGTCAGGCCCCGCTCGCGCGGAGCATGTCCTCCCGCTCGACGATCTTCACGCGCTCCCGGCCCTGCGGCTCGCCCAGCGCCTTCTCGGCCGCGTCCAGCCGGTACCAGCCCTCCCAGGTGGTGAAGCGGACGTTCCGCTCGGCCAGGAAGGCGTCGACGGCCTCCGGGGCGGGCGAGGCGGGGGTGTGCAGCCGGCCGTGGGCGAAGTCGTCCAGGAGGCTGGCGACCGTCTCGTTGGCGTCGCCCTTGGTGTGGCCGATCAGGCCCACCGGGCCGCGCCGGATCCACCCGGTCACGTACGCCGACTGCACGTGCTCGCCGCTCTCGGCGATGATCCGGCCGGCCTCGTCGGGAACCGTGCCCGACGCCGCGTCCCACGGCAGCTTCGGCAGCGGGTCGGAGAGGTAGCCGACGGCGCGGTAGACGGCGGTGACGTCCCAGTCCTTGAACGTCCCCGTGCCCTTGACGTTGCCGGTGCCGTCGAGCGCGGTGCGCTCGGTGCGCAGGCCCACCACCCGGCCGTCCTCGCCGAGGATCTCGGCGGGGGACTCGAAGAAGTGCAGGAACAGCTTGTGCGGGCGGTCGCCGATGTCGCGGATCGCCCAGTTCTCCAGCGTCTTGGCGACCATGTCGGCCTGCTTGTTGCCGCGCCGGGTGGCGATGGAGCCCTCGTCGTAGTCGATGTCCTCGGGGTCGACGATGACCTCGATGTTCGGCGAGTGGTCCAGCTCGCGCAGTTCCATCGGGCTGAACTTGGCCTGCGCCGGGCCACGTCGGCCGAAGACGTGGATCTCCCGTGCGCGGTTGGCCTTCAGGCCGTCGTAGACGTTCGGCGGGATCTCCGTCGGCAGCAGCTCGTCCGCGGTCTTGGCCAGGATCCGCGCCACGTCGAGCGCGACGTTGCCGACACCGAGCACGGCGACCTTCTCGGCGGTCAGCGGCCAGGTGCGCGGGACGTCCGGGTGGCCGTCGTACCAGGAGACGAAGTCGGCCGCGCCGTAGGAGCCGTCCAGGTCGATGCCGGGTATGGGCAGCGCCCGGTCGGCCATGGCGCCGGTGGAGAAGATCACGGCGTCGTAGAAGGCGCGCAGGTCGTCCAGGGTGATGTCGCTCGGGTAGTCGACGTTGCCGAAGAGCCGGATCTGCGGCTTGTCGAGCACCTGGTGGAGCGCGGTGACGATGCCCTTGATCCGCGGGTGGTCGGGGGCGACGCCGTAGCGGATCAGACCGAACGGGGCCGGCATCCGCTCGAAGAGGTCGATGGAGACGCCGGGCTCGGCGGCCGCATCGGACTTGAGCAGGGCGTCGGCGGCGTAGATGCCGGCGGGGCCGGCTCCGACGATGGCTACCCGCAGGGGGCGGGGCATGATCAGGTTCCCTTCGAGCGGTGACAGTCGACTCGTCGGCAACCCTAAACTGAGGCAAACCTAAGTAGGTACGCGGGTCCTTTCTATGGGCTCATAAGCGCGATTTATGTGGGGTGCGGATGTCGGGGCAGGGGAGGACGGGACGCGGATCGTCGGGCATGGTGGACCTGTGATCGTGTTGGCCGCGGTGTTCGCCGTCCTGGGAGCCGCCAGCAACGCCGTGGGCACGGCCTTCCAGCGCAAGGCCGCGTCCGCCGTGCCGAGCGGCGGCGGACTGCGGCTGCTGATGGCGCTGGCCCGGCATCCGGTCTGGCTGGCGGGCATCTGCGGGGTGCTCGCCTCGGCCATGTTCCAGGCGCTCGCCCTGGTGAACGGGCCGATGACGCTGGTGCAGCCGCTGTTCATCATGGAACTGCCGTTCGCCCTGCTGGTCGCCGCGCCGCTGATGCGCCGACGGCTGCCGTCCGCCGGCTGGTGGGCGGTGGCGGCCGTGGTCGCCGGCCTGACCCTCGTCCTGGTGTCCTTCGCGCCCTCCGGGTCCAAGGACCAGGCGGCCATGGTGCGGTGGATCCCCGCGCTCGTGGCGTGCCTGGGGGCGATGGCCGGGGCGGTCGCGCTGGCCCGCCCGGAGCGTTCCCCGCTGCTGCGGGCCGCCGTGCTGGCCGCGGCGGCCGCCACCGGCAACGCGCTGACCGCCGCCATGCTCAGGTCCGCGAGCCACACCCTCGACGTCCAGGGCTTCGCGGCCTTCCTCACCACCTGGCAGACCTACGGGTTCGCCGTCGTCGGCGTCAGCTCGCTGCTGCTGCTGGAGAACGCCCTGCAGGCCGGTTCGCTGGCGGCCTCCCAGCCGGCGCTGACCATCGGGGACGCGACGGTGAGCCTGCTGCTGGGCATCCTGCTGTTCGGGGAGGAGGTCCGCACCGGGGTGTGGCTCCTGCCGGAACTGGTGGGCGCCGGGTTCATCGTGTGGGGCGTCCTGCGTCTCATCCACGTCGTCCCCCACGCCCAGCAGACCCTGACGGGATCGACGACCGACCGCCCGGCGGACGCCGCCGACCGTCCCGCGGACGCCACCGACCGCCCGGCGGACGCCACCGACTGACCACGCCACCGACCGCCCACGCCGGCCTGCCCGATCGCCCGACCGCCCCCTCGGCCGCAGGCACCCTGCGGTGCCGTACGCCTCGGACCGTCCGCTGCCGCCTGCCGCCTGCCGCCTGCCGCCTGCCGCCTGCCGCCCGGTCGCGCACGACGGCGTGCCGCGCGGCGGGCCGTTCGGCCTAACCGCGGCCGTGATGGACGCAGAACGGTGGAAGGGTGATCGCATCGGCGTGGGTGTGGGCAAGCCGGGCACCCGGTCGTTCCCGCCGCGCCGGACGGCGACCGAGTCGAAGGAGTCCACGGGCATGACGGACGTATCCAGCAAGGGCCCCGCACCGGGCGACGACCGGAAGGTGCTCACCAACCGGCAGGGCCACCCCGTCCACGACAACCAGAACCAGCGCACCGTCGGCGCCCGCGGCCCGGCGACGCTGGAGAACTACCAGTTCCTGGAGAAGATCAGCCACTTCGACCGCGAGCGCATCCCCGAGCGGGTCGTGCACGCCCGGGGCGTGACGGCGTACGGCTGGTTCGAGGCGTACGGCACCTGGGGCGAGGAGCCGATCTCCCGCTACACCCGGGCCAAGCTGTTCCAGGAGCGCGGCAAGCGCACCGACGTCGCGGTCCGCTTCTCCACCGTGATCGGCGGCCGCGACTCCTCCGAGGCCGCCCGCGACCCGCGCGGCTTCGCGGTGAAGTTCTACACCGAGGACGGCAACTGGGACCTGGTCGGCAACAACCTCGGCGTCTTCTTCATCCGGGACGCCATCAAGTTCCCGGACGTCATCCACGCCCTCAAGCCCGACCCGGTGACCTTCGAGCAGCAGCCCCGGCGGATCTTCGACTTCATGTCGCAGACGCCGGAGTCCATGCACATGCTCGTCAACCTCTTCAGCCCGCGCGGCATCCCCTCCGACTACCGCCACATGCAGGGCTTCGGCGTCAACACCTACAAGTGGGTCAACGCCGAGGGCCACACCGTGCTGGTGAAGTACCACTGGATGCCCAAGCAGGGCGTGCGCAGCATGACCGAGGAGGACGCGGCCAACGTGCAGGCGCACTCCCTCGGCCACGCCACCAAGGACCTGTACGAGGCGGTGGCCCGCGGCGACCACCCCGAGTGGGAACTGCTCGTACAGATGATGGACGACCACGACCACCCGGAGCTGGACTTCGACCCGCTGGACGACACCAAGACCTGGCCCGAGCAGGACTTCCCGCCCAAGCCGGTGGGCCGGATGGTGCTGGACCGGATGCCGGAGAACTTCTTCGCCGAGAACGAGCAGATCTCCTTCGGCACCGGCGTGCTCGTGGACGGCCTGGACTTCTCCGACGACAAGATGCTCGTCGGCCGGACCTTCTCCTACAGCGACACCCAGCGCTACCGGGTCGGCCCCAACTACCTGCAGCTGCCGGTCAACCAGCCGAAGAACGCCCGGGTGCACACCAACCAGCGCGACGGCCAGATGACGTACTACGTCGACGGCGTCGCCCTCGGGCAGGCACTGGCCGCCGAGCGCGGGCTGGCCCTCATACCCCCCTACGACCATCCGCACATCATCGCCGGGCAGGGCACCGCCGCGCTGGAACTCATCGAGGAGACCGGTGACCTGGACGCGCTGATCGTGCCGGTGGGCGGCGGCGGACTGATCGCCGGCAGCGCCACGGCCGGCAAGGGCCTGCTGCCCGGGCTGCGCGTGGTGGGCGTCGAGCCGGAAGCCGGCGACGACACCCGGCGCTCCCTTCGGGCCGGCCGGCGTGTGTCCGTCCCGGTGCCGAAGACCCTCGCGGACGGCCTGGCCGCCGACACCCCCGGGGAGCTGACCTTCTCGATCAATCGCCGCCTGGTGGACGGCGTCTGCGTGGTGAGCGAGGAGGAGATCCGCGAGGCCATGCGGTTCGCCTTCGAGCGGCTGAGGATCGTCGTCGAACCCAGCGGCGCGTGCGGGCTCGCCGCGCTGCTCGCGCGCCGCGTCGAGAGCCTTCCGCGCCGGGTCGGGGTCATCGTCTCCGGCGGCAACATCGACACCCGGCGCTTCACCGCGATCCTGGGTGGCTGAGCGGGGTGGCGACGCCCGTGCACCGGGCGTCGGCACCCGTCAGTTCCACAGGGAGTAGCTCACCTGGTGCCCGTACCCGGACGGCCGTCCGTCGGGGAAGTACAGGCTGATTTGCGTGTAGTGCCGCACCTGCGGGTTCTTCTTCCAGGGCTCCGGCTTCTCCAGCCGTACGACGACCGGGTACGAACGGAACCGGCCGGCCGCGCAGTAGGGCCTGCAGTCGTTGACCAGGCTCGTGCCCTTGGCCACCGCGGCCCGGTCGTCCCACTGGGACCAGCGCAGCGAGGACAGGCGGCTGTTGCCGTCACCGCAGGCGAGGATGAACGCGTCGGGCCGGGCCTTGGCCTTCCAGAAGCAGTCGACGAGCACCGGCTGCCCGGGCTGCTGCTGCGCCGGAGGCGCCGCCGTCGGCGCCGGCGCGGCCGATGCCGTGCCGAGCCCCGCGGTGAGCAGTCCGGCGATACCGAGTGTGACCGCGGTCCTCACGGAGTGTGTGCCCATGTCCGCTCCCGTCCGAGGAGGTCTGAACCTGTTACGACGCTACGACCGCGCCGGGCGGTGCACCACTCGGACGGGTGACGCCACCCGGACGGAGCAACACCGGGGTTATCACGGGTGTCACGCGGGTGTCAGTCGGGGGGTTGCCGATGCCCGGGCACGTCGTGCCGCGGGTCGGCGCCGTCGGCGTCCGGCTGGCAGGTGTCGCACAGTCGGTGATCGCCGTCACGGGTGATGACGGTGCCCCAGCCCAGGCAGTGCTCGCAGTCACGAGCACGAGCGAGGTCGGAATGGGGAGGCGGGGTGGGGCTGTGGTGGGCTCCGTACGCCATGCGGGGGCGGCTCCTCGACGTCTCCTGTGGGATGCATCACTATTTTGTCCGATTTTTTGGGATTGTCCAGAGGTTTTTCGCAAGGGCCGCTCCCGGGCGCCCGGCGGGGGCTCAGTGCGCCGGGCGGGGATGTACGCCGTCGACCCCGATGTTCAGGTGGCGCGGGCCGCGCAGCACCGGGCTCTGCCGGTAGGGCGGCGGGTCCTGCAGCAGGCGCGGGCCGTCCAGGCGGCGGGCCAGTTCGGTGAGCGCGATCTGGGCCTCCAGCCGGGCCAGCGGCGCACCGAAGCAGATGTGCACGCCGCTGCCGAAACCGAGGTGTTCGATGTCCTGCCGGTCCGGGTCGAACCGGTCGGGGTCCTTGAACCGCTCCGGGTCGCGGTTGCCGGCGGCGAGCATCAGCCAGATCCGCGAGCCCTTGGGGATCGTCACCCCGCGCACCTCGATGTCCGTGACACAGGTGCGCGAGGGCACCAGCTGCACCGGCGGCTCGTAACGCAGCAGCTCCTCCACGATCCGCACGGACAGCCCGGGATCCTCGCGCAGCCGCCGCAGGTGCTCCGGATGGCGCAGCAGGGTCAGCGTGCCGTTGGTGATCAGGTTGACCGTGGTCTCGTGCCCCGCGATCAGCAGGAGCACCGCCGTGCTGAGCACCTCCATCATCGACATGGACCCGTCCGGACCGTGGCCGGCCACCAGATCGGAGAGCATGTCGTCGCGGGGCTCCCGGGTGCGCTCCTCCACCAGCCCGGCCAGGTACATGCCCAACTGCATCCTGGCCTCCTGCGCCGCCCGCTGGGCCGGTGCTCCGGGATCGTTGCGGGTCTCGGGGTCCAGAGCGGCGACGATCGGGTCGACCCAGGTGCGAAAGCGCGGCTCGGCCTCGCGCGGCACCCCGAGCAGCCGGCAGATCACGGTCACCGGGAAGGGGTAGGCGAACTGGTCGACGACGTCCCCCTCGCCGCCGCCGGCGAGGCCGTCCGCGAGGTCGTCGATCAGCTCGCCGACGATCGCGCCCAGTTCGCCGCGCAGGCCGTCGATCCGGTGCGGCCGGTGCGGCGGCCCGAAGGAGCTGTTGGCGATGCGCCGCAGCCGGTCGTGCTCGGGCGGGTCGAGCCGGATGAAGCTCGGCGGCAGACCCGTGCCCTCCGCCCCCGACAGCTCGTCCTCGCCGGGGACGGCGAGGTTGCGGGCGTCGGAGCTGATCCGCGGGTCGTGGAGCAGGGCGACGATGTCGTAGTAGGAGCTGACGGCGTACGGGCCGCCCTCCTCCTCGTGCAGCACCGGCGTGCGGCGCAACTCCTCGTACAGCGGATACGGGTCGGCGCGGCTGGAGAAGTCGGTGATCCGGCGCAGGAGCGAGGCGTCCGTCATGAGGGGTTCCTGGGGTCGGTGGGCCTGTGCGGTGCCGAGGGGGCCGGTGAGGGGCGGGACGGGGTGAAGACCAGCCGCCGGTCGGCGGGGGAGTAGCCGCTGAGGGTCACGGTCGGGCCGTGCGTGGGCAGGGACGGGTCGGGGAAGTCGGCCGGGACGGGCCTGCGCCCCTCGGGGCGGCGGTCCACCGTCGGGAACTCCACCGGGAAGGGCGAGCCGCTCTCGATCAGCCGCTGGTAGAACTCCAGCCACCGGGTGTTGTCGAAGCTCACCGCGGCGATCACCCGCCCCTGGTGGCCGTACACCCCGACGAACCGGCGCTCGGCGAGCGACCCCTGCGTGATCATGATCTCGGTGCCCATGGACGGCACACCGATCGACTTGATGTTCACCCCGAACTGCGACGACCAGAACGCGGGCACCCACATGTGCGGACGCCGGTCGGAGCTGGCGCTGATCATGTTGTGCGCGGCCACCTCTGCCTGCGCGACGGCGTTGCCCCAGTGCTCCAGGGACAGGAACTGGTAGCCGAACAGCGGGTGCGGCGAGCGGGCGACGTCGCCGGCCACGAACACGTCGTCGGTGACGATGCCCCGGAAGTCGAAGGCCCGGCAGCCCGCGTCGCAGGCGACACCGCGCGGTCCCGCGCCCAGCCCGGAACCGGCCAGCCAGTCGGTGTTGCGGACCGCGCCGAGCGCGACGACCACGACGTCCGTCTCGACGACACTGCCGTCGGACAGGTGCGCCGCCCGCACCCGGCCGACGGAGTCGCCCTCCAGACCGGTCACCGTCACACCCGTGCGCAGGTCCACGCCGTTGTCCCGGTGCAGGTCCGCGGCGACCGCGCCGACGACCCCGCCGAGGGCGCCCACCAGCGGGGCGTCCGCGCGCTCGGCCACGGTGACCGCGATGCCCTGCTGTCTGCAGGCGGAGGCGATCTCCGACCCGGTGAACCCGGCGCCGATGACGAACACCCGGCGCGGGGCCGCCTTCAGCCGCCGGTGCAGCCGTACGGCGTCGTCCCGGGTGCGCAGCACGAACACCCCGTCCAGCTGGGCCTCTTCCTCCTTCGGCCAGGGCCGGGCGCGCACCCCGGTCGCGATCAGCAGCCGGTCGTAGGGCACCTCCTCGCCGTCGGCCAGCCGTACCCGCTTGCCCGCCAGGTCCAGCCCGGTCGCGGCCACGCCCAGCCGCCAGGTCGCGTCGATCGCGCGGCGCCGCGGCAGGTCGGTGCGGTCCGGCGCCGCCTGTCCCAGCAGCACCGCCTTGGACAGCGGCGGCCGGTCGTACGGCGGGTACGGCTCGTCGCCGATCATGGTCAGGGAGCCGGCGAAGCCCCGGGCGCGCAGTGTCTCCGCGGCCCGCAGCCCGGCCAGCGAGGCACCGACGACGACGATGCGGCCCTCGCGTCTGAGCCACTCGTGGAACTCCTCGGCCGGCATCTCAGGCCCCCCGTCCGGGCTGCGCGGGCCGCTCGGGGGTGTCGTCGAGGTCGTCGAGGCCGTCGGCGGTGATCGCCTGCACCGGGCAGGCGGCGACGGCGCGGGCGACCTTCTCCCGGTGCTCGTCGTCCGCCCAGGGGGCGTAGACGAGCGATTCCTCCCCGTGCATGGTGAACACCTCGGGCGCGAGGAACGCGCACTGGGCGTAGCCCTGGCACCTGTTGAGATCGACGACAAGTCTCATCGGCGTCCCGCCCTTCCGGCGGCCTGGTCCCGGGGCGCCCGCCGTGGGTGGGCACCTGGGACGGCGGTCCTCTCCCCCGTCAGGATCGAGGGCGCGGCCGTCCGCCCGCCCGCGGGGGCGGCCCGAAGGGGTGACGGGCCGGGCCGCCCGAAGGCCGGGGGGCCGGGGGCGCCGGCCGCGCGCCGGTCATCTGCGGTAGCCGAGGATGGTCATCATGCCGGACTCCGAGTGGTACTGGTTGTGGCAGTGCAGCATCCACAGGCCGGGGTTGTCGGCGTAGAAGTCGAACACCAGCTTGCGGTGGGGCAGCACGATCGCGGTGTCCTTGCGCGCGCCGGCGGCGTCGAGGCCGGTCATGGCGAAGGTATGGCCGTGCAGGTGGATCGGGTGCCACATGTTGGTGGCGTTGATGACGGTGAGCCGGACGCGTTCGTCCTGCCGGACGGCGTGGCGCTGCTCGACCGAGTACGGCTTGTGGTCGAAAGTCCAGTTGAAGTCCCTCATGTTGCCGGTGAGCCTGACCCGGATCTGCCGGTCCGGCTTGCGGTCGGAGTACGCCACCGACTCGTGCGGCACCAGCCGCCGGGCCGGCACGATGCGCCCGTCCAGCTCGTTCGGGTGCACCGAGGGATCGGGCAGGTCCCCGCTATCGGCGGTGCGCAGGACCGCCAGGGCCCGGGCCTTCTTGCCCTCGGCCAGCGCCACCAGCGGGAACACCCCGTCCTTGGCGGTGACCAGGACGTCGTAGCGTTCGGCCATGCCCAGCAGCAGGGCGTCGGTGCTCTTGTGCTCGACCGGATAGCCGTCCGTGTGCGTGATCGTCATCTCGTGGCCGCCCAGCGCCACCCGGAAGGCGGTGTCGGCACCGGCGTTGATGATGCGCAGTCGGATGCGGTCACCGGGCTTGGCCCGGAACACCCTGGGAGCGTGCGGGAGACGGCCGTTGATGAGGTAGTAGGGGAAGTCCACATTGCCGCCCATGCTGTTCAGCAGGCTGCTGTGGGAGCCGTGCATCCCCCGTGAGGGGCCGGAGGAACCGGCCCGCGCGGACCCGCCTGCCGGGGCGTGGTGCCCGGCCGAGCCGCCGTGCCCGGACGTGCCGCCCATGTCCATCGGCGGGCGCTTGCCGTGGTGCAGCTGGGTCAGCACGGCGTCCGGCGTGGAGCCGTCCACGCCGTCCACCCAGTCGTCCAGGACGACGACCCACTCCTTGTCGTACTCCAGCGGCTCCTTGGGGTCCTCCACGATCAGCGGCGCGTACAGGCCGCGGTCGAGCTGCATGCCGGAGTGCGAGTGCAGCCAGTACGTGCCCGGGTGCGACACGGCGAAGCGGTAGCTGAACTCCGCGCCGGGTCTGATGCCCTGCTGGGTGAGATCCGGCACACCGTCCATGTCGCAGCGCAGGCGCACACCGTGCGAGTGCAGCGTGGTGTCCACGGGCAGGTGGTTGGCGAGCGTGAGGTCCAGGACGTCCCCCGCGGTGATCCGCACCTCCTTGCCGGGCAGGTCGTCTCCGTACGCCCAGGTCCTCAGGGTGCGCCCGCCGAGGTCCACCCGGGTCTCGGCGGCGGTGAACCTGAACCTGCGCACCGGCCCGCCCCCGCGCTCCTTCTCGACGGCCAGGACCTCCGGGTCGGACGGGTTCACATACCCCTTGGGTCCCCTGGGGACGAAGCGGCGGGTGCCGGTGTCCGGCGCGGGATGCGCCTGACGCCCACCGGACCCGGTGCGCGGACCCGGCCCGGTGGGGCCAGGGTCTGAACAGGCGCCCAGGAGTCCCGAGCCGGCAGCCATGATCGAGGCACTGAGCAAGGTACGCCGCGTAGGTGTGTGCATGAAGGAATAACACACGTTTTAGTCCGATATGTGGGAGAACCGGGGCGGCGCGTCCGGGGATGCGGGGCCATTTTTCCGGCCGGGACCCGGTCGGGCCGGTGCGGCGGGCCCGCCGGCCCGGCGCGGCCCGGCGCGGAAGGCGGCGGGACGGTGCGGGCGGCGCGGGACGGCCGGGTGCCGGGAGAAGGCGGAAGCCGGGTCGGCGCGCGTCAGCGGCGGCGGGACCGGCGTACCGGACCCGCCGCCGCTGACACGTGCTCGGTCAGTCCCGACGGGCGGCGGCCCGCCGGGCGTTGTTGTACAGGCGCAGCAGGTGCTTGGCCACGGCGCACGGCGCGGAGTCGGCGGCGCACTGACGGCAGGACCGCATGTGCTGCTGGTAGTCGGACTGCGCTTGCTGCAGAGCATCGCCCTGGGACGGCATCAGGATCCTCGCACGGGGGTGTCGGACGGGACACGGAGCCTCCGCTTCCAGTGCGGAGAGCACCCGGCGCAAAAGTTGATCATGTTACTGCCGGTAGTGGAAAGCGGCATCCGGCCACGCTGCGCCACCGTCCGGCGGGGTGAGGCCCGATGCGTACCTCCCGTCCCGGAGGGGCGCGCGCCAGGCTTACGCCCCCTGGCGCGCGGAGTACGCCCACCAGCGGCCCTCGTGCCGGTTCACCGCGATGGGGCGGCCGAAGCAGGCCGTCAGCCACGGGCCGGTCAGCACCTCCTCGACGGGCCCGTGCGACAGGATGCGGCCCTCGCGCAGCAGCAGGGCGTGGCTGACCGCGGGGGACAGCTCCTCCAGATGGTGGGTGACCGTCACGGTGGACAGCCGCGGGCGGCCCTCGGCCAGCCGGTGCATCGCCTCCACCAGGTCCTCGCGGGAGGGCAGGTCGAGGGCGTTGAACGGCTCGTCGAGCAGCAGCAGCGCGGGGTCGGCCATCAGGGCCCGGGCGATGAGGATGCGGGCCCGCTGCCCGCCGGAGCAGACCCCGTAGGGCCGGTCCGCCAGCTCCTTGATCTCCAGCTCGGCCAGCAGCTCGTGGGCCCGCTGCCGCACCGCGTCGTCGTACATCCGCCACAGCGGCTGCACCGTGCCGGTGTGGCCGGTCAGCACCACGGTGTGCGCGTCGAGGTCCTGCGGCACGCGCTGCGCGGACGTCACGTGCCCGATGCGGGCCCGCAGCTCGCGCACGTCGACGCGGCCCAGCCGGGCGCCCAGCACTTCGACGCTGCCGGTGGTGGGGTGCATGAGGGCGCCGAGCAGCCGCAGCAGCGTGGTCTTGCCGGCGCCGTTGGCGCCCAGCAGCGCCCAGTGCTCCCCGGGGCGGACGGTCCAGTCGATGTCGTCGAGGATGACCTGGTCGGTCGTGTAGCGGCGGACGCTCACCTCCCGGAGCGCGACGACGGCACCGTGCTCCGCCGGCTCCTGCTGCGCCGTCTCCTCGGTCATCTCCGGTCTCCCCTCGACACCTGTTACTTCGCCCCGTCGGCACCCCCGACGGTAGATGCATACGGCATGTTGTCGCCGGAGTGTCCGATGGGTGGACGGCGCGCGTCGCCCGGTGCGCCCGGCTCGCGAGGCCCGGTGTGTCGCCCGTCACGACGACCTGGCCCGCCTCACCGGCCCGTTCAGGCCCTGAGGTCCTGTGCGTCGCCCATCACCACGACCGGGTGCTGCCGCGGGTCGAGGGTGCGCAGCAGGTAACGCATCCGCGCCTGGGACATGCTGACGCACGCCGAGGTGCCGCTGCCGTGGTCCATGTGCAGCCAGATGCTGCCGCCCTTGCTCTGTCCCTGCGGCCGGGTGGGGTCGTTGGGCGGGGTGCCCTTGACCCGGTTGTAGTCGATGGCGATGACGTAGTCGAAGTCGTGCCAGGAGGCCTTGTTCCAGTAGTGCGGGGCCTGGAAGGAGGCGGACTGCGTGTACGGCAGCTTGGCACCGGGGTCGGCCAGCACACCGCCGGCGTCGCTGAGCGTGAACACGCCCACGGGGCTGCGCTGGTCGCCCTCGTGGTGGTTCAGGGTCCATCCCCGCCTGCCGTTGTGCGCCGGCCAGGACCGGGTGCCCTCCCAGGTGGAGCCGTGCTTGGTGAACAGCCGCACGGTCGAGTTCGGCGAGTTCGGCCCGGCGCCGTAGACGGCGACGACCTGACGGGTGCCGGCCGGGATGCGCTGCCAGAGCCGGTCACCGATGCCGGGGACGCGGGTGGGCGCGGCGGACGGCCGTGCGTCGTCCGTGTGTTGACCGCCCGTCGTCGCGGCCCGGTGCTGACCGGATCCGCCGCCGCAGGCCGTCAGCGACATCGCGACCGCACCGCACACGGCCATCGCGGCCGCCGTCCGTATTCCTCCGCCCTTGCGCATGCGCCCCATCATGGCACCGCGTTCCGGGCGTTCGGCCGCCGCCCCCCGGTGGCCTGCGTCACCCGAATGGCCCTCCCTGGCGGCGTGGCCGCCGCCGAACGGGTGTCTCCTGAAGTGAGAGAGGCGTCCATCAAGGGAGCCGATCATGTATGAGATGTGTGCAGGAGTCGACGAATCCGGCGGGGCACCGGTGTGGCACGTCATGGCCAAGAGCGCGGCCAGGACGCTGTGCGGCCGGCGGCTCGGCAGACGCGTCGACGGGTCGAGCGCACAGCGGGCTGGTCACTGTTCCACCTGCATGACCCTGTTCGGGAAGCTGATGACCGCACCGCCGGCCGTCGGTTCTCCGGCGGGTACGGACCGCTAGCGGTCCGCGCATGAAGACCTGCCCGTCGCGGCGTGTCCGCGGCGGGCAGGTCTTCGTCACCGTCCGGGCGCGGCGGTGCGGTGGTGACGGCGCGTCAGCCGTCGGCGCGGCCGCGCAGACCGGCGGCCGCGGGCAGCGCACCGATCAGGCACAGCACACCCGTGGTCAGCGCGGCGGTGTGCAGGCCGCTGAGGAACGCGTGGTGGCTGCCGTCCACCACGGCCTCCTTGAGCCGGGCGGGCATCGCGTCCGACACCGGGGCGATGCCCATGGACACCGCGTCCTCGGCGCCCTGAAGGCGTCGCGCGGTCTGCTCCGGTACACCGGCCGAGACGAGGGCCGCAGCGAGGCCGGCCCCGACACGACTGCTGATCAGCGACACCAGGACGGAGGTGCCGAGCGCGCCGCCGATCTGCAGGGAGGTGGCCTGCAGTCCGCCCGCGACCCCGGCGTCCGCCACCGGGGCGTTGCCGACGATGGTGTCCGACGACGCCGACATCACCATGCCCACGCCCAGCCCCAGCGCGATGAACGGCGGCCACAGCGTGTGGTAGCCCGACTCCGCGCTCCAGGTGAGCATCAGCAGCATCGCGGCGGCCTGCAGCACCATGCCCAGCGGCATCGTCAGCCGCGCCGAGAACCGGTCGGTCAGCGCGGCGCCCAGCGGCGAGGCGACCACCGAGGCCAGGCTCAGCGGCAGCGTCCGCACGCCCGCCTCGACCGGACTGAACCCGCGGACGTTCTGCAGGTAGAGCATCACGAAGAAGATCGAGCCGAGCATCACGAAGAAGTTCAGCGCGGTGATCACGGTGCCGACGGTCAGCGCCCGGTTGCGGAACAGCCGCATCGGCAGCAGCGGGCTCGACACCCGGGTCTCGTACCGGCCGAACAGCAGCAGGACGACGATCCCGGCCGCGACCGCGCCGAGCGTGCCGGCCGAGGTCCAGCCCCACGTCTCGCCCTTGACGACGCCGAAGACGACCAGCAGCGCACCGGCGGCGAGCAGCAGCACACCGGGGATGTCGAACTGCTCCCCGCGGGCGGCGTCGGTGCGGCTCTGCGGCAGCACCAGGGCGCTGACGACCAGGGCGAGCGCGCCGATGGGGGCGTTGATGTAGAACACGGACTGCCAGCTGACGTGCTCGACGAGCAGCCCGCCGACGATCGGGCCGAGCGCGGTGGACACGGAGGAGACCATCGCCCAGATCCCCACCGCCATGCCGAACTTCCGCGGCGGGAAGACGGCCCGCAGCAGACCGAGGGTGTTGGGCATCAGCAGGGCGCCGAAGAAGCCCTGCACGGCACGGAAGGCGACGACGGGCCCGATGGCACCGGACAGGCCGATGGCCACCGAGGCCAGGGTGAAGCCGGCCACCCCGGTCAGGTAGACGGTGCGGCGGCCGAAGCGGTCGCCGAGCTTGCCGCCGAGGATGAGGGCCGCGGCGAGCGCGAGCAGGTACGCGTTCGTCACCCATTGCAGGTCGGCCGTCGTGGCGTGGAGATCCTTGCCGATCTCGGGATTGGCGATGGAGACGACCGAGCCGTCGAGTCCGACCATGAACAGGCCGAAGGCCACGGCGATCAGGGTCAGCCAGGGACGGGCGCGGCGGCCCGCCTCCTGCTGGGGCGGAGCGGCCGACAGGGTCGCGCTGGGCGAGGACATGATGACAACTGCCTTGTGTGCTGGGGAGGAGAGAGGAGGAAGGGCCCGAAGGCGCAGAGGGTGCGGCGAGGGCGGCAGCGCCGGGGGCGCGGTCCGGTTGCGGCCCGGCGGACGGCGCGGGAGCGCGAGGCGAGGCCCCAGGGGTGCCGACGGCCCCGTCGAGCGGTGGGCGGGGCGGTGGGGTGTGGCGCGCAGTCGCTTCAGGGGCGCGAAGTCGGCTCAGTCCCGGCCCGGCACGGGCCGCAGATGCTCGCTCAGGGAGCGCAGCGCACCCAGCGCCGAGCCGAGCGCGGCCAGCTCACCCTCGCCGAGGTGGCGCAGGGCGGCGGCCAGATGGCGCCCGGCCAGGACGTCGGCCTCGGCGATGCGCTCCCGGGCCAGGCGGGTGGGGTGAAGCCGGGCGACACGCTTGTCCGCCGGGTCGGAGCGGCGCTCCAGCAGCCCGAGGCCGGTCAACTGGGAGACCAGCGCGCTGACGTTGTTCGGCTTCATCAGCAGGACCTCGGCGGCCTCCCGCACCGTCACGCCCTCCCGCTCGGCCACGAGCCGCAACAGGGCGAGCTGGCCGTCGGGGAGCTTGTCGTGCGGGAAGTCCACGCGGATGCGGTGGTCCAGCGCCCGGTGCAGCGTCGAGATCGCCACGGCCAGTTCGGCGGCGGCGCTCTCGGCGGTCGTACGGGGTGCGGGCACGCCGCGAGGCTACCTATGGCGACATAGGTATGTCAACATAGGTGATTCGTCCCCGAGGCCGTAGGTGATCGTTGATCCGGGGCCGTAGGCGAGGGTCGCTCCGGGGCCGTGGATGCTCGTCGGTCCGGGTGCGGGTGGCCCGGGGCCGCAGGGCGGTGGGTGTGCCATCGGTGTCCGCTGAGCCCCCTGGGGCGACGCCGGGTCAACGGTTCGACCATCTTTTGGCAACGTGGGCCCATTTCGCATTCCCGTGGCGGCCGATGGGTAACACTGTGCGGCGGAGGGGGGAAGGCGTGCGGCGGCGTTGTGCCGTCGTGCCCGTCCCGAAGTGTGGCGCCGCCTTGGGGAAGACGGTGAGGGGACGAGTCGGGGGGATGCATGACGCAGTCGCTTCCGGGGCAGCGCCCTGCCCGCGAGACGGGGGCCACCGGGCGGCCGGACCTGCCGGTCGTCGTGGTCGGGGCCGGCCCGTACGGGCTGTCGGTCGCCGCGCACCTGCGGGCCGCGGGTGTGCCGGTGCGGGTCTTCGGCGAGGTCATGGGCAGCTGGCGGCACGCCATGGCGACCGGCATGTTCCTGAAGTCGACGCCCAACGCCGTCGACCTGTCGGTGCCGGAGCCCGGCGGCCGGCTCGCGGACTTCCTCCGGGTGCACGGCGAGCCGGCGCTGACCGTGCTGACCCCGATCCCGTGCGAGGTGTTCGTCCGCTACGGCCAGTGGTTCCAGAAGCGGTACGTCGGCGAGGTGGAACCGGCGCGGGTGGTGGGCGTCGAGCGGGCCGCAGGGGGCGGGTTCACCGTCCGCCTGGACGACGGGCAGGAGCTCGCCGCCCGGTCCGTGGTCGTGGCCACCGGTCTGAACGGGCTGGCCCACATACCCCAGGAGCTGCGGCGCCTCGCGCCCGAGGGGCCGGGCGTGCGGGCCCTGGTGTCGCACACCAGTCACCACACCGACCTGTCCCGGTACGCGGGCCGGCGGGTCGCCGTGATCGGCGGCGGCCAGTCCGCGCTGGAGAGCGCGGCCTTGCTCCACGAATCCGGCGCCCTGGCCGAGGTGCTGGTGCGGGAGCGGAGCCTGCTGTGGGGGGCGATCCCGGACGAGCGCCGGCCGTGGCCGCTGCGGATCGCCCGTCCCGGCTCCCCGCTGGGCAACGGCTGGATCCTCGCCGGTGTGTGCGGCGCGCCCGGCGGTGTGCGGCGGCTGCCCCCGGCGGCCCGGCTGCTGCTGTTCCGGCGGGCACTGCGGCCCTCGGGCGGCTGGTGGCTGCGGGACCGGGTCGAGGGCGTCGTGCCGGTGCGCACCTCGTGCCGGGTGGTGCGGGCCGAGGCGGAGGAGTCCACGGTGCGGCTGGAGGTGGCCGGGCCGGGGCGTACCACGCAGACGCTGGCCGTGGACCACGTGCTGGCCGCCACGGGCTACCGCCTCGACCTGGACGCCGTGCCCTTCCTGGCGCCCGAGGTGCGCCGGGCGCTGCGGGTCGTCCCCGGCTCCCGGGCGCCCCGGCTGTCCGCCGGGTTCGAGTCGTCCGTGCCCGGCCTGTACTTCGTCGGATCACTGTCCGCGCCGATGTTCGGTCCGATGATGCGGTTCGTCGCCGGCACCGAGTTCGCCGCCGGCCGGGTGGCGCGCGAGCTGGTCCGACGCGCGACGGCGCGCTGAGGGGAGAGTCGGGCGGGTCTCGCGGACCGTGGTCCCCGGAGGGGCCTCGGCGGGTCCCGCGGAACGCGGATCCGGGGCGGGGTCTCGGCAGGTCGCGAGGGCCGCCGATCCGGGTTGCCTAATATCTTTAGGAAAGTACATAATCCCTTCAGGAAAACGAAGGGATCGCTGTGCCGCGCGCTGGACTCACCGTCGACCGCCTCGTCCGGGCGGGAGCGGAACTGGCCGACGAGGTCGGCTTCGAGCAGGTGACCGTCTCGGCCCTGGCCAGACGGTTCGACGTCAAGGTGGCGAGCCTGTACTCGCACCTGAGGAACTCCCACGACCTCAAGACCAGGATCGCCCTGCTGGCCCTGGAGGAACTGGCCGACCGCGCCGCCCACGCCCTGGCCGGCCGCGCCGGCCGGGACGCCCTGGCCGCGCTCGCCGGTGTCTACCGCGACTACGCCCGCGAGCACCCCGGCCGCTACGCCGCCGCCCGGCTCCGGCTCGACCCCGAGACGGCCGCCGCGAGCGCCGGCGTGCGGCAGGCGCAGATGATGCGGGCCGTGCTGCGCGGGTACGACCTGGCGGAGCCGGACCAGACGCACGCGGTCCGGCTGCTGGGCAGCGTCATCCACGGCTACGTCAGCCTGGAGCTGGCCGGAGGGTTCGCGCACAGCACCCCCGACGCGCAGGTCTCCTGGGAGTGGATCCTCGACCGCCTGGACAC
>NZ_LR732544.1:6414227-6432728 GCF_902506575.1 Streptomyces mexicanus | reverse complement strand
CCGGTGGGCCGGGCGCAGCGCTTCGCCCGGCCCACCGGTGAGGGACGGCCTGGATCAGGCCGGGTCCTCGATGAACGAGCTGCACGCCGACGCATTGGTGGCGCAGGTGCTGCCGCAGCCGTCACCCGTGGAGCACATGAGCTTGCCGTGCGGGTGCTCGGCGATGACGACCTTCACGTCCAGAGGCGCAAAGCCGTCGTCGTCCAGGTCCGCCAGCTGGGCAGGCGGGGCCAAAGTGGCGCTCGTCATGACCATTCCTTTCTGTTGCGGGGATGGTGCGGGACTACCTGGCTGCGGCGTTACGCCGTCGGCCAGGAGAGTGAGATCCGGCTGTGCACCTTGTCGATGACCCGGTCGGCCGGGATCTGCTCATCGGGGGTGCCGGCCGGATAGACCCGGATGACCGGGCTGGGGCCACCGCGCCGGTTGGCCTTCCAGTCGCGGAGCACGTCGGCGATCTTGTCGGCGAGCTGCTTGGCGTGCGGGCCGAGAGCGTGCACGCCGTACTCGACGTGCTTGTTGTCCTCGGTGCGGCGGGTGACGAGGTAGGCAAAGGAGTCGTCCTCGACGGCGGCGAGGGCGAACCGCTTGTTCACGGGGGCGACCAGGCCCGTGTCCAGGTCTTCATCGACGGCCATCGTGCAGAACCCCGGCAGGCTGATCGCCATCGCCATCTGGAGGGTGTCGATGAGTTCTTGGACGCCAACGGTGACGCCGGTCCACAGCTCGTGGCGCGGTGTCGTGACGGCGTTGTCGAGCCGGTGCGGGTCGGCCGGCAGGCCGTCATCGAACTTGAGCCCGATCTCCGGGGTGCCGTTGACGAGGAGAAGCTCCTCTCGGTGGGCGGTGGAGCCCTGCATCGGGACGAAGCCGCAGATCCGCGCCGACTCGCTCTCCAGGTAGGTGCCGTGCTCACCCGTGACCTGGGTGAAGGCGACCGACCGGGTCAGCCCGCGCATCCGCAGCGGCACCACGAGTCGGCCGCCCTGCTTGAGCTGCGCGATCCACGCCGGGGCGATGTCCCACGCGCCGGCGGTCACCATGACCACGTCGACCTCACCGAGACCGGGGATCGGCTCGGCCGCGTCGGCGGTGACGACGCGAACCCTGTGGTAGCCGTGCTCCTCCAGCAGCCGCGACGCGCGGTCGGTGACGGCGGGGTCGATGTCCACGGTGACGACCTGCCCGTCCACACCGACGAGTTCGGCGAGGTAGGCGGCGTTCAGCCCGCCCGAGCCGATCTCCAGCACCCGCATCCCGGGCCGCACCTTGGCCTGCTCCAGCATCATGGCCTGGATCTGCGGTGCGGAGACCGAGCTGAGCTGCACGCCGTACTCGTCGGTCTTCGTGATCACGGCAGCGTACGTGTCGTACGCCTTGTCCAGCGGGGCGTCGGGGGTGAACTGGTGGCGGGGCACCTTGCGCATGGCCGCTTCGATCTCCGGAGAGGAGATCGTGCCGTCCGCACACAGCTCGTCCACCACCTTGTTCCGCAGACGGGTCGCCTCGGGCTCGACGGTCGCGTTGGTCATGAACTTCCTTCGCTCGTAAGTGTTCAGGGAGCCGGCACAGGCGTGCCGGTGGGCCGGGAGGCTATCGGCGAACGCACTGCGTTCTCGTCGCCGCACAACCCTCACGGTCAAGTCGGGGACCCGGCAGAGCACTGGCTGACCCACATCACTGGTGGGCGCCGCGCCCCCGGGGGCGTTCACCGAGTTCCGGGTAGGAATCAGTCGATGGTGTTCTGGGCGATCCGGTCGTAGACCGGAGGCTGCTTCCAGGCGCTGCGCATGCCGTCCTCTCAGGTGCGGGGTTCGCCTTCCGGGCATCGACCGGGCGTGGCTGGTACGTCGGCGTCATGTGGGTGTGGTGCGGCACCCGGTCCGCCAGCAGGGGACCCTGCGGTACAGGTGCCGCACCCGGGGCCGTCCAGTAGTCCGAGCGGGGCGTCCGGTACCGCTGAACGGCTGACTGCGCCCGGCGTGACCGTACTGGCCCGCGCTGGCGGAGCTTGCGAAGTGACTCAGGAAGAACGGCCGTCGGGCAGCGACTGTCCCGCGGCGGGCAAGTAGGCGAGGAAGACGCCGCGCGCGTGAAGGAACTCCAGGATCTCCAGGTAGGCGTCGTCGTCGGTGGTGATGGCCGGCCGGGCGATGGCGAGGATGCCGTGCGCGAAGCCCTGAGCGGCGTACCGGCAGGCCGCGCCGAACCCGGACCGCTGCGCGAGCGGAGGCGGCTGCCCGATGTCCGCGAACGTGCTCCTGGTCACCTGCCAGTCCTGCTGCCGCGCGTACCGGGCGATCGTGTCGAGATCCGCTGCGCGCGCGGGGCCCGGTTCAGCGAGGACGTACGGGGCGACACGCACCTGACGACCCCGGCGGCGAGCACCGTTGATGACCTCGGTCATGTACTCCCCGCGCAGAGCTTCCAGGCGGGCCGCGCGCGCCCGGGCGATGGGATGAGTGGTCATATCAGGTCCTTGCGGTCGGGCCCTGCCGCCGAGGGGGAGCCAGGTCAGTCGTCCTCGGCGGCAGGGGCAGGAACCGCGTGCAGCGCACGCCACGGGGGAAAACGCGCGCCGCACGCGGAGATCAGGAGATGGTGCCCAGTACCTCACCGAGAAGCGTCTCGTGCGGCGCGGGCTCGGGCCGGAACTGCTCCAGCAGGTCCCGCAATGCCTTCGGCGGGACGAGCCGGTCACCGCGGCAGGGCCGCAGCCAGTACGGGCCGGGCGGCTCCGTCACGGCCATGGGCGGCAGAGCCACGTGGTACGGCCGGCCGAGACAGGCCGCATAGCGGTGCGGCGCCCACTCGGCACTGGTGCCCGGAGGGACGAGCCAGATCAGCCACGACCGCTCCGGGTCCTCGATCACCGGCCCGCACGCGTCGGGCCGGTCCCCGTCGGTGCGCTGGATCTCGTCCATCAGCTTCACCGCCGCGTACCCCTCGGGACCGCTCGCCGTGACGACGATGTCGAAGAACCCTCCGCCGAGCGGGAGCTGGAGCACCCGCTGTTCCTGGAGGGCCATCAGGCTGCGCGCCCTGGCCGCGAGGTCGCCCATGTCAGAGGCGACGGTCGCGGGGTCGATTGTCTCGCTGGTCGGGGTGAACCCGACGGGCGCCACCTCGGGCCGCCTGCGGTCCGTCTCCACGAGCCGACGAGGGAGCCGCGTCCCGATCACGCGGTCTCACCCCAGCCGACGGGAAGCTGGGCACGTACCGTCTTGCCGACGACCGTGCCGTCCGTGTCGGTCTTCGGCTGCCAGGTGAGCCGGCCCCGGTAGTGCCGTACCCACCACAGGCCCCGGCCGGTCTGGTGGTCCGACCCGGTCACTTCCTCGAAGCCGGGGAACTCCGGCAGGGCGTCGTCCACCTCGATGAGCAGCTGGTCGCTGTTGAGCACCGTCAGGCGCAGCACCACACAGCCGTTGTGAAACGGTCGACCGTGCCGCACGGCGTTGTCGGTGAGCTGGTGCGCGATCCGGGCCGCGACGTCGATGTTCCCCGACCAGCGGGCCTCGGTGAGCCGCGGACGCACGCGCAACCGGGCGTTGGGCCCTGCAGCATTGCTCGCCAGCAGCGGAGTCTCAAAGGAGTACCAAGGCCGCTCCTCCCGGCCCTCGATCGGAGCCGCGTCGTTCGCGGCCCTGTCGCTGCGCTGCGGTGGCGGGTTCACGTGAGGACTCCCTTGTTCTGTGCTCGGTCCTGCTCCTACGCAGACGCCGGTTGCGGCCGTTCGCTCCGCCGGCGTGCAACCAGCTAACGCCGCCGAGCTGCAGTCGGGTTAGGGCGACCCGGGACTCGTCCGACCGCAGACCCTAGGGCCATTTGACCAATGCATTACCTGACGGTGCGGCTCGCCGACGCTACGGTGCGTGCATGAAACCCACGCGCAACAGAACACTCGAAGCGTGGATGGACGAGCACGGCCACAGCTCCAACTCCCTAGCAGAGGCGGTGAACCAGGCTCTCGAAACACTGACCGGGAAGCCTGGCGGACTCGACGGCTCATCGGTGCGTGACTGGAAGGCCGGCCGGGTCCGGTGGCCGAAGTCGGCCACGCGCGCGGCGTTGGAGCTGGTCACCGGGTTGCCCGCCACCGCTTTGGGGTTCGTGCCACGGGGCCGGTCGACACAGGATCCGGCTCCCCAGCAGGAGGACCCCATGAAACGCCGCCTCTTCGTCTCCGGCGTCGCCGCCTCTGCCCTGGCCGCGGCAGCGCCCGCGAACAGCGCTCCCCGCCGTATCGGCATGAGCGATGTCGAACGCCTCCAGCAGCGGTTCACCGACGTCGTCGCCAGCGACCACCGCCACGGCGGACAGCTGAACATCGAGAAGCACGCCTCTACCCTGGCCGGCAGCGCCTTGGCTCTGCAGGAATCGGGCAGCGCCACCGAGCGAGTGCGCAAACACCTTTACGGCTGTGCCGCCGCCTTCCGCTCCTCCGCGATGTGGGCAGCGATCGACGGCCGGCGCTTCGACATCGCGGTCCAGCACATGCGGGAGGCCCAGGCTCTGGCTGAGATGTCCGGCGACCCCGCGATCAAGTTTCGGATCTGGAGCCACGCCGGGACGATGTACCGGCACATGGGACGCCCCGCACAGGCTTTGGCCGCGAACAACGTGGCCCGCAGTCTCCACATCAACCGCCGCGACCCCATGTTCGCCTCCCTCGGTCTGGCCAGGCAGATGGCCATTCAGGGCGCGGCCGGCGACCCGGTCGGGACGCGCCGCGCGTACGACGAGGCGCAGGACGCCATGGACCGAGCGGACCCTGGCGAGTACCGGCCGGTCTGGCTGAACGCCTTCTACGACCAGGCGGAACTGGACTCCCTCGCCCTGTCCGCGTACAGCGCGCTCGGCGACTGGGAGAAGGCCGAATACCACGCCTACCGCTGCCTGGCCGGACTGCGTCCCCACATGCGGCGCTCGAAGGCCATCACCACCAGCCGCCTGGCCCGTGCACAACTGGAGCAAGGCGCCATCGAGGAGGCCACGGCGACCGCGATGTCGGTGGCAACCGACGCCGCCACACAGCACCCGCGGGTCGCGCTGATGCTCAACGACTTCGGCGCCCGCCTGAACACCATCGCCCCGAAGAGCACCGCTGCAGAGACCTGGACCGACTACGCTCGAGCCACCTGGGGGAAAGTCGCATGACGACGGCCCAGACGATCAGCCTTCGAACTTTCACCGACCTCGCACCGGCACGGGACGACCTGATCGCCGTCTACAGCGACGTCCGGGCGGAGCTGCTGCACCTGCCCAACTACGCCGTGCCCGCCTTCACGGAGCGCCTGGACCGGCACGGCGGTGACCCCGGATGGTTCGCCGTCCTCGCCTACACCGAAGCCGGGGAGCCGATCGGCTACGTCTACGGCAACGTGATCGAGTCGGACGACCGGTGGTGGAAGCGGATCAAGCCGAACCCGCCCGCCCAGTACACAGACCGCCCGGCCATAGCCGTGAAGGAACTCGGTGTACGCGTGCCGTGGCGGAAGACCGGCACCGCGAAGCGCCTCCACGACACGCTCCTGGCCGCCCACACCGCGCAGCCGTACGCGACGCTCATGGTGAACCCGGCCGCCGGCGACGGCAAGGTGCAGAGACTGTACGAGTCCTGGGGCTACTGGAGCATCGGCGTCAGCCACCCCTCTCCGGACTCTCCGATCCTGACGGCGATGATCCGTCCGACGGGGGAAGGAGCGGCCTGACCATCCTGAACCACCAGGGGCGCACTTGCGGGAGCACCGGCCCCCAGCCCCAAGCACACCACCGCAAAGCACCCTCGATCCCGAGGCTTCTTGAGGTGGCAGCTGCCCTCGGGCCGTGGGACTTTTCAGGGACTTTCCGCCGCCTGACGCGGCAAGCGCCTGAAAGATCGGAAAGGACGTCCGCTGCAGCTCAGAAGCCCTTTCTCAGGCGAGGTTGCAGGACCCGCAGGTATGCCGGCAGCTGAGCAGCGGCAGGATGCTGGCAGCGCTCCCGTCGGTGATCGGGTAGCAGAAGTGCGCCGGGTGCAGGTGGCCGACGTCCAGGTACTGGGCGTGCACTCGTGCGGGGACTGTCGGCTTCACTGGTCCCTTGAGCGTTACAGCTCCGCATCACACTCCGAAGGGACGGCGTCAGGGGCGCGGTTGTCCCGTGTCATCCGGACGAAGGATGAGAACCCTGCCACCTTCCGCGCCCCACAGCGTGGAAGTTCTCTGGACTCGCAGCTCCCCCACACTCGATGACCTGTTTCACCAAGAAAACCTCCAGCCCTGAGCGAGTCCTCAGCAATTCCCGCTGCAATTTAATACACGCCTCGATGGGACCTGACTCCCATTTCTGATTAAGCAGAAGACCACGCAGGGAGAAGCAAAGGTCCCATGATGTGGACCGCAGCAGAACTGGCCCGACCTGTGGTGCGCCAAGCAGCCTAAAGAGCACCAGCACATCGGGACTTGGCCCGACCCCCGAGCGAGCCAACGCCTTACGCTGGAAAGCGCTGGAAGAGCATCCGCACGTACGTCCCGCCTCACGCCTCGGACTCAGGCACCTGCTCCCGTCACGAACGTGTTCAACCTCTTCACCGTTCATGAGCACGAGACGGTTCCGAACATACTCCGCACTATCTATCTTAACCGCTATCTCATCAGTCAGGACCGTCCGAACATAGTCGCCGCTAGCTGTGGCCCCCTTGAGTCGCTCCGATGGCAGAGCCTCGGCGATGGCCGCGTCCACGGCACATTCTCGCGAGCTTATCTTCCACGCTGTGCTGGTGACCGTGCGGTTAAGGCTCTGGATCTCCGCAGTTAGTTCCGCCACTGCAAGACCACGCAGTTCTCGCTCAGCCACCACGACCACTTTGCATCGCCTTTTCTGTTGACTACGTGCAACGCAGCGATTCTTACCCCGAGCATGCGTTTGGTTGTGCCGAGCTTTCGTAGTATGCGACCGCGCGGGGGGATCCGTGCAGCGGGTCACCCCGTACGAGTCAACGGCTACAACACTGCAGTCGGGTTCCGTTCTGGCCCGTACATGAAACCAGGCACCCAACGCACCGGAGCATTGGCAGGAAAGAGAGTCACCCGGACACCGAAGTCGATGAG
This sequence comes from Streptomyces mexicanus, assembly GCF_902506575.1. Taxonomy (GTDB): domain Bacteria; phylum Actinomycetota; class Actinomycetes; order Streptomycetales; family Streptomycetaceae; genus Streptomyces; species Streptomyces mexicanus. The sequence goes on along the minus strand of NZ_LR732544.1, from coordinate 6,425,634 downwards.
GATTTCCTTACGCGCCTGGACATCCGGCGCTCCGAACCAGCGATCTGCCACGGTCTCGCCAGTCGGCCGCCGGACCATCCCGGGCGCACGCTGCGGCTCGGCCTCGAGGGCCGCCAACTCTCGTCCCAAGGCGGCATAACGCTCACGGAACCAGGCCGCGTCGTCCGGAGAGTCGTACAACCCCGCCTCACGGTCAGCACGCAACCGTTCACGGCTGGCTCGGGCCTCGGCGATACGCTCCGGGATTCCGTTCCCCGGGTCGTAAACCGTCTCGTAGATCAAACCGTCACCGAACCTTTTCAGGAACCACTCTTCAACCTGGGTGTCAAGGAGGTGCGCACGGATGAGGGGCGCCGGACGGCAGTGTTGGGCACGGAACCATCCCTTGTTCCGCGCGGTACACGCGTAGCGCGGTGGCGCATCCTTCGATGTTTGGGTGTAGACCCTGTTATGGCACTGCCCGCAGAGAAGGATCCCCGTCAGCAGATAGGCACGGTTCGAGTGCCTCGTTCCAAACGGCCTGCGGCCTCGCCTTCTTCAGGGCCTCATGGGTGGCGCGGTCCCACAGCCCCTCGCAGAGGCGTACCGGATTGCCCTCCTTGTCGAGCACCGGCTTGCCGCGGTGCATCAGGTATCCCAGCGCCGCCTCGGACAGGAGGATGTTCTTCAAGCTCGTCGGCTGCCACGGCCGTCCTCCTGCCGGCTTGCCGTACATCACCGCCAGGTGGTCGGCAGGCGACGGCTCCCCCGAGCGGTTCAGGCGGGCGGCTTCACTGCTGGGCGTCACATTGTCCGGGTCCGCCAGGATACGGCGGGCGACCTCGCGTATGACGTGCGAAGCGTGCGGGTGTAGTTCGACGCGGTCGACCTTGCCTCCCATCACCTCCCGCACGTAGCGGAATCCGTAGGAAGGCTTGCCCTTCGGGCGGCCGGCGGCCCGGGTCTTGACCGTGGCATCGCGATTGCGGCGCTGGATCGCGCGGAGCTCCATCTGGGCGCCCCACGCTTCCATCGTGAAGCGGTTCTCGTCAGCCGGATCGTCCAGGTCCCACGGGCCCTCGTGCCCATAGGTGACGAGCAGCTTCTTCTCGTCCCGCATCTTGTAGCCGGTGTTGAGGCAGTCGACCACGTTGCGGCCGAGGCGGTCCACCGCCGCGGCGACGAGACCGTCGTAAGGCCCCCGCTCGTCACGGAGCCAGGGGCCCAGCTTCGGACGCGTCATCGGGTCGGTGGCGCCCGAAACCTCCCAGTCGTCGGCCCAGCCGATGATGTGGGCACCGACAGACGCAGCGGCTGTCAACACGTCCTCGCGCTGGCGCTCAGGGGAGGATGTGGCCAGCTTCACACGGGACAGTCGCCGCACACCGAGCAGGCACTTGCCACATCCGTCGTAGGGTCGTTCGATCACGCTCAGGTCCGTACCGTGCAATGTGCTCTCCGTTCGCGGGTGCAGAGTACGGAGAATTGGCGGCCGGACCTCCGGGAGCGATCTTGGTCAGGCCAAGAAGCTCAGTCGAACCTGACGGTTGACATTGGAGATGTTGGTGTCCACCAGGCACACCGACTGCCATGTGCCCAGTTCCAGCCGGCCGCCGAGAACCGGGATGGTGGCGTGCGGGGCGACGAGGGCGGGCAGGACGTGGTCGCGGCCGTGGCCGGGGCTGCCGTGGCGGTGCTGCCAGCGGTCGTCCGCGGGGAGCAGGGTGTGCAGGGCGGCGAGGAGGTCGTCGTCGCTGCCGGCGCCGGTCTCGATGATCGCGATGCCGGCCGTCGCGTGCGGCACGAAGAGGTTCAGCAGGCCGTCACGGCCGTCGGCCGTCTCCCGCAGGAAGGACTCGCAGTCGCGGGTGAGGTCGACGACCCTCTCCTGTGAGCCGGAGGCGACGTTCAGCACTCGGGTCGTGAAAGCGTGTGGCATGCGTCCTATCCTGCTCGATCCCCGGGAAGATACGCGTCCGCCCCGCGGTTGCTGGATGACGTGAACAGCACACGTGAGGTGGACGTGGTCGTCGTGGGCGCCGGGCAGGCCGGGTTGTCCGCCGCCTATCACCTGCGCCGCACCGGCTCGCAGCCGGGACGCGACTTCGTGGTGCTCGACCGCTCCCCCGGCCCCGGTGGCGCCTGGCAGTTCCGGTGGCCCTCGTTGACGTACGGCAAGGTGCACGGGATGCACGCCCTGCCGGGGATGGAACTGACGGGCGCGGACCCGGCGCGGCCGTCGTCGGAGGTCGTCGGCGCGTACTTCGCCGCGTACGAGCGGGCGTTCGATCTTCGGGTGCGCCGACCGGTGCACGTGCGGGCCGTGCGGGAAGGGGCCGGGGGGCGGCTGCTGGTGGAGACCTCGGACGGGGCGTGGTCGACGCGGGCGCTGATCAACGCGACCGGCACCTGGGACCGGCCGTTCTGGCCCCGCTACCCCGGGCAGGAGACCTTCCGCGGGCGCCAGCTGCACACCGCGCAGTACGCGGGGCCGCAGGAGTTCGCCGGGCAGCGGGTCGTCGTGGTCGGCGGGGGCGCGTCCGGAACGCAGCATCTGCTGGAGCTGGCGCCGTACGCGGCCGCGACCACCTGGGTGACCCGCAGGCCGCCGGTCTTCCGTGAGGGTCCGTTCGACGAGGACGCCGGCCGGGCCGCGGTCGCGCTGGTGGAGGAACGGGTGCGGCAGGGGCTGCCGCCGCGCAGCGTCGTCTCGGTCACCGGTCTGCCGCTGAACGACGCCGTCCGGCGGGGGCTGGAGGACGGGACCCTGGACCGGCAGCCCATGTTCGACCGGATCACCCCGGACGGGGTGGAGTGGCGGGACGGGCGCCATGTGCCGGCCGACGTCATCCTTTGGGCGACCGGGTTCCGGGCCGCGCTCGACCATCTGGCACCGCTCAGGCTGCGCGAGCCGGGCGGCGGCATCCGCGTCGAGGGGACCCGGGCGGTCGCCGATCCACGGATCCATCTGGTCGGCTACGGCCCCTCGGCGAGCACCATCGGCGCCAACCGGGCCGGGCGCGCGGCCGTCCGTGACCTCCGGCGCCTGCTGGCCGCACAGCCGGCCGTCGCGGCCTGAGAAGAGCCGGGGCCTGACCGAGCCGAGGGCCTGACCGACCCGGGAGCCTGACCGAGCCGAGGGCCTGACCGACCCTGGGGCCTGCGAACAACCGGGGCTGGGAGGTACGGGGCCTGGGATGAGCAGGCGCCGGGCTCGGAGCGCAGGCCCTCCGGCGCAGGAGCCGTGGCGCTGAGGCCGCGGTGTAGGGGTTACGGCGCAAGCGTCGCGCGTCGTCGGCTCGCGTCGGTTCGTCGGCGGGCCGTGGTCACTTCGTCGGTTCGAGCCGGGCGTCGCGGCGGACCAGCGCCGCGTAGCGCCCGCCCAGTTCCAGCAGTTCCTCGTGGGTGCCGCGCTCGGCCACGCGCCCGGAGTCGAGGACGACGATCTGGTCGGCGCCGCGGACGGTGGACAGGCGGTGCGCGATCGTGAGGGTGGTCCGGTTGGCGGACAGGGCGTCGATGGCCTCCTGCACGGCGGCCTCCGTACGGGTGTCCAGCGCGCTGGTGGCCTCGTCGAGGATGAGGACCGGCGGGTCGCGCAGGATGGTGCGGGCGATCGCCAGGCGCTGCTTCTCGCCTCCGGAGAAGCGGTGGCCGCGCTCGCCGACGACGGTGTCGTAGCCGTCGGGCAGGGCCGCGATGTGGTCGTGGATCTGGGCCGCGCGCGCCGCCGCCTGAAGTTCCTCGTCGGTGGCGTCTGGCTTGGCGAAGCGCAGGTTGTCGGCGACGGAGGCGTGGAAGAGGTACGTCTCCTGGGAGACCACGCCGACCGCGCGGGCGAGGGTGTCGAAGTCCAGGTCGCGCACGTCGACCCCGTCGAGGGTGACGCGGCCGCCGGTCACGTCGTACAGCCGGGGCACCAGGTAGCCGAGCGTGGACTTGCCGGCGCCGGTCGGGCCGACGATCGCGAGGCTGCCGCCGGCCGGGACGGTGAGGTCGATGCCGTCGAGGATGGGGGCGCCCTCGCCGTCGTCCTTGCCGTCATAGCGGAAGGTGACGTTCTCGAACCGGACCTCTCCCTTGACCTGGTCGAGGTGGACGGGCCGCTCGCGCTCGGTGATGTCGATCGGCAGGTCCAGGTATTCGAAGATGCGCTGGAACAGCGCCAGCGAGGTCTGGATCTGCACGCCGGTCGACAGCAGGCTCACGGTCGGCCGGAACAGGCCCTGCTGGAGCGAGACGAAGGCGACGATGGTGCCGATGGAGACCTTCGGCCCGCCGAACTGCAGGGCCAGCCCCGCGGTCCAGTAGATGACGGCCGGCATGGCGGCCATGACGATGGTGATGACCGCCATGCGCCAGCGCCCGGCCATGTTGGACCGCACCTCGAGGTCGACCAGGCGTTCGGACTCCTCAGCGAAGGACGCGGTCAGCGAGTCGGAGCGGCCCATGGTGCGGCCGAGCAGGATGCCGCTGACGGACAGCGACTCGGTGACGGTGGCGGCCATCGCCGCCATCTGCTTCTGACGCTGTGTGGTGATCTTCTTGCGCTCGTTGCCGACCCGGCGGCTGATCCACACGAACACCGGCAGCAGAAGCAGCGAGACGATCGTCAGCCGCCAGTCCAGGGCCACCATCGCGACGATCGTGGCCACCACGCTGGTGAGGTTGGAGACCAGGGAGGTGGCGGTGGAGGTGACGGTGGCCTGCATGCCGCCGATGTCGTTGGCGATGCGGGACTGCACCTCGCCGGTGCGGGTGCGGGTGAAGAAGGCGAGCGACATGCGCTGCAGGCGCCCGTAGACGGCGGTGCGCAGGTCGTGCATGACGCGCTGGCCCACGGTCGTGGAGATCAGGGTCTGCAGGACACCGAAGACGCTGGTGAGCACGGCGCTGAGGATCATGCCCGCGGCGAGCACGGTGAGCAGCCCGGTGCGGCCCTGGGGGATCGCGACGTCGAGGGTTTCCTTCAGCAGGAAGGGCGTGGCCACGGAGACCAGCGAGGCGGCGCCGACCAGCAGGCCGACGACCGCGAGGCGGCCCCGGTAGGGCCGGAACAGCCGCAGGATGCGGCGGACCTGCCGGGGCTGGTCCTTGGCGTCCGGCGGCGGGGTCCAGGAGGGTTGGCGGTCGGGGTGCATGGGCTCCTACGGAGGTGGGTGGGCGCCGGGCGTTAACGGCGGCGTCGGCGGGGCGCGGCGCGGACGCACGGCGGCTGACACAGGGATCCTAGCTCATTGTTACCTATACTCACAATGAGCGTGGTCCTGATATGGTTCCCGCATGACCAGCCCCGACTCCGACGGCCTCCTCGCCGAGCAACTGCTCCGGCTCACCCGCCGGCTGCACCGCATCCAGAAGCGCCATCTGGAGGAGCACGCCCTGGGCATCACGCCCGCCCAGTCCCGGCTGCTGCGCACGCTGGCGCACTTCGGCGAGCCGCCTCGCATGGCCGATCTCGCGCAGGCCCTGGAGGTCGTGCCGCGCGCGGTGACCACGCTCGTGGACGGGCTGGAGACGAGCGGCAAGGTGCGCCGGGTCCCCGACCCGGCCAACCGCCGGGTGATCCGCATCGAGTTGACCGATGACGGCCGTGCGACGCTGCGCGCGCTGCACCACGCGCGCCGGGCCGCCGCCGAGGAGATCCTCGCGCCCCTGACGGGCGAACAGCGCGAGACGCTCGGCGGGTTGTTGGACACCCTGGTCAGCGCGGCACCGGCACAGGAACGGCACTGCTGAGGCACGACGGGAACCATCGGAGCGGCAGCGCTGCACCGAGACGGCTCGGCACCGGCCCGACGCTGCTGCACCGAGACGCCGCACTCGCCCGACGGCGCAGCCCTGAGACGGCCGCACTGGCCCGCCGGTGTTGGATGCGCCGGACGGAGGCCACCGGATAACGGACCGACGGCGCTGGATGTGCCGGACCGAGGCCACCGGTAACGGACCGACGGCGCTGGAGGTACCGGACGGAGGCCACCGGTAACGGACCGACGGCGCTGGAGGTACCGGACGGAGGCCACCGGTAACGGACCGACGGCGCTGGAGGTGCCGGACCGAGGCCACCCGGTGACGGACCGACAGTGCTGGAGGTGCCGGACGCCACCGGTAACGGACCGACCGCGCCGGAGCTGCCGCCCGGCCGAGGCGGTCGGCACCGCGCCGACGGCGCCGGCCCGCGGAAGTCGGCACCCAGTCCGCGGTGCTGTGAGCGCTTCGCCGGATGCGGCCGGACGGACGGATCTCAGGCCCGCAGGCTGGCCTTGTCCCCCATCACCACCACGGGCCGGCTCTCGGGGTCGAGCGTGCGCAGCAGGTACCTCATCGCCGATCCCGGAACGCTGACGCACCCCAGCGTGCCGTCACCGTGGTCCAGGTGCAGCCAGATGCCGCCGCCCTTCTTCTGCCCCAGCGGGCGGGTCGGGTCGTCCGGACGGGTGCCCGGCACCCGGTTGTAGTTGATGGCGATGACGTAGTCGAAGTCGTGCCAGTGGTTCTCGTCCCAGTAGTACGGCGTCTCGAACGCCTCCTCGTCCTGCGTGTAGGGGAGCTTGGCGCCCGGGTCGTCGAGGAGTCCGCCGGCGTCGGAGAGGCTGAACACCCCTACGGGGGTGCGCTCGTCGCCCTCCCGGTGGTGGGCGCTCCAGCCGCGCTTGCCGTTGTGCGCGGGCCAACTCCCGTTCTCCTGCCAGGAGTCCCCCTGTTTCTCGTACAGCACGAGCGTGGAGTCGGGTGAGTTCTCCCCCTCGCCGTACACCGCGACGATCTGGCGGGTCCCCAGGGGAATCCGCTGCCACATGCGCTCGCCGACCCCCGGGATGCGGGTCGGCTTCGCCGGAGAACTGGGCCGGGCGGTTCCCGAGGGACCGCCCGGCCTGGGGACGTCTCCGTGACGGACCTCGGTCCGCGTATCGCCGCACGCAGCCAGAGCCGCCATCAGGAAACCGCAGGCCGCCGCCGCGGCCATCGCACGCCTTGCACCGCCATTTCGCATGCGTCCATGGTGGGCATCGAGATGCGGGACGATCTAATCGAGATTGGTCCAAACAGCCTTATCCGCTGCTCTTTGGTACCTCTCAGGCATGTCGGTCCCGGCGATCGGCGGGTCGGGCGATCCGGTGAGGCGGACGCTCGGGCAGGGCGGACCGTCCGGCAGGGCAGACCGTCCGGCAGGGCGCTGACACCGGCGTGTCCGACAGGGCACACCGAGGTCCGAGCGACCCTGCGGGACACCGAAGTCCAAGTGAGGCAGCGGGGCACACAAGTGCGCGACGCCGAGCAACACCAACGGCCGACCCCCTCCTTGTACGTGAAAACCGCTTGCTTTTCGCGACCACGCGCAGCGACGCTGTCACGGCTTGTCGCCGCACCCCTCGTCCTTTTCGCCGCATCCGCCCTGATACGAGCCACTCCCCTGACACGAGCTGACACGAGCCACTGGGACGTCATGCAGATCCAAGACCTTCCGTATCCCGACCCGGGCGTGCCGGACGCACGCTCGGGTCCCCGATTCCTGTGGTGGCTGGGGCGCAACCAGCTCGGCGGGCAACTGAAGTCCCTGGCCTGGGGCCTGCTGCACTTCGCCTCGGTCTCCGCCCTGCCCTTCTGCGTCGGCCTCGCCGTCCAGGCGGTCCTCGACCGCTCCGGCGCGCGCCTGGCGCTCACCGGCGGCCTGTTGGTGCTGGCGTGCGCCGGTAATGCTCTCGGTGACACCTTCCTGCACCGCACCGCCGTCACGAACTGGATCACCGCCGCCGCGCGGGTGCAGCAACTGCTGGCCCGCAAGGCCGCCGAGTTGGGCTCGGTCCTGACCCGTCGGGTCGCCGCGGGCGAGGTGGTGGCCGTGTCCACGGGTGACGTCGAGAAGATCGGCTGGTTCGTGGAAGCCGTGTCCCGGTTCACCGCGGCCGCGGTCACCATCATGCTGGTGTGTGTCGCCCTCGTCGTCTACCAGCCCGCACTCGGCCTGGTCGTGGCGGTGGGCCTGCCCGCGCTGGCGCTGACGGTGCTGCCACTGCTGCCCCGGGCCACGCGCCGTGCCGACCTGCAGCGCGAGAAGGCCGGCCGCGCCACCGAGCTGGCCTCCGACACCGTGGCCGGACTGCGCGTGCTGCGCGGCATCGGCGGCGAGCAGCTGTTCCTGGATCGCTACCGCCGCGCCTCCCAGGAGGTACGGCACGCCGCCGTCCGCAGCGCCCGCATGTGGTCGCTGATCGCCGCCATCCAGGTGCTTCTGCCGGGTCTGCTGCTGATCGCGGTCGTCTGGTACGGCGTGCATCTGGCCCGCACGGGCCGGATCACGGTGGGAGAACTCGTCACCGTCTACAGCTCGGTGATGGTCCTCACCTATCCGCTGCAGCACTTCCAGGAGATCGCCATGGCGTACTCCTTCTCCCGACCGTCGGCGCAGCGCACGGCGCGGGTGCTGTCCCTGCAGCGGACCACGGCGCCGGCCGCACAGGACGGCGAACGCGGTGATCTGCCGGGCGGCGCACGCCCTGACGCACCGGGCGGTGGAGACCGCGCGGCCCGGACCGCTGTGTCGCTCCCGTCCGGTGACCTGTACGACCCCGCGACCGGACTGCACGCGCCCGCGGGCCGCCTGACCGCCGTGGTGTGCGGGGACCCGGACGCCGCGGGCCGTCTGGCGGAGCGGCTCGGCGGCCACCCCGGCGAACCGGGCGCGTCCGTGCTGCTGGGCGGCGTCCCGCTCGACGGACTGCCGCTCGACCTGGCCCGTACGGTCGTCCTGGTCCAGGACAAGGACCCGGTGCTGCTGTCCGGTTCGCTGCGCGAGCTGCTCGACGTGCCGGCCTCGGGTGACGTGACCGCCGATGTGGCACTGGCGGCGGCGCAGTGCGACGACGTTCTGGACGCGCTGGCGCAGGGGTCACCGGACACCGTCGATCCGATGGACGTCCCGATCACCGAGCGCGGCCGGTCCCTCTCCGGGGGGCAGCGGCAGCGTCTCGCCCTCGCCCGCTCCCTCGTCACCGATCCGGAGGTGCTCGTCCTGGACGAGCCGACCTCGGCCGTGGACTCCCACACCGAGGCGCGGATCGCGCAGGGGCTGCGGAGTGTACGCACGGGTCGAACCACGGTGGTCTTCACCTCCTCACCGCTGCTGCTGGACCGGGCCGACCAGGTGGTGCTGGTCCATGAGGGCACGGTCGCGGCCGTCGGAACGCACCGCGACCTCGTGCACAGCGAACCGCGGTACCGGGCGGTGGTGACCCGCGAGACGGACGAGGAACGCGTCCGGGCCGACCAGCCGGATGCAAGCGCCAGGACGGACAGGACCCACAAGACCCAGGGGGCTGAGAGGGCGAAGAGGGCCGAGCGGACCGACGTGCTGGAGGAGGCGGCCCTCAAGGGTGCGCTGGAGGAGATGGAGGAGACCGCATGATCGGCGTGGCACCCCCCGCCTACGACCCGGCGGCCCCGACCACGGCGAACACCCTGCCCGTCGGCGCGCCCGCCACCGTACGCGCCTACGTCAAGGAGCTGCTGCACCGTCACCGCCGCGCCTTCGTCCTTCTCGTCACCGTCAACACGGTCGCCGTACTCGCCTCCATGGCGGGTCCCCGGCTGCTGGGCGGCCTGGTCCAGCGGGTCTCCGACGGTGCGGAGGGTGTCCGCCTGGGACTCACCGCCACGCTGTTCGTCCTCGCGTTGATCGTGCAGGCGGTGTTCGTCCGCGAGGTGCGGCTGCGCGGGGCGATGCTCGGCGAGAGGATGCTGGCCGATCTGCGCGAGGACTTCCTCGTCCGGTCGGTCGGCCTGCCGCCGGGCGTCCTGGAGCGGGCGGGCACGGGCGATCTGCTCTCCCGCATCACCACCGACATCGACCGGCTCGCCAACGCGATGCGCGAGGCCGTGCCGCAGCTGGCGATCGGGGTGGTGTGGGCGGCGCTGCTGCTGGGCGGCCTGGTCGTCACGGCGCCGCCGCTGGCCGCGGCCGTGCTGCTCGCCCTGCCGCTGCTGATCGTCGGCTGCCGGTGGTACTTCCGGCGGGCGCCGTCCGCCTACCGCTCGGAGGCCGCCGGCTACGCCGCCGTGGCCGCCGCGCTCGCCGAGACGGTCGACGCCGGACGCACCGTGGAGGCGCACCGGCTCGGCGACCGGCGCATCGCCCTGTCGGAGCGCCGGATCAAGGAGTGGACGGCGTGGGAGCGCTACACGCTGTGGCTGCGCTCGGTGCTGTTCCCGGTCATCAACGTCACGCACGTGACGGTGCTCGCGTCCGTGCTGCTGCTCGGCGGCGTGTTCGTCCTGCACGGCTGGGTCGCCGTCGGGGAGCTGACCACCGGTGCGCTCATCGCGCAGATGCTCGTCGACCCGGTGGGGCTGATCCTGCGCTGGTACGACGAGTTGCAGGTCGCGCAGGTGTCCCTGGCCCGGCTGGTCGGCGTCCGCGACATCGAACCGGACGCAGGCGACCCCTCGCTCGCTCCGCGGGGCCGGGAGGTCCACGCCGACACGGTGCACTTCGGCTACCGGGAGGGCGTCGACGTGCTGCGCGAGGTGACCCTGCGGGTGACGCCGGGCACCCGGCTGGCCCTGGTGGGATCCTCGGGCGCCGGCAAGTCCACGCTCGGCCGGCTGCTCGCCGGGATCTACGCGCCCCGCAGCGGCCGGGTCACCCTCGGCGACGCCGAGCTGTCCCGGATGACCGCCGAGGGCGTGCGTTCCCACGTCGCCCTGGTCAACCAGGAGCACCACGTCTTCGTCGGCTCCCTGCGCGACAACCTCCGGCTGGCCCGCCCGGAGGCGACCGACGCCGAGCTGTGGGCGGCGCTCGGTGCCGTCGACGCGGACGGCTGGGCCCGCGCGCTCGACGACGGCCTGGACACCGAGGTCGGCTCCGGTGGCGCGGCGCTCACCCCGGCCCAGGCCCAGCAGATCGCGCTGGCCCGTCTGGTCCTGGCCGACCCGCACACCCTGGTCCTGGACGAGGCGACCTCGCTGCTCGACCCGCGGGCCGCCCGCCATCTGGAGCGGTCCCTGGCCCGGGTCCTCGCGGGCCGTACGGTCGTCGCCATCGCGCACCGGCTCCACACCGCGCACGACGCGGACGTGATCGCGGTGGTCGAGCAGGGGCGCATCAGCGAGCTGGGCAGCCACGACGAGCTGGTCGCCGCGGACGGCGCCTACGCGGCGCTGTGGCGCTCCTGGCACGGCTGAGGCCGAGGGGAGGGCGGCCGGGGCGGTCGCAACGTCCTCGGCCCGCGGCGGGCCGCCCGGGCCGGGGCGCCCCCCCCCCGGCCCGTGCGCGGGGCCGGACAGGGGGGGGAAACTGGGAAGCGGCAGGGGGCCGGGGGGCGCCCCGGGACCCCCCCGGGGACCCCGGGGGGAAAGCCCGGCCCCCCCCCCCCCGGCCGCCCCCCCCCCTGGGGGGAACCGGACCCGCCCCCCCCCCCCGGGGGGA
>NZ_LR732544.1:6358453-6414216 GCF_902506575.1 Streptomyces mexicanus | reverse complement strand
GGGCCGTGAGGGCGGGGGCGGGGCGGGGGCGCAGCGGCGGGCGGGGCGGCCACGCGGCGCGGGCCGCGGCGGCGGGCGCCGGCGCGGCGCTGGGGCGCGCGGGGCGCGGCGGGGGCGGGGGGGGGGGGGGGGGGGGGGGGGGCGACCGCCCGGGGCGGGGGGGGGGCGGGGGGGCGGGGCCGCCCGCCGCCGTGCCGTTGCGCGGTGCCGAACAGGGGTGGAAATCTGGAAAGCGGCAGTGGCACGGGGAGCGCCCGGGAACCGTCCGGTGCACACCGGGTGAAAGCCCTGCCCCGCGCACCACGGTCGGCCACCGACCGTGGTGAGAACGGAACCGTCCCCACCACCTGGAGGTATCCGTGGACAGCGCCGACGGCTGGGGAGACGACGTCTACCAGCCCGATCCGGACTCCGAGATCAAGGAAGACACAGGAGTGCTGGACTCGGAGGACACCCTTGAGTACGACGGCGTCGAAGATCCCCTCGACCGTGGCTGGTCCCCTCCCGAGCGGCCCTGGGCCGTGGAGCACACCGGTGTGACCGCCGCCGAGCGCCGACGGGGCGAGACCCTGGAGCAGCGGCTGTCCGAGGAGCTGCCCGACCTGGCGGCCCCGGACGGCGACGGTATCGGCGACTGCACCGGCACGGACGGGGAACTCCTGGACAACGAGGTGGGCGCCGCCCGCTCCGGCCGGCTCGTCGCACCCGACGAGGGCGCGCACGAGGACGAGGAGAGCGCGCTGGTCGCCTCGGACGTCGGCATCGACGGTGCGGCGGCCTCCGCCGAAGAGGCGGCGATGCACGTCGTGGACGAGGACGGCCTGCGCGGCTGACGTGGCCGTCCGTGCGCCACCGGCCCCGCCTCGCCCGTCCGGCCTGCCTCCCACGTACGAGGAGCACTCATGCAGCAGGACAAGCACCCCGGCTACCACCCCGTGGTCTTCCGCGACCGGGCCGCCGGCTACGCCTTCCTCACCCGGTCCACGGCCACCAGTGACCAGACCATCGACTGGGACGATGGGCAGACCTACCCGGTCGTGGACGTGGAGATCTCCTCGGAGAGCCATCCCTTCTACACCGGCAAGGCGCGCACGGTGGACTCCGAGGGGCGCATCGCCCGGTTCGAGCGCCGCTTCGGCACCCGCGGTCAGGGCAGGCAGGGTTCCGGAGCGGACGCGCCGGCCTGACGCCGGGCCGGGCGGCTCGCTCAGATGACGTTGAGCGCGGCCGCGCAGCCCACCCCGCCGAGCACCATGAACGCCGGCATCAGCACCTTCAGCTCGACCCAGCTGCCGGCGCGGAACCGCATCGCCTTCGGCGGACCGACCGGGTACCAGCGCTTGCGGCCCACGGGTATCGGCCACAGGATCGGGCAGCCGGAGACGGTCAGCGCGTCCCCGATGTCGTGCACCAGCGCGCCCAGGACGATCGGCAGCCCCAGCCACAGGTACTCCTGGCCCGGGGCCGTGAACAGCCAGTTCGATCCGTTGCCGGGCTGGTCGAGGATGCCGGCGAGTATCCAGGCGCTCGTCGCGGCCAGCAGCCACACCAGGACGTCGCTGCTGGAGCCGCGGGCCGCTCGCCACAGCAGGCCCTCGATGGCCAGCACCATGTGGACGAAAAGGATCGCCAGCACCGCCCAGCGCCCGCCGGTGATCGCCAGGAGGGAGGTGCCGGCGCCGATCAGCACCGCCCACAGCCAGGTGTGCGTCAGTGTGCGGTGGCCGCCGGAACGGCGTGGGTCGCCCTTCTTGCGCGTGGCCTTGTAGACGGCGTAGGAGAGTTTGTCGACGATCTCGCACAGTCCGTGCGAGATCGGTCCGAAGGCCCGGGAGATCGTGGCGGCCTTGTGGTCCAGGTCCGGGGCGAGCGCGGCGCCGGCGCAGATCAGCGCGCCGCACAGCAGGACCGGCCAGGGCATCGGATGCCCCGCTGCCGCCGTGGCGGCTCCCACCCCCAGCCAGGCCGCCGCGCCGGACAGTGAGTGTGCTGGTCCCATCATGGCCGTCTTCCGCCCCATTTCCTGTCCGCCGCCGTCCCGTTGACCCGGTCCGCCGATGCTCCCTCGGCGACACAGCGTAGCGGTCGTGATCTTCGCTCCGGCAGCCGATTCCCGCCCGGGCCGGGCGGCCAGGCAAGATGGGTGCGTGACCCTCATCGATCAGCTGCCGCCGACCGCCGACCCCGACGCCCTGTACGAGGCCTTCGACTCGTGGGCCCAGGAACGGGGTCTCACGCTCTACCCGCACCAGGAAGAGGCCCTGATCGAGGTCGTCTCCGGCGCGAACGTGATCGTGTCGACGCCCACCGGCTCCGGCAAGAGCATGATCGCCGCCGGCGCGCACTTCGCGGCCCTGGCCCGGGACGAGGTCACCTTCTACACGGCTCCGATCAAGGCACTGGTATCGGAGAAGTTCTTCGAGCTGTGCAAGCTGTTCGGCACGGAGAACGTCGGCATGCTCACCGGTGACGCCTCCGTCAACGCCGACGCGCCCGTCATCTGCTGCACCGCCGAGGTGCTGGCGTCCATCGCGCTGCGCGACGGCAAGCACGCCGACGTCGGCCAGGTCGTCATGGACGAGTTCCACTTCTACGCCGAGCCGGACCGCGGCTGGGCCTGGCAGATCCCGCTGCTGGAACTGCCGCAGGCGCAGTTCGTCCTGATGTCGGCCACGCTCGGCGACGTCTCCTTCTTCGAGAAGGACCTCACCCGCCGCACGGGCCGTCCCACGGCGGTGGTCCGCTCGGCGACCCGTCCGGTGCCGCTGTCCTACGAGTACCGGCGCACCCCGCTGACCGAGACGCTCACCGACCTGCTGCAGAGCCGGCAGGCGCCCGTGTACATCGTGCACTTCACCCAGGCGCAGGCCGCGGAGCGCGCGCAGGCGCTGATGAGCATCAACATGTGCTCGCGCGAGGAGAAGGAGCGGATCGCCGAGCTGATCGGCAACTTCCGCTTCACGACCCGCTTCGGCCGCACCCTCTCCCGCTACGTCCGCCACGGCATCGGCGTCCATCACGCCGGCATGCTGCCCAAGTACCGGCGGCTGGTGGAGAAGCTCGCGCAGGCGGGTCTGCTGAAGGTGATCTGCGGCACGGACACGCTCGGCGTCGGTGTCAACGTCCCGATCCGCACGGTGCTGTTCACGGCGTTGACCAAGTACGACGGCAGCCGGGTGCGCACCCTGCGGGCCCGGGAGTTCCACCAGATCGCCGGCCGGGCCGGGCGTGCGGGGTTCGACACGGAGGGGTTCGTCGTCGCGCAGGCCCCCGAGCACGTCATCGAGAACGAGAAGGCGCTCGCGAAGGCCGGTGACGACCCGAAGAAGCGCCGCAAGGTGGTCCGCAAGAAGGCGCCGGAGGGCTTCGTCGGCTGGACGGACAACACCTTCGACAAGCTCATCGCCTCCGAGCCGGAACCGCTGACGTCCCGCTTCCGTGTGACGCACGCGATGCTGCTGTCGGTGATCGCCCGTCCCGGCAATGCCTTCGAGGCGATGCGGCACCTGCTGGAGGACAACCACGAGCCGCGCAAGCAGCAGCTGCGGCACATCCGGCGGGCGATCGCCATCTACCGCTCGCTCTTGGACGGCGGCATCGTCGAGAAGCTCGACGAACCCGACGCCGAGGGCCGGATCGTCCGCCTCACGGTCGATCTCCAGCAGGACTTCGCGCTCAACCAGCCGCTGTCCACGTTCGCGCTGGCCGCGTTCGAACTGCTGGACCCCGAGTCGCCGTCCTACGCGCTGGACATGGTCTCCGTCGTGGAGTCCACGCTCGACGACCCGCGGCAGATCCTCGTCGCCCAGCAGAACAAGGCCCGCGGGGAGGCCGTTGCCGCGATGAAGGCGGACGGCGTCGAGTACGAGGAGCGCATGGAGCGCCTCCAGGACGTCACCTACCCCAAGCCGCTGGAGGAGCTGCTCTTCCACGCGTACAACACCTACCGCAAGAGCCATCCGTGGGTCGGTGACCATCCGCTGTCGCCGAAGTCCGTGGTCCGCGACATGTACGAGCGGGCGCTGTCGTTCACGGAGCTGGTCTCCTTCTACGAGCTGGCCCGCACCGAGGGGATCGTGCTGCGCTACCTGGCCAGCGCCTACAAGGCCCTGGAGCACACCGTCCCGGACGACCTGAAGTCCGAGGATTTGCAGGACCTGATCGCCTGGCTGGGCGAGACGGTGCGGCAGGTCGACTCCAGTCTGCTGGACGAGTGGGAGCAGCTGGCCAACCCGGAGGTGATGACCGCCGAGGAGGCCCAGGAGAAGGCCGATCAGGTCAAGCCGGTCACGGCCAACGCCCGCGCCTTCCGCGTCCTGGTGCGCAACGCCATGTTCCGCCGCGTCGAGCTGGCCGCCCTCGACCAGATCGAGGAACTGGGCGAGATGGACGCCGAGTCCGGCTGGGACGCCGAGGCGTGGGGCGAGGCGATGGACAGGTACTGGGAGGAGTACGACGACCTCGGCACCGGCCCCGACGCCCGCGGCCCCAAGCTGCTGGTGATCCAGGAGGAGCCGCAGAACGGGCTGTGGCGGGTGCGGCAGATCTTCGACGATCCCAACGGCGACCACGACTGGGGCATCAGCGCCGAGATCGACCTGGCCGCCTCCGACGCCGAGGGCCGGGCGGTCGTCCGGGTCACCGACGTCGGCCAGTTGTGAGCGTCGTCCGCCCGGCAGCGGAAGCGCAGCCGCAGTCCCTGACCAGCTACCGTCCTTGTGCGACCACAGGAGAACGCCACTCATGACGAACCCGGCCGAACGGCTCGTCGACCTGCTCGACCTGGAGCAGATCGAGGTCAACATATTCCGCGGTCGCAGCCCGCACGAGTCGCTGCAGCGGGTCTTCGGGGGCCAGGTGGCGGGCCAGGCGCTGGTCGCCGCCGGCCGCACCACCGACGGCGAGCGCCCGGTCCACTCCCTGCACGCGTACTTCCTGCGGCCCGGCCGGCCGGGGGTTCCGATCGTGTACCAGGTCGAGCGGGTGCGCGACGGGCGGTCCTTCCCGACCCGCCGGGTCACCGCCGTGCAGCAGGGCCGCACGATCTTCACGCTGACCGCCTCCTTCCACAAGCCTGAACAGGGGAGTTTCGAACACCAGCTGCCTCCGGCCCGCGAGGTCCCGGATCCCGAGTCGCTGCCGACCGTGGGCGACGAGGTCCGCGAGCACTTGGGGGCGCTGCCCGATCAGCTGGAGCGCATGGCCCGGCGCCAGCCCTTCGACATCCGGTACGTCGACCGGCTGCGCTGGAGTCCGGAGGAGATCAAGGAGGCCGAGCCGCGCAGTGCGGTGTGGATGCGTGCCGTCGGACCGCTCGGCGACGACCCGCTGGTGCACACCTGCGCGCTGACCTACGCCAGCGACATGACGCTGCTCGACGCGGTGCGCCTGCCGGTCGAGCCACTGTGGGGGCCGCGAGGCTTCGACATGGCGTCGCTGGACCACGCCATGTGGTTCCACCGGCCGTTCCGGGCGGACGAGTGGTTCCTGTACGACCAGGAGTCCCCGATCGCGACCGGTGGCCGGGGCCTGGCCCGCGGACGGATCTACGACCGGGAGGGCCGCCTGCTCGTGTCGGTCGTTCAGGAGGGCCTGTTCCGCGCCGTGTAGACGTCGCTCGCCGGGGGCCATGGTCCACCGGAGCGCCTGGGCGGGTTCCGGCCGGGGTCGGCCGCCCGCCGCGGCTCAGTCCCCTCTGCCGAAAAGCCGGCTCAGCAGGATGTGTGTGCGCCCGGCGGGGGCGGGGTGTTCACACTCCCGCGGCGTCGGCCGTCCCCGGTGCCCGGCGAGGCGCGGGTGCGGTTCCCGCGTGTGGCGTCGACCGGAGTGCGGGGGTGCGGGCCTGGGCGCCGGCCGGTGGATCCGCGCCTCCTGCACGGTGCGCGCCAGGTCGGCACGGAGCCAGTCGATCTCGTCGGCGTCCTGCGCCGTCGCGATCCGCTCCGCGAGGTGGGCGGCGGGCGAGCCCGGGGCGCCGTGGGCGGGCGGCGGCTGCCGGAAGCCGTTGAGATGAGCCCGTTCGTAGGGGTCGGTGACGATCTCCGACACCTGGATCGGATCGAGCAGCGAGGCCACGCAGGCCGCTCGTTCCCACGGATCGTCGGCCTGGCGCAACAGGAAGCCCAGGTAACGTCCACGCCAGTTGCGGGGACGCAGGTCCACACCCGCCTCCAGCTGGTCCCGCAGTCCCGGGGGCAAAGGCCGCTTCAGCAGCGCGGCGTTCTCCCGGCTGTCGGCGAACTGCCGCAGTTCGCAGGCCAGATAGCGCCAGACGACGGCCCGGTACCGGTTCAGGTAGTACGCCACCGGCACCACCAGCCCCAGCCGGGCCAGGCGGGTGAACCTGGCCGGGGTCACGCCCATGATCTCCGCGCCCTCCCGAGTGCCCACGCTGGTGACCCGCTCCCGCAGTTCCTGCGGGAAACCCTCCTGGTGCCGCAGACGTTCGATCTCGGCTCGGGCGACGCAGCGGCCTTCTCCGCCCTCGTCGCGCCGGGTGCGGACAAGACCGAGGTGGACGGCCAGGTCGAACTCGGCTCGCTTGAGGCCCAGTTCGCGGGCGGCCCGCGTCGGGCTGACGGCCGTTCGGTTCTGTCGCCGGGCCGGTGCGACCGCGGGCTTCGGCTCGTGGGTGATCGTGTTGCCGGACATGTTCGCGCCCCCGTGGCATCCGTGGCTCGCGCCGGCTGCGCTCGCCTGCGAAGAACGTTAGATGCCGCCGGCGATCTCCGCTTGAGCCTGTGGATAACTCCACGGCAGTCGCGAATCAGCAGGTCATGGGTGTCTCGGCGGAGTCGGGCCGGGCTGGCGGGCGGTCAGGTCGAGGTGCTCGCCGAGCCGGTTCACCAGCAGGGTCATCTCGTAGGCGATCTGGCCCATGTCGGCCTCGGAGCCGCTCAGGACGCACAGGCAACTGCCCGCGCCCGCGGCCGTGACGAAGAGCAGGGCGTCGTCGAACTCGACGATCGTCTGGCGTACCGAGCCCGCGCCGAAGTGGATGCCCGATCCCTTGGCGAGGCTGTGCAGTCCGGAGGAGACGGCCGCGAGATGCTCGGCGTCCTCCCGCCGCAGGCCCGTGCTCGCGCCCGTGACCAGCCCGTCGCTGGACAGCACCAGGGCGTGCCGTACGTGTGCCACCCGCTCGGTCAGGTCGTCCAGCAGCCGGCCGAGTGTCTGGTTCTGCGCCATGTCGCGGCCTCCCCCTGTCGCGTGTCCCCCCCTTGGCCGGAGGATCCCCCGCAAGCCTTCACCACGGCGGCGGCCCCGGCAAGCAGGATGGGGGCATGGCACAGAAGATGACCGACGAGGAATGGCGGGCGTTCGTCTCCGAGGGCACCCGCACCGGAAAGCTGGCCACGGTCCGGGCCGACGACAGCCCGCACGTCGCCCCGATCTGGTTTCTGCTCGACGGGGACGACCTGGTGTTCAACACCGGCAAGGAGACGGTGAAGGGGCGCAATCTGGCCCGTGACGGCCGCGTCGCCCTGTGCGTGGACGACGACCGGCCGCCGTACTCCTTCGTGGTGCTGCACGGCCGCGCCCGGCTGTCGGAGGACCTGGAGGAGCTGCGGCACTGGGCCACGCGGATCGGCGCCCGC
This sequence comes from Streptomyces mexicanus, assembly GCF_902506575.1. Taxonomy (GTDB): domain Bacteria; phylum Actinomycetota; class Actinomycetes; order Streptomycetales; family Streptomycetaceae; genus Streptomyces; species Streptomyces mexicanus. Next base: position 6,406,618 of record NZ_LR732544.1, on the reverse strand, counting down.
TACATGGGCGAGGAGCGCGCCGAGGAGTTCGGGGCCCGCAACGGCGTCCCGGGGGAGCTCCTGGGACGGGTCCCGATCGACAAGGTGGTGGCGGTGCGCGACCTGGCGGAGTGAGGACGGGGCGGCGCGCGCGGTCGTCTGTGTGCGCCATGATGCGGGAATGAGCGAGGAGCACACACACGTCCAGGAGTTCTTCACCGCCCGCGCCGCCGACTGGGACAGCAGGTTCCCCGACGACGGTCCCGCCTACGCGGCCGCGGTGGCCGCACTCGGGCTGCACCCGGGCGACCGGGTGCTCGACGCCGGGTGCGGTACCGGCCGTGCCCTTCCGGCGCTGCGCGCCGCCGTGGGCGCGACGGGTGTCGTCGTGGGCGTCGATCTGACCCCGGCCATGCTGCAGGCCGCCGTACGGGCCGGGCGGGACCAGGACGGGCGTCTGCTGCTCGCCGACGTCGCCGCGCTGCCGCTGCGCCCGGAGTCGTTGGACGCCGTCTTCGCGGCGGGGCTGATCGCCCACCTGCCACGGCCCGCCGAGAACCTGCGGGAGCTGCGGCGCGTGGTGCGGCCCGGCGGCACCCTGGCCCTGTTCCACCCCGTCGGGCGGGCGGCGCTCGCGGCACGTCAGGGACGGCAGATCACCCCGGACGACCTGCGCGCGGAGCCCAACCTGCGGCCGCTGCTCGCCGAGGCGGGGTGGCGGATGACGTCGTACGTCGACGAGGACGCCCGCTTCCTGGCGCTGGCCGTCCGCGCGGACTGACGCGGGAGGGGTGACGGATGCGCGAGCGGATCCACGCGAGAGGTGACGCGGACGGCCGCGCAGCAGGCTCACGCCGGCCGGCCGGTGCTGCCCGCCGTACCCTCTGCGTGCCGCACCGGGCAGCCGCGCACGCCGGGGACCGGGCGGGTGCCGAGGTCGGCCACCCGGTAGCCGTTCGGGTAGCTCTTGATCTCCCAGTTCTGCCGTGCGAAGTGGGGTGAGCGGCGCGGCGGCAGCAGCCGCACGGCGCGGCCCCGGGCACGCAGCGCGCGACGCACGAGGGTGCGGGTGAGAGCGGACGGGGGGTCGTAGCGGAAGGCTGTCAGCAGCGGGTCGTCCAGCAGCGCCAGGGTGGCGCCGCGCAGGAGGGGCGCCAGGGGGCGCGGGTACCAGGAGGCCATCAGGTTCAGCGTGGCGTCGGAGACCGTGCGCGCCTGCTCGTCCCAGGCGAAGTGGGCAGCTTCGTAGGCGTCGAGATGGGCCTCGAACTCCTCGTAGGTCTCGGGGATGTCCTTGATGCCCATGTGCCGGCCGAGCGTGCGGTAGTGCACGGCGGAGGCGACGATCTCGTGCCGGGAGAGCCTGCGCCAGCCGTAGGCGTCGATCCAGCGCTTGGGCATCACCACGAACGTGCACAGGACGTACCGCATGTCGTCGTTGCTGATGTCGTAGCTGCGGTGCATCTGGTTGATGCGCCGGATCGCGGTGCGGCCCTGTTCGCCGGAAAAGCCGTGTTCGACAACAGTGTCGAGGAGCAGGGAGGTGTCGTCGTAGCGCTTCTGGGTGCGCTCGGTGAGTTCGGCGGTCTCGGCGAGCAGCCGGCCGATGCTCGGCACGGCGTACGTCCGGTACAGGGCCAGTTCGAGGGCGCGCGTGACGTCCCAGGGGAACTCGTAGGCGGCGGTGAGCCGGTAGATCTCCGTGGCGTCCGCCACCGGATCCATGCGAAGGATCTGCTCCAGCCGCTCGAACCGCTTGGCCACGTCCCGCCCCTTCTGCCGTCGGACCTCCAACTCTACTGGGCGTAGCGGCAGAAGCACGGGCGGTTCCGGCGACGCCCCGGGGAAGGCGTCCGCCTGCCGGGCAGCTTTCGCACGGCGGCCAATTTCGCCCCGTCCAGGTGGAAAACTGCAGGTCCGCGTGGTCCTGCGGGTCGTGACAAGCGGCTTCCTCGGCCACTAGGGTGCGCGCCGTTGGACGAACCATGGGAGGCTCTCGAATGGCCGGGACGGACGAGGAGGCCGGGGCCGCCGCGGACGACGCGCTCTATGTGCTCACGGCGGTGCTGCTGACGCCGGCGCAGTTCCCGAGCGTGCTGGGCGACGACTATCCGGAGGCCTGCGCGGCGCTCGGCCTGGCACCGCTCGCCGACGGCTACGGCTTGGTGCTCGGTCAGGACGGCACCGGCGCGCGGTGGACGGTCGTCGTCGACGACGTGTCACTGGTCGCGGTGGCCATCGCCTCCTGGGACTGCGGCATGGAGTACGACCTGTCGCCCGACGAGCGCTCGGTCGTCGCCGCACTGCCGGGCTGGCCCCTCGCCGTCGCGGTGGCCGCGCCCGGTGTGCCCGCGCCGCACGATCCCGACCCGGAGGCCGGGGACGGGCCCCTGCTGTCTCCGCCGGACACCAGCACCTGGGGGCCCGCTCAGCGCCGGCTGGGCGCCGACGAGATCGCCCTGCAGTGGACGGCGTGGCGGGAGCAGCTCGACGACGACGCCTTCGCCGCTCCGGACACGGTCGGCGTGGCGGCCCGACCCGGCGAGGGAGCCGTGGCCGGCAGCACGGCGACGGGCGCGGGAGCCAGTGCCGGGGGCGGTGCGCCGGACGGTGCCGGTCAGCGGGCGCCGGAGGGTCACGGCGCCGTGCGGCGCGTCCTGGCGGAGGCCCGCGCGTACGTGGACTCGCCGCCGCCCCTGGGCCGTGTCCGGTCGTCCTTCGCGCCGGGTGACGCGCGGACCCTGCGGGCCGACGGCCCCGGCTGGTCGATGGTGGCCCGCACCGACGACATCGCCTTCGTGCTCCTCGACGAGCGGCCCGGCGAGGTGCTGCCGGTCGGCCGGGGACCGGAGTTGCCCAAGCTCCTCCAGGCCCTCGACGAGCTGGCGGTACGCCCGAGCTGAGGCCGTGCCGCAGGGTGCTGTGTCCGCGATGCACGTGATCTATGTACTGCATCGCCATACCCGGTACCGGACCCATGTGGCGCGAACCCGTGGAGGACGCGGACAGCCGCCCGCACGATGGGGCAGCTCCGGGCTTCACCGCCCGAGCCGTCCTTGATCGCTCTCGCTCTGGAGGCCGTCGTGCGTCTGTCCCGAGGTGTCCCGCTCCTCGCCGCCGCGTTGCTCACCGGCGCCGTCACCTGGCCCGTGCCCGCGGCTGCCGCGGCCGGCACCGACGGGCACTGCGTCCGCCAGGACCGGCTCCGGGTGCCGGGTGCGGCCTACCAGCAGACCGCCTGCCTTCCCGATCTGACCACCACGGGGCTGGCCGGCACGCCGTACACGGACCCGGCCGACCAGGCCGGTCTGACGGCCCGGGCCACCCGTACGCCCTCCGGGGTGCCCGGGGTACAGATCGACGGCTACTTCCCGGACTCCTCGCACTTCAACACCACGCACGGCCGGCCGCACGACGCCCAGTTCGTGATCCGGCTGCCGGACCGCTGGAACGGCGGCCTGGTGGTCACCGGGGCGCCCGGCACCCGCCGGCAGTACGCCACGGACAAGGCCATCTCCGATCAGGTGCTGGCCCGCGGCTACGCCTACGCCGCCACCGACAAGGGCAACAACTCGGCCGACTTCTACCGCGACGGCACCCGGCCCGGCGACGCCGTCGCCGAGTGGAACACCCGGACCACCCAGCTGACCAGAGCGGCCCAGCGTGCGGTCGCCCAACGCTACGGTCGCGCCCCGCGACGGACGTACATGACGGGCATCTCCAACGGCGGCTACCTCACGCGCTGGCAGCTGGAGCACCACCCCGAGCTGTACGACGGCGGCGTGGACTGGGAAGGGACGCTGTGGACCGCCGACGGCCCGAACCTGCTCACCTCGCTGCCCACCGCCGTCGCACGGACCCTGGGGAGCGCGGGCGACGACGCCATGTACGCGGCCGGTTTCGCGCGCGGCTCGGAGTTCCTGTGGCCGTACCACGAGCAGGCCTACTGGGGCGTGACGCAGAAGACCTACCGGGCCGAGTTCGACCCGGCCTACGATCCGGCCTGCCCGGGTGCCTCCGCCGGGAGCACGACCCAGCAGATCCTCGCGCCGTGCGCGTCCGACGCCGCCTACGACTACGCCGCGCGTCCCGCCTCGGTGCACCGGGCGGTGGCCCGGGTGGCGCTGACCGGACGGATCGGCAAGCCCCTGATCACGCTGCAGGGCGACCTGGACACGCTGCTGCCCGTGGCGGCCGACTCGGACGTGTACGCACGCATGGTGGACGCGAGCGGACGGGGCGGGCTGCACCGGTACTACCGGATCGAAGGCGGTACGCACGTCGACGGGCTGTACGACACCTATCCCGACCGGCTGCGCCCGATCCTGCCCTGCTACCGGACGGCGTTCGACGCGCTGGTGGCCTGGGTGGAGCACGGGCTGCGGCCGCCCGCGGACCGGACCGTCGGCAGGCCCGCGAGCGGTGACGTCGTCGACTCCTGCTCCCTGCAGCAGTAGAGGCCGGCGCGGTGGTGTCTCAGCGGCCCAGCTCCTTGCGGGTGACGCGCCGCAGACGGCGCCGCTGCGACGGATCCAGCGCGAGGTAGGCGGCGGCCGGAACGCCCAGGACTATCAGGAGCGCGGCCCACCAGGGCAGCCAGATCAACAGGATCAGACCGGCCGCCACACCGCCCGCGGCGATCTTCGCGTTCTTCGACATCTGTCGCCTCCTTCGCGGACACTGTCCGCTCTCTGTGGTGGAAACGGCTCCGCCCTCCCCAGTGGTTCCGGCCCGTGACCCTGAGACGTCCCGGAGACACCCCTGAGACGTCCCGGGCCGCACCCCTACGGGTCAGCACCCGTACGGGACACACGCCGCGCCCGCCGCTGCGACCCCGGCGCGCGCCCCCGCGGATGCAGGGCCTGCCCGACGGATCACGTCGCGGGAACCCCGGGGCGACCCGGTCGGCCGCGGCATGATCCGCCGGACAGGCCCTGCCGGCGTCGGCAACCCTCGTGATCAAGGTGCCTGGTCCGCCCGGAGGGGCTCCCCCACCTCGTGCAGGTGGCGCAGCGCCTGCCGGTAGGAGTCGACGAGGCCGGTCTCGACGTAGGGCACTCCCAGGTCCCGGCAGTGGGCGCGCACCAGGGGCTGGGCGAGCCGCAGGTGCGGGCGCGGCATGCTGGGGAACAGATGGTGCTCGATCTGGTAGTTGAGGCCGCCCAGGAACCAGTCGGTCAGCGCCCCGCCGCGGATGTTGCGGGAGGTGAGGACCTGGCGGCGCAGGTGCCCCCACGGTTCGCCGTCCGGGTCGGGCATCTCCATGCCCTTGTGGTTCGGCGCGAAGGCCAGACCCAGGTGCAGGCCGAAGAGTGCCTGGTGCAGCGCGGCGAACGCCAGTGCCTTGCCCGGGGACAGGACGGTGAGCAGCAGGGTGACGTAGGCGACGGCGTGGGTCACGAGCAGCGCGCCCTCCACCGCCCGCTCCCGGGGCGGCTGGCGGCGCAGGTCCTGGAAGCTGTGCACCTTGAGGGCGACGCCCTCCAGGAGGGTGAGCGGGAAGAACAACCAGGCCTGGTTGCGGGTGAGCCAGCGCCGGAAACCGCTGCGGCCGCCGGCCTGCTCTCCGGAGAAGACCAGCACGTCCGCCGCGACGTCCGGGTCCTTGTCGACGTGGTTGGGGTTGGCGTGGTGCCGGTTGTGCTTGGCGTTCCACCACCCGTAGCTCAGGCCGAGCAGCAGATTGCCGTGCACCAGGCCGATGAGCCGGCCCACGGCCTTGTCGCCGCCGATCTGCGCGTGGCCGGCGTCGTGGCCGATGAACGCCGTGCGGGCGAAGAGCACGGCGAGCGGCACCGCCAGCGGCAGCGCCCACCACGAGTCGCCGATCAGGACGAGCGCGGTGACGACACCTGCCAGGGCGAGCGCGTTGGTGGCGATGACGCGCGCGTACCAGGCGTGCCGTCGTCCCAGGAGGCCGTGGTCCCGGACCGTGCGCAGCAGCGGCGCGAACTCGCTGCCGGTCCGATGGCCGGCGGGCGGGCCGCCGGTGCTGTCTCGGGGGCCGTCCAGGGCGACGGCGGCGGGCTGGGGCATGGCTCGGTCTCCGGCTCTGTGGGAAACGGGCTGACCTGAGGAAACGTACGGACCGGGGCCTCGTGCCGGCCATGGCGCCAGCACCCAAGTGCTTCTGGGGCAGGCCCCCGTGCGCGCAGGGGGGTTGGCGGCACCCCGGTCGCGGCGCCCGGCCGTACGTTCCAGGCCGACGGCTCGCGGAGGCCGGGCATTCACCCGCCCGTCGCCGGGCGTTCCGCGGCGAGCCCAACGCTGGCCGCTGTCACCGCAGTTGTGCGTTCGTTTCCCTGGAGGCCCGATGTCCCCGCACGTCCCCGGCCGGCGCCGCGTTCACCGCTGCCTGGCGGCGGCGCTCCCGTTCGCCCTGCTGTCCGCCTTCGCGGCGGCGGGCGGGGCGCAGGCCGCTCCGGCCGGCGACCACGGCCCCGCGAACCCCCGTACGGGCACCGCACGTGTCGTGCGCACCGCGACGCTCGGGGACATACCGCTGGGCGCGTTCAGCAACGCGCTGCTGCCCGGCAGCGTGGAGGACGACCGGGGTGTGGATCTCGGCGGCATCGGCAGCGACGTCTACCCGGCGGGCCGGCCGGGCGAGTTCTGGACCGTCACGGACCGCGGCCCGAACGGGCAGGTCAAGGTGGACGGCACCAAGCGCCGCACCTTCCCCGTGCCGGGCTTCGACCCGGCGATCGTGAAGATCGCCGTCCGTGGTGACACGGTGCGGGTGCTCGACGCCATCCCCCTGACGACGTCCTCCGGCAAGCCGGTCACCGGGCTGCCCGACCAGGCGGGGCGCGACGAGGCACCGTACTCCTACGACGGCAGGACGCCGCTGTCGTACAACCCGAACGGGCTCGACACGGAGGGCATCGTGCGGGCCGGTGACGGCAGCTTCTGGCTCGTCGACCAGAACTGAATAACACACACGCCTACTCAGGCCGGTACGACGGACGTCCCGGGCCCTTCTTCAGCGGTGGGTCGGCAGGGGCCCACACCGGCACCACCGTGACATCATCGTCGGGCCGGATCTCGACCCGGCGAATCAACCGACCTAGCGTCACCCGTTTAGAGTGCACGCTGATCGTGTCCCACTCGGCGAGCAGGCCAATTACCGTCTCGCGGTGCGGGACCGGCGAGGGCGGTTCCTTGTCGGGCGACGGCAGCTCATCGAGCTGCCGCTGTGCCTCGTTCCGTCGATCCTCGTGCTTCGCCCGGGTGCTCAGGTAGACGTCGCGCGATACGTCGCCGAGCGTGTACGCCTCGAACGCGCGCTGCATAGCGGCCGTGGCTTTCTCGATCTCCCGCTGCAGCTTTTTGCGCTTCTTGTCGAAGTCGGGTTCCCGGCGTGGCTTCGGCACGGCGATCTTCCCGGCGACGATGTCGTCGATCTCCTTACGCAGATCGACCAGCCACTCAAGCACCCTTCCCTCGACGACTGTGCGCCGCACCCACACCGCGTCGTGCTGAACCTTGCGCCGCGCTCGGGCGCCGCAGCGGTAGGCATAGCCGCGCTCGCGCCGCGTCTGATGATTCATGGCCGCGCTGCCGCACAGCCCGCACCGAACGAGCCCGGCGAGCGGGTAGACAGGCGAGAGAGCCCGTCGCGGCGTGTTCCGGCGCACGGTGCGCATGTCACGGTAGTTGTCCCACTCGTCGCCGTTGATCACTGACTCGTGCTCGGCGGCGAGGTACGTATAGTGCTCAGCGTTCTTGCAGCCGGCGGGATCCCCGCAAGGCGCTTCCGGGTTGTGCACGTACAGCAGTCCGGCCGTGAATCCGGAGTCCATGTACCCCCGGACGCCCTGATCCTGCCAGGGCGCGCCACGGGTGTTGAGGAATCCGAGGTCGTTCCAACGTTCCGCGATCTTCCCGAAGCCGGTCTTGCCTTTGATGTAGTCCTGGAATGCGTCAACGGCGAGTTCCGCCTCGTTGGGCAGCACCTCGTACCGCTCTTCCTGCACCGCCCATCCGCCGCGTCCGTCAGGGATGCGCCGTGGGTACCACCGGTACCCGAACCGGCGGCCGCCGGCGGCGGGCAGGCCGAGGCGGCGGCGCAGTTCGTGCGTCTCCTTCCACTGTTCGCCAGCCCTGTCGCTCTCGAAGGCGGCGACCTCCAGGAGCATCCCGCGGGTGAAGCGGCCGACTGCCGTTTTGGCGTCGACGTCCTCTGTGGCGCTGATCAACTCGCCGCCGACGTTCTCGATCCGAGCAAGGTTGATGGCGACGCCGTGCCGGTTGCGGCCGAAGCGGCTGAACTTCCATGACCAAAGCTCGCGCTCGGGCCGCTCGTGGTCCTCGACGATCTCGATCGCGCGCATGACCTTGCGCTTGAAGTTCCGGCCGGTCGCATCCTCGTCGATGATCCACTCGGCGACGTACCGGCCGCGCCGGGCGGCGGCGTCTTCGACGACGCTCTTCTGAATGTCGATGCTGATCATTTCCTCGCGCCACGTGCTGACGCGGGCGTACCCGATGACGGGAATCAGCTCGGCTGCTACGACGGACTGTGCGGCCGGGATGATGACGCGCGGCCGGGTGTTCATTTGACCCCCTCTTGCTATGCGCTGCCGTCCCTGCGCATTTCGGAGGTGCGGCGGGCGGGGAGTTCAACTATGTCCGCGCCCGCCGCATTTGGGCGTTCCGATTTCATGCTCAGGAGGCAGGCTTTCCAGCCCATTTCCGCGAAGGACTGCCGCTCTTGCGCCGTGATCCTCGCGATGTCGACCTGATGTGCGATGAGTCGGTGAGTGTTGATACGTATCCGGGTCTCGACGACGCCCGCGAGTCCGACGAGCAGGATCACCAGCCCAAGCCGGTAGGTCATCGTCCTGCCCGCGATGGCCCCGTGAAGGGCGAGCACGAGCCCCACAACCACCGCGGCCTTACGGCCGCCGTCGTACCCCCCACTGCACGACCGGAGGACCGCGTGGACGCTGCGACCCTCGGCGCCGTCGGAACCATCGTCGTCGGGCTCGCAGCGGCCGCCGCCGCGCTGTACGGGCACCGCGGCGCGAACGCCGCGCAGCAGTCGGGCGCGGTGCTCGGCGGGTACTCGACGCTCGTCGACAACCTGCAGGAAGAACGCGACAAGCTGCAGACGAAGCTCGTCGAGAACGAGCGGCTGCTCGCCGCGGCGGACGCCGAACTCGCGCACGAGCGGGCCGACAAGGCGGCGTTGCCGGCCCAGGTCCAGACGCTCACGGCCGAGAACGAGCGGCTGCGCGAGCGGATCGTCGAGCTAGGAGGACAGCCCACGTGACGCGCACTCAGCATGCCCTCGCGCAGCGATGGCGGTCGCTCGCAGCCACTGCCGTACTGCTGCTGCTGGCGGGCGCCGTCGTGCTCGTGTGGCTGCGTATCGACGCCGAGGCGCGGCGGGCCGACGCGCTCGCGGCCGAAGCGAACCGCCGCGGCGACGCGGTGTCGACGTTGGCGAGCGACGTGCGGGTGCTGCGCGCGCAGATCAAGGCGGAGGGCAAGACACCGGCTGCACCCGATCCGACGGCAGCTGTCCACGACCTACCCGCGCGTGCCGCGGTGCCGGTGCCTGTGCCCGGCCCTGCAGGCCCTCGCGGGCCGAAGGGTGAGCAGGGCAGCCCGGGCGCCACGGGCTCGCCCGGTCCGGCCGGGTCGCCTGGCCGCACCGGTCCATCCGGCGCACCGGGGCAGTCCGGCGCCACGGTGACCGGCCCGCCCGGGCCGCAGGGTCCCGCAGGACCGGCCGGTCCGCAGGGTCCCGCCGGCCCGCCCGGCAAGGACGGAGCCGACGGCAAGGACGGCCGCGATGGGCAGACCTGCCCGGACGGGTACAGCCTGCAAGCGCCATCGTGGGACCCCGACGCGCTCGTGTGCCGACGAGACGGCGCCGAGCAGCCGAGCAGCCCGTCGCCGACCCCGTCCTCGTCGCCGAGCCTGCTCGGGCTGCCCGCCGAGCGCCGCCGCATCGCATGAACCTGCGCCCCTGTCTGGCCTCACGGCCGGGCAGGGGCGCCTTTCGTGTGTCTGCGGCTACGCGCCGAGCGACTCGATCAGGTGGTCATCGAGGTCGCCGAACCAGTCCTCGCGGCGCCATGGCCGCAGGTCGCCCCTGGCTCGGCGCAGCCGTATCGCCGCAACGCGGCCGCCTGTCTCAGAGGCGGCATCAATGCACCCGTGCAGCAGCTCGGCGGCCGACTCCGGTTCGTCGAGCCGGATGCGGGCGAGGGCCTGGTCGGTGGCCACGATCGCCCGCTGCACCCGCTCGCGCGGCGCGGCGAGGGCTGCGGCCGAGTCGGCGAAGTAGTCGTGCGCGGTGTGAGGATCGCCGACGTACAGGGACGTGACCCCCTCGAACCCGCGCAGGTGGGCGGGCGAGAACGAAGACGACGCCGGGTCGCCGTCGCGGTCGCTGTCGAGGTCGTACCAGGCAAGTGCGAGCGCCGCCCTGGCGTGCCTCTCTGCCCGTCGGCGTTCGGCTGCATCGGCGTTCGGCTCGGCGCCGCGTCGCGCGGCGATTTCCGCCTGCAGGGCGTGCGCGCGCGCCCGGACCGTGACGCTCTCCCCGGCCCGCGCGTCCCGCACCGCGGCGTCGACGAGCTGCTGCGCGGCGTCGAGGCCGGGCGTCGAGTACAGGGTGACCAGGGCGTGACTCATGTGGACGACAGCCCGCTGCCACGGCTGTCCGGCGTTGCCCGCGGCCGCGGTCGCCTCTGCGTACAACGCCCTTGCCGCGGCGTCGTCGCGTGTCTCGAACGCGGCCCGGCCGGCGAGCGTGTACGCCTGCGCGGCGACCGCCTGCAGGCCCGGCCGCAGCGGCTCGGGCACGGACGCGTCGAGCAGCCGACGGCACGACTCGACGATCGGCGCGAGCAGGAGTTGCACCCTTACGAATGGCACGCTGCCGACCTGCGAATTGACGTCGTGGACGGCGAGCCGGACCGTGTCGAGGAGGCTCTCATCAAGCCGCGAGGGATCACCGAGGGCGGAGGAAAGGGCACGTTGCGTCGACGAGCCGAGCAGCGCGAGCAGCCCACCGCCGCTGTCGGTCAAGGTACGAACGAGTAGCGTACGAAGCTCGTCAAGGCGGCGTTCGCTCTCGCCGAGGTGCGCGAACGCGTCGAGCAGTTCAGCGAAGTCGCTACCCGCACCGAGTGACGACTGTCCATCGGCCCCGCGGGCGTACAGATGGGCGAGCAGGAGTTGGTACCGCTCGCCGGGCAGGATGGGCGCCTTGCTGGTCTCCCACCGTGCGACGGACCGCTGCACACTCGCGACGCTCGCGTCGAGCGGCTGCCCCAGCTCGGCCGCTTTGGCGATGATGGCTCGTGCGAGGTCGGCGAGCGACCAGCCGCGAGCGAGTCGTAACCGCTTGAGTATGGCAGCGCCGACGCCTCTGTCGTGCGCGCTCATGACCTCATGATGCACGTTCCGTAGCTCATATGGGCACGATCAGTCGTGGTTTTCCCTGTGCCGCTGTGTAGTTCAGTGTCTGCCAGGTGCCCGAGGTGCCCTCGGGGCCGGCGAGGGGAAACCCGATCGTCATGTCCGCGCGGTCGACCATGTACCGGTTCCTCGCGTGGTACGCGGGCGTACGCAGCTCAGCGGCGCCGAGTTCAGTGATCTCGCCGATCCGGTCGCGGCACCGCTCGATCGCCTGCCGGGCGTCGGCCGGCTGCTGCGCCACGGTGCCCGGCACCACGACCGTCAGCCGTGCGGCGGTTTTTCCGGCCAGCCACAGCAGGGTCAGGCTGTCGATTCCGACGGCGCCGCCGATGTAGAAGTGCGCTTCCGGGGTCGCCCACGGGCCGAGGTAGCGGCCGAACAGCTCGGCGTACCAGCCGAGTTCTCGGTGCCCTGTCTGTCGTGTTCCGGTAATCGCCACAGCTAGAGGCATTGATCAACTCCGTGTCATAGGTTGTCAGATTCCGCGCATGCTCGCCGTCCGCTGTGATCGATGCATGGACGCGATGACCGCACCGGCCATTCTGGCCGACCAACTCGCCGCGCGCGGGCTGCATATGACGAATCAGGGAGATAACGCCGTCAGCGTGACCAATCCCCTGCACCCGCGCGTCGGCGAGATCGTCACCGATGACGGCGGCCGCTACCTCACTGCGTACGGGTACGAGCTGGGCGTGCACGGCGACGAGACCGCGACCGCGGACCGTGTCGCGTTCCTGCTCGGGCTGCCCCGGCCGGCACGGGCTGCGGAGGTCGCCCGATGACGGTATCGATGCCCGATTCGGACCCGGTGCCGCAGCTCATTGTCGCCGCGTTCGAGTCTGGCCGCCGCATGCCCGACCGTGAGCGCATGGTCGCGATCAACGACCAGTTGAGCGCCGAGGTGCAGCGGCTCGCTGCTCGTGCACGCGCCGTGGCACAGCAGCAGCCGATGTACTCGCGCGATTGGTACCGGCTCACGAACGCCGCCGACGCCGCCGAGTTCCCGCTGCGGTTCGAACTGGGCCTCGGCCCGCTCGCCGCGTCCATCCACGTAACTCAACTCGCCCGCGGCGTTCTCGCCCTGCGAAAGGTGCTCGGGGAGGACGGCGAGTGATCTGCACGATCTGCGACCAGCCAATCGAGGACGACGAGCCGCGCAAGCGCGTGCAGCGCCGCGATCGGTTCGGGGTGCTGCTGCCGCCGGCGTACACGCACAAGCAGTGTCGGCGCCGCCCGTCGACCGTGCCGTTTATCGCCTCGTGGTCGGGCGAGTCGGTGGCCGACGCGCCGGTCGTGTACCGGCTGCTCGGCGGCATCGGCTACGCCGGCGAGGTCGCATCCGACCGGGACGACCGCGGCGTGCTGTGGCTGCGCCGCCCGAGCCGGCCCGGTACCGGGCGGCCGCTGTACGGCGTCGTCCACCCCGGAAGGCAGCGGCTCGCCATGGCGCGGCTGCTGTGCCAGGTGTGCGGCGAGCCCGCCGACCGCGACGACCGTGGCGTGCTGTGGCTGCTGGAGGACGAGCGCGCGGACTGGGACGGGTGGCCGAACGATCTGGTCACCACGCACCCACCGATCTGCCGCTCGTGTCTACGGACGGCGCGCGAGGAGTGCCCGCACCTGTGGGCCGGTTCGGTGGCCGTGCGGGTCGGCACGTCGGTGGCGTGCGGCGTGTGGGGGCGCCGGTACACCGCGAGCCGGGGCGGGCCGATCCCGGCCGTGTCCGAGGTGACGCCGTTCGAGTCGCCGCTGCTGGGCTGGACGATCGCCTCTCAGCTCGTGCGGGCGCTGTACGACTGCACGATCGTGAGCCTCGACGAGGAGATCGCGGCTCACGCATAGGCAGGGGTGCACGGCGGTCGACGCTTCCCCCGGGCGTCCCGCCGTGCACCCCGCACCCAACCGAGGGGGAACTGTGACCGCTCAACCTGTCTCACCGAACACCGTCCTCGCGAACGCGCTCGGCAGCGCCGAGGACGTCCTCGCGCCCCGCATCCGGACCATGCAGCCAGCGCGGGTGACGTTCGTGGTCGGTACGCAGATCAACGGCGTGCCGCACCTCGGCACCTCCCTGGTGCAGTCCTTGACGTTCGCCGCTGCGGCTCGGGTACGGGCGCGCTTCGGCATCCCCGTCGACGTGCTGTTCGGCGCCCTCGACAACGCCCCGCACGACGTCGTCGACGACCCCGCGACGGGGCACCGGTACCAGCGCGCCTACGCGCACGCCCTCGGCGAGGCCGCGCTCGCCAAGCAGGTCGACGAGCTGTACCGGCCACTGTTCGACGCGCTGTCCGAGCGACTGTCGATCCCGTACTCGATCGAGATGTACTCGCGGCAGCAGGCTGGCGAGCAGTTCCGGCTCACCTGGCTGCGCGCGCAGCGCCGCATCGACGCCGCCCGCTGGTGGCTCGACCCGGCCCACGGTGTGCCGCACGTCCGTGTGCCCTGCTCGGTCCCCGGCTGCGGATGGGCCGAGAAGTACGCCGAGCGCACCCGCATCCTGCTCGACGCCGAGCATGCCGAGGTGCACGCCGTGTGCCTGCACCACGGGCCGTACGAGGCCGTTATCGCTGCCGACGGCGGCGGGTACCTCGACCTCGCCACGCTGTACCGGAACCTCGTCAAGGAGACCGCGGCCGCCGCCGACCGGGACCGCCTGAGCGTCATGGTCAAGGGCGGCGACTGGGTGTTCGGTTCGACGCTCGTCGACAACGCGCTGACCGCGATCGGGCTCGTCGGGGCGCAGCTGCCGACCCGGCTGTTCTGCCCGCAGGTCGTCACCGACACCGGGGCGAAGCTGTCGAAGAGTCTCATCCGGGAGGGGCGGGCGTCGTTGCCCGAGGGGTCCGCACCCTGGATGCTCGACACGCGGATGTGGCCCGGCTCGTTGTCCGAGTACGCCGAGCGGCTGCTCGACATGGCCGACGTGCTGCTCGCCGATCCGCGGCACTTCTTCCGCGCGTACTCGGCCGGCGAACTCGGCCGCCTGATGTCCCAACCGACGAGGAGCGTCACCACCACATGAGCGACAGCACCACCGCCCGCAGGCACGAGCTGAACCTGTACCGCCGGTACTTCGATCTCGTCGCCGCCGGCCGCAAGACGATCGAGGTCCGGGTGCGGTACCCGCACCTCGCCGATATGGCCGCGGGCGACACGATCCGCTTCCGGATCAAGGGCACCGACGAGACGTGCGACGTGCTCGTGAAGCGGGTCACTGCGTACGACGACTTCGAGGCGCTGCTCGACGGCGAGGGGCCGGCGAACGTCAACCCGACCGTGAGCCGCGAGCAGCAGCTCGCGAACATTCGCTCGATCTACCCACCCGAGAAGGAAGCGCTCGGCGCTCTGGCCATCGAGATCGAGCTGCTCGGTTCCTAGCCCTGCCCCGCCGTATTCGTTCACACGTTCGGGTGACTCCAAGCATATGCCGTTGATACTTGCGATGTACACGTGATTCGCTACGTCATGTAGCGCATCCGCGCCGCTCGGCCCTGACTCTGGCGAGCCCTCGACGCCCCTGTCCGTGCCCCACACTGGACAGGTGGCAGCTGACGCCCCGACCCTCTCGTCTCCGCAAAGACCGGGTCGGGGCGTCCTTGTCTGCGTTTCTGCAGGTCGCCCACAGTGTGTTATTGAGTGGTGGTCAGTCGACGAGTACGGTCCCTCCCTGGTGCACGTCTCCGCGCGCGGGAAGGTGCTCGCGCGGTACGTGCCCCAAGGGCTCGGTCTGACCGGCACCGACTATCCGGTGGTCGAGGCGCTGCCCTCGGTGCTGCTGCACCGGAAGATCAACCGCGGTTTCGAGGGGCTGGCCCAACTGCCGGGGGGCGACCTCGTGATGGCGCTGCAGAGCCCGTTGTCCCTGCCGGACGAGGACGCGGGAGATGCCTCGCGCACCACCCGCCTGCTGCGCTTCTCGCCGCGCGAGCGGGCGGTCACCGCGGAGTACGCCTACCGCTTCGACCCGGTGGACGTGGTCGATCCGAGCGAGGACGACACCTCCGAGCTGAAGATCTCCTCGGTGGTCGCCGTGGGCGGTGACCGGCTGCTGGTGGAGGAGCGCACCGACAAGGCGGCCCGTCTGCAGCTGGTGCGGCTGGGACGGGGCGCGAACATCCTGGGAGGCCGCTGGGACGACGCGACGGCCTCGCCGTCCCTGGAGCAGCTGGACGACCCGGCCGCCCAGGGAGTGCCGGTGCTCGCCAAGCACCTGGTGATCGATCTGGGCACGGTCGACGGTGTGCCCGGGAAGATCGAGGGCGTGGCGCGCGTGGACGCGCGCACGCTGGCGCTGGTCAACGACAACGACTTCGGGATGACGGACGGCGCCGACGCGTTCGACGCCCAGGGACGGCTGGTGGACAGCGGCGTGGAGACGACCGTGACGTACGTGCGTCTGCCGCACGCCATCTGACGGCCGCTCATGAACGAGGGGGCACGCGCGCGCGTGCCCCCTCGTCGCGTGGGTCAGCCCCGGGCACCCAGCAGGTGGTCCATGGCGAGCTGGTCGAGTCGTTCGAAGGCCATGCCGCGCGCGGCGGCGGCGTCCACGTCGAAGTCCTCGTAGGCGGTGCGGTCGGCCAGCAGGGCCTGCAGGCCGTCGGCCGCGGTGGGCTGCGCGAGCTGGTCGAGCCGGGCGGCGCGCAGGGCCTCCTGGACCTCCGGGTCGGCGCGGAAGGCGGCGGCGCGCTCCTTCAGGATGAGGTAGTTGCGCATGCAGCCCGCGGCGGAGGCCCACACACCGTCGATGTCCTCCGTCCGCGGCGGCTTGAAGTCGAAGTGGCGCGGGCCCTCCCAGCCGGCGCTCTCCAGCAGGTCGACCAGCCAGAAGGCGGCACGCAGGTCACCGGCGCCGAAGCGCAGGTCCTGGTCGTACTTGATGCCGGACTGGCCGTTGAGGTCGATGTGGAAGAGCTTGCCCGCCCACAGGGCCTGGGCGATGCCGTGCGGGAAGTTCAGGCCGGCCATCTGCTCGTGGCCCACCTCGGGGTTGACGCCGTACAGCTCGGGGCGCTCCAGGCGCTCGATGAAGGCCAGCGCGTGACCGATGGTGGGTAGCAGGATGTCGCCGCGCGGCTCGTTCGGCTTGGGCTCGATGGCGAAGCGGATGTCGTAGCCCTGGGAGGTGACGTACTCGCCGAGCAGGTCGAAGGCCTCCTTCATGCGGTCCAGGGCCGCGCGCACGTCCTTGGCGGCGCCGGACTCCGCGCCCTCCCGGCCGCCCCAGGCGACGTAGACCTTGGCGCCCAGTTCGACGGCCAGGTCGATGTTGCGGATGGTCTTGCGCAGCGCGTAGCGGCGCACGTCCCGGTCGTTGGCCGTGAACCCGCCGTCCTTGAAGACGGGGTGGGTGAAGAGGTTGGTGGTGGCCATCGGGACGGTCATGCCGGTCGCGTCGAGGGCCTGGCGGAACCGCTTGACGTGCGACTCGCGCTCGGTGTCGGAGGACCCGAAGGGGATCAGGTCGTCGTCGTGGAAGGTCACGCCGTAGGCGCCCAGTTCGGCCAGGCGCTGCACCGTCTCGACCGGGTCGAGGGCGGGGCGCGTGGCGTCACCGAAGGGGTCCCGCCCCTGCCAGCCGACGGTCCACAGGCCGAAGGTGAACCTGTCCTCGGGGGTGGGCTGGTAGTTCATGCCGCGGCTCCTTGCTCGCTTGCGACTATTTCGTCATGGCGATTTACAAATTAGTATGCCGACGCGTCCCTGGGAAGGGACCAGCGGGGGCGAAGCCGGGCCGAGCCCGGGCACCGACCCCCGAAGTATCGTGAAAACCGCAGGTCACAGCCCGTGAGCCGCAAAAAAGAGGGAGAGCCGATGTCAGCAGCCGAGGGTCCGCTCGTCGTCGGTGTGGACTCGTCCACCCAGTCCACCAAGGCGCTCGTCGTCGACGCGGCCACCGGTCGGGTCGTGGCGAGCGGGCAGGCACCGCACACCGTCTCCAGCGGGGACGGCCGGGAGAGCGACCCGCGCCAGTGGTGGGACGCCCTGTGCGCGGCGCTGCACCAGTGCGGCGAGGCGGCACACGAGGCCGCGGCCGTGTCGATCGCGGGCCAGCAGCACGGCCTGGTCACCCTGGACGCCCAGGGGGAACCGGTGCGGCCGGCTCTGCTGTGGAACGACGTGCGCTCGGCGCCCCAGGCCCGTCGGCTGGTGGAGGAGCTGGGCGGTCCGAAGTTCTGGGCGGAGCGCACGGGCAGTGTGCCGGGCGCCTCCTTCACGGTGACGAAGTGGGCCTGGCTCGCCGAGCACGAGCCCGAGGCGGCCCGGTCGGTCGCGGCGGTGCGGCTGCCGCACGACTACCTCACCGAGCGCCTGACCGGTCAGGGCACCACCGACCGGGGCGATGCCTCGGGCACCGGCTGGTGGGCGTCGGCGACGGAGGCGTACGACGAGGAGATCCTCGCCCGGGTCGGCCTCGACCCGGCGCTGCTGCCCCGGGTGGTGCGGCCCGGGGAGGTCGCCGGCACGGTGCGCGACGGCCACCACGACCTGCCGTTCTCCCGGGGCACCCTGGTCGCGGCCGGCACCGGGGACAACGCCGCCGCGGCGCTCGGCCTCGGACTGCGCCCGGGCACCCCGGTGCTCAGCCTGGGCACCTCGGGCACCGTCTACGCGGTGTCCGAGCACCGGCCCGCGGACCCCACCGGCACGGTGGCCGGCTTCGCCGACGCGCGCGGCGGCTGGCTGCCGCTGGCCTGCACCCTGAACTGCACGCTCGCCGTCGACCGCGTCGCCGCCCTGCTCGGCCTGGACCGGGAGGCGGTGGAGCCGGGCACCTCGGTCACTCTGCTCCCCTACCTGGACGGGGAGCGCACCCCGAACCTGCCCGGCGCCTCGGGGCTGCTGCACGGGCTGCGGCACGACACCACGCCCGGACAGCTGCTGCAGGCCGCCTACGACGGCGCCGTCCACGCCCTGCTCGGCGCGCTGGACCTGGTCCTCGACCAGGACGCGGACCGCACCACCGCGCTGCTGCTGATCGGCGGCGGCGCCCGCGGCACGGCATGGCAGCAGACGGTGCGCCGTCTGTCGGGGCGTCCGGTGCAGGTCCCGCAGGCCCGGGAACTGGTCGCGCTGGGCGCCGCCGCGCAGGCCGCGGGGCTGCTGACCGGCGAGGACCCGGCCGCGGTGGCCCGCCGGTGGAAGACCGCCGACGGGCCGGTGCTGGAGGCCGTGGAGCGGGACGAGGCGACACTGGAAAGGATCTCCGGGGTACTCCCCGACGCGGCCCCGCTGCTGGAGCGAGGACCGCAGAACCGCTGACGATCCCGGCCGCCGGGCCCCGCCGGCGGCCCCGGCCCACGGACCGCCGTGGC
The DNA here is from genome assembly GCF_902506575.1 of Streptomyces mexicanus. Lineage (GTDB taxonomy): Bacteria > Actinomycetota > Actinomycetes > Streptomycetales > Streptomycetaceae > Streptomyces > Streptomyces mexicanus. The sequence goes on along the minus strand of NZ_LR732544.1, from coordinate 6,387,884 downwards.
CGGACACCGGCCGGCAAACCCGTGCCGCCGGACACGACCGAGGACGACGGAGGCATGACCGCACCGCTGCACGCCCCCCCCCCCGCCGGTCCCGGCCGGGCACTGCCCGACACCCAGCAGGGCATGCGCCGCCGCAACCTGGCGCGGGTCATGCATGCCGTCAGCTCCGAGGGCCCGCTGTCGCGGGCGGCGGTCGCCTCGCGCATCGGGCTGACACGTGCGGCGGTGTCGACGCTGGTCGACGAGCTGATCCGGTCCGGCCTGCTGCAGGAACTCGGCCCCGAGCGGCCCGGCCGGGTCGGCCGTCCCGGCTCGGCGCTCGCCGTCAGCGGGCGCGGCCCGGCGGGCGTGGGCGCCGAGGTCGGCGTCGACCACCTCGCGGCCTGCGTGGTCGACCTGCGCGGCGAGGGGCGGGCCCGGGCGGTGCGGCACGGCACGAACCGGGGCCGCGCGCCCGAGCCGGGGGCGCGGGACCTGACCGCGCTCATATCCCAGGTCGTCGCCGAGGCCGAGAGGCAGGGGCTGCGCCCCGCCGGGCCCGCGGTCGCCGTGCCCGGCCTGATCGCGCGGGACGGCCGTACGGTCGTGCGGGCGCCCAACCTCGACTGGCACGACACCGACCTCGGCGCCCTGCTGCCGGGCGGCCTGCCGCTGACCGTGGACAACGAGGCCAATCTCGGTGCGCTGGCGGAACTCTGGCTCGGCGAGGGCACTCCCCCGGACTTCCTGCACGTGTCGGCGGAGATCGGCATCGGTGCCGCGGTGGTCGTCGACGGACGGCTGCTGCGCGGCACGCGCGGCTTCGCCGGAGAGCTGGGGCATGTGCCGGTCGAGCCGGAGGGGCCCGCGTGCCCGTGCGGCGGACGGGGCTGCCTGGAGCAGTACGCGGGCGAGGAGGCCGTGCTGCGGGCGGCCGGTCTGGAGGCGGGCGAGGGCCGCGGCGGCCTGCTCGCCACCCGCGCCGCCGAGGGCGACGAGAACGTACGGCGGGCCCTGCGCCAGGCGGGTACGGCGCTGGGCGTGGCACTGACGGGGGCGGTGAACCTGCTCGATCCCGAGGCCGTCGTGCTGGGCGGCGCGCTGGCCGCGCTCGCGCCCTGGCTGCTGCCGTCGCTGGAGGCGGAACTGGCCCGGCGCACCGCCGGCCCGGCCTGTCCGGTGTCCGTCTCCCGGCTGGGTCCCGAGGGGCCGCTGCTGGGCGCCGCGCACGCGGTGGTGCGAGCGGTCCTGGACGACCCGGCGGCAGCGGCCGGACAAAGCTGACACTCCCTCAGTTACTGCCGGTTTCCCACCGGATTCACTCGTCCGAGTGGCCGAGTTGTCCACAACTCTCTGCCCGTCCACCACCGAGCGCCGCGCTCTTCTGCCCAACCGCCGTCAGCCGTACCGTGATTCACGCGAGGCGCTGCCGCCGGACACGGGCCGGCGGCAGTCGCCGTCGCCGTCGCACGGGACCAACGGGGGGACAGATGACGGGGGAAGACGCGCACCGGGCAGGGGCAGCGGACGCGGGCCCGGACGCACGGGACAGGGCCGAGCGCGCACTGCCGCGGCCCCGGCGGCACACCAGGGCCGCCTGGCGGCATCACCGTGACCGGCTCCCGCGACATCAACCGTACGCACCCGGCCAGGCTCCGCCCACCACGGCCGGTCGTGCGCGAGACTCACCGCGCGGCGTCCGCACGGTCGCGCGCGACGGCGACGGCGCGCGCCCGCACCGTGCGCCTGCCGGCCTCCGCCGAGGCCTCGCCATGCCAGCCGAGCAACCCTCACGAGAAAGGGCCATCGCCCATGGACCGGGCCGGACCTCAGCCCAGCCGACGGCGGCTTCTGAAGGGCGCCGTCCTCGCCGCCGTCCCCTACGCCCTGCTTCCCACCGCCCGAGCGGTGGGCCGGCCCCAGGCCGTCGACTTCCCGTCGGCGGAGTGGCAGCCGGCCAGCACGTCCAACTACACGGCCGCCAACCGTCCCTCCACCTACTCCGTCGACCGGGTGATCATCCACGTCACCCAGGAGACGTACGCGAGCACGCTGGCCATCTTCCAGAATCCGCAGAAGAAGGTGTCCGCGCACTACGTCGTCCGGTCCGCCGACGGGCACATCGCGCAGTGCGTGCGCGAGGCGGACGTCGCCTGGCACGCGGGGAACTGGGACTACAACACGCACAGCGTCGGCATCGAGCACGAAGGATGGGTGGACAAGCCGGCCTACTTCACCGACGCGCTGTACCAGGAGTCCGCCCGGCTCACCGCGGCGATCTGCGACCGCTACGGGATCCCCAAGGACCGGGCGCACATCCTCGGGCACTACGAAGTGCCCGGCACGGACCACACCGACCCGGGGCCGAACTGGGACTGGGTCCGCTACATAAGACTGGTCAACCTGGCCTGACCGGGCCTCACGCGCCCGGGGACGGCCTCGCCCCGGCCCCGGGCGCGGGAGCCGTTCGGGCGGTCGCGCGCGGCATGCCGTCGGCATATGTCCGCCGGTGTGGGCGCGGGTGCTGCGCGTGCGGCGGGCGCACGGCCGGAGCACGCTGGAAGGGCGCCGCTCCGGGTGCGCGCGGCAGGCGCGGGCCCGGGCGGCCGGGCCCGACCGGTGCGGGGAAGGAGGTCTCGGTGGCGTACGGCGATCCCGGCCGCGGCGTGGACGAGACCTCGGCCGCCATGCTGGAGGCACTGTTCACGCGTTCGCCGGTCGGACTCCATCTGCTGGACCCGCAGCTGCGCGTGGTGCGGCTGAACACCGCGGCACCCGCCCTGCGCGGGGTGTCCGCACAGGACATGACCGGGCGGCCGGTCCGGGACGTGTACCGCATGGTCGAGGGCAACGACCTGGAGACCCTGCTGCGCCGCGTGCTGGAGACCGGCGAGACGCTGTGGCAGCAGCTCGTCCGGGCGCGCACCAGAGACGACCCGCCCGAGGAGCGCTGTTTCGAGGCCACCGCCATACGTCTGGAGGGGCGGCGCGGGGAGGTGCTCGGGCTGGCGATCACCGCGGTCGACGTCACGGAACGCGAACGGGCCCGGTCCCGCGCCAGGGTGCTGGACGCCGTGCGGCGCAGCGTGGGCCGGACCCTGGACCCGGTGGTGAGCGGCGAGGAGCTGGTCGGTGCGCTGGTGCCGGCGTTCGCCGACATCGCGGTCGTGGAGGTGGTGGACTCGGTGCTCCGCGGGGACGAGCCGCCGCCCGCTCCCCTGCCGCCGGGCACGCCCCTGATGCGCACCGCCTTCCGCAGCGGCCAGGTGTATCCGACGCAGGCTCTTCCGGTGGGTGACGTGCGCCGGCTGCCGGGTCCCACTCCCTTCACCCAGGCCCTGAGCGACCTGCGTCCCCGCGTGGTGCCGCTGAGCCCGTCCACCCTGTGGATGCCCGCCGATCCGGCGCGCGCCAACGCGATGGTCGCCTCGGAGTCCCACACTCTGCTCGTGGTGCCGCTGGCCCTGCGCGGCACGGTGCTGGGCCTGGTCAGCCTGTATCGCGCGGGTGACTCCCCGCCGTTCGACGCGGGCGACCGGCAGCTCGCGGTGGAGCTGGCCGCCCACATGGCCCTGTGCGTGGACAACGCGCGACGCTACGTCCGCGAGCACACCATCGCGGCGACGGTCCAGCGTCAGCTGCTGCCCCGGCGCCCGGAGGCGCACACCTCGCTGGACACCGCCTATCTGTCGGTCACCGGAGGTGACCCCGGCGCCTGGTACGACACGATCTCGCTGTCCGGTGCCCGCACCGCGCTCGTGGTCGGCAACGTCTCCGGGCGCGGCATGAACGCCGCGGCCACCATGGGCCAGCTGCGCACGGTCGTGCGGTCGCTGGCCGCCTTCGACCTGGCCCCCGACGAGCTGCTGGCACGGCTGCACGACACGGCCGCGGAACTGGCCTTCGAACGGGCGAGCCTGCCGCCGGGCGATCCGTTGCGCCGTGAGGCGCTGACCGCCGACTGCGTGTACGCCGTCCACGACGCCCTGACCGGCACCTGCGTGCTGGCGACGGCGGGGCACCTGGCGCCCGTCCTGGTCCGTCCCGACCGCACGGTCACGGTCCCCGACGCCCCGGCCGGCCCGCCGCTGGGGATGGCGGAGAGCGCGCCGTTCGCCACCGCGGAGTTCGCCGTGCCGGCCGGGAGCGTGCTGGTGTTCACCAGCGACCCCACGCTCACCCGGTACCTGGCGGAGTCCCCCGGGCCGCTGCGGGCGGCGCCGGACTACGCCGAGCGGCCGTTGCAGGAGCTGTGCGACGCCATCGTGTACGCCCTGCCGGACGGACTGGGCGCGGGTGACGCCGCGGTGATCGTGGCGCGCACCCACGCGTTCCCGCCCGACAGTTGCGCCAGCTGGCGGCTGGACGGCGACGACGGCGCGGTGGCGACCGCCCGCACCCGGGTCCGCAAGCAGCTCGCCGCCTGGGACGTGGACGACGAGACCGCCTTCGAGACGCAGGTGATCGTCAGTGAACTCGTCACCAACGCCCTGCGGTACGGAGAGCCTCCCATCGAGGTCCGCCTGATCCACGACCGCACGCTCACCTGCGAGGTGCACGACTCCGGCCGGGCCGCACCGCACCTTCGGCACGCCCGGGTGGCCGACGAGGGCGGGCGCGGCCTGTACGTAGCCGCCCAGCTGGCCCAGGCCTGGGGAGTCCGGTACACGAACACCGGCAAGACGGTGTGGACCGAGCAGTCGCTCGGCGACACCCGCTGAGCCGCCGACGGCCCCGGCCGCTCCCCGCTCCCCGCTCCCCACGCCCGGTCCCCGGCCGGCCCCTCCCGTCCGTCTGCCTCTCCCCCTGGTTCGTCTTCCTCTCCCCCACGCCCGGCCGGCTGACCGCCGAGAGCCGATCACCGAGCGCCGAGAGCACCCGAAGGAGTGCGTTTTCCCGCCCGTTCCCGCGTCGTCGCAGTCGCGAGGCCGTTCCCGGCGCCCTGTTCTGGTGCACTTCCCTGTGTCCATGCACAGGTGACGAGTCATCAGGGGGCTTGGTGGGCACTGCGACACGTCGTGGCGTGCGGCTCGGACGGGCGTTGACGGTTCTCCTGACGTGCGGCACCCTCGCCGGCACGTCCTTGGCCGGGGCCGCGCCCGCCGGCAGCGCGCCGCGCTCCGAGAAGATCGCACCGGGCGTCGAGTACCGCGACGTCGACCTCCGTACCGCGCGCGGGGTGGTCCGCGCGCATGTGGTCACCGTCGATCTGCGCGACCGGCACGTCCGGATCGGGCTGTTGCACCCCGGCAGGGTGGCGGCGCGGCGCACCGTCTCCCAACTCGCCGACACCCAGGGCGCGCTCGCGGGCGTCAACGGGGACTTCTTCCACATCACCGAGGCCCAGCATCCGGGTGTCGCCGCGACCGGCTCGGCCGTCGGCCCGGAGATCGCCGACGGGCGCCCGCTCAAGGCGGCCGTGCCGCAGGGGCAGCGGTTCGGGCCGGCCCTGCCGCCGGGCACGGCCACCGGGGACGTGCTGGGCGTCGGCACCGACCGCACCGCCCGCATCGACCGGCTGTCCCTGTCCGGCTCGGTGAGCACCCCCGAGGGCCCGCTGAACCTCGGCGGGCTCAACCAGTACGCGCTGCCGGTCGGTTCGATCGGCGCCTACACCGCCGACTGGGGCAGCGTCTCGCGGGCTCGGGCCGTGTGCGGCACGGACACCAGCAGGAGCGCGCCGTGCAGCAAGGACACCTACGAGGTGACGGTCACGAACGGCCGGGTCGTGGCCACCGCCGGCAAGCCGGGCAGCGGCACCATCCCCGCCGGGACCACGGTGCTGGTGGGCCGCGAGGCGGGGGCGCGGCGGCTGCGCGAGCTGACCAAGGGCCAGTCGGTGCGGGTGGAGCACCGGTTGGTGGCGGCCTCCGGTGTGTCGTACGCGTTCGCGATCGGCGGCTTCCCGGTGCTGCGGCACGGTGCGCCGCTGAAGGGGCTGGACACCGAGGCGACGGCGGTGCGTACCGCGGTGGGCATCGGGGACGGCGGGCACCGGCTGCTGCTCGTGGCCCTGGACGGCGGGCCGGCCTACCGCGGCGGTCTCACGGTGGCCGAACTCGCCTCCCGGCTGAAGGAACTGGGCGCGACGGAGGGCTTCGACCTGGACGGCGGGGGCTCCAGCACGCTGGTCGCGCGACCCCGGGGGGCGACCCGGGTCAGTGTGCTCAACCATCCGAGCGGGGGCGCCGAGCGGGCCGTGGCGAACGGGGTCGGCGTCTTCTCCGCCGCGTGAGCGCCCGCGGCCACGGGGCCGCGGGGCCGCGGGCCGATGCCACGGCCGCACGGTGACGTCACGTCGCCCAGACGCCGACGTCACGATCTCACGCCGACCTCGCGCCGACCTCACGCCGCCACGAACCGAGGGCACGACCCACACGCCGACGTCACGGCCACAGGCCGATGCCACGGCCACAGCGTGACGTCAGTGGCGCAGGAAGACGTCAGGGGCGCAGGCTGCTGACGATCTGGGCCGTGGCCGCCAGGCCCTCGTGGATCGTGGGGGCCATGCTGGTGCCGGCCAGGAAGAAGCCGAGCAGGACGCAGACCAGGGCGTGCGAGAACTTCAGGGCTCCGTTGCGTACGAAGATGATCGCCAGGATCGCGAGCAACAGCACCCCAGAGATGGAAATGGCCACCGTGAACCTCCTCCGCCACGCCCACTCGCGGCTTTCGGCCGCAAGTGTGGCGTAGCGGAGGGTTCGTCCGGGCGGCTGACATGTCCTCCGAACGTGTGGTTCTGCGAGGGATGTCCGATCGCCTGTGCCCTCGGCGAGGACGCCGGTCAGGGTGCCTGGAGGTCGACCAGGCCGGCCAGCGCCTCGCGGTGCGCGCCCGCCGTCCCGTACGCGATCGAGTCGGCCTTCGCCCGCTTCAGGTACAGGTGGACCGGGTGTTCCCAGGTCATGCCGATGCCGCCGTGCAGTTGCAGCGCCTCCTCGGCCGCGTGGACGGCGACCGGGGCCGCGTACGCCTGCGCGACGGCGACCGCCACGTCGACGTCACCACCGTTCCCACCGTTCCCGCTGCTCCCGCCGTTCGCACCGTTCCCGCTGCCCTCGCCGTCCCCGGCGCTCTCCCCGCGCGCGAGGGCGTCGGCGGCGGCCCGGGCGGCGGCGCGGAGGTTCACGACCTCCAGCCACAGCTGGGCCAGCCGGTGCTTGAGGGCCTGGAAGCCGCCCACCGGCCGGTTGAACTGCTTGCGTTCCTTCAGGTAGCGCACGGTCTCCGTCAACGTCCAGTCCGCGAGCCCCAGTTGTTCGGAGGCGAGCAGTCCGGCAGCGGCGCGCAGGGCCCGCCGTACGGCGACGTCGGCGTCGCCGACGCGGCGTCCGGGGGCGCCGTCGAACCGTACGGTCGCCACCGGGCGGGTCAGGTCCAGCGACACCTGGCCGGTGACGGTCACCGCGTCGGCGTCCACCGCGTACAGGCCGCCGTCCTCGGCGGGGACCAGCAGCACGTCGGCGACGGCCGCGTCCGCGATCCCGGCCAGCTCCCCGTGCAGGGTGCCGTTGTCGCAGCGCACGGCGGGGAAGGGGGCGCCGGGGGCCAGGTGCAGGGCGACCGCGAGGACGCCGATGGTGCGGCCGGAGGCCAGCCGGCCGAGCAGGTCGTCGTCGCCGCAGGCCAGCAGCGCCTCGGTGGCGACCACCGCGCTGGTGAGGTACGGGACGGGAGCCACCGCCCGGCCCAGTTCCTCCAGCACCACGGCGGCCTCGCGGTGCGTGGCGCCCTGGCCGCCCTTGTCCTCGGGCACCAGCAGCCCGGCCAGACCCATGCCGTCGGCGAGCGCCTTCCACAGGGCGAGGTCGTGCGGGGCGTCCGACTCCGCGCGCGCGATCACTCCGGCCGCCTGGCAGTGGTCGGTGAGCAGGTCGCGGACGGCGGCGCGCAGCGCCTCTTCCTCCTCGGAGTAGAGCAGGTCGGGCTGTGTGCTCATCGGGCGAGGTCCTTCCAGGCGACGTCCTTGTCGGTGCGCGGCTCGGCGGGCAGGCCCAGGACGCGTTCGGCGACGATGTTCAGCAGGACCTCGCTGGTCCCGCCCTCGATGCTGTTGCCCTTGGCGCGCAGGTAGCGGTATCCGGTGTCCCGGCCGGTGAAGTCGACCAGTTCGGGGCGGCGCATGGTCCAGTCGTCGTACAGCAGTCCCTCCGCGCCGCGCAGTTCGACCTCCAGGCCGCTGATCTCCTGGTTGAGACGGGCGAAGGCGAGCTTCATGCCGGAGCCCTCGGGGCCGGGCTGGCCGGCGACGAGCTGCTGGCGCAGCCGCTCGCCGGTGAGGCGGGCGACCTCGGCCTCCACCCACAGCTTCAGCAGCCGCTGGTGCAGGTCGTGGGTGCGCAGCTCGGGGCGCTCGCGCCAGGTCTGCGCGACCTTGCCGATCATGCCGCCCTCGCGGGGCAGGGCCATGCCGCCGATGGAGACGCGCTCGTTCATCAGCGTCGTCTGGGCGACCCGCCAGCCGTCGCCGACCTCGCCGAGGCGGCGGGTGTCGGGGATGCGGACGTCGGTGAGGAAGACCTCGTTGAACTCGGCCTCGCCGGTGATCTGGCGCAGCGGCCGCACCTCGACGCCGGGGTCGGTCATGTCGCAGATGAAGTAGGTGATGCCCCGGTGCTTGGGGACGTCCGGGTCGGTGCGGGCGATCAGGATGGCCCAGCGGGCCACGTGCGCGCTGGACGTCCACACCTTCTGCCCGTTGACCACCCAGTCCTCGCCGTCCCGGACGGCGCGGGTGCCGAGGGCGGCCAGGTCGGATCCGGCGCCGGGCTCGCTGAACAGCTGGCACCAGACCTCCTCCCCGGTCCACAGGGGCCTGAGGTAGCGCCGCTTCTGCTCCTCGGTGCCGTAACGCAGGATGGTCGGGGCGGCCATGCCCAGACCGATGCCGATGCGGCGCGGGTCGTTGTCGGGGGCGCCCGCAGCCTGGAGTTCGGCGTCCACGACAACCTGCAGGGAGCGGGGCGCGCCGAGGCCGCCGAGGCCCTCGGGGTAGTGCACCCAGGCGAGTCCGGCGTCGAAGCGGGCGCGGAGGAAGTCGAGGCGGTCGGTGGCCGCGGGCGGGTGGGCGGCCAGGAACTGCCGGGTGCGGCGGCGCAGGGCGGCCGCGTCGAGGCTGCTGTCGGTCATGCGGCGGCTCCGTTCTCCGAGGTGGGCAGCACGGCGATGCGGCCGGTGGTGACGCCGTCGGCGACGCGCTGCACGGCGGACGCGGCCCCGCTCAGCGGCACCCGTTCGCTCACCAGGGGCCTGATCGCGCCCCGGGCGGCCAGGTCGGTGAGCTGCTCGTGGCAGTGCTGGACCAGCTTGGGGTTCTTGGTGGTGTACAGGCCCCAGTGCAGGCCGAGGATCGCGTAGTTCTTCACCAGGGCGTGGTTGAGCGCCGGGCTCGGGATGGTGCCACTGGCGAAGCCCACGACCACGATCCGGCCCTCGAAGGCGACGGTCTTGGCGGACTGGGTGTAGGCCTCGCCGCCGACCGGGTCGTAGATCACGTCGGCGCCCCGGCCGCCGGTGGCCTCCTTGACGGCGGCGATGACGTCCTCGGCGCGCCGGTCGATCACGACGTCGCAGCCCAGCTCGCGGGCGACGGCCGCCTTGTCCGGGCCGCCGACGACGCCGATGACCGTGGCGCCGGCCGCCTTGCCCAGCTGGACGGCGGCGCTGCCGACGCCGCCCGCGGCGGCGTGCACGAGCAGGGTCTCGCCGGCCTCCAGGCGGGCCCGGCGGTGCAGGCCGAACCAGCCCGTCTGGTAGCCGATGTGCAGGGCGGCCGCCTCGGCGTCGTCCAGGGCGTCCGGGGCGGGCAGGACGGCGGCGGCGTCGGCGAGGGCGTACTCGGCGAAGCCGCCGTGGGGCAGCGCCGGGGTGGCGATCACCCGGCGGCCGTCCTCGGTCTCGCCGCAGATCTCCACCCCCGGGGTAAACGGCAGCGGGGGCCGGACCTGGTACTGGCCGCGGCACAGCAGCGCGTCCGGGAAGTTGACGTTGGCGGCCCGCACCCTGAGCAGCACCTGACCGTCGCCGGGTGTGGGCCGCTCGGTCTCCTCCAGGCGCATCACCTCGCTCGGCTCGCCGTTGTCGTGCACTCGCCATGCCTGCATGCGCCGCCTCCACGGGACTGCGTTCCTCGGACCGGGGTCGCACGCATACTAAGCGGTTGCTTGCCCGCCAGGGAACACCCGGTCGTCACTCTCCTCGCTCACGCCGCGACGGCCGCGCCCGGACGTGCATCCGCTCCCCCTGCGGCCCGAACAGGCTGAGGAACTCCACCGGCCCCTCCCCCGTCGAGCCGAACCAGTGCGGCACGCGGGTGTCGAACTCGGCCGCCTCCCCGGCCGTGAGCACCACGTCGTGCTCGCCGAGCACCAGCCGCAACTTTCCGGAGAGCACGTACAGCCACTCGTATCCCTCGTGGCTGCGCGGGTCCGGTTCCTGCTTGCGCCGCGGTTCGAGCACCTTGAACGCCTGCAGGCCGCCCGGCTGCCGAGTCAGCGGCCAGTGGGTGCGGCCGCCGCGCACCAGGGGCTTGGCCCGCACCCGCGGGTCCCCCACCGTGGGTGCGCCGACCAGCTCGTCGAGCGGGACCTGATGGGCCTGTGCGATCGGCAGCAGCAGCTCCAGGCTGGGCTTGCGCAGGCCCGACTCCAGCCGCGACAGCGTGCTGACGGAGATGCCGGTCGCCTCCGACAGCGCGGCCAGGGTCACCTCCCGCTCCTTGCGGAGGCGCCGCAGCCTCGGTCCCACGCCTGCCAGTACCTCGTCGGTCGTCATGTTGGTATTGCAGGTTCGGCAAACATGTTTGTCAATCCGGCACCACAGGGGTGACCGTCGTCGGCGGAGGTGGTCACCATGACCGAGAACAACGGCGCAAGGCACGGCGAGGAGTACGACGAGAGGTACGACGTGGTGGTCGTCGGGGGCGGCGCGGCCGGGCTGTCCGCCGCGCTGGTCCTGGGCCGCTCCCGGCGCCGCACCCTGGTCGTCGACGCCGGTGAGCCGCGCAACGCGCCCGCCGCGCACATGCAGGGCTTCCTGTCCCGGGACGGCATGCCGCCCGCCGAGTTCCTGGCCGTCGGCCGGGAGGAGATCGCGCGCTACGGGGTCGCGCTGGTGCGGGACCGGGCGGTGGACGCCGTCCGGGACGGCGGGGGCGGGTTCGGCGTGGTCCTGGCGGGCGGGCGCGCCGTCCACGCCCGGCACCTGGTCGTCGCCACCGGCCTGAAGGACGAGCTGCCCGCGGTGCCGGGCCTGGTGGAACGGTTCGGCCGGGACGTGCTGCACTGCCCGTACTGCCACGGCTGGGAGGTCCGCGACCGGCCCTTCGGGGTGCTCGCCACCAGCCCGCTGAGCGTGCACCAGGCGCTGATGGTCACCCAGTGGTCCAAGGACGTGACCCTCTTCCTGCACGAGGTGGCGGAGGCGGACGTCAGCGACGACGACCTGCGCAGGCTGGCCGCGGCGGGGGTGCGCGTGGTGCCCGGCCGGGTGGCGGAGCTGGTGGTCGAGGACGACCGGCTCGCCGGGGTGCGGCTCGCCGGAAAGACCCCCGCGGAGGACGGCGGGTTCCACGCCCGGGAGGTGCTGTTCGCCGCGCCGCGGGCGCTGCCGCGCACCGACCTTCTGGTCCGGCTGGGCGCCGAGCTGCGCGAGACGCCGTTCGGGGCGTATCCGGTGATCGACGAGCGGGGCCTGACGACCGTGCCGGGCCTGTGGGCGGCCGGGAACGCCAGCGGTTTCGCCGAGCAGGTGATCAACGCGGCCAGCCGCGGCTACCGGGCCGGCGCGGCGATCAACGGCGAGCTGCTGTTCGCCGACCTGGACGCCGCCGTGGCGCGGGACAGCGCCGCGCACGTGTAGACCGGCCGGCGGCCGCACCACGCGGACGCGTAGCCGGGCGCACGGGCAGACCGGCGACCGCCCGCGCGGACGCGGAGCCATGACGCGCGGGCGCGGACCGGAGGCCGCACCACGCGGACGCGGAGCCGGAGCGCGCGGGCGCGGCGCTGTCCCGCGCCACGCGGCCCGTGAGCCAGGCGCACGAGTGCAGACCGGTGACCACCCGCGCGGACGCGGAGCCGGAGCGCGCGCACGCGGGGAAGGCCGCCCCACACGGCCGCGGAGCGGTGGCGGCGCACGCGCAGGTGTGGATCGGTGCCCTGCGGTGCACCATGACTGCATGCTGCTCGCCCGCCTGGCACAGGTGTCACGGGAGGTCGCGGCCACCTCGGCGCGGTCCCGGAAGACCGCTCTGCTCGCGGAGCTGTTCCGGCAGGCGGAGGCGGAGGACGTGCCGGTCGTGATCCCGTATCTGGCCGGTCGGCTGCCGCAGGGGCGGCTCGGCGTGGGCTGGAAGGTGCTCGGCCGCCGGGTGCCGCCGGCGGCCGAGCCCACCCTGACCGTGCGCGAGGTGGACGCCCGCCTCGGCGAGCTGGGCAAGGTCTCCGGACCGGGCGCGCAGGCCGAGCGCGCACGGCTGGTGGGCGAGCTGATGGGGGCGGCCACCGAGGACGAGCAGCGGTTCCTGCTGGGGCTGCTCACCGGGGAGGTGCGACAGGGGGCGCTGGACGCGGTCGCCGTGGAGGGGCTGGCCCGGGCGACGGGCGCGCCGGCGGCCGAGGTCCGGCGGGCGGTGATGCTGGCCGGGTCGTTGCAGACGGTGGCGCAGGCGCTGCTGGCGGACGGCCCGGCCGCGCTGGAGCGGTTCCGGCTCACCGTGGGCCGTCCGGTGCTGCCGATGCTGGCGCACAGCGCCTCCTCGGTGGCCGAGGCGGTGGAGAAGCTGGGTGCCTGCGCGGTGGAGGAGAAGCTGGACGGCATCCGGGTCCAGGTGCACCGGGACGGCGGGACGGTGCGGATCCACACGCGCACGCTCGACGACATCACCGCCCGGCTGCCCGAAGTGACGGCTGCCGCGCTGGGGTTGCCGGGCGAGCGGTTCATCCTGGACGGCGAGGTGATCTCCTTCGGCCCCGACGGGCGGCCGCGCTCGTTCCAGGAGACCGCCGGGCGGGTCGGCTCCCGGCTGGACGTGGCCACGGCCGCCGAGGAGGTCCCCGTCTCGCCGGTCTTCTTCGACGTGCTGACGGTGGGCGACCGCGACCTGCTCGACCTGCCGTTCGCCGAGCGGCACGCCGAGCTGGCCCGGCTGGTGCCCGAGCCCATGCGGGTGAGGCGGACCGTGGTGTCCGGACCCGAGGAGGTGGCGGAGGCGGAGCGGTTCCTCGCGGACACGCTGGAGCGCGGCCACGAGGGCGTCGTCGTCAAGGCGCTCGACGCGCCCTACAGCGCGGGCCGGCGCGGCGCGGCCTGGCTGAAGGTCAAGCCGGTGCACACACTGGACCTGGTGGTGCTGGCCGCCGAGTGGGGCCACGGGCGCCGCGCCGGCCGGCTGTCCAACCTGCACCTGGGCGCCCGCACGGCCGAGGGCGGCTTCGTCATGCTGGGCAAGACCTTCAAGGGCATGACCGACGCGATGCTCGCCTGGCAGACCGAGCGGCTGCGCGACCTCGCCGTGGAGGAACGGACCTGGGGCGTGGTCGTCCGCCCCGAGCTGGTCGTCGAGATCGCCTACGACGGCCTGCAGCGCTCCACCCGCTACCCGGCGGGCGTCACCCTGCGCTTCGCCCGGGTGGTGCGCTACCGCGAGGACAAGCGCCCGGAGGAGGCGGACACCGTGGAGATGCTGCTGGCCGCGCACCCCGGGGTGCGGCCGTGAGCGGCGGGCGCGGCAGGCACAGCGCGGGCCTGCTGCTGTACCGGCGCACCGGAGGGACCGGCGGGGGGGCCCGCCGCACCGGCGAGGTCACCGACCGGACCGGCGAAGAGGGCCTTGAGGTCCTGCTCGGGCACATGGGCGGCCCGCTGTGGGCCCGGCGCGAGGCGGGCGCCTGGACGGTGCCGAAGGGCGAGTACGACCCCGACGAGCCCGCCTACGAGGCCGCCCGCCGCGAGTTCCAGGAGGAGCTGGGCCTGCCTCCCCCGGACGGGCGGGCGGTACCGCTCGGCGAGGTCCGCCAGCGGGGCGGCAAGATCGTGACCGTCTGGGCGGTCGAGGGCGACCTGGACCCGGCGGCGATCACCCCGGGCACGTTCGCGATGGAGTGGCCGCCGCGCTCCGGGCGCACCCGGGAGTTCCCGGAGCTGGACCGGGTGGCGTGGCTGTCCGTGGACAGGGCGCGCGAGGTGATCGTCACGGCGCAGGCCGCGTTTCTGGACCGGCTGGCTGAGCACTCGCCCTGAAAAGGCACCACGCGTTGCGGCGGCCACCGCGGCGCGCGAAGGTCGAATCAAGCCCGCTGCCAGGGAGGTCAGCCATGTCCATCGCCACGGTGAACCCGGCCACCGGCGAGACGCTGCGGACGTACGAGGCCATGGACGAGGAGGAGATCGAGCGCCGCCTGCAGCTCGCCGAGGCGACGTTCCGCACCTACCGCACGACGTCCTTCGCCGAGCGGGCCCGGCTGATGAACAGGGCCGCCGATCTCCTGCAGGAGGACCAGCAGGAGATCGCCCGGGTGCTGACCACCGAGATGGGCAAGCCGATCACGCAGGCCCGCGCGGAGGCCGCGAAGTGCGCCAAGGCGATGCGCTGGTACGCCGAGCACGCCGAGGAGCTGCTCGCCGACGAGGAGCCGGCCGAGGCCGACGTGAAGGACTCCGGCGGCGTGCGGGCACTGGTCCGCTACCGGCCGATGGGCCCGGTGCTGGCGGTGATGCCGTGGAACTTCCCGCTGTGGCAGGTGGTCCGCTTCGCGGCACCCGCGCTGATGGCCGGCAACGTCGGCCTGCTCAAGCACGCCTCCAACGTGCCGCAGACCGCCCTGTACCTGGAGGACCTGTTCCACCGCGCGGGCTTCACCGAGGGCTGCTTCCAGACCCTGCTGATCGGCTCCGCGGCGGTCGACGACATCCTGCGCGACGAACGGGTCAAGGCGGCCACGCTGACCGGCAGCGAACCGGCGGGGCGCGCGGTGGCCTCCACCGCCGGGGAAATGATCAAGAAGACGGTGCTGGAGCTGGGCGGCAGCGACCCGTTCGTCGTGATGCCCTCCGCCGACCTCGACCGGGCCGCCGAGGTGGCGGTGACCGCGCGGGTGCAGAACACCGGCCAGTCCTGCATCGCCGCCAAGCGCTTCATCGTCCACGCCGACGTCTACGACGCCTTCACCGAGCGCTTCGTGGCCGGTATGCAGGCGCTGCGGATGGGCGACCCGATGCGGGAGGAGACCGAGGTCGGGCCGCTGTCCAGCGAGCGCGGCCGGGCCGATTTGGAGGAACTCGTCGACGACGCCCGGCGCGGCGGAGCGCGGGTGCTGTGCGGCGGTGAGCGGCCCGACGGGCCCGGCTGGTTCTACCCGCCGACCGTGCTCAGCGGTGTCACCCGCGAGATGCGCATCCACCGCGAGGAGGCGTTCGGCCCGGTCGCCACGCTGTACCACGCGGAGGACCTGGACGAGGCGATCCTGATCGCCAACGACTCGCCCTTCGGTCTGAGTTCGAACGTGTGGACCCGTGAGGAGAGCGAGGTCGACCGGTTCGTGCGGGACCTTGAGGCCGGCGGGGTGTACGTCAACGGGATGACCGCCTCGCACCCGGCATTCCCGTTCGGCGGGGTGAAGCGGTCGGGATACGGGCGTGAGCTGTCCGGGCACGGAATCCGCGAGTTCTGCAACATCACCACCGTATGGCACGGAGCGTGAGGGTTCCGCGGCTACGATCGCTGGTGTGAACCGCGAAGTGACTCTCCCTCTGATCGTCGACGACCGCGGCACGTTGCAGGTGGCCGCGGCCGACGTGAGCAAGCTGCTGCGGACGGTGGGCGGCCGGTGGCTGCGCCTGGTGGAGGCCGGGCAGGAGGGGCTCGACGAGGACACGGTGGCCGCGCTGACCATCGAGCTGGCCAAGCTGGCCGACCGGATCGACGTGGCCTGCATCGCGCACAGCAGCGGGGCGGCGTCCGGGTAGTGGCCGGGACGGCGCGTACCGCGCCTCCTCCTCGCCCGGCCCACGCGCCAGGCCTCTGCCCCACAGCATCCCCCGGCTCTCGCCGCACCGCCTCCCCAAAGCCGCCTTCCCCGGCTCCGTCGCGCCCTGGGCTCCCGTCATGCCATCGCTGCCGCGCCCAGGGCTCTCGTCGTGCCACCGCCCTCGCGCCGTCGCGCCCCCGCTCGTCCCGCACTCCCGCGGCGCCGCGTGCGGGCCGCGGCCGGCCCGCTCGTCCGGGCGCCGTCCAGCCGGGTCCACGGCGCGCACGGCCTGGCTCGGCGTGCCTCGGCGGACGGCACCCAGTGCCTGCCTTTCCAGGCGTCCCGCACAGCTGACCAAATGGCCCTGACCTGCGACTTCATCCCTTTCACGGCGGTGCCTGCGGGCGCCTCGAAGCCCGCGTGAGCGCTCCGCGGGCCGGTCCGGGCCTCCCCGGAACGGAGTAGTCCCGCGAGAGATCGTCGCTCTCCCGGGTGATCGTGGTTGGACCACCCTTCTGGGTGCACCACCCTCTGACCGGGGGGCTACCGGCCTTCCGGAAGGCGAAAGCAGGCACGGCTCATGGCGACTTTGTGCAGACCTTCGGTGTCCGTACCAGAGCACGTGATCACGATGGAGGAAACGCTGGAGCTCGCGCGCTCCCGCCACGCGGACCACCCGCAACTCCCGCTGGCCCTCCGGCTGATCGAGAACACCGGCGTGCGCACCCGGCACATCGTGCAACCCATCGAGGAGACCCTGAAGCACCCGGGCTTCGAGCAGCGCAACAAGCTCTACGAGCAGGAGGCCAAGGCCCGGGTCCCCGCGGTCATCCAGCGGGCGCTGGACGACGCGGAGGTCCTGGCCACGGACATCGATGTCATCATCTACGTCTCGTGCACGGGCTTCATGATGCCCTCGCTCACGGCGTGGCTGATCAACGAGATGGGCTTCGACTCGACCACCCGCCAGATGCCCATCGCCCAGCTGGGCTGTGCGGCGGGCGGTGCGGCGATCAACCGGGCCCACGACTTCTGCACGGCCTACCCGGAGGCCAACGCGCTCATCGTGGCCTGCGAGTTCTGCTCGCTGTGCTACCAGCCCACCGACCTCGGTGTCGGCTCCCTGCTGTCCAACGGCCTGTTCGGTGACGGCATCGCCGCCGCCGTGGTCCGCGGCACCGGCGGCACCGGTGTGCGCCTGGAGCGCAACGGCTCGTACCTGATCCCCAACACCGAGGACTGGATCGCGTACGACGTCCGGGAGACGGGCTTCCACTTCCTGCTGGACAAGCGGGTGCCCACCACCATGGAGCCGCTCGCCCCGGCCCTGCAGGACCTGGCCAAGCTGAACCAGTGGGACGCGTCCGACCTGGACTTCTACGTCATCCACGCGGGCGGGCCACGCATCCTGGACGACCTCAGCAAGTTCCTGCACGTCGAGCCGCACGCGTTCCGGTTCAGCCGGGCCACGCTCACCGAGTACGGCAACATGGCCAGCGCCGTCGTCCTGGACGCGCTGCGCCGGCTGTTCGACGAGGGCGGCGCCCAGCACCGCGACCGCGGGCTGCTCGCCGGGTTCGGGCCGGGCATCACCGCGGAGATGTCCCTGGGCACCTGGCAGGACGGAGGTGCGGCATGACCGCGGAGCCGCTGGTCGAGCAGGCGGCCGTGGACGAGGCGCTGCCCGCGGGGCCGCCGGTGGAGCAGGAACGGGCCGAGTGCGCCCTCCTCGCACGGCCGCCGGCCGCGACGACACCCACCGCGGATCCGGACACCGCCTCCCTGCCGCCGGTGCGGCACTGGCCGGCGCTCGACCTGACCGGGGTGGACTTCGACCCGGTGCTGGCCGATCTGATGGAGGAGGGGCCGGTCACCCGCATCGAGCTGCCCAACGGCGAGGGCTGGGCGTGGCTGGTGACCCGGATGCGGGACGTGCGCACGGTCACCAACGATCCCCGCTTCAGCCGCGAGGCGGTGATGGACCGCCAGGTGACACGGCTGGCCCCGCACTTCATCCCCAGTCGCGGCGCGGTCGGTTTCCTGGACCCGCCCGATCACACCCGGCTGCGCCGCGCGGTGGCGCCCGCGTTCACGGCGCGGGGCGTGGAGCGGGTGCGCGAGAGCGCCCGGCGCATGCTGGACGAGCTGGTCGACGCGCTCGAGGCCGCCGGTCCGCCGGCCGACCTGACCGCGGCGGTGCTCAGTCCCTTCCCGATCGCGGTGATCTGCGAGCTGATGGGCGTGCCACCGGCCGACCGGGAAGCCATGCACACCTGGACCCAGCTGATCCTGTCCTCCGCGCACGGCGCGGACGTCAGCGAGCGGGCCAAGGAGGAGATGGGCGCCTACTTCACGGAGCTGATCGACGCCCGCGCCGACAGCACCGGTGAGGACGTCGCCTCGCTGCTCGGCGCCGCCGTGGGGCGCGGTGAGATGAGCGTGGCGGAGGCCGTGGGGCTGGCGGTGCTGCTCCAGATCGGCGGCGAGGCGGTCACCAACAACAGCGGGCAGATGTTCTACATCCTGCTGACCCGTCCCGAGCTGGCCGACCGGTTGCGCGCCGATCCGGCGATCCGCCCCCAGGCGATCGACGAGCTGCTGCGCTACATCCCGCACCGCAACGCCGTCGGGCTGTCCCGCATCGCGCTGGAGGACGTGGAGATCGAGGGGGTGCGGATCCGGGCGGGTGACGCGGTGTACGTGTCGTACCTGGCCGCCAACCGCGACCCGGAGGTCTTCGCGGACCCGGAGCGGATCGACTTCTCGCGCAGTCCCAACCCGCACGTGGCGTTCGGCTTCGGCCCGCACTACTGTCCGGGCGGGCAGCTGGCCCGGATGGAGTCGCAGCTGCTGGTCGACGCCCTGCTGGACCGGCTGCCGGCGCTGCGGCTGGCGGTGCCGCCCGATCAGGTGCCGTTCCGCAAGGGCGCGTTGATCCGCGGGCCCGAAGCACTGCCCGTGGCGTGGTGAGGCCGATGACGGCGACCGACGAACCCGTGACGACCGGCGTCGGGGACTCCCCGCTCACCCCGGGCGAGGGGCTGCTGGTGCCGCCCGGCCACGGCCGTGTCGTCCAGACCCCCGCCCAGCGCGTGACGTTCAAGGTGACCGGCTCGCACTCGCGCATGGCCTCCACCTTCGAGGTGGAGGTCCCGCCGGGGTTCGACGTGGGCGCCCATGTGCACACGCGCAGCGAGGAGTTGTTCTACGTGCTGGAGGGCGAGCTGGACGTGCTCGCCTTCGAGCCGCGGATCCGTACCCCCGACCACTGGCAGAAGTGGGAGTCCCCCTCGGGGCGGCGCGTGGTGCGGGCGACCCCGGGCACGGTGATCGTCGTGCCCCCGGGCTGTCCGCACGCGTTCGCCAACCCCACGGAGACGCCGGCGAAGATGTTCTTCCAGGCGTCCCCGCCTCCGGACCACGAGCGGTACTTCGAGGAACTCCTGGAGATCCTCGGCGACGGGGGCCCGCCGGACCACGAGGCCATCGAGGCGCTGCGCAAGCGCTACGACATCGAGCAGCTGACCCCCCTCCGGCACCGATAGCGCGATCGGCGTGCCCCGCTGCCGCGGACGCGGCAGCGGGGCACCGCCACGGGCGCCGTCGGCACGGCCGCCCGGGCACGGTCAGCGGATGGGCATGCCCGAGATCGTGCGGGAGATCACCAGTCGCTGGATCTCGCTGGTCCCCTCGAAGATGGTGTAGATGGCCGCGTCGCGGTGCATCCGCTCCACCGGGTACTCCCGGGTGTAGCCGTTGCCGCCGAGGATCTGGATGGCCTGGGCGGTGACCTTCTTCGCGGTCTCGCTGGCGAACAGCTTGGACATCGAGCCCTCGGCGGCCGTGAACGGCTTGCCGTTGATCGCCATCCAGGAGGCGCGCCACACCAGCAGGCGGGCGGCGTCGATCTGCGTGCGCATGTCGGCGAGCTGGAAGGCGACGCCCTGGTTGTCGATGATGGGCCGGCCGAACTGCTCGCGGGTCCTGGCGTAGTCGAGGGCGACCTCGTAGGCGGCCCGGGCGGTGCCCACGGCCATCGCGCCGACGGCCGGGCGGGAGGCCTCGAAGGTGGCCATCGCGGCGTTCTTCACGCGCTCGCCGCCCTTCTTGGCCTTCTCCCGGGCGCGGGCCAGGCGCTCGTCCAGCTTCTCCTTGCCGCCGAGCAGGCAGGAGCCGGGGACGCGCACGTTGTCGAGGATCACCTCGGCGGTGTGGGAGGCGCGGATGCCGTGCTTCTTGAACTTCTGGCCCTGGGCGAGGCCGGGGGTGTTCGGGGGGATGATGAAGGAGGCGTGGCCCTTGGAGCCGAGCTCGGGGTCGACGGAGGCGACGACCACGTGGACGTTGGCGATGCCGCCGTTGGTCGCCCAGGTCTTGGTGCCGTTGATCACCCACTCGTCCTTGGCCTCGTCGTACACGGCGCGGGTGCGCATCGAGGCGACGTCGGAGCCGGCGTCGGGCTCGGAGGAGCAGAACGCGGCGACCTTGACGTCGTTCGCGTCGCCGTACATCTGCGGGATCCAGGTGCCGATCTGCTCCTCGGTGCCGTTGGCGAGGACGCCGACGGCGGCCAGACCGGTGCCGACGATGGACAGGGCTATGCCGGCGTCCCCCCAGAACAGTTCCTCCATGGCCATGGGGATGCCGAGGCCGGTGGGGTCGAAGTACTGCTGGGCGTAGAAGTCGAGGGAGTAGATGCCGACCTTGGCGGCCTCCTGGATGATCGGCCAGGGGGTCTCCTCGCGCTCGTCCCATTCGGCGGCGGCCGGGCGGATCACGTCGGCGGCGAAGCCGTGCAGCCAGTCCCGCACCTCCTTCTGCTCGTCGTTGAGTTCCATGGTGAACTCCGCCATGACCCCTCCAGTGGCACACCCGAGTGTTACTTGCGGTAACCGTACTGTGTTACCCGCGAGTAGGAAAAGTCAAATCCCGCGCGATCCCGCAGGTGCGCGGGCAGCCCGTTCGAGGTCCGGGGGCCGGTCAGTGTTACGTTGCGCAGGCGTCACCGAATCAGCACGGGTGGGGAGAGCTCATGGACACCACGCAGCGGACCGACCAGCAGCGGTCCGCCGACCGCCGACGGCGCGAGCTGCTGGAGGCCGCCGACCGAGTGGTGCTGCGCGACGGCCCGCAGGCCTCGATGAACGCCATCGCCGCCGAGGCCGGCATCACCAAGCCGATCCTCTACCGCCACTTCGGCGACAAGGGCGGCCTGTACGCGGCCCTGGCCCAGCGCCACACCGACGCCCTGCTCGACTCGCTGCGGGCCGCGCTGGACGCGCCCGCGGAGCGGCGCGAGCGGGTGGAGTCCACCCTGGACACCTACCTCGCGGCCATCGAGGCCCGCCCGCAGGTGTACCGGTTCCTGATGCACCCGGCCGAGGGCGGCCAGGGCGGCGACCAAGGGGGCGACCAGGGCTTCGACGTCGGCAAGCACTCCGCGCCACTGCTGCGCCGCATGGGCGAGGAGCTGGCCCAGGTCATCGAGGAGCGCCTGGACCTCGGGCCGGACAGCCAGCAGCTGGCCCGGGTGTGGGGCCACGGCATCGTCGGCATGATGCACGCGGCCGGCGACTGGTGGCTGGGCGAGCGCCCCTGCTCCCGCGCGGAGCTGGTCCGCGGCCTCGCCGACCTGCTGTGGGGCCGCCTCGCCGCGGCCGGCGACAAGATGGGCGGCCCGGGGTTCTGAGCCCGCCCCGCCCTGGGGTTTCGAGCCTGCCCCGGCGCCGGAGCGGGAGTCGGCCGGTGGCGTCTCAGGCGCGTCGGCCCCACGGGGCCCTCGCCGCCCGGCGGAGTACCTTGCGCCTGCGCCGGCCCGTGAGGCGGTCCACGTACAGGCGGCCCTCCAGGTGGTCGCACTCGTGTTGCAGGCAGCGGGCGAAGAAGCCCGTGCCGTGCACGGTGACGGGCTCCCCGGCCGCCGTGAAGCCCTCCACCACCGCGTGGTCGTACCGCTCGGTGCCGGCCTCCAGGCCGGGCAGCGACAGGCAGCCCTCCGGGCCGCGCACCACGACCCCGTCCACCTCCACCAGGCGGGGGTTGACGATGTGCCCCAGGTGCCGCACGTCCTCGTCGTCGGGGCAGTCGTAGACGAACACGCGCAGGTCCTCGCCCACCTGGTTGGCGGCCAGGCCGACCCCGCGCGCCGCGTACATCGTGGCGAACAAGTCCTCCACCAGCGCGGCCAGCTCCGGGCCGAAGGCGGTGACCTCGCGGCAGGGCGCGTGCAGGGTCGGATCGCCGAGCAGGGTGAGGGGCCGGACGCGCCCGCGGGCGCCCGGGATCGAGCCGTGTCGCATGGCGGCAAGGGTACGGTCCCGGTGGACGGCGACCGGCGCGCGGGCGCCGTGACGGCGGCGGAATTCGGGAGCACGATCGGATCTCGATAGGCTGAGGCCCACACCGTTGCCGGACCGGCTCAGGCGCGGCGCGTACGCAAGGAGGATCGAGAACTGATGGCAGGCAACTCGGACCCGCTCACGCCGCGGGCCAAGCTGGCCGTGACCGCGGGCAAGGCGGTCGCTGCGGCATCCCGCGCCGCGGGGCGCGGCAGCGGTTCGGTGATCGGCGGCCGGGTGGCCCTGAAGCTCGACCCCGAACTGCTGCGGCGGCTCGCGCAGAACCTGGACGTGGTCCTGGTCTCGGCCACCAACGGCAAGACGACCACCACCCGGCTCATCGCGGAGGCGCTGCGGGCCGCCGGCCCGGTGGTCTCCAACGCGCTCGGCGCCAACATGCCCGCCGGCATCACCTCGGCGCTGGCCGGCGGCTCGGACGCGCGGTACGGCGTGATCGAGGTCGACGAGAAGTACCTCGCGGGCGTGGCCCGGGACACCGACCCCAAGTGCATCGCGCTGCTGAACCTCTCCCGCGACCAGCTGGACCGCGCGGCCGAGACCCGGATGCTCGCCGAGAACTGGCGCGAGGGCCTGGCCGGGTCCAAGGCCGTGATCGTCGCCAACTGCGACGACCCCCTGGTGGTGTGGGCCGCCTCCTCCTCCCCCAACGTGATCTGGGTCGCCGCGGGGCAGATGTGGAAGGACGACGCCTGGTCCTGCCCGTCCTGCGGCGGCGTGATGCAGCGCCCCGGCGACGACTGGTACTGCAACGAGTGCGGCTTCCGCCGGCCCACGCCCAGCTGGGCGCTCTCCGGTGACCACGTGCTGGACCCGCACGGCTCCGCCTGGCCCATCCACCTGCAGCTGCCCGGCCGCGCCAACAAGGCCAACGCCGCCTCCTCCGCGGCCGTCGCCGCCGTCTTCGGGGTGCCGCCGCAGGTCGCGCTGGAGCGGATGTACCAGGTGCAGGCGGTCGCCGGACGCTACGACGTCGTGCAGTTCCAGGGGCGCGACCTGCGCCTGCTGCTGGCGAAGAACCCAGCCGGCTGGCTGGAGACGTTCTCCCTGATCGACCCGGCGCCCGCTCCGGTCATCCTGTCCGTGAACGCGCGCAGCGCCGACGGCACCGACACCTCCTGGCTGTGGGACGTGGACTACACCCGTCTGACCGGCCACCCGCTCTTCGTGATCGGCGACCGGAAGCTGGACCTCGCGGTGCGTCTGGAGGTCGCCAACCAGCACTTCCAGGTCTGCGACAACCTCGACCAGGCCGTGCAGCAGGCTCCGCCCGGCCGGATCGAGGTCATCGCCAACTACACCGCGTTCCAGGACCTGCGCCGCCGCGTCGGCAACTGACCCCGAAGGACGGACCACTTCATGAGCGACAACCAACTGCGGCTGGTGTGGGTCTACCCGGACCTGCTGAGCACCTACGGCGACCAGGGCAACGCGCTCGTCGTGGAGCGCCGGGCCCGCCAGCGGGGCCTGGACGTGGCCCGGCTCGACGTGCGCAGCGACCAGCCGATCCCGACCTCCGGCGACATCTACCTGATCGGCGGCGGCGAGGACCGGCCGCAGCGGCTGGCCGCGGAGCGGCTGCGCCGCGACGGCCACCTGTACCAGGCGGTGCAGAACGGCGCGATCGTGTTCTCCGTCTGCGCCGGCTACCAGATCCTCGGCCACGAGTTCGTCAACGACCTCGGCCAGCGCGAGCCGGGCCTGGGCCTGCTGGACGTGGTGTCGGTGCGCGGCGAGGGCGAGCGGTGCGTCGGCGACGTGCTGGCGGACATCGACCCGCGCCTGGGGCTGCCGCCGCTGACCGGGTTCGAGAACCACCAGGGCGTCACCCACCTCGGTCCCACCGCCCGGCCGTTCGCCCAGGTGCGCATCGGCCGGGGCAACGGCACGGGCGACGGCACGGAGGGCGCGTACAACGACACCGTCTTCGGTACGTACATGCACGGTCCGGTGCTGGCCCGCAACCCGCAGATCGCGGACCTGCTGCTGAAGCTGGCCCTGGACGTCAACGCGCTGCCGCCGATCGACGACCGCTGGTACGAGGCCCTGCGCAACGAGCGCATCGCGGCCGCGCAGCAGCCCGCGTGAGCACAGCAGCGCAGCGGCCCGTGTGAGAGCACCGTTGCGCGGCGGCCCGCGTGAACAGGGCTGCGCGGCGGCGCACGGGCGGGGGCTCTCCCGCCCGTGCGCCGGCACCGGCCCGTCAGTACGGCGCGCACAGCCCGTCTGACGCGCCGTCCGCACAGGTGAGCGGGGCCGTCCAGCAGGCGGACGCACGGTGCGGAGCCGCCCCCGGATGCCGCTAGGGTGGCGGGGATCGAGCCGGACAGCGCGGTCCGGTCCCGTGCCCATGTGGAGAAGGTAATTCGGGCTATGCGCATTGGTGTCCTCACGTCCGGCGGTGACTGCCCCGGCCTGAACGCCGTCATCCGGTCCGTCGTGCACCGTGCCGTCGCCGACCACGGCGACGAGGTCATCGGTTTCCGGGACGGCTGGAAGGGCCTCCTGGAGTGCGACTACCTCAAGCTCGACCTCGACGCGGTCGGCGGCATCCTGGCCCGCGGCGGCACCATCCTCGGCTCCTCCCGGGTCCGCCCGGAGCATCTGCGGGACGGGGTGGAGCGGGCCAAGGGCCACGTTGCGGAGCTGGGTCTGGACGCGATCATCCCGATCGGCGGCGAGGGCACGCTCAAGGCGGCCCGGCTGCTGTCGGACAGCGGCCTGCCCATCGTCGGCGTGCCCAAGACGATCGACAACGACATCGCCGTCACGGACGTCACGTTCGGCTTCGACACGGCCGTGACCGTCGCCACCGAGGCCCTGGACCGGCTGAAGACCACCGCCGAGTCGCACCAGCGGGTGCTGATCGTGGAGGTCATGGGCCGGCACACCGGCTGGATCGCGCTGCAGTCCGGCATGGCGGCCGGCGCCCACGCCATCGTCGTCCCCGAACGCCCCTTCGACATCGAGGAGCTGGCGCGAAAGGTCGGCGAGCGGTTCGCGGCGGGCAAGCGGTTCGCGATCGTGGTGGCCGCGGAGGGCGCCAAGCCCAAGCCGGGCACGATGGACTTCGACGAGGGCGGCAAGGACATCTACGGCCACGAGCGGTTCGCCGGTGTCGCCCGGCAGCTCGCCGTGGAGCTGGAGCAGCGCCTGGGCAAGGAGGCCCGCCCGGTCATCCTCGGGCACGTCCAGCGCGGCGGCACTCCGACGGCCTACGACCGGGTACTGGCGACCCGGTTCGGCTGGCACGCGGTGGAGGCCGTGCACCGCGGCGAGTTCGGCCGGATGACCGCGCTGCGCGGCACGGACATCGTCACGGTGCCGCTGGCCGAGGCCGTGGAGACCCTGAAGACGGTGCCCGCGGACCGCTACGCCGAAGCGGAGTGTGTGCTGTAGGACACCCGGCGCCTCGCCCGCCCCCGGTCGCGGTCGCGGCCGGGGGCGGCTCTACTCTGGGTGCGGACAGACAGCTGCGGATGCCCCCAGCTGTGGTCGTGACAGCACACACCCCCACGAATCAGGAGCCGGCGGATGGATCACAGCGGGCACGGCATGATGATGGATCTGCCGCCGTTCACGCTGGGACGCGGACTGCAGTGGTCCACGGACCCCTTCTTCCTCGTCGCCTGCCTGCTCGGCCTCGCGCTGTACGGCTGGGGGGTGGCGCGGCTGCTGCGGCGCGGTGACTCCTGGCCGGTGGGCCGGACGGTGGCGTACGTCGTCGGCGTGCTGACCGTGCTCCTGATGATGTGCACCCGGCTGAACGACTACGGCATGGTCATGTTCAGCGTGCACATGGTCCAGCACATGGTGATCAGCATGCTCTCGCCGATCCTCATCCTGCTGGGCGCCCCGATCACGCTCGCGCTCAGGGCTCTGCCGGTGGCGGGCCGGGGCCGCAAGGGGCCGCGGGAGCTGCTGCTGGCCCTGCTGCACAGCCGGTACGTGCGCGTCATCACGCACCCGGCGTTCACCATCCCGCTGTTCATCGCGAGCCTGTACGCGCTGTACTTCACTCCGCTGTTCGACTTCCTGATGGGGTCCAAGGCCGGGCACATCGCGATGATGGTGCACTTCCTCGCGGTCGGCGTGGCGTTCTTCTGGCCGATCATGGGCATCGACCCGGGGCCGCACCGCCCGGGGTACCTGATGCGGATGCTGGAGCTGTTCGCGGGCATGCCGTTCCACGCGTTCTTCGGGATCGCGCTGATGATGGCGTCCACGCCCATGGTGGACACCTTCAAGCACCCGCCGGCCTCGCTCGGCATCGAGGCGCTGTCCGACCAGACCGCGGCCGGCGGCATCGCCTGGGCGTTCAGCGAGGTCCCCTCCGTGCTGGTGCTGCTGGCGTTGCTGTTCCAGTGGTACCGCTCCGAGCAGCGGCAGGCCAAGCGCAAGGACCGGGCCGCGGACCGCGACGGCGACAAGGAACTCGCGGCGTACAACGCCTACCTGGCCTCGCTCAACGCCCGCGGGAACTGACCGGCCCGCACCCGGCCACAAAGGAACACCTCTTCGAACGATTCCCCCGCACCGGTGCCGCCCGGTCGGGGGAATCGCGGCACCATGGAGGGAATCGGCCCACGCGGATCCGCCCACGAGGAAGGTGCCTGCGATGCCCGGTTCGACGGACGGTGCCACGAGGACGATGGGGGCGCTCACGGTGGGCGCCCTGGTCGTCGTGACGGCGTACACGGTGGCGCTCGGCGGCAACGGCTGGCTGTGGTTCGGCTGGGTGGTGCTCGGGCTGATCACGCTCGGCATGGTGCTCACCCACGGCGGGTCCCGGCCCTGAGCGCGCTCAGTCCCGCGGGAGCTGTCCCAGCCGCCCTGCGGAGTGCACGCCCGGCTGGTACTTCGGCAGCCGGACGGTGATCTTCATGCCGGCTCCCGGCGCGGTCTCGATGACCAGGCCGTGGTCGTCGCCGTAGACCTGGCGGAGCCGGTCGTCGGCGTTGGACAGCCCGATGCCGCCGGAGGGGCTGTCCTCTCCGGCGAGGATGCGGCGCAGCAGCCCGGGGTCCATGCCGACGCCGTCGTCCTCGATGACGACCAGCGCCTCCGCGCCCGCGTCCTGGGCGGTGATGCGGATGTGACAGGTGCCGGCCCCGCCCTCCAGGCCGTGCTTGACGGCGTTCTCCACCAGGGGTTGCAGGCACAGGAAGGGCAGGGCGACGGGCAGCACCTCGGGAGCGATCTGCAGGGTGACGGCGAGACGGTCGCCGAAGCGGGCCCGGGCCAGGGAGAGGTACTGCTCGATGGCGTGCAGTTCGTCGGCCAGCGTGGTGAAGGTGCCGTGCCGGCGGAACGAGTAGCGGGTGAACTCGGCGAACTCCAGCAGCAGCTCGCGGGCGCGCTCGGGGTCGGTGCGCACGAACGAGGCGATCACCGCGAGCGAGTTGAAGACGAAGTGCGGGGAGATCTGGGCGCGCAGGGCCCTGATCTCGGCCTCGATGAGCCGGGTGCGGGAGCGGTCGAGGTCGGCGAGTTCCAGCTGCACGGAGACCCAGCGGGCGACCTCGGCGGCGGCCCGGACGAGGACGGCGGACTCGCGGGGCGCGCAGGCGACGAGGGCGCCGTGCACGCGGTCGTCCACGGTGAGCGGGGCGACGACGGCCCAGCGCACGGGGCAGTCGGGGGTGCCGCAGGTCAGCTCGAAGGCCTCGCCGCGGCCGGTGTCGAGCGGTCCGGCGAGCCGGTCCATGATCTCGGTGCGGTGGTGGGCGCCCACGCCGTCCCAGGCCAGCACGCGCATGTCGTCGGTGAGGCACAGCGCGTCGGTGCCCAGCAGGGAGCGCAGCCGGCGGGCGGACTTGCGGGCGGTCTCCTCGGTCAGCCCGGCGCGCAGCGGTGGCGCGGCCAGCGAGGCGGTGTGCAGGGTCTGGAAGGTGGCGTGCTCCACGGGTGTGCCGAGGTCGCCCGGGCCCGGTGGGCGGGCGGTGCGCCGGCCGAGCCAGAACCCGGCGGCGAGCAGCGGCAGCACGGCCACGCACAGCCCGGCGAGGAACCCGCTCACGGCGTGGCCTCGGCGCGCAGCTGCTCGGGCAGGTGGAACCGCGCCAGGACGGCCGCCGTGCCGTCCGGTACCCGGCCCGGGGTGGCGAGGGAGACCAGCACCATGGTGAGGAAGCCCAGCGGCACCGACCACAGGGCGGGCCAGGCGAGCAGGGTGCGCAGCGGCCCGGTGTCGGTCAGGCCGGCCATCGTCGCGGTGACCGCGACGAGCGCGCCGCCGCCCCCCGCGAGCATGCCGGCGGCCGCGCCGGGCGGGGTCAGGCGCCGCCACCAGATGCCGAGGACGAGCAGCGGGCAGAACGACGAGGCGGACACCGCGAAGGCCAGCCCGACCGCGTCGGCGACGGGCAGGCCGCCGACCAGGACGCTGGCGGCGAGCGGGACGGCCATGGCGAGCACCGTGCCGAGCCGGAAGTGCCGCACCCCGCGGGCGGGCAGGGCGCCGCGGGAGGGCAGCACGTCCTGGGTGAGGACGCCGGCCACCGCCATGGTCAGCCCGGAGGCGGTGGACAGGAACGCGGCGAAGGCGCCGCCCGCGACCAGCGCGCCGAGCAGGTCGCCGCCGACGCCGCCGATCATCCGGCCGGGCAGCAGCAGCACGGCGGCGTCCGCGTTCCCGGTGAGGGCCAGCTCGGGGGTGTAGAGGCGGCCGAGCGCGCCGTACAGGGGCGGCAGCAGGTAGAAGCCGCCGGTCAGGGCGAGCACGGCCACGGTCGTGCGGCGGGCGGCGACGCCGTGCGGGCTGGTGTAGAAGCGGACCACGACGTGCGGCAGGCCCATGGTGCCGAGGAAGGTGGCCAGGATCAGGCCGTACGTCGCGTACAGCGGGCGCTGCTCGCGTTCGGTGGCGAGCGAGCCGGCCATGCTGCCCGCGCCGCCGCGCTCGGGCCGGGGCACGGGGGGGGTCGCCGGCGCCCCCCCCCCCACACCCCCCCCGCCCCCCCCCCCGGCCCCGCCCGCCCGGGCCCCCGCCCGCCCCCCCGCCCCCCCCCCCCCCCCCCACCGCCCGCCCCGCCCCTTCCACGCTACCTCCGGCCCGCCCCCGCGCCCCCGACGCCGCACCCAATCCCGGCCGCCCACTCTGGCTCGCCTCCACACCCCTCCCCTATA
>NZ_LR732544.1:6348002-6358352 GCF_902506575.1 Streptomyces mexicanus | reverse complement strand
CCCCACGCGCCAGCGGGGGCCGGCCCGCCCTCGGGGGCGACCTCGCCGCCCACCGGACCCGCACCGGGCGGACGTCCGCCGGGCAGAACCCCACCGCGCACGGGAAGGACGATCCCGCATGACCGAGCCCGCATCCGCTCCCGCACCCGACGCCGCGTCCGACGCCGAGGCACTGCGCGAACGGGCGCTCGGCTCGCTGACCGCGGCCCGCGCCCGCACCACGCTGCTGACCGATTGCGTCGAGGACCCCGACCTCACCGCCCAGCACTCGCCGCTGATGTCCCCGCTGGTGTGGGACCTGGCGCACATCGGCAACCAGGAGGAGCTGTGGCTGTTGCGCGCGGTCGGCGGCCAGGAGGCGATCCGCCCGGAGATCGACAGCCTCTACGACGCCTTCGAGCACCCGCGCGCCGAACGTCCCTCGCTGCCGCTGCTGCCGCCCGAGGAGGCCCGCGCGTACGCCGCCGAGGTGCGCGGCCGGGCCATGGACGTCCTGGAGTCCGCCGACCTGCACGGCACGCGCCTGACGGAGGCCGGCTTCGCCTTCGGGATGATCGCCCAGCATGAGCAGCAGCACGACGAGACCATGCTGATCACGCACCAGCTGCGCACGGGGCCGCAGGCCCTGACCGCACCGGATCCGGACCCGGCCCCGCCGTTCACCGGACCGGCCGAAGTCCTCGTCCCCGGCGGCCCGTTCCTCATGGGCACCTCCACCGAGCCGTGGGCGCTGGACAACGAACGCCCCGCGCACGTGCGCGAGGTGGCACCGTTCTGGATCGACACCACCCCGGTGACCAACGCCGCCTACCAGGCGTTCATCGAGGACGGCGGCTACGACGACCCGCGCTGGTGGGCGCCGCGGGGCTGGGCGCACATACGGCGGCACAGGATCGGCGCGCCGCTGTTCTGGCGCCGCGACGGCGGGCAGTGGCTGCGGCGCCGCTTCGGCGTCACCGAGGCCGTCCCGCCCGACGAGCCGGTGATGCACGTGTGCTGGTACGAGGCCGACGCCTACGCCCGCTGGGCCGGGCGGCGGCTGCCCACCGAGGCCGAGTGGGAGAAGGCCGCCCGGTACGACCCGGTGCGGGACCGCTGCCTGCGGTATCCGTGGGGCGACGCCGACCCGGGCCCCGAGCACGCCAACCTCGGCCAGCGGCACCTGCGCCCGGCCCCGGCCGGCAGCTACCCGGCCGGCCGGTCCCCGCTGGGCGTGCACCAGTTGATCGGGGACGTGTGGGAGTGGACGGCGAGCGACTTCCTGCCCTACCCGGGGTTCCGGGCGTTCCCGTACAAGGAGTACTCGGAGGTGTTCTTCGGGCCCGAGTACAAGGTGCTGCGCGGCGGTTCGTTCGCCGTGGACCCGGTGGCCTGCCGGGGCACCTTCCGCAACTGGGACTATCCGATCCGGCGGCAGATCTTCTCCGGCTTCCGCACCGCCCGCTCCCAGGAGGCCGACTGATGTGCCGTCACCTGGCGTACGTCGGCCCCGCGGAGCCGATCGGCCGGCTCGTCGTCGAGCCGCCGCACGGCCTGTACCGGCAGTCGTGGGCGCCCCGGCACCAGCGGCACGGGACGGTCAACGCCGACGGGTTCGGCGTCGGCTGGTACGCCGCCGGTGATCCGGTGCCGGCCCGCTACCGCCGGGCGGGGCCGATCTGGGCGGATCTGTCCTTCGCCGACCTGGCCCGGGTGGTGCGCACCACGGCCCTGCTGGCCGCGGTGCGCGACGCCACCCTGGCCGGGGCGGACGCCGAGGCCGCGGCGGCGCCGTTCGCGGCGGGCCGGTGGCTGTTCAGCCACAACGGCGCCGTCACCGGCTGGCCCGCCTCGCTGGCCGGCGTGGCGCGCGCCCTGCCGCCCGAGGACCTGCTGTCGCCGGCGGCCGGCACCGACTCCGCGCTGGTGTGGGCGCTGGTGCTGGCCCGGCTGCGCGGCGGCGACGGCGGCGCCCAGGCCCTCGCCGACACGGTGCTGGAGGTGGCCGCGGCCGCCCCCGGCTCCCGGCTGAACCTGCTGCTCACCGACGGCGAGACGATCACGGCGACCGCCTGGGGCGACACCCTGTGGTACCGCGCCGAACCCGGCCGCCGCGCGGTCGTGGCCTCCGAACCGTACGACGACGATCCGCTGTGGCGTGAGGTTCCCGACCGCACCCTGGTCGTGGCGAGCCGCGCGGACGTCCTGCTCACTCCGCTGAAGGACCTCACCGAGGACCTGGCCCCCCGCACCCTTGAGGAGCCCCGACGTTGAGTCCGTTCCACGTCACCCGCACCCTGCCCGAGGACGCCATGGCCGCCGCCCTGCGCGCCGACGTCCGCCACGGCCTGACCCGTACCCCCAAGACGCTGCCGCCGAAGTGGTTCTACGACGCCCGCGGCAGCGAGCTGTTCGAAAAGATCACGGAGCTGCCCGAGTACTACCCGACCCGCGCCGAACGGGAGATCCTGCTCGCGCGCGCCGATGAGATCGCCGCCGCCGTGCCCGCCCGCACGCTGATCGAACTGGGCTCCGGCTCCTCGGAGAAGACCCGCCATCTGATCGACGCGCTCACCGGCCTGCACACCTACGTCCCCGTCGACGTCAGCGAGAGCGCGCTGCGCCAGGCCGGAGACGCGCTCGCCGCCGAGCGGCCCGGACTCCAGGTGCACGCCCTGATCGCCGACTTCACCTCCGGGCTCGCGGTGCCCGGCACACCCGACCCCCGCCTGCTGGCGTTCCTCGGCGGCACGATCGGCAATCTGCTGCCCGCCGAGCGGGCCCGGTTCCTCACCGGAACGCGCGCCCTGCTCGCCCCCGGCGACGCATTGCTGCTGGGCACCGACCTGGTCAAGGACCCCGAGGTGCTGGTGCGCGCGTACGACGACGCGGCCGGGGTGACGGCCGCGTTCAACAAGAACGTCCTGGCCGTCATCGACCGCGAACTGGGCGCCGACTTCGACCCGGACGCCTTCGACCACGTGGCGCTGTGGGACGCCGAGCAGGAGTGGATCGAGATGCGGCTGCGCGCCCGCACCGCCCAGACCGTGAAGGTGCGCGCACTCGACCTGGCCGTGGAGTTCGCCGCGGGCGAGGAGCTGCGCACCGAGGTGTCCGCGAAGTTCCGGAAGGAGACGGTGGACGCGGAGCTGACCGCGGCCGGCTTCGAGCCGGTCCGGTGGTGGACGGACTCCGCGCGGCGCTTCGCGCTGTCGCTGAGCGTGGCGCGGTGAGATGACGTGAGGTGAGGCTGTGGCCCCGGGGATCAGCCGAGCCCCGGGGCCAGTTGCTCGGTGATGCGCCGGGAGGCGCGGCGGGCCTCGGTGGCCGGGTCGGCCCCGGTGAGCACCTTCGTCATGTACCTCTTGATGGGGTTGTCGGCCTCCACGGCGGCCCACTGCGGGGTGCTGGGGGTCGCCCGGCCGTGCGCGGCGCCCGCCGCCATGGCCGCGACGCCCTCCTCGCCCGCGACGGCGGAGGCCAGCGTGGTCTTGTTGGGCACGTAGTTCATCGTGCGGGCCAGGTCGGTGTCCCACCGGGCGCCGGTGAGCGCGGCCACGACGGCGACGGCGGCGTCCCGGTCGTCGGTGTTGCGCGGCACGATCAGGTCGGAGCCGCCGGTGAAGACGGTGCCGGGACGGTCGGCGGTGCGGCCCGGGACGGGGAAGAAGCCCAGCTTGTCCTTCAGGGCGGGGTTCTTCCGCACGACGGCCTGGGCGATGCCGGGCACGGCCACGATCTGCGCCACCTGCCCGGTGGCGAACACCTCCGCCTGCGGCGGGTGTTCCTCGTCGGCGTCGGCCGGCCCGTCGCCGAGCGCCTGCAGGCGCCGGTAGAAGTCCATGCCGCGCAGCGCGGCCGGGCTGTCCAGGGTGCCCTTCCAGACGTCGCCGGTCCGCTGGGCGAGGTCGCCGCCCTCGTCCCACACGAAGCCCGCGAGGGTGTACCAGTCCTGCCCGGCCAGGTAGATGCCCTGGGTGGTGCCGGAGTCGAGTTTCTCCGTGGCGGCGAGCCATGCGGCCCGGGTGCGCGGCGGGGAGGTGATGCCGGCCTTCGCGAACAGGTCCTTGCGGTAGACGACGACCCGGTTGGCGGCGTACCAGGGGATGCCGTACTGCGCGGAGTTGTCCTGCCCCGGCTCGGCGAGGCCGGGCAGCCAGTCCCGCATGCCCCAGTCGCGCATGGACTCCAGGGTGAGGTTGGTCAGCCGGCCGCCCTCGACGTACTGGGCGACCTGGGTGTTGCCGACCTCGATGACGTCCGGGCCGTCCTGCGCCTGCCCGCGGAGCGCGGCCTGCACCTTGGGGCCGATGCCGGTCCATTGCTGGATGCGGATGTCCAGGCGCAGGTCCTCGTGGGTGCGTTCGAAGTCCGCGGTGAAGCGGTGCAGGAAGTCCGGTGAGGCGCTGTCCTTCATCAGCCACACGGTGACCGTGTGCCGCCCGCCGCCGCCCGGCAGGGCGCCGCACCCGGCGGCCAGGACGGCGGACGCGCAGGTGAGGGCGAGGGCGAGGAGACGACGTCGCACGGCGGATCCTGTTCTGTCGGACGGACAGGGGCGGGTCCCGACGTGGGGGGCCGAGCAGGGCTCGCAACGGGCGTGCTCGGATTTTGGTATGGACCAATGCTGGCGTCAAGTGGCGCAGCGGTCACGGTGTGCACATCTCGCGCACCGGCCCCACATACGGCACGGTGGAGTGATGTGGACCACACCTGCTGTGCGGTCCCCCGCGTCGCGTCCGCGAGAGGAGCACCCATGACCGACCACGTCTACCGGGTCACCGAGATCGTCGGCAGTTCGCACCAGGGGGTGGACGACGCCATCCGCAACGCCATCGCCCGCGCCTCGCAGACCCTGCGCAACCTGGACTGGTTCGAGGTGACCCAGGTCAGGGGCCAGATCGAGAACGGGCAGATCGAGCACTACCAGGTAGGCCTGAAGGTCGGCTTCCGGATCGAGGACGCCGGCTGAGCGGCGGCCTGTAGGCGGCTGCCGGGCGCGAGGGCGCGGGCGGGCGCTGTCCGGGCCAGGGGCCGGGTGGGCGGTCGGGGTTCGCGGGGCCTGGGAACGGCGGCCCGGAGCGGGGCGTATCGCGGGCGGGAGCGCCGGGTGGATCCGCGGCGACCCGCGCTCCGTGGGCGCCGCCGCGCCCGCGTGCGCGGGCCGCGCCCGGGGACGTGCGGACGCCGCCGGGGACGGCAGCTCGGGGGACGGCAGCTCGGGGGACGGTCGCCTCCGCGGCGCAGACGCAGGCGCAGGCACCGGGCCGGGCCGCACGTCATGCAGACGTGTGCGGCGCGCGCGGCGCACACGGCCGCTGCGCCCGGTCGCGGTGGCGACCGTCCTCGTCATGCCGTCACTCCCCCGCCCGGCGCGCTTCGGTCCTCCCCGGTGGACGCGCCGCGGTCCACGCCGGTCCAGGCCAGCGCGACCGCCCCGTCGAGCAGGGCCCGCTGGGCCGTCCCGCCGACGCAGTGCGCGGCGAACTCGCGCTGGTGGTTGGTGGCGGGCAGTGATCCGATGCCGATGTAGGGGTGGATGGCCGGGACCACCTGCGAGACG
Organism: Streptomyces mexicanus; assembly: GCF_902506575.1. Lineage (GTDB taxonomy): Bacteria > Actinomycetota > Actinomycetes > Streptomycetales > Streptomycetaceae > Streptomyces > Streptomyces mexicanus. Next base: position 6,352,810 of record NZ_LR732544.1, on the reverse strand, counting down.
TTGCCCATGTCGGTGGAGGCGCGGTTCATCCGGGCGGCCTGGCCGGGCGGCGCGAACGTGCGGCCCAGCGCGAGGGCGTTGGCCCGGTAGTGCCCGAGGGCGGTGGTGTCGGTACGGAACTCCGCGTACGGCTTGCTCTCCGGCTCGATCTCCAGCTCGCACCCGGTGGCGAGGGCACCGGCCTGGAAGGCGCGTACGACCCGTGGCTCCAGCTCGGCGAGTTCGGCGAGCGTCTCCGCCCGCACGTACCACCGGCCGGTCGACCGCTCGGGGACGGCGTTCGGGGCGTCCCCGGCGTGCGTGACCACGCCGTGCACCCGCGCCGAGGCCGGCAGGTGCTGGCGCAGCAGGCCGATCGCGACCTGGGCGACGGTGAAGGCGTCGGCCGCGTTGACCCCGGCCTCCGGGTAGGCCGCGGCGTGCGCGGACCGGCCGGTGTAGGTGATCTTGGAGTGGCTGACCGCGAAGGGCCGGGCCTCGGCGACGTCGACCGGCGCCGGGTGCACCATCATCGCCAGGTCCACCCCGGCGAAGGCGCCCCGGTCCAGCATCTCGATCTTGCCGCCGCCGCCTTCCTCGGCCGGGGTGCCGTAGACCTCCACGGTGAGGCCGGCGTCGTCGGCGACGGCGGCCAGGCCGAGCGCGGCCCCCACCGAGGACGCCGCGATGAGGTTGTGCCCGCAGGCGTGGCCGAGGCCGGGCAGCGCGTCGTACTCGGCGCACAGCGCGATCCGCACCGGCCCGCTGCCGAAGCGTGCGTGGAAGGCGGTGTCCAGTCCCAGGTAGGCGGAGGTGACGTCGAATCCGGCCCGATCCAGAAGGTCGGGTACGGCTGCGGCGGCCCGGTGTTCCTCCCAGGCGGTCTCCGGGTCGGCGTGCAGCCGCTCGGACAGGTCGATCAGTTCCTCGGCGCGGCGGTCGACGGCCCGCCGGGCCGCCTCTTTCAGCGCGCTCATCACAGGTCGCCCGGGACGCCGTAGGAGGGAGCGGAGGCGGGGTCGAGTCCGCGCCGCACGTAGTCGTCGCGCTGCGGCAGCCACACGTCGAGGAGTGCGCCGAGCTGGTCCACGGGATCGTCGGCCCAGTCCACCCTGAGGTCGGTGACCCGCCAGTCCACGTCCGCGACGACGGCCAGGCCCGCGGAGTGCAGCGGCCCCTCCTCGCCGCCGGCCGCGACACCGGCCCTCAGGGCGGTGAGCAGCCGCTCCTCCAGCTCCCCGGAGGCGGCGGCGTAGGCGTCGAGGAGGACGCCGGCGATGTGCGCGCCGGAGAGCATGTTGCCGGCCGCCACCGCGCCGTCGGCGGTGGCCGAGGCGTGCGTGCCGAGCGTCCGCGCGCCGCTGTGAGCGAACCCCGGCCCGGAGCGGCCCAGCACGGTCAACTGCCGGTAGTCGATGGTCTTCGCGGTGTCCGGTGCGCCGGTGACCTCGGCCAGGGCGCGCTCGGCGTCGCCGTGGTCCGCCAGCCCCCGCAGCAGGCGCGGGCCGAGCGTGGGATCGGTGACGTTCTGCGAGGCGGCCGCGCCGACCCCGGGCCGCAGGTGGGCGACCCGCGCCGCGACCGCCGGGGACGACGAGGCGACCACGATGCCGAACCGTTCTCCGTCGCGTACCACCAGGGACAGCGTCATGCCCGGTCCTCCTCGGGGATCACGGCGATCGCGTCGATCTCGCACAGCCACTCCGGGCGGGCGAGGGCGGAGACGACCAGGCCGGTGGAGATGGGGTGCACACCCTTGGTCCAGCGGCCCACGGTGCGGTACACCGCTTCCCGGTAGCGGGGGTCGATCAGATAGATGGTCAGTTTGACCAGGTGTTCCATACGGCTGCCCGCTTCTTCGAGCAGCATCTTGATGTTGGCCATGGCCCGCTCGGCCTGCGCCTCGGCGTCGCCGATGCCCACCGACTCGCTGGTGTCGAGGTCCTGGCCGATCTGGCCCCGGACGTAGACGGTGTTGCCGGCGACGACGGCCTGGCAGAGGTCGTTGTCGAGGTTCTGCTCGGGATAGGTGTCGCGTGTGTTGAACGGACGGATCCGGGTGTGCCCCCCGGCGACGATCGGGGCCTTCGCCGGGCGGCCCTCGCTCGTGGACGTCATCGTCAGCTCCTTCGGTTGTCGCCGGTCGCCTGCGCGGCGACGGGCCGGTCGGTGGTGCCGTAGGCGAGGTAGCCCCGCTGGGTCGCGATGTGGTCGGCGACGTACCGGGCGTCGTGCCACACGCCCCAGATGAAGCTGGAGCCGCGGCGGGAGAGCCAGGGCAGGCCCAGGAAGTAGACGCCGGGCTCGGTGGACACCCCTCGCCGGTGGCTCGGGCGGCCGCTCTCGTCGAACGCGTCGACCTGCAGCCAGCTGTAGTCGGTGGCGAAGCCCGTCGCCCAGACGATGGAGGTGACGCCGGCCTCGGCCAGGTCCAGCTCGAGCCGGGGACTGCTCACGCAGTCCGGGTCGGGTCCGAGCACGTGTGCCTCGGGCTCCTCGGGGAGGTCGAGCCCGTTGCGCTCGACGTACGCGTCGGCGGCCCGGAGAAACGCGAGGTATTTCTCGTCGCCGAGCGCGATGTTCGCCGCGAGGTCGGGCGCGAAGCGCAGGACGCCGTCGTCGTAGGACGCGGTCATGCCGACGAGTTCGATGCCCGCGCCGGCCAGGGCACGGAAGTCCACGGTGTGGCCGCCGTGGGCGCCGCTGACCGCGATGGTGACGTGTTCGGCGCCCTGCGGAGGCGTCTGGGCGTCCCAGATCCCGAGCACGCCGAGCCACCAGCAGAAGTCCCGTCCGCGGTACTGGCGCGGAGGACGGTCGTGCGGTCCGACGGAGAGGAAGACCCGGCGTCCGGAGCGGCGCAGCTCGTCGGCGATCTGGACCCCCGAGGAGCCGGCCCCGACGACGAGGACGGCGCCCTCGGGCAGGTGCTCCGGGTTGCGGTACCCGCTGGAGTGGAGCTGCAGGGGTACGGCGCCGTCCGGGACGACGGGCGGGATCACGGGCCGTTGGAACGGTCCGGTCGCGGCGACGACGAAGCGCGCGTCGATGGGGCCCTCGGACGTCTCCACGCGGAAGCCGGGGCGCCCGCGGTGCCGGCGCACCCGGGTCACCTCCACGCCGCAGCGGACCGGTGCGCCGACCTTCTCGGCGTAGGCGACCAAGTAGTCCGCGACCTGCTCCTTCGAGGCGAAGCCGTCCGGGTCGACGTCGGTGAACTCCAGCCCCGGGAAGCGGTCGTGCCACGCGGGCCCGTTGGCGACCAGGGAGTCCCATCGCTCCGAGCGCCAGCGCTCGGCGATGCGGTGCCGCTCCAGGACGAGGTGCGGTATGCCGTGGGCTCCCAGGTGCTCGCTCATCGCCACACCGGCCTGACCGGCCCCGACGACGACTACTTCGGTCTCTTCACTCGGCATGTGAGCCTCCACTCAGGCGGTAGTCCATCCCGGTGTCGCGACGTTGACTGTGCTACCGCGCGACACATCCTCCGGCGCCCCCTCGAAAACTGTCCAACAGATGTTTCAGTGGAAGGCGATCTGATTTACAGATTCAATGGGGTGCGGGTGAGAGCGCCTGTCATCGGAAGGCGTCCAGGGGTGTTGGGGCTGGGCACACCTGGTGAGGTGCTGTCGCGGGCCTGCCACCGGGCCGGGGCGAGCAGGGCGTCGCGGTCCGGGCGGACGATGGTGGGGAAGCCCGAGAACGGCCGGACATGCCTCGCGTGCGTGCCGAGACCGGAGAGGTGTCTGCCGCGAGCGCCGAGCCGGCCGGGACAGGAGGGGTGATGCGGACCAGCGACGAGATCTACCACCGCATCCGCTGGGACCCTCGGTTCGACCCCGCCCGGTTCGTCCTGGGGATCAGCGAGCGCGGGGGCGGTCCCTGCACACGTGTCCCGCTGCCGTCCTTCGTGCCCGGGGGCGACATTCCGTGGCACCGGGTGGTGTTCGTCGAGGCGGACGGCGAGGTGGTGTGGGACCGGGCCACGGGTGTGGACCGCGTCGGCACCTCAGCGGCCGGCCGGGTGCGCGGACGGGGGCCGGACCCGTCCCGCGACACACGCTGCGGCGCGCACGAGCCCGTCGACGTCCTCGACGTGCCCCCGACGGCCCGCACGGCGGTGGCCTGGATCCCGCCGGCGGAGCTGTGGCCGCCGATCCAGGACGTCCGCCGGGACTACGACCCCCAGATCCACCGGTGGCCCCCGCACGTCAACGTGCTCTTCGGCTTCGTGCCCGAGTCCGCAGGGGAGCGGGCCGCCCCGCTGCTCGCCGCGGCGGCGGCCGAGACGCCGGTGTTCACCGCCCGGTTGGACGGGGTGCACACCTTCCGGCACCGGGCGTACTTCACCGTCTGGCTCGACCCGGCGGCGGGCGGCCGGGCGCCCTGGGCGGATCTGCACCGCGCCCTGCGGCAGCGGTTTCCGCGCTGCCGGGGGCCCGCCGAGCACTTCACCCCGCACCTGTCCCTGGGCCGGACCCGGGACCCCCGGCAGGTCACCGCCGACTGCGCCGCCCGGCTGGAGGCCATGACGGCGACGGTCTGGGAACTCGTCCTGCTCGCGCGCACGGGCGACGGGCCGATGCGGCCACGGGCCACGGTCGCCCTGCGCACGGGCGAGATCCACTGGCTGCCCGGGCCCGGCGTCGAGGCGCCGGGCCCGGAGGACACCGCTTGGCTCGCCGCGATCACCGACCGGTAGGGCCGGAGCCGACGGTCGGCGCGAGAACGACCGGACCTCGGTGGAGGAGGCCGGTGACGCCGCGGAATCCCGGGGGGCGCCGGGTAGGAGTTCCGTGGCACGTGGAGCGCGGCCGGCAGGGGCAGGA
>NZ_LR732544.1:6344956-6347901 GCF_902506575.1 Streptomyces mexicanus | reverse complement strand
GGGCGGGGTGGACGAAGACGTTCGCCGCGCGGCGGTCGAGTTCGGCCCACAGCGGCTCGAAGTCGGGGTCGCCGAGGTAGCGTCCGCAGGCGTTGGACATCAGCACGACGCCGTCGGCGTGCAGGATGTCCAGTGCGTGCACGGCCTCGGCCACGGCAGCGTCGACGTCGGGCAGCGGGATGCTGGCGAAGTGGCCGAAGCGGTCGGGGTTGTCCTTGACGACCTCGGCGCCGTACTCGTTCACGGCGCGGGCAAGGTTCTGGGCCTGGGTGTCGTCGCCCAGGTGGACGCCGGGAGCGGTGACGGACAGGACGCCGGTGGCGATGCCCTGCTGGTCCATCATGGCGATGGCGCTCCCGGGGCTCCAGTGGGGGATGGCCCAGCCGCCGGAGTCGAGACCCAGCGCGGCCAGGGTGGTGGCCCAGACCGGGGGGACGATGTGCTGGTGGACGTCGATGCGAGCGGGGAAGGTCATGCCGCCTACCGATCCTTAGCTTGCTAATAGAATTCATTTAGTAAGCTAACAAGTGTGAGTCAGACAGGCAACCGCGACACCCCCAGCACCCCCGACCCGCACGTCGAGCCCGGTATCGAGCGCCTGGCCCAGGCTGCCGACCGGCTCTTCTACGCCATGCGGCGTTCACGGTCCGCCACAGTGGGGCAATCCGAAGCCGGCCTCTCGATGTCGCAGCTGGCCCTGCTCACCACGCTGACGCAGGACGCCGAGGGCGAGGGGGTGCCGGTCAGCCGACTGGCCGCCGACGCCGAGGTCAGCGTGCCCACCGCCACCCGCATGCTGCAGCAGCTGGAGCACAAGAACGTGGTCACCCGACGCCGTGCACCGCACGACGAGCGCCAGGTCCTCATCCGGCTCACCGAGGAAGGCGCGGAACGCCTCGCCGCCATGCAGGCCGAGCTGCGCGCACGCCAGTACGCCGCTCTCTCGCAATTCACGCCGCAAGAGCAGCACGAGCTCGCCGCACAATTGGACCGCCTCGCCGGCATCATCGGCGAGACCGTCCCCGGTGCAGCCCGATCAGCGGCGGACCAGGGCTGAGCACTTGGTGGCTGCCTCGTGGGAGAGGGCGGCCCTGTCCGACCTGGGCCTATTGTGGGTAGGTGGGTGACGCTCGGTGCCGCTGGTGCGGTGCACCGGAGCCGGGGCCGGACGGCGGGTCCGGGCCGGGGCTGCTGGATGTCCCGCTGCTCCAGGCGGTGCGGGACACAGGAGCATCTGCCGGCCTGGTCTACCTGTCGTCCGAGGACGAGCAGACGCTGCGTCTGGCGGTGACGACCGGCGTTCCCTCGAAGGTGGCAACGCTGTGGGAGCGGCTGCTGCTGACCGACGCTGGCCCGGTGGCGGACGCGGTGCGTGAGCGGCGCCTGGTGTGGCTCGCCGACCAGACGGAGATGGCACACCGCTACCCTCGCGCGGCGCTCATCCTGCCCTACCCCGTGGCCCTGGCCGCAGCACCCCTGACGAGCGGATCAAGGGTGTGGGGCGGGCTGGTCCTGCTGTGGCCGGCTTCGCGCCTGCCGCGGCTCCGCACAGGCGAGCGGGGCGCCATCCATACCGCCTGCGCGCAGATGGGCTCGCTCCTGCGGCAAGCCGCCGCCGACGGGCGGCCGGTCCTGCCCGCCGCGGCGCCGCACACCGCGGCCCCGCCGCTCGCCGACGCAGCCGGACTGTCCGCCGCGGATCTCGACGCCGCAGTCCTGGGGGGCTGGTGCGCGCTCGATCCGGCAGGACGGGTCACGTTCATCAGCGCCCATGCCGCGCACCTGCTCGGCAGCAGCGTGCCGGACCTGCTGGGCGCGCTGCCGTGGGAGGTGCTGCCATGGCTGGACCACCCGGTATTCGAAGATCACTACCGGGCGGCGGTCGTCAGCCGCCAGGCCACCTGTTTCACCGCCCTGCGCCCCCCTGACCACTGGCTGGACTTCCAGCTCCACCCGGACGCCTCCGGCATCAGCGTCCGCATCGCGCCGGCCTCCAGGACCGGTCCGGCGCACGGCACCGAACCACCGGGGCGTGAACCATCCGGGCCGCTCAGCACCCTGCCCACGCGGGCGGGCGCCCTGTACGACCTGATGCGTCTGGCTGGGACGCTCACCGACACCCTGGGCGCGGAAGACGTCGCCGAGCGCGCCGCCGATCACATCATGCCCGCTCTCGGCGCGCAGGGCTTCGTCCTGACCGTGATCGAAGGTGACCGGCTGCGCGCGGTCGGCCACCGGGGCTACCGCCGCGAGGCCATCGAGCATTTCGACGGCTCCGCCTCCATGGACACCGCGGTCCCCACCGCACGCGCCGTGTCCAGCAGGACCCCTCTGTTTTTCACCTCACCCAGCGACATGGAGCCATACGATCCACGCATCCCCCGGCTGACCCGCAAGGCAGGCTGGGCCGTCCTGCCCCTGATCGCCTCCGGCCGCCCGGTCGGCTGCTGCGTGGTCTCCTACGAGCAGCCGCACTCCTTCACGCCCGACGAACGCGCCCTCCTGATCTCGCTCGCCGGACTGATCGCCCAAGCACTCGACCGCGCCCGCCTCTACGACGCCAAACTCCGACTCGCCCAAGGACTCCAGGCCGCCCTGCTCCCCGCAGCCCTTCCCCAGCTGCCCGGACTGGACGTGGCCGCCCGCTACCTCCCCGCCACCCACGGCATGGACATCGGCGGCGACTTCTACGACCTCATCCAACTGGACACCACCGCCGTCGCCGCGGTCATCGGCGATGTCCAGGGCCACAACGTGAACGCCGCCGCCCTCATGGGGCAGGTCCGCACCGCCGTCCGCGCCACCGCCGGGACACCCCCCAGCCACGTCCTCGCCCGCACCAACCGCCTGCTCACCGGCCTCGACCCCGAACTGTTCACCAGCTGCACCTACGCCCACCTGGACCTCACCCACCACTGCGCCCGCCTGGCCACCGCCGGCCACCC
>NZ_LR732544.1:6307250-6344855 GCF_902506575.1 Streptomyces mexicanus | reverse complement strand
GAACCAGTCCTTGCCGTTTTTCAGGATGGCGGGAACCGACGCGATCGACTCGACGTTGTTCACCACAGTCGGGCACGCGTAGAGGCCCGCGACCGCAGGGAAGGGGGGACGCAACCGCGGTTGGCCGGCCCGCCCCTCCAGGGAGTCCAGCAGCGCCGGGTTCCGGTACGACTGCGCGAGACCGGCGCCGGGGCCACCCGCGAGGGACGGGTCCGCGGCGTACCCCTGCGGCAGGCCCGCCGCCCCGGCACTCCGCCCCGGGTCCGGTTCCGCGGCCCACACCGGCGCGGCGGGACCCGCTATGGCGACGGCGAGGACGGCGACGGACAGGGCACGGTGAACGGCAGGGCGCATGGCGGGACACTCCTCGGGCCGACGGGCGGCTTTCGGGGGGCACGGCGTTCGTGCCCTGGGACCATCACAGCCGGTGGCCGGGCGGCCCGCGCGCGGCCGGGCCCCATTCGCGGTACCCGGGCGCCCTGACGGGTGACGTCCGCGGCGCCGCATCCGGTCCCGAAAGCCGGTGTCGGCTCGGCCTGCACGGGGACGCGGGGGCCACCCCCGAGATCTGGAGGGAGACATGCAGCGAGGCAGTGACCGGCTGAGTGTCCACCGTGACGACGAGATGAAGCACGAGCTGCAGGGGCTGCTCAGGTCCGGCCATCCGACCCGGACCGAGGAGTGGCACGACCCGGGGCCGGCCGCCGGGGACGATCCGGAGGTCTGGTCCGGTCCGGTGGCGCCGGGCTCCTCCCGGGCCTCCCTGGAGACGGTCCGCCTGGAACTGGCCAGGATCCTGGGCCGCAGCGCCTTCCCCGCGGGCCCCGCCGAACTGGCCCGCGTGCTGCGCCGCAAGAACGCGCCCGACGCGCTGGTGGAGGCGCTGGAGCGACTGCCCCGCAAGGCGCACTACGCCAATGTCCAGGAACTGGCCAGGGAACTGACCCACACCGAACGGCCCGCCCGGGAGGACCGGGCCTAGCCGGGGCCGGGATCGGACCCGGACAGGAGCTGGGCAGGGCCTCCGCAACGAGCACACGAAGGACGTGAATTCATGCGCATCGCATTCCTGGTCGCCCCCGAAGGCGTCGAGCAGGTCGAGCTGACCGAGCCGTGGAAGGCGGCGAAGGACGCCGGACACGAGCCCGTGCTGGTGTCGACGAAGTCCGGGGAGATCCAGGCGTTCAACCATCTGGACAAGGCGGACACGTTCCCGGTCGACGAGGTCGTGGGCGACACCTCCGCCGACTCCTTCGGCGCGCTGGTGCTGCCCGGTGGCGTGGCCAACCCGGACTTCCTGCGGATGGACGACAAGGCCGTCGGGTTCGTCCGCGACTTCTTCCGGCAGGGCCGGCCGGTGGCCGCGATCTGCCACGCGCCGTGGACGCTGGTGGAGGCGGACGTCGTACGCGACCGGGTGCTGACGTCGTGGCCGAGCCTGCAGACGGACATCCGCAACGCGGGCGGCACCTGGGTCGACGAACAGGTGAAGATCTGCGAGGGCGGCCCGAACACGCTGGTCACCAGCCGCAAGCCGGACGATCTGAAGGCGTTCTGCGAGGCGTTCCTGGATGTCTTCGCGCGGCAGGCCGGCTGACCTGCCGCGCCACGACGCACGATCTCAGCTGCGGGGAGTCGCCGACTCCCCGCAGCTGCGTTCCCGGGCTCCCTCGCGGGTGCGGCCCGCGGCCACCGGCCGGCGCGGGTTGCGGCGCAGGTACTCGCCCTCCAGCTGCGCCATCCGCTCGTTGTGGACCCGCAGCGCGTCGTTCGAGCCGTACAGCAGGGTGTCGTGACGGGTGCGGTGGATCGTCTCCAGCTCCTTCATCAGCTGCTGGTCGTCCAGCCGGCTCGGGTCGACTCCGGTCATGGTGGTGTCCCGCTCGTCGTGTTCGTTCATGCGGTACGGGTACCCGCCCGGCGAGCAGTACCACCGACGGCCTCCGGGAGGGAGCCATGGATCTCGCTTTCCTGCATCCGCTGTACGAACACCCGGGCCCCTGGGCCTCCGTCTACGTCGACACCTCCCGGCACGCGGAGGACACCCCGCACGAGCTGCATCTGACGGCGCAGGCGATGAGCCGGGAGCTGGCCCGGCAGGGTGCGGACGAGGCCACCTGCCGCGCGGTGGAGAGCGCGATCGAGGAGCTGGGGCACTCCCCCGACCCGCACGGGCGGGCGCTGTTCGCGCGGGACGGCGCGGTCGTCCTGGATCCCCGGCTGGCCCGCGCGCCGCAGGGCGGCAGCCGCGCCGAGTGGGGGCCGCTGCCGCGCGTGGGGCCGCTGCTGGACCTGGCGGGCGAGGAGCCGGTCGCGATCGTGGCGTACATCGACCGCAAGGGCGCGGACTTCGAGCTGCGCAGCGCGCTGGGCACCCGCGAGGCGGGCACGGTGGTCGGGCAGCAGTGGCCGATCCACCGCACGAGCAGCGTCGACTGGTCCGAGCGACACTTCCAGCTGAAGGTGGAGAACACCTGGGAGCACAACGCCGCCGAGATCGCCGACGCGCTCAGCGTCTGCCAGGAGGAGACGCGGGCCGACCTGCTGATCCTGGTGGGCGACGAGCGCGAGCGGCGGGAGGTGCGCGAACGGCTGCCGCAGCGGCTGCGCGCGCATGTGGTGGACGCCTCGCACGGCGCGGGCAGCCGGCTGCTGGACGAGGACGTGGAGCGGATCCGGGCCGAGCACGTGCACCATCACGTCGAGGACGAGCTGGACCGGTTCCGGGCGGCCCGCACGCCCGACGACGCCGGCCGGGCGGGTGCCGTGGAGGGGGTGCCCGCGCTGGTGGAGGCGGCGCGGGAGCACCGTCTGGAGGAACTGCTGATCCGCCCGGAGGGTGCCGACGCCCATCGGGAGGTGTGGATCGGCGAGGACCCGGACCGGTTGGGGGTGCGCCGCTCGGATCTGAAGATCCTCGGCGAGGGGGAGTGCTGGCCGGCCCGCGCGGACGACGCCCTGATCCGTTCGGCGGTGATGACGGACGCGGCGGCCCTGTCGCTGGCCCCGGTGGCGCCCGCCGCACAGGACACGCCGGCCGGTGGCCTGGGCGCCATCCTGCGCTGGAAGTGAGACCGGGCCGGGCCGCGCACGGCGGGGCAGGACGCGAAGGGCGCCCACGGGCGCCCTTCGTCCGTGTCCGCGCTCAGGCCACCGACGGTCCGACTGCGCTCGACCCACCGGTGGTCCGCCTGCGCTCAGGCCACCGGTGGTCCGACGGCTCTCACGCGCCCTGCCCGGGTCCGCGTCGCCTGCCGCCGGACGGCGTCACCGGGCCCGCGCCACCCGTCGTTCGTCCCAGACCGGTTCCGGGGTCTCGCGCACCCGGCCGTCGCTGCCGAAGACGAGGTAGCGGTCGAAGGAGCGGGCGAACCAGCGGTCGTGGGTGACGGCGAGGACGGTGCCCTCGAAGGACTCCAGGCCCTCCTGGAGGGCCTCGGCGGACTCCAGGTCCAGGTTGTCCGTGGGCTCGTCCAGGAGCAGGGCGGTGGCGCCGGACAGTTCCAGCAGCAGGATCTGGAAGCGGGCCTGCTGGCCGCCGGAGAGGCGGTCGAAGGTCTGCTCGGCCTGGGCGGTCAGCTCGTAGCGGCGCAGCCTGCTCATGGCGGCGCCCCGGTCCTGGGCGTGCTCGGTCCACAGGATGTCCAGCAGGGTGCGGCCCCGCAGTTCGGGGTGGGCGTGGGTCTGGGCGAAGTGCCCGGGGACCACGCGGGCGCCCAGCTTCCAGGTGCCGGTGTGCGGTACGTCCTCGCCGGCCAGCAGGCGCAGGAAGTGGGACTTGCCGGAGCCGTTGGAGCCGAGGACGGCCACCCGTTCGCCGTAGAAGACCTCCAGGTCGAAGGGTTTCATCAGGCCCGTCAGCTCCAGGCCCGCGCAGGTGAGCGCGCGCATGCCGGTGCGGCCGCCCGTGAGCCGCATCCGGATGTCCTGCTCGCGGGGCGGCTCGGGCGGCGGCCCGGCCTCCTCGAACTTGCGCAGCCGGGTCTGCGCGGCCTGGTAGCGGGAAGCCATCACGTCGCTGCGGGCGGCGTACTGCTGCAGGTCCCGTACGAGCCGCTTGAGCTGGGCGTGCTTCTCGTCCCAGCGTCGGCGCAGTTCCTCGAAGCGGGCGAAGCGCTCGCGGCGGGCCTGGTGGTAGGTGGCGAAGCCGCCGCCGTGCACCCAGGCGTCGGCGCCGGCCGGGCCGGGCTCCAGGGACACGATCCGGTCGGCGGCGCGGGCGAGGAGTTCGCGGTCGTGGGAGACGAACAGGACGGTCTTGCGGGTCTCCCGCAGCCGCTCCTCCAGCCAGCGTTTGCCGGGCACGTCGAGGTAGTTGTCCGGCTCGTCCAGCAGCAGCACCTCGTCGGTGCCGCGCAGCAGGGCCTCCAGGACCAGGCGTTTCTGCTCGCCGCCGGACAGGGTGCGCACCTGCCGCCAGCGGGCCTTGTCGTAGGGCAGGCCGAGGGCGGCCGTGGTGCACATGTCCCACAGGGTCTCGGCCTCGTAGCCGCGGGCCTCGGCCCAGTCGGCGAGCGCCTGCGCGTACCGCAGCTGGGCGGCCTCGTCGTCGTGGGTCAGCAGGGCGTCCTCGGCGGCGTCGACGGCCTGCGCGGCGTGCCGCACGCGCGGTGGCGCGACGGAGACCAGCAGGTCGCGCACGGTGGTCTCGTCGCGCACGGACCCGATGAACTGCCGCATGACGCCGAGGCCGCCGCCGACCGTGACGGTGCCGCCGTGCGGCTTCAGCTCGCCGGAGATCAGGCGCAGCAGCGTCGTCTTGCCGGCCCCGTTGGGCCCGACGAGGGCCACTGCGGCGCCCTCGCCCACCCGGAAGGACACATCGCCGAGGAGCGTCCTGCCGTCGGCGAGGTGGTACTCCAGGTGCGCGGCCTCCAGATGTCCCATGGGCGGAGATTGTGGTGGCCGTGCGCGGACCCCCGCAAACGGTTTATCGCCTTCATCGCCCGCCGGCGGTCACGCGGGTCCGCGCGGAGCCTTATGACGGGGTCGGGCCGTCGGCGGCCCGCCCCGCCGGGCCGCCCTCGCCCGCGGGTGCCACGACCGCGCCGGCCCAGGACAGGGCCTTGAAGCCGTCGGCGGGCGAGCCGTCGAGGATCACCACGCCGGTGTTGCGCAGCGGATGGGCGGCGGCGAAGTCGGCGTCGAGGTTGTGGGCGCGCACGGCGGTCCACAGCCGGATGGCCGCGCCGTGGCTGACCATGGCGACGGTCTCCGCGCCGCCGGCGGCGGCCTCGGCGACGACGGCGTCGTAGCGGGCCAGTGCCTCGGCGCCGCTCTCGCCGCCGGGTCCCGGCATCCGCAGGTCGAGGTCGCCCGCGGCCCAGGACAGGACGGTGCGCAGGTACAGCCGGCCGCGCTCGGAGTCGCCGGCCTCGCCCTCCAGGTCGCCGGCGGACACCTCGCGGATGCCGTCGCGGACGATGACGTCGAGTCCGCGGGCGGCGGCCAGCGGGGCGGCGGTGAGCTGGGGGCGCACCAGGGTGGAGGCGTAGACCGCCTCGATGTCCTCCTCGGCGAGCGCGGCGGGCAGGGCGGCGGCCTGTCGCCGCCCCAGGTCGGTCAGGCCCGGTCCGGGGACGGCGGTGTCCAGGCGGGAGACCACGTTGGAGGGGGTCTCGCCGTGGCGTACGAGGATCAGGCGCATACGAGCTCGTTCCCGGGACGGCAGGGGGCAGGGCGGGCCGCCCCGCGTACGGCCGGCCGTGCCGCCCGGCGGCGCACGCACCGGGGGCGCCGCGGACCCGCACACAGGAAACGGCCACTTCAGGGTAACGGTGCCTGTATGAGCCCAGACATCGACCTCACCGCCCCGCCCGACGCCCACAAAACGGTTCTGAAACGGCTGCTCGCCCTGGACTGCCGGCTGTTCGAGGCCGCGGCCGAACGGCACTGGCCCGCCGCCGGGCCCGTGCTGCCCCGGCTGAGCCGCAGCGCCGACCCCGGCGTGCTGTGGTGCGCGGCGGCCGCCGCGGTGGCCGCCACCCGTACGCCGCGCGCCCGCCGTGCCGCGGTGCGGGGCCTGGCCTCCCTGGCGCTGGCCTCGCTGACCATCAACACGCTCGGCAAGCGGTCGGTGCGCCGGCCGCGGCCCGCTCTGGACCCGGTGCCCGCCGTGCGCCGGCTGAGCCGGCAGCCGATCACCACGTCGTTCCCGTCCGGGCACGCCGCCTCGGCCGCCGCCTTCGCGGCCGGTGTCGCGCTGGAGTCCCCCGCCTGGGGCGCGGCGGTGGCTCCGCTCGCCGTGTCCGTGGCGGTCTCACGGGTGTACACCGGCGTGCACTTCCCGAGCGATGTGCTGGCGGGCGCGGCCCTCGGCGTGGGCGCCGCGTTCGCCGTGCGGGGCCTGGTGCCCACACGCGCGCAGCTGACACCGCCGGCCCGGCCGCAGACGGAGCTGCCGGCGCTGCCCGAGGGCGAGGGCCTGGTGCTGGTGGCCAACCACGGCTCGGGCACCGCCGAGCGCGTCCAGGCGCTGCGGGACGTGCTGCCGCGGGCGGAGGTCGTCGAGTGCGCGCCGCAGGACGTGCCGGCCGAGCTGGACAAGGCGGCCGGCCGGGCCGTCGTGCTCGGGGTGTGCGGCGGCGACGGCACGGTGAACGCCGCCGCCGAGGCCGCGCTGCGCCACGGACTGCCGCTCGCGGTGCTGCCCGGCGGCACGCTGAACCACTTCGCCTACGACCTGGGCGTGGAGGACGCACGGGCCCTGGGCCGGGCCCTGGAGCGCGGCGAGGGCGTGCGCGTGGACGTGGGCCGGTTCGTCTCCGGGGGGCGGCGGGGCGTCTTCCTGAACACCTTCAGCCTGGGCGTGTACCCGGAGCTGGTGCGCGAGCGGGAGCGCTGGGCGGGCCGGATCGGCGGCTGGCCGGCCGGGGTGCTGGCGGCGCTGCGGGTGCTGCGCGCGGACCGCCATCCGCTGGAGGCGGAGTTCCAGGGGCGGCGCCGGCCGCTGTGGCTGCTGTTCGCGGGCAACGGCACCTACCACCGCACGGCGCTCACGCCGGGCCGCCGGCTGGATCTGGCCGACGGGGTGCTCGATGTGCGGGTGGTGCACGGAGGGCGCCGGCCGGCGCTGCGGCTGCTGTCCGCGGCCGTCGCCGGCCCGCTGACCCGGTCCCCCGCCCACGCCGCGGTCCAGGTGGGCCGGCTGCACCTGACCGGCGTGGCGCCCGGCACGCTCCTCGCCTACGACGGCGAGGTCACGGAGGCGGAGGGCGAGGTGTGGCTGGAGAAGCTGCCCGTGGCCCTGCGGGTGTACCGCCCGCTGCCCGCCTCGGGAGCGGGACGGCCGACCGGTTCCTGACTACCCGTCAGTCCAGATGGCAATACGCGGGTCTCACCATGCGGCTCTCGCGCGTACCGTGATCCCTACGCCCCGGGGTCCACGGCCCCGGCGGGACGAGGCGACGAGAAGGGGTACCGCCATGCCGCACGCACGGGAGACCGCCGTCTACACCCACGGACACCACGAGTCCGTGCTGCGCTCGCACACCTGGCGCACCGCCGCTAATTCGGCGGCCTACCTGATCGGCTCGCTCAAGCCCCACATGAAGATCCTGGACATCGGCTGCGGCCCGGGCACCATCACCGCCGACCTGGCGGAACTGGTGCCCGACGGGCACGTCACGGGCGTGGACCGGGCGCCGGGCGTACTGGAGCAGGCCCGCGCCACGGCCGCCGCGCGGGGCCTGGACAACATCGACTTCGCGGTGGCGGACGTGCACGCGCTCGCCTACCCGGACGACACGTTCTGCGTGGTCCACGCCCACCAGGTGCTCCAGCACGTGGGTGACCCGGTGGGCGCGCTGCGGGAGATGTGGCGGGTGACCAGGCCGGGCGGGTTCGTCGCCGTCCGGGACGCCGACTACGCGGCGATGACCTGGTATCCGCAGGTATCGGGGCTGGACGACTGGCTGGAGCTGTACCGGCGGGTGGCCCGCGCCAACGGTGGCGAGCCGGACGCGGGCCGCCGGCTGCGGTCCTGGGCGCTGGCGGCGGGGTTCCAGGACGTCACCGCGACGTCCAGCACGTGGACGTACGCCACGGACGCCGAGCGGGAGTGGTGGAGCGAGCTGTGGGCCGAGCGCACCCTGGCCTCCGCGTACGCCGAGCGCGCGGTCGGCGGCGGGCACGCGAGTGAGGAGCGGCTGCGGGCCGTGTCGCGGGCGTGGCGGGAGTGGGGGGCCGCGCGGGACGGGTGGTTCGCCGTCCTGCACGGCGAGATCCTGTGCCGTAAGCAGGCCTGATTTCCCGGAGGCGGGAAACTCGGGGGGCAGGAGGTCGCGCTATGGTTCCCATCCTGCTCGTTCTGCTTCTGGCAGTGATTCTGTTCGGGATCGGCTTCGCCGTGAAGGTCCTGTGGTGGGTCGCGCTCGCGGTGTTCGTGGTGTGGCTGCTGGGCTTCCTGTTCCGCGGCGCGCACGCGGGCGGTGGCGGCCGGGGCCGCTGGTACCGCTGGTAGCGGCCGCTGCCGTTCCCGTCGGCCCCCGGCGGTGTCGTTCCGAGGGAGCCGCGGGGGGGTCATTCCCGGGGAAGCAACGGTCCCAGCGGCCCGAGGTCCAGGTTGAGGTCCTCGGGCCGCAGGCCGTAGCGGTCGCGCAGCTCGGCCATGCGGTCCTCCAGGAGCATCAGCGTCAGGCCGATCCGCTCCTCCTGTTCCTCGGTGAGGTCGCCCACGTCGAAGCGACGCAGCGCCTGCCGTTCCATGAGCTGGCGCAGCAGCTCCACGACGGTGAGGACGAGCTTGACCAGGTCGCGTTCGACCGTGTCGGGCTCCAGTTCCAGGCGCTTGCGCGGGGTCACGGCGACTCCTCGGTCCGGGGGGTGCTCGGGGTGATCGCCCCAGGGATGCTTGCAGGGATGTCGAACGGTGAGGGCACCTGGGCGTTCACCGAGCTGATCAGCGCGTTCAGGTCGATGCGGACCAGGTCGACGTCCGCGATCCGCAAGGTGACGTCCCCGGTGATGACGACTCCGCCGGCCAGCAGCCGGTCCAGGAGGTCCACCAGGGCTATCTCGCGGCGTTCGACGACCGTCATGCCTCCTCCCCCGGCAGTTCGCCGACGAAGGAGTACGCCGCCCACGGCCCGGTGAGTTCCACGCGCAGCCCGGGGGCGTCGTCCTTGGTGCGGTCCACGACCTCCACGAACTCCTCGGACCGTGCCCGGGGCACCAGATACGCGGCGTTGAGCACGTTGCGTCCTGCGGCCCCGGAGAGCACCGCGGTCTGCGGCGCGTGCAGCCGGGAGTCCTCGGCGAGCGCGGACAGTTTCTCGTGCAGTTGGGTGGCGAACGCCTCGGCGCGCTGCCACAGGTCCTCGTGCGCCCGGGTCTGCTGCCGGCGCCGGCGCAGATAGTCCCGGCCGGAGGCGGCCTTCCCGGTGGGCGGCGCGGCGGCGGTCGCCTCGGCGGGCTCGGTCTCCAGGTACACCTTCACACCCCACTCCACGCGGCCCTCCAGCCGCTGAAGGGTGGAGCGGAAGTGCTCCTCCTTGGCCTGCATCATGCAGCGCACGGCGCTGTCGTCCCGGAAGACGGTGGCCAGGCGCAGCGGCAGCGGGGTGGTGACCACCGTGAGCGCGTCGATCACCCCTTGGTGGGCGCGAGCGGTCGCGGCGAGCCAGTCCAGGTCCTCCAGGTGCGCGCGCAGCGGTTCTTCGGCGAAGTCGCGTTCGGGGACCTCGCTGACGACGGCGATCAGCCCCTGGTGGGGCAGTTGCTTGACCGGCGCGCCCGCCACCCCCGTCAGCTGCGCCTGGAGGGGCGCGCCGAGGGGGCGGCAGACGGCGTAGACGTACCGCAGTCCCGTCATGGTGCCTCCTTGGGAAGCGTCCGGCCGGTACGGGCCGTGCCCTGGTCCAGCGTGCCCTGCGCCAGGTCCTCCAGGCGCGCCAGCCGCTCGCGCAGCTCGGCGTTCTCCCGGGCGAGTTCGTCGCGGCGGGCCTTGGAGGAGAGCGCGGGATCGCTCTCCCACCAGTCGATGCCCATCTCCTTGGCCTTGTCGACCGAGGCCACGACGAGCCGGAGCTTGATGGTGAGCAGTTCGATGTCGAGCAGGTTGATCCGGATGTCACCGGCGATGACGACACCCTTGTCGAGGACGCGTTCGAGGATGTCGGCGAGATTGGCGCCGCTGCTCGGACCGTAGGGTTCGGGCAGCCTGCTCGGCGTCGTCATCGGCGGCCCCCGCCCTCGGCGTGCTCGTACTCGTCCGCTTCCTCTTCTTCCTCGTCCTCGTACTCGTCCTCGGGATACTCCTCGTCGGACTCGCCCCGCGGGCCTTCGCCTTCCTCTTCCTCTTCCTCTTCCTCTTCTTCTTCCTCGCCGTAAGGTTCCTCTTCCTCTTCTTCCTCTTCTTCCTCGTCCTCCTCGTCGGAAGGCTCCTCTTCCTCTTCCTCCTCGCCTTCCTCTTCCTCACCGGAAGGCTCTTCCTCTTCCTCGCCGGAGGGCTCTTCCTCTTCCTCGCCGGAAGGCTCTTCCTCGCCCTCGTAGGAGGCTTCCTCCTCGGACTCCTCCGGCTCCTGCTCGGACTGCTCGCGCTCCTCCTCCGCGACCGCGTCCTCATGGCTGCGGACGACCTCGCTCTCGCGGATCTCGCCGCGCCAGCCCTCGTCCGCCTCGCCCTTGAGGGTGATGAAGCGGGCGAAGTGCTTCAGGTCGAGCCGGGCCCGGCGGCCCTGGGCCCGCCAGATGTTGCCGGTCTTCTCGAACAGGCCGCTCGGGTAGTACTCCATGACCAGCAGCACCCGGGTGAGGTTCTCCTCCAGCTCGTGGAAGGAGACGACGCCCTTCGTGGTGCCCTTGGCGCCCTCCGAGGTCCACTGGATGCGGTAGTCGGGGATCTGCTCGGTCGTCGTGGCCTTCCAGCTGCGGCTGGAGAGGAAGATCTTCGCCTGCCAGTCGGAGTGGGTGTCGTCGGCGCGGCTCGCGCTCTTGACGCCGTGGGCGAAGGAGCTGAAGTCCTGGAACCGGGTCCACTGGTCGTAGGCGGTGCGCACGGGCACCCCCACGTCGATGGACTCGATGATGACGGTGGGCTTGTGGCCCGAGCCGCTCTTGCGTTTGCCGCCCTTGCCGCCACCGAGGTTCTTCAGCGCGCCCATGACGCGGTCCTTGGCGTGCGAGGTGCCCAGTTCCAGCGCGGTGCGCATCGGGCCCTTGCCCTCGGCGATCTTGCGGCCGGCGTCCAGGGCGAGTTTGCCGAGGCCGGGGCTGTTGCCCTCGGCGATGTCGTTGAGCTTGCCCGTGGTCTCGCCGAGCTTGCGGCCGAAGCCGGCGAGCAGCCGCTCGGCCTGGGCGGTCAGGAAGTCCTGCGCCTCCGCCTTGAGCCGGTCGGCGGCCTCGCTGCGGGCCAGTCCGGTCAGCGGGTTGTCCTTCGCCGCGCCGCCCGCCGCCCGACCGGCGGCGGAGGTCACGGAACCCAGGGTCTCGGTCATCGGTCACCGCCGCCCTTCGGCAGGCGGGAGCGGGCTGCGCGGGCCGCGCCGCCCGCCTCCGTCGTCTTCTTCGCGGCCGCGTCGCGGCCCGCGGTCTTCTTCGCCGCCGTCTTGCCGGCGGGCGCTTTCTTCGCCGCCTTCTTGGCCGGCGCCTGCTGCGCCGTGGCCTTCTTCGCGGCCTTCTTGGCCGGTCCGAGGGACGGCGCCTTCTTCGCGGCCTTCTTCGCCGTGGCCTTCTTGCCGGGGCCTCGCGCCCCCGGCTCCCCGTCCTCCTCGGATTCGGCTTCCTCCTCCGCCTCGCGGCCCTCCCGGTCCTCGTACTCGTCCTGGTTCGCGCCGCTGCGGCCCTTCTTGCCGCTCTCGCCGCTCCCGCCGTTGTCG
This sequence comes from Streptomyces mexicanus, assembly GCF_902506575.1. Lineage (GTDB taxonomy): Bacteria > Actinomycetota > Actinomycetes > Streptomycetales > Streptomycetaceae > Streptomyces > Streptomyces mexicanus. Next base: position 6,333,039 of record NZ_LR732544.1, on the reverse strand, counting down.
TCGCCGCGGTCCTCCGCACCCTTGCCGCCGCCGGCCGGTACCGCGCCGGACAGCTGGTCGCGGACCCGCGACGTACGGTCGTGGAGCCGGTCCGCGAGCGCGGTCATCTGCCGCTCGACCATCGCACCGGAGGCCGCCTTCCCGGCCCCCCGCAGATCCTGGCGCAGCTGGTCACCCAGCTCCTTGACCTGCGGATTGTCCTTGAGCTGCCGGTTGACCAGCTCCGCCACCGCGCGCGGGCTCAGGTTCAGCTTCTTGCCCGCGACGAGACTGCCCACGGCGACGGCCGCCTTCAGCTTCCGTGTGCGTCCCAACAGGTACCCCGCGCCCACCGCGAGGCCCAGTGCCGTCCGATTCATGGTGCCGTCCCCTCACCTGTCCCCGCGCCACCGCGCATGCCGGTCTCCAGCCGGTCCAGGAGTTCGTCCTCCTGTCGGTCGAACTCCTCCTCGGTGATCTCTCCCGCCTCCAAACGCTGCTCGAGCTGCGCGAGTTCGGCCCGTACGGTGGCGGGGTCGTAATAGATGCGTTCCGCCTCGCGCAGCACCTGACGAATCGCCCAGGCGCTGCCGCGTGCCGGGGCGAACGGCAGCAGCAGCACCTCCGAGATCAGCCCCATGGCTCACCCCGTTCCCGCGTCGGCCCCCGCCGCGGTGCCCGCCGGCTCGGCCGGGCCGGGCTCGACGAAGCTGTAGGGCGGCAGCGGCCCGTTGACGCGCAGCTCCAGATGGGGCAGGTCCTTGCGGGCCGGCTCGACGCACGCCAGGAACCGCCCCGCCGTGTCCCGGGCCACCAGGAACGAGACGTTGGCCAGCCAGCCGGTCGACTCCGGGCCGACGCTCACCGCGGCGGCCTCGGGCTCCAGCGCGCGCACGACCAGTTCCGCGTCCTCGGCCTCGCGGGCCTTGACGGCGGCCGCGACCATCTCGCCGAGCCGGATCTTGTCGTCGTAGCTGCCGCCGCCCGCCTGCCGGTTGGCCTCGGCCAGGGCGCGGATCTCGGAGTTCTCGGCCATCACGCGGTGCAGCACGGCATCCTCGACGTGATGGGCCTTGACGTTGTACTCGACCTTGCCGTCCAGCGCGCCCAGGCGCTCCTCGTAGTGCGCGGCGCGCTCGGTCAGCACGCCGAGGACGGTGTCGTCGTCGGGCGCGACGCTGCCGAACCGCAGGGGCAGCACGCAGCCCGCGGCACCGATCTCGCTGAGCACGTTCTGGTGTGCGAGCAGGTCCCTGCGTTTGGGGCGCAGCCCCTCGGGCGCGTCGCTGACGACGGCCGCGAGGTTGCCCGCCCGCAGGACGCGCACGGGCCGCGGCGGGGCGCCGGCGCCGGCCATGCCCTCGGTCGGCGCGGGGTGCGAGGCGGCCGTGATGCCGTAGACGTACGTGCTCACTCCTGCTCCTCCTTCCGTCGCGCCGAGGTGGCCTTGCGCGGACGCGGCCGGGACTCGGCCTCACCCGAGCTCTCCGCGCGGCCCTGCTTGAACGCCTCGGAGATGGTCTGGGCCGCGCCGGACAGCGCGCCCTTGGACTTGCCACGCGCACCGGACTCGGTGATCTCACCGACCAGGTCGGGCAGACCCGGGCTCTTGCGGGGGCCGGCCTCCAGATCCAGCCGGTTGCAGGCTTCGGCGAAGCGCAGATAGGTGTCGACGCTGGCGACGACGACGCGTACGTCGATCTTCAAGATCTCGATGCCGACCAGGGACACCCTCACGAACGCGTCGATCACCAGCCCCCTGTCGAGGACGAGTTCCAGGACGTCGTACAGGCCGCTGCTGCCGCCTCCACCGCCCGTCTGTGCCGGGACCACGGTCATGCCGACCGCGCCTCCTTGTCTGTGTCGGGATACAGAAAATGCTGTCGGTCTTGGTGTGCTGTGCCGATCTCTCTGTGTGTGGTGCGTGTGTCGGTGTGTTCTGTGGGTCGAGGTGTTCTGTGTGTCGGTGTGTTCTGGGTTTCGGTGTTCTGTGTGTCGGTGTGTTCTGTGCCTGCGTGTCCGGGTGTGCCGTTGGGTGTTCCGGGCCGCCTAGCGGCCGCCGGAACGGTGTCCGTCGGCCCTGCCGCGCTCGTAGCGGCGCAGCCGCCGGTAGCCGGTGAGCAGTCCCTCGGGGTCCAGCTCGACCTCGTAGCTCGCCATCAGGCTCATGGTGTCGGGCACGCGGGCGAGTTCGAGGACCTCGACCTCCAGGGACCACCCGTCCTCCGTGCGCTCGAAGGAGGTGACGGTCTCCACGGACATGCCGGTCAGTTCCGCCAGTTGGGCCCGCGCCTCGCGCAGCACCTCCACGGGGCTCATACGGCGCTGCGTCGCGCTGCTGTCGCTGTCCGTAGGTGACTGCTGCGACTGGCGGGACGACGGGGTCTTCTGTTGTGAAGCTTGCGGGTCGGATGTGTGGTTGTTCGATGTGTTCGACATGGCCACCTCTCCCCTCTCCGTGTGGCCGCAGGTCCCTTGGCCAAACCTTCGCGGGCGGAGACGTCCGTCAGTCCGTCAATCCGCCATCGCGTCCAGCCGGCGGCGGGCCGGTCCCAGGGAGCGTCCACGCGCGGGCAGGTCCGCCCACGGCTCGGTGCGGGCCTGGTCGACGGCGTCGGCGAGGGTCCAGCGGCGCGCCGTGGTCCGGGGATCGTCGAGCTGGTCCCAGGACAGCGGCACGGCGACGGGAGCGCCGGGCCGGGCCCGGACGCTGTAGGGGGCGACGGCGGTCTGCGCGTAGCCGTTGCGCTGCACGTCGAGGTAGAGGCGGTCGCCCCGGTCCTTCTTGCGCGGGGCCGTGGTCAGCCGGTCGGGGTGGCGGGCGGCCAGGGCCTCGGCGACGTCCCGGGCGAAGCCGCGGACCTCGTCGAAGCCGTCACGGCCGTCCAGGGGCACGATCACGTGCACTCCGCGCGAGCCGGTGGTCATCGGCGCGCAGGGCAGGCGCAGCTCGTCGAGCAGGGCGTGCAGCGCGTGCGCGGCCGTGCGCACGGCCCCGAAATCGTCGCCCGCGGGGTCGAGGTCGAAGACCAGCCGGTCGGGGCGGTCGAGGTGCCGGGTGCGCGACAGCCAGCGGTGCAGGGTCAGGCACGCCTGGTCGGCGAGGTGCACCAGGGTGGCGGTGTCGTCGCAGACGGTGTGCAGGACCGTGCCGCCCTCCTTGGGGACCTCGGCCCGGGTGATCCAGTCCGGGTAGCTCTCCGGGGTGTTCTTCTGCATGAAGACCGGGCCGTCCAGGCCGTCCGGGTGCCGCTCCAGCATCAGCGGGCGGCCGCGCAGGTGCGGCAGCATGTACGGCGCGACGGAGCGGTAGTACGCGACCAGGTCGCCCTTGGTGTACTCCTTCGCCCGCTCGGGGACACCGCCGCCACCGGCTCCGTCCCCGTTGTCCCTGCCCCCGTCGCTCACGTCGCCACCGCCGTCGCCGTCGCGGCTGCCGGGGAAGAGGACCTTGTCCGGCCGGTGCACCCGTACGGTGCGCCGGCCGGCCCGTACCGTGCGCGGATCGCCGCCCGGTCCGCCGCTCACGGCACCACCGCCTCTTCCACCAGCAGCCGGGCGGACGCGGCGATCGACTCGGCGTCGATGCCCGCCGCGTGCAGCTGCTCGGCGGGCGAGGCCGAACCGGGCATCGTGCGGACGGCGAGCCGGACCAGGCGCGGCACCGGCCGCCCGTCGAGGAAGGCGTCGAGGACCGCGTCCCCGAGGCCGCCCTCCTCGCGGTGGTCCTCCACGGTGAGCAGGCAGCCGGTGTCCTCGGCGGCCCGGCGCAGCGTGGCCCGGTCCACGGGCTTGACCGAGTACAGGTCGATCACCCGCACCGGAATGTCCTCCTCGGCGAGGGCGTCGGCGGCGGCCAGCGCCTCGTGCAGGGTGACGCCCGCGGCGACGATCGTGAGGCGGTCGTCGCCGGAGGAGCGCAGCACCTTGCTGCCGCCGACCGGGAACTCCTCGTCCGGGCCGTAGATCACCGGGGTGGCGCCGCGCGAGGTGCGCAGATAGCGGATGCCGTCGAGGTCGGCCGTCTCGGCGAGGAGCTTGGCGGTCTGGTTGGCGTCGCTGGGGTAGAGCACCGTGGATCCGTGGACGGCCCGCATCATGGCCAGGTCCTCCAGCCCCATCTGGCTGGGCCCGTCCTGCCCGATCGCCACGCCCGCGTGCGAGCCGTTGAGGTTGATGCCGGAGCCGCTGATGGACGCCATGCGGACGAAATCGTAGGCCCGGGTGAGGAACGCGGCGAACGTGGAGGCGTACGGCACCCAGCCGCGCCGCGCGAAACCGACCGCCGTGGCGATCATCTGCTGCTCGGCGATGTAGCACTCGAAGAAGCGGTCGGGGTGCTCCTTGGCGAACAGCTCCGAGCGGGTGGAGTCGCCGACCTCGCCGTCCAGGGCCACCACGTCGCCCCGTGCGGTGCCCAGCGCGGTCAGCGCGCGGCCGTAGGCGTCGCGGGTGGCGACCTGTTCGCCCTTGTCCCAGCGGGGCAGCTCCAGCGTGCCGGCGCCCCCGGCGTGCAGCGGGCGCACGGACGGCGGCTCGTGCACGCGCACCCGGATGTCCCGGACGCCGCCGAGTTCCTCGATCGCCTCGTCGGCGTCCTTCAGCGGCTTGCCGTGCAGTCCCTCGCGGTCCTCGGTGTCGTGCACGCCCTTGCCCTTCAGGGTGCGGGCGATGATCGCGGTGGGCTGCCCGGTGGTGGAGATCGCCTCGCCGTAGGCGCGGTCGATCGCGTCCACGTCGTGGCCGTCGATCTCGATCGTGTGCCAGTCGAAGGCGCGGAAGCGGCGGGCGTAGGCGTCCAGGTCGTGGCCGTGCCGGGTGGGACCGCGCTGGCCGAGCCGGTTGACGTCCACGATGACGGTCAGGTTGTCCAGGTGCTCGTACCCGGCGTGCTCGGCTGCCTCCCAGATCGAGCCCTCGGCCATCTCGCTGTCCCCGCACAGCACCCACACCCGGTAGTCGGCGCGGTCCAGGCGCTTGCCGGCCAGCGCGATGCCGACCCCGATGGGCAGGCCCTGCCCGAGCGAGCCGGTGGCCGTCTCCACCCACGGCAGCCGCTGCGGCGTGGGGTGGCCCTCCAGGCGGCTGCCCAGCTTGCGGAAGCCGAGCAGTTCCTCGTCGTCCAGGGCGCCGGCCGCCTTGTAAGCGGAGTACAGCAGCGGGGAGGCGTGCCCCTTGGACAGCACGAAGCGGTCGTTGCCGGGGTGGTCGGGCCGGTCGAAGTCGTAGCGCAGGTGGTGGGCGAACAGGACGGCCATCAGGTCGGCGGCGGACATGGACGACGTCGGGTGCCCGGAGCCGGCCGCGGCGGCGGCCCGTACGCTGTCCACGCGCAACTGCTGTCCGAGTGCGACGAGTTCGTCGGTGTTCATGTGTCTCCTTCCGCAGGGATGTCCTCACGCCTGACCGGACCCGGCGCCGGATGATGCTCGTGGGGCACCCGCCCCGGCTCCGTCCCGGGGGACTGCGCCGGCCGCTCGGGGGCCGGCTGGTTCCGGGCGGGTTCCCCGCCGGGCTGGTTCCGGGCCGGTTCGCCACCGGGCTGATTGCGAGCGGGCTCCCCGCCGGGCTGGTTCCGGGCCGGTTCGGCGCCGGGCTGATTCCTGGCGGGTTCCCCGCCGGGGTGATCGGGGGCGGGCTCGCCCGGCCGGCTCGTCGCGGGCCCCGGTTCCGGTGGCCGGCTGTCGGCCAGTTCCCGGTCCGCGGGGTGCGGGGGCGGCTCCGCGCCCGCCAGCTGGGCCTTCTCCGTGTTGTCGATGATCTCCGTGATCCCTTCGTGCACCGGCTCGGAGCGCTCACCGCCCGCGCCGGACCCACCACCCGCGCCCGACCCCTCACCCGCACCGGACCGGCCGCCCGCGCCCGTTTCGCGCTCCGGCCGGCCCGGCGTCCGCGCCAGCTCCGGCGACGCCGTGTCCAGCGGCACCGACCAGGACCGTACGAGTCCCAACTGGACGGCCTGGCGCGGCAGTACGGCGTTCAGCAGCCAGTCCGCGGCCACCCGCACCCGGTTGCCGGGCATCGCCGCCAGGTGGTACCCGCGGGTGACCGCGCCGGCCACCGGGCCGGACAGCGGCACGCCGAAGGGATCGGCGGCGGCCCGGGCGCCGCCGAGGTCCACCACGAACCCCAGGTTCCGGTGGCGGTAGGGGTGGCGTGCGCAGACACCGAGCGAGGCGGCGACGTTGACCGCGGCGACCCTTCCCTGCCGCCAGGCGTGCTGGGCGGTCATCGGGGTGTACTTCCCCGGCTGGTCCAGGTCGGGCACGGCTGCCGCGTCGCCGCAGGCGAACACCTCGGGCCGCCCCGGCACCTGCAGATACGGGTCCACGACGAGCCGTCCGCGCTCCAGCGGCTGCCCGGTGCTCTCCACCAGCGGGTCGGGCCGTACGCCCACGCACCACACCAGCGTCCGGGTCGGCAGGAACTCGCCGTCCGTCAGCAGCACCCCGTCGTGCGTGGCCTCCTTCACGGAGGTGCCCATGCGCACCTCCACGCCCCGCTGCCGCAGTGCGCGGTCCGCGGTGCGCGAGAGCCGTTCGTCCATCTCGGGCAGCACGCGGGAGGCGACGTCCAGCAGCAGCCAGCGCGGTCGCAGGCCCTGGGGCAGCGGATGGCCGCGCACCTGGGCGTCGGTGTACATCTTGCCGTGCGCGGCGACCTCGGTGCCGGTGTAGCCGGCGCCCACGACGACGAAGGTGCAGCGGGCCGCGCACCGGTCGCGGTCGTCCTCGGTGGCGGCCAGCTCCATCTGGCGGGCGACGTGGTCGCGCAGGTACAGCGCCTCGGGCAGGCCGCGGAAGCCGTGCGCGTGCTCGGCCACGCCGGGGATCGGCAGCAGCTTGTTGACGCTGCCGACGGCCAGCACGAGCCGGTCGTACGCCAGGGTGCCCTCGCCGCCCTCCGGGTCGGTGTAGCGCACGCGCCGCGCGTCCATGTCGAGGCCGTGGGCCTCGCCGAGGACGAGCCGCACCCCGGGCAGGGTGCCCGAGAGGGAGACGGCGACCCGGCGCGGCTCCAGGATGCCGACGGCGACCTGGGGCAGCAGCGGCAGGTACAGGAAGTAGTCGGTCGGGTTCAGCAGGGTGATGTCGGCCTTGTTCCGGGACATCCGGGCCAGGGTCCGGGCCGTGCGGTAGCCGGCGAACCCGGCACCGACGATCACGATGCGAGGTCGACTCACGGTTCGCCTCCGACGCGTGCGCGTACCTGATGCGGAACCCTCCGCGTCCCCCCGCCTGACCCCCGTGGCCATCCCCGCCCGGTCCTCCGGGACCACCCCACCTGGTCCCCGCGGACCACACGGGAAGCCCTCGCGAGCCCTGCGACGGACCACCGCGAACCATCCCGGAGGACGGTGCGTCGCGCTGAACCGCTCACGCGGGTGACGCGTCTCCTACCGGTGAGAAGCGGTACCGCGAAATCCCTGCGGAAACAGGCGCGCGGGGCAACACTGGTTCCAGTCCGACGCATCACTACGGGGGGCGGCCATGGAGAGTGCCACCAGCCGCGGGACAGACACGACGACCATCCAGGGCAAGACCACACAGCGAGAGATCCCACCCATGTGCCAGCACCAGCCACCGTGTCCGACAGCCGACTCCGCCGACCGCGAATCCGCCCGCCTCGTGGCGCACCACCCGGAGCAGGGCTGGAGCCTGCTGTGCAACGGCGTTCTGCTCTTCGAGGACACCGGTGAGCTTCTTCCGGACGGCCGGATCATCGCCCCGCACCGCCCGCTGGGCGCCGACCACGTGATGACCGCCGCCTGAGGCCCGCCGGCCCGGTCGGCCGCGCCGTAGCCGCAGGACAACGGCACCGCGAGGTGCCCCCCGGGCAGCGCGGCGACCGGGTGCTGCCGGGGCGCTGAGACGTGCCGGACGTCGGTACGGCGTCAAGAACCGGGGCGGGCGCGTCAGAGCCGTGTCAACGCCGGCCGTACCCGCCCCAGAAGCGTTCTACCGTCGAATGCATGAGGTACGGCAACGACGTGCGGCCGGGTACCGACGCCCTCTCCCGTCGCCCCGGCCGGGTGGCCCGCGACCGGCACTGGGCGCGGGATCTGCGCACCTCGCTCCGCTGCTCCGTGGCCCTGCTGGTCCTGCTGCTGGCCGTCGACGGGGCCATGGGCGGCCTGACGTGGTGGCGGGGCGCGCTGTGGGGGGTGCTCGCGGCGCTGCTCTTCGTGGTGCTCTGCCCGGTCCGGGTCAGCGCCGGCGAGGGCTGGCTGGCCGCCCGTTCGGTGGTGCGCCGCGGCCGGGTCCGCACCGATCTGCTGGTGTCGGTGCGGACGACGGACGGCGTCGCGCGACGGCTGGTGCTGCAGGACGCGTTCGGCCAGCGCGCCGAGATCGACCCGGACGTCCTCGTGGACAACCCCGCGCTCTGGTACCGCTTCGCCGAGGACGCCCGGACGGCGGCGGCGAACGGCTTCCTGCAGTACGGGACGGGGGAGCTGCGCGACCTCGCCGAGCGCGTGGACGGCGCTACCGCGCTGACGGTGCTGCGCATCTCGGGGCTGGAATCATGACGCTGGGTGTCCGCTGCCGACGGCGCGCGGCCCGCCTCCGGGCGGCCAGGGTGCATCCGCCCCCGGACGGCCCAGCACGGCCCCGGTGCTGCCGTCTCCCTGGTGGCGGCGGTTCCCGTCGTCCTGACGGCGAGGCGGAAGCCGTCCCGGACCGGCATTCTTAACGGAAGATTGACGGCCGCCCTCCCCGTATCCGTGGGTCGCTGCGTCACGCTCTGCTTACGCTGGTGCTCCGTCCGCGTGATGGCCGGATCCACACGCTGAGCCGTACACCAGGAGCAGGGCCGATGGCCACCACCGAACACCCTCCCAGCCGTCTGCGCGCCTGGATGCTGGAGGGCCTGTCCGACATGGGCAAGGGCGTGCAGCAGGCACCGCACGCCGCGCCGGAGCACCCGCACAAGGGACAGCGGTGGTGGCGGGTGATGTGCCTGACGGGTGTCGACTACTTCTCGACGCTGGGCTACCAGCCCGGCATCGCGGCGCTGGCGGCCGGCCTGCTCTCGCCCGTGGCCACGCTCGTCCTGGTCCTCGTCACCCTCGCCGGCGCCCTGCCCGTGTACCGCAGGGTGGCCGAGGAGAGCCCGCACGGCCAGGGCTCGATCGCGATGCTGGAGCGGCTGCTGTCGTTCTGGCAGGGCAAGCTGTTCGTGCTGACCCTGCTCGGCTTCGCCGCCACCGACTTCCTGATCACCATCACCCTGTCGGCCGCCGACGCCTCGACCCACCTGGTGGAGAACCCGCACCTGACCGGGGCGCTGCACGGCCACCAGATGCTGATCACCCTGGTCCTGCTGGCGCTGCTCGGCGCGGTGTTCCTCAAGGGCTTCCTGGAGGCCATCGGTGTCGCGGTCGGGCTGGTCGGCGTCTACCTCGCCCTGAACGTGGTGGTGGTGATCGCCGGCCTGTGGCACGTCCTGACCGCCGAGCACGTGGTGACCGACTGGTCCGCCGCCCTGACCGCCCAGCACAGCAGTGCCTTCGGCATGATCGGTGTGGCCCTGCTGGTCTTCCCCAAGCTCGCGCTCGGCCTGTCCGGCTTCGAGACCGGCGTCGCCGTCATGCCGCACGTGGAGGGCGATGCCGGGGACACCGAGGAACGGCCCACCGGCCGCATCCGCGACACCAAGAAGCTGCTCACCACGGCCGCGTTGATCATGAGCGGCTTCCTGATCACCACCAGCTTCATCACCACGCTGCTCATCCCGGCGCGGGAGTTCCAGCCCGGCGGCAAGGCCAACGGGCGCGCCCTGGCCTACCTCGCGCACCACTACCTGGGCAACGTCTTCGGCACGGTCTACGACGCCTCCACCATCGCGATCCTATGGTTCGCGGGCGCCTCCGCGATGGCCGGACTGCTCAACCTGATGCCGCGCTACCTGCCCCGCTACGGCATGGCCCCGCACTGGGCCCGGGCCGTGCGGCCCATGGTCATGGTCTTCACCCTGATCGGCTTCCTGGTCACCTGGATCTTCGACGCCAACGTCGACAAGCAGGGCGGCGCGTACGCCACCGGTGTCCTGGTGCTGATCAGTTCCGCGGCGATCGCGGTGACCATCGCCTCGCACAAGGCCGGCCAGCGCCCCTGGACGATCGGGTTCGCGGTGATCTCGACGGTGTTCCTGTACACCACCGTGGTCAACGTGATCGAACGCCCGGACGGTGTGAAGATCGGTGCCTGCTTCATCGCCGGGATCATCCTCGTGTCGCTGCTGTCCCGGCTGGCGCGCGCCTTCGAGCTGCGCGTGACCAGCGTGACGCTCGACCCCATGGCGGAACGTTTCGTCAGGGATATCGCCAGCCGCAAGATCCGGTTCATCGCCAACGAGCCCGACCGCCGCGACAAGGCCGAGTACCGCGACAAGATCGAGCAGATCCGCGCCGACAACGACATCCCGGACACCGAGGACTTCGTCTTCGTGGAGGTGACGGTCACCGACCCCTCCGAGTTCGAGGGAGGTCTCAAGGTGCGCGGCGAGGTCCTGCACGGCCGCTACCGCGTGCTGTCCCTGGAGTCCTCCTCCATCCCCAACGCCCTGGCCGCCCTGCTGCTGCACGTCCGCGACACCACCGGCCACACCCCGCACATCTACTTCGAGTGGACCGAGGGCAACCCCTTCCACAACTTCCTGCGGTTCTTCCTCTTCGGCCAGGGCGAGGTCGCCCCGGTCCCCCGCGAGGTGCTGCGCGAGGCGGAGCCGGACCCGGCCAAGCGGCCCCGCGTGCACACCGCCTGAGCCCCGCCGCACCCTCCGGTTCACGGCGGCCACGCCCGGGACGTCCGGGGCCGGCGGGCGCCGACGGCACGCCCTTCGCACCGGCCCCCTGTCCGCGCCGCCCGCCCCGGGTCCTATCGTGACCGGCATGCAGTCGTACACGATCGGCCAGGCGGCCCGCCCGCTCGGAGTCAGCCCGGACACCGCCCGCCGGTGGGCGGACGCGGGCCGGGTGGCCACGCACCGCGACGAGAGCGGACGCCGGCTCATCGACGGCCGGGACCTGGCCGCGTTCTCCGTGGAGCTGGCCCGCACGGACGTCGAGGGGGAAGCCTCCTGCACGTCGGTGCGCAACGCCTTCCCCGGCATCGTCACCGCCATCAAGCTCGGCGCCGTGGCCGCCCAGGTGGAGATCCAGGCCGGCCCGCACCGCCTGGTCTCCCTGCTGACGCGGGAGGCCGTGGAGGAACTGGGCCTGGAGGTCGGCATGGAGGCCACGGCCCGCGTGAAGTCGACGAACGTCCACATCGACCGCGTCTAGCCGACCCGCCGGAACGCCCCGGGAGCGTCCGTTGCTCCCTCCTACGACAGGGCTCCGCCCCGGCCGTCCCGTGCGGGAGGCCGGGGCGGAGCCCTGTGCGTGCGGCGCGGGCGCGGCGCCGCCCGGCCGGCTCAGTCCTCGTAGGCGTCCAGCGGCGGGCAGGAGCAGACGAGGTTGCGGTCGCCGAAGGCCTGGTCGATACGGCGCACCGGCGGCCAGTACTTGTCCGCGGCCGAGACCCCGGCCGGGAAGACGGCCTCCTCGCGGCTGTAGGCGTGCTCCCAGGTGCCGCCCAGGGCACCGGCGGTGTGCGGGGCGTTGCGCAGCGGATTGTCGTCCGCCGGCCACTCGCCCGCGCCGACCTTGTCGATCTCGGCCCGGATCGCGATCATCGCGTCGCAGAAGCGGTCCAGCTCGGCCAGGTCCTCGGACTCGGTCGGCTCGATCATCAGCGTGCCGGCCACCGGGAAGGACATCGTCGGCGCGTGGAAGCCGTAGTCGATGAGCCGCTTGGCCACGTCGTCCACGCTCACGCCGGTGGCCTTGGTCAGCGGGCGCAGGTCGATGATGCACTCGTGCGCGACCAGGCCGCCGGGGCCGGTGTAGAGCACCGGGAAGTGCGGCTCCAGGCGCTTGGCGACGTAGTTCGCGGACAGCACCGCCACCTGCGTGGCCCGCTTGAGGCCCTCGCCGCCCATCAGCCGCACATAGGCCCACGAGATGGGCAGGATGCCCGCCGAGCCCCACGGAGCGGCGGAGATCGGGCCGACGCCGGTCTCCGGGCCGGCCGCCGGCTGGAGCGGGTGGTTGGGCAGGTACGGCGCCAGGTGGGCGCGCACCGCGACCGGGCCGACGCCGGGGCCGCCGCCGCCGTGCGGGATGCAGAAGGTCTTGTGCAGGTTCAGGTGGGAGACGTCCCCGCCGAAGTGACCCGGCTTGGCGAGGCCGACCAGCGCGTTGAGGTTGGCGCCGTCGACGTACACCTGGCCGCCCGCCTCGTGCACCCGGGCGCAGATGTCGGCGACGTGCTCCTCGAACACGCCGTGCGTGGACGGGTAGGTGATCATGAGCACCGCCAGCTCGTCGCGGTACTGCTCGATCTTCGCCCGCAGGTCCTCGACGTCGATCTCGCCGTCCTCGGCGGTCTTCACGACGACGACCTTCATGCCGGCCATCACGGCGCTGGCGGCGTTGGTGCCGTGCGCGGAGGACGGGATGAGGCACACGGTGCGCTGCTCGTCGCCGTTGGCGCGGTGGTAGCCGCGCACGGCGAGCAGGCCGGCCAGCTCGCCCTGGGAGCCGGCGTTCGGCTGCAGGGAGACCTTGTCGTAGCCGGTGACCTCGGCGAGCCGGTCTTCCAGCTCCCGGATGAGCGTCAGGTAGCCCTCGGCCTGCTCGGCGGGCGCGAAGGGGTGCAGCTGCCCGAACTCCGGCCAGGTGACCGGCTCCATCTCCGTGGTCGCGTTCAGCTTCATGGTGCACGAGCCGAGCGGGATCATGCCGCGGTCCAGCGCGTAGTCGCGGTCGGCGAGCCGGCGCAGGTAGCGCAGCATCGCGGTCTCGGAGCGGTGCTGGTGGAAGACGGGGTGGGTGAGGTAGGCGTCGGTGCGCAGCAGCGCCTCGGGCAGGGCGTCCTCGGCGGCCGCGTCCAGCGCCTCGATGTCGCCCTGGACGCCGAAGGCCGCCCAGACCGCCTCCAGCTGGGCCCGGCCGGTGGTCTCGTCGCAGGCCAGGGAGACGTGGTCGGCGTCGACGAGGCGCAGGTTGACGCCGTTGTCCCGGGCGGCGGCGACGACCTCGGCGGCCTTGCCGGGCACGCGCGCGGTGACGGTGTCGAAGAAGGCGCCGTGCACGATCTGAACGCCGCCGGCCCTCAGGCCCTCGGCGAGGATCGTGGCGTAGCGGTGGGTGCGCCGGGCGATCGCCTGCAGGCCGTCGGGGCCGTGGTAGACGGCGTACATGCCGGCCATGACGGCGAGCAGCACCTGCGCGGTGCAGATGTTGCTGGTGGCCTTCTCGCGGCGGATGTGCTGCTCGCGGGTCTGCAGGGCGAGGCGGTAGGCCCTGGCGCCGTCGGCGTCGACGGAGACGCCGACCAGGCGGCCGGGCAGGCTGCGGGCGAACTTCTCGTGCACCGCCATGTAGCCGGCGTGCGGTCCGCCGAAGCCCATCGGCACGCCGAAGCGCTGGGGGGTGCCGACGGCGATGTCCGCGCCCAGCTCGCCGGGGGACTTCAGCAGGGTCAGCGCGAGCAGGTCGGCGGCGACGGTGACCAGGGCGCCCAGCTCGTGCGCCTGGTCGATGACCGGCTTGATGTCCCGCACGGCACCGGAGGCGCCCGGGTACTGGATCAGCACGCCGTTGATCTCGCGCTCGGCGATCTCGGCGGGGATGCCGTCGCCGAGGTCGGCGACGACGACCTCGACGCCGGTCGGCTCGGCGCGGGTCTCGATGACGGCGATGGTCTGCGGCAGCGCGTCCGCGTCGACCAGGAACAGGCCCTTCTTGTTCTTGCCCATGCGCCGGGACAGCGCCATCGCCTCGGCCGCCGCGGTGCCCTCGTCGAGCAGGGAGGCGCCGGAGGTGGGCAGGCCGGTGAGGTCGGCGACCATGGTCTGGAAGTTCAGCAGCGCCTCGAGGCGGCCCTGCGAGATCTCCGGCTGGTACGGCGTGTAGGCCGTGTACCAGGCCGGGTTCTCCATGACGTTGCGCAGGATGACCGGCGGGGTGAACGTGCCGTAGTAGCCGAGCCCGATCATCGAGTCGAGGACCTGGTTGCGGCCGGCCAGCGCGCGCAGCTCGGCCAGCACCTCGGCCTCGGTGCGGGCGCCGGGCAGGTCGAGCCCGTCGGCATTCTTGATCACTTCGGGTACGGCGGCGTCGGTCAGCTCGTCGAGCGAGCCGTAGCCGACCTGCGCGAGCATCTTGGCCCGGGCCTCGTGGTCGGGGCCGATGTGGCGCTGTTCGAAGGGCGTGCCCCGTTCGAGCTGGGAGAGGGGGATGCGCTGGGCGGTCATGCGGAGGCCTCCTGGTCTGACGCGACCTTCGAGGGACACCACGTTTCGGGTGCCCCGACGGCCTCCCCCTCTGTCATCTCGACCTGAGAGCTTCACCGGGCCGCCCGAGGGCACCCGGTTTTCACCGTCGGTGAGAGCGGAAGCCGTCGACACCCGCTCTGCTTTCCAGAGTGACCTCGTCCGTGCGGTACGTGGGCCTGAGAGATTCCGGGGAGGATTTGCTCCTTCGGCGCCTCCGGTGTGCTGCCGGAGGACTCTCCCGCACGGGGTCAGCAGCCGCTGTCAGCCTACCAGCGGGCCCCGGAAGCCGACTCGAGTGGCCGCCAGGCCGATTGTGCTCTTTTGTTGTGCTTACGGATGAGGTGCGACCCTATGGAGGGACCGTGCAGACCGACATCGATCCGCGCAGCCTGATCGGCCGCAAGGCGTTCGACCGGAACGGTCACAAGATCGGCACCGTCGACGAGGTTTACCTCGACGACGCGACCGGCGAGCCGGAGTGGGCGGCCATACGCACCGGCCTGTTCTCCCGGGACGCCTTCGTGCCGCTCGAACCGAGCGAACTGGTCGACGGCGCTCTGCGCATCCCCTTCGACCGGGCCCTGATCAAGGAGGCCCCCGACTTCGGCGTCGGCCGCCACCTCTCCCCCGAGCAGGAACTGCAGCTCTACCACCACTACGGCCTCGACGTGGCCGCCCCTCCCCCGCTCCCCGACCGCGACTTCGGCAAGCTGGCGGGTTCGGGCACCGAGGAACCCTGAGCATCGGTCCGAGCGGCCCGGCCATCCCGAGCGGCCCGGCCAAGACGGCAGACCCGCCCGCCGTCCGGTGAAGACGCGCGAAACCGCCCGCGAGACGGTCTGAACCGCCGGCGCGGACCGGCCTGCCCGGTGGTCCCCCGGCCCGGTGAGAGGCCGCCTCAAGCACCCGGCGCCGAGCACCCTCACCCGCCCACGACGACCGGCAAGAGACTGCGCGGCCAGGGCGCCGGCCGGCGGCCACGACGACGAGGGAAGAAGGCCGGGACGCACGAGGGGGGAGTTCGTCCCGCGCAGGCCGGCCTCCACGGCCGAGTAACGTGCGCACCCGGCCCGGTGCCGAGTGCGGGGTCTCGAAACGGACGGTGACCCGGCCCAGGCCGCTGCCCTGCACCCAGCCGTGGCCGTACTCGGCGTGCCGGACGTCGTGGCCCGCGGGCCAGTGCCGCTCGGCGGGCTCGGACGGCTCCTGCGCCGCCTCGTCCGCCGGTTCCTCGGCGGCGGTCTCCGCCCGCGCGCCGGCCGCCTGCGCGAACAGGTCCTCCTGCGTGTAGTCGGCGAGCCCGGAGACCCCCACGCCGAGCAGCCGTACGCCGCCGGTGGTGTCCACCGAGTCCAGCAGCCGGGCGGCCGCCTCGCGCACCACCGCCGGATCGTCGGTGGGGCCGCGCAGGGTCTCGGAGCGGGTCAGGGTGGAGAAGTCGTACCGCCGCACCTTCAGCACGATCGTCCGCCCTGACAGCCCGGCCGCGCGCAGCCGCCCGACACACCGGTCGGCGAGCCGCTGCACCTCCAGCCCCACCCGCAGCCGGTCGTGGATGTCCACGTCGTAGGTGTCCTCGACGGACACCGACTTGGCCTCGCGCTCGGCGACGACGGGCCGCTCGTCGTGCGCCAGCGCCATGGCGTACAGCGCGTGCCCGTGGGCCTTGCCCAGCAGCCGGACGAGTTCGTCCTCGCCGGCCTCGGCGAGTTCGCCGACCGTGTGGATCCCGGCCCGGCGCAGATGGTCGCCGGTGGCCGGGCCGACCCCGGGCAGGGTCCGCACCGGCATCGGAGCGAGGAGGTCCCGCTCGGTGCCGGGCCGGATGAGGACCAGCCCGTCGGGCTTGGCCTGCTCGGAGGCGATCTTGGCGAGCATCTTGGAGGCGGCCAGGCCCACCGAGCCCGTCAGCCCCGTCACGGCCCGGATGTCGGCCCGCAGCTTCCGGCCGACCCGTTCGGCCGACTCCGCGTCCCAGGCCGCCGAGCCGGCCTCCAGATCCACGAACGCCTCGTCCAGGCTGAGCGGCTCCACCAGCGGCGACAGGGCCCGCAGCAGCTCCATCACCTGCTCACTGATGGTCCGGTAGAAGTCGAACCGCGGCACCAGATACGCGGCGTTCGGCGCCAGCCGCCGCGCCTGGGCCATCGGCATCGCCGAATGCACGCCGAAGACTCGGGCCTCGTACGACGCGGTCGCCACCACCCCGCGCGGTCCGAGACCGCCCACGACGACGGCCTTCCCGCGCAGGCTCGGCTTGGACGCCTGTTCCGCCTGAGCGAAGAAGGCGTCCATGTCGAGATGCAGGATCGTCGGCGTGGTCCTCACATCTCCGATGCTGCACCACACCACTGACAATCCCCGTCAGCGGGGACCGCGCACACCCCTGGTCGTCTGCGGGAGCCGGGGACCGCCGGGCCGGGCCAGTGGGCCCCGCCCGGTCAGACGGCCCGGTTGCGCCGCCGGGCCAGCTCGTCCCCGGGATTGTGGCCGACCAGGGTCTCCCCGGTGTCGATGCGCTCTCCGTGCAGCTGGGACAGCGCGCTCT
The DNA here is from genome assembly GCF_902506575.1 of Streptomyces mexicanus. Taxonomy (GTDB): domain Bacteria; phylum Actinomycetota; class Actinomycetes; order Streptomycetales; family Streptomycetaceae; genus Streptomyces; species Streptomyces mexicanus. The sequence continues at coordinate 6,316,187 of NZ_LR732544.1, read as the reverse complement.
CCACATCGCGCCACACCACGCCCACGGCGATCCCGAAGATGCCCTGACCGCCCTGCAGCAGGGCGTGCACCTCGTCGGGCGAGGTGCACTCGTAGACGGTGGCGCCGTCGCTCATCAGCGTCATGCGCTCCAGGTCGCGGAAGCCGCGCTCGCGCAGGTGCTGGACGGCGGTGCGGATGTTCTGCAGCGACACCCCGGTGTCCAGGAACCGCTTGACGATCTTCAGGACGACGACGTCCCGGAAGCTGTACAGGCGCTGCGTCCCGGAACCGTAGGCGGGCCGCACGCTCGGCTCGACCAGCCCGGTGCGTGCCCAGTAGTCCAGTTGCCGGTAGGTGATGCCGGCCGCCGCGCAGGCCGTCGGACCGCGGTAGCCGATCTGCTCGGACGCCATGGTCGCCGCCCCTTTGTCGTCCGGCACGGCCAGCGGCCGCAGCGGAGCGTGATCGGCCGCCCCGCCCTGCTGGGGGTACCCCCCGCTCGAGCGGAGCCGGGAGCCCGGGGTTGCGTACGCACCGCTTCCCCCGACACCGCGTCCGGGGACGCCCCCAGCCGTACCGTCGCCGCTGCTTCTCACGCCGACCTCCGTCCTTGACCTGCCTCCTCGACGGTAGGCAGTCACCGGGGGTGCGTCAACGATCGCCACACTCGGCACGCCGAGTGATAATCACCCTACGAGTGGTTTCCCGTGCCTCACCGTGGGGAAAGGCTAGCCGAATGTCCCGCGGAGGTCGGACGGGCACCCTCGGTGACCTGGCGGTCGCCGGTGGCATGTGCCGGCGCTCACTGGTTGCTGGTACCGAAGTCCTCCGGCGAGATCTGGTCGAGGAACTCGCGGAACTTCTCCACCTCGTCCTCCTGCTCGTCGGGGATGGCGATGCCCGCGTCGTCCAGCACCGTGTCACTGCCGTAGATCGGCGTCCCGGTGCGCAGGGCAAGCGCTATGGCATCGGAGGGTCGCGCACTCACCTCGACTCCGCTGGCGAAGACCAGCTCCGCGTAGAAAACGCCCTCCCGCAGGTCAGTGATGCGTACTTCGGTCAGCTCCTGGCCGACGGCCTCCAGCACGTCCTTGAACAGGTCGTGGGTCAGCGGCCGCGCAGGGGCCATGCCCTGCTGGGCGAAGGCGATCGCCGTCGCCTCCCCCGGTCCGATCCAGATGGGGAGGTAGCGGTCGCCCCCCACTTCACGCAGCAGCACGATCGGTTGGTTGGAGGGCATCTCGACCCGGACACCTACGACATCGAGCTCGTTCACACAGCAACCCTAGGCCGTGCCCGGGACGTTTGGGTAGTCGGGCCGGGCACGGGACGCCGATCCGGCCGCACCGGCCGGGGCCGGCCCGCTCAGGGCAGCCGCACCCCGAGAGCGCTCCGCACCAGCGCGGCGTGCAGCTTCAGCGTGAGCGCCGCCAGCTCCTTGGCCCGGGCCTCGGCGTGCGCCCTGGTCTGCGGGTTGCGGTGCCGCCTCAGGGGCGCCACCACCTGCTCGACGAGCCCGGCCTCCCGGTCGGCGGCGGCCTTCATCAGCCGCAGGTGCCGGGGCTCGATCCCGAACCCTCCCCGGGCGCGCCCGAGCGAGGCCACGGTGACCGCCTCGGCGTCGTAGGCCCCGTCCTCCATCGGAGTGAGCAGCCCGTACGACTCCCACTCCGCCAGCTCCCGCTCCTCGATCTCCGCCGCGGCGAGCAGCTCGGCCCGTCCGATCCGCGCCCCCGGGGGCGCCTCGGAAGGCGGCGGCACGGGCTCACCGTCGCGCTGCCGGCCGAGCACCGGCAGCTGGACGGCCTCACCGCGCTCGGCCGCGTCCAGGTACTCGCGGATGACCTTCAACGGCAGGGAGTGGTCCCGCTGCATCCGCAGCACCCGGCCGAGCCGCTCGACGTCCTCGGCGCTGAACGTGCGATACCCCGACGGGGTCCGCCGCGGCTCGACGAGCCCCTCCGACTCCAAGAAACGAATCTTGGAGATGGTGACCTCGGGGAACTCCTCGCGCAGCACGTTCAGCACCGTGCCGATGCTCATCAGCTCGTTGTCCGCGGCGGTGGTGCCGCTTCCGGCACCACCGCTCGGTGTTCGAAGCATGGACCTTCCCTGGGGTCTGGCCGGAAAGAGGACGGGCCGGCCGGGAACCCGGCAGGATCAGTAGCCCTGCCGGCTCGCGTAGAAGACCAGCCGGTACTTGCCGATCTGCACCTCGTCGCCGTTGGACAGCGCGACCTCGTCGATCCGCTCCCGGTTGACGTACGTGCCGTTCAGGCTGCCGACGTCGGCGACCCTGAACACGCCGTCCGGGCCGCGGCGGAACTCCACGTGCCGACGCGAGACCGTCACGTCGTCCAGGAAGATGTCGCTCTGCGGATGACGCCCCGCCGTGGTCAGCTCACCGTCCAGCAGGAAGCGGCTGCCGGAGTTCGGACCGCGGCGCACCACCAGCAGGGCGGAGCCGAACGGCAGCGCGTCCACGGCCGCCTGGGCCTCCGGGGAGAGCATCGGCGTCTGGCCGGTGGTCTCCGCGTCGTAGGCCTCCAGACCGGAGATGGAGATCGTCGACGTCGTCTCCGACGCACGCTCCGGCACGGCACCGGGCCGCAGCGGCGCACCGCAGTTGGAGCAGAAGCGGCTGTTCTCCGCGTTGTGGTGACCACAACGCGTACAGACCAGGGCGGACATGGATGGAGCCTCCTGCCGCGGCTGCCCCGCCGGGGCGTGGGACGCGTACGGGTCGGCGGCAAACCCTCCACCCGTACCTGAGGTTGACGGTTGGCCGAAACCTATGCCGCCGGCCTGGGCAGGGTCAACAGACGCCGCGCCCGATGCGCCGGAAATGTCTCCACCCGGTCCCGGGACCTGATCGCGGAACAGCGGACGCTGACCTTCCGCATCGGGCTGGGCACGATGGCGAGCGGTCGCGCTGCCGCTGCCCTCTCGCGCGCTCTTGCCGAACAACTTCGCAAACAACTTCACGGGCGATTCCCCTTGACCGAAACAGACCCGCCCGTGGGGCAGGACGAACCCTGACTGCATACGCCGGTCGACCCGGACATCCTCACAACGTCCGTATCCACCAGACAGTTTCCACCACGCACCACCCGATCGGTGCGCCGACCCCCCGCAACCTCATGCCCTCGCCGGACGGCCGCCATGCACCCCCGGTTCACTGGGAGGACGACCGAGCGTAGTCAGGCTGCTTCGCCGCTCGCAAGGCGTCCACGACGATCTTGTCCGACCGCTCGATACTCACGGTGGCCTGCTCCTTCTCCAGAGTCTGCACCACGCCTCCAGGGATGTTGAGCGCCGGTTCCAGGTCCTGCGGCTTGCCGATGACCTGGAAACGATACGGCGCGTTGATCTTGTTCCCGTCGACGTCCACGCTCTTGCCGGAGTCCGTCAGATAGGTGCTCGCGACCACGCGCACCCCGTTGACCTGGATGGCCTCCGCTCCGGCCGCGCGCAGCTCCTGTATCGCGTCGAGCAGCATGTCCGCCTGGACCGTCCCCTTCGTGTCCTCGATCGTCATGGTGATGCCGGGTCCCTGCGCGGCCACCGTGCCCGCCAGCACGCCGAGTTGCCTCTCCTTCTCGACGGTCTGCTTGCGGGCCTCCTCGGCCTGGTCCGAGCTGTTCTCCAGCTCCTGACGCTGCTTTTCGAGACCCTGCTTCTCGTCCTCAAGACGCTGAGTACGGTCGTCCAGTTCATCGAGGATGCGCACAAGATCCTCCTGCCGGGCGCCCCGCAGCGCGCTGTCGCTGTCGCTGTTGGAGGCGACCTGTACGGCGAGCCCGAAGCCGAGGCCGAACAGCAGGACCGCGACGACGAGTTGGGCGCGGGTGAAACGCGGCGGCCACAGGCCCTTGACCAGGCGCTGGCGACCGGTCAGCGCGGGTGCCGGCTCCTCGCCACCGCCGCCGCCCTGCTCGGGTGCCCGGCCGGGCACCTCCGGGGGCAGCTCCTTGCGCAGTCTGTTCTCCCTGTTCCCAGGGTTCGGGAAGTCCTTGGCGCTCTCGAGCCGCTCGTTCGCCGGCCGTTCGTCCACTGGCTGTTCCTGCGGGTTGCTCATCGCTCTCAGGCCCGGAAGACGTGCCGTCGGATCGCCGCGGCGTTGGAGAAGATGCGGATGCCGAGCACGACCACGACGCCGGTGGACAACTGGGCGCCGACGCCCAACTTGTCGCCCAGGAACACGATCAGCGCGGCGACGACCACGTTCGACAGGAACGACACCACGAACACCTTGTCGTCGAAGATGCCGTCGAGCATGGCCCGCAGCCCGCCGAAGACGGCGTCCAGCGCCGCCACCACGGCGATCGGCAGGTACGGCTCGACGACCGCCGGAACCTCGGGCCGGACCAACAGTCCGGCCACGACTCCCACGATGAGGCCCAGTACGGCGATCACGATGTGCCCTTCTCCGTCTTCTGTGCGTTCGGCTGTGCGGATGTGCCGACGTACGGCTGTGCGGTGCGCAGGATCACACTCGGTGCCGCGGGCAGCCGCAGGTCGCTCTCCACGGAGATCGCGGTGCGGATGCCGTAGTCGTCCTGGAGCGCGCGCAGGTACAGCCCGTCGGCGCTGTCCTGGAACCGGCTGCTCAGCCGCTGCCCGTCCCCCACCGCGAGCACCGTGTACGGCGGCACCAGCGGCCTGTTGTCGACCAGTATGGCGTCCCCCGCCGCCCTGATCGCGGACAGGGCGGTCAGCCGCTGCCCGTTGATGGCGACGGCCTCGGCGCCCGACTGCCACAGTCCGTTGACGACCCGCTGCATGTCCCGGTCGCGCACCCGGCCGGTGTCGGAGAAGCCGGACGTCTCGCGGGGGTTGCCGCTGCCGCCGGTGCCGGCCTCCTTGGCGTCGTCCACGACGAGTTTCACGCCGGGGCCGCGCACGGCGCTCGCACCCGAGAGGATCCCCACCAGCTCGGCCTTGGCGTCGCCGCCGCTGTGCTCGAGCGCCTGGCGCTGCCGCGCGCTCACCTCGTCACGGAGGGCGTCGACCCGGCCCTGGAGCTTGTCCGCCGACGCCGTCTCACGGTCGATGCGGTCGATCAGCTCCTGGCGCTCCTTGGCCACCACGGGGGCCGCCACCCGCGCCTGTGCGGCTCCCAGCGTCACCACCAGGGCCGCCAGCACCAGGCCGCCGGCCAGCCCCAGTCGCGCCCGGAGGGTCTTCGGCAGGCCTCCCTGGCCGGCGGCCTTCTTCCGGGCGGCGGCCTCGGCGTAGCCGTCGTCGAGGCTGTGGTCCATGACGTTGGTGATCAACGACATGGAGGCATCCGGACGGGAAGGCCGCGCGGGAGTGCTCCGAACGGGGGGTTGCTGCGGCATGCCGCACATCGTCGCACGTGGCCGCCCGGTCCTCCGAACGGCCCCACCGGCGTGCCGGACAGGCCCCCTTGGGGGACACTTGTCCGGCACGCGCGTGTGCTGTCCGTTTTACCGGCCGGGGCAGGGCGGTGGCCCCGGGTGCCGGCCGGTGGCGTCCGTCAGCGTCCGGCGCTGTCGACGACCGCGGACCACTCGTCGAGCAGGGCCTGCGCGGAAGCGTCGTCCGGGCCCTCGGCCCACAGGTGCGTGACCGCCTCGGCCGGGTCGGGCAGCGCCATCACCCAACGGCCGTCGGTCTCCACCACCCGCACACCGTCCGTGGTGTCCACGAAACGGTCTCCGGCCGCCTCGACGACCCTGCGCATCACCAGGCCCTTGACGGCCCACGGAGTGGCCAGGTCCCGCTTGAGGACGTGCGCCCGCGGGATACGGGCGTCGATCTGGCTCAGGGTGAGCTGCGTCCGCGCCACCAGCCCGATGAGCCGTACGAAGGCCGCCGTGCCGTCGTAGACGCTGCTGAACTCGGGGACGATGAACCCGCCCTTGCCGTCGCCGCCGAAGATCGTGCCCTCCTCGCCGCCGACCCGCGTCAGGTCGTCCGGCGACGTGGTCGTCCACTCGACCTGGGTGCCGTGATAGGCGGCCACCTGCTCGGCGATGCGCGTGGTGGTCACCGGAAGCGCCACCCGGCCGCTGCGCCGCTCGGCGGCGACCAGGTCGAGCATGACCAGCAACGCCCGGTCGTCCTCGATGATGCGGCCCTTCTCGTCGACCAGGGACAGCCGCTCGCCGACGGGGTCGAAGCGCACGCCGAAGGCGGCCCCGGAGGAGGCGACGATCTCGCCGAGGCGCACCAGGCCCTTGCGGCGCATCTCCTCGGTCTCCGTCGGCCGGGACTCGTCGAGGCCGGGGTTGATGGTCAGGGAGTCGACACCGAGCTTGCCCAGCAGGCTCGGCAGGACGAGGCCGGCGCTGCCGTTGGAGGCGTCCACGACGACCTTCAGGCCCGATTCGCTGATCCCGGTGGTGTCGACGTTGCGCAGCAGCGAGCCCGTGTAGGAGTCGAAGACGCTGGAGGGGAAGTACAGGTCGCCGATCTCGCCGGGGAACGCGCGCCGGTACTCCTGGCGTGCGAAGACCCGGTCCAGCTTGCGCTGCCCGGCCTGGGACAGGTCCGCGCCCTGCCCGTCGAAGAACATGATGTCCACCGAGTCCGGCACTCCGGGCGTCGTCCGGATCATGATGCCGCCGGCGCTGCCCCGTGCGGTCTGCTCACGGGCGACGGGCAGCGGCACGTTCTCCAGGTCCCGTACGTCGATGGCGCTGGCCTGGAGGGCGGAGATGACCGCCCGCTTGAGCGCTCGCGCACCACGGGAGTGGTCGCGGGCCGTGGTGACGGTGGCGCCCTTCTTCAGCGTCGTCGCATAGGCACCGGCGAGGCGTACGGCGAGCTCCGGGGTGATCTCCACGTTCAGGATGCCGGAGACCCCGCGCGCGCCGAAGAGGTGCGCCTGGCCACGCGACTCCCAGATGACCGAGGTGTTGACGAAGGCGCCGGCCTCGATCGTCTTGAACGGGTAGACCCGCACATTGCCCTGCACGATCGATTCTTCACCGATCAGGCACTCGTCGCCGATGACCGCGCCGTCCTCGATGCGGGCGGCACGCATGATGTCGGTGTTCTTGCCGACGACGCAGCCCCGCAGGTTGCTGTGCTGGCCGATGTACACGTTGTCGTGCACGACGGCCTTGTGCAGGAAGGCACCGCTCTTGACGACGACGTTCGAGCCGACGACCGTGTGCTCGCGGATCTCGGCGCCGGCCTCCACCTTGGCGTAGTCGCCGATGTACAGCGGTCCGCGCAGCACGGCGTCCGGATGCACCTCGGCGCCCTCGGCGACCCACACGCCCGGCGAGATCTCGAAGCCGTCGAGCTGGACGTCGACCTTGCCTTCCAGGACGTCGGCCTGAGCCTTCACATAGCTCTCGTGCGTGCCGACGTCCTCCCAGTAGCCCTCGGCGACATAGCCGTAGATGGGCTTGCCTTCCTTCATCAGCTGGGGGAAGACGTCGCCGGACCAGTCGACGGGGACATCGGGCTGGACGTAGTCGAAGACCTCCGGCTCCATCACGTAAATGCCCGTGTTGACGGTGTCGGAGAAGACCTGCCCCCAGGTCGGCTTCTCCAGGAAGCGCTCGACCTTGCCTTCTTCGTCGACGATGGTGATGCCGAATTCCAGGGGATTGGGCACCCGCGTGAGACACACGGTCACCATGGCGCCCTTTTCCTTGTGGAACCGGATCAGATCCGTGAGGTCGAAGTCGGTCAGCGCATCGCCGGAGATGACCAGGAAGGCATCGTCCTTCAACGCCTCTTCGGCGTTCTTGACGCTTCCGGCGGTACCGAGTGGCTTCTCCTCGTTGGCATAGGTCAGCTCCATTCCGAGCTCCTCGCCGTCACCGAAGTAGTTCTTGACGAGGGACGCCAGGAACTGGACTGTGACGACGGTCTCATTGAGCCCATGCCTTTTGAGCAGCCGCAGCACATGCTCCATGATCGGCCGGTTCGCCACTGGCAGCAGCGGCTTCGGCATGCTCGAGGTCATTGGGCGAAGGCGCGTGCCTTCGCCTCCGGCCATCACGACGGCCTTCATGTCGGAAGCGTCCTCCTCCAAGAGATGACGATCTAGCCGACTTCACCCGTCACGATTGTCCCGCACTTTTCCGAAGCGGGCCATCGGAGCCGTCACGGCTACCGGAATGAGCGAGTTCAGTCGGCCATGGCGTCCGCACGGACCAGGCGGCGGACTTGAACCACATAGAGGACTCCTGCCCACCAATAGAGCGTCGTACCCCATCCGGCGAACGCCCATCCGAAAATAGCAGCGAGTGACGGGATCCATCCAGTTCCGTCACTGAGCAACAGCAGGGGGAAGGCGTACATGAGGTTGAAGGTCGCGGCCTTCCCGAGGAAGTTCACCTGCGGCGGCGGGTAGCCGTGGCGCCGGAGCACGGCCACGGCCACCAAGAGCATCAATTCTCGCGCCAGGAGAACCGCGGTCAGCCACACCGGCAGGATCTCGCGCCAGGTGAGGCCGACAAGGGTGGAGAGCACGTACAGACGGTCGGCCGCCGGGTCGAGAAGCCGGCCCAGGCTGCTGATCTGGTTCCATCGCCGCGCGAGCTTGCCGTCCAGATAGTCGCTGACACCGCTCAGCGCGAGCACCAACAGCGCCCAGCCGTCGCTCTTGGGGCCACCGAACTCCGGCCTGAGGATCAACCACAGGAAGAGGGGCACGCCCACGAGCCGTGCCATGCTGAGGATGTTGGGGACGGTGAGGACCCGGTCCGTCTGGACACGGGTCTCCTGGACCTCCACCCGGGGGCCTCCTGAGGAAACGTAACGACGATGCCACCTGACCTTACCGCAACGCAAAAAAGCTCTGGCTCCTGGGCTGATCGCCCAAGAGCCAGAGCTTCAAAAGGAGTTCGGCGGCGTCCTACTCTCCCACAGGGTCCCCCCTGCAGTACCATCGGCGCTGTAAGGCTTAGCTTCCGGGTTCGGAATGTAACCGGGCGTTTCCCTCACGCTATGACCACCGAAACACTATGAA
>NZ_LR732544.1:6300814-6307149 GCF_902506575.1 Streptomyces mexicanus | reverse complement strand
TCCCGAAGGAGGTTCATCGTTCGACTTGCATGTGTTAAGCACGCCGCCAGCGTTCGTCCTGAGCCAGGATCAAACTCTCCGTGAATGCTTCCCCGTGATCGGGGCGAACACCACGAGAGCGGAACCGTGAGGAGGAATAATCCTCACGGTTCACAGCGTCCTCGCTGTGTTATTTCAAAGGAACCTCGCCCCAGCCATCAGACTGGAGACGGGGTATCAACATATCTGGCGTTGACTTTTGGCACGCTGTTGAGTTCTCAAGGAACGGTCGCTTCCTTCGTACTCACCCTCTCGGGCTTTCCTCCGGGCGCTTCCCTTTCGGTGATCCAAACTCTATCAGGCTTTTCCGGTCTCTCTGACCACCGTCCCGCAGGCATGCGGAAGGCGATCCGGAGATAGGATCTGACAGGTTGGGCTCCGCTCGGTCGAGGACATCCACTGATGTCCCTCATCCCCGAGCGGCCTACGACTGTACAGGGGTGGCGGACCCGGTGCAAATCGCTGCGATTGGTGGTCTAGACCACCAACGTGAGCTGACGTAAGCTCTCGCCGGTATCCGGTACTTACCGTGACATACCCTGCTCGACAGCGCGCCGTCCGGGACAGGCAGTGACGGCCCGAATCTCCACCCCTGGGAGGCTTCCCATGACCACCGTGACGTCCCCGCTCGCCGGACGTGCCATCGGACTGGCCGCAGTGCCGGACCCGGTCTTCTCCGGCGCCATGGTCGGCCCCGGTACGGCGATCGATCCCGTGCGCGAGCCGTCCGAGGCCGTCTCGCCCGTGGACGGTGTCATCGTCTCGTTGCACGCGCACGCCTTTGTCGTCGTCGACGAGCAGGGACACGGGGTGCTCACGCACCTGGGCATCGACACCGTGCAGCTCAACGGCGAGGGCTTCGAGCTGCTGGTGAACAAGGGGGACACGGTCAGGCGCGGGCAGGCCGTGGTGCGGTGGAATCCCGCCGCCGTCGAGGCCGCGGGCAAGTCTCCCGTCTGCCCGGTCGTGGCGCTGGAGGCCACCGCCGAGGCGCTCTCCGAGCTGCGGGACAGTGGTGATGTGAAGGCCGGCGACAGTCTCTTCGTCTGGTCGTGACGCCTCTCGTCGTCCCCGGGGCCGCGGGGACCGCAAGGGGCGGCGACTACGACCAACAGGACAACCACTGCGGCGGTGCGGCCGCCGCTCTCATCGGAGACGGGTGACATGGAGACAACCCTGCGAGGCGTCGGTGTGAGCCACGGAGTGGCGATCGGCGAGGTCCGGCACATGGGGACGGCGGTGCTCGAGCCGCCGGCCAAGCAGATTCCGGCCGAGGAGGCGGAGCGCGAACAGGGGCGCGCCCGCCAGGCCGTGGAGGCGGTGGCGGCCGACCTGATGGCGCGCGGCAATCTGGCCGGTGGCGAGGCCCAGGCGGTGCTCGAGGCCCAGGCCATGATGGCGCAGGACCCGGAGCTGATCGCGGATGTGGACCGGCGGATCGCCGTGGGCAGCACGGCGGAGCGTGCCGTGTACGACGCGTTCGCCGCGTACCGGGACCTGCTGGCCGGTGCGGGTGAGTATCTCGCCGGTCGGGTGGCCGACCTCGATGACGTGCGGAACCGTATCGTCGCGCGGCTGCTCGGGGTGCCCATGCCGGGTGTTCCGGACAGCGACGAGCCCTATGTCCTGGTGGCCCGGGACCTGGCGCCGGCCGACACGGCGCTGCTGGACCCGGCGCTCGTGCTGGGTTTCGTGACCGAGGAGGGCGGCCCGACCAGTCACAGCGCGATTCTTGCGCGGGCGCTCGGCGTGCCGGCCGTGGTGGCGCTGCCCGGTGCCGGTGAGCTGGCCGAGGGCACGGTGATCGCGGTGGACGGCAGCACCGGCGAGATCTTCGTCAACCCCGGGGAGGAGAAGAAGGCACAGCTGCGGGCCGCGGCTGCCGAGCGCAAGGCGGCGCTGGCCGCTTCGACGGGCCCGGGTGTCACCTCCGACGGGCACAAGGTGCCACTGCTGGCGAACATCGGTGGCCCGGCGGACGTGGCGGCGGCGGTCGAGGCCGGTGCCGAGGGTGTCGGTCTGTTCCGGACCGAGTTCCTCTTCCTGGACGACAACAAGAAGGCGCCGTCGCAGGAGAAGCAGGTCGCCGCCTACCGGCAGGTGCTGGAGGCCTTCCCCGAGGGCCGCGTGGTGGTGCGGGTGCTGGACGCGGGCGCGGACAAGCCGCTGGAGTTCCTGACGCCGGCGGACGAGCCGAACCCCGCTCTCGGCGTGCGGGGCCTGCGGACGCTGCTCGACCACCCGGAGGTGCTGCACACCCAGCTCACGGCGCTGGCCAAGGCGGCCGAGGGCCTGCCGGTCTACCTCGAGGTCATGGCTCCGATGGTCGCGGACCGGGCCGACGCCAAGGCGTTCGCGGACGCCTGCCGTGCGGCGGGGCTGCGGGCGAAGTTCGGTGCGATGGTCGAGATTCCCTCGGCCGCGCTGCGGGCGCGTTCGGTGCTGCAGGAGGTCGAGTTCCTGTCGCTGGGGACGAACGACCTCGCGCAGTACACCTTCGCCGCCGACCGTCAGGTGGGCGCGGTGTCCCGGCTGCAGGACCCGTGGCAGCCCGCGCTGCTCGACCTGGTCGCGCTGGCCGCCGAGGCGGCGAAGGCCGAGGGCAAGAGCTGCGGTGTGTGCGGTGAGGCGGCGTCGGATCCGCTGCTGGCGTGTGTGCTGACCGGTCTGGGGGTCACCTCCCTGTCCATGGGTGCGGCGTCGATCCCGTACGTCCGGGCGACGCTGGCCAAGCACACGCTGGCGCAGTGCGAGCGTGCGGCGGCGGCCGCGCGGGCCGCGGACAGCGCCGAGGACGCGCGGGCGGCGGCTCAGGCGGTGCTGTCCGGCGAGTGACCGCGCGGGGCCGAAGGGGCCTCGTGGGCGGGGTCCGGGGGGCGCTCCACCCGTGGGTGGGGCGCCCCTCGGGTGTTTCAGTGCCGGTGCCGGGATGTCGGTCCTGCCTCTCCGAGGTCGGGTGGTGTGCGGTAGTCGACGCCCGATTCGGGTGCGACCAGGTCGCCGGAGTCCACGTCGGTGCAGTAGGCGTCGAAGACCTCGCCCGCGGTGAGCGGTTCCAGCCCGTCGCCGCGCAGGCGCCAGCCGTAGACCTGGTCGGGGACGCCGGGGGCGGTGGTGCGCATGACCAGGCCGCCGGGGCGGTGGGTGGCGAGGCCGGCGGCGAGGACCGCGGTGAATTCGAGGGCTTCGGTTTCGTCGATCCGGTGGGAGCCGTCGGCCTCCTCCTCGGCGTGCAGGACGGCGAGGAGGGTTTCCGGTGTGGTGGAGACGCTGCAGACCAGGTGGTGCCGGCCCGGTGGTGCGGTGTCGAGGATCCGGGCCAGCAGGTGTGCGGCCCGGGTGAAGGCGGCGTGGCCGATGTCCTCGCCGCAGGTGGCGCAGGGGCCGACCCGGGCGAGGAGGTGGGAGGCGTACTCCCAGGTGGCCTGGCGTACGGCCTCGTCGACGAGGGTGGGGACGAGTTCGGCCAGGGGCCTGCCGTCGTAGGGGACGGTGGCGCCGGTGGTCGCCAGTTCGGCGGTGAAGCGGGCGCGACTGGCGGGGGGGTCGGGGTCGATGCCGTTGTCCGCGCAGTAGGCGGCGTACTCCTCGGGGTCGAAGAGGGCCACGCTGGTGTGGCTGCCCTGTGCGGCGCGGGTCTTCAGGAGGGCTTCGACCTGTTCCAGGTAGGTGACGTGGTCGTCGAAGGTGAAGCTGCGGTAGCGCCGCATGGCGCGGAAGTCGTGTTCGTCGGTGAGCAGGCCGATGGTGCCGGCGATCTCCTGACGCAGGACGCGTCGCATCGTCCGGTGGTCGGTGTGCGCCATGTTCTCCCCCTGTGCGCATGGTCGGTCAATGCTCACTCACAGTAACCGGCGGTACTGACAACGGGGCGGGCGCTGCGGCCACGGGACGTGCCGGGGCACGTGTGCCGGGCCTGAGGAGAGGAGGGGATCCCCGTCGGCCTCGGAGGTCCGGCCTGCTCGCGGTGGCCGACGGGGGGGGTGCTTCAGGCGCGCTTGCGGGCCAGGTCCTCGTAGAAGCGCAGGAGGTCGAGGTCGTCGATGGAGCCGGGGTTGACGGCCTTCTCCAGCGGGGTGCCTTGGAGCAGGCGCTTGACGGGTACCTCGATCCGCTTGCCGGTGAGGGTGTGGGGGACGCCGGGCACTTCGATGATCTCGTCGGGGATGTGGCGCGGGGAGAGGTGCTCGCGGATCGTGTGCTTGATCTTGGTCACGAGCGCCTCGTCGAGGACGGCGCCGGGTGTCAGGTGGACGAAGAGGGGCATCCAGTAGCCGCCGTCGGGCTGTTCGATGCCGATGACGAGGGATTCCTTGATCTCGGGGAGGCGTTCGACGGCTTCGTAGATGTCGGCGGAGCCCATCCGCACGCCCTGGCGGTTGAGCGTGGAGTCGGAGCGGCCGTGGATGATCACGGAGCCGCGGGAGGTGAGGGTGATCCAGTCGCCGTGGCGCCACACGCCGGGGTACATGGCGAAGTAGCTGTCGTGGTAGCGGCTGCCGTCGGGGTCGTTCCAGAAGCGGATCGGCATGGACGGCATGGGGTTCGTGACGACGAGTTCTCCGACCTCGTCGATCAGGGGGGCGCCGGCCGGGTCCCAGGACTGCAGGTCGGTGCCCAGGCAGGGGGCCTGCAGTTCCCCGATGTGGGCGGGGAGGGTGGGTACGGCGCCGGCGAAGCAGGAGCAGACGTCGGTGCCGCCGCTGACGGAGGCGATCCACAGGTCGGCTCGGACCTCGTCGTGCAGCCAGCGGAATCCGTCGGGGGGCAGCGGGGAGCCGGTGGTGGCCACGCACTGGACCTGGGAGAGGTCGTGGTCGCGGGAGGGGTGCAGCTGGGCCTTGCGGCAGGCCATGACGTACGCGGCGGAGGTGCCGAACAGGGTGGCTCCGGTGCGTTCGGCCACGCGCCACTGGGCGCCTGTGTCGGGATAGCCGGGGCTGCCGTCGTACAGGACGATCGTCGTGCCGGTGAGCAGGCCGGAGACGAGGAAGTTCCACATCATCCAGCCGGTGGAGGTGTACCAGAAGAAGCGGTCCTCGGGGCCGAGGTCGCAGTGCAGGCCGAGCTGCTTGAGGTGTTCGACGAGGATGCCGCCCTGGGACTGCACGATGGCCTTGGGCAGGCCGGTGGTGCCGGAGGAGTACAGCACCCACAGGGGGTGGTCGAAGGGCACCTGCTCGTAGACGGGCTCGGTGTCCGCGCGGGTCAGCGCCGCCCAGTCCAGGGCGCCCTCGGGTGCGTCGGTCCCGAGCAGCGGGATGTGGACGACGGCGCGCAGGGTGGGCAGTTCGCGGCGCAGTTCGGCGACGACGTCGCGGCGGTCGTGCTCCTTGCCGCCGTAGCGGTAGCCGTCGACGGTGAACAGCACGACGGGTTCGACCTGCTGGAAGCGGTCCAGGACGCTGCGGGCGCCGAAGTCGGGGGCGCAGGACGTCCACACGGCGCCGACGGCGGCCGTGGCGAGGAGGGCGACGACGGCCTGGGGGATGTTCGGCAGGTAGCCGCTGACCCGGTCGCCTGGGCGTACGCCCAGGGCACGCAGTTCGGCGGCCAGGGAGCCCACCTGGCGGCGCAGCTCGGCCCAGGTCACGGCCTGCGGGTCGTGGGACTCGTCGACGTGCAGGAGGGCCGGTTCGTCCGCGCGGTCGGCGGCGGCGCGCAGGGCGTGTTCGGCATAGTTCAGGGTGGCCCCGGGGAACCACTGCGCGCCGGGCATCGTGCGGTCGCCCAGCACGCGCGCGTAGGGGGTGGAGAACCGGACGTCGAACCACTCCGTGACGGCTTTCCAGAACGTCTCCAGCTCGTCGACGGACCAGCGGTGCAGCGCCGCGTATCCGCCCTCGGCCGGTGCTCCGTGGTGCTCGGCCGCCCAGGTCTGGAACTTCGTGATCCGCGCCTGGGCGATGCGCTGCGGATCGGGCTGCCAGAGCGGCAGGGGGTTCGCGGTCGTCATGGTGCGGCTCCCGGACTGTGCGCGTCGTGTGCGTCGGTCCGCGCACGGGCTGGGGTGTGCGCGTGACGCGGCTGACAGGGACGATGCCACGTGATCGACTTCCGCACCAGGGTGCGCCCCACATAGTCCGTGTCGTGAAGATGTGGCCGGAGCCTGGGTGAACGGCAGTTGAACGACACACCTGCGGGGCGCCGTCAATGGCAGGGTGAGCAGCATGGACGGTCGTGACCTGGTGCGTTCGGTGCAAGCGGTCGGTTCGGCGGGGGTGGCCCAGGGGCTGCGCACCGTGCGGGCCGCCTGGCGCAGGAAGCGCGCCGACGCACGGGGCGCAGCCCCTGGG
>NZ_LR732544.1:6264888-6300713 GCF_902506575.1 Streptomyces mexicanus | reverse complement strand
GTGCGGGGTGCCCTGCTCGGGGCCGGACGTGGGCGGGTCCGACGGCGCCCCCTCCCCCGAGCTGTATCTGCGCTGGTTCCAGATGGCCGCGTACCTGCCGCTGTTCCGCACGCGTGCGAGTCCGCGGGCGGGGCGACGGGAGCCGTGGGAGTTCGGGCCCGAGGTGCTGGCACGCGCGCGCGTGGCGCTCGTCGAGCGCCGGCGTCTGCTGCCGTACTTCGTGACGCTGGCGCACCTGGCGCGGCGCACCGGCGCGCCGTATGTGCGCCCGGTGTGGTGGGGCGCGCCGGAGGACCGCGCCCTGCGGGAGTGCGAGGACGCCTTCCTGCTCGGTGACGGCCTGCTGGTGGCGCCGGTGCTCGCCCCGGGCGTGGAGCGGCGGACGGTGCGGCTGCCGCGGGGCCGCTGGTACGACACGGCGACGGGCCGGGCGTACGAGGGGCCCGGGCAGGGGCGGGTCGAGGCGTCCTTGGAGCGCGTTCCCGTGTTCGCGCGGGCGGGCGCCGTGATCCCTGTGCGGGGCGAGCAGGGCGGGCTCGAGCTGGAGGTGTGGGCGCCCGCTCCCGGGCACACCGGGGGCGGCCTCGTCGTGCCGGACGCGGGCGACGGCTGGGACGAGGCGGAGGTCGAACGCTATGTGGTGCGCCGGCAGGGACCGCGGGTGACCGTGGAGTGCGAGCGGGACGACGGGCCGGGCGCGCCGTCCCGCACTGTGCGCGTCCGGGGGCTGGACGCGCCGACGGCTCAGACGTAGCGGCCCTCGAACCAGGCGCGCACCACGAGCGTGTGCAGCGGGAAGGCCAGTTCCCCGGGCCGGCGCAGCAGATGCCAGCCCTCCGTCTCGTCGGTGGCGGCGGAGGGCGGCAGGCCGTCGGCGGGGCGTTCGGGGAGCAGGCCGAACAGGAGCAGGTGCCCGTCGGGCGAACTCATGGCGTCGGCGAGCCGCACGTCGCGGGCGGCCGCGTCGATGCCGGTCTCCTCCTTGAGCTCGCGGACGACGGCGTGGCGCCAGTCCTCGTGGTGGTCGATGTAGCCGCCGGGCAGAGCCGTGCCCCCACGCGCGGGGGCGACGGTCCGGGTGATGACGACCAGGGCGGTGCCCTGGGTGTCGTACACGGGCTGCAGCGCCACCGCGACGGGCAGCGGGTTGCGGTAGGCCACGGCCCCGCAGGCGGGGCAGGTGCGGGGCCAGTCGGAGATGCCCTCTCCGTAGGGTGCTCCGCAGCTCGAACAGTGCGAGTTCGCCACGGAGTTGGCAGTCGGATGTTGAATTTCGGACACGCGCGGACTGTATCCGATCAACGGAAGGAGGTCTTCCGTCAGGAGTGCTCCTCCAAGAGGTCTCCTCCCGGAGGGCTCCTCGTGCGTGTCCGGCAGTCGTTGCCCGCGGCGGCCCGCTCAGGGATGCCGATGGGGAGGGACGTCAGCGTCCCGGCGTCAGGGAGGCGCGGGAGACGGGGAAGTCGAAGTAGGTGTCCGGGTACGGCTCGGGCTGGTAGGTGTAGTGCCACCATTCCTCGGCGAGGTTGACGAAGCCGAGCTTCTCCAGGGTGGACTTCAGCAGCAGCCGGTTGGCGCGCTGCTGCCCCTGGATCCTGGGGTCGAGGGTGTGGGCGAGGGTGTCGAAGCAGTCGAAGCCGGTGCCCATGTCCAGCGAGTTGTCCGGGAAGCGCTCGTCCTTGGGGGCGTAACAGGGCACGAGGGGCTGTCCGGGGACGTAGGGGTGGGTCGGCCGGGCCGGGAGCCGGACGATCGTCAGGTCCGTCGTCGAGCCCCGGCTGTGTCCGGACCGCTCCGCGATGTAGCCGTCCTGGAACAGCCGCGTCTTGTCGACGCGCGGGTAGAACTCGCCCTTCATGGCCTGGTCGTCGAGGTCCTTCGCCCAGCGGACGAAGTGGTCGACGGCGCGCTGCGGCCGGTAGCAGTCGTAGACCTTCAGGGAGTAGCCCTTGCGCAGCAGTTGCTGCTGGGCCGTGTGGAGGGCCTGGGCGGCGGGGCGGGTCAGGATGCACATCGGCTGCCGGTAGCCGTCGATGCGTTCGCCGACGAAGTTGTGCGGGGTGAAGTAGCGGATCTCCTGGATGATCGTCGCATCGACGCTGCTCAGCGCCACGAAGTCCGCGGGTGCCTTCGGGTCGGCGGGGGCCCGGGTGGTGGCCGAGGCGGTGGCGGAGGCGGTGGTGAGGGCGAGCACGGCGGCGAAGGCGGTGATCGTGCCGCGCAGGGCACGGGTCAGACGTGTCATGTCTCCTACATCTATCGGGAGGCAGGGCCTCCGGGGAAGCGCTCGCCGCGGCGGCGCGCGCGTCGCGGTGGACCGCCTTGACGCCCTCCCCGCGCGGGGGAACACTTCCCGTGGCTGTCGCACCGCCCGCGTTCCGGGCGCACCGGGGCGCGGCACAGCGCCCGCCCCGCGGAACCTGCTCCTCCTCCTGCGGGCGCCCCCGTCACCCATCTCGCGCAACTTCCCGCTCACCTGGAACAAACTGATCCCGTCAAGGACAGATGAGGACAGGAGGGAGCAGAAACCGACGGAAACAGCCGACACCATCAGCCGACGGCATCACGTGACGCGGCCTGATGACCTCGCCACCAAGGGGTAGCCATGACGGACAACGCCGGGAAGTACGTGGCCGCAATCGACCAGGGCACCACCTCCAGCCGCTGCATCGTCTTCGACCGGAACGGCGCCATCGTCGCCGTCGACCAGCGCGAACACCGCCAGATCTTCCCCAAGCCGGGCTGGGTCGAGCACGACGCCACGGAGATCTGGTCGAAGGTGCAGGCGGTGGTCGCGGGCGCGCTCGCCAAGGCCGGGCTGCGGGCCGAGCAGCTCAGCGCGCTCGGCATCACCAACCAGCGGGAGACGACGGTGCTGTGGGACCGCGCCACCGGCAAGCCCGTGCACAACGCGATCGTCTGGCAGGACACCAGGACGGCGGCGCTGTGCGCGGAACTGGGCGGCTCCGAGGGGCAGGATCGTTTCCGCGAGGCGACCGGCCTGCCGCTGGCCAGCTACTTCTCCGGCCCCAAGGCGCTGTGGCTGCTGGAGAACGTGCCGGGCCTGCGCGACCGCGCCGAGCGCGGGGAGATCGCGTTCGGCACGATCGACTCCTGGCTGATCTGGAACCTCACCGGCGGTCCGGACGGCGGTCGGCACGTCACCGACGTCACGAACGCCGGCCGCACCATGCTCATGAACCTCCGGACCCTCCAGTGGGACCGCTCGATCCTGTCCGCCATGGACATCCCCGAGGCGATCCTGCCCGAGATCCGATCCTCCTCCGAGGTGTACGGGACGGCCCTGGGGCATCTGGCGGGGGTGCCGGTGGCGTCGGCCCTGGGCGACCAGCAGGCGGCCGTGTTCGGGCAGGCCTGCTACGACGTGGGGGACGCCAAGAACACCTACGGGACGGGCAGCTTCCTGCTGATGAACACCGGCACCCGGCCCGTGCCGTCCAAGAGCGGCCTGGTCACCACCATGGGCTACCAGATCGGCGACGGCGCGCCGGTGTACTGCCTGGAGGGGTCCATCGCCGTCACCGGCGCGCTGGTGCAGTGGTTCCGCGACCAGTTGGGCATCATCCGCACCGCCGACGAGATCGAGCCGCTGGCGGCGAGCGTCGCGGACAACGGCGGCGCGTACATCGTGCCGGCCTTCTCCGGCCTGTTCGCGCCGTACTGGCGTTCGGACGCGCGCGGGGTGGTCACCGGGCTGACCCGGTACGTCACCAAGGCGCACCTGGCGCGTGCGGTGCTGGAGGCGACCAGCTGGCAGACGCGCGAGGTGGTGGACGCGATGCACCAGGACTCCGGGGTGCAGCTCACCACGCTGAAGGTCGACGGCGGCATGACGAAGAACAACCTGCTCATGCAGCACCAGGCGGACGTGCTGGGGGTGCCGGTGATCCGTCCGAAGGTGTCCGAGACCACCTGCCTGGGCGCCGCCTACGCGGCCGGCCTCGCCACGGGGGTGTGGAGCGGCCTCGACGAACTGAAGTCGCACTGGCAGCAGGACGCCGCGTGGACCCCGTCGATGGAGCCCGGGGTCCGGGAACGCGAGCACCACAACTGGCGCAAGGCCGTCGAGCGGAGCTTCGGCTGGCTGGAGGACGGGGAGGGGTAGGGCCTGTCAGGTCGCGACGGTGCGGTGGCGGGCGGCCGCCGTCCGGCTCATCGCGTGCCGGACGACTCCCACCAGGACCTCCTTGACCGACTCGCGGTCGCGGGCGTCGCACAGCACGACCGGGACTCCCGCGTCCAGATCGAGGGCCTGACGGACGTCTTCCGCCGGGTAACGGGCGGCGTCCTCGAAGCAGTTGACGCCCACCAGGAACGGGATCGAGCGTCGTTCGAAGTAGTCGACGGCGGCGAAGCAGTCCTCCAGGCGGCGCGTGTCGGCCAGCACCACCGCGCCGAGCGCGCCCTCGGACAGCTCGTCCCACATGAACCAGAACCGTTCCTGCCCGGGCGTGCCGAACAGGTACAGCACCAGGTCCTCGCGCAGCGTGATCCGGCCGAAGTCCATCGCCACGGTGGTGGTCCGCTTGCCCTCCACGCCGCTGAGGTCGTCGACCGGGCGGCCCGCCTCGGTGAGCAGCTCCTCGGTGCGCAACGGCCTGATCTCGCTGACCGCGCCGACGAGGGTGGTCTTGCCCACGCCGAACCCTCCCGCCACGAGGATCTTGAGCGTGACCGGCTCGACCGGCGGCTTGCCGCGCTCAGAACGCCCGAAGATCATCGATGTGCCTCTCCTGCTCGATGGGGGTCGAACGGCGGGGGGCCGTAGCCTCCGCCACCGGGGGTCTCGACGACGAGGACGTCGCCCGCGGCGACGTCGGCCGAGTCGCTTCCGGCGAGTTCCAGGACCGTGCCGTCCGCGCGCTCCACGCGGGCCGCGCCCAGCGCGCCGGGCTCGCCGCCCGCCATGCCGTAGGGCGGCACCCGGCGGTGCTGTGCGAGCGTCGAGACGGTCATGGGCTCCAGGAACCGGATGCGGCGCACCGCTCCGTCCCCGCCGTGCCAGCGCCCGGCGCCACCGCTGCCGCGGCGGACCGTGAACTCCTCCAGGCGCACGGGCAGCCGCCATTCGAGGACCTCGGGGTCGGTGAGCCGGGAGTTGGTCATGTGGGTCTGGACGACGCTCGCTCCGGCGAAGCCGTCCCCGGCGCCGGAGCCGGAGGCGACCGTCTCGTAGTACTGGTGGCGGTCGTTGCCGAAGGTGACGTTGTTCATGGTGCCGGAGCCCTCCGCCTGGACGCGCAGCGCGGCGTACAGGGCCCCGGTGATGGCCTGGGAGGTTTCCACGTTGCCGGCGACGACCGCGGCCGGCGGTTCGGGGCTGAGCATGGACCCGGCCGGTACGACGATCCGCAGCGGCCGCAGGCAGCCGTCGTTGAGGGGGATGTCGTCGGCGACGAGCGTGCGGAAGACGTACAGCACGGCCGCGTCGACGACGGCGCGCGGCGCGTTGAAGTTGGTGGGCAGCTGCGGTGAGGTGCCGGTGAAGTCGATCGTCGCCGACCGGCCGGCGCGGTCCACGCGCACGCGTACCCGGATGATCGCGCCCGCGTCGGTCTCGTAGGCGTACTCGCCGTCGTCGAGCGCGTCGATGACCCTGCGCACCGCCTCTTCGGCGTTGTCCTGGACGTGCCGCATGTAGGCCTGGACGACATCGAGCCCGAACTCCTCGATCATGCGGCCGACTTCGTCGACGCCCTTGTGGTTGGCGGCGATCTGGGCGCGCAGGTCTGCCAGGTTGGTCTCGGGGTTGCGGGAGGGGTACGGGCCCGCGGTCAGCAGGCGGCGGGTCTCCTCCTCGCGCAGGCGCCCGCCTTCGGCGAGCAGCCAGTTGTCGAAGAGGACGCCCTCCTCCTCGATGGTGCGGCTGCCCGCGGGCATGGAGCCCGGCGCGATGCCGCCGATCTCGGCGTGGTGGCCTCGGGAGGCGACGTAGAACAGGATGCGGTCACCGGGCGTGTCGGCGGTGTCGGCGGTACCGGCCGTGCCCGAGGCGTGCGGGGGGTTCGCGGTGTGCGCCGTGTGCGCCGTGCAGGCGGTGTCGAAGACCGGGGTGATGACGGTGACGTCCGGCAGATGGGTGCCGCCGTGGTACGGGTCGTTGATCGCGTACGCGTCCCCCGGCCGCATCCGCCGGCCCCGGCGCCGGATGACCTCCTTGACGCTGGTGCCCATCGAGCCCAGGTGGACGGGGATGTGCGGGGCGTTGGCCACGAGGTTTCCGTCCGGGTCGAACAGGGCGCAGGAGAAGTCCAGGCGTTCCTTGATGTTGACCGACTGGGCCGTGGACTGCAGGCGGGCGCCCATCTGCTCGGCGATGGACATGAAGAGGTTGTTGAAGACCTCCAGCAGAACCGGGTCCGCTTCCGTACTCAGGTCGGAACTCTCCGTGACCGCCACGCGTTCCATGACCAGATGCCCGTCGTCGGTGACCGCGGCCCGCCAGCCGTCGTCGACGACGGTCGTCGCACTGGCCTCGGTGATGATCGCGGGGCCGGTGACGGTACCGCCCGGGGGCAGCTCCTCGCGGCGGTGCAGGGCGACGTCGCGCCAGGTGCCGCCGGTGTGCAGCCGGACGGTCTCCGCGACGGCGGCGCGGCCCGCACGGGCGGGCTCGTAGGGGGCGAGGGCGGACAGATCGGGGGGTTCGGTGATGCCGGTGGCTTCCACCGAGAGGGATTCGACGACGACGGGACGGTCCAGCGTGAAGGAGTACGTGCGGTGATGACGCTCCTCGAAGGCGTGCTTCATGGCGCCGGCTCCGCCGAGGGCGACGGTGAGGGTGGTGTCGGTGCCGTCGTAGCGGAGCTGGGCCCGCCGGGTGACGCGGATGTGCTCCTCGGGGACGTCCTCGGCGCGCAGTTCGGCGCGGGCCGCGCTCTCCAGGTCCGCGGCGGTCTTCAGGACGCCCGGCATGGCGGCGGGCTCCAAGGGCGCCTCGACGGACTGCTCGCGCATGGCCGTGGTGTCGGCGAGGCCGATGCCGAGCGCGGAGAGCACACCGGCCATGGGCGGGACGAGGACGGTGCGGATGCCGAGGGCGTCCGCGACCTGGCAGGCGTGCTGCCCGCCGGCACCGCCGAAGGTGGTCAGGGCATAGCGGGTGACGTCGTGCCCCTTCTGCACGGAGATCCGCTTGATGGCGTTGGCGATGTTGGCGACGGCGATCCGCAGGTAGCCCTCGGCGACCTGCTCGGGCGTGCGGTCGTCGCCGGTCTGCCGGCGGATGTCGTGGGCGAGCGCGGTGAAACGGTCCCGGACGAGTGCGGCGTCGAGGGGCCGGTCACCCTCCGGGCCGAAGACGCGGGGGAAGTGCTCGGGCTGGATCCGGCCGAGCATGACGTTGGCGTCGGTGAGGGCGAGCGGGCCGCCGTTCCGGTAGCAGGCGGGTCCGGGGTCGGCTCCCGCGGAGTCCGGGCCGACCCGGTAGCGGGAGCCGTCGAAGTGCAGGACGGAGCCGCCGCCGGCGGCGACGGTGTGGATGTCCAGCATGGGCGCCTGCAGCCGGACGCCGGCGATCTGCGTGGTCAGGACGCGTTCGTAGGCGCCCGCGTAGTGGGAGACGTCGGTGGAGGTGCCGCCCATGTCGAAGCCGATGACCCGGTCGTGGCCGGCGAGCCGGGACATACGGGCCATGCCGACGATGCCGCCCGCGGGCCCGGAGAGCACGGCGTCCTTGCCGCGGAACTGCCCGGCCTCGGTGAGTCCGCCGTTGGACTGCATGAACATCAGCCGCACGCCGTGCAGCTCGTCGGCGATGTGCCGGACGTAGCGGCGCAGCACGGGCGAGAGGTAGGCGTCCACGACGGCGGTGTCCCCGCGCGGGACGATCTTCATCAGCGGGCTGACCTCGCTGGACAGCGAGATCTGCGGGAAGCCGATGCGGGCGGCCAGCTCACCGATGACACGTTCGTGCCCGGGGTGCAGGTGGCTGTGCAGGCAGACGACGGCGACGGCGCGGATCCCGTCGTCGTACGCCTGCTGGAGCGGGTCCGCGAGAGCGTCCAGGTCAGGGGCGCGCAGCACGGTGCCGTCGGCGGCGATGCGCTCGTCGACCTCGATCACCCGTTCGTGGAGCAGCTCGGGCAGCTCGATGCGGCGCGCGAAGATGTGCGGGCGGTTCTGGTAGGCGATGCGCAGGGCGTCCCGGAAGCCGCGGGTGATGACGAGGACGGTCCGCTCCCCCGTGCGCTCCAGCAGGGCGTTGGTGGCCACGGTGGTGCCCATGCGCACGGAGTCGACCGGATCGGTGGACCCGGCCAGGAGCGCGCGTACGCCGGCGACGGCCGCGTCGGCGTAGCGCGCGGGGTTGTCGGACAGCAGCTTGTGCGTGAGCACGCGGCCGTCCGGGCGGCGCGCGACGATATCGGTGAAGGTGCCGCCCCGGTCGACCCAGAACTGCCAGCCGGCCACGTCGCTACCCCGCTTCCCTGCTGCTCACAGCGCCCGCAGGCCGTTGATCACGTCGCGCAGAATACTCTCGTCCGGCAGTTCCGCGGGCGGTACCGGACGGCTCACGTGCACGTACTCCTCGTCCACGAGGTCACCGACGAGCACGCGGACCACGCCGACGGGCAGGTCGAGGTCCGCGGCGAGTTCGGCGACCGTCTGCGGGGTGTCGCGGCACCGCTCGACGATCTCCACGTGTTCCGGGGACAGCGCGTGGTCCGCGTCCGGGTCGTCCGCGTGGGGTTCGGTGACGACCACCGCGATCAGGTCGAGGCGGTGCTGGGCCGCATGGCTGGTGCGGCCCCGCGTCATGGCATAGGGGCGGACCACCGGTCCGGCCTCGTCGTCGAACCAGTGGTGCCCTGCCCGGCCGTCTGCGCTCATGTCATCCCACTACCCGTCGGAGGGCAGGTCGGTGCGCGGCGCGGCCCCCAGATGCACGCCGACCCGCTTGACGAGGAGGGTCATCTCGTAGGCGATCTGGCCGATGTCCGCCTCGGCGTCCGACAGGACGGCCAGGCAGCTGCCGTCGCCGGCGGCCGTCACGAAAAGGAAGGCCTCGTCGAGTTCGACGACCGTCTGGCGGACCCCGCCGGCGTCGAAGTGGCGGCCCACCCCCTTGGCCAGGCTGTGGAAGCCGGAGGCCACCGCGGCCAGGTGCTCGCTGTCCTCGCGGGTCAGGTCCTTGGACACGCCGGTCGGCAGGCCGTCGCCGGACAGGACGATGGCCTTTCGGATGCTCGCGACCCGCTCCACGAGGTCGTCCAGGAGCCAGTTCAGCTCCTTCTTGCCGGTCGCGGTGTGGCCGGTCGCCTTCGGTGCGGTCATCGACCGTCCCCCTTAGTCGTTCCTGGTGCTGAGTCGCGGGCGTCGTCACCCGCGGCGTTCTCCTCGCGGCCGCGCTGCCAGCCCCGCTGGAGGGAGGACATGCGGCTGCGTACCTGCTCGGCGTCCCGTTCGGCCGGGTCGGCCCGGTGGCCGCTACGCCGTGTCGGAGTCTGCTTGAGCTGCGGGGCGAGGTTCGCCTGCCGCACCCGCCGGGGCAGGGGCCGGGTGTCCGGGGCGGGCTCGCCCGGCGCTGCGGCGGGGCTCGGGGCGGCGCCGGCCGGGCCCGTCTCTTATAAACATCTCCGAGGCCACGAGACAGGGAGAAAAATCGGATGCCGGCTTCTGCTTGGAAAAAAAAAAAAAAAAAGACGACAAGTGCTCGAGCACACTTCTGTTCGCCATGCATCTCTGGAACATGCACCTAGCGTGCACATACATCGGGGCTCGGCCCGTCGCCGTCCGGACCGTCGCCGCCCCCGCTGCCGGCGTCGAGCGCGGCCGGGCGGGCGCGCCGCGCGAGGGCGGCGGGCTGTTGCGGCCCGGAGTCCGCGGGCGGCGGTGACGGCGCGGCGCCGGGATCCTGCGGGGTGTCCTCAAGGGGCACCGCCGGTCTCAGGGACGCCGCGCCGCGCCGGCGGCGCGGCAGCGGGGCCGGCGGTCCGGGTTCCGGCTCGCCGCCGCCCGCGGAGGGCACGTCGGCCGCCGACAGACCCCGGCCGGGCTGCCCGGCCCGTCCGCCCTGCTCCGTGCGCTCCGCCCCCGCGGGCTTCGCCGCCTGTCCGCGCTTGCCGGGCTCGTCCGACTTCCCCGATGCCCCGGGCTTCTCCGGCTTCTCCCTGACCGGGCGTCCGTGGGAGCTGACCAGCTTGGGCGTCCGCCGCCGGGGCAGCGGTACGGGCACGTCCGGGCCCTCGTCGTCGGTGGTCCCGCCGGAGGCACCGTCCAGGCCGCTTCCACGGCGGTCCTCGGCCGGGGGCCGGGGGCCGGCTCGGTCCGGCTGCGGCCGGGCCGGCGCCCGGCGCGGGCGGAACAGTCCGCCGTTGTCACCGTCCTCGTCACCGAGGACGGCCGGACCCCACTCCTCCACGGCGTCCAGATCGACCGGCGCCTCCAGCTCCACCGGTCCGTCCAGCAGCGAGACAGGCAGCCCGGGAAGCCGGACCGGCGCCTCGGCCAGGGTGGCCCCGCGGCCGTCCTCCCGCTCGGCCTTACCGGTGAGCCGGGGCCGGTCCAGCCGGAAACCGACGCCGTTGGTGTCGGGGACGTCGTCCGTCAGCAGCGCGTCGGGGATGAACACGATCGCGGTGGTGCCGCCGTACGGGGACGGCTGGAGCGAGACGCGGACGTTCTGCCGCTGGGCGAGCCGGCTGACCACGAACAGGCCGAGCCGGTCGGTGTCGGACAGTTCGAACTCCGGGGTCTCGGCCAGCCGGAGATTGGCGTCCAGCAGGGCTTCGGCGGTCATGCCCAGGCCCCGGTCGTGGATCTCCAGGGTGAACCCGTTGGCGACCCGCTCGCCGAGGACCTGCACGGCCGTGTGCGGAGGGGAGAACACCGTGGCGTTCTCGAGGAGTTCGGCGATCAGATGGGTCAGGTCGGCGACGGCCGGGCCGGTGAGGGCGACCCGCGGCAGCCGGCGGACCTCGATGCGGTCGTAGTCCTCGACTTCGGCGACGGCGGCGCGGACGACGTCCATCAGCTGCACGGGTTTGCGCCACTGCCGGGACGGCGCGGCGCCGGAGAGGATCACCAGGCCCTCGGCGTGCCGGCGCATGCGCGTGGTCAGATGGTCGAGCCGGAACAGGTCGGCCAGTTCCTCGGTGTCCTCGGTGCGGCGTTCCATGGCGTCGAGGAGGGTGAGCTGCTTGTGCAGCAGCACCTGGCTGCGGCGCGCGAGGTTGACGAAGACCTCGGAGACGCCGGCGCGGAGCTCGGCCTGTTTCACGGCGGCCTCGACGGCGGCCCGCTGCAACGTGTTGAGAGCCTGGCCGACCTCGCCGATCTCGTTCTTGTCGTAGGCGAGGCGGGGCACCTCGGTCTCCACGTCGACCTGTTCCCCGGCGGACAGGCGGCGCATCACCGCGGGCAGGCGGACGCCGGCCGCCTCGTGGGCCTCCCGGCGCAGCCGCTTGAGGTCGCGGACGAGGTCACGGCCGATGCGCACGGACAGCGGGAGGGAGATCAGCAGGGCGAGCAGACCGAGCACCCCGGCGACGGCCGCCTTGGTGATGACCCTCATCGCGACCGGGTGGACGCGGTCCTGGTAGCGGTCCTCGGCGTGGTCGTCGAGGGCGGCCAGGTCCGCGAGGGCGTCCGCGGCGGCGGTGTCCCAGCTCTTCGCCGTCACCTCGCGCGGCAGGCCGGAGCTGGTCGCGGCGGCCGCCTGCTCGGCCGCGCGCAGCGGGGCGGAGGTGGCGTTCGCCCAGAAACGCTGGTAGTGGCCGCGTTCGGAGGCCGGCAGCAGCGGCAGGCTGACGTCGTAGAGCAGGGAGCGCTGGGCGACGAGTTCGGCGACGGCGCGGCTCTCGTCCCGGGTGAGGGTGCCCACGACCAGGGCGGAGCCGAGCAACGCGTCCTCGCGGGAGAGCAGTTCGCGGGCGCGGCCGAGGTCGACCAGCGCGTGGTACTGCTGGTTCAGGTTCGCGTCGTCGGTGACGTGCAGCCCGGCGAGCAGGTCGTAACAGGGGCCGACCAGGCGGTTGTACAGGTCCAGTGCCTGCGCCCGGTCGACGGTGCGGTCCTCGACGCTGCGGCGCAGGGCGCCGATGCCGTCCAGGGCGTCCAGCACGGCGGTGAGGCGTCCGGTGCCGCCGCTGCCGAGCGCGTCACGGACGCCGGTGTCCTTGGCGTTGTGGCGCAGCCGTGCGACGGCCTCGTCGGTGGCGGTGCGGCTGCGGCGCAGCGCGGCGAGGCTGTCGGAGGCGCGGGGGTCGGCGAGCAGGACGAGGCTCTGCCGGCGCTCCTGCTGCAGGACGCGGACAGTGTCCTCGGTGGGGTAGGCGACCTTCTCGACCACGGACGAGGTGTCGAACAGCCGGGCCGCCTGGCGTCCCGTGATCACGGTCGCGAACGCCCAGACGGCGGTCAGGGACAGCAGCGGCACGAGCAGCAGCGCCACGATCTTCCTGCGGATGGACTTCCCGCGAAAGCGCATGGCCTCCCCCAGCTCGACCCCCTCCGGCCGGGGGTACACCTGTGCGTCAACAAACGGCGCGAGCCTACTACCGACCCACTGGTAACTCGAAGAGCCGACCGGAGCGCGAACTTCCGTTCCCGGCCGCGACGCAGGGCGAGTTGTCCCAGCATGGCGGGAGTTGCTGCCCGGAAGACGGAGGTGACGGACAGATCTCGACGCCGGGGACCTCGTGATCGTTTGGCCGATATCTTTCGGCGGGCGGGAATCTTCACGATCTCCCGTTCGTCCTTCCCCATGGGACATCGGGACGCAAGGAGCCACTGGAGCCGCGTCCCGTACCCGGTCGGCGTAAAAGGGCGCAAGGCGGGCAGTCACTGGGGGAGCCGGTGCGGGGACACCGGGGGCGAGTGGTCTGCCGGCGGTGGGGAGTGACACATGCGGGGCACGGAGGAACGGGCCGAACAGCCCTCGGCCTACAGACCGTTGTGGGTGGAGGAGCCCGCGCGGCGGCGCAGGCTGCCCGACCCCGTGCGCGAGGCGGCCGTGCGCGCGGTGCTGATCATCGCCGTGACGCTGATTCAGGCCGTGGTGGCGTTCCTGTGCACCATGGCCGGGTCGTGGCTCGCCTTCCCCATGGTCCTGTGCGGCGTGGCCAGTACGGTGGTGGCCACCTGGGCGGCGCTCGACGTCTGGGTGACCCGCCAGGTGTGGGCCCAGCGCGGCGGCGTGGTCTCGACGCCGAGCAGCACCGCGCGAGCACTGCGCCGCGAACGACGCCGGGCCCGGCGTGCGGCCCCGGCTGCCGCCCCGGCCGAGGCGCGCATACGCCGGCGGGGCGGCACCGGCCGGCTGTCACACCCCTAGGCACCGTCGTCCGGCCCCCGGTCAGGGTCGACCGGTCCCCCGTCAGGCCGGGCGCTTGAACATCCGGGTCGCCGTGATCTCGCTGTGCACCGCCTCTCCCTCCGGGGTCGGCTGCGGCAGGCCCGGGCGCAGGTGCTCCTCGACGCTGATGTACTTCAGCCCGGCCCTCAGATCGGCGTCGTTGCGCAGCCGGATCACCAGCGGGAACTCGGCCAGCGCCGTGGTGTCGAACAGGCCGGTGGTGTACAGCAGCTGGACGCCGAGCGCGTCGGCGACGGCTCGCTGCAGCTCCAGCAGGTAGGTCGCGTTGGCGCGCCCGATGGGGTTGTCCAGGAACAGCGTGCCGGCGTGGCGGTACCGGTCGTGGCCGCGGTCGTTGCTGCGCAGCGCCGCCATGGTGCAGTACAGGGCGATGGCGGCGGTGAGCAGCTGGCCGCCGGAGAACACATCCCCCATCTGCCCGACCGGGACGCGCTCGGCGCGCAGCACGGCGTCCGGCTTGAGGATCTCCACGGCGACGCCCTTGGGCTGGAGGGCGGCGGCGACTCCGCGCAGCAGCAGGGACATCCCGTCGCGGCGCAGGTCGGAGTTCTTCCGCACGGCGGCGCGGGTGGCCTCGTCGATGACCTCGCCGAGCCGCTCGGTGAGGGTGGCCTGGTCGGGTTCCTCGAAGCGGATGCGCAGGAACTCCTGTCCGGACCACTCGCCCAGGCCCTCCGGCAGCCGGGACAGGCGCTGCGCCGACCGGAGCGTGGCGAGCGCGGACTCGACCAGGCCGCGCAACCGGTCCACGATCGAGTCCCGGTTGCGCTCCAGCTGGGCCAGTTCGTCGGTGAGGACGCGCAGGCGCGGCGCGAAGGCGTCCGCCCACCGCTGGGCGTGGTCGGGCAGGGCGGAGGCGGGCAGTTCGCGGATCTGCTGCCGGGCGGGGGTGCGCACCTGCTCGTAGCGGGTGGAGTTGGCGTGCCGGACCAGGACGTCGCTCGCCTCGCGCACGGCGGTCTCGGCGGCGGACAGGTCGGCGGCGCAGCCGCGCAGCGAGCGGCGGGCCTCGGCCGCCGCCTGCCGGGCCGCCTCCGGGCTGCCGGGGTAGGGCTCCGGCTCGTCCTGCTCCTCCTCCCCGGCCGGCTCGCGCAGCAGGTCGCGGAGCATGGCGGCGAGTTCGTCGAAGCCGCTCGCCGCGTCCTCGGCCGCCCGGTGGGCCTCCAGCAGCTCGCCGTGCGTCTGCCGGGCCTGCGTCAACGCCTCGGTACGCGAGGCCAGTTCGGCAGTGGCGGTGCGCAGCAGGGCCTGGGCGTGGTCGGCGTCGCGCGGCACCATGTCCTCGGGCAGGTCGGTGTGCGCCTCGCCGTCCTCGGGTGCCAGCCGCTCGGCCTCGCCGCGCAGCCGGCCCAGCTGTTCGCTCGCGGAGGACATACGAGTTTCCAGCAGCTGCACCAGTTCCTCCGCGCGGGCGGCGGCGGCCTGCCGGGAGGGGCCGTCGGAGCCGTCGGGGGACTGCAGGAGCTGTTCGGCGCGGGTGCGGACCTTGTTGCTGAGGCGGTCGAGTTCGGCGCGGGCCGCGCTCTCGTCGCTCTCCGCGCGGGCCTGTTCGGCGCGCAGGTCGGCGCCGACGCCGACCTTCTCGTACACCTGGGAGGCGGCGCGGTAGGCCTCGCGCAGGGCGGGCAGGGACGCCTTCGGCGCCTGGGCGTCGGCGTCGGGCAGGTCGTCCGGGGCGCCGGCGATCTCGGAGCGTTCGGCGCGCAGGGCGCGGGCGGTGCGGCGGGCGTCGTCGGCGGCGCGCTGGGCGGCCCGGCGGTCCTCGTCGGCGGCGCGGGCCCGTTCCAGGCACGCCTGGGCGCGGGCCTCCGCCTCGGCGGCCTCGTCGGCGAGTTCGCGCAGCCGGGCCTGCCAGCCGGCGCGCTCGCGCAGCCGGAAGGCGAGCCCGGCGAGGGCGTCGGCGGCGCGGCGGGCCTTTTGTGCGGCCTCCTGCCGCTCGTCGCGGAGCTGGGCGGCCTCGGCGGCGGCCTCCTCTGCCTCCGCCTGCGCGGTGCGGGCCTCGGCCAGCTCGGCCTCGGCTTCCTCGGCGAACGCGCGGGCGGCCCGGGCGGCCTCGGCGAGTTCGGCCAGCCGTCCGGCGGGGCAGCCGGTGCGCCAGGAGGCGAGCCGGGCGGCCAGTTCGCGGTCCTTGCCGAGCCGGGCGGCGAGCCGGCGGATCTCCTCGTCGCGCTCGGTGGCCCGCGCGCGCAGCGCCTGCCGCTCCTCGTCGGCGGCGTGTTCGTCGTGCATGGCCGGGTTGGGCGGGACCAGGAAGACCTCGCCCTCGCCCGCGTCGGCCGCCGGGGCGGGGGCGAGCAGGGCGGCCGCGGTGCCCACGGCCACGGCGGAGCGGGGCAGCAGGGCGGCGTCGGCGAGCGCCTCGCGGGCCCGGGCGTGGGTGTCCGGGTCGGTGATGATCACGCCGTCGACGAGTTCGGGGCGGGCGGCCAGCACGCGCGCGTGGTCGGCGGGGTCGACGGCCTGGGCGAGGTAGCGCCAGCCGGGCAGGGCGGGGATGCCGTGCTCGCCGAGGAACTCGACGGTGGCCAGCACGTCCGGGCCGGGCGGGAGCAGCCCGCCGTCGCCGAGCGCGCCGAGGATCCGGGCGTCGTCGGCGGCGGCGGTGCGCAGCTCGAACAGGTGCCGCTCGGCGGAGGACACCGCGTCGTCCAGCAGAGCGCGCAGTTCGTCGGCGAAGCGGTCCAAATCCTCCGGGGTCAGGGGGCCCTCGGTCAGGGGGCGCGGGCGGCCGTCGGCCGCGGGGCCGCTCGTGGGCGTCCCGGCCGGCTCGGCGGCGCCTTCCGCGCCGGCCGCCGTACCGTGGCCGGCCTCGCCCCGGGTGCCGTTCGCGCCGTCGGACGCGGCGCGGGGACCGGGCACCGCGGGCCGTGCGGCCGCGCCGGGCAGGCTCAGCAGTTCCGCGAGCCGTTCCTCGGCCGCCAGGGCCTCGGCGAGGCGCCGTTCGGCCTCGTAGGCCCGCTCGGCCGCGGTCGTCGCGTCGGCCGCGCGGGCGGCCGTCAGCTCGGCGCGGGAGGCGGCCGCGGCCGTCTCCCGGGCGTGTTCGGCGGCCTTGCGGGCGGCCTCGCGGGCCTCGTCCCAGGCGGCGACGGCCGTCTGTTCGGCGTCGCTGGCGGCCAGCGCGGCGCGGGCCGGGTCGGCGTCGGGGGCGCTGTCGTCGAGCCAGCCGGCGCGGACGGCCTCGGCGGTCTCCTGCTCGACCTCGGCCAGCCGCTGCCGCAGGTGGCCGGCCTCGCTGCGGGCGCGCTGGGCCTCGGTGGCCGCGGCGGTGGCGTCCCGGTGGGCGCTCTCGCTCATCTCCTGCAGCTGCGCGGAACGCTCCTCGCCCTCGTTGGCGAGGTTCTCGGCGCTCTCGGCGGCCGCGTGCAGGGCCCGTACGAGGTCCACGGCGGCCTTGGTGCGGGCGGCGAGCGCCGGGGCCGCGTCGCGCTCGGCCTCCTGGATGGCGGCGGAGACGCGGGCCACGCGGTCGGCGGCGGCGCGGTGGCGCAGCACGGCCTCGGCGGCCTGCCAGGCGGAGTGCAAGGTGCGCGCGTCGGCCAGTTCCCGCTTCTGCGCGGCGGCGGACTTCTCGGCGGCGGCCAGCGCCAGGGAGGCGTGCCGGTAGGCGAGTTCGGCGGCGATCAGGGCGCTGCGTTCCCGGGCACCCTCGCACTGGGTGACGGCGTGCGCGGCGGCGGTGACGCGCTGGGCGAGGTCGGCGGCCCGTACCCGCTCCTGCACGGCGCGGGCGGACAGCCGCCGGGCCAGGGTGCGGGTGCGCCGCTCGGCTCCGGCGTGCACGTCCCGGGCCCGGCCGCGGGCCTGGGCGGCCTCGACGATCCGGCCGAGCAGCTCGACGGACCCGGCGGTGAAGTCGCGTTCGGCGATCAGTTCGGCGCGCCGGCCCCGCTTGTTGCCGAAGCCGCTGACCAGGTCGGCGAGGCCGTCGGTGTCGCGGGTGTCGGTGACGGCGCGCAGCAGCAGGTCGGTGAAGTCGGAGTCCTTCTTCACCGCGAACAGACCGGCCGCTTCGCCCTCGTCGGCGTTCATCTCCCGCTGGTAGCGGAAGAGTTCGGGGTCCAGGCCGAGGTCGCCCAGGTGCTCGGTCCAGCGCTCGTGGATCTCCTCCCAGTGCACCTCCAGGTGCGGGTAGGCCTTGCCGGCCTCGGTGAGCGCGTCCCGGAACCCCTTCATGGTGCGGCGCCGGCCCCGCGCGCCGGAGGTGCCCTCGGCGGGCGGCCGCATGGACGTGGCCTCGGCGACGGGCAGGTTGTCCAGGGTGAGGCCGGGGCCGGGCCGGAAGGAGTACCAGGCCTCGGCGAACTTCCGCGGGTCGTTGGAGACCTGGCGTCCGCGCCACTCGCTGACCTTGCCGACGACGACGCACTCGCCGGTCTGCACGTGCTGCCACTCCAGCGCCACGTGCCCGCAGTCGTCGGCGAGGAGGAACTTGCGCAGCACACCGGAGCTGGCACCGCCGAGGGTGTTGCGGGGGCCGGGCAGCATCACCGAGAAGATGAGCTTGGGCAGGACCGACTTGCCGCCGCCGTTCTCCAGGAACAGCACACCGGCGGGGGCGGGCCGGCGCGGCGGGCCGGCCGGCTCCTCCTCGAAGAACTCCCCCTGCGCGGGCGCGGGTTCGGGCACCGGCTCGCCCACGCCCCGCAGGTCAAGCACGGTGTCGGCGTAGCGCGCACCGGCAGGCCCGATGGAGTAGAGGCGGACCCGGGACAGCTCGTACATGGCGGCCTCTCGTCAGTCTTCTTGCAGATCGGGGTGGTTCGGGGACCGCGGCCCACGGGCACGGGCCCCCAGGGGGTCAGGACGGCGTGTGGAACGGCAGCCCGGCCTCGGCGACCAGTTCCAGGTCGTCGGTGTCCTCGGCGGGCAGCAGGCTGGGGGTGCCGTCGGTGACCGGGACGACGCCGAGTTCCAGCAGCTCGGCCAGGGCGGCGCTGCCCGCCATGTCGCGGACCTGCAGCTGGTAGCGGGCGGTGGTGCGGTAGGTGCCGCCGCTCTCGTCGCCGGTGCGCTGCAGGAACCCGGAGTCGGTGAGGAACGCCAGGGCCTTGGCGACGATGCCGGTGGTGGAGGCGGCGGGCCGGCGCGCGTCCTTGGTGGCGCCGGTGGCGCTGCGCCGCGCCCAGACGCGCCAGGCGGCCTCCAGGCCGGGGGCGTCGGTGGCCGGGTCGGTGTTCTCGCCCTGCTCCTCGGCGCGTTCCTCCAGGCGGCGGCAGGCCTGGCGGACGAAGGCGTCGACTCCGTTGACCGTGACCCGGCCGACGTAGCCGTCGTCGGCGAGGTCCTCCGGGCGCGGGAACGCCAGGGCGGCCACCGCGAGATGGGCGAGTCCGTGCAGGAAGCGGTCGCCGGAGTCGGCGGCGGCGCGCCGGGCGTAGTCGCCCATGCGGACGGCGAACACCGAGTCCTCGGCCGCGGTCACCGCCATGCCCGCGCGCGGGGACACCTCCAGCACGACCAGTCCGAGACCGGCGGCCACGGCGTCCGCGAGGCGGGCGAAGGCCGGGTCCTCGCGGTGGCGGCGCAGCAGGTCGGCGTACTCCTGGTCGCGGGCCGGCTGCAGTTTGGGCTGCAGGCCGAAGGCGACGAGCCGGGCCGCGTCGGCGACGTCGGCGGGCGTGACGGCGGCCGGCGCGGCCGCGCCGCCGGTGTCCGGCTCGGTGCGGGCGACGTGCTCGGTCACGGGCACAACCCCTTGTGCTTCGGGGGGGGGCTGAGGGCGCGGGCGCGGCTGAGGGCGAGTGAGGCGGACGGAACGCGCGCGACGGTGCGACGCGCCGACGCGCAGCGGCCGCCGGGCCGACGGCGGTTGACGCCGCCTCCGAACGGAGTGCGGGCGACAGCGGTACCCGCCGAGGCGGTGCTGCCGCCGGGCCGACGGGGACTCACGCCGCCTCCGGACGGAACACGGGCGACGGTGCGACGCGCCGGCGTAGTGCGGCTGCCGGAGCGATCGCGGTGGATGCCGCCTCCGAGCGGAGTGCGGGCACCCGAGCGGCCCGCCGACGCGGTGCGGCTGCCCGAGCGACCGCGATCGACGCCGCCTCGGAATTCGACACGGGCACCGGCGCGACCCGCCGACGCGGGGCGGCTGCCGGGCGGGCGCGTGGTCATGCCGCCTCCGTCCGGTCGGCGGCCATGCCGGCCGCGTC
This sequence comes from Streptomyces mexicanus, assembly GCF_902506575.1. Taxonomy (GTDB): domain Bacteria; phylum Actinomycetota; class Actinomycetes; order Streptomycetales; family Streptomycetaceae; genus Streptomyces; species Streptomyces mexicanus. The sequence continues at coordinate 6,281,222 of NZ_LR732544.1, read as the reverse complement.
CAGCAGCGCCGTGCCGACGATGAGGTCCGCGCCGCCGAACTCGGGGTCGTCCAGCTCGGTGCCGTCGTCCACGGCGAACAGGAGCTTCTCCTCGCCCTGGCGGTAGGCGGTGCCGACCGGCGGGCTGGCGGCGTGCACGGCCAGCAGGGCGACGAGATACGGCAGGGCCGGGTCCTGGTCGCGGGCCTGCGCGAGCAACCCCGACAGCCGGCGGGGCGCGTCGGCCGGCAGGTCCAGCAGTTCCATGGCGGCGGCCAGTTGCTCCTCGCTGAACCGGCTGTCGTCCGGCGTGGCGATCAGGTCGGGCTCGGGCATCTCCGCGCCGAGGTGTTCCCGCTCCACGGGCGGGGGGAGCAGGATGTCCACGAGGTCGCCGAGGCGTACGGCCACCGGCGTGCGCAGGCCCGTGCCGTGGGCGAAGAACGCGTCGGTGACGCGGATCGCCTGTTCCAGCGGCAGCGGCAGGGGGGGCGCGAGCAGGTGCCCGTACAGGTCCGTGCCCGAGGTGGCGGCCGGCGTGGCGAAGGCCTGCCGGTCCTGTTCGGCGCGGAAGAGGGGGCCGGCTTCCAGCAACCGGGACTGCAGTTGGGTGTGGCGGCGGATGCAGTCCTTGACGATGTCGACGAGTTCGGCGGCGCGGCGCTTGTGCTCGGGGTCCTCGGACTCGTCGCGGGCCTTGCGGATGTTGGTCAGGATCGCGTTCTCGTGCCGGTAGCGGTCGGCGACGTGGTCCAGCGCCTCGGCGATCATGTCGGGTACGGCGCTCAGCCAGTCCACCGCGCGGACGTTGCGCCGGGTGGCCTCCAGGGCGCGGCGCAGGGTCTCGGAGTACTGCACGGTGCGGTAGCGGGCCTGTTCGGCGGCGAGCTGGGCGTCGGCCAGCCGGCCCCGGCTGATGAGCACCTCCAGCTTGACCTCGGCGGCGATCTGGGCGCTGGTGACGTCGGTGTCGAGGGCGCCGACGAGGACGTTGACCGCTTCGTCGGTGGTGCGCAGGTAGACGCTGCCGCCGGGGCCGGGGACCTCCTCGATCAGCTTGAAGTCGTAGTCCCGGCGCACGTAGGTGCCGTCCGGGGCGAACGTGCCGTAGACGGCGCGGAAGCCGCGGTCGACGCTGCCGACGTTGATCAGGTTCTCCAGGACCCAGCGGGCCACCCGCTCGTGCTCGGCGGCCGGCCGCTCGGGCGCCTGGGCGGCTACGCGCGGGACCAGCCGGGCCACGACCTGGTCGTGGTCGGCGCCGGTGTCGAAGTCCATGTGGAGCGTGACGAGGTCGATCGCGGCCAGGGCGATCTCCGCCATGCCGTACACCGTGTACTCGCCGGCGAGGTTCGCCTTGCGGGCGTCGAGGTCGTGCAGCGGCGCGGTGCAGGCGAGCGCGCGCAGCCGCCGCGCCAGTCCTTCGTCGGCGGCCGGGCCCGGCGCGGGCCGCGGCCCCGCGCTGAGCTGGGGCGGAACGCTGTCCGTCGATGCAGGCGAAGTCACGGTGCACAGACTAGGTCCTCGGTCTGACAACCACCCAAACGGCACAGAGGGACCCCGGCCACGAGGGCGCGCACCGGCCCGGCGCACCGCGCCGCCGCGCCCTCCACGGCGGGTGTGTCAAGCGCCTTGGCCGACGCGCCGCCGCGCCCTGCGCGGCGGGTGTGCCGGGCGTCTTGGACGACGCGCCGCCGCGCCGACCGCGGCAGGTACGTCACACACCCCGACCGGCGCGCTGCCGGGCCGGCCCCGGCGGGTTCCTCAGGCGCGCCGGCGCGCGTCCCGACCGCGGCGGAGCCTCACGCGCCCTGGCCGACGCGTCGCCGGTAGACCTCCACGACCCGTTCCAGTGACTCGTCGAGGTAGACCGCGAGCTGTTGCTCCGCCTCGTCCCGGCGCCCCTCCTGGAGGGTCTGCAGGAGCTGCTGGTTGCGGGCGAGGTAGGGCTCGTGCAGCCCGCGCGGGTCGTCCACGACGTGGAAGGCCAGGCGCAGTTCGGCGAAGACGCTGCGCATCAGCTCGTCGGTGCGCTCACTGCCGGCGAGCGCCACCAGCGCGCGGTGGAAGTGGATGTTGGACGTGCCCAGCGCCTTCCAGTCGCTCTTGCGGGCGGCCCGCCGCCCCTCGGCGACGGCCCCGGCGACCTCCTCCAGGGCGTAGGGCGGCTCGCCGAGGCCGCGCACGACGGCGCACTCGACGAGGCGGCGGGTGCGGTAGATGTCCTCGACGTCCTCGACGGTGAGCCCCCGCACGAACACGCCGCGGTTCAACTCGTGGACGAGCACCCGCTCGTGGGTGAGCAGCCGGAACGCCTCGCGCGGGGTGTTGCGGGAGCCCCCGAGCGCCCCGCCGATGCTGTCCTCGGACAGGCGGGTGCCGGGCGGGAAGTAGCCTTCGGAGATACGGCTCCTGAGGATGTCCGAGACCCGCTCGGCGGTGCTGGTACGGCCCAGGAGGGCGCGGTCGTCGGCCAGTTCTCTCAGGTGCTCAGCCATGCCGGAATTCAACCGCATCGCGTGAGAACGAAACAACAGGGGTATCGCGGGATCGTTCAACGAGCGGCTGGAATCGTTCGGCGAACACGCCTTTGACTGGCCCCGGGGCCCGCCGCGGCACCGCGCCCAGCCGCGCGCGTCGGCCGCGCCACCCGGCGCCGGCGGGTCCGGGCTCAGGGCAGGCGCCGGCCGCGTCACCCCCGGCGACGCGGCCGGCGCACGGCGCGTGCGAGCGCAGAGCCGTCAGGCGATCGGCAGGTTGTCCGGGCCGATCCGGCTGCGGACGGCCGTCTGGACCTCCGCCTCCTCGGCGGGGTCGGCGGCCAGCCGGCGCAGGCGTTCGACGACGCGGTTGTCACCGGTCTCGGCGTACCGGGCGGCGAGTTCGCGGGTGCTCTCCTCGCAGTCCCAGAGGCATTCGACGGCGAAGCCGGCCGCGAAGGAGGGGTCGGTGGCGGCGAGCGCGCGGGCGGCGCGGCCGCGCAGATGGGAGGAGGCGGTCTCCCGGTAGATGTGGCGCAGCACGGGTGCGGCGCAGGCGATGCCGCGCCGCCCGGTGCCGTCCACGAGGGTCCACAGGGTGGGGGCGTCGGGGCCTTCGCCGCGGACGGCCTCGCGCAGCGCGGCGCGGACGAGGTCGCGGTCCTGGACACCACCGCGGCAGGCGAGCATCCGCCCGGCGGCGGCCCCCAGCGGGTCGGGGCGGCGAGCCCAGCCGCGGGCCCGGTCCACGGCCGCGACGCTGCGCATGCGTTCGAACGCCGCCACGGCGGCCTCCACGACGGGGGCGGGGCCGTCGGACACGGCCGCCTCGATCAGCTCCAGGGCGACCGGGTCGTTGCCGTCGGCGAGGTAGCGCAGGGCGGTGCAGCGGGCGGCCTCGGTGCCCTCGCGGGCGGCGCGCACGATGGCGCCGCGGTCCTCGGGGCCGGCCACGGCGGCCAGGCAGCGCGCCGCGGGCACGTGGAGCGCGGCGCCGCGTTCCAGGCCCTGCTGGGCCCAGTCGAACACGGCCTGCACGCTCCAGCCCGGGCGGGGCCCGGTGGGGCGCAGCTGCCGCCGCCAGCGGTCGAAGCAACCGGCCTCCTGGGCGGCACGCACGCGCGTGGCGATCGACGGGCGCGCGTCCTCGGCCCACAGCCGCCACGGGCGCGGTTCGAAGGCGTCGCGGACGGCGGCGGCCAGCTCGGCCTCGCCCTGGGCGTCGGCGGCGAAGCGCGCCAGGACGGGTTCGGCCAGGGCGCGCAGCCCGGCGTCGTCGTCGCGGAGTGCCAGCTCGTCCAGGGCCCAGGCCCAGTTGGAGCCGGTGGCGGCGTATCTGCGCAGCAGCGCGAGGGCGTCGCGCCTGCCGTAGGAGGCGAGGTGGCCGAGGACGGCGAGCGAGAGCCCCGTACGCGACTCGTCGGTGTCGAAGGCGTCCTCGGGATCGAACAGGTGGGCCTCGATCGCGTCCAGTCCGCCGCCGAGGTCCAGGAAGAGCCGGGCGTAGTACAGGGAGCGGTTCTCCACCTGCCAGTCGTGGCGGGGGTCGTGCAGCACGCAGTGGTTCAGCGCCGCCAGCGCCTCGGCGCGGGGGGCGGTGAGCGCGTGCAGTGTGCCGTCGCCGCGGCCCCGCTGGAGGAGGCCGAGCAGCGTGCCGCTGGGCGCTATGACCGGATCGAACATGGGAAACACAGCCTCACATCAAGCGTCGACGCAACCGGGAACCACGCACTACCTGGCCGCGTGACAACACGTCGGGGCGCCCGCCGTCTCTTGCTTGCTGTAGACCATGTTCCTCTGCCTCTCGTCGGTGGCCCAGGCGGACCGCATCACGGCCCGCGCGGTGCGGCAACACCTGCCCAGCCATCGCGTCCGTGAATCACGACGTCATGATGACCCGGCGTCCGCGCCGCCGCGACCGAAATTTCCGGCGGCCTCGCACCGCCTCCCCCGTTGTCGTCGTCGTGGCTGGTCAAGGGGCCGTTTCAGCTGCTCACGGCCCGTGGCGTCATTCTTGGCCGAACAGCTTCAGCAGCTCGCTGCGGCCGAACATCCTGGCCGTGTCCAGGGCCGAGGGCGTGCCCGCGGTGGGGTCGGCGCCGCCCTCCAGCAGCGCCTCGATGACCTCCTGCTCGCCCTTGAAGACCGCTCCGGCGAGGGGTGTCTGACCGCGGTCGTTGACGCGGTCGGCCTCGGCGCCGCGGGCCAGCAGGGCACGGACGGTGTCGGCGTGGCCGTGGTAGGCGGCGAGCATCACCAGGGAGTCGCCGCGGTCGTTGGTCAGGTCGGCCGGGACGCCGGCCTCGACGTAGGCGACGAGTGCCTCGGTCCGCCCCTGCCGGGCCAGATCGAAGATCTTGGTCGCCAGCTCCACGACCTCGGGGTCAGGGGCTTCACTCATGGCGTGGGGACCGCCTCTCACTGCGTACGTCGGGGACTGCGGGGAACTGTGCGGAGGCCCGCGGGGGGCCAAGCGTACGACCGTGAGCGGGCGCGGCCGTACGGGTGAACCGCCAGGGTACTGGCTCCAGCGGCCGGGTCACCCGGGGTGCCGGGGGTAAAGATCACGGCAGATCGGGCCGGGCGCAACAGGGCCGGGCGTCCGTCCCCCTGGTCGACTCCACCAAGCGGTGGAAATCGAACGAATCTCACCCGGTTGCACCTTTTGTCATATGGATACATGCTGTGATGCTGGAAGGACTCAGGGTGATTGTCCCCCTCGACACCAGGAGATTCCCATGATCCTCTCCGTCTCAGGCGTGATCCTGCTCGGCACGATCGTCTTCATTTTCTTCCGCAAGGACGGACTGAAGCCCTCGCACATGTGCGTGTCGACCCTGTTCGGTTTCTACCTGGCGAGCACGGCCATCGCGCCGAGCATCAAAGCCGGCGGCGAGAGTCTGGCGAGCCTGCTCGGCGGTGTCAGGTTCTGACCCGCCGGACCACCCGAGCGGGACACCCCTCGCCGTACGCATCCCCAAGGAGGCAGCAGTGGCCCGGCGCCCCCTCCCCCGCATCCTCAGCACCGGCGGCGCACAGCTCGCGCGGAGCCGGGAGCTGGCCCGGACGGCCGCCGACAACGCCACGGACGTCCTCCACCCGCTGATCACCATCGCCCGGGGTCTGCGCCGGCTCGCCGCGGCCGGCCGGCGCAGATGGGCCGAGACTCCCAAGGACCGGCGCGGTCCCCTGCTGTTCCTGGTGGGGTCGGTGATCCTGGTCGTGGCGATGATCCCGTACGGACCGCTGCTGGCGGCCGTCGTGGTGACGGCCGCGGCGGCCTGGCAGGGCCGCGACCGCACCCCGCCTCCGCCCGAGGACGCCACCGAGCCGCGCACCCAGCGGCTGGCCGCGCTGTACGAGGCGCTCGTGCCCTACTTCTCGGCCGCCGACGACCCCGACCCGCTGTACGCGCACGGTGGCGCGTGGGAGAAGGCGTTCCCCGCGCACCGGTTCGACGACTCCGGCCGCGTCTGCCACCTGCTGATCCGCTACCCCGCCTACTTCACCGACGGCGAGCCGGAGGCCCGCGCCCGGATCGAGCACCTGCTGGCCGCCAAGGCCGGCCGCGGCCGGGAGTACCTCTTCGCCTGGAACGAGGAGGACAACGAGCTGGCGGTGACCGCGCTCGCCCCGCTGCCCACCGGCATCCCCGCCCAGCGTTTCGTCACCGCACCGGGCGAGACCGTGCTCGGCTTCACCGACCCCAGCGAGGTCCAGCGCACCCTGCCCCTGAGCTTCGGCGAGGAACAGTGCGACGTGCCGCCGGTCGTCTGGCGCACGGGCCTGCGCTCCACCGAGCCGCACCTGCTGGCCCTGGGCCAGCCCGGCAGCGGCACCTCCACCTTGCTGCGCTCGATCGCGCTGCAGGCGCTGCGCCACGGGGACGTGCTCGTCGTCGACGGCGGCGGCACCGGTGAGTACGCCTGCCTGACCGGCCGCGACGGCGTCCTCGCGGTCGAGTGCGGGCTGGCCGGGGTGCTGGCGAGCCTGGAGTGGGCCGCCACCGAGACCGAGCGCCGGCTGATCGCCGTCAACCGCGCCCGGCAGGTGGGCCACCCGCCGCCGGACGACACCAAGCGCCCGCTGTGGCTCCTGCTCGACCGGCCGACCGCGTTCACGCACCTGGCCGCCGCGGACGGGCGCAAGGACCCGCAGGCCCTGCTGCAGGTGCCGCTGCGGCACGGCCGCGCGGTCGGCGTGACGGTCGTGGTGGCCGAGCAGTTCGACAGCGCCGACGCGCTCAGCGACGCGCTGCGGCAGCACACCCGCGCGCGCGTGGTGCTCGGGCCGGCGACGGCGGAGCAGGTCAAGGCCGTCCTCGGCGCCCCGCCGCACACCACGCCGCTCGCCGTCGTGCCTGCCGGGCGGGGCTACGCGCGGCTGGGCACGGGCCCCGTGCACCGGCTGCAGGTGCCGGCGACGCCCGATCCGTACGACGACTCGGTGAGCGAGTCGCTGCGCCAGGCGGTGCGGGACCTGCTGCCGCCCAAGACCACGCCCGCGGACGGCGAGACGGTGCCGGAGGACGACGCTCCGGTGTCGAAGGAGACCGCCGAGGCCGCGGAGGCCGTCGAGGCACCGGTGGCCGCGGAGGCCGAGGCCCCAGAGGCCACGCAGGACCTGGACGCGGCCTTGGACGCCCCGGTGACCTCCGAGGCCGCCGTGGCGGAACGGTCCTGACCGACCGACCGCGGCCGACGGACTGCGGCCTGCCGACCGCGGCCGACCACGGCGGCGGGGTGTGTCACGACGCCCCGCGGACCACCTCGGCAGCCCCGTGGCCCGCTGCCCGCCGCCCGTATGGCCCGCCCGCCCCCAAGGCCCGCGGGCTACGCCACGAACGTGCGGGGCTGCTCGCCGTTGCCCGAGGCGCCCGTGCGGACCAGGCGGGCCGCTGCCGCCAGCCGTGTCGCGGCCTCCTCCGCCACCGCTCCCCCGACCGTGAAGGGCAGCCGGACGTATCCCTCGAAGGCGCCGTCCACGCCGAACCGCGGACCGGAGGGGACGCGTACGCCCACGCGCTCGCCCGCCTCCGCCAGGCGCGAGCCCGACAGGCCGCCGGTGCGCACCCACAGCGTCAGGCCGCCGCGCGGCACCTCGAACTCCCAGTCGGGCAGCTCCCGCCGCACCGCCGCGACCAGGGCGTCCCGGTTCTCCCGGGCCTGCTCGCGGCGCAGCCGCACCGCCTCCTCCCAGCCGCCGGTGGAGAACAGCCAGTTCACGGCCAGCTGCTCCAGGACGGGGGTGCCCAGGTCGGCGTAGGCGCGGGCGGCGACCAGGCTGCGGATGACGTCCGGGGCCGCCCGCACCCAGCCGATGCGCATGCCGGCCCAGAACGCCTTGCTGGCGGAGCCGACGGTGATCACCGTGGAGCCCGCGGGGTCGAAGCCGCACACGCGCCGCGGCATCTCCACCTCCGGCTCCAGGTACAGCTCGCTCATCGTCTCGTCGACGACCAGCACCGTTCCGGCCGAGCGGGCCGCCTCCACCAGGCGGCGGCGCTGGTCCTCGTCGGCGAGGGCGCCGGTGGGGTTGTGGAAGTCGGCGACGACGTAGGCGATCCGGGGCGCGGCCTCGCGCAGCACCTGGCGCCAGCGGTCCAGGTCCCAGCCGGTCAGGCCCTCGGCCATGGCCACCGGCACCAGCCGGGCGCCCGCCTCCCGCATCAGCTGCAGGATGTTGGCGTAGGACGGCGACTCGACGGCGATGCGCTCGCCGCGGCCGCCGAAGAGGTGGCAGATGGCGTCGATGGCGCCCATGGCGCCGGTGGTGACCATGATCTGCTCGGGCATGGTCGGGATGCCGAGCGCGGTGTACCGCTCGGCGATCATCGACCGCAGCGCGGGCAGCCCGGCCGGGTAGTCGCCGTGCGTGTGGGCGTAGGGCGGCAGTTCCTCCAGCGCGCCCTGCACGGCGCGGGTGAGCCATGGCTCCGGCGCCTGCAGGGCCGCGGTGCCCAGGTCGATCATCGAGCCCAGCGCCTCGGGCGGCAGGGGTTCCAGGCCCCGCGCGGGCAGCGGGTTGCCGGCCGGGACCGCGGTCCAGCTGCCCGCGCCCCGCCGGGACTCCAGGAAGCCCTCGGTGCGCAGGGCTTCGTAGGCGGCGGCGACCGTGGTGCGGCTGACGGACAGGGCGAGGGCCAGTTCCCGTTCGGCGGGCAGTCGGGCGGCCACCGGGACGCGTCCTTCGAGGACGAGCAGCCGGATGCCGTCGGCGAGCGCCCGGTAGGCGGGCGGGCGCCGCGTGCCGGGGCCCGCCGGGCGGTCCTGCTGGGAGTTGAGCAGCCGGGCGAGCTGCGCGGCACCCACCGCCGAGGTCCACTGCGCCATATTAACCAGTCCACCTTCCCCGAATTGGCCATGGAGGGGCCTTCCTGCCCTGCCACACAGTGTCACGCACCAGGCCACTTGCACCACCATTCCACCACCAAGGGGGGACCACTGTGTCCGACGCCTCGTCCCGTCCCGGCCACCTCGTGCGGCGACTCGCCCAGCTCTACGCCGGTCTCGCGCTGTACGGCGCCAGTTCCGCCCTCCTCGTGGCGGCCGGCCTCGGCCTGGAGCCCTGGAACGTGCTGCACCAGGGCATCGCCGAACGGACCGGGCTGAGCATCGGCGTGGTGTCGATCGCCGTGGGCGCGCTGGTGCTGCTGCTGTGGATACCGCTGCGGCAGCGCCCCGGTCTCGGCACGGTCTCCAACGTCTTCGTCGTGGGCATCGCCATGGACGGCACGCTCGCCGTGGTGCCCGACGTCCACGCCCTGGCGATGCGGATCCTCCTGCTCGTGGCGGGCATCGTGCTCAACGGCGCGGCGACGGGGCTGTACATCGCCGCCCGCTTCGGGCCCGGCCCGCGCGACGGGCTGATGACCGGGCTGCACCGGCGCTCGGGCCGCTCGATCCGGCTGATGCGGACCGTGGTGGAGGTGGCGGTCGTCGTCACCGGGTTCGTCCTCGGCGGCACGATCGGGATCGGCACCGTGCTCTACGCGGTGGCGATCGGCCCGCTGGCCCAGCTGTTCCTGCGCGTGTTCGCCCTCCAGCGGGCCGCCGACGCCACCGTGGCCGTTGCCCCGGGCACACCCGAACGGGTGATACTGCGTCCGTGACCACGCCCGTACGCCACCCGTTCCTCGACCATCCCGGTCCCCTCCCCTTCGCGCACCGCGGCGGGGCGGCCGACGGTCTGGAGAACACCGCGGCGCAGTTCCGGCGCGCGGTCGCGGCCGGGTACCGGTACATGGAGACCGACGTGCACGCCACTGCCGACGGCCGGCTGGTCGCCTTCCACGACGCCACCTTGGACCGGGTGACCGACGGCTCGGGCCGGATCGCCGACCTGCCCTGGGCCGAGGTGCGGCACGCGCGCGTGGCGGGCCGCGAGCCGGTACCGCTCTTCGAGGAGCTGCTGGAGTCCTTCCCTCAGGCGCGCTGGAACGTCGACGTCAAGGCGGAGCCCGCGCTGCGCCCCCTGCTGGAACTGATCGAGCGGACGGGCGCCTGGGAGCGGGTGTGCGTCGGCTCCTTCTCACAGGCGCGGGTGGTGCGGGCGCAGCGGCTGGCCGGGCCGCGCCTGGCGACCTCGTACGGCACGCGCGGGGTGCTGGCGCTGCGGCTGCGCTCCTGGGGGGTGCCCACGCTGCTGCGCCGCTCGGCCGTCGCCGTGCAGGTGCCGATCGCGCGCTCGGGGGTGCCGGTGGTCGATCCGCTGTTCGTCCGCGCCGCCCACGCGCGCGGGCTGCAGGTGCACGTGTGGACGGTGAACGAACCGGAGGTGATGCACCGGCTCCTGGACCTCGGCGTCGATGGCATCATGACCGATCACATCGACACACTGCGCGAGGTCATGGAGGACCGGGGCGTCTGGGCCTGAAGAACCGGCCGGGGCCGGGCCCGGCGCCCGCGCGGCATCCTGGGCGGGAGGCGAGAGCGCGGGTGGGCAACGGCACCGTGCGGGCACAGGCGGACGCGGAGGGCGCCGACCGGCGGCGCGAGCAGCGCGGCTGGTACTTCTACGACTGGGCCTGCTCGGTCTACTCGACCAGCGTGCTCACCGTGTTCCTGGGCCCCTACCTCACCTCGGTGGCGCGTTCGGCGGCGGACGCGGACGGATTCGTGCACCCGCTGGGGATCCCGGTGCGGGCCGGGTCGTTCTTCCCGTACTGCGTGTCGGTGTCGGTGCTGCTGGCTGTGCTGCTGATGCCGATGGCGGGGGCGGCGGCCGACCGCACCGGCCGCAGGAAGCCGCTGCTGGCGGCGGCCGCCTACACGGGCGCGACCGCCACGGCGGGCCTGTTCCTGCTGGACGGCGACCGGTATCTGCTGGGCGGGGCGCTGCTGATCGTCGCCAACGCCTCGGTCGCCGTCTCGATGGTGCTGTACAACGCCTACCTGCCGCAGATCGCGCCGCCCGAGGAGCGCGACGCGGTCTCCTCCCGCGGCTGGGCCTTCGGGTACGCGGCCGGCTCGCTGGTGCTGGTGGCGAACCTGGTGCTGTTCACCGCCCACGACTCCTTCGGCGTGTCCGAGGCCATGGCCGTGCGCATCTGCCTGGGCTCGGCGGGGCTGTGGCGGGGCGTGTTCACGCTGGTGCCGCTCAGGCGGCTGCGCGACCGGCGCAGGACGGGCCCGGTACCGGCGGGCCACGGCTGGCGGCAGCTGGCGGCCACCGTCCGGGACATGCGGGGCAAACCGCTCACCCTGGCCTTCCTGCTCGCCTACCTCGTCTACAACGACGGCATCCAGACGGTGATCTCGCAGGCGTCGGTGTACGGCTCCGAGGAGCTGGGACTGAGCCAGTCCACGCTGATCGCGGCGGTGCTGCTGGTGCAGGTGCTGGCGGTGGCGGGCGCGCTGGGCATGGGGCGGCTGGCGCGGGCGTACGGGGCGAAGCGGACGATCCTCGGGTCGCTGGTCGCGTGGGGGGTCGTCCTCGGTGCCGGGTACTTCCTGCCGGCCGGGGCTCCGGCGTGGTTCTTCGTGCTCGCGGCCGGGATCGGGCTCGTGCTCGGCGGCAGCCAGGCGCTGTCCCGGTCGCTGTTCTCGCACCTGGTGCCGCCCGGCCGGGAGGCCGAGTACTTCTCGGCGTACGAGATGAGCGACCGCGGCATGAGCTGGCTCGGGCCGCTGCTGTTCGGTCTCACCTACCAGCTGACCGGCAGCTACCGGGACGCCGTCGTGTCGCTGGTGGTCTTCTTCGCCCTGGGGTTCGTGCTGCTCGCGCGGGTGCCGGTGCGGCGGGCGGTGCTCGACGCGGGCAATCCCGCACCCGAGAGGATTTAGCACTCGGGGCGAAAGGGCTGTAGTGTACGCCTTTGGCCTGCCAGGCGTACCGTTACTGCGCGTCAAAGATGCCGAAACGCTGGGTGACATCTCCTAGCAGATGTGACAAACCGGGCGCCGGTGGGTACTGCACTGGTTGACAAGGCTGCGGCTACGACGGCGACGCATGACCCGGAACGGGACATCGGAACGGGAATCTTTACCGCCGACCGGACGTTGACCGGATGACGACGACAGCGACACCTGTCCTGTGGGCGACCAGCCCGGGAGGCACGATTCATGAGTGAGCGAGCTCTTCGCGGCACGCGCCTCGTGGTGACCAGCTACGAGACCGACCGCGGTATCGACCTGGCTCCGCGCCAGGCCGTGGAGTACGCATGCGAGAAGGGCCACCGTTTCGAGATGCCCTTCTCGGTCGAGGCGGAGATCCCGCCGGAGTGGGAGTGCAAGGTCTGCGGGGCCCAGGCACTCCTGGTGGACGGCGACGGCCCGGAGGAGAAGAAGGCCAAGCCGGCGCGTACGCACTGGGACATGCTGATGGAGCGGCGCACCCGTGAGGAACTCGAAGAGGTCCTCGAGGAGCGCCTCGCCGTTCTGCGGTCCGGTGCGATGAACATCGCCGTCCATCCGCGGGACAGCCGCAAGAGCGCGTAGTCCCCGCCGGGGGCTCGGCCGGTTGTCCGGCGCACGCCAGTAGCCGCGGGCGCCGTACGTCTTGAGGGACGTGCGGCGCCCGCGGCTTTGTCGGCTTCGCCTGCCTTTTCTGCTTTGTCGTCGCTCGGGATCGCCTCCGGTTCCGGGGCGCCGTCCCCGTCCGGGCAGTCCCCGGATGCGGGCGGTCCTCGGCCGGGCGGGGAGCTGCGCCCCTCGCCCGGCTGCGGCCGGCGGTCCTCACCGTGTCAGCGGCGGGTGCTGCTCGCGCGGGCCCTCCCCCGGCTCGTCCCTGATCACCTCGCCCTGGACCACTTTGCCGTCGGGGCGGTGCGTCCGGGCCCACCGGAAGGCGTCGCCCAGCGGGCCCGCACCGGCTCCGCGGAGCCTGCGGTCGACCGTCCGCTCCGCGAACCGGCCCACGACCCGCTGGACCGGCGGGATCAGCAGGAGCAGGCCCACCGCGTCGGAGATCATGCCGGGGATCATCAGCAGCAGACCCGCCAGCATCATCAGCCCGTTGCCCCCGCGGCGCGCGGAGGGAGCGCCGCCGCGCTGCAACGCGTCGTTGAGGTTCTGGAAGGCGCGGCGGCCCGCCCGCTTGATCACCACGCCGCCGGCCACGAAGGCGGCGACCAGCAGCAGGAAGACCGTGAACCCGCTCGCCGCTCCGGCGACCAGGGTCAGCAGCCAGATCTCCAGCACCAGCCACGCCGCGACACCCAGCGGCAGGTACCTGCGCAGCCGGGAGCGCGGGGGCCGGGCGGAGTACGGGGAGGTCGAAGCGCCTGTCGTCATGCTCCCAGTGTGCCGGGCGCAGGCTCAGGGCCGGATAAGGCCTCCCGCTGGGACGTGCCGCCCTTGCCGGTGATCCGGGTCCCCCGCTCCCCGACCCCCCACGCGGTGACCCGCCACAGCGCCTCGACGAGGATGTCGCGGCTCATCTTGGAGTCGCCCAGTTCCCGCTCGACGAAGGTGATGGGGACCTCGACGACGTGGTAGCCGGCCTTCACCGCACGCCGGGCCAGGTCGACCTGGAAGCAGTAGCCCTGCGAGGCGACCTCGTCCAGGCCCAGGCCCTCCAGCGTCTCGCGCCGGAAGGCGCGGTAGCCGCCGGTGATGTCCCGCAGGGGCAGGTCCAGGGCGAGACGCGAGTACAGGCTGCCGCCGCGGGAGATGAACTCGCGGCCCTTGGGCCAGTTCACCACGCGCCCGCCCGGCACCCAGCGCGAGCCGAGCACCAGGTCGGCGCTCTTCAGGGCGGTCAGCAGCCGGGGCAGTTCCTCGGGCTGGTGCGAGCCGTCGGCGTCCATCTCGACCAGCACGCCGTAGTCGCGCTCCAGGCCCCAGCGGAAGCCCGCGAGGTAGGCGGCGCCCAGGCCCTCCTTGCCCTGCCGGTGCAGAACGTGGACCTGCTCGTCCTCGGCGGCCAGCTCGTCGGCGAGCTTGCCGGTGCCGTCGGGGCTGTTGTCGTCGGCCACCAGGACGTGCGCCTCGGGAACGGCCTTGCGCACCCGGTCCACGATGGCCTTGATGTTCTCCGCCTCGTTGTAGGTCGGAATGATCACCAACGCCGTGCCGAGCGGGCCGAACCGCCTCTCCTGGCCCCGAGCCGCGAGGGTGCCGTCGCCGTCGTTCACTGCTGCCCCTTCATGTCCATACGCAGGGGACCACCTTAGTGGCCACGGCCTGGGGGGATGTGTCACCACGGTCCTCCGGTGGTGTCGATGCCACAAGAGCGGGGCAAAAAGGCCCTTCTCGGCCGGGCACTTCGCCCGGTCGGCGCTTCTTGGGCCGGGAGCTTCGCCCGGACGGGCACGTCCCGGCCCGGGTCCGAGGGCCCCGGTCCGGGTCCGGGTCCGCCGCCTGCGGATGGGGGCCCGGTGCCCTTCGGGCCGACCTGGGACCCGCTGGCTGCGGGTCGACCGAAAGCCGTTGTCTACTGAGCGCCCGGGCCCCACCCGGGTCACACCTTGCCGACCGTCCGGAACGTCTTCCCCGCCGACGCGGGCGCTGCGCCTGGCTCCCGTGACGGTGACCCGGTGCGGCACACCGTCCCTGACCCAGCGGCACTGCGACGCGGGTACGGAAGTTCCCAGGTCGGGCGTCCGGTGGTGGACCCGGCAGAACCTACCGGCCCCCCGCCGTCGCCTGTCAAACAGCCACCCGGCCCGCGCGGAGGACCGCTCCCGGCGTATCGACGCCAAGGACGCGCAGGTAGCGCGACAGGACACCGGGAGAAGATCGTCTCCGCGCCGCCCGGGCAGATCACTCGCCCGGCCGTACGAACACCGTCCGCCCGCCCACGACCGTCCGCAGGCAGACGGGCAGGTCACGGCCCGGGCTGAGGTCGGGCAGCCCCGGAGTGCCCGAGCGCGGGTCGGTCGACCAGCGCGCCACCCGGTCGTCGGGAGCCTGGACGACCAGTTCCCCGGTGCGCCACACGGCGTAGTCCGCGGGCGCGCCGGGCACCAGGACACCCGCGTCGTCCCGGCCGATCGCCCGCCAGCCGCCGCGCGTGTGCGCGGTGAACGCGGCGCGCACCGAGACGCGGTGCTCGGGGGTGCGGTGGAAGGCCGCCGCCCGGACCGTGCCCCAGGGGTCCAGCGGGGTGACGGGGCTGTCGGAGCCGAAGGCGAGCGGGACACCGGTGCGCAGCAGGGCCGCGAACGGGTTCAGCGTGCGGGCCCGCTCGGCACCCAGCCGCTGGGCGTACATGCCGTCCGCGCCGCCCCACAGCGCGTCGAACGCGGGCTGCACGGACGCCGTCAGGCCCAGATCGGCGAAGGCCTCGATGGTCTGCTGCGTGAGCATCTCGGCGTGCTCGACGCGGTGCCGGGCCGCGCGGATGCGGGCCAGGCCCACCTTCTCCGCGGCGGCCCGCATGCCCTCGACGACCGCGCCGACCGCGGCGTCGCCGATGGCGTGGAAGCCGGCCTGGAGACCGGCCTCGGTGCAGGCGACGACGTGCGCGGCGACCGCGTCGGCGTCCAGGTGGGCGGTGCCGGTGTGGGCGGCGTCGGCGTAGGGGGCGTGCAGGCAGGCGGTGTGCGAGCCGATCGAGCCGTCGACGAAGAGGTCACCGGCGGCGCCGAGCGCGCCCAGCTCCCGCGCCTTGTCGACGTCCTGTTCGGCCCAGTAGCCCACGACCCGCGGACCGGGCTCCTCCGCCGCGATCCGCAGCAGGCCGGTGAAGTCGTCCTCGCAGGAGATGTCCGGCCCGCCGCACTCGTGCACCGTCCCGATGCCCAGGGAGGCCGCGTGGGCGAGCGCGGCGCGCTGCGCCTCGGCCCGCTGGGCGGGGGTGATCGCGCCGAACGCCACCGCGCGCACGGCGTGGTGGGCGTCGCCGGTCAGCGGGCCGTCGGCCGCCGTCGCACCGGGCACCAGGTCGAGCAGCGCGGTGGTGACGACCGCGGAGTGCACGTCGATGCGGCTGAGGTACAGGGGGCGGCCGCCGGTGGCCTCGTCCAGTTCCGCGCGCGTCGGCGGGCGCCCGCCGGGCCAGCGCGCCGCGTCCCAGCCGTGGCCGAGCAGGACCCGGTCGGCCGGGCGGGCGGCGGCGAACTCCCGCACCCGGGCCAGGGCGGCCTCCAGCGTGGGCGCGTCGGACAGGTCCAGGCCGGTGAGCGCCAGGCCGGTGGCGGTGGTGTGCACGTGCGCGTCGGTGAACGCCGGGGTGACCAGGGCCCCGTCGAGGTCGATCACTTCCTCGACGCCGTCCGCGAAGGCGTCGGCCGCGCCTTCGGAACCGACCCAGGCGACGTGCCCCGCCTCGACGACCATCGCCGTCGCGAACGGGTCGGCGGGGCTGTGGATCTCCCCGCGGCGGAGGAGGACGGTACGGGGTTCGGCGGTGCGCTCACTCATGCGCACCAGTCTCGCGCGTCGCACGGCCGGCCCGGCACTCAGGGCGGGCACAGCGGGCGCCGCGTCGAGG
>NZ_LR732544.1:6243014-6264787 GCF_902506575.1 Streptomyces mexicanus | reverse complement strand
GCGCGGGGCGGCCGGGGCCGGCCGGGGCGGGAAGCAGGGCGGGCGGCACGTACCCGGTGGACGTACCGGCGGCCGTGCAGGTGCCCCCGGCGTGCCGCATCGCCGCACCGCCGGGGTCCGGGTCGGACACGTGGCGGCAGGTGTCGCCGGCCCGGTGCACGGGCGCGGCGTGGTGGGCGGCCCAGGGGGCCTGGGCGGCCTCCGTCCGCGCGGTCCCGTGGTGTGCGGGCATCGGGGCCATGGCGCCGTGCTGTCCCACCGAGGGCATCCCGCCGGGCGACAGCGCGTGCATGCCGACCAGTCCGGCCAGCACGGCCAGGACGAGCAGGGTCCAGCGGGCACGGCTCGCCAGGGAGCGGGTGCGGGCGCCGGACGTCATGGGCCCATCGTAAGGGGATCTTCTCCGCTCCCGTGACGCACCTGCCGGGGACGTCGCACGCGCCGGCCCAGGACGCCCGACACTCCGGCCCGGGGCGTTCCGCCGCGCCGACCGGGGAGTCGCACGCCGCCGCTCAGGTCTCCTTGCGCCGGCGGCGGCGCAGCAGGTGCCGGGCGATCAGCGCGACGACGAGGACGCCGAGGGCCACCAGCACGTACACCTCGTACTGCTTGACGGTGTCGTAGACGGCGTTGATGTGCGTGCCGGCGATGTAGGCGAGCGTGACCCACAGGCCCACCCACAGGGCCGCGCCGAGCGCGTTGAAGGCGAGGAAGCGCAGCCAGTGCATGCCGGTGGTGCCCGCAATGATGCCGTTGGCCTGGCGCAGTCCCTCGATGAAGCGGGCCACGGTGACGATCTTGCCGCCGTGCCGGGTGAAGAACCGCTCGGCCTTCTCGAACCGCTCCGGCGTCAGGAAGACGTACCTGCCCCAGCGGTGGACGAAGGCGCGGCCCCCGAAGTGGCCGATCAGATAGCCGATGTTGTCGCCGACGACGGCGGCGAGGAACCCGATGACCCCCACGGCGACGACGTTCAGCTCGCCCGCGCCGGCGTACACCCCGGCCGCGATCAGGATCGTCTCGCCGGGCGCGGGGATCCCGAAGTCCTCCACGAGGACCACGCCGCCCACGGCCCAGTAGCCGTAGTGGCTGAGCAGCGGTGCCAGGTGCTCGAGCGGACCCGGAAGCGGAGGGGCCATGTCCACCACCGTACGACCCCCGGCGCGCGGGACGCCGCAGGGGGCGCCGCGCGCCGGGCCCGGCGTGAGCCGACGGAGGACGGGGGGACCGGCCGGATCGGCGCATGCCGGCCGAGGCCGGCGGGGACCGGCACGGGTCGGCCGAGGTCGGTCAGGCGCGGACGCCGTCCCCCAGGGCGAGGGTCGCGAAGGTGGCGAGCCAGTGGTCCGTGGTGAAGTCCCCGGAGGTGGTCGCGGGCAGCGCCGCCGCCAGGTTGGCCGTGGCCGCCGCGGTGAGGACGGGGGCGCGGACGTCGCCGTCCGGCAGGGCGTCCGCGATACCGCGCAGCGCGGCGGCGCGGCTGAGGCACAGGCCGAGCAGGTGCCCGATCTGCGGGTCCGCCGCGTCCGAGATCCGCGGGGGCGGCAGGAAGTCGCCGCCGGTGCTCCCCAGCTCGGGCAGGAACCGCTCCAGCCAGTGAGCGAACTCCCGCGCGGGCAGCACCCGGCGCACCGCGTCCGCCTCGCACAGCAGCGGCGAGAGGAAGTCCTGGCCGGAGGGCTCCCAGCGGGTGGCCGCGCCGTGGTCGGGGAGGTACCACCGGCGGATCCTGTCCGCCACGGGGGCCGCCAGGTGCGGCACTCCGGCCCGGTCGGCGCTGTCGAGGACCAGGCCCAGGGCGAAGGCGCTGTTGGCGTGGGTGCCGTGCCGGACGGGGTACGTCGCCTTCGGCAGCCAGGCGAGGAGCAGGTCGGCGACGGTGGCGGCGGCCGGGGCGAGCGCGGTGTGCCAGCGCCGGGCCGCGTCGAGGAGCCCGGACGCCTGCGTCCCGGAGCGCTCCTGCTGCGCGATCAGTGCGGCGCTCTCGCCGGTGAGGGCCAGCAGCCACGCCCACCCGTAGGGCCGCTCGAAGGAGGGGTGGGCGCGCAGGTAGGCGGCCTCCGCGGACAGGGCGCGGGTGGTCAGGTGAGCGTCCAGCGCGCGCACGACGTCCGCCCGCAGCGTGCTCGTCGCGGCCTCGCCGTCCCAGGGCAGCCGCAGCAGCCGGAGCAGCAGCCAGTGCATGTGGACGCTGGAGTGCCAGTCGTAGGCGCCGTAGAAGGCGGGGTGCAGGGTGCGGGGCGGGACGAGTTCGTGCGGGCCCGCGAGGAGGTGCGCGGGTGCGTTCGGGTACTCCCGGGTGATGTTGGCCAGGGCCACCTCGGCGAAGCGCGCGGCGCGGGCCGTGAGCCGCCGGTCCCCCTCCCGGGCCCCGGCGGGCGGGGTGTCCGGCGTGCCGCTGGTCGTGCTCAATGGGTCGCTCCTCCGGTCTCGCGGATGTCGGTGGCGGTGCGGGCGGCGGCGGTGAGGATCGCGCACAGGCCGCGTACGGCGTCCGGCACCGACAGCGACGGCGGTACGGGGCGCTGGGCCGCCGCCTGCTCGGGGCTGTAGGGCACGTGGACGAAGCCGCCCCGGACGCCGGGGCGCTCGGTGGCGAGCAGGTGGGCCAGCCCGTAGAAGACGTGGTTGCACACGAAGGTGCCGGCGGTCTGGGAGACGGAGGCCGGGACGCCTGCGGCGCGGGCCGCGGCGACGCACGCCTTGATCGGCAGGGTGCTGAAGTAGGCGGCGGGGCCGCCGGGCACGACGGGTTCGTCGACGGGCTGCCGGCCGGCGTTGTCGGGGATGCGGGCGGCGTCCACATTGATCGCGACGCGTTCGACGGTCAGGTCGGGGCGCCCGCCGGCCTGGCCGAGGCAGACCACCAGCGCCAGGTCCGGCCCGGCGGCGTCCAGGGCGGCGCGCAGTTCGTCCAGGGCGGTGCCGAAGGCGCAGCTGAGCCGGACGGCGGTGACGTCGAGCCCGGCGGGCGGCCGGGCGGCGAGGAGTTCGGCGGCCTGCCAGGACGGGTTGACCCTCTCGCCGTCGAACGGGGCGAAACCGGTGACCAGCACCCGCACGGTGCTGCTCGGTGCGTCGGGAGAGGGGGTGGGAGCGGTCGGTGCGGTGGGGGTGTCGTGCATGGAGGGGCGCCGCCTAGAAAGCGAAGAGATAGACGATGAGGATGTTGCAGCACAGCAGGACCGCGGCCGTGGGCGCCTGCGCCTTGATCGGCCCGTACTGGTCCTTCAGTTCGAGCAGCGCGGCCGGTACGAGGTTGAAGTTGGCCGCCATGGGCGTGCACAGCGTGCCGCAGAACCCGGCGAGCATGCCGACGGCGAGGACGGCGGGCGCGTTGCCGTGCATCTGCTCGATCAGCACCGGCCAGCCGACGGCGGCGGTCATCACGGGGAACGCGGCGAAGGCGTTGCCCATGATGACGGTGAAGACGAACATGCCCACGCAGTACAGCGCCACGGCGGCCAGCTTCTGCCCGTCCGGCAGCACCGACTCGGTGATCTTCCCGACCTGGGTGCCGACCCCGGCCGCCTGGAAAATCGCGCCCATCACGGTCAGCAGCTGCGGCAGCACCAGGGCCCAGCCCATGGACTCCAGCAGTCCGCGGCCGGCGTGCAGCGGCACGCTGACCCGCCGCTCGCGCAGCACCCACATGCCCACGCCGAGCGCGACGATCGCGCCCACGCCCAGGCCGAGGATGGTCTCGCTGCCCTTCTCCAGCAGCCGGTGGCCGCCGATCGCGAACTTGGGCACGACGACCGCGCAGACCATGGCGACCACCGGGATGGTCAGGGCGGGCACGAACAGCTTGTTGCCGAAGCGTTCGGCGAGCCGGACGCGTTCGCTCTCGCCGGTGGTGCGCGGCGTGCCCTTGCCGGTGAGGTTGAAGCCGCCGAGGCAGATCAGGACCAGCACGGCGATGCCGAGCGGTTCGGCGGGCAGGGTCTTGTCGTTGACCCAGGTGCTGTAGAAGAAGCACAGGCCCAGCAGCCCCCAGAAGGCGGAGGTGCCGTAGCGCTTGGGGTTGCTGCGGTCGACGAGCATCTGGCCGGCCATGACGACGAAGACGGCGCCGACCAGCCAGAAGAACCATTCGGACTTGATCACTTGGCGGACCGTCCTTCCCGTGCGTCACGGCCGCGCGCGTCCTCGCGCTCGACGGTCATCCGCGCGTTCGCGGTGACGAGTTCGCGCTCCAGCGTGCGGTCCAGGCGCAGCAGCCGGCCGCCGTGGACGAGGAAGGCGCACACGGCGCTGGGGATCGCCCACAGCGCGAGGTGCAGCGGCTCCAGGTGGGTGTGGTACGTGCTGTTGACCAGCCCGGTGATGAGCAGGATGGAGCCGATGGCGAGGAAGCAGTCCTCGCCGAAGAACACACCGACGGTGTCGGCGCCCGCGGCGTGCGCGCGCACCTTCTCCCGGATCTTCTCGGGCAGCGGCCGGCCGCCGTTGCGGCGCTCGGCGGCGGCCTCCGCCATCGGCGCGATCATCGGCCGGACGCTCTGTGCGGGGCCGCCGATGGTCTGCAGGCCGACCGCGGCGGTGAGCTGACGGATCAGCAGGTACAGGGCCAGGAAGCGGCCGGTGGTCAGCTTGGTGCCGAGTTTGCCGATGAGGGTGCGGGCCTGCTGCTGCAGGCCGTTGCGCTCCAGCAGGCCGATGACGGGCAGCGTGATGGCGAAGATCGTCACCGAGCGGCTGGACGCGAAGCTCTCGCCGAAGGTCCGCAGGATCTCCAGCGGGGAGAGCTTGCCCAGCAGCCCGGTGACGATCCCGGCCACGCCGACGACGAGCAGCGGGTTGCGGCGCGTCGCGAAGCCGAGGACCACCACGAGGACGCCGAGGAGAACGATCATGCCGCCTCCTCCCTTCCGTTGATGATGTCCCGGCAGGCTAGAGGCTTGTTGAACGATCCGACAAGGGTGACCCACGCCACTCGGGCGCCGACGGACCGGACGGTGCGGGCGGTCACCGCAGCCTGGAGGGGTGTGCCGGGGCTCACTCGAGGGCTCGACCTCTTGCAGGATTGTTGAACGATCGCATACGTTGCGCGGGATGAACGCGACGATCGACCTCAACGCCGACCTCGGTGAGGGCTTCGGCCACTGGCGGCTCACCGACGACGAGGCCCTGCTCGCCTCGGTCACCAGCGCCAACGTCGCCTGCGGCTTCCACGCCGGCGATCCCGCCACCATGCGCCGCGTCTGCGAGCTGGCCGCCGCGCGGGGCGTCCGCATCGGCGCCCAGGTCTCCTACCGGGACCTGGCCGGCTTCGGTCGTCGCGCCATGGACGTGCCGGCCGCCGAGCTGTCCGCCGAAGTCGCCTACCAGATAGGCGCCTTGGACGTCTTCGCGCGCGCCGCCGGCACCGCCGTCTCCTACGTCAAGCCGCACGGCGCGCTCTACAACCGCGCGGTGCACGACGCCGAGCAGGCCGCCGCGGTCGTCGCCGGCGTCCGGCTGGCCGGTGACGCCGCCGGCGGGCAGCGGCTGCCGGTGCTCGGCCTGCCCGGCTCCCGGCTGCTGGCGGCGGCGGCCGAGGCCGGGCTGCCCACCGTCGAGGAGGCGTTCGCCGACCGCGCCTACCGGCCCGACGGCACCCTGGTGCCGCGCAGCGAGCCCGGCGCCGTGCTGCACGACCCCGAGCAGGTGGTGGCCCGGTCGGTACGGCTGGCCCGGGACGGGGAGATCGTGGCCGCCGACGGCCGGGTGCTGCGCAGCGCGGCCCGCTCGCTGTGCGTGCACGGCGACACCCCGGCCGCCGCGCTGCTGGCCCGCCGGGTGCGCGAGGAACTGGCGGCGGCCGGCGTCACGGTCGAGGCGTTCGCGTGAACACCCCCGCCGCCGCCTCCCGGGCCGGCGCGCCCGCCCTCGCTCCTGTACACAACCGACCCTTCCGGCGGCTCCCCACCTTCAGCACTTCCCCCGACCCGGATGACCCAAAACCCCGGTGGCCCCACACCTGGGCGCCCGCAGACGGCAGCCGGCCCACGTCCCGGACGGCCCCACCGGCGCACGCGGCCCGGACGACGCGCCGGCCCCCGGGAGGACCGGGCTCAGACCGTGCCGAACAGAGCGCTCAGCCCCCGGTCGACGGCCGCGCCGGCGTCCTCCCGGCCGGCCGCGACGACGGCGTAGGTGCGCAGCAGGAAGCGGCGCAGCGCCGGGGTGGCGAACTGCAGCAGGGCCATGCCGGACGAGGAGTGCAGCTCCAGGGCCGTACGGGCGTCGCCGCAGGGCCACAGGCGCACGTCCCCCACCCCGGCGGGTTGCCCGAGCCCCTCCTCCAGCAGGGAGCGGGCGAAGGTCCAGCACACCTCCCTGCCGTCCAGGGAGGCGTCGGGCGGGAAGTCCAGGTGGACGGCGAGCGGGTCGGCGGAGGCGTAGCGCAACGTGGCCGACACGGCGCGCGCCCGCCCGTCGGCGGTGATCAGACGGGCGGGGGCGGGCTGTTCGAGGGTGGTGTCCATGGTGGTGGTCTCCCGTACGGGTCGGAGGGTCGGCCGGTGGTGCCCTGTGTTTGTCAGGAGCCCGCAGGGGCGGGTGTCTGACACCCGCGACATCAGAAAGTGATGTGATGTGCGTCACACCGACTCGCGTACCGCACCCGGGACCGCTCCGACCGAACACATGACCATCGAATGTGCGTGTGAGCGGGAACTCGAACGCCCCGACGGCCCGTCAGGAGACGTAGACCCACTACGCCGCGACCACCCGGCCGGCTCGGCCGAAAACACCAGCGGATCCGGCGGAGAAGACGGTGGCATATGCCAGGTGCACCACCGTATCGTGTCTTGCCGAATCCCTTACGGGCCGCGGCTCGCTGTGCAAGAGTCGTCACGGTCCCTCCCCCGCCCTGGCTGTGTCCCGCCGTCCCCGTATCGGAGTGCGTCATGCCGTCCCACCCCTCCGCGGACCGATCGGCCGACCAGCCGCCGGGACGCGGCGGTTCGGTCGACGCCCTGATAACCCAGACACGCCGGCTTCGGGGCCAGATGGACGCCGTGCGCCGGGAAACCGAGACGCAGAGCGACACGGCGGACCCGCGGGGCCGCTGGGAACGCGCCCTGTGCGAGCTGGCGTCACATCAACTCCGCGATCTGGACGTGCACTTGGCCCAGTTACGGAACGGCCCGCCCCCGCTGCCCACGGCCCCGGCCGGACCGGCGGCGGCCACCGCCGAGCGGTCCGCCGCGCCGCGCGGGGCCCTGCTCGGCGCGGTGGGCAGCGCGGAATGGAACCTGCTGACGGACGAGGCCGGCTGGTCCGACGAGTTCTACGAGATCCTCGGCCGCGACCCGGCCACGCCCGCCCTCACCCTCGACGAACTGCCCTCCGTGGTGCTGGAGGAGGACCGGCCCCTGCTGACCGCGATGGTCACCGGCTGCCTCGTCGACGCCCGGCCCATCGACGGCGAGTTGCGCATCGTACGGCCGGACGGCGCGGTCCGCACCGTGCACCTGATGGGCGAGCCGGTGCTCGACGCCGACGGCTCCACCGCCTCGATGTGGGCCGTGCTGCGGGACGTGAGCGCCCTGCGGCACAGCGAGTCGGCGGTGCGCGAGAGCCGGGAGGCGCTGCGGCACCACCGGCACGGGGCCGGGGCCGAGCAGCGACTCGACCGGGCCCTGCGGGACGGCGTGCCGCCGGCGTGGCGCGGCTGTCGGCCACTCGCCCGCCGGGGCCGCCCCGCGTTCGAGTGCGCCGCCCACCACCTGCCCGCCGCGCCCGGCAGCGGGATCGGCGGCGACTGGTACGACGCGCTGGAACTGCCCGACGGCGATACGCTGCTCGCCGTCGGCGGCCTCACCGGGCACCGGCCCGCCCTGGCCGCCGACATGGCGATGCTGCTGGGTGCCGTACGCGGCATGGCCATGGCGGGCGCCGCGCCGGACCGGCTGCTGGCCTGGCTGAACCAGCTGCTGGACACCACCGGCCGGCCGGCCCTGGGCAGCGCCGTGTGCTGCCGCTACCGGCCCGCCACCCGCACCTTGCTCTGGGCGCGGGCCGCCCACCCCGCCCCGCTGCTGTTCCGCGACGCGACGGGACGGGCGTTGGACGCCCCGGACGGCGTCCCGCTGGGCGCCGGCCCGGACGCCGCCTACGGACAGGCCGAGGCGACCCTCGCCGTGGGCGACCTGCTCCTGCTGCACACCGACGCGCTGCTTCCCGGGCACGGCGGCGCGCCCGCCGCGGACCGCCTGCTCGGTCTCGCCCCGCGGTTCGCCACGGCCCGCACGGCACGGGACTGCGTGCGCACGGTCGTGGAGGAGTGCGGTACCGGCGAGTGTGCGCAGGAGGGCTGTGTGCTCGTCGCCCGCGTGGTGTCGTGAACCGGGCCCCTGGCCCCGGCCGTCACACCGCTGCGCTGCCGGCGGCGCCCTTGCCCTTGGTCCTGGGCATCGCCAGCTCGATCTCCTCCCGCAGCTCGTGGATCTTCGGGTAGGTGGCGTACTGGGCGGTGAGCCGGTACATCTCACGCAGCCGGTGCCAGGTGCGGCGCGAGGAGTTGGAGCCCATCGCCATCAGGGCCAGCCGCGCGTACCGGGCCGCCTGTTCGGGGTCGTCGGCGATGAAGCAGGCGGACGCCATGGACAGGTGGTCGAAGATCTTCGACCGTTCGCGTCCGTCGATCCGGAGGGCCAGGGCCTTCTCCGCGTAGTGCTGGGCGTGCACGGCCGCGCCCGGGTCGAACTCCGCCAGCGTGCGGTACGCCAGCGCCTGCATGCCGTACAGGTCCTCGTCCTTGAAGGTCTGCATCCAGTCCAGCGGCTCGCCGTCGCCCTTGTCGGAGACGAACAGCTCCTCCGCCCGGCCGAGGGTGCGGCGCATCGCCTGGCCCTTGCCCATGGCGGCCTGCGCCCACGCCTCGATGGTGTGGAACATCGCCTTGGTGCGCGGCTGCAACTGCTCCCCCGCACCGGACTGGGCGAGCCGCATCAGGTCCAGCGCGTCGTCGGGGCGGCCCAGGTGCACCATCTGGCGCGCGGCCCGGGACAGCGCCTCACCGGCCCGCGGCCGGTCGCCTCCCTCGCGCGCGGCGTGCGTGGCGATGATGAAGTACTTCTGCGCCGTCGGCTCCAGACCGACGTCGTGGGACATCCAGCCGGCCAGCACGGCCAGGTTGGCCGCGACGCCCCACAGCCGGCGCTGCAGGTGCGGCGGGTGACGGTAGGTGAGCATGCCGCCCACCTCGTTGAGCTGGCCGACCACCGCCTTGCGCTGCAGTCCGCCGCCGCGGGCGGCGTCCCACGCCCGGAACACCTCCACGGAGCGTTCCAGCTCCGCCACCTCCTGCGACCCGACGGGGGCGGCGTCGTAGCGGTCGAACCCGGCGGGGTCGGCGTGCAGGGGGTGGTCGAGGTCCGGTGCGTCGGCCTTGAGTGTCGGGTCGGTGTGCAGCCAGTCGTGCATGGCGCCGCTGAGTGCGGATCCCGCGGTGAGCGCGGCACCCGCGCCCACCAAGCCGCGTCGGTTGAGCATGAGGTCCATTCCCGTGAATTCGGTGAGGACCGCGGCGGTCTGCTCGGGCGCCCACGGCATGCCGTCGGGAAGTTCCTCGTCCCCGCCACCCTGCCGTTTCCCCGTACGCCCGTGCCGTACCAGACCGAGGTCCTCGATGGTCACGACACGGCCGAGACGCTCGGTGAACAGGGCCGCCAGCACCCGCGGCACGGGATCGCGCGGGATCTCTCCCATGTCGATCCACCGCCGCACCCGGGAGGTGTCGGTCGCCAGCTGGGGGTGGCCCATGGCCGCCGCCTGCCGGTTGACCAGCCTCGCGAGTTCCCCTTTGGACCAGCCGGCCAGGCCGAACGGGTCCGCGGGACGGGTGTTGGGTTGTCCTGTCACGTCAAGCCCCCAGGTACTCGGCTGAGTTGACAGTAGACCTGCCGTGACATGCCCGGCGACTATTCGCCAGGGTTCGCCAGGGTGCGCCAGATGGTGTGCCACCGGTCATGGGGTGTCAGGTAGGAATGCGCCACCCCGACCCGGTCGCCACCGGTTATGCCAACCGGATATGACAGGTGCATTCCCCAGGGTGCACCCGGGCGTCCGGGCCGGGCGGGGCGCGTCCAGCAGCAGGCACACGAAGGGATCTGTCTCGGTCATGTACGCAGCATCGTCCTCCGTGTCCGCCCCGCCCCGGTCGCTGCGTCCCCGCCCGGGCGCGGGCGGCCCCTACCTCGAACCGGCGCGCCCGGCGGCCCCGGTGCTCGGCGTGGGCCGGCCGCGGCGCGCCGCGGCGCCCGGCGCCGGGCCACTCAGCGGGAGACTCGACTTGTCCGGCCCACAAGGGGCCCAGCTGCGCACGGCTCTGGCGTCGGTGCACCGCATCTGCCCGGAGTTCGCTCCCGTGCAGGTGCTGCGCCGCAACGGACGCTCGGTGCTCCTGGTGGGCACGACCGGACGCAGCACGGCCGTCGCCAAGTGTTTACTGGACCACTCCCCCACGTGGGCCGAGCGCTACCGGCACGAGATAGCGGCCTACCGCTCGTTCGTCCGGCACCGGCCCCCCATCCGCGTGCCCCGGCTGATCGCGGCGGACCCGGACACCTGCACCCTGGTGATCGAGCGGATGCCCGGCCGGGTGGCCGCGCTGCAGCGGCACCCGCTGGAGACCCCGCCGCGGGCCGACATCAGGGCGGCCCTCGGCGCCATCTGCCGGCTGAACTCCTGGCGTCCCCCGGCGGGCACGTTCGACGCCCCGCTGGACTACGCGGCGCGCATCTCCCGCTACCACGAGCTGGGGCTGCTCACCGACCGGGACCTGGGCGACCTGCAAAAGCTGCTGCACGGCATCGCGCACGCGGCGGGCCGGCAGGGCATGGGCCAGTTCTGCCACGGAGACGCGCTGCTGTCCAACATCCTTCTGTCACCGGCCGGTCCCGTGCTGGTGGACTGGGAGCACGCGGGCTGGTACCTGCCGGGGTACGACCTGGCGACGCTGTGGGCGGTGCTCGGCGACGCGCCGGTGGCCCGGCGCCAGATCAGCCAGCTCGCGCAGGCCGCGGGCCCGGCCGCACGGGACGCGTTCCTGGTGAACCTGATGCTCGTACTGACCCGGGAGATCCGCACCTACGAGATGGCCGTGCAGCGGTCGATGCAGGACCCGGCCCCGGCGGCACCGGGCACGGGCCAGCCGGCCGGCGTGCCCTCCGGTGAGGAGCAGCGGCTGCTGCTGCGGCGCCTGCACGACGACTGCCAGCTGGCCCGCAAGGCGGTGCGCGCGGCGGTCGGCACCCGCTGATGGCCCCCCTTGGTCCGTGGTACGCCCGCCGCACGGCGGACGCACCACGGACCTGTGCGCTCCCCGGGCGCGCGGCACCCGCGGCAGGAGCCGCCGACAGGGACCATTGGTGTACGCCACTGACGCCCCGCAGGCCCGCGTGCCGCCGCCGCGAAACTCGCCGACCCCCCGCGTGACGTGGGAAATCACCTCCAGGAGCGCATGATTGACGGATCGTCGGACAGCCGGTACCACTGACCCACGCCGACCTCAGTGGTATCCGTCCCGCACGCCCCGCCACGCCGAGCGCCCCAGGAGGCCGCATTGCGAGGTTCCGCCACCGACCCCACGTCCGCGCCGGACGACAGACACGTGCCGCGGGCGGGCCGGCGTGCGCGCAGGACGGCGGGAGCCGTCGCCTGCGCGGCACTGCTGCTGCCGCTGCTGGGCACCGCCCCCTCCGCCACCGCGGTCACTTCCGCCGCATCCGACCCGGCCGGGACGAGCCGTCTGCAGAAAGCGTTCGCCGGCGCGGCGGCCGAGTACCACGTGCCGCTCAGCGTGCTGCTGGGCGTCTCCTATCTGCAGTCCCGTTGGGACGGTCACGCCGGTGCCCCGAGCGTGACCGGCGGCTACGGCCCCATGCACCTCACCGACGCGCGCACCGCGCTCGCCCGGGCGCCGCACCACAGCGACGGCGCCGAGGACCCGCGCGGCGACGACGCCCGCCCCGCCCTGCACCCGGACGCCGAGGTGCCGGCGGCCTCCGCGCTGCCCGACCGGCTCAAGACGTTGACCAAGGCGGCCGAGCTGACCGGCATCCCCGCCGAGCGGCTGCGTTCGGACGCGGCCGCGAACGTGGCGGGCGGCGCGGCCCTGCTGGCCGCCGCGCAGAAGAAACTCGGCGAGCCCCTCAGCGCCGATCCGGCCGACTGGTACGGGGCGGTGGCGGAGTTCTCCGGCGCGGACGACCGCGCCACGGCGGCGGCGTACGCGAACGACGTGTACCGCGTGATCCGCTCCGGTGAGCGGCGCACCACGGACGCCGGCCAGCAGGTCGTGCTGGCCGCCCGTCCGCGGCTGGTCCCCGACACCGCGCAGCTGGCGCGGACGGGCCTGCGCCCGGCGTCTTCGGCGGAGACCGAGTGCCCGTCCTCGGTGTCCTGCGAGTGGGTCCCGGCGCCGTACGAGGAGTTCGGCACCGACGACTACGGCAACCACGACCTGGGCGACCGGCCCGCCTCCGAGCGCATCCGGTACATCGTCATCCATGACACGGAGGGCACCTGGGACGGCGTCCTCAACCTCATCAAGGACCCCACCTATGTGTCGTGGAACTACACGCTGCGCTCCACCGACGGGCACATCGCCCAGCATGTGAAGGCCAAGGACGTGGCGTGGCACGCGGGCAACTGGTACGTCAACGCCACCTCGATCGGCCTGGAGCACGAGGGCTTCCTCACCGCTCCGGACGCCTGGTACACGGAGGCGATGTACCGCTCGTCGGCGCGGCTGGTGAAATACCTCGCGCAGAAGTACGACATCCCGCTGGACCGGCAGCACATCCTCGGCCACGACACCGTGCCGGGCCCGACCACCGGCACCATCCCCGGCATGCACACCGACCCCGGCCCGTACTGGGACTGGCGGCACTACTTCCAGCTGCTCGGCCGCCCCTTCGAGCCGAGCGCCGGCAAGAACGGCGGACTGGTGACGATCCGCCCCGACTACGCGGCGAACCGCACGGAGTACACGGGCTGCGACGCGCCCGGCGAGCCGTGCGCGCCGCACGGTTCCAACGAGGTGCGGCTGTACACGCGGCCCGACACGTCCGCGCCGCTGGTCAAGGACATCGGCGACCGGCCGGACGGCGGTGACTCCACGACCGACGTGAACGACGTGTCCTCCCGGGCGGAGACCGGGCAGCAGTACGCGGTCGCCGACCGCCAGGGCGACTGGACGGCGATCTGGTACCTGGGGCAGAAGGCCTGGTTCCAGAACCCGGCGCAGCAGCCGACGGCGGTGAACGCCTCCGGTGCGGTGGTGACGCCGAAGGACGGGGTGGACAGCGTGCCGGTGTACGGGCGGGCGTATCCGGAGAAGGCGGCCTACCCGGCGGGTGTGCCGGTGCAGTCCGTCTCGCCGCTGCCGTACCGGCTGCCCGCGGGACAGAAGTACGTGGTCGGCGGCGCGGTGCCGGGTGAGTACTTCTACGCGGTCACCTTCACCACCGACTCGCACCGGGTGGTGGTCGGCAAGGACCTGTACTACGAGATCCAGTTCGGCCACCGGGTGGCGTTCGTCCGCGCCGCGGACGTACGTCTCGAACGGTCGGGCGCCTAGGGTCGCCGACGCACCCCGCGCAGTACCGCGCAAGGGCCGGCCCCGAGAGGGGTCGGCCCTTGTCCGTCGTCGTGGTGCGGTCGGATCAGCCCTGCTGGAACAGTTCGGCGGGCAGCGGCTTGAGCAGGGCGTACAGGTCGTCGGTGATCGGGCGGTCCCAGGCGGCGATGGTGACCAGGACGCCGTCGCTGCGGTCGAACTGCACGCAGGAGATCCGGCTCTCGGACAGCTTCAGGCGCCGCACGATCAGGAGGTTGTCGCCCTGCAGCACCGGGGTGTCCTCGGTGCCGACGACGGTGACCTCCTCGTCGTTCTCCAGGGCCAGCAGCAGCTGGGCCACCTCGAAGGGCACCTCGCCCTCGGCGACGTCACGGGCCGGGGATCCCTCGGGCAGATTGCCGATGATCATCGCGGTGCCACGGCCGCCGAAGAGGTCGTAGCGCAGGAACACGCCCTGGCAGCTGCCGTCGGGCGCGGGCAGCAGGCCGGCACCGAGGTTGCCGGGCCAGTCGCCCGGATCCATGGCCAGTACGTCGAAGTCGGGCCCGGCGGGGGTGGCGCTGCGGCGACGGAGGAACGACATGCCGCCATGGTACGTGTCCCGCCCGGCCGCGCGACGTGCGGGCGGCCCGCGAACGGGCCGCGCCATCACCCGGAACGGAGATCCGCCGGGCCGGGCGCACCGGTGGCCGGACGGGCGGCCTCGCCCGCGCCGGCCGCACTCCCACCGGGTCGGCTCAGGTCCGCTCAGGTCGGCTCAGGTCAGGTCGAACTCTCCCTCTCGGGCGCCCGAGACGAACGCACCCCACTCCGCGGGGGTGAAGATCAGGGAGGGGCTGTCCGGCCGCCGGCTGTTGCGCATGGCAATGAACCCCTCGACGAAGGCGATCTGGACATCGCCCAGGCCCCGGCTGCCGGACTGCCACTCGGCGTTGCTGAGGTCCAGCTCCGGCTTGTCCCATCCCGCCAGCGGGTGCCGCTGGACAGTGCTCTCGGCCACGTCCGTGCTCCTCCCGAATCGTCGTCCGCGGGTCAGCCTAGCGATCGCCGCGGTGCGCCGACAGGGCGTGTGCGCGGGACATGTGCGCGGTCGGCGGTGCGCCGTGCGGTCAGCCGGTCAGGAACGGCTCCACGACGGCCAGGAACTCCTCGGGACGCCTCTCGTGGACGAGGTGCCCGGCGTCGACGGTGACGACCCGAGCGAGGGGTATCCGCGCGGCCATGGCGGCGATCTGCTCCTGCGGGACGAAGCTGCTGGGACCGCCTCTCACCAGCAGCGTGGGCGCGGAGATCCGACTCATGTGCTCCCACCAGGAGGGGTGCGGGGCGTTGCGCTGCTCGTCGGTGGCCTCGATCATGGCCCAGTCGTAGGGCAGGTCTCCCTCGGGCCGCTCGGCCGGCGGCCGGGGCGGGTCCAGCGGCAGCGGCGCGGGCACGTCCTCCAGGACGAGCCTGCGGACGAGGCCGGGTGCGTGCTGGGCGAGCAGGTAGGCGACGGCGCCGCCGAGCGAGTGGCCCACGATGTCGGCCCGGTCGATGCCGAGCGCGCCGAGGAAGCCGGCGATGTCGTCGCGCAGCATCTCATGGGCGTAGGCGCCGGGCCGGTCGCTGCGCCCGTGTCCGCGCAGATCGGGCGCGTACACCCGGCGGGGGTGCGCGCCGTCGGCCAGGCGCCGGGCGATCGGCGTCCAGTCGGCGCCGTCGGCGCCGCGGCAGTGCAGCAGCACGACGGGGGGCGCCTCCCGCGGCCCCTGGACGCGGTAGGCGAGGGTGATGCCGTTGGCCTTGACCGTGCGCGGTGCGGTGTCCATGGACGGCACCGTAGAGGCCGTCCGCCGGGGCGGGTGATCACTTCGCGGAGAGCGGAGCGGGCCCGGCGAAGAAGGCGGCGACCCGCGAGACGAACCACTCCGGGTCGTCGAGCCACGGGTAGTGCCCCGCCCCGGGCTGCACCAGGAACTCCGCGTGCGCGAACGCCTCGGCGGTCCGGCGGGCGAGGTCGGGGCCGGGTCCGCCGTCGAGGCCGCCGGCGAGGACGAGGACCGGGGCGGCCAGCTCGCTGAGCGCGGCGCGGGTGGCCGCCGGGTCGAAGGCGGCCTCGGCGAAGTAGCGGGCGGCGGCGTCCTCGTTGGTCTGCCGCTCGTCGGCCTGCGCGTGGGCGCGGGCCGTCTCGTCCCAGCGGCCGTAGAAGAACGGGGCGAGGAAGAGGTCGTAGCCGGCCGTGCCGGCCAGCCAGGCCGCCAGTTTCGGGTACGCCGCCTCGAACCACGCCTCGCCGCTCCGGAGCCGGGCCGCGGCCAGCCGGTCCGCGGCCGTCGCGCTCAGGCCGGGCGGGCGCACGGCCGTGGTGATCAGCGCGAGCCGGGCCACGCGCCGGGGGTGGCCGGCGGCGTAGAGCGCGGCGAGGCTGCCGCCCGCCGAGTGGCCGAGCAGGTCCACGCGTTCCAGGCCGAGGTGCGCGCGCAGCGCCTCCACGTCCTCGACCTGCCGGTCGCAGCGGTACGTCGCGGGATCGGCGGGCGGGGCGGACTCGCCGGTGCCGCGCAGGTCGAGGAGGACCAGGCGGCGGTGCGCGGTGAGCCCGCCGAGGTCCCCGAGGTAGGCGGAGGCCCGCATGGGCCCGCCGGGCAGGACGACGAGGGGCTCCCCCCGGCCCCGCAGGTGGTAGGCGAGCCGGGTTCCGTCGGGCGCGGTGAAAGTCGGCATGCGGGGATCCTGGCGGCGGCGCGCGGGATCTGCCAGGGGTTTTCCCCGGCCGGCCGCCGGAGATTCCTCCCTGCCGGCCGCCGCGGATCTTTTCTCGCGGGCGCCGGGGATTTTTTTCTTGCAGGCCTCTTGCCTGCGGCCGGCCGGCCTGGATTACTGACCCCGGCAAGTGTCAACCGAATGATCGGTCGACCGTATTGTCGCGGTAGGTGAGGGAGAGTCCCGATGGCGGATGTGACGGAGCTGCTGGACTCGGGGGAACGGCTCGACGTGCCGGAGCTGCGGGCGCTGCAGCTTCAGCGACTGCGGGCCTGTCTGCGGCACGCGTACGAGAACGTGCCCTTCCACCGGGCCTCCTTCGACCGGGCCGGTGTGCGCCCGGAGGACTGCCGCACCCTCGCGGACCTGGCCCGCTTCCCCTTCACCAGCAAGGAGGACCTGCGGGGGACCTATCCGTTCGGGATGTTCGCGGTGCCGCGCGAGCGGATCCGCCGCATCCACGCCTCCAGCGGCACCACCGGGCGGCCCACGATCGTCGGCTACACCGACCGGGATCTGTCCCTGTGGGCGGACATGGTGGCCCGCTCCCTGCGGGCGGCGGGCGCCCGGCCCGGTGACGTGGTGCACGTCGCCTACGGATACGGCCTGTTCACCGGCGGCCTGGGCGCCCACTACGGCGCCGAGCGGCTCGGCTGCACGGTCGTGCCGGCCTCGGGCGGGATGACGGCCCGGCAGGTGCAGCTGATCCAGGACCTGCGGCCGCGGATCATCATGGTCACGCCGTCGTACATGCTCACGCTGCTCGACGAGTTCGAGCGGCAGGGCGTCGATCCGCGCTCCACCTCGCTGGAGGGGGGCGTGTTCGGGGCGGAGCCGTGGACGGAGGAGATGCGCCGGAAGATCGAGGAGCGGTGCGGGATCGACGCGGTCGACATCTACGGGCTGTCGGAGGTGATCGGGCCGGGGGTCGCGCAGGAGTGCGTGGAGACCAAGGACGGCCCGCACATCTGGGAGGACCACTTCTTCCCGGAGGTCGTCGATCCGATCACCGGCGAGGTGCTGCCCGACGGCGAGGAGGGCGAGCTGGTGTTCACCTCGCTCACCAAGGAGGCGATGCCGGTGATCCGCTACCGGACGCGGGATGTGACCCGGCTGCTGCCGGGCACGGCGCGCGTCTTCCGCCGCA
Source organism: Streptomyces mexicanus (assembly GCF_902506575.1). GTDB lineage: Bacteria > Actinomycetota > Actinomycetes > Streptomycetales > Streptomycetaceae > Streptomyces > Streptomyces mexicanus. Next base: position 6,247,322 of record NZ_LR732544.1, on the reverse strand, counting down.
TGCAGAGGATCACCGGCCGCACCGACGACATGGTGATCCTGCGCGGGGTGAACGTGTTCCCCACGCAGATCGAGGAGATCGTCCTGCGCACCGCGGGTGTGGCCCCCCACTTCCAGCTCCGCCTCACCCGCGAGGGCCGCTCGGACGCCCTCACCGTCCGCGCCGAGGCCCGCCCCGACGCGGGCCCCGCGGTCCGCGAGGCCGCCGCCCGCGCCATCGGCGTGGCGGTGAAGGACGGCATCGGCGTCTCGGTCGGGGTGGAGATCGTCGAACCGGGCTCGCTGGAGCGCTCGGTGGGCAAGATCAAGCGGATCGTGGACCTGCGGGCGTGACCACGGCGCGCGCGTGCAGGTGGCCGGCGCGCGGATACGCCGGGGGCGCGGCGGGCAGAGTCGCGGTCAGGTCGTAGCCGCACTTGGCGGCGACCCGGCAGGAGGCGGTGTTGTCCTCCTGGTGGATCAGTTCCAGGCGGGCCAGTCCCCGGCCGGCGAACGTGGCGAACGCCCAGTCGCTCAGCGCCGCCAGGGCCCGGGGGGCCACGCCCCGGCCGCGGGCGTGCGCTGCCGTCCAGTAGCCGACCTCGGCGGACGCCCGGCCCGGGGCGAGGTTCTTCACGACGACGTGTCCCATCACCCGCTCCCCCGCCCCGCCGGCCGCCACGACGGCGAAGGCGAACCGGTTGCCTGCCTCGCGGTGCCGGCGCTGTTCCTCGATCCACCGGGCGGCGCCCGCCTCGTCCTCGACGGCGGCGGTCGTCCAGCGGCGCAGGGCGTCGTCCTGGTGCAGTGCGGCGAGCACGGCGGCGTCGTCCGGGCGCCACGGGCGCAGGCGGAGCGCCGGTGCCGGCGCGCCGCCCGCCGTGTGCGGCGGGACCGGGACGGTGATCTCGTTCGTCGGCATGGGCGCCATCGTGCCGCAACGGGCTCCAGGGGCCTACGGTCCGCCGATGGCGTCCCGCGGATCCGGCAGGTCCCGCGGCTCCTGCGGCTCCCGCAGATCCCGCAGTTCCCGCTTCAGGATCTTCCCGCTGGCGTTGCGCGGGAGTTCGGTGACGAAGTGGACGCGCTTGGGGGCCTTGAAAGCGGCCAGGCGGGCGCGGGTGTGGGCGATCAGTTCGTCCTCGGTGACGCCGCCGCGCGGGACGACGAACGCCGTGACCGCCTCGATCCAGCGGTCGTCGGGCAGGCCGACCACGGCGGCCTCGGCGACCGCGGGGTGCGTGTAGAGGGCGTCCTCGACCTGACGGGAGGCCACCAGCACGCCTCCGGAGTTGATGACGTCCTTCACCCGGTCCACGACGGTGTGGTAGCCCTCCGCGTCGCGCACCGCGAGGTCGCCGGAGTGGAACCAGCCGTCGCGGAACGCCTCGGCCGTCTCCTCGGGCTTGTCCCAGTACCCCTCGCACAGCTGCGGGGAGCGGTAGACGATCTCGCCGGGCGTGCCGTCGGGCACGTCCTTGCCGTCCGTGTCGACCACCCGGGCCTCGACGAAGAGCACCGGCCGCCCGCAGGAGTCCATCCGCCCTTCGTGCTCGTCGGGGCCGAGGACCATGGCCAGGGGACCGATCTCGCTCTGGCCGAAGCAGTTGTAGAAAGCCAGGTGCGGCAGGCGGGCGCGCAGCCGCTCGAGGACCGGCACGGGCATGATCGAGGCGCCGTAGTACGCCTTGCGGAGCCCGTGGAGGTCGCGGTCGGCGAAGTCGGGGCGGCCCGCGAGGGCGATCCAGACGGTGGGCGGCGCGAACAGGCTGTCCACGCGGCCCGCTTCGACCAGGTCAAGGATCCGGTCGCCGTCGGGCGCGTCGAGGACGATGTTCGTCGCGCCGACGGCGAGGTAGGGCAGCAGGAACACGTGCGTCTGCGCCGAGTGGTACAGGGGCAGCGCGTGCACGGGCCGGTCGCCCGCGCGCAGGTCGAGGGCGGTGATGGCGCTCAGGTACGCGTGGACCAGTGCCCGGTGGGTCATCATGGCGCCCTTGGGCAGCGCCGTGGTGCCCGAGGTGTACAGCAGCTGCACCAAATCCTCGTCGCGCGGCTCGGGACCGTCGTACGGCGTCGCGGCCGCCAGGCGGGCGAGCAGCGAGTCGTCGGCGTCGCGCAGCGCCAGGACCCGCATCCCGCCGGGCAGATGCCCGGCGAGGTCGGGGTCGGTCAGGACGAGCGCGCTGCCGGACTGGCCGAGGATGTAGGCGAGGTCGTCGCCGGTGAGGTTCTGGTTGACCGGCACGTGCACCAGGCCGGCGCGGGCGCAGGCGAGGAAGGCGATCAGGTAGGCGTCGGAGTTGTGGCCGTAGGCGCCGACCCGGTCGCCCGGCGCGAGACCCTGCTCCCGCAGGACGCTCGCCGCGCGGGAGACGGCGTCGTCCAGCTCGGCGTACGTCCAGCGGCGGTCGCCGTACTCGATGGCGAGCCGCGCCGGGGTGCGCCGGGCGCTGCGCCGCAGGACCGCGTCGACCGTGCTGCCGTGGCGAGGCGTCATGACAGCTGATCCTCCGGTGCCGTCGCGGGGAGGTCAAGCGGTCCGCACACCCGGCGGGTTCGGCAGCGGCAGCGAAGCCGCTTCCCCTGCTGCTTCCCCTGCGGGCCGAGCCGGTTCGGTCACGGCCGGGAGGTGGCCGGTTCGGCCGCGGGGTCGGGCAGCGGGGCCGGTTGCCGCAGGAGCAGGTGGGCGGCCCAGGTGACGGCGATGTTCGGGACCAGGGCGACGAGGCCGGCGTCCACGCTGCCGAGGTCGACGCCGCCGAAGGTGAGCCAGCCGAGCACGGCCACGCCGGTGACGATGCCGAGCAGCGCCGGCGCGGCCCCCAGCCGGACCTCGGCCCGCAGGCCGGCCAGGGTCGCGGGGGCGAGCTGGGCGAGGCCGCCGAAGGTGAGCAGCAGCAGGTTGGCGAGGAGGTCGGGCCGGGTCAGGCCGAGCAGCAGGGCGAGGCCCGCGGCGACGAGCACGGTCGCGTGGTTGGCGCGCAGCCGGGCACGCCCGCCCAGGCCCCGGGGCAGCAGGTTGTGCGAGACGAGGGAGGAGATGCCCATGACGATGGCCGCGGAGGGCACCATGGCCGCCCCGGCCGCCGCGACCGCGACGACGCCGACCAGCCAGCCCGGCAGGGCGTGTCCGGCCATGGTGAGCAGGGCGTCGTTCGGTGCGGTGCCTCTGGGCAGCACGAGCGCGCCGGCGAAGCCGATCACGATGGGGATCGCCAGCGCGATCTGGTAGAGCGGCAGCCACACGTAGTTCTTCTGCAGGGCGCGGCCGCTGCGGGCGGACAGCAGGGCCGGCCACAGGTGCGGCATGGTGTTGAAGCCGGTGCCGATGCTGCTGATCAGCATGGCGCAGCAGAACCAGGTGGCGTCGAGGCCGTCCTGGCGCAGCGTCAGCAGTTCGGGGCGGGTGTGCTGGATGCCGGAGAACAGTCCGCCGAAGCCGCCGCTGACGCCGAGCGGGACGGCGACGAGCAGCAGCACCAGGGCGCCGACCATGAGGACGTCCTTGGCGTAGGCGGCGCGGGCGATGCCGCGGATGCCCGCGAGCAGGACGAACGCGGCGGTCAGGGCGGTGGCCAGGACCATGCTGAGCTGTGCGCCGGAGTGGCTGCCGGTGGCGAGTTGGACGATCACGCCGAGGCCGGTGATCTGCAGTTGCAGGTAGGGCAGCAGGAAGACGGCGCCGACGACGGCGACGACCTTGCCGAGCAGGGGGCTGCGGAACCGTTCGGTGAAGAAGTCGGCCTGGGTGACGTAGCCGTGGTCGCGGCCCAGCTTCCAGAAGCGGGGGGCGAGGAAGTACATGGGGATCAGCCCGAGGGCCAGGTAGCCCAGGGCGTAGACGGCGGCGACGCCGCCGCTGAAGGCGAGCCCGGCAAAGCCGAGGAAGCTGAAGGTGGTGAAGAACTCGCCCGCCTGCAGGAACCAGGAGGTGAGGGTGGAGAAGCTGCGGCCGCCGACCGTCCAGTCACCGAGGTCGTGCGCGCGGGCCCGGGCCCGGCGGCCGCTGGCGCCGAGGAGCGCGAGGCCGAGCATCCCGGCGAGGGCGATCACCATCGTGCTGTTCATGCCGTCGTGCCCTCCTGCTCGTCGCGGTGGGTGCCCAGGCGCTCGGTCACGGCGAGCGCGGCGGTGGTGCCGAGGGTCCACACGACGCCCCAGACGAGGACGGCCGGCAGGCCGAACCAGAGGCGGGTGGTGTCGACGAAGGGCAGGAAGGGGGTGGCGAAGAAGGCGACGGCCGGGACGGCGGCCACCGCGTATCCCAGGGCTCGGTTCATGTGCCGGCTCCGATCGGGCGTGCGCTGGGGACGGTGGTGGGGAGGGT
>NZ_LR732544.1:6229879-6242913 GCF_902506575.1 Streptomyces mexicanus | reverse complement strand
GTCCTCGATGGCCGTGCCGACCGACCAGCCGCCGGATCCGGCCCCGGCTCGCCGCGGGCGCCGCCGCGCTCCTGGGGGCGAGCGGCTGCGGCGGCCGGGCGGGCGGCACGGCCATCGAGGACACCTTGGCCCCGCCCGCCCCCACCACCGCGCCGCGCGAGACGGACCTGCTGTGGGGCGGGCTGACCTCGGCCGGCGCCCACGCGGGCCGGCCGGCCGGCGAGGTCTACGCCCACCCGGGCTACCCGGGCTGGATCTACATGTCCGTCGACCTCACCGGCGCGGGCACCTCCTACACCGGCAAGGTCTCCTGCCTGCTGGTGCGCCGGGACGGCGGCACCGTCCCGGCCGGCAGCTTCAGCCTGCGGGGCGGCCGGGGCTCCTGGGGCGCCCCCATCCCCGACGTCGACCGTTCGACGCTGGTCGGCGCGCGTCTGACGGCCTCCGACGGCAGGGTGCTGGCCACCTCCCACTTCGCCACCGGGGCCGAGACGTGAGGGGCTCGGCGCGGGGACGGGCTCAGCCCGGCCGCCCGGCGCCGCTCAGCCCGGTCGCCGGCGCCGCTCAGCCCCGACGGCCGGGCAGCGCGGTGCGCAGGGCCGCCGCCAGGTCCGGGACGGCCGGGCGGTCCGCCGGGTCCGGCCGCAGGCAGCCGTCGATGGCCGCGGCGAGCGCGCGGGGCAGCCGGCGGCGCGACCTGATGGGCGGCGCGGCGGCTTCGAGCTGCGGGTACCAGAGATCCCCGGCCTGCCCGGCCTCCTGGGGCTCCCGGGCCGCATCGGCGGGCTCGGCTCCCTCGTCCTCCTTGACCGGCCCGTCCTCACCCTCGCTCTCGCCCTCGCCCCCGCCGCCCAGCGCGGTGCCCCGTGCCGTGTCGTGCGCGGTCTCGCTGTCGTGCACGGTCTCGCCGCGGTCGAACGGCACGTCGCCGCAGGCCACCTCGTACAGGGTGACGCCGATGCCCCACACGTCGGCCGCGGCGGTCAGCCGGCCGCCGCGCGCCTGTTCGGGCGCCAGATAGCAGAACGTGCCCACTCCGGGCGGGGCGGGGCCGGGCGGGCGGGCCGCGCTCAGGTCGAGCACCTTGGCGCGGCCGCACTCCACCACGACGTTGGACGGCTTCAGGTCGAGGTGCAGCAGGCCGCGGCCGTGCAGGTAGTGGACCGCGGAGCACAACTGCACGCCGAGGAGGGCCACGTCGGTCGCGGCCGGCCGCCGCTCGAGCCGCTGGATCAGGTGGGAGAGCGTCTCTCCGCCCAGTGTCTCCAGGACGACCAGCGGCTCGGGCGTCTCGACGGTCTCGTACGCGCGCACGAGGTGCGGGTGGCTGAACTCGCGCAGCCACCGGCCCTCCCGCAGCAGCCGTTCGGCCGTCTCCTTGTGCCCGCGCCGGTCCGGGCGGACGACCTTGAGCACGCACCGGCAGGCCCGCTCCTCGCTCCAGGCGTCGTAGACGTCCAGCCAGCCGGTGCGCGCCAGGTGCCCGAGGATCTCGTAGCCCGGGGCCGGGCGGGTGCCCGGCGGCAGCGGCGGGCCGGGGCGGCGGCGGCCGGTCATGACAGCACCGTTCCGGTGCCCGCGCCCGCCGATCCCCCGTCCCCGCGCTCGGCGCCTGAGTCGAGGACGCCCGAGCGGCGGGCGTCGTAGTGGAGGGCGTCGGAGTGGAGGGCGTGGGCATGGGGGGTGGCGAAGTGGAGGCGGTGGAGCCGGGCGTACGGGCCGTCGCGCAGGATCAGTTCGTCGTGGGTGCCCACCTCCACGACCCGGCCGCCCTCCAGCACCACGATCCGGGTGGCGTCGCGGACGGTGAGCAGGTTGTGCGAGATGACGACGGTGGTCCGGCCGGCCATCAGGCGGCGCAGCGGGGCCATGACGCGCTGCCCGGAGCGGGCGTCGAGGCCCGTGGTGGGCTCGTCCAGGAGGAGCACGGGCGCGTTCCTGATCATGGCGCGGGCGATCGCCAGGCGCTGGCGCTGCCCGCCGGACAGCGTCCGGCCGCGCTGGCCGACCACCGTGTCGTACCCGTCCGGCAGCAGCCGGATGAACGCGTCGGCGTCCGCCTCGCGGGCCGCCGCCACGATCTCGGCGTCGGTGGCGTCGGGCCGGCCGTAGGCGATGTTCTCCCGCACCGTGCCGTGGAACACCAGCGTCTCCTGCAGGACCACGGCCACGCTGTCGCGGACGTCGGCCAGGGCCAGGGACCGCAGATCGTGCCCGTCGAGGCGCACGGCGCCCCGATCGGGGTCGTAGAAGCGCAGGTGCAGCTTGGCCACCGTGGACTTTCCGGCGCCGCTGGCGCCGACCAGGGCCAGCGTCTGGCCGGGCAGGACGTGGAAGGACACCTCGGACAGCGCCCACCGCGCCGTGCCCGGGTAGCGGAAGGACACCCGGTCGAACTCCACCTCGCCGCGGGCCCGGCGAAGGCGCCTGGCCCCGGCGGCCTCGGTGACCTGGGGCCGCTGGTCGAGGAGTTCGGCGATCCGCTCGGCGGAGGCGGAGGCGGCGTAGAAGGTGGTGCCGAGGCGGGAGAGGTCGCGTACGGGGCCGTAGAGCTTGCCGATCAGCGCCAGGAACACCAGCAGCCCGCCGAGGGTGAGTTGTCCCTGGGCGAGTTTCCAGGTGCCCAGGCCCATGACGGCCAGCGCGCCGGCCACCTCGATCAGTTCCACCAGCGGCCGGTAGACCGCCCGGATGCGTGCCGAGGCCATCGCGGCGTGGAACTTGCCCAGCCCCTCGCGCGCGAAGCGGCGCTCCTCCCACGACTGCCGGTTGTACGCCTGGACCAGGGCGACGTTGCCGAGCGACTCCTCGGCGACCGCGGCGAGCGAACCGCTGCGCCGCCTGCGCTCCCGGGAGGCCTGCTTGACCAGCCGGGAGAAGTGCCGGGCCGCGCCCCAGAACAGCGGCACGATGACGAGCGCGAGCAGGGTCAGGTCCCAGCGGAGGTAGAACAGCAGGCCGAGGAAGACGGCCAGCTGGAGGAGGTAGTACAGCAGGTCGGCCACGCCCGACAGCAGGAACGTCTCGACGGCGTCGACGTCGCCGGTGACCCGTGCCAGCACGTCCCCGAGCCGCCGCCGTTCGAAGAAGCCCAGGGACAGCCCCTGCACATGCCGGAAGACGTCGCAGCGCAGCGCCAGCAGGAAGCTCTCGCTGACGTGCGTGGACAGCACGTCGTCGGCGAAGCCCAGCACCCCGGAGACGGCGACGAGCCCCAGGTAGGCCGGTGCGATCCAGACGAGCTGCGCCGGGTCCCGGGGGACGAGCACCTCGTCCACCACGGCCTTGAACAGCCACAGCTCGCCCGCGTCCACGAGCGGCCCGGCCAGGCTGAGCAGCGCCAGCGGCACGAGCACGCGGCGCCGTCCGCGGGTGTAGGGCCAAAAACGCCGGAAGACCTGGCGCGGTGACAGCGGCGGAGCCGCCTCGACCACGGCGTCGTCCGGGTCCGCGCCGCCGACCGTGAGCAGGCGGCGCAGCGGGTGCCGGCGGTGCGGCGGGAGCCGCAGCAGGCACCGGCGGAGCGGACCGGCTCCCTCACGCGCCGGTCCGCTCGGCCTCGTCGAGTCGGTGTCAGTAGCCACCACGTCCGTGACCCGAGTGGCGCGAACCGCGGCGACGGCCCTTCATCGAGGTGTCGTCGTGTCCGTAACGGTCGCCGTGCCCGTGCCCGTGTCCGTGGTCCCGGTCGTCGCCGTGGTCACCGTGGCCGTGGCGACTGGCGGGGAAGAGATCTTTGAAGATCGCCATCGTGTCCCTCGCTTCCTTCTGCGGAAGGTGTGTCGTAGGGGGTACGGCGCAGGGCGGCGACGGGATGGCCCGCGGCGGAAAAAAAAACCCGTGCGGGTGGTCGTCGGGCCCGGCCGGGCGTGGCGCGGCGCGTCGCGGATGCCCGCCGTGCGCGCGCGGATATCGTGGGCGGCGCGTTCTTGTTTCTCGCAGTGTTCTCCCGGGAAGACGGCTTCCCCTGCTGCCCGGCGCTCCGCCCACCTGGTGCGAAGCGCCGGGCAGTCGCACGGAGGCGGTCGGTCGGGGCGGGAAACCGGTCAGTTATCGAGAAGCGCGCGGCCCGCGGGCCACCGTAGCGGGGGGACCCGCACCCGCCGCGGCCGAGCGGGCGACACCGGACCGGACCGGATCACCGGACCAGACCGGAGGACCGGACCACACTGGGTCACCGGGCCTCACCGGGCCTCACCGGACGACACCGGAGACGACGCGGACCCGGACCGTGCGCAGCCGCCGGTCCCGCACCACGGATGGAGACACGATGAGCACGGCCACGAGCACGGACACGCAGACCGTGGCGCTGTCCGCCGCCGACAGCCATGATCTGATCCGCGTGCACGGCGCGCGCGAGAACAACCTCAAGGACGTCAGCGTCGAGATACCGAAACGGCGGCTGACGGTGTTCACCGGTGTCTCCGGCTCGGGCAAGAGTTCGCTGGTCTTCGACACGATCGCCGCGGAGTCGCAGCGGATGATCAACGAGACGTACAGCGCCTTCGTGCAGAGCTTCATGCCCACCCTCGCGCGGCCCGACGTGGACGTGCTGGAGGGGCTGACGACCGCGATCATCGTGGACCAGCAGCGGATGGGCGCCGACCCGCGCTCCACGGTCGGCACCGCCACCGACGCCAACGCCATGCTGCGCATCCTCTTCAGCCGGCTCGGGCAGCCGCACATCGGCTCCCCCAAGGCGTTCTCCTTCAACGTCGCCTCGATCAGCGGGGCCGGCGCGGTCACCGTCGAGCGCGGCGGGAAGAAGGTCAAGGAGCGGCGCGAGTTCAGCATCACCGGCGGCATGTGCCCGCGCTGCGAGGGCCGGGGCACGGTCACCGACCTCGACGTGACCCAGCTGTACGACGACACCAAGTCCCTGAACGGCGGCGCGCTGGAGGTTCCCGGTTACAAGTCCGGCGGCTGGAACCACCGCCTGTACGCCGAGTCGGGCCTGGTCGACCCCGACAAGCCGATCCGCGAGTACACCGAGCGGGAGCTGCACGACTTCCTGCACCGCGAGCCGACCCGGATGAAGATCGCGGGCATCAACATGACCTACGAGGGTCTGATCCCGCGGATCCGCAAGTCGATGCTCGCCAAGGACAAGGAGGCGATGCAGCCGCACATCCGGGCGTTCGTGGAGCGGGCGGTCACCTTCACCGCCTGCCCCGAGTGCGACGGCACCCGGCTGAGCGCCGCGGCCCGCTCCTCGAAGATCGACGGCATCAGCATCGCCGACGCCTGCGCGATGCAGATCAGCGACCTGGCCGAGTGGGTCCGCGGCCTTGACGAGCCCTCGGTGGCACCGCTGCTCACCTCGCTCGCGCACACCCTCGACTCGTTCGTGGAGATCGGGCTGGGCTACCTGTCGCTGGACCGGCCGGCGGGCACCCTGTCGGGCGGCGAGGCGCAGCGCGTGAAGATGGTCCGCCACCTCGGCTCCTCGCTCACCGACGTCACCTACGTCTTCGACGAGCCCACCACCGGCCTGCACCCCCACGACATCCAGCGGATGAACACCCTGCTGCTGCGGCTGCGGGACAAGGGCAACACGGTGCTCGTCGTGGAGCACAAGCCCGAGGTGATCGCGATCGCCGACCACGTCGTGGACCTCGGTCCGGGCGCCGGCGCGGCGGGCGGCACGGTCTGCTTCGAGGGCAGCGTGGACGGGCTGCGCGCGGCCGGCACCCTGACCGGCCGTCACCTGGACGACCGTGCCCGGCTGAAGGAGACGGTGCGGGCGCCGAGCGGCGTGCTGGAGATCCGCGGTGCCACGACGCACAACCTGCGCGGCGTCGACGTGGACATCCCGCTCGGCGTGCTCTGCGTGGTCACCGGTGTCGCCGGCTCCGGCAAGAGTTCGCTGGTGCACGGCTCGATCCCGGCCGGTGCGGACGTGGTGTCGATCGACCAGAGCCCGATCCGCGGGTCCCGGCGCAGCAATCCGGCCACGTACACCGGGCTGCTCGATCCGATCCGCAAGGCGTTCGCCAAGGCGGGCGGCGTCAAGCCGGCGCTGTTCAGCGCCAACTCCGAGGGCGCCTGCCCCGCCTGCAACGGCGCCGGCGTCGTCTACACCGACCTGGCGATGATGGCCGGGGTGGCCACCACCTGCGAGGAGTGCGAGGGCAAGCGGTTCGAGGCGTCGGTGCTGGAGTACAAGCTCGCCGGCCGGGACATCAGCGAGGTGCTCGCCATGCCGGTGAGCGAGGCCGAGGAGTTCTTCGGCGCCGGCGAGGCCCGTACCCCGGCGGCCCACCGGATCCTCCGGCGCATGGCCGACGTGGGCCTCGGCTACCTCACCCTGGGCCAGCCGCTGACCACCCTGTCCGGCGGCGAACGCCAGCGGCTGAAGCTGGCCACCCACATGGGCGACAAGGGCGGGATCTACGTCCTCGACGAGCCGACCGCCGGTCTCCACCTCGCCGACGTCCGGCAGCTGCTCGGGCTGCTGGACCGGCTCGTGGACTCCGGCAAGTCGGTGATCGTGGTCGAGCACCACCAGGCGGTCATGGCGCACGCCGACTGGATCATCGACCTCGGCCCCGGGGCCGGCCACGACGGCGGCCGGATCGTCTTCGAGGGCACACCCGCCGACCTGGTCGCCGCCCGCTCCACACTGACCGGCGAACACCTCGCCGAGTACGTCGGCGCCTGAGCGGCCGACGGCCCCCGACCGGTAGCTGCGACGGGGGCCGACCCCCGGCCGGTGAGGTGTGACGGGGGCCTGACCGGTGGTGCGTGACGGGGGCGGCGCCCGGCCGGTAGCTGCGACAGGGGCCGACGCCCGGCCGGTGAGGTGTGACGTGCGCGGCGCCCGGCCGGTGGTGCGTGACGGGCGCGGCACCCGGCCGGGCGGCCCGCGGCCGGGGCGGTGTCGGTGCCGCCGGCCGCGCCGCGGGTCAGCTCGCGGTCTCGCCCGGCGCCGACCGGATCACCCGGGGCGCGGGCTCGGCGGGCGCGCCGTCGGCCGGGGCGGCGGCGGGCGTCGGGGCGGTGCCGTCGTCCTTCATGGCCTTGGCCTCGCTCTTGAGGATGCGCATCGACTTGCCGAGGCCGCGGGCGGCCTCCGGCAGCTTCTTGGAGCCGAAGAGCACGATGATGACGATCGCCACGATCAGCAGGTGCCAGGGCTCCAGCCCGTTGCGCAGCATCCCGTCCACCCCTTCCTACGATTGCAGACTTGCGCAACTGTACAGGCTCGGGTCGGCCGCCACCGCCCGGTCTCACCGGTCCGAGTCGGGCTTGTCCCGGGCCGCCGCGTACGCCTGGGACGGTGTCATGGACACGCCGTTGAGGGAGACCGTTTTGTACGGGCTGACCTTGGCGCAGGTCTTGGTCAGGGCGGTCTGCGCATGGGCGTTGGAGACCGCCGCCTCGGTGTCGGCGGGCGCGGAGGAGGAGCCGCCGCCCTGGCTGTCGCCACCCTGGTCGCCGCTGCTCCCGTCGGGCGAGGAGGAGGCGGAGGCGCCGCCCGGATAGCTCGTGCCGCTGGTCCAGTCGCGGCCGATCACCAGGGTCAGGCCGGTGCCGCTGCCCTGCCGCAGCTGTGAGGCGGGCAGCCCGAGGGCGTCGGCGACCGTCTGCGCCTCGGCCTTCTGGCCTGTGCCGTAGGTCAGGGTGGTGGTCGCCGCCGGGCTCGGGGCGTTGGCAGTGGTCGTGCCGGAGCCGAAGCCCTGGTCGGTCAGTGCCGTGGCGACGGCGGCGGCGCGGCCGGTGACGGCGGTGCCGTTCTCCACGGTCACCGTGATCCGGGAGGCGGGGACGGCGGAGGCGGTGGCCGTGGGAGTGGGCTTCGCCGTCGCGGAGGCCGCCGCGGACTTCTCGCCGTCACCGGTGGTCAGCGACTGGTCGTGCGCGATGGTGGCGAACAGCGTCCTGGCGCCCGGGCCCACCACCACGCGCTCGGTGTTGTTCGGGTCGGGCGCCGTCTGCATCGTGGTGAAGGTCATCCGCTGGGTGGGGACCTTGTTCACCTGGGCCGCCAGCGAGACCAGCTTCTTCACGCTGCCCAGGCCGTCGTCCACGGTCAGCGCCTTGGTCGCGGCGTCGGCGAGCCCGTAGACCGCGGAGGGGTCGGTGAGTGTGCCCGCGCTCTTGAACTTGCGGATCATCGCGCTGAGGAAGATGTGCTGGGAGACCGTGCGCCCCAGGTCGCTGCCGTCGCCGAAGCCGTGCCGGGAGCGGACGAACTCCAGCGCCGCCACGCCCTTGAGGGTGTGGGTGCCCTTGGACAGCTTCAGGTGCGAGTAGGTGTCGTAGACGTCGTCGCTGACGCAGACGGGGACGCCGCCGACCGCGTCGGACATCTTCACCACGCCGGAGAAGTCCATCTTGACGAAGTGGTCGATGGGGATGCCGGTCAACTGGTGGACGGTGGCCACCTGGCAGGCCGGGCCGTACTGCAGCGCGCTGTTGATCTGCCCGTAGTAGCCGGGCGTCGAGCGGCCCGTCGCCTTGTCGGTGCAGGCCGGGACCTGGGTCATCGTGTCCCGCGGGATGCTCATCACGGTGGCGTTGGACCGGTCGGCCGCTATGTGCACCACCATCTCCACGTCCGCGTTGCTGCCGGTCTGCACCCCGGTCCTGCCGCAGCCGCCACCGAGCGAGCAGTCGGCGGCGTTGGTGCGGCCGTCCGAGCCCATGACCAGGATGTTGATCGGCGTGCGGCCGAAGGCGTCCGCCGTCTCCGCGCCGCCCTTGCCGTCGAGCGAGACGCTGTTGATGTTGCCGTTGAGGTGCTCGTAGAACCACCAGCCGACGCCCGCGGTGACCACGATCAGGGCGGACAGGCAGAGCGCGGCGATCTTCAGAATGCGCCTGCCCCGTCCGGCCGTACGGGCCCGGCGCCGCGGGCGCGGGCCGCCGCGCCCCCGGGAGGCGGCGGCCCGGCGGGCGGCGTCACGCGGGCGGGCGTCCGCCGCCCGGGCCGCGGCCCTGCCGCCTCGCGAGTGTCCGGCCTCGGCGCCGGCCGTACGCTGCCCGGGCACCTGGGCGGTGCGCCGGCGCGTGGCCTGGCCGGCCCGGCCGTCCCACGGCTCGCTCATCTCCCACTCCCCTGAACGGTCGGGCCCATCAGACCGGGCCGTCGGGGCACGGCCGGACATGCGCGGCGGTCTACGGACCGGCGAAGCGCTCGCTCCCCGTCGGGCGCTCGCTCCGCATCGGTTGCGTGATTGCGCAATCTAACAAACCCAAGGGCGGGCAGGACAGATCCACACCCGCTCCACAGGCCCCGGCAAGGCCGCGGACAGCCGTCCGTGCGGGCGGGGCGCCTCACGCGGACCGTCGTTCACGGCGGACGCGGGCCAACAGCAGACAGCCGGCGTACAGCAGCAGGACGGCGGTGAGCAGGGCGTAGTACAGCGGCGGCAGGGCGGTCAGGCCGAGCGCGGGGCCGAGCGGGGACGGCGGGAGCGCCAGGCCGATGACGGCCAGCGCGATCGCGGCCCAGGCGACCGGGCCCGGCCGCCGGCCCCCGGCGCCGCGCCGGCCGGTGCGCAGCAGCAGCATCACCAGCGCCTGGGTGAGCAGGTTCTCGGTGAACCACCCGGAGTGGAACACCGCCTCGTCGTCCCCCGTGCCCGGCCCGTGCAGGGCGAGCGCGAGCACGCCGAACGTGGCGAGGTCGGCGACCGCGTTGAGCATGCCGAAGCCGGTGATGAACCGCAGCAGGCCGCGGGGGCGCAGCACCGTCGGCCGGCGCAGCACCGAGGGGTGCGGGCGGTCGTGGGCGAAGGCGAGCTGGGCCGCGTCGAAGCACAGGTTCTGGGTGAGCACCTGTGCCGGCAGCATCGGCAGGAACGGCAGCAGCAGCCCGGCGGAGAGCATCGCGATGACGTTGCCGAGGTTGGAGGACAGGGTGACGCGCAGGTAGGTGGCGATGTTGCCGCCGGCGTGCCGGCCCGCGCCGACCGCGTGCGCGATCGCGGTGAGGTCCTTCTCGGCGAGCACCACGTCGGCGCCCTCCCGGGCCACGTCGGCGGCCCCCCGCGGGGCGATGCCGACGTCGGCGGCGCGCAGCGCGGGCAGGTCGTTGACCCCGTCACCGAGGAAACCGACGGTGTGGCCGGCGGCCCGCAGCGCCCGCGTGATCCGAGTCTTGTGCTCGGGCGTGCAGCGGGCGAAGACCGTCGTACGGCCGGCCAGCTCCGGCAGGTCGGCGTCGGCGACGGCGTCGATGCGGTCGGCGCTGAGGACGTCGGCCGCCTCCACGGCCAGCCCCAGGTCCCGGCAGGCGCGCAGGGCCGTGCCCGGGTGGTCCCCGGTGAGCACCTTGACGGTCACCGCCCGCTCGGCGAGGTCCCGCAGCGCCGGGGCGGCGGAGGGGGCGAGGTCGTCCCGCAGGGTGACCAGGCCGCGGAAGGTCAGGCCCCGTTCGTCGGCGGGGGTGTAGTCGCGGGTGCGGGCGGGGCGTTCGGCGGTGGCGACGGCCAGCACGCGCAGGCCCTGTCGCGCCTGGAGCCCGGCGAGGGCGGCCAGCCGTGCGCGCTCGTCGTCGGTGAGGGCGCAGCGTTCCAGGACGGCTCGGACGTCGCCCTTGACGACCAGGGTGTGTGCGCCGAGCCGGCCGGGGGTGCGGACCACGGCGGTCGACAGGCGGCGGGCCGGATCGAACGGCACGGCCGCGATCCCGTCGTACGCCGTCACCTCGGCCTCCTCGGCCCGCTCCAGGACGGCCTCGTCCAGGGCGTCGGGCGCGGGCAGGTCGGCCAGGTGCAGGGTCCACCAGGCGTTGACGGCCGCCCAGCGCAGCACCTCGGGGTCGTCGTGGCCGTCCGGGCCGAGGGAGCGGTCGACGACCGGGCGGTCCTGGGTGAGGGTGCCGGTCTTGTCCACGCACAGCACGTCCACGGCGCCGAGGTCGTGCAGGGCGGGCAGCCGCTTGGCGATCACTCCGTGGGTGCGTGCCAGCACCGCCGCTCCCCGTGCCAGACAGGTGGTGACCAGCACCGGCAGCATCTCCGGGGTCAGCCCGACCGCGACGGCGACGGCGAACGGCAGCGTCTCCAGGCCGCGCCCGCGCAGCGCCGCGTTGGCCATCAGCACCAGCGGCGGGGTGAGCAGCATGAACCGGATCAGGATCCAGGAGACACCGTGCACGGAACGGTCGAAGGCGCTCGGCGCCCGCCGTCCGTCCGCCCGGCCGTGCGCGGCGGCGAACCGGGTGCGCGCGCCGGTCGCCGTGACGACGGCGGTGGCGCTGCCGGAGACGACACTGCTGCCCTGGAAGCACCGGTGGGGCTGCCCGAAGAGGCCGGCGGCCGTGTCGTCGGCCGGGACGTCGCCGGCGCTCTTGGCGACGGGGGCGGACTCGCCCGTCAGCGCCGACTGGTGCACGGTCAGGCCGCGCGCCCGCAGCAGCCGTACGTCCGCCGGTACGAGGTCGCCCGGTCCGAGCCGGACGACGTCCCCCGGGACCAGTTCGTCCACGGGCAGCTCCCGGCTCGCGGGGGCCGCGTCCGCGTCCGCGCGGCGCACGACCGTGGCGGTGGTCGCCACCAGCTCGCGCAGCGCGGCCGTGGACCGGTCCGCCCGGTGTTCCCCGGCCGCCCGGAGCGCACAGCTCACCACGACCAGCAGCAGGATCACCGAGGCGGTCCCCCCGGCGAAGACGGCCGCCGACACCAGACCCAGGCACAGCAAGACCGCGGTGAACGGGTCCCGCAGGCTGCGGACGAACAGCCGCAGTCGGCTCGCTTCCCGGCGCGAGGGAAGCACGTTCGCACCGAACCGGGCCAGCCGCTCCCCGGCCTCCGCCTCCGTCAGACCGCGCGGACCGGTGCCCAGCTCGCGCAGGACCTCGAGCACGGTCGGCTCGGCCGGGACCGGCTGCTCGGCCCCGGAGGGCGGATCGGTCGCCCCGAAGGCCGGGCCGGGCGCTCGGTCCACCGGGTCGGCCGCTCCGTGCGTCGGGCCGGCCGCCCCGCGGGCCCGGTCGGCCGCTCCGTGGGCCGGGTCGGCGGACCCGGCGGCGCGGGCGTCGGCGAACGCCGGCGGGAGGCCGGTGTCCGGCGCCCCGCCGTGCCCTCCCGCGGACGCGGTGCTCTCAGCCACCGATCCCGCGCAACCGGTGCACCGGTGCGGAGGCCTGCTGCGACCGCGCGGTCAGCTGCCCGACCATCACGCGCACGAGTGTCACGATGTCGGGGTCGTCGATGTAGTAGACCTGCCGACGCCCCTCCCGCCGGGACCGGACGAGCCCGGCCAGCTTCAGCTTGGCCAGGTGCTGACTGACCGCGGGCAGCGCACCGCCCACCCGGTGGGCGAGGTTCGTGACGTCGCTCTCGCCCTGCGACAGCGCCCACATCAGGTGGAGCCGGGCCGAGGAGGCGAGCAGCCCGAACGCGGCGGCCGCCTCCGCCAGCACCTCGGCGGGCGGATCCTCGAAGCCACCGGAGCTCTCCGTCACAGCCCTCTCCTGTCCCCGCCCTCTTCACAGTTGGCGCACAAATGCGTCCACCCATGGTAAGGGCGGGGTGAGCGGTGCCCGTCCGCCGCGGAGCGCGATCGGGGACGAGGGCGGGCGGGCGAGGGGCGTCCTCGCGGACGTCTGCGGGGGCGGTCCTCGCGGACGTCGCCGGGGTCAGTCCTCGTAGAAGTTGTTGACGACGACCTCCGGTTCGTCGTCGTCGAACGCCTCGTTCAGCAGGGCGCCCCCGACGAGGCCGGCCGCACCGGCGCCGATGAGCGCGCCGGCCCCGAACCGGCGGCCGCCGCCGTGCTGCTGGTGGTCGTGGTGGTCGTAGTGCTCGTGCGGGTCCGCGTACGGCTGGCCGTAACCGCCCTGCTGCGGGTAGCCCTGCGGGGGGTACGCCTGCGGCGCGGGCTGCGGGTAGCCCTGCTGGGGCGGGGTGTAGAACGGCGGCACCGTGGTCTGCACCCGCTGTGCGCAGCCACCGCAGGCCTGCACCGGCCGCGGGACGCCCCACTGCGGGGACCAGGTCACGGTCGCGGTGCCGGGGCCGTGCTGAGGATCGAAGAAGCAGGTCACGGGGGAACTCCCTGGAGTGCTGTGCGGTGCGGTGGTG
>NZ_LR732544.1:6197875-6229778 GCF_902506575.1 Streptomyces mexicanus | reverse complement strand
TCCCGCAGCAGGCCTCCGGGCCCCGCGGGTACCCGGGCCCGCAGCAGCAGACCCCGCCGCGCCCGATGACGGGCGGCGCCGGGTACGAGGCGATGCGCCCGGCCGCGCCCCGGCCCGCCCCGGCGCCCTACCAGGACCCGTACCAGAACCAGCAGTACCGCGGTTACTGATCCGCTCCCGGCCCGTCCGTGCCGCCTGGCAGGATGAGGTCATGGGGAACGCGGAACTGCAGTCGCTGCACATACACCCGGTCAAGGCGTTCCGGGCCACAGGGCTCCGGGAGGCCGTGGTGGAGCCCTGGGGGCTGGCCGGGGACCGGCGCTGGGTGCTGATCGACGACGGGGGAAAGGTCGTCACGCAACGCCAGCAGCCGCATCTCGCGTTGGCCGCCGCCGAGCTTCTGCCCGGCGGCGGCCTGCGTCTGTCCGCGCCCGGGCAGGACCCGATCACGGTGCCCGTGCCGCCGCCGGGCGCCACGGTGACGGTGCAGGTCTTCGGCGACAAGGTGGAGGCCGTTCCGGCCGGCGCCGCCGCCCACGCCTGGTGCAGCGCCCTGGTGGGCGCGGGCACGCGGCTGGTGCACATGGACGATCCCGCCACACGCCGGCCCGTCGACCCCACGTACGCGCTGCCGGGCGAGACGGTCAGCTTCGCCGACGGCTATCCGCTGCTGCTGGCCTCGCGGGCGTCGCTGGACTCGCTCAACGCGCTGATCGCCGAGGGCGACCGGGCCGAGGAGGGCCCGGTGCCGATGAACCGGTTCCGGCCGAACGTCGTGGTGGCCGGTGCGCCCGCCTGGGCCGAGGACGACTGGCAGCGCATCACGATCGGTGAGGTCGTCTTCCGGGTGGCCAAGCCGTGCGGCCGGTGCGTGGTCACCACCACCGACCAGGCCACCGCCGAGCGCGGCAAGGAGCCCCTGCGCACCCTGGGCCGCCACCGCCGCTTCGGCGGCGACCTCGTCTTCGGGCAGAACCTGGTGCCCGAGTCGACCGGCACCATCCGGGTCGGCGACCCGGTCACCGTCCTCGAATGAGGGGTGCGGACGATCCGCGTGCGGCGGCGGGAACCCCGTACGCGGCACGGTCGTTGGGGTCTGGTGAGAGTTTCCTGAGAGCCCCCGGCCGAGGTGATTTCGCTCTCTCTTCGACCGGGTTCGCCGATGACGGGCTCCGCCAGGGGTTATCACGGAGCAGGAAGGGGGGTGCGGGACGTGCGAGCGATCAGCGGACTGTGGCGCTGGCGGCGCAATCCGCTGCGGCGCACGACGGATCTGGTCGAGTCCTGGGTGGCGTTGGCGGCCCTGCTGCTGGTCCTGGTCGCCGCGCCCGTGGTCGGTGCGCTCGTCGGATCCGCCGCCCAGGACGCCCTGCAACGCGCGGTGCGCGAGCAGCGGCACACCCGGTACGTCGTCACGGCCACCGTGGTCAAGGAGCTCGACCGGCTCACGCCGGACCCGGATCCGGAGATCTCCACCGGGCGTGAGCTGCGCCACCGCGTGGCGGCCGACTGGACCGCCCCGGACGGCACGCGGCAGCACGGCCCGGTCACCACGAGCCTGAAGTCCCCGCATCCGGGAGACCACTTCCCGGTGTGGACCGACCGGCACGGGCACCTGGCGATGCGCCCCCTGGACCCCGCCACGGCCACCACCCACGCCGTCCTCGCCGGCCTCGGCACGGCCCTGCTGACCGCGGGAGCGGTGGAGGGCATACGCAGGCTGATCGTCTGGAGTCTGGTCCGCCGCCGCTACGCGCACTGGGACCGTGCCTGGGAACGCGCCGGTCCGGACTGGGGCCGTACCGGAACCGGCAGTTGACCTCCTTCGGACTCCGGTCAACCTGCCCCCGACGCGCACGCTACGGTGGACCGGCCGACCCAATCGGCAACGACCCGCACACGAGCGAGCCGTCAGTACGACGAGGTGGGGACACAGCAACGCCATGGCACAGGGCACGGTCCAGGTGACGCACACCGGCACGTCGCGGTGGCGGCGCCGCGCGGGTGAGTACGCATCGCTCGCCGCCGCCCTGGAGGCCGCGGCGGACGGCGACGTCCTCACCGTGGCCCCGGGCACCTACCGCGAGAACCTCGTCCTCCAGCGGGCGGTGACCCTGCGCGGCCCGGAGGGCTCGCCCGGCTCGGTGCGCATCGCCCCCGTGGACGGTGTGCCGCTGACCGTGCGGGCCTCGGCGGTCGTGCAGGACCTGCACGTGGAGGGGCAGGACGCCGCCGCGCCCGCGCTGCTGGTGGAGGAGGGCGCGGCCGAGCTGCGGAACGTGCGGATCGTGACCCGGTCCGCGACGGGCGTAGAGGTGCGCGGCGGCGCCCGGCCGACGGTGCGGCAGTGCACGGTGGACAATCCGGCCGGCATCGGCATCGCCGTGCTCGACGGCGGTGGCGGGGTGTTCGAGGAGTGCGAGGTCGTGGCCGCCGGGCAGGCGGGTGTGGCCGTCCGCGGCGGCGCCCACCCGCGGCTGGAGCGCTGCCGGGTGCACCACGCCTCCGGCGCGGGCATCACCGTGACCGGGGACAGCTCCGCGCTCGAGGCGGTCGGCTGCGAGGTCTACGAGGTACGCGGCAGCGGAGTGCAGATCACCGGCCGGGCCACCGCCCACCTCACCGACTGCGACGTGCACCGCACCACGGCCGACGGGGTCACCCTCGACACGGACGCCGTGCTCACCCTCGCCGACTGCCGGATCAACGACATCCCGGAGAACGCGGTGGACCTGCGCTCGCGGTCGGTGCTGACGCTGACGCGGACCACGGTGCGCCGCTTCGGGCGCAACGGCCTGTCGGTGTGGGACCCGGGCACCCGGGTGGACGCCAACCAGTGCGAGATCTTCGACAGCACCGGCGACTACCCGGCCGTGTGGGTCAGCGACGGGGCGACGGCGGTCCTCGACTCCTGCCGGGTGCACGACGTGCCGGACGCGCTGTTCGTCCTGGACCGCGGCTCCCGCGCGGACGTCGTCGACAGCGACCTGTCGCAGGTGCGCAACACCGCCGTGTCGGTGAGCGACGGCGCCACCGCGCAGCTCGACGACTGCCGGATCAAGGACGCGGCCACCGGCGCCTGGTTCCGCGACCACGGCAGCGGCGGCACGCTCAACAACTGCACCGTGGACGGCACCCAGACCGGCGTGATCGTCACCAAGGGCGCCGACCCCACCATCGAGCGGTGCACGGTCGACTCCCCCACCGAGGCCGGCTTCTACGTCTCCGCCGGGGGCCGGGGCAGCTTCCTGGGCTGCCGGGTGACCGGCAGCGGCGGCTACGGCTTCCACGTGATCGACGGCTGCCGCACCACGCTGCGCAGGTGCCGTACGGAGCGGGGCGCACGCGGGGGGTACGAGTTCGCGGACGGCGGGCCGGACGCGGCGGGCGGCTCGGGCCCCCTGGTGGAGGACTGCACCAGCGACGAGAGCGGCGGGGGGCGCCCCCCCCCCCCGCGGGGGCGGGCCGGGGGCGGGGGGGGGGCGGGGGGCGGTCGCCCGACCGGGGGGAGAAGAGGGGGCGGGGGGCCCGCCCGGGGGCGGGGGGGGGGCCCGGGGGGGCGGCGGGGGGGGGGGGGGGGGAACCGCCCCGCCCCCCCCCGGGGGCCTGCCGGCCGGGCGGACCCGCCGCATCAGCTGGTTCGGTGACGTGGCGGAGCGGGCCCGCAGGCGGCCCGCCTCGGCACGGGGGACGCCCGGGGAGGCGGCGGCGTGCCGCATCGTGTGGGCGAGGGCGTCGAAGAACCCGTTGCGCCGGCGGCCGGGGGCGGCCGCCGGGGGGGGGGGGGGGGGGGGGGGGGGGGGGGGGGGGGGGGGGGGGGGGGGGGGGGGGGGGGGGGGGGGGGGGGGGGGGGGGGCGCGGCCCCGGGGGGGGGGGGGGGCGCGGGGGGGGGGGGGGGGGGGGCCCGCCCGCCGGTCGCGCGGGAGACGGCCGTGCAGACGGCGAGCCCGTCCGCGGGCCTGCTGGGTGCCGTCCCCGGGCAGCGCGCCACCGAGCAGGCGCCGCTGCCGCCCGCGCCGGAGCCGGAACGGCCCGCGCGCACCGCGCGGGACGTACTCGGTGAACTCGACGCCCTGGTGGGCCTGGACAGCGTGAAGCGGGAGGTCCGCGCCCTCACCGACATGATCGAGGTGGGCCGGCGCCGGCAGCGGGCGGGCCTGAAGGCCGCCTCGGTCAAGCGGCATCTGGTCTTCACCGGTTCACCGGGCACCGGCAAGACGACGGTCGCCCGTCTGTACGGCGAGATCCTGGCCTCCCTCGGGGTGCTGGACAAGGGCCACCTCGTCGAGGTGTCCCGGGTGGACCTGGTCGGCGAGCACATCGGCTCGACCGCGATCCGCACCCAGGAGGCGTTCGAGAAGGCGCGCGGCGGGGTGCTGTTCATCGACGAGGCGTACGCGCTCTCGCCGGAGGACGCCGGGCGCGACTTCGGCAAGGAGGCCATCGACACGCTGGTGAAGCTGATGGAGGACCACCGGGACGCGGTCGTGGTGATCGTCGCCGGCTACACCGCCGAGATGGAGCGCTTCCTGTCCGTCAACCCCGGTGTGGCCTCCCGCTTCTCCCGCACGATCACCTTCAGCGACTACGGTCCCGAGGAGCTGCTGCGCATCGTGGAGCAGCAGGCCGAGGAGCACGAGTACCGGCTGGCTCCGGGGACGGCCGAGGCGCTGCTGAAGTACTTCACGGAGATCCCCAAGGGTGCCGCGTTCGGCAACGGCCGTACCGCGCGGCAGACCTTCGAGGCGATGGTCGAGCGGCACGCGGGCCGGGTGGCGCAGCTCGAGGACCCGGACACCGACGATCTGACGCTGCTCTACCCCGAGGATCTGCCCCCGTTGCCCTGAGGTCCGGCGTCCTCCTGCCGCTCGGTGCCCGTCGGCCCGGTGCCGTCCGGATCCGTGGGCTGCCCGGTGCCGTGGCGCGGTGCCGGCACCTCGGGGTGCAGCCGGGCCAGCAGCCGGCGGCGTTCCTCCGCGAAGGCCGGGTCGGCCTGGTAGTCGGAGTGGCCGAGGATCGGCTCGGGCAGCGGATGCCGGGCGGTGCGGCCGTAGACGAGCGGGTCTTTCAGGGGGGCGCGGTCCACGGTCGGGCCGCAGTCGCCGGGCAGCCGGACGGGCCCGCCGATGGGGTCGGTGAGCCGGTAGAGGTTGCGCCAGCAGACGATGTCGCGGTGCAGGCCGACGAGGGCCTCTTGGCCGAAGTGGGCCGGGAACCAGCGGCCGTAGAGCCGGGTCAGCGGGGAGCCGTAGGTGAGCAGCGCGACCCGCCGCCGCACGGACGGCGGCAGCTGCCAGGCCGCGGCGGCGGCCAGCACGCTGCCCTGGGAGTGCCCGGACAGCACCAGTCGGCCGCCCGTTTCCCGGGTCCAGGTCGCCATCCGCCAGGTGAGGTCGGGCACCGCGCGTTCGGCGTAGCACGGGGGCGCGAAGGGGTGCGCGGCGCGCGGCCAGAAGGTGCCGACGTCCCACAGGATGCCGATGGTGCGCCGGGCGGAGGCGTCCTTGTAGGCGCGCTGGCCCCAGGTGACGAAGACGATGAAGCCCAGCCCTATCAGCCAGGAGCCCAGGGCCTGCGCGGTCTCGGCCGCGCCCAGGACGGGGGCCTGCAGGCCCGCGGCGGCCCGGGCCGGGGTGCGGCCGGGGCCCAGGGCGCCGACGACGGCCGCGGCACCCAGCAGCAGGGCGACGGCGGAGACGACGCCGGCGACGAGGGGCGCGTCGTCGGTGAGGGTCGCCACCGCGCGGACGCGGGCGATCTGGCGGGTGCGCCGGGCGTCCAGCGGCTCGTCCGGGTAGTCGCGCGCGACCGCCGTGCGCTCGGCGCGGGCCCGCCGCAGGGCGCGCCCGGCCAGCCGGCCGCACAGCACCAGCACCACCACGAGCAGCGGCGGGATGACGGAGGCCTGCCAGGTGAGCAGGACCGGCGGGCCGGGCAGGGCGGTGCCGGTGCCGTCCAGCCAGTCGGACACCCGTTGCGCGACTCCGCCGGACATGACGCCGCCCAGGGCGCAGGCCAGCATCGCGACCACCGGCCCGCCGAGGCCGCGCAGCGCGGCGGGTGAGGGCGCGGCGTCGCTGCCCGCGGCGGCCCGGGAGGGCGGACGGTGGGCGCGGTGCAACAGGTGCGCGGTGACGCCGAGCACGACGACCAGGAAGCCCTGCACCAGCGTGATGGCGCCGAAAGCGGCATCGCCCTGCAGCCGGCCGGTCGAGTGCCAGCCGGGGCGGGACCAGCCGGCGTACAGCGCGGCGAGCGCGAGCAGCAGGAGGGCGCCCAGCGGCAGGCGGCGTACCAGGGGGCGGTCGAGCTGCCGGTCGAGGCGGTGCTCGCTGCGGCCGCGCCGGCAGACCACGCCCACCACGACGCCCGCCGTGACGGCCAGGGCGGCCTGCAGGAGCCAACCCAAGGGGTCCAGTGCTTCCAACCCGCCGGGGCGGCGGTCGGCGTGCGCGGCAGGCAGCGTGAGGGCGGCGGCCACGGTCAGCAGTCCGGCGGCGGTGTGGGCGGCGCGCAGCCGGGCCACCAGACGGCGCCCGTACCAGAAGCCGGGCCGGGCCAGCGCGCCGCCGGCGGTGTCCTCCTCCGGGTCGGATCCCGGGGACAGGGGCTGCTGGGACTCGTAGGCGCTCCAGGTGCGGTGCGACAGGTACCACAGCAGGGCGGGGAGGGCGCCGGGCACCAGCGCGGCGAGGACGAGCCTGCGGCCGGGCGTGCTCCACCAGCCGCCGGCGGCGGGCGAGAGGAAGCCCAGCCAGGAGTGGCGGGCGGCACACGCGCGCGTGCCCGCGCACTGCCAGGCGATCAGGTCGAGTGCGGCCTCGCAGGCGGCGGCGACGAGCAGCACGGTCAGGGTCAGGCCGCACAGGCGGACCAGCAGGCCGTACAGGCGCACGGTGCGGCGGCGTCCGTGCGCGCAGGGGCGCATCCAGTGGGCGAGGTTGACCACCATGAACGGCAGCAGCAACAGCCACAGGGCGCGGCTGCCGTTGCCGGAGGTGAGGTTGCACCAGACGTAGGCCTCGGGCACGGGGGTGCTCCGGTGTCCGCCGGGCCGCATCTCGGCGTCCACGTCGTCGGCCCGCCGGTAGACGGCCGCGGTGTCGTCGCCGGTGACCCGCACGGTGCGCGGGTCGTCGAGCATCTTGTCGGGGGTGGTGCCGCCGACACCGTGGACGAGCAGTTCCAGATCGGCCGAGGCCGGTTCCGAGGGCGCGGGCGGGGCGGCCGGGCGGGCCGCCGGGTCCGTCGTCCCGTCCGTCACCGGCGGTGCGCCCGGCCGGGGCGCGGCCGGCTGCCGCTGCGGACGTTCCACCTTCTGCGCCTCCCCCGTGATGCGCCGCCTTGTGCTACTGCGCCCCTTGTTTCCATTGCGCAGCTTGTGCCGGTTGTGCCGGCGTCGTTGCGCGGTGTGCCGGTGTCCGTGCGGAGTCAGGATCTCCGCCGCAGGCGGACGCCACACGTCTCCTCACGGAATCTCCCCGATCCGTGTGACGAGCACTTTGCGCGATGACGCATCCGTGCGGCGACGTGGGCACGTGCCGTACGGACGACGTATACGGACCACGTATATACCTGACATGCGCGCGCCGGGACAGGCGGTGGCGCGACGGACGGCGCCCCATGAAAGGATGGGGCGTCCGCGCACCGGTGCCCTGGCGAACCTCTCCGTCGGAGCGGGTGCGCCCCGGGCGTGTCGGACCCTGCTTGAGGTGAAAGGAACCTGAGCCACGTGAGTGAGAATCAGAACCTCCTCGCGGAGCAGCGGCGCGCCCTGATCCTGGACGAGGTCCGGCGCCGCGGCGGGGTCCGGGTCAACGAGCTGACCCGGAAACTCGGCGTGTCGGACATGACCGTCCGCCGTGACCTGGACGCGCTGGCCCGGCAGGGCATGCTCGAGAAGGTGCACGGCGGCGCGGTGCCGGTCGTGGAGGCCAGCACCCACGAGCCGGGCTTCGAGGCGAAGTCGGGCCTGGAGCTGACCGCCAAGGAGGACATCGCGCGGGCGGCGGCGCAGTTGGTCGCGCCGGGGTCGGCGATCGCCCTGTCGGGCGGCACGACGACGTACGCGCTCGCCCATCACCTGGTGGACGTGCCGGAGCTGACCGTGGTCACCAACTCGGTACGGGTGGCCGATGTCTTCCACACCGCCCAGCGCACCTCCGGCCAGCGGCAGGGCGCGGCCACGGTGGTGCTGACCGGTGGCGTGCGCACCCCGTCCGACTCGCTGGTGGGGCCGGTGGCCGACCAGGCGATCGCCACGCTCCACTTCGACCTGCTGTTCCTCGGGGTGCACGGGATATCGGTGGAGGCCGGCCTGTCGACACCGAACCTCGCCGAGGCCGAGACCAACCGGCGGCTGGTGCAGTCGGCGCGCCGGGTCGTGGTGGTCGCGGACCACACCAAGTGGGGTGTGGTGGGGCTGAGTTCGTTCGCCACACTGGAGCGGGTCGACACGCTGGTGACGGACGCGGGGCTGCCCGCCGAGGCGCGCGCCGAGGTGGGCGAGTATCTGCGGCTGGTGGTGGCGGGCGAGCCGGAGGAAGACGCGCAGGGCTGAGAGGCCGTCAACGGCGCGGCGCAGGCGGCGGATCCCGCCGGGTGCCGTATCCGCGCCATCCTCCCCGGTGGGGCCGGCCGCGTCCGTCTCAGTCCGGCCACACCCCGGCGGTCAGGAAGGCGTCGATCGTCGCGGTGTACGGGGCGATGTCCAGGCCCTGGCCGGCCAGCCAGGCGTCCGAGTAGTACTTGTCGAGATAGCGGTCCCCCGGGTCGCACAGCAGGGTCACCACGCTGCCCCGGCGGCCCTGGGCGCGCATCTCGGCGACGATCTTCAGGGCGCTCCACAGGCCGGTGCCCGTGGAGCCGCCCGCCTTGCGGCCGATGACCCGTTCCAGGGCGCGTACGGCGGCGACGGAGGCGGCGTCCGGCACCTTCATCATCCGGTCGATGGCACCGGGCACGAAGCTCGGCTCCATGCGCGGGCGGCCGATGCCCTCGATGCGTGAGCCGCAGTCGCAGGAGACGTCCGTCTCGCCGGTGGTCCAGCCCTCGAAGAAGCAGGAGTTGTCCGGGTCGGCGACGCAGATCCGGGTGTCGTACTGCATGTAGTGGACGTAGCGGGCGAGGGTCGCGGAGGTGCCGCCGGTGCCCGCGGTGGCGACGATCCAGGCCGGCTCCGGGAAGCGTTCCAGCCGGAGCTGCCGGAAGATCGACTCGGCGATGTTGTTGTTGCCGCGCCAGTCCGTGGCCCGCTCGGCGTAGGTGAACTGGTCCATGTAGTGGCCGCCGGTCTCCGCCGCGAGGCGGGCGGACTCCTCGTACATCGTGCGCGGGTCGTCCACGAAGTGGCACCGGCCGCCGTGGAACTCGATCAGGCGGCACTTCTCGGCGCTCGTCGTGCGCGGCATCACCGCGACGAAGGGCACACCGATCAGCTTCGCGAAGTACGCCTCCGACACGGCCGTCGAGCCGCTGGAGGCCTCGATCACCGGGCGGCCCGGCCGGATCCAGCCGTTGCACAGGCCGTACAGGAACAGCGAACGTGCCAGGCGGTGCTTGAGGCTTCCGGTCGGGTGGGTCGACTCGTCCTTGAGGTACAGGTCGATGCCCCAGTCCTCGGGCAGCGGGAAGCGCAGCAGATGGGTGTCGGCCGAGCGGTTGGCGTCGGCCTGGACCTTGCGGACCGCTTCTTTGAGCCAGGTGCGGTAGCCGATGTCACTGCGGTCGACGTCGAGGGTTTCGCCGGTCCGGCGCTGCTGGGTGGTGCTCACGGCGGGACTCCTTACGGTGGGCGCCGACGGCGTGTCGCGCGGCCGGACGCCACCGATGATAGACACCTGGAACACGCTTCTCACCTGCATAAACGCCACTTTGGGCGGCTCAAAGGGAGCCCTGGGGCACGGCCTGCCAGGGCGCGCGGGCGGCGCACGGCGCGCACGGGTGGGGGCGCGTTCGAAAGAGTGCTCCCGGACGCCGCCCATCGAGCGGCCCGCACGCACTGGTGCCCGGTGCCCGAGGGAGGCAGACTGCACCGCGCGGGACTGCTCCGCACAGGACCGCGCGCCGGACGCGCCGGATGCGCCGGGCAGGAGGGCAGGAGGGCATGCGGGACCACGAACGACCGCACGACCGAAGGTGGCTCGAAGTTGCGGTGCCGAACCCCTTGCGTCACTCTGGTCTCACGTCACTCTGGGTTTACCGGCGATAACGCTGCGAACCAGCCCGCCGGCCACGACAGCAGGCGGCAGTGTCACGCAGGCGTCCTGCTGCATCCGAAACGTCGTGTTCTTCCGGACCTCAACGTCGGGGAGTCGCAGCCGTGACCAGTCACCCAAGCAGGCACTGCACGGTGGAGCTCCAAGCCCTGCCGTCGCGGATCGGCCAGGTCCGCAGAATCGTATCGGCGCACTTGCGCTACTGGAATCTGGACCCTCTGATAGACCGGGCCGCGCTCGGTGTGACGGAGTTGCTGACCAACGTCCACCAGCACGCCCAGCCCGACAAACTGTGCACCGTCCAGCTCGAACACCTGCTGGACCGGCTCACCGTCTCCGTGCGCGACCACGATCCGCGTCTTCCCGTGGTGGAGGACCTGGGTGACATCGCCCCCATGGCCACCGAGGGCCGCGGGCTGGCGATGGTGGCCGCGATGAGCGAGAGCTGGGGCGCCCGCCCGGACGGCGACCGGGGCAAGGTGGTGTGGTTCACCCTGCCCACCACCGCCGGCCCGGTCACGGTGCCGGCCCGGGTGCCGCGGGTGACGGCCGGGGAGCAGCCCGTGCCCCGGTTCGCCGGCGTCGGCCCGGAACCCGCGCTCGACGCTCCCCGTCCCGCCCACGCTCCCGCCCGGTCCGCCGTTCCCGGCTGACCGGGCGGCCCGGCCCACTCGGGCTGCCCGGGCGGCCCGGGCTGCCCGGCATCGGCGACCGGGCCGGGGCGGGGGGCCTGAGGCCATGCGGCCGCCCTGCCCCGGACACCGGGCCAGGGCCTGAACCCTGCCGTGGCCCGAATCCTGCCGGGGCCTGAATGTGAGCGCGCCCAGGCGTCGCCCAGCGCCGCGGTCACAGTCACGCTCACAGCGCACCGGCACCGCCCTTCCCGGGGCGGCCGAACTGCTCCTCCAGCACCGACAGCCGGCGCCGGTACTCGTCCTCGTCGATCTCGCCGGAGGCGAAACGTCGGCCGAGCACGGCGAGCGGCGAGTCGCCGGCCGGACGGCCGGCCCCGCCGCGCCAGGGGCCGTCCGGCCCGCGCCACGGTCCGCCACGACCGCGCCGGGCGGGGCGGCGCAGGGGGGCGACGGCGCCACCGATCACGATCGCCCGGAGCAGCGGGAGGAGCAGGATCCGCGGCCCGGGGCCGTCGCCGTGCCGGCTCGCCGGGGTCCGCGTCTCGGTTCGTCTCCTCGAAGTGCCTCGAAGGCATGTGCGGTGATGTCTCGAGAGTGGCCCCGGGGCGGGGTCCGGGTCGTCGTACGGCCGACGGCAGCGCGCGTACGGTCCGGGGAGTACGGAACCGGTCCCCGGCTGCTCCCCTCGGGGGCGGGGCGGTCGCCGCCGGCCCGGGTCAGGCCAGCGCCGTCAGCGGGTCGTCCAGGACGGGCTGCCAGGCCAGTTCGGCGGCGCCGACCAGGCTGTTGTGGCTCAGGGGGCAGGGGGGGATGGGGACGCCGCCGCTCTGGCCCCACAGGCTGCGGTCGGCGACGACCGCGCGCAGGCGGGCCGGGTCGGTGTCGAGCAGGGTGCGGTGCAGGCCGCCGAGGATGATGCGGTCCGGGTTGAGGATGTTGACCAGGCCGGCCAGGCCCAGGCCCAGGCGGTCGATGAGGGCGGCCACGGCCGTGCGGACGGCGGGGTCGTCGTGGTGGTGCCGGATGAGGTCGTCGGCCTGCTGCAGCAGGGACACCTCGGGGCCCGGTTCGCGGCCCGCGGCGGTGAGGAAGGCCAGCGGGTCGGCCTCCACGTCCAGGCAGCCCCGGCTGCCGCAGGGGCAGGGGCGGCCCTCGGGGTTGACGGTGAGGTGCCCGACCTCCAGGGCCAGGCCGGAGCTGCCGGTGTGCAGCCGGCCGTCCAGGACCAGCGCGCCGCCCACGCCGCGGTGGCCGGTGGCCACGCACAGCAGGTCACGGGCGCCGCGCCCGGCGCCGTGCCGGTGCTCGGCGAGCGCGGCGAGGTTGACGTCGTTCGCCGCGAACGCCGGGCCGGTGATCCCGGCCGCCCGCACGCACTCCTCGAAGATCCGCTGCACCGGCGCGCCCACCGGCCAGGCCAGGTGCAGCGGGTTGAGGGCCAGGCCGTCGGGCTCGGCCACCGCGGACGGCACCGCGAGCCCGGCGCCCACGCAGCGCCGCCCGGCGGTGCGCAGCAGTTCGGCGCCTGCCTCGACGACGGAGCCGAGCACCTTCGCCGGGTCGGCGTCGACGGTCTCGCAGCCCGGCGCGGTCGCCACGATCCGGCCGCCGAGGCCGACCAGGGCCGCGCGGAACCCGTCGGCGTGCACCTGGGCGGCGAGGGCGACGGGGCCGTCCTCGGCGATCGCCAGGCGGTGCGAGGGGCGGCCCTGGGAGCCGGCGGCCGCACCCGGCCGGGCGTCCACCCGGATCAGGCCCAGCGCCTCCAGTTCGGCGGCCACCGCACCGGCCGTCGCCCGGGTCACCCCCAGTTCCGCGGTCAGCACGGCCCGGGTCGGGGCGCGCCCGGTGTGCACGAGCTGCAACGCGGGTCCGAGCGCCCCGCGCCCCCGGTCCAGCCGCGTCCTGGAGGTGGTCCCTTCCCCCGCCGCCCGGGGGTCCGCCTTGCCGCTCATGAGGGCGAGTCTGTCATGATCCGCAGGCGGGGCGGCCTACAGGCCGCTCACGCGCAGCGTGATGTTCAGTCGCCCGGACAGGCCCAACTCCCCCGGCGCGGTGCCGCCGTGGACGCGGGGCACGCCGTGGTAGGCGAGCCGGGAGGGTCCGCCGAAGACGAACAGGTCGCCGCTGCGCAGTTCGATGTCCGTCCAGGGCCTGGCGCGGGTGCGGGTGTTGCCGAAGCGGAACACACAGGTGTCGCCGAGGCTGAGCGACACCACGGGGGCGTCGGACCGTTCGTCGCTGTCGCGGTGCATGCCCATGCGGGCGTCGGCGCCGTAGAAGTTGATCAGCGCGATGTCGTACGCCGCTCCCGTGGCCGCCTGCGGGCCGAGCGCGTCGGCCACCGCCTTCCGGCCCAGCTCGCCCAGCCAGGCCGGGAAGGGTTTGACCGGGGCGCCGTCGCCGTCGACCGCGGTGGGTGCGTAGCCGTACGGGTACCAGTGCCGGCCCAGGCACACCTGCCGGGCGGTCATGGTGCCGCCGCCGGGCGTGCGCACGGTGCGCAGCCCGGCCGGCGGGCGCGCCCACTGCCGGCAGGCCGCGAGCAGCTCCCGCTGGCGTGCCGGGTCCAGCCAGTCCGGTACGTGCACGGCCCCCGGCGCCACCTCGGTGCGGCCGCGGGGGAACAGCTCGGCGTCCATGCCTTCCATCCTGCCCCGGCGGGACTGCCTCCTGCCGGGGCAGGACGGGAGCCGGCGGCCTCCTGCCGGGCGGGTATGAGCCGACGCTCCGCTAGCCTGGACGGACGATGAACGACCCGATGAGCACTCCCTGGGGCGAGCTGAAGCTGTCCCGGTTCCCCGAGGACCCGCGTGACCGGCTGCGCGCCTGGGACGCCTCCGACGCGTATCTGCTGGAGCACCTGTCCGAGCAGGCGGTGGATCTGTCGGGGAGCCTGGTGGTCCTCGGGGACCGCTGGGGTGCGCTCGTCACGGCGCTGGCGGCGCACCGGCCGGTGCAGATCACGGACTCCTACCTCGGGCAGGAGGCCACCCGCGCCAACCTGGCCCGCAACGGCGTCGAGCCCGGCACGGTGGGTCTGCTCACCACGCAGGACACCCCGCCTGAGCGGATCGACGTGCTCCTGGTGCGGGTGCCCAAGAGTCTGGCGCTGCTGGAGGACCAGCTGCTGCGGCTGGCCCCCGCGGTGCACGAGGGCACGGTGGTCGTGGGCACCGGCATGGTGAAGGAGATCCACACCTCCACGCTGACGCTGTTCGAGCGGATCCTCGGCCCGACGCGGACCTCGCTGGCCCGGCGCAAGGCCCGGCTGATCTTCTGCGCCCCGGATCCGGCGCGGGAGCGGCCCGCCAACCCGTGGCCGTATGCGTACACGCTGCCCGACGGCATCGGCGCCGTCTCCGGGCGCAGGGTCGTCAACCACGCGGGTGTGTTCTGCGCGGACCGGCTCGACATCGGCACACGTTTCTTCCTGCGGCACCTGCCGGACACCCGGGGCGCCCGGCGGGTGGTGGACCTGGGCTGCGGCAACGGCGTCGTCGGTACGGCGCTGGCGCTGGACAACCCGCGGGCCGAGGTGCTGTTCACGGACGAGTCGTTCCAGGCGATCGCCTCCGCCCAGGCGACCTACCAGGCGAACGACGTGCCGGGGCACGCCGAGTTCCGGGTCGGCGACGGGCTGTCGGGGGTGGCGGCCGGCAGCGTGGACCTGGTGCTGAACAACCCGCCGTTCCACTCGCACCTGGCGACCACGGACACGACGGCCTGGCGGATGTTCACCGGGGCGCGGCGGGTGCTGCGCCCCGGGGGCGAGCTGTGGGGGGGCGGCAACCGGCACCTGGGCTACCACGTCAAGCTGCGGCGGCTGTTCGGCAACTGCCACCTCGTGGCCGGTGACCCGAAGTTCGTGGTGCTGCGGGCCGTCAAGCGGTGAACCGGGGGTGACCGGCCTCAGGGACCGTGGGTGACGCTTCCGCCCGAGGGGTGCCGATCACGCCGATGAGCCGGGTCACCTCCGCGACCATCGCCTCGCGGCCCACGCTGAGGTAGGTGCGGGAGTCCACCGCCTCGGGACGGGCGGCGAGGAACGCGCGGATGGCGCCGGTCATGGCGGCGTTGAGGGCGGTGCCGACGTTCACCTTGGCGATGCCGCCGGCGACGGCCTGGGTCAGTTCGCCGTCGGGCACGCCGGAGGAGCCGTGCAGGACGAGCGGGACGTCCAGGGCGTCGGCCAGCCGCTTGACCAGGTCGTGGTCGAGGGCGGCGGTCCGCTCGGTCATGGCGTGCGCGTTGCCGACGGCCACGGCGAGCGCGTCCACCCCGGAGGCGGTGACGAACGCGTGCGCCTCCCTGGGGTCGGTACGGGCGCCGGGGGCGTGCGCGTCCAGCGGCGGCCGGCCGTCCTTGCCGCCGACCTCCCCCAACTCGGCCTCCACCCAGAGTCCTTGGGCGTGCGCCCAGTCGGCGGCGGCCCGGGTGGTGGCGAGGTTCTCCGCGTACGGCAGCCGGGAGGCGTCGTACATCACGGAGCTGAAGCCCGCGTCGGCGGCCTGCCGCAGCAGGTCCTCGCGCTGCACGTGGTCGAGGTGCAGCGCGACGGGGACGGCGGCGCGTTCGGCGGCGGCGACCGCTGCCCGGGCCAGGGGCAGCAGCCGTCCGTAGCGGAACTTGACGGCGTTCTCGCTGACCTGGAGGACGACGGGCGCGCAGGCCGCCTCCGCGCCCGCGACGACGGCCTCGATGTGTTCCAGGGTGATGACGTTGAAGGCGGCGACGGCGGAGCGCACGGCGGCGGCGCCGCCGACCAGCTCACCGGTGGCTGCGAGCGGCACGGCAGGTCCTTTCGGAGGGTGGGGCCTGGGGAGGCAGGGAGTGTGGCTGTGGCGGTGGCGGCGCAATCCGCTCCGGCGGACCAGCGATGTCGTCGAGGCGTGGGTCCTGCTCGTCGCCTGGGTCCTCGCCCCGGTCGGGGGGCTGGTGGCGGGGGTGCTGACGGCGAGCGCGATGCAGGCGAGCGCGGAGCGGGTCCGCGCGCAGAGCCATCCGGTGCAGGCCGTGCTCACCCAGGACCCGACGCACGGGTCCGCCCGGCCGACGAGCAGCGCCCTGGTGTGGGGGACGGTCCGGTGGACCGATCGGGACGGCTCGACCCACACCGGTCGGACGAGGGTCCCGGCCTCCGCAGTGCCCGGCTCGCCACTGACGGTGTGGAGCAACGGTCGCGGCGGGCTGACACCCCCGCCCGCCTCCGCCGCCGACGCCGCCTTCCAGTCGTTCCTGGGTGGCCTGTGGGCGTCGGCGGCCAGCGCGGGGCTGGTGATCGGTGGGGCCAAGCTGGTCCAGACGCGCCTCGACCGGCGCCGCTTCGACCAGTGGGCCGAGGAATGGGCCCGGGTGGACGCCCGCTGGGGGCGCAAGACCGGCTGACACCGGACGGCAGGGCCGGCCGGCATCCGGCGTCGAGGAGGCCGACGGCGGACCGGGCCCCTGTGATGCCTCGCAGGCGGAAGACACCCCGGCGCCCTTGCCGCCGCGTCACCATGCCCCGTAGCCTCATTTTGTGCCGCTTCTGAACAAAGTCCGTCCGCACAGTGCCGTGCCGGACGACGACCTGACCCGGCTCCGGGTCGTGCTCACGACCTTCTTCGCCCTCGACGGTTTCGTCTTCGCCGGCTGGGTCGTGCGCATCCCGGACATCAAACACCAGACCCATGCCTCCGTCGGCTCGCTCGGCCTCGCCCTCCTCGGCGTCTCGGCGGGCGCCGTCGTCACGATGACCCCCACCGGCCGCCTGTGCCGCCGCTACGGCAGTCACCTGGTCACCGTCGTCTGCGCCGTCCTGCTCTCGCTCAGCGTCGCCCTGCCTCCGCTGACCCACTCGGCCCCTGCGCTGGGTGCCGTCCTGCTGGTCTTCGGCGCCGCGTACGGCGGTATCAACGTCGCCTTCAACAGCGCGGCCGTGGGCCTGGTGGCCGCTCTGCGCCGGCCGATCATGCCCAGCTTCCACGCGGCCTTCAGCCTCGGCGGCATGGCGGGCTCGGGGCTGGGCGGGCTCGTGGCCGCGCACCTGTCCCCGGCCCGGCATCTGCTGGGCCTGACCGTGATCGGCCTGCTCGTCACCGCCGTGGCGGGGCGCGCCCTGCTGCGCCACCGGCCCCCGGTGCCGGCGTCCCCGGGTGACCCCGAGCACGTCCGTGCCGAGCGCGTCGAGAAGCCGGGCTCGCGCCGTCCGGGCGGGCACGGCCGTGCCGTGGTGCTCGTCCTCGGCCTCGTCGCCCTGTGCACGGCCTACGGCGAGGGCGCGATGGCCGACTGGGGCGCGCTGCACTTCCAGCAGGACCTCGACGCCTCCGCGGGCGTCGCGGCGGTCGGCTACTCCTGCTTCGCGCTGGCGATGACGGTCGGGCGGTTGTCGGGGACCGTCCTGCTCGAACGGCTCGGCCGCACCCGCACGATCGTCGGGGGCGGCTGCGTCGCCGCGGCCGGCATGCTCGTCGGGTCGCTCGCGCCGTCCGTGTGGGCGGCGCTCCTCGGGTTCGCCGTCACCGGGCTCGGCCTGGCCAACCTCTTCCCGGTCGCCGTCGAGCGCGCCGGTGCCCTGGCCGGTCCCGGCGGTGTCGCGATCGCCTCCACCCTGGGGTACGGCGGCATGCTCCTGGGGCCCCCGGCCATCGGCTTCATGGCCGGCTGGCTCTCGCTGCCGGCCGCGCTCACCAGCGTCGCCGTCCTGGCCGCCGTGGCCGCCGCGATCGGCTTCGCGACCCGGCGTGCCACAGAGGCGTGACCCGCACTGATCGACGAAATTCCCCCTGCCCCGCGCACTCGCTCAGGCACACTCCCTGTCATGAAGACCATCGAGACTGCCGAGTTGCTCGGCACGCTGGACCGGGAGGGCCGTCTGCTGGCCGAGGCGGCCGCGGCGGCGGGGACCGACGCGCGCGTGCCGTCGTGCCCCGGCTGGCGGGGGCGGGACCTGCTGCGGCACACCGGCGCCGTGCACCTGTGGGCCACCGGCGTCGTCGCCGACGTGCACACCGCGCGGCCTCCGATGGGCGATCCGCCGGACCTCGACGGCGCCGACCTGCTCGCCTGGTACCGGGCCGCCCACCGCCGGCTCGTCCGGACCCTGGCCGAGGCACCGGGCGACGTGCGGTGCTGGACGTTCCACCCGGCGCCGTCGCCGTCGCCGCTGGCCTTCTGGATCCGGCGGCAGGCGCACGAGACGGCGGTCCACCGCTTCGACGCGGAGTCGGCGCGCGGTGGCGCCCCGACGGCCGTGGACACCGGCTTCGCCGTCGACGGCATCGACGAGCTGCTGCGCGGGTTCCACGCGCGCTCCCGCAGCCGGGTGCGCACCGAGGAGCCGCGCGTGCTGCGCGTGCGCGCCATCACCGCGGCCGCCGCCCCGGGCGCCGGCGCGAACACCGGCGCACAGGCCGAGGTGCAGACCGGCGCGCACGCCGGCGCGGGCGCCCCGGGTGACGCGGACGGCACAGGCAGCACGGGCGGCGCGGGCGGCGCGGGCGGCGCGGGCGGCGCGGGCGGCGACGCGGCCGATGGCACGGTCGCGGTGTGGACCGTACGGCTGTCGCAGGAGGCGCCGGTCACCGTCCCCGGGGCGTCCGAGAAGGCCGACGCCGAACTCGCCGGCCCGGCCGACCAGCTGTACCTGGCGCTGTGGAACCGTGTGCCGGTGCCCGAGACGACGGGCGACCCCGCACTCGCCGCGCTGTGGCGGCAGACCTCGGCGATCTGAGCGCGAGCGGCGGCCGCACGCGGGGGGGCCGGACCGGCTCAGCCCAGCCGGCACGGCCGCACCGGCCCGGACACGTAGGCCAGGACGAGGAGTTGGGCGCGGTCGCGGGCACCGAGCTGTGTCGTGACCGGTCAGGACGTCAGGCCCACGCCTTGCGCCAGCCGGGTCGCCGCCTGCCGGAAGAACGGCTCCCGGTCCTCCACCAACCGGTGGAACTGCCCGAACACCTCGAAGCCGACCAGGCCGTACAGCTGTGCCCAGGCGGCGACGAGCGCGGCGACCGCCTCGGGCGGCAGGTCGGGGGCTAGGTCGGCGGTCATGCGCGCGGCCTCCGGGCGCAGCTCGGCGGGGAGGGCGGGCGCGGCCAGCCGGCCGCCCCGGTGGGCGTCGCGGGCGATGCCGATGAGGAGCAACCCGACGCGGGAGGCGGCCGGGACGGTGCTCTGCGGCGCGCTGTAGCCGGGGACGGGCGAGCCGTACAGCAGCGCGTACTCGTGCGGGTGGGCCAGCGCCCAGGCGCGGACCGCCTCGCACACGGTGGTCCAGCGGTGCAGCGGCCCCGCCTCGGCGACGCTGTTGTGGGCCGCTTCCGCCGCCGCGCCCAGGGAGTCGTAGGCGTCGATGATGAGCGCGGTCAGCAACTCGTCGCGGCTGGGGAAGTACCGGTACAGCGCGGAGGAGACCATGCCGAGCGCGCGGGCCACGGCGCGCAGCGAGAGTTTCGCGGCGCCCTCGGCGGCGAGCTGCCGGCGTGCCTCGTCCTTGATCGCGGCGGTGATCTCCGTCCTGGCCCGGGCCCGGGCGCCTTGTGCGGTGCTCATGGCACCAGTCTCGCACGCGATCGGAGCACCGCACACAAAAGAGAGCACCGCTCTTGCTTCGGAGCGCCGCTCCGTGCAGACTGGTCCCCGGAACGAGAGCACTGCTCTCTCACACCATCGCCACAGCAGTGGCGCACCCGAGGGGGTCACCATGTCGTCGTCGGAGTACTACCTCGAGCAGAGCCCGATGAGCGCCCGGCTGAACAACGTCGTCGGCTGGCTGGCCCGGCACGGGCTGAGCCTGGCCGGCAGCGCGGAGCTGTCGGTGCGCGGCCGCACGAGCGGCAAGCCGCAGCGCATCCCGGTCAACCCCCACACCTACCAGGGCGGCCAGTACCTGGTCTCGGCGCGCGGCCACTCCCAGTGGGTGCGCAACATGCGGGCCGCGGGCGGCGGCGAGCTGCGCGTCGGGCGCAAGGTGCGCCCGTTCACCGCGGTGGAGCTTCCCGACGCCGAGGCGCTCCCGATCCTGCGGACCTATCTGGAGAAGTGGGGATGGCAGGTCGGCGGGTACTTCAACGGCGTCACGGCGACCTCCTCCGACGAGGAGATCGCCCGGGCCGCCGCCGACCACCCGGTGTTCCGCATCACGGTCACGCAGTGACCGCCGCCCGCAGTCGCCGGACCGCGTGCGGCGGTGAGGCGAGCACCGGTCACGAACCGGCCGCGTCCTGCCGGTCCCGCACCCCCTCCGCCTCCTGCTCCGCGGCCGCCGCCTGCGCCGCGGGCCGCCGGTCCAGCGCCGTCAGGGCGCGCTGGGCCACGGGGTGGGTGCGGACGATCTCCCCCAGGGAGGTGGAGCCCTGGGTG
The DNA here is from genome assembly GCF_902506575.1 of Streptomyces mexicanus. GTDB lineage: Bacteria > Actinomycetota > Actinomycetes > Streptomycetales > Streptomycetaceae > Streptomyces > Streptomyces mexicanus. The sequence continues at coordinate 6,209,578 of NZ_LR732544.1, read as the reverse complement.
ATGTCCCGGAACGCCCGCCAGGCCGGGCGGAAACCGGTCAGGGCGGCGTGGAAGAGTCCGGGACGGCGCTCGAACACGGCCAGCATCCGCTTGCCGACGGCCATCTCCACCCCGAGTCCGGCCTTGATCGCGAACGCGTAGTTCAGGGCCTGCCGACGGGCGTCCACCGCGTCGTGCGCCTCGGCGATCCGCACCGCCCACTCCCCCGCGAGCCGCCCGGAGCGCAGCGCGAAGGAGATGCCCTCGCGGGTCCACGGCTCCAGCATCCCGGCCGCGTCCCCGCACACCAGCACCCGCCCGCGCGTCAGCGGCGAGTCCTCGGTCCGGCAGCGGGTCAGGTGCCCGGAGGAGATGCTCGGCTCGAAGCCGGCCAGGCCCAGGCGGGCGACGAAGTCCTCCAGGTACCGCTTGGTGGCGGCGCCTTCGCCGCGCGCCGAGATCACACCGACCGTCAGCGTGTCCCCCTTGGGGAACACCCAGCCGTAGCTGCCCGGGATGGGGCCCCAGTCGATCAGGACGCGCCCGCGCCAGTCCTCGGCGACGGTCTCGGGCACCGGGATCTCCGCCTCCAGGCCGAGGTCCACCTGGTCGAGCTTCACGCCGACGTGGGCTCCTATCCGGCTGGCGCTGCCGTCGGCGCCGACCCCCGCGCGGGCGAGCACCGTCTCACCGCCCTGAAGGACCACCGCGACCGTGCGCCGGTCCGGCACCGCCGCGCCGTGCTGCTCGACCCGCTGGACGGTCACGCCGGTGCGCAGCTCGGCGCCGGCCTTCTGCGCGTGCTCGACCAGCTGCTGGTCGAACTCGGGCCGGTTGACCAGGCCGAACAGCATCTGCTTGGAGCGGCGGGTGCGGGTGAAGCGGCCGTCCAGTGAGAACGTGACCGCGTGCACGCGGTCGCGCAGCGGCAGTTCGAAGCCGGGCGGCAGCGCGTCGCGCGAGGGGCCGATGATCCCGCCGCCGCAGGTCTTGTAACGGGGCAGCTCCGCCTTCTCCAGCAGCAGCACGCGCCGTCCGGTGACCGCCGCCGCGTAGGCGGCCGAGGCCCCCGCGGGTCCCGCGCCCACCACGACGACGTCCCACACCTGCCGAACGTCGTCCGCCGAAGAGTTGTCGCTGCTCACGATCGTCCACCGCTCCAGATCAAGCCGACTGCCTCCCCCACGCTCCCGGCTTGCCCGAGCAGGGGGTACCCCCATCTGTCCCCCGCATCCTACGGCGGCCGGGATCATGAGCCGCTGTGGGAGGATCGGCGGGTGCGTGCCGTCCAGCGGGACGCGCCTACGCTGACACGATCATCCGCAACACAGCAGTGCTCACAGAGCGCCATCCAGGTGCTCGTGAATGCGCCCTCGCACCTACAAGGAGCGTACCCATGTCGTCGAATCCGGTCGCCGAGACCGTCGCCGCCCTGCTGCCCAGGGCCCGGCAGGAGTTGGCCGAGCTGGTGGCCTTCAAGTCGGTGGCGGACTTCGACCAGTATCCGAGGAGCGAGTGCGAGGGCGCGGCGAACTGGATCGCCGACGCGCTGCGCGCCGAGGGCTTCACGGACGTGGCGCTGCTGGACACCCCGGACGGCACGCAGTCGGTGTACGGCTGCCTGCCCGGCCCCGAGGGCGCGAAGACGGTGCTGCTGTACGCCCACTACGACGTGCAGCCGCCGCTGGACGAGGCCGCCTGGGTCACCCCGCCGTTCGAGCTGACCGAGCGCGACGGCCGCTGGTACGGGCGCGGCGCCGCCGACTGCAAGGGCGGCGTCATCATGCACCTGCTCGCGCTGCGCGCGCTGAAGGCCAACGGCGGCATACCGGTCACCGTCAAGGTCGTCGTCGAGGGCTCGGAGGAGCAGGGCACCGGCGGCCTGCAGCGCTACGCCGAGCAGCACCCCGACCTGCTCGCGGCCGACACCGTCGTCATCGGCGACACGGGCAACTTCCGGGTGGGCCTGCCCACCGTCACCTCCACCCTGCGCGGCATGACCCTGGTCCGCGTGCAGGTCGACACCCTCGAAGGCAATCTGCACTCCGGCCAGTTCGGCGGTGCCGCTCCGGACGCGCTCGCCGCGCTGATCCGCACCCTGGACTCGCTGCGCGCCGAGGACGGCTCCACGACCGTCGACGGCCTGGTCGCCGACTCCACCTGGGACGGCCTCGCCTACGACGAGCAGCAGTTCCGGGCGGACGCCAAGGTGCTCGACGGGGTGGAGCTGATCGGCTCCGGCACGGTCGCCGACCGCCTGTGGGCGCGGCCCGCGGTGACGGTCCTCGGCATCGACTGCCCGCCGGTGGTGGGCGCCACCCCGTCCGTGCACGCGAGCGCCCGCGCCCTGGTCAGCCTGCGGGTGCCGCCGGGTGTCGACGCGACCGAGGCGACGAAGCTGCTCCAGGCCCACCTCCAGGCGCACACGCCGTGGGGTGCCCGGGTGCGCACCGAGCAGATCGGCCAGGGCCAGGCGTTCCGCGCCGACACCACCAGCCCCGCCTACCGGGCGATGGCCGAGGCCATGGCGGTCGCCTACCCCGGCGAGGAACTGCAGTACGCGGGTCAGGGCGGCTCCATCCCGTTGTGCAACACCCTGGCCGCGCTGTACCCGCAGGCGGAGATCCTGCTCATCGGCCTGAGCGAACCGGAGGCCCAGATCCACGCGGTCAACGAGAGCGTCTCGCCCGAGGAGCTGGAGCGCCTGTCGGTCGCGGAGGCGCTGTTTCTGCGCGCCTACGCGGGCTGACCCGGGCCGCCCCGGCCCCGGCGCGGCAGCGGAGCCCGGCGCCGGGGCGCCGCTTCTGCCCGCGGCAGAAGGCTCTCGCCCGCGGGCGGGGGCCCCTCTACGGTCCTGCCATGGAGGTCGTGCAGCTCTCCCCCCGCCTGCACCTGCTGCGCTTCCCCGTCGGCCAGGCCTACCTCTGGCACGACGACGACGCGCTGACCCTCGTGGACGCAGGCGTGCGCGGCGCGGGCGTGCCGATCGCCGAGGCGATCAGGTCCCTCGGGCACGATCCGGCGGACCTGCGGCGGATCGTGCTCACCCACTTCCACGAGGACCACATGGGCGCGGCGGCCGAGCTGGCCGGGCGGTACGGGGCCGAGGTGCTGGCCCACCACCTCGACGCGCCCGTCGTCCGGGGCGAGACGCCCGGACCGCCGCCGGTCCACGAGGACTGGGAGCGCCCGATCCACGCCGAGGCGCTCAAGCTCCTGCCCCCGGGAGAGCCGGCCCGGCCGCAGCGGGTCACCGAGCTGTCCGACGGCGATGTGCTGGACTTCGGCGGCGGTGCCCGCGTGGTGCACGCACCGGGGCACACCCACGGCAGCATCGCGCTGCATCTGCCGTCCCACGGTGTGCTGTTCACCGGGGACGCGGTCGCCGCCTCGCCGGTGGACGGCGCGGTGATCCTGGGCGTGTTCAACCTCGACCGGTCCCGGGCCGTGGCCTCCTTCCGGCGGCTCGCCGCGCTCGAGACGGAGGTGGCCTGCTTCGGGCACGGGGATCCGGTGACACAGCGGGCCGGCGCGGTGCTGCGGGAAGCGGCGGCCGGGTACGGCGGGCCGTCCCCCACGTCGCCGGTGCCCCCGGGGCCGCACCCGGCTCGCGCGCCCGGCGTCGTAGAGTGAGTCCCGGCCGGCATCGCACCGCGGCCGGGCCGCCACCGGGACGAGCGGGCGAGAGGCCGACACAGTAGGCGCACAGGAGCCGACGAGAAGCCGGCACAGCGGGCACAGACGACTCCGCACGAGACCGGCACAACGGCGACAGACGGGCCACCACGAGACCGGCACAACCGCGACAGACGGGCCACCACGAGACCGGCACTCGGACCCAGACCAGCCACCACGAGACCGGCGCAACCGGCACGCGCGGCTCAGCCGACCGGGACGCCGGCCTCCAGATAGACGGCCGCGGCCCGCTCGCGGGCCCGCAGCGCCCACCGCAGCCGCTCGTAGCGGACCGGCGGCAGCAGCCCCGCCGCCTCCTCCTCGGTGACGAAGCGCCAGTCGCGCAGCTCGGGCCCGGGCAGCAGCAGCCGGCCGGCCGCGGCGGAGTCCAGCCGTCCGCCGTCGAAGAGCAGCCGCAGTCCGCCGAAGCCGGGCGGCGCGGGCCGCTCCCAGTCGACGACCAGCAGCCGGGGCACCTCCTGGAGCCGTATCCCGGTCTCCTCGGCCACCTCGCGCATGCCGGCGCGGGCCGGGGCCTCGCCGGGCTCGACGACGCCGCCGGGGAACTCCCAGCCGGGCTTGTAGGTGGGGTCGACGAGCAGCACCCGGTCCTGCTCGTCGAACAGCAGCACACCGGAGGCGACGGTCTCGGCGCTGGGCTCGGGGGTCTGCACGATGTCGCAGGGGGCCGCGGCCCCGGTGTCGACGGCCTCGGCGATGCGGACGGCCGTCTCGTACGGGGTGAGCGCGCTGGTGTCGATGAGGTGGGCGTCGGCGGCGAGCCAGGAGGCGAGGGCGGCCCGGTAGGACTCGATGTGGTCGTACGCCCACTGGCGTATCCGCAGGTCGCCGTCGGGCAGGCCGGGCGGGACCTCCCGGCCGGCTATCCGCTCCCGCAGGATCGTTTCGGCCGGAGCGAGGAGGATGTGCCGGACCGTGATGCGGCGGGCCGCGAGGCCGCCGAAGATCTCGTCGCGGTAGTCCTGGCGCAGCAGGGTCATCGGGACCACCAGGGTGCCGCCCAGCTCCGCGAGCAGCGCGGCCGCCGTGTCGATCACCAGCCGGCGCCAGATCGGCAGGTCCTGGAAGTCGCCGACCTCGGCGAGGTGCTTGGGCGGCAGGAGACGGTGCGTGAGCGCACCGCCGATGACCTCGGGGTCGAAGAGCGTGCTGTTCGGGATCAGCTCGACCAGTTCCCGTGCGGTGGTGGTCTTGCCCGCACCGAACGATCCGTTGAGCCAGACGATCACGCCGTCCCCCTCTTGTGTTGACCCCCAGTGGCTTGCCCGCTCCACCCTGCCACGGAAACCAGCCCCAGTTGAGGGCACCGCGCGCCACGGCGCCGGCACCCCCTTCGGCGGGGTGCCGGCGCCGTGGCGCGCCCGAGCGGTCTCAGCCGTTCCCGCCCAGGGTGTCCTCGTCGACGGTGAGGCCGTCGTCGTCGATGACGTGGTCCACGGTGCCCACGGCGTCCTTCACGGTCAGGTCGCCGAGGGCGTCGTGGTCCGCGGCGTGGGAGGGCGAGACGGCGGCCACCACGAAGCCGGTGGCGAGGGAGGCGAGGGCGAGCATGCTGCGCTTCTTCATGCCCGGTCAACGGCCGAACGCGCGGCTGGGTCACGGGCGGATCATCCTCAGGCGGCGCGGCGGAAGAACCGCCCCCGCGAGCCCGGACCCGGCCACGCCTACTTCCAACAGACTCGAACAGGTAATACCGTAACCGCACACCAAAGATGACGCGGACATGAAAATCCCCGTCACCGCGAGTTCGGAGGAACGTCCCATGCGTCACCCGTACACGCGCACCCGCCGCCGAAGACTGCTCGCGGCACTCACGGCATCGTTCCTTGCCCTGGCGGGAGCGGCGCCGGCGGTCGCCGGCGACCTGCACCCGTCCGGCGCCGACCTGCGCTCGTCCGGCGCGGAGCGGGAGCCGTCCGCCGCGCCCGCCCTGGCCGACGGCCTGGCCCTCACCCCGCCCATGGGCTTCAACAACTGGAACTCCACGCACTGCGGCCCGGAGTTCGACGAGTCCATGGTCGAGGGCATCGCCGACCTCTTCGTCACCGAGGGCCTGAAGGACGCCGGCTACCGGTACGTCAACCTGGACGACTGCTGGGCCCTGCCCGCCCGCGACGCCGACGGCAAGCTGGTCCCCGACCCGGCCCGCTTCCCCCACGGCATCAAGGCGGTCGCGGACTACGTGCACGCCAAGGGCCTCAAGCTGGGCATCTACACCAGCGCGGGGACCAAGACCTGCAACAGCGCCGGGTTCCCGGGCGCGCTCGGCCACGAGTACAGCGACGCCGAGCAGTTCGCCGCGTGGGGCATCGACTACCTGAAGTACGACAACTGCAACAACCAGGGCGTGGACGCCAAGCAGCGCTACACCACCATGCGCGACGCGCTGAAGGCGGCCACCGCGAAGACGGGCCGGCCCATCGTCTACAGCATCTGCGAATGGGGTCAGAACAAGCCCTGGGAGTGGGCGGCCGACGTCGGCCACCTGTGGCGCACCACCGGCGACATCAGCGACAGCTGGACCTCGATGCTGTCCATCCTCAAGCAGAACCTGCCACTGGCCCCGTACGCCGGCCCCGGCCACTGGAACGACCCCGACATGCTGGAGGTCGGCAACGGCGGCATGACCGACACCGAGTACCGCACCCACTTCTCGATGTGGTCGATCATGGCCTCGCCGCTGCTCATCGGCACCGATCTGCGCAAGGCGTCCGCGGCGACCCTGGACATCCTGGGCAACCGGGAGGTCATCGCCGTCGACCAGGACCCGCTGGGCAAGCAGGGCACCGTCGTCTCCTCCGCGGACGGCCGCTGGGTCGTCGCCAAGGAGATGAAGGACGGCAGCCGCGCGGTGGCCCTGTTCAACGAGACCGACGCCCCGCAGCGCATCGCCACCACCGCCACGGCCGTCGGCCTGCCCGCGGCCGACGCCTACACCCTGCGCGACCTGTGGCAGCACCGCAGCTCCAACACGGCCGGGACGATCTCGGCCACCGTCCCGCCGCACGGCACCGTGCTCGTCCGGGTCTTCGCCGACCGCCGCTGGGCCGCCCACCCGCCCGCCGTCGAACTCGGCGTGGACGGCCGCCCGCTGGCCGTCGCCGGCCGGACCCTGACGCTGACGTCCCCGGCGACCGCCCTGGGCCGCCCCCCGGCGCGCGACGTCTCCGTGGCGCTGACCGGCCCGGAGGGCTGGACGCTGCGGGCGCGCTCACCCCGCCGTGCCGCCGCGCTGCCCACCGGCGGCGCCCTGCGCACCACCTGGGCCGTCACGCCACCGCAGGGCGCACCGGCCGGGTCCTACGACCTGACCCTGACCGTGCGGTCCCTGTCCCCGGGCGGGGAGCGCGTGTCCGAGGCGCTGCCGCTCACGGCGGCGGTGGTGGTGCCGCCGCCCGCGGGAACCTCCTACCTCAGCGACCTCCCCTGGCTGTCGGCCACCAGCGGCTACGGTCCCGTCGAGCGCGACACCAGCAACGGGGAGCGCCCGGCGGGCGACGGGCACCCCATTACCCTCGGCGGCGTGGTGTACGCCAAGGGGCTCGGCGTCCACGCGCCGAGCGCGCTGGAGTACTACGCCGGTGGGGCGTGCACCAAGGTCACCGCGGACGTCGGCGTGGACGACGAGAAGGGCGCCAAGGGCACCGTCGCCTTCGAGGTCTGGGCGGACGGCACGAAGGTGGCCTCCACGGGCGTCCTCACCAACGCCATGCCGGCCCAGCCGATCGCGGCGGACGTGACCGGCGCCCAGGTCGTGCGGCTCGTCGTCACCGACGGCGGTGACGGCACCGACTCCGACCACGCCGACTGGGCGAACGCCCGGCTGACCTGCTGAGCCGGGCGCCCGGGGCCGCCCACCCGCGCCGGGTGGGTGGCCCCGGGTGGCCGACACCCGCCACGAGGCCCACAGCCGCGTCGGCGTGTCAGACCCCCGCGGCCGCCGCGTCCGCCCGGCGGGCCAAGGCGGCCGCGGCCGCTCCGACCAGGCCCGCGTCCGTGCCCATGCGGGCCGGCACGACCACCAGGCGCTGGACGAAGGACAGGGTGGCGTAGTCGGCCAGGGCCCGGCGCAGCGGGGCGAACAGCACCTCGCCCGCCTTGCCCACGCCCCCGCCGATCACCGCGATGTCGATCTCCACCAGGGTCGCGGTCGCGGCGATGCCCGCGGCCAGGGCGCGCGCGGCGCGCTCGAAGGACGCGAGGGCCACCGGGTCGCCGGCGCGGGCGGCGGCGGCCACCGCGGCGGCCGGGGCGCCGCCGTCCGGGCCGGGCCGCCGGCCGTTCTCCAGCGCGCGGCGGGCGATGTTCGGGCCGCTGGCGATGCGCTCCACGCAGCCGCGCGCACCGCACGGGCACGCGTCGCCTTCCAGGTCGACACTGATGTGGCCGATGTGCCCGGCGTTGCCCGTCGGCCCGGGGTGCAGCCGTCCGTTCAGGACCAGGCCGCCGCCCACCCCGGTGGAGACCACCATGCACAGCGCGTTGTCGTGACCACGGGCGGCGCCCTGCCAGTGCTCGGCGGCCGTGATCGCCACACCGTCGCCGATCAGTTCCACGGGCAGTCCCCCGGCCGCGGCCCGGGCCCGCTCCACGAGCGGGTAGCCGCGCCAGCCGGGCACGTTGACGGGGCTCACCGTGCCGGCGGAGGCGTCCACGGGGCCGGCGCTGCCGATGCCCAGGGCCGTGGCCCGCTCCCACAGCGGCGAGGCGGCCAGCTCGCCGAGCACGTCCTCCACCGCCCGCATCACGGTGTCGCCGTCCTCCTGCGCGGGCGTCGCGCGCTGGGCGCGCACCAGGATGCTGCCGTGGCCGTCCACCAGCGCTCCGGCGATCTTGGTGCCGCCGATGTCGAGCGCGGCCACGAGGTCGGTGTGCATGTCGAGTCAGATCTCCCCGTCAACCTGTGAAGGAACCAAGAGCGGTCGCAGCCCGGCCGCGCGGCGCGGACACGGGCCGGAGTGTGCGCTGCACAGTCTCTCGTGCCGATGACAACGTTGTCCAGGCTCTATGCTCGACGCCACATCCTCATACGCGCCAGGGGCCGACGCACCCCACCGTGGACGACAGGACACCCGCGGGCCGACGCGCCCGCGGGACGACAGGAATGGACGCCGTATCGTGCCAGGAACCGCCCGCCGAGCAGACCGCCCCGCCGACCGCCTCCCGGCCCGCGCCGGGTCACGCTACGGCAACCGTCCCACCATGAAGGACGTGGCGGCCCGGGCCGGTGTCGGGCTGAAGACCGTCTCCCGTGTGGTCAACGGCGAGCCCGGGGTCACCCCGGACACCGAGCGGCGCGTCCAGGAGGCCATCGAGGCGCTGGGCTTCCGCCGCAACGACAGCGCGCGGGTGCTGCGCAAGGGCCGCACCGCGAGCATCGGGCTGATCCTGGAGGACCTGGCGGACCCGTTCTACGGTCCGCTCAGCCGCGCGGTCGAGGAGGTCGCCCGGGCGCACGGCGCCCTGCTCATCAACGGCTCCAGCGCCGAGGACCCCGAGCGCGAGCAGGAGCTGGCGCTGGCGCTGTGCGCGCGGCGGGTGGACGGGCTGGTCGTGATCCCGGCCGGTGACGACCACCGGTATCTGGAGCCGGAGATACGCGCGGGGGTGGCGACGGTGTTCGTGGACCGCCCGGCCGGGCGGATCGACGCGGACGTGGTGCTGTCGGACAACTTCGGCGGGGCCCGCGACGGCGTGGCACACCTGATCGCCCACGGGCATCGCCGGATCGGCTTCATCGGGGACATGCCGCGCATCCACACGGCGGCCGAGCGGCTGCGCGGCTACCGGGCGGCGATGGAGGAGGCCGGCATCCCCGTGGCCGAGTCCTGGATGTCCCTGGGCGTGACCGACCCGGAGCGGGTGCGGCGGGCCGCCGAGGAGATGTTGTCCGGGCCCGAGCCGGTCACCGCCGTGTTCACGGGCAACAACCGGGTGACGGTGACCGTGATCCGGGTGCTGGCCGAGCAGCCGCACCCGGTCGCCCTCGTCGGCTTCGACGACATCGAGCTGGCCGATCTGCTCCAGCCGGGCGTCACCGTCGTCGCGCAGGACGCGGCGGCCCTGGGCCGCACCGCCGCCGAGCGCCTGTTCCGCCAGCTCGACGGCACCTTCCTCACTCCGGAGCGCATCGAGCTGCCGACCCGCCTGGTGATGCGGGGGTCGGGCGAGCTGCCGCCGGCGCGGTGAGCGCGCGAAGGGCGTGAGCGCGCCGCGGCAGCGTGCTCACGCCCGGCGGACGCGGCGGGTGTTACTGCGCGGAGGCCGTCAGGTCACCGCGGCGGGGAGCCGCGAAGCCCTCCAGGTCGGCGCGGGTCAGGCCGGGCAGGCGGGCCACCTCGGCGGTGTCCAGGGCGCCGCAGTCCAGGCCGCGCAGCAGGTAGCCGCTGAGCGCCTTGGCGGTGGCGGGCTCGTCCATGACGTCGCCGCCGGCCCGGTTGGCGTAGCGGGCGAGGCGTGCGGCGGCCTGCTCGAAGCCCTCGCGGGAGAAGGCGAACACCGCCGCGTAGCGGGGGGGGATGTGCCCGGGGTGCATGTCCCAGCCCTGGTAGTAGGCGCGGGCCAGGGCGCGCCGGGTCAGGCCGTAGTGCAGCCGCCAGGCGTCGTGGACCTGCTCGGTGGGGCCGACCGGCAGGACGTTGGTGGAGCCGTCGGAGACGCGTACGCCGGTGCCGGCCGCGGCGACCTGCATGACGGCCTTGGCGTGGTCGGCGGCCGGGTGGTCGCTGGCCTGGTAGGCGGCGGAGACGCCGAGGCAGGCGCTGTAGTCGAAGGTGCCGTAGTGCAGTCCGGTGGCGCGGCCCTCGGAAGCCTGGATCATCCGGGCCACGGTGGCGGTGCCGTCGGCGGCGAGGATGGACTGGCTGGTCTCGATCTGGATCTCGAAGCCCAGCCGCCCCGGCTCCAGTCCGTGCGCCTTCTCGAACGCCTCCAGCAGCCGCACCATCGCGGTGACCTGCTCGGGGTACGTCACCTTCGGCAGCGTCAGGACGAGTCCGGCGGGCAGGCCGCCGTTCTCCATCAGGCCGGTGAGGAAGACGTCCAGGGTGCGGATCCCGCGGTCGCGGACCGGCGCCTCCATGCACTTCATCCGGATGCCCATGTACGGGGCGGCGGTGCCGTTCGCGTACGCCTCGGCGACGATCCGGGCGGCGCGGGCGGCCGCCCGGTCCTCCTCCTCGTCGGGGCGGGGGCCGTAGCCGTCCTCGAAGTCGATGCGCAGGTCCTCGATCGGCTCGCGCTCCAGCTTGGCGCGGACGCGGGAGTAGACCGGCTCGGCGAGGTCTTCGCCCAGGCCGAGGGCGGCGGCGAAGGAAGCGGCGTCCGGGGCGTGTTCGTCCAGCGCGGCGAGGGCCGCGTCGCCCCAGGAGCGGATGGTGTCGGCGGCGAAGACGTCGCCGGGGACGTAGACGGTGTGGACCGGCTGGCGGGTCCCGGGGTCGCCCGGGTAGCGGCGCTCCAGCTCGGCGTCGACCGGCGCGAGGGAGGCGCTGATCTCCTCGCTCACGGAGCCCGCGAGGCTCGTCGCCACCTTCTCCTGCTGGCCCTGACCCATTCCCACACCCTCCTGTTTTCCGTTGTACGGAATCGATAATCCGCAAGACGAAGTTATCCGCCGCCTTCCGGCAGGTCAACACCTGCCCGCGGCATGGGCCGCCACCGGTCGGCGGACCGCCGTACCGGGCCACCGAAACACGCCGAGGCCCCCGTGACCGCACAGGTCACGGGGGCCCCGGGAAAGGATCGGTCCGGCGGGCCGGCCCGGAGGACGTCAGCCCTTGCGGGCCTTGATCTCCTCGGTCAGCTGCGGGACGACCTCGAAGAGGTCGCCGACGACGCCGTAGTCGACCAGGTCGAAGATCGGGGCCTCGGGGTCCTTGTTGACCGCGACGATCGTCTTCGAGGTCTGCATGCCGGCGCGGTGCTGGATGGCGCCGGAGATGCCGTTGGCGATGTACAGCTGCGGCGAGACGGACTTGCCGGTCTGGCCGACCTGGTTGGTGTGCGGGTACCAGCCGGCGTCCACCG
>NZ_LR732544.1:6184370-6197774 GCF_902506575.1 Streptomyces mexicanus | reverse complement strand
CGACGTCGTCGTCGGAGTTCTCCGCGATCTGCAGCGCCTGCTCGACCGCGTACTCGTCCAGCTCGGAGAGCAGACCGTCCACGTCGTCCCGGTCGACGGTCAGGTCATCGGCGAAGTGCCGGTCGCCAGTGGCGTCGGGCACGTACTTCACAGTGACAACGATCCTCAAGCTCACGCCGGCTCTCCTACTGCATCGTCATTTCGGGGCTGCCTTCTTGCAGGCAGCATAGGCGCCTGAAGCGGCTGATCCCGGTCGGGGCGGCAGCGCGCTCCGAGGGGAAACATTACTCGTCAGTACACTCAGTTCCTGCCCGCTAAGCAAGCGCTTTGACCTGTGACCTTCGCAACGCAGCGTAATCGGAACCCGACGCCCGCGCGCCACCGCCGCGGACGGGCTCCCGGGTCAGTCGCGCAGGGCGGTGAAACGGCCCTGGTGGTACAGCAAGGGGCGGCCGGCGCTCACGGGGTCGCCGTGGACGACCCCGGCGATCACGATGCGGTGGTCGCCGGCCGGGACGCGCCCGGTGATCCGGCACACCAGCCAGGCCAGGACGCCGTCGAGGACCGGCACGCCCTCGGGCCCCTCCCGCCAGACGGTGGGCGGGCCGAAGCGGTCGGCGCCGCTGCGGGCGAAGGTGGCGGCCAGTTCCTCCTGGTGCTCGCCGAGGATGTGCACCCCGATGTGGTCGGTGCCCAAGATCGCGGGCCAGCTGGAGGCGCCGGTGCCGACCCCGAAGGAGACCAGCGGGGGGTCGGCGCTGACGGAGGTGAGGGAGGTGGCGGTGAAGCCGACCGGCCCGGCCTCGCCACGCGCGGTGATCACCGCGACGCCCGCCGCGTGCCGCCGGAAGACGGAGCGCAACAGCCCGGGCGAGCCGGGCCGGCCCGGCAGGGGCCCGGCGCCGGGCGGCCGGCGCCCGGCGTCGGGGCCGTACGTCACACCGCCTCCCCGAGCGCCGCGATGACGTCCGCCTTGCGCGGCTGCCCGGTGGCGCGCCGCACGATCCGGCCGTCGGCGTCGAGGACCAGCACGGTCGGGGTCTTGAGGATGTCCAGTTCGCGCACGAGGTCCAGGTGGTCCTCGGCGTCGATCTCGACGTGGGCGCCCCCGGGCACCATCCGGGCCACCTCGCTCAACACCCGGCGGGTGGCCCGGCACGGGGCGCAGAAGGCGGTGGAGAACTGCACCAACGTGGCGCGCTCCCCCGGACTGCGGCCCAACTCGGCCGCGCCGAGCCGCCTGTTCTCGTGGCCTGTGCGCACCCCTGCCCTCTCCCGTCCCGCCGCAGCCGCGGCTCCTGTTCCTCGCCGTCGACCAGCTTCAGCACGCTGCCGTCCGGGAAGATTCCCGCGCGCCGCGTGGACCCGCGCACAGGGCCGACGTGACGAGGATCTCGCCCCGTACGGGCACGTGGGCTGGCTACCCGGCCGTTCATGGGGCACGATCTGCGACATGCCGTAAACCTACGGCAGCGTAACTTCCGCCGGGAATCCCCCGTCCCCGGCAGACAGAAGGGTCCGCCCCGCCCATGGCCGAACTCGTCTACCGTCCCGTCATCGGTTTCGCCCGCACGATGTTCAAGGTGTGGGACCTGCGGATCGACTGCCGCGGCTCGGAGAACATCCCGCGCTCGGGCGGCGCGGTCCTGGTGAGCAATCACATCAGCTATCTGGACTTCATCTTCAACGGGCTGGCGGCCCTGCCGCAGAAGCGGCTGGTGCGCTTCATGGCGAAGGAGTCGGTCTTCCGGCACCGGATCTCCGGCCCGCTGATGCGCGCCATGAAGCACATCCCGGTGGACCGCGCCCAGGGCGAGGCCGCCTACGCGCACGCGCTGGACTCGCTCCGGTCCGGCGAGGTGATCGGGGTGTTCCCCGAGGCCACCATCTCCGAGTCCTTCACCCTGAAGAGCTTCAAGTCGGGCGCGGCCCGGCTGGCGCAGGAGGCGGGCGTCCCGCTGGTACCGATGGCGCTGTGGGGCACGCAGCGGCTGTGGACGAAGGGCCACCCGCGCAACTTCGGGCGCAGCCACACCCCCGTCACCATCCGCGTGGGCGAGCCGGTCGAGGCCCCGCGCGACCAGTACGCGGGTGCGATCACCCGCCGGCTGCGCGAGCGCGTGCAGGAGCTGCTGGAGGCGGCCCAGCGCGCCTACCCGGTGCGCCCGAAGGACCCGGAGGACACCTGGTGGATGCCCGCCCACCTGGGCGGCACGGCCCCCACTCCGGAAGAGCTGCGCACGGCGGGGGCCCACTGACCCGGGACTCGATCACCGGCAGGGTGCCGGGCTATCCTGTCGGCATCGCATCCGCGGCCCCGGCCGCGGTCGTCCACGGGGCACACGGGGGTGTTCATGGGCACGGTCGGCGTCATGTTCGGTCTGTTCGCGGTGATCGTCGTGTCGTTGATCGCCGTGCTCCTGCGCCGCCGCAACGGCGCCACGCAGAACGCCGACGGGCTGCTGCTCGAGCAGGACAGCCGGGTGCGGGCGCGGGAGAACCGTGTGTCCTTCAGCTCCCTGACGGTGCACAACTCCGCGCCGACCATGACCGACCAGTACCGCCGCCGCTGACGACGCCATCTCCTCGCCCGGTGAGGCGAGGTGACGGTCTTTCGTCCCGCGGTCACAGCGCGGTCGGCAGCGTCTGCCACAGCCGCGGCCGGTCGACAGCCGAGCGCAGGGCGTCGAGCACGGCCGGGTGGGGTGCCGCGTACAGCTCCGGATAGTCCGCCTCGCCGGCCGCCGGATCCGGCACCCAGGCCAGCCGCTCGCCGTCGAGGGAGAACCGGGCGTCCACGCCGGGCTTGTTGCCGCGCGGGTCCTGCCGGTGCCAGGCGCCGTTGAAGCGCACGGCGACCAGTCCGTGCACCGCGTGTCCGGTGCCGTCGTCGTGCGCGAGCCGCTGGTAGCACAGGGCCGTCGGGATGTCCTCGGCCCGCAGCAGGGCGGCCAGCGCGTGGGCCTTGGCGTAGCAGACGCCCGTGCGCAGGCGCAGCACGTCGGAGGCCCGCCAGGTGACGCGCAGATCACCGAAGTCCTGCGAGTGCGGGATGGTGTCGCGGACGAACTCGTACGCCGATCGCGCATAGGCATACGAGTCAGCGACGTTCTCGGCGAGACGGGCGGCCGTCTCGCGGACCACCGGGTGTTCGTGGTCGATGACGTCATCGGACGCCAGGTATGCGGACAGGTCGGGCGTGTTCTGGATCAGCTCCATGCCCGCAGAGCATAGGAATGCGATCACTCGATGGTCAATGACTTTTCGAGTGATCGCATAACTATGCAGAATCGAGGGGCGCGGGGATCCGCCGGTCGCGCCCTAGGCGCGCGCCATCTCCTCCTCCAGCGCCGCCACGAACGCGTCGCCGTCGTCCTCGGTGGTGTCGAAGGAGCACACCCAGCGCACGCCGCCCGCGGCCTCGCCCCAGAAGTAGACCCGGAACCGCCGCTGCAGACGCTCGCTCACCTCGTGCGGCAGCTTGGCGAAGACACCGTTGGCCTGCACCGGGTAGAGGATCTCCCCCCCGTGCACGGCGCGCACGCCCTCCGCCAGCCGCTGGGCCATCTCGTTGGCGTGCCGGGCGTTGCGCAGCCACAGGTCCTTGGCGAGCAGCGCCTCCAGCTGCACCGACACGAAACGCATCTTCGAGGCGAGCTGCATGCTCATCTTGCGGATGTGCTTCATGTGGCGCACGGCGTCGTGGTTGATGACGACGACCGCCTCGCCGAACAGCGCGCCGTTCTTCGTCCCGCCCAGCGAGAGGATGTCGACGCCGACCGCGTTGGTGAAGGCCCGCATCGGCACGTCGAGGGAGGCGGCCGCGTTGGCTATCCGGGAGCCGTCCAGGTGCACCTTCATACCGCGGGCGTGGGCGTGCTCGCAGATCGCGCGGATCTCCTCGGGCGTGTAGAGGGTGCCCAGCTCCGTGCTCTGGGTGATCGACACGACCTGCGGCATGGCCCGGTGCTCGTCCTCCCAGCCGTACGCCTGCCGGTCGATCAGCTCGGGCGTGAGCTTGCCGTCCGGCGTGGGCACGGTGAGCAGCTTCAGGCCGCCCATCCGCTCGGGCGCGCCGCCCTCGTCGACGTGGATGTGCGCGCTCTCGGCGCAGATCACCGCGCCCCAGCGGTCGGTGACCGCCTGGAGCGCGACGACGTTGGCGCCGGTGCCGTTGAACACCGGGAACGCCTCGGCGGTGGCGCCGAAGTGGCTGCGGACGATGCGCTGGAGGTGGTCGGTGTAGTCGTCCCCTCCGTAGGCGACCTGGTGCCCGCCGTTGGCCAGGGCCAGCGCGGCGAGCACCTCCGGGTGGACCCCGGCGTAGTTGTCGCTGGCGAAGCCGCGGACCTCGGGGTCGTGATGGCGGCGCGCGTCGGTCTTGGGAGGGTTCACGGCTCCTCGGTCAGCCACAGACGTTTTCCGTTCACTTCCGCGGCGGGCCTGCTCCAGACGTCGGTGATGGCCTCGGCCAGGTCCTTGACGTCCGTGAAGCCCGCGAACTTCGCGTTGGGGCGCTCGGCGCGCATCGCGTCGTGCACCAACGCCTTCACCACCAGGATCGCAGCCGCGGACGTGGGCCCTTCGGCGCCCTCGGCCTTGCCCGCCTTGCGGAAGTAGTCGGCCATGGCCGGCGTCCACGCCTCGGCGGCGGCCTTGGCCGCGGCGTAGGCGGCGTTGCCCGCGGTGGGCTTGCTGGCCCCGGCGGCGCTGATCAGCAGGTACCGGCCGCGGTCGCTGCGCTGCAGCGCCTCGTGGAAGGCGAGCGAGGTGTGCTGCACGGTGCGGATCAGCAGCAGCTCCAGGAAGTCCCAGTCGTCCAGGCTGGTCTTGGTGAAGGTCTCGCTGCCGCGCCAGCCGCCGACGAGGTGCACCAGGCCGTCCACGCGGCCGAAGTCCTTCTCGATGTGGGCGGCCCAGTCCCGGGTGGACTTCAGGTCGAGCAGGTCGACCGTGTCCCCGGTGACGGTGGCGCCGCCGCTGGCGTAGCGGGCCGCGTCCACGGCCTGCGAGAGCCGTTCCGGGTCGTTGTCCGCGCCGACCACGGTGGCGCCCGCCTCGGCGAGCCGGAGCAGTGTCGCCCGGCCGGCGGGTCCGCCCGCGCCAGCCACCGCGATCACCGCACCGCTCAGCGGCCCGTTGCCGTTCCCCATCTTCTCCTCCTGAGCAGGCTTCTCGGTGCGGTCGCTCACGCGGCGATCCGCTCGGTGCTGTCGGCCGTGATCCCCTTGGTGGAGGCGATCACGTTCTTCAGTTTCTTGGACAGCGCCTCGTAGAACATGCTCAGCGGAAACTCGTCGGGAAGCACGTCGTCGACGAGCTTGCGCGGCGGCTGGGTCAGGTCGAGCGCGTCGGGGCCCTTGGCCCACTTGGAGCCGGGGTGCGGGGCGAGGTAGCGGGAGACCAGCTCGTACCCGGCGAACCAGTGCACCAGCTTGGGGCGGTCGATGCCGTCGCGGTACAGCTTCTCGATCTCGGCGCACAGCTCGTTGGTGACCTGCGGGGCGCGCTCCCAGTCGATGGAGAGCTTGTTGTCCGTCCAGCGCACCACGTCGTGCTGGTGCAGGTAGGCGAAGAGCAGCTGGCCGCCCAGGCCGTCGTAGTTGCGCACGCGCTCACCGGTGACCGGGAAGCGGAACATGCGGTCGAACAGCACCGCGTACTGCACGTCCCGGGCCTGCGGGACGCCCTCCTTGGCGAGCTGCACGGCCTCCTTGAAGGCGGTCAGGTCGCAGCGCAGCTCCTCCAGGCCGTACATCCAGAACGGCTGGCGCTGCTTGATCATGAACGGGTCGAAGGGCAGGTCGCCGTGGCTGTGGGTGCGGTCGTGGACCATGTCCCACAGCACGAAGGCCTCCTCGCAGCGCTTCTGGTCGTGGACCATCGCGGCGATGTCCTCGGGCAGCTCCAGGCCCAGGAGGTCGACGGCGGCGGCGGTCACCCGGCGGAAGCGGGCGGCCTCGCGGTCGCAGAAGATGCCCCCCCAGGAGAAACGTTCCGGCGCCTCGCGCACGGCGATGGTCTCCGGGAACAGCACGGCGGAGTTGGTGTCGTAGCCGGCCGTGAAGTCCTCGAAGGTGATGCCGCAGAACAGCGGGTTGTCGTAGCGGGTGCGCTCCAGCTCGGCCAGCCAGTCGGGCCAGACCATGCGCACCACGACCGCCTCCAGGTTGCGGTCCGGGTTGCCGTTCTGCGTGTACATCGGGAAGACGACCAGGTGCTGGAGGCCGTCGACGCGGTGGGCCGCGGGCTGGAAGGCCAGCAGCGAGTCGAGGAAGTCGGGCACCTGGAAGCCGTCGTCGGCCCAGCGGCGCAGGTCCACCACGAGCGCCCGGTGGTAGGCGGCGTCGTGCGGCAGCAGCGGGGACAGCCGCTCCACGGCGTCGATCACCTGCCGCACGGCCTGCTCGGCGTCCTGGCGGGCCGGGGCGCCCTCCGCCTCGAAGTCGATCGAGCCGTCCTTGGACTGCCAGGGCCGGATGCGCTCCACGGCATCCTTGAGCACGGGCCACGCCGGGTGTTCGACCACCCTGACTTCCGGAGGATTCTTCTCCTCCGCACCCACCTGCACAAGAATTTCCGTCATGTCCCATCCTCCACAGGAGAAGCTCTCGTAAGGAGACCGTATACATACGAGGTTTCTCCCAGCAAGGGTGTGATCAGGAAATCGTCCTGCGGATGAACGCAGACACCTTCCATTTTCCTGCCCGCCCCCGGGTGGCGCCCACTTCGACTAGACCGCTCGGGTGACGCGGCGCCCCTGGCAGGGGCCGGTTCCGGACCGGCGCAAGCGTCGGCAGGGCCGTACGGGCGCATCGGTCAACCGCCCGGGGGACTCGCCCACGCCGGAGTGAGCCGGGCGCGGACGGTGCCCTGGTGGCCCGGGGCCGTCACCCCACTGCCCCGCGCAGACACGGGTTCATCACGGGTCGGGGCCGTTAGGCTGCGGCACTGCCGCGTGGACGACGAGGTCCCCGAAGGTCCGCGTGCGTCACGAGCCGCCGTCGACGGAAGCGAGTTGAACCTTGAACTTCCTTACCATCGGTCACCGCGGAGTCATGGGTGTCGAGCCCGAGAACACCCTCCGTTCCTTCGTCGCCGCCGAGCGGGCCGGCCTCGACGTCATCGAACTCGACCTGCACCTGAGCAAGGACGGCGCACTCGTCGTCATCCACGACGCCGAAGTGGACCGCACGACCGACGGCAGCGGCGCCGTCGCCGACAAGACGCTCGCCGAGCTGCGCGCCCTCGACGCCGGGCGCGGCGAGCGGATCCCCGTCTTCGAGGAGGTCCTCGACGCGGTACGGGCGCCGCTGCAGGCCGAGATCAAGGACGTGGCGGCGGCCAAGGCGCTGGCCGAGGTGATGCACCGCCGCGACCTGGTCTCCCGGGTGGAGGTGCTGTCGTTCCACGACGAGGCGCTCACCGAGATCAGCCGCCTGGTGCCCGGCGTGCGCACGGCGCTGGTCGCCGACCACTACGGCCCCGAGGTCGTCGAACGGGCCCGCGCGGCCGGCGCCGGCACGCTCGTGCTCAACATCCGCCGGCTCACCCTGGAGATCGTCGAGCAGGCGCGCGCGGCGGACCTGCGGGTCATCGGCTGGGTGGTGAACACCCTGGACCAGCTGCGGCTGGCTCGCGCCCTGGAGCTGGACGGGGCGACCACCGACCAGCCGGAGATCAAACGCACCGGCCGTTTCACGGCGTAGGGGCAGGCCGACTGTTCCACGGCGGGGGCCGGTGCGGTGGTGCGAGGCCGGGGCGGTGGTGCGGCGGTGCCAGGTCGGGACGGCCGTGTGACGCAGCCGGGGGTCGGGGCGGTCGTGCGACGGCGTGCGGGGTCTGATCGCCGCCGGGGCCCCGGCGTTACGCCAGCTCCTTGACCAGCAGCTCGAACTCCAGGTCGTCGCGGAGCGGGATGCCGAAGCGCTCGTCGCCGTACGGGAAGGGGCTCGTCCTCCCCGTGCGGCGGTAGCCGCGGCGTTCGTACCAGGCGATCAGGTCCTCGCGCACGGAGATCACCGTCATGTGCATCTCCCGCACGCCCCAGGTCGCGCGGGCCTGCCGCTCCGCCTCCGCGATGATCAGCTTCCCGAGGCCGGCGCCCTGCAGGGCCGGGCTGACGGCGAACATGCCGAAGTAGGCGTGGTCGCCGCGGTGCTCCAGCTGGCAGCAGGCGACCACCCGGCCGTCCCGCTCCACGGTCAGCAACCTGCTGCCGGGCGTCTCGATCACGGCCCGGACCCCCTCGGGGTCCGTGCGCTGCCCGTCGAGGATGTCCGCCTCGGTGGTCCACCCGGCCCGGCTCGCGTCCCCGCGGTACGCCGACTCGACCAGCGCCACCAGGGTGTCGACGTCGGCGGCGGTGGCGTCGCGGAAGGTCAGGCCGGTGGCGGCGGGGGCAGCGGTGTCTGCGGTGGCGGCGGTGTCCATGGAGCGGCCTTTCGTCTCGGGCGCGGCTGGGCAGCACCGAGCCTAACCCTGGGGCTAGGCTCCGCCGCATGGTGCACGTACTGAGCAGCCGGATCCTCCTGCAGCCCACCGACCCCGAGCGCTCCCGCGCCTTCTACGGCGAGCAGCTGGGCCTGCCCGTCTACCGGGAGTTCGGCACCGGGCCGGACCGCGGCACCGTCTACTTCCTCGGCGGCGGCTTCCTGGAGCTGTCGGGCCGCACCGACGCCCCGCGCTCCCCCGCGGTGCGGCTCTGGCTCCAGGTCGCGGACGTGGCGGCGGCGCACGAGGAACTGCGGGCGGCGGGCGTGGAGATCGTGCGGCCGCCGCTGCGGGAGCCATGGGGCCTGATCGAGATGTGGATCGCCGACCCGGACGGCACGCCGATCGTGCTGGTCGAGGTGCCGGCGGACCATCCGCTGCGGTTCAGGGCGGGCATCTAGCACCCGGCGGGTTCCCGCGGCGACGCGCGGGCGTTGCGTTCGGGGGCGCCCGGCGTGCCCTGAGGGCAGCTCCCGGCGCCCTGAGGGCCGCCCGCCGCGCCGTCCGGCCCCTTGCCGCGCTCTCCCGGCCGCCCGCCACGCCGTCCGGCCCTCGCCGCGCCCTGCCGACCGCTCGCCGTGCTCTCCCGGCCCCTCGCCGTGCTCTCCCGGCCGTACGAACCCCGCTGGCCACCGTCGGTGACGAGGACTAGCGTTCTGGTGGGGGCGAGCTTCCCGGAGGATGCCATGGAGTTCGACAAGCCGGTGATCGGCGGTCCCTGCTGGGCGGAGCTGGGCACCAGCGATCTGGAGGCGGCCAAGCGGTTCTACGGGGGGGTGGTCGGCTGGCGGTGCGGCGAGCCGGACCCCCCGCCCGAGCTGCGCGGCTACACCGTCGTGCGCCTCGGGGACGCCGCGGTCGCCGGGCTCGGTCCCCTCTACCGGCCCACGCAGCCGGTGGCCTGGAACGTCTCCTTCGCCGTCAGCGACGCCGACGCGGTCACGAACAAGGTGGTGCAGGCCGGCGGGACGGTGATCCGCGGGCCCATGGACATCTTCGACGAGGGCCGCAGGACCGTGGCCCTCGACCCGTCCGGCGCCGCCTTCCAGCTGTGGCAGGCCCGGGACTTCGCCGGCGCCCAGGTGTTCAACCGGCCCGGCTCGCTGGGCTGGGTGGAGCTGGCGACCCGCGACGTCAAGCGGGCCCGGAACTTCTACGAGACCGTGTTCGGCTGGAGCGTCAACGCCTCGGAGTGGTACACGCAGTGGGGGATGCACGGCATGGACTTCGGCGGCGTCACCTCGCTGCACGACCGCTTCCCGGCGGATGTGCCGCCGCACTGGCTGCCGTACTTCGCGGTGGAGGGCGTCGACGCGACCACGGAGGTCGCGGTGGGGGCGGGCGCCCTCGCCCTGCAGGAACCCACCTCCGTCCAGGCCGGCCCCCGCCTCGCGGTCCTGCGGGACGCGCAGGGTGCCGCCTTCGGGATCTACCAGGCGGAAGACGAGGAAGGCGAGGAGCAGCGGGCCTAGAGGTGGTCCAGGGTGTTCCGGGGTGACCTGGGTGGTCCAGGGTGACCCGGAGCGGCCCCGTGTGGCCCGGGGTGGCCCAGGGGGCGTCCCACCGGTCGGAGCGTGCGGGCTCCGGGGGCGGCCGCGGGTGGCGGGTCTCCCCCTACGCGCCCGCGAGTCAGATCCGTACCGCGCCCGGGCGGCCCTCCAGGCGGCCCAGCAGCTCGCACAGCAGTGCGGCCAGCTCGTCGCGGCCGGGGGGGGCGAGACCGGCGAGGACCGAACGCTCGTAGGCGAGCTGTTCGGGCAGCAGCCCGTCCACGAGGTCGCGCCCGGCGTCCGTCAGGCGGACGTGGGCGACCCGGCGGTCACGCGTGTCGCCGCGGCGTTCCACCAGGCCGCGTTCGGTCAGCTGTTTGAGCCGCTTGGTGACGGCGGCACCCGAGGAGAAGGTCTCCCGGGCCAGTTCGCCGGGGGTCAGTTCGTCTCCGGTGCGCCGCAGCGCGCCGAGCAGGTCGAACTCCGGCCGGCTCAGGCCCGCCCGGCGCAGCGGGGCGTCCTCGGCCTGCTGGAGCAGGGCGGCGCCGCGGTTGATGCGGCCGATGATCTCCATGGGGGCGGTGTCCAGGTCGGGGTGGACGGCCCGCCACTGGCGGGCGACCGCGGCGACGGTGTCCTCGGGGCGGCTGCCCCGCTCCTCCTCCCCGGCCCCCGTCCCCGGGGCATCCCTGCGCGCCCGCGCCGGAAGGCCCTCCGCTCCCGTCACCGGGGCGTTCCTGCCCGCCCGCGCCGGAAGGCCCTCCGCTCCGGTCGCCGGAACCGTCCCGCCGCCGGTCCGCGCCGTCGCGGTTCCCGGTCGTCCGTTGTGCGCCGTCATGGCCGTACGTCCTCCGTGATGCTCCCCGTGTCGGCGCCCGGGGTGTGCAGTCCCAGGCGGCGTACCGTCGCGGCGAGCGTACGGTGTCCGGACTGCTCGGTGCGGACGACCCGCTCCTGGGGCAGGGCGCGCGGCCACCACTCCCCGGACGCGGCGTCGACGGTGGCGCGCAGCTCCACCAGCGCGCCGGCCAGCCGCCGCCGGGCGGCTTCCAGGGCGGCGGGCTCCGGCCGTTCCTCCGCGAGCAGCCGCGCGGCCTGCTCACGGCACTTGTCGACGGCCGTGAGCGCCCGCTCGACGCGGTCACCGGCCTTGCGGTCGACGACGACGAGCGCGGCCACGAAGCCCACCAGCGCGCCGACGACGGTGTCCACGGCCCGCTCGGTGATCAGCTCACCGGCCGGGTGCGCGCCGGCGAACTCGCTGACCAGCAGCGCCATCGGGGTGACGCAGACCGAGCCCAGCCAGTAGTTGCGGCTGATCAGGGCCTCGGCGCCGAAGGCGCAGGCCAGCACGCACAGCACGAGCAGCAGGCCGCTGGTGTGCACGAGCGGGCTGAGCGCGGCGAAGACGAGGACGCCGAGGAGGTTGCCGACGACCCGCTGGATGCTGCGCTTCCAGGTGAGGACGAGGTTGGCCTGGTAGAGGGCGGCGGCCGTGACCAGGGCCCAGTAGGGGCGGCCGATGCCCAGCGCCAGGGACGCGTACCCGGCGAGCGCGCAGCCCAGCGCGGTGCGCACGACGACCGGGAGGAGCGGGCCGAGCCGGCTCCACCAGGGGCGGCGGGGTGCGGTCAGCTCGGTGTCCACGCCGAGCAGTTCCTCGGCGGCCGCGGCCGTCTCGACGGTGGCCGGCACGGGCCCGGCGGCGCACAGCTCGCGCGCCCAGGCCCGCAGCCGCTCGGGGTCGGTGTCCGCCGGGGCGGCGAGCGCGACCTCGGCGCGGATCAGCAGCCGCTCCAGGGCGCGCCGGGGCCCGGTGCGGGCACCCGTGGCGAGCAGGGCCTGCCAGGCGGCCTGGACGGCGCCGGCCGCGGTGGCGCGGGCCCGCTCGTGGCCGTCGCCCGTGCCGCGGGTGGCGGCGTACGCGGCGGCGGCGCGCAGCGCCTGGGCGGTGGCGCGGCGCTCGGGGCCGTACGGGCGCAGCAGGCCCGGCGCCATGCCGACCAGCCACGCCCACGCGGCGGCGGCGAGGGCCAGTCCCACATGGCCGGGGACCTGGCCCAGGTGCTGCGGGACGAACAAGGAGGCGGAGCTGATGAAGGTCAGGACGACGTTGCCGGGCGGGCCGATCCGCGTGGCGTCGCACAACCCCTTCTGCACGGCGGCCATGAGCGCGCCGACGGCGACCAGGACCACCGCGTCGGTGGTGAGCGAGGCCGTGACCAGGGCGAGCGCCAGTCCGCCGACCATGCCGAGCACCACCCGGACCAGCGCGCGGGCACGGGCGGCGTAGGGGCGGTTGTGGGCGTACAGGGCGCACAGCGATCCGGCCATCGTGTACATGGCCAGGTCGAGCCGGCCCAGGGCGAGCAGCGTGAAGGTGGGCGGGGCCATGGACACGACGACGCTCAGTGCGGGCTTGAACCAGATGTCCGAGGGGCGGCCGAGCCGCAGCACACCGGCCAGTGGAAGGCGCCGGGCGGCACGGGTCGCGGGGGTGGGGGTCGCACTGCTCATGCCTATAACCTTAACAGGTGTTTTACCAGTAAAGAATCGGGCGGGTGAGCGGGCGCGATGCCGAATCCGGCGCCGCACCGAGCAGGGGACACGGCGCCGAACGGGAGGCACGGCGCTGATCAGGAGGCGCACACCACCCCGCACGCTCCCCGCGTACACCCTTGCGCTCGTGTGCGCGCCGCGTGCCTCGGGCATCGCTTGACCGACAGGCCGGGCGCCGCGCGGGGCCCCGGAACCGTCGAGCGGGGAGGTGGGGGTGCACACAACGGCTTCACTCGGCTGGCTGCTGGTCGCGCTGTGCGCGGCGACCGGCGCCTACTGCCTGCTGCGGATGCGCAGCCCGGTCGCCGAACAGCGCAGCACGGCGGGCGGTGAGGCCCTCATGGGGTTCGGCATGGCCGTCATGGCCGTGCCCGCGGCGGTGTTCACCCCGCCGACCTGGGTCTGGTCCGCCGGTGCCGTCGTCTTCGGCGCCGCGGCGCTGCACGACCTGTGGTCGGCCCGGAGGAGTCGGCACCACCTGCACCACCTGGTGGGCACGGGCGCGATGATCTACATGTCCGCGACGATGGCCGCCTCGCCCCCGTCGCCCCACCACCACGCGCACGGCGGGTCCGGGATACCCCTGGTCACCGGCGCCCTGCTCCTCTATTTCGCCGGGTACGTCCTGCTGTCCGGCGCCCGGCTGGTGCCGACGGCACCCGCGACCGCGTCGGGACCGGCGACGGGCACGGCGGGTACCGGGGGCGGCGGTGACCTCGGCTGGGGTGACCGGCCGGAGCTGGCACGGGTCTGCCGGCTGTCGATGGGGCTGGCGATGGTGGCGATGCTGCTGACCATGTGACCGGCGCCGGGGGGCGAGGACGCTCGCGGTGCGGCGACCGGTCCGGGAGCGGGGCGCGGG
>NZ_LR732544.1:6177880-6184269 GCF_902506575.1 Streptomyces mexicanus | reverse complement strand
CCGGCCCGCGGGGGGTGGCCGGGGGGGGGGGGGGGGGGGGGGGGGCGCGGCGGGGGGGGGGGGGGGGGGTGGGGCGGGGGGGGGGGGGGGGGGAAGGGGGGCCGGGGGGAAGGCGGCCGCCCCCGGGGGCGGCACCCCCTTGAAGGGGGGGGGGGCGGGGCGGCCCCTCATAAGCCCGCCCTAAGTGTCTGCCGGCGGCCTTAGGGTCCCGCGCCCTCCCAGGCCCACCGCCCCCGCCCCGCGCATCGAGGCCGGGGCCCGCTTCGGCGCCACCCTCGCCGCCGCCGACCGGCGCCTGGCGCAGGCCGTGGTCACGCTGCGCGAGCCGTCCGGGACGAACGGGTTCGTCAACGCCCACCCGATGGCCCACCACCGCTGGCTGCCCTCCATCGAGAAGGGCAAGGGGCTGGCCCTGGACGAGCTGATCGAGTCCGGCGCGGCCTGGTTCGAAGGCGGGCAGCCCTGGGTGGGCGAGGCGGAACTGGAGCTGTTCGAGGCGCCCACCGAGGAACTGGCCCGCCTTCAGGTCCGCGAGCCGATCGCCGCGTACTACCGGCAGGTCGGCGTGGTGTGGGACGGCGGCCGGCTGCTGGAGTCCGGCACGTCCGGCGCCGAGTGACCCGTACACCCCACAGACCAGGAGAGCCGGACATGAGCCAGCACCTCACCACCGTCGCCGGAGTCACCGTCGACACCCGCCACTTCATCGGCGGCGAACGCGTCGCCTCCGCCGACACCTTCACCGACGTCTCACCCATCGACGGCAGCACACTGGGCGAGATCGCCCGCGGCACGGCCACCGAGGCGGCCGCCGCCGTCGCCGCCGCCAAGGCCGCCTTCCCCGCCTGGGCCGCCACACCCCGCGCCGAGCGCGCCCGCCTGCTGCACGCCGTCGCCGACGGCGTCGAAAAACGTCTCGAAGACCTCGCCATGGTCGAGACCTGCGACAACGGCGCCCTGCTGCGCTCCCACCGGCGCGGCGTGATGCCGCGCGTGGCGCACAACTTCCGCTTCTTCGCCGACTGGCTGCTGACGCTGGAGCACGAGGACTTCGACACTCGCGGCCACACCAACCACGTCAGCTGGGACCCGGCCGGCCCCTGCGTGCTGATCACACCGTGGAACGCCCCCCTGATGCTGGCCACCTGGAAGGTCGCCCCGGCCCTGGCGGCCGGCAACACCGTCGTCCTCAAGCCCGCGGAGTGGTCGCCGCTGACCGCCTCGCTGCTCGCCGACATCGCCGCCGAGGCGGGCCTGCCGGCCGGTGTCCTCAACGTCGTCCAGGGCTACGGCTCCGAGATCGGCGACGCCCTCACCTCCCACCCGGACGTGCGCCGCATCAGCTTCACCGGATCCGTGCCCACCGCGCGGCGCATCGCCGCCTCGGCCGCCGCGCACCTCACCCCGCTCAGCCTGGAACTCGGCGGCAAGTCCCCGCTGCTGGTGTTCGCCGACGCCGACCTGGACCTGGCCGTCGACCTGGCGGTGGAGCAGTACGACAACGCCGGGCAGGTGTGCCTGGCCGCCACCCGCCTGCTGGTGGAGGAGCCGGTCGCCGAGGAGTTCACCCGCCGTTTCGTCGCCAGGGTCGCCCGCCTGAAGCAGGGCGACCCGCGCGAGGAGGCCACCGACATCGGCCCGAACATCCACCCCCGCCAGCTGGAGAAGATCGACGGGTTCGTGCAGCGGGCGCTCGCCGCGGGCGCCCGCGCGGTCATCGGCGGCCACCGCAGGGACGGCCGGTACTACGCGCCGACCCTGCTCACCGACGTCGCCCAGGACTCCGAGATCGTGCAGGAGGAGGTGTTCGGCCCGGTGCTGACCCCGCAGACCTTCACCGGAGAGGACGAGGCGGTCCGCCTGGCCAACGACACCCGCTTCGGGCTGGCCGCCACCCTCGCCACCGGCGACGCCGAGCGCGCCGCACGCGTGAGCGCCCGGCTCGTGGCCGGCACCGTCTGGGTGAACTGCTTCTTCGTCCGCGACCTGCGGGCCCCCTTCGGCGGCTCCCGGCAGTCCGGCATGGGCCGCGAGGGCGGCACCTGGAGCTTCGACTTCTACTGCGACCTGAAGAACACCGTCACCGCCCCCGAGGGCTTCGCCTCGAAGGGATGCGACGCGAAGGGAGGCAAGAACCATGGGTGAGATCGTCGGCGCGGGGCTGCTCGCACACGTGCCCACCATCGTGCTGCCCGAGGCCGACCGCCGGGAGCTGAACGAGGGCAAGGAGATCACCCTCGTCACCGGCCTGCGGCAGCTGCGCGAGGACGTCTTCGCGCGCGACGACTACGACACCGTCGTCGTCCTGGACTCGCACTGGGCGACCACGGTCGAGTTCGTCGTCACCGCGCAGGACCGCCGGGCGGGCCTGTTCACCTCCGAGGAGCTGCCGCGCGGCATGTGCCGCATGCCCTACGACTTCCCCGGCGATCCCGAACTCGCCCGCAACATCGCCTCGTTCGCCGACAAGCACGGCACCTGGATCACCCCGATCGACGACGCCTACCTGCCGATCTACTACGCCACGATCAACCTGTGGAAGTACCTCGGCGAGGGACTGCCGGACAAGCGGTGGGTGACCATAGGCGTCTGCCAGACCGGCGACATGGAGGACCACCTGCGGCTGGGCCGGGCGCTCGCGGACGGCATCGCCGCCACCGAAGGCCGCCGCGTCCTGCTCATCGCCTCCGGTGCCCTGTCGCACACCTTCTGGCCGCTGCGCGAGCTGCGCGACCACGAGGCCAGCGACCCGGTGCACATCTTCACCCCCGAGGCCCGGGCGGCCGACCAGGAGCGGATCGCCTGGTTCAAGGAGGGCCGGCACGACAGGGTCCTCGACACGATGGACGAGTTCTGGACGTACAAGCCGGAGGCGAAGTTCTTCCACTACCTGATGATGGCCGGCGCCCTCGGCGAGCGGAACTGCGTGGCCAGGGCCCGCCAGTACGGCGCGTACGAGAACTCCGTCGGCACCGGCCAGGTGCACCTGTGGTTCGACCGCCCCGCCGGCGGCTGGACCGGGACGCGCCCGCCCGCCTCGTCCGTGCCCGCCTCCTCCGCCTCCCGCACCCGCGCCTAGAAAGGCTCCCCGCCTCGAACTGCCGCCCACCGCCTGCCAGCCCCCCCTCCGCGCCAGCCCCCTGCAGCCGCCCCCCGCCGGGCAGCGCCACCTGCCCCCGGTCGCCCCCTCCAAGATCATCGCGGTCCACCTCAACCACCGCAGCAGGGTGGACGAGTTCCAGATCCGCCTGCCCGCCACCCCGACCTACTTCCACAAGCCGACCTCCGCGCTGAACTCCCACCGGGGCGCCGTCGTCCGCCCCGAGGGCTGCAAGTGGCTCAACTACGAGGGCGAGGTCGCCATCGTCATCGGCCGCACCGCCCGCACCATCGCCCCCGACGAGGCGGGGGAGTACATCGCCGGCTACACCGTCGCCAACGACTACGGCCTGCACGACTTCCGCGACACCGACGCCGGTTCCATGCTCCGCGTCAAGGGCTCCGACACCCTCTGCCCGCTCGGCCCCGGCCTGGTCACCGACTGGGACTTCCGGTCCAAGCGGCTGCGCACCTACGTCAACGGCGAGGTCGTCCAGGACGGCTCCACCGACGAGATGACGTGGGACATGCACTACCTCGTCGCCGACATCGCCCGCACCATCACCCTGTACCCCGGTGACGTGCTGCTGTCCGGCACCCCGGCCAACTCCCGCCCCGTCCGGCCCGGGGACGTCGTCGAGGTCGAGGTCGAGGGCCTGGGCCGGCTCCCCAACCACATCGTGACCGGACCCATCCCCGTCCGGGCCGCCGTCGGCGCGCAGCCCACCGAGTCCGAGGAAGTGCTCTCCACGGCCCTCGGCGGCGACTGGGAGTTCCGTGGCATCCGCCCTCCCCGGCGCTGGGCGGCTCGGCGCGGGTAGGGTCGGGCACATGCCCGAGCCCGTCGACCCCGCCGGCGAACGCCGGTCCCGCAAACGTGTGCGCTCCTACGGAACCGGGCGGGTGGCCCTGCTGGACGCGGCCGTGCGCGTGGTGGCCCGGGGTGGTCTGCGCAAGCTGACCTACCGGGCCGTCGCCGAGGAGGCCGGCGTCACGCACGGGCTGGTCGTGCATCACTTCGGCTCCCGGGACGCGCTGATCGAGGAGGCCGTCCCCCACGCCATCCGCCCCTCCCTGAGCAGCAGCGCGCTCGACGCCGCGACGGGGGACGTCGCCGACTTCGCCGCCGGCCTGGCCGAGATGGTGGACAGCGGGCCGGACCTGCAGGCCTTCCAGTACGAACTGCTGCTGGAGGCCCGCCGCAGGCCCCAACTGCTGCCGCATCTGCGCACGTTGTACGAGGAGTACTTCGACGCCACCCGGCGCGACCTGGAGGGGATCATGTCCCGCCCGGTCGGCAAGGGGCTCGCCCGGCTGGTGTTCGCCGCCCTGGAGGGGCTGGTGCTGCACCAGCTGGTCTTCGGCGAGCGCGAGGTCACCGAGGAGGCCCTTACGCAGCTGCGGCACCTGCTGACGACCTTGCGCGAGCACCCGGACGACGCCGACTGACCGGGCCGACGGCACACTCGGCCCGTTCCGGCCGACGGCACATCCGACCTACCTGTCCGACGGCACACCCGACCTACCCGTCCGGCGGCACACCCGGCCGATCCCGGCCGACGCCCCACCCGGCCGGCCCGTCCGGCGGCACACCCGGCCGGGGCCGCGAAGAGGCACCCGCCGTACCCGTACCGGCGGTGTGTCCCGTTCGCCCTGCCCGGTCCAAGGCCGAGGCCACCGCGCCATGGAGGAGCGGTGAGCGCAGGAATCGGCCGCCCCGAAACCCTTGCCAGACGGATGGTTCCGCCCCAGGATGAGGCAACTCGTTTGGCCTGAAACGAACTCCCCTTCTTCCTCTGGCAGGTGATCCGAGTGGACAGTCAGACGGCCTCCGCCGAGCGGACCGTGCAGGACGCCCCCACCGCAGCCACACTCAAACCCGACGCCCTGGGTGTCCTGGGCATCCTCTTCTTCGTCCTGTCCGGCCAGGCCCCCCTGACGGGCATCGCCGGTGCCGCCCCGATCTCGGTCGCCCTCGGCAACGGGACCGGCACCCCCGCCGCCTATGTGCTGGCGGGCGCGGGCATCCCGCTGTTCTCCGTCGGCTTCGTCGCCATGGGCCGGCACGTCGTGGACGCCGGCGCCTTCTCCACCTACGTCGGCACGGGACTCGGCCGCAGTGCCGGCGCGGGCAGCGCGAGCGTGGCGCTGTTCGCGTACTGCGTCATCCAGGCGGCGATGTACGGCCTGTACGGGTCCATCGTCAGCTCGCTCGTCACCGCCCACACCGGCCTCGACCTGCCCTGGTGGCTGTACACGCTGGTCACCATGGCCGTGGTGCAGGCCCTGGGGGCCGCCGGGATCGAGATGGGCGCCCGGGTCCTGGCGGTGTTCGTGCTCGCCGAGTTCGGCATCCTGCTGGTCTTCAGCCTGATCACCCTGGCCAAGGGCGGCGGGCCCGAGGGGCTGGGCGTCGCCGACAGCTTCTCCCCGGCGGCGGCCCTGCAAGGCGCGCCGGGCGTGGCCGTGATGTTCGCCGTGGCGTCGATGTTCGGCTTCGAGGCCACCGCCATCTACGGCGAGGAGGCCCGGGAGCCGAAGAAGACCGTCCCCCGCGCCACCTACCTGTCCGTGGTCGTCGTCACCGGGTTCTTCGCCCTGGTGTCGTGGATGCTGATCTCCGCCTACGGCGCCTCCCGGGCCCCGGGCGCGGCCGGCCGGGCGCTGGCCGCCGGCGACTCCTCCGGCTTCGTCTTCGCCCCCATCGCCGCACAGCTCGGCGGCTGGGCGAACGACGTCCTTCCCGTCCTGCTGGCCACCTCCCTGTTCGCCGGCCTCCTCACCTTCCACAACTCCGCCAACCGCTACCTGTTCTCGCTCGCCCGGGACGGGCAGCTGCCCGCGCGCCTGTGCGGCCTCAACGGCCGGCACGCCCCGTGGCGCGCGGGCTGCGTGCAGACCGTGGTCGCCGTGGCCCTGGTCGTGCCGTTCGCCCTGGCCGGCAAGGACCCGGTGCTCACCCTGTTCTCCTGGTTCAGCGGGCTCGCCGTCCTGGCGATGATGCTGCTGTACCTGCTCACCTCGGTGTCGGTCATCGTGTTCTTCCGCCGCCGGCGCGGGGCCGCCCGGGCGTGGAACACCCTGGTCGCCCCCGCGCTGGGCGCGCTCGGCATCGCGGGCGCCATCTGGCTGATCCTGGCCAACTTCACCACCCTGATCGGCGGCCGGGCGAGCACGGCCGTGTGGCTGGTGGCCGCCGTCCCGGTGGTCATGGCACTCGGCGTGCTCAACGAGCGTGTCCGGCGCCGCACCCCGCAGGCGCACGGCGACTGACCCCACCCCCACCGCAC
>NZ_LR732544.1:6165808-6177779 GCF_902506575.1 Streptomyces mexicanus | reverse complement strand
CGCAGGGACCGCTCCCTGTTTGAGGCCAAACGGTATGGACGGCCGCCACGTCCCCGCAAGGGCCCGGCCGCAAAAATTTATCCATCCGGATAGCTATTGACCAGACTCTCCGCGGCTTCCTATGTTGTTTGACGCCAAACGAGTTGCGGGTGCGGCGCTCTCCGCCGCACCCCTCGGCCGGGGCCCGGCCCGGCGCCGTACCGAACCGGGCCGGGCCCCTTGCGAGTCCCGTCCCGAGACATCCCCGCCCCGACGCCCTCACCACAGGAGGACCGGCCATGAAGGTCGTCGTCGACATGAACAAGTGCCAGGACCACGGCCAGTGCGTCTTCGCCGCACCCGACGTCTTCCGCTTCGACGACGCCGGGCACCTGGCGTACGTCCCCCACCCCGACGACGCGCTGCGCGACGAGGTGGAGGAGGCGGCCGACGTGTGCCCGCTGCAGGCCATCCGGATCGAGGACTGAGCGATGAGCGCAGGCATCGTCGTGGCCGGCGCCTCCATGGCCGGGCTGCGCGCCGCCGAACAGCTGCGCGCCGCCGGCTGGGACGGGCCGATCACCCTCGTCGGGGACGAGCCCCACATGCCCTACAACCGGCCTCCGCTGTCCAAGGAGGTGCTGGCCGGTACGGCGCCGTTCGCGTCGCTGGCCTTCCGGCCCCGGGCCGGCGTGGCCGACGTGGAGTGGCGCCTGGGCACCCGGGTCGCCGCCGCCGATCTCGGCCGGCGCGTCGTCGCACTCGACGGCGGCGAGGAACTGCCGTACGCCGCTCTGGTCGTCGCCACCGGCATGCGACCGCGCCGGCTGCGCTGCCCCGGCCCGCTCGCCGGCCGCCACACGGTCCGCACCATCGACGACGCCCAGGGGCTGCGGGAGGCACTGACCCGCCCCGGCGCCCGCGTCGTCGTGGTCGGCGCCGGATTCATCGGCTGCGAGGTCGCCGCGACGGCCGTGGCGCTCGGCGCCGCCGAGGTCACCGTGGTCGACCCGCTGCCGCTGCCCATGGTCACACCCCTCGGTGACCTCCTCGCCGGCGCGCTGCTCCGGCGGCACCGGGAACGCGGGGTGCGCTTCGTGCTGGGCACGGGTGTCGCCGGATTCGAGGGCGGGAGCCGGGTGAGCGGAGTCGTGCTCGGCGACGGCACCGTGCTGCCCGCCGACGTCGTGGTGGAGTCGGTCGGCTCGCTCGCCAACACCGAGTGGCTGGACGGCAACGGCCTGGACCTGGCCGACGGGGTGCTCACGGACGAGCACCTGCGCGTCGGCGGCCGCCCCGACGTGGTCGCCGTCGGCGACGTCGCCCGCTTCCCCAACGCCCGTTACGACGGCGTGCCCCGCCGCGTCGAGCACTGGTCCATCCCCACCGACACGGCCAAACACGCCGCGAAGGTCCTGGTCGCCCATCTGACCGGCACCGACGCCGACCTGCCCCCGTTCGCGCCGCTGCCCACCTTCTGGAGCGACCAGCACGACTTCCGGATCCAGTCCTTCGGCGCGCCGGCGCTCGGCAAGGACGACGTGCGGGTCCTGGAAGGCGACCTCGACGGGGACGTGCTCGCCGGCTACCACGCGGGCGGTCGTCTGGTCGGCGTCGTCGCCCTGGGCGGCCGGGCCGCCGCGGCCGCCGCCGCCCGCCACCGCGCCACCCTCCTGCGGCAACCCGCCCTCACCGCATAAGGCCCGCACCGCGTCGAGCCGCGGCCGGGCAACGCTCCCATCGCGCCAGGCCGAGACCGCCCAGGACAGACACCACCCAGGACAGACACCGCCCAGGACAGACACCGCCCAGGACAGACACCGCCCAAGCAGATACCGGGCAAGGCCGACGCTGCCCAAGAAAGACACCGGGCGAGGCCGACACCGCACAAGCCCGGCACCCGCATCAAACCCGACGGGGCCGCTCGCATCGCGCCGGGCCGACACCGATCCAAGGCCCGCACCCACCCCAAGCCCGCACACCGCACAAGACCGTCACCGCGTAAGGACCCCCCGTGACCAGTGTCCGTGGATACTTCCACCCCAAGACGGCGACGGGTGTCTCGTCGCTGATCCCCTCGCCCCCGTGGCGCTACTCCGGCGACCTGCTCACCGTCGAGTACCGCACCGACCCCGCCCGCGTGCGCGAGCTGCTGCCCGAACCGCTCCAGCTCGCCGACGAGGACCCCGGGGCGGTCGCCCTGATCTGGGCCGACTGGCAGTCCTGCTCGGCCGGCGGCCAGGAGCTGCTGGACCCCGTGCTCTCCCAGTACAAGGAGGCGTTCGCGGTCGTCCGCTGCCAGTACAAGGGGCGGACCTACTCCCGCTGCGTGTACATCTGGGTGGACAAGGACTTCGCCGTCGCCCGCGGACTGCACCAGGGCTACCCGAAGAAGCTCGGCTCCATCCACCAGACCCGCCCCCACCCCTACGGACCGGGCACGGGACCCCGGGGCGGCGGGCGCGAACGCGGCCACCGGACCGGCGGCGACGGGCGCGGTGCGCGCGACCGGCGGGGTCCGCGCCGCAGCAGGCGCGAGCACGCCACCCGGGCCCGCCGCGACGGGCGCGGTACGGGTCCCCGGCCCGGCGGGCGGGCGTACCACCGGGGTGAACCTCCTCGCCCTGCGCAGCCACAACACCGCGCTGGTCCTGGACCTGCTGCGCCGGGCCGGGGCGGACGGGATCAGCCGGCTGGAACTGGCCGAGGGCACCGGGCTCACCCCGCAGGCCGTGAGCAAGATCACCGCACGGCTGCGGGAGCGGGGCCTGGCGGCCGAGGCGGGGCGCCGGGCCTCCACCGGGGGCAAGCCGCGGACGGTGCTGCGGCTCGTGCCGGAGGCCGGGCACGCGGTGGGCGTGCACGCCGACCGGGACGAGCTGCGGACGGTGCTGGTCGACCTGAACGGGACCGTGGCCGCCGAACGGCGCGGGCCGCTGGAGTTCGGGGCGGGGGCCGAGGCGGTCGTGGAGCGGGTGGCCGCACAGGTCGAGGCCCTGGTGGCGGGGGTGTTCGGGCCGGGGCCGACCGCCGCGGACACCGTCGCGGGGGCGCCGGTCCCGCTCACGCGGGTGGACTCCCTGGTGGGCGTCGGCGTCGCGCTGCCCGGCCCGCTCGACCACGCGCGGGGCGTGCTGCACCGGGTCACCGGGTTTCCCGAGTGGGACGGGTTCGGGCTGCGGGACGCGCTCGGGCGGCGGCTCGGCGTGCCCGTGGTCGTCGACAAGGACACCAACGCGGCGGCGCTGGGCCTCGCGGTCGCCGGCGCGGGCGACTCCTTCGCCTACCTGCACCTCGGCACGGGGCTGGGCGCCGGGCTGGTGATCGGCGGCAGCGTGCACCGGGGGGCGCGCACCGCGGCCCGTCCAGCTGGATCACCTGGTGCCCGAACTCGCCCGCGCCGGGAGGCGAGCGCGCGGTGGCGGCGGGCGCGGCGCAGTTGCTGCTGGGGCCGGTGTTCGGGCGGGGGGACGGGTGAGCGGTATCCGCGGGCACGAGTGCACGAGTGGGCGACGCCCACGGGCGCCAGTGAGCGACGCCCACGGACACGGGTGAGCGACGCCCGCGGGCGCACGGGGGTGTACCCGGGACCGCCCTCCCCGGCGCCCCGCCCGGGCCGCCCGGGAGATGCTGCTCTCGGGAGGTCCTGCGGAAGCCACCGACCCCGTCTGGCACGATCCCCGGGTGGACTACCCGAACGACCAGGCCCCCGGCGCCCCGGTCCGCTCCGGCATCCCGGAGCACGGCCGGATCCCCAAGTACTACGCGGTGAAGGCGAGGATCGACCGCCTCGTGCGCGAGCTGGGGGAGGGCCGCCCGATCCCCACCGAGCGCGATCTGGCCGAGGAGTACGGCGTCGCCCGCGAGACCGTGCGGCAGGCGCTGCGCGAACTGGTGCTGGAGGGCAGGCTGCGGCGCCGCGGCCGGGGCACGGTCGTCGCCGGGCCCAAGCTGGAGCAGCCGCTGTCGCTGGCCAGCTACACCGAGGGGGTGCGCCGCCAGGGCCGCACCCCCGGCCGTACCCTCGTCACCCTGGACCGCTTCCCCTGCCCGGAGCCGCTGGCCGCCGAGACCGGGCTGCGGCGCGGGGAGCCCGTGTGGCACCTGGAGCGGGTGCTGCTCGCGGACGACGAGCGGGTCGGCCTGGAGAGCACGTACGTGGCCGTCGCCCGCGTCCCGCGCCTGGACACCGACTTCGACCCGGACTCCTCCTTCTACGGCTACCTCAAGGGCCTCGGGATCTCCTTCGGGGACGCCGACGAACGCATCGAGACGGTGCTGGCCACCCCGCGCGAGGCGCTGCTCATCGGCACCCCGCCCGCGCTGCCGATGCTGCTGATCCACCGTGTCTCCCGGGACACCGAGGGCCGCCCGCTGGAGCGGGTGCGCAGCCTGTACCGGGGCGACCGGTTCTCGTTCACCACACACCTGCGGGGCTGACACCCCACTCGTGAGAGACGCCACACCACCCCCCGTGGCGCATCACGAAAAGATAACGGGTCTAGCCCAATCGTGATGGCTCGTTCAGGCTCTCGTTGTCAGCCGGACTCTTCCGGTTCGCCGTTCGAGAGGAGCGTTGCCGTCGTGAAAGTGACAGTCGTCGGAGCCGGCGTGGTGGGCACCCTGCACGCCTGGCAGGCAGTGGAACGCGGCCACGAGGTCGTGCAGATCGAGCGCGAGGCCGAGGCCCGCGGCGCCTCGCTGCGCAACTTCGGCCAGATCTGGGTGAGCGGCCGCGCGGGCGGTGAGGAGCTCCGGACGGCCCTGCGCGCCCGCGAGCTGTGGGAGGAGATCGGCGGCCGGGTGCCCGCGCTGGGCTTCCGCGCCAACGGCTCCCTCACCCCGGTGCGCGGCGAGCTGGAGCGCGCCGTCGCCGAGGCCGCCGTGGCCCGCCCGGACGCCGCCGCCCGCGGCTACAAGCTGCTGACCCCGGGCGAGGCCCGCGCCGTCAACCCGGCGCTGCGCGGGGCGTTCGACGCGGCCCTGTACTGCGAGCGGGACGCCGCCGTCGAGCCGCGCACCGCCCAGCGCGCCCTGCGCGCCGAACTGCTCAAGCACCCCCACTACACCTTCCTGCCCGGCCGCGAGGTGCGCGAGGTCGTCGGCGAGAGGGCCGTCCGCGACGACCACGGTGACGTGCACGCCTCCGACGTGGTCGTGCTGTGCACCGGCGCCTGGCTCGGCGGGCTGGTGCGGGAACTGGCCGGCCCGGACCTGCCGGTGCGCCGGGTGCGGCTGCAGATGATGCAGACCGACCCGCTGGGCGAGCCGCTGACCACCTCCGTCGCGGACGCCGACAGCTTCCGCTACTACCCGGCGTACGCCTCGGCGGCGCTGGACGAGCTCAACGCCCGTCAGCCGCAGCCGGAGACGGCCGCCGCGCACCGCATGCAGCTGCTGATGGTGCAGCGCGCCGACGGCGGCCTGACCATCGGCGACACCCACGAGTACGAGCACCCCTTCGCCTTCGACACCGTCGAGGACCCCTACGACCACCTCACCGGCGTCGTGGAGTCCCTGCTCGGCCGGCCGCTGCCGAAGATCCGCCGCCGCTGGGCCGGGGTGTACGCGCAGTGCACCGACCCGGCGCGGGTGGTGCACCGCCAGCAGGTGCGCGAGGGCGTCTGGCTGGTGACCGGGCCCGGCGGGCGCGGCATGACCTGCGCGCCCGCGATCGCCGAGAAGACCGCGAACGACCTGGAGTGGTGAACGACCCGATGACCGACACGACCACCCCCTGCGCTCCCGGGCGTCCCGGCGGCCCCGCCGCACCCGACATCCGTCTCGTCGTCCTGGACATGGCCGGCACCACCGTCGCCGACGGCGGGCTGGTCGAGCGGGCCTTCGCCGCCGCCGCCGCCGACCTGGGCGTCGAGCCCGGCTCCGCCGACCACGCCGAGAAGCTCGCTTACGTCCGCGCCACCATGGGCGAGTCGAAGATCTCCGTCTTCCGGCACCTGTTCGGCACCGAGGAGGACGCCCGGCGCGCCAACGCCGCCTTCGAGAAGGCGTACGGCGAACTCGTCGACGGCGGCCTCGTCGCCCCCGTCCCCGGCGCCCGCGAAGCCATCGAGGAGTTGCGGGCGGACGGCCGCACCGTCGTGCTGACCACCGGTTTCGCCCGGGTCACCCAGGACGCGATCCTCGACGCGCTCGGCTGGCGCGACCTGGTCCCGCTGACCCTGTGCCCGGCCGACGCCGGCGGGCGCGGGCGGCCGTACCCGGACATGGTGCTGGAGGCGTTCCTGCGCACCAAGGCCGCCGACGCCGTCCACCAGGTGGCCGTCGTCGGCGACACCTCCTACGACGTGCTCAGCGGCGTGCGCGCCGGCGCCGGCCTGGTGGCCGGGGTGCGCACCGGCGCCCACGGAGACGAGGAGTTCCACGCCGCCGGCGCCACGCACGTGCTGGACTCCGTCACCGCCCTTGCGGCCCTGCTGCGCGGAGAGCGGTGAGATGAGCATCCGGTTCGACTCCGTCACGGTCGCCTACGACGGCAACGTCGTCCTCGACGCGCTCGACCTCACCGTCGCGCCGGGCGAGGTGATGGCGCTGCTCGGGCCGTCCGGGTCCGGCAAGACCACCGCGCTGCGGGCGGTCGCCGGGTTCGTGCGGCCCGCGTCGGGGCGGGTGCTGCTCGGGGAGCGGGACGTGACGGACCTGCCGCCCCACCGGCGGGGCATCGGAATGGTCGTGCAGCAGTACGCCCTCTTCCCGCACCTGCGGGTCGAGGACAACGTCGCCTTCGGGCTCAAGGCCCGCAAGACCCCCAAGGCCGAGATCCGCCGGCGGGTCGCCGAGGCCCTGGAGATGACCGGCATGGCCGCCTACGCCCGCCGCCATCCGCGCGAGCTGTCCGGTGGCCAGCAGCAGCGGGTGGCCATCGCCCGCGCGCTGGCCATCCGGCCGGCCGTGCTGCTGCTCGACGAGCCGCTGTCCGCGCTGGACGCCCGGCTGCGCTCGGGCATGCTCGCCGAACTGGCCCGGCTGCACCGGGAACTGCCCGAGGTGTCCATCCTGTACGTCACCCACGACCAGATGGAGGCGCTGACCCTCGCCGACCGGATCGCGGTCATGGACAAGGCGCGCCTGCAGGCGTGCGGGACCCCGCAGGAGCTGTACCGGGCGCCCGCGAACGCGTTCACCGCCTCCTTCGTCGGCAACGCCAACCTGCTGCCGGTCACCGTCCCCGCCCGCGGCGCCGTCCTCGGCGACGCGGAACTGACGCTGGACACGGCGGGCGCCGCCGCCGGCGCGCGGGCCACCCTGTGCGTCCGGCCGCACCTGGTCGGCCTGGGCGAGGGCCCCAACCGGCTCACCGGGACCGTCCGCGAGATCCAGTGGCGCGGCGCCACGCACCGGCTGTACGTCGACGTCGCCGGCCACACGGTGAGGGCGGACCTGCCCGAGCTGCGCGAGGCGCCCGCGCACGGCGAGCGGATCACCGTGCACTTCGCACCCGAGGACGCGGTGCTGCTGGCGGCGGGGGTGAGCGGCGATGAACACTGAACCGGCGCTGCGGGCGGCCCCCGCCCACGACGCGGCGGGCCCCGCGCCGGAGCCCGGCCGGACGAACCGCACCGCCCCCGGAGCCGCCGGAGCCGGACCCGGCCCCGGCTCCCGCGCCGCGCGGCGGCTGCTGTGGGCGCTGCCTCCCGTCGCCCTGCTCGCGCTGTTCTTCCTCCACCCGCTCGCCCTCGTCGTCCGGCAGTCCCTTCAGCCCGACGGCGGCGGCACCTCCCTCCAGCCGTACACCGACGTGTTCGCCTCGGCCGCGTTCCGCGAGGCGCTGTGGACCACGGTGTGGATCGCGCTCGCCGCCACCGCCGGCTGCCTGGTGCTCGGGTTCCTGCTGGCCCTGGTCATCGCGTTCGTGCCGTTCCCCGGCGCCAAGGCGCTCGCCCGGTTCGTCGACGTCTTCCTGTCCTTCCCGTCCTTCCTGATCACGCTGGCCCTGCTGTTCCTCTACGGGCGGACGGGCATGGCCAACGGGCTGTGGACGCAGGCCACGGGCGCGGCCCACGGGCCGTTCGACTTCCTCACCACGCCCTGGGGCGTGCTGCTCGCGGAGGTCACCTACTTCACCCCGTTCGTGATGCGCCCGCTGCTCGCCGCGTTCGCGCAGCTGGACACCGCGCAACTGGAGGCGGCCGGTTCGCTCGGCGCCCGCGCTCCGCACATCGTCCGGCGGATCATCCTGCCCGAGGCCCTGCCCGCGCTCGCCGCCGGCGGCAGCCTGGTGCTGGTGCTGTGCCTCAACGAGTTCGGCATCGTGCTGTTCACCGGCGCCAAGGGCGTCACCACGCTGCCGATGCTCGTCTACGGCAAGGCGATCCTGGAGTCCGACTATCCGGGCGCGTGCGCGGTCGCCGTCGTCAACGTCCTGATCTCCGTGGGCCTGTACGGCCTGTACCGGGTGGTGAGCCGTCGTGCTGGTGCATAGCCGCGGGGCCCGCTGGGCGGTGTGGGCGGTGTTCGCCCTGCTGTTCCTGCCCCTGTTCGCCCTTCCGCTCCTCGTCGTCCTCGGCGCCTCGTTCGCCACCCACTGGTCCGGTGCCCTGCCCTCCGGCCCGACCACCGCAAACTACCGGACGGTGGTCCGGGGCGAGGCCCTGCACGCGCTGACCACCAGCCTGCTGACCGCCGTCGCGGCGAGCGTGCTCGCGCTGACGGTGGGCACCTGGGCGGCGCTGGCCGCCGCCGCGCTCGGGCGAGGCCGGCGCCGGGTGCTGGACGCGCTGTTCGTGCTGCCGGTCGCCGTGCCGTCGGTGGTGGTGGGCCTGTCGGTCCTGGTGGCCTTCTCCCGGCCGCCGCTGCTGCTCAACGGCACCCGCTGGATCGTGATCCTCGCCCACACCGTCCTGGTGACGGCGTTCGCCTACCAGTCGGTGTCCGCCGCCCTCGCCCGCCTCGACCCGGCCTACGAGCAGGCCGCCGCCTCCCTCGGGGCCGGCCCGGCGTACGTGCTGTGGCGCGTCCGGCTGCCGCTGCTGCTGCCCTCGCTCACCGCCGCGGCCGGGCTGTGCTTCGCGCTGTCCATGGGCGAGTTGAGCGCGACGATGATGCTCTACCCGCCCGACTGGACCCCGCTGCCCGTGCTGATCTACGCCGCCACCGACC
Organism: Streptomyces mexicanus; assembly: GCF_902506575.1. Lineage (GTDB taxonomy): Bacteria > Actinomycetota > Actinomycetes > Streptomycetales > Streptomycetaceae > Streptomyces > Streptomyces mexicanus. The sequence goes on along the minus strand of NZ_LR732544.1, from coordinate 6,168,680 downwards.
GCGGCGCCCTGTTCACCGGCTCCGCCGTCGCGGTGGTCCTCATGGCGGCGACCCTGCTCGTCCTGTTCGCCGTCTCCCGCGCCCGCACCAGAGCGTCCTACCGCTGACACCGGCCGGGCCGCCGGCCCCGCACTCCCCGACCGGCCCCGGGCGCCTTCTCCGGCCCGGGCCGCTTCCCGGACCAAACCCCTTTTCCCACGCCAGGAGTTCACCTCGCCATGCCCAGAAACACCCTCAAGGTCGCCGCCCTCATCGTCCTCGCCGCCCCGCTGCTGTCCGCGTGCGGCGGCTCCTCCTCCGCCGCCGACGCCAAGGTCGTCACCGTCTACAGCGCCGACGGCCTCAAGGGCGAGAGGGGCGACGGCTGGTACGACCGCGTCTTCAAGGACTTCGAGAAGCAGACCGGCATCAAGGTCGAGTACGTCGAGGGCGGCTCCGGCGAGATGGTGCAGCGCGCCGTCCGCGAGAAGAGCAACCCGCAGGCCGACGTGCTGGTCACCCTGCCGCCGTTCATCCAGCAGGCCGACGCCAAGGGCCTGCTGCAGAAGTACGCCCCGAAGGGATCCGACCAGGTCGACGCCTCCGACAAGGCCGCCGACGGCACCTGGACGACCGTCGTCAACAACTACTTCGGCTTCGTCTACGACAAGAAGGACCTCGAGCAGGCCCCCAAGACCTGGCAGGACCTGCTCGACGCCAAGTACGAGAACAAGATCCAGTACTCCACGCCCGGGGTCGCGGGCGACGGCACGGCCGTGCTGATCAAGGCCATGCACGACTTCGGCGGCAAGCAGCAGGCCCTGGACTACCTGAAGAAGCTCCAGGCCAACAACGTCGGCCCGTCCGCCTCCACCGGCAAGCTCGCCCCCAAGGTGGACAAGGGCGAACTCCTCGCCGCCAACGGCGACGTGCAGATGAACTACGCCCAGTCCAAGACCATGCCCAACCTCGGCATCTGGTTCCCGGCCGGGCCGGACGGCAGGCCCACCACCTTCGCCCTGCCCTACGCGGCCGGCCTGGTCACCAAGGCCCCGCACGGCGCGAACGGCAGGAAGCTCCTCGACTTCATGCTGACCGAGCAGGCACAGCGGCAGGTCAGCGCGATCGGCGGCGGCTTCGGCGCCCGCAAGGACATCAAGGCCACCGACGCCAACGCCACCGCCCTGGCCGGGCTGATGAACGGCGTCGAGATCTTCCAGCCGGACTGGGCCGACATCGAGAAGAACCTCACCCAGTACGTCGAGGACTGGAAGACCGCGACCGGCTCCTGACCACGCACCCCTGGCACGCCCCCGGGGCGCCACCACGGCCCGGTCCGCCTCCGTTGCACCGGCGGCACCGACCGGTACGGGGTGAGCGACGCCGTGAAGATCACACCATCCTGACCGGGCCGGGCCCTGACCGGCCGGTCCGGCACTAGGCTGAGGGCGTCGGTACGCCGTGGTTCCGGCGCCCCAGTCGACGACCGTACGCATGCCAGGAGACGCACAACATGGCAGACCGCAAGCCCATCGAGTCGTGGCTCACCGACATGGACGGTGTCCTCATCCACGAGGGAGTGCCGATCCCCGGCGCCGACGCCTTCCTGAAGAAGCTGCGGGACTCGGGCCGGCCGTTCCTGGTGCTCACCAACAACTCCATCTACACCCCGCGCGACCTGCACGCCCGGCTGCGCCGGATGGGCCTGGAGGTGCCGGAGGAGAACATCTGGACCTCCGCGCTGGCCACCGCCCAGTTCCTGCACGACCAGCGGCCCGGCGGCAGCGCCTACGTCATCGGCGAGGCGGGGCTGACCACCGCGCTGCACGACATCGGCTACATCCTCACCGACCACGAGCCCGACTTCGTGATCCTCGGTGAGACGCGCACGTACTCCTTCGAGGCCCTGACGAAGGCGGTGCGCCTGATCAACGACGGCGCCCGGTTCATCGCCACCAACCCCGACAACGTCGGCCCGTCCGTCGAGGGCGACCTGCCCGCCACCGGTTCGGTGGCCGCCCTGATCACCGCGGCCACCGGCAAGAAGCCGTACTTCGTCGGCAAGCCCAACCCGCTGATGATGCGCGCCGGGCTGAACGCCATCGGCGCCCACTCGGAGACCTCCGCCATGATCGGCGACCGCATGGACACCGACGTGCTGGCCGGTCTGGAGGCCGGGATGCGCACCTTCCTGGTGCTGACCGGGGTGACCCAGCCCAAGGACGTGGACCGCTATCCGTTCCGGCCCTCCGAGGTCGTCGACTCGATCGCCGACCTGGTCGACCAGATCTGACCCGGCCCCGGTCCCGGCGCGACCGGCCCGGCGCCGTCGCCCCGCACCGCCTTTCCCCCGCTCCGTTCGCGGTCGGCTCCCTTTCACCCGGACGGAGCAACGCCGGCCCGGCCGCGGATGCGGGCGGGCACCTCCCGGGGGTCTGCTGGTACCCGGAGGTCTCACGATGGGTTCAGCGCGCCTGACTGTGTGTGCCGGGCTGCTGGTGGCCGGTGCCGTCGCGCCGGCTCTCGCCCCGTCCGACACCGGCCGCACGGCGGACCAGACCGGCCGGGGCCGGGCTCCGGCGAGCCCTTCGCCCGCCGCCGCTCCCTCCCCGACCGCGCCGACGGCCTCCCCGTCCACCCGTCCGGGCGCGGGCGGCCCGGGCGCCGCCCAGGCGGTGACCGGGCTGCTCCTGGCCGGGGTCGCCACGGCCGCCGTCCTCCTCCTGCCACGGGAACGCGGCACCCCCACCCGGCGCGACCGTGACCACAACCGCGACCGTGACCGTGACCGGACCGAGGGCTGAGGAGGCGAGACGATGCCCGACACCCGACACCGCCGCCCCGCCGACCCCGGCACCGACCCCGACTTCGGCCCAAGCCCCGACCTTGGCAC
>NZ_LR732544.1:6149288-6165707 GCF_902506575.1 Streptomyces mexicanus | reverse complement strand
GCGCAGGCCCCGGGCCGGTAAGAAGGGAAGGGGTGAACGGCGCGCTACCACGGGCAGAAGCCCACGCACCGACCAGTGATCCGTGGCCCTCCGGGCGCGCCGCGGCGGTCGCGCCCACGGCCACCGCGTATGCCCGCCCCCGGGCCCGCAGCGCCGCACCCTGCAGCGGGTGACGCGGACACACCGTCGGCCATGGGAGGAACGATAACGTCCGGACTGCCGGGCCGGGGGCTGATCGCACGGTGTCGACGGTGGGGGAGGACGGCGCGGCGCAGGGCCGCCGGCCGCTGGGTGAGCCCGCGCCGGTGGCGCCGTCACACGTGTGCGTCGCGCGGGCTCAAGCCGGGGACGTCCACCGCACCGGCAGCTGACGCGGGCCCCGGATGAGCATGCCGTGACGCCAGTTCAGGGCGGCCGGGTGGGCGTCGAGCGCCAGGTCGGGGCAGCGCTCCAGCAGGGCGCGGATCGCGATCCGCGCCTCCATGCGGGCGAGCGGCGCGCCCAGGCAGTAGTGGATGCCGTGGCCGAAGGCGACGTGCCCGCCCGCGGGCCGCCGGATGTCGAAGCGGCCCGGGTCGGGGAAGCGTGCCGGGTCGTGGTTCGCGTCCGCCAGCGCGATCAGGACGAGCTCACCGCCGCCGGGGATGACGGTGGAGCCGATCTCGACCGGTTCCGTGGTGAACCTGAACGTCGGCGTCTCCACCGGCCCGTCGTAGCGCAGCATCTCCTCCACGGCGTTGTCGATCAGGGTCATGTCCGCACGCAACGCCGCCAGTTGGTCGGGATGCGTCAGCAGGGCCAGGACACCGTTGGAGATCAGATTGACCGTGGTCTCGTGTCCGGCGACCAGCAGCAGCCAGGCGGTGCCGCGCAGTTCGTCCACGGACAGCCGGTCACCGTCCTCGTCGGTGGTGCGGATCAGCGCGCTCATCAGGTCCGGGCCGGGCGACAGGCGCTTGCGCTCCAGCAGGTCGACGAGATACGCGGACGTCTCGGCCGTCGCCGCCAGCCGTGCAGCCGGATCGGGGTCGGTGAGGATCGTGCTCGTCCAGGCGCGGAAAGCGGCCCGGTCCAGCATCGGCACCCCGAGCAGCTCGCAGATCATCGAGATCGGCAGCGGGAACGACAGCGCCTCGACGAGGTCGGCCCGCCCTTCCGGGAGGGCCAGCATCTCGTCGAGCAACTCGTCGGTGATCTGCTGCACCCGCGGCGCGAGCTGCTCGATCCGGCGCGGTGTGAACTCGCGGACGACCAGCTTGCGCAGCCGCCCGTGGTCCGGCGGGTCGGAGTTGAGCATGTGCGGTCCCGCTGCCGGACTGGGGAACGGCAGGGCGGGCGAGGCGTTCTTCCACTGCTTGGACAACCGCGGATCCGCGAGCGCCGCCCGGCCGTCCTCGTACCCGACGACGAGCCAGGCCTGCGTACCCTCGGGAATCCGCACCTTGTGCACGGGGCCGCGCTCCCGCAGTGCCGCGTACACCGGATACGGGTCGCGGACGAAGTCCTCGCCCATCGCGACCAGGTCGATCACTTCGGCTGCTGTCATCGCCTGCCCCTCGTCTCCCACTGCTCCCGACGCTAGCAGCGGGCGGTGCGCCGACGAAGCACGCATTCGGCCGAACCGCGATCGGAGTCGGCACCCCGGTAGTCGCCGTGGACGAACGTTCAGGAGCCGGTCGGCGCATGGCGCGCGGCACGGCGTTTCGTGCGGTGTGATGCCGCGTGACCTGCCCACAGGCTCAGAGGCGGTAGATCTGCCCGGTCTGTGCCCCGTCCACGGACCGCACGTACGCCTGGGCGACGCGCTCCAGCGGCACCGAACCCATCCCGGGGAAGAGGTCGCCGTAGGCGTCGAGGGACTCGGTGAAGACGTTCGGCGACACCGCGTTCACCCGCTGGGGGGCGATCTCGATCGCGGCGGCGCGGACGAACGCCTCGACGGCACCGTTCGCCAGGGACGCGGCGGCCCCCGTGACGATCGGCTCGCGGGCGAGGATGCCGGTGACCAGGGTGAAGGAGCCGTGCTCGGCGACATGGGCGATTCCCTGGCGGACCAGCTCGATCTGGGAGAGGACCTTGCCGGTGAAGGCGGCCCGCCAGTCGTCCGGGCCCAGGTCGGCCAGCGGCTTGTACGGGACCGAGCCGGCGGCGCTGACCACGGCGTCCAGCGGCCCGGCCGCCTCGTACAGGGCGGCGATCTGTGCCGGATCGGTGATGTCGTGGCGCAGGTCGCCCGAGGTACGGCCCACGGTGTGGACCTGGTGCCCGCGGGAGGCGAGGGCCCGGTGCACCGCGCGGCCGAGGGTGCCGCCGGCACCGATCAGGAGGACGTTCTTCGGTGAGTCGGTCATGACGGTCACGCTAGGGGTGCCGCCCTTGGCCTGTGAAATGCCTTCTGCGCACGGTTTATGCTTGCCGGTCATGAATGTGGAGCTGCGTCACCTGCGGGCCCTGGCGGCTATCGGCGACGAGGGGACGCTGACGGGCGCTGCCCGTGCGCTGCACCTCACCCAGCCCGCTCTCTCCCGCACCCTCGCCCAGCTCGAGCAGCGTCTCGGCGTGCGCCTGGTCGAGCGTTCGACGCGCAGCCTGCGCCTGACCGCGGCCGGTGCACGGCTGTGGGAGAACGCGCACCGCATCCTGGGCCAGCTCGACGACGCCCTCGCCGAGGCGGCCGGGCGGGGCACGGCGCGTCCGCTGCGGCTGGTCTTCGCCTGGGCCGCGCTGGGCAGCCACACCGTGCCGCTGCTGCGGACCTGGCGCGAGCGGCACCCCGGGATCCCGGTGCAGATCCGCCGGGCCGACGATCCGGCGGCGCTGCTCCGCCGCGGCCAGGCGGACCTGGCCTTCCTGCGGCGGAGCCCGGAGCCGGACGACCCGCACCTCGCGCATCGCGCGCTGACCAGGGAGCGGAGGGTGGCCGCCGTACCGGTCGGGCATCCGCTGGCGGACCGCCCGGAGGTGGCCCTCACCGACCTGAGCGACGAGACGGTGGCGCTGTGTGCGACGGCCGCGACGACCAGCGCCGAGCTGTGGCCCGCCGGCCGGCGGCCGTGCACGGTGACCGTCCCCGGGGTGGACGAGTGGCTGACGACGATCGCCACCGGTGCGGCGGTCGGGGTGACCACCGAAGCCACGGTGCACCAGCACCCGCATCCCGGGGTGTGCTATCTGCCGGTGCGCGACGCCGACCCGGTCACGGTCCACCTGGCCTGGCCCGCGCGTCCCGGCCACCCGGCGGCGGACGCCTTCCGCCGCCACGTCGAGGAGCACCTCGCCCGGCAAGGGTCCCCGCCGACGCTTCTCGACACCTGACCGGCGGCGCTCGGCCAGGTGTCCTCGCGCCGGCCGGAACGGGCCTGGCGCCGTCGCCGGCGAGAGGCTGCCGTCAGGCAGCTCCCCGGTACGCGTGATCTGCGATACGCGGCGGCACGCCGACACCCCGCCGGGCCTCGGTGACGGGCCCGGCGGGGCGGAAAGGGGCTGCCGTGTCAGCTCATCGTGAAGGCGTCCAGGGTGAACAGGTCGCCGCTGCCGCCCTTGAAGACGAAGTACAGCTTGTGCGTCCCGCCCGGGTCCGTCACCGGTGCACTGACCGTGGTGAAGGCGCCGGAGGTGCCGCCGACCGTCGCCGTGCCGGCCAGCGGGCCGTCGGGCGCGTCGGTGTGGACCTCGATCGTGCCGCCCGCACCGCCGGCCGCGGCCCGGAAGTCGATCCTGCTGACACCCTGAAGGTCGTACGGGTCGAACTCGATCCAGTCACCGTTGTCGATCGACGTGACCGCTTTGCCGCCCTGCGCGCCGGCGACGGAGCCCGTCTGGACGCCGGACTGCGTCCGGTAGAACTCCGCCTGACGGGCCTTCGGCATCAGGATGATCTGCGTCGTGCCGGTGAGGTCGGGGACCCCCGCGGTCGGCGAGGTGTCGGTGTAGCTCGCGGAGAAGATGCCGTAGAAGTCGTCGGAGTCCGTGTGGCCCGCCGTGGTCATGGAGAACGTACCGCTGCACCCTGTGGCCTGCGAGAGGTTGTGGGAGTGCATGTCATGACCGAGCGAGTAGCTGACCTGGACCTTGGAGCAGTCCACCGGGGTGCCGTCCGGGTCGGTCGCGTCGATCTTCCACGCGACCTGATCACCGTCCTTGAACGTCAGTCCGTTGGGCGGCTCGGAGAACTTCAGGACCGGAGCAGAGTTGCCCACCGTCACCAGGACGGCGGCGACGCCCGTCCGGCCGCTCGGGTCGCTCACCGTGAGCTTGGCGTGGTACTGCCCGTTCGCGGTGTAGGTGAAGGAGGGGGTGGCACTCGTGGAGTCGGTCGTGCCGTTGTTGTCGAAGTCCCAGGCGTAGCTGAGCTGATCGTTCTCCGGGTCGGTCGAGCCGGTGCCGTCGAACTTCACCGTCAGCGGGGTCTTGCCCGACGAGGTGTCGGTCGTGATCACCGCGGTCGGCGCCTTGTTGCCGGGCGCGTACTCGATCTTGTAGAGCCCGGCGTCCAGGGAGCCGCCGAACCACGCGCTGCCGTAGTCGAGCACGTACAGCGAGCCGTCCGGCCCGAACTCGGTGTCGATCGGCTCGACCAGGTGTGCCCAGTCGTTGCCGTTCGTCAAGGTGTCGATCGACTGGATCTTGCCGCTGCTGTCGGAGGTGATCGGCTTGATCCAGTGGGCGCCGAACTCGTAGGCGAAGAACTTCCCGTCATAGCTCTGGGGGAACTTCACCTGGGACTTCAGCGTCGCGTCGTAGTGGTACACGGGGCCGCCCATCGGCGCGCCCTGGCCGCCGAGCTGGGGGAACAGCGGGTTGCCCGCGTAGTGGTTCCAGATCCAGGCCGGCTGGGCCGGCGGCAGGTCCTTCAGGCCGGTGTTCAGGGGAGCGTCGTTCACCGGGTGGGCGCAGTCGAAGGGCTGCCCGGATTGGCCGGTGGCGAAGTCGTACTGGACGTACGGCGTGTTGTTGCCGATGCAGTACGGCCATCCGAAGAAGCCGGGCTTGGTGATCCGGTTGTACTCGACGGTGTTCTCCGGCCCGCGCTTGGGGTCCGCGCTGCTGGCGTCCGGGCCGTAGTCGGCCAGGTAGATGACGCCGGTCTGCTGGTCGACGCTGAACCGGAAGGGGTTGCGGAAGCCCATCGCGTAGATCTCGGGACGGGTCTTGGGAGTGCCCTTGGGGAACAGGTTGCCGGACGGGATCGTGTAGGTGCCGTTGTTGTGCACCTTGATCCGCAGCAGCTTGCCGCGCAGGTCGTTGGTGTTGGCGGTGGAGCGCTCGTTGTCGAAGACGGGGTTGCGGCCCGGCCGCCGGTCGATGGGGGCGTAGCCGTCGGACTCGAAGGGGTTGGAGTCGTCGCCCGTGCTCAGCAGCAGGTTGCCGTTGCCGTCGAAGTGCATGTCGCCCGCGACATGGCAGCACTGTCCGCGGTCGGTGTCGACCCGCATGATCTTCTTCTCGCTCGACAGGTCCAGCTTGCCGTCGGTGAACGTGAACCGGGACAGCTGGTTGTAGCCCTTGTACGGCGCGAAGTCCGCGGCCGTCCCGTCCTCCGGGGCGTCGGTCATGGGGGTGTCGAGCCTGGGCGCGTAGTACACGTAGACCCAGTGGTTCTTGGCGAAGTGCGGGTCGAGCGCGATGGTCTGCAGCCCGTCCTCGTCATGGGTGTAGACCGACAGCTTCGCCGCCACGTCGGTGAGTCCGTCCAGGGTCGTGTAGTAGACGGTCCCGTCACGGGAGCTGTGCAGGGCGCTGCCGTCGGGCAGCACGGCGAGCCCCATGGGCTCGCCCACCTGGTCCGGTCCCTTGGCGAGGGTGACCTGTTGGAAGTCGGACGTCGCGGCACTGGGGGCGGCCGCGGCCGCAGGGGCCGATGCCTCGGTCCGCGCGTGCGCGGACGTCGATCCGGCCACCGCGACGCCCACGCTGAGCACGGTGCTCAACGCGGCGGTGAGTAGTCGGCTTACTGGTGTACGCACGTACTGCCTGCCTCTCGTGTGGCGCTGCGATGGACGTCGCGCGAACGCGCGCGTTGCGCGGGGTGTCGAGCCGGGTCCGATGCCCGGGCCGCCGGACCGGTGGAGCGCGCGGGCGGCCGGGTGTGCGCGGCCGCCCGTCACCGGTGCGGGGCCAGGTGTGCCTGCGGACAAAGCAGCGGGTGTGGTCGATCCGTCGGGAGCGGGACGTCACGTCGGGGCTCGGAGGGGCCCACGGCTCCCCGACGAAGCGTCACGAGCGTGAACCCACGACCACGCACTGTCAAGAAGATACTGCCCGGTAGCCGCGTTTCATGGCCTCAAGTGGCCACATCTTTCGCCGCTCTGGTGAAAAGTCCCGGCGGCCCGTGGTCAACTAACGGCGGTCTCAGGTGTTCATTGTCCACCACGAAGCCGTCGAGGCCGTGCTGTCACCGGCGCGCGGTTCCCGCGGCCGCGCACCGGCAGCCGCACGGTCCGCAGCCCCCCGGCCATGGCCCCCGCCGACTGCGCCGGTTCCGCCAACAGCTCGCCCGCCACGGGTCCCAGGCCGGCGAACGCCCCCCGTACCACCCCCGTGCCAAGACACCGTGCGAGGACGCCCGTCCTCGGCGGCCCCCGCCGCGGACGTACCGCGGCCCGGGGGTGCTCCCCACCTAAGGAGTGATGATGGGTAGGTTCACCCACGACTTCGACCGCAGAGGTTTTCTGCGCGCGGCAGCCGCCGGCACCGTGGCCATCGGTGCCGCGTCCGTCGCAGGCGCGCTCCCCGCGGCCGCCCAGACACTCGCCCCGGACGCCGGACCCCACGGCGCCGCCCTGAGCATCCCCAAGGACGCCATCGGGATCCAGCTGTACAGCGTCCGCGACAAGGTCTACGACCTCGGCTTCCGCGCCGTCTTCGAGGAGCTGTCGCGGATGGGCTACAAGGAGGTGGAGTTCGCGGGCTACACCCAGAACCCCTCGATCCTCGGCCGGCAGATCACCCTCCAGGAGATCCGCACGCTGCTCGACGACAACGGCCTGCGCGCCATCGGCAGCCACATCGGCATCGGTGCCTTCCGCAGCAACCTGCAGCAGGAACTCGACAAGGCCCAGATCCTCGGCATGCCGAACATCGGCACCCCCGACGCCCCGTCGGGCACCCAGACCGTCGCGGCGTACCAGGCGGCCGCGGAGGAGTTCAACCGCTGGGGCGAAGCCGCGTCGGCGCGTGGACTGAAGCTCTACCAGCACAACCACTGGGCCGAGTGGGCCTTCGCGCAGGACCGGCCGGAGGTGCGTCTGTACGACGTCTTCCTGAACAACACCGACCCCGCCCACGTCTATCTCGAGATGGACGTCTACTGGGCCTTCGTCGGCCAGTTCCGCTACCCGGGCTTCGACCCCGCCGCGTACGTGCGCGCGCACCCCTACCGCTACACGCTGTTCCACATGAAGGACGGCAAGACCGATCCGAACGCCGCCGACGGCTACGACATGACCGAATTCGGTGCCGGCGACATGCGCTACCAGCGCTTCATCCACGCGATCGGCCCGTTCGGCAACCACCACGGCATCTGGGAACAGGACACCGCCCCCGGCACCCAGCCCGACCCGCCCGGCTCCCTCGGTGCCGCACAGCGCAGCTACACCGCGCTCGCGGACCTGCTGTCCTGACCGGCGATCACCACCCCGTCCCGTCCGCCCGGCCCGCACCTGACGGGTCGGCGGCGGAGCGGGGTGGCCGCTTCTCGTGCCCCTCGCCGGCGCGGCCGACGCGGGTCGGCGAGCCGTGCCTGCCACCAGGAGGTGAGCGATGTGAGCGTCCGCTACGGTCTGCTCACCCTGCTGCGCGACCACGGTCCGCAGTCCCGTGCCCGGTTGGCCGACCGCCTCCAGGTGCCGCGGCAGCGCCTGCTGGCCGAACTCGACCGCCTGGTGGCGTCAGGGACCGTCGTGGAGGCGGGACATCCCACCTCCCGCGGCCGGCGCCGGTCCCCCTGCGTACAGATCAACCCCTGCCTCCGCTTCGCCGCGGTCGACCTCGACACCCGCTCGGTCGGTGTCGAGATCACCGACGGCCGCCTGCGGGTGGTGGCGTCGCACCAGGAGCACTGTGACATCCGCACCGGCCCGGTGAAGGTCCTGGGACGGGTGACGCAGATCCTGCACGCGATGCGCGCCGGGGGCCACTTCGCGCGGCTGGACGCCATCGGGATCGGCCTGCCCGGGCCGGTGAGCTTCCGCGGGGGCGTGCCGGTCTGCCCGCCGATCATGCCGGGATGGGACCGCTACCCGGTCCGCGACGTGCTCGCCGACGAACACGGCTGCCCCGTCGCCGTGGACAACGACGTCAACGTGATGACCCTGGGCGAGCGGCACAGCGGTGTCGCCCGGACGGTGGACGACCTGATCTTCGTCAAGATCGGCAGCGGCATCGGCTGCGGAGTGCAGATCGACGGCCGCGTCTACCGCGGTGCCGCGGGCTGCGCCGGCGACATCGGTCACATCCAGGTCGACGCGGACGGCCCGGTCTGCTCGTGCGGGAACGTCGGCTGCCTGGAGGCGGCCTTCAGCCAGGAGGCACTGACGCGCCACGCCGAGTCCGCCGCCGGCGGGGACGGATCACCGCTGCTGGCCGAGCGCCTGGCGGCGAACGGCTCCCTCACCGCGCGCGACGTCGCCGACGCCGCGGCGGCCGGTGACGCCGTCTGCATCGGTCTCGTCCGGGACGGCGGGCGGCGCGTCGGACAGGTGCTCGCCGGGCTGGTGAGCTTCATGAACCCGTCCATGATCGTCATCGGTGGCGATGTCGCCGACCTCGGGCACATCCTGCTTGCGGAACTGCGCAGTGTCGTCTACCAGCGGTCGGTGCCGCTGGCGACGGGCGACCTGCCGATCGTGCTGTCCGAGCTGCGCGGCCGCGCCGGGGTCGTCGGCGCCGCCGTCCTGGCGAGCGAGCTGGCCTACGGCGGCGCCGCCTGACCGACCCCTTCTGCCGGGCCGCGAGGCCCGGCATCCGCACCGGCCCCGGCCCTTTCGCGCCCGGCCGCGTCGATGACGCGGCCGGGCGCATCAGAGTGTGCCGCGGCGGCCCTCACGGGCTGCCGGAGGCCCTCGGCAACGGCGTCAGATCAGTCTGCGTCGCGCCGCCCAGGCGACGGCCTCGATGACGCTGCTGACGCCGATCTTGTCGCACACGCCCCGGCAGCGCCGCCGCACGGTACGGGGGCAGACGTGCAGCCGCCGGGCGACGGCCTCGACGGGCAGGCCGGCCGCCAGGAGCGACAGCAGGTGCACCTCGTCTCTGAGCAGACGCGCGTTGTCGGGCTGGGGCCGCCGGCCTGTCTGGTAGCTGAGCGTGGACACTTCCGTCTCCTTCGCCGAGTGCGGCCGGCAGGGAACGCGGGGAAGGCCGCCGCCCGGCTGGGGACGGCCAGAACCCGTGATCGACCGCGGTTCGTCAATCGCGTGCGAACGTTTCAAGCTGCTGTGCAACCGCTGTGACTTGGGTAACTGTTCGAGTGCACAGGGTCAAGGGTGCGCCGCTGCCCAGGCGGGGTTTTGCTCCGCTCTGCGTGGAAGCTTCTCCCGGATGAACGGTTCAATCCGGCGCTGGAGCGGCCCGGGAGGCCCCGCGGCGGTCGCGTCATCGGGCCCGGCTCGCGCAGAGCCGGGCCCGGGGCTGCCGCCCCGGACCCGGCACCGACCGCTCCTTCGCTACAGGTTCCGCACCCGGACGTTGCGGAACTCGATCAGGTCGTTGTCACTGTGATTCTGCAGACCCACGTAACCGCTGAAGAACTGGCGCAGGTCCGTGGGCGGATCGCCGGCGCGCGACGAGGACTTGCCGGGGGTGTTGTCGAACTCGTTGATCACCACGCCGTTGCGGACGATCGTGTAGTGCTGCCCGACGACGCGGATCTCGTAGTCGTTCCACTGGCCCTTCGGGGTGACCCTCGCCTGGTCCAGGCCGACCGGATCGAAGTTGTAGACCGATCCGGTCTTCTGGGGCTCACCGGTGGCGCCGTCGTAGATCTGGATCTCGTTGCCGCAGTAGATCGCCACCCATTCCGGCGCGGTGCGGGCCGATCCGGTGGTGCTGCAGCCCTCCGGGCGCTGGGACAGCGGCGTGCGCGGGTCGGGGAACCTGACGAACACACCGCTGTTGGCCTGGTGGCCTTCCGGGGCGACGTCCCGGAACTGCAGCCGGATCGAGTAGTCCTTGAACTGCTGCTTGCTGTACCACAGCATGCCCATGCCGCCGGAACTGCGCAGGGTGCCGTCCGGCAGGAGCGAGAAGCCGCCCGCGCCGGCCTGGCTCCATCCGGCGAGACTGCTCGCCGACCCGTCGAAGAGCGGCGTGTAGCCGACCGTCTTGCCGATGGGCGAACGGGCGGCTTCCTTGCTGAGCGTCGCCGCCTCGCGGTTGTCGATGACACCGTCCTTGCGGAACCCGTCCACCAGGTCGTTGAGGCTGCTGACGAACGCGCCGTGGTTCGCCCAGGTGCCCTCGTCGTCGATCAGGTCGTTGATCGTGCAGCCGCCGCCGACCTTGCGGTTGGCCACACCGGTGTCGCTGTCGAGCAGCCAGACGGTGGAACGGGCGTCGGGCGCCGCGCAGCCCGCCGTCACGTCGATCTTCCCGGTGGACTGCTCGCCGTTGGCGTAGGTCACCTTCAAGGTGGCGTGGTAGGTGCCGTAGTCGGCGTAGGTGTGGATGGGGTCGGCCTCGTGCGACGGCTTGCTGCCGTCACCGAAGTCCCACTCCCAGGCGACGCCGCCCGCCTTCGCGGCCGAGAACTGGACGGTCCGCGGCTTGCTCTGCGCGACCACGCGCCCCGAGGCGTCGCTCGGGTTCGGCGTGGCCGGGCCACCGTGGTAGGTGACACGGACGAGCTTCTGGTTCGGGTCCAGGCTGAAGAACCCGCCGGCGTAGTCGAGCATGTACAGCGCGCCGTCCGGGCCGAACTTGGCGTCCATCCAGCTCTGGATCTTGTTGTCCCCGACGCCGCCGGGGAGGATCTGGCGCAGGTCCTCGCCGAATTCCGGCTGGGACTGGTTCTTGACGTCCTCCGGGGTGACGGTGACCGCGACACGGTTGTTGGCGTTGGACTCGTCACCGATGAACCACTTGTTGTCCCAGTACGAGGGCCAGGCGACACCGCTGCCGGTGTCGACCTCGGAGCGGTGGTAGGTCGGGCCGTCCATGATGGCCTGGCCGCCGCCCTTGAGGTACGGCTCGGTGTACTTCTCGTCGCTCTGCACGTACGTGGGCAGCCCGCTGCCGTCACCGCGCTGCGGGTAGACCACGCCGCCGCCCTGCGGCGAGTACCAGATCATGTTGTTGCGGATCGGCGGAAGGTCCACCAGTCCGGTGTTGCGGGGCGAGGTGTTCTTCGGGTGGTCGCAGTCGTACCAGCCGGTCAGCACGTTCGCGTCGGTGTTGCTGCGGTCGCGGTAGGGCTGCTTGTCGCCCATGCAGTACGGCCAGCCCTGGTTGCCCGCGGAGGTGATGACGGTCGCGGTCTCGTACTTGGCCGGGCCGAGCTCCGGGTCGGGCGTCGGGGCGTCCGGGCCGACCCAGCCCGCGGTCAGCCAGTTGTTGGTCTTGTCCCAGGCGATCCGCGCGACGTTGCGGACACCCATGACGTAGATCTCGGGACGGGTCTTGCCGCCGCCCTCCTCCTTGCCGGTGAACAGGTTGCCCTTCGGGATGGTGTAGGTGCCGTCGGGCTCGGGGTGGATCCGCAGGATCTTGCCGTCCAGGTCGTTGGTGTTGCCGGCCGTGCGGCGGGCGTCCTGGAAGGACAGGCCCTTGTAGTCCTTGGTCCAGTTGTTCCCGGAGTAGCCGGCCCCGGCGCCCTGCGAGGAGTTGTTGTCACCGACGCCGACGTAGAGGTTGCCCTCGTTGTCGAACGTCATGCCGCCGCCGGCGTGGCAGCAGCTGTGGATCTGCACGGTCCAGTGCAGCAGGTCCTTGCGGGTGCTCTTGTCGATCGACTGGTCCTTGAAGTCGTAGGTCAGCCGCGAGATGGTGCGCTGGCCCGTCTGCTTGTCCCGGTCGATGGACTCGTGCGGCATCCAGTAGATGTAGATCCAGCCGTTCTGCTCGAACTTGGGGTCGAGCGTGATGCCGACCAGACCCTCCTCGTTCTTGACCAGCTCGTCACCGCTGCCCCGGTTGCCCATCACGTCGAGCGTGGTGAGCAGCTTGACCTTCTTGGTCTTGGGGTCCCACTGGTGGATCGTTCCGCAGCCCAGGCCCACCTTGGGGTCGTTCCAGTCGGGGATCGGCCCGCTCGGACAGGCCGCCTTGCCGATGTAGAAGACCTTGCCGTCGGGGGCGATCGTCAGACCGTGGGGCTCACCGATCTGGTCGAGCCGGCCCGACTGGTTCTTGCCGGTGAGCCGTTCGACCGAGTAGTTCGAGGCGATCGTCGCCTGGCAGTCGCCGCGGACCATGCCGGTCGTCCACTCGATGGCGCCGAGCAGGTGGCTCTGGAACGTGGTGTCCGAGGTGTAGCTGTCCTCGGTGCGTCCCATGCCGGTGTAGAACGAGCGGCCGCCGTCGTAGTCCCGGCACCAGGAGATCGGGTGGAAGGCGCCGTTGCCCGCCGGGCCCGGGTTGTAGGAGTTCTCCTCGACCTGGGCGACCGTCTGCACCTTGCCGTTCGGGTTCGGGTCCCAGTTCATCCACTGGTCGGAGCGGGTCCACTTCAGCGGCAGGTCCTTGGTCGCCGGGTGCTGACGGTCGATCACGTCGACGACCGCCTGCTGCACCTTGGTCTCCGGCGCGGGCGCCGGGTCGGCTCCGAACAGCCGCAGCTCGGCCAGCTGCGTCAGCGGCTCACCGGAGTTGGCGGTGATGTTCAGCCGGTAGTACTGGTAGGCCGTGCTGTTGGAGAACTTGTACTGCTTGGTCTGGAAGCGGTCCGGGAAGCTCTGGCCGGACTGGGTGTCCAGCGTCTTCCAGGTGCTGCCGTCCTGGGAACCCTGAAGGGTCCAGTCCTTGGGGTCCCGGCCCGGGTAGTCGTTGGCCGACGTCAGCGCGTACTGGGCCACCGCGACCGCGTGGTCCGTCTTCGCCGTCACCCACGCGGTGTTCTGATGGGCCAGCCACTTGGTGGTGTTGCTGCCGTCGAACAGCTTGTCCTTGGTCTCGTTCGGCGGGTTGTCGTCGCTGGCCGTGACCTCCGTGACCTTCTCGGAGGCGGGCAGGCTGGAGGCCGGACGCGTGCCGATCAGACCCGTGAACCAGCTGGAGTCGGCTTCCGCGCGCGCCGCGTCGTGGACGCCGACGAAGCCGCCGCCGCCCTTGACGTAGGCCTGGAACGCCGACTCCTCGTCGGAGGTGAGGGACACGCCCTTGGCCGACAGGAAGACCACACCGCGGTAGTGGGCCAGGCGGTCGGCGGTGAAGACGGACGGATCGTCCGACTCGTCCACCGAGAAGCCGTTCTTCCGGCCCAGCTCCTTGATGGTCGACACGGCGGCCGTGACGGGGTCGTCCTGCTGGGCGGCCGGTCCGTGGAAGACCAGGACGTTCACCGAGGCATCGGCGCCGGCTGCCTGCTCCTGGTCGGCCGCGGACGGCGACTGCGCCTGTGCCTGCACCGCCGGCAGCGCGGACAGTCCCAGTGCCAGCGCGGAGCTGGACAGCAGGACGACACCGCGTCGCCAGGCCGGCGTACGGTGGGGGGTTCCCGCGGAACGCCGTGGTGGCGCCCCGCTCAGTCGTGACAGGGTGAACCGCTTTCTTCGGCCCATTACTGCTCCTTGACTCGATCCGGCAACGGAAGAGTGGTCAGGGGTGGAGCCAGGGCTGCCGCACGCTCTCGCGGGGCGGACACCGGGCGAGGAGGGACCGGGCGGGCCGTCAGGACTTCCGCCAGACGGCCGGGGCACCGGAACGGCGGGGGTCGCCGACCCCGGTGCCCGACGGCCCGGCCGACCGGCCGGCGGCAGGGTGGTACACGCCCGTCGGACCGTCCGGTCAGCTCCGACGGGCGCGGCTGAGGGGGTGGCGGGACAAGCGCCGGCCCGTTCACATGCCGGGCATGCCGGGCATTCCCGGCATGCCGCCGGGGACCGAGCCGTCCGCCTCGGACACCATGAACACCCCGGACATCCCCATGTCCGAGTGGCTCTGGACGTGGCAGTGGTACATCCAGTGGCCCGCGCCGACCCGTTCGCCGGCGATCACCTGGAACCCGAAGGAGTCCGCGGGGCCGGTGGTCTTCGTGTCGATCACCCGGCTGACGTCCTGCGGGCCGTCGAGGATCCCGGTGCGGTTGTCCACCCAGCGGTGGCCGTGCACGTGGAAGGTGTGGAAGAAGTCGCCGTGGGTGATCACGACGAACTCCACTCGCTCGCCGCGGACGGCCTTGAACGTGGGGGTGTTGGGGGCGGTTCTGTTGTTGATCGTCATGTCGTTGAAGACGACCGTGAACGTCTTGTCGGGCAGCACATCGCCCTTGCGCCGCACCACCACGGGACCGTACAGCCCCTTCTTGATCCCGCCGGTGCCGTGCTCGGTGCCCACGTTGTGGTCGTGGTAGTGCCAGTAGCCGGCGCTGCCGGCCTCCCACGTCCCGTCGTGGCGTCTGCCCGGCGCGTGGGTGCGCCAGACGTAGGTTCTCCGCTCGCCCGGCTGGACGACGCTGTCGTTCATCTTGGTGCCGTCGCTGGCGACGTCGTAGTCCAGGCCGTGCACGTGCAGGCTCGCGGCGACGTCAAGGTTGTTGACCACCTCGATGTTCATGGTGTCGCCCTCGGTCAGCTCGATGAGCGGGCCGGGAATCGTCGCCTCGCCGGGCCGTAGGCCGTATCCCATCTCCCCGTTCGGAAGCTTCTCCATGTACAGCGTCAGATGGCGTACGTCGCCGCCCTTGTCCGCGGAAGCGGGCTTGCCCGAGGTCGCGGCGGCAGTGCCGCCGAGCACCGCGGGAGCGACGGCGGCCGCCATCGCTCCAGTGGCGAACGATCGCCGGGACCAGAGGCGCCGCGCGCCTACGCCTGAGTCGGTCATCGCTCTCCCATCCGCGACAGGCCTGGGGTGCCTGAAGGCGTCTTGTGGTCGTGAGGTGCGCCGCCCCGGGCAGGACCCGCATCCGGACGCGATGGTTCCTGGTGGTGCACCGGGCGCTCGGCGCCTGGGGCCGGCAGCGCAGTCGTCGGGTTCGGCCGTGCAGTCATCGGGTCAGACAGAGCAGTCGTCCGGCCGGATCGCCGGTTGCGGGGGCCGTCCGGCGGGCGGATGCCCCGGTACGGCCGAAGCCGGGCCGGCTCGGCAAGGCGGACTGCACCTCGGAACGGCCTCACCGTAACGGTGCTCCACCAGTTTTTCCAGACTCAGGCCAAAGTTGGTTGGGTTGTGGTCATAGACCTTGGCGAGTCGTCAAAAGACCGATAACTTCCCCACGTTGCTGCAAGAGGAGAAGTGGGTGCGTCCTGCGTCCGGGCACGCGGCGTCACCGTTCCGGCACGGGGCGGAGCGGAACACCGCCGCCCGCTCGTACGGCCGCGGCCGGTCGCCGTCGTCACGCTCCGGCGATCACCCACACCTTCGTCATCGTGCCGTTGAGTCCGGGGCGTGGGTCACGTGACGGATCCGGCGCCCTCGCCGCTCCGGACCGAGCTCCGCGCGGCACCCGGCCGGACGGGCCCCCCGGCGGGGTCGTCCCGGCGGCTGGTCGTCCACCCCGCGGAACCGCGGTCCGTGCGGTACCGCAACAAGCGAATTCGCGAAAGGTGCAGCGGTGTTCAGAAGACTGCTCCATACCCAGACGGATCCGCCCCCCTCCAGACCCGCTCTCCGAGGCCGGTTGACCACGCGTGCGGTGGTGCTGTCGCTGGGAGGCTTGCTGCTCACGGCGTTGGCGTTCGCCGCGCCGGCCGCCTACGCGGCCTGGAGCCGCTCCGAGACCACGGCCGCGACCCAGGTGCTCACCTGGACGGCCGGTGACGGATACATGGGATACACGTCCGCCCCCACCACCGCGGTGGCCGGACCGGCGACGATCGTGTTCGAGAACAGCGCGGCGACCGGCAACACGACGGGGATGCCGCACACGCTGACCTTCGACACCTCGAACACCGACTACAACACCGACGTCAGCCTCAACATCCAGGCGAGCCCGTCGGACTCCAGCGGCGGCAGGCACACGGCCGAGGTCACCCTGACTCCGGGCGTCTACCGCTACTACTGCGCGATGCCGGGTCACATCATGTCGGGCGAACTGACCGTCACCGCAGCCCCCGGGGGCGACACCACCGCGCCGGACGTGTCGGCATCGGTGTCGGGGACGAAGGATGCTGCCGGGAATTACGTCGACGGTGCGACTGTCACGCTGTCGGCCTCGGATTCGGGGTCGGGTGTCGACAAGATCGAGTACTCCCTGGACAGTGGGGCGTTCAAGGATTACAGCGCGCCGGTGCAGGTGAGTGGTGTGGGTCAGCACACGGTGGCGTA
>NZ_LR732544.1:6055875-6149195 GCF_902506575.1 Streptomyces mexicanus | reverse complement strand
TGCGACTGTCACGCTGTCGGCCTCGGATTCGGGGTCGGGTGTCGACAAGATCGAGTACTCCCTGGACAGTGGGGCGTTCAAGGATTACAGCGCGCCGGTGCAGGTGAGTGGTGTGGGTCAGCACACGGTGGCGTATCGGGCTTCGGACAAGGCGGGTAATACGTCTGCGGTGAAGTCGGTGTCGTTCACGGTGGTGGCGGCTCCGCCCCAGGACACGACCGCGCCGGAGGTGTCGGCCACCGTCTCCGGTGACAAGGACGCCGCCGGCAACTACGTGGGCAGTGCGACGGTGACCGTGACGGCGTCGGACGCGGAGTCGGGCGTGGCCAGGATCGAGTACTCCCTGGACAGTGGGGCGTTCAAGGATTACAGCGCGCCGGTGCAGGTGAGTGGTGTGGGTCAGCACACGGTGGCGTACCGGGCGACGGACAAGGCGGGCAACACGTCCGCGGTGAAGTCGGTGTCGTTCACGGTGGTGGCGGCTCCGCCCGAGGACACGACCGCGCCGGACGTGTCGGCATCGGTGTCGGGGACGAAGGATGCCGCCGGGAACTACGTCGACACTGCGACTGTCACGCTGTCGGCCTCGGATTCGGGGTCGGGTGTCGACAAGATCGAGTACTCCCTGGACAGTGGGGCGTTCAAGGATTACAGCGCGCCGGTGCAGGTGAGTGGTGTGGGTCAGCACACGGTGGCGTATCGGGCGTCGGACAAGGCGGGGAACACGTCTGCGGTGAAGTCGGTGTCGTTCACGGTGGTGGCGGCTCCGCCCAAGGACACGATCGCGCCCGAGACGTCGGCCACCGTCTCCGGGACCAAGGACGCCGCGGGGAACTATGTCTCCAGTGCGACGGTGACCGTGACGGCGTCGGACGCGGAGTCGGGCGTGGCCAGGATCGAGTACTCCCTGGACAGTGGGGCGTTCAAGGATTACAGCGCGCCGGTGCAGGTGAGTGGTGTGGGTCAGCACACGGTGGCGTACCGTGCGACGGACAAGGCGGGGAACACGTCCGCGGTGAACACCGTGTCGTTCACGGTGGTGGCGGCTCCGCCGCAGGACACGACCGCGCCGCAGGTGTCGGCCACCGTCTCCGGGACCAAGGACGCCGCCGGCAACTACGTGGGCAGTGCGACGGTGACCGTGACGGCGTCGGACACGGAGTCGGGCGTGGCCACCATCGAGTACTCCCTGGACGGCGGCCCCTACCTGCCGTACTCCGCACCGGTGGCCGTCAACCGGGCCGGAAGCCACACCTTCCTGTACCGGGCGACCGACAAGGCGGGCAACACGTCCGCGGCCAGGTCCCTGACCCTGACCGTCGTCGACAGCAAGCCGCCCACGAACTGCCCGGAGAAGGACGACCGTTCGACGGTGTTCGTCGGGAACGTGAACACGGGCATCCCTGACCGTGTCACGACGAACGGCTGCACCATCAACGAGCTGATCGAGGACCACGCCGTCTGGCCCAGCCACGGCGCGTTCGTCTCGTCCGTCGAGAAGCTCGTCGCGGATCTGCGGCGCGAGGGTGTCGTCGACCAGCGGGAGGCGGGTGAGATCAAGAAGGCCGCCGGCCGTTCCGACGTCGGCAAGCCGCAGAGCACCCGCACGGATCGCTGAGGTGACGGCGGGGGAAAGCTGACCCCGCCGGTCACGAGAGAGAGAGCCCCGGGGGCCTTGAACGCGCGCCCGACGGGGCGGCTCGGAGCGGCTCGACCGCACAGCACCACCAGGGCCCGATGGGGTGGAACCGGCCGGTTCCACCCCATCGGGCCTGCCCGCTGCCCGGGACCCGCCGGGACCGCTCCGGCGGATCCCCGCAGTGCGCGGGCTGCGGTCGACACCTATGAGACGGCGACCTCAACACAGCTTTGTCCATTGCGAGATGAAAGTTCATCTGACTGCTGCACAAGTTCTTTCGTGTTCGGCACCACGGTGCTACGGTCCTTTTGAAAGTCGCGCCCCGGACCAGGTGCGCGCACGGCTTCGTCGGCGACGGGAGGGGCGGCGTGAGGCGTATGTCGGCTCGACCGGCCAATGTCCATCAGGCCAGGCTGCTCCGCCTGTTGCGCGACCTCGGCCCGCAGTCCCGGGTCGCCCTCGGCGACCGGGTCGAGCTGTCCCGTTCGAAGCTCGCGGTCGAGATCGACCGGCTGCTGGAGACGGGCCTCGTCGTCCAGGACGGTCTCGCCGCCTCCCGCGGCGGCCGCCGCTCGCACAACGTCCGGATCGCTCCCTCGCTGCGGTTCCTCGGCGTGGACATCGGTGCCACGTCCGTGGACGCCGCGGTCACCAACGCGGAGCTGGAGGTGCTCGGCCACCTCTCCGAGCCGCTGGACGTGCGGGAGGGGCCGGTCGCCGTGTTCGAGCGGGTGCTCGCCCTGGCCGCCAAGCTGCGCGAGGCCGGCCTGGCGGAGCACTTCGACGGCGCCGGGATCGGCGTGCCGGGGCCCGTCCGGTTCCCCGAGGGCGTCCCCGTCGCACCGCCCATCATGCCCGGCTGGGACGGCTTCCCCGTCCGCGAGGCGCTGAGCCAGGAGCTCGGCTGCCCCGTCCTCGTCGACAACGACGTGAACTTGATGGCCCTCGGTGAGCAACAGGCCGGTGTCGCCCGGTCCGTGCGCGACTTCCTGTGCGTCAAGGTGGGCACCGGCATCGGCTGCGGCATCGTGGTCGGCGGCGAGGTCCACCGCGGTGTCACCGGCAGTGCCGGCGACATCGGGCACATCCAGGTGGACCCGGACGGGCCGCCGTGCGCCTGCGGTAACAGCGGTTGCCTGGAGGCACACTTCGGCGGCCACGCCCTGGTCCGTGACGCGACCGCGCTCGCCGAGGCGGGCCGCTCGGCGGAACTGGCCCGGCTGCTGGAGGCGGCCGGACGGCTGACCCCGGAGGACGTCTCGGCGGCCGCCGGTGCCGGTGACGCGGCGGCCCTCGAACTGATCCGCCTGGGCGGGAGCCGCATCGGCCAGGTCATCGCGGGCCTGGTCAGCTTCTTCAACCCCGGCCTTGTGGTCATCGGGGGAGGGCTCACCGGGCTGGGCCACACCCTCCTGGCCAGCATCCGCACCCAGGTCTACCGACAGTCCCTGCCGCTGGCGACCGGCAACCTGCCGATCGTCCTCGGCGAGCTCGGCCAGGTCGCCGGTGTCGTCGGGGCCACCCGGCTGATCAGCGACCACCTGTTCTCACCGGCCTGACGCGCCCGCGCGCGGCCGGAATCCGTTTCCCGCGAACGGACGCGACACCCGCGCCCGTTCCCCGCGCCACCATCCTTCAGGAGCGCCTATGGACAGCCAGCACGGCTCGCCCACGATCGGGGTGGGCATGGTCGGATACGCCTTCATGGGCCGCGCGCACTCGCATGCCTGGCGTACCGTCGCCTGTGCCTTCGACCTGCCCATACGCCCGGTGATGGCCGCCCTCGCCGGACGCGAGCGCGCGGCACTGGACGAGGCCGCCCGGCGTCAGCTCTGGGCTGCCACCGACACCGACTGGCGGGCACTGATCGCCCGCCCCGACGTTCACCTGGTCGACATCTGCACCCCGGGGTCCACCCACGCCGAGATCGCGATCGCGGCGCTGGAGGCCGGAAAACACGTGCTGTGCGAGAAGCCGCTGGCCAACACCGTCGAGGAGGCGGAGGCGATGGCCGCCGCCGCGGCCGCGGCCTCACGTCGCGGCGTCCGTTCCATGGTGGGCTTCAGCTACCGGCGCACGCCGGCACTCGCCCTGGCCCGCCGCCTGATCGCCGAAGGCCGCCTGGGCAACCTGCGGCACGTGCGCGCCCAGTACCTCCAGGACTGGATCGTGGATCCGGAGTACCCCCTGGTGTGGCGGCTGCAGCGCGAGCACGCCGGCTCCGGCGCGCTCGGAGACCTCGGCGCGCACATCGTCGACCTGGCCCAGTACCTCGTCGGCGAGCCGCTGACGGGAGTCTCCGCGCTGACCGAGACGTTCGTCCGCGAACGTCCCCTGCCCGCGGCGTCCTCCGGGCTCGCCGCCGTCGCCGACGGGACGGCGCCCCGCGGACCCGTCACGGTGGACGACGCCGCGCTGTTCACCGGCCGGTTCCCCGGGGGCGCCATCGCGTCCTTCGAGGCCACACGTGTCGCCGCCGGCCGCAAGAACGCCCTGCGCATCGAGATCAACGGTGACCGCGGCAGCATCGCCTTCGATCTGGAACGCCTCAACGAACTCGACTTCCACGACCACACCGAGGCGTCCGCGACGGCCGGCTTCCGCCGGATCCTGGTCACCGAACCCGACCACCCCTATCTCGAGGGATGGTGGCCGCCGGGGCACGGACTCGGCTACGACCACACGTTCGTCCACCAGGTGCGCGACCTGATGCACGCCATCGACGAGGGCCGGGACCCCGAACCGTCCTTCGCCGACGGGCTGCAGGTGCAGCGGGTGCTGGCGGCGGTGGAGCACAGCGCGGCGAACGGCAGTGCATGGACGCCCGTCACGCACGAGGAGCCCCCGCGGCAGGTCCCGCCGCGGTCCGGGACCGGGGATGCGTTCGTGGTCGTTCCCTGAGGGAACCGCACGGCACCGGCCGGCCCGGTGGCACCGGTGACGCGACACCTGGCACCCGGCCGGCCCCCCGCGACCGATGGACATGTTCTGTTCACGGGAAGGAGGATTTCCAGGGAACTGCGAAGGAAATCCGCTCGATCGAACAAGTGTGATTCGCCGGCCGGCAGACCCGCTGCCACGCCCCGGTCTCCACCCTCGTACGGCAGGCGCCGGTAAAGCCGAGGCATGTCGCATGCCGCGCTCCGCGAATTCCCGCCCGTCTTCCTGCGGGTGTGTGCCCGCCATTCCGGCGCGGAGTTCCGTAATCCGCCGGGGGAGGGAGCGTACCGGTCCTCCCCACACCGAGTTCCCCAGGTGGGCAGGCGGATGGTCGCCGGCCTGACCTCCGGCCGTACCGGGTGAACGGCGCGAACTCGCGGGCCATTCCGGGCGCGCCGCGACGCCGATTGCCCAAAAGTGTTACACCTGTTGCCGCTTCCGGCCACGACGGACTTCGACGGCGCGCGAACCCTTTTCAAACAACGTTGTGAGAACTACCTTCCTCTCAGCTCGCAAGGCGACCGGGAAGCGGACTGTTCCGGGAAACCGGGACGGACGCAGGCCCCATCGGACGACAACCGACCGGACCACCGAATCCCCATCCACGAGACACCGCCGCAGATCCACGGCCGGCCCCCGGCCGGACCGGGATCACCGCCCTGTCACCGCCCCGCACGACAGGCCCGGCCCCTCGGACGCCTCCTCGCCGGGGCCGTCCGTGAGGGACCACCTGATCTGCCGGACCGACAAGCCGACGAACCGCCACGTGCCCGCCGCAGGGCCGTCAAGGACCGCATCACAGGGAGACCCATGAGTGCCCCGCTGCTCGAGATGCAAGGCGTCGTCAAGGAGTTCCCCGGCGTCCGGGCCCTCGACGGGGTCGACCTCGACGTGGTCGCCGGAGAGGTGCACTGCCTGCTGGGCCAGAACGGCGCCGGCAAATCGACGCTCATCAAGGTCCTCGCCGGTGCGCACCAGCCCGACGAGGGACACATCGCCTGGGAGGGCGCACCGGTGACGCTCCCGACCCCGACGGCCGCCATGCGTCACGGGATCGCCACCATCTACCAGGAACTCGACCTGGCCGACGGCCTGACGGTGGCGGAGAACATCTACCTGGGGCACGAGCAGTCCCGGCTGGGCTTCGCCCAGCGCTCGCGGATGCACGACGCCGCCCGGCAGCTCATGCGCAGGCTCGGCCACCCGGAAATCCCCGTCACCCGCGAGGTGGGCGCGCTGTCCTCGGCCGGCAAGCAGCTGGTGTCCATGGCACGCGCCCTCTCCCACGACGCCCGGCTCATCATCATGGACGAGCCCTCCGCCGTCCTCGCCCATGACGAGGTGGACAACCTCTTCCGCGTCATCGGCGACCTCACCGCCGCGGGCGTGGCCGTCGTCTACATCTCGCACCGCATGGAGGAGATCCGCCGGATCGGTGACCGCGTCACCGTCCTGAAGGACGGCCGCACGGTCGCCCGGGGGCTGCCCGCGCGCACCACCCCCACCGCCGAGCTGGTCTCGCTGATGACCGGCCGCACCGTCGAGTACGTCTTCCCGCCCCGGCCGCGGACTTCCGAGACGCAACAGCGCCCGGCGCTGCTGGAGGTCGACGGCATCAGCCGCCCGGGGGAGTTCCAGGACGTGTCCTTCACCGTCCGGGCCGGCGAGATCGTCGGACTCGCGGGCCTGGTCGGCTCCGGCCGGTCGGAGATCCTCGAAACGGTCTACGGAGCCCGGCGCCCGGCCACCGGACGCATCAGCGTGGAGGGCCGCGCCCTGCGGCCCGGCAGCATCACCGCCGCCGTCCGCGCGGGCATCGGGCTCGCCCCGGAGGAACGCAAGAGCCAGGCGCTGTTCCTCCACTCGTCCATCGCCCACAACGTGTCCATGTCCTCGCTGCGCCGGTTCGCCCGCGCCGGGTTCCTCGACCGGCGTGCCGAGCTGGCCGCCACGACGGAAGCGGTCCGCAGTCTCGACCTGCGGCCCCCCGACCCGACGCGGCCGGTGCGCACGCTCTCCGGCGGCAACCAGCAAAAGGCCGTCGTCGCCCGCTGGCTGCTCAAGGACTGCCGGCTGCTGCTGCTGGACGAGCCCACCCGCGGCGTCGACGTCGGGGCGCGGGCGGAGCTCTACACGCTCATCCGGCGGCTCGCCGACTCGGGAGTCGGTGTGCTCCTCGTCTCCAGCGAGGTGCCCGAGGTCCTCGGCCTGGCCGACCGCGTCCTCGTGATGCGCGAAGGGCGGGTGGTCCGTGAGGCCGACGCCGTGGACCTCGACGAATCGAAGGTGCTCGACCTCGTCATGGAAGGGAGCTCCGCGTGAGCCAGCAGACCAGTCCCCCCGGCGGGAGCGGTCCGCTGCCCGCCACCGGCCAGGGACCAGTGTCCGGATCGGTCCGGCCGACCGGCTCGTCCCCGGGCAAGGGCGGCAGACCGTCCTTCCTCGGGCACATGGGCAGGGTGCGCAACCTGGGTCTGTTCGTCGTCCTCGTGCTGCTGTGCGTCATCGGCGCACTGACGTCGGGCAACTTCGCGACCCGGCAGAACGCTCTGGTCATCCTCAGCAGCGCGGCCGTCATCGGCGTCATCACGATCGGCCAGACCTTCGTCATCATCGGCGGCGGCATCGACCTGTCCGTCGGCGCGATCGTGGCGCTCGCGTCCGTGTGGTGCACCACCGTGGCCACCCAGTCCTACGGCCTGGGCGGCATGATCTTCTGCGCGCTCGCCGTGGGCGCGGTCGTCGGCCTCGTCAACGGTCTGGTCATCGCCTACGGCAACATCGTCGCGTTCATCACCACGATCGCCATGATGGCGAGCGCCCGCGGCCTGGCCGAACGGATCTCCGACCGGCAGTCCCAGGTGGTCACGGTCGAGTCGTTCAACTCCATCGCCTCCACCAAGTTCCTCGGCGTTCCGCTGCTCGTGTACATCCTGGCGGTGGCCGTGATCCTCGGCTGGGTGCTGCTCAACCGCACCACCTTCGGCCGCCGGACGTTCGCCATCGGCGGCAACCAGGAGGCCGCGCGCCTCGCCGGCCTCGACGTGCGCCGCCACACCGTGGTCCTGTACGTCCTGTCGGGCCTGTGCTGCGGCATCGCCGCGATCATGCTGACCGCGCGGACCACCTCCGGCGCCAGCAACCTCGGGGACCTGTACGAACTGGACTCGATCGCCGCGGTGATCATCGGTGGGACGCTGCTGACCGGCGGCCGCGGCTCGCTCGTCGGCTCGATCCTGGGTGTGCTGGTGTTCACCACGATCACCAACATCTTCGTGCTGAACAACCTCACCACCGACATCC
Source organism: Streptomyces mexicanus (assembly GCF_902506575.1). Classification (GTDB taxonomy): domain Bacteria; phylum Actinomycetota; class Actinomycetes; order Streptomycetales; family Streptomycetaceae; genus Streptomyces; species Streptomyces mexicanus. The sequence continues at coordinate 6,141,313 of NZ_LR732544.1, read as the reverse complement.
AGCAGATCGCCAAGGGACTGATCATCGTCGCCGCCGTGCTGATCCAGCGGCGTGGACGCGGAACCGTCACCTCGTAGCAGCGGCGCGGGCGGCGGCCCAGTCCCCGCTGCCGCCGCCCGTGCCGCCCTTGGCCGGCCCCGCGGCACGTCCGCATCACCCACGGCACGGCACGACCAGGCAGGACACCCGTGACTGGAAGGACCAGCGAGATGGACAAGCGCGGACTCGGCGGAATGGACCGCAGAAGGCTCCTCCTCAGCGGCGCCGTACTCGGCGGCGGAGCCCTCGTCGCCGGCTGCACCAGCAACAAGAGCGACGCGTCCACCGACGACGTCAAGGCGGCGAGCACGTCCGGCACCGACAACGACAAGCCCGGCAAGCACGTGACGATCGGGTTCTCGGCCCCCGCCGCCGACCACGGCTGGATGGCGGCCATCACCAAGAACGCCATGGCGCAGGCCAAGCAGTTCTCCGACGTGCACCTGGAGGCCGTCGAGGGCACCAACGACGTCAACGCGCAGATCAGCCAGGTCCAGACGCTGATCGGCAAGAAGGTGGACGTCCTGGTGATCCTGCCGTTCGACGGCAAGGCGCTGACCTCCGTGGCCCAGCAGGCGATGGACGCGGGCATCCCCGTCATCAACGTCGACCGGGTCTTCGACACACCTCTCGCGTACCGGACGTGGATCGGCGGCGACAACTTCGGCATGGGACTCAACGCCGGCCTCTACATCGGCAGGACCCTCAAGGCCAAGGGCGTCTCCGCACCCGTGATCGGCGAGATCGCCGGCATCGACAACCTCGAACTCACCAAGCAGCGCAGCGCCGGGTTCCAGAAGGGGCTGGCCAAGTACGGCTATCGCGTGGGCATCCGGCAGGCCGCCAACTTCACCGCGGACTCCGGTCAGCAGGTGATGAGCAACGTCCTGCAGGCGCGCTCACACCTGGACGCGGTGTGGAACCACGACGACGACCAGGGCATCGGCGTCGAGGCGGCCATCAAGCAGGCGGGCCGTGACGAGTTCTTCATGGTCGGCGGCGCCGGCTCCCGGCACGCCATGCAGGAGATCAAGGCCGACAACTCCGTGCTGAAGGCCACGGTCGTCTACCCGTCGAACATGTCCGCGTCCGCCGTCAAGATCGCCCGGCTCATCGCCCAGGGCAAGGGCATGAACGACCTGGTCGGCGCGGACCTGCCGTCCTCGGTGACCCTGTTCTCCGCCACCGTGACCAAGGAGAACGTCGACCAGTACCTGCCCGGCGCCTTCAGCTGACCGACCACCCCCCGCCCCCGCAACACGTCCCGAAAGGTTGACGATGTCCCGCAGACGTATCGCCGCGCTGTTGTCCGCGGCGGCCGTGGCCCTGCCGCTCGCGGCCGCCGGCGCCACCACCGCGCACGCCGCGGAACCGGCGTTCAGAGTGCTGGTGTTCTCCAAGACCACCGGCTTCCGGCACGACTCCATCCCCGACGGCGTCGCAGCGATCCAAAAGCTCGGCCAGGAGCACGGCTTCGCGGTCGACGCCACCGAGGACGCCACCCGGTTCAACGACGCCGACCTGGCGAAGTACCGGACGGTCGTCTTCGTCTCCACCACGGGCGACCCGCTGGACCAGCAGTCGGAGAAGGACGCCTTCCAGCGCTACATCGAGCACGGCGGCGGCTACGTCGGCATCCACGCCGCCGCCGACTCCGGCTACACCTGGGCCTGGTACGGCGGCCTGGTCGGCGCCTACTTCAACGACCACCCGTCGATCCAGCAGGCGACCGTGAACGTCGTGGGCCAGGGCACCGCTGCCACCAGGGGCCTGCCCAACCGCTGGATTCGCACCGACGAGTGGTACAACTACCGCTCCAACCCCCGCTCCGACGTGCGTGTCCTGGCCACGCTGGACGAGCGGACGTACAACCCGGTCGGCTACAACGGCGGCTCGATGGGCGAGGACCACCCCATCGCCTGGTGCCACCCGTACGACGGCGGCCGGTCCTTCTACACCGGCATGGGCCACACCAAGGAGAGCTACAGCGACCCGCTGTTCCTGTCGCACATCCTCGGCGGCATCCGGATGACGGCGGGTGCGGCGACGTTCAACTGCGACCCGGACGGCACCGACTGACCGGCGGCCGGGCGCACCGGCGCGCGTGCCGGCCCGGCGGCGCGCCGGGCACGCGGTGCCCGCCCGCTCACATCGACGGGCACCGGCACGGCTTCCCGCGGGTGCTCCGCGCCGGGCCCGGACCCCGGACGACCGGCCGGAGGGAGCGGACGCAGGTGACAGGGGACAGCGACATGGACAGCGAGGAACGAGGGCGCCGCGCGCGGGAACCGCGCACGGCCGACGGAGGTGACGAGATGCCAGATCAGCGCAGTCGCACAGGTGTCTGGTTGGCGGGGGCGCGCGGCTCGGTGGCCACCACGGTCGTCGCCGGCACGGCCGCACTGCGGGCGGGACTGGCCGGGCCGACCGGATGCGTCACCGAGCAGCCGGGCTTCCCCGACGCCGGCCTGCCCGCCCCGTCCGACCTGGTCTTCGGGGGACACGACATCGCCTGCACGCCCCTGCCCAAGCGGGCCGAACAGTTGGTCGAGGCCGGCGTGCTTCCCCACGGGTTGCCCACCGCCGTCCACGACGACCTGGTCGCGGCCGACGCCGAGATCCGCCCGGCCCCGCTCCCGGGCCCGCGGACGAGCCAGGCGGACGCCGTCGAGGCGATACGTGCCGACATCACCGCCTTCCGCGAGCGGCACGGCCTGGCACGCGTGGTCGTCGTCAACGTCTCCTCCACCGAACCGGTCCTGCGGCCGCACCCGGCGCACACCTCCGCAGCGGACCTGCGGGCCGCGCTCGCCGCCGGTGAGGACGTGCTGCCCGCCAGCTCCCTGTACGCCCTGGCCGCGATCACGGCCGGCTGCGCGCACGTGGACTTCACACCGTCCGCCGGCATGCGGATCCCGGCCCTGCGGGAGATGGCCGAGGAGGCCGGCCTGCCGTACGCCGGGAACGACGGCAAGACCGGGGAGACCCTGCTCAAGGCGACCCTCGGGCCGATGTTCGCCGCCCGGGGACTGCGGGTGAGCAGCTGGTCCGGCACCAACCTGCTCGGCGGCGGCGACGGCGAGACGCTCGCCGATCCGGCCGCGATGGCCAGCAAGACGGCCTCCAAGCAGCGGGTGCTCGCCGAGACGCTCGGGCACGACGTCGAGGGCGAGGTCCACATCGACTACGTGCCCGCCCTCGGCGACTGGAAGACCGCCTGGGACCACGTGACGTTCGAGGGATTCCTCGGCGTGCGCATGAACCTCCAGTTCACCTGGGCCGGGTGTGACTCGGCGCTGGCCGCGCCCCTGGTGATCGACCTGGCCCGGCTGACGGCCCGCGCCCATGAGCGCGGGATCACCGGCCCCCTCGGGGAGCTGGCCTTCTTCTTCAAGGACCCCGTCGGCAGCGGTGAGCACGCCGTGATGAGCCAGTACGAGACGCTGCGGGCCTTCGCCGCCCGGCTCGGGGACCGGCGGTGATCCGCCCGGCCCCGCTCCGGCCCGGCCCGCGGCCCCTGCGGCGGGCAGACGGGGAGACGGAGGCGGGCGCCGGCGCGGCCGCCGGTCCGCACCCCGCACCCGCGGCACCTGCCGGCACCGCCACCTCACCGCGCCCCCGCCTGAGGGACCTGGCCGAACTCGTGCGTGCCCCGGCCGCGCTCACCGTGCCGGGGGACGTCCTGGCGGGGGCGGCCGCCACCGGCCGCAGCGCCGACCTGTCCACGGCCTGCCTGGCCGCGTCCTCGGTCTGCCTGTACTGGGCCGGGATGGCGCTCAACGACTGGGCCGACCGGGATCTGGACGCGGTCGAACGCCCCGAGCGGCCCATCCCCTCCGGCCGTGTGGCCGCACCCGTCGCCCTCGGCACCGCCGTCGCCCTGACCGCGGCGGCCCTCGGCCTGGCCACGGCCGCCGAAGGCAGCCGCGCGCTGACGGTCACCGCGCCCCTCGCGGCGACCGTCTGGGCGTACGACCTGTGGGCCAAGCCCCGGACCGCGGGACCCGCGGTGATGGCCGCCGCCCGGGGACTCGACGTCCTGCTCGGCGCCCGCGCCGGCCGGACGCGGTCCGCCCTGCCCGCGGCCGCGACCGTCGCCGGGCACACCCTCGCCGTCACCGCGCTCAGCCGCGCCGAGGTCACGGGCGCACAGCCGTGGCTGCCCCGGACCGCACTCGCCGGGACCGCGGCCGCCGCCGCGGCGACGGCACTGAGCGCCCGCCCCGCCCGCCAGGGCACGCGCCGCCGGCACCGACTGGCCGTCGCGGGCGGGCTCCTCGCCTACGGCGCGACGGCCGGCCGCGCCCAGGCGCGCGCCGCCACCGCCCCCTCCGCGGGCCCGGTCCGCAAGGCCGTCGGCGCGGGCATCCCCGGCCTGATCCCGCTCCAGGCAGCGCTCCCCGCGGGCGCGGGGGCCCTGCGCTCCGCCCTTCCGCTCGCCGCGGCCTTCCCGCTGGCCCGCGCCCTCTCCAGGCGGGTGTCCCCGACATGACCGCACACCACGACCGCGCCACCACGGCCGCCGAGCCCGTCCTGCGCTACGGATTCGGCACCAACGGCTTCTCCAACCACCGCCTGGAGGACGCGCTCACCGTCATCGCCGACCTGGGCTACGACGGCGTGGCGCTCACCCTCGACCGCCACCACCTCGACCCGTTCGCACCCGGCCTGGCCGCGCGGACCGCGGCCGTCGCCCGGCAACTGGACCGCCTCGGCCTCGCCGTCGTGATCGAGACCGGGGCCCGCTACCTGCTCGACCCCTGGCACAAGCACGAACCCACCCTGCTCGCCGACGAAGGACGGGAACGCAGGGTGGACTTCCTGCGCCGGGCGGTGGCCGTGGGCGCCGACCTCGGCGCACAGGCCGTCTCCTTCTGGGCGGGCGTCAGGCCCGCGCGGCTGGACGCCCGCACGGCCTGGGACCGGCTGGTCGCCGGATGCGCGGACGTCGTCGAGACGGCCGACAAGGCGGGCGTCGCGCTGGGCTTCGAACCCGAACCGGGGATGCTCGTGGAGAGCGTCGACGAGTACACCAGGCTGGCCGCGGCGCTCGGCGACCCCGAGCCGTTCGGGCTGACCCTCGACATCGGCCACTGCCGCTGCCTGGAGCCGTACCCGGTGCCCGAGTGCGTGCGCCGGGCGGGAAACCGGCTGGTGAACGTGCAGATCGACGACATGCGCCGGGGCACCCACGAACACCTGGAGTTCGGCAGCGGCGAGATCGACTTCCCGCCCGTGCTCGCCGCCCTCGACGAGGTCGGCTACCGCGGGCTGGTCGCCGTCGAACTGCCCCGGCACAGCCACGACGCCCCCGGTGTGGCCCGCCGCTCCCTGGACTTCCTGCGCTCGTGCGACCCCGCCGCCCGCCGTGAGGAGGAGATGGCATGACACCCGACCAGCTCAGAACCGCTCTCGAAGAGAGGATGACCGAGCAGGGCGCGAAGTGGCTCGCCGGCGCCCGCGCCTCGGTCGCCGCCGATCCGGGCGTTGTCCGCGGCCTGTTCCCGCTGGTCGGACGCCGCTGCGGGCGCGGCCCGCTGGAGGCCGCCGACCCGCACGGCTGGCCGGTCGACGACGCGGCCCGCGCCCTGCTGCTGGCCGCGCTGCCCCTGACCGGCACCGCGCTGCTGGAGGAGATCGGGGAGCTGTACCGCACCGGTGACGCCGCCGAACGACGCGCCGTGCTGCGCGCCCTGCCCCTGCTGCCCGTCGGCGACGGCGCGCTGCCCCTGGTGCGCGATGCCCTGCGCACCAACGACACCCGGCTCGTCGCGGCGGCCCTCGGCGACTACGCGACCGACCACCTGGACGCGGACACCTACCGGCAGGGCGTGCTCAAGTGCGTCTTCACCGGCATCCCGCTGGCCGCGCTGCCGGGCCTGCTCCGCCGGGCGGACGCGGAGCTGGCCCGCATGATGGCCGCCTTCGCCCACGAGCGGACCGCCGCGGGACGCGCCGTGCCCGACGACATCGGACCGGTCCTCGCGCTCTTCCCGGACGTGGCGGTGCCCGGCCACCGGGACCTCGAGGCCGTTCCCACCGCGACCACCGACCGCCCAAGCCCCCGGGAGGCGTGATGCGTATCTTCGACCCGCACATCCACATGACGTCACGCACCACCGACGACTACGAGGCCATGCACGCGGCGGGCGTCCGCGCCGTGGTGGAACCCGCGTTCTGGCTCGGCCAGCCGCGCACCGGTGTGGGCAGCTTCCTCGACTACTTCGACTCCCTCATCGGCTGGGAGCCGTTCCGCGCCGCCCAGTTCGGCATCCGCCACCACTGCACCATCGCCCTGAACCCCAAGGAGGCCAACGACCCGCGCTGCGCGGAGGTGCTCCAGCACCTGCCCCGCTACCTGCCCAAGGACGGCGTGGTCGCCGTCGGCGAGATCGGTTACGACTCGATGACACCCGAGGAGGACGAGGCGTTCGCCGCCCAGCTGCAGCTCGCGATCGCCCACGACCTGCCGGCGCTGGTCCACACCCCGCACCGCGACAAGGCGGCGGGCGTGGACCGCACCCTCGCCGTGGTGAAGGAGTCGGGCATCGCCCCCGAACGCGTCGTCGTCGACCACCTCAACGAGGTGACCGTGCGCCAGGTCGCCGACTCCGGCTGCTGGATGGGATTCTCCATCTACCCCGACACCAAGATGGACGAGCGCCGCATGGTCGCCGTGCTGCGCGAGTTCGGCACCGCGCGGCTCCTCGTCAACTCGGCCGCGGACTGGGGGAGAAGCGACCCGCTGAAGACCCGCAAGACCGCGGACGCCATGCTCGCCGCCGGCTTCACCGCCGAGGACGTGGACACCGTCCTGTGGCGCAACCCCGTCGCCTTCTACGGCCAGAGCGGCAAGTTGGAACCGGCCGACTCCGAGGCGCCCGGCGCCGACGCCACCTACCAGGGCAACTCCGTGCTGCGCGGCGCCCGGGCGGAGGTGTAGCCGTGCGTCTGCTCCACCCCGACGGCACGGTGGTCCACCTCGCGTACTGCACCAACGTCCACCCCGCCGAGGACCTCGACGGGGTGCTCGCCCAGCTGGCCCGGCACGCCGAACCGGTACGCGAGCGACTGGACGCGCCCGTCGTCGGCGTGGGCCTGTGGCTGGCCCGCGACGCCGCCGCGGCCCTCGCCGCCGACGACGGCGCCGTCGCCCGGCTCCGCCGGGAGCTGACCGCCCGCGGCCTGGAGGTCGTCACCCTCAACGGCTTCCCCTACCGGGGTTTCCACGACCCCGTCGTCAAGCACGCCGTCTACCGGCCGGACTGGACCGAGCCCGAGCGGCTGCACTACACCCTCGACCTCGCCCGCGTGCTCGCCGCCCTGCTTCCCGACGACGCCGCGTACGGCAGCGTGTCCACCGTGCCCCTGGGCTGGCGCACCCCGTGGACGGCCGCACGGGCGGACGCCGCCGCCCGCACGCTCGACACGCTGGCCGACGGCCTCGCCGACCTCGCCGCCGACACCGGCCGCACGATCCGGGTCGGCCTGGAACCCGAGCCGGGCTGCGTCGTCGAGACCACCGCCGAGGCCGCCCGCCACCTGTCCCGCGTCGACACCGACCGGATCGGCGTCTGCCTGGACGCCTGCCATCTCGCGGTCGGCTTCGAGGAGCCCGCCGCCGCGCTCGCCCGCCTGGAGGCGGCCGGGCTGACGGTGGTCAAGACCCAGGCGTCCTGCGCGCTGCAGGCCGCTGACCCGTCCGATCCGGCGACCCGGGCGGCACTGTCCCGTTTCGCCGAGCCGCGCTTCCTGCATCAGGTCCGCGAGCAGGGCGAACCGCCCCGGGCCGTGGACGACCTGGACACCGCCCTCGCCGGCGCCCTGCCCGGCCGCGCACCCTGGCGCGTCCACTCCCACGTGCCGCTGCACGCCGCCCCGGAGCCCCCGCTCCCCCCCCCCCGCCCCGAGCTGCGGGCGACTCTCGCCGCCCTGCTCGGCGGGGACACCGCCCGCACCGCACACGTGGAGGCCGAGACCTACACCTGGGGCGTCCTCCCCGAGGACCGCCGCCCGCAGGGCCCCGGCGCCCTCGCCGACGGCATCGCCGCCGAACTCGCCTTCACCCGCGACCACCTGATCTCTCTCGGCCTGAAGGAGGTCGCCCCGTGAACCCCACCCCGCTGCTCGTCCTCGACGTCGTCGGCCTCACTCCCAGGCTCCTCGCCCACATGCCCCGCCTGCGCGCCGTGGGGGAGGCGGGCTTCACCTCACGCCTGGACCCCGCCTCCCCCGCCGTCACCTGCACCGTGCAGTCGACCCTGCTCACCGGGCAGCCGGCCACCGGCCACGGCATCGTGGGCAACGGCTGGTACTTCCGCGAGCTCGGCGAGGTGTTCCTGTGGCGACAGCACAACGCACTGGTGGGCGGGGAGAAGGTGTGGGAGGCGGCGCGGCGCGCCCACCCCGGCTACCGGGTGGCCAACGTCTGCTGGTGGTACGCCATGGGCGCCGACGTGGACTTCACCGTCACCCCGCGGCCGATCTACTACTCCGACGGCCGCAAGGAACCCGACTGCTACACCTGGCCGCCCCAGCTGCACGACGAACTCACCGCCAAACTCGGCACGTTCCCGCTGTTCACCTACTGGGGGCCGACCGCCTCCCTCACCTCCTCCCGGTGGATCGCCGACGCCGCCCGGCACCTCCTGGCCACCCAGGCACCCGACCTGACCCTCGTCTACGTCCCCCACCTCGACTACGACCTGCAGCGCTACGGTCCCGACGACCCCCGCGCCGCCGCGGCGGCCGCCGACGTCGACCGGGTCCTCGCCCCGCTGCTCGACGCCGCCGCCGCGCGTTCGGTCACCGTGGTCGCCCTGTCCGAGTACGGCATCACCAACGTCTCCAGGGCGGTGGACATCAACCGTGTGCTGCGCCGGGCCGGGCTGCTGCACGTCCACACCCAGGACGGCATGGAGTACCTCGACCCGTGGACGTCGGCCGCCTTCGCCGTCGCCGACCACCAGGTCGCCCACGTCTACGTCGCCGACCCGGCCGACACCGAGCGCGTCCGCGAGCTGCTGGCCGGCACCGACGGCGTGGCGGAGGTGCTCACCGAGGCGGGCAAGAAGGCGTACGGCATCGACCACCCGCGCGCCGGCGACCTCGTCGCCGTCGCCGAGCCCGACTCCTGGTTCACCTACTACTACTGGCTCGACGACGACCGCGCCCCGGACTTCGCCCGCCTGGTGGAGATCCACCGCAAGCCGGGCTACGACCCGGCCGAGCTGTTCATGGACCCCAAGGACCCCAAGGTCAAACTGCGCGCCGCCGCGGCGCTCGCCCGCAAGAAACTCGGCATGCGCTACCGCATGAGCGTCGTCCCTCTCGACCCGTCCCCGGTGCGCGGCAGCCAACGCCCACAAGGCCGGCACCATCAAGGGCCTCACCGCCCAGGTCGGCGCCTCCATCACCTCCGGCGCCGCCATCTGCGAGATCAAGGACTGACCACCCACCCACAGCACCCCAGGCGCCCGGCGGACCCACCACGAGCCCACCGGGCGCCTCACCGCTGAAGCGGTGCACCGCGGCCGGCGGCCCTCACACGGCTGCCCACCGGTCTGACACCGTTCTCCTGCGCAAGGGGAAGGAGACGTCAGTGAGCATGAGGACGAGTCAGGTGTCGCGGCGTTGCCGGCAGGCTCCTCGTCCGCGATCGAGTCCGACCGGTGGAGGAGAGACCCATGCGGTTCGCCCGTAGCGCACTCGGCCCCTTCGTGGAGTCCTGGAGCCCGCCACCGGTCACCGAGGACGACGTGCTCTCCCCCGCTCCCGTCGCCGCGCTGTCGGCGGTCCTGGACCTGCCGGGACCGGCCGCCGGTCCCGATGATCCCCTGCCGCCGCTGTGGCACTGGCTGCATTTCCTGCACTGGCCCGCCCAGCGCGACCTGGGCGAGGACGGGCACCCCCGGCACGGCCACTTCCTGCCGCCCGTCCCCCGGCGGCAGCGCATGGTCGCCGGAGGGCGCTGCGAGGTCACCGCACCCTTGCGGGTCGGTGAGCCGGCCCGGCGTGTCAGCAGCCTCGGCACGGTGGCGACCAAGCAGGGCTCGACCGGGGAACTGCTCTTCGTCACCGTCCGCAGCACGTACCTGCAGCGCGGCCGCACCTGTGCGGTCGAGGAACAGGACATCGTCTACCGGTCGGGGCGCGGTGCCGGGCGGCATCCGGCGCCCCTCGACACCTCCGCCGAGCCGGGCTCGGACGAGCCGTGGCAGCGTGCCCTGCGGCCCGACCCCGCGCTGCTCTTCCGGTTCAGCGCCCTCACCGCGAACGCCCACCGCATCCACTACGACGCGCCGTACGCCCGGGAGGAGGAGGGCTACCCGGATCTCGTCGTCCACGGTCCGCTGCTGGTCCTCGTGATGCTGGAACTGGCCCGTCGCCACGCCCCGGACCGGACCGTGCGCGCCGTGTCCTACCGGCTGCGGCGCCCCGCGTTCGTGGGTGAACGGCTCCTGGTGTCGGGCACGCCCACCGACGGCACCGCCGCACTGCGCATCGCCACGCACCGCGAACCGCGCCACGCCACGGCGGAGGTGACCTTCGCGTGACGCGGGCCCCGCAGGTGCGGCACCGGTGGGCAGGGTCACACGTATGCCCTCCTGGACCGGAGTATTGTTTATCTGACGCTTATGGCTGCTTGATCGGCTTCGTCACCCCGGACCGGCCAGGCGAAGATTTCCACCGCACAGGAGGCGGTGCCAGACGGCAGGAGGCATCAGTGGGTGGTGCGGTGCACACGCGTCCAGGCCGCCGGAGCGGCAGAGTCGGCGGCGCGCTGCACTGGCGCAGGACCCTGCGCCGCGAGCGTCGGCTGGCGCGCGAACGGGAGCTGGACCTGCTCTCCCAGGCCGAGGCCCGCATCATGAGCGCCTGGCTGGCCGGTGAGAACCCCCACCACTCCCATGACGTCCACCACGCCCTGCGGCGCCTGGCGAACGCGGCCTTCGAGTCCGATGTGCTCGGCGCCTGGGACAAGCGGGAGCGGCCTCACGACGCCGGGGCCCTGGGCGGCCCCTACCCCTACCGGTAGCCGCCCGCGCCGTCGCGGCGCAGACCAGCGGCACGCTGCTTCGACCCCGCGCGCCCCGCAGGCGTGCCCGCCGGGGTCGGCCCGCAGCAGCAGGTCAGGCGTACGTCACACGTACTTCCGTGAAGCCCAGGGAGCGCAGCAGGCCCCGGAGCATCTCGGTGGTGTTGGACTCGGCCCGTGCGGTCAGCCCGCTGTCCTCCGCGGCTCGGGCGATGTGCCGGACGGCGAGTTTCTGCACGGCCTGCTCGCTGTCGGGGTTGCCCGAGAAGAGGTCGCCGAGGCGGTCCAGGAGGCCCCGTTGCTTGGAGACCGCGTAGGAGCGGTCGGGGTCGAGGGCCGGGGCGCCGAGCCGGGCGTGGGGCAGGCGCAGGGTGGCCGACGTACGGCTGTCGTCCACCCGCACGTCCCGCTCGGCGAGCCCGCCGAGGTCGACGTAGGCGTCCACGGTGCCCGCCCCCACGTAGAGGGTGCGGGTGCCGTGCAGGGCGTCGGGGAGGTACTTGGCGTCCTTCTCCAGATCCACGACCACCTGGAACGTGCCGGAGGCGGCGTCGTAACGGCTCACGTCCCGCAGGGACTTGAGCAGGGCGGGACCGGTGCGGTCGCGTGATGCGGTGCCGAGGACGTCGCGCAGGCCCGGCAGCAGGCTGAGCCGGAGTCCGGCGAACAGCACGGCGAGCACGGCCACGAGGGCGACGAGTGCCTTGGCCCAGCCGGGCAGGCGGCCGGGCAGGCGCTTGACGGGGGTCGTCATGTCGGCGGTCCTCCTTCCTGCTTGACCGGATGCCCGCCAAATGCCGGGCCAGACGGGGAAGTTGAGGATCAAAGGGGCTGCGCCGCACCGCATGCGCCGCGCCCTGTGACAGGTGCGGCGCACGTGTCCGGTGCCGCGCACGCGTCCGGCCGCCCCTCGGCGCCGACAGCGACCGACAGGCCGGCGGGCGGCGCGCCGTGAACGGCGCGACCTGCGCGATCGCCGCACCCAGGGCCGGGGTCGGATCCGGGCCCTGCGCGCCGGCTCCGTTCGCGGGCCGACACCGCCACGCGCGGGCCGACACCCCTGCGCGGACCGGAGCCTGCGCGGACCGCCGCCCCTGGCGAGGAGCGCTGCCGCAGACGTGCCGAACAGATTTGACCACACACTATGCAGATAGGGCACCTTTCGAGCGCAAGATTGATATATGTCCGGATTGCGCATCCGATCCCGCTCTTCCCCGGGCGTCCGGCTCCCGGGCGGCGGCCGTCCCGCCCGTGGCCGGCGAAGAAGGTGGCCCTCGTCACCGAGCGCGCGCAGTGTCGTCGGCCAGATGTTCCTGCTGCAGGTGGCGATCGTGCTGCTGCTCGCCGTCGGGGCCATCGTCCTGCTGGTGACGACCACGCAGCGGGAGAGCGTTCGCGATGCCGGTCATCGCTCGTTCGCCGTCGCCCAGGGCTTCGCCAGCTCTCCGGGGGTGGCCGAGGCCCTGTCCTCCGCATCTCCCACCGCCGCGCTGCAGCCGCGGGTCGCGGAGGCCCAGAAGCGGGCCCACGTGGACTTCATGGGCGTCCTGAACCGCCACGGGGTCTACGCGGCCCTCTCGTCCATCGCGGGCCGCCCCGGGTTCCGCACCACCACGGACATGGCCCCACTGCTGGCCGGGCGGACGGTCATGGAAGAGGGCGTCGGCTCGCTCGGGCCACAGGTGCGGGCCTACGTCCCCGTACGGACCACCGGCGGCGCGGTGGTCGGCGCGGTCGGCGCCGGCGTCACGCTCCAGCACGTCGGCCAGACGGTCACGGCGCAGCTGCCGGCCGTGCTCGGCGCCACGGCCGCGGCGGTGGCCGTCACCACGGGCGGCGCGGCGGTGCTCAGCCGGCGTCTGTGGCGCCAGACCCGCGGCCTGGGACCGGCCGAGATCACCCGCATGTACGACCACCACGACGCGGTCCTGCACTCGGTGCGGGAGGGCGTGCTGATCATCGGGGAGGACGGGCGGTTGCTGCTGGCCAACGACGAGGCGCGGCGGCTGCTGGACCTGCCCGCGGACGCGCACCGGCGCCCGGTCGCGGACCTGGGTCTGGACCCGCACATGGCCGACCTGCTGACCTCCGGGCAGACGGTGACCGACGAGGGGCACCTGGCGGGCAACCGTCTGCCGGCGGGGAACGGGCGACCGACGGGCGCCTACGGGGGACCCGCCGGCAGTGCGGTGACCCTGCGGGACACCACGGAGCTGCGGGTGCTGGCGGGCCGGGCCGAGGCGGCCCGGGACCGGCTGGCACTGCTGTACGACGCCGGCGTACGCATCGGTACGACGCTGGACGTGACGCGCACGGCCGAGGAACTCACGCAGGTGTCGGTGCCCCGCTTCGCGGACATCGCCACCGTCGAGCTGCTGGAGCCGGTCTTCCGGGGCGACGAGCCGCCCGGGACGCGCACCGCGATGCGCCGCACCGCCGTCAGCGGGATCGACAAGGACTGGCCGCTGTACCCGGTCGGGGAACTCATCGGCTTCGCGCCCGCCACGCCCATGGCCGCGGGCCTGGCGCGCGGCCGCGCGGTTCTGGAGTCCGATCTGACGGCCGCCACCGGCTGGCGCACCCAGGATCCGGAACGGGCCCAGGGCATCCTGGACCACGGCATCCGTTCGCTGATCACCGTGCCGCTGCGGGCCCGGGGCGTCGTGCTGGGCCTGGCCGACTTCTGGCGGCTGCAGAACACGGAGCCGTTCCAGGAGGACGATCTGTCCTTCGCCGAGGAGCTGGCGGCGCGGGCGGCGGTGGCCATCGACAACGCCCGCCGCTACACCCGTGAGCACACCATGGCGGTGACGTTGCAGCGCAGCCTGCTGCCGAGGGGTGTGCCGGAGCAGTCCGCCCTGGAGGTCGCGCACCGCTATCTGCCCGCGCACACCGGCGTGTGCGGGGACTGGTTCGACGTCATCGCGCTGCCCGGCACGCGGGTCGCCCTGGTGGTCGGTGACGTGGTCGGCCGCGGCCTGCACGCGTCGGCGACGATGGGCCGACTGCGCACGGCCGTGCACAACTTCTCCGCGCTGGATCTCGCCCCCGACGAGCTGCTGGCCCATCTCGACGAACTGGTCGCCGACACCGACGCCGACGAGGCGACGGACGCGCCGGCCGACGAGGACGCGGGCATCACCGGCGCCACCTGTCTGTACGCCGTGTACGACCCGGTGGCCGGGGTGTGCACCATGGCGAGCGCCGGTCACCCGGGTCCCGCCCTGGTCGGCCCGGACGGCCGGGTCTCCTTCCCCGACACACCGCTGTCGCCGCCGCTCGGCCTGGGCGGCAGTCTGCCGTTCGAGACCGTCGCGTTGCGGCTGCGCGAAGGCAGCCGGCTGGTGTTGTTCACGGACGGACTGATCGAGGACCACCGGCGCGACCCCGATACCGGTCTGTCGCTGCTGCGCGAGTCCCTGGCCCGGCCCGGGCTCACCCCGGAGGAGACCTGCCGGGCGGTCATCGAGGACCTGCTGCCCGAGCGCCCCGGCGACGACGTCGTGCTGCTCGTCGCCCGTACCCGCGTCACGGACCCCGGCCGGGTCGCCGAGTGGGACGTGCCCTCCGATCCGGCGGCCGTCCCGCACGTCCGCTCCGAGGTCGCCCGCCGGCTGGACGCCTGGGGGCTGTCCCTGCACTCCTTCAGCACCGAGCTGATCGTCAGCGAGCTGGTCACCAACGCGATCCGGTACGGCACCCAGCCCGTCCGGCTGCGGCTGCTGCTGGACCGCAGCCTGATCTGCGAGGTCGCCGACGGGTCCAGCACCTCCCCGCACCTGCGCCGGGCCCGGCTGACCGACGAGGGCGGGCGCGGGCTGTTCCTGGTCGCCCGGTTCGCCCGGCGGTGGGGCACCCGCTACACCTCCCGCGGCAAGGTCATCTGGACCGAGCAACCCCTGTACGACGCGGGCGCCGAACCCGAGACGGACCTCGCCGACGTCCTCCTCGACCAGTGGGACGCATGAGGCGCGGGTGGCGGGACCCGAGGAAGGACGGAGCCCAGCGTGCACCACACAGGTCATCGCGGGACACGGCAACCCGGTCGATCACCACGAGCGCAACGGCTGGACCGTCCCGGGGGCAGCGGGCCGGCCGACCGGCCGCGCCGCCGTGCGTGTGCGCCCGGCCGGAGGCGCGGGGGGCGCGCAGCGGCCGGGCCTGCCCGGACGGCGCGACGGGCCGCCGGACGGCGGCCCGTCGTCTCACAGAGTGCCGCCGGTGTCCCCCGGCCGGATCCGTCCGCGCCAGGCGCCGGACTCCGCACCGCGCTCCTCGACGAACTGCTTGAAGCGCCTCATGTCCCCCTTGACGCGCCGGTCGATGGTGCCGAGCAGATCCGCGACCTTCTCCGTCGCCCCGCCGGGCTCGACGTCCATGACGAGTTCCACGCGGGTGTGAGTGTCGTCCACGCGCTGGAAGCGGACCGTTCCCTTCTGCTCGACGTCCCCGCTCGTCGTGCGCCAGGTGATGCGCTCGTCGGGAAGCTGGTCGACGATCTCGGTGTCGAACTCCCGCCGGACACCGCCGATCTTCGTGGTCCAGTGGTTGTGACGGTCGTCGAGCTGGGTGATCTGCTCGACGCCCTCCATGAAGTTCGGGAACTCCTCGAACTGCGTCCACTGGTTGTAGGCGGTGTGGACCGGGACCTCGACCTCGACCGTTTCCTTGACCGTGCTCATCGGTTCTCCTCCGTTGCGTCACTCGATTGCTCCGGCCGGGTACCCGCGGCGCGGCCGGTTACGACCTTCGCTCCGGGACGGACCGCCACGAACCGCGCACCGCTTCACCGGACGGTCCCCACGGGCGTCACCAGGGCGGCGCGGAGACGGCGGCCCTGTCGGCGTCGAGGGCCGCGGCGCGCAGGGCGGCTGCCACCCGGGCCACCGGTTCGGACGGCGGGTGGGGCAGCCGGGCCACCAGCAGGCGCCGCTGCTCCTGGGGGCCGCCGCGGACCGGCAGGACGCGGACACCCGGCGGAGCGGCGGCCGCGAGCGCGGCGGGCACGGGGGTGACTCCGCAGCCGGCGGCGACGAGACGGGGCTTGGCGAGCCAGTCGCGGGCGGGGTACGCGATCTCCGGCCGCTCGTCCAGGCCGGGCCACACACCCATCGCCCCGTCCTGTGCGGAGGGGCCCGCGATCCAGCGCTGTCCGCGCAGGTCGGCGACATCGACGAAGTCGCCCCGGGCCAGCGGATGAGCGGCGGGCACCGCCAGGCACAGCGCGTGTTCGGTGAGGGTCTGCAGCACGAGCGGGGGCGACTCGGCGTCCGGCGGCCGGAACGGTGGCGCCGAGGCGAGCAGCGCCAGGTCCAGGCTCCCGGACCGCAGGGCGCGGACCAGCGCCGGGGTACTGCCCTCCCGCCCGACCACGTGCAGGCCGGGGTCCGTGCCGCGCAGTGCGGCCAGCGCCCGGGGCACCAGCACGGCCCCGGCGCTGGGGAACCAGCCCAGCCGGACGGTGCCGGCCTGTCCGGGCAGGCCCGACAGCTCCCTGGCGGTCGCGTCGATCTCGTCCAGCACGATCGTCGCGCGGCGCATGACGACGCGGCCGGCCTCGGTGAGGCGTACGCCGCCGCGCCGCCGCTCGAGCAGTTCGGTGCCCGCGGCCCGTTCGAGCGCGGCGATCTGCCGGGAGACCGCCGACTGGGTGTAGCCGAGCGACGCGGCGGCCGCGGTGAAGGTTCCGTGCTCCGCCACGGCTCGGAAGACGCGCAGGGCGGTGAGTGACACATCCGTGAAGTCCATGACGAGCACGCATACTAGCTGTGCGGTAATTTCGTTGGACTCATGGATTCGGTGTTTCTAGTGTGTCTCCCATGACCGCTTCTTCGCGTTCTTCACACGTCGCGCTCGTCACGGGCGCCAACCAAGGGCTCGGCCGCGCTCTCGTCGAGGGGCTGGCGGCCCGCATGAGCCCGGACGATCTGGTCCTGCTCACCGGCCGCAACCCCCAGCGCGTGGCGGAGGCCGCCCGCGAGGTCGGTGCCCTGCCCGGCACCCGCGCCCGCGTCGAGGGCCGCGTCCTGGACGTCACCGACACCGGCGCCATAGCCCGGCTCGCCGAGGAGCTTCAGGACCGCTGCGGCGGGGTGGACGTCGTCATCTCCAACGCGGTCGCCCGCGTGCTGCCCGAGGAGTCGCAGGCCGAGCGGGCCGACGAGTACATCGACGTCTCCAACGTCGCCACGCACGCCGTCCTGCGGTCCTTCGGCCCCCTGCTGCGCCCGGGCGGGCGGCTGCTCGTCGTGGCCAGCAGCCTGGGCACCCTGGGCCGCCTCCCCGCCCGGCTGCACCACCTGTTCGACGGCGCGAGCCTGGAGCAGGTCGAGCAGGCCGTCGAGTCGTGGCGCAGCGCCATCCACGACAAGACCGCGCAGGAAGCGGGCTGGCCGCTGTGGCTGAACGTGCCCTCGAAGGTGGCGCAGGTCGCCGCCGTCCGCGCGGTCGCCGCCGAACGCCGGGAACGCGACCTCGCCACCGGCACGCTCATCGCCGCCGTGTGCCCGGGCATGATCGACACCGCCACCTCGCGTCCCTGGTTCAGCGACTACAGCCAGGCCCAGTCGCCGGCCCGGGCCGCGCAAGCCGTGCTCGACCTGGTCTTCGCCGAGGGGGTCGATCCGGCGCTCTATGGCGAACTGGTCCGGTTCGGACAGGTGCTGCCCTGGCACGGCGGCACTCCCCCGGTGGAACAGGACCGCCTCCTCACTCCGTGAGGACCGGCGCCCCTGCGCCGTCGCCGAGTCCGTGCGGTCCGCCGCTCACCGGTCGTGCGGCCCTGCGACCGCGCGCCCGTCGGCGGGCCGGGCCTCCTCCGTCGCGGCCCAGGCGGCGAGGAGCCGCAGGGCGTCGTGGTCGGGTGTGCCGGGGGCGGCGCTGTAGGCGGTGAGGGTCAGGCCCGGTCGGGCGGGCAGTTCCATGGCGTCGAAGTCGAGGCTGAGCACACCGACCGCGGGATGGTGGAAGGACTTGCGCCCGGTGTGGTGCAGGCGCACGTTGTGCTTCGCCCAGGCGGTGCGGAACTCCTCGCTGCGGGTGACGAGTTCACCTATGAGGCCGGTCAGCTCGGTATCGTGCGGGGCGCGTCCGGCCTCCGTGCGCAACAGGGAGACGGTGGTGTTCACCGACTCCTCCCAGTGGGGGAAGAAGTCGCGGCCCTGCGGCGTGAGGAACTGGGCGCGGGCGATGTTGACCGTCCGGGCGGAGCCGTCGGGGAACAGCGGCGCGTACAGGGCGCGGCCGAGGGTGTTGGTGGCCAGGATGTCCAGGCGGCCGTTGCGGATGAAGGCCGGAGCGTCGGTCATGGCATGCAGGACGCGCAGGACGCTGTCGGGGAGCGGGCCGCGCACGCGCCGGGTGCGGCGGGCGGGGCGCTTGGCGGCGGCGCGGGCCAGGTCGTACAGGTGGGCGCGTTCGGCGTCGTCGAGCTGGAGGGCGCCGGCGAGGGCGTCGAGGACTTCCTCCGAGGCGCCGGCGAGGTGGCCGCGTTCCAGGCGCACGTAGTAGTCGATGCTGACACCGGCGAGCAGGGCGACTTCCTCGCGGCGCAGGCCGGGCACGCGCCGCTTGCCGCCGTAGGCGGGCAGTCCGGCCTGCTGCGGGGTGATCCTGGCCCGCCGGGAGGCCAGGAACTCGCGGATGTCGCTCTCGGTGCTCACGTCCACCAGGCTAAGCGGGCGGGCGTCGGCCTGGGGGGCCCTGTCAGTACCTGGCGCGGCAGGCCCTTCTCCAGGCCCGTCACCCTGCGGTTGTCTCGGCGGCGGCAGCCGCCGGGCCCCGGCACCCCGGGGCACGGGGTGGGGCGGCTGTCACGGCACCGCACCGGCCCCCAGAGGGCCGCGGCCGGTCCGACCCGTTTCGATCAAGGAGTCGTCCTCCTGCCCCAGCGGTCCGCACCCCGGGAACCGGCGGGTATCGCCCCCAAGCCCGGTGGTGGCCGCGGCCGTCCGTCCCGAAGAACCGGGGCGGACGGCCGTGGCGTCGTGCCTGTGCCGGTGATCGTGCGGCGCGGTTACTGCCGCGCCAGTCCGGCGGCGGCCGAGAGGAAGGTGTCCAGGACGCCGTCACCGACCTTGGGCTGGACGCTGGCCCAGGTGTTGCGGGCGGGCTGGACCCGCACCGCGCGAGCCCGGGCCTGCAGGTCCCCGGACTCGGCGAGCAGCGCCTGCGCTGTGTCGGTGTCACCGGCGTTCCGGGCGCTCAGCGCGTCCAGGGTGACCACCATGGCCTTGCCCCACAACTGCGTGGCGTCCAGCCAGGACGCGGCGTCGGTGACGAATCCCTGCTGCACGGCGCCGCCGCGGATGAGGGACGGGGCCTGTTCGATGCGCTCGGCGTAGGCCCGCAGTTCACCGACCGCCTGCGCGCGTCGGCCGGCGTTCCAGTCGGCCCAGAACGCGGCGATCCTGCGGGCCAGTTCGGGAGCCTGCGGCTGCCACGGGGTGGCACCGAAGGTGGGCGCCATGTGTTCCAGGTCGCCGAGGACGAGCAGTGCCTCGGTGGCCCGGCGGTCGCCTCCGGCCAGGTAGGACAGGGCGCGCGGCCAGTTCTCCCGCGCGTCGTAGGCGGTGTCGTTCCACGTGAAACCGGCGGCGCCGAAGACGGCGACCTTGCTGGCGTACGGCTGGTTCATCGGGTTGGCCACGATGCCCGACAGGTGGCCGGACAGACCCGCCTCACGCCGGTCGTAGGGGGCGAGGAGCAGCCGGCCGCTGGTGTTGCCGTAGTCGTTGACCGGGTAGTTGTCCCAGACGAAGACCTTGCGGCCGAAGAGCCGGGAGGCGGCGTCGGCCTGCTCGTCGGTGATGGCCGGCGGCACCACGTCGGTGCCGGTCCACATGACCACCACCGCCGGGTCGAGTGTGGCGCGCAGGGTCTGCTTGTAGGCCGTGTCGGTGAGGTCGCCGTACTCGGTGGGGACGGTCTGCAGCGGCCGGGCGCCGTCGTGGGTGGCGATGAAGGTGCGCTGGACGTCGTTGAGGAGGTCGACCTGGGCCTTGGCGGCGGCCTGCCGGCCGGGCTGCCCGTAGGTCTGCTGGTCGGCCGCGCAGTTCCACTTGGTGTAGCTGATGTCGTCGAGCGGGATGGAGAAGG
Source organism: Streptomyces mexicanus (assembly GCF_902506575.1). Taxonomy (GTDB): domain Bacteria; phylum Actinomycetota; class Actinomycetes; order Streptomycetales; family Streptomycetaceae; genus Streptomyces; species Streptomyces mexicanus. The sequence continues at coordinate 6,121,140 of NZ_LR732544.1, read as the reverse complement.
CGCGGGTGCCCAGGTCGTACAGCGCCTGCAGTTTGTCCTTCAGGGCCTTGCGGTCGGCGGGGTCGGAGTAGCAGATCGAGCCGCCGGGCGAGACCGCGAAGGTGAAGCGCACATGGTTGGCCCGTGCGCGGTCCACGAGCTGCCCCAGCTCGGCGAGTTTGTCCGCGGGGTAGGGCTCGCGCCATTTGTCACGGTGGTAGGGGTCGTCCTTCGGGGCGTAGACGTACGTGTTCGCCTTGACGTCGCCGTAGAAGTCCATCTGGTCCAGGCGCTCGGCCTGGGTCCAGGGCTGTCCGTAGAAGCCCTCGATGGTGCCGCGCAGGGGCATCGAGGGGTAGTCGCCGACCTGGGCTCCGGCCACGCGCCAGCCGGTGCCGTCGCGTTCGAGGAGCTGACGCAGTGTCTGGACGGCGTAGAACTGCCCGGCGGCGTCGGTGCCGCCCAGGGCGACCTGGGCGTGTACGGCGGGGCCGCCGGTGACCTTCAGGGCGTATCCCTCGGGGTGGTCGGGAACGGCGGTGGTTCCCAGGGCGCGCGCGATGTCGGGCCGGTCGGCGGGACCCAGTCGTATGCGCAGCGCTCCGGCCGGCGCGCGGGAGGCGCTCTCGGGCGTGACCACGTCGATCCGGTCGACGCCGTGGTTCCTCAACTCGCGGCCGAGACGGTCACGGGCGGCGGCGTCCGTGGCCGCGTCGGCGACGATCACGACCCGTCCGGTGAGGACGGCGTCGCCTCCGGCGCGCGACAGACTCTGAGGCGTCGGAGAGATGGGCGGCAGGGGACGTTCCGTGACGGACGCCGCGGCGGAAGCGGTCGGCGCGGCGGGCAGCGCCCCGAGGACGAGCACGCCTGCCAGGGCGGAGATTCCGCCGGTGATCCTGCGTCTTCTCATGCCGGCACCTCACATGTGACCACATAGGTGGTCTAGACCTCTCAGGGATTCCGCAAGGTTACTGCCGAATTGCTGTCCACTGTCAAGAGGTCGGACCCGTCGGCCCTGCCGGGGAGATCCCGCCCTAACTTCTTGACCTAGAGGTCAAATACCCGTACGGTCGCACCATGGGCAGGCCGAAGAACTTCGAACCGGACGTGGTGATCGCCCAGGCGATGGAGACGTTCTGGACCCACGGCTACGCGGGCACCTCGCCCGCCGAGCTGGCCGAGGCCACCGGTGTGGCCAAGGGCAGCCTGTACCACGCCTTCGGCTCCAAGCGCGACCTCTTCGACAAGGCGCTGGCGCTGTACGACCGGGCCGGATCGGAGATGACCGAGGAGTTCCTCGCCCGGCCGGGCACCGCCAAGGAACGCATCCGCGCCTACCTGGAGCTCCTCGTGGAGGCAGACCTGAACGGGCCGGTCCGGCGCGGCTGCCTGGCCGTGAACACCGCACTGGAACTCGGCGGACGGGACGAGGAGGCCACCCGGGCGGTACGCCGGATGCAGGAACGCACCATCCACCTGCTCACCGCCCGCATCGAACAGGGCAAGCGCGACGGTGACGTCGCCCCCGAGGTCGACGCCGGGACACAGGCACGCTTCCTCATGAACACCATCGTGGGCCTGCGCGTCATGGCCAGGACGTTCGACGGACCGACCCTGCACCAGATCATCGAGACGGCCCTGACGGGCCTGTGATCAGGCGGCCCCTCGGGGCCGCACCCCCACTCCCTCACGACCGCACACCCCGCCAAGGGGCTTTTTCGCACCCGAGTTTTTGACCTACAGTTCAAGAAAGGGCTCTCATGGACCTCGGCATCAACGGAAAGACCGCCCTCGTCACCGGCGCGAGCCGCGGCATCGGCCTGGCCATCGCCCGGACGCTGGCCGCGGAAGGGGTGCGGGTGGTGGGCGCCTCCCGCACCGTCACCCCCGAACTGGAGAAGGCCGCCGCCGCCACCGTGCCGGTCGACCTGAGCACCCCTCACGGGGCGACGACGGTGGTCGAGCAGGCGATCGCCGCCGTCGGCGGGATCGACTTCCTGGTCAACAACGTCGGCGCGGGCGACCCGGAGAAACTGTCCCTGGGCGGCTTCCTCGACGCCTCCGACGAGCAGTGGCAGGCCGTCTTCGACCTCAACCTGTTCAGCGCGGTCTGGACCACCAGGGCGGCCCTGCCGAGCATCCTGGAACGCAAGGGCGCGATCGTGAACATCTCCTCGATCAACGCCCGCGTGCCCACCGGGTCCCCCGTCGGCTACGCCGAGGCCAAGGCGGCGCTGACCCAGCTGAGCAAGCGGCTCAGCGAGGAGCTGGCACCGCACGGCGTCCGCGTCAACACCGTCTCTCCGGGCATCGTCGCCAGCCCGCTGTGGACCGACCCGAACGGTTTCGGCGGCAAGGTGGCCGACGCCTTCGGCGTCAGCCACGACGATCTTCTGGCGAACATCGCGGGGCAGTCCGGCATCGCCTCGGGACGCATCACCACACCCGAAGAGGTGGCCGACCTCGTCGCCTTCCTGCTGTCCGAGCGCGCCGCCAACATCCACGGCGCCGACCACGTCATCGACGGCGGCACGCTCAAGGCGGCCTGAGCAGCTGCCTGCCCGTCAGGCGGTGCAGTCGGAGGTCTCGCCCCGGGCCATGGCCAGGAGCCGGTCGAGCACGGCGGCGTCCGTGCGGATGCCGTCGTGCGCGTGGGCGCGGGAGACCCAGGTCCGAAGCCCACGGACGTGTGCGGCCGTCTCCAGGGAGTGCTCACGGTCGACGAACATGTCGTCGTGGTAGACGGCGGCCACGACGGGCACCTCGTTGTCGGCGAGCCGGTCCGGGTCGTACAGGGCGGGCCAGTCGGTGCGGTGGGCGAGGTTTTCGGCGGCGTCCCGCAGCGGGACGAGAGCGGGGTCCTCCTCGAACTGCCACGGGTAGATCATCTCCCCGGTGAAGCGCAGCGGCCCGCCGGCCTCGGCGTCGAACTGCGGGAACTCCGCGCGGACACGGTGGGCCGACCAGGCGGTGGCCCGGCCGCCCTGGGCGTAGACCGGCTCGTGCAGGACGGCGTACAGCGGGCGGGTCGCGAAGGACAGCGCGGCGTCCAGCCCGCGGAGGAAGACGTCGGACAGGCGGGGGCCGCCAGGTGTGTCGACGAAGGCGGTCTCCAGCAGGTAGTGCAGGCTGTCGAAGCTCGCGGACATACCGAAGGTCATGCCCATGGTCTGGAAGCGACGCACCGTCAGGCGCTCGCCGGAGGGCATCCGGACGTCGTGCTCGGCGAGGTGGGCGGCGACCGCGTCGGCGAGCCGCTGGGCGCCGGGGTAGCGGGCGAAGGACGCGTCGTTGTGCGCCAGCGGGCGGCGGTAGGCGGCACGGTAGACGTCGTCGGCGTGGCGGGTGAGGGTGGGCAGGCCGCCGGTGATCAGGGCCTGCTCCAGTCCTTCGGGGGCGTGGCTGAGATAGGTCAGGGTGCAGAAGCCGCCGAAGCTCTGGCCCAGGACGGTCCAGGGGCGGTCGCCCTGCAGGGCGCGGCGCAGCAGTTCCGCGTCGCGGACGATGGCGTCGGCCCGGAAGTGCGTGAGGTACCCGGCGGCGTCGGGGTGGTCGGCGAGGGTCGTGCGGTCCGCGGGGGTGGAGCGGCCCGTGCCGCGCTGGTCCAGGAGCACCACACGGTAGTCCCGCAGCGCCCGGCGGAACCAGGCGGTGGCCGCGTGGGGGCGCTCCGCGGGGCATCCCGGTCCGCCCTGGAGCCACAACAGGCGCGGGAGGTCCTGGTGTTCGCGCCCCTCGGCGACGACCTCCCGGGCGAAGAGGGTGATCCGCGGCCCGTCGGGGCGGGCGTGGTCGAGGGGGACGGACAGGGTGTGGTCCGTGCAGACGAGGCCACTGTGGCGGTAGGTGACGGTGTCGGCTGTGTCGGCTGCGGTCATGACCTGATTCTCCGGGGGTGCGCGGCGCAGCGGGAGAGGAAGGGCACAGCGGGGTGTGGGCGGACCGGACCGAGCGCCGGTCAGCGGGCCCGCGGGCAGGGTCCGCCCGGCGGCCGGCCGCGGGAGCCGCGCCGGGCGGAACCGGGGCACGCGGAGGCCACCGGCGAGGGCGGAGGCCTCGGTTACGCGCTGGACGACACCCGGCGGCTGCACCCGATCGAGAACGCCCAGCGCGGCATGGCGTGGAGGGAACTGACCGCCCACGCCTGTGGCGAAGCCGCCGATGCGGAAACACCTCCGCCTGCCGCGCGGCGCGTGACGGCGAGGGATATCCGGTCGCTTCGCGGGCGTGACGTCCTTACAGTGGCGCGATGCACGAGTTGCCGACCGAACGTCTCGTACTCCGCGGCTGGCGGGCCTCCGACCTCGACCCTTGGGCGGCGATGAACGCCGATCCCGAGGTCCGTCAGTACTTCCCGGACGTCCTGACGCGGCAGCAGAGCGAGGCGTCCGTGGCCCGTTTCCAGGCCGACCTCGACCGCCGGGGCTGGGGCTGGTGGGCGGTCGAGGTACGGGCGACCGGCGAGTTCGTCGGGTTCGCCGGACTGGATCCGGTGGAGGAGGGAATGCCGTTCACCGGGGTGGAGGTCGGCTGGCGCCTGGCCCGCCCGGCGTGGGGGCACGGCTATGCCACCGAGGCGGCCCGGGCCGCGCTGGCGTTCGGCTTCGAGCGGCTGCGGCTGACGGAGATCCTCGCGGTGACCACGGCCACCAATCTCCGGTCGCGGGCGGTGATGCACCGTCTGGGCATGACCCGCGATCCGGCCGACGACTTCGACGACCCGGGCGTGCCCGCGGGGCCGTTGCGGCGCAGCGTGCTGTACCGGCTGCGCGCCGCCGGTCAGCGGACGCGTCCGGCTGCGGGGGACTCGGCGAGCGGCCGGTAGGTGCCGGGCGTTCCCGCGCACCCCTGCCGTCCGCCGCCGCCCTGCCCGGCTGCGGCTCTGCTCAGCGGCGGTGCGCGCCCGCCCGGCACGGGCGGCAGCGCCGCCCCTGTCGCCGCTTGACCTGGTTCCCCGGTCAGAGTACGGACCCGCGCTCGCGGAGGTCCTGGCGGGCGACCGCGAGCCGGGCGGACGGCTGCCGCTGACGATCGCCCGCCGCGAGGCCGACCCGGGCTCACGACACTTGACCCGCGAAACCCCCGGGAGGAGCCGGTCCCTTCGGGCCGAGGCACCGCCCCGGCGCCGGAGCAGCGGACGCGCTCGGCGTTTCGGCCGCCGCCGCTCCGGCGCCCGGCCCAGACACCGCAAGGGTCGATGCACGCCGCACTCTCCGGCACGCGCGCCCTGCCAGGGCTACCGGCCTGTCCGAAAGACGTGTGTTCGAAACGGTCCGCTGAGTCGTTGAGTCGCAGGAGCAGCCACTCAACCGTCGAGGGGGACCACGTTGACTTCGGCCGAGGCACAGGCGCATGCGACTCCCCGCAGCGTGGCAGGAGGCGAGAGGGACGCGTACCGCGGCGCGCGTATCCGCGGGACACACAGGTTCACGACCACGACCGCGCTCCCGCGGCGGCGGTCCACGCCGGCTGCCCCGGCGCTGATCCTCTCCCGGCGGGGGGGCGCCCGGTGAAGAGGTTCTTCGGCCGCGTGCGGATGGCCGAACCGGGGGTCTCCGACGCCGAGCGGGAACTGTTCGGCGGTCCACTGCGCTACGACGTCGGCTGGTCCGAACACGAGGGCGCACACCTGGAGTTGACGATGAGGTCGGCTCTGCGGTCCATGCCCGGGCTGGTCGGGGGCGCCTTGCGGATGGCGTGGCGGGCGGACCGCCGCGCCCTGCTCGCGGTCGTCCTCAGCGAGGTCGGGCAGGGTGTCGCCGCCGCTGTCGGGCTGCTCGCGGTCAACGCCGTCATGCACGCGCTGCTCGGCTCCGGCAGCCCCGGACAGCGGGTGCACGCGGTCCTGCCCGGCCTGCTCGTCGCCGCCGGGGCCGCCGTGGTCAACTCGGCCCTGGCCGGCTGGTCCACGTCGCGGGCCGGCCGTCTGGAGCCGCTGGTCGAGCGGGTCGCCACCCCCCAGTCCCTGGCCGCCGCCGCGTCGGGGGAGCGGGAGGCCATCGAAGCCCCGGAGTTCCGGCGGCTGATCGACGTCGCGCAGTACGGCGCCGGCTCCGCCCGCCGCATGATCGGCGCCTGCGTGGCCGCGCTCAACGGCACGATCTCCTTGATCTCCACGGCCGGCGTGCTCACCGTCCTCCACCCGGTCCTGCTGCCGATGCTGGTCCTGATCGCGGCGCCGCGCGGCTGGGGCGCGATGCGGGTGGCGCAGGAACGGTACGTGTCGGTGATGAGCTGGATCGAGCACGTGCGGGCCGGCCGTCTGATCGGCAACCTGCTCACCGAGCGCACCGCCGCGCAGGAAGTGCGCGTCCACGCCGTCGGACCGTTCCTGCTCAGCCGCTACGAGCGGATGGCCGAGAGCGCCGAGGCCGAGCAGGAGCGGCTGGCCGCCGGCAAGGCGGTCACCGAGTGGGTGGCCGCCGCGCTGTCCGGCCTCGCCCTGGCGGCGACGTACGCGGCCCTGTTCGTGCTGATCTCCAGCGGGCACATGGGTCTGGCGGTGGCCGGGACCGCGGTCGTCGCCGTCCGGTCGGGTTCGGCGAGCCTGGGCGCGCTGGTGATGAACGTCAACCAGTTGCACGAGGAGTCCCTGTACGTCCGCGACCACGCCCGGTTCCTGGACGAGGCGGCACGGCGCACGCTGCCCGGCGGAGGCGACCCGGTCCCGGCACAGGTGCGGCAGATCGTCCTCGACCGGGTCGGCTACCGCTACCCCGACCGGGAGACTCCCGCGCTGGACGGGGTGTCCCTCACCCTGCCCATGGGTTCGGTCACCGCCGTGGTCGGCGAGAACGGCTCCGGCAAGAGCACGCTGATGAAGATCCTGTCCGGCCTGCTCCTGCCGCAGAGCGGGACCGTGCGGTGGGGCGAGGCCGACATCGCCTCCCTGGACCGCTCCCAGGTCTTCGAGCGCGTCACCCTGCTCACCCAGGACTTCCAACGCTGGCCCGTGACCGCGGCGTTGAACATCCGCATCGGCCGACCGGACCGGGCCGCCGGGCCCGGCGACCTCCAGCCGTCCGTCGACTACGCGGGGGCGGGGCCGGTCATCGCCAAACTCCCCGACGGCTTGCGCAGCCTGCTGGCCCGGATGTTCCGCGGGGCGAGCGAACTGTCCGGCGGCGAGTGGCAGAAGATCGGACTGGCCCGGACCCACTGGCGCAGCTCCACCTCGGATGCCGACGGCGTGCTCATCGTGGACGAACCCACCTCCGCCCTGGACCCGGAGGCCGAGATCGCCGCGTTCGACCGCATCCGCCGGCTCGCCGCCCCCAACCGGGCCGTCGTCCTGGTCACCCACCGCATGTCCGGCGTCCGCCACGCCGACCGCATCCACGTCCTGCACCACGGACGACTCGTCGAGCACGGCAGCCACGACGACCTCATGGCCGCCCGAGGCCGGTACGCCTCGATGTTCACCGCACAGGCCGCCCAGTACGCCCCCGCACCCGTCATCCCGCGTCCCGCCTCCCCCACCGTCGCGGATCCCTCGTGACCCGTGCTCTCATGCCGTCCGTTTTCTCCGTCCCCGTCAGCCGCGCGGGAGCACGGCCCTGGTGGTCCCGCCCACTTGCAGGAGGAGCCGGATGACAAACACCCCCGCCAGCGCCGACTACTGGGAGCCGCTCTGGGCCGGCGGGCGCCGGTACCGGAGGGGCAGCAGCGCCGAGGCCGAGCTTCTGGCGGATCACCTCGGACCGGGCCGCGGACGGCCGGCTCTCGACATCGGCACCGGAGACGGTGCCCTCGCCCGCCGGCTTCACCGACTCGGTTACCGCACCACCGGCATCGACTTCGCGCCCAGCGCCGTCGCCGCAGCCCGCCGCGACCGCGCCGATGACGGCCCGCCCTGGCAGCTGATGGACTTCGCCGCCGATGACCTCGGTGGCCTGCGCGACCCGGCCTACGCTGTCGTCGCATGCCGTCTGGTCTACCGGTGGCTCGACGACAAGCCGGCCTTCCTCGACCGCGTCCGACGGATCCTGGCCCCCGGCGGGGTCTTCTGGGTCGTCACCGAGATCGCCGGCCGCCGGGACAGCGGCGACCCCTCGCGTCACCTCGGGATCACGGCCGCAGAGGCCGAGACGCTCACCGCGCGATGGTCCGTCGTCCGGACCGCTGATCTCGACGTGCTGCGCTGCTACGCACTCCACCCCTGACCTCGACGACGGGAGCCACCATGCGCGACATCGAACACCAGACACGGCGTGCCTGGAACGCCTACGGAACCCACCATCTGCGGCGTGGTACACCGCTGCCGGAAGTGGACCGGATCACCTGGGGTCCCGCGGTGGACGGACCGGGCGACGAGATCCTCGGGGAGCTGAAGGGCCTGCGGGTCCTGGACCTCGGGTGCGGGCCGGGCCGGCACGCCGCGCACCTGGTGCGGGCCCACGGCGCGCAGGTCGACGGGGTCGATGCTTCCCGCAGCCAGATCGAACGGGCCCGCGCCCACTGCTCCGACGTGCCGGGGCTGCGGCTGATCCACGCGGACGCCGTGGAACACCTGAGCGCGGCAGCCCCGTACGACGTCATCCTCTCCCTCAGCACGATCCACTTCATCGACCCCCATCGCCTCCTGCCGGCGCTGGCGGCCGCCCTCAAACCCGGGGGCCGGCTGTACTTCACCGTGCTGCACACCGACTCCGACGGCCACGGGCCCGCTTCCGGCGTCACACCGCGCCCGGAAACCCTGCGCCTGGCCGGCGGTGGTGACCTCACCGTCCACATGTGGGTGCTCACCGCGGAGTTGTGGGAGGACCTGCTCGTGCAGTACGGGCTCCGCGTGCGGAGCATCACCGTCCTCGATGCGCCAAAGGAGCACAACCACGCCTCCTACCGGCTCTTCCAGGCCCACCGGCCGGCCCGGATCACCGCCCGTCCCCGTACGGCGAAACCACCGGTCGCCCGGGCGGCGGTGGGCGTCGGCGCCGTGCTGCTCGGGCCGCGCGGCCTGCTCCTGGGCCGGCACCGACTGGGCACGCGCGAGCTGCCCGGCGGCACCGTGGAGCCGGGCGAGTCGCTGCGGGAGACAGTCGTGCGCGAACTCGCCGAGGAGACCGGCCTGCACGCCGACCCCGCTGACGTCCGGCTCCTGGGGATGCTCCACGACCAGGTCGGGGAGGTGGTCCGCATCACCTTCGGAGCGCTCGTCACCCGCTGGCGCGGCGAGCCGGCCGACCAGCCCGGCGAGAGCGTCGGCGACTGGCGCTGGTGGCCTCTGGACGCCCTGCCCCCGGACCTGTTCGAGTGCAGCGCCCAGATCCTCACCGCCTGGCGCCCCGACCTGCCGATCGACCACCCACCCGCCCGCTTCGTCCCCGTCGCCGAGCCGCGCACACCCGCGCAGGGGTGATCGACGTGTCTCGCTCAGCTTCGCGGCGTGGGTTTGGAGCGTCTCGTGCAAGCGGCGCAGGAAGAGGAACTGCGCGCCGTCCGGGTGGCATCAGCGGCCAGGAGGCGTGCCCCCGAGGCTGACCACGGTCGGCCATCGGCATTCGCCCTCCCCACTGCTTCCGACTGTCCGTGATCACCCGAAGTTCTCCTCGCTCAACGGCGTCGCTGGTCGGGTCGCAGCTCGAAGTCGCCGTAGCTGTTGTCGACCGGGTTGACCGTGACGCCGGGTGCGACGATCTCGTCGATGGCGTCGAGCACGTCGGCGGGGAGCGTGATGTCGGCGGCGGGCAGGAACGCCTCCAGCTGCTCCATGGTGCGCGGGCCGATGATCGCCGAGGTGACGCCCGGGTGGTTGATGACGAAGGCGACCGCCAGCTCGATCAGCGTGAGACCGGCCTTCTCCGCCAGGACGGCGAGCTGCTCGACGGCGTCGAGCTTGCGCCGGTTGGCAGGGGTGCTCATGTCGAAGCGGGCCTGGGGACGCGCCGCCGAGGCAGGCCCCTCGAAAGCGTTCTTGCGGTAGCGGCCGGAGAGCCAGCCGCCGGCGAGCGGGCTGTAGGTGAGCGTGCCCATTCCGTGGCGGCGCACGGTGGGCAGCACGTCCTCCTCGATGCCGCGGACCAGGATCGAGTACGGCGGCTGCTCGGTCACGAACCGCTCCAGGTGCCGCTCCCGGGAGACCCACTGGGCCTCGACGATCTGCGAGCCGGAGTAGGAGGAGGAGCCGATGTAGCGGACCTTGCCCTGGCGGACCAGGTCGGTCAGGGCCCCGAGGGTCTCCGCGACGTCAGTGTCGGGGCTGGGGCGGTGCACCTGGTAGAGGTCGATGTGGTCGGTGCCCAGGCGCCGCAGGGAGTTCTCGACCGCGCGCATGATCCAGTGGCGGGGGGCGCCGCGCTGGTTGGGGTCGTCCTGGTCCATCGGCATGAAGAACTTGGTGGCCAGGAACACGTCCTCGCGCCGGCCCTGGAGCGCCTTGCCGACGATCTCCTCCGAGACGCCGGCGGAGTAGACGTCCGCGGTGTCGACGAAGTTGATGCCGGCGTCGAGGGCGCGGTGGATGATCCGGACGGAGTCGGTCTCGTCTTCGTTGCCCCAGGGGCCGAACATCATCGCGCCCAGGCACAGCGGGCTGACCTGGACGCCGGTGCGGCCGAGCGATCGGTACTGCATGAAGCGGTTCTCCTCGTTGGTGTGTCAGTCGGTTGCGTGGGGGACGACCGTGCCGGTGCTCGCCCAGCTGGCGAGCAGGCCGAGGGCTTCCCGCTCCCTCGAGTCCGGCTCGGGGGTGTAGAAGTTGAGGCGCAGGCCGGGGTCGAACGGCAGGTCCAGCGCTTCGTAGGGCAGGGCGAGATCTCCGACCAGCGGGTGGTGGAGGTGCTTCACGCCGGAGCGGTGGAACTTCACGTCGTGGCGTGCCCATCGGCGGGCGAAGTCCTCGCTCCTGGTCGTCAGCTCTCCGATCAGGTCGGTCAGCGCCTTGTCGTGCGGTGCCCGGCCCGTCTCGGTGCGCAGGAAGGCGACCGCGTCGTCGGCGCCCTTGTCCCAGTCGACCCAGAAGTCCTTGCTCGCCGGGTCCAGGAACATGAACCGGGCGCTGTTGACCGGCCCGCGCTGGGCGAACAGCGGCGAGTCGAAGAGGGGTGCGTACAGCGCGCGTCCCAACGCGTTGGCGGCCACGATGTCGAAGCGGGCGTTGCGGACGTAGGCCGGCACACCGGTCATCGAGTCCAGCAGCCGTAGGATCGTGGGCCGCACCCGGGAGGAGGTCACCGTGGGCCGTCGGCCCGACGGTGTGGAGGCGCGGGCCAGGTCGTAGAGGTGGGTGCGTTCGGCCACGTCGAGCTGCAGGGCGTGTGCGAGGGATTCGAGTACCGAGTCCGAGGCGCCGGAGAGGTTTCCGCGCTCGAGGCGGACGTAGTAGTCCACGCTCATGCCCGCGAGCAGGGCGACCTCCTCGCGGCGCAGACCGGCGACGCGGCGGTTCCCGCCGTAGACCGGCAGCCCGGCCTGCTCCGGGGTGATGCGTGCCCGGCGGGTGCTCAGGAATTCGCGGACCTCGGCGGCCAGAGCCTTCCTGTCACTGCCGGCCATGCTCAGGCTCCCCAGCTTCTGCGGTGGCGGCGAGGAGGGACATGCGGTGACTCCTTGTGATCGTCGTGAATCCTGTGCCCACCTCCTCACCGTAGATCCGTCGGCGAGCGCCGAGCGAGGTACTGCCATTACCTGGAAGAGCGGTGACTCCCACATGCGGGCTGGGGCGCGGTTTTCTGGACAGAGCCGAGGTCCGAGCGGACCACGGCCGGACCCCGAACCAGAGACCGATCCGAAGGAGCACCGTGCGCACAGCGCCTTTGTCAGGAACCGGCGACGTCCGCGCCGGGCGTACAGCCGGCCCGAGCCCCCAGGGAGCCACCGGAGCGCCTGGCGACCTGACGACTGACGCACCACGCCCGACGGCGCAGCCGCACACGGCGCCGGTCCGCGCGAGGCTGATCCTTGTGATCATCTGCGTCAGCTATTTCATGGTCATCCTGGACAACTCGATCGTGTTCACCGGGCTGCCGCAGATCCGGTCCGACATGGGATTCTCCGAGACCGGCCTGTCCTGGATCACCAACGCCTACGTCCTGGTCTTCGGCGGACTGCTGCTCTTGGGCGCCCGGGCCGGTGACTTGTTCGGGCACCGCAGGGTTTTCCTGTTCTCCCTGGTCGTCTTCTCGCTGGCCTCCTTCCTGGTCGGAGCCGCGCCAAGCCAGTGGTGCCTGATCGGGGCCCGGGCGTTGCAGGGTGTGGGGGCCGCGGTTCTGGCGCCCTCCGCCCTGTCGCTGCTCACGCGTAGCTTCACCGAGGGCCGGGCCCGGAACCGGGCGATGGCCGCCTACGGCGCCGTCGCTGGTCTTGGCGCCGCTTTCGGCCTGGTCGTCGGAGGTCTGGTCGCGGATCTGATCTCCTGGCGGGCCGGGTTCTTCCTGAACGTCCCGGTCGGTATCGCGATGGTGGTGCTGGCCGTGCGGTTCCTGCCGGAGACCGAGCGCCAGGACGGCCGCTTCGACATCGCCGGGGCGCTTCTGGCAACGGCGGGCTCCACTGCCGTGGTGTTCGGCATCGTCAACGCGGCCGACCTCGGCTGGACCGCCCCGGCCACCCTGATGCCGCTGATGGCGGGTGCAGGGTTGCTGGGGGCGTTCGTGGCGGTGGAGCGGCGAGCCGTACAGCCGATCGTGCCGCTACGGCTGTTCGCCAGCCGGGAACGCAGCGGCGCATACCTCACCCGGATGCTCTACATGGGCGCGATGATCGGGTTCTTCTTCTTCACCGCGCAGTACGTGCAGAGCGTCTACCACTGGACACCGTCGCAGGCCGGTCTGGCCTTCCTGCCGATGACACTGGTCAACTTCGTCCTCGCTGTCCAGGTGCCGCGGCTGCTGGAGCGGGTGAGCAGGCCGAAAGTGCTGCTCACCGGGGTCTGCCTGACCACGGCCGGAATGGTCTGGCTCAGCCGTCTCGACCTGCACACCCCCTACCTGACGGGAGTGGCCCTGCCCATGGTGCTCATCGGTGCCGGCCAGGGACTGGCCCTGGCCCCGATGACCTCCAGCGGTGTCGACGGCGTTGCGCCGGCGGACGCGGGTGCCGGCTCGGGCCTTGTCAACACGGTGCACCAGATCGGCAGCGCGCTCAGCCTGAGCATCCTCACCGCGGCGGCCGCCACCGTCTCCACCGACGACGAGGCCGCCGATATCGCGGCCCGCTCGGGCGCCGCCCTGACCGGCTCCGCCGTCCTGCTCGCCCTGGCGGTCCTGGCCGTCGGGATCCTCATCGTGCCCTCACGGGCCACCCGTAACGAAAGGTCCCTATGATGCAGACCCTCACCCTCAACAACGGCGTCGAGATGCCCGCCATCGGACTCGGCGTCTTCCAGACCCCGCCCGACGAGACCCGGGCCGCTGTCACCGCGGCGCTGGAACTCGGCTACCGGCACATCGACACCGCCGCCGCCTACGGCAACGAACGCGAGGTCGGCCAGGCCATCCGCGACTCCGCCGTGCCCCGCGAGGAGATCTTCGTCGAGACGAAGATCTGGATCAGCGACTACGGCTACGACGAGACCCTGCACGGCTTCGACAAGAGCGCCGCCAAGCTCGGTGTGGACCGCATCGACCTGCTCATCCTGCACCAGGCCCTGCCGTCGGACTTCGGCAAGACCATCGCCGCCTACCGGGCGCTGGAGAAGCTCCTCGCGGACGGCAAGGTCAGGGCCATCGGCGTCAGCAACTTCATGGTCGACCACCTGACCGCACTGCTCGACGCCACCGCCGTCGTGCCGGCCGTCAACCAGCTGGAAATCCACCCCTACTTCCAGCAGCGCGCCGTCCTGGACTTCGACAACGAGCACGGCATCCTCAACCAGGCGTGGTCCCCCATCGGCGGCATCACCTTCTACCCGGGTTACGGGGAGGACCGCAGGAGCGTCCTCGAGGACCCGGCCGTCACCGCGATCGCCGAGGCCCACGGCAAGACCCCCGCCCAGGTGCTGCTGCGCTGGGGCCTCCAGCAGGGCCGTTCGGTCATCCCCAAGTCGACCAAGCGCCACCGCATCGCCGAGAACATCGACGTCTTCGACTTCGCCCTCACCCCCGACGAACTGAAGACCCTCGACGCCCTGGAGACCGGCCGGCGCGGCGGCCCCGAGCCCGAGGACGTCACCCTCGCGGCATACGGACGCGCCGTCCCGGAAGCCTGACATCACCTCGTACCTGCACACCTGACATCACCTCGTACCTGCACAAAGGAATCACCATGACCACCACCGTCAACGCGTTCGGTGCCCAGGAAGCGGGCAAGCCGCTCACCCCCGTCACCATCGAGCGCCGCGACGTCGGCCCGCACGACGTCAAGATCGACATCCTGTACTGCGGCATCTGCCACTCCGACATCAACTTCGTCGACGGCTCGTTCGGCCCCCTGCCGGTCAGCCCCCTCGTGCCGGGCCACGAGATCGTCGGCCGGATCACCGAGGCGGGCTCCGCAGTCACACGTCACCGGGTCGGCGACCTGGTCGGCATCGGCTGCATGGTCAACTCCTGCCGCGAGTGCGAGAACTGCCGAGCAGGCCAGGAGCAGTACTGCCTCAAGGGCCACACCCTCGTCTTCGGCAGCCCGGACCCGGTCGAGCCCGGCGCGCACACCCAGGGCGGCTACTCGGAGGCGATCGTCGCGCCGGAGGACTTCGTCGTCCGGGTGCCCGAGAACCTCGACCCGGCCGCCGCCGCGCCCCTGCTGTGCGCCGGCATCACCGTCTACGCCCCGCTCAAGCGGTTCGGCACCCGGACCGGGACCAGGGTCGCCGTCGTCGGCCTCGGCGGTCTGGGCCACCTCGGCGTGAAGATGGCCAAGGCCATGGGCGCCGAGGTGACCGTGCTGTCCCAGTCGGAGAGCAAGCGGGAAGCCGCCGCGGCCCTCGGCGCCGACCACTACGCCGTGACCGGTGACGGCTCGGCGTTCACCGAACTGGCCAACACCTTCGACCTCGTTCTCAACACCGTCAGCGCACCGGTGTCCCTGCCCGACTACCTCGGCATGCTGCGCCTGCACGGCACGATGGTGAACGTCGGAGTGACGACGGAGCCGATGCCCGTGGACGTCTTCACGCTCTGCCAGAACGGGCGGTCCTACGTCGGGTCGCTGTTCGGTGGCATCGCCGAGACCCAGGAGATGCTGGACTTCGCCGCCGAGCACCAGGTCACGGCCGATATCGAGCTGATCGGCGCGCAGGACATCAACACCGCCTACCAGCGGATCCACGCCTCCGACGTCCGGTACCGGTTCGTGGTCGACGGCTCGACCTTCGCGGACCTGAAGGCATGACACACCCCTACCGGTGGAGGTCGACGACACCGGCCGGCTGCCCGGACCTCATCCACCAGGCGACCACAGGATGCCTCCACACCGTGTACGAAAGGTGAGAACCATGACCAGCTGGAACAACTCCGACCTGAGAAGGATCGGTGCGGCGGAAGAACTGGACCTGGAGTCCGAACGCGGCGACGGCACCCTCCGCGCCCCCGTGACCATGTGGGTCGTACGGGCCGGTGACCGGCTCTACGTCCGCTCGGTCAAGGGCGTCGACGGCCCCTGGTTCCGGGGCACCCGCTCCCGCCTCCGGGGCCGGGTGGAGGCCGGAGGCGTCCGGGCCGACGTCACCTTCCACGACGCCGACCCGGACGAGTACGCCGATGTGGACGCGGCCTACCGGGAGAAGTACGGCCGGTACACCGGCATCGTCGAACACGTCCTGACCGAGCGGGCCCGCGCCTCCACCTTGCGCCTCGAACCCCGCTGACCGCCCCCTCACTGCCGACAGCCACTCCAAGGAGCACCACCCGTGCGAGCCACCCTGATGTACGCCGCCGACGACGTCCGCGTCGAGGACGTGACCGACCCCAAGATCCAGCAGCCCACCGACGCGGTCGTGCGGATCGTGCTGTCCTGCGTGTGCGGCAGCGACCTGTGGCCCTACAAGTCATTGGAGCCCACGGATGCTCCCCGGCACATGGGCCACGAGTTCCTCGGCATCGTCGAGGACATCGGCACCGAGGTGCACACCCTCAAGCCCGGGGACGTGGTCGTCGCCCCGTTCGTCTGGGCCGACAACACCTGCGCCTACTGCCGCGAGGGTCTGCAGACCTCCTGCCCGCAGGGCGGACGGTGGGGCGTCAACGGCGTGGACGGCGGACAGGGACAAGCCGCCCGCGTCCCGTTCGCCGACGGAACGCTCGTGAAGCTGCCCGTCGCAGAGGACTCCGAGCTGCTGCCGGACCTCCTGACCCTGTCGGACGTGCTGAGCACCGGCTATCACGCGGCCCGCACCGCCGGCGTCGGTCGTGGCGACACCGTCACCGTCATCGGGGACGGCGCGGTCGGCCTGTCCGGCGTGATCTCCGCCAAGCTGCTGGGCGCCGAGCGGATCATTCTCATGGGCCGCCATCGGGCCCGCACCGACCTGGGACGTGCATTCGGCGCCACCGACGTGGTCCCCGAACGCGGCGAACAGGGTATCGCCCGCGTAAAGGAGCTGACCGGTGGCGAGGGCACCAGCAAGGTCCTGGAGTGTGTCGGGCTGAAGGACGCGATCGTGCAGAGTTTCGGTGTGGTCCGGGACGGCGGCACGATCAGCCGGGTCGGCGCGCCGCAGTTCACCGACGTGCCGTTCGGCTTCGGCGACTTCATGCGCAACATCACGCTGACCGGCGGTGTCGCCCCCGCCCGCGCCTACATCGAGGAGCTGATGCCGCACATCCTCGACGGCTCGATCCGGCCCGGCCGCGTCTTCGACAGCACCGTCGGCCTGGAGGACATCGCGGACGGCTACAGGGCGATGAACGACCGTGAGGCCCTGAAGGTGCTGGTGCGCCCGTGACCGCCCGCCCGCCCTTCCGCCTGCCTGCCGCGACCCCGACCCCGCCCAGGTCGCAAATGAGCGTCATGTACCCGCGCGTATACCGAAGTGGAGCACCATGCTGACCGTCAACGCCTACGGAGCAACCTCCGCCACCGAGCCACTCGTCCCTATGACCATCGAGCGACGTGAGGTCGGCCCCCACGACGTCCTCATCGAGATCAAGTACACGGGCATCTGCCACTCCGACATCCACCACGCCCACAGTGACTGGAAGCAGGAGACCTACCCGCTCGTCCCGGGCCACGAGATCGCCGGCATCGTCGCGCAGGTCGGCTCGAAGGTCACCCGGCATGCCGTCGGCGACCGGGTCGGGGTCGGCTGCATGGTGGACTCCTGCCGCGAGTGCGCCAACTGCCGCAAGGGCAAGGAGCAGTACTGCCTCCGGGGCAACACCCTCACCTACGCCGATGTCGACTCCGGAGGCACCCCCACCCAGGGCGGTTATGCCACCCACATCGTCGTCAACGAGGACTTCGTCCTCAGCATCCCCGACGGCATCTCACTCGACGCCGCCGCACCGCTGCTGTGT
Source organism: Streptomyces mexicanus (assembly GCF_902506575.1). Taxonomy (GTDB): domain Bacteria; phylum Actinomycetota; class Actinomycetes; order Streptomycetales; family Streptomycetaceae; genus Streptomyces; species Streptomyces mexicanus. Next base: position 6,103,765 of record NZ_LR732544.1, on the reverse strand, counting down.
GCGGGCATCACCACCTACGCGCCCCTGCGCCGCTGGGGCGCCGGACCCGGCAAGAAAGTGGCCGTCGTCGGCCTCGGCGGACTGGGCCATGTGGCAGTCAAGCTGGCACATGCGATGGGCGCAGAGGTGACCGTGCTCTCCCAGTCACTCAGGAAGAAGGACGACGGTCTGCGTCTGGGAGCCGACCATTACCACGCCACCAGCGACCCCGCCACCTTCGAGCAGCTCGCCGACTCGTTCGACATCATCGTCAACACGGTGAGCGCCAGGATCGACCTCGATGCCTACCTTTCGCTCCTGGCTACCGGCGGTGTCCTGGCCAACGTCGGCGCCCCCTCCGAACCGGTTTCGCTCAACGTCTTCTCCCTGCTGGGCGGAGAGCGGACCCTCGCCGGCTCCCTGATCGGAGGCATCCGCGAGACGCAGGAGATGCTCGACTTCTGCGCCGAGCACCGCATCGGATCCGAGATCGAGGTGATCCCGGCCGAGAAGATCAACGAGGCGTACGAGCGCGTCCTGGCCTCCGCCGTCCGCTATCGGTTCGTGATCGACATCGCGACTCTGCGCTGAACTGCGCTGGAAGGCCCACGCGTCACCGAGCACGGACCGGAGGGACTGCAGGCCCTGGACGACCGCCGTCGGCCCGGGCGGGCGCCGTGACTGACGTGGGGTCTCGGGCGTCGAGCCTGCACGATTCCGGTGCGGACAGCCGGCACACCGTCATGGGCGTCTCCTCGACGGGGCCGGGTTCGCAATGACGGCGGAGATCGCGCAGATGCTCAAAGCCGGCGGCGGATCGATCGTGAACATCGCGTCGGTCGAAGCGCACACCGTCCTCAGCCACTCCCCGGTGTACACCGCGCCCAAGCACGCCCTGATCGGCCTCACCAAGGGCACCGCAGCGGACTACGCGCCTGTCGGGATGGGCGTCAACAGCGTCTCTCCCGGCGTGATCCGCACCCCCTTGACGACGGCACCGGGGCAGAAGGACGTGACCGACCGTCTCGAAGGCGAGATCCCCTCGGGCCGCCTGGGAGAGTCGGAGTAAGTCGCGAGGACCGGTCCGCCTTCCTCCTCTCCGACCTGTCCGCCTGCATTACCGGCACGGTCGTCGACGGCGCCTTCCTGCTGCGTGAGTGACCGAACAGCAAGCTGAGCTCCTCGCGCGACCGCGCCACCCGGCCCGGAGCTTTCCCCACCCCGCCTGCCCGTTGGCACCATGGGCAGGCGGGGTGTGGTCTTTCCGCGTGCTTCAGGCGTCGCCGCTGCCGCCGGCCGGCACGTGTTCCGGTGCGGTCCAACTGGCGAGAACGCGCAGGGCGTCGTCGGACGGGGAATGGCGCTCGGCGGTGTGGGTGATGATCGTCTGTCCTGTGTCGGCCGAGAGTTCCAGGGCTTCGAAGTGGAGCAGGAGATCCCCGACGAGCGGGTGATGGAAGCGTTTGATGCCGTTGGGGTGGAACCGCACATCGTGAGCGGCCCAGCGCACCCGGAAGTCCTCCGAGCGGGTGCTGAGTTCGCCGATCAGCTCCGTGAGTCCCCGGTCGTAGGGGTCACGCCCGGCTTCGGCCCGCAGCAGGGCGACGGTGTCCTCGGCCACGGAATTCCAGTCGAGATAGAAATCGGCGGAGCGCGGGTCGAGGAAGATGAACCGGGCGTGATTCGCGGGGCGCACCGGGTCGACGTACACCTCGGAGTAGAGGGCGTAGCCGAGGCGGTTGGCGGAGAGGATGTCGAGTCGGCCGTTGCGGACGAAGGCCGGTGTCTCCGTCATGGAGTCCAGGAGTTGCTGAACGGCGGGGCGTACCCGCTGGGGGGCGGGGCGTCGGCGGGCCGGGTGCGCGGTGCCGGCGGTGCGGGCGAGGTGGAAGAGGTGGGTGCGCTCGGCGTCGTCGAGCCGCAGTGCCCTGGCGAGGGCTTCCAGGACGCTTTCGGAGACTCCGCCTACGTTCCCGCGTTCCAGGCGGGTGTAGTACTCGACGCTTACGCCGGCCAGAGTGGCGACCTCAGCGCGGCGAAGCCCCGCGACGCGGCGTCTGCCGCCGTGGTGGGGCAGCCCGGCCTGCTCGGGGGTGATCTTCGCCCTCCGCGAGGTCAGGAACTGTTTGATCTCCTCGCGGATGTCGTCCTTGCCGTTCATACCTCCGAGGGTACGAGCGCGGTGGTGGGCGGTGGGGGTCCCTGCTGGTGCCCCTGTGCCGGTACCCCCATCAACGCGGTCTCCCACTCGTCCTCGACGCGGTGGTTGCCTGGCTTCGTCGGCCCGTCCCCCCCTACGGGCCTCTACACGATTGTGGAGACAACCTCTGATGACACACCCCGACGCGCTGGCCACGGCCGGCGCCGAAGCGACGGACACCGCACGGCCGGGCACCCCGGCCGCACGCGACGGCCACCGCGAGGAGCGAGCGGCTTCCACCGGGAACGAGACCCGTTTCCCGCTGTTCGCCGTGCTGGTCTTCGCCTTCACCGGTTTCCTCAGCCTGACCACCGAGCTGCTGCCGTCAGGGCTGCTGACGCTGATAGCCCCCGACCTCCACGTGAGCGTCGCCATGGCCGGAGCCGTCACCACCGCCTACGCGGTCGGTGTCGTCGTCACCGTCCTGCCGCTGACCCGACTGGCACTGAAGCTGCCCCGGCGCACCGCGCTGGTGCTGACGGTGCTGCTGTTCGTGCTCAGCAACCTGGTCGTCCTGGTCGCACCGAACCTCGCCGTGTCCCTGGTCGGCCGCTTCCTCGGCGGAGCCGCCCACGGCCTCGTGTGGGCGCTGCTGCCCGCGGTCGTGGAACGGTTTGCCGGGCCCCGGCACGCTCCCCGGGCCATGACCATCGTGTTCACCGGCAACAGCCTGGGACTGGCCGCGGGCGCCCCCCTCAGCTCGTTGCTGGGCACCTCCCTGGGCTGGCGCATCGCGTTCGCCGTCATGGCCGCCGCCGCACTGGTCACCGCTCTGCTCCTCATCCGGATCGTGCCGCACATCCGCGTCCAGGAGGGCCCGCACATGCCCCTGCTCAAGGCGGCACGGCTGCCCGGAGCAATGCGGGTGATCGTCGGATGGGCGCTGGTCATGCTCGGCCACTTCGGTGTCCTCACCTACATCGCCCCCTACCTGGAGCGTCTGGGCGTCGGCTCCGGCGTGGTGAGCCTGTCGCTGGCCGTACTCGGCTGCGCCGGCATCGTCGGTGTCATGCTCATCGGCCGCCTCGGCGCCCGGTCCCTGCTGGCAGGTATGACCACCGCTCCGGTGCTCATCCTCGTCGCCCTCGCGCTGCTCCTCGTCGCTCCGCCCACGCTGCCCGTCGTCTTCGTCGTGCTCGTCGTGTGGGGCATGGGCTTCTCCGGCACCGTACTGCTCTACCAGCAGGCGGTCCTCGTCACCGGTCACCGCGCTCCGGAGACGGTGACCAGCATCTCCGTGCTGGTCAGCCAGCTCGGTATCGCTCTGGGCGCCTCCGCCGGCGGCCTCACTGTCAGCAGCTTCGGCCTCGGCGCCCTGCCGGTCATCGGCCTGGTCTTCGTCGCGGCCGCACTTCTGCTGCTGCCCGGTCTGCGCCCGGCACTGCGCCGGTCCCGTGAGGAAGCATGACCCCGAACCCCCCGACCCGCGCACCGCGGCCGCCACCCCGGACCAGCCCCAGGCCGTGTGCGTGGCCTGCCGCGCCGGCCGGGTGGACGGCGACGGCTACTGCGAGCACTGCGGGCACGCCCAGCCGCGGGAACGCGACCACATGGAGCAGGAGTCGGGCCCGCTCGCCGCGGTCAGCGACCGGGGCCTGCGCCACCACCGCAACGAGGACGCCTTCGCCGTCGGCCGCGCCACGCTGCCCGACGGCTCGCCGGCGGCCGTGGCGATCGTCTGCGACGGCGTCTCCTCGGCGACCCGCCCCGACGAGGCCTCCCTCGCCGCCTCCCGCACGGCCACCGAGCTCCTGCTCGCCGCCCTGCCCCGGGGCACGCACCCGCAGCAGGCCATGCACGAGGCGATCGTCGCCGCCGCGCAGGCGGTGGACGCGCTGGCCGAGGAGCCGGCCTCGGCCCGCGAGCACGCCCCGCACCACAACGCCCCGGCCTGCACCCTGGTCGGCGCGGTGGTCACCCCCGGTCTGCTGGTCGTCGGCTGGGTCGGCGACAGCCGCGCCTACTGGGTGCCCGCCGACCGCTCCGCGCCCCCGGCCCGGCTGACCGAGGACGACTCCTGGGCGGCGCAGATGGTCGCCGCGGGCCTGATGAGCGAGGCACAGGCCTACGCCGACGAACGCGCCCACGCCATCACCGGCTGGCTCGGCGCGGACGCCTACGAACTGGAGCCGCACACGGCCTCGTTCGAGCCGGACCGGCCGGGCGTGGTCGTGGTGTGCACCGACGGGCTGTGGAACTACGCCGAGACGGCCGAGGAGATGGCCGAGGTGCTCCCCCCGGACGCCGCCGCACGGCCGCTGCACGCGGCCCGCGTGCTGGTCGGCCACGCCCTGGACGGCGGGGGCCACGACAACGTAACAGTGGCCCTCGTGCCGTTCCCCGCCGTGCCGCACGGGGCAGGATCCGCCTGAGGACGCACGCCGGGGCGCGGCACGGGACGGGATGCGGCGCCCGGGCGGGACCTCCTCACGGGGAAGCTCCGGCGGACCGGAGGGGACCGGTCCGTCCACAGTCGCCGGCCCCGCCCACGCGGGCCCGAAGGGGGATCTGGGACAGCATGGCCAACTTCTCGAAGTCCAGCGTGCCGCGGTTCTCGGTCGAGGTGTACCAGAACGAGTACCTGCCCGAGGGCGGCCGGGAGATCAACGCGATCGTCACGGTCACCGCGACCGGCGGCGGCACCGCCGGCGGCGCGGTGACGGCCCCGGACCAGTACGCCGCGCCCGGCCAGGGCCCGTCGGCGGCCGTGGTGATCATGGTGGACTGCTCCGGTTCGATGGACTACCCGCCGACCAAGATGCGGGGCGCCCGGGACGCCACCGCGGCCGCGGTGGACACCCTGCGCGACGGCGTGCACTTCGCCGTGGTCGCCGGCACGCACCAGGCCGGCGAGATCTACCCGGGCGGCGGCCGGCTCGCGGTCGCCGACGCCACCACCCGCGCCCAGGCCAAGGCGGCGCTGCGCAGGCTCGGCGCGGGCGGCGGCACGGCCATCGGCACCTGGCTGCGCCTGGCCGACCGGCTGCTGTCCTCGGCGGACGTCGCCATCCGGCACGGCATCCTGCTCACCGACGGCCGCAACGAGCACGAGTCGCCCGAGGACCTGCGGGCGACCCTTCAGGCGTGCGCCGGCCGGTTCACCTGTGACGCCCGCGGCGTGGGCACCGACTGGGACGTGAAAGAAGTCACAGGGATCGCCTCCGCGTTGCTCGGCACCGCCGACATCGTCGCCGACCCGGCGGGCTTGGCCGCCGACTTCACGCGGATGATGGAGACGGCGATGGGCAAGGGGGTCGCGGACGTCGCCCTGCGGGTGTGGACACCTGTCGGCACGACCCTCACGTTCCTCAAGCAAGTCGCTCCCACCGTCGAGGACTTGACCGACCGCCGCATCGAGGCCGGGCCGCGCGCCGGGGACTACCCGACCGGCTCGTGGGGCGACGAGTCCCGCGACTACCACCTGTGCGTGCGGGTCCCCGTGGCGCACGTCGGGCAGGAGATGCTCGCCGCCCGGGTCTCGCTGGTGGTGCCCCGAACCGGAGGGGCCGTACAGAACCTGGGCGCCCAGGGCCTCGTACGGGCCGTGTGGACCGACGACATGGCCGCCTCCACCGCCATCAACCCGCAGGTCGCCCACTACACCGGCCAGGCCGAACTGGCCCGGGTCATCCAACAGGGGCTCGATCTTCGCAAAGCGGGCGATATCGATGGAGCAACGGCCAAACTGGGCCGGGCGGTTCAGCTCGCCGGCGCCTCCGGAAACGCGGATACTGCGAAACTGCTTGCGAAGGTGGTGGACGTGGTCGACGCCGCGACAGGTACTGTGCGACTGAAGGCGAAGGTCGCGGAGGCCGACGAGATGACTCTCGAGACACGGTCCACCAAGACGGTTCGTGTAAAGAAGTAGTGCCGCAAGACAACACAAGACGACAGCGAAGACAGCGAGCCTGGCCCCTCGGGGTTGGAGAAATCCGGTCGAACGGGCCGGAAAGGAGAGGGGGAAGCGCCGACATGCCGACCTGCCCGAACGGACACCAGTCGGGTTCCGACGACTGGTGCGAGGTCTGCGGTCACCGCATGGCCGGTGCCGTGCCGCCACCTCCCCCGCCGCCCCCGGTGGGCGGCTACGGCTTCCCGCCGGCCCCGGGACCGGGTGGCCCCGGCGGACCGAACGGACCCGGTGGTCCCGGTGGCCCCGGCCGCGGGGGCTTCGGCGGCGGTCCGGGCGGCCCCGGCGCCGAGCCGCAGCTGTGCCCGCAGTGCCGCACGCCCCGCGAGGGCGGTGCGCCGTTCTGCGAGGAGTGCCGGTGGAACTTCCTCACGAACACGGCCACCTCGTACACCCCGGCCGCACCGCGCCCGCCGGCGCCCGGCCCGGGTGGTCACGGCGGACCGAACGGACCTGGTGGTCCCGGCGGACCGAACGGGCCTGGTGGTCCGGGTCCGCGCTTCCCGCAGCCGCCCGGCCCGCCCTCGGGGCCGTCCTTCGGCGGTGACTCCTTCGACTACCAGGGTTCGCGTCCGTCCCAGGTGAACCGGCCCGCCGAGCCGATCCCCCCGGGCCCGCCCTTCGGCGCCGAGCCCTCCGGCCGCACGGGCGCGCCCGGCGGCCCTGGAGGCCCTGCGGGCTTCGGTAGCGGTCCCGGTGGGCCGGGCAGTCCCGGTGGTGGACCCGGTGGGTTCGGCCCGGACCCGTCGCGGCCCGTGCCGCCGCCGCCCGGACCCGCTGGCCCGGGTGGTCCCGGCGCGCCGGGCGGTCAGGGTGGTCCCGGCGGTCCGGGGGGCGCTCCGCAGTCCTTCCAGCCGGCCGGTGCGCCGCCCGCGCCGCCGTTCCCGCAGGAGCGGAGCCGGCCGCAGCCCGGCGGCCCGTCCTTCGGCGGTGACGACTGGGTGCTCTCCCCGCCGTCCTCCACGGGCCCGTCCGGCCCCGGCGGTCCCGGTGGCCCGGGCGGTTCCGGTGGTCCGGGTGCCGGCGGTGGCTACGGCTACCCGCAGCCCGGCGCCACCCAGGCCCCGCCCGGTCCACCGTTCCCGCAGCAGACCCAGCAGCCGCAGCAGCCGCACCAGCCCCAGCAGCCCCAGCAGCCGGCGACCTGGACGGCGACGATCGGCCCGGACCGCGAGTACTTCATGGCGATGATGCAGCGCTCGGGGCCGGAGGCCGCGGGCCTGAACCTGCCCGCGTACTCGCCGGAGCAGCAGCGCACGCTCACCGGCAACCAGGTCACCATCGGCCGCCGCCGGCACTCCACCGGCGACACCCCCGACATCGACCTGTCGGTGCCGCCGGAGGACCCGGGCGTCTCGCACCAGCACGCCGTGCTGGTCCAGCAGCCGGACGGCAGCTGGGCGGTGGTCGACCAGAACTCGACCAACGGCACGACGGTCAACGGCTCGGACGAGCCGATCCAGCCGTTCGTGCCGGTGCCGCTGCAGGACGGCGACCGGGTGCACGTCGGCGCGTGGACGACCATCACCATCCGGCGGGGCTGAGCACCGTCCGGCGCGCTCGGGCCTCGGGCGCGCCACGCGGTCCGGTCCCGCGCCGGTCCCGGCGGGTCAGTCCGGCGGGGGCCAGGTGTGCGGCCCCTGCGGGCTGTCCAGCCACGCCCAGGCCTGCGCGCCGCGCACGGTGATGCCGTAGCGCTCGCGCGGCGGGCGGCCCTCGCGCCACCACAGCTCGTAGGCCGCCCGCCCGTCGAGCCGGCCGCCGCTGACGGCCGGCAGGAAGCGGAACAGCTCGTCCTCGCGGGCATGGGCCGGCACACCCGCCAGCCGTGGCGCCGGCGGGGCGGGCCGGCCCCCGCCGCGCAACGGCACGAAGTAGGCGGGGGTGTCCAGGAAGCGCCCCTCGGCGTGTGCGGCGTCCTCCACGGTGAGCACCACCAGGCCGGTGGCGATGGGCGTGAGGATCCGGCCGCCCGGGGCGCACTGGGCGAGCCAGGCGCGCGGGATCGAGGGCAGCGCGCAGGTGGCGATGATCCGGTCGTAGGGGGCGCGTTCGGGGACCCCGCGCGCGCCGTCGCCCGTCACCACCGCCGGGTGGTGTCCGGCGGCGGCCAGGTGCCGGCGCGCCGACTCGGTGATCTCCGGGTCCAGATCGACGGTGGTGACCAGGTCGTCGTCGCCGAGGCGGTGGGCGAGCAGGGCGGCGTTGTAACCGGTGCCCGCGCCGATCTCCAGCACCCGGTGGCCGTCCTCGATCTCCAGCGCGGCGAGCATCTTCGCCATCAGCGAGGGCTGGCTGCTGGAGGAGATCAGTTCGCCGTCGCGCAGCCGCGTGGCCAGCGGGACGTCGGCGTACGCGCCGCGCAGCCAGCGTTCGCGCGCCCCGGGGTCGGGGCTCTCGCCCCAGCGGCGTTCGTAGCCGCCCGCCACGGCGACGTAGTAGTACGGCACGAACAGGTGGCGCGGCACCGCCGCGAACGCCTCCCGCCACACCGGGTCGCGTTCCCAGGCGCCGCTCGCGTCGATCGTCCGCACGAGCGCCGCCCGCGCCCGCGCGGCGAGTGCGGCGAACTTCTCGGCGTCCGCACCGCCCGGGTCGCCCGCCGTGCCCCGCGCGGCCGTTCCGCTCTCCTCACGCATGCCGTCACGGATGCCGTCACGCATGCCGTCACGGATGCCGTCACGGATGCCGTCACGGATGTCGCTCGTACCGCTCGTGTCGCCTGTGTCACCGACAGCCTGCGCGCCCATGGCTCCACTGTGCTGCGCGAGGCGGCCCGAGGCGAGCACCGGGCGCCCCTGCCGTCCCGCGCCGTGCACGGCGGCGCGGGACGGGACGGCCGGGGGTGGTCCTAAGTCGGGAGTCCTCCGTCCGGGTGTCTGAGACCATGGAGCACGTGAATGAGATTCGGCGCGGCACGCTTCAGGAGCAGACCTTCTACGAGCAGGTCGGCGGGGAGGAGACCTTCCGCCGGCTCGTCCACCGTTTCTACGAGGGGGTCGCGGACGACCCCGAGCTGCGGGCGATGTACCCCGAGGAGGACCTCGGCCCGGCGGAGGAGCGGCTACGGCTGTTCCTGATGCAGTACTGGGGCGGCCCGACCACCTACAGCGAGCGGCGCGGCCACCCCCGGCTGCGGATGCGCCACGCGCCCTTCCGGGTCGACCGGGCCGCGCACGACGCGTGGCTCCGGCACATGCGGGCCGCCGTCGACGAGCTGGGCCTGTCCGAGGAGCACGAGCGGACGCTGTGGAACTACCTGACGTACGCCGCCGCCTCGATGGTCAACACACCTGACTGAGCGGGAACGTGCGGCCGAGCCGGATCACACGACCGATCCGGAACACGCGGCCGAGCCGGATCACACGACCGATCCGGAATGCGCGGCCGAGCGGTCACATGACCGAGCCGGAACACGCGCGCGCCAGCCGGACCCACGCCACTGAGCCGGGGCACATGCCCCTGCCGCACATCCTGGTGTCCCTGCTCAGAGGAGTCCCGCATTCCGGTCGGTCCGCGCCGGATTCCGGTCACGATCCGATCAAGCTCGGTCTCCGCCCGCTTACCCCGCTCCGTCCGCTCTGACAGCATCGCGGGGAGGTCTGGACAACTTCCGGGGGGAGCCGGGTGGCGGGGTTCACGGGATTGGTGCTGCTGCGTGCCCGCGCGCACCGGCTGCTCCTGGCCGCCGCGCTGCTCACGGTCCTGCTGACCACGGCCGTCCTGGCGACGCTCACCGCGTACTCGTCGGCGATCGGCGACGCGGCGCTGCGCCACTGGCTGCGCGACGAGCGCAACGCGGCCGGCACGACCCTGGTCGTCAAGGCCGACGTCCCGCCCGCCGCCCGCGCGGACGCCGACGCCGCCGTACGCCGGCAGGCCCGCACCGCGTTCGACGGGCTGCCGGTGACCGTGCGCGCCCTGACCCGGTCCGGCCCCTACGCCCTCCCCCGGGTTTGCGGGCGGGGCTCGTCCGTCTTGTAGATCGCCAGGATCTCGTTCGTCGCCGTGTTGCGGATGGCGTTGAACCACTTGCGGCAGCCGGCCGTGTGGCTCCAGCGTTCGGCGAACGGGCCCTTGGGGTTGTCGCGGAAGAACAGGTACCGCGCCCACTCCTCGTCGGTGAGGGCCGCGGGGTCCTCCGGGTAGGGCAGGTGGGCCTGGCCGCCGTAGTGGAACTCGGCCTCGTCGCGGGGCCCGCACCACGGGCAGGAAATGAGCAGCATGGTTCGGCTCCCTAGTGGGCCACCGCGGCAGCGCCGTGCTCGTCGACGAGCGCGCCGGTGGTGAAACGGTCGAGCGAGAAGGGGGCGTTCAGGTGGTGGGGCGTGTCGTGGGCGATGGTGTGGGCGTACACCCAGCCGACACCGGGGGTCGCCTTGAAACCGCCCGTGCCCCAGCCGCAGTTGAGGTAGAGGTTGTCGACCGGGGAGAGGCCGACGATGGGCGAGGCGTCGGGGCTGACATCGACGATGCCGCCCCAGGTGCGCAGCACGTGGGCGCGGGCGAACACCGGGAACAGCTCCAGGGCGGCGGCCATCTGCTCCTCGATGATGTGGAACGCGCCGCGCTGGGTGTAGGAGTTGTACGCGTCGATGCCGGCGCCCATCACCAGCTCGCCCTTGTGGGCCTGGCTGACGTAGACGTGGACGGCGTTGGACATGACGACCGTCGGGTGCACCGGCTCCAGGAGTTCCGAGACCAGGGCCTGCAGGGGGTGGCTCTGGAGGGGCAGGTCGATGCCGGCCATCGCGGCGAGCACCGAGGTGTGTCCGGCCGAGCACAGGGCGACCTTGCCGGCGGCGATGGGGCCACGGGTCGTCCGGACGCCGACGACCCGGCCGCCGCTCACATCGAGGCCGGTGACCTCGCAGTTCTGGATGATGTCGATGCCGGCCGCGTCCGCGGAGCGCGCGAAGCCCCAGGCGACGTAGTCGTGCTTGGCGATGCCGGCGCGCGGCTGGTAGGTGCCGCCGAGCACCGGGGAGCGCACGTCGGGCGAGGTGTTGACGATCGGGCAGACGTCCTTGACCCCGTCGGCGTCCAGCCACTCGGCGTCGACGCCGTTGAGCCGGTTGGCCTCGACGCGGCGGACGCTGTCGCGGACGTCCTGGAGGCTGTGGGCGAGGTTCAGCACGCCGCGCTGGGAGAACAGGATCGGGTAGTCGAGCTCCTCCTCCAGGCCCTCCCAGAGCTTGAGGGCGTGCTCGTAGATGCCCGCGCTCTCGTCCCACAGGTAGTTGGAGCGGATGATCGTGGTGTTGCGGGCCATGTTGCCGCCCGCGAGCCAGCCCTTCTCCAGCACGGCGACGTCGGTGATGCCGTGGTTCTTCGCCAGGTAGTGCGCGGTGGCCAGGCCGTGTCCGCCGCCGCCCACGATGATCACGTCGTAGGACGGCTTCGGGTCGGGGTTGCGCCACAGGAAGTCGGGGTGGTCGGGGAGGTCGGCGCCGGGGGTGCGCGGGCTCATCGGGCGTCTCCGTCGTGGGTCAGGTGCGGGTAGAGCGGGTGCTTGGCCGCGAGCGCCTTGGTGCGGGCGCGCAGCGCCGGCACGTCCGGCTCCGGCTGGAGGGCCAGTGCGATCACGTCGGCGACCTCGGCGAAGTCCGCCTCGGTGAAGCCTCGGGTGGCCAGCGCCGGGGTGCCGATGCGCAGGCCGGAAGTGACCATGGGCGGGCGCGGGTCGAAGGGCACGGCGTTGCGGTTGACGGTGATGCCGATCCGGTGGAGGAGGTCCTCGGCCTGCTTGCCGTCCAGCGGCGAGTCCCGCAGGTCGACCAGGACGAGGTGGACGTCCGTGCCGCCGGTGAGGACCTTGACGCCGGCCGCGGCGGCGTCGGGGCGGCTCAGGCGCTCGGCGAGGAGGTGGGCGCCGGCCAGGGTGCGGGCCTGGCGTTCGGCGAACTCGGGCGTGGCCGCGACCTTGAAGGCGACCGCCTTCGCGGCGATGACGTGCTCCAGCGGGCCGCCCTGCATGCCGGGGAAGACCGCGGAGTTGATCTTCTTGGCGAGGTCGGCGTCGTCGGTGAGGATGACGCCGCCGCGCGGACCGCCGAGGGTCTTGTGCGTGGTCGTGGTGACGACGTGGGCGTGCGGGACGGGGCTCGGGTGCAGTCCGGCGGCGACCAGACCGGCGAAGTGCGCCATGTCCACCATGAGGAGGGCGCCGACCTCGTCGGCGATCCGGCGGAAGGCCGCGAAGTCCAGCTGCCTCGGGTACGCCGACCAGCCCGCGATGATCATCTTCGGCCGGTGCTCCTTGGCGAGGCGCTCCACCTCGTCCATGTCCACGAGGTTGTCCTGCTCGGAGACGTGGTAGGGCACGACGTCGAGCATCTTGCCGCTGTAGTTGAGGCGCATGCCGTGGGTGAGGTGACCGCCGTGCGCGAGGTCGAGGCCGAGGACGGTGTCGCCGGGCTGGAGCAGGGCGAAGAAGACGGCCGTGTTGGCCTGCGCACCCGAGTGCGGCTGGACGTTGGCGTAGCCCGCGCCGAACAGGGACTTCACGCGCTCGATGGCCAGGCGCTCGGTGACGTCGACGTGCTCGCAGCCGCCGTAGTAGCGGCGGCCGGGGTAGCCCTCGGCGTACTTGTTGGTCGCGACCGAGCCCTGCGCCTCCATGACCGCGGTGGGCGCGAAGTTCTCGGAGGCGATCATCTCCAGGGTCGACTGCTGGCGGTGCAGCTCGGCACGGAGGGCATCGTGGACCTCGGGGTCCAGCTCCGCGAGGCGGGTGTTCAAGGCGTTCATACGGTGGTGGCGTTCCTCTCGACGGCCTCGACGACGTTGGCGAGCAACATCGCCCGTGTCATGGCTCCCACTCCTCCCGGCATCGGCGCGAGCCGTCCGGCGACCTCGGCGGCGTCCGGGTGGACGTCACCGACGAGCCCCTGCTCGGTGCGGGTGATGCCGACGTCCAGGACGGCCGCGCCGGGGCGCAGCATGTCCTTGGTGATCAGTCCGGGCGAGCCGGCCGCGGCGACGACGACGTCCGCCTCGCGCACGGGCCGGGCCAGGCCCTGGGTGCCGGTGTGGCACAGGGTGACGGTGGCGTTCTCGGACCTGTGGGTCAGCAGCAGGCCGATGGGCCGTCCGACGGTGATGCCGCGGCCGACGACGCACACCCGCGCTCCGGCGAGCGGCACGTCGTGGCGGCGCGGCGGTTCGACGATGCCGCGCGGGGTGCACGGCAGCGGTGCGTCCACGCCGGTCCCGAGGCCCGGTGCGCGGCCGGTGGTGGCCGTCACCTCGGCCACGCGCTCGGCGAGTTCACGGCGGAGGGCGGCGGCGGTCGCCCTCGCGTCCAGGAGTAGTGCGGTCACCGGTGTTCCTTCTGCGCGGTCGGCCACGAAGGCGGGGTCCGGGCGGTCCGCCACGAGGGCGGGTGTGCGCGGTCAGCCACGAAGGCGGGACATGGACGGGTCGAACAGCGGTTCCTCGGCGACGACCGCCTCGATCCGCTGGTCGAAGTAGCCGATGTGCACGCGCGTGCCGGGCTCGGCGAGTTCAGCGGGCAACCAGGCGTAGGCGATGCCCTTGCCGATGGTGTAGCCGTGGGCGGCGCTGGTGACGTAGCCGACGGCGTGCTCGCCGTCGTACACGGGTTCCTTGCCCAGGACGACGGACCGCGGGTCGTCGATGGTCAGGCAGGTGAGCCTGCGCCGGACGTCGGCCTTGCGCCGCTGGAGTGCCGCCTTGCCGATGAAGTCGTCCTTGTCGAGTTTGACGGCGAAGCCGACGCCGGCCTCGTAGGGGTCGTGCTCGTAGGTCATGTCGGTGCCGAAGGAGCGGTAGCCCTTCTCCAGGCGGAGGCTGTTGAAGGCGCCCCGGCCGGCGATGATCCCGCCGAGCGGCTGGGCCGCCGCCCACAGCGTGTCCCACAGCTTCAGGCCCTGGTCGGCGGTGGTGTACAGCTCCCAGCCGAGTTCGCCGACGTAGCTCAGCCGCAGCGCGGTCGCCGGGACGCTGCCGATGTAGGCCTGCCGGGCGCGGAAGTACTTCAGCCCGTCGTTGGAGAAGTCCGCCTCGGTCAGCGGCTGCAGCACCTCGCGGGCGAGGGGTCCCCACAGGCCGATGCAGCAGGTGCCGGCGGTGATGTCGCGGACCTGGACGGTGCCGTCGGCGGACAGGTGCCGGGTGAGCCAGTCGAGGTCGAGGTTGCCGTTGGCGCCGATCTGGAAGCGGTCGCGGGCCAGGCGGGCGACGGTGACGTCGCTGCGGATGCCTCCGTCGTGGTCGAGGAGCAGGGTGTACGTCACCGAGCCGACGGACTTGTCGACCTTGCCGGTGCACAGCCGCTCCAGGAAGGCGGCCGCACCGGGGCCGGTGACTTCCAGGCGCTTGAGCGCCGTCATGTCGTACAGCGCGACGGTCTCGCGGGTGGCCTGGGCCTCGGCGCCGACGATCGGGGACCAGTAGCGGGCGGCCCAGTCGTTGGGCGTGGGGATGTTCCGTCCCTCGACGAGGGGCGCGTTGGCCTCGTACCACTGGGGGCGCTCCCAGCCGTTGGCCTCCAGGAAGAACGCTCCGTGCGCCTGCTGGCGGGCGTAGAAGGGGCTGGTGCGGATCGGCCGCGGGTCACCGGACGGCTGCAGGGGGTGGAGGATGTCGTAGACCTCGACGAAGTTCTGGCAGTCGCGGGCCAGGACGTACTCCGGGGACAGCTGGTGCGGCTCGAAGCGGTTGACGTCGCACTCGTGCAGGTCGAAGGAGGAGCAGTAGCCGTCGACCAGCCATTCGGCGACGGCCCGGCCGACGCCCGCGGAGTGGGTGACCCACACGGCCTCGGCGACCCAGAAGCCCTTGACGTCCGGGGACTCGCCGAGCAGCGGGTAGCCGTCGGTGGTGAAGGAGAACAGGCCGTTGATGCCCTCCTCGACCTTCGTCTCCCGCGTCGCCGGGAGCAGGGACTGCGTCTCGGTCCAGGCGGGCGCGAAGTCTTCCTCGGTGAACTTCAGCACCGAGGGCATCTCCTCGGCCTCGTCCACGGAGAGGATGTCGTCGGCGGCAACCGGCATGGGGCGGTGGCCGTAGTAGCCGATGCCGAGGCCGTCGTAGCGGTCGCGGTAGTACAGGTCGGCGTCCTGGTGGCGCAGGATCGGGCGGACGGCCTCCTCGGTCTGGCCGGCCAGCGCGGGCACCGGGCCGGTCCAGGCGAGCTGGTGGGCCAGCGGCGTCAGCGGCAGGTTCATGCCGACCATGCGGGCGATCTTCGGGCCCCAGATGCCGGCGCAGCACACGACGATGTCGGCGTCGATCTCGCCGTGGTCGGTCACGACCGCGGTGACGCGGCCGTCGCTCCGGCGGATGTCGAGCACTTCGTGCCGGGCGAGGAAACGCACGCCGCGTTCCGTGGCCCGGCGGATCTGCGCCTCGACGGCGAGGACCGCCTTGGCGATGCCGTCGGTGGGGACGAACAGGCCGCCGAGGATCTTGTCCCGGTCGACCAGCGGGTGCCGCTCCACGCACTCCTCGGGGCTCAGCAGGCGGGACTCGACACCCCAGGACGTCAGCCAGCCGTGCCGGCGCCGGATCTCCGCGAGCCGCTCGGGGCTCGTCGCCACCTCCAGGCCGCCCACCGGCAGGAAGCACGGCTTGCCGTCGACTTCGAGGGAGGAGAACTTCTCGACGGTGTAGCGCGCGAGTTCCGTCATCGTCTTCGAGGCGTTCGTCTGAAAGACCAGGCCCGGGGCGTGCGAGCTGGATCCCCCGGTGGCCGGGAGGGGGCCCTGGTCGACCACGGTCACCTCGGTCCAGCCGCGGGCGGAGAGCTCATCCGCCAGGGCCGCGCCCACGACACCTGCTCCGATGATCACCACTCGGGGTCCCGCCATCGCCCAACCTCCGCACTCAAGACCACTTAAGTTGCTTTGTGCGCAACTCGATTCAGGCTGCGCAACTCAATGTGCCTGTCGCCAGGAGGGGTGTCAAGGGGTGGCGTGACGTCGGAGAACGGGCCGCGGAACAGGCCGGAAACGGCGATGCCCGGCGGGCGGCGCGCAGGTGTGCGCACCGCCCCCGGGCATCGCGGACCGGCCTTCTGGCCGGGCGTGTCACTTCAGCCAGGCCTCCACCTTGTCGCGGTTGGCGTCCACCCATTTCTTCGCCGCCGCCTCGTCCGACATCTTGTTCACGGCGATGTACTTGGCGACGAGGTTCTGGTCCTCGTTGGTCCAGTGGAAGTTCTTCACCAGCTGGTACGCCGGGCTGCCGGACCGGGCGAACCGGGCGCTGACGATCTTGTCCAGGCCGTAGACCGGATAGTCGCAGGCGATCTTTGCCGCATCCGCGTCACAACCGGGTGTGTACGCCGGTAGGTCGACCTTGACCAGCGGCACCTCGGTCATGAACCACTGCGGCTCGTAGAAGTAGCCGATGAGCCACTGCTTGTTCTTCTCGGCGTTGCGGTACGCCTGGATCAGCGCGGTCTCGCTGCCCGCGTACACCACCTTGTAGTTCAGCTTCAGGTTGGTCACCAGCGCCGCGTCGTTGGTGACGTAGGACGGGTCGCCGTCGAGCAGCTGGCCCTTGCCGCCGGACTCCGAGGTGCGGAAGTTCGCGGCGTACTTGTTCAGGTTTCTCCAGTCGGTGATGTCCGGATGGGCCTTGGCCAGCCACGGCGGCACCCACCAGCCGATGACGCCCTTGTTGCCGGTCTGCCCCGCCGAGACGGCGGTCTTCTGGTCGGTGATGTACTTCTTCTTCAGGTCGTCGTGGCCCCAGTTCTCCAGGACGGCGTCGACCTCACCGGTGCCGAAGCCCTGCCAGGCGATCTCCTCCTTCAGGTTCTTCTTGGTGACCTTGCAGCCGAGGTCGTGCTGCGCCACGTACGCGACGACCGCCGCGTCGGCCTGATAGCCCACCCACGGGTTGACGGCCAGGTTGAACGTGCCGCACGAGCCGTCCGCGTTCTTCGCGCCGGCCGCGGTGTCGCCGACCTTCGCTCCCACGCACCCGGTGAGGGCCAGCCCGAGGACGGTCAGGCCGGCCGCACCGGCTCGCCAGTGTCGTGCCATGTGTGGTGCTCCTTATGCCCTGGTGCGTCGCGCCGCAGCCTGCGTGATCCGGTCGAACATGACGCCCAGCAGGACGATGGCGAGCCCTGCCGCCAGCCCCTTGCCGTACAGCTGTCCTTGTGAGAATCCGGCCACGACGTCGTAGCCGAGGGCGCCCGCGCCCACCAGGCCGCCCACCACGACCATCGACAGCACGTAGATCAGCCCCTGGTTGGTCGCCAGCGTCAGCGCGCCGCGGGCCACGGGCAACTGCACCTTGGTGATGATCTGCCAGGTGGTGCAGCCGACCGAGGTGGTCGCCTCCACGGTGGACTCGGGCACGTTGCGCACCCCGTCCGCGATGATCTTGATGGCGACGGGCGCCGCGTAGACGACGGCCGCGACGATCGCGGTGAACCGGGTGGCGCCGAACAGCGCCAGGAACGGCACCAGATAGACGAACGGCGGCATGACCTGTGCGGCGTCCAGGGTGGGCCGCACGAGCCGGTCGACCAGCGCGCTGCGCCCCATCCACACGCCGAACACCGCGCCGAGCAGCATCACCAGCACCGTGGCCACCGCCGTGGAGGCCAGCGTGGTCATGCCGTCCGACCACAGGCCCGTGCCGACGAGCAAGCCCACGCACACCGCGGCCGTCACCGCGGCGCGCCGGCCGCCGAGCACCGCGCCGAGCGCGACCAGGGTGAGGCCGACCAGCCACCACGGGGAGTCGGTGAGCAGTGTCTGGAAGGGGTTGAGCAGGCCGTAGGTGATGACGTCCCGCGCCGCGTTCGTCAGGCCCGACAGGTGGTCCTGGAGCCAGGTGGTCGCGGTGTCGGCCCAGCTCGCGATGTGCGTGCCGGCGGTGCCGTCGCCGGGGAACTCGGCGGCGTAGACGTAGGTGTGGGAGACGTAGACGAGGAACGCGGTGCCGATGCCGCCCGCCGCGAGCAGCGGCCGGCGCCAGCGGACGAGGGCGCCGCCGGTGCGTCGCGCGGTGTCGGCGCGGCCGGCCGCCGCGGTGGTGACCCGGTCGAGCACGATGGCCATGACGACGATGGCGAGGCCCGCGTTGAAGGCGGTGCCCACGTCCAGCGACTGCAGGGCCTGCACGACGGTCTTGCCGAGGCCGGGCGCGTCGATCAGCGCGGCGATGGTGACCATGGCGAGGGCGGCCATGATGGTCTGGTTGACGCCCATGACGACGGTGCGCTGGGACAGCGGCAGCAGCACCTTGAGCAGTTGCTGCCGGCGGGTGGTGCCGAGCGAGTCGGCGGCCTCGACGGTGGTGGCGGGCACGGAGCGGATGGCGTGCGCGGTGATGCGGATGGCGGGCGGAGCCGCGTAGATCACGGTGGTGATCACGGCGGAGGCGCCGCCGATGAGGAAGACCAGGGTGAGCGGGGCCAGGTAGACGAAGGTCGGCATCGTCTGCATGAAGTCCAGGAACGGCGTCATGATCTTGTTGCATCGGTCGGAGAGACCGGCCCACACACCCAGCGGGATGCCGATGAGCAGGGCCACCAGGACCGCCGACAGCGTCAGCGCGAGGGTGTCCATGGACTCCTGCCACAGGCCCTGCAGACCGAAGAAGGTGAAGCCGGCGACGGCCAGCAGGGCGACCCGCCAGTTGCCCACCGCCCAGGACAGGTAGCCCGCGATGCCGACCACGCCGAGCCAGCCGATCTGCGGGACCGGGCGGCCCGCGGTGGGCTGGGAGATCAGCGACTGGACGAAGGTGACGAGGTGGTCGATGGCCAGGCGGATCTCGTTGAAGAAGTACAGGAAGAGCGGGTTGGAGTCGCGGCCGGCCCCGACGGTGTCGTTGACGTCGTTGAGCCAGCGGTGCAGGGAGGTGAGGTCGGCGGCGGCGAGGGTGAGGGTCTGCCGGCCGCGCAGCACGGCGAAGAGCACCAGCCAGGCGACCAGGATCGCCCCCACCGCCATCGGACGGGTGACCTTCTGGCGCCAGGTCGCCACCGGCCCGCTCGTGTCGGCGACGGCGGCCATCACGCACCGCCCTGCTGTCCGGCGACGACGGCGAGGATCTCCTCGTCGCCGACGATGCCGAGCAGCTTGCCGTTCTCGACGACCTTGGCCGGCTTCTCGGCGGCGAGCACCGCGCGGGTCGCCTCGCGCACCACGACGTCCGGGCCGAGTTCGGGGCCGTCGAGGGCGTCGTCGTCCTGCGCGGGGCGCATGATCCAGCGCAGAGTGAGCACGTCGCCGCGGGGCACGTCCTGGACGAAGTCCCGTACGTAGTCGTCGGCGGGGGCGCCGACGAGTTCGTCACCGGTGCCGCACTGGACCATCTTGCCGTCCCGCATGATCAGGATGCGGTCGCCGAGCTTGAGCGCCTCGGAGAGGTCGTGGGTGATGAACACCATCGTCTTGCCGACCTCGTGGTGCAGCCGGATGACCTCGTTCTGCATGTCGCGGCGGATCAGCGGGTCGAGCGCGGAGAACGGCTCGTCGAAGAAGAGGACCTCCGGGTCGCCGGCCAGGGCGCGGGCGAGGCCCACGCGCTGCTGCATACCGCCGGAGAGCTGGTCGGGGTAGGAGTTCTCGTAGCCGGCGAGGCCGACGAGTTCGACGACCTCGCGGGCGCGCCGCATGCGCTCGCCGCGGCCCATGCCGCGGATCTCCAGGCCGAAGGCCACGTTCTCCACGACCTTGCGGTGCGGCAGCAGGCCGAAGTGCTGGAAGACCATGGAGAACTTGCGGCGCCGCAGTTCGCGCAGCCGCCTGGCGTCGGCGCCGCGGATGTCCTCGCCCTCGAAGACGACCTCGCCGGAGGTGGGTTCGATCAGCCGGGTCAGGCAGCGCACCAGGGTGGACTTGCCGGAGCCGGACAGGCCCATGACGACGAAGACCTCACCGGGCGACACCTCGAAGTCCACGTCGCGCACGGCGGCGGTGCACCCGGTGCGGTCCATGAGCTCGCGGCGGCTCAGCCCGCACAGTTCCTCGGACTGCGGCACCTGCTCGGCCTTGGGCCCGAACACCTTCCACAGCCGGCGCACGGAGATGACCGGGGTGCGGTCCTCGGGGTTCTGGGACGTGCGGCGCCAGTGCGGCACCTCGGTCTGTGCTGTGGTCATGTTCGACCTCTTTTCGGCGTTCAGCCGCTGAACCAGTGCTGCGGCCGGGGTTGGATGTTCTGCCAGACGTGCTTGGGTTCTCGGTACTCGGCGAGGCCGGTCGGACCCAGCTCGCGGCCCACGCCGGAGTGGCCGAAGCCGCCCCATTCGGCTTGCGGTACGTAGGGGTGGTAGTCGTTGATCCATACGGTGCCGTGGCGCAGTCGGCGCGCGACGCGCTGGCCCTTTCCGGCGCCCTGCGTCCAGACGGCTCCGGCGAGTCCGTACTCGGTGTCGTTGGCGATGCGGACCGCGTCGTCCTCGTCGTGGAAGCGCTCGACGGTGAGCACGGGGCCGAAGGACTCCTCGTGGACCACGCGCATGTCCTGCGTGCACGCGTCGAGGACGGTGGGCAGGTAGTAGAAGCCCCGCTGGAGGGCGGGGTCGTCGGGACGGGCCCCGCCGCAGCGCAGGACGGCGCCCTCGGCGAGGCCGGCGGCGACGTACGCCTCGACCTTCTCGCGGTGCTGTGCGGAGATCAGCGCGCCGGTCTCCGCCTCGGGGTCGAAGGGGCCGCCGAGGCGGATGCGCCGGGCGCGGCGGACGACCTCGTCGACGAAGGCGTCGTGGATCGTGTCCTCGACGACGAGGCGGGCGCCGGCCGAGCAGACCTGCCCGGGGTGCAGGAAGACGGCGGTGAGCGCGAAGTCCACGGCTGCCTCGAAGTCGGCGTCGGCGAAGACGACGTTGGGGTTCTTGCCGCCGAGCTCCAGCGCGACCTTCTTCACCGTCGCGGCGGCGGTGGCCATGATGCGCCGGCCGGTGTCCAGGCCGCCGGTGAAGGAGACCATGTCGACGCCCGGGTGCTCGGCCAGCGGGGCGCCCGCCTCGGCTCCGGCGCCGAGGACGAGGTTGGCGGCGCCGGCCGGCAGTCCCGCCTCCTGAAGGGCCTTCATCAGCAGGATGGCGGTGGAGGGGGTCAGCTCGCTGGGCTTGAGGACGATCGTGTTTCCGGCCAGCAGGGCCGGGGCGACCTTCCACGAGGCCTGGAGCAGCGGGTAGTTCCAGGGGGTGATCAGTGCGCAGACGCCGACCGGCTCGTAGGTGACCCGGCTGACGGCGTCGTCGCGGCCGGTGTCGACGACCCGGCCCGCGTCGGTGCCGGCGATGCCGCCGTAGTAGCGGAAGCAGGAGACGACGTCGGCGATGTCGTACTCGCTCTCCACCAGGCGCTTGCCGGTGTCGAGGGACTCGGCGCGGGCGAAGTCCTTCGCGTCGCCCTCCAGGATGTCGGCGGTGCGCAGCAGCAGGGCGCCGCGCTCGCGTTCGGGGGTGTGGGGCCAGGGGCCGGCGTCGAAGGCGTGCCGTGCCGCCGCGATCGCCGCCTCGGTGTCGGGGCGGGTGGCCTCCGAGACCGTCGCGACGAGCGTGCCGTCCGCCGGGCAGCGGATCTCCCGCTGCCCGCCGGCCACGGGGGCCCGCCATTCTCCGTCCACATACAGATCCGCCATGCGCCGACCCTTCAGGATTTCGTTGCGCATTGTGCATTCGATTGCTTGTGGTGGAACACCCTGACCGAATCGGCGGACACCCGTCAAGAGGTCTGCCAAGGCCGGTTTCCCGGGGCGGACCAGGGTGTGCGACCGTGCGTCACACCTGGACGGCGGCTGTGTGTCGCGCCGGTGACATGTGTCAGCCGAGGCGGTCGAGGAGCGCGCGGCGCCACCGCTCGGTCTCCGCGATCTGGTTGAAGGTGAACAGGTGCAGTCCGGCCACACCCGCCGACGGTGCGGTGAGCACCGGTGCGGCGCGGGAGAGGAGCGTGTGGGGCGTGTACCCGCCGGGCGCGGCGAACCGCGCGAACCACGCGGCGTGCCGGGTGAGGAAGCGCGTCGACTCCCCCACCCCGATCTTCGTCGCCATGGCGAGCAGCTTGGCCCGCTGCACGGGCCCGGCGACCCCGACGTACACCGGCAGGATGACGTCGCGGCGCCGTATACGGGCGATCCAGTCGCCGAGCACGCGGGGATCGAAGCACAGGTTGCTGACGATGTAGGTGGCGTGCGCCCGCTTGTCCCACATCGCCTGGACGGTGATGTCGTCGTGCAGGAACGGATGGCTCTCGGGGTAGCCGGTGATGCCCGTCCGCGCGAAGGGCGCGCCCAGCTCGCTCAGCCGGCGCAGTACCGGCAGGGCGCCGTGGTACGGCCCGGCCGGCGGGTCGGCGTCGCCGGCGGGCACGAAGACGTCGTCGACGCCGGCTTCACGCAGCCGCTCGGCCACGTCCTTCAGGTGCGTGTCGTCCCGCAGCAGCCGTGCGGGCACGTGCGGGACGACCCGGAAGCCGTGGGCGGCGAGCCGCTCGGTGAGCGCGAGCGTCGGCTCAAGGCCCTTGACCGGCGACGCCGTGACGGTGACCACGACGTCACGCGGGACGTGGGCGAGGACCTTCTCCTCG
Organism: Streptomyces mexicanus; assembly: GCF_902506575.1. GTDB lineage: Bacteria > Actinomycetota > Actinomycetes > Streptomycetales > Streptomycetaceae > Streptomyces > Streptomyces mexicanus. Next base: position 6,081,144 of record NZ_LR732544.1, on the reverse strand, counting down.
GTCGTCCTCGCCGGCAGCACCTCGTAGCGCACCCGGCCGAGCAGCGACCGCACGGCCTCGGCGGACACGGCTACCCTGCCTGCTTCTGGGCGTCGCGGTGGCGGTAGTAGACGGCCTTGGAGGGCTCCAGCGGCTCCTTGCCGAGGATGAGGTCGGCCGCCTTCTCGGCGACCATCATCACGGGGGCGTAGATGTTGCCGTTGGTGACGTACGGCATCACCGAGGCGTCGACCACGCGCAGGCCTTCCATGCCGTGCACCTTCATGCTGAGCGGGTCGACGACGGACATCTCGTCGGTGCCCATCTTGCAGGTGCACGAGGGGTGCAGGGCGGTCTCGCCCTCCTTGGCCACCCAGGCGAGGATCTCCTCGTCGGTCTGGACGGACGGGCCGGGCGAGATCTCGCCGCCGTTGAAGGGAGCGAGAGCGGGTTGGTCGAGGATCCGGCGGGCGACCCGGATGGCCTCGACCCACTCGCGGCGGTCCTGCTCGGTGGACAGGTAGTTGAAGCGCAGGGCGGGGTGCACGCGCGGGTCCCGGCTCTTGATCTTCACCGAGCCGACGGCGTCGGAGTACATGGGGCCCACGTGCACCTGGTAGCCGTGGCCACCGGCCGGGGAGGAGCCGTCGTAGCGGACCGCGACGGGCAGGAAGTGGAACATCAGGTTGGGGTACTCGACGTCGTCGTTGCTGCGGGCGAACCCGCCGGCCTCGAAGTGGTTGGTGGCCGCCGGTCCCTTGCGCATCAGCCACTGCAGCCCGATGAAGGGGGCGCGCCACTTCGCCAGGTACGGCTGCATGGACACCGGCTGCCGGCACGCGTACTGGACGTAGACCTCCAGGTGGTCCTGGAGGTTCTCGCCGACGCCCGGCAGGTCGTGGACGACGTCGATGCCGAGCGCGGACAGCTCGGCGGCGTTGCCGACGCCGGAGAGCTGCAGCAGCTGCGGGGAGTTGATCGCGCCGCCGCACAGGATCACCTCGCCGGCCCGGACCTGCTGCGGCGCCCCGCGTCCGCGCCGGTACTCGACGCCGACGGCGCGCTTGCCCTGGAACAGCACGCGGGTGACGAAGGCCCGCGTGGTCACGGTGAGGTTCGGCCGCTTCATGGCGGGTTTGAGGGATGCCTTGGAGGCCGAGAGCCGGCGCCCGCGGTGGACGTTGCGGTCGAACTTGGCGAACCCCTCCTGCCGGTAGCCGTTGACGTCGTCGGTGGGTGCGTAGCCGGCTTCCTGGGTGGCCTTGAGGAAGGCACCGAACAGCGGGTTGGTGGCCGGGCCGCGCTCCAGGACGAGGGGGCCGTCGTGGCCGCGGAACTCGTCGTCCGGGTCGGCGGCGAGACAGTTCTCCATCCGCTTGAAGTACGGCAGGCAGTGGGCGTAGTCCCAGGTCTCCATGCCGGGGCCGGAAGCCCAGCGCTCGTAGTCCATGGGGTTGCCGCGCTGGAAGATCATGCCGTTGATGCTGCTGGAGCCGCCGAGCACCTTGCCGCGGGCGTGGTAGATGCGGCGGCCGCCCATGTGCGGCTCGGGCTCCGACTCGTACTTCCAGTCGTAGAAGCGGTTGCCGATCGGGTAGGTCAGCGCCGCGGGCATGTGGATGAAGACGTCCCAGGGGTAGTCGGACCGGCCCGCTTCCAGGACGAGGACACGGTTCGCGGGATCCGCGGAGAGCCGGTTGGCCAGTGCGCTGCCGGCCGATCCACCGCCGACGATGACGAAGTCGTAGTGAAGGGGAGCCATGGTGCCTCGTCTCACTCGGTCGCGCCGTTCGGGACGCGACGGATGCTAGTACGGGTGTCGCCCTGCGCACTAGGTTGCGGACAACGCAACTTGCACGTTTTGGTGTCGGTCACATGTCGTTGCGGGCGCGTTGTTTACCGCGCGTATAGTTCCGCTATGAGCAACTACAGTCCGGATAACGGAACAAGCGGATCAGCGTCCGGGGGTGTGCAGTCCGTCGACCGCGCCATCAGCGTCCTGGAGATCCTGGCCCAGCGGGGCGAGGCGGGCGTCAGCGAGGTGGCCGCCGAACTGGATGTGCACAAGTCCACCGCGTTCCGCCTGCTCGGCGCCCTGGAGGCGCGGGGGCTGGTGGAGCAGGCGGGCGAGCGCGGCAAATACCGGCTCGGCTTCGGCATCGTGCGCCTGGCCGGCGCGGTCACGGGACGTATCGACATCACCCAGCAGAGCCGGCCGGTGTGCGAGCGCCTGGCCGAGGAGATCGGCGAGACGGTCAACATCGCCGTCATGCAGGAGCACTACGCGATCAACCTCTACCAGGTGCGCGGCACGGCCGCCGTCACCGCCCACAACTGGGTCGGCCAGCTCACCCCGCTGCACGCCACCTCCAGCGGCAAGATCATGCTGGCGTATCTGCCGGCCAAGGAGCGCTCCGCGCTGCTGACGGAGTCCGGGCTGAAGAAGATGACCCCGCACACCATCTCCTCCAAGGCCCGGCTGGAGAAGAACCTGGCCCAGGCCCGGGAGCGCGGGTACGCCTGGACCCTGGAGGAGCTGGAGATCGGCCTGCACGCGATGGCCGCCCCGATCCGCGACCGGGAGGGCCGGGTCATCGCCTCGATCAGCGCCTCCGGGCCCTCCTACCGCTTCACCGAGGACCGGATGCACGAGCTGGCTCCGGTGCTGGTCGCGGGTGCGGAGGAGATCAGCCACCGGATGGGCTACCTGGGCTGAACGCCCGGACCGCCGGCCGCACACCCTCCCGGGTCGCCCGTTCGGAAGATGACCTCCGCACATCGGTCCGGTCCGCCCGTCCGGAGTACGGCCGCCGCACATCCTCCCGGGTCTCCGCCCGGGGCACGACCGCCGCACGGCCCGCGTACGCCCCCCGCGCGGGCCACGGCCGGCCTTTCGCCGCTCCCCGCCCCTCGTCGGCCCCTCGCTCACTCCGGCTGCCGTGTACCGAGCCGCTCGTGCACCCATGCGTGGAAGGCGCCGATGTGGTGCTCGCTGGGCACGAGCACGCCGCCCTTGGCGTACAGCCGCGAGCTCATGCCGGGCTGGGTGCGCTCGCAGGCGTCGAAGTCCTGCTGGTTGACCCGGTGGAACAGCTCCACGGAGCGCTCCACGTCCTTGCCGCTCTCGACCACGCCGGGCAGGTAGAGCCAGTCGCACTCGACGACCGTGCGGTCCACGGCGACCGGGTACATCCGGTGGAAGATGACATGGTCGGGGACGAGATTGATGAACACCTGCGGCTTGACGGTGATCGCGTAGTAGCGGCGGTCCTGCTCCTCGGACACGCCCGGTATGCGGTCCAGGCCCTCGGAGCCGTCGACGGTGAACCCCTTGACCTCCTCACCGAACTCCGCGCCGTGCCCCACGTAGTACTGCGCCGCGTAGCCGTCCGCGAACTCCGGCAAGACCTCGGTCAGTTCGGGATGAATGGTGGCGCAGTGGTAGCACTCCATGAAGTTCTCGATGATGAGCTTCCAGTTCGCCTGCACGTCGTAGACGATCCGCTTGCCCACCGCGAGGTTGTCGATGCCGTAGGCCTCGATCGCCCGGACGTCGCCGAGGCGCTCCACGACGGCGCCGATCACGTCCTCCTCGAAGGACGGCGGGTTCTCCGCCAGGCACACCCAGACGTACCCGAGCCATTCCCGGACGTGGACGCCGACCAGGCCGTACTCGGTGCGGCCGACGTCGGGCATCTTGGTGAGGTTGGGCGCGGCGACGAGCTTGCCGTTCAGGTCGTAGGTCCAGGCGTGGTAGGGGCACTGGAAGGCGCGCTTGACCTCGCCGGTCTCCTCGGTGCACAGCTTGGCGCCGCGGTGCCGGCACACGTTGAAGTAGGCGCGGATCGAATGGTCGCGGGCCCGGGTGACGAGGAGGGACTCGCGGCCCACGTCGACCGTGCGGAAGGCACCGGGCCTGGGCAGGTCCGAGGCGCGCGCGACGCAGAACCACATGGCCTCGAAGATGCGCTCCTGTTCCTGGGCGAAGAGGTCCGGGTCCGTGTACGAGGAGCCGGGGAGGGTGGCGATCAGGCTGTCCGGCAGGCTGGTCGAGGTCACGGTGCACTCCTCGGGAGAACGTCGTGGGTCGGTGGGTCACGCGCCGGGAAGAGCGACTTCTGACGGCGTCGGGCGAGAAGCGTGGGGCGGGGACGCGCCGCACTGACGTTGTGCAGGAAGAAACACTGCGTGTGATGTGCAACGCAGCTTCGGTGGTCGCGCGAGCGGTGTCAAGAGGTCGCGGCGAGCTGCTTGCGCCAGCGGGTGAACAGCCGCGGCTGGTTCATCCCGAGTGCCGCGACCGGCGTGCCGGCCCTGCGGTAGACGGCCAGGAAGCTGCGCTCCGCCAGGGAGCCCTCCTCGACCGTGACGGTGTCCGCGCCGGCCGCGTGGCCGACGAACTGGATCTTCACGCCGTACTGGTCGGACCAGAAGTACGGCGGCCGGGGCACGCCCGGCTCGCACGCGCCGTGCGCCAGCAGGGTGGCCACGGCGGCGTCGGGCCGCTCCAGCGCGCCGGTCCAGTGCTCGATGCGGCGGTGGGTGCCGGTGCGCGGGTCGTACCAGTTGGCGCAGTCGCCGACGGCGACCACCCCGGCGAGTGTCGTGCGGCCGTCGGCGCCGCAGGTGACGCCGTTGTCGAGGGCGAGGCCGGAGCCGTGCAGCCAGTCGACGCACGGGGTGGCCCCGACGCCGACGACCACGATGTCGGCGGGGATCGTGCGCCCGTCCTCCAGCAGGACGGCGTCGACGCGGCGCTCGCCGCTCAGGCCCTTGACACCGACCCCGCACACCAGCCGTACGCCGTGGTCGGCGTGGAGCGCGGAGACGACCGCACCCATGTCCGCACCCAGGGGGCCGGCCAGGGGGGTGGGCGCCGCCTCGACGACGGTGACGTCGAGGCCGAGGGCGTTGGCCGTGGAGGCGACCTCGGCGCCGATGAATCCGCCGCCGATCACCACCAGCCGTCCGCCGCGGGCCAGTTCGTCCCGCAGGGCGCGGGCGTCGTCCAGGGTGCGCAGCGTGTGGACGCCGGCGAGGCCGTCCGTGCCGGGCAGGGTGCGGGCGGCGGCGCCGGTGGCGAGGACGACGCCGTCGGCGCGGACCGTGCGGCCGTCGGCGAGCCGGATCGCCCGCTCGGTCGGGTCCAGTGCGGTGGCGCGGGGGCCGAGCACCCACTCGGCCTGGAGATCCTCGTCGTCGCGCTCCAGGGCCAGGTCCGCCTCGCCGAGGGTTCCGGCCAGGAACTCCTTGCTCAACGGCGGCCGGTCGTAGGGGCGGTGGGGCTCGTCGCCGATGACGACCAGCCGGCCTTCGTACCCCCTCTTCCGCAGCGAGCGCGCGGCCGACAGACCGGCCAGGGACGCGCCCACCACGGCGACCGTCCTCACGCGGGGCCTCCGGCCAGGCGGGCGGCGACGCACGGCGGCAGGTTGGGCGCCTCGGTGGACAGCCGGACGAAGATCATGCCGTCCTCGACGAGGACCTCGTGGGTGCGGACCGGGAGCTTGGCCGGCGGGGCGTCCACGGCTCCGGTCCTCAGGTCGAACTTTGAGGCGTGCAAGGGGCATTCGACCTCGCAGCCCTCCAGCCAGCCGTCGGCGAGCGAGGCGTCCTGGTGGGTGCAGGTGTCGTCGATGGCGTAGAGCTCGCCGTCGTCGGTGTGGAACACCGAGACCGGCGGGTCGATGTCGAGCCGGTGGGCCTCGCCTCGCGGCAGATCCGCGAGACGGCACGCGGGAATCATCATGACACCTCGGTGCGTATAGCGAAACGGATTGCGGTTAGCGCAACGTCAGTCTGCGGGCCGCCGAGAAGCGTTGTCAAGGCATTCACCGCCCTGGTTGCGCGGGGTGGCACGACGTTTTCCGGACATGCCGAAACACCTGCGAAACCGCAGGTCAGAGGGGGTTGGGGAGACGAGGGCGGGCGCGCCGGCGGGGCGCCTTTCGCAGTGCGGCGACGGCCCTGCCGCCGGACGCCGGGGCAGGGCCGCTGTGATGCCGTGGAGCGGCTCAGAAGCCGCGGTCGATCCACTCCTGCAGATGCGGCGCCTCGGCGCCGACGGTGGTGGTGTCGCCGTGCCCGGTGTGCACGACGGTCTCGCCCGGCAGGGCGAGCAGACGCTCGCGGATGGAGGCGATGATGGTCGGGAAGTCGCTGTACGACCGCCCCGTCGCACCCGGACCGCCCGCGAACAGGGTGTCGCCGCTGAACAGCGCGGCGAGAGAGGGGGCGTACAGGCAGACGGCTCCGGGGGCGTGACCGGGGGTGTGCAGCACGGTCAGCTCGCCGCCCGCGACCGTGAGCCGCTGCCCGTCGGCGAGTTCACCGTCCGGTTTGCGGTCCGGGTGGGTCTGCTGCCACAGCGGCAGGTCGTCCGGATGCAGCAGGATAGGGGCGCCGGTGCGGTCGGCGAGCGCGGGCGCGGCATCGATGTGGTCGTTGTGCGCGTGGGTGCACACGATCGCGCGCAGCGTCCGCCCACCGAGGGCGCGCGCGATGGCGTCGGCGTCGTGGGCGGCGTCGATCACCACGGCCTCCTCGTCGTCGCCGACGATCCACACGTTGTTGTCGACGTCCCACGTCCCGCCGTCCAGGGAGAACGTCCCCGAGGTGACGAGGCGCTCGATGCGGGCGCCATCCATCAGAAGACCACCACCGAGCGCAGGACGTCACCGTGGTGCATGCGCTCGAAGGCCTTCTCGACTTCGTCCAGCGCGATGGTCTCGGTGACGAAGGCGTCCAGGTCGAGCCGGCCCTGGAGATAGAGGTCGACGAGCATCGGGAAGTCGCGCGAGGGCAGGCAGTCGCCGTACCAGGAGGACTTCAGCGCGCCGCCGCGCCCGAAGACGTCCAGCAGCGGCAGTTCCAGCTGCATCTCCGGGGTGGGGACGCCGACCAGCACCACGGTCCCGGCGAGATCGCGCGCGTAGAAGGCCTGCCGGTACGTCTCGGGGCGGCCGACCGCCTCGATGACGACATCGGCGCCGAAGCCGCCGGTCAGCTCGCGCACGGCCTCCACCGCGTCGGCCGACCGGGAGTTGACCGTGTGGGTCGCGCCCAGCTTCTCGGCGGTGGCCAGCTTGCGGTCGTCGATGTCCACGGCGATGACCTTGGACGCTCCCGCCAGCTTCGATCCGACGATCGCCGCGTCACCCACGCCGCCGCAGCCGATCACGGCGACGGTGTCGCCGCGGCCGACGTTGCCGGTGTTGATGGCGGCGCCGATGCCCGCCATCACCCCGCAGCCCAGCAGGCCCACGGCGGCTGCCGACGCGGCCGGGTCGACCTTGGTGCACTGACCGGCCGCGACCAGCGTCTTCTCGGCGAAGGCGCCGATGCCGAGGGCCGGCGAGAGCTCGGTGCCGTCGGTCAGGGTCATCTTCTGCTTGGCGTTGTGCGTGTCGAAGCAGTACCAGGGGCGGCCCCGCAGACACGCGCGGCACTGACCGCACACCGCGCGCCAGTTCAGGACGACGAAGTCCCCGACGGCCACGTCGGTGACGCCCTCCCCCACGGCCTCGACGGTGCCCGCCGCCTCGTGTCCGAGCAGGAAGGGGAAGTCGTCGCTGATGCCGCCCTCGCGATAGTGCAGGTCGGTGTGGCAGACGCCGCAGGCCTCGATCTTGACCAGGGCCTCGCCCGGGCCGGGGTCGGGCACGACGATCGTTTCCAGACTGACGGGGGCACCCTTGCTGCGCGCGACGACAGCACGGACCTGCTGAGCCATGACCACTCCTCGGCTGACAGAGGTTCGAGAACGTTGCCTATGGCGGTACGCATCTCGTATTTCGCAACACAGCATCGCGGAGAGGCGGGCGGGGGTCAAGGAGTCGGCGGGCGCCCCAAGATGCCCAGGGGCACACCTCCACAGAGGAGAGGCACGGCAAGGGGGACGAGCGGAGGCCTCCGCGTAGGGTTGCGCCGACGTGCCCGGAGCACCGGCCCTTCGACCATCTCGTTTGCCGGTTTCGCAAGCTCGATTGCCGCCCATGGACACGTGCGCGCAGGCTGCGTTCAGAGGGTCCCGGCTCACCGGACAGAGCCGGGACCCGAGCACACAGAGACTGGGTCCTGGCCCCTTGTTCGCCGCGTGCCCACTCCGGACGAAACGCGGCGTCAGGGGTCGCACTCCCCTTGCGCACAACGGAGGCGGCACATGGAAGATCGTCATGTCGTGATCATTCCGATCGAGATCGACACGGAGAAGGAAAGCTCCTATCTGGACGCCTGGCAGCACGCCGCGGACCTGATGGCAACTCAGCCGGGTTTCGTCCGGGCGCACATGTTCCGCACGACCGTTCCGGGGAGCAGGTTCTCCCTCGTCAACGTGGCGGAATGGGAGTCCGCCGCTCACTGGCAACAGGCGATGAACGTCTGCCCGATGCTGGAACAGCACCTGGCGGTCACCCATGCCTCCAACTACAGGGCGATCCGCACAGTCCTGCCCGCCACGCAGCAGCAGACGCGCTCCGACGGAACCGGGCGATGACCGTCGCGCGCACCCGCCGACAACCGTCTGGGCGGTCTTCACGATGAACCGACCCCCACGATGAGGTGACACGGCAAGCGCTCCCTGCCCGCCGGGCCGTCACGGCGTTCGGCGGGCGGCGTCCGGTGCTCGCGGCACGTCCGGCCCGGGAGCAGCAGAGGCTGGTTGGCAGCTCAACTCAGCGTGGACAAGGGGTTTTTCGGCCACGGATCGCGTTTGCGTATCCAGGGGGGTCGCCCGGAGATCACTCGCTCATGGCATCCTGTTGGCTCCCATGAACCACTGTCGGCGCCAGCCGATGTCGTGCCGAAGGCAGGTACTGATGCGGCCCGGAGACGAGCGAGCGGGGCCGAGCCCCGATCCGGCCCCGCTCACGGGTGCGTCCACGGACGTCCCCCGCACATCCGCACGCCCCTCTCCGGCGTCCACGACACCGCGAGCCGACGGCGCGGCCGGAGTGTCCGGCACCGCCCGGACGGCCTCCGCGGTGCCACCGCTCCACCTGCCCGGCGACCTGCCCGAGATCCCCGACTCCGTGCGCGAGGCGGCGCTCAGCGCTCCCGGTCACTGGCTGGGTGTGATCGACCCCGAGTGGCCGGGCGACCGGCCGCCTGCGAACTGGGCGGTCGTCGGCGAGTGGCGCGCGGACGAGAAAGGTGTGATACGGGAGTACCGCGCCAATCCCGCGTATCGCCCCTCCGCCCGGGTGCTGGGGTGGCCGGAGCCCACCGACCCGGTCGACGCGGCCGCGCAACGGGCCGCGACCGGTTACGGCTCGCCGGACGAGGCACTGGCCGCGCTCGCCGTGGCCGACGTGAGCGTGGTGCGCGGAACGGACGGCCGCCCGCTGACGGCGGCGGGGGCGGACGGGGCTCCGGTGGTCCTGGCGTTCACCTCCCCGACACACCAGTTCATGTCCCCGACACTGATCCATGACACCCTCCCCGCGGGCGAACTCGCCCGCCGCCTGCGCGGTTCGGGAGCGGTGCTGATGGTCAACGCCGCGGCGGCCGCCCCCCTGGTGGTGCCGGTGGACAGCCTGCCGGACCCCACCTCCGTGCCGGAGGCGGCGACGACAGGAGGGCAAGCGGCGGAGGGCGTGGCCGACAGGAGTGAGCAGACGGTCGACCGTGCGGCCGAGCCGGAGTCCGGTGGTCCCACGATGTCGTCCGGCGCAGCAGGCAGCCCAGGACAGGCCACTTGGCCGCAGACCGCAGGGAGGACCCCGTGACGCTTTCGCCCCAGCCGCCCGCCCGGCCGTCGGCGGCGGTGCGCAGGACGGGCGGCACTCCGGAGCCGGACGGCACCGGAGCGGACGCCGTGGAACCGGACGGCACGAAGCCGCACGGCACCGCACCGGACGCAGTGGAACCGGACGGCACGGAGCCGAACACCAAGGCCGGGGCGGCCGGCCCACGGGTCGTCGCCGGATCCGGGGAGCCGTCCGAAGAGACCGAGGCCAGGACGGTGCCGGACGGGCCCGAGGCCGAGCCGTCGCCCGACGGGCCGGGGACCGAGCCCGCGTACGACGAGGTGGAGGCCGGAGCACCCGGCACGGCACCGGGCGCTCGGGCTGTCGGCAGGGCGGCATCCGGGGCCGCGGGCGCCGCCGCCGCGACGGCCGCACTGGGCGGCGCGGCCGCCCCCGGGCAGGCAGCGACTTCGGAGCAGGCAGCCACTCCGGACGGGACAACCCCCTCGGCGCAGGCGGCGACTTCGCAGCAGACGGCCACCCCGGACCGGACAACCTCCTCCCAGGAACCGGCCACCCCGGACACGACAACTCCCTCGCAGGAGACGGCCACCGCGGAGAAGACCGCCGCGCCGAAGACTCAGAAGAAGGCGTCGGCGGTGACGAAGAGCCGTCTGCCGGCGCACCTGCGGACCATGACGGCGACCGCCGGCCGGCCCCCCGCCGAGGCGGCACCGCTCGCCCGGCCGGGCAGGGCGGCGCTCGTGGGTGCGGCGGTGGCGGGTGCGCTGCTGGTGTCGGTTCCGTTCCTGCTGCTCGGCGGGGGCGACGACCATCGTCCCGCGCGTTCCGAGAACGCTCCGGGTACGGTGCTCGGCGGCGAGGACGGGCGCAGCGAGCCGGGTGCGTACTCGGTGGCCTCCCCGGACACGGACAAGAGCCCGGAAGCGAAGACGGCAAGCCCGAACAGCGTCCACCGGTCGAGCTCCCCGAGCGCGCCCACCGCGCCGGCATCGGCCGAGGCCCGCGCCAAGGACGACGAACCGGCCGGCGCCAAGAAGGACAGCGGCACGTCGTCGGCCACCGGCACGAAGAAGAAGAGTTCCGGCGACTCCAGCGGTTCCAGCGGCTCCAAGACGAAGCAGCACAAACCCTCGACCGACAGCGGCACGACGACGACCGGCACGACCAAGCCGAGGCTGACGTTGAACGGGCCGGTGTCCTTCCGCGGTCACCAGTCGGGCCGCTGCCTGGACGTGCCGGCGAGTCAGTTCACCGACGGCAAGCCGCTGCAGCTGTGGGACTGCAACGGCGCCGACGCCCAGAAGTGGCGGCTGGCCTCGGACGGCACGATACGCAGCGGCGGAAACGCCAGCCTGTGCCTGGACGTGGCAGGCGCCAGCTTCAACAACGGCACCACGATCCAGCTGGCCTGGTGCAACGGCAACATCGCCCAGCAGTTCACGCTGAACGAGCGCAACGACCTGGTGAACACCGCGGTCGGCATGTGCGTGGGAGCCCAGGGCGGCGACCTGCACGCCAGGATCCAGCTGTTCACGTGCAACGGCCAGGACAACCAGAAGTGGAGCTTCGCCTGACGCCCCCGTTCGGCGAGCACGGTGCCGCCCCCGTCGAACAGCAGGACGGCGCCTGGCATGATCAGGTCCCCGGGGTTCCCCAGAGGCGGAGCCGCGGCTCAACGTGTCGCTCAGGCGAGGAGGTTCACACGTGTCCCGCCAGGTACTGACGGTCGGCTCCCGGCACTCCGACCGTTACCGGACGATCGGCGAGGCGTTGGCGGCGGCCCGCAACGGCGCCGTCATCAGTGTCGGCCCGGGCTCGTACGCCGAGAACCTGGTGGTGCACACCCGGGTCACCATCACGGCGGCGGACGGCCGGGGATCGGTGGAGATCCGGCCGCGTTCGGGCAGTGTGCTGTCCCTGCGCGCGGACGCCGTGATGCTCTCCGACATCACGCTGCGCGGCGCCGACCCCGAGGAGCCCGCCGTGGACGTGCGGCGCGGACAGGCCGCCCTGGACGGCTGCGAGATCGTCGGTTCGTCGTGGACCGCGCTGCTCGCCGCGGGGACGGGATCGCTGGCGCTGCGCGACTGCCGGGTGAGCAACCCGAGGGGCGCGGGAGTGGTGGTCACCTCGGCGGCGGGCAGCTCCGTGGAGTCCTGTTCCATCGAGCACCTGGGCACCAGCGGCGTGGTGCTGGCGGAGCAGGGTGACGCCACGGTGCGCGGCTGCACCGTCCGGGACGCGCGGGGCAACGGTGTCCTCGCCAACGGCGACGCGCGCGGCACTGTCGAGGACTGCGACATCTCCTCCACCGACAAACCGTCGATCGCCCTGGAGGAGCGCTGCACGACCCGGGTGATACGCACCGTGGTGCACGACACCAGTACCGGTGTGCACATCACCAGTGCCGGGCGCGCCACCCTGGAGGACGTGCGGGTGCGGCAGACGTCCGCCGGCGGCATCGTGCTGGCCGGTGGCACCGACCCGGTGCTGCGCCGCTGCCGCACCTCCCGCACGCGCGGCCACGGAATGCTCGTCACCGACCGGGCGCGCGGCGCGCTGGAGGACTGCTGGGTGGAGTTCGCCCACGCCGCGGCGGCGAAGGTGGACGGTGCCTCCTCGCCCGCCGTCACCGGTCTCACCGTGCGGGACTGCGAAGAGGCGGGGGTGCTGCTGGAGGAGGACTCGGCGGCCGAACTGGACCGCCTGGAGGTGATCGGCGGGGCGCCGGCGGTCGCCGTGCGGGGTGGCGCCACCCCGCTGCTGCGCCGCGCCCGGCTGGTGGACCCCGCCGGTGACGGACTGACCGCCGGCAAGGACGCCCGCGGCCGCGCGGAGGACTGCGAGGTCCTGAGCCCGAAGGGCGCGGGTGTGCGGGCCGGGGCCGGCTCGACGCTGTACGTGGCGGGCGGCGGGGTCACCGGCAGCGAGGGCTGCGGTGTCCTGGTGGAGGACGGCGGCAGTGTCACCCTGCGGGATTTCCGGGTGGAGACCTCCGGCGAGGACGGGGTGGCGGTGGCCGGCGGCGGCACGCTGACCGCGAACCGCACGACCGTGCACGCCGCGCGGGGCCACGGCTTCGTGGTGCGCGAGGGCGGGCAGGGCTCGCTCAGCGGCTGCGAGGCCGGCGCCGCCGAGAAGGACGGCTTCCGGGTGGAGTCCACCGAGCCGGTGTCGCTGGTGAACTGCACGGCGCGGGAGAACGCCGGCGGCGGTCTGGTGCAGTCCGTGCCCGGGGAGCGGCTCGCCGTGGAGGGTTTGACCAGCACCGGCAACGGCAAACGGGACGCCTGGGGCACGGGCACCGCGGAGAACACCGACCCCGCGGGCACGGGCACCGCTCAGGAGGCCCCGGTGACACGCGACGGCGGCCCGCTGAGCGCCCTGAACGACCTGATCGGGCTGGAGAACGTCAAGCAGCAGGTGCGCACGCTGGTGAACCTCACCCAGCTGGCGCAGCGCCGGGAACGGCTGGGCATGCCGGCGCCGCCGATGAGCCGGCACCTGGTCTTCGCCGGGCCGCCCGGCACCGGCAAGACCACGGTGGCCCGGCTCTACGGCGCCGTCCTGGCGGAGCTGGGATCGCTGCGCAGCGGCCACCTGGTGGAGGTCTCGCGCGCGGATCTGGTGGCGCAGATCGTCGGCGGGACGGCGATCAAGACCACCGAGACCTTCAACCGTGCGCTCGGCGGTGTGCTCTTCATCGACGAGGCGTACACCCTGACCGCGGACAGCGGCAACGGCGGCGCGGACTTCGGCAGGGAGGCCGTGGACACGCTGCTGAAGCTGATGGAGGACCACCGCGACGACGTGGTGGTGATCGTGGCGGGGTACTCGCGGGAGATGGAGTCGTTCCTGGGCTCCAACCCGGGGCTCGCCTCGCGGTTCTCCCGCACGATCGAGTTCGAGAACTACACGGTGCCCGAACTGGTCGCCATCACGGAGAACATGTGCGCCCAGCACCAGTACGAGCTGGGTGAGGGCACCGCCGCGGCGCTGGCCGCGCACTTCGAGCGGATGCCGCGCGACGCGGGGTTCGGCAACGGCCGTGCCGCGCGCGGTGTGTTCGAGGAGATGGTGGACCGGCAGGCGATGCGCCTGGCCTCGCTGGACCGGGTCGGCGAGCGCGACCTGCGGCTGCTGCTGCCCGAGGATGTCTCGGCGACGGCCGCCGCGGACGCCGCCGGCGGGCCCGCCGAGGACCCGCTGACCGCACTGGGTGACATGGTGGGCCTCGCGGAGGTGAAGCGGGACGTCACCGACCTGGTGAACCTGATCACCACCGCGCGCCGTCGGGCTGCCGCCGGACTGCCGGTGCCGTCCATCAGCCACCATCTGGTCTTCACCGGCCCGCCCGGCACCGGCAAGACCACGGTGGCTCGGCTCTACGGCCAGATCCTCGCCCAGCTCGGCATCCTCACCGGCGGGCAACTCGTGGAGGTGGCGCGCGCCGACCTGGTCGGCCGCTACATCGGGCACACCGCGCAGCTGACCAAGGAGGTCTTCGAGCGAGCGCTCGGCGGCGTGCTGTTCATCGACGAGGCGTACACCCTCACTCCGCCCGGCGGCGGCCAGGACTTCGGCCAGGAGGCCGTGGACACGCTGCTGAAGCTGATGGAGGACCACCGCGACCAGGTGGTGGTGATCGTCGCCGGCTACACCGACGAGATGGAACGCTTCCTCGCCTCCAACCCCGGGCTCTCCTCCCGCTTCTCACGCCGTATCGGCTTCTCCGACTACTCCTCCAAGGAACTGGTCACCATCGTGCGCGCTCAGGCGGCGTCGATGGGGTACGAGTGCGGACCGGGCACCGGCGCGGTGCTGGAGGAGTACTTCGACGCGCTGCCGCGGGACCGGACGTTCGGCAACGCGCGGCTGGCGCGCCAGGTGGTGGAGTCGATGATCACCCGGCAGGCGGGGCGGCTCAGCTCCCTGGCCTCCCCCACGCTGGACGATCTGCGGACGCTGCTCCCTCAGGACGTGGAGCCGGTGGGCAAGGCGGCCCGCCGGTGACGCCGGACCGGCGCCCGCGCCGCGCGGCGGCCACCGGGCGGGTCGTGGCCGTGTTCTCGGCGGCGTTGCTGCTCTCCTGCGCCGCCCCGGCGAGCGCGGCGGTACGGGCGCCGGGCTGGGCGGCGCCCCCGCGACCGGGCGGCGCGGTGCCCGTCGCGGCCGGGGAGCAGAGGCGGCCCGGGATGCCGCCGCTGCCCGCTCCGCAGGCCGGGCAGGCCGGCTGCGTTCCGGTCTCCGCCGTGCGGGCGAGGAAGCAGGACTGGGCACGCCGGCGCCTCGACCTGGACAAGATCCGCGCCTACGGCACCGGTGACGGAGTGACCGTCGCCGTGATCGACACGGGTGTGGCGACCCGCGCGGCCGGTCTGCGGGGCCGGGTGACCGCGGGAGACGGCGCGGACCGGGACTGCCCGGGCCACGGCACGTTCGTCGCCGGTCTGGTGGCCGGTGCGGCTGGCGGCAGCCCCGATCTGGGCGGTGTCGCACCGCATGCCGAGGTGCTGGGGCTGCGCGGCACCGACGATCTGGGCAGGCCCGACGCGGCCCGCATCGCGTCCGCGGTGCGGGCGGCGACCTCGGCGGGCGCCGACGTCATCACCGTCTCGCCGGCGCTGCCGCAGCGGGACGCGGACCTCTCCGCCGCGGTGGCCGCGGCCCGCCGGGCGGGTGCCGTCGTGGTGGCCGCGGCCGCCCCCGATCCGCCGGCCGGTGCCGCGGACCCGGCGCCGAGCAGGCGGTACTGGCCCGCCTCGGAGCCCGGTGTGCTGTCGGTCGTGGACATGCAGCCCTCCGGTGACCGCCCGGACGGGGCGCTGCCCACTCCGGACGCCGATCTCGCCGCGCCCGGCACCGGGGTCGTCTCCGGCGGCCCCTGCGGCCAGGGCAGCTACCTCGGCTCCGGCCCCTCGCTGGCGGCGGCCTTCGTCGCCGGGACCGCCGCCGTGGTGCGCGGCGCCCACCCCCGGGCGTCCGCCGACGAGGTGGTGCGCCGGTTGCTGTCCACGGCCTACCCCGCAAACGTCGCGCAGCTCGACGCGTACGCCGCCGTCACCGGGGTCCCCGACACCGCGGCGCACTCCCCGCGGCCCGAAGACCCTGGACCGGTGCGGCTGCGGGACACTGCCGTCGCCGACCGGGCCACCAGGCGCGCCACCTGGCTCGCCCTGGGCGGCGCGGCCGGAGTGGTGGCCGTGGCGTGGGCGGCGTTCGCACTCCCCCGGGCCCGGGCCCGCCGCTGGCGCCCGGCCGGCCAGGACTGACCGGACCGCGGAAGGCGCTGCCCGGGTGTGCCCGGTGCCCGCCTGCGACCGGCCGGTCCGGGAGATGTGCGGGCGGTCTCGGGGTGCGCAGGCCCGGAGGGACGGGCACGGTCGGTGACCGGGCACCGGCTTCGGCGCCCCGGAGGTGAACCCGGTCCCGGCGGCACGGCTCGCACGAGGACCGCACCCGCGCGCGTCCCCGCGCCCACGGCGGCGAGGCGGCGCCCCCGCGACGCGACCGGTCGACGCACCCCGCGGGGACCCGGGGTCCTCCCCGCTGCCCGCCCGGGCGGGCAGCGGGGGTCCCGGACCGCGGTGTCAGGCACCGGCCTCCTCCCCGACCAGCGCCGTCTGCATCAGCCGCGCCTTGCGGCGGGCGATGTGCAGGGCACGGCCCGGGGGCAGGTTGCGCGGCTTGACATTGCCGAACAGGTGCCCCTCGGTCGGCGGGCAGGACATCAGCAGGGCCGGGGCGTTGTTCTCGTCGAGACGGCGCATCAGGGCCTCGTTGAGTCCCCGTCCGGCACCCATGGCACTGCGTGCGACGACCATGTGCAGGCCCAGTTCGAACCCGAGGGCCAGATGGTCCAGCAGCGGTTCGAAGGGGCTCTGGAAGGAGTTGCCGGCCACCATGTCGTAGTCGTCGACGAGGACGAACAGCCTGGGGCCGCTCCACCAGTCGCACTGGCGCATCCGGGCGGGTGCGATGTCCGGGCCGGGCTGCCGGGTCCTCATGGCACGGGCGACGCCGTCCACGGTCTCGCGCAGGTTGTCCAGGGAGACCACATGGCCGATGCGGTACTCCTCGGGCACCGCGTCGACCAGTTCGCGGCGGTAGTCCACCACGATGACCTTTGCCTCGGCGGGTGTGTAGCGGGCGGTGATCGCGGCGGCGACGCGGCGCAGCAGGTTGGTCTTGCCGCTCTCGGTGTCGCCGACGGCGACGAGGTGCGGGGTGCGGCTGAAGTCGTGCCAGACCGGTTCCAGCGCCTCCTGGTCGAGTCCGAGCGCGAGCCGCATGCCGCCGCCCTCGGTGGGTGCGGGTTCGGGCAGCTCGGTCACCGCGAGCCGGTGCGGCAGCATCCGTACCTGCGGCGCCGGGGCGCCGCGCCACTGGTCGGCGATCCTCGTGACCAGATCGCCGACCCCGTCGGCGAGGTCGTCCAGGCGGCTGCTGCCGTCCAGCCGGGGAAGGCCGGCGAGGAAGTGCAGCTTGCTGTCCGAGGTGAGGCCGCGTCCGCCGGTGCGGGGCACCGAGCGGGCTTTGCGCACGTCCACCTCGGAGTCCATCGGGTCGCCCATCCGCAGTTCGAGCCGGGTGGCGGCCTGGTCCCTGACCTGGGCGGACAGCTCGACCCAGCGGGCGGTGGTGACGATCAGGTGGATGCCGTAGTTCAGGCCGCGGGTGGCGATCTCGCTGAACTTGGCGATCAGGTCGTCGTAGTCCTGCCGGACCGTGGACCAGCCGTCCACGACGAGGAAGACGTCCCCGTGCCGCTCGTCGGGGAACTCCCCGGCGGCGCGGCGGCGCCGGTAGGAGGCCATGGAGTCCAGGGTGTGCTCCACGAAGAACTGCTCACGGCGGGTCAGCAGCGCCATCACTTCGGCGACGGTGCGGTGCACGCGTTCGGGGTCGAGCCGTGCCGCGACCCCGCCGACGTGCGGCAGTCCGGCGAACTGGGACAGGCCGCCACCGCCGAAGTCCAGGCAGTAGAACTGCACCTCGTCGGGGGTGTGGGTGAGCGCGAGCGCGCCGATCAGCGTGCGCACGAGGGTCGACTTGCCGCTCTGCGACCCGCCCGCGATCGCCACATGGCCGCCGGCCCCCGACAGGTCCACCACCAGCGGGTCGCGGCGCTGCTCGAACGGCTTGTCCACCAGCCCGACCGGCACCCGCAAGGTGCCCTGGCCGCTCCAGCCGGCGGCGGTCAGACCCCGGTGCGGATCGGTGCGCAGCCCGGAGAGCAGCTCGTCCAGCGGGGAGGGCTCCGTCAGCGGCGGCAGCCACACCTGGTGGGCCGGAGGGCCGGCATCCCGCAGCCGGGAGACGGCCACCTCGATGAGCGTCTGCTCCTCGCCGTCCTCCGCCTCGGGTTCCGGCTCGATCTCCGGGGTGACGGTGCGCGGCACCACCCAGCCGCTGGTCCACGGCACCACCTGACTGGCCACCCTGGCCTGTACGACCGCGCCGGTGCGCCGCCGGTAGACCCCGGAGGAGTACGCGGCGCGGAACCGGACGAGCGCCTCCACACCGGACTTGAGGTAGCCGCTGCCCGGCTGCGCGGGAAGCTGGTAGGCGTCCGGCACGCCGAGCACCCCGCGCGACTCCATCGCCGAGAAGGTCCGCAGTCCCACCCGGTAGGACAGGTGGCTCTCCAGCTGGTGCATGCGGCCCTCGTCGAGCCGCTGCGAGGCGAGCAGCAGATGGACGCCCAGCGACCGGCCGAGCCGCCCGATCATCACGAACAGGTCCATGAACTCCCGGTGCGCGGCGAGCAGTTCGCTGAACTCGTCCACCACCACGAAGAGGGTGGGCAGCGGGTCGAGGGCGGCTCCCTGGGCGCGTGCCCGCTCGTACTCCAGCGCCGAGGTGAAGTTGCCGGCGGCGCGCAGCAGCTCCTGGCGGCGCAGCAGTTCGCCGTGCAGGGCGTCCTGCATGCGCTCGACGAGGGCGACCTCGTCGGCGAGGTTGGTGATGACCGCGGAGGTGTGCGGCAGGGCGTCCAGGCCGAGGAAGGTGGCGCCGCCCTTGAAGTCCACGAGGACGAAGTTGAGGGTCTCGGAGGAGTTGGTCAGCGCCAGGCCCAGCACCAAGGTGCGCAGCAGTTCGCTCTTGCCGGAGCCGGTGGCGCCGATGAGCATGCCGTGCGGGCCCATGCCGCCCTGCGCGGACTCCTTGATGTCCAGCTCGACCGGGCGCCCGTCGATCCCGACCGCGACCGGGACCCGCAGCCGTGCGGCGCCGGTGTGCTTCTCCCACAGGGTGCGCGGGTCGTGCCGGTGCAGGTCCTGGATGCCGAGCAGGGTGGTCAGTTCGACGTCGGTCTCCAGCGGCTGGGCGATGTCGGCGCCCAGGCTCATCCGGAAGCCGGAGAGCATCCGGGCCAGGGACTCGGCGGAGACGGCACCCATCCGGTCGGGCACACCCAGCGGCGTGGTGCGCTCCTTGCGACTGCGGTCGGTGCGCACCAGCCCCACGGCGTCGGGCTCCACGCTCAGGCGCAGGGTGGTGCGGCCGGGCCGCCAGCGCAGCGATCCGCCGAGGTCCAGGATCACCGCGTTGCGGTAGCCTTGGCCGTCCCAGCGGTGGCCCTCGGGCACGGTGACGCCGTCCAGGACCACCACCGTGTACGGCTCCTCGCGGCCGGGCACCGCGTCCGGGTCGAAGGAGGGGCGTTCGGCGAACTCCGCGCCGAGCAGGTCCTCCAGCTCGGTGATGTCGGAGGTGATGCGGCGCACCGGTCCGGCGCCGTCCTCCTCGTGCGGGTGCAGCGCGTGCGGCAGCCACTTGACCCACTCCCATGCGGGGCGCCGTTCGTCGGTGGCGCAGACGGCGATCCACAGCTCCTCGGGGGCGTGGAAGACGGCGAGTTGACCGAGCGCCGCACGCACCAGACCCCGTACGGCCTCGTCCCCGCCCCGCAGCAGCACCCGCGCGGCGGAGCGCAGGTACAGTCCGATGGGCTGGTCGGGCACGGTGGAGTAGGCGCGCAGGAAACGGCGCAGCGCGTGTGCGCACAACGGCTCCAGGTCCTCCACCGGCCGGGTGGAGACGGGTGTGAGGGCGAGGGCCAGCTGCTGCTCGCCGACGGCGATCCGCACCTCGCCGAAGTCCTCGTCGGCCGGACGCCGCTCCCACAGCCGGGTGGTGCGCACCAGCGAGCGCAGCGAGGAGGGTTCGGGATGGCGCCAGGCGAGGGCACGCTGCTGCTCGACGATGGTCTGCCGGACCCGCTTGCGGGTGTGCGCGAGGTAGCGCAGGTAGTCGCGGCGCTCGCCCTTCAGGCGCTGTTTGCGTTCGCCGGAGCGGCGCATGAACTGGCCGAGGAGCATCGCGGCGGCGGCGAGCATCATCCCGCCCATCGCGATGTAGGTGAAGACGCCGGGCGAACTCCCCTGGCGGAGGAACATCAGCATCATCGACACCGACATCATCGCCATCGGCAGGTAGGTCCAGACGGCCGAGGAGTCGGGGACGGTCTCCGCGAGAACCGGTGGCTCCTGGAGCGTCAATTGCCCCTCCGGCATTTCCGGCCCGCGCCGGCGTGCGGGCCTGCGAAACAGAACCACGCTCAACGGACAGCTCCTCCTGGCTCGTTGGAATCGCTCCGGCAGTCCCGCGCCGCTTCTCGGAACACCCGATGCACCGTCAATGCAGCGCACTCTGCCACGGTTTCGACCGGGCCCGCGAAAAACCCGGTGAGCACTTCGGGAGAAAGGGACGAGACGGTCGACGGTGCGCCCGTTGCGGGCGAAGCCCGGCGGCGTTCGCGTCCGCAGCAGCAGTAGTCTGCACTCGGACCCCGCGCATGTCCATGTGGGGACCATCCACCCGTCAGGCATTTCCGTGGCAGCGACCATGACCGAGTACGACCCGCCCAGAGCACCCCGCACGCTCGCGTACCGGCCGGCACGACGGCGCGAACCGGCGCCCCACCCCTGGCCGGGGAACGCAGGGCCGTCGCGCCCTGCCCGGTGGCGGCCCGGGTCCACCGGGGCGCCGCCCCGGACAGTGGTCCGCACGGCGCCGCCCACCGGCGGCCCGGCGGACTCCGGGCGGGAGACCGACGCCGCGGTCCGCCGTGGCTGCTTCGCACCCGACCGCACGAGCGGGCACCGCCCGCCACCGAGCACCCGCGGGCCCGGCAGGACGCCCGCGGTATCCGACCGCACCCGCACCGGGAGACGAGAGTTCCGAACATGACCGACAGCGCGGTGGCCGACCTGTGCCGCCTGACCGTACGTGCGCCTGCCGTTTCGATCGATCTGGCCGTCCCTTCGGACGTGCCCGTCGCCGACCTGCTGCCGACGCTGCTGCGTTACGTGGGCGAGAACGCGGAGGAGGCGGGCCTGGAGCACGCGGGCTGGGTCCTGCAGCGGCTCGGTGACGCGCCGCTCGACGAGGACGCCACCCTCGCCCAGGCGGGCCTGACCGACGGCTCGGTGCTCCATCTGCGCCCGCACACCGAGGCGTTGCCCGAGGCGCGGCTGGACGACCTGGTGGACGGCATCGCGGACACCGCGCGCCGGCGGCTGCACAACTGGACCCCGGACGCGGCCCGCGCGTCCCTGGTGAGCGCCGCCGCCGCGGTGGTGCTCGGTGCCCTGGTGATGCTCTTCTGGCCGGGCACGCCAGGGATGTCCCGCCCGGTCTGCGCGGGTGTCGCGGGCATGTTGCTGCTGGTGGGCGCCGGCTCGGCGAGCCGGGCCATGGGCGACCGGATCTCCGCGCAGGGGCTGGGGCTCTTGGTGGCACCGTGCCTGGCGCTGGCCGCCTGGGTGCTGCCCGGCGGTGAGGTGACCGGACCGGATGCCACCCGGGTGGTGGGCGCCCGGCTGCTCGCCGCGGGCGCGGCCGGCGCGGGTGGTGCGGTGCTGGCCCTGGCGGCCACCGGGTTGGGTGCGCCGTCGCTGCTGGCGACGGCGGTGGTGTCGGTGGCGGCGGCGCTGGCCGGGGCGCTGATGGCGTACTCGGGGCTGGACGCGCAGGGTGCCGCCGCGGTCGTCGGTGCGGCGGTGGCGCTGAGCGCCGGTTTCGTGCCCGCGCTGGCCTTCAAGCTCGCCGGGATGCGGATGCCCGCCCTGCCCTCGGACGCCCGTCAGCTCCAGGAGGACATCGAGCCGTACCACAGCGAGGAGGGCGCCGCGCGCACGGAGCTGGCGGGGCGCTGGATCACGGCGCTCTTCGCCGCGACCGCGGTGAGCGTCGCCGCGGCGCTGGTGCCGCTGACCCACCGGCCCGGTACGGCCCAGGCGCTCACCGCCGGCGCGCTGACGGCGCTGTTGCTGCTGCACGCCCGCGGTCTGGTGCACGTGGGCCAGCGGCTGGCGCTGGCGTCGGCCGCCGTGTGGGGCCTGTTGCTGCTGGCCCGGGCCTGGGCGGTGGGCAGCGCACCGGGCACGCGGCCCGTGGTGTTCGGCGCGCTGCTGGCCCTCGCCGCGGTACTGACGCTGGCGGCCTGGGTGGTGCCGGGCCGCCGGATGCTGCCGTACTGGGGCCGGGCGGCGGAGATCCTGCACACCGCGGTGGCGGTGGCGGTGCTGCCGCTGACGCTGTGGGTGGCCGGGCTCTTCGGCTGGCTGCGCGGCCTGTTCGGCTGACCGCGCGGCGCCGGGCACGCGACCGAGAACGCTGAGGGACGAGAGGGACGAGGCACAGGCAGTGCAGTCGAAACGGGATCAGGTCCAGGCCCACGGGTTCATGATGGGAAGGCTCAGTTCGGGGTTGCTGCTCGCCGATCCGGACGCGCCCGACAGCCCTCTGGGGCGCACCACACGCGGGATCCTGTTCGGCCTGCTGGCCACGGTGCTGGTCGCGGCGGGCGCCACGGTGTACGGGCTGCTGAGGCCGGGCGGCAACGACTCCTGGCGCGCGGGCGGGAGCCTGGTGATCAACCGTGACACCGGGGCGCGCTTCGTGTACGCCCAGGGCGCCCTGCACCCGGTGCGCAACTACGCCTCCGCGCGGCTGCTGGGCGGCCCGTCGATGACCTCCGTCGACGTCGGCAGCGCCTCGCTGCGCGGTACCCCGGTCGGCGAGCCGGTCGGCATTCCAGGAGCGCCCGACACCGTCCCGGGCAGCGGCGAACTGGACAACGGCGCCTGGCACGTGTGCGTCACCGGTCCCCAGGGCGCGCTGCCGAGCACGGGCGGTGCCGCGCGGTCGCCCGTGACCGCGCCCGCTGCCACCACCGTGGTCGCGGGTGCTCCCGTGAGGACCGACGCGGTGGCCGGTGACCGGGGGCTGCTGGTACGCGGCCCGGACGGGCAGGAGTACCTGGTGTGGCGCGGCAGCAGGCTCCCGCTGGACGCCGGGTCCGACGCGCGGGACGCCCTCGGGTACGGCTCCGCCTCCCCGGTCGCGGTCTCCGCCGCGTTCCTGAACGCGCTGGCCCCCGGTCCCACGCTGGCCCCGCCCCGGGTGCCCGGCCGCGGCCAGGCCGGTCCGGAACTGGGCGGCGAGCCGTCCACGGTGGGGCAGGTGTTCCAGGTGGCGGTGCCCGGTGGCAGCAGCGACTACTACGTCCTGCGCGCGGACGGACTGGCACCGCTCACCCCGGTCGGTGCCGCGCTGCTCCTGGGCGACCCGGCGACGCAGAAGGACGCGTACGGCGGCTCCTCGCCCCGGGCCCGCACGCTGGGCACGGACGTACTGCGCCGGCATCGCTCGGCGGTGCGCACGGCACTGCCGGACACCGCGGGCGCGCCCGCCACGCCGCCCCGGCCGCAGCAGGTGCCTCGCGGCACCGCCCTCTGCGCGAAGGTGCGCGGCGGCTCCCAGGGCGCGCAGATCACCACCGTGCTGGCGCCGCTGGCGGCGCTGGCCCCGGTGGCGGTCTCCACGGGAACGCAGGGACTGCAGGCGCCCTGCGTCAAGCCCGACGCCATCGTGGTACGGCCCGGGCACGGTGCGCTGGTACGGGCGCTCGGGGCGAGCGGTGCCGCGCACGCCGACACGACCTACCTGGTGGCGGAGAACGGGGTCAAGTACCGGGTGCCGTCGACGGAGTCGCTGCGCGCGCTCGGCTACGACACCGGTGACATCGCGTCGGTCCCCGCTCCGCTGCTGGCCTCCCTTCCCACGGGCGCGGACCTCGACCGGGCGGCGGCGGCCGGGGCCGCGCCGCCGCGGACGACCGCGGCGGCGTGCGGCGGCACGCAGCGGGGGACGGCACAGGTCGCCGGCAGCGGCAGCGCGGACGGCCTCGGGCAGAACACCGCGGCGCTACACACGCGTTGAATCCGCCCGGCACCGGCACCCGCACCCGCACCCGCACCCGCACACGAGCCGAGGCGATGCGGGCACCGCCTCCGGGGCGGATGACGGATATTCGTGCGGTGCCCGGAATTACGGAACAGCGAAACCTCAGATATTGCTCAAGAACTCGCGTCGCGTCGGCGTGCGTTCGTTCCGCCGGAGTGCGGATCGGGCAGCAAACGGGCAGCAGGCGGCGGAATGCCGCCCGCTTGTCCCGGCATCGCGCCTGTTTGCTGCCCGTTTCACCAGCGCATTCCCCTGCACCCTGGAGCCGCCGCCCCGGCCGGCCCGACCGGTCGCCTTCGACCCGCGGACCATCTTTGGAAACCCCGGCGTAACTCCCCTTCGCTCAGCGGTATTTACTCGGCCACAAAGACGACCGAATCAGTCCGTCTCCGTTGCACGGGACACTCGGTGCTCCCTAGCATCGGTAAAACACGATCGGCACACGAAACCCAACCGAAGGGAGCACACCATGTCCGACAACCGGTTGGTGAACGACAGCTCGGTGAGGAGCGGCGTACAGGCGCTGGGCACGGCCAGAGAGGGTGTGAACCGCATCCGCGGCAACGTCGCGGCGCTGTCGCTCGGCGTCAACGGGGATGAGGGCCGTGCCTTCCAGTCCCTCTTCCGTGCCTGGGACGAGCAGGCCAACAGGATCATCCAGCAGATCGACAAGATGACGAACGCGCTGGAGGACAACCGAGAGAGCGCACGAAGGACGTCGCTGCGGCACCAGGAGAGCATCCAGCAGCAGACGAGCCAGGTCTCGGCCGGTGTGTTCGAAGCCCTGACCTGACCACGGCCCGCGTGTGAGGCCCGGGGCCGCGTCACCGGTACCGGCTCATCACCTCCCGTCCCCCACCTCCCCCGGATCCCGGTCCGACGAACAGAGAGGCACCAGGCATGCCCGACTACACGGACGGCGTCATCGACGTCCACTACAGCACGGTGGCGAACGCGATCGAGGAAATGCAGCAGCAGACCCAGGCCATCAGCCAGACCCTCGCCACGCTGGAGGAGGACCTGGCGCCGCTGAAGGCCGGCTGGAGCGGTGACGACAAGAAGGAGTACCTGAACGTCCAGCAGCAGTGGAACAACGCCGTCGAGCAGATGCGCCTCCTCCTCGCCCAGAACCGTGACCTGGTGCACGACGTCGCCGACGGCCACCGGCGCGACGAGCGCGGCAGCGCGGAGATGTGGAGCGGGGTCCGCGCCGGCTGACGGTCCCGCACGCCGGCCGCGTCCCGCGCGGCCGGCGTGCGGGGGCGCGTCCGCCACGCGGCCCCCGCAGCCGCGCGCCGCTGTGCGGGCCGCGGCGCGCTTGCGC
>NZ_LR732544.1:5994761-6055774 GCF_902506575.1 Streptomyces mexicanus | reverse complement strand
CGTCGGATGTGTATAAGAGCCGGGGCCGCCCCCGGCCCCCGGCACGTACCCCTCGGCGTACGGCGCGCCCCTCCGCGCACGCTCCCGCGGCCGGCTCGGTACCGGCTCTGGACGAGCGACCGGCTCAGTAGACGAGCGCCTGCGTGTCCTCGCCCAGCGCCTCCTGCACGAAGACCTGCGCACCGGCGATCCGCACGCCCTCGATGACGTCCTTCTCCGTGATCTCCCGCCGTGCCGCGCACTGCGTGCACAGGGTGATCCGCCCGGCCGCGAGGATCGAGTCGATCAGGTCCGGCAGCGGCGCGGCGTGCGGCAGCTCGAACTCGGCGGCGCGCCCCGGCAGCGCGAACCAGGACGACTCCCCGGTCAGCCACAGCGAGACATCGACGCCACTGGCCACGGCCACGGCCGCGACCGTGAACGCCTGCGAGCAACGCTCAGGGGCGTCCGCCCCCGCCGTCACCTTGATCACGAGCTTCTTCGCCATGACGAAATCGTAATCGTGATCCTTACAACTTCGTACGTCACCCATGGGTCTCCTGTGCATCCCAGAGGAAGATCGGCTTCAGGCTCCGTGGGGGGACGTCTTGGAGATACCGGAAAGACCGGAAGAACCATCGGAAAGACCGGCGGTGCCGCCGGACGGCCCGACAGCGGCACAGCCGCAAGCAGCACCATCGCAAGCGGTACAGCCGCAAGCAGTGCAGCCGGCAGCGGAACCGCCGACGGCTCCGCGTCGGCATCGGCGTACCGCGCTCCTCATCGCCGTGGCCGCCGGGCTCGGTGCGATCGCGGGGATCTGCACGGGGTACGTGGTCCAGGCCGGTCAGGACCCGACCCCGCTGCCGCCGCTGTCCCAGCCCGTGATCCGGCAGGCGAAGACCGGGGCGGAGCCCCTGTCGGCCGCGGCGGACCGGCGGGTGAAGACAGACGGTGACCTGCGCAAGCTGCTGCTGAGGAAGCCGAGCGGGGCGAGGGCCGCGGAGAACTTGCAGGGCGACGACGGCTGGCTGGACATGGCCGCCTACGCGAAGGCCTATGACCATCCGGACGATGAGTTCGGCCACCTGATCGAGACCGAATTCCGGCGTGCCGCGGTCACCGGCTGGACGTCCGGCAGCACTTCCGTGGAGGTCCGTCTCATCCAGTACCGGCAGGAGGAGACGCTCGGGGCCCGCGCGGCCACGAAGAACAACCAGTACTGGAAGGAGGCGGAACCCGGCACGCGGACCCTGCCGGTGCCCGGCACCACCGACGGCCAGGCGTACGTGCGCTCCCGGCCCGACAGCGGGGTGGACCGCGCCTACGGCGCGGAGGCGTACGCATGGCGCGGGGACATCGCCGTGGAAATCTTCGTGCGGGACAGCAAACCGGTCTCCGGGGCGAAAGTCGTGGATCTGGCCGAGCGACAGATGGAGCGCCTGTGAGCGACAACGACCGCGGACAGGCATCACCGAGCGCGCCCACCGGCCCGGAGCCGACCCAGGTGCAGCCCGCGCCCGTATCCACCTCCGTGCCCGCCGAGCCGGAGTCTGCCGTCCGCCCGGAGCCGGGCGATGCCGACGCGACGTCTCCGACCCCCCTGCCCGCGCCGAAGCGCCCGAGCCGGCGCACGGGCCGCTCGACCGCGACCGTGGCGGCGTCCGTCCTGCTCGCCCTCGCGACGATCGCCGGGATCGCCTGCACCGCCGTGACGGTGAGCGGCGCGGACCGGGACCCCGGAGCGCCCGTCTGGGCGCTGCCGAAGCAGACCGACGACAGCGGCCGGGGCGACAGCCGGGGCAACGGCCGGAAAGCCGCCGCGTCCGGACTCGCCGGAATGCTCCTGCCGTACGGGGACGGCTGGGGCCGCGGCCCGGACCTCGCCGAACACGGCTCCGACGCCGTGTTCACGGGCCGCGAGGTCGCGGAACTGCGCAAGGAGTCCCTGCGCGATCTGCCCCGCAGCCGCCGCGAGCAGATGGAGCGGGAGATCGACCGGCAGCACGTCTCCGGCATGGTGATGCGCAGCTACCTCAGCACGGACGACATCGCCTACACGTATGCGAAGAACGCCTTCACCGTGAGTGTCGTCCTCACCCGGATGAGCAGGGCAGCCGCCAAGGACAACGCCCGATTCCAGAGTGCCTTCATGGACGCCTTCGGGATCTTCCGGAAGGGCCCGTCGATCAAGGGGCACAAGGACGCCCACTGCTTCCTGCCGCCGAAGGACGCCGAAGAGGATCTGAAGTCGATGTTCTGTTCCGCCTACGTGGGCGAGATCCTGGTCACCGCCGTCGCCGACGGCCCGGCCTCGTTCGACACCGGGCAGGCCGCGACCCTGCTGAAGGAACAGCTCGACCGCATCGCCGAGCCCGGGGAGGCGGTATGACCGAGCAGCAGGCCCTGACGGTGCCGCCGCCGAGCCCGGACGTCCCTCGCCCGCCCGCCGCACCGACCGGGGCGCCGAAGGGGCGCCGCACCCTGACCGCCGCGCTGCGCTGGGTGGCGGCGGTGGCCGTCTTCGCTGCGGTCGGCGCCTCGACGGCGTACGGCATCACGCGCATGGAACGCACCGATGTGCCCGGACTGGCCACCGCCTCCGACGGACGCTGGGACTATCCGACGCTCACCCGGCCGCCCCTGCCCTCCGGCAGCCCCGGTCCGCTCGCCTCGGAGAACACCGACGGTGCCCACTACGCCGACCTGCGCTCCCTGGTCCTGCCCGCGCCCAGGGGCGCGACCGAGGACAAGGCACTGCGCGGTACGGACGGCTGGCTGGCGACGAAGGACTTCGTGGCGGAGTACGGCCACCGGGAGGACCGGGAGGAGGTCGGGGGGCAGCTGCGGGAACTGGGGCTCCGGCACATCGCCGCCCGCGGCTGGACGACCCCCGACGGTACGCACACGCGGATCTACCTGCTCCAGTTCGACACCGCGACCGTCACCGAGGAACTGCGCACCGACCTGGCCCCCTACGCGGGGCCGAAGTACCCGGTGCGCGGTGCCGAGGAGGCCGTCATCGACGCCTTCCCGGCCGGGGCGGTGGTCCGCGGCGTCGAGCGGTACGCGTACGCCGAGGCCAAGCCCTACGGTGCCGAACAGGTCCGGCACGCCTACGTGCGCGCCGGTGACGTCCTCGCCGTCGTCATCCAGTCCCGTAAGGGCACCGCCCTGGCCGTCCCGTTCCGGCAGACGGTCACGTTGCAGAGCGAGCTGCTGTGCTGAACGGGTGAGGGAGCACCTCGACAAGAGGGCCGTCCCCGGCCCGACTAAGCTGGGGGCCGGCCCTTTGGTACCCCGTACCGCACCGCGCTCAACAAGGAGCACCCGTGGAGATCTTCTTCGAAACCCTGCTGGTTCTGGTCTGCGTCGGCGTCCTCGCCTTCGCCTACCTGACCGTGAAGAAGCTGTACCAGGGCCAGCGCTGACCACCACCAGGGAACGCCGCTCATGATCGAGATTCCGTCCGACCTCCACAAGAGCCTGGTCCCGCTCGCCTTCCTGCTCGGCGACTGGGCCGGTGCCGGTGTGCACGACTTCCCCGGGGCCGAGAAGTGCAACTTCGGCCAGGAGGTCACCTTCACCCACGACGGCCGGGACTTCCTGGAGTACCACTCCCGCACCTGGGTGCTGGACAACGACGGCAACAAGGTCAAGCCGCTGGAGACCGAGTCCGGCTTCTGGCGGATCGACGACCAGCGCAAGGTCGAGGTCACGATGACCCGCGACGACGGCGTCGTCGAGATCTGGTACGGCGAGCTGGCCGACAAGAAGCCGCAGATCGACCTGGTCACCGATGCCGTGGCGCGCACCCCCGCCTCCCGCCCCTACACCGGCGGCAAGCGGCTCTACGGCTACGTCAAGGGCGACCTGATGTGGGTCGGTGAGAAGCAGACCCCCGAGGTCGAACTGCGGCCGTACATGTCCGCCCACCTTAAGAAGGTCGTCACCCCCGAGGACGTCGAGCGCTGGGCCAAGGCCCTCCCGGACGACCTGCCGGACGACGGGATCGCCTTCTTCAAGTAGTCCTAGACTCTCTGGTGTGGTGAGCACCGACTGGAAGAGCGACCTCAGGCAGCGCGGCTACCGGCTGACGCCGCAGCGGCAACTCGTGCTCGAAGCCGTGGACACCCTGGAACACGCGACCCCCGACGACATCCTCGGCGAGGTGAGGAAGACGGCGTCGGGGGTCAACATTTCCACCGTCTACCGGACGCTGGAACTGCTGGAGGAGCTGGGCCTGGTCAGCCACGCCCACCTGGGCCACGGGGCGCCCACCTACCACCTCGCCGACCGCCACCACCACCTGCACCTGGTCTGCCGGGACTGCGAGAACGTCATCGAGGCCGACGTCGAGGTGGCCGCCGACTTCACGGCCAAGCTGCGGCGGCAGTTCGGGTTCGACACCGACATGAAGCACTTCGCCATCTTCGGCCGGTGCAAGGACTGTTCATCCGAGCGGCCGGACGGCGCGTCGTAGGCTTGCTCGTATGAAGAGCCCCCTGCTGTCCCTGCCCGGCGCCGTCGCCGCCGAAGGCGCGGACGAAGGCGTCGCCGCGCACTACGGCGACCTGTTCCGCGAGCAGCGCGCCCTCGCCGACGGCACCGGCTTCGTCGACCTCTCGCACCGCGGTGTCGTCACCGTCTCCGGCGAGGACCGGCTGAGCTGGCTGCACCTGCTGCTCACCCAGCACGTCAGCGAGCTGCCCGCCGGCCGGGCCACCGAGGCGCTGATCCTGTCCGCGCACGGCCACATCGAGCACGCGCTGTACCTGGTGGACGACGGCGAGACGGTCTGGGCCCACGTGGAGCCCGGCACCCAGGAGGCACTGGTCGCCTACCTGGAGTCGATGAAGTTCTTCTACCGGGTCGAGATCGCCGACCGGACTGCCGACATCGCCGTCGTGCACCTGCCGGCCGGCTCGATCGCCGAGGTCCCCGAGGGCGTCGTCGTCCGGGAGACCCCCTACGGCCGCGACCTGTTCCTGCCCCGCGCCGACCTGGAGTCGTACGCCGAGAAGGCCGGTCCGCCTGCCGGTATCCTCGCCCACGAGGCGCTGCGCGTCGAGCAGCACCGGCCCCGGCTCGGCTTCGAGACCGACCACCGCACCATCCCGCACGAGCTGGGCTGGATCGGCACGGCCGTGCACCTGCAGAAGGGCTGCTACCGGGGGCAGGAGACCGTGGCCCGGGTGCAGAACCTCGGCAAGCCGCCGCGCCGCCTGGTCTTCCTGCACCGGGACGGCAGCGAGGTCCACCTGCCGGTGCACGGCACCGAGATCCGCCTCGCCGACGAGGGCCCGGACGGCCGCAAGGTCGGCTTCGTCCCCACCTCCGCACGCCACCACGAGCTGGGTCCCGTCGCCCTCGCCCTGGTCAAGCGCAACGTGCCGGTGGACGCCCGCCTGATGGCCGGCGACACCGCGGCGGCGCAGGAGGTCGTCGTCGCGCCGTAGCGGCCCCGGCGGCGCACCCGCCCGACGGGGCCGGGCCGCTTGCCCCTCGGGGGGCGGGCCGGCCGGGACGGGTGGCGCACCTGGCCGTGCGGGGCCGGGCGGTCAGATCTCCAGCAGGACCGTGAACGGGCCGTCGTTCGTCAACGACACCCGCATCCGCGCCCCGAACCGGCCCGTCGCCACCGTCGCGCCCAGCGCGCGCAGCTGGGCGACCACCTCGTCCACGAGCGACTCGGCGACGTCGCCGGGGGCGGCCGCGTTCCAGGTGGGGCGGCGGCCCTTGCGGGCGTCGCCGTAGAGCGTGAACTGGCTGACGACCAGCAGCGGCGCGCCGGTGTCGCTGCAGGACCTCTCGTCGTGCAGCATGCGGATCGTCCACAGCTTGCGCGCCAGCTGCGCCGCCTTCTCCTCGGTGTCGTCGTGGGTGACCCCGACCAGGACGCACAGGCCCTCGCCCTCGATGGCCCCCACCGTCTCGCCGTCCACGACGACGCTCGCGCCGTCCACCCTCTGCACCACTGCACGCATGCCGACCATGATGCCGGGCGCCACGACACGCCCCGCAGCGGGGCGGGCGACCATATCGTGCTTCTTTCTGCTTCGTAACCCCCCATCTGGGGCTTATCGGGGGCACTCGGGCACATAGTCGCCGCTCCCGGTGGCACGATGCTGTCGTACGCGCCGGTCGAGGGGACGGTTGAGACGCATGAACACATCAGTCACCGGAGTGCCTGGAGCGCCCGGGGTTCCCACTGTCACCACCGCGACCGACAGGGCTGACAGCGCCGGTCTGGCCGGTCTGGCCGGCGCGCTCGGCGTGACCGGTGCGCTCGGGGGTACGGAGTGCCACCGGCCGCCCGTGCAGCGCACCGACAGCCCGCCGATGCCGGAGACCGTGCCGCCGCCCGACAGCGTGCCGCCGTCCGCCGGAACACTGTCCGCCGGTGCGCCGTCCGCCGGTCCGGCGGCTGCCGACGACCCGGCGCTGCCCGGGGACGACCGGCAGGAGCCCGATCTGGCCCTGCTGAGCCTGGCCGAGCTGCGCACCCTGCGCCGGCAGGCGCAGCGCGACGAGGCCGACCTGAGCTACGTGCGGCGGCTGCTGCAGGGGCGCATCGACATCCTGCGCGCGGAGCAGGCCCGCCGTGTGCCCGGGGCCGTCGTGGACAGCGGCCGGGAGTCCTCCGCCGAGCGGGCCTCCGTCGTGGAGCGGCTCGCGGAGATCCTCCGGGACGGACCTGCCCGGCAGCGTTCCTCGGCCCGCCACCTCACCCCCGGCACCCCGCCGGGCGAGGAGTACCGGCAGCTGGCCGCACAGATGCTGGGCGGGGTCGAGCTGTCGGACCTCGAGGCCCGCACCGCCCTGGAGCTGCGCGTGGCCATGGCCCGGCTCGTGGGCTACGAACGGGGGGGCTCCCGGCGCCGGCCGCGGGTGCAGCGGGCCGCCGACGACTGCAGCGCGGAGATCGCCCGCCGCTACCGCGAGGGCGAGGCCCAGGTGGACGACCTGCTCGTCTGACCCGCGGTCGCGCTCGCGGGCGGGGAGGCGGGGGGCGAAAACGCCGAGACAGCGTCGCGCGGGCCGTCCTACGGTCGGTCCATGACCTTCGTACCCGCCCGCACCGGCATCGACGTACGCCCGATCACCGAGGCGGAGATCCCCGACTGGATCCGCGCCCGGCACACCGGTTTCCTGCGCAGTCCGGAGGTCTCCGAGGCCGAGATCGCCGACCGCAGCCGGAACATCGTGCTCTCGCGCACCCTGGGCGCCTTCGACGCCGGACGGTGCGTGGCCACGTTCCGCTCCTTCGCGCAGGAGCTGACCGCCGTCGGCGGGGCGGCCGTGCCCGCCGACGCCGTCTCGAACGTCACCGTCACCGCCACCCACCGCCGCCGGGGCCTGCTGACCCGGATGATGGCGCACGACCTGGCGGCGGCCAAGGAACGCGGTGACGTCGTCGCCACCCTGCTCGCCGCCGAGTACCCGATCTACGGCCGCTTCGGCTTCGGCCCCGCCACCTGGAACACCGAGTGGACCGTCGACGTCACCCGGACCGGACTGGACCCGCGCTGGTCCGGCCCGGAGGACGGCGGCCGCGTCGATCTCGTCGACGGCGACGACGTCCGCAAGCTCGGTCCCGAGCTGCACGAGCGGCTGCGCCGGATCCAGCACGGCGTGATCGACCGTTCCGAGTACTGGTGGCAGCTCAACACCGGAGTCGTCCGGCTGCCCGGCACGCCGTGGACCGAGCCCTTCTACGTCGTGTACCGCGCGGCGGACGGCACGGTGGAGGGACTGGCGGCGTACGTGTGCGACGAGACCTGGTCGGAGGCCAAGCAGCCGCGGATCACGGCCACCGTGAAGGACCTGATCGCGGTGACCCCGGCCGCCGAGCGCGCCCTGTGGCTGTACGTCTGCTCGGTGGACTGGGTGGTGCGGGTCAAGAGCGGCCGGCGGGCCCCGGACGACCTGCTGCCGCTCCTCCTGCCCGACCCGCGCGCGGCCGCCGTCACCGCGCAGGCGGACGGGCTGTGGGTGCGCATCCTGGACGTCCGACGGGCCCTGGAGGCGCGGACGTACGAAGGGACGGGCACGCTGGTGCTGGAGGTCGTCGATCCGGCCGGGCTGACGGGCGGACGGTTCCGGCTTCAGGCGTCGGCCGACGGGGGGTCCTGCACGCCGACCACCGAGGGGGCCGATCTGACCCTGGGTGTGGGGGAGTTGGCGACCCTGTGGCTCGGTGACGAGTCGGCGGTGCGCCTCGCCGCGCTCGGCCGGGTCCAGGAAGAGCGAGCGGGCGCCGCCCGTGTGGCCGACGCCCTGCTGCGCACGTCCAGGCGACCGTGGTGCCCGGACCTGTTCTGAGTGGTCCGCGGGGCTCCCTTCTGCCGGGGACGATGGGGAAGTGGTGCATCCGTAGCGTGGCTGTTCAGTTGTGGCTGTACGAGACGCTCTTCGGTTGTGGCTGTGCGGGAAGCTCCCGTGCCGGTGCTTCCGTCGTGACCGGTCTTCAGTTGTGACTGTGCTGTGGTGTTCGGTTGTGACTGTGCTGTGGTGTTCGGTTGTGGCTGTGCCGCGGTCTTCAGTTGTGGCTGTCCCGTGTTCTGTTGTGGCTGTGCGGCCGTGTTCGCTTGTGGCGGTGCTCGGGTCTTTCGATGTCAGCTCTGCGGCTGCGCCGTCTTCGGTTGTGGCTGTACGTCGCTGGTGCCGGCTCGCGGCTGTGCCGTACGGCTCCCGGCTCCCCTCCGGAAGGAAGCACGTGCGGCATTCCCCATCTGTCACCCTGGTGGCCAACCTCTGGATGACCTGACCAGGTTGCTCAAGTTGGTTACCAACTCCTCTCTTCTTATCTCCGCTTGGAAGCGGCTCATAACCACCTTTCGTGGAACTGCCTAAAGATGGCGGGAAGTTGTACTGTTTGGGCGTGGACCCGGAACCCGCCTCCGCCCCTGGGCCGAAGAGGCCGCAACGGCCACAGACGTCACACCGCGAGGTGGCCGACGAACTGCGGCGCCGGATCAGGACCGGCGTGCTGCGGCCGGGTCAGCGCATGCCCACGCAGGCCATGCTGGCCGAGGAGTTCGGCGTCGAGCGTGGAGCCGTGCGCCAGGCCCTGCGCATCCTGCAGTCCGAGCGGCTGCTGACCAATGTGTCCAAAGGGAGCCCCGCGACGGTGGCGCCCGATCCGGAGCGGGCGCTGAGCGGACCGACCGCGCCGCCGCTGCCGACCACGGCCGCGCTCGCGCCCCGCATCGCCGCCGCCTTCGAGTCGCCTCAGGTGCAGGTCGACGCCCTGTGCCTGACGGCGGTCTCGCTCACCCTCGCCATCGGCGAGCCGCTGCGCCAGATCCACGCCGGGCGACTGAAACCGGCCAAGATCGACGTGCGGGTCCTGCTGCCCAGCCGGGACATCGACCTCGCCTTCCCCGCACCGGTGGACGCCGCCGAGTCGGGCCCCCTGCGCCGGCGGTGGCTCGCCCAGCGCAACGCCCAGGGGCAGGTCCTTCAGCACAATCTGCTGTCCCTGCGCACCACGCACGGCATCGACGTGCACGTGACCTTCCGCGCGCTGCCCTTCACCCCGCCGGTCAAGCTGTACCTGCTCAACGGCAGCGAGGCGCTGTTCGCCTACTACACCGTGCGGCGGCGCGAGGAGGAGATCGACCAGCGGCAGCTGCAGCTGTACGACGCGCAGGGCACCCAGTCGATCCTGTTCTCGTTCGCGCAGGGCGCCGGGCTGCGCGACACGAAGTTCGTCGAGCAGTCCCACCTGTGGTTCGACGCACTGTGGGAGACGATCAGTTCGGAGCTGGATCTCACGAACTGACCGTCTCCCACGGGGAGCGGCCCGGCGAGCGCCGGGGGGCGCGGCGGGTGTGACGGACCCGCCGGCCGGCCGTCACAGCACCGGGCCGGCGACCAGCATCGCCAGCACCACGGCGCCGACGGAGCTGAGTGCGGGGCTCTTGGCCTTGAGGCCGATGCTGAACAGCAGCAGGCCGATGAAGCCCACCGCGCCGTACTTGACCTGGACGATCTGCTCGAAGCCGACGACGAAGAGCGCGGACAGAATCGCGAGAGCGGGCATGGACGGTTCCCCCTTCGGGCGCTTTCCTGGGCGGGTCGATGGTGGGGGGAGTTGAAAGTTCCGCCAACTCCGGGGAGTTGGCAACCAACTCTGCTGTAGTTGTGCCCACTTGGCAGTCACTCATAAACAAGTTGCCAACAACTCCCGCCAAGTGGATCAGAGTTGTAGCGTTTGGCCGTGACCCAGGAGAACGTGGCCGTGAACGGCAGCCGCAAGAACTCGGCCCAGGAGATCGCCGACACCCTCCGGGAGAGGATCCGCGCCGGCGAGCTGAAGCCCGGTGACCGCCTGCCCACCCAGGCCGAACTCGCCGAGGAGTTCGGAGTGGAGCGCGGCGCCGTGCGCCAGGCCCTGCGGGCACTGCAGGAGGACGGCCTGCTGACCAACGTGAGCAAGGGCAGCCCGCCGAGGATCGCGGAGGCCACCCGGGTCCGCGAGGAGCCGCAGCCGACCATGGTGGGCCTAGGCCCCCGGCTGACGGAGGCCTTCCAGGCGTCGCGCGTGCGCATCGACGTGGTGTGCCACACAGCGGAGACCCTGATGGTGGCCCTCGGCGAGCCGCTGCGCCTGATCCACGAGGGCCGCCTGCACCCGGAGGCGATCGACGCCCGCATCCTGCTGCCGTCCCGCGACATCTCCCTGGCCTTCCCCGTGCCGGCGGGCGAGGGCGGGGACGAGGTGGTGCACCGGCGCTGGCTGGACATGCGCAACGCGCAGGGCAACGTGCTGCGGCACAACCTGCTGGCGCTGCG
This sequence comes from Streptomyces mexicanus, assembly GCF_902506575.1. Lineage (GTDB taxonomy): Bacteria > Actinomycetota > Actinomycetes > Streptomycetales > Streptomycetaceae > Streptomyces > Streptomyces mexicanus. The sequence continues at coordinate 6,044,995 of NZ_LR732544.1, read as the reverse complement.
CGCCACGCACGGCATCGACGTGCACGTGTCCTTCCGCGCGCTGCCCTTCACCTCGCCGGTCAAGCTCTACCTCATCAACGGCGAGGAGGCGCTGCTCGGCTACTACACGCTCACCCGGCGCGCGGAGGAGTGGGGCGGCGAGACGCTGGACATGTACGACGCGCTCGGCTCGCAGTCCCTGCTGTTCTCCTTCGCCCGGCACGCCGGGCGGCGCGACGCCGCGTTCGTCGCGGAATCGCAGAAGTGGTTCGACGCCCTCTGGGAAACGATCACCACGGAGATGACACTCTCCTAGTGACCTCTGACCGGACGCGTACCGAAGCGGTGGCGGCGCAGACTGCCACAGAGACCGGAAAACTGCGGAATCTGATCAAAGGCGCCCATGTGGTGCTCTGGGACTTCGACGGACCGATCTGCCGGCTGTTCGCGGGGCACTCCGCCGAGCGGGTGGCGACCGAGCTGGTGGGCTGGCTGGAGGGCCGGGGCCTGCACGGTCTGCTGTCGGAGGACGAACGGGAGCTGCTGGACCCGCACGCCGTTCTGCGCGCCGTGGACCACCGGCACCCCGGCAGCGACCTGGTCACGGAGCTGGAGGCGCGCCTGACCGAGGAGGAGCTGCGCGCCACGGCCTCCGCCTGGCCCACGCCGTACGCCGACCCGCTGATCCGCACCTGGTCGGCGCTGGGCCGCCGGCTGGCCGTCGCGACGAACAACTCGCCCCTCGTGGTGCGCGCCTACCTCGACAGCCGCGGCCTGTCCGCCTGCTTCGCCCCCCATGTCTACGGCCGCACCCGGGAACTGCGCCGCCTCAAGCCGGACCCGCACTGCCTCAACCGCGCCCTGCGCGCCACGGGCGTGGCCCCGGCGAAGGCCCTGATGATCGGCGACACCCCCGCCGACCACGAGGCCGCCCTGCGCGCGGGCGTGCCCTTCCTCGGCTACGCCCACAACGCCCGCAAGGAGAAGCTGCTGCGCGAATCCGGCGCCACGACGGTCGTGGACTCACTGGAGCCGGTGCTGCGGATCGTGCGGGGGCAGGCCTGAGCGACGGGCGCCAGGCGCGGCACGCTCCCCGGCCCCTCGCCCGCCCGACACCGCATCCACGCGACGCGCATCCGAACGCATCGGGATCGGTTTTCGCCACATCCAGGCAGACCTGGTCCGAGTCCGTGAGGAAGCCGCCGGCTCCATGAACAGCGCGTCAGGCCGTGCAGGGCCGTGCTGTAGCATGCCCGCACCGCCCGAGCAACACCTGGCACGCCACCCGTTGTGCCGCGACGAAGGGTCGGCCCGTCGTGACCGAAATGACCGCAGGCGTACCTTTTGCCATACTGTGATCATCGTGTGAGCACTTGGAGCGGCCGTGGGCGCACCACCTCCTTCCCGACCCTTCCTCGGGGAGCGTGCCGCTCGCGACGTACAGGAGTTCGTACGCCTCGCGGCTGAGCAGGGCGTGGTGAGCGGCGGGCACCACCACCACAACCGTGTCCTGCCCCTGACCGAGCCCCTGGCCCGGCTGCTGCGCAGGGAGCCCGGCACGCCGGTGACCGTCCGGAGCCGCCGCGCGGACGCGCTGCCCGTGGTGATCCGGACCTGGCAGGACGAGGCACGGATCCTGGACTGCGTCCAAGGGGTGCTGCCCGGCGTCCCGCAGTGCCTGGTCGCACTGGACGGCCACGCCGTCCACAGCCATGTGGAGGGCGTGCCGCTCTCGCGCGTGTGCGCCGACGGCAAACCGGTCGACACCCTGTTCGTCAAGGCGCTGGCCGACCTGCTCGCCCGGATGACCCAGGTCCGCCGCGAGGCGCTGCCCCCGCTGCCGCCGCAGTGGCCGCGCAACGACAAGGACAGCCAGGGCTTCCTGCAGACCCTGGCCCGCCGGGCGGACCTGCAGATCAGGCGGCCCAACCGGCCCACGTTCGGCGGCCTGTTCGCGGCGCTGGGCGTACCGGAGGACGCCCTGGTCCGGCTGGCCGAGCAGGTGCCGGCGATGGCCCGGCGGCCGTACAGCCTGCTCCACGCGGACCTGCACCGCGACAACCTGATCGTGCCGGAGGGCGGAGAGCCGGCCCTCGTCTGCGTCGACTGGGAACTGGCCACCTACGGCGACCCCCTGCACGACCTCGCCGTCCACCTGGTCCGGATGCGCTACCCCGGCCACCAGTGGGCCGAGGTGATCGACACCTGGGCCGAGGCCATGGAGCGCGTCCGCCCCGCCGCCGTCCACGGGCTGGCCAAGGACCTGCGCCACTACGTCGCCTTCGAGCGGGCGCAGTCCGTCTACCCCGACGTGATGCGGGCGGTCCGGGCCCTGGAGGACGCGCCCGGCCAGGAGGGCCTGGACGAGGCGACCGCCCGTGTGCGCCGGGCCCTGCGGGCCGCCGCCGAACCGCTCGGCCTGAGGAACGTGCCGGACACGGCCGAGGTCGAACGGGTCCTGTTCCGCTGGCGGGCCTCGCGGACGGCGCTGCGCGGCGGCCCGGGCCGCGCCGCCGAGGCGATCGCCTGGACCTGGGACCGCCGTCTTCCCGAGCGGCCCGACTTCCCCGCCCCTGCCGTCGAACAGGCGCTCGTCGCCGAGGGGTTGGCCCCGGCCGGCCGGGTGTTCAAGGGCACCGCGCACCTGAACTCGGTGGTCCGGGTGCCCGGCGTCGACCACCCGGTCGTGGTGCGGCGCAAGATCGCGGGTTTCTGCCGGCGCGAGCCGAGTTTCCTCAGTGAGCACGCCGTGCTGTGTGCCATCGAACGGTCGGGGGCCCGGGTCGCGGCCCCCCGGGTGCTCGCCCTGGGCCACAGCCACGGCGGGGAGCAGTACGCCATCCACACCTACGTCGGCCCCGAGAACACCGACGACCCGCCCGGCCACCCGGTGCACGGCCTGCTGCCGCACGAGGCGGACGGGCTCGTCGACCAGCTGTGCGCGCTGACCGAGGTGGACTACTCCGGCCTCGACCCGGTCGCGGGCGAGGAGAGCTTCTTCGACTGGCTGTGCGACCAACTGGTGCTCCTGGTGGGCGGTCTGCCCAAGGAGTCGCAGCACCTGGCCCGCCACCTCGGCCTGCCCGACGCCCCGCGGCTGCGGCAGATCCTGCGCCGGTACACGGTGCGCCGGCGCCGGCCGGCCCTGCTCCACGGCGACCTGAACCCCTGGAACCTGGTGCGCCGCGACGACGCCCTCGCGCTGACCGTCATCGACTGGGAGATGGCCCTGGTCGGCGACCCGCTGTACGACCTGGTCCGCCACATGCACCTCACCCCGACCCGCCCGGAGATCCGCGAGCGGATGTTCCGGCGCTGGGCGCGCGGCCTGCCCGCCGCGTACACGGCCGGCTGGGAGCAGGACTGGCGCGTGTACCGGTGGGTCGAGACCGTCCGTTCCGCCTACGTCGACCTCGACCGCCTGGTGACGGGAGCCGGCCTGGACGCCCCCAACGTCTCCCGGGCCGTCGACTCCTACGCGATGACCCTCGCGGCGGCCACCGGCTCCCTCGGCCTGAAGGCCCGCTCCACGGCGAACCCGGACCTTGCCCGGGTCCTGGCCTAGCGGGACCACGGCCGACACCGGAACTGCCGCCGCCTGCCCGGTAGTTGAGGTGGCATCGGGCGTCTCGACGGGACGGGGGCGAGCAGGGCCGCAGGGACTGTGCCTGACCGGTCCCGCGGCGTGACCGGTCGGGGGCCTGCGGGCCTGACGGCCGCCCACCGCTCCGGGGCGCTCCCGCTCACCGCTCCTGTAGCGCGTCGGGCCCCGGGCCGGCGCCCGCGGTGACGGTCCGCAGCTCCGCCAGGGTCTCGCGCAGCAGCTGCCGCAGGGGGCGTTCCTCGTCCGCGGCGACCCAGCGCTCGTAGCCGATCTTCAGCACGGCCATGCCCGCCTCGGCGGCCAGGTCCGCGGTCGAGGCGGGGACGCCGCGGTGGCGCAGGGCGTCGGCGAGCGCGGCCGACAGCGAGGCGAGCTTGATCAGCTCGCGCTCGCGCAGCTCCGTGTTCGCCACGATGACGGCCTGGCGGCGCCGGGACTGCTCGTGGCGGCCGTCGAACACCGTGGACAGCGCGTCCAGCCCCGCCCGCACCGCGTCGATGGGCTCCACCGGCTCGGGCGCCCCGGCGACCGCCTCGGCGAGCAGCGCCTCCATGACGGCCGAGCCGTCGAACAGCACCTCGCGCTTGTCGGTGTAGTGCCGGAAGAAGGTGCGCTCGGTCAGCCCGGCCCGCTTGGCGATCTCCGCCACGGTCGTCTGCTCGTAGCCGCGCTCGCCGAAAAGCTGCAACGCCGCTTCCGCCAGGCGCAGGCGCGCGTTCGGCTCCCATCTGCCCATGCCGGGATGGTACGCGATGACAGTGACTGACATCGAGTGCTACGGTCGATGTCAGTCACTGACATCGACAGGATGGGGCTCTCCCATGCGCATCTTCGTGACCGGCGCCTCCGGCTGGATCGGCTCGGCCCTCGTCCCCGAACTCCTCGACGCGGGCCACGAGGTCGTCGGGCTCGCCCGCTCCGACGCCTCCGCCGCCGCCCTCACCGCCGCCGGGGCCGACGTGGTCCGCGGCACCCTGGACGACCTCGACGTCCTGCGCGCCGCCGCCACCGCGTCGGACGGCGTCGTCCACCTCGCCTTCCGGCACGACATCGCCTTCACCGGCGACTTCCGCACCGCCGCCGAGACCGACCGCCGGGCCGTCGACGCCTTCGGCGACGCGCTCGCCGACACCGGCCGCCCCTTCGTCCTCGCCTCCGGACTGGCCGGCCTGCAGCCGGGGCGAGTGGCGCAGGAGCGGGACATGCCCACGGTCGACGGCTCGCCGAACTCCGTCCGCGCGGCCACCTCCCTGGCGGCGCTCGACCTCGCCTCCCGGGGCGTGCGCTCCTGCGTGGTGCGCCTGGCCCCGACCTGCCACGGCGAGGGCGACCAGGGGTTCATGGCCGCCCTGGTGTCCGTCGCCCGGGCCAAGGGCGTCTCCGGGTACCCCGGCGACGGCGCCAACCGCTGGCCGGCCGTGCACCGCCTCGACGCCGCCCGGCTGTTCCGCCTGGCGGTGGAGAAGGCGCCCGCGGGCAGCGTGCTGCACGGCGTCGCGGAGGAGGGCGTCGCCATCCGCGACGTCGCCGAGGTGATCGGCCGCCGGCTCGACGTGCCGGTGACCTCCGTGGCTCCCGAGGCGGCGACCGAGCACTTCGGCTGGCTGGGCGGCTTGGTCGGCCTGGACTTCCCCGCCTCCAGCACCCTCACCCGCGACCTGCTGGGCTGGCGCCCGACCGAGCCGGGCCTCCTGGCGGACCTCGACGCGGGGCACTACTTCCGCGGCTCCTCCACCTCTGCCGCCCCCTCTGCCACCCCTGCCTCCTGAACGCGGCCACCGAAGCCCTCGGTGCGTGACGGGCCCCGCCGCGCACCGAGGGTATTCCGGCGCGTACGGGTGGTGTCGTGCACTCTTGCAAGCGGTGTGCTTGCAATTGTTAGCGGGATGGGTGCAAGGTGGACGCATGGCATCGCTCAACGTCGGCAACCTCGGCGAGTACCTGCGCGAGCAGCGGCGCAACGCGCAGCTGTCGCTGCGGCAGCTCGCCGATGCCGCCGGGGTGTCCAACCCGTACCTGAGCCAGATCGAGCGCGGGCTGCGCAAGCCGAGCGCGGAGGTGCTGCAGCAGGTCGCCAAGGCGCTGCGCATCTCCGCCGAGACGCTGTACGTCCGCGCCGGCATCCTCGACGCCGAGCGTGACCGGGACGAGGTGGAGACGTGTGCCGTCATCCTCGCCGACCCCACGCTCAACGAGCGCCAGAAGCAGGTGCTGCTCCAGATCTACGAGTCCTTCCGCAAGGAGAACGGATTCGGCAGCGGCAGGGCGGGCGACGGGGACGCGGCCGGGAAGAGCACCCCGGACACCACCGGGGACGAGGGCCACGACGGTTCCCCGGAGCGTCACGGCGCCGACGGCGACGCCACCGCACACGACAGCGCGCTCGACCCCGGGCTCGGCACCGCGTCCGACGACGCGAACGGCGGCGCCATACCGTCCGCCGCCGTCCCCGAGCCGGACGGCGGCCGCCCCGCCCCCGCCGAGCGCCGCACCCGCACGTCCGGCGGCAGTGACGCCGATCCGCGGCAGGCAGCCGGCTGATCCACGGCCCAGGCGGCCGGGCCACCGCGGCACCTCAACCCTCAGCCGAACGCGATCCGGGAGGATCAACACCATGGCCATCACCGACGACCTGCGCAAGACCCTCAGCGACCCCACGCCGCTCTACTTCGCCGCGGGCACCGCGGACCTGGCCCTGCGGCAGGCCAAGAAGGTGCCCGCCCTGGTGGAGCAGCTGCGCACCGAGGCCCCGGCGCGCATCGACGCGGTGCGCAACACCGACCCCAAGGCCGTCCAGGAGCGGGCCACCGCCCGCGCCAAGGAGGCCGGTGCCCGGGTCAAGGAGACCCAGGAGACCCTGCAGACGCGGGTCAGCCGGTTCCTCACCTCGCTGGACTCCGACCTGAAGAAGCTGAGCACCAGCCTCGACGCCGACCTGAAGAAGCTCGGCGAGACCGCCCAGGACCTCGCCCTGCGCGGCGTGGGCGTCGCCGCCGAGTACGCCGTGAAGGCCCGCGAGACCTACGAGAAGGTGGCCGAGCACGGCGAGCAGGCCGTGAAGACCTGGCGCGGCCAGGCCGCCGAGGGCATCGAGGACATCGCCGAAGAGGTCGAGGAGCTGGCCGTCGCCGTCGAGCCGAAGTCCGACTCCAAGGCCGAGCCGAAGAACGGCACCCAGGCCGCCGGGGCGAAGCCCGCCCCGGCCCAGGCCCAGACCGCGTCTGCGGCGAAGAAGGCCCCGGCGAAGAAGGCTCCGGCTCCCCGCCGGACCACCACCACGACGACCGGCACGACCACGACCCCGGCCGCGAAGAAGACCACGCCGCCCACCAAGTGAGCGGCAGCCGGGTAACCGGGGGTAATAGGTAGCCGGGTGACCGGGTGCCGACCCCCGGGTTCACCCGGACGGGCGACGGACGGACGGGCCGGGCACGCTGGAGGTGCCCGGCCCGTTCTACGGGTACGGTGGCCGAGAGCCGAGTCGGAGAGAACGGGCGGTGGGCGACATGCTGATGTTGGGCTTCGCGGGGTTCCTGGGGATCCTGAAGATCCTCCTCATGGCCCTGGCCGCGTTCGGGCTGGTGGACGCCGCGTTCCGGCGTGAGGACGCCTTCCGCGCGGCGGACAAGCAGAACAAGGTGTTCTGGCTGATCATCCTGGGTCTGGCGCTCGTCGTGAGCTACCTGTTCTCGATCTTCATGTTCCTGCCGGTGATCGGCGCGATCGCGAGCATCGTCTACATCGTGGATGTCCGGCCGGCGCTCAAGCAGGTTTCCGGCGGCAGCGGCTGGGGCCGCCGCCGCGGCAGCAGCAGCGACGGCCCGTACGGCCCGTACAACGGCGGCCGGTAGAGCCGGCCGGCAGAGCGGCCCGCAGAAGGGCCGGTGGAGCAGGACGAGCCGGTACGGCAGGGCGGAGCCGGGCCGCCGGGGTTTCCCGGGCGGCGGCCCGTCAGGGCTCGCGCTCCAGCATGACCACCGCCACGTCGTCGGTGAGTTCGCCGCCGTTGAGGGCGCGGACCTCGTTCACCGCCGCCCGCAGCAGTTCCTCGCCGCGCAGGCCCTCGCCCAGCTGGCGGCGGACCATGTCCACCATGCCGTCCTGGCCCAGCCGCTCGCCCTCGGCGCCGATCCGGCCCTCGATCAGGCCGTCGGTGTACAGCATCAGGCTCCACCGGGACCCCAGCTCGACCTGCGTGCGGGGCCAGCGGGCGCCCGGCAGCAGTCCGAGGGCGGGGCCGTTGTTGTCGTACGGCAGCAGCCTGGCGGGCCGGCCCGGGGTGATGACCAGCGGCGACGGATGGCCGGCCAGGCACAGGCCGGCGCGGCGCCCGTCGGGCGAGATGTCCACCGTGCACAGCGTCGCGAAGATCTCGTCGTTGGTGCGCTCGTGCTCCAGCACCTGCTGCAGCGTGTTCAGCAGATCGTCCCCGCACAGCCCGGCCAGCGTCAGCGCCCGCCAGGCGATGCGCAGCTCCACACCGAGCGCCGCCTCGTCGGGGCCGTGCCCGCACACGTCACCGATCATGGCGTGCACGGTGCCGTCGGGGGTGCGCACGGCGTCGTAGAAGTCGCCGCCGAGCAGCGTGCGCGAGCGGCCGGGCCGGTAACGGGCGGCGAAGCTCAGCGTGGAGCCGTCCAGCAGGGGCGTCGGCAGCAGGCCGCGCTCCAGGCGGCGGTTCTCCTGCGCGCGCAGCCGGCCCTCGGCCAGCCGGCGTTCGGCGGTGTCCGAGCGCTTGCGCTCCACCGCGTACCGGATCGCCCGGCTCAGCAGGCGCCCGTCCAGCTCGTCGCGGAACAGGTAGTCCTGGGCGCCCACGCGCACCGCCTCCGCGCCGCGCTCGGCGTCGCCGGACGCGGTCAGGGCGAGGACGGCGTGCCGGGGCGCGAGCCGGAGCACGTGCTTGAGCACGGCCAGCTCGTCGTGGTCGCCGGCACCGGAGCCGGAACCCGCGGAGCCGGCAGAGCCCGCGGAGCCCGCAGACCCCGCGCCCGAGCGGCCCGGGGCCGGCAGGGCCAGGTCCAGCAGGATGCAGTGGACGTCGTCGGTGAGCAGCCGCTCGGCCTCGGTGAGGTTGCGGGCCGTGCGGACGCGGATCGGCTTGCCGGCCGAGTCGAGCAGCCGGGGCACGATCGGCGAACCCGCCGGATCGTCCTCGATCAGCAGCAGCGTGAGCGGGCCGCTGGGGGCACTCTGGTGGCCGGTGGTCCGGTTGTTGTCCTTCTCGACCGTCGTTTCCTTCGGCTTCGTGGTCTCCCCGTGCGGGGCCGGTGCCGCGGAGGGGCCGCCGCCGTGGGACACGGTCTGCGCCTGGCCGCTCTCCGCGGCCGGGATGACTCGCTGCCGCGGTATGGGCACGGGCATCGTCCTGGGTTTCCTTCCCTCCCCCCGAGGGCGTGGATGGGTACGGGGTACCGCCCCACCGACGGGGACCTTAGCGGTACTCGGCGGCGCAGCGGAATGGTGTGAGGCGCGTCGCTCCGGCCAGGGCTGCTGTCATATGCCGCGATCCGTACCGGAGTTGGACAGCGCGGCCGGACCCCGGGGATGACGAAGCTCACGTCCGTCCCGGGTTTGACCGCGGCGCGAGGTGCGGTGCGTCACATGGCCCAGGTCACCGGGTGGGCGAGCGGGAGTGCGGGTGCGCGAGCGGGGCACGGGTGCGCGGTGCCCGCGGTGGGCGGTTCAGGCCGCGTCCGGGCGGACGACTCCCAGGATCGGCATCTCGCCCGCGCCCGCGAGTGTCACCGTACGGCCCGGGCGGGGCGCGTGGACGATCGTGCCGCCGCCGACGTACAGCGCGACATGGCTGGCGTCGTCGAAGTAGATGATCAGGTCGCCCGGGCGCATGTCCTGCACGGCCACGTGCGGCAGCCGCTTCCACTGCTCCTGCGAGGTGCGCGGGATGGGCCGGCCGGCCGCGGCCCAGGCCTGCGAGGTCAGCCCGGAGCAGTCGTACGTCCTCGGGCCCTCCGCGCCCCACTCGTACGGCTTGCCGATCTGGGCCGTGGCGAACTTCACCGCCTGCTGCCCCGCCTCCGACGCCTTGCCGCGGACGTCCTTGAGGACCCCGGTGTCCAGCCACGCCGTCTGCGCCCGCCGGGCCGCCTGCCGCTCCAGCTCCGCCAGCCGCTCCCGCTGCTTCTTCTCCAGCGTGGCCTGCAGCTTCTCGGCCTGCTCGATCCGCTCCTTGATCCGCTTGCGTGCCGCGTCCTTGGCCTTGCGGGTGGCCTCCAGCTGCGCCAGCCGGTCGGCGGCCCGGTCGGCGTACTGCCGCAGCTCCTTCTGGGTGCGGGTCATGTCCTGGATCAGGTCGCGGGTCGCGCGCTCGCCCTGCATGGCCCAGCCGGCCCCGTCGAGGAACGCCTGCGGGTCCTCGCTGAGCAGCAGCCGCGCCTCGGGCGGCAGCCCGCCCGTGGCGTACTGGGCGCGGGCCGCGGCACCGGCGCGGTCCTTCAGCTCGTCGAGCTTCTTCTGCCCTTCGCCGATCTTCCGGGTCAGCTCGGCGATCTCGGCGGACTGCTGCTGCGCCTGCTCCTCGGCGGCGTTGTAGGCGTCGGTGGCGACCGCGGCCTCGTGGTAGAGCTTGTCCAGCTTGGTGCGGACGGCCTCCAGCTTGTCGTCCACCGCGGTGTCCGGCGTCGGCGTGGCGCTCGGTGAGCCGGAGGGGGAGGGCGCGCCGCCGTCGCGCGGTCCCGGGGAGGGCTGCCGCGCGGTGGCGAACGCCGTGCCCGGTGCGCCCAGTACGGTGATCCCGCAGACGGCGGTCACGGCCGCCGCGAGCACACTGCGCCTGCTCCGTCCCCGTTCCATGGCCCGGCCCCCACCCGATGTATCTGATTTACCGTCAGTAACGTTGCGGTCGTCGGGGGGATCGTGCCATGCCCACGGCCAAAACAACAGAGCCCCGCCGCCTCCTGAGACCCACGGCACGACACCCCCGCCTGTGTGACGAACGACTCACGGAGATCGTTCCCGGCCCCGGAACGGCACCCGGATCAGCAGCGGAACGGCACCGACACGGCAGCCGCGGTCAGGTGCGCGGCGCCAACGCCTCCCACGCCACCGTCACCTCGCCCTGCCGCCACCGGACCGGCCCGTCCGTCACCGGCCAGTCGGCGCGCAGGTCGCGCACCGCGCGGATCCAGCGCTGCCGGGCGCCGTAGGAGGCGTAGGGCGCGGCGGCCGCCCAGGCGCGGTCGAAGTCGCGCAGGAAGGCGTGCACCGGCTCGCCGGGGACGTTGCGGTGGATGAGCGCCTTGGGGAGGCGTTCGGCCAGGTCGGAGGGGCGGTGCAGGGTGCCGAGCCGGGTGGCGAAGGTGACCGTGCGGGGCCCTTCCGGGCCGAGCGCCACCCACACGTGCCGCCGCCCGATCTCGTCACAGGTGCCCTCCACGAGCAGGCCCCCGCGCGCGTGCCGGTCGGCGTCCGCCGGGGCCAGGCGCGCGCACAGCCGCTCCCAGACCGCGGCGACCTGCGCCTCGTCGTACTGGCGCAGCACGTTGGCGGCCCGGATGAGCAGGGGCCGGCCGGGGACGGGCACCTCGAAGCCGCCGTGCCGGAAGTGCAGCCCGTCGCGCTCGTACGGCCGGGCGGCCGCGACCCGGGCCGGTTCGATCTCCACGCCCACCACGCGCGCGCGAGGCGCCACGGTGCGCAGCCGGCCCAGCAGCTCGACCGCCGTCCAGGGGGCCGCGCCGTAGCCGAGGTCGACGGCCACCGGGTCGGCCGCGCGGCGCAGCTCGGCGCCGTGCACGGCCGCGATCCAGCGGTCCATGCGGCGCAGCCGGTTGGGGTTGGTCGTGCCGCGCGTCACCGTTCCCACGACCGGGGCCTCCCCGCGCGAGCGAGGCTGCGAGCGGGGGAGGGAGGCGGCGCGGGAGGTCATGGATACGAGGGTAGGGGGCACCCGGTGCCCCGTGGCTGGTGGCCGGTGACCGGGACCGGGGTCCGGCGTGTGGTGACCGGTTGTCCGGGACCGGCGTCCGGTGTCTGGGGGCCCCGCGCGTCCCCGGGGCCCGTGGTGGCTGCCCTACCGCACCGTGCCACCCCGCCCGCCCCCGCAAGGTTGAGCGAGTTCCCGTAACGATCGGGCAAAGAACCCCGCGGTGGACGGGGAACGGAAATGGAGCCGTTCCTTCCGGTGTTGCCGCTTGAAGGGTGCCGTACGCCGCCGTCCGGCCTGCCCGCAGCACGACCGGCACCAAGAGCCCAGAGCCCAAGAGCCCGCACCAAGGAGGAACGCCACGTGAGCCAGTACGTCAGCAGGCTCGGGCGTCGCTCCGCGGCGGGTCCCGCGCGGCTGCGGCTGCACCGCCGACCCCGGCGCGTCGCCATGCTCTCCGTGCACACCTCGCCGCTGCACCAGCCCGGCACGGGCGACGCCGGCGGCATGAACGTCTACATCGTGGAGCTGGCCCAGCGGCTGGCCGCGCTCGGCATCGAGGTGGAGGTCTTCACCCGGGCCACCGCGGGCGGTCTGCCGCCCACCGTGGAGCTGGCCCCCGGCGTCCTGGTCCGGCACGTCGACGCCGGCCCCTACGAGGGCCTGGCCAAGGAGGATCTGCCCGCCCAGCTGTGCGCCTTCACCCACGGCGTCATGCAGGCGTGGGCCGGCCACCGCCCCGGCTACTACGACCTGGTCCACTCCCACTACTGGCTCTCCGGCCACGTCGGCTGGCTGGCCGCCCAGCGCTGGGGCGTGCCCCTGGTGCACGCCATGCACACCATGGCCAAGGTCAAGAACGCCAACCTGGCGGAGGGCGACACCCCCGAACCGGCCGCCCGCGTCATCGGCGAGACCCAGATCGTCGCCGCCGCCGACCGGCTGATCGCCAACACGGAGGAGGAGGCCGAGGAGCTGGTGCGGTACTACGCCGCCGACCCCGGCAAGGTCGCCGTGGTGCACCCCGGCGTGAACCTCGCCCGCTTCCGCCCCGCCGACGGCCGCGCCGCCGCCCGCTCCCGCCTCGGCCTGCCCCAGGACGCCCTGATCCCGCTCTTCGCGGGCCGCATCCAGCCGCTCAAGGCCCCCGACGTGCTGCTCAAGGCCGTGGGCGTCCTCCTGGAGGAGCGCCCCGAGCTGCGGTCTCGCATCGTCGTGCCCGTGGTGGGCGGCCCCAGCGGCAGCGGGCTGGCCAAGCCGGAGGGGCTGCAGAAGCTGGCGGCGCGGCTCGGCATCGCCGACGTCGTACGGTTCCGCCCGCCGGTCGGGCAGGAGCAGCTCGCCGACTGGTTCCGGGCCGCGTCCGTGCTGGTCATGCCGTCCTACAGCGAGTCCTTCGGCCTGGTCGCCATAGAGGCGCAGGCGACCGGGACGCCGGTGCTCGCGGCCGCCGTCGGCGGACTGCCGGTGGCCGTGCGGGACGGCGAGACCGGATTCCTCGTCCAGGGGCACGACCCGGCCGACTACGCGCGTGTGCTGCGCCGTTTCGCGGACGAGCCGGGCCTCGCGGCGCGCATGGGGGAGGCCGCCGCCCGGCACGCGCAGTCCTTCGGCTGGGACACCGCGGCGGCCGCGACCGCCGACGTGTACACGGCCGCGACCCAGTCGCACCGCCGTCGCGTACGCTCCCATCATGGGTGATGTGCAGCAGGCCGGGCAGGTCCTCGAATCGGTCTTCAAGGACGCCGAGCTGGAGTGGGAGTCCCCCGAGCCGGGGAACTACGTGGTCAAGCTCCCCGGCACCCGCAAGCTGTCCACGACGGTCTCGTTCCTGGTGGGCCGGCACTCCCTGTCGCTGAACGCCTTCGTGATCCGCCACCCCGACGAGAACGAGGCGGGCGTGCACCGCTGGCTGCTGGAGCGCAACCTCAGGATGTACGGGGTGAGTTACGCCGTCGACCGGCTCGGCGACATCTATGTCACCGCCCGGCTGTCGCTCGCCGCCGTCACCGCCGACGAGATCGACCGGCTGCTCGGCCAGGTCGTGGAGGCGGCCGACGGCGCCTTCAACACCCTGCTGGAGCTGGGTTTCGCCTCCGCGATCCGCAAGGAGTACGCCTGGCGGGTCTCCCGCGGGGAGTCCACGCGGAACCTGGACGCGTTCACGCATCTGATCGAGCGCCAGGCGGACTGACCGCTCCCTCCTTCCCTCCTGAAGTGTTTCCGCTCGTGCGCCCTCTTCCCTGGCGCGGGCGGGCGGTGGCATGCTCACGCCCAGCGTATTCCTGAACGTCGTTCACATAGATGAATGCGGAGGGGTGGCGGCATGACCGAAGCGCGCCGGGACACCGGGAACCTGACCAGACGGACCCTCCTCGCCGGCGCCACCGCCGTGGCCCTCGGCGCGACGACCGGCAGGGCGGCCGCCGCCGCGCCGCCGGGCCGCCTGGGCCCGGTCCCCGGGGCCCCGCGCGCCGCCGGCCCGCCCCCCCCCCCCCGCACTCCTCGCTGTGGCCCGCGGTCACGAAGCCGCCCGGCCCGAGCCCGCCACCCCCCGCCCCCGCCCGGGGACCCGGCGCAGCCCCACCGGCGGCCGCATCCACCGCCAAGAACCCCTCACCTTCACCTTCGACGGCAAGCAATACCAGGGCTACCGAGGCGACACCCTCGCCTCCGCTCTCCTCGCCAACGGCGTCATCCAGGCCGGCACCAGCATCAAGCTCGGCCGCCCCCGCGGCATCTTCTCCGCCGGTGTCGAGGAACCCAACGCCGTCGTCCAGATCGAGGCCCCTTTCCCCGAGCCCATGCTGCCCGCCCCCGCCGTCGAGCTCTACGACGGCCTGGTCGCGAGCAGCCTCCCCGGCCAGGGCCGCCTCGCCACGGAACCCGACCCCGCCCGCTACGACGCCCTGCACGCCCACTGCGACCTGCTGGTCGTCGGCGCGGGCCCGGCCGGACTGGCCGCGGCGGCCGCCGCGGCGGACAGCGGCGCCCGCGTCATCCTCGCCGACGACCAGCCGGAGGCGGGCGGCAGCCTGCTCGGCACCGGCGAGCACCTCGACTGGGTGGCCGAGACCCGGGCCCGGCTCGACCGGGACCCCGAGGTGCGCGTCCTGCGCCGCACCACCGTCTTCGGCTACTACGACGACAACCACCTCCTCGCCGTCGAGCGCCGCACCAACCATCTCGGGGCCGACGCCCCGCAGAACGTCGCCCGCGAGCGCGTGTGGCGCATCCGCGCCCGCCGCGTGGTGCTCGCGACCGGCGCCCACGAGCGCTCGCTGGCGTTCGGCGACAACGACCGCCCCGGCGTGATGCTGGCCTCCTCGGCACGCACGTACCTGCACCGCTACGCCGTCGTCCCCGGCCGGCACGCGGTCGTGTTCACCACCAACGACAGCGCCTACCCCGCCGCCCTGGACCTGGCCGCCGCCGGCGTGGGCATCGCGGCCATCGTGGACACCCGGCCCGAGCCGGGGGAGTGGGCCGAGCGGGCCCGGGCCGCCGGGATCCAGGTGCTCGCCGGACACGCCGTCACCGGCACGGAGGGCAACGAGCGCCTGACCGCCGTGACGGTCGCCCCGTTCGGCGAGAGCGCCGGGCAGCACCAGTTCGCCGTCGACCTGCTGCTGGTCTCCGGCGGCTGGAACCCGGTCGCGCACCTGTTCAGCCAGTCCGGCGGCACGCTCCGCCACGACGACACCCTCGGCACGTTCGTGCCCGACAGCGGCCGTCAGGCCGTCGAGGTCGCGGGCAGCGCCAACGGCGCCTTCGACCTCGCCACGGCCCTCGCCCAGGGTGCGGCGGCGGGCGCCCGGGCCGTCGAGGCGCAGGGCTACACCGCCCGCACGCCCGTCCTGCCGGCGGTCACGGCCCGGCCGTACACCCCGCCCATGCAGGTCTTCACCGTGCCCGGCGCCTCGGGCGCCCCCCGGTTCGTCGACCTCCAGCGCGATGTCACCGTCGACGACCTGGCGCGCGCCACCGGGGCGGGCCTGCGCTCGGTGGAGCACACCAAGCGTTACACCACCGCCGGCACCGGCGGCGACCAGGGCCGCACGGCCGGCGTCCTGGCCCGCGGCGTGGTCGCCGAACTCCCCGGCGTGGACGTCTCGGCGCTCGGCCTGCCCACCTTCCGGCCGCCCTACCCCCCGGTCTCCTTCGCCGCCCTGGCCGGCCGTCACCGCGGAGTCCTCAGCGACCCGATCCGCACGACCGCCCTGCACGAGTGGCACGTCGAGCACGGTGCGCTGTTCGAGAACGTCGGCCAGTGGAAGCGGCCCTGGTACTACCCGCGGGACGGCGAGGACATGCAGAGCGCCGTGCTGCGCGAGTGCCGCGCCGCCCGCGAGAACGTGGCGTTCATGGACGCCTCCACCCTCGGCAAGATCGACGTGCAGGGCCCGGACGCGGGCGTCTTCCTCGACCGGCTCTACACCAACATGATGAGCACCCTGAAGGTCGGCATGATCCGCTACGGCGTGATGTGCCGCCTGGACGGCATGGTCTTCGACGACGGCACCGTCATCCGGCTCGCCCCGGACCGCTTCCTGGTCACCACCACGACCGGCAACGCGGCCACCGTCCTGGACTGGATGGAGGAATGGCTGCAGACCGAGTGGCCCGAGCTGAAGGTGCACTGCACCTCGGTGACCGAGCAGTGGGCGACCGTCGCCCTGGTCGGCCCGAAGTCCCGCGAGGTCCTCGGCTCCCTCGCACCCGGCCTGGCCGTCGCCAACGACGCCTTCCCGTTCATGGCGTGGCGGGAGGCCACCGTCGCGGGCATCGAGGCGCGGGTGTGCCGCATCTCCTTCTCCGGTGAACTCGCCTACGAGATCAACGTGTCGCCGTGGGAGGCCGTCGCCCTGTGGGAGGCGCTGTACGAGGCCGGCGCCCCGTACGGCATCACCCCGTACGGCACGGAGACCATGCACGTGCTGCGCGCCGAGAAGGGCTATCCGATCGTCGGCCAGGACACCGACGGCACGGTCACCCCGCAGGACCTCGGCATGAGCTGGGTGGTGTCGAAGAAGAAGCGCGACTTCATCGGCAAGCGCTCCTACGCCCGCGCCGACACCCTCCGCCCCGACCGCAAGCACCTGGTCGCCCTGCTCCCCGAGGATCCGGCCCTGTTCCTGCCCGAGGGCACGCACCTGGTGGCCGACAGCGAACTGCCCGCCCCGCCCGTGCCGATGCTCGGGCACGTCACCTCCAGCTACCGCAGCGCGGCACTGGGCCGGACCTTCGCGCTCGCCCTGATCAAGGGCGGCCGGGAGCGCATCGGCGAACGCCTCTACGCCCCCGTCGGCGACCGGCTGGTCCCGGTGACCGTCGCCAGTCCCGTCCTCTACGACCCCGAGGGAGCCCGCCGCGATGGCTGACACCGCCCGGACCGCACGGCAGCGCAGCCCCCTGGCGCACGCCGCCCACCGGCTCGCCGCCGCGACCCGCGCCTCCAAGGGCGCGATCCGCCTGGCCGAACTGCCCCTGCTGGCCCAGGTGAACGTCCGGCTCGACGCCAAGAGCCCGGCGGCGGACGCCGTCGGACTCGCCCTGGGACTCCAGCTGCCCCTGGAACCCAACACCGTGGTGCACGCCGGGGAGGTCACCGTGGTGTGGCTCGGCCCCGACGAATGGCTGGTGGTGGGCCGCCCCGGCACCCAGCGCGCGCTGGAGGAGCGGATCCGCGCGGCCGCCGGGGACGAACACGTCTCCGTCACGGACGTCTCCGCCCAGCGCACCACCCTGCTCGTCGGCGGGCCCCGCGCCCGCGACCTGCTCGCCCACGGCTGCTCGCTGGACCTGCACCCGCGTGCCTTCGGGCCCGGTCGCAGCGCCCAGACGATGCTGGCCCGCGCCCATGTGGTGCTGGTGGCCCGTGAGGAGCCCCGGGCGGGTTTCTGGGTCCTGGTGCGCTCCTCCTTCGCCGGCTATCTGACGGACTGGCTGCTGGACGCGGCCGTCGAATACCGGTGACCGCGGCGCCGGGACCGACCTGACACCGCGGTGCCGGGCCGCCTCCCGCGGTCGGCCCGGCACCGCCGCGCCTGCGGGGGCGGCCGCACACGGCCGCCCTCTCTCGCGGGGCGGGCTCAGCCCGCGTACCCCATCCGGTGGCTGATCTCCTGTGCTCCCTTGACCAGCAGCGGGGCCAGCTCGTGCATGCGCTCCTGGGTGAAGCGGTACCCCGGGCCGGAGGCGCTGATCGCGGCGATGACCTCGCCGTGGTGCGAGCGGACCGGGGCCGCCATGGCATGCAGACCGATCTCCAGCTCCTCCAGCGTCACCGCGTAGCCGCGCTCGCGTGCCTCGGTGAGGTCCTTCTCCAGCTTCGCCCGGGCGGTCAGGGTGTGCGGCGTCAGCTTCTGCAGCCCGGAGGCGGTGAGCACCGCGTCCCGCTCCTTCGCCGGCAGGTGTGCGAGCAGGATCTTCCCGCTGGACGTGGCGTGCACCGGGGTGAGCTGCCCGACCCAGTTGTGGGTGCCGACGGCGCCGGGGCCGCGCACCTGGTAGAGGTTGACGGCGTAGTGCTCCTGCAGCACGGCGATGTTGACGGTCTCGCCGATCTCCTCGCTGAGCCGCTCGCACACCTCCCGGCCCTGCTGGGTGATGTCGAGCCTGCCGGTGACCGCGCCGGCCAGGCGCACGATGCCGAAGCCGAGCCGGTACTTGCCGCGCTCGGCCGCCTGCTCGACCAGCCCGCGTGCCTCCAGCGCCCCGAGCAGCCGGAACGCGGTCGACTTGTGGACGTCGATCTCGGCGGCGACCTCGCTGACGCCCGCCTCCCCGCGCTGGGCGAGGATCTCCAGAACGCTGACGGCCCGGTCGACGGACTGCACCCCGTTCACCGCGGGAGCTGTTGTTTCGCCATCTGCGGTGTAGTTGCTCATAGCGCAACTATACGCAGCGGCGGCCCGGAGATCCGCTGCTTGCGGAGGAAGCCTTCCGCGGCCCGTGCGGGGGCGTTGCTGGGGCTGCGCAGAGGGAGGTTATACGACGGCTCCCCGCGTGGGGAGTCGTCGCCGGTCGTTTCGGGTACGTGGGGGCGCCGACGGCGCTGTTCTCGGGGGCCTGGGGGAGCGTCAGCGGAAGACGACCGTGCAGTTGCCGTTGACCAGCACCCGGCTCTCGCTGTGCCACTCGACGGCGCGCGCGAGGACCCGGGCCTCCACGTCCCGGCCCAAGGTGACCAG
Organism: Streptomyces mexicanus; assembly: GCF_902506575.1. Taxonomy (GTDB): domain Bacteria; phylum Actinomycetota; class Actinomycetes; order Streptomycetales; family Streptomycetaceae; genus Streptomyces; species Streptomyces mexicanus. Next base: position 6,026,334 of record NZ_LR732544.1, on the reverse strand, counting down.
TTCGTCCGGGGTGTGGGAGTGGCTCACGCGGACCACGTCCTGCTCGATGATCGGGCCCTCGTCCAGATCGGAGGTCACATAGTGCGCGGTCGCCCCGACGAGCTTGACACCGCGCTGGTGCGCCTGGACGTAGGGCCGGGCGCCCTTGAAGCTCGGCAGGAAGGAGTGGTGGATGTTGATGGCCCGCCCCTCCAGCTGCTTGCACAGGTCGTCGGAGAGGATCTGCATGTAACGGGCGAGCACCACCAGATCGATGCCGAGTTCGTCGACCAGTTCCAGCAGCCGGGTCTCCGCCTCGACCTTGGTCTCCTTGGTCACCGGGACGTGGTGGAAGGGTATGCCGTAGGTGCGGGCCAGCGGCTCGAAGTCGCGGTGGTTGGAGACGATCGCCGGGATCTCGATGTTGAGGGCGCCGGTCGACTGGCGGAAGAGCAGGTCGTTCAGGCAGTGGCCGAACTTCGACACCATGATCAGGGTGCGGGTCGGCGTCGAGGCGTCGTGCAGCTGCCAGGTGATCCGGTACGCCTCGGCGACCGGGCCGAAGCCGAGGCGCAGTTGCTCCAGGGAGACACCGGGATGCGAGACGTCGAAGTGCACCCGCATGAAGAAGCGGTCCTGGAGGCGGTCGTCGAACTGCTGGCTCTCCAGGATGTTGCCGGAGTGCCGTACCAGGTAGCCGGTCACGGCGTGGACGAGGCCGGCGCGGTCGGGGCACGAGAGGGTGAGGACGAACTCGCGGCCGGGCTGCGGGCGAGGTGACATGGCATCTCCGTGGGTGCGTACTACGCAACGATGAGAGTGATACGCAACATCGTCCCCGGGGTGCGGTGAGCTGGTCAAGGGTCTGTTCCGGATGCGGCGTCAGGATCTTCTCTAGGTCACCAGGTGAGCCGGCTTCGGCCACGACGTGCCCCACCCGCTCGGCCCTCGCGACGAGGCGGTGCCGTACGACGCGCTGGAACCAGGGACGCCACTCGGTGTCGTTGACGGTGGAGGGGTGGTCGATCCAACACCGGCTCGCCGGGGTAGGCGGAAGCGGCCGTGGTCGTTGCCCGAACAGCATCCGCTTGCCCTGTGCGGTTGCAGCCGCGTCCCAGCCCTGTCGGCCGGCGCGGGTGGTCTCCTGCCCGGTCGGGTGACGCCCCTCGGAGCAGCGTCGATCCCCGGCGATCGAGGCCGAACCGGCACCGTCAGCTGCGATCGTTCGACCCGGCGAGAGAGGCGAGGAGAGCGAGTTTGTCCGCGCTGTCGCTGCCCGCTTCGGCGTAGTAGAGCACAAGGAGGAGCCCGTCGACGGGGAGTTTGTCCCGATGCAGCCGGAGTTCGCCGACGATCGGGTGCAGCACGGTCGTCGTCCCGCCTTCGAGCCTGCGTACGTCGTGACGCGCCCAGAGTTCTCGGAAGCGTCCGCTGGCCAGCGACAACTCGCCGACGAGTGCTACGAAGCGGGGGTCGTCGGTGTGGGCCCCGGCCTGCTCGCGGAACGCGGCGATGATTCCGGCTGCCGAGGTGGCCCAGTCTTTCTGGAACGCTTGCTCCTCGGGGTCCAGCAGGAGTGAGCGCAGCCGGTTCTGCCCTGGCCGCAGTCGCGGCGAGAGAGCGGTCGCGAGCTCGTTGGCCGCGAGGACGTCGAAGGTGCGCCCCTCGACGAACGCCGGCACGTCGACTGCGGCCAGGAGGTGATGCAGCCGTGCGGGGACCCGTTCCGGCGGCGTGCGCCGCGCGCGCGTCCGGTTCCGCGTCGGCGGTGCGGCGAGTTCGAACAGGTAGCCACGTTCGGTCTCGTCGAGTCGCAGCACCCGCGCCAGCGCGTCGAGCACCTGGGGTGAGGGATGGGTGTCCCGGCCGCGTTCGAGGCGCAGGTAGTAGTCGGCGCTGATGCCGGCCAGCATCGCGACCTCCTCGCGACGCAGGCCGGGCACACGGCGGATGCCTCCTGCCGGGATGCCCGCCTGCTCCGGAGAGACCAGGCCGCGCCGTGCCTTCAAGTAGGCGCCGAGCCGGTTCGTCTTCGCACTTTCGGGCATCTGTGAATGCTAGCCCTGCGTGCGGCCCGGCAGCGTGGCGAGGGCCTGCGAGCGCTGCGCCACGAGCGCATCGTAGGTGCCGTCGCGCTCGGCCCATCGATGCATGAGCACCGCCTGCACGAGGATCTCGTGCGGCGTGGGGTCTTGCGCGAGCAGCTCCATGACCTCTTCGCCGTAGGCATCGAGGGCGAGCGCATGCGGGTTGCTGCCCCCGATGCGGGTCGCGACCGCCGGCGGCACCAGTTCGGCGACCTCGATGCCGGTGCCCGCGAGCTGGGCGCGCAGCGCCTCGCTGTAGGCGTGCACCGCCGCTTTCGACGCGCCGTACGTCGGCATCAGCGGGAAGGGGAGGAAGCCGATACCGGAGCTGACCGTGACGATCGTGCCGGCGCCGCGAGCGAGCAGATGCGGGGTGAAGGCGTCGATGACGCGGATGGTGCCGAGCAGATTGACCTCGACGATGGTCTGGGCAAGGGCGAAATGTGCCGTGTCCCACAGGTCTTCCGGCCCTCCGGTCCCCGACATGGTGACGACGGTGTCGAGATCGGGATGCGCCTTCAGCACGTTGTCGCGGGCTCGAGCCACCGAATCGGCGTCGGTGACGTCGATCTCGACTGCGCCGAGCCCCTCCGCGGTGAGCTGCGCCAGTACCTCGGTGTTGCGGCCACCGACGACCACAGTGCTGCCTGCCGCCCGGAACCGGTGCGCCAGCTCCAGGCCGATGCCCGAAGTGCCACCGACCATGAAGACGGTACGAGAGGTGATGTCCATGCCTGTGACGCTAGAACGACCGTGCGCTGTCAGGGGAGGCCCTGCCAGGACCCCGGCACGCGGTTCCCCCTGGTGAAACACCGTCCTTGCGGTATCGGTCGGGACGTCTTCTCGGTCTTCCCGGTCGCAGGTCCTTCTCCTACCGGTGTCCGGACGGTCGCCGCCTCCTTCTCCCGTCGGTGCCTGGACGGTCGCCGCGCGCGTTCCGGAGGCGTGCTCCTCGGTCCGGCGTCCGATCGGACGGCGGTGAGACGGCAGGCGCACGCCGCTTCGGGCGGTGTCGCCTCGGGGCTTGCCTTCGTCGTCGGACGGTCGGCCTCGTGAGCCTTTTGTACGAGCCGCATGCATGTCGAGACGATCACCCGACCTTCCTTAAGGTCGATCCATGATGAACGACGACGAGGGTGTACAGAGCATGGTGCTGGGAGACGTCGAGGTCGTCCGGATTCTCGAGTGGCACGAGCCGTTCCTGCCCACCTCCAGCATGTTCCCGACAGCTGCCGCCGATGTGTGGAAGGACAACGAGCACTGGCTGGCACCGGACCACTGGGAGCCGGACGGCGACTTGGCGGTGCTTGCTCTGCAGAGCTGGGTGCTGCGCAGCGCAGGCGGGACCGTGCTGGTCGACACCGGAGCGGGGAACGGCCGCGAGCGACCGGGTATGGGGCCGTTCCACCACGCTCGGAGTGACTTCCTCGGCCTCCTGGCGAGGGCCGGTGTCCGCCCGCAGGATGTCGACGTCGTCGTCAACACCCACCTCCACGTCGACCACGTCGGCTGGAACACCGTCGACGCGGACGGGCAGTGGATACCGGCGTTCCCCAACGCCCAGTACCTGATTCCGGCCGCCGACGACTTCCACTTCGGTCCGGACAACGCGTACGGGGGCGGTGCGCAGGAGGTCGACCGCCTGATCCACGAAGACAGCATCGCGCCCGTCCACCAGGCTGGACAGGCCGTGCTGTGGGACGGTCACCACCGCATCGACGAACACCTCGTCCTGGAGTCCGCCCCCGGTCACACTCCCGGCTCATCCGTGCTGCGGCTCGCGTCCGGCAGCGACCGGGCGGTCTTCGTCGGAGATCTGCTGCACAGCCCGGTGCAGATCCTGCACCCCTGCTGCAACAGCAGCGCCTGCCTGGCACCGGAACAAGCGGTGGCCAGCCGCCGCCGGATTCTGGGGCGGGCCGCTGACGAACGGGAGTTGGTCTTCCCCGCGCACTTCGGTGGCGCGGGGGCAGTGGAAGTACGACGGGACGGTGACAGGTTCGCCCTCGGCCCATGGGCAGCAGTCGACCGGAAGAAGAGCACAGACGCCGCAGAGTGAGCCGTCACCACACCGGCTCGTCGCAGCCGGGCGGCAGGCGGATCCTGCACCCCAGCCTCCCGCGTCCGGCGCCGGTGACGGATGGCACCGGCTTTGACCGCCCTCGCCGAAGGACACGACCTCGGTGCCGCGCCGGTCGTCGCCGACTGGCTGCGCCACGCGGACGAGGCCCGCGCCCCCGCCGCTGCCGCCCCGCCTCCGGCCCGGCCGGGGTGACCGCCCTGGTGCGGGCGAACGTCGCCGCACAACTGCAGAACCTGGCCACCCACCCGTCGGTGACCCGGGCCCTGGCCGAGGGGGCGCTGGCGCTGCACGGCTGGGTCTTCGACATCGGGGCCGGCACGGTCGAGACGATCGACCACGCCGTCGCCGCCGCCTGACCTCCCGACTCCTTTTCGTCCACAGCCCCGATCACCGCCTCCCGCGCCGGACCGCGGCCGGCGGCCCGGCACCTCTCAACGCCGAGCGCGCCCGCCCCGCGGCGCGGCGAGTGCGTCGGCCACCTCGTCGAACGTTCTCGACCCCTCGCGGCGTGGTCCGTCAGCCCCCGGGCGTCAGCGAGCGGCATGTGCAGATCGACGATCCGCTGATCGGAGCGGTACTGCCTAGGCCGGCCGGGTCGTCCGGGTGGAAGTGGTGTCCAGTCCGGTGAGGTAGGCGGTGAGGACGCGGTGCAGGCGGGGTTCGACCTCGACGACGGCATGGCTGAGCCGGGGGTCATTCCGGTAGAGCTCCAGCAGGCGTGGGCCCGGGGTGGCCATCTGCCACAGCGCACCGGCCAGGCTCGTCGCCGTGGCGACCAGGTCGACCGTCTGCAACTCGGTCAGTGCCAGCAGTCGGCGCAGCTCCGCGCCGATCAGCTCGATCTCCTCGAGCGTGACGAGTTTGAACGCGCGCACCGAGTCGACCGACACGTTGCGTTCGAGGTTCAGGGGTGCCTGTGCCAGCAGATCGCAGAACATCGGTCGTGCCGCCAGAGTGGAGGCCATGATCCCGGCGACCTCCCCGGCGGTGGCGTGCGCTCTGCGTGCCAGGTCGGCGCGCACGTCGGCCGACCACTCCCGCCAGCCTTCCGCGGTGAGTCTGAGGAAGATCTGCTCCCTGGTCTCGAAGTAGCGCAGCAGAGCCGACTTGTGCATCCCCACGGCCTCGGCGATGTCGGTGAGGGTGACGTTGCGGACCCCGCGGCTGCGGCCGAGCGCGCGGGCCGCGTCCAGGATCGCTTCTTCCCGTGCCTGCTTGGCCTGGGCACTGCGTGCGCGCTGGAAGGCAGGCGTAGTCATGCGGCACATCATAGGAAAGCTTTAACAAAACAGCGTTGCGTAAATAAGAGAACGGTGTTGCACTAAGGGTATGAGTCAACAGGTCTGGTTCATCACCGGTTCGTCGCGCGGACTCGGCCGCGCCCTGGTCACCGCTGCCCTCGAGGCGGGAGATCGCGTCGTGGCCACCGCCCGCCGCCCCGAGGCTCTGGCCGAGGCGGTCGGCACCTACGGCGACCGCATTCATCCCCTCGCACTGGACGTCACGCGCCCGGAGGCGGCACGTGAGGCCGTCGAGGCGGCGCTCGCACGCTACGGCCGTATCGACGTGCTCGTGAACAACGCGGGATACGCGAACGTGGCACCCATCGAGACCGCGGACGAGGACGACTTCCGCGCCCAGTTCGAGACGAACTTCTGGGGCGTCTATCACGTCACCAAGGCCGCGCTGCCCACCCTGCGACGCCAAGGGGCCGGCACCGTCGTGCAGATCTCCTCGATCGGCGGGCGCGTCGGCGGATCTCCGGGCATCGCCTCCTACCAGGCGGCCAAGTTCGCCGTCGACGGCTTCAGTCGTGTCCTCGCCGCGGAGACCGCACCGTTCGGCGTGCAGGTCATGGTTGTCGAGCCGAGCGGCTTCGCCACCGACTGGGCCGGTTCCTCCATGACGGTCCACCCGATTCCCGCCGCCTACGACGAGACGGTCGGGGCGATGAACCGGCGGGTGCGACAGAGCCCGGAGGGACCGGCCGGTGACCCCCAGCGCGCCGCGGAGATCATCGTGCGGACCGTCCGGCGCGGGCGGGTCCCGAGTCATCTCCTGCTGGGTGTGAACGCGGCGACCATGGCCCTGGAGCATTCCCGCCGCCAGCTCGCCGAGGCGACCGCCTGGGAGAAGGTCAGCCGGTCGGCCGACTTCGGTGAGCCCTACCCCGTGGAGCTCCCGCCCGAGGACACCGCCCGTTAGGGCGACGTTCACAATCCGTGGACCGGCTGGGCAGGACGTATCTCTGTCGTGATCGACTCTGTGGTTGACGGCGACGGCGTCACCACTGGCGGTGCGTCGCTGTTGGACGAGATCGTCCCCGGTGGGAGCGCGGCGGCGGCTCCGCCGCCAGCCGGACCACGTTCAGCTCTATTTCCCTGGCCCCGGTTCCCCGCTCCACCAGTGATCAGTGATGTCCGGTTTCGTGTCGCTGGTGCCACAGGACCGGAATAATCCAGGGGCGTGGGCGCCGTGGGCACGGATACCATCCGCAGCCGCACTTCCACCGCTCACCGATCAAGGAAACGACCGATGCCGAGCCGTCCGCCCGTAGCGATCACAGAGTTCTCCGTCTCCGACCGTGGGGCCGGACCCTACGGGATCACTGCCGGACCAGACGGTGCACTGTGGTTCACCATGGTCCACCACGGACGGATCGGTCGCATCACGCCCGACGGCGACGTCGCCTCCTACCAGCTCGAACCGGCTTCCGGCGGGCCGTCGATCATCACAGCGGGGCCGGACGACGCGCTGTGGTTCACCGAGTTCCGCAGCCACCGGATCGGCCGGATCACCACCACCGGAAGCATCACGTCGTTCCCGCTCCCGACGCCGGATGCCGGGCCGTTCGGCATCGCCGCGGGCCCGGATGACGCACTGTGGTTCACCGAGGCCAACGCCGACCGCGTCGGCCGCGTCACGCCCGAGGGGCAGGTCACCGAGTTTCCTCTCCCGCTTTCGGGCGCCTTCCCGTCAGCCATCGCCGCCGGCCCGGACGGCCGGCTGTGGTTCACGATGAACCGGGCGAACGCGATCGGCGCCATCGCAGGCGACGGTGACGTCACCGTTCACCCATTGCCTACACCGGCCGGCGCCCCGGTCGGCATCACGGCCGGCGCCGACGGCGCCATGTGGTTCGTCGAGATCGGCGCAGGTCAGGTGGGGCGGATCACACCGGACGGGAAGCTCGACGAATTCGCCCTGCCCGACCGTACGTCACGCCCGCACGCCATCGCCGCCGACGCCGACGGAAACTGCTGGTTCACCGAATGGGGAGCCAACCGCGTCGGCCGCATCACCCCCGACGGCCATATCGACGTTCACGACCTTCCCAGCCCGGCCTCGGAACCCCACGGCATAGCGCAGGGGCCGGACGGCGCGATGTGGACCGCTCTGGAGATCGGAACGATCGCACGCCTGACCGCACCCTGAGACGGAATCCCGGCAGGGACGGCGCATGCGGAACCCAGAGTTCATGCCGACCGGTAACGGGCCTTACCTCTCGTCCTCCGCGTACCGCTTCGATTCCGGCAGCCTGTGAACGTACCCACCCATCCCGGTACGGTCCTCGGAACTCGTGCCCGACCGGCGGGCAACGGGGCCAACGCAGCTGCCGCAGCTCCGTCAGTGGGACGCCCCGCGCCCGCTCCAGCGCGGCAGCGGGCGGGTGCAGCGGCACCGAGCCGCAGACACCCGCGTCGCTCAGGACCGGGCCCGGCGGCGATGACGGGCGGCGACGGCCCCCAGGACCACGCCGACAGCGATGACGAGCAGCCCGCGTGCCCAGACCTCGGCCTCGATCTGCGTGGCGAGCGCCACGCAGGAGGCCGCTCCCAGGAGGGGGACGGCGGTGTACGCCCGGAAGTGCGGACGGTCGGAGCGGTCGCGCCGTTGGACGAGCACGGCGGTGTTGACGATGAAGAACACCACGAGGAGCAGCAGCACGAGGGTGGAGGCGAGACTCGCCACGTCACCGGTGAGCGCCAGCAGGAAGGACAGCGTGGTCGTCGTCGCGATCGAGGCCCACGGGGTGCGGCGGCCCGGGAGCACACGGGTCAGGAAGCGGGGGAGGAGGCCGTCGCGCGCCATGCCGTAGGCCAGGCGGGAACTCATGATGCCGGTGAGCAGCGCTCCGTTGGCCACGGCGACGAGTGCGATGGCGCCGAACACCTTCGGCGGTACCCCGCCCGCCTCCTTGACCACCTCCAGCAGCGGACCGCTGGAGCGGGCCAGCGTCGCGGTCGGGACGGCGGCCGAGGCGACGACACCGACCAGGACGTACACGACTCCCGCCGTCACCAGTGCGCCGAAGAGGGCGCGCGGGTAGGAGCGGCGCGGGTCGCGGGTCTCCTCGGCGACGTTGACGGAGGTCTCGAAGCCGACGAAGGAGTAGTACGCGAGCACCGTTCCACCCAGCACACCGGCGGCGGCGCCGTTGTGGGCAGTGCCGAGGTGCACGAGCCTGCCGGGATCGCCGTCGCCGCGCAGGAACAGCCAGACCCCGAGTCCGACGACGAGCAGGAGACCGCCGACCTCGACGACCGTCGCCGCCACGTTCGCGCGGGTGGACTCGCTGATACCTCGGGCGTTCAGCAGGGCCAGGGCGCACAGGAAGACGGCCGCCACCAGCACGACCGGAAGGCTGACGAAGACGGCGAGGTAGTCACCGGCGAAACCCCGTGCCAGCGCGGCGACGGAGACGATGCCCGCGGCGAGCATGCAGAAGCCTGCGAGGAAGCCGGTGAACGGCCCGTAGGCGAGAGCCGCGTAGTGGGAGGCGCCGCCCGCCCTCGGATACTTCGTGGCGAGTTCGGCGTACGAGGCGGCCGTCAGGAGCGACAAGAGCAGGGCCAGGAGCAGCGGCAGCCACACGGCGCCGCCCGACTCCGAGGCGATCTGGCCGACCAGGACGTAGACCCCGGCGCCCAGCACGTCGCCGAGGATGAAGAAGTACAGCAGGGGGGTCGTCAGCGCCTTCTTGAGGGTGGGCGACCCGTTCTGCGGCGAGCCGTCCGTCGCAGCTGTGGAAGGCGTGGAAGGAGTGGTAGGAGGTGTCACCACACCCGCTTACCCCCTGGAGCCGGATGGCAGACGGGAACCGGGCCGACCGGTTCTGTCACCGCTCGAACGCGAACATGTCCGCGATGTCCCACGTGACCGGGCTGCCGCGACCAGTTCGAATCCCACAGGCTCGACGTGAGAACGGTCTCCGAGTGGCAACACCGGTCGGGTGGCCATGCCGCGCGTCCGCTGAACTCAGGAATCGAGGACGGCAGCAACGGCCTCGATCTCGACCAGCTGGTTCTCGTATCCAAGGACGGTGACACCCAGCAACGTACTGGGGACATCATGATCACCGAACGCGTCCCGGACCACCTTCCAAGCGGTCACCAGGTCCTCGCGCCGGGCCGAGGCGACGAGGACGCGTGTGCTGATGACGTCCTGGAGTGTTGCACCGGCGTCGGCCAGAGCCGTCTCCATGTTCTCGACTGCTTTGGCAGCCTGGCCCGCGTAGTCCCCGATCGCTGCCGTGGAGCCGTCGTCGTTCAGCGGGCAGGCACCAGCGAGGAAGATCAGGCGGGAGTCGGCGGGTGCCGTGGCCGCGTAGGCATACTCGGCGACGTCGGAGAGCGAGGCGGAGCGGATCAGAGTGACGGTACGAGGCATGCCGGTCAGTCCTTTCGCGTCGAGGGTGGAGCGCGGGCATTTTGCCAATGCTCTGCCGGGTCCCGCCTCCCATTTCCTCTCCGCCCCACGTGATGAGTGGCTGCGTCACGGGTTCCAGCCGCAGCCGCCGTGACGCGGCTGGCTGGTGTCTGGCCGCTGGCATGCCGACGCCGTCAGCGGTCACTCGCGTGCGCCCGCCGGCTCCACCGCCCTGTGGCGCAGGGAGAGGCCGGCCGGAGCGACCGCCGAGATCACGGCGACCACCGCGCAGGCACCCGTGGCCGAGGCAAGCGTCGCCCACGGCATCTCGATGGAGGTCCGCACCGAGAGCAGGCCCAGCGCGCTCCACATGCCCGCCAGGTTGACGCCGGCGACCAACGCCCCCAGCAGTCCGCCGACCACGACCACCATCAGCGCCTCGGCGCCCACCAGCCGCAGCACCTGCCACCTGGTGGCGCCGGCGAGTCGCAGCACAGCCAGCTCGCGGACCCGGTCGGAGGTCGCCATGACCATCGTGTTGGCCAGCGAGATGCCGGTGTAGAGGAGGGCGATCCCGAGGACCAGGAGGAACCCCGTCCGGGTCGTCCGGTCGGTCTCGGGGAACGTCGCCCGCACCCAGGCGTCCCTGGTGAGGACCTCTCCGCCCGACGCCCGCACCGCCTGACGCAAGGCAGCGGCCACGGTGTCCGCGTCGGCACCGTCCGCGAGGCGTACGTCGACCCGGTCGACAGGTGCCGAGGGGGCGTTGCGCGGGGTGACGTAGACGCCGTTGTCGCCGGTGCCGATGGTCATGACCGCGGCGATCCTCAGGGACGTCCTGGTGCCGTCGCCGAGCCACACGTTCACCCGCTCGCCCACGGTGTGCTTCTCCCACTCTTCGTTGACGATGATCGAGCCGTCGTCCAGGTCGCTCACCTTCCCCGAGGCGAGCGGGAGACGGGCCGTCGCCGCGAGCCCCTCCGGCTCGACGGCCCTGGCATCGGACCTGAGGAGCGCCACGCCGTCCTCCAGGACGTACACGGCGCTCGACGAGCTCGCCGAGACCTCGGCGCCGGAAACGGCCCGAAGCCGCTGCAGCGTCGCCTCGTCGAAGCCGGCGTCGCCCTTGGCGGTGACCACGAAGTCGGCTGCCGTCTGCTGGCGCACCTCGGTGGCCTTCGCCTCGCCGAGGGTGGCGGTGGCGCCGAGCAGAGAGCCCGCCAGCGCGACCGTGACCAGCACGGGCGCCGCGACGGCGGCAGTGCGGCGCACCCCGGCGGCGGCGTTCTCCCGTACCAGCATCCCGCCGGCGCCGGGCAGGTGCGCCGGCAGCCAGGCGATCAGCCGGGCCAGTGGCCGCACCAGCACCGGGGCGAGCAGCGCGACCGCGGTGATCAGCAGCATGGGCCGGCTCACATAGGTCTTGCGCTGCAGCAGGTCGCCCGGGTTCGTCACCAGGGCCAGGGTCAGTGTCACCGCGGCCGTGATCAGCAGGGCCGCGCCGCACAGCCGGCGGCCCCGGGTCATCGCCCGGGTGTCCACGGACGCCTCGCGCAGTGCCTCGGTGGGACCGGTGCGCCCGGTCCGCCAGGACGCGGCCAGCACACCGCACAGGGCCACGATCAGGCCCGTCCAGAACGCCATGTGGTAGGGCCAAGTGTAGTCGCCGATGGTGAACCAGCGGGGTGCGAGGCTCTCGTCGACCGCCCACTCGGCGAGCTTCGGAGCCCCGCAGGAACCGAGCAGACAGCCGGCGGCCGAGGCGAGCACACCGATCGCGAGCGCCTCGCGGACGACCATGCGGCGGATCTGGCCCGGGGTCGCCCCGGCGGTGCGCAGCAGCCCGAATTCGCGGCGCCGCTGGGCCACCGCGAACGCGAAGGTCGAGGCCACCACGAACACCGACACGAAGGCGGTGACGCCGCCGGCCGTGCCGAACATGGAGTTCATCGCGGTGAGGGCCTCACTGTCCCGGTCGGGGTCGGCGTCGGCGTACCGGCGCGCGTCCCCGGTGAGGACCTGGACGCCCTCGCTGCCGCGCACCGCCTCGCGCACGGCCGCCGCATCGGCGTCGACCACGAGCTGGACGGTGCGCGGCGACAGTCGGGCGGCGCGGGCGTCGGTGTAGAACACGGCGTTCTCGAAGCCGAGGCCGCGCACGGTGCCGACGACGCGCACGGTGCCGCCGTCGGTCCGCACCTGGGTGCCCGGACGGGCCCACCCGCCGCTGAGGACGACCTCGTCCGCGGCCTCGGGCGCGCGCCCCGCGTCGAGCCTGTACGGCGCGAAGGCGGCCGTGGACCAGGGGTGGCCCACCAGATCGGCAGGCCCGCCCTCGGCGCGCACGGCGAACGACCGGTCCTCGACGACGGTCCCGAGGCCGCGCAGCTTCGCGACCGTGTCGGCGGGCACGGCACGCGGCTGCGCGAGCTTTCTCGGTGCGGTCGCCGATCGAGGTGGGCACCTCGAGGGTGTCCTGGCCCTTGACGACGACCGGCGCGGCGGCGAACCGCTCCGGTCCCCGGTCGGGTGCGTCCAGCGAGGAGGCCAGGGCGAGCCCCATGACGGCGATCAGCGCCACGCCCAGGCAGAGGGCCGACGAAACTGCCGACGAAGGTGACCCAGCGGGTGCGCAGGGTGCGCAGCGTCGTACTCAGCACGGCGCCGCCTCGAGCTTGGTCATGCGCGCCGCGATGTCCTCGGCCGAGGCGCCGATCAGCTCGCCGTTGACCCGGCCGTCGACGAGGAAGACGACGCGGTCGGCGCAGGAGGCGGCGACGGGGTCGTGGGTGACCATGATGATCGTCTGGCCGCCCCGGTCGACCATGCCGCGCAGCAGGGTCAGCACCTCCCGGCCGGTCTGCGAGTCGAGCGCGCCGGTCGATGTCGGCCGTCGGGCACGCGCAGGCACTGGTCGCCGCAGTCGAGGAGCACGCCCCCGACATCGTGGTGACGGACGTACGCATGCCGCCGGGATTCCAGGACGAGGGCCTGCACGCGGCAGTGCGGCTGCGCGAGAAGCACCCAAGCCTCCCGGTCCTGGTCCTCAGCCAGTACGTGCAACGGGCCTACGCCGCCGAACTCCTCGACTCCGGCGACGGATCGGGTGTCGGCTATCTGCTCAAGGACCGGGTCGGCCAGGTCGAGGAGTTCGTGCAAGCGCTGCACAAGGTGGCAGACGGTGGGACGGTGGTCGACCCCGAAGTGGTACGCCAGTTGCTGCGCCGCCGCCGCGATCCGCTGGAGCAGCTCACCCCGCGCGAACGCGAGGTACTGGCACTGATCGCCGAAGGCAGGTCCAACAGCGCGATCGCCAAGGAACTCGTGGTGTCCGAAGCGGCGATCGGCAAGCACATCGGCAACATCCTCACCAAGCTGGACCTGCCGCCGACGGACACGACCCACCGCAGGGTCCTCGCCGTGCTCACCTACCTGCGGGCCTGACCTCGCCTGGGCACACCGGGCCGCCGGGGTCGATCCGCGGTGACCACGGTGTCTTCGTCGTTGTTCGCGCGCGAGGCGCGGGTAGCCACGACCGTCATGAGCTGTGATGCCCGTCGTAGGCGATCGGGCCGCTTGCACCTCATCACGGCGGTGGTGATGCGGCGAAGATCCAGCGGTTGGCGGCCAGGGCGTCGTCCGGTTCGGGGAGGGGGCCGCGGCCGTAGAGGGCGGTGAAGTCGTACGGGGTGTGGGTGCGAACGGTCCAGCCGCGGGCGGTGAGGTCACCGGCCGAGTCGGGGCGGGGGCGGGGGTCGAACAGGGCCGTCAGGTCGATGCCGAGCCGTTCTCGAGCGGCGACGTACACGGCGTTGGCGCGAACCCGCGGAGACTCGGCGACCTCCTTGATCTCGTAGGCCAGGTTGCTGCCCGGCGCGCTGAGCCGGTCGACGGTGGCGATCAAACGGCGCTCCGCCCTCGCCGGGAGGTAGAGAAGCAGTCCCTCGGCCAACCAGGCCGTGGGCGCGGACGGGACGAAGCCGGTGTCCAGCAGGGCGTCGGCCCAGTCGTCGCACAGATCGGCCGCGAGTGTCCGCCGCTCCGCCGCCGGCACCGCGTCCGCGCGGTCGAGCACCGCCTGCTTGAAGGCGAGCACCTCGGCGGTGTCCACCTCGTACACCGTGACGCCGGGCGGCCAGTCCAGGCGGTACGCTCGCGCGTCCAACCCGGCGCCCAGCAGCACCACTTGGCGCACACCCACGCCCACCGCGTCGAGCAGATGGTCGTCCAGCGTGCGGGTGCGCAGCGCGAAGTAGCGGCCGAGGCGCCCCCAAAGGGGGTCGGCGTCCCCGCCGGGCACCTCGTCCGGGTGGACGGGCCAGCCGGACGAGTCGGGCGCGGCCCTGACGAAGTGCTCCGCGAGCGGGTCGCGGGCCAGGGCGTCAGAGCGGTGGCTCTCGATCGCGCGGGCGGCGGCCACCAGCAAGGCGGTACGGCCCACGCCCGCCGCCATACCCGCGGTCAGCTCCGAGGCGGTGTTCATGCCTCCTCCTTTCGTGCGAGTCCGGGAACGAGCGCCGGCACCGTCCACGCAGCCGGGTCGTCCGCGGTCGTGGTCCGTGCGCCGTACACGGTGCGCATGAAACGCAGGACCTCCTCGTACGGCAGGTGCAGAGAGGTCGTGCAGTCCGTCAGGACGGTGACATGGAAGCCCTTTTGGAAAGCGGTGCGGGCGGTGGAGTCCACGCACACGTCGGCGAACAGCCCGGCGAACACCAGATGGCGCACGCCTCGCCCGGCCAGGTGGTCCTCGAAGCCACCGGCGAGGAAGGCGTCGAAGCACGCGTGCTTGGTGAACACGGCCTCGCCCGGCTCCGGCAGTGGACCATGGAACTCGGCACCCCACGACCCCTCCAGGCACTTCGGGTCCTTGCCGAGCAGCCGGTCGCGCAGCCGCCAACTCTCCCCCTGATGCTCGACATCACCCAGGAAGCGCACGAACACGACCTCCACGCCCGCTCGGCGGGCCGCCCCGGCGGCGCGGCCACTGCCGGCGACGACCGCGTCGAGGACGGCGGGGTCACCGCCGAAGCGGGCCCTGGCCACAGGACCCGCGCAGAAGTCGTTCTGCAGATCCACGATGACCAGGATCGTCCCCACTCCGCTCACGATCCGCCCGCCAGGGCGCCGTCCCGCATCCCTCGCTCCCCGGCGGCCGGCGCCAGCGCGTCCAGCAGCGCCTTCACCACCCCGCTGGTGGAGTGCCGACCGCCGAGATCCGGGGTGCGTACGCCCTCCGCGGCCAACGCCCTCAGCGCCGTCTCGGTCCGCTGCACAGCGCCGTCGTGCCCGACGTGCCGCTCCGCGACGAGGGCCGCCGCGCGGATGGTCGCGACCGGATTGACCAGGTCCCGCCCGGCCAGATCGTCGGCCGAGCCGTGCACGGTCTGGTACTCGACGAGGCCGGCCGCTTCCGGGGCGAGATACACGTTCTCCGTGCAGCGGTTCTCCTGCCGCTCGGAGCCGAACCGGTCCAGCAGCACGACGTGCATGATGTCGGCCCACTCGTTCCCTGCGATGAGCAGCGTGCGGTCCGGCAGGTCGTGTGCCAGCAGATTGCGGTTGACCGTGTCCGGCTGGAACACGTCGATACGCACCCCGTGCCGTGCGGCGATCGCTGCCGCCCACGCGTCGAACGCGCCGTCCAGCAAGTGGAATTTGTACGCCATCACAATCCGGTCGGGGCCACCGTCGGGCCAGGCGAGCCGGGCCCTTTCCAGCGCGTGGACGATGACCGCCTCGGTGATGTCCCGGCTGAAGGCGAGGGTGCGGACCACCTGGCCGTCGGTATGCCGGTTCTTGCCGGTGTAGAAGCCCTGCGCCTGATCGCGCACCAGGAGCAACGACTTCCCGCCGGCCGCGAGGTGGTCGACCTTCACAGCGCGCAAGCGCTGCCGGACCAGGTACAGAGACTGAGCGTTGACGGCGGTGCGGAACACAGCGGGCGTGCCCCGTGCGGCGAGACCACGGCAGAATTCCTCGTAGTGCGCTGCGTCCTCGGCTGTCAGCCGCCGGATCCGGGCTACGTCCCCCTCAGCGCGCAGCGAGACGTAGGAGTGGTACAGCCGCGGCGACCGCACGATGCGGACGCCGGTGGTGAGCGCTTCGAGGACCCGTTCGAAGGCGTCCGCGAGCTCGGGGCCGGTGCCCCGGCCGACGGCGAGCCCGACGGAGGGTAACTCCCGCTCGTCCTGGCGCTGTCCGGCGATCGGGATCATCCAGCGGCCCCTGCGGTCAGGTGATCGCCGGGGATGCCGGACTTCTCGGGCCGGTAGTAGTCCCGGATGCCGTCGGCCCAGGTGCGCACGGCCACGCGGTCGTCCCCGTCCGGGCCGAAGGCGTCGAACAGCGCCTCGATGTTGGCCTGCTCGAAGCCGATCGCGGTCATCAAGGCGAGGAAGTCCGGCCGGGTGACGCGGCCGTCGCCGTCCGGGTCACCCAGCGCGGCGAGCGCCTCGGCGAACTCGCTCACCGTTGCGTCGAAGCGCTGGGGATTGAGGACGGTCGCGGTGAACTCCTCGGGGCTGATACGCCCGTCGCCGTTGGCGTCCAGCTCGGTCACCAGCGTCTGCCAGTACCGCTGGAAGGCACTCAGCAGCCTGTTCTTCGCCTCCTCCCCGGCCGCAGGTACGGCGGCGGCGACCCGGCCGCCCATCAACTCGAAGTCGGCGGGCTCGATGTAGCCGTTCCCGTCGGCGTCGAACAGGGAGAAGACGAGCCGGGCACGGTTGTTCGCCTCGGTGGTGGCCATGGTGGTACACCTCTGCTTTGCGGTCGGAACCCGCCGGAACCCCTCGCCCCGGCGGCGGATTCACTATCCGTCCCCACCGGCCCCACACACGTGCGCAGACGGCCTATTGCACACCAACGGGCGAATTTCGCCGTGCAAGGTATGAAACGCCGACCGGCGTGATCGGACCGGTCGGGCGGTGACGACATGGTCGGCCTTCGCACCCCTGGGTGATGCCCCGCCCTCCGGGAGCGCGACCGAACCTCTCGTCGACCCCGGTGAGGTGCTTCTGCCGCTTCTTGACCATCTCCAGCTCGAACGAGCCGTTGGGCTCAGTGTCGCGGCCGGAACGGGGCGAGCGTGGCGCGCACGAGATCGGCGGCACCCCAATCGGGGTCGAACTGGGCGATCACGGCCAGGTGCTGGCGCAGCTGGAGGATCGGCATGCGTGCGCGCCAGGCGCGGTCCAGCCCGGTCAGCTCGGCGTACAGCTCGAAGAACACGTGTGCCTCGGCCGGCGGCGCCGTCGTCCACAGGTGGGCCAGGTCGACCTCGGCCCACGTGTACGACACGGCCGGGTCGATCAGCGCGGGCCGCCCGTCGGGGGTGGCCATGACGTTCAGCGCCCATAGGTCGCCGTGCGTCAGGCACGCGGGTCTGACCGGCAGCAGTTCGGGCAGCCGGTGGCACAGCCGCTCCAGCGCCGCCCGGTCCGTGGCGTCGAGCGCCTCCTGGACGCGACGCTCGCCGAGCCAGCGCAGCAGACGGTGCTGGGCGAAGAACTCGAACCCGTCGTCAGTCCAGGTGTTGACCTGCCGACGACGGCCCAGCCAGTTGTCCCGGTGCCACCCGAAGCGGGGGGAGCGCGTGGTGGTGTGCAGATGGGCGAGCGCATGCGCGAGCTGCTCCCAGAAGGTTTCGGGGCCAGGCCGGGGTTGCAGCGCGGACAGTACGAGCAGGTCGCGGTCCGCGAGGATGATCTCGGGCGTGGCGACGCCGCCCGCCTCGCGCAGGACGGTGAGCCCTTCGGCTTCCGCGGTGAAGGCGTCGTCCGACGGCGGCTCGCCGAACGCCTTGACGAATATCGACGTGCCGTCACTGCGGCGCGCGAGCCCTGCGGTCGCGGCGAGGCCTCCCGTGGCCGGCTCGGCCGCGACGACGTCGGTCAGGCCGGCCGCATGCAGGCGTTCGAGCAAGAAGGACATCGGGTCCGTCATGGGTGTGCTCCTGTCGTCGTGGCCGAAATCAACGATGGTGGACGCGGGCTCGTGTGCCGGGGGTGGTGAGGAGACGGCTGGAGGGCTGTCGGAGGAGGTGATGTGCGGCAGCCGGGTGGGGCAGCGCGGCGGGCCTGGGAGAAGGGGCTGGGTCGTGTCGGTGCCGGGTGCAGCAGTGGTCGCGGAAGTGCGGCGGTTATTGTGTCATCTCGGCGTTGCCGTAGGTCCTTTCACCCGGGGCATGTGGCGCTTGGTCCCCGGGTGTGCGCGGACGGGTCGGTTTGCGCACTGATCCGTCATCCTGCGCAAGGGCGATGCGTGGCGCGGACGATGCCGCGCACCCTGGCATCGCGGTGTGTTCGGCGGGGTGGGAGTGTACGCCACTCAGGCGCCGGCTGGGCAATGGAGCCCATCGTGATGCGCATCGGCTGCGCAGTGAGCCTGCCCCGCTGTATGCGGCAGCGTGGCCCGGGTGTAACCGCGGTGCCCCCGGCGACCGTTGGGATCGCGTAACGAAACCAAAAGGCACGCTGAGGACACTTGCCCGCTGTCTACCAGCGCCACCTGCCGCTGTCCACGCGCACCTCAATCACGCGGGCCGTCCCGCGGAGGTGATGGCCGAAAGCTGCCGGCAGCAGTCGTACGCCTGGTTGGATACGCGCCAGTAGGTGAACCGCGGGGTCGTCGGTGCCGGAGCCTCGACAAGGAGAACTGATGCACGTGACCGGACCCACTGGCCTGAGGAAGGTGCTGACCGACCGGAACTCCGGCCTGTACCTGAGCGGTGTGGTCGTGTCGGGTTTCGGCAGCACGGCCATGTCGCTGGTCGCCGGCATGTGGGTGAAGGAGCTGACCGGGTCGAGCAGTGTCGCGGCGCTGGCCACCTTCTGCGTATGGCTGCCCACCCTCTTCGGCCCCGCCGTCGGGGTGGTGGCCGACCGGACCCAGCGGCGGACGCTGCTGATCGCCACGAACGTCGCCATGGCCGTGCTGCTGCTGCCGCTGCTGGCGGTCAGGTCCGCCGACGGCCTGTGGATCCTGTTCGCCGTCATGATCGTCTACGGGATCAGCACCGTGCTGCAGGACGCCGCGGAGGCGGCGCTGGTCACCGCCGCCGTACCGGCCGAGCTGCGGGGCGACTTCAACGGGCTGCGGATGACCGCGAACGAGGGGATGAAACTGGTGGCGCCCCTGGCAGGGGCCGCCCTGTTCGCCGCCCGGGGCGGCTTCTCCGTGGCCCTGCTGGACGCGGCGACCTTCCTGGCCGCGGCGGCGGCCTTCGCCTGCATACGGGTGTCCGAGCCCCCGGTCGGCCGCCCGGGGCGCGAGTCCTGGGCGGCTCAGACGGTGGAGGGCGCCCGTTACCTCTGGCGGCACCCCCTGCTGCGCCGCCTGGTCCTTGCGGGTGGCTCCGTCATGCTGCTCAGCGGTCTCAACGCCGCGGCCGTCTACGCCGTGGTGGACTCCGGCCTGCACCGCGACGCCGCCTTCGTCGGAGTGCTGTACACCTTCCAGGGGATCGGCTCCATGCTGGGCGGTCTGACGGCGGGCGCCCTGATGCGCCGTATGTCGGAGCCCGCTTTCAGCGCCGCGGGCATCGCCGTCTTCTCCCTGGGCGTGGTCCTGCGCGCCACCTCGTCCACCGGCCTCGCCCTCGCGGGAAGCGTGCTGATCGGCGTCGGTCTGCCGTGCGGGCTCATCAGCGCGTTGACGGCGGTGCAGCGGGAGACGCCGGAGAACCTCCTGGGACGGGTGGCGGCCACGGCGAACACGTTCCTGTTCGGTCCCAGCGTGGTGGCCCAGGGGGTCGGAGCCGGCCTGGTCGCTGTCGTCGACCACCGACTGCTGCTGGGGGCCGTCGGCGCGGGCGGCGTGGTCACTACGGTCTGGTGCCTCGCCGGTTCCCGACGGCAGCCACTGCGGCCCGCCGTCCCCGAGGAGGACGTGCGGCAGGCGAGCGCCTCGCCGTCCGACGGCTGAGAACGGGGGTGACCTGACGAAGCACGGCTAGGAGACGGTGGCGGCGGGGGGCGTCCATCGGTGGGTGCGCGGCAGGGCGCCGCTGACACCGAAGTCTTTCCTCAGCTGCTCCGGGACGGCGTAGTGCATGACGCGTCCGCGGGTGAGGGACGACAACTCGAAGATGGTGGTGAGGTGGCCGAGGCGGTCCAGCGCCCAGGCTCCGAGCGGGGAGCGGTCCTCGATGGTCTCCAGGACGCCGAGCAGGTGCGGCACGGTCTTGACGACGGTGTCCCACGGGGTGCGGGGGACCTGCAGCCAGTCGGCGCAGGTGTCGCCGATCAGGTAGCGGATCAGGGCGGAGACGATGGGGTCGAAGAAGGTGCCGGGCACGACATCCTCGTAGAGATCGATGAGTTGCCGGGTCAGCTGGGCTCCTTCTGCGGAGGGCCCCATATGCCGGACCATGTACAGGTCGAGGAACTGCCGGGCCTCGTCAAGGGTCTTCGGGACGGCCTCCTGGTCGACGCCCAGCATGGCGCCGACCACACGCCAGGCATAGAAGTACGCCTCGGCTCCCTCGGCGCTCATGTGGATGCCGAGCCGGTGCAGGCTGTCCAGGACCAGGAGGGAGAAGAACATCTGCCCGCCGATCATGTCCTCCTGGCAGATCGGCGTTCCCATCGTCTCGGTGTCCCAGCGGTTCTCCCGCGTGAGGTGGTGGCGGATGGAGGCGTGCAGCAGGCGCACTTTCTGGGCGGCGGGGATGAACCGGCTTCCTGCCTCGAAGGCGTCGGGCTGCATGAGGTAGACGGTGAACTGGCCGGTCTCCGCCATCCGCTTGGACGGGTAGTTCAGCCCGTGGGTGGCCGACAGCAGCTTCGCGACGTGCGGGACGACGTAGCAGGCGGGCATGGAAGCGAAGGCCAGCGCGGTGGAGATGTGCACGTTGTTGTCGATGAAGAACAGCCGGGCTTTCTCCATCTCGCCCCAGTCTACCCAGGTCGGTGGGACGCTGGTGGCCTGAAGGTACTCGCGTGCGACGTCGGGCAGTCCGTCCGGCAGGGGGGTGCCGGCGGTGGAGACGTGGCGCATCAAGGTGTTGAACTTGCCCACTTCCCCCCGTTCGAACAGTTCGGCGACGACGGCGTCGGCGAGGTCGTCACCGGCCTGGCGCAGGGCGTCCATGGAGGCCTCGGTGCAGGTCATGGCAGAACTCCTTGTACGGGCGGGATTTCCACGAGGCGGGGGGTGGCCACTGGGGGAGCGGCAACTGCCCGCCCCGGAGCGGCAGATCAGGACCGGCGGACCGCCGCGGAGTGCGCCAGTGCGGTCAGGGCCGCGACAGCGTGCGCGGGAACGTCGAGCTCGTGCAGAGCACCAAGAGCGGTCTCGACCCGCGCGGTGATCATGTCCTCGATGAGGTCGGGTGTCTTCAATCGGCGCATCAGCTCGCGGACCGTGTCCAGACCGCCGGTGTCCGCTCCGCGTCTGCCGAGCAGGCCGCGCAACTGCTCCCGATCCTCCTCACCGGCGACACGCCAGGTCTCCGCCAGCAGGGCGGTGGGTCGATGACCGCGTACGTCGTCGGCGCCGGCCTTGCCGGTATGTTCCGGGTCGCCGAACAGACCGAGCAGGTCGTCCCGCAGCTGGAACGCCTCGCCCAGCGGCAGCCCGTAGGCGGAGTAGCCCTCGCGCAGCCGCCCGCCGGCCCCGGCCAGCACCCCGCCGATGAGGAGAGGGTGTTCGACCGTGTACTTGGCCGTCTTGTACCGGATCACCTTCAACGACGCGGCGGTGTCCGGATCGGCCGCTGTGTGCAGAATCTCCAGGCACTCGCCCGCTACCAGTTCCCGGGCCATGACCGACCACAAGGGGCGGGCCCGCGCCAGGTATGCCGCGGGCAGACCGCTGGTGACGAACAGCTGCCCGGCCAGCGACATCAGCAGGTCCCCGACCAGCATCGCCAGCGACCTGGCTGCGGAGACGGCACGTGGGCGACGACGCAACGCCCCGCGCAGCGCCACCTGGGCCGTGGGCCGGCCGTGCCGCAACGGGCTGTCGTCGATGAGATCGTCGTGCACGATCGCAGCGGCGTGCACCAGCTCCATGGAGGCCGCCGCCCGCACCAGCGAATCACCGTCCGGCTGCCCTGCCGCACGCCAGCCCCAGTAGCAGAACGCCGCCCGCAGCCGTTTACCGTCCGCCACCGCCGCCTGAAGCTGCTCGGCCACCGGCTCCAGCGCGGGGTCGATCGCCACCAGCTGGTCCGCTTCCTGCGCGACGAAGTCGCGCAGCACCTTGTCGATCCGGCTCTTGAACGTGGCCGGCTCCCACCGCTCAGACATCGCCGGCGGCCCGCCGGGACAGGGCATGCCGAGCGAGGATCTCCAAGTGGGCCGGGGGAACGGCCGCGTGCCGGTCCAGCGCGATGCGACCGCGCGCCATCAGGTCCTGCTCGGCCTGCGCGGCCAGATCCGCGGCGTCCGAACGCCGCAGCAACCCCCGCACCGTCCCCAGAGCCGACCCCAATGCGCTCACCGCCAGATCGGCCACCCCGGCCACCAGCAGCACCGCCTGTTCATCCAGACGCCCGCGCCGATCCGCTCCCTGCATCAGGCCCCCTCCGGTCCAGCACGTCCGAGCGGCGCCGGTCATACGCCGTCCTGTCCAGCATCACGTCGCACCGGGAACATGAAGGGAAAAACTCACGATCGAGTGATCACATCGCACACCCGAACGAGAACTGCTGTACCCACGCGGTCACACTCTGTTCAGCCGACTTCGGCCTGCTCGGCCCGGGCTTGGTGTGGGGGAGGGGTAGGGGTGGCCATGAGGGCGAGCACACCCTTGAACGACCCGTACATGGTCGTGCTGCTGCGGACGGGGGCCGGGACGATGCCCGACGATCAGCGGATGAAGGACCCGGTCCAGGAGCTGTAGGCGGCCAGTGAGCCGTTCGCCCGGTGCCGGATCTCGTGGGTGGTGTCCAGGCCGTCCAGGCCAGGCCGGGCCGGGTGGAACACCCAGCCCTGGGGGGTTCTGTCAGTACCTGTAACAGCAGGGCCTTCCGCACGGCTGTGAGCTGCGATTTCCTCGATGGTGGCAGCGGATGCGGTCCACGTCCGGGAGGCGGGGAACCCCTCCTGCGGATGCCCGTCGGCCTCTTCTGGCCGACAGTGAGCAACGCCGCGTCCTCGTGTTCACACCTTTGCAGGGAGTCGCCTCATGGCACAGCAGTCCGCGCCTCGGGAACTGGCCGGCATCGCGCCGAAGCTGGTCGAGGTCACCAACGAAGTCCTCTTCCAGGACGTGTGGCAGCGTCCCGGGCTTGCCCCACGGGATCGCAGCCTGGTCACGGTCAGCGTGCTGGCCGCGCTGTACCGCAGCGAGCAGCTGCCCTATCACCTGGGTGTGGCGCTGGACAACGGACTCACGGTGGAGGAGCTGTCCGAGGCGATCACGCACCTGGCCTTCTACGCCGGATGGCCCAACGCCATGACCGCGATCACGCAGCTGAAGAAGATCGCCGACGAGCGCTCCGCCTGACCACGGCGCGAGCAGCGCAATGAAGCCCCGCACCGTCAGGGGGGCGGATTGAATCAGAGGAAAGAACGAAATGGCTGGCAACGGTTTCGATCAGATCTTCCCCCTCGGGGAGAAGAACGACGCCTTCGCGCAGTACTTCATCGGCCAGAGCTACCTGGCTCCGCTCGCCTCGGGGAGCGTCCCCGTCAGCAACGTCACCTTCGAGCCGGGCTGCCGCAACAACTGGCACATCCACCACGGCACGGGCGGCGGCGGTGACCAGATCCTGCTCTGCACGGCGGGCAGCGGCTGGTACCAGGCCGAGGGCGAGGAACCCGTCAGCATGGAGCCGGGAACAGTGATCCGCGTCCCGGCGGGCACGAAGCACTGGCACGGTGCGAAGGCCGACTCGTGGTTCTCCCACGTCGCCTTCATCACGCCGGGCGAGAACGTCAGCAACGAGTGGCTCGAGCCGGTCACCGACGAGGTGTACGGGCAGCTGCCGAGGAACGGAGCGCACGCATGACCATCCTGGACGAGACCTACACGCTGTCCAACGGCGTCGAGATCCCCAAGCTGGGGCTCGGCACCTGGTTCATCGACGACGACAAGGCGGCCGACGCGGTCCGCGCAGCCGTGGAGATCGGCTACCGCAACATCGACACCGCCCAGGCGTACGGCAACGAGGGCGGCGTCGGCGAGGGCGTACGCAGCGCTGGAGTGCCCCGCGACGAGCTGTTCGTCTCGACCAAACTCGCGGCGGAGATCAAGGACTACGACCAGGCGGTCGCCGCGATCGACGGCTCCCTGCGAAAGCTCGGCCTGGACCGCATCGACCTGATGCTGATCCACAGCCCGCAGCCGTGGGACGACTTCCGCGGCGGCGACTACGCCGAGGGCAACCGCGCGGCGTGGCGCGCGCTCGAGGAGGCGCACCAGGCCGGCAAGATCCGGTCCATCGGGGTGTCCAACTTCCAGCAGCAGGACCTGGAGAACCTTTTGCAGGGAGCGAGCGTCGTGCCGCACGTCAACCAGCTGCTCGTGCACGCGGGCAACACTCCCTCCGAGCTGCTGGCCTACTGCGAGAGCAAGCAGATCCTCGTCGAGGCGTACTCGCCGATCGCCCACGGCGCGATCCTGAAGCACGCCGAGGTCCAGGCGATGGCAGAAAAGTACGGCGTGTCCGTTGCGCAACTGTGCATCCGCTACACCCTGCAACTGGGCACCGTGTCGCTGCCCAAGACGGCAAACCCCGAGCACATGCGGTCCAACGCCGCAGTCGACTTCGAGATCTCCGGCGAGGACATGGACGTCCTGCGGGATCTGCGCGACGTGGACTACGGCGAGCACAGCGTCTTCCCTGTCTACAGCGGCAAGTGACGCCGGACCAGCGCCGCCCCGTGACGGCCTGACGCCCTGAGCGGCGGCTCGAAGTGATACCTCGACCGATGACCTCCACGCCCCCGTACCGCGACGACAGTCTCACCCCCGGAAAGCCGACCCGGGCCCGATCCGTCGCCGCCGGCGAGGTGTGCGGGCGCGCCTACAACGGCAGCACGTTGCGCCGGCGAGGGTCGGCCATGACGCAGCGAGCCGGACGATCGTCCTTGAGTTCCCGCCCCACGGGTAACCACCATCAGTGATCGACGCCTCCGGGGCCTGCGCCGCAGAAGGGGCGGGGCCGCGCACCGTGGCCCGGCCCACCCCCCTTGCGGCCGCACGCCCCGGGGCGAGGAGAGAGCACCATGAACCCCACCTACGACTTCACCGGGCAGGTCGCGCTGGTCACCGGCGCCGCCTCCGGCATGGGCCTGGCCACCGCGCGGGCCTTCGCCCACGCCGGCGCGGCCGTCGTCCTGGCCGACCTGGACCGCCGGGCGGCCGAGGCTGCGGCCGAAAGCCTCACCGGCGACGGCCACCAGGCCCTCGGTGTCGGCTGCGACGTCGCGGACGAGGACCAGGCCGCGGCCATGGTCGAGCGCGCCGTGCAGACCTTCGGGCGGCTGGACATGGCGTTCAACAACGCCGGCATCCAAGTGCCACCGGCCGACGCCGCCGAGGAGCGCGCCGAGGACTTCGACCGCGTCAACGCGGTCAACCTGCGCGGCATCTGGACCTGCCAGAAGCACGAACTGCGACAGATGCGCGCCCAGGGCTCAGGCGCGATCGTCAACTGCTCCTCCCTGGGCGGCCTGGTCGGTCTGCCGGAACGCGCCGCCTATCACGCCTCCAAGCACGGCGTGATCGGGCTGACCCGCAGCGCGGCCGTGGAGTACGCCGCCCGGGGCATTCGCATCAACGCCGTGTGCCCGGGCACGATCGACACGCCGATGGTCGCCGGCATGCTCGAAGGCCAGGCCGAGGCCATGGCCGAGATCATGAAGCAGCAGCCGATCGGCCGACTGGGCACCGCCGACGAGATCGCCAACGCTGTGCTGTGGCTGTGCAGCCCCGCTGCCACGTTCGTCATCGGCGTCGCCCTGCCCGTCGACGGCGGCTTCACGGCCCACTGAACGCCCAGGGCCTCCCAGGTTCCTGTGTTCGCACCGGCACGGGGCCTGGGTGGCACTGCCGGTACTTGGCACAGCGGTGCCTTCCCCGCGCACCCGGGCGGCGGGTCCCCGCCGCACCCTGCCCAGCCCCGCACAGCGAAGGGACCACCCCGTGACCACCTGGACCCCGCGCGCACTGGAGCACCTCGCCGCCGCCGACGAACTGCACATCGCTCCCCGCCGCAGCGACGGCTCGCTGCGCAAGCCGACCACCATCTGGGTCGTCACCGACGGCTCGCTGCGCAAGCCGACCACCATCTGGGTCGTCACCGACGGCGATCAGGTGTTCGTCCGCTCCTGGCGCGGCACCGACGGTGCGTGGTGGAAGACGGCGCGCACCACCGGCACCGGACACATCAGCGTCGGTCGGATCGACACCGACGTCTCCTTCACCCCGGTCACCGACCCCGCCGCCAACGACCGCGTGGACGGCGCCTATCGCGCCAAGTACGGCCGCTACCCCGGCCGGCTACGTCGAACCCATGACCGCCGAGCAGGCCCGCGCCACCACCCTGCGGCTGATCCCGAAGACCTGACCCGCTCCACTCGGAAACCGGAGACATCTCCATGACCGCGTTCGCTCTCACCGGCGCCGGGCCCGGGCCGGACGCGATGCGGCGCAGCCGGATCCGCCCGGTGACGGCCTCTGCTCCGGCGCTGAGGATGCCTGTGGTCATCGTGGACGCGAACTTCCGCGCCGTGGGTCGACGGCTGTGGGACGACCACGGGAAGCGCAATGCAGGCGGTGGGCCCGCATGCG
The DNA here is from genome assembly GCF_902506575.1 of Streptomyces mexicanus. Taxonomy (GTDB): domain Bacteria; phylum Actinomycetota; class Actinomycetes; order Streptomycetales; family Streptomycetaceae; genus Streptomyces; species Streptomyces mexicanus. The sequence goes on along the minus strand of NZ_LR732544.1, from coordinate 5,999,790 downwards.
AGTCTTGCGCTGCCGGCCGGCCCGTCGAACGCGGCCGGGAGGCCGGCGTACGGGCCACGGGCCATACGCCCGGGATTGAGTCACCGGCCGGTGAAGACCGCGTCGCGGCGCTCGACGAAGGACTGGACGCCCTCGGCGCCGTCGGTGGTGGTCAGGAGCCGGGCGATATCGGGACGCAGGCGCTCGATGGCGGCCCGGTCGCCGTGCTCGTGGGCCAGATGGGCGGATTTCAGGACGGTGCGCACCCCCAGGGGAGCGGACTTCTCCGCGATGAGGGCGGCGATCTCGGTGGCCCGCGCGACGGCCGTCGCCCCGTCGGCCGTGACCTCCTGCACCAGGCCGATGCGGTACGCCTCCGCGGCGTCGAACTCCTCACCGGTCAGCACCCAGCGCATTGCGTTGCCCCAGCTCGCCTGCCGCGGGAAGCGGAAGGTGGCGCCGCCGAACGGGTAGATGCCGCGGCGGATCTCGTACTGCGCGAAGCGCGCGTCGCGGGACGCCACGCGGATGTCCGCGGCGAGCAGCAGCTCGATGCCGAGGGTCATCACCCAGCCCTGCGCGGCGGCGACGACCGGCTTGGTCCAGGGGCCGTCCAGCCGCCAGGGGTCGCGGCCGCCGTCGGGGAGGGGGAAGTGCCCCGAGGCGAGTTCGCTGCCGACGTCGACCATGTCCAGGCCGCCGGTGAAGTGGTCGCCGTGCGCGAAGAGAACACCACACCACAGGTCGTCGTCGGCTTCCAGCAGCCCGTAGGCGGCGGCCAGCTCGCTGAGCATGTCCCGGGTGAAGGCATTGCGCTTCGCCGGGCGGTTCAGGCCCATGAGCAGCACGTGCCCCTTGCGTTCGACGGTGACGGTGTCCGGGCCCACCTGGGCAGCATTCATCACTCCTCCTCGTTAGTTGCATGATGAGACCCACTGGACGTTAGAGGGCGGGGCCACGCCGGGACAAGTCCGTCTCGTCATGAAACTGATAAGGTTGCTGGGGTGAGAAGAACCTCGTTCACCGGCTGGCCGTGTTCGATCGCCCGCACGGTCGACCTCCTGGGCGACGCGTGGACCCTGCTGGTGCTGCGCGAGATCTTCTACGGCGAGTCACGCTTCGACGGCTTCATCGACTCGCTCGGCATCGCCCGCAACACCCTCACCGACCGGCTCCGACGTCTGGAGGACGCCGGCATCCTGGAGTGCCGGGCCTACCAGTCGGACCCGGTCCGCCACGAGTACCTGCCCACGGAGAAGGGCCGTGACTTCTTCGGGGTGCTGGCCGCCCTCAACGCGTGGGGTGACCGCTGGCTGGCGGACGACGAGGGCGTACCGGTGGTCATGCGGCACACCGTGTGCGGTCACGACACGCGGGCCCGGGTGGTGTGCTCCTCCTGCGGTGAGCCCCTCGCCGGCGAGGACGTCACGGTACGCACCGGTGCCGGCTACCCGGCTCGCCTGCTCGACGACCCCCGTGTGAAGGCGCGCTTCGGAGCGGATGCGGCGAGCCGGTGACGGCGGTTCCCTCAAGCCGACGCGCCCCACGTCACCGCCTGCCCATGTAGGCGACGGCTGCTGGTGCCGTTCGCTCGTCACCCGCGTGGTGGGGGTGGAAGCCATCGAGCTTCAGGCGGCGCGTGCCGGAGTCGCGCTGAGGAGAGCGCCGACGCCGTGGCAGAGTGCTGCGATGGTACGACCGACCCAGGTCTGGGGGCCCCTGTGAGCGGCCGGTTCGAAGAAGGCTGAGCTGAGCGCACACCGACTGCTTGGGCCGGTTGCCCGAGGGGCGGCCTGATCGGCAGCGAGATGGGCGGACTCGGCCCCGCGGCTTCCTTGCCTGCCGCCCGCGGCCTGTGACCTTGGGCGATCGCCGTGGTTGTCCCCTCACTGTGCCAGGTGCCGTAGTTCGTTCTCGTACAGTTCGGCCGGATCGAAGCCCATGCCGGTGAAGTGGCCGGCCAGTTCCAGGGAAAGGGCGCCGTGCAGGCGGGGCCCGAACTGCAGGGCTCGGCGCAGGGCTGCTGGTGAGGCGGGGTGGTCGCCTGCCCACTGCCGGTGTTCGGCGAGGTGGCGTTCGAGCGGCGTCCCCTCCGTTGCGTCCGCGGCAGGGCCGGCGGCCGGCTGGGCGGCGTCCAGCAGGGCGTCCATGATCTCTGAGGCGATCATGGTGATGTCGTCGGGGGCGTGGTAGCCGGGCACGGGTGTGCCGTAGATGAGGAAGTAGCGCTGGGGGTCGTCCAGGGCCCAGGCGCGCAGGGCGCGCCCGAGTCCGGCTAGGTCGGCACCGGATGCGGCGGCGGTGCGGAGGGTGTCGGCGAGACTGCGGTAGGCGTCGCGGATCAGTTCGGTGATCAGTTCGTCCCGGCTGCTGAAGTACCGGTAGAGCGCCGGGCCGCTCATGCCCATCTGTTTGGCAATGGCGTTGAGGGACAGTCCCGGTGCCCCGGCGGCGGCGATCTGCTCCCAGGCGCGTTCCTTGATCTCGGCCCGAAGCTGGGCTCGGTAGCGCTCGCGTGGGGTCTCTTTCCCTGCGATGGCCATGGGTTCGTCCCTTCCCTGTCGTGTCCGCCGGCTTCCGGGAGCCGGAGGGGCGGCTGGTCAACCGTGGAGTTAGAGCCTATTACGAACGTACTTGACTGTCACTCGGCAGGCCCGTTATAACTTCTAACGAACGCGCCAGCCACTAACGGTGCTGGTGGAGTCCAGGGAGGTCGTCATGAACGCTGCTGAGATGGTCGAGGTCGTGCTGCCCGGCAAGGTCGAGCCGGAGGGGCTTCAGGTGCGCCGGGGAGCGGTGCCGACTGCCGGCCCGGGACAGGTCGTCGTCCGCATGGAAGCCACCGGTGTCTCCTTCGCGGAACAGCAGATGCGCCGGGGCCGCTACTACGACCAGCCGCCCTTCCCGTTCGTCCCCGGCTACGACGTGGTCGGCACCGTGGCGGCGATCGGCGAGGGCGTCGACGCGGGTCTGGTCGGCACCCGGGTGGCCGCGCTGCTGAAGGTCGGCGGCTGGGCCAGCCATGTGGTCGTCGACGCCGCCGACCTGGTGCCGGTCCCCGAGGGAATCGGCGCGGCGGAGGCGGAGACCGTGGTGATCAACGGCATCACGGCCTGGCAGATGCTCCACCGCAAGGCCCGCATCCGCGCCGGGCAGACCGTTCTGGTACACGGCGCCAACGGGGGAGTGGGGTCGGTCCTGGTCCAGCTCGCCCAGGTCGCGGGCGCCCAGGTGATCGGCACCGCTTCCGCACGTCACCACGCCGCCCTGCGGGAACAGGGAGTGATGCCGATCGACTACCGCACCGAGAACATCCCCGCCCGCGTCCGCGCACTCGCCCCGGGGGGCGTGGACGCCGTCTTCGACCACGTCGGCGGCCGCAGCATCGTCGACTCCTGGCGCCTGCTCGCCCCCGGCGGCACGCTCGTCTCCTATGGCAGCGCCTCCACCCGCGACGACGAGGGCTCCAAGCAGTGGCCCGTCCTCAAGCTCCTCGGCCGGGTCTGGCTGTGGAACACTCTGCCCAATCGCCGCCGCGCCTACTTCTTCAACGTCTGGGCCGGCCGTGCTCTGAACCGCGGTCGTTTCCAGGACCGGCTGCGCGCCGACCTCACCGAGGTCTTCGAAGCCCTGCGACGCGGTGAGATCACCGCCCGGATCGCTGCTGAACTGCCCCTGACCCAGGCCGCCGAGGCCATGCGGCTGGCCGAGTCCGGCACCGTCGCCGGAAAGGTCGTCCTGCACCCCTGACGACCCACGCAGGAGCCGGCGCACCCACGCGCCCACTCCCCGCACGGTCCCCTCGTCACCCGCGCCGTCGGCGCGCCCTCAGGAGAACAGTCCTATGCCCAGACTGCGCACCCACCTCCGGCGTACTCTCACCGCCGCTCTCGTTGCCACAGCCACGCTCGCCACCCCGGCGGTCGCCGCCCCCGCTCAGCACCAGACCGCCGCCTCCACGAGCCGGATCAGCTGGAGCGCTTGCTCCGACACGGAGTTCGAAGGAATGCAGTGCGGCACGCTGCGGGTCCCGGTCGACTACGCCCACCCGCGCGACGGCAGCCTCACCCTCGCCCTGGTCCGCCGCCCCGCCGACGACCAGGCCCACCGCCAGGGCACGCTCCTCCTCAACGACGGAGCCGGCGGGTCGTCGATCGAACAGCTCCGCCTGGCGATGCGGATCGGCTTCCCGTCCTTCGCCGGCGCCATGAGCCGGAACTTCGACCTGGTCGCCGTCGACCCGCGCGGAGTGGGCCACAGCACCCCTATCCGCTGCACCACACCCCTCAAGCCCGTCGGCGTCACCCACTTCCCGCGCAACCAGCAGCAGTTCGACACGCTCGTCGCCCACAACCGCGCCCTCGCCGTCGACTGCCTGCGCGAGAACGGCCCCCTGGTCGCCCACACCGACCTGACCAGCGCCGCATGGGACTTCGAAGCCGTGCGCACCGGCCTCGGTGAGAAGCAGCTGAGCTGGTACGGCATCCACTACAGCACCCTGCTGGGGCGCACCTACGCCGCCCTCCATCCCGGCCGGCTGCGCACCATGGTCCTGGACACGGCGCTGGACGACACCACCACACCCGTCGAGCGCATCCGGCGTGAAGCGGCCACGGCGGAGGAGGCGTTCCACCGCTTCACCGCCTGGTGCGCGGCCTCGACAACCTGCGCCCTGCACGGCAAGGACGCCGCGGCCGAGTACGACGCCCTCGTCGCCCGTGCCGACCGCACCCCGATCCCCACCGCCGACGGCACCCGGACCCTGACCGGCGAGGACATCCGCACCGCCACCCAGGACTACCTGACCCTCTCCGGCGTCACCTGGCCCGCCCTCGCCCAAGCCGTCGTCAAGGCTCAGGCCGGCGACGCGACCGACTTCACCTACGAACCCGACGACACCCTCGACCCCGTTCAGGTCCAGATCCCCGCCTGCCTGGACAGCACGCGCCCGGTCACCACGGTCGACCAGCTCACCCGCCTGCGCAAGGACCTGGCCCGGATCTCCCCGCACCTGGGCGGCGCCGTGCGCTCCTGGACCGCGCTCACCGGC
>NZ_LR732544.1:5988779-5994660 GCF_902506575.1 Streptomyces mexicanus | reverse complement strand
ATCCGGCTCCGCCCGGGCCGGTGCCTCCGGAGCCGGATCGGAACTGGATCGGAGCCGGATCGGGGCCATCGGAGCCGGATGTCTCACATGACGGGATCGGGGGCACAACCATGTGGCCTCGGCGTTTACACACGGGTAACAGTAGGGCGTCCCCGCGCGCGGCAACGGCGCCGAGCGCCGACCAAGCCCACCGTGCCAGAAAGGGGCCCCGTGACGACGCGACCCGAGACACAGGCCCGACCCGAGTCCCAGGCCCGGCTCGACGCCCTCCGCGGCGAGATCGAGCGCCGTAACCCCGCCCAGCCGGAGTTCCACCAGGCCGTGCACGAGGTCCTGGACACCCTCGCCCCGGTGCTCGCCGCGCGCCCGGAGTACGCCGAACCGGGCCTCGTGGAGCGGTTGTGCGAGCCGGAACGGCAGATCATCTTCCGGGTGCCGTGGCAGGACGATCAGGGCCGGGTGCACGTCAACCGCGGTTTCCGGGTGGAGTTCAACAGCGCGCTCGGGCCCTACAAGGGCGGCCTGCGCTTCCACCCCTCCGTCAACCTCGGCATCATCAAGTTCCTCGGCTTCGAGCAGATTTTCAAGAACGCGCTGACCGGTCTGGGGATCGGCGGCGGCAAGGGCGGCAGCGACTTCGACCCGCACGGGCGCAGCGACGCGGAGGTCATGCGCTTCTGCCAGTCGTTCATGACGGAGCTGCACCGGCACCTCGGTGAGCACACGGACGTGCCGGCCGGTGACATCGGCGTCGGGGGCCGGGAGATCGGCTACCTGTTCGGGCAGTACCGGCGGATCACCAACCGCTGGGAGGCCGGCGTGCTCACCGGCAAGGGGCCCGGCTGGGGCGGCTCGGCCGTCCGCCCCGAGGCGACCGGCTACGGCAACGTCCTGTTCACCGAGGCCATGCTGCGCGAGCGCGGCGAGGACCTCCAGGGGCAGACGGCGGTCGTCTCCGGCTCCGGGAACGTGGCGATCTACACCATCGAGAAGCTGCTCGCCCTCGGCGCCAACCCGCTGACCTGCTCGGACTCCAGCGGCTACGTCGTGGACGACAAGGGCATCGACGTGGAGCTGCTCAAGCAGGTCAAGGAGGTCGAGCGCGGCCGGGTGGCCGACTACGCCGAGCGCCGGGGCGCCTCCGCCCGGTTCGTGCCCGGCGGGCGGGTCTGGGAAGTGCCCGCCGACGTCGCCCTGCCCTCGGCCACGCAGAACGAACTGGGGGAGGAGGACGCGGCCACGCTGGTGCGCAACGGCGTGAAGGCGGTGTCCGAGGGCGCGAACATGCCGACCACGCCCGAGGCCGTGCACCTGCTGCAGCAGGCCGGGGTCGCCTTCGGCCCGGGCAAGGCGGCCAACGCCGGCGGGGTCGCGGTCAGCGCGCTGGAGATGACGCAGAACCACTCCCGTACGGCGTGGTCGCGGGAGCGGGTCGAGGAGGAACTGGCGCGCATCATGACCGACATCCACCGCACCTGCCACGAGACCGCCGAACGCTACGGCGCCCCCGGCGACTACGTGACCGGCGCGAACATCGCCGGCTTCGAGCGGGTGGCGGACGCGATGCTCGCCCAGGGCGTCATCTGAGGCCTCGCACCCCGCGCGCGAGCGTCCCCCGCGCGAGGGCGCGCCCGCACTCGCAAGGCCGCGCCCCGCACGCGCTACGGCCGCGCCCCCGCTCCGTACTGCTGCGGAGCGGGGCGCGGTCGTAGTGCTGTCAGCGCCATAGCGCTGTGGTGCCGTAGCGCTGTGGTGCCGTCGGAGCGTTCAGTGCGCGGCGGCGGCTGCCGCCGGGGCGCCGCCCCGCCCGGTGGGCCGGGCGACGATCAGCACACCGGAGACGACCGCGGCGATCAGCATCGCGGCCACGCCCCACCAGATGGCCTGGGTGTAGCCGTGCACGATGCCCTCGCGCAGGACCTGCGCCTTGCGGGAGGGGTCGGTCAGGTGGCTGCCGACGTAGGTGGTGGTCGCCGAGGTGGCGATGGTGTTCAGCAGGGCCGTGCCGAGCGAACCGCCGACCTGCTGCGAGGTGTTGACCATCGCGGAGGTCACGCCGGCGTCCTGCGGGCGCACGCCGTGGGTCGCGGTGGAGAACACCGGCATGAAGGTCAGGCCCATGCCGAGGCCGAGCAGGATCTCGGCGGGCAGGACGTGCGTGGCGTAGGCGGAGTCCACGCCGAGCTGGGTCAGCACCACCAGGCCCGAGGCGGCCAGCAGCATGCCGGGCACCATCAGCAGGCGCGGGGGCGTGCGGGGCAGCAGCCGGGCGGAGATCTGCGTGGAGCCGATGATGATCGACGCGGACATGGGCAGGAACGCCAGACCGCTGCGGACCGGCGAGTACCCGAGGATGCCCTGCAGGTAGTAGGTCATGAACAGGAACAGGCCGAACATGCCGATGGTGGCCAGGCCCATGGTCAGGAAGCATCCGGCGCGGTTGCGGTCGGCGAGGATGCGCAGCGGCAGCAGCGGCGACTTGGCCTTCATCTGCCACAGCACGAACGCCGCCAGCAGCACCACGCCACCGGCCAGCAGGCCCAGCACCAGGCTGTCGCTCCAGCCGCGCGGCTCGGCCTCGGAGAAGCCGTAGACGACGGCGACCAGGCCGCCGCAGCCGAGGATCACGCCGGGCACGTCCAGCTTGACGTCGCGGTGGCCCGGCCGGTCGTGCAGCAGGATCGCGGCGCCGACCACCGCCACGACGGCGATCGGGATGTTGACGTACAGACACCAGCGCCAGTTCGCGTACGAGGTCAGCACACCGCCCAGGAGCAGGCCGATCGCGCCGCCCGCACCGGCGATGGCGCCGTAGATGCCGAAGGCCTTGCCGCGCTCGCGCGGGTCGGTGAACGTCGTCGTCATCAGCGACAGCGCGGACGGGGCCAGCACGGCGCCGAAGACACCCTGCAGGGCGCGGGCGCCGAAGAGCAGGCCGGGGCTCTGCGCGGCGCCGCCGATCGCGGAGGCGACGGCGAAGCCGACCAGGCCGATGATGAAGGTGCGCTTGCGGCCGACCAGGTCCGCGACGCGTCCGCCGAGCAGCAGCAGGCCGCCGAAGGCCAGGGTGTAGGCGGTGATGACCCACTGCCGGTTGCCGTCGGTCATGCCGAGCGCCTTCTGCGCCGACGGCAGGGCGATGTTCACGATGGTCGCGTCGAGGACGACCATCAGCTGGGCCAGAGCGATGATCACCAGCCCCCACCAGCGGCGGGGGTCGGGAGCGGACACACCGGTGGCGTCGGTGGCCGGGGCCGTCCGTATCGGAGCGGCCGTGGGCGAGTCAGTCATGAAGTGAACGTCACTTCCTTGGTCTGAGGGCGTGCGTATGTCATGTGCGGGGCGCCAGGGCGCCGCGGCCCGGGCGCACCGGGGCCGGAGCGCCCGCGCTCCCGCGTCGAAGACTGTGGTGGTGTGAAGCCGCCGGACCCGGTCCGGCGCTTCGCTCCGGCGTCGTCGCCGGGCTGGGCCGTGCCGGGTTTCCCGTTTCCCGGCAGGCGGAACGGACCCCCCGATCCGTCATTCTCGCAGATCGTCAGTAAAGCTGATGGTCAGTATAGTGTACGCTACGGCCATGAAGGACGTGTGTCTCCCCGATGTCCTGGCCGGGAGGCTCGGGTATCTGCTGAAACACGCCTACCTCGCGCTGGCGGTGGAGCTGGAGCAGGCGCTCGCGCCCTTCCACCTGATTCCGCGCGAACTGGGCGTCATGGCGGTCATCGACGCCGCCCGGGAGCAGCCGTCCCAGCTGGAGATCGCCGCGCAGCTCGGCGTCGACCGCACGACGATGGTCGGCGTCATCGACTCCCTGGAGAAGAAGGGGTACGTGGAGCGCCGGCGCAGCGACCGCGACCGCCGCCGCAACGTCGTCACCCTCACCCCGCAGGGCCGCTCCTGCCTGCACGACGCCGAGCAGGTCCGCGAACGCGTGGAACGCGACTTCCTCGCCCCGCTCGACGACCTGTCCGCCGAGGCCCTGACGGCCACCCTGCTGGCCCTGCACCGGGCACGGGCGGAGGCGGGCCACACCATCGTCACCGGCGGCCACCTGCCCTGCGGCCGCCCCGACTGACCGCACCGCGCCGTTCCGCCCCTCCGGTCGGAACGACCGCCGTCCGTACCTCGGCCCAGACGGTCTTGCGCGGGGGCGGTCCGGGCACGACGCCCCAGCGGTCGGCGAGCGCCTCAACGATGAGCAGGCCGCGGCCGGACTCGTCGTCCGGTTCCCCCTGTCGGAGGTGCGGCAGCCGGTCACCACGCGTGTCGGTGACCTCGATGCGGAGGATGTCACCGACCACGTACAGCAGCAGCCGGAAGTCCCGGCCGGGGACGCGGCCGTGGGCGACGGCATTGGCGGCCAACTCGGCGACGATGTGCTCCGCCGGGTGCACCGGCAGCCCCCAACTGCGGAGTTGCTCGGTCGCGAGCAGTCGGGCGAGGCGGGCACCGCGAGGTGTGGGGGACAGCTGAAGGCTGAAGTGGCGCACGGGGGAGCCGAGATGGTTTTCAGGGCCACGCGTTCCTTGATTCACGTCACCAGCGTGGCGGGGCGTGCTTCCGTAAGTGAGTGACATGACCTGCACGTACCGTCACTGTCCCGTTTTTGTCCCGGCTGTCTCGGCTGTCTCGGGCGTTGAGCGAGTACGAGGACGCGCCGAAGGAGGGGCCATGGGCGAGGGCGCCGAAGAGGCCGGCTGGGACGTCGAGCCGGGCGACGAGATCGAGCCGGTGGTGCAGGCGGTGGGCCGCCTGCTCAAGATCTGCCGCGAGGCCGCCGGGATGACGGTGTCCGAGCTGTCCGAGGCCATGGGATACGGCGAGGACATGATCCGCAAGATCGAGCGGGGCGCCCGCATCCCCAGGCCGGAGTTCCTGGACCGGGCGGACCAGCTCCTGAAGGCCCAGGGCCACCTGCGCGCCTTCATGGAGGACATGCGCAAGGCCCGCTACCCGAAGAAGGTCCGGCAACTGGCGGAGATGGAGGAGCGGGCGGTGGAGATGCTGCTGTACAGCAACCACAACATCCACGGCCTGTTGCAGACGGAGGAGTATGCGCGGGCAATGTACGCGATGAGGCAGCCGGCACTTCCTGAAGACGTTGTGGAGCGGGAAACCGCCGCGCGGATGGCGCGAAAGGCAGTCTTCGACCGGGAGCCGGCTCCGACACTCAGCTTCGTGCAGGAGCAGGTGACGCTCGAACGCCCCTTCGGTGGGAAGACGGTGCTGCGTCGACAGCTCGAATACCTCTTGGTGGTGTCCAAGTTGCGGAACGTCACCCTCCAAGTGATGCCGACCGACCGTGAAGAGCATGCCGGGGCGGCGGGCATGATCGAGGTACTGAAGTTCGCCGACGGCACAGCGATCGGGCGTTCCGACGGTGCGTTCAACGCGCGCCCGGTATCGAACCCGAAAGACCTCCGCATCCTCGAACTGCGCTATGGCATCATCCGGGCGCAGGCTCTCACACCGAGGGAGTCGCAGGCCTTCATCGAGCGCGCCTTGGGGAGACTATGAGCACTGCGGACCTCCACTGGATCAAGAGCAGCTACAGCAGCAGCAACGAACCCGGCGACTGCCTGGAAGTCGCCCCCACCGCCACCACGATCCACGTCCGCGACTCCAAGAACACCGACGGCCCCCGGCTCGCACTCACGCCGCAGGCGTGGGCGGACTTCGTGACGTACGCGTCGCAGAGCTGACCCGCGCAGGTGTCGGGGTTGTCGCGGCCGACACGGCAGTTCACGCTGCCGCGTCGGTGCCCCGGCCCCCGTCACGGCGTTCGCGGCCCTCACGGCGTTCGCGGCAATCACGACAGTAGGCCCCGGGGCACGGGGTGCGAATCGCTCGCTCGCAGCCCTCGCAGTTGTGGAACGGAGGAGGG
>NZ_LR732544.1:5988051-5988678 GCF_902506575.1 Streptomyces mexicanus | reverse complement strand
CCCCGGCCCCGCGCCCGGCGCCCCCGCCCCCCCGCGGCCCCCCGCCCCCCCCGCCGCGCCGGCCCACCCCCCCACGCCCCGCGCCCGCCCCCCGGCCCCCGCCCCGCGCCCCCCCCCCACCCCACACGCCGAGCCCGCCCACCGGCCCACGCACGAAAGAGGACCCCATGACCGCCTTCCGCCTCAGCACCGCCGTCGCGGACGCCTTCCCCGACACCCTCATCGCCCTGGTCACCGCCACCGGCCTGCGCGGCCACGAGCCCTGGCCCTCTACGGCCGCGGCCCTGGAGGACCTGGAGCGGCAGCTGTCCGACGGCACCTGGCGGCCCGCCGACGAATCCGATCCCCTCATCGAGGCGTGGCACACCGCCTACCGCTCCTTCGGCACCAACCCCCGCCGCATCCGTCCCAGCGTCGACGCGCTCGGCCGCCGCATGGCCAAGAAGGGCACCCTGCCGCGCATCAACCCGGCCGTCGACTCCTACAACGCCGTCTCCGTCCGCCACGGCCTGCCCGCCGGGGCCTTCGACCTCGACCACGTCACCGGTGACGTCGACATCCGCCACGCCGAGGGAACCGAGGAGTTCACCCCGCTCGGCGAGCCGGACAGCGTCGAGCATCCCAAGC
>NZ_LR732544.1:5968516-5988042 GCF_902506575.1 Streptomyces mexicanus | reverse complement strand
CCCCCCCCCCCGCCCCCCCCGCCCCCCCCGCGGGTCCTCCCCCCCCCCCCCCCCCCCCGGGGCCCCCCGCCCCCCCCCCCCCGGAGGGACCCGGGGATTCCCCCCCGCGGGGCGCGCGGAAAGGCGCCGCCCCCCCCAGGCGGGGGGGGGTGGGGTCGGGGGCCCCGGCGGGAACCCCCCCCCGCCACTGGAACCACCGCGACGCCCACCGCACCCGCGTCACCGAGGACTCCACCCGCGTCGCCTTCGTCCTGGAGACCCTGCCGCCGCTCGCGACGGCGGCGTCCTCAAGGCCGCGGCGGAGGAACTGCTCGGCCTGCTCGCCCCGCACGCCGAGCGGACACACGTGTGCTACCTCAGCGCCGCCCAGCCCCACGCCGACGCCTGAGCCCCGCCGCCCACTCCCCCCGGTGGCGGCATCCGGTCCGCCGGGCAGCCGGTCCGCCGGCCGACGGTCCCCCGCCGGGCGGCGCTGGCTATGCTGCGACGAAGCGTTCAGCGAAGCGCTCAAACGCACAGCGGGCAGTGAGGGGGCCATCAGCATGCGCGAACCGGTCGGGCTCAGGCGGCAGCGGATCCTCGCCGCGGTGCGGTCCCGGGGTGCGGTCCGGGTCAGTGATCTCGCCGCGGAGCTGGCGGTGTCGGTGGTGACCGTGCGGCGCGACGTGGAGGAACTGGCCCGCGAGGGCAAGCTGCGCCGGGGCCACGGCGTGGCCCGGCCGGTGCTGCCGGAGACCGCGCCGGACGCCGAGCCCGCGCCCCGCGCGGCCGACGGCGGTCCGGTCGCCGTCGTGGTGCCCGAGCGCCACGCGTATCTCTACGAGGCGCTGCACGGCGCGCGCACCGCGCTGGAGGAGGCCGGGATCCGTATCGCGCTGCACATCGCGCCCGCCGTGCCCGGGGCCGAACGCCCCCTGGTGGAGCGGGCGTTGGCGGACGGCGCGCGCGGCCTGCTGATCGCGCCGCGCTGGCGAGCGCCGGCCACGGAGGAGGCGGACTACGCCTGGCTGTCGCGCCTGGACGTGCCCACGGTGGTGATGGAGCGCAGGCCGCGGCGCGGCAGCGCGCTGCACACCGTGGACACCGTCTGCACGGACCACTGGTACGGCGTCCATCTCGCCGTCGAGCACCTGACGGAGCTGGGCCATCGCCGCATCGTGCTGGCCGCGCGCGACGACAGCCCCACGGCGCGCGCCGTCCGTGCCGCGTTCACCGACATCGCGGCCGACCACCCGGACGTGGACAAGTGGGCGGTGGTGCTCAGTTCGCCCGACGCGACACCCGACCCGGTGGCCGAGAGCGCGGCGGGGCCGATCGCCCTGCACACACTGATGGCCGAGTCGGGGGCGACAGCGGCGGTACTGCACGGCGACGTCGACGCCCTGATGCTCGTGCAGTCGCTGCGCGACCACGGTGTGCGGGTGCCGGAGGACTGTTCCGTGGTCGCCTACGACGACGTGGTCGCGGCCCTGGGCAGTACCCCGCTGACCGCCGTGTCCCCGCCGAAGGCCGAGGTCGGGCGTGCGGCGGCGGAACTGCTGCTGCGCCGGCTGGACCCGCGGGATCCCGAGGCTGCCCGCGCGCCGGTGCGGAGGGTGGAGCTGCTGCCGACGCTGAAGGTCCGCGGGTCCACGGCACCGCTCGCTCCGTGAACGGGGCTCACCACCGCCTGCGCCCCCGCCCCTTGCCCTTCCTTACCCCCTTCATGCTGCCCGCGCCTCCACCTGCCCACCCCTTCTCCCGCACCCGAATGAGCGTTTGACCGTTTCGATTTTCTTCTGATCGATCTATTGACCTGTTCCGTACAGCCGATCAGTATTCCCGTGACTCGAACACGCAGGAGCCGCGGGAGGCGCCCATGCCTGGTCGACACAGTCGTCGATCCGTGCTCGCCGCGATCACCGCGCTGCCGCTGACGGGCGCCCTGGGCGCCTGCAGCGGGAACGGCAGCGCGTCCACCCGATCCGGGAGCAGCAGCAAGTCCGGCACCAAGGGCACGACCACCATCACGTTCTGGTCCGCGCTGCGCGGCAGCCAGCAGGTGGTGGACGAGTTCAACAAGACACACGATCACATCCAGGTGGACTTCGAGCAGGTACCCTCCGGCACCCAGGGCGGGTACCTGAAGCTGAGTAACGCCGCCCGCGCGGGCAACGCCCCCGACGTCGCCACCATCGAGTACCCCCAGCTGCCGGGCTTCGCGATCGACGGCGTCGTCCGCGACATCACCTCGATGATCGGCGACGACCTGCGGGCGAAGCTGCTGCCGCAGTCGCTGGGCCAGACGACGTTCGGCCGGCGCACGTACAGCGTGCCGCTCGACGTCGAGCCCATGGTGCTGCACTACCGCAAGGACCTGTTCGACAGGTTCGGCTTCGAGGTGCCCACCACCTGGGACGAGTACGCGGAGCTGGCCCGCGCGGTGCGCCGCACGGGCGGCGGCCGCCGGATCGCCATCTTCCCCACCGACGGCATGTCACAGATGGCCGCCTGGTGCTGGCAGGCCGGAGCGCAGTGGTTCGACCTCTCCCGGGGCGCCTGGAACGTCTCCCTGGCGGACGCCCCCAGCCGGAAGGTGGCCGCGTACTGGCAGCGGCTCATCGACGAGGACCTCGTGTACTGCAACTCCTCCACCGCCCGCGTCTACGACGCGCAGGTCGCGGGCGGCCTGGTGCTCACCCGGCTGAGCGGGGCCTGGGACGCGGGCGCGCAGATGAAGGCGCACCCGGAGCAGAAGGGCGCCTGGCGCATCGCCCCGCTCCCCCAGTGGACGCCCGGCAAACCCGCCCTCGGCACGCACGGCGGCTCGACGTTCGCCGTCACCAAGGACAGCAAGCACCCGGAAGCGGCCATGGAGTTCATCGCGTGGCAGGTCGCGCACCCCGACGCGCTCAGGGCCCGGCTGTCCAGCGGCGCGAGCAGCCAGTACCCGGCCGCCACCGGGCTCGTGCCCGTGGGGCGCGCCGCGTTCGACCGCGCGTACTACGGCGGGCAGGACATCTACCGGCTGTTCGAGGAGGAGGCCCGCAAGATCCGCGACGGCTGGGTGTGGGGGCCGCGCATGACCGCCACCGGCTTCGTCATGCAGGACGCGTTCGCCCGTGCCGGAGCCGGCTCCGGCACGCTCCTGTCCGCCCTGCGCACCGCGCAGGACGGCACGATGCCCGATCTCAAGGCGCTGGGCCTGAGCACCACCCCAGCACTCGACGTGAACGCCCGCACGCTGACAGGCAGGTGACCCCATGACCGCGACCACCCACGCCGTGTCGGCGCAGGCAGCGCCGCCGCAGGCGGCGGACCGCGTCCGGCGCGCGGCACGGCGCTCGGCCGAGCGCCGCCGCAACGCCGCCGCCGGCGTGTTGATGACACCGTTCTTCCTCCTTCTCGCCCTCGTCTTCCTGGTCCCCGTCGGCACGGCGGTGTGGCTGAGTTTCTTCAGCGCCGACGAGCCCGGTCTCGGGTTCGGGCCGGAGCGCACCGTGTTCGTGGGGCTGCGCTCGTACGCCGCCGTCGTCACGGACCCGACGTTCCTGTCCGGGCTGGGCACGGTCGCGCTGTACTGCGTGATCTACATCCCGCTGATGGTGATCGGCTCCCTGGCGCTCGCGCTGCTGCTGGACTCCGGTGTCGTCCGGCTGCGCTCCTGGGCCCAGTTGGGGCTGTTCCTGCCGCACGCGGTGCCTGGCATCATCGCCGCCCTGATCTGGCTGTACCTGTACACGCCCGGCATCAGCCCGGTCATCGAGGCGCTCGGCAAGGCCGACATCACGGTGGACTTCCTCGGCCTGCACACCACGCTGCCGTCGATCGTGAACATCGCCCTGTGGAGCAACCTGGGCTACAACATGGTCGTCTTCTACGCGGCGCTGCAGGCCGTGCCCCGGGAGGTGCTGGAGGCGTCCGTGGTCGACGGCGCGGGACCGGTGCGCACCGCGCTGCAGGTCAAGGCGCCGCTGGTGCGTTCCTCCATCGTCATGGTCGCGATGTTCACGCTGATCTGGGCCCTGCAGCTGTTCACCGAGCCGATGCTGCTGCACCAGTCCTCGCAGATGATCAACACCCGGTTCTCGCCGAGCATGTACATCTACGACGCGGCCTTCAGCCGCAACAACTACTCCCTCGCGGCCGCCGCGTCGGTGATCCTGCTCGTCATCACCATCGCCGTCTCCTACGGGGTCACCCGCTGGACCGACCGCGTCGACTCGGTGAAGGAGAACGCCCGATGAGCACCACGCACTCCACCGCGCTGCGCCCGCGGCTGCTGGGCCGGGCCACCGTCAACGCCGTCGTCGCGATCTGCGTGCTGTACACGCTGCTGCCGGTGCTGTGGCTGCTGCTGGCCGCGACGAAGTCCCGCGACGCCCTGTTCGGCAGCAGCATCCTGTCCTTCAGCGACTTCTCCCTCGTGAGCAATGTCAAGGACCTGTTCGCGATGGACGGCGGACTGTACGCACGCTGGTACGGCAACAGCCTGCTGTACGCCGTGCTGGGCGCGGCGCTCGGCGCGCTGATCAGCGTGGCCTGCGGGTACGCCTTCGACAAGTACGACTTCCGGCACAAGGAGAAGCTGTTCGGCCTGGTGCTGGCGGCCGTGATGGTGCCGCAGACGGTGCTCGCGCTGCCGCTGTACCTCATCGCCTCCGAGACGGGTGCGGTGAACACCTTCTGGTCGGTGTTCGTCCCTGTGCTGTTCAACCCGTTCGGCGTGTACCTGGGCCGGATCTTCGCCCAAGGGTATGTGCCCAACGAGGTCCTGGAGGCGGCGCGGGTGGACGGCGCCGGCGAACTCACCACCTACCTGCGGGTGTCGCTGCGGATGCTGGGCCCGGGCCTGGTCACGGTGTTCCTCTTCCAGCTGACCGCGATCTGGAACAACTTCTTCCTGCCGATGGTGATGCTCTCCGACCAGCACCTGTATCCGGTGAGCCTGGGCCTGTACCAGTGGAACAGCCAGGCGTCCGTCTCCCCCGAGTACTACCCGGTGGTGATCACCGGCTCGCTCCTGGCGGTGCTCCCCCTGATCCTCGCCTTCGTCCTCCTGCAACGGTTCTGGCGGTCCGGTCTGACGGCGGGGGCGGTCAAGTGAGCAAGCCCCGTACGGCACTGGCCATGTCGCCGGCGGCGGCCGCCGCCGTCTTCACCCCGCCCTCGCTGGCCGCGCTCGCGCGCGTGTGCGACCTGGCCCCGCTGCCGGTTCTCGACGACCTGACGACCGCACGCGCGCGGGGCGTCCTCGCCGACGTCGAGGTGCTGGTGACCTGCTGGGGGTGTCCGCGGCTGGACGCCGACGTCCTCGCGGCGGCGCCGCGGCTGAAGGCCGTGGTGCACGCGGCCGGTTCGGTGCGCGGGCACGTCACCGACGCCTGCTGGGAGCGCGGCATCCAGGTGTCGTCCGCCGCGGCGGCCAACGCGCTGCCGGTCGCCGAGTACACGCTCGGCATGATCCTGCTGCACGGAAAGCACGTACTGGAGCGGGCCCGCGCCTACCGGCAGGCCCGCCGCCGCGACGACTGGCTGAGCACCTCCCACGAAGTGGGCAACTACCGCCGCACGGTGGGCATCCTGTCGGCTTCCCTGGTCGGCCGGCGCGTGATGGAGTTGCTGCGCCCCTTCGACTACGAGGTGCTGCTGCACGACCCGTACGTCAGCCGGGCGGAGGCCGCCGACCTGGGGGCGGCGTGGGTGGACCTGCCCGGGCTCTTCGCCCGCAGTGACCTGGTCAGCGTCCACACCCCGCTGCTGCCCGCCACCCGTGGACTGGTCAGCCGCGACCTGCTGGCCGCGATGCGGCCCGGTGCCGTGCTGATCAACACCTCGCGCGGCGCGGTCGTCGACCAGGACGCGCTCACCGACGTGGTCCGCGCCGGCCGCATCCGGGCGGTGCTCGACGTGACGGACCCCGAAGTGCTGCCCGCCGACCACCCGTTGTGGGACTGCCCGAACGCCCTGATCACCCCGCACCTGGCCGGTTCCCAGGGCAGTGAGTGGCAGCGGCTCGCCGACACGGCCGTCGCCGAGGTGGCCCGGTGGGCCGCGGGCGACGGCTTCGCCCATCCCGTACGACGCGAAAGGCTGGCCTTCCTGGCATGAGCATCCCCTTCGAACTCCCCGCCGAGAACCGCGAGCTGAGCCCGTACACCGGCTGCGCCCGGGCGCACTGGGAGGCCGTGGCCGACGGTCTGCTCGGCGCCGCGTGGCGCTGGGCCACCCCCGGTGGCGCCCTGCTCGATCTGCCGGGCCGCCCCTCCCGCTCCGGGGTCCGCTCCGACGGCCTGGAGGGCTACGCCCGGACGTTCCTGGCGGCCGGGTTCCGCGTCGCGGGCGCCGACGGCAAGGACCCGCACGGCTGGCTGGAGCGGTACGCGTCCGGTCTGGCGGCGGGCACCCGCACCCCGGGCCGGGACGACGCCGAGTCCTGGCCGCTGATCCTCGACCACGGCGTGCAGGGCCAGCCGATGGTGGAGTCGGCCTCGGTGGCGCTCGGCCTGTCGCTGACCCGGCCGTGGCTGTGGGACCGGCTCGACGGCGACGTGCAGGACCGGGCCGAGGCGTGGCTGCGCGGCGCCCTCACGCACACCCCCGCGCCGAACAACTGGTGCCTCTTCCCGTTCATGGTGGCCTCCTTCCTCACGTCCGTCGGCCGCGGCGACGCGGCCACGGAGCGGGCCGTGGAGCGGGCGCTGGAGCTGATGGAGACGTGGTACCGGGGCGACGGCTGGTACGCGGACGGCGACGGGCGGGCCTTCGACCACTACAACGGCTGGGCCCTGCACCTGTATCCGATGCTCCACGCCCACCTGTCCGGCGACACGGCGCTGTCGGACCGGTTCGGGCCGCGGCTGCGCGAGCACCTGGAGGGCTACGCGCTGCTCTTCGGCGCCGACGGGGCACCGATCCACTTCGGGCGCTCGCTGACCTACCGGTTCGCGGCTGCGGCGGCGATCGGGGTAGGAGCCGTCACCGGTCACACGCCGCTGGCCCCGGGCACCTCGCGCCGCCTGATCAGCGGGAGCCTGCGCTACTTCCTGGACCGGGGCGCGGTCACGGACGACGGACTGCTCAGCCTGGGCTGGCACGGCCCGCACGCCGCCACCCTGCAGCCGTACTCCGGCCCCGCCTCCCCCTACTGGGCGTCGAAGGCCTTCGTGGCGCTGCTGGCACCGGAGGACCACCCGCTGTGGATGGCGACCGAGGAGCCGGCGCCCAGCGAGGGCCCCGACCGGGTGCTCGCGCTGCCCGCGCCCGGGCTGCTCGTGCAGTCCACCCGGGCCGACGGGATCGTGCGCCTGCACAATCACGGCAGCGACCACGTGCGGCCGCACGAGGGCGAGTCCGCGGCGCACGACGACCCGCTGTACGGGCGCCAGGCGTACTCCACGCACACCGGGCCCACCTCGCGGGCCAACGTCGCGGACAACCACCTGTCGGTGGAGATCGGCGGCGTGCCCAGCGTGCGGCGGCGCATCCACCCGCTGGGCGCGGGGCAGGGCGACGGCTGGGGCTGGGCGGCGTCCTGGCACCGGCCGGTGTTCGTCTCCGGGCCGCCGATGGTGCCGGGGCTGCGCGTGGAGAGCGTGACCGTGGCGCGCGGGCGCCACGAGCTGCGGATCCACCGGGTCGTCGGGGCCCCGCACGGGGCACGGGTCACGCTCACCGGCTGGGCCACGGACACGCTGCCCTCCGAGCTGGTGGGGCTGTACGGCTGGGGCGGGACGGAACGGGTGCGCGCGCCCGAGGGCACGGCGTACGAGCCGTGGGTGCGGGTCCCCCGGCTGGCGGCGGACGTCCGGGGCACGGCCGTGTTCGCCGCGCTGGCCGCCTTGGGCGCGGACGCCGGCGCCCCGCCGCCCGCCGAGGCCGTCGCCGAAGTGGCCCTGGACGGCGAGGCCTTGCGCGTGCGCTGGGCGGACGGCCCGCAGACCGTGGTGGCCTTCGCACCCGTGCGCGTCACGACGCGGTAGGGCCACGGCGGGGACACGGAGGGCTTTGCGGGGTACGCGTACCAGGGTGACCCGGGCGGGCGGTGCCCGGGCGCCCGGGCACGCAGAACGTGTCCGCCGCCGTCGGTTCCCCGGGAAGGGGCAAAAGCGTATGTGGCAGCCGTGCGTGCTCTTGAAGTACGGAGAGCTGATGCTGAAGGGCCGCAACCGAGGCCGGTTCGAGAATCTGCTGATCCGCAACGCACGCCGCGCCCTGAGCGAACTGCCCCACCCGGTCCGCGTCCGGCGGCGCCGTGGACTGCTGCTGCTGTCCGCGCCCGACCACCCCGAGTTGCAGACGGAGCTGGTCGCCCGCGCCCGGCAGCTGATCGGGGTCAGTGTCGTGCAGCCCGCGATCCGGGTGGACCGCACGCCCGAGGCGGCCGTCGACGCCGCGCTGCGGCTGGCACGCCGGGCACGCCCCGCGGCGACGGCGGCCTTCGCGGTGCGGGCGCGCCGCCGCCACAAGGACTTCCCGATGACCTCTTCGCAGCTCCAGGCGCACCTCGGGGACCGGATCCACGCCGCACTGGGCTGGCCCGTGGATCTCACCGCACCCGAGGTGGAGATCGCGGTCGAGGTGGACCTGCACGAGATCTTCGTCTCCGTGGAGCGGTACCGCGGGCTGGACGGTCTGCCGGTGGGCAGCAGCGGCCGTGCGCTGGCCCTGCTCTCCGGCGGCTACGACTCGCCGGTGGCCGCCTTCCGTCTCATGCGCCGCGGGCTGGCCTGCGACTTCGTGCACTTCACGGGCGCCCCGCTGACCGGGCCGGCCTCCGCGTACAAGGCGTACGCCCTGGCCCGCCGCCTCGCCCGGTTCCAAGGCGAGACGCGGTTGTGGCTCGTCCCGCTGGGCCAGGCGCAGCGGGAGCTGGCCCTGGCCGGAGCCGGCGCCCTGCAGATCGTCGCCCAGCGGCGGCTGATGCTGCGCGTCGCCGACCGGATCGCCCGCGGGCACGGCGCGCACGCGCTGGTCACCGGGGACAGTCTGGGGCAGGTCTCCAGCCAGACCCTGTCCAACCTGGGCACGGTGGAGCGGGCCGCCGAGCTGCCCGTACTGCGGCCGCTGCGGGCCTGGGGCAAGGAGGAGATCATGGCAGAGGCCGGGCGGCTGGGCACCGCCGAGATCTCACGCCTGCCGGACGAGGACTGCTGCAGCCTGCTCCTGCCCCGCTCGGTGGCCACGCGCACCACCCCGGCCCAGCTCGACGGCTTCGAGCGGCGCCTGGACCTGGACGACACGGTCGAGGCCCTGCTGGCCAAGGCACAGTGCCTGCCGGTGTGCGCCGGCGCAGGCGAGGACGCCGACGTGCCCTCGCGCCGGGCCGCCTCCTGATCACCGAGAAGGTGCGCCGGGTCCGCGATCAGGCGACGCTGCCGCAGATCCGTTCCGCGTCGGCGGCCGCCCGGGCTGCGCCGGCCGGGTCACCGCGCCGCCCGGATTCGGGTCACAGCGGCTGGAGCCGGGCGTGCAGGAGGCAGAACTCGTTGCCTTCGGGGTCGGCCAGGACATGCCAGTTCTCGGTGCCGCTCTGGCCGACGTCGGCGAGCCTGGCGCCGAGCGCGAGCAGCCGCTCCAGCTCGGCGTCCTGGTCGCGGTCGGTGGCGTTGACGTCGATGTGCAGGCGGAGCTTCCCGGGCCGCGGGTCGGTGGTGGGGCTGATGACGAGGGTGGGCTGCGGGCCGCCGAAGCCGGTGCCGGGCGGCCCGATCTCGATGCTGCCGTCGTCCTCCCGGCCGAGTTCGACGTAGCCGAGGACCTCGCTCCAGAACGCGGCGAGCCGCTCGGGATCCGTGGCGTCGAGGACCAGCTCACTGATGCGGCATGCCATGCCGGTCAGTGTACGGGAACGCACGCCGGATGATCACCTGTCAAAGCCCGTACCGTCCGCGGTACTTCACCGGATTCGCCGGACCGCTGTCCCCCGACGGTCTACGGTACGGAAGACGCGGTGCCGCGGCGCCGCGGTCCGTACGAGGAAGGATGCCGTCCTTGTCATCGCCCTGTGATCCCCAGCATGCTCCCGCCGGTGACGTGAGCGCGGCGCTCATGCTGATCGACTCCCGGCTCAAGGCCGTCTACGACGGCAGGACCGAGGCCGACCCCGTCGAGCAGGAGTTGGTCGGCCAGTTCGCCGCGTCCCTCGGTCCCCAGGGCATCGACGACGTGCTGGACGGCGTGTGCACCCTCATCTTCATGTTCATGCAGTGGCTGCGGATGGCCTACGAGGACCACGACGAGGACGTCATCGCCGGCGTGGTGCCCAACCTCGTGGCGGCGATGCGCATGATGCCCAAGAGCGTCCGCCCCGAGGCCATCCCCACCATGGCCGGCCTGCTCGTCGCCGCGGGCACCGGCCTGAGCCCCAGCCTGTGGCGCCGGCAGTACGGGTACTGGACCGAGCCGGAGCTGACCGCCCTGGAGGCCACCGCCTTCCTCCTCGCGGAACACATCAACCGGATCACCGACGACCACGCCTTCGCCACCCGCATGATCGCCGCGGCGCTGTCCACGACGGAGGAAGAGCGCGGCTGAGGACCCGCGACGGGCCGTGCCGGTGCGCGCTCCTGCCGACCGGCGCGACGAGGGACGGCAGCGGCGTTCCGTACCCTGGCGGCATGCGGATGCGCCCTACCCTGAGCTGGACCCCTGGCGAGGACCTGCCGCCGGGCACCACCGATCTGCGACCGGTCGCCGAGGCGTTGCGCGCCGGCGGTGTGCTGGTGCTCAGCGGGGCCGGCATCTCCACGGAGTCCGGCATCCCCGACTACCGGGGCGAGGGCGGCAGCCTGAGCCGGCACACCCCGATGACCTACCAGGAGTTCGTCGCCGACGCGCAGGCCCGGCGCCGGTACTGGGCGCGAAGCCACCTGGGCTGGCGCACCTTCGGCCGCGCCCGCCCCAACGCCGGGCACCGGGCCGTGGCCGCCTACGGGCGGCACGGGCTGCTCTCGGGGGTGATCACCCAGAACGTCGACGGCCTGCACCAGGCAGCCGGCAGCCAGGACGTGGTGGAACTCCACGGAAGCCTGGAGCGTGTCGTCTGCCTGTCCTGCGGCGCCCTCAGCCCGCGCCGTGACCTCGCCCGCCGGCTGGAGGAGGCCAATGCGGGCTTCGCGCCGGTGGCCGCCGGGATCAACCCGGACGGCGACGCCGACCTCACCGACGAACAGGTCGGGGACTTCCAGGTGGTGCCCTGCGCGCGCTGCGGCGGCGTCCTCAAACCGGACGTGGTGTTCTTCGGCGAGGCCGTTCCGCCGCGACGGGTCGAGCACTGCCGGGAGCTGGTCCGTGAGGCGACCTCGCTGCTGGTCCTGGGATCCTCGCTGACCGTGATGTCCGGTCTGCGGTTCGTCCGCCAGGCCGCCGAGGCGGGCAAGCAGGTGCTGATCGTCAACCGGGACCCGACCCGGGGCGACCGGTACGCCGCCGCCCGGGTCGCGCTGCCGCTGGGCGCGGCCCTCACCACCGTGGCCGAAGTGCTGGGTATCTCCGGACCGTAAGGTTCTCCAAGATCAGGAAACCGGGCCGGAGGCCCAGCGGTGCGGCAGAGAGGCGACATGACCGATCACAGGCTCGACATCATCGGTCGCGAAATACTGAGACTGGACGCGGAACTCGAGCGCGACCCGACCATGGGCAAGCACCGGCGCGCGGAGATACGAACCCGCCGCCACGCCCTGGCCTGGGCCCTGCACACGGTGCTCACCGGGGACCCCAGCCGGCCCTCCGGGGCCGAGGTCGAGGCGTTCCTGACGGCCCTCGGGGCCGTCGACGCACCCAAGGCGGCCGGCGTCCGGTGACGACCGGTCCGCGCGTGCTCCTGCCCTGACGCGTCTTCGCACGGCAGGCCCGCCGGCCGGGCGAACGCCCGACTGCGCACCGATGACCGGCTCCGGGGTGGGTGACCGGCCCCCCGGGTGGGCGGCCGACCGGCCCCGGCGGTCGGGCGGGCCGGACAACGCTCATGCGACGTTCCCCGCCCGGACAGATCCACGTTGACGCGGGGCACGTACAGCCGGGCGAGAACGCTGACATGCGTGTCGTCATCGTCACCGAATCCTTCCCGCCCGATGTGAACGGCGTGGCCCACTGCGCCGTCCAGACCGCCCGGCACCTGGCGCGGCGCGGTCACGACTGCGTGGTCGTCGCCCCGTCCACCACGGCGGGCGGCGAGCCCGATCCCGCCGTCCCGTGCCCCCTCGTCCCGCTCGTCCGCGTTCCCTCCCTTCCGCTTCCCGGCTATCCGCAGGTGCGCCTGGCCCTGCCCGGCCGGCGCGTGGCCGCGGTGATCGCCGAGCACCGCGCCGACCTCGTCCACCTGGCCAGTCCCTTCGTGCTGGGCGCCCGCGGCATGGCCGCCGCCGCCCGGCTCGGTGTCCCGGCCGTCGCGGTGTACCAGACCGATCTCGCCGGCTACGCGCGCACGTACGTGGGCGCCGGAGAGTCGGCCGCATGGCGGCGGATACGCGCCGTGCACGGCGCGGCCGACCTCACGCTGGCCCCGTCCCGCGCCGCCGTGCGGGATCTGCGGGACCACGGGGTGCCCCGGGTGGCGCTGTGGCCGCGGGGCGTGGACACCACCCGGTTCCGGCCCGCGCTGCGTGACGAGGCGCTGCGCCGCCGCCTCGCACCGCACGGCGAACTGCTCGTCGGCTACGTGGGGCGGCTCGCGCCCGAGAAACAGGTCGAGCTGCTGTCCGGGGTGTGCCGGCTGGAGGGGGTGCGTGTGGTGGTCGTCGGGGACGGGCCCAGCCGGGCCGGTCTGCGCCGCGCGCTGCCGGGAGCGGTCTTCCTCGGCCGTCGTACGGGGGACGACCTGGCCCGGATCTTCGCCTCGCTGGACCTCTTCGTGCACACCGGCCCGTACGAGACGTTCTGCCAGACCGTGCAGGAGGCCATGGCGAGCGGGGTGCCCGTCGTCGCGCCCGCCATCGGGGGCCCGCTGGACCTGGTCGCCCACGGCCGGACGGGCCTGCTGGTGCCGCCGCGCGACGCCGACGCCGTGCGGGACGCGGTCTGGTCGCTGGCCGCCGATCCCGCGCTGCGGGCCGCCTACGGCGCGGCCGGGCGCGCGGCCGTCGAAGGCCGCACCTGGGCGGCGGTGGGCGACCGGCTGATCGGGCACTACCGCGAGGTGCTCGCCGCGCGCAGGGCGGTGCGCGCGGCATGAGCGGGCTGCGGATCGTACGGCTCGCCAACTTCGTCGCGCCCGCCTCGGGCGGTCTGCGCACCGCGCTGCGCGAGCTGGGCAAGGGCTACCGGGCGGCCGGACACGAGCCGGTCCTGGTCCATCCCGGTCCGCGCGCCGAGGACCGGGAGACGGAGCAGGGCCGGGTCATCACCCTTCCCGGGCCGCCGCTGCCGGGCAGCGGCGGCTACCGTCTGCTGACGGACAGGCGGCGCCTGGCCAGGCTGCTGGCCGAATTGGAGCCGGACCGGCTGGAGGTCTCCGACCGGACCACGCTGCGCTGGACCGGGGCCTGGGCGCGGCGTGCCCGGGTGCCGTCCGTCATGGTCTCCCACGAGCGCCTCGACGGCGTCCTGCGCAGCTGGGGGCTGCCCGAGCGCACGGCCCGGCGCACGGCCGACGCGCTCAACCTCCGCACGGCCCGCTCCTTCGCCCGGGTGGTGTGCACCACGGACTTCGCCGCACGGGAGTTCGCCCGCCTCGGGGTGCGCAACGTCGTCCGGGCGCCGCTCGGCGTCGATCCGGCGGCCAGGCACCCGGGCCTGCGGGACGCACGGCTGCGGGCCCGGTACGCCGCCGAGGACGAGACCCTGCTGCTGCTGTGCTCCCGCCTGTCCGTGGAAAAACGCCCCGGAACCGCGCTGGACGCGCTCGAGGTCCTGCGGCGGCGCGGGCTGCGGGCGGTCCTGGTGGTCGCGGGAGACGGTCCGCTGCGGTCCCGTCTGCGGCAGCGGGCCCGGGCCCGGGGACTGCCGGTGACCTTCCTGGGGCACGTCGACGATCCGGCCCTGCTGGGGGCGCTGCAGGCGAGCGCCGACGTGTGCCTGGCGCCCGGCCCCGTGGAGACCTTCGGCCTCGCGGCGCTGGAGGCGCTGGCCTGCGGCACGCCGGTGGTGGCCAGTGCCGCGTCCGCGCTGCCGGAGGTGATCGGCCCGGCCGGCGCGGTGGCCGCCGACCACGGGGAGGCCTTCGCGGACGCGGTGCGGCGGGTCCTCGCCCGCCCCGCGGCGCAGCGGCGGCGGACGGCACGGCGCCGCGCGGAGACCCACGGCTGGGCGGCGGCGGTCGACGCCTTCCTGGCCGCGCACGGCGCCACGGGGCTCGTGCGGCCCGGTGTGCCGGGGGACGTCGCGTGCCTGCCAGGGGGCGTGTCGTGAGCGGCGTGCGGTTCGTGGCGCTGGGCGACTCGCTGACCGAGGGCGTCGGCGACCCCGTCCCCGGCGGATGGCGTGGCTGGGCCGCCCTGCTCGCCCCCTCACTGGCCGAGCAGCAGGTGCAGTTCACCAATCTGGCGCGCAGTGGCGCGCAGACACGTGAGGTGCTGGAGCGGCAGCTGGACGTGGGCCTGGCCCTGCGGCCCGACGTCGTGTCCGTCGTGGTGGGCGTCAACGACACGCTGCGCCGTACGTTCGACGTGCGCGCCGTCGCCGCCCGCCTCGACACCGTGTACGCCGCGTGCGCGGCGCACGGCGCTCTGGTGCTGACCGCGTGTCTGCCCGATCCCGGCCGGCTGCTCGGGCTGCCGGGTGCGCTGGCGCGTCCACTGGGGCGGCGGCAGCGGGCGGTGAACGACGTGGTGCACGCCTTGTCCGACCGGCACGGCGCGGTGCACGTGCACGCCTGCTCGGGCGACTGGCTGTCGGACCGGGCGCTGTGGAGCGCGGACCGGCTGCATCCCGGGGAGCGGGGGCACCGCCTGCTGGCCCGGTGCTTCCACACGGCACTCGCCGCGCGCGGCGCGGCCACGGGCCCCGCCCCCTCGCCCGAGATCCGGGTGGGTGCGGGGGCCCCCGCCGCCTCCCGACGGGCGCTGAGCCGCCCCCGGCGCCCGGGGCGCCGCCCCGGGCGCGGGGCGGCGTGCGGGCTCAGTGGCCGCTGACCGCGTGCGGGGTGTAGGGCTGTTCCAGCTGCTCGATCTCCTTGTCGGTGAGCCGCAGTTCGAGGGCCGCCACGGCGTCCTGAAGGTGGCCCGGCTTGGACGCGCCGACGATCGGTGCCGTCACCGTGTCCTGGTGCAGCAACCAGGCGACGGCCACCTGGGCGCGCGGGACACCGCGCTCCTCGGCGATGCGGGAGACCGCCTCGACGATGACGCGGTCGCTGTCGGGGTAGAGCCGGCTGCCGAACTCGTCCGTGGTGCTGCGGCCGGTGGCCGTGCCCCAGTCGCGGGTGAGCCGGCCGCGCGCCAGCGGGCTCCAGGGCAGCACGCCGACCCGCTGGTCCGCGCACAGCGGCAGCATCTCGCGCTCCTCCTCACGGTAGAGGAGGTTGTAGTGGTTCTGCATGGACACGAACCGGGTCCAGCCGCCCAGCTGCGCGGTGTACTGCGCCTTGGCGAACTGCCAGGCGTACATGGAGCTCGCCCCGATGTAGCGCGCCTTGCCGGCCTTGACGACGTCGTGCAGCGCCTCCATCGTCTCCTCGATCGGCGTGTGCGGGTCCCAGCGGTGGATCTGGTACAGGTCGACGTAGTCCGTGCCCAGGCGGCGCAGGCTGTGGTCGATCTCGGTCATGATCGCCTTGCGGGACAGGCCGCCGCCGTTGGGTCCGGGCCGCATCCGGCCGTGCACCTTGGTCGCGAGCACGATCTCGTCGCGGCGGGCGAAGTCGCGCAGCGCCCGCCCGACGATCTCCTCGCTGGTGCCGTCGGGGTAGACGTTGGCCGTGTCGAAGAAGGTGATCCCCGCCTCCCGTGCCTGCCGGGTCAGCGGCCGGGGGGCCTCCTCGTCGAGGGTCCACTCGTGCGGACCGCGGTCGGGGACCCCGTAGGTCATGCAGCCCAGACAGATCCGCGACACGTCCAGGCCGGTCGAACCGAGCTTCACGTACTGCATCGTTGCTGCTCCTGCCTTGCGGGTGGTTGCCCGGCAGAGCGTATGCCGTTTCCGATCTTGGCGGGGGCCGTGCCGCATGCCGGACGGCCCGCGGTTCCGGCCGCGGGCCGGTCCCGGACCCGTTCGAACCCGCCTCGGACCGCCTCGGACCTGGCTCGGACCCGCCTCGGACCGCCTCGGACCTGGCTCGGACCCGCCTCGGACCGCCCGCGGGCCGCCGGCGGCTCAGTCCGAGGGCGGTTCCGCGGCCGGGGTCGGTGCCAGGGCCGGTGCCAGAGCGTCCACCCGCTGCCGCGCCGCGTCGAGCGACCGGGCCGCCTGCTCCTCCAGGCCGGCGAGGTGCGGCAGGACGTCGACGCGGGTCAGTTCCGCGGCGATGAGGTGCAGATGCTGCGGTGCGACGCCCAGCCTGCCGAAGTCCGCCTTCAGGTACGGCGTCTGGAAGTCACAGGCCGCGCGCGGCGTGCCGGGCCCGTACCCGCCGCCACGGGCCATGACCGCGACCACGCGGGTCTCGCGCAGCAGGCTCTCCCCCGTGTCCGGATCGGTGAACGCGCCGGGGAACGTCACCCGGTCGATCCACGCCTTCAGCGCGGCGGGCACCGAGAAGTTGTACATCGGGACGCCGAGCAGCACGGTGTGCGCCGAGCGCAGCTCCTCGATCAGGGGCAGCGTCAGCTCCCACTCGCGCCGCTCGGCGGGTCCGTCGAGCAGCGCCGGAACCTTCTCCGGGGGCACGAACCCCTCGCGCTCCACGCGGCGTCCCAGGGCGGTGTACGCCGCGGTCAGCGGCGGCACCGGGTCGGTGGCCAGGTCGCGGTGGCGGTAGCGGGCCGTGCCGCGGTGGGCGGCGCGCCAGACGGTGACGAAACGGTCGGTGAGCCGGCGGCTCACCGAGTCGGCGGTCGGGTCGGCACTGGAGTCGATGTGCAGCAGCATCGGGAGGTCACCTCGTCCGTGGGGGATGCGTCAGGAGGGTGACGGAGCACGACGCGGAAAGGTGACCCATGGGTGTCATGGCGGGCGACGAGGAGCTGGCCCGGCGGTTCGAGGAGCGGCGCGGCCGGCTGCGGGCGGTGGCGTACCGGATGCTGGGCTCGCTCGGCGAGGCGGAGGACGCCGTGCAGGAGACGTGGCTGCGGCTGAGCCGCACGGGGGCCGACGGCATCGACGACCTGTCCGCCTGGCTGACCACCGTCGTCTCCCGGATCTGCCTGGACATGCTGCGCTCCCGGGCCGCCCGGCGGGAGGACCCCTACGGGCACGAGGTGCCGCAGCGGCCGGACGACCGCGCCGGGGCCGCGCCCGAGGAGGAGGCGCCGCTCGCGGACGCGGTGGGGGTGGCGCTGCTGGTCGTCCTGGACACGCTCAGCCCGCTGGAACGGGTGGCGTTCGTGCTGCACGACCTGTTCGCGGTGCCCTTCGACCGGGTCGCCGCCGTCCTGGACCGCTCGCAGCCGGCGGCGAAGAAGCTCGCCAGCCGGGCCCGGCACAAGGTGCGCGGCGTGCCGGGCGCGCCGGAGCCGGACCTGGCCCGGCAGCGCGCGGTCGTCGAGGCGTTCCTCGCCGCCGCGCGCGGCGGGGACCTGGCCGCGCTGCTGGACGTGCTCGCCCCCGACGTCGTGCGCCGGGCCGATCCGGCCGTGCTGCCGCCCGGGGTCCCGGCCGAGCTGCGCGGCGCCCGGGCCGTGGCCCGGGGCACGGTCGCGCTGCGCGGGCGCGCCCGCTTCGCCGCGCCCGCGCTGGTCGACGGCCGGGTCGGCGCGGTCGTGGCGCCGCACGGCCGGCTGCTGTGCGTGCTGCGGATCGGCGTGCGGGACGGCCGTGTCCGGTCCTACGAGGTGATCGCCGCACCGGAGCGGCTGCGGCGCCTGCGCCTGGCCGTGCTGGACACGCCGACCGGCCCCGGCCGCGCGGAGGACCGTGCCTGAACCGCGCAGGGCCATGCCTGAACGGCGCAGGGCCGTGCATGAACCACGCAGGGCCACGCCTGAACCACACAGGACCGCGCCTGAACCGCGCAGGGCCGTGCCTGAAGAAGGCACCCCCGGCGCGGTTCGGGCCCGGAGCCGTCGTCCGGCGGCGCGCTACCGGGCCGCCGGTGTCACCGTGATCGCGCCGACGGGGCAGGCCCGGGCCGCCTCGCGGACCAGGGGGCCGTCGTCGTCCTCGTGCCCGGGCAGCAGGGCGCTGAAGCCGTCGTCGTCCTGGGTGAACACCTGCGGGGCGGCCAGCGCGCACTGGCCCGCGCCGATGCAGAGGTCCTTGTCGATGTCGATGTGCATGGCGGCAGCCTCTTACCAGGTCACGGGGAGTTCCAGCATCCCCTGGATGGTGTCTCCGGGTTTGAAGGGGATCTCCTCGGGCTCGGCGGCCAGCCGGAGCGTGGGCAACCGGTCGAACAGCGTGCCGAGGGCGATCTCCAGCTCGGTGCGGGCGAGGTTCTGGCCCAGGCACTGATGGATGCCGAAGCCGAAGGCGACGTGGTGGCGGGCCGGGCGGTGGAAGTCGAGGGTGTCGGGGTCCGCGTAGACGTCCTCGTCGCGGTTGATGACGGAGGTGGAGAACAGCACGCCGTCGCCGGCCCGGATTGTGGTGCCCTCCACCTCGATGTCCTCGGTGGCCAGCCGCAGCAGCCCGTCCGCGATGGACAGCATCCGCATCAGCTCCTCCACGGCGGCCGGCAGCAGCGCGGGGTCGGCGCGCAGCTCGGCGAGCCGGTCGGGGTGCTGCAGCAGCGTGTAGGTGCCCAGGGAGATCATGTTGGCGGTCGTCTCGTGCCCGGCGACGAGCAGGATGACGGCCAGCGCGATCAGGTCGGCGCGGTCGATCTCGCCGTCGCGCAGTTGCCCGCGCACCAGGTCGTCCAGTACGCCCTCGCCCGTCTCCCCCTTCTGCTTGCGGTCGATGAGGTCCCCGAGGTACGCCTCCAGGCGGTCGCGGGCGGCCTGGGTGTCGGCGGCGGTCGGGCCGCGCAGCAGCCGCCGGGACTCCGCCTCGAAGAACTCGTGGTCGGCGTAGGGCACGCCGAGCAGCGCGCAGATCACCATCGACGGCACGGGCAGCGCGAAGGAGGCGACGAGTTCGGCGGGCGGCCCCTGGGCGATCATCGTGTCCAGCAGGCCGTCGACGATGCGCTGGATGTCGGGCCGCAGCGCGGTGGCGCGCTTGAGGGTGAAGCTGGGCACCAGCATGCGCCGCTGGGTGCGGTGCTCGGGGTCGTCGAGGCCGAGCAGGGCCGTCCTGCGGTCGCGCACGGCGGCGAAGCGCGGGGTGGTCACCGGGAAGCCGTCGTGGGTGCGGTCGCTGGACAGGCGCGGGTCGGCGAGCAGGGCGCGGGCCGCGGCGTGTCCGGTGACGATCCAGGTGGGCCGGCCGTCGTAGAGGGTGACGCGGGTGAGCGGGCGGGCGGCGCGCAGGGCGTCGTAGCCGGTGGGCGGGTGGTAGGGGCAGCTGCGGTCCTGCGGGAAGGCGACCGGCTCGGCCGGTGCGGTGGTCCCGGCGGGGGCGCTGGTCCCGGT
>NZ_LR732544.1:5861649-5968415 GCF_902506575.1 Streptomyces mexicanus | reverse complement strand
GGGCCGCGGGCCACGGGGCGGCACCGGGGGGGGGGCCCGCTGCGGCTGCGGTCCAGGAAGAACCATCCGCATCCCGGGCCCTCGCAGCGCCTGATCCGCTGCACGAGCGGACCGGCGAGGAGTTCGTCGGCCTGCAGCGCCAGGGCATGGGCGAGACCCTCGCACCCGGTCACCCGCACCTGCCAGCGCAGCGGCAACACCGGCGGCATCTCGGCCTCCTGCCGGGCCATCACGATCGACCGGCGCAGGATCTCCCACGGACCGGCCGGCAGCGGGCTGCGATCGGCCAACGCGTCCAGCACCTCCCAGAGGGCACTCCGCAAAGTCTCCAGCCCGGCGAGATCGCAGGAGGTGCGGGACGGATCATTCCGCTCCTCGCCGTCGGCCCGCTCGGCCCCCTCGGCCCGTTCGCTCTGCTCGCCGCTGCCGTTCCGCTCGTCCGGCACGGTGGGGTGCGGCAGCGCCGTGGCCTCCCCGGCGGACAACAGCCCGACGCGGCCGGCCCAGCGGATCCACGCCTCGACGCCCTCCACGCGGGCGACACGGCGGTGAGGGTCCGTGCGCCACGCGACGGGGTTGGCGAAGTCGAGGACGGGGTGTCCGCCGACAAGGGCCACCTCGGCATGCGTGGGACGCGCCGCGGGTTCCCTGCCGCTCGCGTCCTGGGCTCTGTTCACCTGCACCAGCCTAACCAACCCCTACCTAATGGCCATGGGCGCGTATGCCTGTTAGGTTGTGGCCATGTTCCAGCAAGTTTCCCCGCACAAAGGCGCGTTACCCCGACAAGGGCTGCGCGCGGGACTGCGCGTCGGGTTCACCCTCGGGACGGCTTCGTTCCTGCTGGCGGTGAGCTTCGGGGCGATCACGCGGTCCCAAGGGTGGGCCGCGGCCGGCGCCGTCCTCTGCTCGATGGCCGTCTTCTCCGCTTCGGCGCAGTTCGCGCTCGTTTCGACGCTCGGCGCGGGAGGCGGGGTGGCCTCGGCCGTCGTCGCCGCCGCCCTCGTCAACGCGCGTTTCCTGCCCATGGGTGTGGCGGCCTCCGGTTCCCTGCGGGGAGGGCGGTTGCGTCGGGCCGCGGAGGCCCCGGCGGTGGTGGACGGCTCGTGGGCCGCCGCGCCCCTGGGCGGCGGTCGCTTCGACCGGCGGGTGCTCTTCGCTGCCAGCGTCGTCCAATGGGGTCTGTGGGGCGCGGGCACGGCGCTAGGCGGGGGGCTGGCGCCCCGTCCTCATCTGCTGACCTCTCTCGGCCTGGGCGGGGGGGCGCCCGCCATGTTCCTGTTCCTCCTTCTCGACGCTCCCGGCGCCGGCCGTCTGTACTGGACGACCGCGATGCTGGGCGGAGTCATCGCCGCGGGACTGTCCTTCCTCCTCCCCGCCGGGCCGGCGCTGATCGGCGCTGCCTGCGCCTCCCTGCTGGCCTTGGCGCGCCCCCTGCCGAAGGAGGACCGGGACGGTCCGTGCCGGCCACAGGCGAACGATCAGCCCGGAACGGAGCCCATACAGTGACCCCCTGGCCGGCCATCGCAGCCGTCGCCGTGCTCAGCTTCGCCCTCAAGGCCGCCGGCCCGACGGCGCTCGGCGAGCGCGAACTGTCCCCTCGCACTCGGGCGGTGATCACACTCATGGCCCCCGCCCTGCTGGCAGGACTCGTCACGACCGGCGTCGCCGGCGACAGATGGCGCACGGTGGACCCCGCCCTCCTGGTGGCCCTGACGGCCGTCCCACTCCTCCGCCGATGCCGACTGCCCATGCCGGCCGTCCTTGTCGCCGTGGCCCTCCTGGCCACCGCCGTACGCGGACTGACAACCTGACCACTCGACAGGCCGACCACCCATCCGGCAAGGCCGACCGTAAGTAAGCGGTCGGCGCGATCACCGAGCCGCTGCGCGCACCGGGCCGAACCGTCACCCTGCCCGTACGCGACGCCCTCGCCCAGCTCCCGGTGTGCGCGGAGGACCGTACCGGCTGCGGCACTTCCTGGCCCGTGCGGACGAGATCCTCGGCTTCGTGAAGAAGCACGACATCCCGGTGGGGGAGAAGGACCGGTGGCTGACCGTCGTCCCGCCCGACGAGCCCGGCGGGACCGAACTCCTCCTGGAGCCCCTGGGCCACCCGGCCGCCAAGACCTACCGCGACGCACTCGTCAAGGACGGCATCCCGCTCGCCCAGTTCGCCGTCGACGACGTGCAGGCCGAGTACGAGCGTCTGCGCGGCCTCGTCCGTTTCACTCAGGAGCCCCTGGAGGGCTCCGTCACCACCGCCGTCTTCGACGACACCTGCGGCAACCCGATCCGGATCGCAGCACAGCCGCAGTAGGAGCTCGGCCGCGCGCGGGGGCTCGGCGACCTGATCCGGAACTAGCTGCCGTGTCAAGAGCGGCTGTGAGCCCTTACGGCTATGACGCCGCGCCGGTGAGGGCGAGGAATTCGCTGCGGGAGCGGGCGTCGGAGCGCAGCAGGCCGAGCAGGGTGGAGGTCATGGTGCTGGAGCCGGTGGCCTGGACGCCGCGCAGGGTCATGCAGGAGTGCTCGGCCTCGATGACCACGCCGACGCCTTTGGGTTCCAAATGGGTCTGCAGCCAGTCGGCGACCTGTTTGGTCAGGCGTTCTTGGACCTGTGGCCGACAGGCGAAGTGCTCCACGATGCGGGCCAGTTTGGACAGGCCCAGGATCCGGGCGCCGGGCAGGTAGCCGACGTGGGCGGTCCCGACGAACGGCAGCAGATGGTGTTCGCACACCGAGCGGACGGGGATGCGGCGGGCCAGGACCAGTTCGTCGTAGCCCTCGTCGTTGGGGAAGGTCGTCAGGTCGAAGGGGCGCGGGCTGAACAGTTCGGCATAAGCCCGGGCCATGCGGCCGGGTGTACCGCGCAGGCTTTCGGAGTCGGTGAAGATGCCGAGTGCGGTGAGGAACTGGCCGGCCGCGGCCTCCGCGGCGGCCAGGTCGATCGTGCCGGGCTCGTGGACGACCCGCAGGGCGGGCCGTGCGGGCACCCTTTCTCCTTCCTCTTGTTCTTCTGCCTCTTGCTCGTGGTGCAGGTCTATTCGTGCCGTGGTGCGGTGGAGGCGTTCGGTCATGTCAGCTGCCCCCGATGCCCAGGGCGGTGAGGAGGACCAGGAGCAGGGTGACCACCGCGAGCAGGCCGTGTGCCACGACCACCGCGATGGGGAAGTGCCGTTCGGCAGGGACGGTGCCGTGGGCTCCCGGGCCCGTGGCGGCCGATGCCGCCCCGGCCGTGGCACGGTCGCGGTAGACGGGGATCCAGCGGGCCAGCATCACAAAGCCCAGGAGGGCGACCGGCAGCAGCAGACCGAAGGAGGTCCAGGCCAGGGCGTCTTTGTCGGCCACGACGTAGATGATCCACACCACCAGTCCGATCGCGGCCAGGGCGAAGTGGCCGAAGACGGCGGGTGCGGGCAGGCGGCTGGTTCCGGTTTGCTGCTGGCGGATTCCGCCGCGTTGGATCCATGTGCCGAGCATGTAGAAGCCGCCCAGGGCGGTGATCACCCAGGTGATCAGTGCGGCGATGTCCATGGGGAACTCCCGAGTCGTGTGGTGCGAAGGCAGCCGGAGGGGACCGGCAGCCGGGGAGGTGGGGGGCCGGTCACACTGTGGAGCGGGTGTCCCGCGCTGCGTTGGTGGTGTATCCCTCGGCCTGGGTGTTCTCGTCGGCGACGCGGACGCCGTAGCGGTAGGCGAGCTTGCCGCCCAGGGACCCCGAGACGCCCAGGATCACCACGCTGACCGCGGACAGGATGAGCTTGCCGATGCCGACACCGGTGCCGCTGACGGCCTCGCCGTAGCGCCACAGGTAGTTGATGACGTAGGCGGCGGTGACCAGCAGGTTCAGCGTCATGTGGAGCAAGCCTGTGCGAAAGGCCGGGGTGCCGGGCGGAATCGCGAACAGGTCGAGGAATCCCACCGTGGCCGCCAGCAGGGCACCGATGACCCCGACCGCGATCAACCACTGCGAGGACTGGGTCAAGAAGCCCGGCCGGTCAACGACATGGGACGCGATGTCGAACACCAGGCTGGTCACCCAGGCGCCGATCGGCACCGTCACCAGGATCGGATGGAACGGATGCCCGTACGGGCCGGCGAGCGAGGCGCTGACCGGGCGCTTCGCCTGAAGCTGTGACTCACTGGCCATCGCGACCTCCCTAGTTTCACCAACAAATCTTGGTCTTATTGCGAGGGGGCGTCAAGACACCCAGGAGGGAGAGTCGGAAGAACGCTTGTGCCTATCTCGATGGGAGTTACCGTGGTCATGTGGCTTCTGATCCGACTGCACAGGCCGATGCGGCCGACAGCGCTATCGACTCCGTCGGCGTCCTGAGCGAGGACTCGCGGCGACGCATGTTCACCTTCATCCGGCGCGCCGGCCGAGCGGTCACCCGCGACGAGGCCGCGGCCAGCGTGGGCATCTCCCGCAAGCTCGCCGCATTCCACCTCGACAAGCTCGTCGAGGCCGGCCTGCTGCGCTCCCGGTACGAAACACCCGGCGGGATCCGCAAGGTCGGCCGGCGGCCGAAGGTGTACGAGCCCAGCGGCACGCAGATCACGGTGAACATCCCCGACCGGCGCCACGGACTCCTGGCAGACCTTCTCCTGGACGCCGTCCTGACCGAGGGCGCCGGCGAAAACGCCGCACAGGCAGCCGTGCGGACCGCCGAGCAGCGCGGCCGGCAGCTGGGCAAGGCAGCCCGGGAGGAAACCCGCCCAGGTCGCCTGGGCCCCGAGCGCGGGCTGACCGCCTGCGAGCACCTGCTGGACCGGTACGGCTACGAACCCGTCCGGGAGGCCCCCACCCGGCTCCGGCTGCGCAACTGCCCCTTCCATCCGCTGGCCGCCAAGGCCCCCGACCTCGTATGCGGCATGAACCAGGCCTTCATCTCCGGCTGCCTCGACGGCCTCCAGGTAAGCGGAGTCCAGGCTGTCCTGGCCCCCGAACCGGGGGAATGCTGCGTCCGTCTGGGCCCCAGCGAAGGCAACGGTGAGGACCGGACGGCGCCGGACAGCTGATCGGACGCTGCCCTGTCCTGGCAGCGATGCAGGCACGGGTGCGGGGTCGTCCGGCGCCACGGTTTCCATCAGCAGCTGGGCGCTTGCGGGACGGCCTGTCACTGAGGACCGCCACGGCCCCGCTCAGACGGTCTTGACGATGGTGCCGCCGCCTTCGAGGACGGCGACCTCGTCGGCGGGTGCGGTGGCGTCGGTCACGAGTGTGTGGATGAGGGTGGAGGGGCCGACGTAGGCGTGGGCGGTGCGGCCGAGTTTGCTGCCGTCCGTGGCGAGGACGACGCGGCGGGAGGAAGCGATGCTCGCCTTCTTCACCGCGGCGGCGTCGAGGGCGTAGGCCGTCCTGCCTTCTGCGGCGCTGAGGCCGCAACAGCCGACGATCGCGGGGTCGAAGCGCCGTGCCGCCAGGGGGGCGAGGGGGAGCGGCCCGGGGAGAGCCCCCTCGGCGGCGCGGGGCCGTCCGCCGGGGACCATCAGTGTGCTCGGTCCCGGGGGATCGCTGAGGACGTGGATGGCCTGCAGCGACAGGGGCATCACCGTGACCGGCCGCCGGCGCAGCAGGCGGGCGACTTCCACGCAGGTGGTGCCGCTGTCCAGCAGGACGGTCTCGCCGTCGGAGACGAGCGAGCACACCTCCGCTGCGATCCGGCGCTTGGCGTCGACGGCCTCGCGGGCGCGGAGCGCGAACGGCGGTTCCTCGCCCCGCAGGAGCAGGGTGCGCGCCCCGCCGCGGACGCGTTCGAGGACGCCTTGCGCGGCCAGTGCGTCGAGGTCGCGTCGGATGGTCATCTCGGAGGTGCCGGTCAGCTCGGCGAGTTCCTGGACCGTGAGGCTGCCAGACTCCCGGACGGCCTGCGCGATCAGCCCGTGACGGTCTGCGGTGCTCATACCGTGATTGAACACCACTCCGGAACAAACATTCAATCTGTTCATTCGGAGGTGTTTCGAACGCCTTGAATGTTCGTTACGGTGATCAGCATGGAACGCCCGGTCCGGTCCGTCCCGCCCGTGTGGCCGCCTTCGTGCACTGCTCCTCAGGGCGTGGCGGCTCCGCCCCTGCCGGCGTGCGGCACCGGCATTCCGTCCATGCCTACGCCCGTGGACACGCTCGGGCCGGAAGGGTCACCACCGACAGAAAGGGCCCCGATGCCCCACGCAGACCGCGCCCCCGACCGCAGCCAGGTCGGTGTCATGCTCCCCCGCGACCTGCCCGCGCGGGACGTGCTGTCCTACGCCCGGCGAGCCGAAGAGCTGGGCTTCGACCAGCTCTGGGTCGTGGAGGACCTCGGCTTCCGCGGCGGACTGGCGCAGGCCGGCCCCGTCCTCGCCAGCACCACCCGTATGAGCGTCGGCATCGGCATCCTGCCCGCCGGCGCCCGCAACGTGTGCTTCGCCGCCATGGAACTGGCCACCCTCGCCCAGCTCTACCCCGGCCGGCTGATGGCCGGCATCGGCCACGGCATGCCCGACTGGATGCGTCAGGCCGGCGCCTGGCCCTCCAGCCCGCTGACCTTGCTCAAGGAGTACACGACCGCGCTGCGCCTGCTCCTGCGCGG
Source organism: Streptomyces mexicanus (assembly GCF_902506575.1). Lineage (GTDB taxonomy): Bacteria > Actinomycetota > Actinomycetes > Streptomycetales > Streptomycetaceae > Streptomyces > Streptomyces mexicanus. The sequence continues at coordinate 5,961,841 of NZ_LR732544.1, read as the reverse complement.
CGAGCCCGGTCCGGCAGACGGCCGGTACGTGCACTGCGAAGGTGTCGTCCTCACCGAGACCCCCGACATCGTCCCGCCCGTCATCCTCGGCGTGCGCGGCCCGAAATCGCAGGCAGCCGCGGGTGAAGTGGCCGACGGGCTTCTCCTGGCCGAGCCCGCGGCCCCCGCCTACATCACCTCCTCACTCCGGAATCTGGGCAGTGTCGCCGCCGCGAACGGCCCGGAAGTCGTCACCTACGACGTCGCCGCCGTGGACGACGACGAGGATGCCGCACTCGCCCGCGTCCGTGACGGCCTCACAGCGGTCGGCGAGCCCGGCTGGGCCGCGCACATCGACCCTCTGCCGTTCGCCACCGAGCTGCGCGAACATCGCGCCGCCTGCGCCGACGCCCGGCAGTTCGCCCAGACCATGCCCGCCGACTGGGTCCGTGATCTGAGCATTGCCGGCAGACCCGACCAGGCACGTGAAGCGATCAAGGCCCGCCACGCAGCAGGCGCGACCAGCGTCGTCCTCACCCCCGCAGGCCCCGATGCCCCGGCGGCTCTCGAATCCCTCGCCCGCGCCCTCGATCCCCGCCCCTGACCGAAACGGACCGGGAGGCGGAGGGACTACCTCACCATGTCCACCCACAGGCGCGCCGTGTTGTTCGACTTGTTCGATCTTCGGGGCGGCGGGCGCGCGCGGCCCCGGTCCGGGTGCTGTCCGACTGCAACAGCGGGAGTGTCACCAGCAGCGACGTAGTGCGCTCGCCGGGTTCTACGCACGAGCAACAGCGCACCGGCGCCGTGGCCACCGAGGACGTCGCCGCACTCAGGACGACGGGTGCTCCCCTCCCGATCGACGGCGCCGGCGTGTCACAGCTCCCGGCGCATGCAGGTCCGCGGCCACCGGTCCAGCCCGTGGGCCGCCTCGCGCTCGCGGATCTCGCGCAGACCGGGAGTGAGCCTGCTGTCGTCCATGAGCTGGAAACCGCAGCGGGCGTAGTAGGGAGCGTTCCACGGGACCTGGGTGAACGTGGTGAGGGTCAAGGCGGACGCGCCCTCGCTCGGGGCGTGGGCCGCCAGATGGTCCAGCAGCAGCCGGCCGAGGCCGCGCCGCGCGCTGCCCGGGTGCACCGAGACCTGCTCGACGTGGAGGTTGCCGTCGACGCGGTCGGCGATCAGGTAGGCCACCGGGGTGTCGGCGTCGTCCGCCACGACCCAGGCCAGCCCGGCGCGGTGGTAGCGGGCGAGTTCGCCGAGGGGGAGCGGCTCGTCCTCCGCGATCTCCGGCATGCCGATGTCTAGGAAGCGCTGCCCGGCGGCCCTCTCGATGTCCTGCAGGACGGGTAGTTCGTCCAGGCGCACGGCTCGTACATGCATGCACACATCCTCTCCGACCGCCGGACGGCGCCACCGATCGGGGGCCTGCCGCGGCGAGCGCGCGCCGCCGGCGGCGGGCTGCGGTTGCCGGGCCGGTGGTCGCTGGTCCTGCGGTGGACGTGGTGGACGTGGTGGACGTGGTGGACCGGTCCGGCTACCCCGCCTGGTGGTGGTCATGTTCAAGCAGTCGGAGCGCGAGGGGGCGCGCGGGGCGTGTGTGTGCGCCCCTGTGCCCCGTGTTGGCCGGTTCTGCGCCAGCGGGGGGCTGTCACCGACGCCAACAATGGGGCACGCGTTCACCGCCACGTTCTTGTCGCGCGAGTCGAAGGGGCAGTGTTGATCCGGGTGCTTTTGGTCCACGATGCGTCGTTGGTGCGGTCGGTCCTCGCTGACTGGCTGCGTCGGGAGGACGACCTGCGTGTCTATGACACTTCATGGCGGGCCGCGCCGGGCCGGGTCGCCTCGGTACGGCCTGATGTGTGTGCGGTGGACCTGGCCTCCTCCGGCACGCCCGGTGTCCCGTTGCTCGGAGAGCTGTGCCGGTGCACTACCGGCACAGGGCAACCGCGGTTGCTGGTGCTGGCGGACGCGCACCGGCCGGGGCTGCTGCGAAAAGCCCGGGAGGCGGGGGCGCCCGGTTACGTCGGCAAGGAGGGCGCGCCGGGGTGTCTGGTGGAGGGGATCCGCCGTGTCGCCGAGGGGGAACGTTTCGTCGACGCCTCTCTGGGGTCCGGTTTTCTGGAGGCTGCGGAGATGCCGCTGACCCGGCGGGAGCTGAGCGTGTTATCCCTGGCCGCCGGGGGCGCTTCCGTCGCGGAGATCGCCGGGAGCCTGCACCTGTCCCACGGGACGGTGCGCAACTACATGGCGGCCATCACCCGGAAGACCGGTGCCCGTAACCGCGTCGACGCCATCCGGATATCGCAGGGCCGGGGCTGGGTCTGAGGGCGTGGACCAGTGGCCCACCAGGTCGCGGTACAGCGGTGAGCGGGCCGGCAGCTCGTCGTGTGTGCCGTAGGCCGTGCGGGGGCCGTCGAGCACCAGCACATGACCGGCCCGGCGGGCCGAGCTGATGCGGTGGGCGACGACGATCAGGGTCCGGCCCGCCCGTTCGGCGAAGGCCTGTTCGGCCCGCTCCTCGGCCGCGGGATCCAGATGGCAGGTCGCCTCGTCCAGCAGGACGAGCGGTGCGCGGGACAGGTGGGCCCGGGCCAGTGCGATCAGCTGGCGTTCGCCCGCGGACAGCGCCGCTGGATCCACCGGCGCGTCCGGACCGCCGAGCCGTTCCAACAGCGGCGTGAGCCCGACCGCGTCGGCGGAGGCGAGCAGTTCGGGCTCGGGGACGGGATCCGGTCGCAGCAGGGCGAGGTTCTCGGCGAGGGTGGCGCTGGTGACGTACGCCTCCTGCGGGAGCAGTACGCGCAGGGCGGCCGCCCGCGCCGACGGCACGGGTTCGCCGTAGACCCGGATGACCCCGCGCCCGGGCTCCAGCAGGCCCGCGACGAGCGCGGTGAGCGTCGACTTCCCGGCACCGCTGGGGCCCACGACGGCCACGTGGGCACCGGACGGCAGCACGAGGTCGAGGTCGTCGATCACGGGGGCCGCCGCGGGGCCGTAGGAGAAGGTGACGCCCCACAGGCGCAGCGCCGGTGCGCCGGGCGCCGGGGTCGACCGGGGCGGCGGATCCGGGCGCGGGCCGGCGGTCTCGGGAGAGTCCGCCGGGGTCGGCGGGGTTGCTGGAACTGGTCGGAGACCGGCCGCTCGGGGCAGGCCCGCCGGGGTGGGCAAGGCTGCCGGATCCGGCCGGGGACCGGCCGCCTCGGGGGAACGGGGCGTGCGTGTCCCGGCGTTTCCCGCCGCGCCCGGCGGCGACCCCGCCTGGCTCTCCTCCGGCAGGAGCCTGCGCAGGACAACGGTCAGGCGTGCTCCGCTCGTGCCGAGGCCGTGGATGAGTGCGCGCAGTGCGGGGAGCAGTGACTGGGCGATGTAGGCGAGTGCGCCGAGCAGGGCGCCGGGGGTGACTCCCTGGGTGAGCAACCAGGGCGTTGTTGCGGCCAGCAGGACGGCCGGGAGGTGACCGCCGACCGCGAGGGCGGCGGTCCGCAGGACGGAGAAACGGGCCAGGGAGCGCGCTGCCCGCAGTTCCGCGTCGATGTCCTGCCCGACGTCCGCGGCGATCCGTTCCTCCGCGCCCGATGCGGTGATGTCCCGCAGTCCCGGGCACAGGGCGCCCAGGCGGGCGGCGAGTGCTTCGTCGGCGGTGAGGTAGGCCGCCTGGCGGCGGGCCAGTGGCCGCAGCGTCACCGCGAACAGGGCCACCCCGGCGGCCAGCGGCAGGCCGACGACGGGGAGCAGGGGCGGCGCGAGGGACAGCAGGCCGGCGAGCGCGCCGACGGCTGTGAACACGAACGACCGCGCCACCATCACCAGTCCGGCGAAGGTGTCCCGTGCGATCTCCACCTGCTGGGTCAGTCCGGACAGCGCGCCGTCGTCGGCCTCGCGCACCCCGCGCGTCACCACATGGGTCACCAGACGGTCCCGCAACGGCTCCACCAGTGCGGCGACGGCGCCGTACACCCGCCCGGTGCCGTAGGCGCCGGCCAGCACGCCGACTGCGGCCACCGCCAGCCAGGCCAGGCCGGTCCCCGCCCGGCCGGCCAGGAACCCGTCGTCCAGGGCGCGCGCGAGGGCGTACCCGAGGAGGAAGGTCTGTCCCGTCTCCAGCACCGACCAGGCGGCCAGCCGCAGCAGCACCGGCCACCGCCGGCGCAGGAACCGCAACCCCCGTACGTAGGGACCGGCGGCCGAGGGGAGAGCTGTCACTGCCGTGTCCCTTCCCCGTCGGCGAAGACCGCTCGGTGGCCGGGGTCCTGCCAGAGTTCGGCGTGGCGGCCCACCGCGCGGATGCGTCCGCCGTCCAGCCATGCGACGGCGTCGGCGCGGGCGGCCGTGGCGGCGCGGTGGGCGACCAGCAGGCGCGTGCCGTGCGCGCGCGGGGCGGTCAGAGCCTGGGTGACGCGGTGCTCGGTGACCGTGTCGAGGCTGGACAGCGCGTCGTCCAGGACGAGGAGGCGCCCGCCTTGGGCGAAGGCCCGGGCGAGGCCGAGGCGCTGCGCCTCGCCACCGGAGCGCGGGGCAGCGGCGCAGACGGTGGCGTACCCGGCGGGCAGGCGGCGTACGAAGTCGTCGGCGTGCGCGGCGCGGGCCGCGGCCCGGATCCGGTCGGGGCAGGGCCGCGGCAGGCCGAGGGCGAGGGCGTCCTGCACGGTGGTGCCCAGCAGGACCGGCCGGTCGAAGGCGCAGGCCACCGCTGCCCGCAGCTCCGTGCGGGACAACTCGCGCAGGGGCACCCCGTCCAGCAGGACCTCGCCGGTGTCCGGATCGGCGAGGTAGGCGGCGAGCGAGGCCAGCAGCGACTTGCCCGCTCCCGAGCGGGCGACGACGGCGAGCGTGGTCCCGCCCGGCACGACGAGATCCACCCCGTCCAGCCCCGTGCGCCCGCCGCGGCGCGCGCTCACCCCGCGCAGCTCCAGCCGGCCCGGGCCGCCTTCGGGCAGCCGGCGTGCGCCGTGCCGCGGCGCGGGCACGGCGTGCAGTTCGCCCAGCCGTACGGCCGCGGCCCGGGCCCGGGCGAGGGAGGTGAGCTGCCCGACGAGCGCGCCGATGCCGGTGGCGAGCACCGCGTACCGGGACGCCGCGAGCAGGTCGCCGGCCGTCAGCCGGTGCCGCGCCAGCAGCAGGCCCGCGACCGCCACCACCGCCAGCTGCAGCAGGGGAGCGATCGCGACCGCCTGCGCGGCGGCCCGGCCCTGCACCCGCCACATGCGGTGCCCGGCGCGGGACAACTCGGGCAGGGGCCGCAGGATGCGGGCGGTCTCCCGCTCCTGGAGCCCGGCCGCGCGGATGGTGCGCCGACCGGCGATCGCCTCGGTCAGCGCCGCCGCCATCCGCCCCTGCACCCGCTGGTAGTCGGTGACGCAGGCGGAGGTGTTCCGGGCCAGCGCGCGCAGCAGCAGCACGAGCGGGGGCGCCCCGGCGAGCAGGACGAGCGCCAGCCAGGGGTCGATCACGGCCAGCGCGACGACGGCCCCGAGCGGCCCGACGACCGCGGCGGGCAGCCCGGCTCGTGCGGCGGGGGCCGTGCCGGCCGCCGCGGCGTTGCCGACCAGCCGGGCGACCAGCTCGCCCGCCGGGAATCGGTCCTGCGCCCGGGGGCCGAGTGCGAGCACATGCCGGGTCGTACGGCGGCGCAGCCAGGCGGTGGCGCGGGCGTCGACCGTGCCGTGGAGCACGGTCTGGGCCGCGTCGAGCACGGCCGTCAGCACGACCAGCCCGGCGCAGGCCGACACCCAGCGCGTCGCCGGCTGGCGTGCTAGCAGCAGGTCCAGCGCGCGGCCCAGGGCGGCGGGCAGCAGCAGCCCGGTACCGGCCGCCGCGACGCCCGCCACCGCCAGGGCGGTGCGGCGCGCCGCGCTGTGCCGGCCGGCGGTGCGCAGCAGCACCCGGCTCTCGCCGGTCGCCGTGTCGCCTCGCTGGTGCGGATCTGCCATGGGTGCCTGCTCCCGGGGTGCGCCGAGGTGGGAAGCTCTGATGCCCGCAGCTGTGTTGTGGCATAGGGCTCTGGTGTTCCGGGGACGTCGACCCCTCATGGCTCGACGCCCCGCGGCTCCACTGTTCGTGGCTCCGCGTCTCCGTGGCGCTGCGCTAGGTGTGGCCCCACGGCTCCGGATCCCCACGGCTCCGGATCCCCGGATCCCCGGGACTCCGGGACCGTCTCCGGAACTCCGGAACTCCGGAGATGGGTGAGGCCCCGGGCGGCCCTTGTGGGAGCGGCCGCCCGAAGCCGTAGTCACGCCGCGTGCGTCACAGACAGAGCAGGACGCTCGCCGCGCTGATGCACGACAGCAGGCTCACCGTGCTGGCGCCGCCGCCGTCGTGCTGCTCCTCGGACTCCAGCGTCTGCAGGTCGAGCAGGGCCATGATCGTGTGCTTTCGTCATGGGGACAGGGGTGGTGCTACGGCCGCGGGAGGCGGCCGCGTCTCAGGGCCGCGTGAGCGGCGGAAGGAACGGCAGGTGGGCCGGGCCGGGGCCGTCGAGGGCCGCGCCGAGCGCCAGCAGACAGCCTGCCGTTCCGGTGGCGAGGTCCATGGAGAGCCGCATCATCTGATGGCCGGGGAAGGCGAGTTGGCCCTGGTAGGCCATCGCATACCAGCCGAGCCCGGCGATCTGGTCGGCCAGATGCTCCGTCGGCGCCCCGGTGCGGCTCAGGTGCAGGATCATTCCGGCGCGGCCCTGGAACAGTCCGGGCTGCGCGTAGAAGCGGGAGGTCGCGGCGGTCACCACGCCGGCCCGGACCGGGGCGAACTCCTCGGCGGTGTCAGGGACATGGGCGAGGTAGTCGTCCAGGACCATGCCGATCCCGGCGCTGCCGTCACCGACGTACGGCAGTGTCCGCCAGCCCTCGTCGACCTCCAGAGAGCCGCCGGGCCGTATCAGGCAGCGCTCCAGGTCCCGGCGCAGCGCCGCACCGGCCGCCTCGAGCAACTCCCGTTGCCCGGTGCGTTCGTACTGCCGCAGCAGGAACAGCGCCACTCCGCTCGCGCCCCGCAGCAGCCCGGCCCGGCGCTTGGCCGCGGGCGGTTCGCCGAGGCGGCTCACCAGGATCCGCGCGGCCTGTGCGGCCGCCTCGCCCAGTTCACTCTCGCCGGTGGCGTCCGCGAGCGCACCGAGGACCAGGCCGAGGCCGGCCAGGCCGCCGTGCAGGTCGGACGACAGGTGCTGCCAGCGCTCGCGCAGGATGCCGTCGACCAGGTCCAGGGCGCGCTGCCGGTGGCCCAGCAGCTCCAGCACATGGGCGACGCCCGCCAGACCGTCGTACAAGCCGAGCGGGGTGCCGGCCGGCGCCGGGTCGGTGTGGCGCAGCAGCCAGCGCTCGCCCTCGTCGTAGCGTTCGGCGCCGGACGCGGCCAGCGCGTAGAGCACGCCGGCCGCCCCGTGGGCCAGACCGAGACCGCCACCGTCGGAGAACTGTGCGATGTCGCCCGGAAAGAGCCGGTCGTCGCGTTCCGGGGTCGCCGAGGCGAGGATCGCCTTGACCATCGAGTCGCGGCTGTGGGGCCAGTCGGCGGGGTCCACGAGCGGGACGGACCGGGCCGGCCGGCCGGTGGTGCCCCGGGTGATCTCGGCGACCGCCTCCGCGAGGAACTCCCTGGGCACCGCCGGGAACTGCGCGGCTATCACCTCGGCAAGGTGGGCCGCCTTGCCCCGGTCCACCACGAAGAGCGTGGTCACCGGGAGGAAGAGGGCCAGCCGCAGACAGGCCAGCGCGTACCGGTCCACCTCGACGCCCCGCCGGTCCGGCGGCGCGAAGAAGCCGGGGTGGGCGACGACCTGGCGGCCGTGTTCCTCGGCCGGGGCGGCCGCCTCGAAGTCGATCAGGCACACCGACTCCTCGTCGGGCGCCACCATGATGTTGAACACGTGCAGGTCGTTGAAGACGATCCCGCGCGCGTGCACCTTCTCCACCGCCTCCTCCACGGCCCGGTGGATGCGTACGGCCCACGCCGTATAGGCGGCGACCTCGTCCGGGTCCGGGTCCGGCACGAGCAGCGGATGCCGTTCGGCGAAGAACGCGTTCAGCGGGCGCCCCTCGACGAAGTCCGTCACCAGGAACCGGTGGTCGCCCAGCGTGAACCAGTCCCGCACCTCCGGAACCACCCCGGTGCCGGACAGGCGCTCGAGCGCCTCCTTCTCCCGCTCCAGCCGCGCGATCGCGTCGGCCCCGTCGGAGGCCAGCCCCGCGTGCGGCCGCCCCTCCTTCAGGACCACCTTGCGACCGTCCCGGGTGTCGGTGCCCGCGTACACCCCGCCACCGTTGGAGAAGTGCAGCGCCTTGTCGATGCGGTACGGCAGCTCGCCCACCGTCGTGGTGTTGCGCGCCGCCAGATGCGGCTGGAGGAACTCCGGCAGCGTCACCCACTCGGGCACCTGGAAGGAGGGCGAGCGCCGGTCCGGCACCAGCCGGCCCTCCCCGTCGCGCACCGCCGGCACCAGCGCGCCGCGCTCGTCGACGACGTACGTGCGGGCGAAAGCGCCGTAGCGGACGTACAGCGGGCCCTCGCCCCAGCGCAGGTCGGTCAGGATGTACGGACCCTCGAACCCGTCCAGCAGGGCGCCCAGCTCCCGCAGCACCGTGTGCAGTTGCCCCTCGCCGTCCGGGTAGACGGTTACGAACTTGCCGCTGGTGTCGCGCCCGGCGTACTTGGCGTTGCGCAGGTGCAGCAGGTGCGGGCCGGGAACGAACTTGAAGGGGATGCGGCGCGGCACGCAGTAGTCCCACACGATCGCCGCGATCCTCTCGGCATTCGCCCGGGTGGCCGAGGCGTGGATCTTCCAGCCCTGGGCCGGCCCGGCGTGCGGCCGGCCGTCCGCGGCGAGCGGGGTCAGCGTCAGCCAGTCGCCGACACGCGCCGCGCTCCAGCCCGCGGGCACCTCCCGCCGCGCCGCCTCGAACAGTGGCGCGGCCTGTTCACCCCCGTCCGACAGCCGGTCCGGCGTGTCGTAGAAGTGACGGTCCGCCAGGGCGTACACCTCGTACCGCTTGTCCATGCGTCCCCCTGTCGCTCTCCGCCCCAGAGACTTCCAGCGAGCATGCGGCCACCGACAGTCACGCCTGTCATGAAGTCACCGTGCGGAACTCACGCGTCAACAGATGTTCGGCCCCCTTTTCGAACGCACTGGCCCGCGGCGGCCCGCAGCGGTCTGACGTGAGTCGGATGTGCGTGGGAACGGGGCGCCGCCTGCTGCCCCGGTCGGCCCGAGGCGGCTCAGCAGTCGTCTTCGGCGTCCGGTCCGTGACCACGAAAGGGCGTTCTTCGGCGACCCTGCGGCCGAGCTGGTGTCTCTGGAGCTCGGCGGCGCCGCGGGCGAGGGAAGCGAGGTGGTCACCGGCTACCGCGAAGCGGGCGGCGAGCTGGAATTCACCCCAGGCCGGGCCCACCGGCTCGCGCTCTACCGCGTCTACCTGGGCCTCATCCTGGTCATCGAGAGCGAACCCCGGGGCTTTCGGACGTCCGATCCCGAGCACTACGCATGGAGCCGTGCGCACCTGGCCACCCATCTGGATGCCCTACGGCAGCACTGCGCCGCGTGATCACACGGAACAACGCTGCCCGGACCAGCGGTGCGACATTTCTGTTGCTGCCCGGACCGAGCCCGGAGCCAGCGACACGGATGACCGCACGGCCGCGGGGACTCCATCAGCTCGACGTCCAGCTCCCACAGCCGGCACACCGAACACCGCCCGCCGCGGACCCCGCACGCGCTGGTCGCCCACAGCCGAGTGGCAGCAGTACCCGGGCAGGGCCGTCGCCGCGGACGTCAGGAGGAAGCGTCATCCTGCGGACGGCAGACTGCCGGATGCCCGGACGAACTCCGGCGCACCGAGGCACCCGGCGCCTGCGCCGGGCCGTTGCCGGGTGCCGGGTGCCGGGTGCCGGGTGCCCTTGGTGTGCCGGCGGCAGTACGCACCGAGGCTCCTGACCGCCCTCGGCGGCCAGGAGCCTCGGGCATGGGTCATGCCGTCGGAAGGAGGGGACCGGAGGATTCCGGCTCCGCAGGGCCATCGCTGTCGGACTGGAGTCGCAGTTCGGGTGCGGGGCGGCGGAAGCCCTTGGTGATCACTGCGAGCCAGACGATGCCGATGACCAGCCAGCCGAGGCCGAGTCTGACAGCGGTGCCGCCGAGTTGGGTGATCAGGTAGACGTCGACCGCGGCACCGGCGGCGGGTAGGAGAAGGTACCGCACGGGCGAGTGGCGGGTTCCGGAGCGCCACTGCCGCACGGCATAGGCGATCACGCAGACGTTGACGAGCGTGAAGCCGAGGAACGCGCCGAAGTTGATGAAGGAGGTGGCGTCGGCGAGGGAGAGAGTCATGGCCAGCAGGCCGACGGCGCCGATGATCAGCACATTGACGATCGGGGTGAGCAGCTTGCGGTGCAGGCGCCCGAAGATCTGCCGGGGCAGGGCGCCGTCGCGGCCCATGACGAACATCAAGCGGCTGGTGCTGGCCTGGATGGCGACGCAGGAGGCGAACCCGCCGAGCATACTGACGATGTTGGCGACGTCCGCGAAGGTCTTTCCGCCGACGGTGGTGGACAGGAGGTACCCGGCGGAGTCCTCGTCGGGGAAGGAGCCGCCCGGGTGGGCCCACTGCATCAGGAAGGAGATCACGATGAAGATGCCGCCGCCGGTCAGCACGGTCAGGATGATGCTGCGCGGGATGGTGCGCTGCGGGTCGCGCACCTCCTCGCTGAGGGTGCTCACCGCGTCGAAGCCGAGGAAGGCGTAGGCGGCGACGGCGGCGGCAGCGGTGACGGCGGAGATGCTGGTCGCGCTGTTCCAGAAGGCATGGCCGGCCGCGGGGGCGCCGCCGTGGCCGATGCCGTAGTGGACGCAGAGCGCCGCGAGCACGACGAGGACGGCGGTGACGCCGAGCAGCAGCACTCGGTTGATCCGGTCGGCGACCTTGAGGCCGACGACGTTGATGGCGGTGGCGAGAGCGACGTTGATGACCAACCAGGCCCACTCCGGGACGGCCGGGAACTGGGCGTGCAGGTAGATGGCCTGCAGCAGCCACGCGACCATCGGCAGGAAGAGGTAGTCGAGCAGCAGTGCCCAGCCGGCCAGGAAGCCGATGCGGGAGTCGAGCTCCTTGCGGGCGTAGGTGTACACGGACCCGGAGCTCGGGTGGACCTTGGCCATCTTGGCGTAGCTGAGGCCGGTCAGCAGCATGGCGCCGGTGGCGATCATGTAGGCGGTGGGCGCCGCTCCCTTGCTGGTGGCGGCGGTCACGCCGAAGATCGACGTGACGACGGCGGGGGCCATGTAGGCGACGCCGAAGGCGACCACGGAGAGGAGTCCGAGGTTTCCCCGCATGCGGGTGGGCTGATCTGTCACGAAACTCTCTCTTCCCCGAGTGCGCGGCGGGTCCCGGCGCGGTCGCCTGGGAAGGGGGCCGGGGCGGTGGCACCGGCCCATGTGGCAGGGTCGATCCGACCCTGGTAGAGCGGCAGGGCGAGGGGGCGGTCGTCGGGGCGGAACTGCCGCCAGGGCCGGTTGAGCGCTGCGGTGCCGAGGCGGCGGACGTTGGCGGCCTCGTCCAGGTCGATCACGTCGGTGAGGGTGGTGTCGCTGTCGGCCGCGGCCTCGGAGCGTACATTGCCCTGCGGGTCCACGAGCAGGCTGCGGCCGGTGCCGACGGGTGCGGCGCAGTTGACGCTGGCCACGAAGAGCTGGTTGACGATGGCGTTGGCGCGGGCCAGCACGAGTTCCTGGGCCCGGTCGCTGCCGGAGGTCTGCACGAAGTTCAGTACCAGCTCAGCGCCCATCCAGGCCAGATGACGAGTGGTCTCGGGGAACCATGCGTCGTAGCAGATCGACAGTCCCACGCGGCCGATGCCGTCGAGGTCGAAGACGGTGAACTCGGCGCCGGGGAAGACGGTCTCGTAGGGCCGCCACGGGAAGATCTTCCGGTAGGCCGCGACCCGTTCGCCGCGCGGGGAGTAGACGGGGGCGGTGTTGTAGACGCGTCCGTCGGCGTCACGCTCGTAGACGCTGCCCGGGGCGAGCCAGACCCCGAGGTCGCCGGCGAGTTCCGCGAGGGCGCGGTCACGGGGGCCGTCCAGGGGTTCGGCCAGGGCTTCGGGAAGCTGGGCGGGTGCGAGCGCGGCTCCGCCGACCGGGCCGCCCAGGTGCAGCTCGGGGTAGACGACCAGCGGTGCGGCGGGGAGCCCCGCCGTGCGCTTGCGTACGTCGGCGGCCAGGCCGTCCAGGTCGTCGGCGGCGCGCTGGGCCGCCTGGGCCAGCACTAGAGGGAGGGGACGGGACATGGGTCACCAGACCGGGCTCGGGGATTCGTTAAACGAAATTTAGTTAACGAACGGGGGTGGGTCAATGGATTGCCGCAGGTGAGATACGACCGGCATGCAACGGTGTGCGAGCATGTCGTCCATGGCCCGACCCAGAAACCAGGCGGAACGCCGCGCCCAGCTGATCGACGCGACCGCCAGGACCGTGGTGGAGCTCGGGGCCACAGCCACCAAGCTGCGGGACGTCGCCAGGGCCGCCGGCGTCACCCCCGCATCGGTGCTCTACTACTACAGCGACATCCAAGAGCTGTTCGCCGCCGTGTTCGAGCGCAGTGCCGCCACGTACTTCGTCAGCCGTGAGGAGGCCATCGCGGCAGCGGACGGTCCGGTGTCGCGGTTGCGCGCCTGTATCCGCTCCGGCGTGCCCTGGCCCGGAGAAGGCGAGGAGAGCACCCGGCTGCTCTTCGAGCTGTTCCCGGTGGCACTGCGCAACGAGGGGGCCGCCGACCGGCAGCGCGCCTTCGCGAACCAGCAGACCGAGCTCTACCGTCAGGTGCTCGAACTCGGGCAGAAGAGCGGCGATTTCACGCTGGCCGGCGACCCCTGGGCCCTGGGGCGCTCCTTCGTGGCACTGGAGGACGGCTACGCGATGGACCTGCTGGTCGGCAGTGCGACCGCCCAGGACATCGAGGACCGCCTGCTCGACCACGCCCGCATCGTCACGGGCAACCCGGCCTTCGGCTGCGGAGACTGACCGGCCGTCACATCGAGGGGTGCCCTGCGGACAGGCCGGTCCGCCGCCGTTCGGCACACCCCGCGCCCGGCCGGGCCACGGCACTCCACCGCGGTGAGCGGGCTCTGCCTGGCCGCGCGGTCGCGGTGCTCCACCGGGCCGACTGCCGTGGCCGGGACCGGTTCCCGGACCGCACGCCCCGCCGGGCCGGCGCATCAGCGAGTCTTCGGCCGCGGCTGTGTCGGAGAGGTCGGCGAGTATCAGGTGAGGTCCTGCACGGCCTAGTGGGTGGCGGCCAGGGCCTTGTCGAGTCTGTGCGCGGGCAGGTGGTGACCTCGTAGGGGTGGGCGCAGGAATTGCGGGCCCGGCGGGCTTCGTGGAGGCGCTGCTCGGAGACGCGGGTGTGCCGCGCCAGGTACTCGACCGCATACGCGGGGTCGGGCACTGCCGGACGAGCCAGTTTCACCGGTAGATCAGCTCGGTGGATCGTGGGACAAGACCGTGGGGCGGACCACTGGGGCGGGTCTGCGAGGTGCGGACAAGTTCGGGGGAGCGCCCTGGACAACCCGGGAAACGCCCACGCCGCCCGGGTCCGGCGGGGTGGAACGGTGATCCCGGCTTCCGGGCAGGTGGGCGAGCCGCCTCCGGGCCCGCTGCCGTGGGCGTTCTCGGCGACGGCGGCCGGGGCGCCCCGCCCGGCGGGGTGGGCCAGGACGAGCAGGGGCTCACCCCGCCGCTGATGCGTCTTCCTCGCGCTGGAAAGAGGAGGACCCGGCGGTGCGCGATGTGTGCCTCCCCGCGGGCCTGGACGGGTGAGTCGCGCGCCGTCGCCGTGGTGGTGTGGGCGGGCGCCTGGCCACCGAACTGCGTCGGCGCGCTCTGGCGCGGGCCGGTGAGACCCTCTGGCGGGCCACCGAGCCACCGGGCCACCGGGCCATCGGGCCACCGGGGCCACCGGCGTCGCCGAGGTCGGCCGCATCCCGTACAGCAGCGTCGGCAAGGTGTCACTGCCGACGTTGCGCAAGGAGCTGACCGGGTAACGCGACGCCGCCTGACGGACAGAGCGCGTCCTTTCGGAGCCCGCCGAAGGCTTGGCGGGAGCTCCGATTGATTCTGTACCAACTAGTAGGTACAGTCGAGTGTATGAAAACGAAGGACGCACTCGTCGAGGCCGCGGCCGAACTGCTGTGGGAGCGCGGTTACGCGGCGACCAGCCCGGCGATGATCCAGAAGCGCTCCCATGCTGGGCAGGGCAGCATGTACCACCATTTCTCCGGCAAGGCAGAGCTGGCCACCGCCGCCATGCGGCACTCCGCGCAGCAGCTGCAGACCGCAGTCGAGGCAGCGCTCGGCAGCGGCGGCTCGGCGGTGGAACGCATCAGCGCCGACTTGGACATGGAACGCAGCCCGCTCGCCGGCTGCCGCGTCGGCCGGCTCGTCCAGGATCCCGACGTGGTCGCCGACGACGAGCTGCGCGCCCCCGTCGCGGAGTCCTTCGAATGGCTCGAACGACGCATCGCCGACGTGCTCGCCGAGGGCGTGCGCAGCGGGGAACTGCGCCAGGACACCGACGTCGCGGCCACGGCCGCGCTCGTCATCGCCACCGTCCAAGGCGGCTACGTCCTCGCCCGCGCCCAGCAGGACGAGGAGGCATTCCGCCGTGCCGCCAAGGCCGCCAAGGCAGCCCTGGTCGGCCTCACCGTCTGAACGACCCCGCCAGGACCGCACCCCCTTTTGCTCGCCGGCCCCTCCGCACCGCGACCGAAAGAAGGTTCACGCCATGACCGCCGTCCCCGAAACGTCGACGAGCGCGGCGTACCGGAGCACAGGGGTGCCCGCACCCCCGGCCGCGCCGGTGCGCTCCCCGCGCCACACCGCCTTCGCCCTCGCAGCCGTCTGCCTGGGCTTCTTCATGATCCTTCTGGACGGCAGTGCGCTGAACATAGCCCTGCCCGCCATCGAGCGGGACGTCCACGGCTCTATGGCGGCCCTCCAGTGGGTCGTCACCATCTACACCATCCCGCTGGCCAGCGTCCTGCTGACCGCCGGCAGCATCAGCGACCGGTGGGGCGCCCGCCGCCTGTTCGTCTTCTCCCTCGCCGGCTTCACCGCGGCATCCCTGCTGTGCGCGGTCAGCCCGAACCTGAGCGTCCTGGTGGTGGCCCGCTTCCTCCAGGGCATCGCCGCCGGCGGCCTGCTGCCCACCACCCTGACGATCATCGCGCGCACCTACCCCGATCCCATCGAGCGCGCCAAGGCCATCACCGTATGGGGCGCCACCGGCGGGCTGGCCCTGGTCGCCGGCCCGATCGGCGGCGGTGTTCTGACCGAACTGCTGGGCTGGCGCTCGATCTTCCTCATCAACGTGCCCGTCGGCCTGATCACCCTCTACCTGGCCCAGCGCTACGCCGCCGAGACCCTGCGCCGGGCCTCCCGCCCCGACCTGCCCGGCCAGCTGACCGGCATTGCCGCGCTCTCCGCCATCGTCGCCTACCTCATCGAAGGCGGATCGCTGGGCTGGGCCTCGCCGCTCCCGCTCAGCCTGCTGGCCCTCGCGGCGGTCGCCGCAGCCGTGTTCCTCGTCGTCGAGGCCCGCACCTCGCACCCGATGCTGCCGCTGGCCGTCTTCCGCCGCGCCGCGTTTTCCGCGTCCATCATCAATGGCTTCGCCTTCCAGTTCGGTGGCTACGGCATGCAGTTCATGCTCGCCATCTACCTCCAGCAGCAGTGGGGGCTCAGCGCCGGGCGGACCGGCCTCTATTTCCTGCCCTTCTCCGTGGCCTGGGTTTTCGGCACCATCGTCCTCAACCGCCGGCTGGTCCACCGTGGACCACGGTTCCTGCTGTGGACCGGCGCGCTGTCCTCCTTCATCGGCGCCGTCCTGCTCCTGGGCGTCGACGACCAGGGCACCTGGCCGCTGTTCGTCCTCGGTACCGCGCTGGCCGGCCTGGGCTGCGGAGTGTTCTCCCCGAGCCTGAACGCCGCCGCCCTCCTGGCCATCGACCCCGCCTACGCCGGTCTCGGCTCCGGCGTCCTCAACACCGCCCGCCAGGTCGGCATGGCGATGGGCGTGGCATTGCTCGGCTCCCTGATCGGCATGCACGACACGCTGCTCGGCCTGCGGGTGAGTGTCGTGCTGGTGGCGCTGTGCTTCTTCGCCATCATCGGGCTCAGCGTGGCCTACGTACCGCGCAAGGAAACCGCCTGAGCCTTGCCCCCGGCAGCGGGAGCCGTGCGGGCAAGGACGTCCCCGGCCCGGTGCGCCGGCGGGGTGCCCGGCCCGGCGGCGCACCGGGCCGGGAGCGTCAGCTGGTGCGCCTGAGGGGTGGCGGGGTCCAGGCGCGGGTGAGTGCGGCCTGTTCGGGCCAGTACAGGCGCAGGAAGACGTTGAAGCTGCCTTCGGGTGCGGGCAGCCAGTTGCTCTCGCGGTCGGGCCCGGGGCTCCGGTGCTGGAGGTAGATGTCCAGGGAGCCGTCGGGGTTGGTGGCCATGCCGCTGCGGTCGCCGATCGCGTAGCGGCCCAGCGGGTTGTCGACGAACAGCTGGCGGTCGTTCATCATGGTCAGTGACCAAAAGCCCCGCACCGGCGGGGTCTGCCCGGCGTCGAAGTGCAGGACGTAGGTGTGGGCGCCGTGCAGGGGCCGGCCGTCGGCGTCGGCGGTGGCGTGGGGGTAGAGGGCGTCGGCGTCGAGGTTGGCTCCGTACCCGAACCGGGTGATGACGGCGCGCTTGGCGTACTCCGTTCCGTACGCGCCCAGACCACGGTGAACGGTCCAGCCGTTGACCTGGTCGCCGGCGGACTCGGCGCGGGACATGAGCGTGCGCAGCATGTCAGGGCCCTGGGCAGCGCCGGCGTCCAGCGCGGCGAGCACGTGCGGTGGCTGACCTTCCAGGCTCGCGCCCGGCGCGATGCCCAGCGGGGCGATGCGGTCCAGGAACGCGGCGTCGGCCGGGTAGGGCGGGTTGTCGACCATGAGCCGGTTGAGGCGCAAGAAGTACTCGCGCCCGAAGAGGGCCTCGACCTGGTCGACCGGAGCTGTGGCGGTGTCGATGCCGGTGGAGACGGGGACGTCGGAGGGCGGGGTGTGGTCGTCGGGGTCACCGGTCCACGCCGACAGCGGGATCAGGCGCGTGCGGTCCTGCAGCTGGTTCACGGCGGGAAAATCCCGCGGACCGCTGGTCGCATACCGCGCGACGATCCAGTTCACGACGGTGGGGGACTGCAGCAGGGTCAGGCCCGGCGGGGTGTCTTCCGCCCAGGACGGACCGGCGAGAAGGAACGGCCCGGCGGTGGAGCCGTTCAGGCGCCGACCGGGAACGGCGAAGACATCCGACCAGGCGGTGAGGATCGGCACCAGCCAGAACCGGTCACCGAAGTCCGGCAGAGTCATCACCAGCGGCTGTTCCGACAGATCGAGCCAGGCGCTGGAGTACAGCGTGTCGGCGTTCGGGGAGACGACTTCGGTGAACGAGGCGTCCGGGGTCCGGCGCATGCAGCAGAACTGGTTGACCGGAGCCTTGCGCCGCTCGTCGTCGCGGGCCGGGACGGCCGTCATCACGGCCTTGGTCACCTCCGCCGTCAGCAGGGGGTACCCGTACAACCAGGCCTCGGTGGCCAGCTGCTCCAGTGATGCATCCGTCATCGACGTCTCCCAGGCACGCGCGCGCCCCCTTGTTCGACGGTACGAGGCTGCCTCACCTCCCGCACGGCGGACCCGCCCGACACGCGCCGATGTCATCCCGGCCTCGCTCATGGTGTGTCCTTGAAGGCTGCGGACAGCTGGGCAGGGGGGCAGCACCAGGCCTGTCGTTCCTGGCCGCGGGGGTCGTCGGCCTGGGTCCATTCGGTGTCGATGCGCATGGTGGCCCTGCGTCCGGTGTCGTACGGGTCCCAGCCGGGGTCGCCGGTCCTGGCGAACCGGATCCAGGTCTCGTGCACGCGGGTCGCGAGGTCCGCCGGGGGCTTGTCGGGGCCGAGCAGGGCGTTGGGGCCGTTCAGCTCGGGCCGGTCCGTGAGGTCGAAGACGAAGGGCAGCTCGACCGCGTGGGTGGCGCCCAGCTCTCCGTCCAGGGCCTGGGAGCGCCAGGCGAACTCGTAGGCGTAGGTGGCGGCTTTCGGGTGGGCGGCGTGGGCGTCGGCCAGAGCGCGGCTGCCCGCGCCGAACAGTGCGTCGGCCATGATGGCGGACCGCAGTTCCGCGAAGGACGCCTCAGGGCGGGACGTGCGGTAGGTCTCGACGAGCCGCGCCGGGTTCGGGTGTGAGCGCGCCGCCGCCTCGTCGACGTCGGCGGCGGTCGAGGTGGCGTACTGGCCCACCGGGACCAGGTAGAGGTTCCCTTCTTCGGTGTTGGTGCCGATGAGCAGGTCGACGTCGGCGCTCAGGCCGGCGGCGACGGATGCGGCGGGCTGGGTGTCGAGGACGAGGCTGAAGGGGCTCAGTCCGATCAGCGGGTCGCCGTGGGTCTCGGTGCGCAGGTCGATGCCCACGAGCTGGGAGGCGGCTTCGACCAGGCGCTCGTCGGAGATGTCCGCGAAGGCGTCGACGTGGGGCTGGATGCCCAGGGCCTCGGCCGCTGCCTTGGTGACGCGGGCGGCCTGCTCGGCGGTGAACGCGCCGAGGTCGCTGCCGCTTTGGACGATGGCGCGGTGGAACAGGCCGGCGGCCTCGGGGGCGGCGAGGACGCCGCCGACGATGGTCGCCCCGGCCGACTGGCCGAAGAGGGTGACGTTGTGCGGGTCCCCGCCGAAGGCGGCGATGTTCTCCCGGACCCAGCGCAGTGCGGCGACGACGTCGAGCAGGCCGCGGTTGGCGGGTGCGCCGGGAATGTCGAGGAATCCGGCGATGCCGAGCCGGTAGTTGAGGGTGACGAGGACGACGCCGTCGCGGGCGAAGGCGCAGCCGTCGTACATCGCGGACCGTGTCGATCCGGCGACGAATCCGCCGCCGTGGACGAACACCATGACGGGCAGTTCGTCACCGCCGGCGGCGGGCGTGAAGACGTTGACGGTGAGGTAGTCCTCGCCGCGGCTCCAGCCGGTGCCGAAGTAGGGGGTCATGTCTATGGTGCCGAGCTTGCGTTCGGACTGGGGCGCGTTGGGGCCGGGCACGGTGGCGTCCCGTACGCCGTCCCACGGCTCGTGCGGCTGCGGCGGGGCGAAGCGGCCGGCGCCGCGAGGCGGGGCGGCGTAGGGGATGTTCAGGAAGGTGAGGCCGGCGCCCTGGCGCAGACCGCGGACGGCTCCCTGGGGGGTGGTGACGACGGGGTCGGGGCGGTGGTTCACGGTGGTGCCTTTCCGCAGGTTCTCAGGCCTGCTCGGTGTACGGGGCGAAGGGCGCCCAGCCCTTGATGGCGAACGTGTCTCCCGCGCGGACGACTTCCGCGGCGCCGTGGCCGCCCAGGTGCGCGGGGAAGACGAGGGCGTTGTCGTCGACCGCCGAGCCCAGGAGCCTGCGGCGGGTGGCGCGGGCTTCGGCGGGGGCCTCGCAGAAGCAGCTGTTGGCGTCGGGCTCGTGGATCTGGATCGGACTGTGCACCAGGTCGCCGACGAAGAGGGCCCGGTCCGATCCGGAGTCCAGCCGCAGCACCGACGAGCCGGGGGTGTGGCCGGGGGCGAGGTCGAGGCGCAGGTTGCCGTCGATCCGGTAGCTGCCTTCCCAGAGGTGGGTCAGGCCGGCCTCGTGCACGGGGGCGACGCTGTCCTCGAAGACGTTCTGGTTGCCGCGGCCGAGCAGGGTCTTGATCTCGTTGGCGGGGTTCCAGTAGTCGAAGTCCGCCTTGGCCATGAGGTAGGTGGCGTTGGGGAACGTCGGCGTCCAGGTCCGGCCGTCGAGGTAGGTGTTCCAGCCGACGTGGTCGACGTGCAGGTGCGTGTTGATCACGATGTCGACGTCTTCGGGGCGGACCCCGGCGCGTGCCAGGTTGCCCAGGAAGTCGGTGTTCAGCCGGCTCCACACCGGCGCGTACGGGCGGTCCTTGTGATTGCCGACGCCGGTGTCGACGAGGATGGTCCTGCCCTCGCTGCGCAGCACCCAGGTCTGGATGGCGGAATGCACGATGTTGGTCTCGGCGTCCAGGAAGTGCGGAACCAGCCAGGAACGGTGGTTCTCCCACGCCTGTGCCGGGCTTTCCGGGACGAACGCCTCGGGCGTCAGGTCAACAGGACCGTAGTACTCCCGGACACGGGCCACGGTGACATCGCCCAGGGTGATGGTGTCCACGGTTCTCTCCAGTTCGATCGGTTCCGCGTGCTCAGGCCGCAGGCGCGGGCGAGACACGGATGAGCGGTTGCTCATGTCGGCCATGGGGTGCCGCGCCTCCAAGGGGCAGTGCACCGGTGGCGCCGCGACCGCGGCCGCGGGGTCTTTCGGCCGCCGGCGGTCCTGCCGCCGAGGTCGGATGCGGGCATCGGACCGTCGGGTGTTCGCCGGTGCAGCAGGTTCGCTCCGTACGCGTCCGTTGCGTGGGCGGCCCTGCTCAGCCATGGTGCGCCGACCGGGACGTGCTGAGGTATGCGTCAGGTGACTGCACCTGGAGAAGACGGTGCCCGGGCTGGGCCGACGCCCGCTTGTCCGAAGGAGCGGGCACGGACCGGGATCCGGCCTGCCCTCGGCGTGGCGTCCCGCTCACGAGCAGTGGGTCCCGGGGCGACCCGTTGGCCACGGAACGGGGCCGGCCGCCGCGCCACAGTCCTGCGCGAGCGTCAGGACGCCGCCGGCTTGTCGCCACCGGCCGGCGCCGACCCGCTCGGATGGCGGCCGGCCCCGGGCCGGTCGCCGGGTTCGCGGAGCCCGCGGGATCACGGACGAGCCGGGCGTGTGCCCGGCGGCGAGGCCCAGCTTCAGCCTGGAGTCGAGGGTGCACGAGCCCTCCCGCAGCTTCACCAGGCCCGCGTCGTGCACCGGAACGGCATCCAGTGCACAGAGCTGCAGGAGCACCGCCCCGCGGAGCGGCGGCTGCCGTGGTGCAGTCACCTGACGGATACCGCCCCCCCCGTTCGGCATGACAGATTTCTGGAACGCGACGAGGGGCGATCAAGCCGGCACGTCGAGCCGCACAAGGAATCCGCAGGAGGTGTTGACTCTGCCGACCGCGCTCTCGGCCGGTGCGTGCAAGCAGTTCAGCACCGACCTGACCTTCACACCCCACACCACCAAGACAAGTGCGTGTACGACCGGGATCGATTTCCTGACTGGTCACGCATACCGGAATTCCGTCGTGGAGCGCCTGACGGATCAGTGGATGCCAGAAAAACATGCGCTGACCGCCCTCGACGAGCATCCCGGCAGCCATCCGCCCTCTGGAGATCATGCCAGGAGCGCTTCGAACAGTGCGTGCGGTGGAGCCAAGCTCACAGTGCAGGACCGGTTTCCCTGCCCCCATAGGGGACCGAAGTGACTGCGCTTATCATTTGGGGAAATCTCAAGTCCTGGAGTATCCGTGGGCAATGGTGGAAGGGCTCGAGGGAATCGACGCCCGACACGCGATCCCGGTCTGCTGGTGGTGGGCCGGGAAACCGAGACCGCGGACATCGTGCGGCGGGTCGCCACTGACCGTTCCCACAGCGAGGTGTTGATCGTCACGGGCGAACCCGGTGTCGGCAAGAGCGTGCTGCTCCGCCTCGCGGCGGACCGGGTGCGGCGCGAGGGCGGCCGGGTGCTGCGAGCGGTCGGTAGCGAGTCCGAGGCACACCTCGCATTTGCGGGCCTGCATCAGATGCTCCGCCCGGTGCTCGGCGAGTTGGACGGCCTGCCGCCGCGGCAGCGCTCCGCGCTCCGGGCGGTCCTGGGGCTGGACGAATGCACCGATGCCCCTGATGCCATGCTCGTCGGTCTGGCGGTTCTCACCTTGGTCTCGGACCTGGCCGAGCCGGCGCCGCTGCTCGTGGTGGTCGATGACGCGCAGTGGATCGACCGCGCCTCGCTGGACGTTCTCTCCTTCGTGGCCCGGCGCATGGACAGCGAACCCGTCACGCTGCTGGTGGGTGTGCGCGCCGGGGCCGCGCTGCCCGGGTTCGACAAGGGTTACGAGCGCCTCGAAATCGGTCCGTTGAGCGGTGAGGCGGCGAACCGGTTGCTCGACCAGCAGCCGACGCCACCCACCGGCCGAACCCGTGGGCGCATCGTGCAGGAGGCGGCCGGCAATCCGTTGGCGCTGATCGAACTCGCCCGCGCCGGCGCGGCCCGGCAGCCCGATGGCAGCAGCGTGGAGGGCCCGCTGCCCGTCACCGACCGATTGGAGCGGATCTTCGCGGAGCACGCCGAGTCCCTGCCGGAGGCGACCCGCCGCTCCCTGATGCTGCTTGCGGCCGCTGGTGCGGCGGACGTACCGACGGCTTCTCGTGGACTCCCCGAGGCCGACGACAAGGCGTGGGTGCCCGCGCAACGGGCCGGTCTCGTACGCCAGGACGGCCCCCGGATCGCCTTCCGCCACCCGCTCATCCGCTCCGCCCTCTACCATGCCGCGTCCTTCGAGGAACGCCGGGAAGCACATCTCGCGCTCGCGGAGCTGTTGAGCGAGGAGCCCGACCGCCGCGCCTGGCATCTCGCCGCCGCGACCACGCGTCCCGACGAGGACGTGTCGGCCGTCCTGCAGCAGACGGCCGACCGGGCCCGGATCCGGGGTGGCTATGCGGCCGCCGCCGCTGCCCTGCAGCGCGCCGCGGAGCTGAGCCCGCACAGCGCCGACCGGGCGCGGTTGCTGACCGAGGCCGCCGTCATGGCTGTCTTCACCGGTCAGCTCGGCTGGGTGCAGCAGCTGGCCGCCGAGGTCCGAGGGTGCAGCGACGACCCGGCATTGATCAGCAGGGCCTCGCTGGCCACTGGGCAGCTCATGTCCCTGCGTCGGCATCATGCGGCGGCCTTCGCTCTGCTCACGCGCATCGCCGACGAGGCGGCGGCCGCCCACTCGCCCCGCGTGCTGGACGCGCTCGCCGCGGCCGCGGTCGTCCGCTACTACTCGGGCGAGGAGTCTCAGCTGCACAGGATCGAGGGCCTGCTCTGTGCCATGCCGGACTCCACCGTCGGCAGCGCCCTGGGCGCCTGGGTGCTGGCCGTCTCCGACCCCAACGGCGCGGGAGCCTTGCTCGCCCCGGCGCTGCCCGGGCTCATCGCGGAGGCCAAGGACGACGCCGGGAGTCTGACGGCGCTCGCCATCGTGGCCTGGATCCTGGACCAGACCGCCCTCGCCGCCAGGACCTTCGACGAGGCGTTCGACCGGTGGCAGGCCCGTGGCGCGCTGCCGGACGGCCTGGGATGCGCCGTCGGCTGGACCTATCTGGAACAGAGCCGGTGGATCGAGGCCCGATCGGTGGCCGCCGAGATCGCGGCGATGGCGTCAGCGGCCGGGCTGGATCATGCCGAGGCGTGTGCGCATGTGCTCGACGCGACAGTGCTCGCGCTGCTCGGCGAGCCGGCCGACGCGCGACAGGGTGCCGAGCAGGCGCTGATCCTCGTCGACCCGCTGGAAAGCCGCTCCGTCGCGGTCTTCGCGCGTCGGGCCCTGGGCCTGGCGGCAGTGGCCGAGGGCGACTACGACACCGCGTACGCGCAGTTCCGCTCCGCCTTCACCGACGACGGCGACCCGGTTCATTACCACGTCTCCTACACCGTCCTGGCCGAGCTTGCCGCGGCGGCCGTCCGCCGAGGGCGACAGCAGGACGCTGCCGAGCTGCTGCAGCGGTCGGCGCGGCGCCTGGGGACGCGTATGTCGCCACGGATCAGGGCACTGGTCAACCGCGGCCGCGCCCTGCTCGCTGATTCGGACCACGCGGAACGGTACTTCCAGGAGGCGCTGACAGGCGACACGGGCGAGCAGTGGCCGTTCGAACGGGCACAGACACTACTGGACTACGGTGAGTGGCTCAGGAGGCAACGTCGCATCACCGAGGCCCGCCCGCTGCTGACCATGGCACTCGACACCTTCCAGCGGCTTGGCGCGCGGCCATGGATCGAGCGGGCGAAGGCAGAACTGCGAGCCGCCGGCATCGAGACCGCCAGCAGCGTGGTGCCCAGTGCCTTCGATGAACTCAGTCCCCAGCAGCAGCAGATCGTCCGGCTCGCGGCCCGCGGCCTGACGAACCGTGCGATCGGAGAGAAGCTTTTCCTCTCGCCGCGTACGGTCGGCTCCCACCTCTACCGGGTGTTTCCCAAACTGGGCATCACCGCCCGGTCACAGCTCCGCGACGTGGTCGAAGGCACCCTGTCGGGCGCCGGTGCTCAGATCTGAGTGGGCGGTTGGTGAGGTGCTGTCCGACGGCATATCGCATCGGGTAGCCCAGCTGGGCATTCGGCTTGTCTCGCTGGTGTGGCGTGTCCGATAGCTCGTTCATCTCCCGGGTGGCGGTGTGTGGGTGTGGTCACTGCTGGGTGCGGGCGGGGGTGGTGAGGATGTTTTCGATGAATGGTTGCCAGGTGCCGCAGCCGGTTGTTGCTTTGGTGGCTGCGGCGATGGCTGCGAGGGTTCGGGCGCCGGCGTTGTGGTGTCGGCCCCCCGCGTGACATCCCGGCGGGCGGCCCGGGCGGGCCCGTGAGTTGACGAACCATCCCCGAGACGGCGGCGCCGCCGCGACCTGCGGTGGAAGACTTGGCGGCCATGCGCGCAGCCTTCATCGAGACCATCGGAGCACCGGGTCGGCGCGATGGTCACGCTCGCCGTCGAGGCCGGCGCCAGGGTCATCGCCACCGCCTCCGCGTCGGACGCCGAGTACTGCCGCGCGCTGGGCGCGGCCGAGGTCCTCGACTACAAGGACCCCGACCTGGCCGCGCGCATCCGGGACGCCGCCCCGCACGGCGTCGACGCCCACCTGGACACCTCCGGTCACAACGACCTGACCACCGCCGTCGACCTGCTCGCTCCGCGCGGCCGGATCGTCCTGCTGGCCGGCGCCCGCACCCAGCCGGTGCTCCCGGCGGGAGCGCTGTACATGAAGGACGGCTCGATCACCGGATTCGTGATCTCCCACGCCCCCACCGCCGAACTCGCCGAGGCCGCCGTCACCATCAACCGCCTGCTGGCCGCCGGCCGGCTGCGCCCCCGGGCCACCGAGACGCTCCCGCTGAGCGCCACCGCGGACGTCCACCGCCGCATGGAGCAGGGCGAACTGCACGGCAGGCGGGTGGTTCTCCGCCCCGACCTCGACACCTGAGGCGACAGGCCCCCGTCCCGCCGACCGGCGCCACCCGCACCCCCGCCCGACGCATCGACGGAGCCTGGTGGCCTCGGTCGTACGACCTGACCACCGAACTCCCCGGGCTGCTCGCCGCGCTGCCGCTGCGCTGGGGACACATCACCAGCGTCCTCGTGAACGGAGCGATGTGGTCACTGTCCGGTGACGGCGTGCCCGTCGAGGACCAGCAGGTGCACCTGCGTCGGACCGGCCCGTCGCGGGCCGAGGACACCGTGTGCCTGCTCACTCCCGGACAGGGCCGCTGGGACCTGCTCGTCGTGCCACCCTCCGCCACGGTGGAGGAGGCCGAACGGCTCATGGAGACGGCCACGGCGCAGACTCCGGCCGCGGGGCGCCCCGCCTGACCCGGCCGGGTCGGCCGGTCCCGGACGGGTCCGGCCCGCGACGGCGGATGGCGGCGTCGCGGGGTGATTCACGGGCGATGCTCTGCAGTGTCATGAGGGGGCGTGTGGGCTTCGTCTCGCACCTGGAGTCTCGACGTTTCGTCGGCAACTTGCTCGCACGGTGATGACAGCGGCCGTGGACGAGCCGTTGGTGGAGGTCACAGCGCTGTGAGCGAAGACAGTCGGGCGGCTGCGCCACGGCCCGGAAGACAATATCTGTGTCGGCTACGGCAGAAATCGGTGCGGCGCACGAGAAACATTTCTGAGGCGACAGGCGGCGAACGATTCTTTACCACGCAAGGACGAAGTCGACGTGCTACTGTCGTCAGCAGTTGCAGGTGTGGTTGCCAGGCGGTTTTTCCGACGGCCGATCATCACGGCGACACGGAATACGCACAGGGCGTTTTCCTGACACCGTCCCCCGAAGGAGAAACAAAATGGCTACTGGCACTGTGAAGTGGTTCAACGCGGAAAAGGGCTTCGGCTTCATCGCGCAGGACGGCGGCGGCGCCGACGTCTTCGCCCACTACTCCAACATCGCCACCCAGGGCTTCCGCGAGCTGCTGGAGGGCCAGAAGGTGACGTTCGACATCGCGCAGGGCCAGAAGGGCCCGACGGCTGAGAACATCGTTCCTGCGTGACGCGCCGGCACTGACTCATACTTCGCAGCTGGGGCCCGCACCTTGGGGTGCGGGCCCCAGCTCGCATCATTCCCGGGGTGATTCGGCCCTGCTTTTCCGCCCCGTTGCTGTGATTCTTGGCGCTGCTTGTTCTGCTGCGGAATTCATTGATATGCGCCTGCGTCGAGGAAAGTTCCGCAATGAACCCCACACGTAGGTCAGCGTGTCTTCCCGGGACCGCAATGGACACCGAACCGAACAGCTTCACCGCAGGAGGCACCCTTGACGTCAATCCAGAGGCAGTACCGCATGGAGGACCCCGCCGCCGTGATCGTGCCCGGCGACATCGAAACGGACAGGCCTCGGGTATGCGACGACATGACCGTCGAGGTGGCTCTGGCCGTCATGGCCGGCGCTCGTGTCGACTGCCTGACTGTGTGCGACGGGGATGACCAGAGCACGGACTCGATCAGTCTCGCTCGGCTCGCTGTCCTGCGTAAGAGTCCCACGTACACGGACCGGGTCCGCCTGCGGGACGTCCTCGACGGATCGTCGCCCCGGCCCGACTCCCGCCCCGGCGGCGTCGGCGAGTACGGCCGAAGCACGGGCGCCCTCCCTCTCCCCCGCTGATCCGCCTCGCCCCGGACAGCCCGGTTTCCTTCCCCCTCGACTTCTCCCCTGGGAGGCATCATGCGCTGCGTCATCGCCCGGTACCCGTTCGAGCTGACCAAGACCGGGGTGCTGGCCTCGATGAAGGGCGTCACGCCCGAACTCGTCACGGGTGCGTCCGTGACCATCGGCCGCCGCCGCTACCCCGTCAAGCAGGTGGGCCAGGTGATCACGCGGCAAGACCCCCGTGACTTCACCGCCCTCGAAGTCACCCGGGCCATGACACGCCTGGGATTCACCTGTCACGACCGTCCCGAGGCCGCAGAGGACGCGGGCGGTGCCGCTTCACTCCGGACTCCCTCGACCACGCCGGCCGACACCGACCCCATGGCCCTGTGGGGAGGGGCCGGAGAGCGCCCTTGAGGATCCCGGTGGGGCCCTGCCGACGCGCGTCGGCAGGGCCCCACCGTTGTGTCGCCGTCCACTCGAAAACGCCGGCCGGGCAACGGGCGGCCAGAGCGTCTCACCGGTCGACACAGCTGGAATCACCACGGTCCGGGCGCTGATTGTCCTTGATGGCAGCTCGGTCCATGCCGCCCGTCTCCAGGATCCACCGACGGTGAGTGGCAGAGGACCCCGGCGGATGCTTCCGGGGTCCTCGGTGTGGTGCAGCGCGTGCCGGCTGCACCAGGGCGGCGGCGCAGGCCTGAAGACTGCCGTCCGGTTCTGCCGGCAGTCGGTGTTCGGCTTGCGCGGCGAGGTCAAGGCGAGGTTTGGGCCTGCGATTCGGCGCCTTGTGCGCGCAGTTGTTCGTTGATGCGCTGGGCTTCCTCGAGTTGGTCTTCGAGGACGATGATGCGGCAGGCGGCTTCGATGGGGGTGCCCTGGTCGACGAGTTCCCGGGCGCGGGCGGCGATGCGCAGCTGGTAGCGGGAGTAGCGGCGGTGGCCGCCTTCGGAGCGCAGGGGGGTGATCAGGCGGTGTTCACCGAGAGCACGAAGGAAGGCGGGGGTGGTTCCGAGCATCTCCGCGGCGCGGCCCATGGTGTAGGCGGGATAGTCGTCATCGTCGAGGTTGTCGATGGGGCGGGTACTGCGAGGGGGCATAGACCTCTTCTTCCGGGGGACGCGTCGGGGGGCCCGGGTGCCGTACGGCACCCGGGCCCCGAGCTTTCAACACCATCTACCGGCCGACTGCGTCGGCCCTCTTTGTCCGCAGGGTCCACCCCGGAGGGCGGGGCTGCGGGGATCGCGGATGCGTGACCGGGGACCACCTTCCAATCCGGGGTCTGCGGTACCCGGGCTGACTGCTTCCTCGCCCGGGCGATCCTGATGGCGCTTCTGCTCCTTACCTCGGTTACTCGGTTGTACTGCTGGATACCGCGGGTACTGCTCGCGACCCTTCGGGTCGCATCCTGCTCGCACGGCAGTCCATTTCTGCCGTGCCCACTTTGACCTTCCTGGGTACGTAGGAAACCGTAACCCTGCGACAGCTCAATGTCTACTCTCGCCGTGACAGATTTTCTTCCTGATCGATGTTCACAGGTCTGGCGTCAGCACGCCCCGGAGGGCGCTGTCACTGGTTGAATCCTGTCCTGGCGATCCTGGCAGCGCGTTGCCAACGGCGACAAGCGGCACGCCCAGGCACACGGCGCCGAAGCCGGCCCCGAGGCGGGCATACCGGTGCAGCGGTGCTCATACGCTCTCCCCTTGCGCGGACGATCCGGAGTCGGGCAGCACGGTATGCCAGGGCCCGGCACACAGGGATCAGCCCGGAGCGCAGACGGGCCTCGGCCTTGGACGTAGGTCTTGCCTTCCGACTCCGGTGAAGCACGGGGCCTCGCCGATGCTCGTACACTTCTGACGTGGCATTCATGAGCACCCCGCACTGCTGCTTCCTGTGAGCGGAAGGCGCTGAGGGCGATGCCGGACGGCGTCGCCCTCCTTGGTGTGCCTGCTGCGTGCACAACTGCCCAATGCTGCACGTTCCTTCGTGAAGCAATGACGCTCTGAGCGCGGTGCAGGCACGGTCCCTTCCCTTTACCCCCTTGCCAGGAGTGCCTCGTGCCCGTGTCGCTTCCCCCTGCCCTCGAACTGTCCCTCGACCTGCTGCGCTGCCCAACGTGCCGCACGCCTCGCCTGAACCCCGGCCGCGGCGCGCTGCGTTGCCCGGTGGGCCATACCTTCGACGTCGCCCGCCACGGCTACGCCAGTCTGCTGACGGGCACCCGCGCCACCAGCGGCGACGACGCACCCATGGTCCAGGCCCGGGACCGGTTCCTGTCCACCGGCGCCTACGCGCCCATCCGCGAAGTCGGGGCCCGCCTGGTGGCCGGCGCCGCGACCGAGCAGGCCACGGTCGTGGACGTGGGATGCGGCACGGGCTACTACCTGGCCGGTGTACTCGACCAAGTGCCCGGCTCCCGCGGTCTGGGTCTGGACACATCGGTGCGCGCGCTGCGTTCGGCAGCCCGTGCCCATCATCGAGCCGCCGCCGTGTCCTGGGACGTTTTCCGTCCCTTCCCGCTCGCCGACGGGGTGGCCGACGTCGTGCTGAACGTGTTCGCACCACGCAACCCGGCCGAGTTCCACCGCGTGCTGCGCCCGACCGGGCGGCTGATCGTGGTCCGTCCCACCGGGCGACACCTGGCCGAGCTGCGCGAACGGGTGCCTGCGATGGTCACGGTCGACCCGGCCAAGGAGCAGCGCCTGCACCAGGCGTTGAGCCCCTTCTTCGAGGCCGCCGTCACCGAACAGGTGGAGTATTCCGCGCCCCTGTCCAGGCTGGATGTCCTGGACCTGCTGGCGATGACGCCGAGCGCCCGTCACGTCAGCCGTGGGGACCTCGGCCATCACGGCTTTCTGCCCGATCAGGTCACCGTCTCCGTACTGGCCACTGCCTATCGGCCTCGGTGGCCACGAGCGGGCGCATGCTCCGGCTGACCGACCAGCAGTGGACGCGCCCGGCGCCCTGCCTTCCCCGCAACGCCGGGAAGGCAGGGCCTCCGTTCGCCGACCTCCGCCCGCATCATCCGGGCCGCGTTCGGCGAGCGGAAAGCCGTCAGCGGTGCGGCGTTCCGGACGATGGACGGGCGTCGTCGAGTTGCTCACGGACGTGAGCGTTCACTGGGGAACGCGCGTCACCGTCGGGCTCGCCCAGGCCCGCGAGCAGGCGCAGCCCGTCCTCGGCGGGGCTGCCGGGGGCCGCGGACAGCACCACCAGCTCCATGCCCGGTTCGCTCGGCAGGACGAAGTTCTCCTGGTGCAGTTCCAACAGTCCGACCAGCGGATGCCGATACGCCTTGCGTCCGTAGGTGCGGGCGCGCACGTCCGCGCGGGCCCACAGGCGGCGGAAGCGCTCGCTGCCCATCGCCAGTTCACCGATGAGTGAGGCCAGACGGGGATCCTCGGGGTACTTGCCGGCGGCCAGGCGCAGGTGCCCGACCACGTCCAGCGTGCAGCTCTCCCAGTCCGCGTAGAGGCCGCGCTCGGCCTCCTCGAGGAAGAGGTGCCGTGCGGTGTTCAGGCCCGGCAGGGGCCGGCCGTAGAGGAGCCCGGCGAGGCGGTTCCCGGCGAGCACGTCCAGGCGGTGGGTCATGATCAGCGCGGGACCGTCGGCGACCAGGGCGAGGACGCGCAGCAGCTCGGGCCGGACTCGTCCGCCCCGTGCCTTCGCGCGGCGGCGGCGCTGCCGGGCGGGCCGGGACAGGGGCCCCCGTTCGGTCTCGTCGAGGCCGAGGACGCGGGCGAGGGCATCGAGCACCTGCTCGGAGGGCTGGGTCGCGCGGCCCTGCTCCAGGCGCACGTAGTAGTCGACGCTGACCCCGGACAGGTGCGCGACCTCCTCGCGGCGCAGCCCTTCGACCCGGCGGCGGCTGTCGGTGGGGATGCCGACGGCCGCCGGGTCGACTCGGGAACGCCGGGTCCGCAGGAAACCCGCTAGATCGTCCATGCCTTCAGTATGGCCTCGGCGAAGCCCGTGAGGGTGGTCCTGCCGGTACCAGGAAGTCCCGTCCGACGGAACCGGAGCCCCTGAACGCCGAGCTCCGCGGCGTCCAGGATCGAAGGCATCCGATCCGAAGGAGTTCCTTCCCATGAAGACGCTGATCGTCTATGCCCACCCGGAGCCGAAGTCGCTCAACGGCTCGCTGAAGGACCTCGCGGTGTCCACGTTGAGGAGTGCCGGACACGAGGTGCGGGTGAGCGATCTGTACGCGATGAACTGGAAGGCGGTCGTGGACGCCGCGGACTACGGCCCCCACGCCTCACACCCGCTGAAGGTCGTCCGGGACTCGGGCCGGGCCTTCGACACCGGGACGCTCACCCCGGACGTCCTCGCCGAGCAGGAGAAGCTGCTGTGGGCCGACACGATCATCTTCCAGTTCCCCCTGTGGTGGTACTCGATGCCCGCGATCCTCAAGGGCTGGGTGGACCGCGTCTTCACCTCCCACTTCGCGTACGGCGTCGGCGAGCACAGCGACACCAAATACGGCGAGCGCTTCGGCGAAGGCACCCTCGCGGGCAGGAGGGCTCTGCTGTCGGTGACGGTCGGCGGGCCGGAGTCGCACTACGCCGCTCGCGGGATCAACGGCCCCATCGACGATCTGCTGTTCCCCATCCACCATGGCATCCTCTACTACCCGGGCATCGAGGTGCTGCCGCCGTTCGTGCTGTACGGCGCCGACCGGATGACCAGCGAGGATTACCCGGACGTCGCCAAGGCCTGGGAGCAGCGTCTGCTCACCCTGGAGACGACCGAGCCGATCGCATTCCGGCGGCAGAACTTCGGCGACTACGAGATCCCCTCGTTGCAGCTGAAGGAGGGACTGGAGCCCGCGGGCCGCACGGGTTTCGGGCTGCACGTCCGCAGCTGACCGGCCGCCGTGGACAGGGCGAGCCGGGGGTGCGAAACCGAGGAGCGGAGCGGAGACCGTGGCAATGGTGGCGGCCGGCGCGGCCGACTGCTTGTTCTCGGTCCTGGGCACCTGACCTGTGCTTCCCGTGGGAACAGGTCATGAGCCGATTCGTCGAGGAACGCGGTGCGGGCCATGTTGCTCACCGTGCCGGGCGGCAGGCCGGCCTCCGGCGCCGCCGTCCACCACGCGCATGCGCGCCGGTCGCCGTCGGGCCGGGCGGCGGTCAGGGCGGCGATTTCCGCCGCCCGCGTCCGCACGGCCTTCCCCGTCCCGGGCAGCCGGCCGACCTCGCTGCCGATGAACGTTGGGCAGGGCGGCGCGGCCGGCTGCGTGCCCGGGCTATGACGCCTGGTCGTCGATCTTGAGCTTGTCTCCGGTGTTGGAAACGAAGACGACCAGGAGCCTGGCCCGTTCGGTCGGGCTGGTGTTCTCCGTGAGGAGATGGTGGGCGCCCGGCGGCTCGACCCAGTTGTCGCCCTGGTGGTAGGTGGTCACGGGCCGGCCGGCGAGCTGGCTGCGCACGGTGCCTTCCAGGACGTAGGCGTAGACGAACGCCTGGCCGTGCCGGTGAGGCACCGCGCGGGCTTTGGGCGGGAAGTCGACGATCTCCGAGGTGAACGTCTTGCCCTTCACGTTCGGAAGGGCCTGCTGGAGCAGCTGCGTGACGGTCTCGGTGGGGCGGTTCGATGCCATGGCCGCAGGCGATGCCACGACTGCGGTCGTCCCCCTGGCGTGGGTGGGCCGGCCGGAGGTCGAGCAGGCCGTGGCCGCGGTCAGCGTGGCGACGGCCAGCAAGCCACCGGTGATGCGGATTCCCATCATGAGCGGTCTCCTGTTCAGTCTTTCGTGCGGCGGATGATCGTTTTGTCCGGGGTGCGCTTGCCGGGAACGAAGGCGGAGGGTGCTTCGGCGGGCGGCCGCGGTGTCGATGCCGAGGGCGCGTGCCCGGCCCCGGCCGGCACCGACGACGCGGGCGTCGGCCTTGCGGGCGCGCTGTACCGCGATCGAGCCGACGCCGCCCGCGGCGCCATGGAGCAGGAGGGTCTGGCCCCTGGCGAGACGACCGTGGTCGAAGGCGCCCTGCCGGGCGGTCAGGCCCGGTGATCGGTGGTGCGGGCGGCCGCAGTGTGGTCGATGGCCGCCGGTGGCGGAGCGAGGCCGCGTGCCTCCACTGCGGTGTACTCGGCGAGCGTGTCGTTACGGGTCCGGTCGGCGAGGCCGAACACCGGCTGTCCGGGGCGCAGGCCGGTGGTGGCGTACCCCGGTTCTACGACGACACCGGACAGCTCGTGTCCGGCGCCCGGCGTCCGGCCGCGGCCGGCGCGATCGGTCCACGTGGCGGCCCAGTCCAGCTCGCCGCGGGTGAAAGCGGCGGCCTGCACGCGCACGACGACGTCGTGCTCGGCCGTACGAGGGCAGGACATGCCTGTCATGGACGTCCCTGCGAGACGGCGTTACGGTCTCGCACCGTGATGGCGTGCATGAGGTCCTTACTGCAGAAGGCGACCCGAGCGGACAGCCCGCTCGCGCACAGGCCTCAGGGCGGCTGCAGGTGGATGTATGCCGTGCCGCATGATCGATCTCACCTGTTACAGCGTCTTCCTGCATCGCCCGTTCCGCGTACTCGACGGGGAGACGAGGTGGCCCCTGCGTGTGTGACAGCTCGGACGCGCGCCAGTTCTTCAGGACGAGGATCCTGGCGGTAGGCGGTAATCAGGCCGCCGCCTGTGTTCTGGAGGTGCCGACGGAGCAGCCCCGTAGACCCGGCCTTCCCTGGGGAACAGGAAGCGGGCACCGTCCGGGCCGGCCCCCGCATGTCCTCCAACACCGTCTGCGGTCCACGTGCGACGCGCTCGATCGGCGGATGTCTCTCCGGCTTGAATGCGGCAGGGGCCGAAGTCCCGCGCATGGCGGACGTACCGGGCCGCGAGTCCTGGTCGGCCGGGATGTGGAGTCGCCCCGGGTTAGCCGGGCCCGCTCGCCGTACGGGAGTCCGCCGCCCCTCCCCTTCCAGGCGGCCGACGGGCGAACGGCGGTCGGCTCGTCGACGCGGTCGCCGACGTAACGCTCAGACCGCGCGAACGGCCCCGGAGCGGCGGCCGGTGAGGCGGTCCAGCGCGGCGGCGCTCGCGTCGTCGGCCGGGAGGTGGACGACGAGATGCTGGTCGTCGTCGGCGGGCAGCTCGCGCGCCTCGTACGCCAGCCGCACCTCGCCCACGTGTGGGTGGACCATGCGCACCACCCCGTTCGCCCGCGGCAGCCCCGGCAGCGTGCGCAGCCGGCCGGCGAAGGGTTCCCCGCAGGACACCGTCAATTCGTCCATCAGCTCGCCGACATGCACATCGGTCCGCCCCGGTCCCTGTTTGAGGGCCGCGGCCTGCTGGTCGGCGACGGTGTCCCAGTCCGGGTACACCGACCGCCCGCACATCGCCGACCGGTGACCCAGGGCCCCGGCCGACGTCGCCGTGGGAGGCGGGCGGGCGCCGTCGACGAGCGCACAGCCGTCGTCCACGGGCCCGCTGATCCGAGCGTGCGGAGTCGGCAGCAGCATCACCTCGTGTGACACATAAAGCTCACACGTAGTGTGTGTCGGCAGGGCAGACACCAAGGTGGCCTGGGCAGCAAGCAGTCGGATTGCCGGGTGGTGGAGGGCCCTGTCATCAGCATGCTCCGGTTGCGCTGCGCACCGGCGTGATGATCTGGTCGACGAGCCATCGCGCGGCCTGTGGAGGATAGGGGCTCCGCAGGCTCAGCACGACGTGCGTCACGCCTGCGGCGATGAGCTCCGTGATGGCCTTGCGGTCGGCGGCCGGGTCGTCGTAGGAGACGATGTACTGGACGGAGCGGGTGAGCGTCCGCGGATCACGGCCGACGGCTGCGCAGTGGCCGTCCAGAACGGCACTGCGCTCGGTGATGTAGTCCAGCGTGTTGTGCGGCGGTCCGGGGATGTTCCAGATGTCGGCATGCTCGGCGACCAGGCGGAGCGTCCTGTTCCCCCAGCCGCCGATCAGCAGGGGCGGGCCTGGCCGCTGGACAGGTTTCGGCTCGTTGCGGTTGCCGGTCAGGGTGTAGTAGCGCCCGTGGCAGTCGAAGACGTCCTGCGTCCACATGCCGCGGAGGATGGTGAGGGTCTCCTCCAGGCGGGCGATGCCCTCGGCGGGCGGGACGAGCGCGAGGCCGTAGGCCGCGTACTCCGCGACGGCCGGGTTCTCGCCGGCGATGCCGCCCGCGTCGGGTGGCTGGACGGTGCCGCCCACGCCGAGGCCCATGATCAGGCGGCCTCCGGAGATCACGTCGACTGTTGTGGCGATTTTGCCGAGGACGGCGGGCGGCCGGATCCGATTGCTCGTCACGAGCAGGCCCAGGCGCAGCCGCCGGGGCCTGGCGGCCAGGGCGCTCAACAGCGTCCACCCTTCGAGGATCTGCCCGTCCTTCGGGCCGGCGATCGGCATGAGGTGGTCCCAGAGCCAGGCGTCCGCGATTTCGGGCAGGTCGTCGGCTTCCTGCCACACGCGGAGGATGTCCTCGTAGCGGACCCGCATCGGGGTGGTCTTGATCCCGAATGCTACGGAGGGGAGGTCCTGGTCAGACATGGTTGCCACGCGCCCTTCGAGTCGACGCGCCGCCGTGGACGGCGGCACCACCATCACCGTAGCGGATCATCAGTATTGCTGACTATCAGCTCGACATACGCACTGGCCATGACGCGTGACGCATCGCCCGTTCTCACCGTCCTCGGCGGGCATGACAGGCCGTCTCGACTGAAAGCGGCGGGCGAGTTGGGCATCGACCGCACGACGATGGGCGTCGGCCAGGCGTCTGCGTCGGCACGACAGAGGGTGACGTCGGTCCACCTCCGCAGACCTCCGTGATCAGCGAGA
Source organism: Streptomyces mexicanus (assembly GCF_902506575.1). Classification (GTDB taxonomy): domain Bacteria; phylum Actinomycetota; class Actinomycetes; order Streptomycetales; family Streptomycetaceae; genus Streptomyces; species Streptomyces mexicanus. Next base: position 5,926,282 of record NZ_LR732544.1, on the reverse strand, counting down.
CGGAGTCGGTGCCACGCAGATGCGGCGGCCGGCTGCCGACGCCCTCGGTAGGCGTCGCGTCCCTGAGGAGAAGCCGAGCGACGTCGAACAGGACCGCCGGCCCTCAGGGCAGGGCCGCGGCGGATACAGATGGTTCGGCCCGCAGACGGGCCACGTCCTTGCTGGGTGATGTGCCGAACATTCGGCGGTACTCGCGGCTGAACTGTGAGGCGCTTGCGTAGCCGACGGTGTGTCCGACGCCGGTGACGTCGGACGGGTGGCGGGCCAGGAGCAGCCGGGCTTCCTGGAGGCGGATGCGCTTGAGGAACTGGACGGGGCTCATACCGGTCACGGCGTGGAAGTTGCGGTGGAACGCGGACACGCTCATGCCCGCTGTCCGTGCGAGGTCTTCGACTCGGAACGACTCCGCGTAGTGCTCCCGGATCTGCCGGACCGCCCGGCGGATGTGGGCCAGTCCGCTGTCCGCCAGGCCGAGCTGCCGGATGGCGGGGCCCTGCTCGCCGCGCAGCAGGTGCCAGAGGATCTCCCGCTTGACCAGCGGGGCGAGGATCTTGCGGTCAGCGGGCCGGTCCAGCAGGCGCAGCAGCCGGACGATGGCATCCAGCATCTCCGGGGAGGCCTGGCTGACCGCGATGCCGGCGGGCGCGGTGAGTGCCGGAGCAGGCAGGTCGCGCGGGTCGGCGTCCAGGAGCAACTGAGCGATGTCGGCGGGGTCGAGGGTCATACCGAAGCCGAGGGTGGGTTGCCCGGTGTCGATGACGTGGCCGGTGACGGGGAGATCGACCGAGGTCACCAGGTACTGACCGGCCCGGTACTCGTACAGGCGTTCACCCAGGGCGAGACGCTTGCCGCCCTGGGCGATGACCGCCAGCACGGTGCCGGACATGCCCGCCCCAGGTGCGCTGCGCTGGTCGAATCTGCAGGCCTGAACGCCGTCGATCGCTGTGGACAGATCGGGGCGTGCATGCCGGTCCAGCAGCGCACACATCTCGTCCAACGGCATGCCTTTCAGTCTTGCACCGTCCAACCTCGGCCTGTCCTGTCTCAGCAGGATCAGGCAGGGGCGCCACGGCGTACGTGACAGCAAGTGGCGCGGCCCCGACCGGTGGCACGCGAGGGCCCACCAGGCGGCGGCAGCGTCCTTCGGCGCCCGGGCAGCCGCGCCCGCACGTGTGCGTCGCGGGTGCTTGTCAGAGGTTCTGGCCACCCGAGACTTCGATGTCCTGGCCGGTGATCCAACGCCCCTCCTCGGAGAGGAGCATCGCGATGACCATGCCGATGTCGTCGGGTTCGCCGACCCGCCCGAGCGCGAACGTCTTCGCCAGGTCCGGAATGATCTCCGGGTTCTTCGCGAACGCGTCGTCGGCGAAACGGGTGCGGGTGGCGCCGGGGGCGACGGAGTTGACCCGGATGCCGCGGGTGCTGAACTCCTTGGCCATGTACCGGGTCAGGACCACCATGGCGCCCTTGAGTGCCGCGTAGACGGAGTAGCCGGACACGGTCACCTGCGGCAGAGTCGAGTTGCTGGTCACGTTGACGACGGCACCGCCGTCGGCCAGCAGCGGCAGCAGGGTCTGCGTGAGGAAGAACGGCCCCTTGAACAGGCCTGCGGCGAGCTTGTCGAATTCCTGCTCCGTGGTCTCCTCGATCAACGCCATCCCGGCGAAACCCGCGTTGTTGACCAGATGGTCGAAGGAGTCCCGCCGGAAGGTCTCGTGCAGGGTCTCGGCCACGGCCTCGCGGAAGGCGGGAAAGCCGGCCGTGTCACCGATGTCCAGGCGCAGCGCCGCGGCGGTGCCGCCCGACTCCTCGATCTCGCGGACGGTGTCCTTGGCGCCCTGCTCGTTGGAACTGTAGGTCAGGATGACGCCGGACCCCCGCTTGGCGATCTGGACGGCCGCACTCTGGCCGATGCCGGAACTGGCGCCGGTGACGACGGCTACCTTCATCTGTTGTGCCTCCTGGCTCCACGGAGCCCTGAAGGCTCCGTGCGGGAACGTGACACCTCAAGGCAACCGCGCCGCCGTCCTCACGAACAGAAAGATCCTCCCGATCTCTTGCCCGATCCTGCTGCCCTCCCGCCCTTCCCTACCGGGGGCCGTCCGGCGGGCCCTCGAACCGCCTCGTGTCCCGGTCCGCACCGACTTGGCGTGTCCTGACCTCGAACCGCGGGGCCACCGGTGTGGACGCCGTCGCGCACGAGGCAGACGTGTCGAAACCGACGCCGTACGCCCACTTCTGCTCATCGACGGCGTGGCCGGGCGCGTGGTCGTCGAGGGGCACAGGCCGCCGCACGCCTCGTCCTGGTGCCCGGGTGCGTCTCCGTTCAGCGGATGGGCCCGGGCCAATAGGCCAGGCCGTCGACCGTCGGCGCCTGCTCGGTGGCCTCCTGGGGCGAGTCGTAGAACTCGTAAGCGTTGCTCAGGCCGCCGTGGACGAAGACCCGGGCCATCCGGGCCGAGGGACAGGTGATGCGCAGCGAGCCTTCGCGCGCCTTGATGCGTTTGGTGATCGCGACGATGGTGCCCAGGCCCATGGAGTCCAGGAAGGGCACGAAGCACAGATCGAGGACGAAGTTGCGGTGTCCTTCGCCGAGCAGCCGGATGACCGCCTGGCGGAGCGTGGCGTGGGTGTGGACATCGACGTCGCCGTCGACCTCGACGACGGTCCAGCCGTTGGCCGTGTCGCAGCTGACGGCGATCTGGTCGGTACGGGCGATGGTCCAGCGCATGGCCCATCCCTCCTCGGCTCTGGACGGTGCCAGGCCCCCTGCGACGCGTTGCACACCCGCCGATGTCTGTGCTGGGTGCAGATGCCGCCTGTCTCCATCATGACGCGCACCGGACGGACACGCTGAGCAAAGGGCGTGCGGCCACACCGTCCGCCGGGCCGTGTCCCCGAGGGAGCGCCGACCGTACCGGCGGGCGGCGAGATCGTGCTCGAGTCGCTCGCCGATCTCCTCGCAGAGCAGAGCAGAGCAGGGCAGAGCAGGGCGGAGACGGCGGCGGCGTCGCTGCCGCTGTCGGAGAGGTAGGCCGACGTCACCCGGTCGGACGCCACCGGTGGGCCGGCGGGGCCGGTCGCGTGAACGCTGGGGTTCCGCGGACCCTCCCCAGAAGCGAAGCGAGGCCGACATGACGGGACCTGCGATACGCGGCTCACTGAACCGAAGCAGAGTGTTGCGCGCGGTGACGGCAGGGAGCGCGGTGACCGCTCTGTGCGCCGTGACCACGGCGCCGGTGACGGCGGACGGTGCTCCGCGTGCCGCCCAGCCGACCGTCGTCCTGGTGCACGGCGCCTTCGCCGACGGCTCCAGCTGGAACGGTGTGATCGAGCGCCTGCAGCACCGTGGCTACACGGTGATGGCGCCGGCCAATCCGCTGCGCGGCCTGTACAGCGACTCCGCGTACATCGCCTCCGTCCTGAAGACGGTCAAGGGCCCGATCGTGCTGGTGGGCCACTCCTACGGCGGTGCCGTCATCAGCACGGCCGCGGCGGGAAACCCGCAGGTGAAATCGCTGGTGTACATCAACGCGCTGATGCCCGACGTCGGTGAGAGCGGCATGTCGCTGTCCGCTCGCTTCCCCAGTGCTCTGGCCACGGCCACGACCTCCGTGCCCTACCGGACCACCGGCGGCAGCGGCACCGATCTGTACCTCAAGCGGGACAGGGTCCACCCGGTGTTCGCCAACTGCCTGTCCGCGGACCAGGCGAACCTGTTGTCCGTCACCCAACGCCCCGCCGCCACGGCCGCGTTCAGCGAGACGGCCAAGGTCGCGGCCTGGAAGGAGATACCGTCCTGGGCCCTGGTGGGACGGCAGGACAGGACCATCAGCCCTCAGCCGGAGCGCTTCGAGGCCCAACGGGCCCACTCCCACACGAAGGAGATCGACTCCTGCCACGTGTCCCTCATCGCCCGCCCTGATGCCGTGGCCGACCTGATCGTCCAGGGTGCCACCGCGGCCGCGGGCGGCTCCGTTCCGAAGCTGGCGAACACCGGCACCGGTCTGCCGAAGGGGCACACCCTGGCGCTCGGCGCCCTCGCCGCCGCTCTCCTCCCCGCCGGCGGCGCGGTCCTCCTTCTCGGCCGACGGCCGCAGCCCGCCCGGCGCTGACGGACCGCCCCGCCGACGGGACGGTCGCCCATGTCACCTTGCGTGCGCCCCTTCGCCACCTGCGGCACGTCCCGGAACACACCACGGCGCGCCGGGGTGCGCAGTGAGGAGGACACCGTTTTCCTCGCCGGGCCGGGTGTGCCTAGAGGGTGGGTACGGTGCCGCCGTCGATGGTGTGTTCGGCGCCGGTGATGGCACCGGCCCGATCGGAGACGAGGAAGGCGACGAGTTCGGCCACCTCTTCGGGGCGTGCCGGACGGCCGAGGGGGATCCCGCCGAGCGACGCCAGGACCTGGTCCCAGGCCGCGGCGTGGTCGATGCCCTGCGACCGGGCGATGCGGGTGACGAGGGCCGTAGCCGCCTCCGTCTCGATCGCGCCCGGGGAGACGACGTTGACGCGCACTGCGTGCGGGGCCAGTTCGCGGGCGAGGCCCTTGCTGTAGGTGGTCAACGCGGCCTTGGCGGCGGCGTAGCCGAGCGTGGCCTCGGGGAGGGGCATCCGGCGCTGGATGGACGAGACGTGGACGACGGCGCCGCGGCCCGCGTCGCGCATCGTCGGCAGCAGCGCACGGTCCAGCCGTACCGCGGCCAGCAGGTTCAGGGCGCGCTCGTCCTGCCAGTGCTCGTCGGTGAGGGCGGCGAACCCCCCGGCCGGCGCGTGGGACCCGCCGAGGGTGTGCACGAGGACGTCCAGTGTGCCGAGCCGCTCACGCACGGCCGAGACGACGGTGTCGATGCCCTCGGGCGACGTCATGTCGGCGGTGACGAACCACCGCTCGTGGGTGCCGGACCGGGGGGCTGTGCGCGCCGTGGCGAGCACGGTGGCGCCGGCCGCGCGCAGACGTGCCGTGATGGCGGCGCCGGTGCCTCGGCCGGCGCCGGTGACGAGGGCGCGGCGCCCCTGGAGTTCCCGGGAAACAGATGTCGTGCTGGTCATGCCCGTGACGCTGCGGTCTCCCGCCGCGACCGGGTCAAGCCCTCGACCCTCCCCCTGGGGGAGAGTGCACACTGAATGGCGTGCTGACGATCGGCGAGTTCGCGCAGATGACCCACCTGAGCATCCGTACCCTGCGCCGCTACCACGAGGCGGGGTTGCTGGAGCCTGCCCACGTCGACCCGTCGAGCGGCTACCGGTACTACGACGCGGCCCAGATCCCGGCCGCACAGGTGATCGCCAGGCTCCGGGAGCTCGACGTGCCGCTCGCGGACGTCCGGGACATCCTCCGCACTGCGGACCCGGCCGCGCGTGCGGCCCTCGTGGCCGCACACCTGCGGCGGCTGGAGGACCGGTTGGCGCGTACCCAGGCGGCCGTGGCGTCGTTGCGGCGGCTGCTGCGCCCCGAGCCGGCCGGTGTCACCGTCGAGCTGCGCCGGGTGCCCGTACAGCATGTGGCCGCGGTGCAGGACACCGTGGCCCACGCGGACGTGCTCGACTGGTACGCGGGGGCGATGGCCGAGCTCGACGCGGTCGTCCGCGAGCCGTCGGGCCCCGCGGGCGGGCTCTACGACAACGCCTTGTTCAGCGAAGGGCGGGGGCACGTGCTCGTTCACGTGCCGGTGGACGCGCCGGTGCCGGCCGTGGGACGGATCCGGACCGTGGAACTGCCGGCGGCGGAACTCGCGGTCGCCGTGCACGTGGGCCCGCACGACACGATCGACGTGACCTACGGCGAGCTCGGCAGGTGGGTGGCGGACCATGCCCTCGCCGTGGCCGGGCCGGTCCGCGAGACCTACCTCACCGGCCCGCGCGACACCCCGGCTGCCGCCGAGTGGCGCACGGAGATCGGCTGGCCGGTGTTCCGCGTCGCCGGCGCGGCCTGAGCACCCCGCTCGGCGGGCGGGTCCGGGAATGCGGCGGGGTGGCGCACCCCTGCCGTTCTTGCCTATGCCGAAACCGACCGTACGGGCCCTGTCGGCATGGCCGGGGGCAGGACGCCCGCCCGGTCCCCGGCCGTCGCGACTGGGGACGGGCCAAGGGCAGGAATGAAGCCGGTGAATGCGCTGCCTTCTGTTTCTCGCCCGCATGGCTTTCCGCGTCGACACGGCCGACAGCACGAGCAATTCTGTGACGCCCATCACGCTCATCCAAGGTCGTTCTGCCGCGTTTCCCTCAGCGTTTCCGGCCAGCCCGTGGGGCGCGGTCGGCTGTGAATCGGGTCTCAAGCGCCACCGGGCGAACTGCACCCGAGACTCGCCGCACCGGGCAGGATGCAGCCGGCCGAAACACCCGCGAGCGGTGGTTCGTTCACGCTCCACCACGGGGTGTCGACATCGGTGGCCGCGGGCGCCTGCCGAGCCTCGGGGGTAGTGCAGGTGGGGAAGGACACATAGATATCGCCCTTTATCGACCCATATTCTCTATAAATCCAGTCATCCATGTTTTGACGCGACGACCTTGCCTTCACGAGGGTCTGGTCACGGAAGGTGGGACGATGAGTGAGGATGCCGTCTACGTCCGCGGTGTCACGGGAATCCAGCTGCACCACGTCACGGATATCCAGGACGCGGGGCGCTTTTTGGGCAACGCGGTGATGGCCCTCCGGGCCGCCTTCGTGCGGACGGGTGACGAGCGGTACTCCGGCCTGAGCGCCGAGGTGAGCGACCTGCTCGCGAAGGTGCGTGGCCTCGAGAACGCGGCACGTGGGAACCTGCACGCGCTCCACTCCCGTGACCCCGAGCGGTTCGTGCGCTGCCGCGAGGGCGACGAGCCGTGGCCCGACGAGATCGAGGCGGGCTTCATTCCCCGGCACACCTGCCGCGACACCTGCCTGTACCACGATCATGACGTCCTGGACGCGATCACCCAGTGCATCTGCGGCCGGCCGCCGTGCCGGGCGTGCGTCATCGGCGGCGAACCGGCGGCGTAGACCCGCCGACCCTCCGGCAGCCGTCGCGGTCCGGCGCCGTCGGCCCGCCGGCACTGCGGCAGCCGTCACGGTCCGGCGGCGTGGGACCCGCCGGTCCTGTGGCAGGCATGGCGGTACGGCCGGACGGCACCGCACGGTCGAGGGTGCACGTACGGGTCACCGGTGCGCTTCCCCGGTTGCCGTGGGGCTCCAGTTGCGGAAGCGGCCGTTGAGGCGTTCCTTCGAAGGAGGGGAGTTTTCACGTCGCACGCGTGCCGCGGCAACGAGCCGGGGCGGACGTCGAAGCGGTGACTCCTCAGACCCGAGGGACTCCTCGGACCGGGTCGTTCCACCGTCGAGATCACTTCCGCGGTGAGCACTGGTCGGCCCGAGCGCGGCGGCGGACCGGAGGTGGCCGATGCCCATGTACGAATACGCCTGCCCCTGTTGCGGCCGGTTCGAGAAACGGCTCGCGATGGGAAGCGCCCCCCACACACACGCCTGCCCCACCTGCGGCGGCAGCGCGAAACGTGTCTACTCGCCGCCCGGCCTGGCGTTCACGCCGGCGTCCGTGGCCGCGTTGCGCGAGCGGGACGAGCGAAGCCGCGAGGTGCCGGACGTGGTCCGAAGGCAGGCACCGCCCCCACCCGCGTCGCGGCCTTCTCACCTGGCACGTCTGCCGCGGTCCTGAGACGTCCGCGATGCCGGACGCCAGGGCCGTCGCCCGCCGCACCGCAGGGAGGTGTGCATCACCATGGGCAATGCGGGGCTGCTGTACGTGGGGGCCGTTCTCTTCCTGAACGGACTGCTCCTTCTCGGCAAGGTCGAGGCCAAGGCCGGGGCGGTGTTCAACCTCTTCGTCGGAACACTTCAGGTGATCACCCCGACCTACCTGATCATGACCGCTCAGGGTGACACCCATCAGATCCTGTCGGCCTCGGGACTCTACCTGTTCGGGTTCACCTACCTGTATGTGGGGATCGGCCTGCTCGCCGGCCTCGACACCACCGGCGTCGGCTACTTCTCACTGTTCGTGGCCATCGCCGCGCTGGGCTACTCGTTCGCGAACTTCCACCTGCTGGGAGACCCGTCCTTCGGGGTCATCTGGCTCTACTGGGCCTTCCTCTGGTTCCTGTTCTACCTGCTGCTCGGGCTCAAACGCGAAGCGCTGACCTCGTACACGGGCTGGGTGACCGCCATCCAGGGCTGGGTCACCGGCGCGATCCCCGCGTTCCTGCTGCTCTGCGGCTACTGGACGCACCCCACCGAGGCAGCCGTCGCACTGGGGGTCTTCGCCGTGGTCGTCTTCGGATGCCTGTGGCCGATCACTCGTCGGGGCGGCCCATCCCCGGACGCCGCGAACACCGCGGACGCACAGGGCGGCTGAACGCCGCTCAGGCCGTGTCCACCACCGCACTTGTCCGACACAGCCAAGCCGCGCGCCGTCACGAAAGGTATCTGCCATGCCAGAAGTCATCTTCAGCGTCGACCAGTCCAAGTCCATGCGCGACCAGAGCGTTCCCGGGCACAACCGGTGGCACCCCGACGTGCCCACCGCCGCCACGGTGCGGCCCGGCGACGAGTTCCGTGTCGAGACCCGGGACTGGACCGACGCGCAGATCGGCAACAACGACTCCGCCAACGACGTGCGCGACGTCGACCTCACCCACGCCCACATGCTCAGCGGACCCATAGGCGTGGAAGGCGCGGAGCCCGGCGACCTCCTCGTCGTGGACATCCTCGACATCGGCCCGGTCCCCCAGCAGAAGGGCGACGCTCCGGGACAAGGCTGGGGCTACACCGGGATCTTCGCGAAGAACAACGCCGGCGGTTTCCTCACCGACTACTTCCCGGACGCCTACAAGGCGGTCTGGGACATGCACGGCCAGCAGGTCACCTCACGGCACCTTCCCGGTATCCGCTACACCGGCATCACCCATCCCGGGCTCATCGGCACCGCTCCGTCCGCGGACATGCTCGCGCGGTGGAACCGCCGCGAGCAGGCACTGATCGACACCGACCCCGAGCGCGTCCCGCCGCTGGGCCTGCCGCCGACGGCCGACCATGCGCTGGCCGGCACCGCCGGCGGAGAGGACGCCCAGCGCATCTGCGCGGAAGGCGCGCGCACCGTGCCCGGGCGGGAGAACGGCGGCAACCAGGACATCAAGAACTTCACCCGCGGAGGCAGGGTCTTCTTCCCCGTCTACGTGCCGGGCGCCAAGCTGTCGATGGGCGACCTCCATTTCAGCCAGGGCGACGGAGAGATCACTTTCTGCGGCGCCATCGAGATGGGCGGCTTCATCGACCTTCACGTCGACCTGATCAAGGGGGGCATGGAGAAGTACGGCATCTCCACCAACCCTGTGTTCATGCCGGGCAACGTCGAGCCGCGGTACACGGAGTTCATGAGCTTCGTGGGCGTATCCGTCGACCACGACACCGACACGAACTACTACATGGACGCGACGCTGGCCTATCGCCGGGCCTGCCTCAATGCCATCGAGTACTTCAAGAGGTTCGGCTACTCCGGCGAACAGGCCTACCTGCTCCTCGGTTCCGCCCCCGTGGAGGGACGCATCAGCGGCATCGTGGACATCCCCAACGCCTGCTGCACCCTCTACGTGCCCACCGGGATCTTCGACTTCGACGTCCGTCCCACGGCCGAAGGCCCGAAGAGCGCCGACCGGGGCAAGTGCGCTGTGACCTCGGGATGACCTCGCACCGGGAGCGCCGTGCGGTGAGAGGCGTGCGGTGAGCCGTGAACGGCGAGCGGCGCGGACGGGGCGCAGTCGGACGACACCGTGGTATCCGGCGAGGGCACTGTTCAGCAGGAGCAGTCCGGGTCGGCGTCATCCACCGGGCAGCCGCTGGACCGCCTTGAGTGCCTGACCCGCTCCGTCCTCGCTCCGCAGGTGCTGCGCCGCTCGTCCGGCGGCACGGCTGTACCCCTGCTGCTTCACCACGCGGTCCAGTGAGTCGGCAAGCCGTTCGGCGGTCAGGGACCGGAAGGGTATCGGGTCGGTGACGGCGCCCAGAGCGGCCAGTCGCCGCGCCCGGAACGGCTGGTCCGCGGTCACCGGCACGGGGACCGCGGGCACGCCGGCGCGCAGCGCGGCGGCCGAGGTCCCCGCCCCGCCGTGGTGGACCACCGCAGCCGGCCGTGGAAAGAGCAGGGCGAGTCGAGTTCCTGCCCGAGCGTCGAGCAACTTGCTCGCGCAACAGACCGTTCATGCGAGATCAGACTGTCCGCGGACGGCCTGGAACGTCCCTGCCGCGGTGAACGCGTCGGTGATCGGCGCGATGAGCGAGGCGAAGCGGCGGGCGCCTGCGTTGCCGATCGGTGCCCATAGCGCGGCGCAGTGCTCGTCTGTCTCCACTTCGATGCGCTCGCGTGCCGCCCTGCCGGCGTCGGTGACAACGCCGTGGGAGTCGAGCCAGCCGCGCGCGGCGAGGCGTCCCGTCGCCGCGCTCCACTCCTCGTCGTCCCACTGGCGGGTCGCTCGCGCGAGAGCTGCGGGGAGGCGGCCGGTTGCGGGGTGCAGGACGAGGCAGTCGCACGGCCCCAGGCCGTTGTCGGCGGGTACGACGAGATGGGCGGCGCCGCGCCACTCGCGTGCCACGGTGATCTGCTGCCACAGTGCGACAAGGGGATCGGACGGAAGCGGGACCGATGCGTTCGCGGCAGCCAGCACCTTGCCGGCACAGTCGGCAGCGGCGACGACCGCGTCGATCAGCGAGCGCGCCTCGGCAAGGTGGTCATCGCTGAGCTGGACGTTGACGCGCCGCATCGCCCGGCCGGCGGCCAGGAAGCGGGCGGCCTGCCACCGCTCCGGCGGCGCGGCGTCCCATACGCCCGCCATGGCCCGCACTGCCCGCGGGCTGAAGTTGTAAAAGGCCGCGAGCGTGACCTGCCACGGAACCGCGCCCATCGCGGCCGACCGGAAGGCCAGATACGCCGGCCCGCGGTCGGTCACGCCGAGCTCGGCCGCCTCCTCGGCGGTCTCGGGGACAAGATAGATGAACAGGTGGGCGGCGCTGACGGCGTCGCTGACGTCGCGGACGGCGTTCAGGTCCATGGGGCTGCCGCCGGTACGGGCGGAGCCGGGAATGGCGTCGAGGTGCATGGCGGTGGTGTCTCCGGGAGTCGGGGGCGCTGTCAGGCGGGTGTTTCGGCAGTGGCGATCAGCACTGCGCGTCCGAGGGTGTGACCGGACATGGTGAAGCCGAGGACGGCCGGGGTGGCGTCGGCCGGGACGCCTGCCGAGGGGATGTCGAGGGCGTGCACCACGACGAAGTAGCGGTGCGGGCCGTGGCCGGCCGGCGGGGCGGCGCCGATGTAGCGGGCCGCGCGGGCGTCGTTGGGCAACTGGTAGGCACCCTCGGGCAGGCCCGAGCCGGTGTCGTCGCCGGCGCCCTCGGGCAGCTCGGTGACCGTGGCGGGGATGTCGGCGACCGCCCAGTGCCAGAACCCGGACCCGGTGGGGGCGTCGGGGTCGTAGACGGTGACGGCATAGCTCTTGGTGCCGTTCGGGGCGCCGCTCCAGGACAGCTGCGGGGATATGTCCTTCCCGCCGGGCAGCCCGGAGGAGTGCTGCTCGGGCGGCCAGGCGGCACCGTTTCTGACGGTGGTGCTGGTGACGGTGAACGAGGCCGCCTCGGGGAGGCGGGCGAAGGGGTCGTTGGCAGGCACAGCGGTCGTTCCTTTCCGGACGAGGGGGGCCCTCATCGGCTACTGAATCGACAGTAACACGAATAATCGATTATCTAGGGGATCAGTCTAGGATGGGCTCATGACTCAGACGGCGCACTCCCCGACCCGGCCGGGGAAACAGATGCTTTCCGAGCAGGTCTACGCACACCTGCGGGACGCGATCATGCGCGGGGACTACTCCCCCGGCGCCCCTCTCAAGCCGCAGGAGCTTGCCAGGGAGCAGGGCGTGAGCCTGGCTGTGGTGCGCGAGGCGCTCGTGCGGGTGGTCGGCGAGGGGCTCGCCGACCGGCTGCCCAACCGCGGTTTCGCGGTCCCGTCCTTCTCCGACCGCCGCTGGCAGGAGATCGCGGAAGCCCGTCGGACCATCGAACCGGTCGTCCTGCGCATGTCCATCGAGCGCGGCGACGTCGACTGGGAGGCCCGCGTGCGGGCCGCCCACCATCGCCTCGTGCGCACTCCGGCGTACGTGCCGGAGGAGGGCGAGTACTACACCGGCACCTGGGCCGAGGCGCACCGGGTCTTTCACCGCACGTTGCTGGAGGGGTGTGGCAACCGCGCGTTGCTGGAGACCTTCGACCGGTTGTGGACCGCGAGTGAGCTGGCCCGCCGTTGGTCGGCGCGCCGCAACCCCGACCGGGACGGCGCCGAGGAACACCGCAGGCTGGAGGAGGCGGTGCTGGCCCGCGACGCGGACACCGCAGCCGCGGTCCTGGTCCAGCACCTCACCTTGACCGCGGCTGCTCTGACCGACGATGCAGGCCAGGCCACCTAGAGCCTGTCCGGCGGATCATGCCGCGGACTCGGGGCCTGGCACGGCCCAGCCGGCGGATCAGGTCCCAGTCGATCGTCCCGGTCGACAGCACCGGCGCCAGGTTCGGCCACTTCTCGTCCTGTCCGGCTGCCGGCCGGTACAGCCGCGCGGAGCCGACAGCGACCACGCCTGCCAGATGCCCGCGCTCCGGGTGGCCGCCACCTGGGGAGCGGACACCTTCGTGTACGGGTTCGCCCGCCCCTCCCCCGCTGCCGGCGGAGCCCTCGGCGCCTGCCGCACCGGCCTTCGTACGACGGGCATCGGTCCGTCATGCGCTCGGGCGACGGTGCGCCCCGGGTGCTCGCAAAGGCCGGGCGGCCGCCAGCCGCGGGGAGCACCCGGGAAGAACGCGGCCTCTGAAAGGAAGAAGCCGCCTCCTGACGGGGTGCGCCCCCGGCGGGGGCGCGCGCGACGCGACGTTCTTCAGCCGCTGCGCCTCGCGGGCCTCTCCTTGGCGCCGTACGGGTGCGCCGACTGCGCGGCGGCGTGCGCCGCGGCGACGTCCTGTCCGGTCGCGGCCCAGCTGGAGAGCAGCATCAGCGCCTCGTGCGAGGCGGAGCCGGGCTCGGCGGTGTAGCCGATGACCGTGAGTCCCGAGGCGCTGGTGACGTCGAGGGCCTCGAAGCGCAGGGTCAGGTCGCCGACCACGGGGTGGCGGAAGTTCTTGGTGCCGCTGCGGTGAGCCCGTACGTCGTGGGCCGCCCAGCGAGTCCGGAACTCGGTGCTGCGGGTCGCCAGCTCTCCGACGAGGGTCGTCACCGCCTTGGAGTAGGGCGACCGGGTGGCTTCGACCCGCAGCAGGGCGACGGCGTCGTCGGCGGCCTTCTCCCAGTCGGGGAAGGTCTGGTCGGCCCGGTCGTCCAGGAAGATGAACCGGGCGAGGTTCGGCGGTGCGGGCTGCCGCTCGTGGACGGCTCCGTACAGGGCCCGGCCCAGGGCGTTGGCCGCGACGATGTCGAGCTGCCCGTTCTGGATGATGGCCGGTGCGCTCACCATGGAGTCGATGAGCGCCTGGAGGCTCTCGGAGACCTGTGGGCGCGGGCTGCGCGTGCGCGACGGCTTCCGTCCCGCCTTGGCCGTGGCGGCCCGCGCCAGGTCGAACAGGTGGGCGGTCTCCACCTCGTCCAGTCGCAGGGCCGCGGCGATCGCGTGGAGGACCTCCTCGGAGACCCCGGAGACATGGCCGCGTTCGATCTGCACGTAGTATTCGGCGCTCACCCCGGCCAGGAACGCCACTTCCTCGCGCCGCAGTCCCGGCACCCGGCGGCGACCCGACGACGGAAGCCCCACCTGGTCGGGGGTGATCTTCGCGCGGCGGGTCATCAGGAAGTCCTTGATCTCCTTGGCGGTCTCCATGGTTCGAGGCTAGGTCCCTCGCGGCCGGCTATGGAGGGGCTGCCGGTACCCCCGAAAAGCGGAGTCTCCCACGGGGGCGTGGACAGGCGCAGTGTGGATGCAGTCGCTCGACCGACCGGCCGAGCACCTCAGCACAGCACAGCACATGGAGTCATCAGTGGAAGCGATCACCTTCCCCAACGGCCCGATCACCATGGCGGGCAACCTCTGCCTGCCGGCGGACTTCGACCCGAAGGGCAGCTACGCCGCGATCGTCACCGTCCACCCCGGTGGTGGTGTCAAGGAGCAGACCGCGGGCCTGTACGCCGAGAAGCTGGCCGAGCAGGGATTCGTGGCGCTCGCCTTCGACGCCTCCTACCAAGGTGACAGCGGCGGTGAGCCGCACTTCCTGGAGGATCCGTACGCCCGCGTGGAGGATGTGCGCGCCGCCGTCGACCACTTGCAGTCCCTCGACTACGTCGACGCCGAGCGCATCGGCGTCCTGGGTGTCTGCGCCGGCGGCGGCTACGCCGTGAACGCCGCGATGACCGACTACCGGATCAAGGCCCTCACCACCGTCAGCGCTGTCAACATCGGCAGCGGCTACCGCAAGGGCTGGTACGGCGCGGACCCGGACGCCGCAGCGGTGCCGACGCTGCAGGCGGCCGCCCGGCAGCGCACCGCCGAGGCCGAGGGCGCCGACACCGCCTACATCCCCTACGTTCCGGTCGAGCCGGACGAGAACACTCCGCGCGACATGGTCGAGGCCCGCGACTACTACCTGACGCCGCGCGCCCAGCACCCCAATGCCCAGAACAAGAAGATCTTCACCCGGAGCATCTCGCGGATCTTCACCTTCGACGCCTTCCACCTGGCCGAGGACCTGCTCACCCAGCCGGTGCTGATGGTGGCCGGCAGCGATGCGGGATCGCTGTGGCACACCACCGAGCTGCACGCCAAGGTGCGCGGCCCGAAGAAGCTGGTGATCGTCGACGGCGGCACGCACATGGACTTCTACGACGTGCCGAAGTACGTCGACCGCGCCGTCGAGGAGGCCGCTCCCTTCTTCCGGGAGCACCTCGCCGGCTCAGCCGCCGATGAGAGCTGATCGCCTCTCCCCGGGCCGTCGGCCGCGCCCACGCGTGTCGGCCGGCGCCCCCGGGTGCGCCGCACCCCGCGGCCGGGGACGTGACGAGTGACGAGCGCGGCCGGCTCAGAGGGGACTGGCGGGAGCCCCTGCCAGCTCATCCCGTCCGTGCGAGTGCCTTCCGGGCCACGGCCACCGCTCCCGCCAGGCCGTCCGGCACGGGTACCGGCTGCAGGCCTCGCGGGGCGAGCCGGCGCTTCAGGGGACCGAGCAGCACTCCGCCGGGACCGAGGAGGCCCCCGGTGGTCACGAGGGTGTCCTCGGGGCGGGGCGACAGCGCGTCCAGCGTCTTGACCAGCCGCTTCGCCGCGCCCGACAGCAGTCGCCGCGCCACCCGGTCGCCGTTCGCGGCTGCCCGCGCCACCAGCGGCGCGAGCAGGGCCAGTTCGAGGACGGGCCGTTCGTGGACCGCCTGTACGAGCCGGTCGCGCAGGTCCTGTGCGGCGGTCGGCGTCGCGGGCGCCTGCGGCGCCGCCTCGCCGAGGTAGTGCGCGAGGACCGCCGTGGTCAAAAGGGTCGGCCTGCCGCGGCCGTCGAGGGCGGCGAGCGCGCTCCGTACCGCTCTGCGCCCGATCCAGAACCCGCTGCCGTTGTCGCCGAGCAGCCAGCCGTTGCCGTCGGCGGTGGCCACCGTGAATCCGCCCGCGAGCCGGGCGGCCACGGCGCCGGTGCCCGCGATCAGGACGAGACCGTCACAGGGGGTGCCGGGCGCACCGGCGAGGGCGATCTCGGTGTCGCTGGAGACGGCGGTGACGTCGGGCCGTATGCCGAGGTCCGCCAGGGCCGTGCGCAGCGCCGCGCTCGCGTGCGCGGCACCCGCGTTGCCGGGCAGCGCGGAACAACCCGCGAGCCCGGCGGCCACCGCGCGTACGCGGGGCCGCAGCGTGGGCGGCACCGCGGCGGCGACCGCCTCCCGCAGGTGCGCGGTCAGCACGTCGATCGGGACGGACAGAGCGTTGCCCGGCCCCGACACGCCGGTGTGCAGGGGCGGCCCGCCGTCCGCCGCCGCCCATGCCACCGCGGCCCGCGTGCGGGTGCCGCCCGCGTCGATGCCGATCACGACGGGCCGTGCCGCCGTGTCCGCCGCCCGTTCGTCGCCGCTCGTCGGCACCGTATTTCCCTCCCCGGTGGTCGTCGGATGACCTCGGCACGGGAGCGTGGCCGCCGGCCCTGACCGATGCTCCCCGATCTGCTCGGCGCGGGGGCCGGGGCGCCGCTCCCGGCGTGGTGCTCCTCGCGCGTGCTAGTCGTGTTTGTACGGGCGGACGGCCTCGCTGGTGGCGGCCATCGCCTCCGTGCTCTGGTCGTAGGTGCGCTGAGCCACGGCGATGTAGAGCAGGTCGAGGACCGCCATCTGCGCGTGCCTGCTCAGGACGGTGTGGTGGCCGGGGCCGTCGTCCGGCACGGTCGTCGCGAGCACGAGGTCCACGCGGCGGGCCAGCGGTGAGTCGAGGTCCCCGACGACGGCGACGGTCGTGGCGCCCCGCGACGCTGCCTCCGCCGCCAGATCCGTCACCTCCCGCGTGCGGCCGCTGTGGGACAGCGCGAGGAGCACGTCGTCCGGCCCGAGCAGTGCGGCCCCCGTGAGCGCCACCTGAGTGTCGCTCCAGGACCAGGCGGGAACTCCGATCCGGTAGACGCGCTGCTGGAACTCTGCTCCCATGCTTGCGCTGCCGCCCGTTCCGCAGATCTCCACCCGGCGGGCCCGCGCGATCGCGGACGCCGCCTGCTCCACGGCGTCCAGGTCGATCGCGGCCAGGGTCGCGCCCACCGCGTGCCGCACCCCGGCGGAGATCGCGGAGGCGACCAGGCGGATGTCGTCCTTCTCCGAGATGTCCCGGCCGATGTTGGCCTGCCAGGTCTCCTGCCCGGACCGGCCGGTGTCGGACGCGAGGGCGAGCCGGAGCGCGGAGTAGCCGGGCAGCCCGAGCGTGCGGCACAAGCGGGTGATGCTCCCGGTGGACACCCCGCACGCGTCCGCCAGGTCGAGGATGGTCATCCGTGCGGCGGCCGCCGGGTCGTCGAGGATCGACTCGGCCGTCGTGCGCTGCGCTTCGGGCAGCTCCGGGAGCAGTTCGCGGATCCGGCCGACGATGCCGCCGTCGCCGGCCCCAACGGTGGTGTGCATGGCTCTGCTTCTCCCAGCCTCTCCTCGGCCCACTCCTCGGCGATGAAGAATTCTTCTTCACGCTGCCTCGCCGAGTTCCCGATTATGACGCGGATCCATTGACTTGTCCCACGCGCTGCGCGCAAAGTCATGCGGCGAAGGAGAAAACTTCTTCATCGGCTTCCAGAGGAGTGGGTGTGCCGGACAGTCAGGAGTTCCTCGCCGCGGCCAAGGACGTCGTCGACCGAGTGGTCACCACACACACGGACGCCGTGCTCGCGGCGGCCGGTCTGATCGCCACCGCGCTCAAGGGGGACGGTGTGGTGCAGGCGTTCGGAACCGGGCATTCGGAGTCACTGGCCACCGAGGTCGCCGGCCGCGCCGGCGGGCTCGTCCCCACCAACAAGATCGCGATCAGGGACCTCGTCCTGTACGGCGGCGCGCCCGCCGACACGCTCAGCGACCCCCTGCTGGAGCGGGACCCGGCGATCGCGCACCGACTGTACGAGCTCGCCGCCCCGCACCCGGAAGACGTGTTCGTGATCGCCTCCAACTCCGGCATCAACGGCTGCATCGTGGAGATGGCCCGGCTGGTCAAGGAGCACGGCCACGCCCTGATCGCCGTCACCAGCGTCGAGCACACCTCCCGCGCCACCCCGCGTCACCCCTCGGGCAAGCGCCTCGGCGACTTCGCGGACGTCGTCCTCGACAACGGCGCGCCCTTCGGCGACGCGCTGCTGCCGCTGCCCTCCGGCGGCTCCGTGTGCGCCGTCTCCACGATCACCGCGGCCTACCTGGCCCAGATGGTCAACGCCGAGGCGGTACGCCTGCTGATCGAGGCGGGAGTCACCCCGCCGGTGTACCTCTCGGCCAATGTGCCCGGCGGCGACGAGCACAACAAAGCCCTCGAAGACCGCTACGCGGGACGTATCCGCCGCGGCGCCTGACCACGAGGCGGGCTCCCCCGGACCCCGCCCACCAAGCGAGTTCTGCCACGTCCGTTCATTTCCGCCTGCCCTTGGAGCGTGCACATGAACAGCCGGGACGTCACAGGCCGGCCGCGCCCGCCGGCGCACAGACCACTGCCGAAGCGCCTCGCACGACCCGTCGCCGCGGTCCTCGCGAGCGGTGGCCTGCTCGCCGCCGCCCTCGTGGGCGCGGGCGGCGCCGCAGCCGAACCCGCGGCCCGGGCCGTCCCGGCCCCTGCGGCGACGCCCGCGCTGCTCCCCTCCCTGCACAACTGGGCACCGGGCGGGGGAACCCTGCGTCTGGGCGCGCGGACGCGGATCGACACCGACGCCGCAGGCGAGCCCACCGCGCGGCACCTGGCCGACGAACTGCGCGACGCTCTCGGCCGCCGGGTCCCCGTCGTGCGCGGCGCGCCCGGCTCCGGCGACATCGTGCTGCGCACCGACGGCACGCGCGGCGACCTGGGCCTTCAGGGCTATTCGCTCCGGATCGACGACCGGGTACGTATCACCGGCCGCACCGCGACCGGCGTCTTCTACGGCACACGCACCCTGCTGCAACTGCTCGCCGAGAACGCGGCGCTGCCCAAGGGCATGACGACCGACGTGCCGTCCTCGGAAGAGCGCGGTGTCGGCGTGTGCGCCTGCTACACCTACAACACCGAGGCCTGGCTGACCCGCCTGATCAAGGACATGGCGTACCTCAAGCTCAACACGCTTCACCTCGAACTGAAGGTGAAGAGCAGCCAGTACCCGGCGATCAACACGTTCTCCTACTACACGCCGCAGGAGGTGCGGCGCATCGTCGCCACCGCGGCCCGCTACCACATCACGGTCATACCGGAGATCAACTCGCCCGGGCACATGGACCCCTACCTCACGCCGTACCCGGACCTCCAGCTCACCGACACCAGCGGCAAGCCGGACCCGACGCGACTGGACATCACCGACCCCGACGCGTTCACCTTCTTCACCCACCTCGTGGACGCGGACCTGAAGCTGTTCCCCGGGCCCTACTTCCACATGGGCGCGGACGAGTACATGCTCCGCTCGGCCTACTCGAACTACCCACAGCTGCAGGCGTACGCGCGCGACAAGTTCGGCCCCGACGCCACCCCGCAGGACGCCTACGTCGACTTCGTCAACCGCGTGGACGCCTACGTGCGGTCCAAGGGGCGCACGCTGCGCATCTGGAACGACGGCCTGACCGGTGAGAACACCGTCCCGCTCAACCGGGACATCGTCGTCGAGCACTGGCTTCCTGAGAAGGAGACCTCGCAGCAACTCCTCGACGAGGGCTACCGGGTGATGAACGCCACCGACGCCCTGTACTACGTGCGCGGCAGTTACAAGCCGGACGCGAAGAAGCTGTACGACACCGACTGGTCTCCCGTCGACTTCGCCGACGGCACGGTGACGGGCCACCTGGAGAACCTCACCGGAGCCGAGTACAACCTCTGGCCCGACAACTACGGCAAGGAGACCGAGAACCAGACGCAGCAGGGCATGTTCCCCTCACTGAGGGTCTTCGCGCAGGCCGTCTGGGGAGGTCCCAAGCCCGCGCCCGACTACGCGTCCTTCAGCGAACTCGCCGACACGCTCGGACACGCCCCCGGCTACGGCCCCGCATGGGTGCAGCCGCTGAAGGCCGGCACCTACCGGCTGCGCGCCGACGGCGGCGCGCTGGGCGAGAGCACCTCGCCGGCCACACCCGGCACGCCCCTCACGGCCCACGACTCCACGGCGGCTCCCACGTGGGAGCTGCGGCCCACCGACGACGGCTACTACCGGCTCGTCGCCCGGGACAGCGGACTGTGCGCCGACGTCTCGCGCGGCGCCGTCAACAACATGCACGTGGTCGAGGAGGCGGGCGCGGCGGCGACCGCGGAGATGTGCACCAGCGCGCCTTCCCAGAAGTGGCAGCTCGAACCCGTCTCCGGCGGCTACCGCCTGGTGGACGCCATCACCCAGCAGACCCTGGTCACCGGCCCGGACGGCTCCGTCGTCCAGCAGCCGCGCGACGTGGCACGGCACGACGTATGGAACATCACCCCGGTCCCCGCACACCACGGGAGTGACTCATGATCAGCCGCAGAGGACTGCTCGTCGCGGGGACCGCCGTCGCCGCCGCGGGCGCCTCCACCGCCGTGTCGGCCGCTCCCGCGAAGGCCGCGGCGGCGCGGGGTCGCGCCGGCGGCCGGACGGGACCGGTGTCGGTGGTGGCCGTCGATCCCGCCGACACGGCCGAGGAGATCATCGCCAAGGCGGCCGCGATCGTCCCCAGACCGTCCCAAGTGGCCTGGCAGAAGCGCGAGGTCACCGGCTTCACCCACTTCGGGATGAACACCTTCACCGACCGCGAGTGGGGTTCCGGCTGCGAGGACGAGGCCACGTTCGCGCCGTCGGAGGTCGACATCGACCAGTGGATGCGGGCCTACCGCGCCGCGGGCATGAAGCAGGTCATGCTCACCGCGAAGCACCACGACGGCTTCGTCGTCTACCCCACCCGCTACACCAACCACTCGGTGATCGCCTCCCCCTGGTGGTACCGGGGCACGCCGGACACCGAGGCACGCGCCGCCAGGGCACGGGCCGCCGCACAGCGGGCCACGGACCCGTGGGCGTACTGGCGCATCCGCGCCATCGGCAACGTCAACCCGGACGGCGACATTCTCGGCACCTACCTCCGTGCCGCCCGCAAGGCGGGGCTGAAGGTCGGCGTGTACCTGTCGCCGGCCGACGGCGCGGAACTGCCGCACGCCTGGCACAAGACGTTCGTCGCGGACATCGTCGCCAAGCACGACGCCGGCGGCTCCCTGAGCATCGAGGAGCAGGCCACCTACGACGACCGCGACCGCGGTCCCGCCGGGATGGGCCGGTACGGCAGCGGCAGCCCGGTCACCGCGCGGACGATCCCGACCCTCGTACCCGGCGACGACCGCGCGGACGCCGTGCGCTCCGGGCGGCTGCCCAGCTTCCGCGTCATGGCGGACGACTACAACGCCTACTACATGAACCAGCTGTACGAGCTGTTCACCCAGTACGGGCCCATCGACGAACTCTGGCTCGACGGCGCCGACCCGTGGACGTCGAGCGGCATCAGCGAGACCTACGACTTCACGTCCTGGTTCGGGCTCATCCACGCGCTGTCGCCCGACACCGTCACCTTCGCGGGGCCGCAGGGCACCCGCTGGGTGGGCAACGAGGGCGGCAGGGCGCGGCTCACTGAGTGGAGCGTCACCCCGGCGACCGCCGACCCGGCCACCGCGCACGGCGAGACGCTGCTGCCCGGCGGACCCGAGGCCGCCGACATCGGCTCCGACACGGTGATCACCGGCCCCGGCGTGAAGTTCCTCCAGTGGTTCCCCGCCGAGGCGGACGTCTCGATCCGGCCGGGATGGTTCTGGCATGCGGACGAACGCCCCAAGACCGCCGAGCAGTTGGTCGACCTGTACCACTCGTCCGTGGGCCGCAACGCGGTGCTGCTGCTGAACGTGCCGCCGAACACCTCGGGGCGGATCGACGACGCGGACGTGGCCTGTCTGACCGGTTTCGGCCGGGCGATCGAGGACCTGTACCGGCACAACCTGCTGCGCGGGGCACGCCCCTCCCGCGTCGCGGAGGCCCTGACCGACCCCCGTCTCGGCTCCTGCTGGTCTCCCGCGGCAGGAGCCCGCACCGCAACCCTGGAGCTGACCCTCGGGAGGACCACCGTCTTCGACCGGATCAGACTGGGCGAGGACATCACCCGCGGGCAGCACGTCCAGCAGTTCGCCGTCGACGCCCGGACAGGCACGGCCTGGAGCACCGTGGCCACCGGCACCACCATCGGCTACGCGCGCATCCTCGTCCTGCCCGCGCCCGTGACCGCGGAGCGGATCAGGGTCCGCGTGATCCGGTCCCGTGCCACCCCCCACCTGTCCACGCTGGGCCTGTACCTGAAGGATCCGGCCGCCGCAGACCGGTGACCCCGGGGCACCCCACCCCACCCCGGCCGGGTGCCTTCCGGCCGGGGCACTCCCAGCGCCTCGACCCGGCGGGCCCCCGTATTCCAGGGCGCCGGTTATCTGACGATGCCGCGCGGTCAGGTCACACATCCGGAACCGGCCGTGTCAGAGGCCGGGCACGTGAAAACCGGCCCGACGGCTCGATCGTCGCCACCCGCCACGCCGGCAAGGAGCGCCGGCCCACAGCCGTCGCGAGGATCGGGAGAGGCCGCACCGGTCAGCCGCATCCCGCGAGAAACGACCGTGACCGACGGTTCCGGTTGCGGTGGGTCACCGGACCCGGAACGGCGCCGACTTGACCTTGACCCCGGCGTCCAGGTCGACCCTCTACGCCATGCAGACTTCCGACAACCGCACCGACGTGCGCCCCGGCCGCGGGTCCGGCTGGGCGCTGACCGTCTTGACCCTGTGCTCCTTCACTCTCGGCACGGGCGAGATCATGATCGCCGGCCTGCTGCCCGGCATCGCGTCGGACGCCGATGTGTCCTTGTCCACCGCCGGCCTGCTGGTCAGCTCCTTCGCCCTGACCGTCGTGCTGGGCGGCCCGGTGCTGGCGCTGACCACCGGGCGCGCCCGGCGCAGGCGGCTGCTCGTCACGCTGATGGCCTGCTACGCCGTGGGCAACGTCCTGTCCGCCCTCGCACCGTCGTTCCTGCCGCTGGCCGCGGGCCGGATCGCCGCCGCGCTCGCCCACTCGGCCCTGATGCCGCTGTTCTTCGCCACCGCCGCGGACATCGTCCCGCCGGAGCGGCGCGGTTCGGCCGTCGCCCGGGTCTCCCTCGGCTTCAGCCTGGCCATGATCGCCGGCCTGCCGATGGGCACCGCCCTGGGCCAATGGCTCGGCTGGCGCGCCACCTTCTGGGCCGTCGTCCTGCTGACCCTCGCGGCCACGCTCCCGGTGGCCGCGCTCGCCCCGGACAGCCCCGCCATCTCTGCCGAGGAGGACCGCGGGCGCCTGGGCGAGCTGCGCGTCCTGGGCGACCGCAGGGTGCGGGCCGTCACCGGGATCACCGCGCTCGCCGCGGCTGCCTCCTTCACCGCCTACACCTACGTCACCCCGTTGCTCACCGACACCGTCGGCTTCGACGCCTCCACGGTGACCGTGCTGCTGCTCCTGTTCGGTGTGGGCGGCACCCTCGGCAACCTCGTCGGCGGCAGGCTCACCGACCGCTCGGTGCTCGGCGCGGTGTCCGCGACCGTGGCGGCACTGGCCGCCGCACTGCTGCTGCTCGGCGTCACGGCGCCCCTGAAGGTGCCGGCCGTGGCATTCCTCTTCCTGTTCGGTGCCGCCTACTACGCCGTCATCCCGGCGGTGAACACCCGACTGCTCGACGTCGCCTCCCACCAGGCCCGGACCCTGGCGCTGACCGTCCAGAGCTCGGCGTTCAACCTCGGCACCGCGCTCGGCGGCTGGCTCGGCGGGCGGATCATCGCGGCCGGCGCCGGGCTGCGGTGGCTGCCTGTGGCGGGCGCGGCCGTCGCAGCCCTCGCCCTGGTCCTCGCGCTCGTCGAGACCGCCGGCGAGCGGCGCCGGACCGCGCCGGCAGCCCCGGCTGCCGGCCCGGCAAGCGCCCCCCGGGCTGCCGAGCAGGCGGTCGGCCGGTGACGGCCTCGCCCGCCGAAACCGCGCCCCGCCCCCGCACGTATGCTGCGGCACAGCCCGCCGTCCTTCTTCGTGACAGGAGTCGTCGCATGCGCATCGGAGAACTCGCGCGCGCCACCGGCACCACCACGCGGGCCTTGCGGTACTACGAAGAGCACGGCCTGCTCCCCCCCGAGCGCTCGCCCAACGGCTACCGGACCTACCCGCCCGACGCCGTGAAGGTCGTCGAGAACATCCGCCTGCTCCTGGCCGCCGGCCTGACGACCGAGGACCTGCGCCTTCTCGGCACTTGCCTGCGCGACGAGGTCATCGGTGGCCACCGCTGCGACGACCCGACCGCCAAGGTGGAGGTCTTCGAGCAGCGCCTGGCCGTGATCCAGCACCGCATCGACGAACTCACGGCCGTGCGCGCACAGCTCCTCGCCCGGCTGGAGGACCTGCACGGCCGGCAGGCTGTCACCCGCAGCAACGGCTGCGCACGGCAGGTGTCAGAGAGAAAGCGCGTCAAGGGCGCGAAAGATGATCAGAAAACCTTCTCCTGACGCCGGCGTGCCTAGATCCAAGCACTCGGACACACCGCAGCGTGGAGGGCGATGGTCTCCGGGCGCCGGCCTTGCGTGGAAGCGGGCGGGTGATGCTCCGCTTCAGGCGCGACATCGGGCATGAGGCCGGCGTTCCCGAACGACCGTCGCCGAGGCCGCGGCCGACCGGAAGGGCGGGGTTCTACGCGTTGGAGCCGGCATCAGTAGTCCGTGCACAGGAGTCGGTGCCGTGCCAGTCGAGCACCAGCGTGGTCGCGTCATCGGGCAGATGCCCTCGGTAGGCGTCATGGACCGCCTCGGTCAGGGTCCGCACCACTTCACGGGGATGTTCCTCACAGGTGGCCCGGACGAGAGCCGACAGGTCCACGGCGTCGGCGCCGCGCTCCTGCATGCCATCGGTCACCAGCACCAGGCGGTCACCGGGCAGCAGTCCCAGCTCCTGTGCCTCATAGGTGACCGGAAAGGGGATACCGAACGGAAAGTCGATCTTCAGTGGCACTTCTTCCACCCGGCCCTGCCGCAACCGCAGCGGCCAGGGATGGCCCGCGTTGACCAGCCGGCAGGCGCCCGAGTCCAGGCTGATGCTCAGCAGCTGGCCGGTGGTCATCCCCCGGCCATGGTCGTGGACGGCCTCGTGTGCGGCTCGGGCCTGCTCGGTGATCCCGCATCCGGCCCGGCGCGCACCGCGCAGTGCGTTGACCGTGAGGGTGGCCAGCAGCGCGGAGTCGGTGTCGTGCCCCATGGCGTCGGTGACCGACAGATGCAGAGTGTTGCGGTTGACGGCGTAGTCGTAGGTGTCACCACCGATGTCGTCAGCCGGTACCAGGCCACCGGCCAGGGTGAACTGTGCCGCCTCGCAGCAGGAGGCCGACGGCAGCAACTGATACTGGATTTCCGCGGCCAGGCTGGTCCGGGTCGTCCGTCTGCCCCAGTGATACAGGTCGGTGAAGCGGCGGTCGGTGACCACGATGTACGCCAGCGCGTGGGCAGCCTGCGCAATCTGGTCGCGGACGTCGTCATCGGCCGAGGGCAGTGACAGCTCCAGCACGCCGATGCAGTCGCCTCGGTTCGTCACCGGTGCGACCATGCGCACGCCCTCCTCGTCCCTCTCCTCATGGAGACGCTGGCTGCGCAGGACCCGCTCGTACACGCTGCCACACAAGTCCACTCGCTCCAGTCCACCCTTGTCAGGCTCGTCGGCATGCGGCAGCCGGACCATCTCCTCCCCGATCAGATCGGCGAGCAGGAGGGAGACCACCTGCGCCCCGAACCTCTTCTTCAGGTTCTCGGCGACCACGTCGACCGAGTCCACCGGCGCGGCGTCCTCCGCCGCGCGCAACACCTCATCCAGTTCCAAACGCCCACCGTCCACCGCACACCTCCCCGGTCGCTTCTCCCCTGTGTTCCCTGACCCGCCACCGCCACTCTGCTCCCCCTGACCACGTCGTCCGACCACGTTGTCAGGGGACTGGTCACGGAGGCCGACGTCGACATCACGTGTGACGCCTCCGGCGCCGGCGGCATGCTGCGCGTCGGTACCCGCCCGGGCCGACCTCTCCCCCGGCCGATGTCTGCCTCCCGGTGTTGCCGCGCTGACACGGCAGGGGCAACGGCCCCGCCCGGTGTCCCCTCGGAGGTGACCGCGGTGGCCATGGTGCCCGACGGAGGGCTGGTCGTGGGGTGCGGCGGCACCATCGCGGTCCCGGCCCTACGTACCGCGCAGGAGACGCTCCCCGAAGGAGCGGAGGGCGGTCCGGAAACCGGGTGGTTCCTCGACGATGAACTCAGCGTCCAGGAAGGCAAGATCAAGCAGCAGCCACTGCCAGGTGTCGAGCATCAGCACCACCCTCGTCCGCCGGTCGTCCAGGGCCACGATCTCGGCATCCTGATGGGTGAAGGCCCCGAGCACGGTGGACAGGGGCGCCTGAACGGTGAGCACGACACGCGTGCGGTTCTTGTGCAGCCCTTGGCGGAGGTAGTCGAGCGCGGTGTCCGCGGGCAGCGGCCGCGGTAGGTAGGTGCTGGTGGAGCTCTCCAGGCGGCTCATCCGGTCGATGCGGAAGACACGCCAGTCGCCCTTGTCGACGTCCCAGGCCAGCAGGTACCAGCGCATGTGGTGGTGGACGTGCCGGTAGGGATCGACGCGGCGGGACGTGACCGCGCCGTCCTTGCCGGTGTAGTCGAAGGTGATGACGCGGCGGTGCTGGATGGCCTCGGCCAGGGTCGCCAGGGCCTCGGCGCTCGTGCTCGGGGCCGGAGCCGTGCCGGTCTCCAGGCTCGCGCGGAGCTGGGCCGCACGGTGGCGCAGCCGCTTGGGGAGGTACTGGTCGACCTTGCCGTAGGCCCGAGTGGCGGCTTCGTCCACGCTGCCGTGGGCGGCGCTGCCGGTCGCGGCGAGGGTGGCCAGCCCGAGGAGGGTCGCGATGGCCTCGTCGTCGTCGAACGACAGGGGCGGCAGGACGGTGCCCGTGGCGAGGCGGTAGTGGCCACCGGGGCCGGGCTGGGCGCTGACCGGGTATCCATAGCCGCGCAGGCGGTCGATGTCGCGGCGCAGGGTCCGAGGGCTGACCTCGAGCCGTGCGGCGAGTTCGTCGCCGCTGAACGACCGCCCGGTCTGCAGGGTCGCCAGCAGGGCGAGGATGCGCTGGGTGACATCCGGCATGGGTCCCCGTCACTCCGTCTCACTCATGGTCCCGGTGAAGGTCACGGTCGCTGTCGCTGTCACTGTGCTGGTGCTGTCGCTTTTGCGGTCAGAACCTGGCCGCATCTCTTCGTAGCCTCGTCGCATGCTAGAGCGCGTGATGCGGATCCGAGGGGCCCGGACCAACAATCTGAAGAGCCTGGACGTGGACATCCCGCGCGGTCGGCTGGTCGTGTTCGTGGGGGTGTCGGGGTCGGGCAAGTCGTCGTTGGTGTTCGAGACGATCGCGGCGGAGGCCCGGCATCAGCTCAACGAGACCCATCCGCCGTTCGTCCGCAACCGGCTGCCGAAGTGGACGCGGCCCGAGACGGAAGGGATCGAGGGGCTCTCCCCGGTGGTGGTGATCGACCAGCGCAGGATCGGCGGGAACGCCCGGTCCACGGTGGGGACGGTCACCGACACCTGGACCTACCTGCGGCTGCTGTTCTCCCGTATCGGCTCGCCGCACGTGGGCGAGTCGAACCGTTTCTCGTTCAACGACCCGGCCGGTATGTGCCCGGCCTGCTCCGGGATCGGCGAGGTGGTGGTGAGCGCCGTGGACCGGTTCCTCGACCTGGACCTGTCCCTGGCCCAGGGCGCGATCCTGCTGCCCGGGTTCGGTGCGGGCGGCTACTGGTACAACAAGTACGCCGACGTCGGCGGCTTCGACGTGGACACCCCGCTGCGTGACTGGCCGGAGGCCGAGCGCCACGCCCTGCTGTACGGCGGCGAGCACGCCGCCCGCCTGGGCACCCGGCTGCCGAAGGACTACCAGGGCATCGTCGAGCGGTTCGAACGGATCTACCTGCGCACCAGGGACCACCTCTCCGATCGCAAGAGGCGGGTCATCGACCGGTTCACCCGCTCCGCCACCTGTCCCGAGTGCCACGGGGACCGTCTCCACGAGGCGGCCCGCACCGCCACCGTGCTCGGGTACACCATCGGCGAGATGGCCCGTATGGAGATCACCGAGCTCATCGGCGTCGTGGAGCAGGTGACCGACCCCGCCGTCGCGCCGGTCGTGGCCGCCCTCACCGAGCGGCTGCGGGCCATGGTCACCATCGGGCTCGGATACCTCCATCTCGGCCGCGCCACCACCAGCCTGTCCGGCGGAGAGTCGCAGCGGATCAAGACGGTGAAGCACCTCGGCAGCAGTCTCATCGAGATGCTCTACGTCTTCGACGAGCCCACCGTCGGCCTCCACCCGCACGACGTCGCCTCCATGACCGCCTTGCTGCGGCAGTTGCGGGACAAGGGCAACACCGTCCTCGTCGTCGAGCACGACCCCGCCGTGATGGAGGTCGCCGACCAGATCGTCGAGATCGGGCCCGGCGCCGGCGCGGAAGGAGGACAACTGGTCTTCCAGGGAACCTTCGAGGAGCTCCGGGCGGCGCGGACCGCGACCGCCGCGGCCCTGGACCGGCGCACCCGGATTGCCGACGACCCGCGGGCCGCCACCGGTGCCATCACGGTGACCGGTGCCACCCGCAACAACCTCAAGAACCTCACCGTGACCATCCCCGCAGGAGTGCTCACCGTCCTGACCGGGGTCGCCGGTTCGGGCAAGTCCAGCCTCGCGGCGGAACTGGTCGCCCAGCACGACGCGGTCGTCATCGACCAGAAACCGGTCAGCACCAACCGCCGTTCCACCCCCGTCACCTACACCGGGATCGCCGCCGGCATCCGCAAGCTCTTCGCCCGGCACAGCGGGCTGCCCGCCGGCCTGTTCAGCGCCAACTCCGAAGGCGCCTGCCCCGACTGCAAAGGACTCGGCGTCATCCACACCGACCTCGCCTTCATGGACGACCAGGAGACCGTCTGCGAGACCTGCCAGGGACGGCGGTTCACCGACGAGGTGCTGCGCCACCGGGTGAACGGGCTGTCCGTCGCGGACATCGACGACCTCACCATCACCGACGCCATCTCCCGACTGCCGGACCGGCAGATCCGCGAGGCGCTCCGCCACTTGGAGCAGGTCGGACTCGGCTACCTCCGCCTCGGCCAGCCGCTCACCACGCTGTCCGGTGGCGAATGCCAGCGCGTCAAGATCGCCAAGGAGCTGCGCGCGGCCACCGAACCGACCCTCTACGTCCTCGACGAACCCACCACCGGGCTGCACCTGCGCGACATCGGCGTCCTGCTCGACGTCCTCGACCGGCTCCTCGACCGACGCCACACCGTGGTCGTCATCGAGCACCACCTCGATGTCGTCCGGCGCGCCGACTGGCTCATCGACCTGGGCCCGGGCCCCGGCCGGCACGGCGGCCGGATCCTCTACGAAGGACCCGTCGCCACCATCGAGGGAACCGTCACCGCTGCCGCCCTGAGGGACGGATGAACCATTGCTGGGATCGGTGATCCACTGCTGGTGTCGATATGACCGAATGAGGCCGCGACGACGGAGCGGCTGCCGGCACCTGCGAAACACGCGGAGGCGAAGCCGACCTACCGTCGCCGATCTCCACGTTCCGTCGGTTGGTCGGCGGTAGGGCCGGAACCGAACCGGCGCCGGGTGGCATGGATGGAACCGAGCAGATCGAGCGACTGGGCGCTGGGGCTGCCTGGTTCGGCATGGTAGATGACGAGCTGCTGGCCGGGTGTCTCGCGCACGTCGAACGCTTGATAGGTGAGGGTGAGCGGGCCGACGTCCGGGTGGAGGAGGTGTTTGGCGTCCCGTGCTTTGCCCCGTACGGTGTGGGCCCGCCAGAGGCGGGCGAAGTCCGCGCTGCGTTCGGTGAGGGTGGTGACGAGTTCGCGCAGCCGGGGGTTGTCCGGGTCGAATCCGGTCGCCTCGCGAAGGTTGGCGACAGTGGCCTGTGCCGCCCGGTCCCAGTCCGTGTAGAAGGTGCGGCCCGCCGGGTCGAGGAAGGTCATGCGGGCCAGGTTGTCCGCCGGCTCGAACGGGGCGTAGAGGGCGTCGGCCAAGGCGTTGACGGCGAGGAGGTCCAGGGTCCGGCTCATGACGAACGCCGGCGTGTTCGGGTAGCCGTCCATCAGCTGCCGAAGCGCCCGGCCGACCCGCTCGGCGGCGTGGGCGCAGGGCCGTTCGCCGGGCGTGGCCCCGGCCAGCCGGTACAAGTGCGCGCGGGCGTCCGCGTCGAGGCGCAGCGCGCGGCTGAGCGCGTCGACCACCTGGGGTGAGGGGTTGCGTTCGCGGCCTTGTTCGAGGCGGGTGTAGTAGTCGGCGTTCACTCCGGTCAGGACGGCGACCTCCTCGCGGCGCAGCCCGGCGACCCTGCGGGCTCCGTAGCTGGTCATGCCGACGTCCTGCGGTTGCAGGCCGGCGCGGCGTGCGCGCAGGAAGTCTCCCAGGTGGTTGTCGTCCATGCGGTCAAGGCTAGGCGGTGGTCCGGTGTGCTGCCTGGGTGTGGCACACCCAGGCAGCACACGTCCTGGTGGGTGGTCGCTGACCTGCTCAGACTCGGTGGAGCGGGAAGGACGGCACCAGCAGAAGCCGTCGTAGCGGAGGTCGGGCCGCGGCCGCCCTGGTCACCGGGAGGGGCGGCGGATCCGCCGTCGGCGGACCCCGAAGTCCGACACAGCAGTCAGCCAGTCGGCATCGACGAGAGCCAAGGGACCATATTCATGACAGGACAACGACTTGACGGCAAGGTCGCGCTCATCACGGGCGCGACCGGCGGCCTCGGCACCGCGACCGCCGAACTCTTCGCCCGCGAAGGCGCCCGGTTGGTGATCACCGATGTCGCCGAAGGCCCCCTGCGGGACCTGTCCCAGCGGATCGGGGCACGCGGTGCGGAGGTCGTCGCTGCCCGCCTCGACGTCTCCTCCGCGCGGGAGTGGGAGGAAGCGATCACCGTCGTACGCGACCGGTTCGGCACGCTGGACGTGCTCGTGAACCTCGCCGGCATTCTGGACTGGCCAGGTATCGAGGACACGCGGGAAGAGGAGTGGGACCGCGTCATCGACGTGAACCAGAAAGGCACCTGGCTCGGCATGAAGGCCGCGATGCCGCTCCTGCGTGCGAGCGGCAACGCCTCGGTGATCAATACCTCGTCCGTACTCGGCCTGGTGGGAAGCGGCGCGGCCGCGGCCTACCAGGCGTCCAAGGGGGCCGTGCGCCTGCTGAGCAAGACCGCCGCGGTCGAGTACGCCCGGCAGGGAGTGCGGGTCAACTCGGTGCATCCCGGGGTGATCGCCACACCGATGATCCAGGACCTCCTGGACGACCAGGGCGACCAGCAGCCGGACATCCGGCGCACCCCCATGCGCCGGGCCGGCCGCGCCGACGAGGTGGCATCCGCGATCCTCTTCCTGGCCTGCGACGACTCCTCGTTCGTCACCGGCTCGGAGCTGGTGGGCGACGGCGGCCTCACCGCGCCCTGACGGTCCCGGCCGTACGACGGCCAGGACGGCCCGCCGTGAACGACGCACCCCCGTGAGCGCGTGGACGTCCTGGCCCACCTGGGCCGCTCACCGCACCCCTGCACAGCACTTCTTCAGGTAGCCCGCAGCGGCGCCTGCACTCACCCTCACCTTCTCCAGGGACCGCACCATGACACCTGCAACTGCGCCCACTCAGGCGCCCCAATCCGCCGAGTTCGCTGGGAAGACCGCTCTGGTCACCGGGGCCGCGCGCGGCGTGGGCAAGGAGACCGTGGCGCTTCTCCACGCCCGCGGCGCCCACGTCGTAGCCGTGGACCTACGCCCCGACCTCACGACTCTGCCGGACGAGTTTCCCGGCGTACGCGCGCTACGCGGCGACATCACACGGGAAGAGACCGCCGCCCACGCGGTGCGATCGGCCCTGGACACCTTCGGAGGACTGGACATCCTGGTCAACAACGCCGGACGCACCTTGAACAAACCCATCACCGAAACCACCGCCGAGGACTGGGACGCTGTGCTGGCGGTCAACGCCCGCGGCTCGTTCTTCTGCGCCCGCGAAGCCTTCCGGGTCATGAAGAGCCGCGGCGGCGGCGCCATCGTCAGCACCGGGTCCTACGCCGGCACCGTCGCCCTGCCCGAGGGCGTCGCCTACAGCGCGTCGAAGGGCGCTCTGGCCCAACTGACCAAGGTGCTCGCCGTCGAGGGCGGGCCACTGGGCATTCGTGCCAATCTCGTTGCCGCAGGCGTCATCGAGACCGATTTCCTCGACACGATCCGCCCCGACAGCCGCTCATACCTGGCGTCCTTCGCCGAGGCGCAGCCCCTGGGCCGAGTCGCGCAGCCAGAAGAGATCGCCGAGGTCCTGTGCTTCCTGGCTTCACCACGCTCCAGCTTCGTCACAGGAGCCGTGATCGCCGCTGACGGCGGCTTCACCGCGGTCTAGCGCCGCATCAAGGCGGCCAAGAAGATCACTACCGATCCGGACAGCTCCTGCGGCGGCCCGACCGCGAGCAGGACCGCCCGGGCCCTGCGGCGGCCCAGCGTCGACACCGCCGCGAAGGCGAGCGACAGGGACGAGCCGCAGAGCAGCGCCACCAGCTGTCCGCTCGCCACCGACTCGGCCGCCCGGCCGGCCCGCCGCTCAGCCGCCATGCGACGCCGCGCCTGCGCAGACAGGCGCTGTTGGCCCGGGAGCAGAACGCCTGGCGGCGACCGCCTCGGGTGCGTGGGGTGGGGCCGGCCGCCCGAGGCCGGACTCCGCAGCTCACCTCAGGGCGGCCCCGCCGAACGAAACAGCGGGCCGGGGCCTGCCCCGAGGCACGATCACTTTCGCCAGAACAGGTGGTGGGTCACGCCGCTCGGGCTGGGCACGACCTCCAGGTGGAACCGGTCGAGCAGCTCATCGGGTGACTCCCACAGTCGCAGTCCGGACCCGAGCTTCACCGGCGAGACCACCACGTGCAGGGTGTCGACGAGATCGGCGTCCAGGAACTCCCGGAGGGTCGTCACCCCGCCGCCGAGCCGGACGTCCTTGCCCTGCGCCGCCTCCCGCGCCTGTTCGAGGACCGTGGCCGGATCGCCGTCGACGAAGTGGAACGTGGTGTCCGAGAGCGTGAACGACGGACGCTTGTGATGCGTCATGACGAACACCGGGGTGTGGAACGGGGGTTCTTCACCCCACCAACCGCGCCACTCGTGGTCCTGCCAGGGTCCGCGCTGGGGACCGAACTTGTTGCGGCCCATGATCTCGGCGCCGATGTTGCGGGCGTAGTCCCTCGTGAAATAGTCGTCGAGACCCCGGCTCCCGCCGGGATCGGTGCGCATCGGCCAGCTCGCCGTGGCGCCGGCCCATGCGAACAGTGCCGCCGGGTCGACGGCGTGGCCGAACGGACTCTCGAGGCTCTGGTCCTCACCGGCACCGATGCCGTCACTCGAGACAGTGAAGTTCTGGACTCTCAGCAGCTGCACCACGTGCTCCTCTTCTGTCGTCAACAACGGTGGTGAGACTCTCGAAGCCCTGAAAACTCATCGCTGCGTCCGTGACCGGCAGGTGCCGGCAGCCGTTGTGTTCGTGGCCACGGCGCGATGTACGTGGCGCCAGCCGCCGTCGGGCTTCGGCCCGTCCGGGCCCCCCGCCAAGCTTTACGCGGACCAGGGGTGCACCAGCGACTGCCGGCGACGGTGGCTCCGCAGCCGAACCGTCGTCCCGCGGATCGCACGCACGGGGATCGAGTGGCCCAACTCGTTCACCGCACCCGGCTGCCGCTGACCCGCCGTCGGCGTCGACCCGCCGCTTCTTCCTTGGACCCCGAACGCATCGCCCGCGCCGCACGTCACAGAAGACGCGCCAGGGCCGCTTCGGACGGGCTCCCGGCCGTCGGCTGGTACACGATGATCACCTGTTGCTCGGCGCCGCCGACGGTGAGCGCCTGTCGTCGCAGGGCGAGGCTGCCGACGACCGGGTGCGTGAAGCGCTTGAGTTCGTCCCGGGCGGGCCGCGTCTCGTGCCGCATCCACAGACGACGGAACTCCTCGTCCGTCTCCAGCTCGGTGATCAGGCCGGCGGTTCTGGGGTCGCGTGGGTCGGCTTCGGCGCGCAGGGCCGCCGCGGTCTGCGCGGCCACCTCCGCCCAGTCGGGGAAGAGCCGCCGGGACGCCGGATCGAGGAACACCGCTCGGACCAGGTTGCTCCCGGGCTCGTACATCGGGGCGAGCGCGCGGGCCTGCTTGTTCGCCGCGAGCACGTCGAAGTATCGGTCCCGCACGTACGCGGGGCGGTCCGTCCACGCGTCGAGCAGCCGGTGCACCTCCGCGGAGACCTCGGTCCGCGGCGGCGGCACGGGGCCGGGATGGGCAAGGGCGTGCAGGTGGGCGGAGGCGTCGGCGTCCAGCCTCAGCGCCCGCGCGAGGGAGTCCAGCACCTGGGGCGAGGGGTGCCGGTCGACACCCTGTTCGAGCCGGACCAGGTACGGCTCACTGATGCCGGCGAGCCGGGCCAGTTCCTCCCGGCGCAGTCCGGCAACCCGGCGACGTCCGCCGACGGGCACCGCCACGTCCGCCGGAGCGACCCGTGCGCGCCGGGCCTTGAGGAAATCTCCCAGAAGATTGTCGACGGCCATGCCGCGAGGGTAACCCTGCGGGGGTGCTGGCTGCCGAGGGGCGAGGGACGCAGGCTCGATGTCATGAAGACCTGGTTCATCACCGGCGCGTCCCGCGGCTCCGGCCGTATCTGGGCCGAAGCCGCTCTCGACCGCGGCGACCGCGTCGCCGCCACCGCACGTGACCCCAAGACGCTGAGGCCTCTCCTGGACGCCCACGGAGACAATGTCCTCCCCATGCAACTCGACGTGACCGACCGCACCGCCGTCACCGCTGCGGTGCGGCAGGCCGCGGAGACCTTCGGCCGCCTGGACGTGGTCGTCAACAACGCGGGCTACGGCCTGTTCGGCATGATCGAGGAAACCACCGAGGAACAGGCTCGTGCCCAGCTCGACACCAACCTGTTCGGCCCGCTGTGGGTGACACAGGCGGCCCTGCCGTACCTGCGGGCCCAGGGCAGCGGTCACATCCTGCAGGTCTCCAGCCTCGGTGGCCTCGCCGCCTTCCCCACGCTCGGGCTGTACAACGCCTCCAAGTGGGCCCTGGAGGGGATGAGCGAGGCCCTGGCACAGGAGGTCGCCCCCTTCGGGATCCACGTGACCCTCGTGGAACCCGGCCCTTACGGCACCGACTGGTCGGGGGCCTCCGCCGTGCACACCGACCCGCTGCCCGCCTATGAACCCGTCCGCGCCGCGCGCCGGGCCGGCGCGTCCGCCCGCACTCCCCAGGACCCGCGGAGTACCGCCGCCGTCGTTCTCGAACTCGTGGACACCGACACACCACCCCTGCGCCTGTTCCTCGGCACCTACCCCTATCCGATCGTCGAGGCCGCCTATCGGAAGCGGCTCGACACGTGGAACGAAGGGCGGCAGCTCGCCTCCCGTGCGTGACCGGTACGGAGCACCCTGCCGCGCCCAGGCTCTCCGCGCGTCACCTGCTGCAGTGTCGTCGTCGCCTGGGCCACACGTCGGAAGCGGGCGGCCTCGCTGGACCGGTCGCCCCAGCCGTCGCCCCACCGCACGTGCTCCGTCGGCGTACAGGGCGCGGGACGGACGTGGCCGTCACTGGCGACGACCCGCACTGTGTCGTGCGGCACGACCGCAGGGGCGGCGGCTGGTGTCAGGCAGAAGGACGCCGCCTTCTGCCTGCGCCCCTGCCGTTCAGCGGGATCAGCGTCTCGAGAGAAGCGCCCTTGACCCAGGCGCCCAGCAGGTCGCGATGCATGGCCACGATGTCCTGGCGCAGCGCCAGGCCCAGCGCGTCCCTGGTGAACGAGCGGCAGGTGGTGACGAACAACGCGACGTCCGCGCCGTGCTCGAGGCGGGCGGTGCCGACGAACTTCTGCATGTCCTGCGAAGACACGCTCCGGTGCGGCGCGTACTTCTTGCACTGGCCCCCCAGCTTGCGGCCGTCGGCCAAGTAACCGACGACACCCGCGCCCAGGTCTCCGCTCTTGCCGCTGACGACGACCTTCGTGCAGCCGGCCCGCCGGCACAGCTGCGCGATGTACTTTTCGAACTCCTGCCACGACAGAGCGTCGACCTCGGCCATCGACAATTCGCGCGCTCTCGCCTCCTCCTGCGCCCGCCACGCCCGGTCCTGGCCGACTGCGTGGTGGTGTGCCCGCCACAGCACCCAACCGGCCCCACCCACCACGGCTGCGGCGAGCACGGCCACCAGGGCCGGCCACACCACCGACCAGTGCCCGGCCACCCACACCACGGCGACCAAGGCCGCCACCGCACCCCAAATCTGCAGCTGCCTGCGCGTCCGCTTCTTCAAGAAGCGTCGGCGCCGCCGACGTGCCGCCATCACTCCCCCGCTGCCCAGGGCAGTGCCGCGCCGGGCGCGCCGGCGGGTGTCATCCGGTCCGTGCGGGGGCGGGGGTTCATCGGCCGGCCTCGGTGATACCGCCGGCGAGCCGGCCCAGGACGTTAGAGATCCTCTGGTCGACCGGGTGGGCGTGATCAGGACGCCCGGAGCCAGGGCGATGACGCCGGTCAGCTTCTCGTCGAAGCGGCTGCGGGCTTCCGTACGCCGTCGCAGCCGGTGGAACACGACGACTGCGAGCAGCGGCGTCACATTGGATGATGGTCAGCAATCGTTCCGAACCTCCCCACCGACCGGCCACCACGGCAGCGGGACGGCAGCACACCGCCCCTGCCTTCTTGTGTAGCGGTGCATCGGTGATGTCGGGGTCGGGTTCCCTGCGAATGGCACAAAGCCATCGACCTGGCCGAATACCGCTCAACCGAATATCGCTCAGGAGCCATGGCGGAGCGGCGGGAGTTCACTGGTCTGCGTCCGCTGGTCACTCTCTCAGGACCGGTCCTCGCCAGGGGAGACGCAGTCTGCCACCGACCGACCGCGTGTGCGCATCGCGGGCGCCTGGGGCAGGGCCGTCGGCGGCGCGTCAGAGGAGGACCCGGGAGGCTTTCGCAGCCGGCAGGCGCAAACCCGGCAGACCGGGGATCACGTGATCGAGGACTCCGCGAAAGGGGGTTGCACGAAAGTGGGGGCGGCACACCTCGCAGTTCCCGTCGGGCGCCCGTGGGGCTCCGGGAAGGCGGCATTCTCGTTCCGGCGCCGCCCGCGTGCCGGGCACGGGGTGACCCGATCGCCGCGCGCACGAGGCGCATCCGAGGCGGCGGAGGGCAAGGTGGAGGAAGCCGGATCCGCGGTTCGGCGCGGCCGCACGCGCGAGGACGGGAGAGAGTGCTCGTGGCGGACGAGACGCAGACGACGGTGAGCGCGGACGAGGCGGCTTACCGCACGGGGGCGACCTGTCTCGTCACCGGTGCCAGCGGCTACATCGGCGGCCGACTGGTGCCGGAACTGCTGGACGCCGGGTACCGGGTGCGCTGCCTGGTCCGCACTCCGCGCAAGGTGCGGGACCATCCTTGGGCGGGCCGCGTGGAGATCGTCCGGGGCGACGTCACCGACGCCGCGTCCGTGGCACGGGCCCTGGGGGACGTGGACGTGGCCTACTACCTGGTGCACGCGCTCGGCACCG
Organism: Streptomyces mexicanus; assembly: GCF_902506575.1. GTDB lineage: Bacteria > Actinomycetota > Actinomycetes > Streptomycetales > Streptomycetaceae > Streptomyces > Streptomyces mexicanus. Next base: position 5,888,951 of record NZ_LR732544.1, on the reverse strand, counting down.
GCCGCGACTTCGAACGCACCGACCGGGAGGCGGCTCGTGTCTTCGGCGAGCAGGCCCGCCGGGCCGGGACACGGCGCCTGGTCTACCTCGGCGGCCTGACCCCCGTGGGAGTTCCCGAACACGGGCTGTCGCCGCACCTGCGCTCGCGGGCCGAGGTCGGCCGGATCCTGCTCGACTCGGGCGTGCCGACCGCCGTACTGCGGGCCGCCGTCATCATCGGCTCCGGTTCGGCCGGTTTCGAGATGCTGCGCTACCTCACCGAGCGGCTGCCGGTGATGGTCACCCCCCGCTGGGTGCACACCCGCATCCAGCCCATCGCCGTGCGGGACGTGCTGCGCTTGCTGGTGGGCTGCGCACGGCTGCCGGCCGAGGTCAGCCGCACCTTCGACATCGGGGGTCCGGAGGTCCTCACCTATCGGGAGATGATGCAGCGGTACGCGGCCGTCGCCGGGCTGCCACGCAGGCTGGTCGTGCCGGTACCGGTGCTCACACCCGGCCTGTCGAGCCACTGGGTCGGACTGGTGACCCCGGTGCCCGCATCCATCGCGCGCCCGCTGACGGAGTCACTGCGCCACGAGGTGGTCTGCCGCGAGAACGACATCGAGCGATACCTGCCCAGCCCACCCGGCCACCCTTTCGACTTCGACCGGGCCGTGGCCCTGGCACTCCAGCGGGTGCGGGAGGCTCAGGTCGCCACACGCTGGTCGTCGGCGTCCGTCCCGGGCGCGCCCAGCGATCCGCTGCCCACCGACCCGGACTGGGCGGGCGGCAGCCTCTACACGGACGTGCGCGAGCGCGCCGCGGACGTGACCCCTCAGGCGCTGTGGCAGGTGATCGAGGGCATCGGCGGCGAGAACGGCTGGTACTCCTTCCCGCTCGCCTGGGCCGTGCGCGGCCGGCTCGACCGTCTCGTCGGTGGTGTCGGGCTGCGCCGGGGCCGGCGGGACGCGCGACGGCTGCGCGTGGGCGACTCTCTGGACTTCTGGCGCGTGGAGGAGATCGAGCGCGGGCGGCTGCTGCGACTGCGCGCGGAGATGCGGCTGCCCGGCCTGGCATGGCTGGAGATGCGCGTGGACGACGAGGGGGACGGCGGCGTCCGGTACCGGCAGCGTGCGCTGTTCCACCCGCACGGCCTGCTCGGCCATCTGTACTGGTGGGGCGTCTCGCCCTTCCACGCCGTCGTCTTCGGCGGCATGGCCCGCAACATCGTTCGCGCCGCCGCCCGTAACGCCCTCGGCGACCTCCGCACGAGGGGGCCGCAGCCGCCCGGCCGGAGCGCATCCGGACCCGCGCCGCCGGCGGAAGGCGGGGATGTGCGCACCGGCCGCCGCCGGTCACGGGGAAGAAGATCACGGGGAAGAAGATCACGGGGAAGAAGCTGAGCCATTGGCTCACCCGGCCGGGCGGCTGCTGTCGCGGATCTCGAGCCGGTGCGGCACCACGACGTCCAGGGGCGGCACCGACGCGGCGGGGCTGTAGACGCGGTCCGCCAGGCACTGCAGGGCGCGTTCGGCGATCTGCTTCTTGTCGGGCACCACGGTGGTCAGCGGCGGACACGCGTACCGGGCGTCCTCGATGCCGTCGAAGCCGACCACGGCGAGATCGTCGGGGACGCGCAGCCCGCGTCGGTGTGCCACGTGCAGCGCTCCGAGGGCGAGTTCGTCGCTGAAGGCGAAGACGGCGTCGGGTCGTGTCCCGGAGTCCAGCAGCTCGGTCATCGCCCGCGCTCCGTCCTCGCGGTGCAGCGCTCGGACCGGCCGCTGCAGCGTCACGTCGGGCGAGAGGCCGGCACGCCGCAGGGCGCGGTGGTATCCCTCCAGCCGCTGGCGGGCCGTCTCGTTGTGCAGATGGGGCTGCAGGCCGATCGCCGCGATGCGCCTGCGCCCGGTCTCCAGCAGGTGGGTGGTCGCCTCGTCGGCCGCGAGGACGCTGTCGACGGCCACCCGGTCCGCCAGCCCCGGCGCGCGCTGCTCGCCCAGGAGGACCACCGGGACGTCGCGGGCGCGGGCGGTCAGCTCCTCCGGGCGCAGTGACCACGGGCTGATGATGAGCCCGTCGACCACCCGTCCCCCGGTGCCTTCCAACAGCCGCCGCTCCGCCTCGCCGTCGCCGAAGGTCTGATCGATGACGACCGTCCACGAGCGCTGCTGGGCGGCCTGCACGATCAGGCCGGCGAGTTCGCCGAAGTACGGCGAGTGCAGCTCGGGGATGACCAGACCGATCAGACCGGTGCGGCCGCCCCGCAGGTTGCGCGCGGCCAGGTTCGGGCGGTAGCCCAGCTCGTCCAGGGCCGCCTGCACGCGTGCGCGTGTCTCCTCGGCGACGGACCCCGTACCGCTGACGACGTTGGACACGGTGCGTATCGATACCCCGGCCCGGGCTGCCACATCCTTCAGGCGACTGCTCACGGTGGTCATCTTGGCACGTCACGCAGCGGCGGACAAAGAACGCCGGAAAGTCGCCCCGAGGTATTGCAACGCTGAATGCAACGTTGCAGCATGGCTCCGACAGAGAACGGCGCAAGGAGGCGCACATGACCACGCACGCCTGTCCCGGTGTTTCGATGGACCAGCTGGACATCGATGTGTCCGCCGACGTGGAGGCCCTGTACACCGACGGCATCACGGCCCGGAAGGGCGCGTTCACACCCGAGTGGGCGGACCGGCTCCGCGAGGACATCGAGAAGGCCTTCGCCGAGGCCATGGCCCGCCCGGGCGGCGCCGTGGGACGCGGCCCGAACCGCTACTACGTCGAGATCCATCCCGAACAGCTCAGGGGCTTCGTGGACCTGGTCGACCATCCGTGGGTGCGTTCGCTGTGCACCGCGGTGCTCGGGCCGGACTACCGCATCGTGGAGCTGGGTTTCGACGTCCCCCTTAAGGGCGCGGTCAACCAGCCCTGGCACCGTGACTTCCCGATGCCCGAGGAGACCCGGCGCGAGCGCCGCCTGACGTCGCTGGCCTTCAACGTCACCGGTGTGGACACCGAGAAGGACATGGGTCCCTTCGAGATCGCGCCGGGCACCCAGTGGGACGACAGCCCGGAGTTCGCGCACGACATGTTCCCGCCGAAGTCGCACTACCGCCGGTACGAGGAGCTCGCCGTGCGCAAGTACCCGCGGCGCGGAGACATCTCCTGCCGCACCGCACTGGCCATCCACCGCGGCACGAAGAACGAGTCCGCCAAGTCCCGCCCCGTTCTGGTCCTCGGTGTCGACGGCCCGGAGGCGCACAACGGCGACCGGCACGACACGGCGGTCACCCGCGCCTTCTGGGAGTCGCTGCCCGAGCGCGTGCGCCGACACCTGGACTGCCCGGTGGTGGACGAGCTGGAGCCCGTCACGCAGAAGCACACCATCGAGGGTCTGGTCATGGGCGATGCCTGAGAGCACCGCGGTCGCGCCTGCTCCCGAGCGCGGCCGCGTCCGCACGCCGGCCCAGGTCTACGCGGTGGCCGCCGTGTCCGCCCTGGGCGGCCTGCTGTTCGGCTACGACACCGGCATCATCTCCGGCGCACTGCTGTACCTCCGCCAGGACCTGCACCTGTCCTCCCGTGGGCAGGAGATCGTCGTCAGCGTCATCCTCGTGGGAGCGATGATCGGCGCCCTGGTCTCCGGGCGGCTCGCCGGGCGCCTCGGCAGGCGCCGGGTGGTGTTCTGGGTGGCGGTGATTTTCGCCGTGGGCGCGCTCGGCGCCGCCGCGGCCCCCGACACCGGCACGCTGATCGCGGCACGCCTGGTGCTGGGCCTGGCCGTGGGCGGGGCGTCGAACATGGTGCCGGTGTACATCGCCGAGGTGGCGCCGCCCGGCATCCGCGGCCGGCTCATGGTGCTCTTCCAGCTGATGGTGGCCATCGGTCAGCTGATCGCCTACCTGGTGGGCTGGCTGCTGGTCGGCAGCGGCGGGTGGCGTGTGATGTTCGGCCTGGCCGTCGTTCCCGCCGCCGTCCTGGCGATCGGCATGACCAGACTGCCGGAGAGCCCGCGCTGGCTGGTCGGGCGCGGGGAGACCTCCGAGGCCCACGCGGTGCTGCGCCGGCTGCGCCCCCAGGGCGCCGACATCGCCGGCGAGATCGCCGCCATCCGCGACGTCGCCGTGTCGCCCCCGCGGCAGGACAGCCGCGCGCTGCTGCAGCCCTGGCTGCGTGCCGCCCTGGTCGTCGCCCTCGGTATGGCCGCGTTCTCCCAGCTGACCGGCATCAACGCGATCGTCTACTACGCCCCGACGATCCTGTCCGATGCGGGCTTCGGGGAGTCGGTCGCGCTGGTCACGGGCATCGGCATCGGGGCGATGCTCGTCGTCGCGGGCATCACCGGGGCCATCGCGGTGGACGCCATCGGCCGCCGCAGGACCATGCTGTGGTTCATGCCGCTGTCGGGCCTGGCCATGGCCGTGCTGGGCCTGGCCTTCCTCATGGACGGCTCACCCGCACAGCACTGGATCGTGATCATCTCGCTGTTCGTGTACATCCTGTGCAACGGCATCGGCATGCAGTCCGTGGTCTGGCTGATCGCCCCGGAGATCCTCCCCCTCGGCGTGCGCGGTCCCGCGACCAGCCTCGCCACGCTGTGCGTCTGGGGATTCGACCTCCTGATCGCCGTGACCGCACTCAGCACGATCAACGCGATCGGCCGGGCGGGAACCTTCTTCCTCTACGCGGCCCTCAACGTGCTCTGCATCGTCTTCGTGGCACTGAAGGTGCCCGAGACCCGCAACCGGTCGCTGGAGGACATCGAACGCGCACTGCGCACACCGGGCTCACTGCGTCACAACCTCGCCACGACACCCTGACCGATCGCACGGTCCTACGGGCCGGCCCCGTGTCTTGCGAGGACGGAGGCCGGCCCGCACGCGTCCCGGTTTCGGCCCGGGCCGCCCTGCGGAGGACCGGCGGCGGCGGTGGCCGCCCGGGTGTGCCGGCATGGACGCCGTCGGGCCGCCCCACCGGACCGGACAGACCCTGCTCGGTCACGGCCGCGGCACCCTCGCCCGCTGCCGATGGCCCGGCTGCCGCGTCGGGTGGGCGCCGGATTCCACCGCCCGGAGCGCGTGATGCCGTCGTCGGGACGGTGGAGAGTCTTCACATTGACGGAGCTCACCGACAGCCAGGTGTCCCTCTCACTCAATCCTTCGGTTCTCCCGGTCCTTCACGACAGAGTTTCTTGTCACAGCGCGCCTTCTCTATAGCCCTGATTCGGGCCAGCAATCGGGCGTCCTTGTTCATCTGCTTCGGAAGTCTCATGGTCAAGTGCAGCTGTGCACTCAGCACCTGTTTCACCGTCAGCCCTTTGCACGTCCGCAGATCTGTTGCCCAAAGGTCTGCGCCGGTGAAATCCGCGCCGGTGCAGTCCGCGTCGTCGAATTGCGCCCCGTACAGGTTCGCGCCGCGGAGGTTGGCGCCACGGACATCCGCGTCGAACAGGTTCGTGCCGGCGAGGTCGGCGTTGGTGAGATCCGCATCGTCGAGACGGGCGAACATCAGATCCACGCCCTCGAAGTCGGCGTCGGCGAGATCCGCTGTGCGGAAATCCGCCCAGGCCAGGGGCCTCTTCTGACCGGAACCGGTAAGGTCCGCGCCCCGCAGGTCTGTCCGTCGAAGGTCCACGCGGGCACCGCCGTCCCGATCGCCCAATGCGTCTCGGCCGGTCAGGGTCTCCAGAGCGGCGGCAATGTCTGGTGGCGGTCCGTCAGGCCGAGCCTCCTTGCGGGTGACGGCAGTACTCGGAGCATGGACGCGTACGAAGGCGGTCAGGATGCGGACGACAGCGGGCTGGTCCCGGGCGGAGTCAGTCATGATGCGCTGCAGCGCATAGATTCCGCCCAGGCGTATGTCGATACTGTCCGCGCCGAGGTTGGTGACCGCATCGTTGTACCGGTCGGTGATCTGGCCCTGCTCACTCATCCTCAGATTGTCCTGACCCTGCTGAACGCTGACGTAGGTGAAGACCAAGGCGATGACGGCGGCCAGACCGGGCAGCGTGGTCGCGACCACCATGGCCCACTGGGTGCGCAGCAGCCGCCGCTCCCGCGCCTCTTCGCGCTCTCGTTCCGTGGTCGCGCCGGCGGTGGGGGCCGGCAGAGTCGACGGCGGCGCGCCGGCGGGTACCGGTGTCTCGTTGTCGTCCTCCGCCGACGTATGACCGTCGTCCTCCGCCGGCACGTTGTCAGGTGGTGGTGTGGTCATCGGCCCCCCGCCCGGTCGGTCACTGTGTGTCCGACCCGTACGATCCGCGAACTCAGCCATGGCAACGTACCGGAGATCGGGCGGCCGACGCGATGGGAGGCCGGGGCGGCCGTGCACGGCATTCCGCGGCCGGCACACCCGAACACGGCCCTTGGTCTCGCCGGGCATCATCCGGCACGGTCACACACAGCGCAGCGGTCGGCCCCGCCACAGCGGCTCATCGTGGAAGTGCCGCGCCATGCAGTCCGCCGGGGACCTCGCCGCGGGTGATCGACCCCTCTCGAGGAGCAGAACGGCCGGCCGACACCGCGTCGCCAGAACCCGCGACCCTTGGCCGGGACCGGCGAGTCGGAGGGCGGACCGAGACAACGTACTTGCCGGAGACCGGACCACCGGGTAATAGTTGGTTGGGTCAAACCAATCAAGTGAGGTCGTGGTGTCGGACATGGGACGCACGTCAGGCAATCCCTCAGGCGGACCGGACGAACAGCGCGAGGCTTCCGGCGAGGTGGCCGCGGCCCTTGCCGTGGTGGGGAACTGGATGTTCTCCACCACGGCGAGGCGCCGCATCATGGCCGCCTCGGGGCTCGACCTGTCCCTGGGTGACTACACGTTGCTCGCCCAGATCTCCCAGCACGCCCCCGTGCGCCTCTCGGTCCTCGCGGACCTCATGGAGGTCGACAAGTCCACGCTCACCCCGCCCGCCAAGCGTCTGGAGGCCCGCGGGTTCATCGTCCGCGAGCCCGACCCGGGGGACGCCCGCGCCCAGCTGGTCAGCGTCAGCCGAGCCGGAAAGCTCGCCATCCGCAGGCTCTGGCAGGCGCGGGCCGCCATCGTGGCCGAGCTGATGGAGGACTGGAGCACCGCCGAGATCAAGAGCCTGGCCAAGAATCTGACCGCCTTCGCCGAAGCCATCGAGAAGAAGAAGTAGGTCCCCCGACACCGACCTGCGTCTTGCACGCGTCGAGGGGCCTCGAGCCGGGTGAAGGCTCGGACTCGTTGTCCAGGCGGCCGATGGCGTGGCCGATGTGCTGCCTGGATATCTCGCGCCACCCGCAACGCCGGCGACCACATCATCCGTACCGGCGGCCGGTTCGCCAGCCATCCGTTCGTCCCCGCCGTCGGGGACGAACGAACCGTTCATTTTCCACCAAGGAGTGAGGACAGGTGCGCGCAGTCGTACTGAAAGACTTCGGCCCCCCGGACCGGCTGACCGTCGCCGAGCTACCGGACCCGCATCCTGCGCCGGGCGAAGTGGCGATCCGAGTGGCTGCCGTGGGCATCCAGTTCCTGGAGACCCAGATCCGCTCCGGCATGATGCGTGGAGCCCTGGGTGGCGCGCCGCTGCCCGTGGTCCTCGGCAAGGAGATCGCGGGCGAGGTCATCGAGACCGGGGCAGGCGTGGACACGGCGCTCCTCGGCAGCCGGGTGCTCGCCACCACCGGCGGCACCGGCGGTTATGCCGAACTCGCCGTCGCGCCCGCCGAAGCGCTCGTCCCCGTGCCCGACGGGCTGGACTTCCCGGACGCCGTCGCGCTCTACCGCTACGGAGCCACTGCCCGCGGCCTGATCGACACCGCACGCGTCACCGCGGGCGACCGGGTCCTGGTGCAGGCCGCCGCCGGCGCCGTCGGCACGATCCTCGTACAACTGCTGAAGCGGGCCGGTGCGACGGTGATCGGCACGGCTCGCGGCGCCGACAAGCTCGCTCTCGTCAAGGAGCTGGGCGCCGACCACGTCGTCGACTACTCGCTGCCCGGCTGGACCGAGCAGGTGCGCGAGGTCGCTCAGGGCGCCGTCGATGTCGTCTACGACCACATCGGCGGCGAGCTGGGGCGCGAGTCGTTCTCGCTGCTGGCCGTGGGCTCCGGCCGCCAGATCGTGTTCGGCTTCTCCAGCGGGCAGCCGCTCGACGTGCAGCCCATGGAGCTGTTCGCTCGCGGCTCGACCCTGACCGGCTTCAGCGCGGGCCTCATCTGGAACCGGCCCGCGTTCGCCCGTGAGCTGGTCACCGACGTCCTGGGCCTGGCGGTCACCGGCGAGATCAAGCCGGTCGTCGGCCAGAGCTTCCCGCTGGAGCGGGCGGCCGACGCGCATGCCGCCGTGGAGTCGCGCAGCACCGTCGGCAAGACCCTGCTCGTCCCGTGAACCGCCCCTCCCCTCACGCACCGTGCTCATCTGCGTCCGGGCCGGTCGAGGCCCGGACCTTACCGAGGAGAACCACACCATGACCACCGCTTCCAAGACCTTCGTGGTCGGCGCCACCGGCCTGCTGGGCAGCCAGATCGCCAGCGCCCTGCTCGACCAGGGCGCCCCCGTGCGCGCTCTTGTCCGGCCGGGCACCAAGGGGGACAAGAGGGCCGCACTCGCGGCCCTGGAAGCCCGCGGCCTGGAGCTCGTCGAGGGCGACATCACCGACCCGCCTCAGAAGCTGGCCGCCGCGATCGGCGACGCCACCACCGTGATCTCGGCGGTGCAGGGCGGCCCGGAGCTGATCGTGGACGGGCAGGGGAACCTGGGGCGCGCCGCGGAACGGAGCGGTGCCCGCCGCTTCATCCCGTCCGACTTCGCCATCGACATCACCAAGCTGGAGGACGGCGACAACTTCATGATCGACTGGCGTCGGCAGGCCGCGACCGCGTACGGCGACACGAGCCTCGATGTGATCTCGGTGCTCAACGGTGCGTTCTACGAGGTCATGATCGGTTTCATGGGGATCGTCGACTGGGAGGCGGGCACCGTCGCCCATTGGGGCGATGCCGACCAGCCGCTCGACATGACCTCGGTCGCCGACCCCGCCGCCTTCACCGCCGCGGTCGCCCTCGACCCGCAGGCCAAGGGCACCCAGCGGTTCGCCGGTGAGGTGCTGTCGATGCGCCGGTTCCACCAGGCCCTGGAGCGGGCCACCGGCCGCAGCCTCGCCCTGAAGAGGCTCGGCACCGCTGATGAGCTGCGCGCCGAGATCACCCGCCGGGCCGGCCTCACCCAGAACCCGTTCGAGTACGTGGGCCTGCAGTACCAATGGTGCATGGTCACGGGCAAGGCGAAGTTCGACAGCCTGGACAACGACAAGTACCCCCAGGTCAAGCCCGGTTCGCTGGAGGACTTCGCCCGCGAGGCCGCGCCGGGGGCGTGACGCAGGCACCGCCGGTACGACGGAATCGGTACGGCGGTCGCCGTGCCGGCGGTCACTGCTGCATGGTGGTTCCTCGGGCCGGCGGGCCGGGCAGCGCACAGGCCTCACCATTCGGCCCCTGGTTGTGGTGAGCCCGCACGGAGAGGCCGGCGGGCGATCACGGACAACGGCGCCCGGTCGGGCGACGGGTCCGCCTGCCGGCCGTCCGGATCGGGCAGCGGCCGACGGCCGGGAAGGGCCGCGGCAGGGCGAGCAGCCGCTCGGGGCGGTGCAGGGGGATGATGTGGCCGCACTCCTCGATGATGTGTCCGGTGAGATCGTCGGCGATCGGACGCAGTTGGTGCTCCAGCGCCCTGCCGACCGGGTGGGCGCCGATCGCCAACGTCGGCACGGTCAGCCGCGCGGAGGCGACCGCCTGCTCGATCTGGGCCGCGCTCTGCGGCAGGGCCCGGTAGTAGGAGAACGCGCAGCGCAGTGCCGCCCTCCCGGTGTAGGCGCGGATGAACGCCCGCCGTATCGGCTCCGCCACGCCGTCGCCGAGTGTGCCGGTGGTGAGGAACCAGTCGATGTAGTCGGCCTCGTGGCCCTGGAGCACTCGTTCCGCCAGTCCCTCCACTGCGTGGAAACCGAACCACCACGGAGCACCACCGACGAGGAACTCCTCGGCTCCGGGCAGCCGGCCGATCAGCGACTCCATGACGACGAGCCGTTCCACGAGGTCGGGACGGCGCATCGCCAGCAGGAACGCCACAGGAGTGCCCGCGTCGATCCCCACCACGGCCGCGGACGCCACCCCCAGCGCCTCCAGCAGAGCCTCGGCGTCCTGGGCCAGGCTCACCGCGTCGTACCCCGTCTCGGCGCGGGTGCTCGCACCGAAGCCGCGCAGGTCCGGTGCGATGACCCGGTAGTGGGCGGACAGGTCCGCCATGACCTCGCCCCATACCTCCCAGGTGTGCGGGAAGCCGTGCAGGAGCAGGACAGCGGGTCCGGATCCGGCCGAGGCGACGTTCACGTCGATGCCGTTGATCTGGACACGGCTCGGTTCGGGCATGGGAAGCTCCATGGAGGCGCGCGGTAACGAATGGTGACCAGAAAACGGTAAGGAACTAGGCTCGGGGGCCCAAGACGGCACTTTTCCCACAGGTGGTGAGCTCCAGGTGACCAGCTCTCGGCAGGGCGACCTCTTCGATCCCCTGTGTCCGACCCGGCAGGTGCTGGACCGGATCGGCACCAAATGGACCTCCATGGTCATCAAAGTGCTTGCCGAGGCGGCCCCGGAAGAGGTCCGCTTCGGCGAGCTGCGGCGCCGCATACCGGGCATCTCGCAGAAGATGCTCTCCTCGACCCTGCAAAGCCTGGTCCGCGACGGCCTGATCGCCCGGCGCGTGGAACCCACGGTGCCGCCCCGCGTCCACTACCGGCTCACCGAACTGGGTCTCTCCCTGGAGACACCGCTCGCCGCTCTGCGTGCCTGGGCCGAGACGCACGTCTCCACCCTCCTGCGCAACAACCGCCTCGCCGAGCAACTCGCCCCGCACACGCAAGGCGAGGAGAGTCCGGCCCGCAGCTGAGAACGGAGGGCGTGGCCCCGGGCCGTGGCGCGCCCGCTACGCTGCGCCCGGCCGGGTGTGCGCCCCATCCCGCCGGGGAGGAACCGGATGCGCACACCGGCCCTCGTTCAGGCTCGGGTGTAGCCGCCGTCCGCGAAGAGTTCGGCTCCGGTGACGAACGACGAGGCGTCCGAAGCCAGGAAGAGCGCGGCCTCGGCGATTTCGTCCGCGTCGGCCAGCCGCCCCAGTGGCACGACCTCGGCGAACCGGTCGGCGTCCGGCCCGGCGGCGCCCAGCAGGCCAGGGGTCCGCGTGGGCCCCGGGCTGAGCACGTTGATCCGGAACCGGCGCTCCCGCGACTGCCGGGCCCAGTTGTGCACGAGGTTGCTCACCGCCGCCTTCGAGGCGCTGTAGACCTGCAGTTGCTGACCGACGGCACTGCGTGGATGCGAACGCCGGGAGGGGCAACCGCCCGAAGAGTAGCTGGCCCTCGAGGCAGGAGGTGGCAGCGGGCAGCACCTGATTCTTTCTGCACTCCGGTGGCCGGCCGAAAGAGTGCAGCCCCTGGTGCTCGCGCGGTTTCGACCGGTGGTTGCTCACTTGACCCGGTCCGTACGGTGTTCGGGTGAAGGACATTCTGATCGACGAACTCCGCACCGCGTATGACGCCCAACTCCGCGGTGTCACCTCGCCCGGCGGCAGTGTCCGCATCGAGAAGGACGGCCCCCTGACCCGCGTCGTCGGGTGGCACCGCGGCTTCGTCACGGGCCCACGCGACCTTGGTCTGTACGGGGAAGAGCTCGACGCACTCATAGCGCGGCAGCGTGACTTCTACGCTGCCCGTGGTGAGCCGGTCGAATGGAAGACTCGCGCTCACGATCTCCCCGCCGACCTCACTGACCGACTCGCTGCGGCCGGCTTCGTCGCCGAGGACAGCGAAACCGTGCTCATCGGGCGGTCCGCGGAGCTTGCCGCCGACCCCGTTCTGCCCGCCGGTGTGACCCTCCGCCGTGTCACCGCCAGGTCGGACCTCCAGCGCATCGCGGCTTTGGAGACCACCATCTGGGGCGAGGACCGGAGTTGGCTGGCCGACGACCTGGCCGCACGGATCGAGAACGCCCCGGAAAGCACCGTCGTCCTCGTCGCCGAGGCACGCACTGAAGTCGTCTGCGCCGCCTGGCTGGTGTTCAACGACGGTGTCGACTTCGGCGGTCTGTGGGGCGGCTCGACGCTCAAGGAGTGGCGCGGACGGGGCATCTACCGGGCCATGGTCGCCCACCGGGCCCAGCTCGCTGCTGCCCGCGACATCCCCTACGTCTACGTCGACGCCTCAGCCGACAGCGCCCCGATCCTCACCCGGCTCGGCCTGCACGCGGTCACCACGACGACACCGTATGTCTGGTCGCCGTGAGCTGAGAAGCCGGCAGGGCTCTCGGAGGCGGTCGGGCGGGGGTTCCTCGCCGGGTTTCGACATCGACGTGCCGGCTGGGTTTCCGTGCCGTGTCGAGACCGGCCGACCTGCGGGAGACCCGACAGCAGGCAGCGGTGCCGGGCCCTCCTAGACTTCTCCGCCATGACTCAACGATGGCCTTTCATCCACCACCTGACCTTCATCGCCTCGGACCTCGAGGTGAGCACTCGTTTCTACAAGGCTGCGCTCAAACCCCTCGGTGTCATCGGTGAGGCGGCGGACGGTGGAGCGGAGTTCTGGGAAGCCGAGTTGGACACCCCCTCCTTCGGCCTGTACCCCGCGAACGGTGCCACGGTGACACAAGGCGCGCATATCGCGTTCACCGCCCGGGACCGAGCCGCGGTCGACTCCTTCTACGCGGCCGCACTGGCAGCCGGCGGCACGTCGCGGCACGAGCCTCGGCTGTGGCCCGAGTACGGCGCCTACTGCGCGTTCGTGGATGACCCGGACGGCAACAACGTCGAGGCGGTGTACAAGGAGCAGGCGTAGCACGAGCGCTCGGCGGTGAGCGCGGCGGTGGCGCGGTCGAGCGAAACCGACGCGACTGGATCATGTCGCTCATGTGCCGCGACGGCCGAGGGCGTGCCTGGCGCACAGGGGTCGCCCGGTTCGACCGCTGCCGGCGGCGCGACCGGCACCGGCGCAGCGCCGGGGCGTGCACCGGTCAGTGGCACAACGGCGGGGAGACACTCACAGGAGTGATCTGCCGCTTGGCCACTGACCGGCGGGGAAACTGCCCTGACACAGACCCGGTTTCACCTGACTGATTCGGAAAAGGGGTGGTCTGCCATGAACGCGGAGACTGTGCAGAACGAGGTGGAGGTCTACGAGCCTCCGATCCTGGTAGAGGTGGGCACCTTCACGGAAGAGACCCGCGGCCAAGGCTGGTGGGCTCCCGAGGGATGGGGCAGCGGGACGTGGGGCTGACATGCCCTCCGCGTGCGGCCGGCGCTGGTTCGTGGTCCTCCCGGACCGGGAACCGGCGCCGGCCGTCGCCGCGTCCCTGGCGTCGTACGCCTGCCACACACTGACCCATGCTTCGGGGCGCCCCTGGCTGGTCGGCTGCTGGCCGGCGGATCAGGAGGTGACGACGCGGGCGGGGGCCGTGCGGCTGGCGGCCCTGGGCCCCAGTGACCTGACGCCGGAGACTCTGGCCGCGCACGGCACCGCGGTGGACGGCGCCGCAGGGAGCTTCCACCTGCTGGCCTCCGACGGCGGCGAGGTGTACGCCCGAGGCACGGCCACCGGGACCCGCCGGTTGTTCACCGCTGCCGGGGGGCAGGTCACGGTGGCCGCCGACCGGGCCAGCACCCTGGCGTGGCTGACCGGGGCGGAGATCGACCGGTCACGGCTGGCGCTGCGCATGCTGCTGCCCGCCTTTCCCTTCCCGTACGAGACGGTGTCGATGTGGCGCGGCGTGGTCCCGGTACCGCCGCACCAGGCGCTGCGGCTGGGGTCGGACGGCAGGGTGCGCAGCGAACGGTGGTGGTGTCCCCCGGCATCCGACCTGCCCCTGGACGAGGCCGCGCCGCTGCTGCGCACGGCGCTGCGCGCGGCGATCGCCTCCCGGGTGCGTCCGGGACAGGTGTGGGGCGCGGACCTGTCCGGCGGCATGGACTCCACCAGCGTGTGCTTCCTGGCCCACCAGGCGGGGGCGGAGCTGGTGGCGGTCACCCTGCAGTGGTCCGCGCCCGCCAACGAAGACGCCCGCTACGCACGCCTCGCGGCCGGTCACCTGCCCGGCCTGACACACCTGGTCTGCCCGTCGGCGCAGCTACCGCAGCCGTTCACCGGCGCCTCCGACCGGCGGCCCGCGGGTGAGGAGCCGACGCCGGTACTGCGCTACCGGGCCCAACAGGAGCGCCTGGCCCAGGTACTGGCCGGACACGGTGCCCGCCGGCGGCTGTCCGGCCACGGTGGGGACCACGTGGTGACGCCTCCTGCCGCCTACGTGCACCCGCTGCTGCGCCGCAGCCCGCGCACGGGTGTGGCCCATGCCATGGCTCACCGGGCCCTGCGCCGCCGGCCCCTGTCGGCCACCGCCCGCGCCCTGTTGTCCGACCGGTCGCTGCCGCGCTGGCTGCGGCAGCAGGCCGCCGCTTTGGAGGCCGTCCGGCGTGACCGGGCACCCGATTTCGGCTGGGGCCCGCCGCCGGCGCTGCCGTCCTGGGCGACCGGCCGGGCGCGGGAACCGGCCGCCGCCGCCCTGCGTGCAGCGGCCGAGAGCACCGAGCCGTTGGGGTCCGACCGCGGGACGCACGCCTGGGTCCACCAGGCGCGCCTGGCCGGCATCGACGCCGCCCACCGCGCGGACGCCGGCATGCAGGCCCGACTGCCCGTCGAAGCCCCCTTCTGCGACGACGCCGTGCTCGCCGCCTGCCTGCGCGTACGACCCGAGGAGGCGGGCCACCCGGCTTCCTACAAGCCCCTGCTCGCCGCCGCGCTGCGCGGCATCGTTCCCCCGGCGCTGCTGCAGCGCACCACCAAGGACCACAGCAGTCAGGAGTGGTACGCGGGGCGGGCCGCCCAGCGGCCCGCGCTTGCGGCCTGGGCGGAGGACGCCCGCCTGGTCGCCGCCGGCCTGGCCGAGCCCGGCGCCCTGCGCCGCGCCTTCCTGGCACCGGCCCTGCTCCGCGGCGGCTGCGCCGAACTGGAGCACACCCTGGGACTCGAACAGTGGCTCCGCGACCTGGAGAGCCACCCGCACCCCGGCCACCTGAAGGAACACGCCTGTGAACCCGACACCTGACCCGGTACGGCTGCGCCGCGACGTGACCGCCTGCGACACCGAGGACGGAACAGTCCTGCTGGACGAACGCACCGGCCGCTACTGGCAGCTCAACACCACTGGGGCCCACATCCTGCGCCGCCTGCTGGACGGCGCCACGCCCGCGCAGATCAGCGAGGAGCTGGCGGCCACCACGGACGCCTCCCGGCAGCGAGTCGCCACCGACGTCACCACGCTGCTGAACCGGCTGACCGCTGCCCGGCTGACCGAGGGAGCGGGGCGGTGAGCCAGATCCTCGCATCCGGCGGCAGGCGGCCTGCGCTGCGCCGACGCGTGCCCGCCCGCATCGCCGTCCTGGCCGCCTGCCTGCTCGCCCGGCTCCCGCCCCGCCGTATCCGGCTGGTGCTGCGCCTGCTGCGACGCGGCGCCGCGCCGGCCACCCACGCCCAGGCCCTGGCCGCCCGCCAGGACATCACGGCGACCTCCACCCTGTGCGCCGGCACGTACTGCCTGCAACGCTCCCTGGCCACCACCTTGCTCTGCCGGATGCGGGGCAACTGGCCCACCTGGTGCACCGGCGTGAGAACGCCTCCGTTCACGGCGCATGCCTGGGTGGAGGCAGACGGCCGGCCCGTCGGCGAACCGGCGGACATCACCGCCTACCGCACGATCATCAGCGTCCGGCCTCCCCGCCGGCGTCGGGCGTGCTGATCACCGCGGGCGGCCGGCCGGCAGCATAGTGGTGGTGGTTCGCGCCGCGCCGCTGCGGCCGACGGCAGCCGAACGGCATCGATCAGCCCAGCGATGCGGTTGCCGCGCGCAGGTCTTCCAGGGCTGCCAGTGCATGCGGCGCGAGCCCTTCTGCATCGTCACGATCGCTTTCGGACCACTGGGCGTATCCCCGCTTGAACGCGAGGACTCCCAGCTCGGCAGCGAGATGCGCGGTCGGGTCCGGGACGCCGCGGGCGATGAGCGCGGCTGTCATGGCGGCCGCGAGACCGACGCTCTTCAGGGCGTCGCGCTCTTGGAGTTCGGTGCTGGCTGCCACGGCTGCTTTGAGGCGGGCGCCGAGTTCGCGGTTCGCCGGGCCCATGACGCTCGATGCGCGCTCGAGACCGGCTGCCACCGCCTGGAGCGGGGTGGCGCTCGCAGGGGCCTCGGCGATGCCCTCGGCGAGCAGCCTGCTGAGCGTCTCCTGACCGGCGACCAGTACCTCGCGCTTGTCGGCGAAGTGCCGGAAGAAGGTGCTCTTGGTGACGCCGGCACGCTCGGCGATCTGCGTGACCGTCGTTGCGTCGTATCCCTGCTCGGTGAACAGGTCGACGGCCGCAGCGACGAGTCGCTCGGTCGCTCCTGGTTGCCATCTACCCATGCGCACAGGATAAGCGATGGGACTCTTGTCCCGTCACCGTGTAGGGTGGTCAGTGATGGGACAAGAGTCCCATCACTTTCAAGGGAGGGCCCATGCACGTCTTCATCACCGGCGGCACCGGCACCATCGGCTCCGCCGTCGTCGCCGAGCTGCTCGGCAACGGCCACACCGTTCTCGCGCTGGCTCGCTCGGACGGCTCCGCACAGGCCCTGGAGAGCGCGGGTGCCGACGTACTGCGAGGAGACCTGGCGGACCTCGACGTCCTGCGGGCCGGCGCAGCGCAGTGCGACGGCGTGATCAGTCTGGCGTTCGGACGCGATTACGCCAGTCCGGACGCGCTCGCCCGGTCCATCGCCGAGGAGAGTGCCGCTCTCGCCACACTGGGACAGGAACTCATCGGCAGCGACCGCCCGATCGTCGCGGTTTCGGGTACGCCCTGGGTACCGGGACGCGCCTCGACCGAGGCCGATCCGCTGCCGACCGACGGGCCGGTGGGCGGTCGGGGCCGTTCGGTCGACGCGCTGCTGGATCTCGCCTCGCGCGGTGTGCGCAGCACGGCCGTCCGCATGCCGCGCACGGTCCACAACCAGGGCAAGGGCGGATTCGCCGGCCTGATGACCGATCAGGCGCGTCGCACCGGGGTGGCCGGGTATCCGGGCGACGGAAGCCAGCGCTGGCCGGCCGTGCACGCGCTCGACGCGGCGGTCCTGTTCCGTCTGGCCCTGGAGTCCGCACCGGCCGGGACGGCCTGGCACGCCGTGGCCGATGAGGGCGACAGGGTACGGGACATCGCGACGGTCATCGGCCGGCGGCTGGGCCTGCCGGTGAAGGAGGTCCCGCAGGAGGACTTCGGCCCGTTCGGCCCGATCTTCGCGCTGGACCAGCCGGCGTCCAGCGCCCACACCCGCGATGTCCTCGGGTGGCACCCGACCCACCCCAGCCTCCTTGAGGACCTGGAGAACATCCAGCCCTGACGGAGAACGTGCAGGAGGCAGGCGGCGGCTCGGGGAGGGTCGGGTGCGGGCCTTGGTGAGGATCCGTCAGTTCCCGAGGTGGGCGAAGCCGTGCTCGACCGGCGCCCGTCCGACAGCGATGACGCGGTGATCATCGCTGCTCTCGGGTGAATCAGGGGTCGGCACCCCGCCGCGGCCCACGCCGCCATCCCCTTCGCCTCCCCTGCCTGGACCGTGCGTCAGTCCTGGCGGGCCTGGACCAGGACTCCGAGATGGCGATGCCACCAGCTCCGCGTCCGGGCGGATTCGATCCGGTCGGCCACGAACGGCGTCGGCGCAGGTGGCCGGTGCTCGCGGGCCACCAGCTCACGGATGAGCGCGAGGCCGGGCAGGACATGACTGCGAGGGGGGCTCCGGCCGTCGCGCTGTGGGCGCGGCGGCGGGACATGGGGATCGCTCGTTGCTGGCGGGGGACGGATGCGGGCGGTGCGACGAGGAAATGGTGTCAGGGCTGGTCGATCTGCGCGGCGGCCTCCTCCAACTCGGCGACGGACCCGGCCATGATCGTCCGCACATGCCTGGTGATGTGCTGCACGGGCCAGTCCCACCACGCCACGGCGAGGAGCCGGGCGATGTCCGCGGCGTCGTAGCGGGTGCGGATGAGCCGGGCCGGGTTGCCGCCGACGATGCCGTAGTCGGGGACGTCTCCGGTGACCACGGCGCCGGCGGCGACGATCGCACCGTGTCCGATGCGTACACCGGGCATGACCGTGGCGCCGTGGCCGAACCACACGTCGTTGCCGACGACCGTGTCGCCCCGGCCGGGCAGGTCGGTGATCAGGTCGAAGTGCTCCGCCCAGGAGCCCCCCATGGTGGGGAACGGGAAGGTGGAAGGACCGTCCATGCGGTGGTTGGCGCCGTTCATGATGAACCGGGTGCCCGTCCCCACCGCGCAGTACTTGCCGATGACAAGCCGCTCGGGACCGTAGTGGTAGAGAACGTTGCGCGTCTCGAAGGCGGTCGGGTCGTCCGGATCGTCGTAGTACGAGAAGTCACCGACCTCGATCAGCGGCGACGTCACCAACGGCTTCAGCAGAACCATGCGCGAATGCTCGGGCATCGGGTGCAGCACAGTGGGATCAGCGGGAACGGGCGGCATCACGGGAACGGTTCCTCTCTGCTGAACCTGGAGCGACAACTGTCGCATGAAGACGCTGGCACAGCCCTGCCCCCTTGATCAACCGGATACTGATGGCCGATGACGGAACCGTTGTGCACCACGTCGGACCACCGTCCGGGCGGTCGCACCGCCCGCATCCGCGCCCGGATCCTCGATGCGGTGTGCGCCGAACTCGCTGAAGGCGGTCAGGAAGGACTCACGACGGAGGGTGTCGCGACCGGGAAAGAGAGATACGCGTCGAACGCGCCATCGAGCGCGGTGAATTCCTTGCACGACAGACCGACGCGCGGGGCCTGTTGATCGCCGCCACGGCACCGCTCTTCCACCAGCTGGTGCTCCTGCGCGCCGATCCGGACCCGCAACTCCCGGAAGGCGCCGCACAGGCGGCAGTCCTGGCGGCTGCCGCGGGTGCCTTCTCCCTCGGTCGGGAAGGGAGCATGTGATCGAGGAGGCAGAACGAACCCGAGCGCAGCCCGGAACGCGACAAGCCTCGCGCAGGACGGCAGCGGCCCCGGCGCCGCGGTTCGTCTCGCGCCCACCGGGCACATCACAGCACACCCGCGAACGATCTCCCGAGGACTATCAACCGCCGCCACCCCGCATCGGTCGTCCCACCGATACCCCGCGATCGGAAGCGGCGGGTGTCCCCTGCTCGGCCCCGGGTGGGCTTCAGCGGTGGAGGGAGACCTTGCCCGAACCGGCCAGCGTCCGCAGGCCCTTGTCCGCGCAGTGGGTGATGGAGCTGGTGGGAATGAGGCTGCCGCTGACCTTGGTGCCCGCCATCGGGCCGCGGGTGACCTTCCCGGCGAGGAGGCCGTCGGCGACGTTGGAGCTGTCATGGGTGCGGCGCACCGCCTGGACGGTGGAGGTTCCGACGCGGCGCCCGGAGCCGTTGCGCCAGGTGACGGTGGCCTTCCCGGTCAGGGGCGTGACCCTGCTGCAGTCGGCGCGTACCCGTGCGTCGATCTGCACGGTTGCCGAGCGCAGCTGCCGCCCGGCCCGCGTGGTCGCCCGGCAGTCGCTGAGCTGCAGGGTCGCGCGGGCGTGGATGGTCCGGGTGAGCGTGGTGACGGCCGGAGTCAGGGTGATCGGGCGGCCGGGTGCGGTGCGGGCGGCGCACGTGAGCAGGGCGGAGCCGGAGGCGCGGGCGGCTGGGACGAGGGCGGGGGTCTGTGCACGCGGGAGAGCCGGAGCGGCCAGCAGGAGCGCGGCCGCGGCGGGAACGAGGCGGCGTACCAGTCGGCTTGCGGTCGGACGGAACACGGGAACTCCTTGGATCGGTGGGTTCACGGGCAGGGCGGCGTGCGTCACACCCGTGGGGGTTCGGTCGCGCGGGCGGGGGTGCCGGCGGTGTCGCCGGCGCGGTGCTGCTGTGCGGGCAGGCGAGCCTCGCCGGCCCGGTGCGGCAGGAGGCGGCCGCACCAGGCCGGCAGCCACCAGTTGGCGCGGCCCATCAGCCGCATCAGGGCCGGGGCGAGCACCATCCGGACGACGGTGGCGTCCAGCACGACAGCGGTCATCACCGCGAAGCCGATCTGCCGCAGGTCCTGCCGGTGGGTGGTGAGCAGGCCCGTGAGGGTGACCACGAGCACCCCGGCCGCCAGGCTGATGGGCACCGCGGTGCGGCGCAGCCCGTGCAGGACCGCTGCCGGGTTGTCGCCGTGCGTCCGGTAGTGCTCGGCGATGCGGTGGACGAGGAAGACCTCGTAGTCCATGGACAGGCCGAAGACCAGGGTGAGGGTGATCAACGGCAGCAACGGGTTGACCGCGGGGTATCCGAGGACCGGGGTCGTCACGGCCAGCAGGCCGAAGGCGGCGGCGACGCAGAGCAGGTTCATCACGATCGCCTTCAGCGGGACGAGTACCGACCGGAACACCAGGAAGGTCAGCACGAAGGTGGCGCAGCAGATCACCGCGAGCACGCGCCAGATCCGGCCGCCGGCCTGCGTGGACAGGTCGTGCAGGGCGGCGGACGGACCGGCCGGCCCCACGGCCTGCCCGCCGGGCAGCAGCTCCGGCAGGAGGTCCTCGCGCAGGTGCTGCTGGAGGGCGTGCGCGGCGGCGGTGTCCGGTGCCTGGCCCTCGCCGGCCAGCAGGAGCGTCAGGTCACGGCCGTTGTCCAGGGTGGTGACCGCGGCGACCCGGTGGTCGGCGGCGAGCGCCGTGGACAGGGGCTCGGTGTCGACGGGGCCGGCGCCCACCGGGTGGGGCAGGGCGACCAGGGTGACGCTCGCGATCCGGTCCGCCTCCATCCTGGCCAGTCCGCCGCCGGTGGGCGTGCCGGCCAGCACGGACCGGTCGAAGTGCACCGCCGTACGCAGGCCGGCCACGGGGGCCGCCGCCAGCAGGAGCAGCGCCGTCGCGGCCGTCGCGTACCGCACGGGATGCCGCAGCAGATGGGCGGTCCACCGCTCCCAGGCGGTGGGGCCCGGCTTGCGGCGGCGCCGTCCCGGCCGGGCCCAGGGCATCGGGCCCCAGGCCAGCAGGCGGTCACAGGTGGCGAGCAGGGCCGGCATCAAGGTGAGCGCGGCGAGCGTCGCGGCCGACGCGGCCAGTACGGCGGCGAACGCGAGGGTGCGCAGGGAGCCGATGTCCGTCAGCAGCAGTCCGGTGGCGGTCGCCACGACGGCCGTGCCGGCCAGGGCGACCGTGGCGCCCGCGGTGGCGGCGGCCTCCACGGCCGCCCGGCCGGGCGGCAGACCCGCGGATCGCCGACTGCGGTGACGCAGCGTCAGCAACAGCCCGTAGTCCAGGCCCACGCCGAGACCTACGGTGGCCACCACGGTCACCGCGGTGGCATCGACGCCCTGGGACAGGCCGGTGACCGTCAGGACGCCGAGGGCGAGCGCGATCGCGCTGCCGGCCAGCAGCAGGACCAGCGCGGCGGCCCCCAGGGAGCCCAGCCCCACAGCCAGCAGCAGGGCCGCGGCGGGCACGGCGAAGGTCTCCGCCGACCGCACGTCCTGTGTCGTGGCGCGGGCCATCCGGGCCAGGACCGGGTCGAGACCGACGAGGGCGACCGACACAGCGCCCCGCGAACGGTCGTGCGCGACGCGCCGGGCTCGCTCGTCCAGGTCCGGCAGCGCACGGCGGGCGGTGTGCGTGTCACCGCGGATGCCGAGCATCACGTAGGTGTGACGGCTGTCCTGTCCCTTCACCCGGGGCACCGGCATGACGGCGCCGACCTGGGGGTCGGCGGCCATCGCCGTGGTGACGGCCTGGGTGGTGCGCTGGTACGCCGGGTCGGTGGCGGGCAGGGCGGAGGAGGTGAAGGCGAGCATGACCTGCTGCCGGCCGATGTCGGGGAACCGCCGGGCGATCAGGTCGGACGCGGCGGAGGAGGCCGAGCCTCCGACGGTGATGTCCGGTGGCTGCAGGGCCCGGGGCAGCGCGCAGAGCACGGTGACACTCGCCACGACCAGGACCAGCCACACGGCCGTCACCGCGAACCGGTACCGCACCACGACCGTCCCGATCCGGCGCACCGCCACCTCCCGACCCAGTTGTCGAAGGCGTTCTGGGTATCACGGACCGGCGGAGCACAGCGGCCACCGCGAACACTCCCGGGTCGCGCCGGACGCCCCGGTCCGCCCTGCGGGGCAAGGGCTCCCGTTGCCCCTCGTCACCCGGCGGCCATGACTCGAACGAGTGAGAAGCGGAGGACGGCCGAGTGGGAGACGAGGGACCGCTGGATCGGACGCGGCGGCATCGGACGCGCCGGACGGCCGGCTCCCATGAGCGCCGCACCGTCGGCCCGGAAGCGCCCTCGGGCCCGGGTGCGCAGGGCGCCACCCACAGCTTGTCTGCCGGTGACACGGGCCCGCTCCGGCTCCGGTGATACGGGCCGCTCCGGCCCCGGCGCGAGGGTCCCACGCCGCCACCCCACCGGACGAGTCCGCTCACCGTCTGCTCCCATTGGGCTACTGTCCGCCACGTGATCCGCACGACATCGTCCCTCGCGCCCCTTCCTCCGCAGGTCGGTGCCCGCCGGAGCGGTCCCGGTCCCGTGTCCGTCCCGCCGGGCGCCGGAGCCCGGGGGCGTATGTGCTGACCGCGGTCACCGGTGCCACCGGCTTCCTCGGCCTGCACCTGGTGCGTGAGCTGCTGGCGCGGGGGCGGCGGCTGCTGCTGCTCGCCCGCCCGCATCCGCTGCCGGCGCCCGTGCGGGTCGAGCGGTTCCTGCGGGCCTGCGGTGCCGACGAGGACGAACTCCGCGCGGCGCGCACCCACATGGAGACGGTCGAGATCGTGCTGGAGGACGGTTTCCTGGGGTTGGGCCGCGTGGCGTTCCAGCGCCTGGCGGACCGCGTCGACGTGCTGTGGCACTGCGCCGGGCACATCTCCTTCGCCGCGACCCTGCGGCAGGCACGGCGGACGAACGTCGACGGCACCCGGCACGTGCTGCGGCTGCTGTCGGCCGGCGAGCGCACCCCCTTGCTGTGCCACGTCAGCTCGGTCGCCGTGGCGGGTGCACGGACCCGCGGGGTCGTCGAGGAGACCGTGCTCGACGACTCCTTCGGGTTCAACACCCCCTACGAGCAGTCGAAGTTCGAGGCCGAGGCGCTCGTCCACCGCTGGGTGGCGCAGCACGGGGGCCGGGCCGTCGTCTTCCGGCCCAGCGGCCTGGTCACCCACCACCCCGCGCATCCCGCCCGGCCCCGCCATCCCCTGCAGGTGCTCGCCCGGCAGGTCGACACCGTGCTGCGGCACGACCCCGGGATGCTCACTTCACCGGGCACCATGACCCTGCCGGTTCCCCCGGGGGCGAGCACGAACATCCTGCCGGTGGAGCACGCCGCCTACGCGATGGTGGAGGCTGCCGAGCGGCACACCTCTCGTACGCCGCCCGTCCACCACGTGGTCAACCCCCGCAACGTACCCCTGACCGAGCTGATCGCCACCCTCGGCCGGCACTTCGGTGTCCGCGTGGACACGGCCGAGCACCTGCCGGCCGGGCAGCCCGACGTGCGGCGGGCGCTGCCCGCGTACGCCTACTGGCTGTCCGTCTCCCGTACCTACGAGGACGGCAACCTCGCCCGGCTCGGCCTGGCCTACCCGGGGCGACCGGCGATCGACCGGCACTATCTCGCCTCGGCCCTGCGCTGACCGGCCCCGGCCGGTCCGACCGGCCGTCCCGGCCCTCCCGCACCCACCACGACAGCAAGGAGCACGTGTTGCCCACCCAGCCATCCCACCGGCACGACATGCCCATCGCACTCGTCGGAGCCTCCTGCCGCCTGCCCGGCGGCATCACCTCGCTGGACGAGCTGTGGACGGCCCTGAGCGAAGGCCGGGACATGGTGACCGAGGCGCCCCCGGACCGCTTCGACACCTCCCGTTTCCTCGACCCCGACCCCCGGCGACCGGGCAAGACCTACACCGTCGCCGGAGGGTTCCTGGAGGACTACGACCACTTCGACGCCGACCACTTCGGGATCTCCCCGCGCGAGGCCGCCGGCATGGACCCGCAGCAGCGGCTGCTGCTGGAGATGGCGGTCGAGGCACTGGACGACGCCGGCATGGACCCCGACCGGATCGCGGGCTCGGACACCGCGGTGTTCATCGGCTGCGCCGGCTCGTCCGCGCTGGCGCTCAGGGGCACACTGCCGGAGGAGACCGACGCCTACACCATGACCGGAGGGGCGGCCTCCATCGTCTCCAACCGGCTGTCCCACGTGTTCGACCTGCGCGGCCCGAGCATGACCGTGGACACCGCATGCTCCTCGGCGCTGAGCGCGGTGCACCAGGCCTGCGAGGCGCTGCGCAGCGGCCGCAGCCGCACGGCGTTCGCCGGCGGCATCGGACTGCTGCTCGACCCGCACCCGTACATCGGGTTCGCCAAGGCGTCGATGCTGTCCCCGACCGGCCGCTGCCGTGCCTTCTCCGCCGCCGCCGACGGCTACGTACGGGCCGAGGGCGGCGCACTGGTCGTCCTCAAACCGCTCGCCGACGCCCTCGCCGACGGCGACCGGGTGCACGCCGTGATCCGGGCCAGCGGGGTCAACAGCGACGGACGCACCCAGGGCCTCGCCCTGCCCCGCAGCGAGGTGCAGGAGGACCTGCTGCGCACGCTGTACCGAAACGCCGGGATCTCACCCGACGAACTGGTCTACTTCGAGGCCCACGGCACCGGCACCCAGGCCGGCGACCGCGCCGAGTGCCAGGCCGTCGGCCGGGCTCTGGGCTCGGCACGCACCCGGGGGCCGCTGCCCATCGGGTCGGTCAAGAGCAACCTGGGACACCTGGAGGCGGCCTCGGGCATGCCCGCCCTGCTCAAGGCCTGCCTGGTGCTGCGCCACCGCCGGATCCCCGCCACCCTGCACGCCGAACCGCTCGCCACGGCCATCGACTTCGCCGCGCTCGGGCTGGAACCGGCGGTCACCGCCAGGCCGTTGCCGCCCTGCCAGGGGCGCGGCGTGGTCGGGGTCGGCTCCGCCGGTTTCGGCGGGGCCAACGCCCACGTCGTGCTCGCACCCGCGCCCGTCGACGCGATGGCGCAGGGCACCGGCGGACGGCCCGCGGGCACGGCGCTGCCCGTGCTGGTCTCGGCCCGCTCCGAGGACGTCCTCACGGTCGCCGTCCAGCGGATGGCCGACCACCTGGAGACGGTCGCAGCGGACGACTTCTACGACACCGCCTACACCGCGTGCCGCCGCCGGCACGTCCCCCCGCACCGCGCCGTGGTCCTGGCGCGCAGCCCTCAGCAGGCCGCCGACCGGCTGCGGCAGCGGGCCGCCTCCCTGACGATGCCGCCCCCGCCCGTCACCGACCGGGCCGCGCACGGCACCGTCGTGTTCGCCTTCTCCGGCAACGGCTCCCAATGGCACGGCATGGGAGCCGACCTCATGGCCCAGGTGCCCGCGTTCCGGGCCGCCGTCGAGGAGGCCGACGCGGCGCTGACACCGCTGCTCGGCTGGTCGGTGGCGCGGGAACTCGCCGAGCCGGGCGAGCCCGCGCGCATGGACCGCACCGAGATCGCCCAACCCGCCTTGTTCGCGCTCCAGCTGGGACTGGTCGCCGCGCTCGACGCGCACGGGGTGCGCCCCGACACGGTCCTCGGACACAGCGTCGGGGAGCTCGCCGCCGCCTGCGTCGCCGGTGCCCTGGACGTGCCGGCCGCCGCCCGGGTGGTGGCCGAACGCAGCAGGTTGCAGGCCACCACCATCGGCAGCGGCCGCATGGCGGCCGTCGGCCTGCCGGAGCGGGAGGCCCGCGCGCTGCTCCTGCCGTTCGGCGGGCAGCTGGAGATCGCGGCCGTCAACAGCGTCCGGGACGTCACCGTCAGCGGTGAGGAGGGCGCGCTGAAGGAGCTGGGCGGCCAACTGGCGGGCCAGGACGTCTTCTTCCGCCTGCTGGATCTCGACTACGCCTTCCACAGCCGGAAGATGGACCCCCTCGCCCCTGCGCTGAAGGAGGCACTGGCCGATCTGCGCCCCGGCGCGCTGCGCCTGCCGTTCGCCTCCACCGTGACCGGCACGCTGTGGCAGGGCGATCAGGGCACGGGGCTGGACGCCGGGTACTGGTGGCGCAACCTGCGGCGCCCCGTGCTGTTCGCCGAGGCCGCCGCCGCGGCACTGGCGGCGGGATGCGGCGCGCTCGTCGAGATCGGCCCGCACCCGGTGCTCGCCTCCTACCTGCGCAGGGCCGCCCAGACGGCGAAGGTGCCGGCCGCGGTCCTGCCCACCCTCCACCGCCACCGCGCGGGCGTCGACGCGCTGGAGGAGACCGTCGGCGGGACCCTGGCCGCGGGTGCCGGAGACTGGTCGGTCTTCTTCCCCGTGCCCGGGAAGGTCACCGGCCTGCCGGCACACGCCTGGCAGCGCCGGTCCTACCCGCTTCCGCCCGGCCGGACCTGGACCCGCACCTGCGGGGACGGCAGCCTCGACCACCCGCTGCTCGGCGAGCGTGCCGCCGCCCTGGAACCGAGCTGGCACCAGCGCCTCGACCCCGCCCGGCTGGACTGGCTGGCCGACCACAGGGTGAACGGGGCGGTGCTGATGCCGGCCGCCGGATACATCGAGGCGCTCCTGGCGGCCGGCAGCATCGCCCACGACACGCCGGTGGAGGTCACCGCGCTCGCCTTCAAGCCGCTGACTCTGCCGTGGGACGAGCCGGACATGAACGTGTGGCTGCACACCTTGCTGTCCGACGAGGACGGGGTGGCGCGCGTGGCCGGCCGCACCGGAGGCCCGGGAGAACCCTGGCGTCCCCACGCCCGCGGCCGGGTGCGGCGCCTGCTCGGCCGGGCCCCGGGCCGACTCGACGAGCAGGTCCTCCACCGGGACTTCCCCCGCGCCATCGAGGCGGATCAGATCTACACCCGGGCCCGCCGCAGCGGGCTCGACTACGGTCCGTGCTTCCGCGTCCTGGAGCACGTCCGCACCGACGGCCACGAGGCCGTGGCCCGCTACCGTGCCGATCACCTCCGGACCGCGGGTTTCCTGACGCATCCGGCGATCCTCGACGGCGCGCTGCAGGCCGGCGCGGTCCTGCTCCAGGAGGACGACGGTGCCGCCTACCTGCCCGCCGCCGTGGACACGGTCCGCGCCTGGCGGCCGGCCGCCGGCACCGGATACGTGAGGGTGACCGGGCGCTCCGCCGACGCCGCCGAGGCCGTCTGGGACGTCACCGTCGTCGACGACCACGGAGAGGTCTGTGTGGAACTCCTCGGCTGCCGGCTGCGGCGCTTCGAGGCCGGCGCCAGGCCACCGGTCAGTGCCTGCGTCGCC
>NZ_LR732544.1:5856688-5861548 GCF_902506575.1 Streptomyces mexicanus | reverse complement strand
GGGGGGGGGGCGGGGGGGGGGGGGGGGGCGGGGGGGGGGGGGGGGGCGGGCGGCGGGGGGGGGCGGGGGGGGGGGCAGGGGGCGGGGGGGGGGCGGGGGGGGGGGGGCGGGGGGGGGGGGGGGGGCGGGCGGGGGGGTGGGGGGGCGGGGCGGGGGGGCCTGGGGGGCGGCTCGCGTGGTCGGGTCGGGCATGGGTCAGGGCTGCTTTCCGGAAACGGGTGCGGTGAGCTGGACCTGGGTGCCGGCGCGGGGCGCCGGGGTGATCTCCAGGCTGCCGCCGATGAGCAGGGCCCGCTCCCGCATGCCGCGGATCCCGGCCCCCTCGCGCGGGGCCTTGATGCCGCAGCCGTCGTCGGTGACGGCCAGGACGACGCTGTCGTCGGTGCGGCGCAGGGCGACGGCGACCCGTTCGGCGTCCGCGTGGCGGGCGGCGTTGGTCAGTGACTCCTGGGCCACGCGGTACAGGACCAGCTCCGTCTCCGGCTCCAGCGCGGGCAGGTCGGCGTCGAAGCGGCGGCTGATCCGCAGCCCGGTGTGGGTGGCGAAATCCTGTGTGAGCGAGGTCAGTGCGCTCACCAGCCCCAGGTCGTCCAGCACGCCGGGGCGCAGCCGGCGCACCAGACGGCGGACCTCGTCCAGGCTCTCCCGGGTGATCTCCTGCACCTCGTGCAGTTGCTTGCGCACCGGCGCCGGCGCGTCGTCCGCGGCCCGCTTCAGTCCCAGCAGGATCGCGGTCATGCTCTGGCCGACCTCGTCGTGCAACTCCTGTGCGATACGGCGGCGTTCGGCCTCCTGGGCCAGCAGGACCCGGGCGCTGCTGGTGGCCCGTTCCCGCTCCAGCCGCTCCAGCATGGCGTTGAACGTACGGATCAGCTTCGCGATCTCACCGCCCCCGGAGGCCGGCAGGCGCTGGCCGGGACGCAGCAGGTCGACGGTGGTCATCAGCTTCGTGACGCGGTCCAGCGGAGCCAGTCCGAGGCGCAGCAGGGCGGCGTTGGCCACCAGCATGACGGCGAGCCCGCCGACCAGGATGACCGCCTCGGTGAGCACCACCGGCACGGACACGGTCACCGGAGCCCACAACAGCAGTGCGGTGGCCGAGCCCAGCACCACGGCGTTGAGGGCGAAGATCCGCCAGAACAGGGACACGGTCACGCCTTTCCTTCTACGACCTGGGTTCACCTCCACTGTCGGGCACCCCGTCCGGGACCGCGGTCCCGGGGTGCTTGAGTGGTCCTGCCGGCCAGCCTGCCGTGACTCCATCGCTTGCGTCGATGGGCTCCGGAGCCCATTTCCCGCGGCACGCACCACCCATGCCGGGCGCATGGGTGCCTCGCCCCGCCGGAAATGGGGTCCGCGCCCGATAGGCGTCCGCCGCCGCACCGGCCAAGGTGGAGGACGCACCGGAACGCACCCCGTCCCCGCACGGCCAGCGCCGCCGAAAGCGCCGGGCACCGGGCATCGCCAAGCCACGCACTCGCGAAGTCATGACGTCACGAAGTCGCGAGGTCGCGAGGTCGCGGAGTCCGAAAGCCCTACGCCCCTACGCCCCGAAGTCGAGACGCCGAGAAAAGGAACGACCATGTCGCTTGACGTCCCCCGGACCGATCCGCACCTGCACGAGGCCCGCCGGCGCCTGGAACACGCCCGCAGCTCCCGGCTGACGCAGTTGCAGGCTCTGGAGGAGACCGGACAGACCACGGACGACCATCTGCTGTCCGCGCAGCGGACCGCGATCGAGCGCGTCCTGAAGGAGATCGAGGAAGCCTTCGCCCGCATCGAGGACGGCACGTACGGCACCTGCCTCGGCTGCGGCAAGCCCGTGCCCGCCGAGCGGCTGGAGATCCTCCCGTACACCCGGCACTGCGTCGCCTGCGGGCGCCGCGCCGCCTGAGCCTCCTGCCCTCCCCGACCCGTACCGGCCTCCTATGCCCTGCCGCACCAGGGATGAACAAGAGGTGAACGTGGTGACACACCACACCATCGGCGAGAGCGGGAGCACGCCCCACGCCGCCGCCGGCCGACACCGGCCGTGGCCGCTGTGCCGGCGCTGCTGCGGCATCGCGCTGGACATGGGCAGCGCCCGTACCCGCGCCTGGATCGCGGGCAGGGGCGTGGTCGTCGACGTGCCCACCGTGACGTTCCCGGGCCCCGGTGCCGTCTACCCCATCCAGCGCGGCACCATCATCGACACGGCGGGGTGTGCCCGGATGCTGCAGCGTCTGCTCGGCCACCGTCTGCCCCGTCTCGTCCGCCCCCTGATCGTCGTCACCGCTCCCGTCCTGGACGGTGTCGCCTACCGCGCCCGGGCGCGCGCGGCGGTAGACGTGCTGCGTCCGCGCCACGTGCTGACCGTGCCCAGCGCCCGGGGCATCGCGCTGGCCGCCGGCGCGGACCTGTCCCGGCCGCTGCTGGTGCTGGACATCGGCGCCCACCTCACCGAGGCGGTGCTGCTGTGCGACGGCGCCGTCACCGACGCGCGCCGCACCGCGCTGGGGACCAGCGACCTGGAGGGGACGACCACCGCATCGGACATCGTCGAGGCGGTGGCAGCGAAGCTGACCGCGATGCTCCGCCAGGACCGCACCTCGCTCACCGTCGATGCCCTGCGCCGCGGGGTCCTGCTGGCCGGCGGAGGCGCTCTGCGGCCGGAGATCACCTACCGCCTCACCGCACGGTTGCACGCACCGCTCAAGGTGGCCCCGGCCCCGCACACCGCGGCCGTGCGAGGCGCCGCCAAGCTGCTGCGGGCCGCCCACACCCACCCCTTCACCGCGGGCCGGCCGGCGTAGACGGCGGCCCGAAGGGCGGGGCGGGGGGTGCGGGCGACACGCCCCGGCCCCGTTCGACGCCGCGCTGACGCGGACTGCTCGACGTGGCCGGGGACCTCAGGCGCAGGAGCGCCTACCGCTACGCCCCGGTCGACGTGGCCCGCCAGGCCCTCGCCGACCGCTCCTCCCTGCCGCGGTGGCAGAAGGGGCTGGACGAGCTGGAGGACGCGCCGGCGTCGGTGCGCGCCGGAGGCCGTCGACCGGTACGCGATCGAGGAGGCGTGGACGCGGCAGCGCAAGGACTACCCGCTGCGGCCGTACAGGGAGGCCCACCGCACGGCCGCGCGGGTGCGGGACGTGCTCGCCCGGGCCCCCTACCAGGGCGCCGTGACGGTGACGGCCGAACCGTCGATGGTCCCGCCGGGCGGGCACACGCGGCTGTCCGGGCGGGCAGCTGTCGTGCCGAGCGCTCAGCGTGCCGCGCGCACGCCGTCCAGGGCGATGGACAGGACCCGCCGCCGCTGGGCGTCGTCGTCGAAGGCGGTCGCGGTGATCCCCGCGACCATCCGCAGCAGGTCCACGAAGGTCATGTCCTTCCGCGCCCGGCCGGCCTGCTGCGCCCGCTCGAACAGCGGGCCGCCGGCCGCGTACATCGACTCCCGGCAGGCCTGGAAGATCTCCGAGTCGTCGTTCAGGGCCTCGCGGACGGCCCGCTTGGTCACCATGTAGCCGGCGAACCGCTCCAGCCAGGCCGTCAGTGCCTCCCACGGCTCCAGGCCGCCGACCTCCTCGGCGACCCGGCACAGCTCGTTCACCTCGTCCGCGTAGACGCTCTCGAACAGCTCGCGGCGGGTGGGGAAGTTCCGGTAGAGGGTGCCGATGCCGACGCCCGCGCGCCGGGCGATGTCCTCCAGGGAGGCGTCCGCGCCGTGCTCGGCGAAAGCCTCGCGCGCGGCGGCCAGCAGGGCGTCGAAGTTGCGGGCGGCGTCCTTCCGGTGCGGCCGCCGGGACGCCACGATCTCGCTGACGGGGAACGGCTGGGGCGTCACGGGTGCCTCCCGGGGCGGGCTCGGTTTGAACCGGAGGGGTACCTCCGTTACAGTGGAGGGGCACCTCCACTTTAGCAAGTGCGGGGGTGCCGTCGCGCCGTCGGTGCCTGCGGCCGCGCGTACCGCAGCGCGACGACACCCGCGTACGACCTCCCGCACGGGCCCGCGCCGCGCGCGGCGCCCGTTCACCCGACACTTTCCCTGACCGCTCGCCGGTTCCCCCGGCATGCCCGTGTGCCCCAAGGCGCACCGGGCCCGTGCCCCCGGGACGGCGAGCGCGCTCACCCCTGTCCGGAGAGGCCCTTCATGCCCCGCAAGTCCACCCGCCTCACCTTCGCGGTCCTCGCGACCGGTGCGGGCGTGTTCTCCATGCTGCAGTCGCTGATCGCGCCGGCCCTGCCGACCGTTCAGCACGCGCTGCACACCTCGCAGTCCACCGCGACCTGGGTCATGACGGCGTATCTGCTGTCCGCCTCGGTCTTCACCCCCATCCTCGGCCGGGTCGGCGATCTGACCGGCAAGAAGCGCACCCTCGTGGCCGTCCTGCTGACCGTGCTGGCCGGCTGCCTGCTCGCCGCGCTCGCGCCGAGCATCGGCGTGCTGATCGTCGCCCGTGTCGTCCAGGGTGTCGGCGGCGCCCTGTTCCCGCTGTCCTTCGGCATCGTCCGGGACGAGTTCGCGCCGGCCGGGGTGCCGGGCAGGATCGGCAGCCTGTCCGCCGTGATCGCCGCGGGCGGCGGCGTCGGCATGGTGGCGGCCGGGCCGATCGTGTCCGCCCTCGACTACCGGTGGCTGTTCTGGATCCCGGTCGCCGTCGTCGCCGTCACCGCGCTCATAGCCGTGCGGTACGTCCCGGAGTCCCGCAACAGGGCCGAGGGAAGCGTCAGTTGGCTCGGTGCCGGGCTGCTGTCGGGGTGTCGTCGGGGGACAGGCCGAGGCCGGCGATGGAGGTGTAGAAACCTATCTGGGCGTTCAGGCCCTGGTAGGTGCCGGGTTTGAACAGCAGGGCGTAGCGGCCGGTGCCGAACTGGGCCGATTCC
>NZ_LR732544.1:5822150-5856587 GCF_902506575.1 Streptomyces mexicanus | reverse complement strand
CGCACCAGAGCCACGGGTTCCGGGAGCATCAGCGGGCCGGAGCCGGGCAGCGGCACCGCGTGGCCCTCCGGGGGCAGGGCTGCGGCGATCGCCCGGAGGTGGGCGATGTCGTCGGGCTGGAGGGGGCCGGCGCGCCAGGCGTCGTGGCCGGTGGCGGTCAGGCCGGGCAGCAGCCTGCCGCGGGCGGCGAGGCCGAGGGCGTGCAGGGCGGCCGCTCCCCAGCAGGCGGTGGCGGGGTGGGCCGCCGGGTCGTGCCGGGCGCGCACGAGGTGGGGCAGGGCCTGCTCCAGCGGCAGGGACAGTGCGGGGACGGTGCGGCGCCGGACGCCCGACCCGTGCGGGCGTACGACGGTGAGGTCCGTGCGCGCCGGTGCGCCGTCGGCCTCGGGGGTGTGGGGTGCGGACGCGCCGTTTCCGGTCCACACCTCGGCGTCGGGGTCCCACAGGGCGATGCGGCCCTCGCGCGGGAGGGGCGCGGGCAGGAAGACGGCGGCCAGCCGCACGGACGGGGTGTCCGCTGTCCCGGCCGTCTCGGTCACGGCCCTGTCGCTCATACGTCCTGTCACCTCCCGCTCGCCGGTCGTGTCAGCTGTCTTCGACTCTACGGGCGGGGTCTGACAATCGGCCCCGGCGGCGGCCGGCGGCGGTCCGCTGGGCCGTCGCGGTCCGCTCAGGGCACGGTGCGGGAGACGACGTACACCATCGGCAGGACCGGGTTGGAGAGGTTCACCACGACGTCCTGGGTCGGGGCGGGGGTCTTCTGGCGGGGGCTCAGGCCCCCCCACGGGCCGGGGCCCTGGAACGTCCAGCCGCTGACCTGCCGGTCGCGGGCGCCGACGGTGATGGCGCCCTTCTTCAGATCGCTCCGGCCCACTCCCATGGCGTCGAGGAACGTGTCGAGGCCGGCCTGTGTGGTGCGGAACTGGACGTAGAGGCGGCTGGTCTTCCAGTTGTTCGTCTCGTAGGAGGCGACCCGGTCGGCGGGGTGCGGCATCGGCACCTGGTACAGGCGCTGCTGGACCTTGGCCGGGTAGAGAGGGGTCAGGCCGGTCGCCGCGTATTTGGCCTGCTTGTCCTTGCCGCTGTCGCGGCTCTGGCCGGCGGAGATCACCAGGTAGCCGGCCGGGACGCCGATCAGCAGCACGATGATCAGCAGGGTCAGGGCGCGGCGGCGGATGCGGTGCAGGCGGTCCTCGGCCGGCTGCTGCGGCGGTTCGTCGGGAGGCGCCGCCTGGCGGGGCAGCGACATCGTCACAGTGCCTCCCGGGCCGCCCGCCGTGCCTCGGCGTACCGCCCGTAGCGCTCGTGGCGCTCCACCCGGCGCCGCTTGGCGCGCCGGAAGCGGCGGGCGACCAGCCGGGCGAGGTCCGCGGCGCCGACCATGCCGGCCTCCGGGCCGAGCTGGGCGCGCACGATGCGGGCCTCGGGGCGGTAGCCGCGGCCGGTCAGCTGGCGCTTGAAGGCGTCCCGGGCGGGGCCGATGAGCAGGTCGTCGGCCGCGGAGACCCCGCCGCCGATGACGAAGCAGGACGGGTCGAGGGCGGCGGCGAGGTTGGCGATGCCCACGCCGAGCCACTGGCCGATGTCCTGGAGCAGCTCCACGCACATGGCGTCGCCCTCGCGGGCCAGCTCGGTGATCATCGGGCCGGTGATGTCGGAGATGCTGCCCTTGACGTGCTCGATGATGCCGTAGGCGACCGGGGAGTCGGCGGCGGCCAGCTCGCGCGCCTCGCGGACCAGGGCGTTGCCGGAGCTGTACTGCTCCCAGCAGCCGCGGTTGCCGCAGGGGCAGCGGTGGCCGCCGGGCACGACCTGCATGTGCCCGAACTCACCGGCGACCCCGTACTTGCCGCGCTTGACCTGCCCGTCCTCCAGGATGGCGCCGCCGATGCCGGTGCCCAGCGTGATCATGACGAGGTGGTCCTCGCCGCGGCCGGCGCCGAAGCGCCACTCGGCCCAGGCGGCGGCGTTGGCGTCGTTGTCGACCAGCACCGGCACCGACAGGCGTTCGGAGAGGCGGTCGCGCAGCGGCTCGTTGCGCCAGGACAGGTGGGGGGCGAACAGCACCCGGTTGCGGTCGGCGTCGACCCAGCCGGCCGCGCCGATGCCGACGGCGTGCACGTCGTGCCGGTCGGACAGGTCCAGGACCAGCTCGACGATGGTGTCCTCGACCACCTTGGGGCTCTTGGACTTGTCCGGGGTCTCCGTGCGGAGCTTCTCCAGGATGTTGCCGTCGGCGTCGACGACGCCCGCCATCACCTTGGTGCCGCCGATGTCGATGCCCACCGTCGGCACCCGGGGTGCGGTCAGGTGGGAGCGGCGCTCCCGGGTGCCGACCGTGCGCAGCACGGGGGCGCGGCGGGAGCCGATGGGGGCGGTGAGGTCGCGGTAGGTGCTCATCGGCCTCGATTCTGCCGCACCGCCGGTAGGGGTGGTGTACGGGGCACCGGATCCGGCGGCGTCCCCGGACGGCGCCCGGGGGGTGCCGCACGCGCGCGCGTGCGGCACCCCGCACCCCCTATGACGTGCTCTTCTCCAGTTCGTGACGCAGATCGTCGAGCTCGCTGCCGCCTGCCATCTGGCGGGTCAGCTCCTCCAGCGTGATCTCGTCCCGTGTGTGCCGTCCCACCATCGTGCCCCTCTTGAGGAGCACGAAGCGGTCGCCCACCAGGTAGGCGTGGTGCGGGTTGTGGGTGATGAGCACGACACCCAGCCCTTGGTCCCGGGCCGCCGCCACATACTTCAGGACCACGCCGGACTGCTTGACCCCGAGTGCCGCGGTCGGCTCGTCGAGGACGAGCACCTTCGCGCCGAAGTACACCGCGCGGGCGATGGCCACGCACTGGCGTTCGCCGCCGGAAAGGGTGCCGATGGGCTGGTCGACGTCCCTGAGGTCGATGCCCATGCGCAGCAGCTGCTCGTGCGTGGTGCGGCGCATGAAGTCCACGTCCATGCGCTTGAAGGGGCCGACGCCCTTCCTGGGTTCGGAGCCGAGGAAGAAGTTCCGCCACACCGGCATCAGGCCGACGACGGCCAGGTCCTGGTAGACGGTGGCGATGCCCCGGTCCAGGGCCTCGCGCGGAGAGGTGAGCCGGGTCTCCTCGCCCTCGACGCGCAGGACGCCGCCGTCGTGCTGGTGCAGCCCCGCGATGATCTTGATGAGGGTCGACTTGCCGGCGCCGTTGTCGCCCAGGACGCAGGTGATCTCCCCGGCGTCGACCTCCAGCGAGACGCCCTCCAGGGCGCGGACGGTGCCGTAGTGCTTGCTGACGTCGTCCAGTTCGATCAGGTGTGTACGTGCTTGGCTCTGCGTCACTTGGTACTCGCCTCCGCGCGCCTGCGGACCCAGGTGTTGAGCAGGGTCGCGAGGAGCAGCATCGCTCCGAGGAAGAACTTGAACCAGTCGGGGTTCCACTCGGCGAAGACGATGCCCTTGCTGGTCAT
The DNA here is from genome assembly GCF_902506575.1 of Streptomyces mexicanus. GTDB lineage: Bacteria > Actinomycetota > Actinomycetes > Streptomycetales > Streptomycetaceae > Streptomyces > Streptomyces mexicanus. The sequence goes on along the minus strand of NZ_LR732544.1, from coordinate 5,853,143 downwards.
GCCGAACAGCAGCGCGCCGACCGCCGAGCCGACGGCGCTGCCGTAGCCGCCGGTGATCAGGCAGCCGCCGATGACGGCGGCGATGATGTAGATCAGCTCGTTGCCGACGCCCTCGCCGGACTGCACCGCGTCGAAGGAGAACAGCAGGTGCTGGCCGGAGATCCAGGCCCCGAGGGCGACGCCCATGTACAGGCCGATCTTGGTCCGGGTGACCGGGACGCCGACCGCGCGGGCGGCGTCCTGGTTGCCGCCGACGGCGAAGATCCAGTTGCCGGTGCGGGTGCGCAGCAGGATCCAGGAGGCGAGGGCGACCAGCGCCAGCCACCACACGATGGTGATCTTGAAGTCGACGCCGCCGACGGTGACGGTGGAGGCGAAGACGGCGTGCGCGGAGGAGAAGCCCTCCATGTCGCCGATGGTCTTGGTGGAGACGGTGCCGTCGATCAGCTTGGTGAAGCCGAGGTTCATGCCGGTGAGCATCAGGAAGGTGCCCAGCGTGATGATGAAGCTCGGCAGTCCGGTCCGGGTGAGCATGAACCCGTTGAAGGCGCCGATGGCCAGGGTGACCAGCAGGGACACGCCGACGCCGACCCAGACGTTCGCCGTCATCTGGTAGCTGAACATCGAGGAGATCAGCGCGGAGGAGGTCACCATCACGCCCGCGGACAGGTCGAACTCGCCGCCGATCATCAGCAGGGCGACGGGGACGGCCATGATGCCGATCGTCGAGGACGCGTACAGGACGGTGCTGAGGCTGGTGGCGCGCAGGAAGCCGTCGGCGACGAAGGCGAAGAAGACGAAGACGGCGATCGCGCCGACGACCGAGCCGAGCTCGGGCCGGGCGAGCAGTTTGCGCAGCGGCGACCTCGGCAGGATCCTTTCGTCGCCGGCGGTCCCGACCGGGCCGCCCTGCGGGGCGGTGGTGGTGGCGGTCATCGGGTGCCCCGCTTCGTGTACTCCTCCAGGGCGGCCGCCTGGTCCTTGGTGACGATCTGCGGGCCGGTCAGGACGGGCCTGCCGCCGCCGAGGACGTCGCCGTTGTACTTGTACAGCCACAGCAGGTCGACGGCCTGGTAGCCCTGCAGGTAGGGCTGCTGGTCGACGGCGAAGCCGAGGGTGCCGTCCTTCAGCTCGGCGGCGACCTCCGCGTTGAGGTCGAAGGTGTCGACCTCCGCCTTGCTGCCCGCGTCGTCCTTCGCCTTCACGGCCGTGTCCGCGTACGGGGCGCCGAGGGTGACGACCGCGTCCACGGACTTGTCGGCCTGCAGCTTGGCCTCGATCGCGGACTGCACGTCGGGCATGTTGGTGCCGTTGACGTAGAGGTTCTCGACCTTGCCCGTGAAGGTCTTGGCCACCCCCGCGCAGCGCTGCTCGTGGCCGACGTTGCCCTGTTCGTGCAGCACGCACAGGGCCTTCTTCTTTCCGCGCTTGGACAGCTCCTCGCCCACGGCCTCGCCGGCCACGGTCTCGTCCTGGCCGACGTGGGTGAGCGCGCCGAACGCCTTGGACTGAGCCGAGCCGGAGTTGACCGTGATCACCGGGATCCCGGCCTTCTCGGCGCGGGTCACGGCGGCCTTGAGCGCGTCGGGCTTGGCGAGGGTGACGATGATGCCGTCGACCTTCTTGTCCACCGCCGCGTCGACGAGCTGCGCCTGCTGCTGGGCCTCGTCGTCGTGCGAGTACAGGAAGTTGATGTTGTCCTTGCGCGCTGCCTGCCGGGCGCCGCTCTGCACGATGTCCCAGAAGGTGTCGCCGTCACCGGAGTGTGTGATCATCGCGAAGGTCCAGCGGGGCGTGTTCACCGCCGCCCTGCCCTGGGCCGTCGCGGCCTTGCGGGCGTCCTCCGCCCGTTTGCCGCCGGTGCTGCTGCATCCCGCGAGGGACAACGACAGTGCCCCTGCCAGCGCGATGCCTACCCAGGTTGGAAATCGTGCCACGAGGCCGAGCCCTTCTTGCCGTTTCTGCTGCGTTCGAACGTACATACGGGGCCGATGACCACCTCATCAGCCCCGAACATCCCATTATCGAACATGCGCGCAGAACGACGGACGGCCGGGCACCACGGTGCGGCCCCTTGTCCGGACATCGTGACGAACGAGGCCCGGAACGCCGGCGTACGAGGGATCAGGACCGCACGAGCAGCTGGAACTCGAAGGAGTAGCGCGACGGCCGGTACAGGTGCGTGCCGAACTCGACCGCGCGCCCGGTGTCGTCGAACGTGGTGCGTTCCATGGTGAGCAGCGGCGCGCCCTCCTTCTCGCCCAGCCGCTCCGCCTCGGCGCAGGTGGCGGCGCGGGCGCCGATGGACTGGCGGGCGCTGTGCAGGGTGATCCCGGCCGAACGCATCAGCCGGTACAGCCCGGTGGCCCGCAGGTGCGCGGTGTCCAGGTCGAGCAGGCCGGGCGGCAGGAAGTTCACCAGGTACGCGATGGGCTCCCCGTGCGCGAGCCGCAGCCGCTCGACGCGGTGGACGTCCCCGCCCTCGCCCAGCCCGAGGGCGGCGGCGACCTCGGCGGAGGCCGGCACGAGCGTGTTGACCAGGACGGTGGTGGCCGGGCGCTGCCCGGCCGCCTCCAGGTCGTCGTAGAGGCTGCTCAGCTCCAGCGGGCGCTTGACACGGCTGTGCACGACCTGGGTGCCCACGCCGCGCCGGCGCACGAGCAGGCCCTTGTCGACCAGTGACTGGATGGCCTGGCGGACGGTGGGCCGGGACAGCCCGAGCCGCGCGGCCAGCTCGATCTCGTTGCCCAGCAGGCTGCCCGGGGTGAGGACTCCGCGTTCGATCGCGGCCTCGAGCTGCTGTGCCAGCTGGAAGTACAGTGGCACCGGGGAGTTCCGGTCCACGCGCAGTTCCAACGACACGGCGGGATCCACTTCTGCTCTGGGCACGGGGTGAGCGTAGTCGTGTGACCGGTTGACGGGAAGTCGTATCGTCCGATTGTCCGGACATACTGATTGACAGCGGCGGTGATCCGCCCGCACTTTGTTGCCATGCGCATCGGGGTCATCGGTACGGGCCGCATCGGCACCCTGCACGCGAGGACGCTCAGCCGCCACCGCGAGGTCGGTTCACTGATCCTCACGGACGCCGATCCGGCACGGGCCCAGCAGTTGGCCCACCGGCTCGGCGAGACGGCGGCGCCCGGGGTGGACGAGATCTTCGCCTGGGGCGTGGACGCGGTCGTGATCACCGCGGCGACCTCGGCGCACGCCGAACTCATCGGCCGGGCGGCCCGCTTCGGCCTGCCCGTGTTCTGCGAGAAGCCCCTCGCGCTCGATCTGCCGGGCACGCTGCACGCCCTCGCGGAGGTGGAGGCGGCCGGCACGATCCTGCAGATGGGCTTCCAGCGCCGCTTCGACGCGGGATACGCCGGGGCGCGGCAGGCCGTGCGCGCCGGACGGCTCGGCCGGCTGCACACCGTCCGCGCGCTGACCTGCGACCAGGCGCCGCCGCCGGCGGACTGGCTGCCGCTGTCGGGCGGGCTGTTCCGGGACACCCTGATCCACGACTTCGACATCCTGCGCTGGGTGACCGGCCGCGAGGTCGTCCACGTGTCCGCGGCCGGCTCGGCCGCCGGCCCGCCGATGTTCCGCGACGCCGGCGACGTCGACACCGGCGCGGCGCTGCTCACGCTCGACGACGGCACCCTCGCCACGGCCACGGCGACCCGGCTGAACGGTGCCGGGTACGACGTGCGCATGGAACTGGCCGGGGAACGGGACACCGTCGTGGTCGGCCTGGACGACCGTACGCCGATCGCGTCCACCGAACCGACCGGGCCGCCGGCCGCGGACAAGCCGTGGCCGGGGTTCCTGGAGCGCTTCGCCCCCGCCTACGAGGCGGAGCTGGCCGCCTTCGTGGAGGTGGTGCGCGGGGAGCGCGCCAACCCGTGCGACGGCCGCGAGGCGCTGCAGGCCCTGCGCATCGCCGAGGCGTGCGAGATCTCCCGCCGCGAGCACCGGCCGGTGGCCCTGGCGGAGATCCCGGGCGGTTTCGCGGCCGGGGCGCGGTGAGGCCCGGCACCGGGGCAGCGGGGCGGGCCGCCGGCTACCAGCGCACCGGCAGGCTCCGCACGCCCCGGATCAGCATCCCGGGCAGCCACTCGCCGGGCGGACCGTCGAGGGCGAGGCCGGGGGCGCGCCGCAGCAGGGTGCGCAGCGCGGTGCGCGCCTCCAGACGCGCCAGGGGTGCGCCCAGGCAGAAGTGGATGCCGTGCCCGAACGCCAGGTGGCCGCGGGTGTCGCGGTGGGGGTCGAACCGGTCCGGCTCGGCGTACCGGCCGCCGTCGCGGCCGGCGGCGGTGAGGCCGATCATGACCGGGTCGCCCTTGGGGATGGCGACGCCGGCGATCTCCAGTGGCTCGGCCGCGTACCGGAACGTGGCGTTCTCCACCGGTCCCTCGTAACGCAGCGTCTCCTCCACGGCGCCGTCGACGAGATCGAGGTCGGCGCGGACCGCGGCGAGCTGCTCGGGGTGGGTGAGCAGGGTGTGCACGCTGTTGGTGATGAGGTTGACCGTGGTCTCGTGGCCGGCGATGAGCAGCAGGAAGGCCATGCCGCGCAGCTCTCCCGCGGAGAGCCGGTCGCCGTCCTCGGCGGTGGTGCGGATCAGGGCGCCGAGCAGGTCGTCGGCCGGCCCGGCGGCGCGCTTGTCCTCGATCAGGCCGGTGAGGTAGACGCCGAGCCGCTCGACCGCCCGCAGGTTCGCCTCCTCGCCGGTCGGGGCGACCACCTCGTTGGACATCTCGCGGAAGGCGGCCCGGTCCATCTCGGGCACCCCCAGCAGCTCGCAGATCACCGTGATCGGCAGGGGATAGGCGAACGCCTCCACCAGGTCCGCGCGCCCGCGCGGCAGCATCGCGTCCAGCAGCTCGTCGGTGATCTGCTGCACCCGGGGCCGCAGCGCCTCGACGCGGCGCGCGGTGAAGGCGCGGGTGACCAGCGCACGCAGCCGCGTGTGCTGCGGCGGATCGGCGATCAGCAGGTGCTTGCCGATCACCTCCTCCTCCCGGTACGTGCCCTCCACCGCGCCCGCGTCCTTGGCCAGCCGCGGGTCGGCGAGGGCGGCGCGCGCCTCCTCGTACCCGACGACGAGCCAGGTGTCGTAGCCCTCCGGCTCGGGCAGCCGCACCCGGTGCACCGGGCCGCGCGCCCGCAGCTCGGCGTAGACGGGGTGCGGGTCGGCGCGAAACCCCTCCCCGTACTCCGTCAGATCGATCAGGTCTGCCATCACCGGTCCCCTCCCGAGCGCGGACGGCTCTGCCTGCCTTCCCAACGGGCGGCGGCGCCGGAAAGTGCCCTTGCGCCGCACGACCCGGCTACAGCCAGGTCCGGTCCTCTTCGAGGTCTTCGAGGAGTCCCGCGTCGTGGACGAGGAGCGCGATCTGGACACGGGTTGTCGAGGGAGAGCTTGGCGAGGATGCGGGAGACGTGCGCCTTGACGGTGGCCACGCTCATGTACAGCTCCGCCGCGATCTGCGCGTTGGCCAGTCCTCGGCCGACGCGGACGGCGACCTCGCGTTCGCGGTCGGCCAGGGCGAGGATGCGCTCCCGCGCGCGGGTGCGCCGCTCGTCCGCGCCGGTGCCGGCGGCGTGTCGTATCACCTGACGGGTGACGGTGGGAGAGAGCACGGGGTCGCCGGCGGCCACCCGGCGCACGGCCTCGACGATCTCGGTGGGCGGCGTGTCCTTCAGGACGAACCCGGCCGCGCCGGCCCGCAGGGCCCGCAGCACCTGCTCGTCGGCGTGGAACGTGGTCAGGACCACGACCTGCGGTGGGTCGCGGCGGGCGCGCAGCCGTTCCGTCGCCGTCAGGCCGTCCGTGCCGGGCATGCGCAGGTCCATGAGCACCACGTCCGGCCGGGTCCGGTCGACCAGCGCGTCGACGTCGCCGCCGTCGGCCGCCTCTCCGACGATCTCGATGTCGGCGGCACCGCCCAGCATCAGGGACACCCCGGCTCTCACCAGCGGATCGTCGTCGACGAGGAGCACTCGGATCGCGGTCATGGCACCAGCCGACCAAACCGCCGCAGCGCGGGCCACACCGCCCCGTCGGCACGCGGCACGGACCGCGCGGGGAGCGCGTGGCCGACGCGCCCGGTGGCAAGATGATCGATCATGCGTGCCGCGTACGTCGAGAAGCTCGGTCCGCCCGACCTCATCCGCTGGGGTGAGCTGCCGCCTCCCGAGCCGGGGCCGGGCGAGGTGCTGGTGAACGTGCTGGCGACCACGGTCAACCCCGTGGACACGTTCGTGCGGTCCGGGGTGTACCGCACGCCGCTGCCGTTCCCGTTCGTGGTGGGGCGCGATCTGGTGGGCACGGTCGCCGCCGCCGGTTCGGGGTTCGCCGCCGGGGAGACGGTGTGGTGCAACAGTCTGGGCCACGACGGGCGGCAGGGCGCGGCGGCCGAGCAGGTCGCGGTCCCGGCCGAGCGCCTCTACCGGCTGCCGGCGGGCGCGCGCCCCGAGGAGGCGGTCGCGGTGTTCCATCCGGCCGCCACCGCCCACCTGGCCCTCTTCACCCACGGCGACCTGCGCCCCGGCCAGACGGTCCTGGTCGGCGGCGCGGGCGGCAACGTGGGCAGCGCTCTGGTGGAGCTGGCGGCGTGCGCGGGGGCACGCGTGCTCGCGACGGCCTCCCCCCGCGACCACGCCTACGTGCGCTCCCTGGGCGCGGCGGAGGTCGTGGACTACCACGCCGACGACCTCGCCCGGCGGCTGGCGGCGCTCGCCCCCGAGGGGGTCGACCTCCACGTCGACACCTCCGGCCACAACGACCTGCGGACCGCGGTCGCCCTCCTCGCCCACCGCGGGCGGATCGTCCTGCTGGCCGGGGTCCGGGACGAGCCGGTCCTGCCGGCCGGGCCGCTGTACATGAAGGACGGCTCGCTGCGCGGCTTCGTCATCTCCCACGCCACGGTCGCGGAGCTGGCCGAAGCGGCGGCGGGGATCAACGAGCGACTGGCGGCGGGGGGATTGCGCCCGCGCGCGGTGGAGTACCGGCCGATGAGCGACATGGCGCACAGCCACCGCTGTATGGAGCGGGGCGAACTGCACGGGCGGCGCCTGGTCCTGCGGCCCTGAGCCCCGCCCTCCGGGCCGGAGGGCGCCGGCCGGGGAGCCGTCCGCTCCGGTCGCGCTCGCGTTCACGGCACCCGCTGTCCGGCGCGGGCGGGCCGGGCGCCGGCCCGCCCGTCAGTCCCACGGCAGCCGCGCCCGCACCTCGAAGCCGCCGTCCGGTGTCGGGCCGTGGCGGAGGGTGCCGCCGGCCGGGGTGGCCCGTTCGGTGAGGCCGATCAGGCCCTGGCCGGAGCCGGGGACGTGCGGGACCTCGCCGTCGGGAGGCGGATTGCGCACGTGGACGGTCAGCCCGTGACCGGAGCCGCCGGTGACGGTCACGGTGACCTCGGTGCCGGGGGCGTGCTTGCGGGCGTTGGTCAGGGCCTCCTGGACGACGCGGTAGGCGGTGCGGCCCACCGAGGCGGGCACGGCGGCCGGCTCCACGACCCGCTGGGCCAGGGCCACCTTCATGCCGGCCTCGCGGGACTCGGCGACCAGCGTGTCCAGTCCGGCCAGCGTCGGCTGCGGGCGGCCCTCGTCGCCGGCGTCACCGGCGCGCAGCACGCCGATGATCTCCCGCAGGTCCTGGAGGGCCTCATGGGCGCTCTCCCGGATGACGCCGGCGGCCCGTGCCACCTCCTCGCGGGGCGCGTCGGGCCGGAGCTCCAGCGCGCCCGCGTGCACGCTCAGCAGCGTCGGACGGTGCGCCAGGACGTCGTGCATCTCACGGGCGATGGCCTCGCGGGCGAGCCGCTGAGCCTGCTCGGCACGCAGCCGGGCCTCGGTCTCGGCGCGGCGCGCCCGGTCCCGCAGGCTCAGCATGAGCTGCCGCTTGGACCGGACGAACATCCCCCAGCCGACGACGGACAGGCTCAGCACGGCGGAGAAGGCGATGATGCCCAGGTAGGGCAGGTCCGGATCGGGGCGCAGCTTGTAGTGGACCGGGAGCAGCGCGAGCTGGGTTCCGGCGATCCAGGCCACGTACCGGAACGGCCGGTGCACGGCGAGCGTGAACAGGGCGACGAGGCCGGTGCCGGCCGACGTGTCCGACATGAAGCCGACGGGGACCATGGCGGCGGCCAGGGCGAGCGGATGGCGGCGGCGCAGCCAGACCACTCCGCAGGACAGCGCCCCGAGCACCTGGTCGGCGACGGACAGGGCACGCGGCAGGTCCGCCCGGTGGTCGAGGGACTGGGCGGCGGCCAGCCCTACGGCGATGGCCGCGAGGAAGCAGCAGAAGTCGACGAGCCGGTCCCGCGCGGTGCGCCGGGAGCGGCCGGGACTCCCGGCGTCCCGGTCCAGTTCGTCGGCCACGGCGGACGGCAGCCACCATCGCCGTGCGGCCCACACCGGTGCCTCACTCGTCGTCGTCCCGCTCTGCGTCACAGTCGACACATCTACGCACCGGCCGCGCCCTGCCGACCCCGCGCGGTGCACGGCACCGTCCGAAGTCACGGCGCCATCGACTTTCGGCTGTCCGCCCCGGCCGGGCCACCGACCTTCGGCACCGAGCGCCGGCCCCGCGGCCGATGTGCGTGGGGGGTCCGCGGGGCCGGCCTCGTGCTCATCAAGAAGGTGCTGGAGATCGTCGGGTTCGTCGCCCTGGTGCAGGGCGTGCTCGGGCTCGTCCGGGAGTTCACCCACTGGCACGTGGGCATGATCGGGCGCCTGCCCTTTCTCCACGACTACGAGGCGTTCGCGAGTTTCGTCCTGATCGTGCTCGCCTGCGCCCTGTTCGCCGTCACCGACAGCGGCGGACCGCGGCCGCGCGCCCGGAAGACCGAGCCGCCGCGCGCCGCGGGGCCGCGACCGCCGTGCACCGACGGCCGTGAGCCGTGACCCGGCGGTGACGGCCCGGGGTCAGCAGCCGAAGTCGATCAGGTCGAAGGTCGCGTAGTGGTCCGCGGTGTAGTAGTCCTCCTGGTACTTCTCACCGGTGACGATGCGCCGGGCGCCGCGGGTGGGCGAGCCCGGGGTGACGACCGTGTACTCGTGGTAGTAGCCGGTCGACTGCCGCGGCAGCACGCCCTCGCGGTTCTGGAAGACGCTGCCGTCCTCCTCGTAGGGGAAGGGGCCGCCCCGGTCGATCAGGTCCAGGGTGTCGTGCGCCTGCGAGGGCAGATCGCTGTAGCAGATGCTGCCGACCGAGGCCGCGGCGGCGTCCGCCGGGCCGGCGCTGATGGTGCCGCCCACAAGGAGGGCGGACAGCAGGGCGCCCGCGGCGCCGAGACGCGTGAGGTGTGGGGGGAATCTCATGGACTCATGATGACGCGCGTAGAGCATGGCATGTCAACGACAACTCCGTGGAGTTTCCCGGTATGTCCGGTGAAGCGGCCGGCCGCCGGGTTCACCTCCTGTTCGCCGCGGCGGCCCGGCGGACCCGCGGTCCGGCCCAGGTCACCGCGGCGCGGTCAGCGGTCCTCCCAGGTCGCCGCGCCCCCCGTGGTCATCCGACGTGCGTGGAGAACAGTCCGCCCGTCGGCCCCTGCTTGTCGCCGCCCTGGGCCTTCTTCAGGGCGTTGGCGAGGCTTTCGATGGTGAGGGACTGCAGGATGACCCGGCCGTCGCCCTCCAGGGTGGCCAGGGACAGGCCCTCGCCACCGAAGACGGCGTTCATGATCCCCTGGCGGTTGAGGCCGCCGACACGCTGGACGCCGTAGCGGATGCCCTCCTCGAAGGCGACCACGCAGCCGGTGTCCACCTCGATGCGGCCGCCGAAGTCGGCGGGGTTGAGGTCGATGAAGTTGCCGGCGCCCGCGATGATCACCGTGCCGTGTCCGGTGAACTTCTCCAGCACGAAACCCTCGCCGCCGCTCATGCCGGTGCGGCCGCCGGTGAAGGCGATGCCGAAGTCGACGGTGGACTCCGCGGCGACGAAGGCGTCCTTCTCCGCGAACCACGCGCGCGAGCCGTCCAGCTCCAGCGCGCGCATCTCGCCGGGCAGCACGCCCGCGAAGCCCACGGTGCCCTGGCCGCCCTGGGAGGTGAAGTACTGGAACGCCAGCGACTCGCCCGCCAGGACGCGCTGGCCCACCTGCATGGCCGTGCCCGCCCGGCGCCCGCGGGAGGGGGCCGGGGGGGGCCGGCGGGGGCCGCGGGCGGGACGCCTCGGGCGCGCTGTTCGGTGGGGGGGTGCGTGGCCCTGCAGCAAGAGACGGTCGGCGCGGCCCAGCGGAGGGCGGGCGGGCGGCGGCGGGCCGGCCAGACGGTGTGGGGCGAGGCCGGGCTGCAGCTGCACGACCGCCATCTGCATGGCGTTGCCGACGATCTCTTGCTGAAGGGTCACGCACGGCACAACGGAAAAGCGGACCGGAGAGTTCCGGACGCCGGCCCGCGCCGGGCCGAGAGGGCCGGCTCGCGCGGGCCGAGGGGCGCGGAAGGCGGCGCAGGGCGCACCGGTGCTGTCAGGCCGGGGCGCCCTGCGAGTCGGTCCGGCGGCCGTCACCGTGCCGCCCGGTCCGGAATCGGGCGGTGAGCCGCCCGGCCCGAAGGCGGGTCAGCCGCCCAGTTCCTGGTGGCGGGCCGCCAGGCGCGTCGCCCCCTGCTCGGTCAGGGAGCCGAACAGGCGCAGCCGGGAGATGCCGCCGTCGGGGAAGATGTCCACGCGCGCGTGCGTGCCGACGGCGGGCGCGGACAGCACGAAGCGGTGGTTGGTGTCGGGCTGCAGACGGGTGCGCGGCAGCACCTCGCGCCACTCGCCGTCCTCACCGTCCTTGACCGACACCGACGCCCAGCCGGCGCTGTTGCCCTTGAGGTAGGCGGTGTCGATCTCGATGGCGCGGATCTCGGACTGGGCGACCAGCCGGTAGCGGATCCAGTCGTTGCCCTGGTCGCGGCGGCGGCGGGTCTCCCAGCCGTCGTCCATCTTGCGGGAGCGGCCCGGCTGGATGGTGTTGGTGGCCGGCGAGTAGAAGAGGTTGGAGGCGTCCTCGACCCGGCCGCCGTTCTCTAGCGCGACCACGTCGAAGGTGCCGAGCACCTCCAGCCACTTCGGGTCCGGCACGACCTCGCCGTACACGCGCAGCCGGGCGATGCCGCCGTCGGGGTGCTGCTTGACGCGCAGGTGCGTGAAGCGCTGCTCGACGTCCACCTCGAAGCCGTTGGCCGCGTGGCCGCCGACCGAGGTGCGCGGCACGAGGGTCGTCCACTTCACGTCGTCGGCGAGGAGTTCCTCCGGGGAGGGGGAGCCCTCCACGCAGGTGCCCTCGACGGAGACGGCCTGCGGGTAGTTGCCGCGGAAGTGCGCGGTGTCGACGACGATGCCGCGGACGACGCCGGGGGCGCCGAGGCGGATCAGCGCCCAGTCGTGGTCGTCCTCGGTGGGCCAGGGGTGCTCGGCGGAGACTCCGCGGCGGCGGCGGGTCTCCCAGCCGTCCATGATCTTGCCCTTGTGCCCGAAGTGCTCCGGGTCGAACTCGGCGCGCTCGGGCACCAGCAGGTTCTCGCGCTGCGCGAAGAACTCGTCGTTGGCGGCGATGACCCCGGCCCCGAGGCGGCGGTCGGCGAGGTTGGCGTGCTGGGTGAAGGGGAAGTCGGCGGTGCGGTAGTCCGCGTACGGGTCACCGCCTCCGTAGGGGTTCGCGTCGCCGGTGAAACGGGGAGTCGCCGTCACGGTGATCAGGTCTTCCTTTCTGGAGTCGGCCGCTGCGGATGCGGGTGCACGCGCAGGTCGGGACAGGTGGCTCAGTGGGGCCGGGTCAGCAGGCGGCCCTTGGGCTCGGTGAACTCGCCGCCCGCGACGATGCGCTCACCGCGCAGCCAGGTGGACTTCACCACGCCGTACAGGGTCCGGCCCGCGTACGCGGTCACGCGGTTGCGGTGCTGGAGGTGGGCCGGGTCGACGGTGAAGGTCTCGTCGGGGGCGAGCACGGCGAAGTCCGCGTCGCGGCCGGGCTCGATGGCGCCCTTGCGGTCCAGGCCGGCCAGGGCGGCGGTGCGCTGCGACATCCAGCGGACGACGTCCTCGAGGCTGTGGCCGCGCTCGCGGGCGGCGCTCCACACGGCGGGCAGGCTGACCTGGAGACCGGAGATGCCGCCCCAGGCGGTGGCGAAGTCGTCGGTCTTGAGGTCGGCGGTGGAGGGCGAGTGGTCGGTGACGATGCAGTCGATGGTGCCGTCGGCGAGCGCCTGCCAGAGCAGGTCCTGGTTGGCGGCCTCGCGGATGGGCGGGCAGCACTTGAACTCGCTGGCGCCGTCCGGGACCTCCTCCGCGGTCAGCGTCAGGTAGTGCGGGCAGGTCTCGACGGTGATCCGCACGCCCTCGGCGCGGGCCTCGGCGATCAGCGGCAGGGCGTCGCTGGAGGACAGGTGCAGCACGTGCACGCGCGCGTTCAGGCGCTTGGCCTCGGCGATCAGCGTGGCGATGGCGGTGTCCTCGGCGTCGCGCGGCCGGGAGGCGAGGAAGTCGGCGTACTTGGGGCCGCCGTGCTGCGGGGCGGCGGCGAGATGGTGCGGGTCCTCGGCGTGCACGATCAGCAGGCCGTCGAAGCCGGCTATCTCCGCCAGCGACGTGGCGAGCTGGTCGCGGGTCAGGTGCGGGAACTCGTCCACGCCCGAGGGCGACAGGAACGCCTTGAAGCCGAAGACGCCGGCGTCGTGCAGCGGGCGCAGGTCCTTGACGTTGTCGGGCAGGGCGCCGCCCCAGAAGCCGACGTCGATGTGGGCCTTGTCCCGGGCGACGTCCTGCTTGATCCGCAGGTGGTCCACCGTGGTGGTGGGCGGCAGCGAGTTGAGCGGCATGTCGATCAGGGTGGTGATGCCGCCGGCCGCCGCGGCGCGCGTGGCGGTCCAGAAGCCCTCCCACTCCGTGCGGCCCGGGTCGTTGACGTGCACGTGGGTGTCGACCAGGCCGGGCATCAGGACGTCGTCGCCGAGATCTTCCAGGCGGGCACCGGCCGGCACCGGGGCGTCGTAGGGCAGGACGGCCGTGATCGTGCCGTCGGCGACCGCGACGGACGCGGCGCGCGTCCCCTCGGGCGTGATGACACGCGTCGAGCGCAGCACCAGTTCAGCGTCGGACACCCGAACCTCTCTTTCTGCCACCCGCCGGCGGGCGGAGCGCCTGCGCCACCGCACACCTGCGGAAAACGGGCTGTACGCACAGGTACACGCCGGTACGCACACGCACACCCATGTAACGGACTTCAACGTTCTGTTGAAGGAGTCTTCACTCCCGCCCGGACCCCGTCAAGGGGCACACTGCTGCACGGCAGCCCGCTGGATGCGCTCTGGACGTTTCCACAAAGCGGAATTACAATTCCGACAGACAGAACGTAGTTCCGTACAGGCGGGGAGTCAACCGTCTCCCCGATAGGCTTTGGGCTTCCTGCCAGCCCCGAAAGGAACGCGCCGTGCCGACGTCCAGCGCCAGCACCAACGACTCCGCCAAGTCCACCTCCAGCGGCGGCGTCCAGTCCCTGGAGCGCGCCTTCGACCTGCTCGAGCGCATGGCGGACGCGGGCGGCGAGGTCGGCCTGAGCGAGCTGTCCTCGGCCAGCGGACTGCCGCTGCCCACCATCCACCGCCTGATGCGCACGCTCGTGGCCTGCGGATACGTCCGCCAGCAGCCCAACCGGCGCTACGCGCTCGGCCCCCGGCTGATCCGCCTGGGCGAGTCCGCCTCCCGGCTGCTGGGCCCCGGGGCCCGCCCCTACCTGGCCCGGCTGGTCGACGAGACCGGCGAGACGGCGAACATGGCGCTGCTCGACGGCGACGAGATCGTCTACGTCGCCCAGGTGCCCTCCAAGCACTCGATGCGCATGTTCACCGAGGTCGGGCGCCGCGTGCTGCCGCACTCCACCGGGGTGGGCAAGGCGCTGCTCGCCCACACCCCCGAGCACGAGGTGCGCGCCCTGCTCGCCCGGACCGGCATGCCCGCGGCCACGGACAAGACGATCACCACTGCCGACGGCTTCCTGGCCGCCCTGGAGGAGGTCCGCCGGCTCGGCTACGCCATGGACGACAACGAGCAGGAGATAGGGGTCCGCTGCCTGGCGGTGACCATCCCCGACTCCCCCACCGCCGCCGCCATCTCCATCTCCGGCCCGGCCGGCCGCGTCACCGAGGCAGCGACCGAACGCATCGTGCCGGTCCTGCAGCAGGTGGCGAAGGAGCTCTCCCAGGCCCTGGCCAGCTCGGGCGCGACGGCCTGACCCGAGCGCCGCGCAACGGCCCCGGGCCCGCCCCGGTGCCGCTTAGGCACCGGGGCGGGCCCGTCTCGCATGCCTTACGCATGCCGTGCCGCACGGCGCGGCCTAGCCCCCGCCGACAGGGATCCGGCCCGCCCGTCACGGCGGCTCGCGGTGATCCGGGCCAGTCGGCGGCGATCCGGGGCAGCCCCACGACAACCCTCGGTGATCCTGCCCGCCCGTCACGGGGGCCGACGGTGGTCCGGACCGGCGCCGGCATCACAGCAGCCGACGGTGATCCGGGCCGGCCAGCATGACAGCCGGCGGTGATCCGACCCGCCCGCCACGACAAGTCGATGCGATCCGGGCAGACCCGTCACGCAGCCCGCGGTGAGCCGGGCCACCCATCACGGCAGCCCGCGCGATCCGGCCCGTCCGTCACAGCGGCCTGCCGTGCTCCGGACCGGCGCCGGCCATCACGGCAGCCGGTCGCGATCCGGGCCGGTGTCAGCCGTCACGGCAGCCGGCCGCGGTCCGGTCCACCCGTCGGGGGTGTCAGCGGCGCGGCGGCTCGCCGAACAGGTCCACCGCGGCGCGCACCTCCGCCAGGCCGTGGGCGAGCGCGCTGACCGAGCCTATCGATCCGGCGATCAGCAGCAGGGAGCGGCGCAGCCGCGGGATCTCGGGCAGTCCACCGGCGGCCATCGCGGCGAGTGCGGCCAGCTCGTCCTCGGCTATGGCGCGGTCGGGGAACTCCGCGGGATGCGCGGCCAGTTCGCGGCGCAGCCGGGACACGGCGGTGCGCAGTCCCGTCACCCTGGGATCCTCGTCGCTGCCGGTCACCGGCCTCTGTTCCAAGCTCCGCAACACAGCCCTCCCCCTCGCACTCCGTCGTGCGCAGTTGCCGGATGCGGGCCAGTAAACGCCAACCCGGGCCGCACGCGCCACTGTGCGGGCCGAAATTCAGCCCACCGAGGACCCTCGGTTCGACGGAGCGTCAGGTATGCAGGACCCATGACACGCACACAGGCCACAGTGGAGGAGGTCGCCGGGCTGGTGCTGGCGGCCGGCGGCGGGCGGCGGCTCGGCGGGCGGCCCAAGGCGCTGCTCACGCACCGGGGCCGGCCGCTGGTGGAGCACGCGGTGGGGGTGCTGCACGCGGCCGGCTGCGCGCGGGTGCACGTGGTGCTCGGCGCGCGGGCGGACGAGGTGCGGCGGCGCGCCCGGCTGGAGGACTGCGTCCTGGTGGACAACCCGGACTGGGAGCAGGGCATGGGGTCCTCGCTGCGGGCCGGGCTGGACTCGCTGGCCGGTACGGGCGCGCGGGCGGCCCTGGTGTCCCTGGTCGACCAGCCGGGGATCGGGGCGGCGGCGGTGAGCCGGGTGCTGGCCGCCTTCCGGGACGAGACGTCGCTGGTCTCGGCCGCGTACGACGGCGTGCGTGGCCACCCCGTGCTGTTCGGCGCGGCGCACTGGGCGGGCATCGCGGCGCGTGCGACCGGTGACCGCGGGGCACGCGCCTATCTGAAGGCGCACGAGGACGCGATCGAGCTGGTCGAGTGCGCGGACGTGGCGCAGGCGTACGACATCGACACCGAGGCCGACCTGCGGCACCTTGCGTGAACACGGTGGCACCGAGCGCCACGTTTCCTCGACTCAGAGAATCTCGACGTCAACAAACCATTGAAGTTCCACGATGAGGAAACTACTATCCACTGACCAGAAGCGCCTGACCGCACAGCGGGTGCTTTTCTCCCCATTCACACGCTCTGGCACCCGGTGCCACCGCTGAAGGAAGTGACAGCTCATGTCCGCACCAGCGCCGTCCCCGCTGGCCATCGTCGACGCCGAGCCCCTGCCCCGGCAGGAGGAGGTCCTCACCGACGCGGCGCTCGCCTTCGTGGCGGAGCTGCACCGGCGGTTCACGCCGCGCCGCGACGAACTCCTCGCCCGCCGCGCGGAACGCCGCGCCGAGATCGCCCGCACCTCCACCCTCGACTTCCTGCCCGAGACGGCCGCGATCCGCGCGGACGACTCCTGGAAGGTCGCCCCGGCCCCCGCGGCGCTGAACGACCGCCGGGTCGAGATCACCGGTCCCACGGACCGCAAGATGACCATCAACGCGCTGAACTCGGGCGCGAAGGTCTGGCTCGCCGACTTCGAGGACGCCTCCGCCCCCACCTGGGAGAACGTCGTCCTCGGCCAGCTGAACCTGATCGACGCCTACACCCGGAACATCGACTTCACCGACCCGCGGTCCGGCAAGTCCTACGCGCTGCGCCCGAACGAGGAGCTGGCCACGGTCGTCATGCGGCCGCGCGGCTGGCACCTGAACGAGCGTCACCTCGTCGACGCCGACGGCAAGCAGGTGCCCGGGGCCCTGGTCGACTTCGGCCTGTACTTCTTCCACAACGCCCAGCGCCTGCTCGACCTCGGCAAGGGCCCGTACTTCTACCTGCCCAAGACGGAGTCGCACCTGGAGGCCCGCCTCTGGAACGAGATCTTCGTCTTCGCCCAGGACTACGTCGGCATCCCGCAGGGCACCGTCCGCGCCACCGTCCTGATCGAGACGATCACGGCCGCGTACGAGATGGAGGAGATCCTCTACGAGCTGCGCGACCACGCCTCGGGGCTGAACGCCGGCCGCTGGGACTACCTGTTCTCCATCGTGAAGAACTTCCGCGACGGCGGCGCGAAGTTCGTCCTGCCGGACCGCAACGCGGTCACGATGACCGCCCCGTTCATGCGGGCGTACACCGAACTGCTGGTGCGCACCTGCCACAAGCGCGGCGCGCACGCCATCGGCGGCATGGCGGCGTTCATCCCCTCCCGCAAGGACCCCGAGGTCAACAAGGTGGCCTTCGAGAAGGTCCGCGCCGACAAGGACCGCGAGGCGAACGACGGCTTCGACGGCTCCTGGGTCGCCCACCCCGACCTGGTGCCGATCGCCATGGAGTCCTTCGACAAGGTCCTCGGTGACAAGCCGAACCAGAAGGACCGCCTGCGCGAGGACGTGGCCGTCAAGGCCGAGGACCTGATCGCCATCGACTCCCTGGACGCCAAGCCCACCTACGGCGGCCTGGTCAACGCCGTCCAGGTCGGCATCCGCTACATCGAGGCCTGGCTGCGGGGCCTGGGCGCGGTCGCCATCTTCAACCTCATGGAGGACGCGGCCACCGCCGAGATCTCCCGCTCGCAGATCTGGCAGTGGATCAACGCCGGCGTCGTCCTGGACAACGGCGAGAAGGTCACCGCCGACCTCGCCCGCAAGGTCGCCGCCGAGGAGCTGGAGAACATCCGCGAGGAGATCGGCGACGAGGCGTTCGCGGCCGGTCACTGGCAGCAGGCCCACGACCTGCTGCTGCAGGTCTCCCTCGACGACGACTACGCCGACTTCCTGACGCTGCCGGCGTACGAGCAGCTCAAGGGCTGAGCGCACGGACCCGGGCGGACGCCGCGGGCCGGGTGACCGGGTGGTCGCCCGGCCCGCGGCGTCGGCCGCGCCGCGTCCGCCTCACCCCAGGTGGACGGACCAGTCCTGTTCCGCGGCCGGCTTGCCGTGCAGGTCGGGCACGCGCTTGAGCCAGTCCGGCCGCCCCGCCCGGGTGCGCGCCGCCCGCCGGGCCTCCTCGGCCGCCAGCTCCTCCCGGCTGGGGAAGCAGGTGGGCAGCCAGGCCGCGGACGCCGCCACCCGCGCGGCCAGGTAGTCGACGTAGGCGTCGCGGACGGCCCCGGCCCCGCTGAATCCGGGCTCGCCCTCCAGCCAGGCGTCCGGGACCTCGGCCAGCACCTCGGCCAGCAGCTCGCGCGTCACCTTCGGCGCCAGCTCCGCGTCGGCGGCCCGCACGTCCGGCGCGTAGCGGCCCAGGGCGTGGTGCCGGAAGTCGTACGCCTTCTCGGGCGCCGAGGTGTCCCAGCGGTGGTGGAAGACGAGCGCGGCGCCGTGGTCGATGAGCCACAGCCGCGGCGGCGCGATGCCGAAGGTGGGCCAGAGCATCAGGTTGGAGCTGTGCACGGTGCGGTCCACGTTGGCCGTCAGCGCGTCCAGCCAGACGATCCGGCCGGCCTCCAGCGGGTCCACCGGAAAGTGCGCGGCCACCTCGGGCGTGAAGTCCCGCGCGCCCGGCAGGTAGTCCATGCCCAGGTTCACCCCCTGGCTCGCGTCGAGCAGGTTGCGCACCTCCTGGTGCGGTTCGTGCGCGGCCAGCTGCGGATCGAAGTGCACCAGGACCAGCTCCGGGAACCGCAGCCCGAGCGCACGTGCCAGCTCGCCCACGACCACCTCGGCGACCAGCGCCTTGCGCCCCTGCGCGGCCCCGGTGAACTTCACGACATACGTACCGAGGTCGTCGGCCTCCACGATCCCGGGGACGGAGCCACCGGAGTGCAGGGGGGCGACGTAGCGGGTGGCGGTGACCTCGGTGAGCATCCGTCCAGGCTATACGCCTGCACCCCGCGGATCGGCAGCCCGAGTCGGCGAGGACGAAGTAGCCCGGGGAGGTCTCCTTGAAGGGTGTGGGAGTAGTTGTTGTCGGTGCAGCACCGGGGCGCGGTGCCGGTGGTGGTCGCCGTGACGGCGGCGGAGGGAGCCCCGGCGGTACCGGCGGAGTCGACCGCGGCGACGGTGGAGCGGTAGGAGGTGCCGGCGGACAGGCCGGTGTCGGTGTACGACTGTACCGCGACGGCGCCGGGGAGCTGGAGCACAGGCAGGCCGTCACGGCCGGCGGGAGTGGACCGCCGTTGCGGCGGTCCGCCTCGGCCTGCCGGAGCGGGCGCCGCGGTGACGCCGGCCGGTGATCGGGCGCGGGTGGGCCGGGTCAGTGCTCTGCGGCCCCGGGGGCGGTCAGGCGCCGGTACAGCTCCCAGCTCGCGCGTTCCCCCCAGTTGTGCAGCAGCTTGCCGTCCTCGCGCCCCGCCCAGACGGCGGTGCCGGTGAACGAGATCGGGCGCCCGTCGGGCTCGGTGCCCATGACGCCGTTGTTGCGCCCGTGCACCCGCCAGCGGGAGGCGACCCGGCTGCCGTCCTGGTTCTGGAAGGTCTCGATCACCTCCAGCCTGAGGTCGTCCACCTGGTCGAGGAACGCCTTGATCCAGGCCTTGAAGTTCTCCCGTCCCTCGATGCGCTCACCGGCGTTGGTGATGACGAAGTCCTCGACGACGAAGTCGTCGGCCTTCTCCGGGTCGTGCGCGTTCCACACCTGCTCCCAGAACGCCTCCACGACGTCTACGGAACTCGCGTGTGCCATGCCGTCCTCCACAGGTCGTCTTCCGTCGGCGTGACCGGTTCTGCGCGCCGACGCACGTTGCCACCATACATACATGTATGTATGGTCGGGGATGTGGAACGCTCCCCCGACACCAAGGAACGCCTGATCGAAGGCACCCGTCAGCTGCTCTGGGACCGCGGCTACGTGGGCACGAGCCCGACCGCCATCCTGCGCCGCTCCGGCGTGGGCCAGGGCAGCATGTACCACCACTTCCGCGGCAAGCCCGACCTCGTCCTGGCCGCCGAGCGCCGCAGCGCCGAGCTGATGCAGGCCCAGATCCGCGAGGTGTTCTCCGGTGAGGGCACCGGCCTGCAGCGGATCGTCGCCTACCTGCTGCTGGAACGCGACGTGCTGCGGGGATGCAGCGTCGGCCGGCTGGCGGGCGACCCGGAGATCGTCGCGGACGACGCGCTGCGCGAGCCCGTCCGGGAGACCTTCGGCGTCCTGCGCCGCTGCCTGGCCGAGGCCATCGCCGAAGCCCAGGCGGCCGGCGAGCTGGACCCGGGGCTGCGCCCGGAGCACACCGCGGCCGCCCTCGCGGCCGTCGTCCAGGGCGGCTACGCGCTGGCCCGCGCCGAGCAGTCCACCGAGCCCTTCGACCGCGCGATCCGGGGCGCCCTGGACCTGCTCGGCGTCGGCGCGCGGGACGCGGACCGAGCCGGCGGACCGTCGTCCTGACCGGGCGAACCCGAGCGGGAGCCGGCCGGCCGCCTCGACGTACCGGGTGCGCCGCCCCGCGAACCGGCCGGCCACCTCAAGGAACCGGATGCGCCGCCGCGGCGGACGAGCGGTCCGTCCGCGTGGCTCATCCCGTCCGGTCCTGCCGAGCCGGCCGCAGGAGCGGGTTCGGCAGCGGACGGTAGCGGGCCGCCGCGCCGTCCGCGCCCGTCCAGCGCAGCAGCAGGTTGGTCTTGCCGGGCAGGGTCGGCGCGGTGAGCAGTGCGGGGATCTCGGGCAGGTCGTGGCGGCCCAGCTCGCGGCGGACGGCGGGCCACGGGTCCAGGCCCGGGCAACGTTCCGCCAGCGCCGCGGCCATCTCGCCGAGGTGGTTGACGACCAGGCAGTACACCAGCCGTTCCCAGCCGGCCGCGCGGGTCACCTCCGGCAGCAGTTTCACGCCCTCCGCGTCCCGGAACAGCGCCTGCACGGGCAGCCCGGCGGCGTCCACCGCGACCAGCGAGTTCTGCAGGTGGGCCTCCAGGACGACGCCGTGCCGCGCGAAGGCCGCCAGGACCGGCGGCACCACCTGCCGCAGGTAGGCCGCCCACCACCTGGCCGGATCCACCGGGCCGTCCAGCGGGTGGCCGTCGCAGCCCTCGGCCAGGGCGGCGGCCAGCAGCGGGGTCGCGCCGGGCAGCAGGTGTCCGGCGAGGCCGTCGCGCACGACGACGGCGAGTTCCTCGAAGGCGAAGGCCGCGGTGCGGTAGCCGCGGTCGCTCAGCCAGGCCGCCGGGCCGCCGAGCGCGGCGAAGGCGCCGGTGGCCGCGGTGTCCGTGCGGCGCAGCCTGAGCAGGTCGTGCCGCCACAGCCGTCGTACGTCGTTGGTGATGCGCACGTCCAGGCTGAACTTCAGGAACAGGTCGGGGCCGGGGGCGTGCACGGTGCGGATCGCGGCGGTGGGCCACACGTCGAAGGGGGTGCTGCCCAGGCGGAGCAGGCGGCCGTCGGCGAAGGCGCCGGCCAGGTCGCGGCCCACCAGGTCCAGCTGCCAGGGGTGGGCGGGCAGCAGTCGGTAGCCGGGCGGTGCCTGGCCGAGCGCGTCGAGCGCCGTGGTGTCGCCCTCCTCCGCCACCAGGTCCGCGCGCACCCCCAGCAGCACCAGTGGGAAGCGGGCGTGCGCCTCGGGCGCGTACGGCAGCCAGGAGGCGACGGGGCCGCCGCCGCGCGCCTTGGGCGCGGGGTGGTAGGGGTGGCCGGTCAGGAGCGACTGCTCGGAGCGCAGGTAGGCATCGTCCGGGGGTGCCGTGCGCGCGCGGGCGGTGAGCAGCGCGGCCACCGCCTCCCGGCTGTCGAGCATCTCGGCGGGCAGCTCGTCGTTGGACAGGCCCGTGTGCCGGCGCAACTCCTCGGCCACCAGTTTGACCAGTTCCGTGTGGCCGAGGCGCTGCCAGCGGCCCGCCGTGAACACCTCCGGCCGGACCGGGCGCCGCCCGCCGTGCACACGCAGCAGCCGGCCCCCGCCCGGCAACCGGTACACCCGGTGCCCCGCCGGGTCCGGGCGGGCCTCGGCCACCTCGCGGATCAGGCAGTTCAGCACGGGCGCGGCGGCGTACGCGTCGGCGCGCTCCGCGACGTCGTCGCCGGGCGGCATCACATCCACGCGTTCCCCTTCGTCGGCCTTCCGTCCGCACCGTGTCCCCGCGTCACCCTGTCCCCAGGGTGACCGCACGGTGCGAAAGCGATCAGTATGTCTACCCGGAGCGCGTCACCGTGACGCCCGAGCCGAGCGAGGAGGCCGACCGTGCACCGTGTCGCGACCGCCGAGGAGGCCGTCGGCGAGGAGCTGGCGGCCGTGCGCCCCTGGCTCGTCCCACGCTACGCAGCCGAGCTGGCCGGCGCGCGGGCGTCGGTGCTGACCCGGCTGTGGCGGGCGCTGGCCCACGAGCCGCTGCCCTGGATCACCGCGCGCGAGCGGGTCCGCGACGGCCTGGTGCTGCGGCTCGGCGACGGCCGCACGCTGTCCGGGCCGCCGGCCGACCCGTACGCGACGTCCGCCTACGTCACCGTCGTACGTCTGGGCGAGAGGGCCTACGACGATCCCGCGCGTCTGACGGCCGCCCTGGCCGTGCCGCACGGCGACGGCCTCGCCGCGGAACTGGCGCACTGCGTCGCCTCGTTGGCGCTGTCCCGCGCCAACCGGCCGGAGGACCACCCGCACGGGTGGCCCGCGACGGACTGGGAGGGGGAACAGCGGGTGGTCGACGGTCACCCCTATCACCCGGCCTGCCGTGCGCGGCTCGGCTTCTCGGTGGCCGAGCAGCTGGCGTACGGTCCGGAGCACCGGCCCGTGGTGGAGCTGGGCCTGCTGCCGGTCCCGGCGCGGGAGTGCCTGGTGTCCGGGGCGTGGCCGGAGCACCTGCGCGAGCGGGGGCGGCTGCTGGTGCCGGTGCATCCGTGGCAGGCGGAGCACGTCCGGGGGCGCCCGCGCACGGGCGGCGTGCTGCCCGCGCACCCGCGGATGTCGCTGCGCACCCTGGCCCTGCCGGCCGGCGGCCCGCACGTCAAGACGGCGCTGTCGGCCCGGCTGGCGTCCTCGGTGCGGGACATCTCGGTCGGTTCGGTGGCGGGGTCGGCGGCCCTGTCGGCGTTCACGGCCGACCTGGCGGAGCGTACCGGCGGGCTGCTGTGCGTCACCCGTACCCTGGGCGCGGCCACGGCCCACTCCCCCGACCTGGCGGCGCTGTGGCGGGAGTCGCCGCAGGTCTACGCGGCGCCCGGCGAGCACGTGCTGCCGGTGGCCGCCCTCGCCGGAACCGGCCTGCCCGGCTCGCCCGCCTGGACGGCCGCGTTCGCCCGCCTCGCCCTCACCGCGGGCCTGCGCATGCTGGAGCTGGGCGTGGCCCTGGAGGCGCACGGCCAGAACCTGCTGGTCGTGCTGTCCGGGACGGGCAGCCCGGTGCGGCTGGTGTACCGCGACGTCGCCGACATCCGCGTCAGCCCCGCCCGGCTGGCCCGGCACGGCATCCGCGTACCGGACCTGCCCGCCCGGAACCTGACGGACGATCCGGTCGCCCTGCGGCGCAAGCTGTTCGGCTCGCTGGTCGCGGGCGCGCTGGCGGCCACGGCCGGTTCGGCGGCGGCGCTGCGGGCCGCGCTGGAGCCGGCCGTACGGGACCTGCCGCGCACCCCGGACACCGAGGCGCTGTGTGAACTCCCGTTGCCGGCGAAGGCGCTGACGCTGATGCGCCTGTCCCCCGGCACTCCCGGCGACCGGTGGACCATGCTCCCCAACCCGCTGACGCAGCTCGTTTTGGAACCGGGCAGGACTGATCCATAAGATCCACCGATGATCACAAGACAACGGCTGGCGGCGGGAGTCTGTGCTCTGCTCGCCGCCCTGACGGCCGGGATCGCCTTCCCCGCCGGCGCGGTCGCCGACGGCGAACCGGACGGCCAGGCCGCCCCGAAGGTCGAACTCGTCCTGGACGTCAGCGGTTCGATGCGCACACGGGACATAGACGGCGGGTCGCGGATGGCCGCGGCCAAGCAGGCGTTCAACGAGGTGCTGGACGCCACGCCGAAGGAGGTCCAGCTCGGCATCCGCACCCTGGGCGCCGACTACCGGGGCAACGACCGGAAGACGGGCTGCAAGGACACCGCTCAGCTGTACCCGGTCGGCCCGCTGGACCGCACCGAGGCGAAGACGGCCGTGGCCACACTGCAGCCGACCGGCTGGACGCCGATCGGGCCGGCGCTGCTGAAGGCGGCGGACGATCTGAACGGCGGCGACGGCACCCGCCGGATCGTCCTGATCAGCGACGGTGAGGACACCTGCCAGCCCCTGGACCCCTGCGAGGTGGCCCGCGAGATCGCCGCCAAGGGCATCGGCCTGACCATCGACACCCTCGGCCTGGTGCCGGACGCCAAGACCCGCGACCAGCTCAGCTGCATCGCGGACGCGACCGGCGGCACGTACACCTCCGTGCGGCACAAGGAGGAACTGACCGACCGGGTCGGCCAGTTGGTCGACCGGGCCGCCGACCCGGTGGTCACGCCCGTGGCCACCGAGGGCGCCACCGACTGCGCCAAGGCGCCCGAGCTGAAGTCGGGCCTGTACACCGACCGCGAGGAGTTCGGGCAGCAGCGCTGGTACCGGGTGGACGTCGATCCCGGGCAGGAGCTGCGCGCGTCGGTGAGCGTCGCCGACGACCGGGCCGTGAACCCCGACTACGGAGTGCTGCTGCGGGCGGTGACCGTGCACGGCCGGGAGATCGTGCGCGGCGAGGCGGCCGGCACCGGCCGCACGGACGTGATCTCCACGGGCCTGCGCTACCCGCGGCCCGAGAGCGACGACGACAACGCCCCCGCGGAGACGGTGTGCCTTCAGGTCACCAACTCCTTCTCCGCGGCGCCGGGCGTGAAGACCACGCCGGGCCTGCCGCTGGAGCTGACCGTCGACGTGGTGGACGGGCCGGACAAGGCGCGTGACGTGGCGGCCTTCGGGCTGGGCCGCGGCTGGTGGCTGCTCGGCGTGCTGGTGGTGGTCGGCTTCCTGGCCGGACTGGTGTGGGGCTGGCTGTCGCGCTGGCGGGTCGCTGTGTGGAGGACGAACTGATGCGTGCGATACGAGCGTTGAGCGCCGCGCTGCTGGTGCTGGGACTGGCCGCCGCACCGGCGGCCGCGGACGCCTCCGCCTCCGCGAGCCCGTCCGGCGACGGCAAGGCACCGGCCCAGGCGGGCACGTCGTTCCGTACCGCCACGGAGATCGAGCAGGGGCGGCAGGCCACCGCGAACGGCTCCACCGGCGACTACTTCTACTGGTCGTTCCCGGCCGACGCCGGGCAGCGCCCCACCGTCCACGCGACGGTGAAGCTGCCGCAGCAGCACACCACGCAGACCTGGCAGGTGGACGTGTACGACGGCCTGCGCCGCCGCCAGGCCTGCCAGTACGGCGCCCAGACCCGCACCGCCGCCGCGGGCGCCGCCTCGGTGGACCTGACGTGCGTGCTGCGCACGGTGCGCGCCTGGTCGGAGCCGTGGGCGAACGATCCGCTGCCCGGCACCTACTACATCCGGCTCACCGTCGTGGGCCTGGCCTCCTCCGACCTGGGTCTGCCGGTGGCCGCCGAGGTCAGGGCGGACTCCAAGGACATCGGCGGCGCGGCGGCGGTGGACGGCTCGCTGGCGAAGCCGCTGGTGCCGGGGATCGCCGTCACCTCCCAGAAGGACGGCGACGACGACCGGCACGCGGTGCTGTCGGACATCAGGCCGGACGGCGGCTGGTCGTCCGGCTGGTGGTCGGACCGGTGGGTGTGGACCGGGATCGGTGCGATCCTGGCCGCGCTCGCCGGCATCGGCGGGTACGCGCTGACGCGCGGCTCGGGGCGGCCCTCACGCGTGCCGCCGGGCGTCTGACCCGCGCCCCAGAACCCGGCAAGGCCCGTCCCGCTCAGGGGCGGGCCTTGTGTCATGCCGCCTCCCGCAGGGCCTTGGCCGGGGTGCCGTCCCCGGTGACGGTCACCTGCCCCCGCCGCACCGCGTCCGCCAGGCCCGCTTCCCCGCGGGCGAGGGCCGTGCAGGTGGCGGAGTCGAGGACCAGCCGGGCGTCGGGCTCGGCGGGCGCCGGACCGTCCCCGTAGACGGGCGTGTCCTCGCCCGCGCCGACGTACAGGTGGAACACGCCTTCCTCCAGCCGTACTTCGACGACGCCTTCGCCCTCGCAGCCGGCCAGGGCGCGCAGCAGGGGCAGCGCGAACCAGTGCGCCCGTACCGCGTCCGTGGGGCGCGGCTCGCCCAGCTCGCCCTGCCCCCACTCCCCCAGCGCCTGCAGCACGGGCAGCAACGCCCGTCCCCGCCGGGTGAGTTCGTAGACGTAGGCGGCGCCGGGCGGCGGCAGCCGGCGGCGGGTCGTCAGTCCGTCGCGCTCCATGTCCTTCAGCCGGGAGGCCAGGACGTCGGTGCTCACCCCCGGCAGGTCGGCGTGCAGGTCCGTGTAGCGGCGGGGGCCGGCCAGCAGTTCGCGGACGATCAGCAGGGTCCAGCGGTCGCCCACGAGGTCGAGCGCGCGGGCGGCGGAACAGTACTGGTCGTAGCTTCGGCGAGGTGACATGCGACGCAGTCTAGACACGTTGTTGGACTTTCCAAGCTCCCACTTGGTAAAACCAAGCAACACGAGTTCCCGGAGGGGCGCATGGAGTTCCGGCAGTCGAACAAGCTCAGCGAGGTCTGTTACGAGATCCGCGGCCCGGTGATCGAGCACGCGAACGCGCTGGAGGAGGCGGGCCACAGCGTGCTCCGCCTGAACACGGGCAACCCGGCGCTGTTCGGTTTCGAGGCGCCCGAGGAGATCCTCCAGGACATGATCCGGATGCTGCCGCAGGCGCACGGCTACACCGACTCGCGCGGCGTCCTCTCCGCCCGCCGGGCCGTCGCCCAGCGCTACCAGAACCTCGGCCTGGAGGTCGGCGTCGACGACGTCTACCTCGGCAACGGCGTCTCGGAGCTGGTCTCCATGGCCGTGCAGGCCCTGGTCGAGGACGGCGACGAGATCCTCATCCCCGCCCCCGACTTCCCGCTGTGGACGGCCGTGACCACCCTGGCGGGCGGCAAGGCGGTCCACTACCGGTGCGACGAGCAGGCCGACTGGAACCCGGACCTGGCCGACATGGCCGCGAAGATCACCGACCGCACCAAGGCGGTGGTGATCATCAACCCGAACAACCCGACCGGCGCCGTCTACCCCAAGGAGGTCCTGGAGGGCATCCTCGACCTCGCCCGCCGACACGGCCTGATGGTGTTCGCCGACGAGATCTACGACCAGATCCTCTACGACGGCGCCGTGCACCACTCCACCGCCGCGCTCGCCCCCGACCTGGTGGTCCTCACCTTCTGCGGCCTGTCGAAGACCTACCGCGTGGCCGGCTTCCGCTCCGGCTGGCTGGTGGTGACCGGCCCCCGGCAGCACGCGCGCGACTACCTGGAGGGCCTGACCATGCTGGCCTCCATGCGCCTGTGCGCCAACGCGCCCGCCCAGTACGCCATCCAGGCCGCGCTCGGCGGCCGGCAGTCCATCCACGAGCTGACCGCGCCGGGCGGCCGGCTGCACGAACAGCGCGACGTTGCCTGGCGCAAGCTGAACGAGATCCCGGGCGTGTCCTGCGTCAAGCCCAAGGGCGCCCTGTACGCCTTCGCCCGTCTGGACCCCAAGGTCCACAAGATCCACGACGACGAGAAGTTCGTCCTCGACCTGCTCCTGCGCGAGAAGATCCAGGTCGTCCAGGGCACCGGCTTCAACTGGCCCGAGCCCGACCACTTCCGCATCCTCACCCTCCCGCACGCGGACGTGCTGGAGACGGCGATCGGCCGGATCGGGCGGTTCCTCAGCGGATATCGGCAGTGACCGGCCGGCCGTCATGACCCGCAGGCCCCCCGCACCGGCCGGGGACGGCCGTCCGGCCCAGTCCGCCCTGCGGGACGCGGCCCCCGTGTGACACGGTGCTGGGGAGGCGTCAGGAAGGGACGGCGGACGTGGGTGATCTCCTTCTCGTCCGGCACGGGGAGACCGAGTGGTCGCGGTCCGGGCGGCACACCGGGTGGACGGACGTGCCGTTGACCGCGCACGGCCGCGAGGAGGCGCGGCGGCTGGCACCGCTGGTGCGCTCGCTGCCGGTCCGGGCGGCGTTCGCCAGTCCCCGGCAGCGGGCCCGGGAGACCGCCGGACTGATCGGCCTCACCGACGTGCGGATCGACCCGGACCTGCAGGAGTGGGACTACGGCGGCTACGAGGGGATCACCACCGCGCAGATCCAGCGGGAGCGGCCGGAGTGGTTCCTGTTCACGGACGGGGTGGCGCCGGGCCCGCCGGACCATCCCGGGGAGAGCCCCGAGCAGGTCGGGGCGCGGGCGGACCGGATGCTGGCCAAGGCCCGGGCGGTGGACGCCGGGAGCGAGGAGGTGGTGGTGCTGGTGTCGCACGGGCACTTCCTGCGGGTGCTCGCCGCGCGGTGGCTTCGACTGCCCGCGTCGGCCGGTGCGCTGTTCCAGCTGGGCACCGGGGCCCTGTGCCGGCTGGGCATCGAGCACGGGCGGCCGGTGATCGCGGGGTGGAATGTCAGACCTGCGGCGTAGCCTGCGGAGCGGGTGGCAGACCCGCTGACCGCGCCGCAGGAAGGAGCACGCCGTGACCCGACCGCCGACCGCCGCGCAGCGGCGTGTCATCGACGCCGCCGACCCGGTGACCGGGCGGCTGCGCGGGACGCCGGCGCAGTTGGCGGCGCTGGTGAAGCGGGGGCTGGCCTTCCGGCATCCGCGTCCGCCGCACGACCACTTCCTCACCCCGGCCGGGCACCGGATACGCGAGACACCCGTGACGGCTGCGCCGCGGCCGGCTGCCGCGCAGCCGGAGGCCGGCGTCTTCACCGCCCGCGTCGGCGGCGAGGAGGACGCCCCGCAGGACGGGCCGGCCCGCCTGCGCGAGGTGCACAGTGCCTGGCAGGGGCTGCTGGAGCTGCGCCGGATGACGAACCGGGACGGGGCGGCCGACCGGCCCTGCGGGTGGGAGCGGTCGCATCTGGTGCAGGCCGCGGCGCTGGCCCTGGAGGCGGCCGGCCACCACCCGGCCAGGCCGGACGGCGACGGCTACCGGGTCCGGGCGACCGGGCAGCCGGAGGCGGTCGCCGTGCACGGGCCGCCGCAGGCCCTGCGGGAGTGGGCGGCCACGCTGGAGCGGGCCGGATGGCAGGCCGGGGAGTACACCGAGCCCCGGACCCGAAGGCGCTATCTGCTCGCTTCGCCCCGGCGGGTGTGAGGGGCGTGCGAGGATCGCCGGGCAGTGCGAGACAGGCGAAGGGGACGTGATGAGCGAGCCGTTCTCCGTGCGGGTGACCGTCCGCGGGTACGAGACCGATGTCCAGGGCCATCTGAACCAGGCCGTGTACCTCAACTACGCCGAGCACGCCCGCTGGTCCCTGCTGCAGGCCGCCGGGATCACCCAGGCCGGCCTGCTCGCCCGCGGGGTGGGCCCGGTGGTGCTGGAGACGACCCTCCGCTACCGGCGGGAACTCCTCGCCGGCGACGAGGTGGACGTCGGCTGCGCCTTCGAGTGGAGCGGCGGCAAGACGTTCCGGATCGAGCAGACGATACGCAAGGCGGACGGCACGGTGGCCGCCGAAGTGAGCGCCGTGGGCGGCCTGATGGACCTCAAGGCCCGCAAGCTGGTGCCCGACCCGCGCGAGCGCTTCAAGGAACTGGCCGCCGATCCCGGCCTGTTCGGGTTGTAGGCGCGCCTAGGGCGTGGCCGGACGGGCCGGTGCGCGCGCTCGGGGGTACGGCGGCGTAACGTGCCGTACCCCCGAACCGGGCCCCCTGCGGGGCGTGCGGTCAGTGCGTGCCGGCCGGCTGGGCGGCCGAGTCCGCGATGTCCTTGCCGCCCTCCATCGGGTGGGTGACGTCCTCCGCGTCGCGGTTCTTGCCGAGGTGGTTGAAGAGCAGGTTCAGCAGGACGGCCACCACGCAGCCGGTGGAGATGCCGGAGTCCAGGACGATCCGGGCGGTCTCGGGGAAGGCGTCGTAGAACTCCGGCTCGGTGATCGGGATGATGCCGACGGCGAGGGAGACGGCGACGATCAGGACGTTGTTGTCCTTGTCGAGGCCGGCCCTGACCAGGGTCTGGATGCCGCTGGCGGCGACCGAGCCGAACAGGACCACGCCGGCGCCGCCGAGCACCGGGCGCGGCACGACGGCGATGAGGGAGGCGGCCATCGGGCACAGGCCCATCAGGACCAGGAAGCCGCCGCCGACGGCGACGACGAAGCGGCTGCGGATGCGGGTCATCGCCACCAGGCCGATGTTCTGCGCGAACGCGCTGCACATGAAGCCGTTGAACAGGGGGCTGAGGGCGGAGCCGAGCGTGTCGGCGCGCAGGCCCGCCTTGATGGTCTCCTCGTCGGCCGGGCGCTCCACGATCTCGCCGAGGGCCAGCATGTCCGCGGTGGACTCGGTCATCGACACCACCATCACCACGCACATCGAGACGATCGCGGCGATGTGGAACTGCGGCGCGCCGAAGTGGAACGGGGTGGGGAAGCCGACGACGTCGGCGTCCGCGACGGGGCTGAAGTCCGTCACACCGAAGGGGATCGCGATGACCGTGCCGGCGATCAGGCCGATGAGGACGGCGATCTGCTTGACGAAGCCGCGGGTGAAGCGGCGCAGCAGCAGGACGATGACCAGGGTGATGCCGGCCAGGGTCAGGTATTTCACTGAGCCGTAGTCGTGCCCGGCGGGGTTGGGCCCTTGGGCCCAGCCGAAGGAGACCGGCAGCAGCGAGACACCGATCAGGGTGATGACGGAGCCGGTGACGACCGGCGGGAAGAAGCGGACCGCCTTGCAGAAGACGGGGGCGGCGAGGAAGCCGAGCAGTCCGGCGACGATGACCGCGCCGAAGATGATCGGCAGGGCGTCGGACTTGTCCTTGGTGGCGGCCACGACCGCGGTCATCGGGGCGACGCCGGCGAAGGTGACGCCGTTGACGAAGGGCAGGCGGGCGCCGATCTTCCAGACGCCCAGGGTCTGCAGGAAGGTGGCGAGGCCGGCGGTGAACAGGCAGGCGCCGGTCAGGAAGGTCAGCTCGGTGCCGGACAGGCCTACGGCCGCGCCGACGATCAGGGGTGGTGCGACGACTCCGGCGTACATGGCGGCCACGTGCTGCAGGCCGCTGGTCGCCATTTTCAGGGCGGGGAGTTTTTCGTCTACGGGATGGGCGGCCACGGCGGATCCTCCGGGCGGTTAACACGTCGTCGTCGACGTGGGTTTCATGGAGGTGGTGCGTGTGGGGTCCCTGCTCCGGCGACGGCGGGAGCATGGGGAGGGACCCTGGGGGG
>NZ_LR732544.1:5803457-5822049 GCF_902506575.1 Streptomyces mexicanus | reverse complement strand
GTGTGGGGGTGGCCGGACGGTGGGGTGACCGTCTCCGGGGCGTGTGCGGTGCGCTCACGCCCCGGAGACGACGTGCCGTGGATCCCGCTCGGATCCACGGGTCCCGGCCGGGAGCCGTCCCTCCCGGCCGGAGTTCTTCGGCGGGGCGGCCGCGCTCGGCGGCCGGCCCGGGGGTGCGGGGTGCGTGCCCGCGGATCAGCCCTGCGCGGCGATCCGGGCGAGGCGCTGGGCCTCCTCGCGGGTGGAGCGGGCGATGGCGTCCTCGTCGACGGTGAGCAGGCGGCCGTTGTCGACGATCTGCCGGCCGCCCACGAAGGACGCGGTGACCGGGGCCGCCGCGCCGAAGACGAGCGCGGTCACCGGGTCGGCGATGGAGGCGTGGGCGAGGGTGTCCATCCGCCACAGCACGACGTCGGCCAGCTTGCCCGGCTCCAGCGAGCCGATCTGGTCGGCGCGGCCCAGGACCCGGGCTCCGCCGTAGGTGCCCAGGCGCAGGGCCTGGCGGGCGTCCAGGGCGGCCTCCTTGTGGGCGCCGAGGCGGTTGATGAGCAGGGCGTTGCGCAGCTCGGTGTGCAGTTCGCCGGACTCGTTGGAGGCGGTGCCGTCCACGCCGAGACCGACCGGGACGCCGGCCTTCAGCATGTCGGGGACCCTCGCGATCCCCGCCGCGAGGCGTGCGTTGGAGGACGGGCAGTGGGCGACACCCGTCTTCGTCCGCCCGAACGCCTCGATGTCGGAGTCGGTCATGTGGACGCAGTGCGCCATCCACACGTCCTCGCCGAGCCACCCGGTGGACTCGAAGTAGTCCGTCGGGCCCATGCCGAACAGCTCGTGGCAGAACTTCTCCTCCTCCACGGTCTCCGAGCCGTGGGTGTGCAGCCGTACGCCGAGCCGGCGGGCCAGTTCGGCGCCCTGGCGCAGCAGTTCGGTGGAGACGGAGAACGGGGAGCAGGGGGCGACGGCCACCTGGGTCATGGCGTCGAAGGAGGCGTCGTGGTGCTTCTCGACGGTCTCCTCGGTGGCCGCGAGCGCACCTTCCAGCGTCTCCACGGCGAAGTCCGGCGGCAGTCCGCCGTCCTTCTCGCTGCGGTCCATGGAGCCGCGGGCCAGCGTGAACCGGACGCCCATCTCGGAGGCGGCCTTGATGATCGCGCCGGACAGGTCGCCGGAGCCGTGCGGGTAGACGTAGTGGTGGTCCATGGCGGTGGTGACGCCGCCGCGGGCCATCATCGCCAGCGACCCCTGCGCCGCCGTGTAGCACATCTGCTCGTCGATGCGCGCCCACGTCGGGTACAGCGCGACCAGCCAGTCGAACAGGTTGTGGTCGGTGGCCAGGCCACGGGTGATCCACTGGTAGAAGTGGTG
This sequence comes from Streptomyces mexicanus, assembly GCF_902506575.1. Taxonomy (GTDB): domain Bacteria; phylum Actinomycetota; class Actinomycetes; order Streptomycetales; family Streptomycetaceae; genus Streptomyces; species Streptomyces mexicanus. The sequence continues at coordinate 5,820,684 of NZ_LR732544.1, read as the reverse complement.
GTGGGTGTTGACCAGACCGGGCGTGGCCAGGTGACCGCTCGCGTCGATCCGGCGCACCACGTTCTCCAGGCCCGCGGGTGCCCGGCCGGCGCCGACGGACTCGATCTTGTTGCCGGCGATGACGAGGTGGCCGGAGGCGAACTCGGTGTCGCCCGCGTCCACGGTCGCGATCGCGCAGTTCTCGATGACGATGCGCTGGGCTGCCGATGGTGCCATTGCGCTTCCTTGTCTTTCCGGTGGCGGCCCGGGGACGGGGTGTCCCCGGGGAGGGCACGGCAGGACCCTAGGAGGATTTGAGTGCCGGAGCCGTGCGGCTCCGGGTGCCGAGATGGTTGAAGAACAGGTTGAGCAGGACCGCGACGATCGCGCCGGCGCTGATGCCGGAGCCGAGGACGGTCTGCGCCCAGGCGGGGAACTCCTCGTAGAAGGTGGGGGCGGCCAGCGGGATGATGCCGGCGCCGAGCGCCACGGCCACCAGGATGATGTTGGAGCTGTCGTCGAGTCCGGCCTCGGACAGGGTGCGGATGCCGCTGACGGCGATCGAGCCGAACAGCACGATGCCCGCGCCGCCCAGGACCGGCATGGGGACCAGGGAGACGACCGCGCCGAGCACCGGGAAGGCGCCGAGGACCAGCAGGGCGGCACCGGCGACGGCGACGACGTAGCGGCTGCGCACCCGGGTCAGGGAGACGACGCCGACGTTCTGGGCGAAGGCGGAGGTGGGGAAGCCGCCGAAGACGGGGCCGATCAGGGTGGCGATGCCGTCGGTGCGCAGGCCGCGGGTGATGGTCCTCGCGTCGGCACGGCGGTCGCAGATCTCGCCGAGGGCGAGCATGCCCGCGGAGGACTCGGTCATCAGCACCAGCATCACGATGCACAGCGACAGGATGGCCGCGGGCTGGAAGACGGGGCTGCCGAAGGCGAACGGCGTGGGCAGCGCGGCCAGCGGCGCGGACGTCAGGCCGCTGAAGTCGGCCATGCCGAACGGGATGGCGACCAGGGTGCCGATCAGCAGGCCGAACAGCAGGGCGACCTGTTTGACGAAGCCCTTGCCGAAGCGCTGGATCAGCAGGATGACGACGAGGGTGAACGCGGCCAGCGCGAGGTGGGGCATGGAGCCGAAGTCGGCGGCGGTCTTGTCGCCGCCCTGGGCCCAGCCGACCGGCACGGGCATCAGGGTCACTCCGATGAGGGTGATCACCACGCCGGTGACCAGCGGCGGGAAGAATCTGAGGAGCCGTCCGAAGAACGGTCCGATGGCGAGGCAGAAGACGCCGGCGACCATCACCGCGCCGTAGATGGCGGGGAGTTGGTGGCCCTTGCTGTTGGTCTCGGCGATGGCGAGCATCGGCGCGATGCCGGCGGAGGAGGCGGCGTTCACGAACGGCAGGCGGTTGCCGACGACGCCCTTGATGCCGATGGTCTGGATGATGGTCGCGATGCCCGCGATGAACAGGCTCGCGGCGATGAGCCGGGTGCGGGCCGCGACGTCGAGCCCACAGGCCTGGCCTATGATGAGCGGAGGAGTGACAACGCCTGCGTACATCGCGGCGATGTGCTGGAGCGCGGCGGGGACGAGCCGCGAGGGGTGGAGCTTTTCGTCCACCGGGTGCACGGACGTGACGGCGTCCTCGGTGTGCATCGGCGGGGTGGAACAGGAGCCTTTCGCCGGCTCCCTTGCAGGCTGTGCCATTGTGTTCCCTCCGGTGTGGCGTGCCACCGGCCCGGGCGGCCGGGCCGGTGGCACGCGTCCCGCGTCAGAGGTTGGTCATGTCGACCGGGATGAGCTGCTCGGCGCCGTCGCGCAGGATGGTGGCCTCGATCAGGCCGTAGGGGCGGTCGGCGGCGTAGTACACGGCGCCGTCCTTGGCCTCGTTGTCGATCCCGAAGGGCGACAGGTCCGAGCGGAAGTGGTGCTTGTTGGGCATCGAGAAACGGATCTCGTCGACCTCGTCACGGGAGTTGAGCACCCGCACACCCATCTCGAAGAGGGTCTGCTGGAGCGAGTACGAGTAGGTCTCGGCGAACGCCTGCAGCGCGTGCTTGCGCACCCCGTTGTACGAACGGTCCCAGTCGGGGGCGTGCGAGTCGATGCCGTCCCAGTTGTGCCGCCACCAGGTGGAGACGGTGGTGGCGAGGATGCGGTCGTAGTCCTCCTGCAGGGTGGTGTACTTGTCCTTGAGGAAGCCCCAGAACTCGGAGTTCGTGGAGTTCAGGACGGTCAGGTCCTTGAACCCGGAGAGCACCTGGATGCCGTGGCCGTCGTAGGTGATCTGCGCGACGCGGGTCTCCTGGCCCTTGCGGACGAAGGAGTGGGCGATCTCGTCGGCGCCGACGAAGCGGGCACCGCCCTTGGAGGTCTCGATCCGCTCCCAGGCGTACTCCTCGATGCGGATGCGGGCCCGGTGGATCGGCTCGGTGTCGTCCACGAAGTGGCGGGCGAGCTTGATGCCGAAGTCCTCGGCGCTCTCGATCCCGTGCTCCTTGGCGAAGGCGTAGACCGTGTTCTTGGTGGTGTCGGTCGGCAGGACGTTGGCGTTGGAACCGCTGCGGTGGACCTCTTCCATGTCGCCGGACAGGGCGATGGAGACGTTCAGGTCCTTGATGTGGTGCGTGTCGCCGTCACGCGTGATCTTGACAACGCGGTTCTCCGCCTTGCCGTACTGGTTCTGTCCCAGGACGAAACGGGTCATGGTGTCGGTCAGCTCCCTCGGTAAACGGAGTAGCCGAACGGGTTGAGCAGCAGCGGAACGTGGTAGTGCTCACCGGGCACCACCGCGAAGGCGATGGTGACCTCGGGGAAGAACACCGGCCGGCCGTTCTCGCTGTCCCGGAGCGCGGGGGCGTCCTGCTGGGCCGCGGCTTGTTTCTTGGCGAAGTACGTCTCGGTGTCGAAGGCGAGCCGTACGTGGGTGGTCCCCTCCGGCAGGGCCGGAAGGTCCTTGCACCGCCCGTCCGCATCGGTCGCGGAGCCGCCGAGCGCCTGCCAGTCCCCTCCCTGCCCGACTCGGGCGGAGAGCTGGACGGCGACGCCCTCGGCGGGCCGGCCGATACTGGTGTCCAGGATGTGCGTGGACACGGAGGCGGTGGTCTCGGTGCTCATGGTTTCCTCTTCGGGCGTCGTCGAGCAGGTGCTCAGGCGTCTTCGAGCAGTCGCGCGAGCCGGATGCGGTTGATCTTCCCCAGCTCGGTGCGGACGATCTCCCGCTCCTGCTCCGGCGCGTTGCCGATCCGTTCCTTGACCGCGTCCCGCATCTGCTCGCCGGTCCTGCCGGTGGCGCAGATGAGGAACACGTGGCCGAACTTCTCCTGGTAGGCCAGGTTCAGTTCGAGCATCTCCGCCTTGAGTGCCTCGGAGGCGCCGGCCATGCCGCTCTGTTCGCGGGCAGAGGTCGGGTCGCCGGGCTCGGGGCGGCCGATCGGCGGGTGGCCGGCCATCGCCTCCTCCAGGTCGGCCGTGGTCAGCTCGGCCATGGCGGCGTCGCTGGCGGCGTAGAGGTCCTCGGGACCGGCGTAGGGTCGGGCGGCGAGCAACCGCTCGGCCCACGCCGTGGAGGCGCACGCCTCCAGGAGCGCGGCGCGGGCCGCGGCGTCCGGGAGAGCGTTGAAGCGGGCGAGGCCCGACGGCGTGGAAGTCGTAGTCACGGGAGCCTCCGTGGCCGCGAACGGCCTTCGTGCTGAACGGGCTGCGGATAGCTAACGCCCTCCGAAACACTGCGTCAACAGTTTGTTGAAAATTCTGGGTAAACCCCGGTGGCGTTCAGGTTCGGCCGCGGGGGCCCAGGGAGGGGGTTCGGCACATCCGGCACGTCCGGCGGGCAGTTGGGCGCGCCGGCCGGGTTCCTCACCCCTGGCGGGACCACGGGTTCCCGGGAGGGGGTTTCGCTCCCCTGGAGGTGACGGCGCACCCCGGGGCGGTCAGCTCCCCTTCTCCCGGTTCAGGTAGTTGTAGACGGTGAAGCGGCTGACGCCCAGGGCGCTCGCCACGGTCTCCACCCCGTGCCGCACGGCGAAGGCGCCGCGCGCCTCCAGGGTGCGGACGATCTCCTGCTTGGCCTTGCGGTCCAGCTCCGCCAGCGGCATGCCCATGCGGCGCTCCATCGCGGCCAGGATGTGATCGAGGGAGTCGGCCAGCTGGGGCAGGCGCACGGCGACGGCGTCCGCGCCCTCCCAGGCCAGCACGACGTCGTCGGGACCGGCCTCGTCGGGCGGGAGCATCTCGCCGCCGATGGCGTCGACCAGCGGCTTGACGGCCGTGATGAACCGCTCCTCGCCGCTCACCGATCACCCTCCCCGATCACGTTGACCTGGAGCGATATCCGGGTCGCGCCGGCCTTCAGGCTTCTGCGCAGCAGGGTGTCCACGGCGGTGAGGACCGCGTCGGCACCCCCCTCCGCGGTGTTGCCGAACGGCCCGACGTCCACGGCGTCCAGCTCGGCGCCCTCGATCACCTCGCGGGCCACCAGCGCGTGCGCGGGCGCCTCGTCCAGGTCGAACGGTTCGGTCGTGAACTCCACTCTCAATCGCACGCGCTCAACCTAACGCGCAAGGCCGGTTTTCGGGCAGGGTCGGCGGCCCCGAAGGCCCCGGGCCAGGACGTCCGCGGGCGACCCCCTTGACAAGGCGCGACCTCCGACGGCAGTCTTCCATTACGCAGAAACAAACTTCCGTAATACGGAATAACGACTCAGCGGAAGGGAGCGCGGCCCTGATGGGATTCGCAGACCAGCGCTTCAACGTCAACCTGTCGATCCTCTTCACGGAACTCCCGCTCCTGGAGCGCCCCGCGGCCGCCGCCGCGGCCGGCTTCACCGCGGTCGAGCTGTGGTGGCCCTGGATCGACACCCCCACCCCCGAGCAGTCCGAACTGGACGCCCTGAAGAAGGCGATCGAGGACGCGGGTGTCCGGCTCACCGGCCTGAACTTCTACGCCGGCAAGCTGCCCGGCCCCGACCGCGGCGCCCTGTCGATCCCCGGTGAGGAGTCCGAGCGGTTCCGCGCCAACATCGACGTCGCCGTCGACTTCGCCGACTCGCTCGGCTGCAAGGCGCTCAACGCCCTGTACGGCAACCGCGTCGAGGGCGTGGACCCGGCCGAGCAGGACGCGCTCGCCCTGGAGAACCTTCTCCTGGCGGCCCGCGCCGCCCACCGGATCGGCGCGATCGTCCTGATCGAGGCGCTGAACAAGCCCGAGTCGCCGCTGTGCCCACTGGTGAGCGCGCCCGCCGCGGTCGGCGTCGTGGACAAGGTCAACGAGGCCACCGGCCTCGGGAACGCGAAGTTCCTGATGGACCTGTACCACCTGTCGATGAACGGCGAGGACCTGCCCGCGGTGATCGAGCGGTACACCGCGAAGACCGGCCATGTGCAGATCGCCGACAACCCGGGCCGCGGCGCCCCCGGCACCGGCTCGCTGCCGCTGGAGGACCTGCTCGACCAGCTGAGGAAGGCCGGTTACGACGGCTGGGTCGGCCTGGAGTACAAGCCCGGCGACCAGCCCAGCGCCGAGTCCTTCGCATGGCTGCCGCGCGAGGCGCGCGCCGCCCGCTGAGACCTCCGGCGCCCGCGCACGGGCGCCACCTCACCGACGTACGCAAGAAGTCAGAGCAGTCAGAGAGGCACCCCCTCATGAGCAACAGCCTTCCCAAGATCGCCTGGATCGGCCTCGGCATCATGGGCTCCCCCATGTCCGAGAACCTGATCAAGGCGGGTTACCAGGTCACCGGCTACACCCTGGAGCAGGAGAAGCTGGACCGCCTGGCCGCCGCCGGCGGCACCGCGGCCGGCTCGATCGCCGAGGCCGTCCGCGACGCCGACGTGGTCATCACGATGGTGCCGGCCTCCCCGCAGGTCGAGGCGATCGCCTACGGCCCGGACGGCATCCTGGAGAACGCCAAGTCCGGCGCGCTGCTGATCGACATGTCCTCGATCACCCCGCAGACCTCCGTCGACCTGGCCAAGGCGGCCAAGGACAAGGGCATCCGCGTCCTGGACGCCCCGGTCTCCGGCGGCGAGGCGGGCGCCGTCGAGGCGGGGCTGTCGATCATGGGCGGCGGGGAGCAGGCCGACTTCGACGAGGCCAAGCCGATCTTCGAGGCGCTCGGCAAGACCATCGTGCTGTGCGGTCCGCACGGCTCGGGCCAGACCGTGAAGGCCGCCAACCAGCTGATCGTCGCCGTGAACATCCAGGCGTGCGCCGAGGCCGTGGTCTTCCTGGAGAAGTCCGGCGTGGACCTCAAGGCGGCCCTGGACGTCCTCAACGGCGGTCTGGCCGGCTCGACCGTGCTGACCCGCAAGAAGGACAACTTCCTCAACCGGGACTTCAAGCCGGGCTTCCGCATCGACCTGCACCACAAGGACATGGGCATCGTCACCGACGCCGCCCGCAACGTCGGCGCGGCCCTGCCCGTCGGCGCCGTGGTCGCCCAGCTGGTCGCCTCCCTGCGCGCCCAGGGCGACGGCGGCCTGGACCACTCGGCCCTGCTGCGGGCCGTGGAGCGCCTCTCCGGCGCCCAGGTCTGACCGGCCCGAGCGCCACCGGACCGCGAAGGGCCCTCGTCCGGATCGACCCTGATCCGGACGAAGCGGCCCCAGGTCCCCACAGCTCCGGGGACGCCGCCGCCGACACCTGTCCTGTCGCGCCCAGGCGGCGGCGTCTCCCGGACCCGTACTCCGGCGGCGATCGCGGCTGCCCGCGGCCCGGCCCGACCCGAGTTTCAACAAACTGTTGACGACCCGATCGCCCCAAATCTAGGCTCCACGAAGCGGAAACAAGTTTCCGCTGCCCGTCGCATGGAAGGTCCACGATGTCGAAGCGCGTGCTCACGACCGAGTCCGGCGCCCCGGTCGCCGACAACCAGAACTCCGCCTCCGCCGGCATCGGCGGCCCGCTGCTGCTGCAGGACCAGCACCTGCTGGAGAAGCTGGCGCGCTTCAACCGCGAGCGCATCCCGGAGCGCGTGGTGCACGCCCGTGGTTCCGGTGCCTACGGCCACTTCGAGGTGACCGACGACGTCACCGGCTTCACCCACGCCGACTTCCTCGGCGAGATCGGCAAGCGCACCGAGGTGTTCGTGCGCTTCTCCACGGTCGCCGACTCCCTCGGCGGCGCGGACGCGGTGCGCGACCCGCGCGGCTTCGCGGTGAAGTTCTACACCGAGGAGGGCAACTACGACCTCGTCGGCAACAACACCCCGGTGTTCTTCATCAAGGACCCGATCAAGTTCCCCGACTTCATCCACTCCCAGAAGCGCGACCCGTTCACCGGCCGCCAGGAGCCGGACAACGTCTGGGACTTCTGGGCCCACTCCCCCGAGGCCACGCACCAGGTGACCTGGCTGATGGGTGACCGCGGCATCCCGGCGTCCTACCGGCACATGGACGGCTTCGGCTCGCACACCTACCAGTGGACGAACGCCAAGGGCGAGGCGTTCTTCGTCAAGTACCACTTCAAGACGGACCAGGGCATCCGCTGCCTGACCACCGAGCAGGCCCAGGAGCTGGCGGGCAAGGACCCCAACTCCCACCAGACCGACCTGCTGCAGGCCATCGAGCGCGGCGTGCACCCGTCCTGGACCCTCTACGTCCAGCTGATGCCGGCCGACGAGGCGGAGGACTACCGCTTCAACCCGTTCGACCTGACCAAGGTGTGGCCGCACAAGGACTACCCGCTCAAGCGCGTGGGCCGCCTGGTGCTGGACCGCAACCCGGACAACGTGTTCGCCGAGGTCGAGCAGGCGGCGTTCTCGCCGAACAACTTCGTGCCGGGCATCGGTCCCTCGCCGGACAAGATGCTCCAGGGCCGGCTGTTCGCCTACGCCGACGCGCACCGCTACCGCCTGGGCGTCAACCACACCCAGCTGCCGGTGAACGCGCCCAAGGCCGTGCCGGGCGGCGCGAACAACTACGGCCGCGACGGCTTCATGGCGACCAACCCGCAGGGCCGGCACGCCAAGAACTACGAGCCGAACTCCTACGACGGCCCGGTGGAGACCGGCCGCCCGCTGTCCGCCCCGCTGGCGGTCTCCGGGTACACCGGCACCCACGCCGCCCCGCTGCACACCAAGGACGACGACTTCTTCCAGGCCGGTGAGCTCTACCGCCTGATGTCCGAGGACGAGAAGTCCCGCCTGGTCGCGAACATCGCCGGCGGCCTGTCCCAGGTCACCCGCAACGACGTGATCGAGAAGAACCTGGCCCACTTCCACGCCGCCGACCCCGAGTACGGCAAGCGCGTGGAGGAGGCGGTCCGCGCCCTGCGCGAGGACTGACCCGTCAAGCCGCGTCCGGTGTCCCGGCGGGGAGGCCAGGACCCGGACGCACCCGCCCCGCGCGGGCGTCGGACGACCCGGATGAGGGGTGGTCGGCCGGCGCCGCGCGGGCAAGGGCGAGGACCGCGGTGGAGTGCGAGCCAGTGCGGTGGTGAAGGTTCCGTGGCGCGCCTTCTCGACCAGAGGGAAGGCCGCCCGGCACCGTCGCACCCACCGCGGTCCCGGCCACGCCGCTCTCGCGGCCCCGCGAGCGGCCCACACACTCCGTCCGGCGGCGCGAATGTCCTGTCGCGCCCAGTCTCGCGCCGTCGGACGGTCTCCACCTCCCGGCACACCACGGCCTCACCGGGGCCGAGGAGCGCCGATGCGGACGGTCCCGCATCGGCGCTCTTCGGTGTGCCCGGACGCCCGGCTGCGGCTGCCCGGGCCGCGCCGGGGTTCCCCGGGGTGCGCGGCGGGCGGGGGCGCAGGAGGCTGAGGGCATGGAGCACTACACGCAGCATCCGCACATCGTGGTGCACCCGCCGGCGCTGGACGGCTCCCGACGGGTCACCGAGGGCGACGTGACCCTCGGGCTCGCGTCGCACCTGGACGACGTGGTCGAGATCCTCCGGCTCGCCGACCTCGACCGGATCGAGGTGGAGGAGAGCGATCTCGTCGAATGGCAGGGCGGCGGCCCGGAGGACTGGCCGGGCCTGTCGGAACACGAACTGTGAGCCGGGTGCCGCCCGCGCCCGCCCTCCTGCGCCGCCACGGCCCACCGCCGCGCGTTCCGCGTACGGCACGGGACGTAGGCGTCGTACGTCATGCTCAAATCAACCTCTGAACCCGGCCCGCGGGGGATCGAGCCACCCGGCCCGTGGGCACAGTGTCACCGAGGGGCCCGCCGGCACGGGGGCGGCGGGCCCCTCTTCCACGGCCGGGGAGAGCGACGAGGGCGTCGGGCAGGATTCGAGAAGCGCGGGACGCCCGGTCCGCTCTAGCCTGCTCGACATGAAGCTCACCATCCACACCAGCGTCCTGCCGCACGACGACCCCGACGCGTCGCTCGCCTTCTACCGGGACGTCCTCGGCTTCGAGGTCCGCAGCGACGTCGGGCAGGGCCGGATGCGCTGGGTCACGGTCGGCCCGCCCGGGCAGCCCGACACCTCCCTGCTGCTGGCGCCGCCGGCCGCCGACCCCGGCATCACCGAGGACGAGCGCCGCACCATCGCCGAGATGATGGCCAAGGGCACCTACGGCTGGATCCTGCTGGCCACCCCGGACCTCGACGAGGTCTTCGAGAAGGTGCAGGCCGGTGACACCGAGGTCGTCCAGGAGCCGACCGAGCAGCCGTACGGCGTCCGTGACTGCGCCTTCCGCGATCCGGCGGGCAACCTGGTCCGCATCCAGGAACTGCGCTGAGGCCGAGAAAGGGAAGGTGGTCCCATGTGCCCGCCGGAGTTGCGGCGTGCCCGCATCGAGGCGCAGCGCCTTTCCGACCTCGCGCGGCTGCGCCGCGTCCGCGACCGGACCGACCGGGAGTACGCGCAGCCGCTGAACGTCGAGGCGCTCGCCCGTGGGGTGAACATGTCCGCCGGGCACCTCAGCCGGCAGTTCCGGGCGGCCTACGGCGAGTCGCCGTACGCGTACCTGATGACGCGGCGCATCGAGCGTGCGGCGGCGCTGCTGCGGCGCGGCGACCTCAGTGTCACCGAGGTGTGCTTCGCGGTCGGCTGCGCCTCCCTGGGGACGTTCACCACCCGCTTCACCGAGCTGGTCGGCATGCCGCCCGGGGCGTTCCGGCGCCGGGCGGCACAGGCCGGGACCGACCCGGCCGAGGCCGCCGTACCGGCCGGTGCGGCTGACCCGACCGGTGCGGCTGACCCGGCCGGTACGGCGGAGCCCGGGATCAAGGTGGAGGGGATGCCGGCGTGCGTGGCCAAGCAGGTGACGCGACCGGTCAGGAACCGTGTGGCGCGGGTTTGAGCCCCCTCAGCCGGCGGACGCGGCGGCAGTGGTGACGGACGGACCCTCCGCGCCCGGGCCGGTGACGGGCCGGGTGACGCGGTAGCACTGACCGGCCGTCCGGTCGCGACCGGGAGATGCGGACAAGGGCCACCGCTCGCGTCGAGCGAGCGGGCCGCGGCCTCGGCGGTGGCGCGGGCCTGCCGCGGCATCGACGCCACAGCCCGCTGCCGACGTTCGCCGTCGACCTTCCCGGCGTGCCGGTCGGCTCGCGACCGCGCCGCGGATCCGGAGGACAGAGCGAGGGGTGGCCCGTCCCCCCGACGGGCCACCCCTCAGCGTGTGTGGCGCGGTGTGCGATGCGGTGTGCGGCGCCGTGGGGTGCCGCGTGTGGTGCTGTTCGCCGTCAGACCTTCAGCGTCTTGACCGCCGTCGGCGCGTGCGCCGGCTCGGTGGCCAGCTCCTCGAACTCGACGACGTTGCTGATGTCGTTGGTGCCGGACATCGAGATGTTGGTGACGCGCTCCAGGATCGCCTCCACGACGACCGGGACCCGGTACTCCGCGGCGAGCTTCTTGGCCTGCTCGAAGGCGGCGCCCAGTTCAGCGGGGTCGGTCACGCGGATCGCCTTGCAGCCCAGGCCCTCGGCGACCTTGACGTGGTCGACGCCGTAGACGCCCAGCTCCGGGGAGTTGATGTTCTCGAACTCCAGCTTGACCTGGAAGTCGATGTCGAACGCCCGCTGCGCCTGGCGGATCAGGCCCAGGTAGGAGTTGTTCACCAGGACGTGGACGTAGGGGATCTTGTGCTGGGCGCCGACGGCCAGCTCCTCGATCATGAACTGGAAGTCGTAGTCGCCGGAGAGGGCCACGACCGGGGACTCGGGGTCGGCCTTGGCGACACCGAGGGCGGCCGGGACGGTCCAGCCCAGCGGGCCGGCCTGGCCGCAGTTGATCCAGTGGCGCGGCCGGTAGACGTGCAGCATCTGGGCGCCGGCGATCTGGGAGAGGCCGATGGTGGAGACGTAACGCGTCTCCGGGCCGAAGGCCTTGTTCATCTCCTCGTAGACGCGCTGCGGCTTGATCGGGATGTTGTCGAAGTGCGTACGGCGCTGCAGGGTGGCCTTCTTCTCCTGCGCGGCGGCGGCCCAGGCGGAGCGGTCGGGCAGCGTGCCGGCCGCCTTCAGCTCGCGCGCGACCTCGACGAACAGCTCCAGCGCGGCCTTGGCATCGGAGGCGATGCCGTAGTCGGGGGCGAAGATCTTGCCGATCTGGGTGGGCTCGATGTCCACGTGGACGAACGTCCGCCCGGCGGTGTAGACGTCCAGCTTGCCGGTGTGGCGGTTGGCCCAGCGGTTGCCGATGCCGAGGACGAAGTCGGACTCCAGGAAGGTGGCGTTGCCGTAGCGGTGGGAGGTCTGCAGGCCGACCATGCCGGCGTTCAGCTCGTGGTCGTCCGGGATGACGCCCCAGCCCATCAGGGTGGGCACCACCGGCGTGCCGGTCAGCTCGGCGAACTCCACCAGCAGATCGGCGGCGTCGGCGTTGATGACGCCGCCGCCGGCCACGATCAGCGGCCGCTCGGAGGCGTTGAGCATCCCGATCGCCTTCTCGACCTGGGCACGGGTCGCGGCCGGCTTGTAGACGGGCAGCGGCTCGTAGGTCTCCGGGTCGAACTCGATCTCCGTCATCTGCACGTCGATCGGCAGGTCGATCAGGACCGGGCCGGGCCGGCCCGAGCGCATCAGGTGGAACGCCTGCTGGAAGACGCCGGGGACCTGCGCGGCCTCCAGGACGGTGACGGCCATCTTGGTCACCGGCTTGGCGATGGAGGCGATGTCGACGGCCTGGAAGTCCTCCTTGTGGATCACGGCGGTCGGCGCCTGGCCGGTGATGCACAGGATCGGGATGGAGTCGCCGGTGGCCGAGTACAGGCCGGTGATCATGTCGGTGCCGGCCGGGCCCGAGGTGCCGATGCAGACGCCGATGTTGCCCGGGTGGGTGCGCGTGTAGCCCTCGGCCATGTGCGAGGCGCCCTCGACGTGCCGGGCGAGGGTGTGGGTGATGCCTCCGGAGGCCTTGAGTGCCGCGTAGAAGGGGTTGATCGCCGCGCCGGGGACACCGAACGCGTCCGTGACGCCCTCGCGCTTGAGGATCTCAACTGCCGCGCGGGCAGCGGTCATACGAGCCATCGAGTACTCCTGCTTCGGCTGTCTTCTGCTGTCTCGGCTGCCGGATTCGCACTCCCGTCGCGCCCCGCGGTGAGTCTCTCCGTACTTCCGTATAGCGGAAAGTAGTTTCTACGATCTGGAAGCAATGTAGGGGGGTGCGGGGAAGCCGTCAAGAGACCGGGGCGCCGGGGCGGTCGCAGTCGGCGGCGCACACGACGGACCGGGGAAGGGTCAGGAGGGGCCGGGCGGTGGGCCGGGCACGAACAGGACCCCGGTCCGTCGTGTGCGCCGCCGACTGCGCACGCGGACGGACCGGGGTCCTGGTGGGGCTGTACTCGAATGCTCGCCTTTCGGCGGTTCACACCTGCGCGGTGCCGTATCTCTCGCGCAGTTCGACCTTGCGCACCTTCCCGGACACCGTCATCGGGAAGGTTTCGAGGATCTCCAGCCGGCTGGGGATCTTGTAGTGGGCGAGCCGTCCCGCGCAGAAGGACCGCAGGTCCTCCAGCGTGGGCGGGTCGGCCGCGTCGAGCGGGACGACGCAGGCGAGCACCTCCTCGCCGTACGTCTCGTGCGGGACGCCGACGACCTGCACGTCCCGGATCTTCGGGTGGCCGTAGAGGAACTCCTCGATCTCGCGCGGGTAGATGTTCTCCCCACCGCGGATGATCATGTCCTTGATGCGGCCGACGATCTCCACGTAGCCGTCCTCGCGCATCACCGCGAGGTCCCCGGTGTGCATCCAGCGGCCCGCGTCGATGGCCTCGGCGGTCTTCTCCGGTTCCTCCCAGTAGCCGAGCATCACGCTGTACCCGCGGGTGCACAACTCCCCCGCCACCCCCCGGGGTTGCGTGACGCCGGTGGCCGGGTCGACGACCTTCACCTCGATGTGCGGCAGGACGCGGCCGACCGTGCCCGTGCGGTGTTCCAGGTCGTCCTCCCTGCGGGTCTGCAGGGACACCGGGGAGGTCTCGGTCATGCCGTAGCAGATGGACACCTCCGCCATGTGCATCTCGGCGACCACCCGTTTCATCACCTCCACCGGGCAAGGCGAGCCCGCCATGATGCCGGTGCGCAGGCTGGAGAGGTCGTAGGCGGCGAAGTCCGGCAGGTTCAGCTCGGCGATGAACATCGTCGGCACCCCGTACAGGGATGTGCAGCGCTCCTGCTGGACGGCCTCCAGGGTGGCCCTCGGGTCGAACGACGGCGCCGGGATCACCATGCACGCGCCGTGCGAGGTGGCCGCGAGGTTGGCCATCACCATGCCGAAGCAGTGGTAGAAGGGAACGGGGATGCAGATCCGGTCCTGCTCGGTGTAGGCGATCGACTCGCCCACGAAATAGCCGTTGTTGAGGATGTTGTGGTGGGAGAGGGTGGCCCCCTTGGGGAAGCCCGTCGTGCCCGAGGTGTACTGGATGTTGATGGGGTCGTCGCAGGACAGCTCCGCGGCCCGGGCACGCAGTTGCTCGGCGTGGGCGGGGGTGCCGCGGGCGATCATCGCCTCCCAGCTCGGGTCCCCGATGTAGACGGTCTCCCGCAGCCGCGGGCACGCGCCGCGCACCTGCTCCACCATCGCCCGGTAGTCGCTCGTCTTGTGGCGCAGCGAGGCGAACAGCAGGGAGACTCCGGCCTGTTTGAGGACGTACTCCACCTCGTGGGTGCGGTAGGCCGGGTTGATGTTCACCATGACGGCGCCGATGCGGGCGGTGGCGTACTGCACCAGCACCCACTCGGGGCAGTTGACCGCCCAGATGCCCACCCGGTCGCCCTTGGCGACCCCGCTCGCCAGCAGGGCGCACGCCAGGCGGTCGACGTCCGCGGCGAACTCGGCGTACGTCCAGCGGCGGCCGGAGGCCACGTCGACCAGCGCCTCGCGGTCGGGCCAGGCGGCCACCGTCCGGTCCAGGTCGGCGCCGATGGTGTCGCCGAGCAGGGCCGTGGTGCCGGTCCCGTGCGCGTACGACAGCCGGGGGGCCCGGAGGTGCGTCGGCTCGCTCACCGGAAGTCCTCCTCGCGGTACTCGTGCTCGGAGCCGGCGGCCGTGGCCTCGCGCAGCTCGATGCGGCGGATCTTGCCGGAGACGGTCTTGGGCAGCTCGCCGAACTCCAGGCGGCGGATGCGCTTGTAGGGGGCGAGGACCTGGCGGGAGTGCTCGAAGAGCACCTTGGCGGTGTCCGGGCCCGGCTCCCAGCCCTCGGCCGGCACGATGTACGCCTTCGGCACGGCCAGCCGCAGCTCGTCCGGCGCGGGCACGACCGCCGCCTCGGCGACCGCCTCGTGCTCCAGCAGGGCGCTCTCCAGCTCGAAGGGGCTGATCTTGTAGTCGGACGCCTTGAAGACGTCGTCGGCGCGGCCGATGTAGGTGATGTAGCCGTCCTCGTCGCGGGAGCCGATGTCGCCGGTGCGGTAGTATCCGCCGGCCATCGCCTCCGCCGTGCGGTCGGCGTCGCCGTGGTAGCCGGCCATCAGGCCGACCGGGCGCGTGGACAGGTCGGGCGCGATCTCGCCCTCGCGGGCGCCGGGGGCTCCGGTGACCGGGTCGAGCAGTTCGACGCGGAACCCGGGGCTGGGCCGGCCCATCGAGCCGGTCTTCAGCGGCTGGCCGGGGCTGTTGGAGACCTGCACGGCCGTCTCGGTCTGCCCGAAGCCGTCCCGGACGGTCACGCCCCAGGCCCGCCGGACCTGCTCGATGACCTCCGGGTTGAGCGGTTCGCCCGCCGCCACGGCCTCGCGCGGCGGGGTGCGCAGCTGGCTCAGGTCGGCCTGGATGAGCATGCGCCACACCGTCGGCGGGGCGCAGAAGGTGGTGACGCCCGCGCGGTCCATCTCGGTCATCAGCCGGGCCGCGTCGAAGCGGGTGTAGTTGTGGATGAAGACGGTCGCCTCGGCGTTCCAGGGGGCGAACAGGTTGGACCAGGCGTGCTTGGCCCAGCCCGGCGAGGAGATGTTCAGGTGCACGTCGCCCGGCCTCAGGCCGATCCAGTACATGGTGGCCAGGTGCCCGATCGGGTACGAGACGTGGGTGTGCTCCACCAGCTTGGGGCGGGCGGTGGTGCCCGAGGTGAAGTACAGCATCAGCGGGTCGTCGGCGAGGGTGGGGCCGTCCGGCACGAAGTCGGCGGGCGCGGCGTAGGCGTCCTCGTACGGCTCCCAGCCCTGCTCGGGCAGGCCGCCGACCGCGATGCGGGTGTAGGCGCCGGGCACCTCGGCGAACTTGGCGGTGTCCTGCGCCCGCACGATCACGTGCTTGACCCGGCCCCGCTCGACGCGGTCGCGCAGGTCGGCGGGGCCCAGCAGCGGGGTGGCGGGGATGACGACGGCACGCAGCTTCATCGCGGCCAGCGCGGTCTCCCACAGCTCGGCCTGGTTGCCGAGCATCACCAGGACGCGGTCCTCGGCGGCGACACCGCGCTCGCGCAGCCAGGTGGCGACGCGGTCGGAGCGCTCGGACAGCTCGGCGAAGGACAGGCGGGTCTCGGTGCCGTCCTCCTCGACGATGTGCAGGGCGGTGCGGTCGTTGTCCTGCGCGATGACGTCGAACCAGTCCAGGGCCCAGTTGAAGTGCTCCGGGCGGGGCCAGCGGAAGCCGGCGTAGGCCGTGGCGTAGTCCTCACGGTGTTCCAGCAGGAAGTCCCGCGCCCCGCGGAACAGCTCCGTCGCCGTCGTCATCAGTCCTCCAAGTGCGGTCCTTCACATCCGGACCATTGCCGGGCGGCCGAGTCACATCGTGTAATCCGTGATGCGGGTCTCACCACCCCCGAACGGGGGTGTGGTGAGCGCGGGTCCGTGGAAGGGGCGAGGCGGGTGACGGCGGAGGCGTCCGGGGCGGCGGAGATCAGAGGTGCGCTGCTACGGCTGCGGCGCGCGACGGGACTGCCCGTCGCCTTCGGCGGCCTGGGGGAGCCGGGCCTGGCCCGGGTGCGGATCAGCGAACTGACGGGGACGGCCACGCAGGCGCTCAGCGCCCTGGCGGTGACCTCCGGCAACGGGCTCGGCGGCAAGGCGGTGGCGCTGGCCCGCCCCTGCGCGGTGACGGACTACTCGCTGTCCCGGCAGATCAGCCACGAGTACGACGCGGCGGTGGCCGCCGAGGGACTGCGCTCGGTACTGGCCGTGCCGGTGGTGGTACGGCGGCGGGTGCGCGGCGTGCTGTACGGCGCGCTGCGCACGGCGCTGCCGCTGGGCGACCGCGCGCTGAACGCGGCCGTGCAGGCCGCGCGGGACGTGGAACAGGCGCTCGTGGCGCGGGAGGAGGCACGCGACCTGCTGGCGGCGGCCCGCCCCCGGCCGGCGCCGGACGGGCCGGCGAGCGGCGCGGCCTGGGAGCAGGTCCGCGAGGCCCATGCGGCACTGCGCGCCCTGGCCCCGCGGATCACGGACCCGGCGCTGCGCGCCGAACTCCTGGACGCCTGCGGCCTGCTGACCGCGGCGGCCGCTCCGGCGCGGGAGGTGAGCCTGGCGCCGCGGGAGGTGGACGTGCTGGCCTGCGTGGCCTCCGGCGCGACCAACGCCGCCGCCGCGACCCGCCTGGGCCTGAGCCCCGAGACCGTCAAGGCCTACCTGCGCTCGGCCATGCGCAAGCTGAACGCCCACACCCGCGGCGAGGCGGTGGCGGCGGCCCGCAGGGCGGGGGTGCTGCCGTAGAGGGTGTGCCGTCCTGGAGCGAGGGACGGGGAGGCCTGCCGCCGCCGACGGCCGGCATGCCTCTTCGGGAGCGGGAGCGCGCACAAGGCCGTAGACGCGCGCCGCCCCGAGGTGGGAGCGCGCGTACCGCCGTGGACGCCGTGCCGCCCTGTGCCCTGTGCCCTGTGCCCTGTGCCCTGGGGACGGTGTGCTGCGG
>NZ_LR732544.1:5774566-5803356 GCF_902506575.1 Streptomyces mexicanus | reverse complement strand
GGGGTGGGCACCAGGATGCCCTGGGCGCCGGCCCGGCGGGCGGCCTCGACGTCGGCGCCGATGTCGCCGATCACCACGATGTCCCGGGGCGCCGTGCACAGCCGGCCCGCCGCCCACAGGATCAGGCCGGGCTGCGGCTTGCGGCAGTGGCAGCCGTCGTCGGGTCCGTGCGGGCACACCGCCCACACGTCGAAGGGGCCCAGCAGGTCGTCGATGCGCTCGTTGACGCGGCGCACGTCGGCCGTGCCGATCAGTCCGCGCGCCACCCCGGACTGGTTGGTGACCACGCCGGTGCCGATCCCCCTCTCCCGCAGCAGCCGTACCGCCTCGCGGGCGCCTTGGACCGGGCGGACCCGCTCGGGGTCGCCGTTGTAGGGGACGTCCTCCACGAGGGTGCCGTCGCGGTCGAACAGCACCGCCTTGATCCGGTTCACGGCGCCACCTCCTGCCAGGCGGGGGCGGCCCGGTGGCGCCACCGGCCGCTGAGCCAGTGCCAGGTGGCGGCGGGCGGGATGAGCACACTGGTGGCGATCATGGTGGTGACCTCGTGCCGGGTGCGCGGCCCGGGGGCGATGCGCGCCCAGGCGAACTCCGCGGTGCCCGCGGCCCAGCCGAGTCCGGCGAGCGCGGCGGGCCGGGGCCGGCGGGCCGCGGCCAGCGCGACGGCCGCGACGCCGGCGGCCGTGACGGCGAGGTGGGCGCGGATGCGGCCGCGCGGGGCGAACGCCTTGTGCCACCAGTCGGGGCCGTGCAGACGCAGCATCAGCGCGTCGTCGGCGTTGCCGCGCTGGGCGCGCAGCGACACCCAGCGGTCGGCGGGGCGGACGGGGTGGCGGGTGGTGCGGCGGCCCTGGCGGATGCGCCAGCCGGCGTCCAGGACGCGCAGCGCCAGGTCGGCGTCCTCGCGGAAGGCGCGCCGGAAGCGTTCGTCGAACCCGGCGACCTGCTTGAGCGCGTCGGTGCGGTAGGCCATGTCGGCGGTGATCCAGCGGGCCTGGGCGAGCCCGGCGGTGCCCCGTTCCCAGTCGGTGGGGCGGCGTTCGCCGGGCAGGGGGACGGCGATGACGCCCTGCACGGCGGCGGTGTCGGGGGTCGCCTCGGCGAGGTCCTGGGCGAGCTGGTCGCACCAGTGCGGGCCGACCTGGACGTCGTCGTCGAGGAAGGCCACCCAGGGCGTGGTGACCGCGCGCAGCCCGGTGTTGCGGGCGGCGGCGGGGCCCCGGCCGCCGCTGGTGAGGACGGTGGTGCGGGCCCGCAGGTCGCCGAGCACGCTCAACGCGTGCTCCAGGTCCCGCGGTTCGGGGTCGGGCCGGTCGTCGACCAGCACGATCTCCTCCGGCCGGGGGCCGTGCGCGGCGGCGAGCGCGGCCAGGCAGTCGGCGAGCGTGTCCCGCGCGAGCGTGGGGATCACGACGGCGTAGGCCGGGCCGGTGGCCGAGGTGTCGGGCGGGCCGGGCGCGCGGCGGTCGCGGTCGGTGCGGTTCATGCGTACGCCCTCCCCCTGCGCACCGCGTAGGGGCCGATCGCGAGCAGGTCGACGGGCGCGGAGCCGAAGCACTCCAGGGCGTCGCGCGGGTCGTCGACCATGGGCCGGCCGGCGGTGTTGAGGCTGGTGTTGACGACGACGGGCAGTCCGGTGCGCCGCTCGAAGCCGCGCAGCATGCGCGCGACCAGGGGCTCCCGGCCCTCGTCGACGGTCTGGATGCGGGCGGTGCCGTCGACGTGCACGACGGCGGGGATCCGCTCGCGCCAGTCGCGGTGGACGTCGTGCACGAACAGCATGTACGGGCTGGGCAGCGGCCCTTGGAACAGTTCGTGGGCGCGGTCGGCCAGCACCATGGGCGCCACCGGCCGGAACTCCTCGCGGCCCTTGACCCGGTTGAGGCGTTCCAGGTTCTCGGCGCGGCCGGGGTGGGCGAGCAGGGAACGGTGGCCGAGGGCGCGCGGCCCGTACTCGCTGCGGCCCTGGAACCAGGCGACGACGCCGTCGCGGGCCAGTTCCTCGGCGACGGTCTCGGCGATGTCGTCGGGCCGCTCGTAGGGCACCGCGGCCTCCTCCAGCCAGTGCCGCAGCTCCTCGTCGCTCCAGCCGCGGCCGAGGTCGGCGCCCGGCATCGGCTCGGGGACGGCGCCCTCGCTCGCGGTCAGGTACAGGGCGCCGCCGAGCGCGGTGCCGGCGTCGCCCGCGGCGGGCTGCACCCACACGTGCCGGTACGGGCCCTTCGCGGCGATCTTGGAATTGGCGACGCAGTTGAGGGCGACGCCGCCGGCCAGGGTCAGCGCCTCGCCGCCGGCCTCGCGGTGCAGCCAGTGGACGAGTTCCAGCAGGACCTCCTCCAGGACGGCCTGGCAGCTGGCGGCGAGGTCGGCGTGCTCCTGGGTCCACGGCTCGCCCTTGGCGCGCGGCGGGGCGAGCGCGGCCCAGTCCACGCCGTGGGCGCGGAAGCCGCCGTCGCCGGTGGCGTGCACGTACGGGCGCAGCCGGTCCAGGAAGCGGGGCTTGCCGTAGGAGGCGAGCGCCATGACCTTGTACTCGTCGCTGCTGCGCAGGAAGCCCAGGTGCTCGGTGAGTTCCTCGTAGACCAGGCCGAGGGAGTGGGGCAGCGCCTGTGCGGCGAGGGTGTCGAGCTTGCCGTCGTGGAAGCGGCCCGCGAGGTGGGAGGCGGCCTCACCGCGGCCGTCCAGGACCAGGACGGCGCTGTCGGGATGGGGGGAGGCGGGCCCGGCGGAGGCGGCGTGGGCGACGTGGTGCGGGACGAAGACGACCTTGGCGGGGTCCAGGCCGGGCAGTGCCTCGGCGAGGAACTCGGGGGCGCGCCGGGCGTACTCCAGGCGCAGCGGGTCCCACGGGTCGAACAGGCCCATCTCGGAGGCCGGGCGGGCCAGCGCCGGGGCGAAGGGGTAGGGGACGGCGGCCAGCTCGGCCGGGCTGATGCCCGCGTGCTCCAGGCACCAGCGGGCGGAGAGTTCCGGCAGCTCCCACGCGGAGAACGGCACCGGGCGCTTGCCGTGCTTGCGGCGGCTGAAGCGCTCCTCCTCGCCGGCCGCGACCGTGCGGCCGTCGACGACGAGGGCGGCGGCGGGGTCGTGGAACAGGGCGTTGATACCAAGGATGCGCATGGGGGCTCCGTCCCGTTCGGCGGTGGCCCGGCGAGTGGGGCCGGTGGGGCACTTCGGGCATCTGGGTGCCGCGCTGCAGCTGTCTCAAACACGTGAAGACAACTGTCCGCACCAAAAGCTGATTTTTCACTGCATGCCCACATATGGTGACCGTTCGTGACGGTGCCTGGTCAGGAGGGCGCAGTAGGGTTCAGGACACCGGGGTCTACCGTCCGCGCGGCTGTCCCGCCGCGCTCAGGCGGCCACCGCCCGGGCGAACCAGCCGATGGTGTGGCGCAGCCCCTCGGTCCAGTCCACGCGCGGGCTCCAGCCCAGCCGCTCCCGCGCGAGCCGGGTGTCGGGGCGGCGCCGGCCGGGGTCGTCCACGGGCCGGTCGACGAACCGGATCCGGGAGGTGGATCCGGTCAGCTCCACGATGCGGCGGGCCAGCTCCAGCATGGTGATCTCGTCGTCGCCGCCGATGTTCACCGGGCCGGTCTCCCCGGAGGCGGCCAGGGCGAGGATGCCGTCGACCGTGTCGTCGACGTAGCACAGGGACCGGGTCTGGCTGCCGTCCCCGGCGACGGTGAGCGGCGCGCCGTCCAGGGCCTGGGCGATGAAGGTGGGCACGGCACGGCCGTCGCCGGTGCGCATCCGGGGGCCGTAGGTGTTGAAGATGCGCACGATGGCGGTGTCGGTGCCGTGGACCCCGCGGTGCGCGGTGACCAGGGCCTCGGCGAACCGCTTGGACTCGTCGTAGACGCTGCGCGGGCCCACGGGGTTGACGTTGCCCCAGTAGGTCTCGCGCTGCGGGTGCTCCAAGGGGTCGCCGTAGACCTCGGAGGTGGAGGCGAGCAGGAAGCGGGCGCCGTCGGCGTGGGCGCGCTCCAGGGCGTTGCGGGTGCCGGTGCTGCCGACGTCGAGGGTTTCCAGGGGCAGGCGCAGGTAGTCGGCGGGCGAGGCGGGGCAGGCGAAGTGCAGCACCAGGTCGAAGCGGCCGGACAGGTGGCGCAGCGCGTCGGGGTCGGTGGCGTCGGCGCGGACGAAACGGAAGCCGCGCCGTCGTTCCAGGTCGGCGATGTTGGCGTGGGTGCCGGTGGACAGGTTGTCCAGGCAGACGACGGCGGTGCCGGCTTCGAGCAGCCGGGCGCACAGATGGGATCCCACGAAGCCGGCTCCGCCGGTGACCAGGGCCCGGCGCCAGATGCGTCCGCTCACGGGGCTCTCCTCCCTCTCGCCTTCACTTGCGTGTCGGCTTGAGTAACCCGGCGCCCGGGCGGCACACATAAGCCCCGATGTATCGATCGTGCGTGCGTAGATCACATATTCGATACGTCTATACACTGCGTCTATACACGCCGTATATAGTCCCGGCATGCCTTCTGCGACCGAGAAGATGAAGAAAACGGGGACGGCGTTCCACGGGATCGCCGCACTGGCCGCCGCGCTCGGCCTGACGCTGGCGCTGGGCGGCTGCACGCGCATCGACGCCACCTCGCCGAGCCAGGCCCGCGGCCACGCCGCGGCGGGCGCGCCGGCCGCCTTCGGCACGGTGGACTGCCGTCGGGCCAAGTGCGTGGCGCTGACCTTCGACGCCGGGCCGAGCGAGAACTCCCCGCGGCTGCTGGACATCCTCAAGGAGAAGCAGGTCCCGGCGACGTTCTTCCTGCTCGGCGCGCGGCACATCGAGAAGTACCCGGACCTGGTCGAGCGGATGGCGGCGGAGGGCCACGAGGTGGCCAGCCACACCTGGGACCACAAGATCCTGACGAAGATATCCGACGCGCAGATACGCGAGGAACTGAGCCGCCCCAACGCGGCCATCGAGCGCCTGACCGGCCGCAGGCCGACCCTGATGCGCCCGCCGCAGGGCCGGACCGACGACACGGTGCACAAGATCTCCAAGGAGATGGGGATGGCGGAGGTCCTGTGGAGCGTGACCGCCAAGGACTACACCACGAACGACTCCGCGCTCATCACCAAGCGCGTCCTCGACCAGGTCTCCCGCGACGGCATCATCCTGCTGCACGACATCTACCCGGGCACGGTCCCGGCCGTCCCCGGCATCATCGACGCGCTCAAGGAGCGCGGCTACAGCTTCGTGACGGTGCCCCAGCTGCTCGCCCCGGGCAAGCCGGAGCCCGGCAAGGTCTACCGTTAATCGGCCGATCGGCGCGGGGCGCGACCGCGCGGGGGTGACCTGTGCAGGAACGGGTCGCCGCCGGGCCCCCGGTGCTTACGATCATCCCGTGGTCGACTTCCTTCTCGCACGTACGGCACCGCTCCCCCTCGACGAGGCCTGGCGGCGGCTCACCCGGTGGGAGCGTCACGCCGACGCCGTGCCGCTGACCCGGATCACCGTGGTCACCCCCGGACCGACCGGCGAGGGCACGCGGTTCGTCGCCCGCACCGGGATCGGGCCGCTGCGGTTCGGCGACCCGATGGAGGTGACCGTCTGGCGCCCGCCGGCCGACGGCGAACCGGGCCTGTGCCGGCTGGAGAAACGGGGCCGGGTGGTGCTGGGTTGGGCGGAGCTGGAGGTACGGCCCGGTCCCGGCGGTCGCGCGCGCGTGCAGTGGCACGAGGAACTGCGGGTGCGTTTCCTGCCGTCGCTGTGCGATCCGCTCCTGCACCGCGCGGCGCGAGCGGTGTTCGGCCGGGCGCTCAACCGGCTGCTGCGCACACCCTGAGCGCGGGGGCGCCGAGGTCGCGCAGGCGCCCGCTCCACCCGCCGCACCGCCGGGTCGGCCGTTCGTTCGTGCGATCATGCCACTCGGCTGTGCGAGGGACGGGGGCACAGCCGATCGGTCGACCGGGTCATCGGGCAGCGGGCGAGGAGCAGGGGGTGCGGCATGAGCAGGGCCGGGGGGCAGGACGGGTCGTCCGTGTCGGACGAAGAGTGGGAGCGGTTCCTCCGGGAGTCGGTGGCGGGTACGGCCGACGCCCCCGTGGAACCGTCCGCCCGCGCCCGCGCGGTGCAGCGGCGGCTCGCGGAGCACCCTGAGCAGCAGGAGGGGTGGCGCCCCCGCACACCGGCCCGGCCCCGGCGCAGGACGGGCCGGTACGTGACCGGGCTGGTGGCGGCCCTGGCGCTGCTGGCCGTGGCGGTGTTCCCGCACCGGGTCGCCGGCTGGTTCGGCGGTGACGCCGGGCAGGCCGACAAGCCCCTGGCCGCGGAGACCGAGCGCCCCGGTGAGGCCCCCGGCGCCGAGCCGGCCCTGCGCGCCACCCTTGCCGAGCCCTTCCGGGGGTCGCCCGCCGCCCACTGGGCCGACGGGGCGGCCGGGATCACGGTGCCCCGGGCCGAGGCGACCGGCTGGATGGACGCCGCCCAGGTCGCGCGGGCGCTGCGGCGCAGCAAGGAGTTCATGGTGGACTCGGGGCTCGACCCCCGCGTGCTGCGCGGTGAGCGGCCCACGAAGGCGATCGCGCTGCTCAATCCGCACCAAAGGGACGTCCAGGAGTACCTCCGCGCCGCCCTGTCGTCCTCGGCGCCCACGCCCGAGACCGACCCGCTGCTGCTGTTCAGCCGCTTCCGGCCGGAGCAGGCCCGGCTGGTCGGCGACGTGGTCAAGACCCGCGGCCGGCTCACCTACCGGGAGGGCGAGCGGGGAGCGGTCGAGGTGACGGCGGACGTCACGTTCGTGTACCCGGTCACCCCGGCGACCGGCGACAGCGGACCGGACGGCGAGGTGATCCGCACGATCGTGCGGCGCGAGGTCGTGATGAGCTGGGACGACCCGGCCAAGGTCATCACCGAGCCGGACACGCTGTCCCTCGTCTCCTACACGCTCGACATGACCAACGGCGGGTGCTCGGCCCCCACCGGCTACTTCGTACCGCCCTTCGGCGCGGCCGACGAGCAGCGCGTCGACGCCTCCCACCGGATCGACCCCTACGATCGCAGCAAGCCGGTCGCCCGCAGCGGCGGCACGACGTCCAAGAACGGCGGCTGCACGACCGCCACCCGGTCCTAGGCCGTGTTGAGGGCCGGTGTGCGACACCGGTCAGGGGGAGAGGCGCGTATGGCGAGCGTGCTGGTGGTGCAGAGCAGTGCGCACTCGGGGCTCGGGCGATGGGGTCCGTGGCTGGCCGAGGGCGGTGTCGGGGTCGAGGTCGTCCGTGGGGACCTCGGGCAGCCGGTGCCGGACCGGCCGGCGCACGGCGGGCTGATCGTGCTGGGCGGGCCGCTGCTGCCCGACGACGACGAGCGGGCGCCGTGGCTGGCGGGCACCCGGGCGCTGGTGCGGCAGGCGCTGCGGGAGCGCGTGCCGGTGTTCGGGATCTGTCTGGGCGGGCAGATGCTCGCCCAGGTGGCGGGTGGCGCGGTGGAACGGGAGTACGGCGCACCGGAGTTCGGCAGCACGGAGCTGACGCTGCGCCAGGAGGCCGCCGGCGATCCGCTGTTCGGGGACCTGCCGACGCGTGTGACGGCGATCGAGAACCACGTGGACGCGATCGTGCGGCTGCCGGCGGGCGCGCGGTGGCTGATGTCCGGCGAACGGTGCCCGTACCAGGCGTTCCGGGTCGGCGAGGCGGCCTGGGGCGTGCAGTTCCATCCGGAGAGCGGTCCGGAGCGCATCGCGGGCTGGTGCGACCAGCGCCTGGCGCGCCACGGCGTCGACCGGGAGGCGCTGCACCGCGCGGCGCTGCGGGACGACGCGACCGCCGCGCCGGTGTGGCGAGAGGTCGCGCTGCGGTTCGCCGGACTGGCGCGGGCCGGGCGGCAGTAGGGAGAGCTCCGGCGGGTCGTACCGGCGGGCGCGGGCCTGGGACGCCTTGACGCGCGCGGCCCACGCGCCGCACCCGGCTCCGTTACGATCGCCTGGACCGCCCGGCGCGGGTACGCCACCGGAAGGAGTGACCGTGCACGAACTTCGGCTGCGCGTCGACATCGGCGACGGACTGCCCGCGGACCAGCTGGAGCGTCACGTCCGCGTGCTCTTCCAGGACCTGCGCCGCCTGGGCGCCCTGCGCGTGGAGCGGGCGACGGCCGCCCCTCCGGCCGGTTCGATGGCGGGCGTGGGACAGGACCTCGCGGTCCTGGTGCTCAGCGGCGCGTTCTCGGCGGCGAGCCTCAAGGCGGTCGGCAATGTCGTGGTGGCGTATGTGAACCGCACCAAGGCGCGTGCCGTGGAGTGGGAGTTCGACGGGAACAAGGGCTCGTTCACCGCCTTGTCAGCCAAGGACCAGCACGCCCTGGTGGAGGCGGTCACGGCGCGCATCGCGGCCGGAGCGGCGCAGCGGGAGGGCTCGGACGAGGCGGGGGAGACCGATGGCGGGGCGCCGGATCGCACTGCTGATCGCGACTGACGGCTACGACGACCCCGGGCTGAACCAGCTGCGGACCCCGGCGCGGGGCGCCACCGACCTCCAGGCGCTGCTGCAGGACCCGGCGATCGGCCGCTTCGATCACGTCCGCACCCTGCTGAACCGGCCCAAGGCGGAGATCGAGGCCGCGGTCGAGGATCTGCTCATGGACCGCGCGCCCGACGATCTGGTCCTGCTCTACCTGGCGTGCCACGGCATCCGCACGGACACGGACCGGCTGTACTTCGCGACCCTCGGCACCCGGCTCGCCCGCCCGGGGACCACGGCGATCCCGGCCCGCTTCCTGCACGAGCACCTCGACGACTGCCAGGCCGGCGCCAAGGTCGTCCTGCTCGACTGCTGCTACAGCGGCCTCTTCCACCGGGGCGCGCCCATGTCGCCCACACTGATCGACGTGGACGAGGCGCTCGGTGGCCGCGGCACGTACGTGATCACGGCGTCGACGGCCCTGGAGTACGCCTACGACGGTTCCCAGCTCGCCCTGGACAATGCCCAGCCGGCGCCGCGCTTCACCGCCGCGGTCATCGAGGGGCTGAGCACCGGGCTCGCCGACCAGAATCACGACGGGCTCATCACGCCCGACGAGCTGTACTCCTACGTCCACGACACGGTGGTCGACCAGGCGGGGCCCGGGCAGACGCCCACCAAGTCCGGCCAGTGCGAGGGCACGGTGGTGCTCGCCTACGCACCCGACAAGGACATCTCCGCGGGCCCCGCGGGCCGAGCCGCGGCATCCCACGCCCTGCCGCTCGGGGCCCTGCTGCCGCCGCCGGTGGAGACCACGGACCGGGGCTTCGTCTGCGACGCCTGGGAGGGCTCGTCCCAGCTGTTCGTGCCGATCGGGAGGCTGGAGCACGCCGCGGGTGGCGGGACGATGTGCCTCGACCTGGCGGGCCGCGACGGCAACGTGGCGGCGGTCGGCAAACTGGGCAGCGGCAAGACGACCCTGCTGCGCTCGCTGGTGCTGTCGTTGGCGCTGACGCACAGCCCGGACGAAGTGGAGTTCCTCCTCCTGGAGGGCGCGGTGAACCGCCTGGGCGTGCTGCGGACGCTGCCGCATGTGCGCGGGGTGGCCTCGCCGGACGAGGAGGCCGCCGTCCGCACGGCCCTCGACGAGGTGCGGCACGCCATCGACCTGCGGCGCCGACTGTTCCGCGAGCACGACATCGACTCGGTCGAGGCGTTCCGCACGCTGCGCGCCGAGGGCGCTCTGCACGGGGGCGGTTTCGGCGACCTGTTCGTGGTCGTCGACGGCTGGATGGACTTCTGCTGGGAGCTGCCCTGGTTCGCGGACACGGTGCACCGGCTCGGCAACACCGGCCTGCACTACGGGATCCACCTGTGCGCCGCCACCCGTCGCTGGAGCGACTTCTCACCCGATCTGCTGGGGCTTCTCGGCACCCGCCTGGAGCTGGCCCTGGACGATCCGCAGGACTCGTCCGTCGACGCCGCGCTCGCGGCGGGCGGGGGCGGCGGCTGGGCGCTCGCCCGGCGCGGCCGGTTCGGGGTGGCCGTGCCGCGCCGGGACGGGGGGACCGGTGAGGCGGCCGCCCGCCGCTCACTGGCCGACACCGTGGCCCGCGTGCGCACCGCCTGGCGCGAGCTGCCGGCCGACACGGCGCCCGGCCGGCCCGCGCCGTGGGTGTCGTTCGCCCGGACCCTCGGCATCGACGACGATCTGCACGACCTCGACCGGCAGGCGCTGCGCAGGTCCGTCGAGGGGCTGAGCGCCCCGCTCGGCCTGTCCGACACGGGCCGACCGCTCGTGCTGAATGTCGACGAGGCCGCGTTCGGCGGCATGGGACCGCACGGTCTGCTCGTGGGCGCGGCCGGCTCGGGCAAGTCGGAGTTGCTGCGCACCCTCGTGTTGTCGTTCGCGGTGCACCACGCGCCCGACGCACTCAACTTCCTGCTGGTGGCGGCCGACGACAGCCACACCTTCCGCGATGTGGCCGGCCTGCCGCACGTCTCCGCCGTGGTCTGCGGCGACCGCCTGCCCCACACTCCTCTCCAGCCCGGCCGCTCCGCCCACCTGGACCGGCTGCTGGAGGCCCTGCAGGGTGAACTCGTACGGCGTGACGCGCTGTTGCGCGACCACAAGCAGGCCACCGCACGCGACTACCACCGGGTGAGGGCGGACCACGGCGCTCTGGAACCGCTGCCGACCCTGCTCGTCGTGTTCGAGGACTTCACCGGCCTGCTGGCGGCCAAGCCCGACGCCTTCGACCTCCTCATGCGGATCGCCCGGACGGGCCGTGCGCTCGGCGTGCACATGCTGCTGGGCGCACGCCGCCTGGCCGAAGGGACGCTGAGGGGCCTCGCCACCCACCTGTCGTACCGGATCGCTCTGCGCACCTCGACGGCCGAGGAGTCCCGGGCGGTGCTCGGCGTGCCCGACGCGAACCGGCTGCCACGCGACCCCGGCGTCGGGTTCCTGCGCTTCGGCGCGGACGCCCCGCTGCGTTTCACGGCGGCGTACGTGTCGGCACCGTACGGCCCCGGCGGCGCCCGTCCGGCCGACGGCGACCGCTCCGTCCTGGAGGTGGTCGCCGACCGTCTCGCCGACGACCGCCCCACCGCCTACCGGGTCGTGCCGCCGCCGCTGCGGGGCCCGGTCCTTCTGGGCGAGGTGCTGTCGGCGGCGCAGGACCTGCCCGCCGGCCGGCTGCGAGTCCCGGTCGGCTTCGCCGACAAGCCGTTCGAGCACCGGCGCGACCTGTTCGTGCTCGACTTTTCCGAGCAGGGCGCGCACGCCGTCGTGATCGGCCGCCCCGGCTCCGGGAAGACCACTCTGCTGACCACGCTCATCAGCGCCTTCGCGCTCACGCACTCGCCGCAGGACGTGCAGTTCTACGTCCTCGACCTCACCGGCGGCCTCGCGGGCCTGGCCGGGCTGCCCCACGTGGGCGGCGTCGCGGGCCTCACCGACCCGGAACGGGTGCGGCGCACCGTCGCCGAGGTCAGCGCCGTCATGGAGGCCCGCGAGCGGCGGGGCGACCGGGAGGACCCGTGGGGCGACGTCTTCCTCGTGATCGACGGCATCGCCGCGCTGCGCTCCGACCACGAGTCGCTGGAGCGCGCCGTGGAGGACATCGCGCGGCGCGGCCGCCGCGTCGGTGTGCATCTCGTGGTGACCGCCGGCCGCCAGCTCGACCTGCGGCTCGCCCTGCGCGCCCAGTTCGGGACCGTCGTGGAGCTGCGTCTGACCGACCCGATGGACTCGCTGCTGGACCGCAGGCGCGCCGATGAGGTCCCGGAAGACGCCCCGGGCCACGGCGTGTCCCCGGACAAGGCCCCGGTGCTGACCGCGCTGCCCCGGCTGGCCGCGTCGGACGTGACCGCGGCGGTGGCGCTGGCCGACCTGGTCGCCGAGGCCCGCGCGCGGTGGGCGGAGCAGCGGCCCGCGCCGCAGGTGCGCATGCTGCCCGCGCTGCTCTCCCCTGCCGAACTGCCGCCCCTGGGCGACCGTCCCGGCGAGGTGCTGCGCATCGGCCTCGGCGAGACCGACCTCGCCCCGGTGGACGTCGACTTCGACGCCGATCCGCTGTTCATCGCACTCGGCGAGGTGGAGTCGGGCAAGTCGTCGTTCCTGCGGCTGGTCGGGAGGCAGGTCGTCGAGCGGTACACGCGGCAGGAGGCACTGCTGATGGTCGCCGACTACCGGCGTGCACTGCTCGGCGCGTTCCCCGAGGAGCACCTGCTCGGCTACGCCACCTCCGGCGTGCAACTGACGAGCATGATCCAGGAGTTGGCGCAGGCGTTGACCCGGAGGATCCCCGGGCCCGACGTCACGGCGGAGGAACTGCGGACCCGCGGCTGGTACACGGGGCCCAACGTGTACCTCCTGGTGGACGACTACGACCTGGTCGCCGTGGCGTCCGGCAACCCGCTGGCCCCCCTGCTGGAACTGCTCCCCTACGCGCGCGACATCGGCCTGCGGGTGATCGTGGCCCGCACCACCGCGGGCGCCTCCCGGGCCGTGTACGAGCCGTTCCTCACGCGGATCCGGGAGCTGTCCACGTACGGCCTCATCCTGTCCGGCGATCCGGCGGAGGGCCCCCTGCTGGGCTACGCCAAGGCGCGCCACGAGCCGCCCGGCCGCGGCACCCTGGTCAGCCCCCGGCACGGCGACCGCAGGATCCAGCTCGCCTACGCCGCGCCCGAGTGAGCGGAGCCGAGCCGGGCGGTCGGCCCCGCGTCGTGATGGATCGGTGTGTGGGCGCCGGTCAGCGACAGCCCGCTGCCGCCGCGTCGGGCCGCGACGATCTCCGCGGCGATGGACAGGGCCGTCTCCTCCGGGGTGCGGGCGCCGAGGTCCAGGCCGATGGGCGAGTGCAGACGGGCCAGTTCGAGGTCACTGACGCCGACCTCGCGCAGGCGCTCGTTGCGGTCCAGGTGGGTGCGGCGCGAGCCCATCGCGCCGACGTACGCCACCGGCAGCCGCAGCGCCAGTTTCAGCAGCGGCACGTCGAACTTGGCGTCGTGGGTCAGGACGCACAGCACCGTACGGCCGTCCACCTCGGTGCGTTCCAGGTACCGGTGCGGCCACTCGACGACGATCTCGTCGGCCTCGGGGAACCGCGTCCGGGTGGCGAACACCGGGCGGGCGTCGCACACCGTCACGTGGTAGCCGAGGAACTTGCCGACGCGCACCAGCGCCGAGGCGAAGTCGATCGCGCCGAAGACGATCATCCGGGGCGGCGGCACGGAGGACTCCACGAGGACGGTCAGCGGGGCGCCGCAGCGGGAGCCCTGCTCGCCGATCTCCAGGGTGCCGGTGCGGCCGGCGTCCAGGAACGCGGAGGTCTCGGCGGCGACCGTGCGGTCCAGTTCCGGGTGGGCGCCGAAGCCGCCCTCCCAGGTGCCGTCGGGGCGCACCAGCAGGGCCCGGCCCTTCAGTTCGGCCGGTCCGGAGGCGATCCGCGCGACCGCCGCCGCCTCCCCACGGGCGGCGGCGGCCAGCGCGGCCGCCAGCACCGGACGGACCGGTGAGTCGGCCCGTACCGGCGTGACCAGGATGTCGATGACGCCGCCGCAGGTCAGGCCGACCGCGAAGGCGTCCTCGTCGCTGTACCCGAAGCGCTCCAGGACGGTCTCGCCGTCTTCGAGCGCCTGTCGGCACAGGTCGTACACGGCGCCTTCCACGCAGCCGCCGGAGACCGAGCCGATGGCCGTGCCCTCGCCGTCGACGGCGAGGGCGGCGCCCGGTTGCCGGGGCGCGCTGCCGCCGACCGCCACCACGGTGGCGACGGCGACGTCTCGGCCCTGCTCGACCCACCGGTTCAGCTCCTCGGCGATGTCCAGCATCTGTCGGTCTCCTTACACACAGCGGTCGGGGAAGGGCGCGCGGGCGGTGCGGTCAGTGCACGCCGAGCCACGCCTCGATGGGATGGAGGGCGAAGTACACCAGGAAGACGGCCGTCAGTCCCCACATGAAGGCGCCGATCTCCCGGGCCCGGCCCTGGGCGATGCGGATGACGGTGTACGAGAGCACGCCGGCGGCGACGCCGGGGGTGATGGAGTACGTGAACGGCATGATCACCACGGTCAGGAACACCGGGATCGCGGTGGCGCGGTCGCCCCAGTCGACGTGCCGGGCGTTCATCATCATCATGGCGCCGATGACGACCAGGGCCGCGGAGGCGACCTCCTGCGGGACGATCGCGGTGATCGGGGTGAAGAAGAGGCAGGCCGCGAAGAACAGGCCGGTGACGACGGAGGCGAAGCCGGTGCGGGCGCCCTCGCCGACGCCGGTGGCGGACTCCACGAACACCGACTGCCCGGAGCCGCCGGCGACACCGCCGATCACCCCGCCCGCGCCGTCGATGAACAGGGCCTTGGACAGGCCCGGCATCCGGCCCTTGTCGTCGGCGAGGTTCGCCTCGGTGCCGACGCCGATGATCGTGGCCATGGCGTCGAAGAAGCCGGCGAGGACGAGGGTGAAGACGATCACCGTGACGGTCATGACGCCGACGTCTCCCCAGCCGCTGAAGGACACATGGCCGAAGAGCGAGAAGTCGGGCATCGACACGGGGCTGCCGTGGAGTTCGGGGGCGCCGTTGACCCACTGTCCCGCATCGATGACCCCGGCGGTGTTCAGGATCACGGCGACGACCGTGCCGCCGATGATGCCGATGAGGATGGCGCCGGGCACGTTGCGGGCCTGCAGGGCGAAGATCAGCAGCAGGGTGGCGGCGAACAGGAGCACCGGCCAGCCGGACAGCTCACCGCCGGGCCCGAGGATGACGGGGCCGCCGCCGGGGGCCGGGTTGCGGCCGACGAAACCGGCCTTGACCAGGCCGATGAACGCGATGAACAGGCCGATGCCCATGGTGATGCCGTGCTTGAGCGGCAACGGGATCGCATTCATGATCATCTCGCGCAGGCCGGTGACGACCAGCAGCATGATCACGACGCCGTAGGCCACACACATGCCCATGGCCTGCGGCCACGTCATGTCGGGCACGACCTGGGTGGAGATGACACCCGACACCGACAGACCGGCCGCCAGGGCGAGCGGCACCTTGCCGACGAACCCCATGAGCAAGGTGGTGAACGCCGCGCCGAGCGCGGTGGCAGTGATCACGGCCTTCTGGGCCAGGGTGTGGCCGGCGACGTCCTTGCCGGACAGGATCACCGGGTTGAGCAGGAGGATGTACGCCATCGCCATGAAGGTGGTGACGCCGCCGCGCACCTCACGCGCGAGAGTCGATCCCCGTCGGGATATGTGGAAGTACCGGTCGAGCCAGGACCGTCCCGCCGGGACGCGGCTTCCCGCGCCCGCGTCTTCGGCGGCGGTCCTCGGCTCCACTGACTGCTGGGTCATGGGGCCATCTCCCAAGGTTCACAGGGGCACCCGTGGCAATTCCTTGCAGGGCTGTGCAGCTCCCGCACGGCACGGGATTTGGGAATGGTCGGCCCGGGGGACGGCCCGAGACGCACCTCGTTGCGTGGTACTTCAAGGCCCGCGAGCGGAGCGGAACTCAAAGAGGGGGTGCACTCCGGGCGGCGCGGGAGGTGTGACGTTCCCGGTGCGCCGCCCGGAGGGTTCAGCGACGGGCGTTCACGCCGTGCCGGTCAGGTGCTCCGGCCGTACCGGCGTGCGCGCCAGCTCCAGCCCGGTCGCGTTCCGGATCGCCGCGAGGACGGCCGGGGTGGACGACAGGGTGGGTGCCTCGCCGACGCCGCGCAGCCCGTAGGGGGCGTGCTCGTCGGCGAGTTCGAGCACGTCGACGGGGATCGTCGGCGTGTCGAGGATGGTGGGGATCAGGTAGTCCGTGAAAGAGGGGTTCTTCACCTTCGCCGTCTTCGGGTCGACGACGATCTCCTCCATCACGGCGATGCCCAGGCCCTGCGTGGTGCCGCCCTGGATCTGGCCGACCACCGACAGCGGGTTGAGGGCCTTGCCGACGTCCTGGGCGCAGGCCAGCTCGATCACCTTCACCAGGCCCAGCTCGGTGTCCACCTCGACGACGGCGCGGTGCGCGGCGAAGGAGTACTGCACATGGCCGTTGCCCTGGCCGGTGCGCAGGTCGAACGGCTCGGTCGGCCGGTGCCGCCACTCCTCCTCGACCTCCACGGCCTCGTCCTCGAGCACGTCCACCAGGTCGGCGAGCACCTCGCCGCCGTCGGTGACGACCTTGCCGCCCTCCAGCAGGAGTTCGGCGGTGGCCCAGGCCGGGTGGTAGGAGCCGAACTTGCGGCGGCCGATCTGAAGGACCTTCTCGCGCACCAGCTCGCAGGCGTTCTTCACGGCGCCGCCGGTGACGTAGGTCTGCCGGGAGGCGGAGGTGGAGCCGGCCGAGCCGACCTGGGTGTCGGCGGGGTGGATGGTGACCTGGGCGACGCCCAGCTCGGTGCGGGCGATCTGCGCGTGCACGGTGACACCGCCCTGGCCGACCTCCGCCATCGCGGTGTGCACGGTGGCGACGGGCTCGCCGTTGATGACCTCCATGCGCACCTTGGCGGTGGAGTAGTCGTCGAAGCCCTCGGAGAAGCCGACGTTCTTGATGCCGACCGCGTAGCCGATGCCCCGTACGACGCCCTCGCCGTGGGTGGTGTTGGACAGGCCGCCGGGCAGCTGCCGTACGTCCGGGCCCTCGCTGGACTCCCACTGGCGCTCCGGCGGCAGCGGCATCGCCTTGACGCGGCGCAGCAGTTCGGCGACCGGCGCCGGGGAGTCGACGACCTGCCCGGTGGGCATGAGGGTGCCCTGCTCCATGGCGTTGAGCCGGCGGAACTCCACCGGGTCCATGCCGAGCTTCTTGGCCAGCTTGTCCATCTGCGCCTCGTAGGCGAAGCACGCCTGGACCGCGCCGAAGCCGCGCATGGCGCCGCAGGGCGGGTTGTTGGTGTAGAGGGCGTACGCCTCGATGTCGACGTTGTCGATGACGTAGGGGCCCGCCGACAGCGAGGAGGCGTTGCCGACGACCGCCGGGGAGGCGGAGGCGTAGGCGCCGCCGTCCAGGACGATCCGGCACTTCATGTGCGTGAGCTTGCCGTCCTTGGTGGCGCCGTGCTCGTAGTACAGCTTGGCCGGGTGGCGGTGGACGTGCCCGAAGAACGACTCGAACCGGTTGTAGACGATCTTGACGGGCTTGCCGGTGCGCAGGGCCAGCAGGCAGGCGTGGATCTGCATCGACAGGTCCTCGCGGCCGCCGAAGGCGCCGCCGACGCCGGCCAGCGTCATGCGCACCTTGTCCTCGGGCAGGCCGAGCACCGGGGCCATCTGGCGCAGGTCGGAGTGCAGCCACTGGGTGGCGATGTAAAGGTGGACGCCGCCGTCCTCCTCCGGCACCGCCAGGCCGGACTCGGGGCCGAGGAAGGCCTGGTCCTGCATGCCGAAGAAGTACTCGCCCTCCACGATGACGTCGGCCCGCCTGCGGGCCTCGGCCACGTCGCCGCGCACGATGGGCTGGCGGTGCACGATGTTGGGGTGCGGGACGTGGCCGATGTGGTGGTCGGTGCGGTTCTCGTGGACGAGGACCGCGTCCGGCGCGAGGGCGGAGGCCTCGTCGGTGACGACGGGCAGCTCCTTGTACTCGACCTTGATCTTGGCGGCGGCGCGGCGGGCCGTCTCCGGATGGTCGGCGGCGACCAGCGCGACCGGCTCGCCGTGGTGGCGGACCTTGCCGTGCGCGAGGACCGGGGTGTCGCGGATCTCCAGGCCGTAGTGCCTCACCTCGGTGGGCAGGTCGTCGTAGGTCAGCACGGCGTACACGCCCGGCATGGCCAGCGCCTCGGAGGTGTCGATGGAGACGATCTCGGCGTGCGCGACGGTGGAGCGCAGGATCTGGCCCCACAGCATGTCCTCGTGCCACATGTCGGAGGAGTACGCGAACTCGCCGGTGACCTTCAGGGTGCCGTCCGGGCGGAGCGTGGACTCGCCGATGCCGCCCTTGGTCTTCGACCCCTGCGTGATCTTGGTGGGTGCACCGGTGGGGGTACCACCCTGCTCGAACGTAGTGGAGAGCTTGGGGGAGGGCATGCTCAGACCCCCTCGGACTGTCGGGCGGCCGCCAGGCGGACCGCGTCCATGATCTTCTCGTAGCCCGTGCAGCGGCACAGGTTGCCCGAGAGCGCCTCGCGGATGTCCGCGTCGGTCGGGTTCGGGTTGCGCTCCAGCATCTCGTCGGCGGCGACGAGCAGGCCGGGCGTGCAGAAGCCGCACTGGACGGCGCCCGCGTCGATGAACGCCTGCTGGATCGGGGACAGCTCGGTGCCCTCGCCGGTCTGCGAGTCGGTGCCCTTGGCCTGCCAGCCCTTGGCCTCGTCGAGCGACGTGCCGGCGGCCGTGCCGCAGGAGCGCTGCCGGGCGTAGTCCGCCAGGCCCTCGACGGTGACGACGTCGCGGCCCTCGACCTGCCCGGCGGCCACCAGGCAGGAGCACACCGGCACGCCGTCCAGGCGCACGGTGCACGAGCCGCATTCGCCCTGCTCGCAGGCGTTCTTGGAGCCGGGCAGGCCCAGGCGCTCGCGCAGGACGTAGAGAAGGGACTCGCCCTCCCAGACGTCGTCGGCCTCCTGCGGGCGTCCGTTGACGGTGAAGTTGACGCGCATCACGCAGCTCCCTCGGTGGCGCGGCGGGTGCCGCGGTAGGACTCCCAGGTCCAGGTCAGTGTCCGGCGGGCCATCACGCCCACCGCGTGGCGGCGGTAGCTCGCGGTGCCCCTGACGTCGTCGATCGGGTTGCAGGCGGCCGAGCACAGCTCGGCGAACTGCTTGGCGACGGACGGGGTGATGATCTTCCCCTTGTCCCAGAAGCCGCCCTCCTCCAGGGCCGCGTTCAAGAACTCCTCGGCGGCCTGCGCGCGCACGGGCGTGGGGGCGGCGGAGCCGATGCCGGTGCGCACCGTGCGGGTCTCGGGGTGCAGCGCCAGGCCGAAGGCGCACACCGCGATGACCATGGCGTTGCGGGTGCCGACCTTGGAGTACTGCTGCGGGCCGTCCGCCTTCTTCACGTGCACGGCGCGGATCAGCTCGTCGGGCTGCAGCGCGTTGCGCTTGACCCCGGTGTAGAACGCGTCGATCGGGATCAAGCGGGTGCCGCGCGCGGCCGACTCCACCTCCACCTCGGCGCCCGCGGCGAGCAGGGCGGGGTGGGCGTCGCCGGCGGGAGAGGCCGTGCCGAGGTTGCCGCCGACGCCGCCGCGGTTGCGGATCTGCGGGGAGGCGACCGTGTGCGAGGCGAGCGCCAGGCCGGGCAGCTCGGCACGGAGATGTTCCATGATCTGGGTGTAAGGGACGGAAGCGCCCAGCCGCACGCTCTCCTCGCCGACCTCCCACTCGTAGAGGTCGCCGATGCGGTTGAGGTCGAGGAGGTACTCAGGCCTGCGGTGGTCGAAGTTGATCTCGACCATCACGTCGGTGCCACCCGCAATCGGCACAGCGGTGGGGTGCTCGGCCTTCGCGGCGAGCGCCTCCTCCCAGCTGGCGGGGCGAAGGAAGTCCATGACCGGCTCTCTTCTTCGTGTCGAGGGTCGTCAGAATCGTCCAGATTGAGCCAATCCGTGTGCGGCGGGCGAGGCTCGTTCATGTGGTGTTCACGTGGAGTGCGCTCAGTACACCGTCCACTGCTCCGGCGGGGTCAGTCACCGAAAACATGAAGGGTTTGGCTGGCCAGGCCGGGCATCTTGTAGATTCGTATGAACGGAGGCCGTCGGCATCCTCTTCGCTTCCCCCGGGAAACAGAGGTCACGGCCCCCACCGGCGGGATGCGCGCTCGGCCGGGCGCGCGGGATCCGCCGGACCGGCCGTACGCCCGGAGCCCGGGCCCCACGACCCGGAGTACCCCCGTAGTTTTCGAGACAAAGAACGGCGGCGACGACAGATGCGGCTGCGCGCACTGCTGGACACCGATGCGCTGGGCCTGAAGCTGCTCGGCGGCGAGGAGGAACTGGACCGCACGGTCCGCGGTGTCATGACCACCGACCTGCGCGACCCCAGCCGCTACCTCTCCGGCGGTGAGCTGGTGCTGACCGGGCTGGCCTGGCGCCGGGACGCCGCGGACTCCGAGCCGTTCGTCCGGATCCTGGTGCAGGCCGGCGTCGCGGCCCTGGCGGCCGGCGAGGCCGAGCTGGGCGAGGTGCCCGACGACCTGGTGGTGGCCTGCGCCCGGCACCGGCTGCCGCTGTTCGCGGTGCACGAGTCGGTGGCGTTCGCGACGATCACCGAGCACGTCGTACGGCAGGTCTCCGGCGAGCGCGCCGGCGACCTGGCGGCCGTGGTGGACCGGCACCGCCGGATGATGACCGCCGGCCCGGCCGGCGGCGGCCCCGACGTCGTCCTGGACCTGCTCGGCTCCGACCTGGACCTGCGGGCCTGGCTGCTGTCCCCCACCGGCCGGCTCATCGCCGGACCCAAGGTGAACGGCCCGGCGCTGCCCGCGCAGACCTGCGCCGAGCTGGCCGCCGAGCACCTGGCCGCCGGCCGCACGCCCCGGCGCGGCCCGCACCGCGTCACGGTGGGCGGCACGACGTACTCCCTCTTCCCGATCCGCAGCGGGGGCCACCGCCCGGCCGTGCCCGGGCCGGGCCGCGCCCCGCAGCCGGCCCGTGACGTGCGCGAGACGATGCTGTCGGACTGGGTGCTGGCCGTCGAGGCCGACGCGAGCGACTGGCCGGAGGAGCGGCTGGACCTGCTGCACGGCGTCACCCAGCTGATCGCCGTCGAACGCGACCGGCGCGACGCCGCCCGCACGGTGCGCCGCCGGCTCGCCCAGGAGGTGCTGGAGCTGGTGCAGACCGGCGCGCCGCCCGCCGAGATCGCCGCCCGGCTGCGGGTCGCGGCGCCCGTGCTGCTGCCCGGCCTGGGCGCCGCCCCGCACTGGCAGGTGGTGGTGGCCCGCGTGGAGTGGGAGGGGCGGGACATCGAGGCCGGCCCGGTCACCCAGTCGCTGCTGGAGGAGATCCTGGTCGATCCCCTCAGCACCGGGCCCGAGCCCTCCGACCGCATCGCGGTCGCCCACCTGGGGGACGAGGCCGTCGCCCTGGTGCCGCTGCCGGCCGTCACCACCGAGCACGACGGCTCCCAGTCCGGCATCCTCGCCGACGCCCTGCTCGCCGCCGTGCGCGGGCCGCTGTCGGCGGGCCTGGACGACGACGGCCGGCTCACCCTCGGCGTCAGCGCGGCCGTGCACTCGGCGGAGGGGCTGCGCGGCGCGCTGGAGGAGGCCCGGCACGCCCGGCGGGTCGCCGCGGCCCGCCCCGGGCGGGTCTGCGCGGCCGGCCACCAGGAGCTGGCCCCCCACGTGCTGCCGCTGCCCTTCGCCCGGGACGACGGGCGCCGCGCCTTCCCCGCCCGGCTGCTCGACCCGCTGCGGGACTACGACCGCCGGCACCGCGCCGAGCTGATACCGACCCTGGAGGCGTTCTTGGACTGCGACGGCTCCTGGACCCGCTGCGCGACCCGCCTGCACCTGCACGTCAACACGCTGCGCTACCGGGTCGGGCGGATCGAGCAGTTGACGGGCCGTGACCTGTCCCGGCTGGAGGACAAGCTGGACTTCTTCCTGGCGCTGCGCATGAGCTGAGGCCCGCCGAGCCGACGGCGGACGGTGCCTGGCCCGGTGCCGTCCGCGGGCGCGCCGTCGCACCGCCGGGCCCGCCCCGTCACACGACTTTGTGAAATCTTTCACCCAGCCTCTTGGCCGGGCCGCCGGATTCGTGCTGAGATGCGGCCACCACCAAAGCTCGAGGGCGTGCTCGGGGAGGGCAACGTGGCGCATACCGCCATGTCTGGTAACGGAACGACCGCAGGTGACGATCCACTCCAGACCGCGGTATGGCGGCTGCGCTCGCGCGCATGCTGGGCCGACGCGGCAGCGCTGCTGCCGTCGGCCACCGCGGCCGGCGCGCTGCAGCGCACCACGCTGCTGGTGGAACGCTGCCTGTACACGGAGTCCGGCTGGCAGGAGGCCGAGGACGCGCTGCGCACCGCGGAGGCGCTGGCGCACACCGACGACGAGCGCGGCGCGGCCGCTTGTGAACGCGGGTACTTGGCCTACGCGGCCACTCTGCACGGGGTGCGCGACCGGGCGGACGAGGCGCGCTCGGCGCTGGGCCGGGCGGCGGCGCTGATCCCGCCGGGGGCGCCGGGGCGGGCCCTGCTGGACTTCCGGCGCGGGCTGATCGCCGAGAACCTGGGCCGCTCCCCGCAGGCGGCGCGCGCCGCCTACCGCCGCGCCCACGCGGGCGCCACCGCCCACGCCGACCGGCTGCTGCTGTCCTTCACCCGGCGGCACCCGGCCGGCATCGCCCTGCGCGAGGGCGAGCTGAGCGAGGCGCGGCACGGGTTCGCCGAGTCGCTGCGCATCCGCGAGGAGCTGGGCTACCTGGTCGGCACGGCGCCCGCGCTGGTGTCGCTGGCCGACACCGAGTCCGAGCCGGAGGCGTCGCGGCTGCGGGAGGAGGCGCGCCGGCTGTTCCGGCTGCTGGGGGGCGTACCGCCCTGGCTGGCCCGGCCCCTGCCCCCGCCGGCCCCGGGCGCGGCGACGGCGTGAGCGCACCGGGCGCACCCGGCGGCGGGACGGGTGTCTCCCGCGCCGCCCGCCGTCGGACCGGGGTCGGGTGCTTCCCGTCCTCGCGGCTGCGGCCGCCCGCCCGTCCGCGGGCACAGCGTGGGCCGTGACGTACCCGTGCCCGCCCTGCGGGTCAGCGGCCCCGGCCGTGCTCTCTACTCTCTCCAGCCGCTGTCGCCGTTGCGCCGGCCGGTGTCGCCGTAGTGCTTGCGCAGCAGGTCCTGCACCGTGTCCGCGTCGCGGGCGATCAGGGCGTCCAGCAGGGCGCCGTGCTCCGCCGCGTCCGCGAGCAGGGCGGTGCGGGCCGAGCGGGGCGTGGTGCCGGGCCGGGGCCACTGGGTGCGGCGGTGGAGGTCGTCGGCGATCCGGACGAGCTGTTCGTTGCCGGACAGCTCCAGCAGCGCGCGGTGGAAGGCGCGGTCGGCCTCGGCGTAGGAGACCCGGCATCCGGCGGAGGCGGCGCGCACGGCGGCCTCGGCGAGCGGGCGCAGCCGGGCCCACCGCTCGACCGGCACGGGGCGTGCCAGCCGCAGCACCACCGGGACCTCGATCAGGGCCCGTACCTCGGCCAGTTGGGCCAGCTCCCGGGCGTCGCGTTCGACGACCCGGAAGCCGCGGTTGGGCACCACCTCGACGGCGCCCTCCAGCGCGAGCTGCTGCATCGCCTCGCGCACGGGGGTCGCCGAGACCCCGAACCGCTCGCCGAGCGCGGGCGCCGAGTAGACCTCGCCGGGCTGGAGTTCACCGGTGACCAGCGCGGCGCGCAGGGCGTCGAGGACCTGGCCGCGCACGGAGGAACGGTGCACGGCGGGGCGGGCCGGGGGCCGCTCGCCGTGCGTGTGCTCGCCCCGGGCGTCGCCCGGCGGCGGGGCGTCCGCCTCCCGGCGGGCCCGGTCGGGTTGCGGCTGCCGGGGCACGCGCGGGGCGCCGCCGCCCGGCCAGGCCGGCGGAATCCCGGCTCCGGCGGCCGTCGCGGAGTCCTGCGCGCCCTGCTTCACGGTCCTCCTCCGGGCTTGGGGGTGCTTGGGGTCATTACGACGGGTTGCTGCTCGTCCGTCAAGCACCTTAGGCGCAACCGGTCCCGGGTTCACATTCCGGCGAGCCGAGGTAAGGTGAGGCTAACCTTCAATCGACTGTCAGTCGCGCGTGAATCGGTGGTGCCGCATGCCCGTGCTCCCGTCGGCCACGGCGGACGCCTACGCCCGCCTCACCGAGGTGTTCCCCGGCCTGGCCGTGACCGAGCTGGGCCCCGGTGAACAGACTCCGCGCGGCGGCGCCTGGATCGGCGCCGCGGCGCTCGCCGAGGGCGGGGCGGCCATGGACGCGTTCCTGGCCTGGGACGAGGCACAGGTGCTGCGCGACTACGGCACGCGCGCCCGCCCCGACGTGGTCGCGAGCTTCGGTCTGCACCGCTACGCCTGGCCGGCCTGCTTGCTGTTCACCGCGCCCTGGTTCCTGCACCGCCGTGTGCCCCGCCTGCCGGTCGCCGACGTCTCCTACGACCGCGGCGCCGGCCGCGCCGCCGTGCGCACCCGCTCCTTCGCCTGCCTGCCCGGCGACCCCGCCGCCGCGCTGCCCGGCGCCCGCGTGGTCCCCGACGAGGAGGCGCTGCGGGCCGAGGTGCGCGCCGCCGTCGCCGAGCACCTGGAGCCCGTCCTGGCCGCCTTCGGCCCGCGCATGCGCCGGCGCGGCCGCGCCCTGTGGGGCATGGCGACCGACGAGATCGTCGAGGGGCTGTGGTACGTGGCCCATCTGCTCGGCGAGGAGGAGCGGGCGATGCGCGAACTGGAGCTGCTGCTGCCCGGCGCCACCCGGCCCTACGTCGGCGCCGCCGCCTTCCGCGAGCTGACCGGGCCGAACGGGGAGTGCCTGCCCACCCGGGACCGGGTCAGCTGCTGCATGTTCTACACGGTGCGCCCCGAGGCCACCTGCGCCACCTGCCCGCGCACCCGCGACACGGACCGCGTGGCGCGACTCGCCGCCGCCTGA
This sequence comes from Streptomyces mexicanus, assembly GCF_902506575.1. Classification (GTDB taxonomy): domain Bacteria; phylum Actinomycetota; class Actinomycetes; order Streptomycetales; family Streptomycetaceae; genus Streptomyces; species Streptomyces mexicanus. The sequence goes on along the minus strand of NZ_LR732544.1, from coordinate 5,778,920 downwards.
CCGGCCGCATCCCGCGAGCCCGCTGTCCGGGCGCGGGCGCGTGGGAGCGTGGGGGCCGGCGCGTGGGATTTCCGGCATCCGGCCGGACAGATGGCACCGGAGGGGCGCGGCGCCGGTCCGTGGTCCCGTAAGATCATCCCCGGGCCGGATCGCCGTACCCGGGCGGGGAATTCACAACTCCCCCACCCGACGCAGCGAGTTTCCGCCGAACCACCCGTACGGGTAATCTGGATTCGAACTCAACTCCCGCCCCTCAAGCGGCAGTTCGAGCAGAACGCCGTCCTGGGCAGCCCCTCGCGTCTCCTTGGCGGCCTCTTGCCGCGAAACCCCCTGAGGGCCGGTGGGATTGGGCCACTATGGCGGGCGTTACGCCCTATCCCCATGCAAGGGACCCCAGATGAGACTGACCGACATATCGCTGAACTGGCTGCTTCCGGGCGCCGTGCTGCTCCTGGGCGTGCTGGCGGCGGTGGCGGTGCTCGCGCGCGGCAAGCGGTCCAAAGGGAACACGAGCGCCGACGACTCGTGGGAGCGCAGCGAGGAGCGCCGCAGGCGCAAGGAGGCCGTCTACGGCACCGCCTCCTACATTCTGCTGTTCTGCTGCGCGGCGGTGGCCGCCGCACTGTCCTTCCACGGCCTGGTCGGCTTCGGCGAGCAGAACCTCGGCCTGAGCGAGGGCTGGCAGTACCTGGTGCCGTTCGGCCTGGACGGCGCGGCGATGTTCTGCTCCGTGCTCGCGGTGCGCGAGGCCAGCCACGGTGACGCCGCCCTCGGCTCCCGGATGCTCGTGTGGCTGTTCGCGGCCGCGGCGGCCTGGTTCAACTGGGTGCACGCGCCCAGGGGCGTGGACCACGCGGGCGCGCCGCAGTTCTTCGCCGGCATGTCCCTGTCGGCGGCGGTCCTCTTCGACCGCGCGCTGAAGCAGACCCGCCGGGCCGCCCTGCGCGAGCAGGGCCTGGTGCCGCGTCCGCTGCCGCAGATCCGTGTCGTGCGCTGGCTGCGCGCGCCCCGGGAGACCTACCGTGCCTGGTCGCTGATGCTCCTGGAGGGCGTGCGCAGCCTGGACGAGGCGGTCGAGGAGGTGCGCGAGGACAAGCGCCAGAAGGAGGAGAAGCGGCGGCTGCGGCGCGAGCAGGAGCGCGTGGAGCGCGCGCAGCTGAAGGCGATCAGCCGCGGCCACCGCGGGTTCGTGCACCGCACCGGCCGGGCGGGCGAGGCCCAGGCCCTGGAGCGCGGCTCCGGTCAAGCCACCGCGGAGCCTGCCATAGCGGCGTCGGATCCGCTGCCGGTACGCGCGCGTCCCTCGCTGCAGCCCGTCCGCCCGGGCTCTGAGCCCGTCACCGTGGACCTCACCGCGGAGGACGACACCCAGGCCCTGCCCCGGCTCGACTCGCTGGAGCGCAAGCTGAAGGACCTGGAGCAGCAGTTCGGTTAGGTCGCGCAGGCCGCGGCGCGAGCGCGGCATGGACAGGGGGCGCGGGTCCTACGGGGCCGCGCCCCCTGTCCGTCGGGTCGTTCACGCGGCCTCGGCGTCACCGAGTTCGAACCACACCGACTTGCCGACCCCGTGCGGGCACACGCCCCAGGCGTCGGCGAGCGACTCCACCAGGACCAGCCCTCTGCCGCCGGTGTCGTCCCCGGCGACCGGCACGCGCGGTCGTGGCCCGCGGGCCACGAAGTCCCGTACCTCCACGCGCAGTCCGTGCGGGGACACGGTCGCCGTCACGATGGCGTCGTCGTCGGTGTGGACGAGCGCGTTGGTGACCAGTTCGCTCGTGAGCAGCTCGGCGACGTCCGACTCCTCCGGCCGCCCCCAGGGGCGCAGCAGCTCGCGCAGGGCCCGGCGCACCTCGGGCACCGCCTTCAGGTCCGCCCGGCCCAGCCGGCGACTGAGCCGGTGGACCCGCTCGGTCCGCTCCGCCTTACCGTCCGCCTCCGCCTCGGTCGTTCTCGCCGCGGGGGCCCCGGCCGTCGCGGGGCCGCCCCCTCGTGCCTGACTCGTCATCTCCCCCGCCCGCGTCCCGATGTCTGATCTCCTCCGGTTCGAACACGTTCACGGAGATGCTTGCCCGATGAGACGCGGGCCAGTCCTGTCGAATCGCCGACGACCACGTGTTCGGCCACGCCGGCCGCGTCGGAAGCCGGGTCCAAACCCTCGCAACGGGTCTACGGCCGCGGCACGTTGCGCAGGTTGGACCGGGCCATCTGCAGCATCCGGCCGACCCCGCCCTCCAGGACGATCTTCGAGGCGGACAGGGCGAACCCGGAGACCATCTCGGCGCTGATCTTCGGCGGGATGGACAGCGCGTTGGGGTCGGTGACGACGTCCACCAGGGCCGGGCCCTTGTGCTTGAAGGCGTCCTTCAGGGCCCCCGGCAGGTCCTTGGGCTTCTCCACCCGCACGCCGTGGGCACCGCAGGCGCGGGCGACGGCGGCGAAGTCCGGGTTCTTGTTCGTCGTGCCGTACGAGGGCAGGCCCGCCACCAGCATCTCCAGCTCGACCATGCCGAGCGAGGAGTTGTTGAACAGCACGACCTTCACCGGCAGGTCGTACTGCACCAGCGTCAGGAAGTCGCCCATCAGCATGGAGAACCCGCCGTCGCCGGACATCGAGATCACCTGCCGGTCGCGGTCGGTGAACTGCGCGCCGATGGCCATCGGCAGCGCGTTGGCCATCGAGCCGTGCGAGAAGGACCCGATGATGCGGCGGCGCCCGTTGGGCGAGATGTACCGGGCGCCCCAGACGTTGCACATCCCCGTGTCGGTGGTGAAGATCGCGTCGTCGGCGGCGACTTCGTCGAGCACGGCGGCCACGTACTCGGGGTGGATGGGGATGTGCTTGTCGACCTTGCGGGTGTACGCCTTGACGACGCCCTCCAGCGCGTCGGCGTGCTTCTTGAGCATCCGGTCCAGGAAGTGCCGGTTCTTCTTCTCCCGCACCCGCGGGATCAGGCAGCGCAGCGTCTCCTTGACATCGCCCCACACGGCCAGGTCCAGCTTGGAGCGGCGGCCGAGGTTCTCCGGGCGGACGTCGATCTGGGCGATCTTCACGTCGTTCGGCAGGAACGCGTTGTACGGGAAGTCGGTGCCCAGCAGGATCAGCAGGTCGCACTCGTGGGTGGCCTCGTAGGCGGCGCCGTAGCCGAGCAGCCCGCTCATGCCGACGTCGAAGGGGTTGTCGTACTGGATGAACTCCTTGCCGCGCAGGGCGTGCCCCACCGGCGACTTGATCTTCCCGGCGAACTCCATCACCTCGGCGTGCGCGCCCGCCGTGCCGCTGCCGCAGAACAGGGTCACCTTGTCCGCCTCGTCGATCATCCGGGCCAGCCGGTCGATCTCGGCGTCACCCGGCCGGACGGTGGGCCGGGAGGTCACGATGGCCGTCTCGGCGGCCTTCTCCGGGGCGGGCTCGGCTGCGATGTCGCCGGGCAGCGCCACCACGCTGACCCCGCTGCGGCCCACTGCGTGCTGGATGGCGGTGTCCAGCAGCCGGGGCATCTGCTTCGGGTTGGAGATCAGCTCGCTGTAGACGCTGCATTCCTGGAACAGCCGGTCGGGGTGGGTCTCCTGGAAGTATCCGAGGCCGATCTCGCTGGAGGGGATGTGCGAGGCCAGGGCGAGGACCGGGGCCATGGACCGGTTCGCGTCGTACAGGCCGTTGATGAGGTGCAGGTTGCCGGGGCCGCAGGAGCCGGCGCAGGCCGTCAGCTTCCCGGTGATCTGCGCCTCGGCGCCGGCCGCGAAGGCGGCGCTCTCCTCGTGGCGGACGTGGATCCAGTCGATGGCGGCGTTGCGGCGGACCGCGTCGACCACCGGGTTGAGGCTGTCCCCCACCACGCCGTACAGCCGCTTGACTCCGGCGCGGACGAGGATGTCGACGAACTGCTCTGCGACGTTCTGCTTGGCCATGGCTCTCGGATGCCCTTCGGTCTCCGGCGGGAACCTGTGGGTCCATGAATTCACAGCCTCGCCGCTCACGCCTCCCAAACGGCCGCGGCCGTACGGTCGTCGGCGTAGCCCTTGGCGCGTGTCTGCACGTCCGCGAGGAACGCGGCGAGGCCGGGCGGAGCGGCACCGGACCACCGCCGGGCGCCGGCGCCGCCCGGTGCGCGCCGGGCGGGCCCCCGGCGGTGAGGGGCGCGGGGGGGGAGGGGGGCGCGGTGTACGCCCGGCGCGGCTTCGACGCCCGGGAACTGGGGGACGAGGCGGTGGTGGACGTCGCCGGGTCCACGCTGGAGGGCGGGGCCATGCGGACCGTGCGGCAGGCCCCCAGCCGGGGGCGGCGCGCCGGGTACACGGTGCGCCGCCCCCGTTTGTGGGCCTGCCGCACGGTCCGCATGGCCCGGCCCTCCAG
>NZ_LR732544.1:5743167-5774465 GCF_902506575.1 Streptomyces mexicanus | reverse complement strand
CCCCCTGCGCACCCCCGACCTGGAGTCGCTGCGGCTGCTGGTGCTGGTCGCCGACCTGGGGAGCCTGGGCCGGGCCGCGGAGCGCCTGCGGATCTCCCAGCCGTCCGCCAGCCGCCGGCTGTCCACGCTGGAACGCGGCCTGGGCCTGGTGCTGGTCGACCGCACCCGGCGCGGCTCCCGGCTCACGCTCGCCGGGCAGGTCGTCGCCGGGCACGCCCGGCAGGTCCTGGACGAGCTGGACCGACTGCTCGCCGGGGCCGAGAAACTGCGCACGCGGCGGGAGGCGGAACTGCGGGTGGCGGCGAGCCTGACCATCGCCGAGTACCTGCTGCCGGCCTGGATCAGCGAGCTGCGCAGGCGCCGGCCCGAGCTGTACATCGGGCTCCAGGTGACCAACAGCGAGCACGTGCCCGAACTGGTGGAGTCGGCCGAGGCCGACATCGGGTTCATCGAGGGGCCGCGCCTGGCGCGGGTGATGGCGACCCGGCAGGTGGCCGAGGACCGGCTCGTCGTCGTGGTCGACCCCGGTCACCCGTGGGCGCGGCGACGCGAGCCGCTGTCGGCGCGCGAGCTGTCCCGGACGCCGCTGGTGCTGCGCGAGAGCGGGTCCGGGACCCGGCAGACCCTGGACCGGGCGCTGTACCTGGCCGGGTGCGACCGGGCCCGGCCGCTGGTGGAGCTGGGCTCGACGGCCGCCGTGCGCGGCGCGGTGATCGCCGGCACCGGCCCGTCCGTCCTGAGCGAGCTGGCCGTACGCGGTGACCTCGCGGAGGGGCGGCTGGTCGCCGTCGAGGTCGCGGGCGTCGATCTGACGCGCGAGCTGCGCGCGGTGTGGCCGACCGGCCGGCGCCTGGTGGGGCCCGCGGCGGAACTGGTGGCGGTCGCCCGCCGCCCACCGCACGCCGCCTCCGACCCGTCACGGCCGTAGCGGGACCCGCCACCACGCGCCGTCAGGGGACCCGCCGCCGTCCCCCGTCGCGGAGACCCGACGCGCCCCGTCAGCGGAGGCGGCCGTCACGCCCCGTCAGGGGACCTCACCGCCGTGCCCCGTCGGAGGAGACCCGCCTCCGGTCCTGCGGCCGCCGTCCCCCGTCCGCCCCGGAACCGGCGGCTACTGCCCGGCCGGCGGCGCCCCGTTCCGGCCGGGACGGTGCGGCTCGGCGGAGGGGTCCGTGCCCTGCTTGTGCTGGGTGCTCCTGGCGTGGGCCCGCAGACGGGCCGTCACGTCCTCCGGGGGCAGGAAGCGGGACCAGCGCTCGGGGAACTCCGAGGGCATGTCGGGGTCGTCCGGGTCGGTCTCGCGGACGACCGCGGCGGCCCAGGCGACGTACTCGGCGATCTGCGCCTCGCGCACCCGCTCGTTGGCCTCGCGGGCCGCGGCCGTCGCGGCGGCCGGCCAGACCCGGTCGATGGCGGCGTTGACCGCGGCCCCGACGAGCACGGCGAACGCCGACACCCCGATCCACAGCAGCACCGCGACCGGCGCGGCCAGCGAGCCGTAGATGGTCGGCCCCTCGATGGCGCTGGTGAGGTAGATGCGCAGCAGGAAGCTGCACACCACCCACATGGCCAGGGCGACCAGCGCGCCGGGCACGTCCTCGATCCACGGGGAGCGGACGGGGACCGACACGTGGTACAGCGTGGTCAGGAAGGCGATCGACAGCAGGATCACCACCGGCCAGTACAGCACCTGCACCACCGTCGTCGACCACGGCACGACGCGCAGCACCGCGTCCGGCCCGGCCACCATCAGCGGCAGCGCGACCGAGCCGATCAGCAGGGCCACGACGAACAGCAGGAACGACATCAGCCGGGTCTTGACGATGCCGCGCACGCCGTCCAGGCCGTACATCACGGTGATCGTGTCGATGAAGACGTTCACCGCCCGGGAGCCGGACCACAGCGCGAACACGAACCCGATGGAGATCACATCGGGTCTGCCGCCCTTCATCACGTCCTGCAGGATCGGCTGGGTGATCTCCTTGACGCCCTCGTCGGACAGGACCGTGCGCGAGGCGTCCAGCAGGTTGCGCTGCAGGCTGTCGATGGTGTGGGCGCCGGTCCAGCTGTCCACGTAGAACAGCAGGGCGATGAGGCTGAGCAGCAGCGGCGGCACGGACAGCAGGGTGAAGAACGCGGCCTCGGCGGCCAGGCCGAGGATCCGGTACTCCATGCAGGAGTTGACGGTGTCCTTCAGCAGCAGCCAGGCGGTCTTGCGTTTGGAGACGTTCCGGTACAGGACGCGAGCCCGGTGGAGGCGGCCGGACGGCGTGTCGTGGGTTTCACTGGCTTGCTGCACGAGCCAAAAGTATCGCCGCCGCTGCTGTCCCTCTCCTCCCAGGGGCACCCGGCCGCGATTCCCCGGGACATCCGGCAGTGATTCCCCAGGACATCCCGCCACGATTCCACGGGTACCGGACCGCGGCCCGCGAGGATCTTCGCGGACCCGGCGGGGTGCCGGTGCGGTCCTTCGTCCGCGCGCCCCGCGCGTCCGTGGGGTGACCGGTGCGGTACCGCCGGGTAGGTTCCGTGGCATGGGAGCCAGCACGCACACCGTGACGAACCAGCCTCCGCCGCTGGCCGGCCACGACGTCTTCGCCACCGACCGGGCGCTCGTCGAGGCCGTCGAACGGCACGTCGAGGCGGATCTGCTGGACGAGGTCCGCGAGGAGTTGTCGGGGCTCGGCCGCTCGGCGGGCTCCGCGCAGGTGCAGGAGTGGGCCGCGCAGGCCGACGACAACCCGCCGCGCCTGCGCAGCCACGACCGCTACGGCCACCGGATCGACGAGGTGGAGTTCCACCCGGCCTGGCACCGGCTGCTCGGCAAGGGGGTCGCGGCCGGCCTGACGGCGGCCTGGACCCGCCCGGCGGGGCAGGTGCGGCGGGCGGCCGCCTTCCTGGTGTGGACGCAGGCCGAGGCCGGCACCGGCTGCCCGCTGTCGATGACGCACGCGGCGGTGCCCGCGCTGCGCGCCGACCCGGAGCTGGCCGCCGAGTGGGAGCCGCGGCTGACGTCCGTCGTCTACGATCGCGGGCTGCGGCCGGCGCACCTGAAGGCCGGGGTGCTGTTCGGGATGGGCATGACCGAGAAGCAGGGCGGCAGCGACGTACGGGCGAACACCACCGTCGCGCGGCCGCTCGCCGAGGCCGGGACGTACGAGCTGACCGGGCACAAGTGGTTCTGCTCGGCGCCGATGTCGGACGCCTTCCTGGTGCTGGCGCAGGCTCCGCAAGGGCTCACCTGCTTCCTGGTGCCGCGCGTGCTGGCCGACGGCACCCGCAACGTGTTCCTGATCCAGCGGCTGAAGGACAAGCTGGGCAACCGGTCCAACGCCTCCGCCGAGGTGGAGTTCGACGGGACCTGGGCGCGCCGGGTCGGCGAGGAGGGCCGCGGGGTGCGCACCATCATCGAGATGGTGGCGGCCACCCGGCTGGACTGCGTGCTCGGTTCGGCCGGGCTGATGCGGCAGGCCGTGGCGCAGGCGGTGCACCACTGCACCCACCGCGAGGCGTTCGGCGGGCCGCTCGCCGACAAGCCCCTGATGCGCAACGTCCTGGCCGATCTGGCCCTGGAGTCGGAGGCGGCGACCACGCTGGCGCTGCGGCTCGCGGCGGCCTGCGACGACGGCGGCGAGCAGGAGCGCGCCCTGCTGCGGATCGCGGTGCCGGCCGCCAAGTACTGGGTGACCAAGCGGTGCGCGCCGGTCGCGGTGGAGGCCGCCGAGTGCCTGGGCGGCAACGGGTACGTGGAGGAGTCCGGGATGCCGCGCCTGGTGCGCGAGTCGCCGCTGAACTCGATCTGGGAGGGCGCGGGCAACGTCCAGGCGCTGGACGTGCTGCGGGCGCTCAGGCGCGAGCCGGGGGCGTTCGACGCATACCTGCGGGAGGTGGGCGCGGCGCGCGGCGCCGACCACCGGCTCGACGCGGCCGTCAAGAACCTGCTCACCGAACTGGCGGACCTGGAGGGCGTCGAGGCCCGGGCCCGCCGCCTGGTCGAGCGGCTGGCCCTGGTGCTCCAGGGCGCTCTGCTGGTGCGGTACGCCCCGCCCGAGGTCGCGGACGCCTTCTGCGCCTCCCGGCTCGGCGGCGACTGGGGCCCCACCTTCGGCACCCTGCCGCACATGCTGAACCTCGCGTCGCTGGTGGAGCGGGCCCGGCCGGCGGCCTGACGAACCCACACGGACGCGGGCGACGGCGTGAGCGCCGGCGCGGATCCCGGCACCGACCGCGTGTCGTGTGCGCTCCGGCGCCCCCTGATCTGCCGGCGGCCGGTGACCCCGGCGCGCCGGCCGCGTCCCGCACACCCGGGGAAGGCCGCCGCGGCCCGGGCCGCTTCGGCGGCGACCGGAACCCGTTCCCGGGGCGCGGCCCGCCGCCCCGGTGTCACCCGTTCCGGCGGCGGTTTCCGGACACGACGCGGGGGTGGTGCCGCGCCGACACGGCACCACCCCCGCTGCCGGCCCCGTTGCAGGCCAGGGACGCCGCACAGGGCGGCACGGGACAAGTCTCGAGGAACCGACCGCCGGTTCACCAGGGTTGCACGGGGTTGCAACGCGCCGTCCGCGGTGGCCGGAGCGTGTCGCCGCGGCGGCGGTGGACGGCACTATGAACCGGACAGTGGCCAAGGGCCCCGACGCGTGACCGGAGGGCTTTGGGGAAACCGGTCGTCGATGGGCCCCTTCGAGGGGGAGGACCCAGTGGCGAAGGCGCCGATGGACGTGTGGCGGCTGGCGGCCGTCGACGCGGCGCGGGCGGCGCGGGTGCTCAGCGAGGTGCGCTCGGCGACTCTGGCCGGGCAGCGCACGCGCATGGCGCCGCGCCCGGTGATCGGGCAGTCCTGGGAACGCGTGCTGCGCAGCGGCGTCGATCCCGAACACGACGTGCGCGCCGGGCTGCTCAGCCGTGAGGAACTGGAACAGCGGCGTGCCGCCTCCCCGTTGCGGCACGTGCTGCCGGTGCTGCGCGAGGGACTGCTGTCGGTCGCGGACGTCCCCCGCCACATCATGGTCGTCGCCGACGAGGACGGCCGGGTGCTGTGGCGCGAGGGCCACCCGTCGGTGCTGCGCAACGCCGACCGGCTCGGCTTCGAACTCGGCGCGGACTGGCGGGAGGACGTCGTCGGCACCAACGGCGTCGGCACCGCGGCGGGGGTGCGCCGGCCCGTGCAGGTGTTCGCCGCGGAGCACTTCGTGCGCTCGCACACCACCTGGACCTGCACCGGCGCCCCCGTCACCGATCCGCGCGACGGCCGGCTGCTGGGCGTGGTGGACGTCAGCGGGCCGCTGGACACCATGCATCCGGCCACCCTGGCCTGGGTGGACTCGGTGGCGAAGCTGGCCGAGGCGCGGCTGCGGGAGCTGCACCTGGCGTCGCTGGAGCGGCTGCGCACGGTGGCCGCGCCGGTGCTGGCCCGGCTCGGCGGCCGGGCGGCGGTGGTGGACCGCGACGGCTGGACCGCGGCGGTGGCCGGGATGCCGTACACCCCGCGGATCGCGCTGCCCGCGGCGCCCGCGCCGGGCCGGCGGTGGCTGCCCGCGCTCGGCGTGTGCTGCCTGGAGCCGCTGGCGGGGGGCTGGCTGGTGCGCGCGGACGAGGAGGCGGTGCCGCACGGCGACACGCGGATCGTGCTGGACCTGACCCGAGCGCGCCGCTGGTCGGTGGCGGTGTCCTCGGGCGTGGGCAGCTGGTCGCAGGAGCTGACCCCGCGCCACGCCGAACTGCTCTACCTGCTGGCCGTGCACCGCTCGGGCCGCAGCGCCGCGGACCTGGCCGCGGAGGTGTTCGGCGACCCGGCCCGGACGGTGACCGTGCGCGCCGAGATGTCCCGGATACGGCGCTATCTGGGGGCGCTCCTGGAGCACCGGCCCTACCGGTTCCGGGACGACACCGAGGTCCGGGTGGTCCTCCCGAACGATCCGCGCGACCTGCTGCCGCACTCCACGGCCCCGGCGGTACGGCGGGGACGCAGGGCGTCCACCGTGTCCTGAGGGGCGCCTGTGGGCCGGCCCGCGTTCGTGCGCCGGCCGGGGCCGCCGTGGTCCGTGGGGGGCATCTTCCGCATATTTGCGAGGTCTTCGTCCTGCGGCGCGCCGCTCTGCCGTAGCATCGCCTGCGGGTCGCCCCACTGCGCGCTGGTCAACGCTCGGACGGTCCGGTGCAGTTGACCCGCCCGGCCGGCGGGTGTCCCGGAGGTGGACCGAGCCCTGGACAGGGGGGTTGGATGAAGCAACGCGGCAGACACCGCCGGCGCAGGCGCGGCAGGGCGCTGCGGGCCGCACTGGCCGGCACCGGACTGGCGCTGACCGCCGCCGCCACCCTGATCAGCACCTCGCAGGCCGAGGTCACCGTCGATCCCGGCGCGCTCAAGCCGCTCACCTCCCGGGCCGCGCTGGACCGGCTGAGCCTGCGGGAGCAGCCCGTACCGGCCGGCAGCCTGGACCGGCTGGCCGCCCGGATGGGCCGGCCGGTGGGCGTGGACGCGGTGCTCGGCGGCGCCGACCGCACGCTGCGCGCCCGGGGCGCGTGCACGGCCGAGGAGACCAGGGCCCTGCCCGTGGAGCCGGCCGCCACACGCGCGTACTGCTGGGCGCCCGCCGACGCCACCGACGGCGCCTGGCAGCCGGAGTCCGTGACCACCTCCGGCGACAGCGGCACCGACGGCCGCTGGGGCGGCCATCGGGTGATCGTCTCCGGCTGGACGCACCGCGGCACGGGCGCCGACCGTGATCTGGCCCGGGTGGCGTTCGTGAACGCCGACGACCCGGCCCGGCTCACCTACAGCTGGGCGCTGCTGGCCGTGCCGGTCGACGGCGGACGCGACTACCGGGGACTGACCGCACACGTGTCGGGGATGGCCTGGTACCGGGACAAGCTGCTGGTCACCGCCTCCGGCGGCACACGCGACGCGCTGTACGTCTACGACCTGAACCGCATCCAGCGCGCCACGGTCGCCTCCGACGCCGTCGGCCGGGTGCCGGGCGGCTGGTCGGCGCACGGCTACCGCTGGGTGCTGCCCGCCGTCGCCACCTACCGCCCGGCGGCCGGCAGCTGCGCGGGGATTGGCACCGCGGACGCCACCGGCCCGGCCGCCGCCCAGCGATCCGCCCACGCCTCCGGCGGCAGCGCCGCATCCGGCCCGCCGTGCCCGAACGGCCTGTCGCTGGACAGCGGTTCGGCGCCCGCGAGCCTGGTCCTGAGCCAGACGGCGCCCCGGGGCAGCGGCGGGCACACGCGCCTGTGGCGCTACTCCTTCAGCACCGACCCCGCCCGCTCCGGGCTGCTGGCCGCGGACGCGACCGGGACCGTGGCCGCGACCGAGGCGTACGAGTCGAGGACCGACGGCGTACGGGGCGTGCTCGCGCACCGCACGGGCCCGGCCGGCCCCACCGACTGGTACCTGGGCCGGGCGGCCGGCCCGCACGGCGACCACGGCACGCTGTGGCGGCAGAACGCGCACGGCGCCGCGGCGACGGAGTGCGGCGCCTCCGAGGACACCCGCCACTGCTGGGGGGACGGCATCGGCTCCCTCGCCTACTGGCGGCAGACCGGCGAGGTGTGGTCGCTGTCGGGGCGGACGCTGTTCGCGGTTCCGCTGCCGGCCGTCGAGCGGGAGCTGGGGTAGGCGTCTCGGGCACTGCGCCCGCGTACGCCCCCGGGACCGCGATCGACACGGGCGTGCCCCGGATGATTCCCTGGCCGGCATGACGAACATCGCCGTGACCACCTGGTCCCTGGAGCAGACGGCCCCGACCGACCTCCTGCCGGCCGACGCGCCCGAGGGGGACGTCCGGATCGTCCGCTCCGAGGTGCCCTCGCCCGAGTTCAGCCGGTTCCTGTACGCCTCGGTGGGCGGCGACATCCGCTGGACGGACCGGCTGGGCTGGACGTACGCGCAGTGGCAGGAGTTCCTTGAGCGTCCGGGTGTCGAGACGTGGGTGGCCTACGACCGGGGCACCCCGGCCGGGTACGTCGAGCTGCAGGCCCAGGACGACGGGGTGGTGGAGATCGTCTACTTCGGGCTGCTCCCGGCCTTCCGCGGCCGGCGGATCGGCGGGCACCTGCTGTCGTACGGCACCGCCCGCGCCTGGGATCTCGCCGACCGCTGGCCGGGGCTGGCGACGACGAAGCGGGGGTGGCTGCACACCTGCAGCAAGGACGGCCCGCACGCGATGGACAACTACCTGCGGCGGGGCTTCAAGCTGTTCGACACCAAGGCCGAGGAGGAACCGGAGGTGGCCGCTCCGGGTCCATGGCCGGGGGCGTATCCCGCCTGACCTGGAGCGACGCGGGAACCCCGCGGTCATGTGACCGACGACACCCTTGTCCCGCATCGCGGGACAAGGGTGTCCGCATTTTGGATTAAGCTGGACGGTGTCCAGATCGCCGTGCCACGCTGCCGTCATGTCTGGAACTGGAACCGCCTTGGTGAGCCGACGGCACGTCGACCACGGCCGCATGTCCAGCGCCATCTGTCCGGCCTGCTGACCTGCCTCGACGATGGCCTGAGCGCCACGGGCCCGAGCACCCCCGGACTTCTTCACCTTCCCTGCCCAGCGCAACGACGCGCACGCCTGCCCACCTGCCCGCGCGTCCACGTATGCGCTGGTCAGAGCCGCATTCCCGCTGTCCCGAAGGACGTATCGACCATGGCCGCCTCTTCGCAGAACTCCGTCGCGCCCCGCCGCAAGGTGAGCCGTCACCGCGGCGAGGGACAGTGGGCCGTGGGGCACCTGACCCCGCTCAACGGCAACGAGCAGATGAAGAAGGACGACGACGGTCTCAATGTGCGGACACGCATTGAGACGATCTACTCCAAGCGCGGATTCCACTCCATCGACCCCAACGACCTGCGCGGACGCTTCCGTTGGTGGGGTCTGTACACCCAGCGCCGTCCCGGGATCGACGGCGGGCGCACCGGCCTGCTGGAGCCCGAGGAGCTGGAGGACGAGTACTTCATGATGCGCGTGCGCATCACGGGCGGCCGGCTGACCACCGAGCAGCTGCGCGTCATCGGCGAGGTCTCCGAGACGTACGCCCGGGGCACCGCGGACATCACCGACCGGCAGAACATCCAGTTCCACTGGGTGCGCATCGAGGATGTGCCCGCCATCTGGGAGCGCCTGGAGGCGGTGGGCCTGTCCACCACCGAGGCGTGCGGCGACTGCCCGCGCGGCATGCTCGGCTCCCCGGTCGCCGGGGTCGCCGAGGACGAGATCATCGACGGCACCCCGGCGCTGAACGAGATCGTCCGCCGCTACATCGGCGACCCGCGCTTCTCCAACCTGCCGCGCAAGTACAAGACGGCCGTCTCCGGCTCCCCGCTGCTGGACGTCGCCCACGAGATCAACGACATCTCCTTCGTCGGCGTGGTCCACCCCGAGCACGGCCCCGGCTTCGACCTGTGGGTCGGCGGCGGCCTGTCCACCAACCCGAAGTTCGGTGTGCGGCTGGGCGCCTGGGTGCCCGAGGCGGAGGTGCCGGAGGTGTGGGAGGCCGTCACCTCGGTCTTCCGCGACTACGGCTACCGGCGGCTGCGCAACCGGGCCCGGCTGAAGTTCCTGGTCGCCGACTGGGGCGCGGAGAAGTTCCGCCAGGTCGTCGAGGACGAGTACCTGGGCCGCAAGCTCATCGACGGGCCGGCCCCCGAGATGCCCGCGCAGGTGTGGCGCGACCACATCGGCGTGCACCGGCAGAAGGACGGCCGTTTCTACGTCGGCTTCGCCCCGCGCGTGGGCCGCATGGACGGCTCGCTGCTCACCAAGGTCGCCGCACTGGCCGAGGAGCACGGCTCGCAGCGGGTGTCCACCACCGTCGAGCAGAAGATGATCATCCTCGACGTGCCGCAGGACCGGGTGGACTCCCTCGTCGACGGCCTGGAGGCGCTGGACCTCAGGGTCAGCCCCTCGCCGTTCCGGCGCGGCACGATGGCCTGCACCGGCATCGAGTTCTGCAAGCTCGCCATCGTGGAGACCAAGGAGCGCGGCAGCGACCTCATCGACGAGCTGGAGCGCCGCCTGCCGGACTTCGACGAGCCGATCACCATCAACATCAACGGCTGCCCCAACGCCTGCGCCCGCATCCAGACCGCGGACATCGGCCTGAAGGGCCAGCTGGTCACCGACGCCGACGGCAACCAGGTGGGCGGCTACCAGGTGCACCTGGGCGGCGCGCTCGGCCTGGAGCCCTCCTTCGGCCGCAAGGTCCGCGGCCTGAAGGTGACCTCCGCGGAGCTGCCCGACTACATCGAGCGCGTCCTTCGGCGCTACCTCGCCGAGCGCGAGGACGGCGAGCGCTTCGCCACCTGGGCGGCGCGCGCGTCGGAGGAGTCGCTGTCATGAGCGAGCGCGCGGCGCCGTTCTACTGCCCCTACTGCGGCGAGGAGGACCTGCGCCCCAGCGAGCAGGGCCACGGTGCGTGGGAATGCGGTGGCTGCAACCGGGCCTTCCAGCTGAAGTTCCTCGGGTTGCTGGCCCGGGGGCTCGGAGCAGCCGACAACGGAGGGGACGAGCGGATATGAGCACAGCGCAGACGGAGCGCACCGCCGAGGAGCTGAAGGCGCTGGCCGAGCGGGCCGGGCGGGACCTGGAGGACGCCTCCGCGCTGGAGATCCTGCAGTGGGCCGCTCAGACGTTCGGCAAGCGGTTCTGCGTCACCTCCTCCATGGAGGACGCGGTCGTCGCCCACCTCGCCTCCCGGGCGATGCCCGGCGTGGACGTGGTGTTCCTCGACACCGGCTACCACTTCCCGGAGACCATCGGCACCCGCGACGCGGTCGAGGCCGTCATGGACGTGAACGTCATCACGCTCACCCCGCGGCAGACGGTCGCCGAGCAGGACGCCGAGTACGGCCCGAAGCTGCACGACCGCGACCCCGACCTGTGCTGCGCCCTGCGCAAGGTGAAGCCCCTGGAAGAGGGCCTGAAGGGCTACGACGCGTGGGCGACCGGGCTGCGCCGCGACGAGTCCCCGACCCGGGCGAACACCCCGGTCGTCGGCTGGGACGCCAAGCGGCGGAAGGTGAAGATCTCCCCCATCGCCCGGTGGTCACAGGAAGATGTGGCAGCGTACGTCGCCGAGCACGGAGTCCTCACCAATCCGCTGCTGATGGACGGCTATGCCTCCATCGGCTGCGCCCCGTGCACCCGCCGGGTGCTTCAGGGCGAGGACGCGCGGGCCGGCCGCTGGGCGGGCCGCTCCAAGACCGAGTGCGGACTGCACGGCTGACGATGACAGACATTCAGGAGACACACGTGACGACCGGAGCCACCGTCTGGCTCACGGGTCTGCCGAGTGCCGGCAAGACCACCATCGCGCACGAGCTGGCAGGCCGGCTGCGCGCCGAGGGCCGCCGGGTGGAGGTGCTCGACGGCGACGAGATCCGCGAGTTCCTCTCCGCGGGCCTCGGGTTCAGCCGCGCGGACCGGCACACCAACGTCCAGCGCATCGGCTTCGTCGCCGAACTGCTCGCCCGCAACGGCGTGCTCGCGCTGGTCCCGGTGATCGCGCCGTACGCGGACAGCCGGGACGCGGTGCGCGGGCGGCACGAGGCGAACGGCACCGCGTACGTCGAGGTGCACGTGGCCACCCCGGTCGAGGTGTGTTCCGTACGCGATGTGAAGGGGCTGTACGCCAAGCAGGCCGCGGGCGAGCTGACCGGCCTGACCGGTGTGGACGACCCGTACGAGGAGCCCGAGAAGCCGGATCTGCGGATCGAGTCGCAGCACCAGAGCGTCCAGGAGTCCGCGGCCGCGGTGTACGCGCTGCTCAGCGAAAGGGGACTGGCATGACGACCACGGTCACCGAGGTCACGGAGGGCGGCGAGGGCACGGGCAGCCCGTACGCCCTGTCGCACCTGGACGCGCTGGAGTCCGAGGCGGTGCACATCTTCCGCGAGGTGGCGGGCGAGTTCGAGAACCCGGTGATCCTGTTCTCCGGCGGCAAGGACTCCATCGTCATGCTGCACCTGGCGCTGAAGGCGTTCACGCCGGCGCCGGTGCCGTTCGCGCTGCTGCACGTGGACACCGGGCACAACTTCCCCGAGGTGCTGGACTTCCGCGACCGGACCGTGGAGAAGCACGGGCTGCGGCTGCACGTGGCCTCGGTGCAGGACTACATCGACCGGGGTGTGCTCAAGGAGCGCCCCGACGGCACCCGCAACCCGCTGCAGACGCTGCCGCTGACGGAGAAGATCCAGGCGGAGAGGTTCGACGCGGTCTTCGGCGGCGGACGCCGCGACGAGGAGAAGGCCCGCGCCAAGGAGCGGGTGTTCAGCCTCCGCGACGAGTTCTCCCAGTGGGACCCGCGCCGCCAGCGCCCGGAACTGTGGAACCTGTACAACGGGCGGCACGCGCCGGGCGAGCACGTGCGTGTCTTCCCGCTGTCGAACTGGACCGAGCTGGACGTGTGGCAGTACATCGCGCGGGAGGGCATCGAGCTGCCGTCGATCTACTTCGCCCACGAGCGCGAGGTGTTCCAGCGCAACGGGATGTGGCTGACCGCGGGCGAGTGGGGCGGCCCGAAGGACGGCGAGACGGTGGAGAAGCGCCTGGTGCGCTACCGCACCGTCGGTGACATGTCCTGCACGGGCGCCGTCGACTCCGACGCGGTGACCCTTCAGCAGGTGATCACCGAGATCGCCGCGTCCCGGCTCACCGAGCGCGGCGCGACCCGCGCCGACGACAAGCTCTCCGAGGCCGCGATGGAAGACCGCAAGCGCGAGGGGTACTTCTAGACATGAGCACGATCACGCCCGAGGAACTCGCGGCCACCACCCTGCTGCGGTTCGCCACCGCCGGATCGGTCGACGACGGCAAGTCCACGCTGGTGGGCCGGCTGCTGCACGACTCCAAGTCGGTCCTCGCCGACCAGCTGGAGGCCGTGGAGCGGGCCTCGGCCTCGCGCGGCCAGGACGCCCCCGACCTGGCGCTGCTCACCGACGGCCTGCGCGCCGAGCGGGAGCAGGGCATCACCATCGACGTCGCCTACCGCTACTTCGCCACCCCGCGCCGCCGGTTCATCCTCGCCGACACCCCGGGGCACGTGCAGTACACGCGGAACATGGTCACCGGCGCCTCCACCGCCGAGCTGACGGTGATCCTGGTCGACGCCCGCAACGGCGTGGTCGAGCAGACCCGCCGGCACGCGGCCATCGCGGCGCTGCTGCGCGTCCCGCACGTCGTGCTTGCGGTCAACAAGATGGACCTCGTCGGTTACGAGGAGAAGGTGTTCGCCGCGATAGCCGAGGAGTTCACGGCGTACGCCACCGAACTCGGCGTCCCGGAGATCACCGCGATCCCGATCTCGGCGCTCGTCGGGGACAACGTCGTCGAGCCCAGCGCCCACATGGACTGGTACGGCGGCCCGACCGTGCTGGAACACCTGGAGACCGTCCCGGTCAGCCACGACCTGGCGCACTGCCACGCTCGGCTGCCCGTGCAGTACGTGATCCGGCCGCGCACCGCCGAGCACCCCGACTACCGGGGCTACGCCGGGCAGATCGCCGCCGGCACCTTCCGCGTCGGCGACGAGGTCACCGTCCTGCCCTCGGGCCGCACCAGCCGGATCAGCGGCATCGACCTGCTGGGCACGCCGGTCGACGCGGCCTGGACGACGCAGTCGGTGACCGTGCTGCTGGAGGACGACATCGACGTCTCGCGCGGCGACCTGATCGTGCCGAGCAAGGACGCGCCCGCCACCACGCAGGACCTGGAGGCGACCGTCTGCCACGTCGCCGACCAGCCGCTGACGGTCGGCCACCGGGTGCTGCTCAAGCACGGCACGCGCACCGTCAAGGCGATCGTGAAGGACATCCCGTCCCGGCTCACCCTGGACGACCTGTCGCTGCACCCGCACCCGGGGCAGCTGGTCGCCAACGACATCGGCCGGGTGAAGATCCGCACCGCCGAGCCGCTGCCGGTCGACTCCTACGCCGACTCCCGGCGCACCGGCTCGTTCATCCTGATCGCCCCCTCCGACGGCCCCACGCTGACCGCCGGCATGGTCGGCGAGTCGTTCGCGGCCCCGGAGCCGGTCAACGACGACGACCAGGACGGCTGGGACTTCTGACCGTGCGTTCCTTCGACTTCTACTCGACGTTCGCCAAGGAGGGCGGCCGCGTCGGCAGCGGCGCCCTCGGCAGCGCACGGCGCGCCGAAGTCGCCGGCGCGCACGGCCCGCAGCCCCAGCCGCCCGGGCCGCCGCCGCTGACCGCCCCCGGCGCCCCGAACCCCCCGCCCCCCCCCCCGGCGGCTCGCCTCGCGGCCCCGTCGGCGCCCGCCACCCCGCCGCCGCTCGCGCGCCCGTGGGCCGGGGTCCCACGCCCCGCACGTCGTGGGGTCGGCGGGGGCCGGTACGGCGACCGGCTTCGCAGATTCCGTCCCGGTCGACGCGGTTGCCGCCGGCGGTGCCGGGGCCTCGGGTACCGAAGCCAACGCGCGCGTCGTCAGGGCCGGCGCGCCGCCCACGTACGCGGTCGGATCGAGCAGCTCCTCCAGCTCCTCCACGCTGGGATGGGCCGTTTCCTCCGGGCCGGCTCGCGCAGCGGCACGTGGCCCCGCGCGAGGACCACGGCGTCCAGGGCGCGCAGCCGGGTGCCGTCGGCGAGGGTGAGGACCTGGGGGCCGCCGGGCGCGGCGGACTGGTCCCGCGGGGCCACGGCATACGTGCGGTGCTCGACGACGCGGCAGTGCGCGGGCGCCCGCCGCACGATGCGGCGGTAGCAGTACTCCAGGTAGCTGCCGTAGAAGGCGCGGGTCGGGTAGGCGTCCGGGTGCAGGCCCGCCGCCTCCGCGTACGTGGCGGCCCCGAACCGGTCGGCGGGCGAGGCCAGGACGACGGAGCGGGCCCACTCGTACAGGTCGGGCCCCGGCTCCACCGGCCCCCGCATCGTCACGGTGTCGTCGGTGAACACCGTCACCTGGGAGGCGACGGTGTTCATCAGCAGCAGCCGCGACTGGTCCGTGCGCCAGACCCGCCCGGCGCCGGGCCGGCAGGGGTCCACCAGGTGGATCGTCACGCGGCGCGGCGACGGGGCGGCGGCCCGCTCGTCGGCGCAGATCCGCTCCAGCACGGACCCCGGCCACGCGGCCCGGCGCCCACGCTGCACAGGGTGAGGTCCGCGGCGCTCACCTCGTACTCCCGGCGCTGCCGGGGGCGGGCGGCGCTGCGGCCGGTCGCAGGTGCCGGGCGGGGTGCCGCGCCGGCGGCGCGTGGTCCTGGTCGGTGCTCTCCTCACGTCGGTGCGGCGGTGGCGGTCACCGCGGCGGACGCCCGGGCCATCCGCACCGGCGGCTCGTCGGCGAGCACGGCCAGCGCGTCGGACACGGTGAGCGGGCCGCCCGCAAGACCGGGCAGTGCGTGCAGCAGCCGGGCGCACTGGCGGACGAGGCGTGCCGCGTCGTCGTCGGCCAGGCGTGCCCGGTCGTGGACCGCGGCCAGGACGAGGCCCTCGTCGCTGTCCCGGTGGGCGAGCAGGGTCACGGGGAACGCCGTGTACGTGCCGGCCGTACGGGGCGTGCCCACGCTGATGCCCTGGGCGGCGAGCGCGGCACGCAGGGCGCGGGAGCCGTGCCGCTGCTGCTCGAAGACGACGAGGCTGTCCACGAGTTCGTCGTCCGCGCCGCGCCCGGCCCACTGCTGGATCTGGCTCAGGGAGACCCATTCGTAGGCGGCCATCTCCACGCTCTGGTCGCGCAGTTCGGCCAGCAGCCGGGACACGGGCGCCGCCGGGTCGACGCGGACGGTCATGGGCAGCGTGTTCGCCAGCAGGCCGGGCAGGCGCTCGACGGAGTCCAGGGTGATGCCGCGGCCGGAGACGCTGACGCCGAAGCCGACCAGGGCGGGGCCCGCGGTGGCGCCCGCCCGGTACAGCAGCAGCGCCCACACCGCCTGCAGCACGCCGGCCTCGGTGGCCGCCCACGACGCCGCCCAGCTGCGCAGCCGGCCGGCCGGTCCGGCGCCCAGCCGGGCCTCGGCCCGCCCCGCCCCGGTCAGACCGGTGGCCGGGCCCTGGACCGCGGGCCGCACGAGGGTGCCGGCGGCCGGGGCCGCCGAGGACCAGAAGTGCCGGGCGGGCGCGGTGTCCTGCCCGGCGAGCCAGCGGGCGTGGTCACGGCAGTCGGGCCGCCGTTCACCGCCCGGCAGGCGGCCCCCGGCGAGGTAGGAGCGGTAGAACTCCTCCAGCAGGACGGACACGCTCCAGGTGTCCAGCAGGACCGGGTGGAAGGTGAGCAGGATCCGCACCGACGGCGGGCCGCCGTCGGCGGGGTCCGGCTCGTCGACGAGGGTGAGCCGCAGCAGGCCCGGGGAGCGCAGGTCGAAGCCGCGCAGCCGGTCGCGCTCCATGAACTCGTCGAAGTCGACGGCGCCGGCGGGATGGCGGACGACCTCGGCGCGGGCGTGGTCGTGCAGCACCAGGCGCGGCCCGGCGTCCCAGGCGAACGCGGCACGCAGGACGGTCTCGTGGTCGAACACCGACTGCCAGGCCGCGGTGAACCGGCCGGTGTCCAGCGGACCGCGCCAGCGCCAGTGCAACTGCTGCACACAGGGGCCGGCGCCGCGGCGGGCGAGCAGGGCCCGCTGCTGTGCGGTGACCGGCACGGACGTGATTCCGTCCACCGGGGACGCGCCGGGCTCCCCGCGCACCGCTTCCTCCCGCGGCGCGGGGGCCGCGGCGGTCTGCGGTTGCCGGGCGGTCAGCGCCGCCAGGGCTTGCCGGTCGGCTCGCCCGTCGGGCAGCAGCGGGATGTGCGGCACCGGGTGCAGACAGGACGGCACCAGGTGGGACGGCAGCCGTGACCGCAGGGCGGCGCGCAGTTCCGCGAGCGGCAGGCGCGTCACCACATGCGCGACGATCCGCCAAGGACCGGGAGGGTTGCGGGCCGCGTGGACGGCGGCGTCGCGCACACCGGGCAGCGCCACGAGGGCGGCACGCACCTCGCCGAGCTCGCCCCGGTCGCTCATGTCGGTCTCCCCTGTGTTCGGCGGCAGGACGGGACGGGCCCGGTCCGCTGCCGCCGCGGGCGCCGCCAGGACCCTGGCGCACCGGCTGCGGCCGCCGTCGGGCCCGGTCCCGCCACCTCCCATGACATGGCCCCGCGGTCGAATACGGCTGTGGCGCCGCCCGCGGACCGCTGGCGCGCGCGGCGGCGGGTGCCGCGCGCACCGGGCAGCGGCCGGTGGGCGGGCCGGGGGCGACGACCGGGACGCAGGGGCCTTGCGACCGTTCCTCGACCGGCGGGCCAGCAGACCACTCGAAGATGCCGCCCGGCGGGGAGGTGAGGGCACCTCCGAACGGCGTGAGGAGTGGGTATGCAGAAGGTCGTTTCCCGTGACGGCACCACGATCGCCTACGAGAAGGCCGGCGACGGCCCGCCGATCGTGCTCCTCAACGGATCGTTCCGCGACCACACCATCTTCGACGCGCTCGTCCCCGAGCTGACGCCGCACTGCACCACCTACGTCTACGACCGCCGGGGACGCGGCGAGAGCGGGGACTCCCCCGCGTACGAGGTCGCCCGCGAGATCGAGGCCCTCCAGGCGGTCATCGAGGCGGCCGGCGGGTCCGCGGCTGTGTTCGCCGGCCCGTCCGGGGCGAACCTCGCGATCGAGGCGGCCCCCGCCGGCGCCCCCATCACCAAGCTGGCGCTGCACGAGCCGTTCTACCGCGTCGACGGCTTCCCCAAGCCCCCGTGGAACGTCGCCAAGACCCTGCGGGTCCTCATGGAGCAGGACCGCCGCCAGGAAGCCGTCGAGTACTTCCTCGGCAGCTTCCTCGGACTGACCCCGGACACGGTCGCCCAGTGGCGCAAGGGCCCCCTCTGGGCGGTGAACGAGGCGAACGCCCACACGCTCGCCTACGACGTGAAGATCTGCGGCGACTGCACCGTCCCCGCCGACCGGCTCGCCGGCTACCGCACCGAGACGCTGGTCCTCAACAGCTCCGGCACCAGCGAATGGCTGCGCGCGGCGGCACAGGCCACCGCGGCCGCCCTGCCCAACCCCCGCTGCCTGGAACTGCCCGGCTCCTGGCACCGGATCGACATGGACGTCCTCGGCCGGACCCTGGCCGGGTTCGCCACCGCCTGACCGTCCCGCTCCGGCACGTCACCCACGTTCAGAAGGGCATCACCGTGATCACAGCTGACCCCCAGGCCGCCGGGGCCCCCGTGCGGGCGGCCGGAGCCGCCGCCCGCGAGCGCGGCGCCACCGTGTGGCTGACCGGGCTGCCGAGCGCGGGGAAGACCACCCTGGCCCGCGCCGTCGCCGAGCGGCTGGCCACCACGGGCCACCGGGTCGAGGTGCTCGACGGTGACGAGATCCGCCGCTGCCTGTCCCAGGAACTCGGCTTCTCCCGCGAGGACCGGCACACCAACGTGCAGCGCATCGGCTTCGTCGCCGAACTGCTCGCCCGCAACGGCGTGAAGGTCCTCGTCCCGGTCATCGCGCCGTACGCCGACAGCCGGGACGCGGTGCGCCGGCGGCACGAGGCGAACGGCACGACGTACCTGGAGGTGCACGTGGCCACCCCGGTCGAGGTGTGCTCCGTACGCGATGTGAAGGGCCTGTACGCCAGGCAGGCCGCGGGCGAGCTGACCGGCCTGACCGGGGTCGACGACCCCTACGAGGAGCCCACGGCACCCGACCTGCGCATCCGGACGGAAGGCAGGCCGGTGGCCGACACGGCCGCCGGCCTGCACCGCTTCCTCGTCGAGAGGGGCCTGGCATGACGGTCCTGACACCGAGCCCGTCGGGGCTCACCCACTCCGCCTGCGCCCTCTCCCACCTGGACGCGCTGGAGTCCGAGGCGGTGCACATCTTCCGCGAGGTGGCGGGCGAGTTCGAGAACCCGGTGATCCTGTTCTCCGGCGGCAAGGACTCCATCGTCATGCTGCACCTGGCGCTGAAGGCGTTCACGCCGGCGCCGGTGCCGTTCGCGCTGCTGCACGTGGACACCGGGCACAACTTCCCCGAGGTGCTGGACTTCCGCGACCGGACCGTGGAGCAGCACGGGCTGCGGCTGCACGTGGCGTCGGTGCAGGACTACATCGACCGCGGGGTGCTCAAGGAGCGCCCGGACGGCACCCGCAACCCGCTGCAGACGCTGCCGCTGACGGAGAAGATCCAGGCGGAGAGGTTCGACGCGGTCTTCGGCGGCGGCCGGCGCGACGAGGAGAAGGCCCGCGCCAAGGAGCGCGTGTTCAGCCTCCGCGACGAGTTCTCCCAGTGGGACCCGCGCCGCCAGCGGCCCGAGCTGTGGAACCTCTACAACGGGCGGCACGCGCCGGGCGAGCACGTGCGTGTCTTCCCGCTGTCGAACTGGACCGAGCTGGACGTGTGGCAGTACATCGCGCGGGAGGGCATCGAGCTGCCGTCGATCTACTTCGCGCACGAGCGCGAGGTGTTCCGGCGGGGCGGGATGTGGCTGACCGCGGGCGAGTGGGGCGGCCCGAAGGACGGCGAGACGGTGGAGAAGCGCCTGGTGCGCTACCGCACGGTGGGTGACATGTCCTGCACCGGTGCCGTCGACTCGGACGCCGACACCGTCGAGAAGGTGATCGCCGAGATCGCCGCGTCCCGGCTGACCGAGCGGGGCGCGACCCGCGCCGACGACAAGCTGTCCGAGGCCGCGATGGAGGACCGCAAGCGCGAGGGGTACTTCTAGCGATGACCGCTCTCGAGACCCGTGTCGCGACGACGACCGCCGACACCCTGCGACTGGCCACGGCCGGCTCCGTCGACGACGGCAAGTCCACCCTGGTGGGCCGGCTCCTGCACGACTCCAAGTCCGTCCTCGCCGACCAGCTGGAGTCGGTCACCCGGCACGGCACACCCGACCTCGCTCTCCTCACCGACGGCCTGCGCGCCGAGCGGGAGCAGGGCATCACCATCGACGTCGCCTACCGCTACTTCGCCACGCCGCGGCGCCGGTTCATCCTGGCCGACACCCCGGGGCACGTGCAGTACACGCGGAACATGGTCACCGGCGCCTCCACCGCCGAGCTGACGGTGATCCTCGTCGACGCCCGCAACGGCGTGGTCGAGCAGACCCGCCGGCACGCGGCCATCGCCGCGCTGCTGCGCGTCCCGCACGTCGTGCTGGCCGTGAACAAGATGGACCTCGTCGGCTACGCGGAGTCCGTGTTCGCTGCGATCGCCGAGGAGTTCACCGCCTACGCCACCGAGCTGGGCGTGCCCGAGGTGACCGCGATCCCGATCTCGGCGCTCGAGGGCGACAACGTCGTGGAGCCGAGCGCCCACATGGACTGGTACGGCGGCCCGACCGTCCTGGAACACCTGGAGACCGTCCCGGTCGCCCACGACCTGGCGCACTGCCAGGCGCGGCTGCCCGTGCAGTACGTGATCCGGCCGCAGAGCGCCGAGCACCCCGACTACCGCGGCTACGCCGGGCAGATCGCCGCCGGCGCCTTCCGCGTCGGCGAGTCCGTCACCGTGCTGCCCTCCGGGCGGGCCACCCGCATCGCCGGCATCGACCTGCTCGGCCGGTCCGTCGACGTGGCCTGGACGCCGCAGTCGGTCACCCTCCTGCTGGAGGACGACATCGACATCTCCCGCGGCGACCTCATCGTCCCCAGCAAGGACGCCCCGCCGACCACGCAGGACATCGAGGCCACCGTGTGCCATGTGGCGGACGAGCCGCTGCGGGTCGGTCACCGGGTGCTCCTCAAGCACGGCACGCGCACGGTCAAGGCGATCGTGAAGGACATCCCGTCCCGGCTCACGCTGGACGACCTGTCGCCGCACCCGCACCCCGGGCAGCTCGCCGCCAACGACATCGGCCGCGTCAAGATCCGCACCGCCGAACCCCTGCCCGTGGACTCCTACGCCGACTCCCGGCGCACCGGGTCCTTCCTCCTCATCGACCCCGCCGACGGCACCACGCTGACCGCCGGCATGGTCGGCGCCTCCTGCACCGCGCCCGAACCGGTCCGCAACGAGACCACTGACGACGGGTGGGACCTGTGACCGAGGTCCGGGCACGCACCGGTCCACCGCTTCCCGGCCGGGGCCCGGCCGACGTGTCCGCCGCGCCCCGGCCGGCCGTGACCGCCGGGCCCCCGAGAGGACCCCCCGCCGTGTCTGCCACCACCCCTCTGCGCCGCGCGCTCGCCGCCCTGGCCACCCTCGCGCTGCTGCTGCTCGCCGGCTGCGGCTACGGCTCCCGGGCCGCCGACCGGGGCACGGCGCAGGCCGTTGGGCGAGCGCCCCTGACCGACGGTCTGGACTGCGTGCGCATCGGCTACTTCGCCAATGTCACCCACGCCACCGCACTGGTGGCCCACCGCAAGGGCTTCCTCCAGGAGGAACTGGGCGGAACCCGCGCCCGGTACGCCGTGTTCAACGCCGGCCCCTCCGAGATCGAGGCGCTGAACGCGGGCTCGATCGACATCGGCTGGATCGGCCCCTCCCCCGCGATCAACGGCTACGCGAAGTCGGGCGGCACCAGCCTGCGGATCATCGGCGGCTCGGCCTCCGGCGGCGTGAGACTGGTCGTCGACCCGAAGAAGATCAGGACGTTGGCCGACGTCGAGGGCAGGCGGATCGCCACCCCGCAGCTCGGCAACACCCAGGACGTCGCCTTCCTCCACTGGGCCACCGCTCAGGGCTGGAGCATCGACCCGATGACCGGCAAGGGCGACGTCACCGTCGTCCGCAGCGACAACAAGGTCACCCCGAACGCCTTCCGGGCCGGCACCGTCGACGGCGCCTGGGTGCCGGAGCCGACCGCGTCGAAACTGGTCGCCGAGGGCGGAAAGGTGCTGCTCGACGAGGCGTCCCTGTGGCCGGGCGGACGGTTCACCACCACGCACATCATCGTGTCGCAGACGTTCCTGAAGAAGCATCCGAAAGCCGTCGAGGCCGTGCTGCGGGCGTCCGTGGCGACCAACCGGTGGATCAAGGCCCACCCCGAGCAGGCCAAGGCCGCCGCGAACGAGCAGATCGCGCGCGACGCCGGCAAGGCGCTGCCCGCCGAGGTCCTGGACCCGGCCTGGGCGTCGCTGGAGGTCACCGACGACCCGCTGGCCGCCACCCTCGCCGCGCAGGCCGACCACGCCGTCCGCGCCGGCCTGCTCCAACGGCCCGACCTGCGGGGCATCTACGACCTCACGCTGCTGAACAAGGTCCTCACGGCCGAGGGCGGGAGTCCGGTCGACGACGCCGGGCTCGGCGTCCGTCGGTGAACCCGGACGACGACCACAGAACAGGAGGTGACGACCATGACCGTGACCACACCGCTCGCCCAGGCCGCCACGACCGCCGCAGCCACCGCGCACACCGGCGCCACCGCGTGGGCCGCGCGCATCGAGCACGTCTCGAAGTCGTTCCCCGGCCCCGCCGGGCAGCAGCTCGTCCTGGACGACATCAGCCTCGACATCGCCCCCGGCGAGTTCATCACCCTGCTGGGCGCCTCGGGCTGCGGCAAGTCCACCCTGCTCAACCTGGTGGCCGGGCTCGACCGCCCCACCGCCGGGTCGGTCACGACCGACGGCCGCCCCGCGCTGATGTTCCAGGAACACGCCCTGTTCCCCTGGCTGACCGCCGGCCGGAACATCGAACTCGCCCTGCGCCTGCGCGGGGTACCCCGCGGCCGTCGCCGCGAGCGGGCCGAGGAGCTGCTCGAACTGGTCCGGCTGAAGGGCGCCCACGGCAAGCGGCTGCACGAGCTGTCCGGCGGGATGCGCCAGCGCGTCGCCCTGGCCCGCGCCCTCGCCCAGGACAGCCGCCTGCTCCTCATGGACGAGCCCTTCGCCGCCCTCGACGCCATCACCCGCGACGTCCTGCACGACGAACTCACCCGCATCTGGGCCGAGACCGGCGTCTGCGTGCTGTTCGTCACCCACAACGTCCGCGAAGCCGTCCGCCTCGCCCAGCGCGTGATCCTGCTGTCCTCCCGCCCCGGCCGCATCGCCCGCCAGTGGACCGTCGGCATCCCGCAGCCGCGGCGCATCGAGGATGCCGCCGTGGCGGAACTGTCCGTCGAGATCACCGAGGAACTGCGTGGGGAGATCCGCCGCCATGGCCGCCGCTGACACCGCCCCGCGCGCCGACGACGGCGACCTCGCCGGCCTGGAAGCGGGCCTGGACGCCCTGGACACCGCGCCCACGGCCCGCACCCCCCTGCGGCGGCTGCTCACCGAGAAGGTGCTGCCGCCCGTTCTCGCCCTCACCCTGGTCCTGGCCGTCTGGCAGGCACTGGTGTCCTTCCGGATCGTCGAAGACCCGGCCAGGCTGCCCGCCCCCGCCGACGTGTGGCATGTCCTGCACGACGCCTGGCTCCAGGGCACCCTGCTCGGCTACATCTGGACCTCCGTCTCGCGCGGTCTGCTCGGCTTCCTCCTCGCCCTCGCCCTCGGCACCCCGCTCGGCCTGCTGGTGGCCCGCGTCCGGTTCCTGCGAGCGGCCGTCCGGCCCGTCCTGTCCGGCCTGCAGTCACTGCCGTCCGTCGCCTGGGTGCCGCCCGCCGTGATCTGGCTCGGGCTGAACAACCGCATGATGTACGCCGTCGTCCTGCTGGGCGCCGTGCCGTCCATCGCCAACGGGCTGGTCTCCGGCATCGACCAGGTGCCCCCGCTGTTCCTGCGCGCCGGCCGCACCCTGGGCGCCACCGGCCTGAAGGGCACCTGGCACATCAGCCTGCCCGCGGCCCTGCCCGGCTACGTCGCCGGGCTCAAGCAGGGCTGGGCGTTCTCCTGGCGCTCCCTCATGGCCGCCGAGATCATCGCCTCCTTCCCCGACCTCGGCATCGGCCTCGGCCAGCTGCTGGAGAACGGCCGCAACGCCAGCGACATGGCCATGGTCTTCGAGGCGATCGTGCTCATCCTCACCGTCGGCGTCGCCATCGACCTGCTGGTCTTCAGCCCGCTCGAACGCTGGGTCCTGCGCAGCCGCGGACTGCTCGTGAAGGGCTGAGCCACGCCTCGAGCTGGGCTCGACGCATCGTCCGCCGCTCCTTGAGACAGGTCGCCCACTGTGGCGGTGAAAGGTTGACCGGCGAACGGAGACCGACATGCGAACACGGCGCTCACCCGGCCTGATCAGGTCCCTCGGCAGGAGTCTCGGCGAAGGCGTCATGTGGATGGGGTTCGGCTGGTTCGCCATCCATCTGCCGCACCCCTGGACGGGATACGTGACCCCGCCCGGCGAACACCCGTGCCTGCCCCCGCTGCCGCAGGAGGAGATCGCGCGACGGCTGGAGCTGTTGGAAGAGGTGTGAGCACCCGCCGCGGCAGTCGCGCCCGCCCACCGTCCTGACCCGACCGAACCGAAGGAGACCAGGGGTGACCACCACCGGGTCGGCCGCTGCCCGCCATCCCGTGCAGACGCGCCGCATACTCAAGCTGTTCCGCCCGTACCGCACGAGCCTGATGTCCGTCGCGTTCCTGGTCGCCGGGTCGTCGCTGGTCTCCCTCGTCAACCCCTTCCTGATCCGTCAGATCATCGACGTGGCGCTGCCGCAGGGCAGGACCGGCCTGCTGACCCTCCTCGCCCTCGGCATGGTCGCCGTCGCCGTCGCGAACAGCTCGTTCAACGTGTGGCAGACCTATCTGTCCGCCAAGGTCGGCCAGCTCGTCATGCACGACCTGCGTACCGCGGTCTACTCCCACCTCCAGCGCATGTCGCTGGCCTTCTTCACCCGGACCCGCACCGGCGAGGTCCAGTCGCGCATCGCCAACGACATCGGCGGGATGCAGGTGACGGTGACGACCACCGCGACGGCCCTGGTGTCGGACGTGACGACCGTCATCGCGACCGTCACCGCCATGGCCCTGCTCGACTGGCGGCTCACCCTGGCCTCGCTGGTCGTCCTGCCCGGCTTCGTCTGGGTCAGCCGCCGCGTCGGCGACGAGTTGCGCGTCCTGACCCGCTCCCGGCAGCGCCAGTTCGCCGACCTGTCCTCGAACGTGCAGGAGTCGCTGTCGGTCAGCGGCATCATGCTCGGCCACACCATGGGCCGTTCGCGCTCCCTCAGCGACGCCTTCGCCGCGCAGTCCCGCAAGCTCACCGACACCGAGGTCCGCGCGAGCACGGCCGGCCTGTGGTACCAGTCCACCATCTGGGTCGTCATGGCGGCCATGCCCGCGGTGATCTACTGGGTGGCGGGCCTGACCGCGAGCGGCGGGCACATGGCCGTCTCCGTCGGGGAGCTGGTCGCCTTCGCCACCCTCCAGCAGATCCTGTTCCGGCCCGCGCAGCGCCTGCTGACCATCGGCCTGGACATCCAGAGCTCACTGGAGTTGTTCGGCCGCATCTTCGAGTACCTCGACCTGCCCGTCGACGTCGCCGAACCGGAGCGGCCCGTGGTGCCGGCGCGGCTGCGCGGCGAGGTGCGGCTGCGCGGCGTCGGCTTCCGCTACGCGGGCGCCGAGCGGCCCACGCTGGACGGCATCGACGTGACCGTGCCCGCCGGCCGCAGCCTCGCCGTCGTCGGCGAGACCGGCTCGGGCAAGACGACGCTGAGCTACCTCATCCCGCGCCTGTACGACGCGACGTCCGGCAGCGTCACGATCGACGGCGTCGACGTGCGCGACCTGTCCTTCGACACCCTCGCCGCCGCCGTCGGCGTCGTCTCCCAGGAGTCGTACCTCTTCCACGCCACCGTCGCCGAGAACCTGCGCTTCGCCAAACCCGACGCGAGCGACGAGGAGCTGGTCGCCGCGGCCCGGGTGGCACACATCCACGACTACCTGATGTCCCTGCCCGACGGCTACGACACGGTGGTCGGCGAGCGCGGCTACCGCTTCTCCGGCGGGGAGAAGCAGCGCCTGGCCATCGCCCGCGCCGTCCTGCGCGACCCGCCGGTCCTGGTCCTCGACGAGGCCACCAGCGCGCTGGACACCCGCACCGAGCGGGCCGTGCAGCAGGCCATCGACGCGGCGAGCGCCGGCCGCACCACCATCACGGTCGCGCACCGGCTGTCGACGGTCCGCAACGCCGACGAGATCATCGTGCTGGTGCGGGGGCGCATCGCCGAGCGCGGCACCCACGAGGAGCTGCTCGCCCTCGACGGCCACTACGCCACCCTCGTCCGCCGCGACAGCGAGATGGCGGTCGTCTAGGGCGTGTGCCGAAAGCAGCGCAGTCCGCCCGCAGGGCCGGACGGGACTTTCGCAACACGCCCCGGCCACGGCAGGGTTGCGGCGTCCCCGCGGCTCAGGGCGGTGACTCGACCGGTGTGGACGCCACTTCGAGTGGCTCTGCAGCGGCCGTGCCTACCATCCGGCGAATGGAGACTGCGTCTGCCGAAACACCGGACTCGCCCCTGATGAAGCGGCGCACCCTGCTGCGCGGCGGTGCCGTGGCCGGACTGGGTGCCCTCATGTCCCCGTACACCGCCCTCGCCGCACCGCAGGACACCGGCCCCGGCGCCGCCGAGCCGTCGGCGGACCGGCTGATCCTGGCCAAGTTCAAGGATCCGCTGCGCACACCGCCGGTGCTGCGGCCCGCCGGCCGCGGCGGCCACGACGAGCTGACCGTGCGCATGCGCACCGCCGACGTCCTGGTGCACTCCGACCTGCCGCCGGTGCGGATGTGGACGTACGAGGGCAGCTACCCGGGCCCCACCATCGAGACGGTGCGCGGCCGCCGCCTGCGGGTGACCTGGGAGAACCATCTGACCGGCACTCTCCCGGTCACCGCCGTCGACTTCGGGCAGCCCGGCGGCCCCTTGCCCGACCCGCTGTCCAACTACCCGGGCACGCAAGGCTGCCGGGAGGTCCCCGGGGTGGCGGACCTCCGGCCGTGGGCCGCGGTGCACGTGCACGGCATGCTGACCGGCGGCGGCAACGACGGCTGGATGGAGAATGCGGTCGCGCCCGGTGACGTGCAGCTGTCGGCGTACCCGAACGACCAGGCCGCGACGACGCTCTGGTACCACGACCACACCCACCACGTGAGCCGCTTCAGCGTGTACGCCGGTCTCGCCGGCCTGTTCGTCTGCCGCGACGAGGAGGAGCGGGCGCTGGGCCTGCCCAAGGGCCGGTACGAGGTGCCGCTGGTGCTCAGCGACCGCAACTTCGCGCTGGACGCCTCCGGCGCGCTCACCGGGCGGCTGGTCCACAAGGTGGAGATGGTCGGCACCACGCTCATGCGGGCCCACGCCGCCCCCTACACCCTGGTCAACGGGGTGATCTGGCCCTACCTGGAGGTGGAGCCGCGCTGGTACCGGTTCCGCATCGCCAACACCGCCAACTCGCGGATCTACCGGCTGATGCTGCTGGCCGACGGCGAGCCGGTCCCCGGGGCCTTCCAGGTCATCGGCACCGACCAGGGCCTGATCGACACACCCCTGCCCGTCGAGGGGGCGCTGAACCTCTCCTCCGGCGAACGCGTCGACGTGCTGGTCGACTTCAGCGCGTACCGCGGCCGCTTGCTGAAGCTGGTCAACACCATGGAGGGCGTGCCGCCCGGCTCCTGCAGCACCCGGCACGACCTGCTGGAACCCGACGTGATGCAGTTCCGCGTCGCCGCCCGCGGGTTGGCCGGCCGGTTCACGCCGCCCGCGGTGCTCTCGCCCACCTTCGAGCGGCCCGCCCACCACGACCTGCCCCACGACAGCGCACCCCGGTGGGTGGTGATCGTCGGTCCCGGCACGGAGAACGTGCCCGAACTGTGGGAGATGGAGGAGGTGGCGGACGCGGCCGGCCTCACCTTTCCCGCCGCGGGGATCGTCCAGGTGCGGGACGCCGAGGGCACCCTGACGACGCTGCGCAGGACGGCCCTGCACTACGACGACGGGCGGGCCTTCACCGTGGCGCACGGCAGCACGGAGATCTGGAAGTACCTCAACCTCACCGCCTCCCCCCACCCCATGCACATCCACCTGGCCCACTTCCACGTGCTCTCCCGCGAGCACTACGACGTGACCGGCTTCGACCGGACCGTTGGCGGCACCGCCCGGCCGGCCGCCTGCCTGCGGGCCGGGGAGCTGGACCCGCACGAACGCGGGCTGAAGGACACCGTCCGGGTGGGGACCGCGGGACAGATCCGCCCCGGCCCGAACGGCACCCCGGGCGAACTGGTCACCGTCGCCGTCAGCTTCCCCGTCGTCGGCAGGGGGGTCCACCACTGCCACATGCTGGAGCACGAGCAGCACATGGTGCGCCCCCTCGTGGTCACCGCCGCCGGCCACGGCCACGCGGGCGGCCACCACTGAGGGCGGGCGGAAAGACACCGAGTGCCCGCGGCGGTGGTCGGCGCGGACACTCGGGGTTGCGGTGGAGTCGGGCAGCGGGCGGTGCCGTGCGCGGTGAAAGCCTGGGGCCGCCGGCCGGCGGCGCGGTCAGGCGGCCTTGCGGATGATCTCCACGGGGCCGGAGTCCAGCAGCGTCCGCACGGCGTCCTCGCCGCCGGCGACGTCCAGGTCCATGTCGTGGAGGCGGCCGATGACGTTCTGCACCACGGTCTCCGGCCGGGTCTTCTCCGTGCCCTCCCAGACCAGCTCCGGGAAAACGGTCAGATAGACCTTGTCGTTGCCCTGGCTGTAGATGTTCACTTCCATGACGTCACGGAGAGCCATCCGGGCTGCGTAGATCAGGTTGTTCATGTGCCACCGACTTTCGGTATCCGGTTTCTGAGGCTTCCTGGCCACACGTACCGACCACATGATGGTCAGCCGCCGAAGGGCGCGCAACGACGTGCGGAGAATACTCCGTTCAACTGCGGGAAATCCGCGATCGAACGGGACTTGAAAATTCCGGTGTTTGACAGGAAAAGGCCGCGCTGCGGACCATCGGTAGTGCTCGCAAATGCTGCAGGCCGCGTCCAACGAAAAGCATCCGGAGTGCCATGAAAATCCTGTTCATCACCACGGGCAGCCAGGCCACCTACTATGCCGCTGCCCCGCTGGCGACGGCCGCGCGCAATGCGGGCCACCAGGTCATGCTGGCCGCCCACGAACCGTGGGTGGAGACCGCGGAGGCCATCGGCCTCCCCACCTTCTGCTTCACCGTCGACCCGATCCGCCACTTCATGCGGATCAGCAACCCGGGCAAGGGGCTGCGCTTCCCCCGGGAGCTGGGCGACGAGGAGATGATCGGGCAGGGCCGCGGCTTCGCCAAGATGGGCCTGGCCGGGGTGGAGTCCCTGCTGGAACTGGCCAAGGACTGGACCCCGGACGTCGTCGTGGGCAGCTCCCAGAGCTACGCCGCGATGCTGCTCGCCGCCCACCTGAAGGTCCCCTACGTGCGCCACGTCGAGTACCTGGGCATCCCGCTCACCGGTATCGACCCCGGCGCCGAGCTCGAGCTGCGGCCGGTGATGGAGCGCCTCGGCGTGGACGGGCTGCTCAAGCCCGACCTGCTCCTGGACTCCACCCCGCCGTCGCTGCGGCCGGCCCACGACCCTGCCGCGCAGCCGATGCGCTGGATCCCCAGCAACCCGCAGCGCCGGCTGGAACGCTGGATGTACACCCGGCCCGAGGGCCGCAAGCGCGTGGTGATCACCTCCGGGTTCCGCAGCCTGATGTTCCGCGACCCGGGCTGGTCCATGCCGCTGCTGGTCAAGGAGCTCGACAAGCTGGGCGCCGAGGCGCTGATCGCGGCGAACCCCGGTGCCGTCGAGCGGTTCGGCGCCGAGCTGGGCGACGCACGCGTCGGCTGGATCCCGATCGACGTCACCGCCGCCACCTGCGACCTGGCGGTCCACCACGGCGGCGCGACCACCGCCACCACCCTCATGGCCAACGGGGTGCCCCAGCTGGTCATCCCGGAGAACCCGCCGGAGTTCCCGCCGAACTACCACCGGGAGGCCATCGCCAAGGCCATCACCGACTTCGGCGCCGGCAAGACGCTGTGGCCGCAGGCGCAGGAGCCGGACAAGGCGCCGGGCGAGGTCATCGCCGCGGCGTGCCGGGAGCTGCTGGAGAACCCCGGCTACACCGAGCGGACGCAGTTCCTCGCCAAGGAGATCTCGACCCTGCCCACGCCCGCCGAGATCGTGCCCAAGCTGGAGGCGCTGGTCTGACGGCCGTACGCCGGCCCCGGCGAACGCCGGTCGCCCCGGGACCGCGGAGGACTGCTCCGTGGGACCCGGGGCGACCGGCGTTGTGCGTGCGGACGGGAATCAAAGACGGAAGACGGACGACGAAGCACGAAGCACGGAGAACGGAGCACGGAGCACGGGAAGGGCGGCCGGGCCGGGGCCCGGCCGCCGGGTCAGCGGGCGACGAGCGCCTCGATGTCGCGCAGCACCTCGTCCGGGGTGGGCAGCGCCGCGCTCTCCCGGGCCGGCGCCCGGGTCCGCGCGGCGTGGCGGGGATCGCCGAGGATCTCGCGGCAGCCCGCGACGCCCGTCTCGCCCGGCGCCTGCCCCGCCGGCGGCCGGTGCGGGTCCGCCAGGATCGCGGCGCCGAAGCCGCTGACGGCCTCCGCGACGGCCTTGCCGTAGCCGTTGTCGGGCACGATCAGCTGGGGCACCCCCGCGTTGATCAGCGTCATCGCCGTCGTGGCGCCGCCGTGATGGACCGCCAGGTCGCAGGTGGGGGCGACCACGTCCAGCGGGATCCAGCCGATGCGCACGCCCCCCAGCTGCGCGCCGTAGCGCTCGGCCGCCTCGGGCAGCGCCGCGATCAGCACCTCCACGCCCGCCCCGGTCAGCTCCTCCACCAGCCGGCGCAGCGAGCTGCCCGGGGTGTCCAGCACCAGGTTGCGGGTTCCCGCGGTGATCAGGGCCCGGCGGCGGCCCTCGGGCCGGGTGTACATCCACGGCTCGACCCGGCGCTGGGTGACCCGGGGCACCCAGCGCATCGACCGCGCGGCGGGGGCGCCGGGCGGGCGCAGGGGCGGCGGGCACAGGTCGATGAAGAGGTCGGGGTCCGGCAGCTCGGTCAGTCCCAGGCGCTCCAGCTGCGGCTGGAGTTCCGCCACCGCCGTGCGGTCCCGGCGCGCCATCGGCGCGATGTGCCAGATGTGGCGGACGTAGGGCACCTTCAGCCGGGCCGCGAGCACCCGCGGGACGTGGGACAGGCCGCCGACGACCAGGTCGGGGCTCCACTGCCCGGTCAGGTCCAGCAGCGCGTCGATGCGGGCGGCGGCCGTCATGCCGTCCTGGCCGTAGCGCATGCGCTCGGCGGTGATGCAGACCGCGGGGAGCCCGACGGACTGTGCGGCCGCCATCAGCGGTTCGTCGGCCGCCAGCAGGACCTCGTGGCCGGCGTTGCGGGCGGCGGCGGCGAGCGGGGCGGCGCCGAAGACGGCCGCCTGGCTGCCACCGACGGTGAACAGTATTTTCATGGCTGTCGCACTTCTTCCGTTGGGGGGCAGGGGGTCTGCAGGGGTGCGGTG
>NZ_LR732544.1:5716711-5743066 GCF_902506575.1 Streptomyces mexicanus | reverse complement strand
CTCCCCCCACGCCCCCCACCGCAGTAGACGAAGACCTGCCGACCTCCCGGCCACGGCCTGACACAGGGCCGTGACCGCCGGGCCAACGAGAGGACAGCCTCCCGTGCCTGCCAGCCTTCCCCCGTCCCGCCGCCGTGCCGGCGGGGGTACGCCCCGGCCCGCGCTCCGCCGCGGCCTCGCCGTTCTCGCCGCCCTTCCGCTGCTCGCCCTGGCCGCCTGCGGCTACGGCTCGAAGGCCGAGAGCGACTCCTCCGACCAGAAGATCGCCGCCGGGGCGCAGAAGACCGACGGTCTGGACTCCGTCAAGATCGGCTACTTCGGCAACGTCACCCACGCGACCGCGCTCGTCGGCCACCAGAAGGGCTTCTTCCAGAAGGCCCTCGGGGCGACCGAGGCCAAGTACCAGATCTTCAACGCCGGTCCGTCCGAGATCGAGGCCCTCAACTCCGGCTCCATCGACATCGGCTGGATCGGCCCCTCCCCCGCGATCAACGGCTACACCAAGTCGGACGGCAAGAGCCTGCGCATCATCGGCGGGGCCGCCTCCGGCGGGGTGAAGCTGGTGGTGAACCCGAAGAAGATCACGTCCCTGAAGGACGTCAAGGGCAAGAAGATCGCCACCCCGCAGCTGGGCAACACCCAGGACGTGGCGTTCCTCAACTGGATCGCCGAGCAGGGCTGGAAGGTCGACCCGCAAAGCGGCAAGGGGGACGTGTCGGTGGTCCGCACCGACAACAAGGTCACCCCCGACGCCTACAGGTCGGGCTCCATCGACGGCGCCTGGGTGCCGGAGCCGACCGCGTCGAAGCTGGTCGCCGAGGGCGCGAAGGTGCTCCTGGACGAGTCCACGCTGTGGCCGGACAAGAAGTTCGTGATCACGAACATCATCGTGTCGCAGAAGTTCCTCAAGGCGCACCCCAAGGCCGTCGAGGCCGTGCTGAAGGCCTCCGTCGAGACCAACAAGTGGATCAACGCCCACCCCGACGAGGCGAAGGCGGCGGCCAACAAGCAGCTGGCGGCCGACTCCGGCAAGGCACTGCCCGCCGACGTCCTGGACCCGGCCTGGAAGTCCATCACGATCACCGACGACCCGCTGGCGGCCACCTTGGACACCGAGGCGCGGCACGCGGTCAAGGCCGGCCTGCTCAAGCAGCCCAGGCTCGACGGCATCTACGACCTCACCCTCCTGAACAAGGTCCTCAAGGCCGAGGGCGAGCCCACCGTCAGCGACGCCGGACTCGGCGTCAAGTAAGCCCGTAGCCGGCACGTTCCCAGGAGGTGACGACCATGGCCACGACCTTCGCGGAGGCGGCCCAGTCCGTCGAGCACGCCGCACGCCTCGAGCACGTCTCGAAGTCCTTCGCGGGCCCGGGCGGGCAGCAGCTCGTCCTGGACGACATCAGCCTCGACGTCGCCCCGGGCGAGTTCGTCACTCTCCTGGGGGCGTCGGGCTGCGGCAAGTCCACGCTGCTGAACCTGGTGGCGGGCCTGGACCGGCCCAGCGCCGGGTCCATCACGACCGACGGGCGGCCCGCCCTGATGTTCCAGGAGCACGCCCTGTTCCCGTGGCTGACCGCGGGCAAGAACATCGAGCTGGCCCTGAAGCTGCGGGGCGTGCCCAAGGGCGAGCGGCGCGAGCGGGCCGAGGAACTGCTCTCCCTGGTCCGGCTGGGCGGCGCGTACGGCAAGCGCGTGCACGAGCTGTCGGGCGGCATGCGCCAGCGCGTGGCGATGGCCCGCGCGCTCGCCCAGGAGAGCAACCTGCTGCTGATGGACGAGCCGTTCGCGGCGCTGGACGCCATCACCCGGGACGTGCTGCACGACGAGCTGACCCGGATCTGGCAGGAGACGGGCGTGTCCGTGCTGTTCGTCACCCACAACGTGCGCGAGGCGGTGCGGCTCGCGCAGCGCGTGGTGCTGCTGTCCTCGCGTCCGGGACGGGTGGCCCGCGAGTGGACGGTGGACATCCCGCAGCCGCGCCGCATCGAGGACGCGCCGGTCGCGGAGCTGTCCTTGGAGATCACCGAAGTACTGCGTGGGGAGATCCGCCGCCATGGCCGGCACTGAGACGACAACGGCGCAGGGCGCCGGGAAGACGGCGGCGCGGGGCGCCGACCTGGACGGCGTGGAGGCGGGCCTCGACGCGCTGGAGGTCACCGAGAAGGGCCGCACCCCCTTCCGGCAGACCTTCGTCCGCAAGATCCTGCCGCCGATCACGGCGGTCGTGGTGGTCCTGGCGCTGTGGCAGGCGCTGATCACCTTCCATGTCGTCGACGACCCGACCAAGCTGCCCTCACCGGCCGACGTGGGCGGCGAGTTCAAGGACGCCTGGCTGCAGGGCACCCTGCTCGGCTTCATCTGGACGTCCGTCTCGCGCGGCCTGCTGGGCTTCCTGTTCGCCCTCGCCATCGGCACCCCGCTGGGGCTGCTGGTGGCCCGGGTGAAGTTCGTGCGCGCGGCCATCGGGCCGGTGCTGTCCGGGCTGCAGTCGCTGCCGAGCGTGGCGTGGGTGCCGCCGGCGGTGATCTGGCTGGGCCTGGACAACTCGATGATGTACGCGGTGATCCTGCTCGGCGCGGTCCCCTCCATCGCCAACGGCCTGGTCTCCGGCGTGGACCAGGTGCCGCCGCTGTTCCTGCGGGCGGGCCGCACGATGGGCGCCACCGGGCTGCGCGGCGCCTGGCACATCGTCCTGCCGGCCGCGCTGCCGGGCTACCTGGCCGGCCTGAAGCAGGGCTGGGCCTTCTCCTGGCGCTCACTGATGGCGGCGGAGATCATCGCCTCCTCGCCCGACCTGGGCGTCGGCCTGGGCGCGCTGCTGGAGAACGGCCGCAACGCCAGCTCCATGTCCATGGTCTTCCAGGCCATCATCCTGATCCTGTTCGTCGGCATCGCCATCGACCTGCTGATCTTCAGTCCGCTGGAGCGGTGGGTGCTGCGCAGCCGCGGCCTGTACGTGAAGGGCTGAACGCCCGTGTCCGTCCCTCCCGTGCTCCTCGTCATCGCCCACGGCAGCCGCGATCCGCGGCACGCCGCCACCGTGCACGCCCTGGTGCGCCGCGTCCGGGCGATGCGGCCCGGGCTGCGGGTGGAGACCGGCTTTCTGGACTTCAACGTGCCGTCCGTACAGGGCGTGCTGGAGTCGCTGGCCGCCGAGGGGGTGCGTCAGGTGGTGGCGCTGCCGCTGCTGCTGACCCGCGCCTTCCACGCCAAGGCGGACATCCCGGCGGTGCTGCGCCGGGCCCCGGCCCGGCTGCGCGTCCGGCAGGCCGATGTCCTCGGTCCTTCGCCGCTGCTGACGGCGGCGCTGGAGCGACGGCTGCAGGAGGCGGGGCTGTCCCCCGCCGAGAAGTCCTCGACCGGGGTCGTGCTGGCCTCGGCGGGGTCCTCCGACCCGGAGGCGATCGCGGTGATCGCAGAAATCGCGCGGGAGTGGCGGCACACCGGTTGGTGCGCCGTGCGGCCCGCGTTCGCCTCCGCATCTCTTCCGCGCACCGAGGACGCGGTGCGCGAGCTGCGGGAGCTGGGCTGCGCGAAGGTCGCCGTCGCGCCGTACGTCCTGGCGCCCGGCTTCCTGCCGGACCGCATCGCGCGCGGCGCGGCCGACGCGGACGTCCTCGCGGACGTGCTCGGCCCGGCACCGGAGGTGGCGCGGGTGCTGCTGGAACGGTACGACGCGGCCCGGCTGCCGCGGGTGGCGGCTGTCGGCGCCTGAGGGGGCGGGGCGCTGGTACCCGCTTTCCTGGCGGGTCCGGCACCTCCGTACCGGCTTCGGTGCGGGCGCCGCTCAGGCCGCCCGGTGGCCCGCCTCGTCCGCCAGTCGGACCAGTTCCGCCACCGGCAGCGAGCCCGCCGCCCGGTGTTCCCGTGCGAAGGCGTCGGCCAGGCGCTGCAGCAGCTCGTTCAGCGGGGTGGGCACGCCGTGCAGCCGGCCCAGCAGGACGATCTCGCCGTTGAGGTGGTCGGCCTCGATGCTGCCGGTGCCCCGGGCGAGGGACTGCCAGGACGAGCCGCCGCCGCGCGGGGTGCCGGCCAGCGGCACGAGGGTGACCTTGTCGCCGCGCGCCTCCTTCTGCTCCCCGTCGCTCGCGTACGCGACCCCCGCCGCGTCGAGCACCGCCTCGCCCTCGGCGCGCACCCGGTCGTACAGCGCGCGGGCCGCCTCGCTCTCCAGCGGTCCGCTGACCGCCTCGATCGCGTTGGCGAGGTTGCTCAGCAGCTTGGCGTACTGCCAGCGGGCCACGTCCGCCACGACGGGCGCCTCGAAGTGCGCCCGGTCCAGATCGGCGGCGATCCGCCGGAGGGTGTCGTCGGTGCCGTGCGGATACCGGCCGAGGTGCAGGACGCCGGTCAGCGGGGTGCCGGCGGCCGAGACGACGCCGGGTTCGACGTGGCTGGCGGGCAGCCAGACGCACACGCCGTACACGTGCCGGAAGCGGCGCAGCGCCCTGCGCTGCCCCTCCACCCCGTTCTGCGCGCACAGCAGCGGCAGGCTCTCGGCCGCCGTGGTGCCGTCCTCGACCGGCGCCGGGCCCCAGGCCGCGAGCGCCGCCTCGGTGTCCTGCGTCTTGACGGCCAGGACCAGGACGTCGTCGGCGCGCAGGACGCCCAGTTCCTCCGGTCCGGCCACGGCGGGCAGCCGCTGTGTCAGCTCGCCCTCGGGGACCCTGAGCCGCAGCCCGTCCGCGCGCAGTGCCGCCAGGTGCGCGCCGCGCGCGACGAGCACCACCTCGCGCCCGCTCTGCGCCAGCCGTCCGCCGATCACGCCGCCGACCGCACCTGCCCCGATGATGATGTAGCGCATGGGAGCAGACTGGCATGTCCGGTGCGGGTACGTCACCGCGCCGTCATCTCCACCAGCTTGAGCACGGTGTTCCAGTTCCGGGTGGTGGCGATCAGGCCCTTGGTCACCGAGCGCCGGGAGAGCTGTTCGGCGAGCTTGGAGCGGCCCAGGCCGTCGGGGGCGTACAGGTACAGCGCGCGGTCGCCGAGCCGGAACTCCTCCGGCAGGTGGGCCGCCTGGTCGATCGCGCAGAAGCGGTCCGCGTCGACGGGGGCGGAGAAGTAGGTGACGTGGAGCTGCCGGGGCTGCAGGTCGGCGGCCGGGAACGGGCAGGACGCGGCGACCGCCCGCAGGTAGGCGTGGTCGCGCACGATCACGTCCACCGCGAAGCCGAACCGCTGCTCGATCGCCCGGCCGAGTTCGGCGGCGAGCGCCTCCTCGTCCCCGTGCGCGCAGGAGAACACGGCCTGGCCGCTCTGCAGATGGGTGCGCACGTCCGCGTGGCCGAGGCCCTCCAGCAGGGTGCGCAGCTCGGCCATCGGGACCTTCTTGCTGCCGCCCACGTTGATCCCGCGCAGCAGCGCCGCGTACGTCGTCATCCGCTCAGCGTAGAGGGCGCGCGCCGCGGGGTGGGCAGTTCGGCCTCGATCAGGTCGGCCGCCCGGCGGGTGCCGCCCTCCTTCGCCATCTCGGCCTGGATGTCCTTCAGCCGCCGGGCCACGTCGGGGTCGTCGACGAGGGCGAGGGCGGCGGCGCGCAGGGTCTCGGCGGTGGCCTCCTCGGTGTCGATGCGCCGGGCGACGCCGAGGCTCTGGAGCACGTCCGCGTTGCCGAACTGGTCGGCGGCCTGCGGTACGGCGATCATCGGTGTCGCGGTGGCCAGTCCTTCCTGGCTGCCGCCGGCACCGGCGTGGGTCACGAACAGGTCGGCCCGGCGCAGGATCGCCACCTGCGGCACCCAGGAGTGCACTTCGACGTTCGCGGGCAGCTCGCCGAGCACCGCCGGATCGACGTGCGCGCCGATCTGCAGCACGAGATGCCAGCCGGGCAGCTCCCCGAAGGCCTCGGCACAGGCGCGGTAGAACGCGGGCCGGTCGGTGAAGGCGGAGCCGAGCGAGACCAGCACCACCTTCTCGGCACCGGCGGGCCGCTGCCAGTCGCCCTGGTCGGCGCGGTCGCCCTGGCAGGCGCCGACGAAGCTGTACACGTGCTCGTCGACCCGGTCGGCGTGCGGCTGGAGCGCCCGCGGGATCAGCACGAGCGAGCGGTCCGGACGGCCCGTGAAGGCGTCGGGGTGCTGGGTGATCCCGTGGTCCGTGAGCCACTTCTCGAAGCGGGCGTAGTACGCCTTGCCCCGTTCGGTCCTCTTGGGCTCGGCCCACATGGGTTCGGCGACCTCCTCCTCGTAGCCTTCCCAGGCGACCATGCACGGCGAGAGGGAGACGGCGGGCACGCCCCAGCGGTGGGCGAGGACGCGCGCCGGGTAGGAGGCGATGTCGTGCAGGACGAGGTCCGGCTCGTCCCCGGCGTAGGCGGCGGCCAGCTGGGGCAGGGCCTGGACGGCGTCGTCCAGGAACAGTTCGACGTGGTCCAGCAGGCCGGTGCCCCACGCCGACGGGTCGTCGTCGGGTGCGGGCAGCGTGGAGTGCCACGGCTTCACCTCCGCGCCCGTCGCGGCCACCTTGTCCGCGAACTCGGGCGGGATCGCGTAGGTGACCCGGTGCCCGCGCGCGACGAGTTCGCGGATCACCTCCAGGCTGGGGTTGACGTGCCCGTGGGCGGCGACGGAGAACATGGCGATGTGCGCGGGAGCGGTCATGCCCACGACCGTGGGCGAGACGATACGTCTCGTGCAACGTGATTACCGGCACCGGCTCCCACCTGTACGGATGCGACACTGGCCGTCGAACGACGGGCACGGGCCCGCGACGAACCGAGTGGTGAACAGGGAGGCGGACGATGGACGAGGCGCGGGCGCGCGAGGTACTGGCCGCGGCGGAGGTACTGCCCGGCCGGGCGGACGACGCGCGGCTGCTCGCACTGGGCGAGAACGCGGTCTTCGCCGCCGGTGACCTCGTCGTCAAGGTGGGCCGCGACGCCGAGTTGCTGGAGCGCGCGCGGCGCGAGCTGCGCATCGCCGGCTGGCTCGCCGAGGCCGGTGTGCCCGCGGTGCGCGCCGCCGAGCCCGAGGCGCTGCTGGTCGACGGGCACCCCGTGACCGTGTGGCACCGGCTGCCCGACCCGGTCCGCCCCGCCGAGCCCCGCGACCTGGCGGAGCTCCTGCGGGTCGTCCACGCGCTGCCCGCGCCGGACTTCGCGCTGCCGCCGCGCGAGCTGCTGGGCGGCGTGGAGCGCTGGCTGCGGCTCGCGGGCGACGCGATCGACCCGGCGGACGCGGCGTATCTGCGCGAGCGCCGCGACGGCTTCGCGGCGGCCGCGGCCCGGCTCACCGGGCACCTGCCGCGGGGCCCGATCCACGGCGACGCCCTGCCCCGCAACGTGCACATCGGCCCGGACGGACCGGTCCTGGTGGACCTGGAGACCTTCTCCGCCGACCTGCGCGAGCACGACCTGGTGGTCATGGCGCTGTCCCGGGACCGCTACGGGCTGCCCGCCGAGGCGTACGACGCCTTCAGCGCGGCCTACGGCTGGGACGTACGGGAGTGGGAGGGCTGCTCGGTGCTGCGCGGCGCCCGCGAGACGGCCAGCTGCGCGTGGGTGGCCCAGCACGCCCCGGGCAATCCGAAGGCGCTGGCCGAGTTCGAGCGCCGGGTGGCGTCCCTGCGCGACGGGGACGAGACGGTGCGCTGGTACCCCTTCTGATCCTCCCCTCGCCGCGCGCCCACCCGGTGCGCTCCGCGGGATCAGACCGTCTCGCCCGCCGGCTCGCGCAGCGGCCAGGTGCCGTCCACCACCGCGCCCGCGTTCCCCTTGCGGCGCAGGAAGCTCTGGAAGTCCGCCGCCCAGGCGGCGTGCCACTCGATCTGACGGCGGTGCAGCTCCGCCGGGCCGAGGGCCGCCACCTTCGGGTGGCGGCCGGCTATCGCGCGGGCCAGCCGGGCCGCCGCGAGCGCGTCGGCCGAGGCGTCGTGGGCGGCGTCCAGCACGACGCCGTACTCCGCGCACACCGCCTCCAGGGTGCGCTTGCCGCGCCGGTAGCGGTCGACCTCGCGGTCGATGGTGTACGGGTCGATGACCGGGCCCGGCACCGCGCCGCCCAAGCGGTCGCTCAGCGACGGCAGGCGGTGCCGCCGCAGTTCGGCGGCCAGCAGGGTCAGGTCGAAGGCCGCGTTGTACGCCACGACCGGCACGCCCGTGGCCCAGTAGCCGGCCAGGACGTCGGCGACGGCGTCGGCGACCCGGTCCGCGGGCAGGCCCTCGGCGGCGGCCCGCTCGGCGCTGATGCCGTGCACGGCGACCGCGTCCGCCGGGATCGGCACTCCCGGGTCGGCGAGCCACTCCCGGTGGCCGGCGGGCTCCCCTTCCCTGACCTCGATGACGGCGGCGGTGACGATCCGCGCCTCGAACGGATCCGTCCCGGTCGTCTCCAGGTCGAAGCCGATCAGCAGCTCCTGGTGCCAGCCCATGGCGGCCCCCCTTCTCGGTGGTGCTTCCCCCAGTGGTCCTCACCTTCGCATGCGCCACTGACAATCCGAGGACCGCGTTCCGCTTGCCGTCCGCACCCACCGCCCGCGACCGGGCACTGAAGGAGTTTCACGACACAGGGCGCGAATCCGCCCACATCAGCTCGAACTCCTCGCGGTAGGTGGCGAACAGCCCGCCCTCGTCGGCCTCCCCCGAGCGGACC
The DNA here is from genome assembly GCF_902506575.1 of Streptomyces mexicanus. Lineage (GTDB taxonomy): Bacteria > Actinomycetota > Actinomycetes > Streptomycetales > Streptomycetaceae > Streptomyces > Streptomyces mexicanus. The sequence continues at coordinate 5,734,475 of NZ_LR732544.1, read as the reverse complement.
ACCTTGGTGCCGTTGCGCAGCACCAGCACGGGTGCCTCCATGCCCCGGCTGTGCCGCAGGTAGGACTGCACCACCGCCACGCCGTCGGAGCCGTCGCCGTCCACCAGGTAGGCCGTGACGCGCGGGGTCTCGTCGTAGACCTGGATCTCGAAGGCGCCCGGGTCGCGCAGCCGGGCGCGCACCCGGCGCATGTGCAGGATGTTCATCTCCACCGAGCGGCTCAGCTCGCCCCGCTTGAGCCCGAGTTCGCGCTCGCGCCGCTTGACGGCGCTGGAGGCGGGGTTCAGGAACAGCAGCCGCACCCGGCAGCCGGACTCGGCCAGGCGGACCAGGCGGCGGCCGGAGAAGTTCTGCACGAGCAGGTTCAGGCCGATGCCGAGGGCGTCCAGGCGGCGGGCGCCGCCGAAGATGTCCTCGGCGGGGAACTGGCGCAGCAGCCGCACCCGGTCCGGGTGCACGGCGACGACGTCGGCGTACCGGTCGCCGACCAGGTCCTCCACCGCGTCGACCGGCAGCCGCCGGGCGGAGGGCACGTCGCCGCCGGTGCCGAGGATCTCCAGCAGCCGCGCCGAGGCACGCTCGGCCTGGCTGAGCACGGCCTCGGACAGCGCCCGGTTGCGGGAGACGACGTTGCGGGTGACCTCCAGTTCGTCGAGGGCGAGTTCCACCTCGCGGCGTTCGTCGAAGTAGGGCTCGAAGCACGGCCAGTGCTGCACCATCAGCTCACGCAGCTGGGGCAGCGTGAGGAAGCTGATGACGTTGTCGTCGGCCGGGTCGAGCAGGTAGCCCTTGCGGCGGCTGACCTCGCGGACGGCGACCGCGCGCTGCACCCACTCCTGGCCGGCCGGGCCGGCGGCGGCGACCACCCAGTCGTCGCCGTGCACGGGCTCGTAGACGGGCCGCAGCACGGCGGCCACGACGGCGCGCAGCCGCTGCTCGACGAGGTTCAGCCAGATGTAGGCGCGGCCGGCCCGCTGGGCGCGGGTGCGGACCTCGCGCCAGGCGTCCGCGTCCCAGTCCAGCTCCGGGCCGATGGCGCCGGCGTCCATCGGCCGCGCCAGGGACACCGCGCCGGGCGGGACGTCTGCGGAGTTCCCCTCGTGACCGTCGTCACCAGGGGGCAGCTCCAGGCCTCCCGAGCCCACCCGTGCACCGCCTTCCGCTCCCCCGAGCCATCCCCGTCCCAACGATCAAGGAAGGGTACTCCGCGAGCGGCGCGCGGTGCAGCCGGATGGACGGCTCCTTTCCCAACTTCCCCCCTCTGTGCGCTCGTTCCCGGGGTTCGCGGGCGGGCGGAGTGAGATGATTCATAGCCTCGGCCACCCCTTGCCGGGGGCCGCGGGGTCCGCCCGGGCGACGCACCCGGCGGGCAGTCGTACGTGGCCGGGCGACTTTCGGGAAGACTCAAGGGCAAGGCGCCATCCGGGGCGCCCCACACCTGAGAGAGTCGTGCCCATGCAGGTCTGGCCTGGAGAGGCGTACCCACTCGGCGCCACGTACGACGGCGCCGGCACCAACTTCGCGGTCTTCACGGAGGCCGCGGACCGAGTAGAGCTGTGTCTGCTGCACGACGACGGCTCGGAGACGGCGGTGGAGCTGCGGGAGAGCGACGCGTTCGTCCGGCACGCGTACGTGCCCGGCGTGATGCCGGGCCAGCGGTACGGGTTCCGGGTGCACGGGCCGTACGCCCCGGAGCGCGGCCTGCGCTGCAACTCCGCGAAGCTGCTGCTCGATCCGTACGCACGTGCGATCAGCGGTTCGATCCGGTGGGGCGAGGAGGTCTACGGCTACCACTTCGACGACCCGGACCGGCGCAACGACCTGGACTCGGCCCCGCACACGATGACGTCGGTCGTGGTCAACCCGTACTTCGACTGGGGCGACGACCGGCCGCCGCGGCACGGCTACCACGAGACGGTCATCTACGAGGCGCACGTCAAGGGCCTGACGATGCTGCATCCGGGGCTGCCGGACGAACTGCGCGGCACGTACGCGGCGCTGGCCCACCCGGCGATCATCGAACATCTGACCGAACTGGGCGTCACGGCACTGGAACTGATGCCCGTCCACCAGTTCGTCAACGACCACCGCCTGGTCGACATGGGCCTGAGCAACTACTGGGGCTACAACACCATCGGCTTCTTCGCCCCGCACAACGCCTACGCCTCCTGGGGCGACCGCGGCCAGCAGGTGCTGGAGTTCAAGTCGGCGGTGCGGGCGCTGCACGAGGCCGGCATCGAGGTCATCCTCGACGTGGTCTACAACCACACCGCCGAGGGCAACCACCTGGGGCCGACGCTGTCCTTCAAGGGCATCGACAACCCGCAGTACTACCGGCTCACCGACGACCCGCGCTACTACATGGACACCACGGGCACCGGCAACTCCCTGCTGATGCGCTCCCCGCACGTCCTGCAGCTGATCATGGACTCGCTGCGCTACTGGGTCACCGAGATGCACGTCGACGGCTTCCGCTTCGACCTCGCGGCGACGCTGGCGCGCCAGTTCCACGAGGTGGACCGCCTGTCGTCGTTCTTCGACCTGGTGCAGCAGGACCCGGTGGTCTCCCAGGTGAAGCTGATCGCCGAGCCGTGGGACGTGGGCGAGGGCGGCTACCAGGTGGGGAACTTCCCGCCGCTGTGGACGGAGTGGAACGGCAAGTACCGCGACACCGTGCGCGACCTGTGGCGGGGCGAGCCGCGTACCCTCGCGGAGTTCGCCTCCCGGCTGACCGGCTCCTCCGACCTGTACCAGGACGACGGCCGCCGCCCGCTGGCCTCGATCAACTTCGTCACCTGCCACGACGGCTTCACCCTGCACGACCTGGTGTCCTACAACGACAAGCACAACGAGGCCAACGGCGAGGACAACCGGGACGGCGAGAGCCACAACCGCTCCTGGAACTGCGGCGTGGAGGGCGACACCGACGACCCGGAGGTTCTTCAGCTGCGCACCCGGCAGATGCGCAACTTCCTCGCCACGCTGATGCTGTCCCAGGGCGTGCCCATGATCAGCCACGGCGACGAGTTCGCCCGCACCCAGCGCGGCAACAACAACGCCTACTGCCAGGACAACGAGATCTCCTGGGTGCACTGGCCCGATCCCGGCGAGGAGGAGGGCGGCGAGCTGCTGGAGTTCCTCCGGGCGATGGCGGCCCTGCGTCGCGACCACCCGGTCTTCCGCCGCCGCCGCTTCTTCCACGGCCGGCCCGTGGAGGGCACCCACGACGACCTGTCCGACATCTCCTGGTTCACCCCGGAGGGCAAGGAGATGACCCAGCAGGACTGGGAGTCGGCGCGGGCCTCGGCGCTGACCGTGTTCCTCAACGGCCACGCGATCTCCGAGCCGGGCCAGCGCGGCGAGCGCATCACCGACGACTCCTTCCTGCTGATGTTCAACGCCGCGCCGAAGCCGCTGGAGTTCGTCGTCCCGGTCGACCACGGACGCCAGTGGCAGGTCGTCGTGGACACCGCCCGCCCGGACCCGGTGCCGCCCGGCACCGGCCCGAAGGTCCGCGCCGGCACCCGGCTCACCCTCACCGACCGCAGCCTGACCGTGCTCCAGCGCCCGGCGTGAGCCCGCTCGCCGGGCACCCGTCCGGGTGACCGGCCACCGAGGTGGGCCCCGGCCCGGTGACACGAAACCGGGCCGGGCGGGTACGTAGCACTCCATGACATCCGAGACGCCCGAGCGCCCCGTCCCCGCCGTGCCCACGGCCACCTACCGGCTCCAGCTCCAGCCCGACTTCCCGTTCGCGGCCGCCGAGGCCGCCGTGCCGTACCTGGCCTCGCTCGGCGTCTCGCACCTGCACCTGTCGCCGATCCTTCAGGCCGTGCCCGGCTCCGGGCACGGCTACGACGTCACCGACCACGCGCGCGTGCGCGACGAACTCGGCGGCGAGGCCGGCCTGCGCGCACTGGCCCGCACCGCGCGGGAGCACGGGCTCGGCCTGATCGTGGACATCGTGCCCAACCACATGGCCATGGCACCCCGGCACAACCGCGCCCTGTGGGAGGTCCTGCGGGAGGGGCCCGACTCGCCCTACGCCCGCTGGTTCGACATCGACTGGGAGGCCCAGGGCGGCAAGGTGCTGCTGCCGGTGCTCGGCCACCCGGTGGGCCGGGAGATCGACCGGCTGAAGGTGGACGGCGACGTCCTGCGCTACTACGACCACGCCTTCCCGCTGCGCGAGGGCACCGAACGGCTGCCGCTGCCGCAGCTGCTCCAGGCCCAGTGGTACCGGCCGGTGTGGTGGCGGCTGGCCCGCACGGAGCTGAACTACCGCCGGTTCTTCTCCATCTCGGAGCTGATCGGGGTGCGGGTGGAGGACCCGGAGGTGTTCGAGGCCACCCACGCCACGATCGTGCGGCTGCTGCGCGAGGGCGTGATCGACGGCCTGCGCATCGACCACCCCGACGGCCTCGCCGACCCCGACACCTACCTCGACCGGCTGCACGCGGCGACCGGCGGATGCTGGACGGTCGTGGAGAAGATCCTCTCCGACGGCGAGCACCTGCCGCCCGCCTGGCCGGTGGCCGGCACCACCGGCTACGACGCCCTGCACCACGTCGACGGCCTGTTCGCCGACCCGGACGGCGCCGCGGAACTGCTCGGCCACTACCGGCGCTTCGCCGCCCCGCAGACCGACCGCGGCGGTGACTGGGCGGCCACCGTGCGCCGCGCGGCGTACAAGGTGATCACGCACGAGCTGGCCGCCGAGACCGCCCGGCTGACCCGTGTGGCGAGCCGGCTGTGCACCGCCTCGCCGGATCCGGCGCTGCGCGACCGCGCCCCGTGGGCGCTGCGCACCGCACTGGAGGAGCTGCTGGTCCGCCTGGAGGTGTACCGCCCCTACGCCTCCACGGACCCCGCCGCCGTGCTCACCGAGGAGGCCGCCGCCGAGGCCCGGCAGGCGTTCGTGGTGCCCGAGGAGGCCGAGGCGGTGGACGTCGTGCGGGACGTGCTGCTCGGGCGGGCCGGGCAGGGCCCGGACGCCGTGGAGTTCCGCACCCGGTTCGCCCAGGCCGCCTCCGCGCTGCGGGCGAAGTCCGTGGAGGACACCGCCTACTACCGGTACGTGCCGCTGCTGTCGGCCAACGAGGTCGGCGGCGACCCCGGGCACCCGGCGGTGTCCCCGGAGGACTTCCACGCCCACTGCGCGCGTATCCAGCGCGACTGGCCGGCCACCGGGACCGTGGTGACCACGCACGACACCAAGCGCAGCGCCGACGTGCGGGCCGCGCTGGCGGTGCTCACCGAGTGCCCGCGGCGGTGGGCCGAGGTGCTGGCCGAGGTGACCGGGACCGCCGAGGACGTGCCGGACGCGCAGCTGGCGTGGGCCGCCTGGCAGACCGTGTTCGGGCTGGGGTCGGCCGACCCGGGCCGGGTGCAGCAGGCGCTGCTCAAGCACGTGCGCGAGGCGGGCCTGTTCACCAGCTGGACCGAGCAGGAGCCGCCCTACGAGGAGGCGGTGGAACGCTACGTCGCCGAAGGGCCGTGCGGGGCGCCGGGCGAGCGGATGGCCGCCTTCCGCGCCGCGCTGGAGCCGCACGTCCGAGCGAACGTGCTGGGCACGGCGCTGGTCCACCTGACGATGCCGGGCGTGCCCGACGTCTACCAGGGCACGGAAGGCGAGTACCGGGCCCTGGTGGACCCCGACAACCGGCGGCCGGGGGACTTCCCGCCCGCCGACGCCGACGCCAAGGCCGCGGTGACCGCGGCGGCGCTGCGGCTGCGGGCGCGCCGGCCGGAGGTCTTCGGCGCCGGCGCGTCGTACGCGCCGCTGCGCGCCGAGGGCCCGGCGGCCGACCACTGCGCGGCGTTCGCCCGCTCCGGTGAGGTGGTCACCGCGGTGACCCGGCTGTCGCTGCGCCTGGCGGAGTCCGGCGGCTGGGGCGAGACACGGCTGGCGCTGCCGGCGGGCCGGTGGGCCGACGTGCTGACGCCGGGACGCGAGTTCGCCGGTCACGTGCGCCTGGCGGACCTCTTCTCACCGCTGCCGGTGGCGCTGCTGGAGCGCGTGGCGGAGCCCGCCGAGCAGGGGTGAGCGGACCGCGTCCCCGAGTGTGCTTGACAGTTCACCCGGTCCGTGGGGTACTCGGGATGCGAGTCCGGGCGGACGAGTACGGGGGTGAGTCCTGTGCCGGAGCAGCGCTACCCCGGTGTTCCCGAGCTGGTCGCCGCTGCCCGGGCGCTGGCCGCGCACCGGCCGGCCCTGTGCACCCTGGACGAGGTCGGCGTCTCGCGCGCCGGCAGACCGCTGCACCTGCTGTCCGTCGGGCACGCCCGGCGGGCCGTGCTGGTGGTGGCCGGCGCCCACGCCAACGAGCCCACCGGCGGCTCCACCCTGCTCGCCCTCGCCGACCGCGTGGTGCGCGAGCGGCGGCTGCGGGAGGGCACCTCCTGGCACTTCCTGCTGTGCGCCGACCCCGACGGGGCCAGCCTGCACATCACGCGGGCCCCGCGCAGCCTGCTCGACTACCACCTGGGGTTCTTCCGGCCCGCCGGGGACGAGCAGCCGGAGTGGTCGCCGTCGGTGCTCGCCCCCGACCGCCTGCCGCCCGAGACCCGCGCCCTGCTCGGCGTCATCGACGCGCTGCACCCCTATCTGCAGGTCACCCTGCACGGCACCGAACTGGGCGGCAGCTGGGTGCAGTTGACCCGCAACGTGCCGGGCCTGGCCGAGCCGTTCGGCAAGTCCGCCGCCGAGCTGCACATCCCGGTGGAGACGGGCGCCTGCGACGCGGCCGGCTGGGCCGTCTCCGGCCCCGGGATACGGGTGATGCCGGAGCGCGGCACGGGCGTGGCCTATCCGAGCCTGCCGGACGACGCCCGGCACAGCACCTGGTACCACGCCCACCGCTACGGCGGCCTGACCGCGGTCGTGGAGGTGCCGATGTGGGCGAGCGACCTGGTGGACGACCCGGCCCCGCATCCGGCCCCGGCGGCGGCGATCCGGCGGCTGGCGTCCCGGCTGCTGCGGGACACCCGGCAGGTCGAACTGGTGCTCACCGACGCGCTGCCGCGGCTGCGGGGCCCGGAGGGCCCCTTGCTGCGGGCGGCGAAGTGGGGGCTGGAACTGGCGCCGGGCCTGGCCTCGGACTGGGTCCACACCCCGCCCGCCGACACGACGATGGCGTACGTGGGCAGCGTCGACGCCTTCGGCCGCCGGCTGCCGCTGCGGGCCGCGGCGATGCTGCTGCGCGTGCTGCGGCGGGCCGGCGACCCGGCGGCGCCGGAGCTCCAGCGTCTCGGGGCGGCCTGGAGCGCGGCCTTCGCCGACCGCTTCCGGGCCCGCTGGGTGCCCGTGGAGCACCAGGTGGAGCACCAGAGCCGCACGGTGCTGGCGGCGGCCCAGCACGCCCGCGAACTGTCGGAGTGACGCACGGTCACCACACGGACGGCCGCACCGCCGTCACCTCCGGGCCACCGCCGTCACCCCCGGGCCGCCGTCACCGAACCGTGGTCCCGCACGCCGCCGGCTACGGGCCGCCGTCTCGCCGCCGGTCGCCGCCGGGCCGCCTCCTGTGGGTCGCGGTCCGGGGCCGTCACTCGTCCAGCGCGAACACGTCCCCCGTCCGGGCCCTCATCACGCACGCGTTGGGGAAGGTCTCCGTGTAGTCGATCGCGCGCCCCTGCCACCGGCCGCCGGCCCGCACGGTCACGGGCGCGTAGATCATCGAGCAGAACGCGTCCCGATGCGGGATGGCCCGGACGTCGCCGCCCGCCGAGCGCAACTGGGCGCAGGCGTCCTCGGCCCGGGAGTGGCCCCGGGGCGGGTCGCAGCGCAGCAGCGCGCCGCGGGTGTCGGCGGTGCGGGTGTCGCCGCGGGTGACCGTGACGTAGAGCCAGTCGTCGGCGTCGGCGTGCCGGTGGGCGGCGGGGGACGTCTCCGGCGCCGCGAGGGCGCGGGCCGCCGGGACGGGCGCCGCGCAGGCGAGGAACAGCGCCGCCGCCGCGATCACGCCGCGCCGCGCCCGGGTCCCGGGCGCCGTGGTGAAGTGGGTCATGGCGGATGTATCGCCACGCCGCCGGGCCGACTCCACCCCGGCTCACCCGAACGGCAGCACCCGCACACGCGGACGACGCCGCGCGCCCGCACGCACGGCACCGCTCGCCCGGGCGGGCCGCTCAGTGCCCGGCGAGCCGGAACGCCACCTGCCCGAAGGCGACCTGGTCGCCCGCGCGGACGACGGCCGCGCCGACCACGCGCCGCCCGTTGACGGTGGTGCCGTTGGTCGAGCCGAGGTCGCGCAGGACCCATCGGCCGCCCTGCGAGGACAGCTCGGCGTGCACCCGGGAGACCGTCTCGTGGCTCAGCCTGAGCCCGCTCGCCGGATCGCGCCCTATGCGCAGCGGCGGCCCGCCGCCGGGCTGGGGCAGCAGCAGCTTGGGCAGCCGCTCGGCCTGCCAGGCCCTGCGCAGCCGTACCGTGAAACCGGAGACCGCCTCCACGGTGCCGAAGACCGCACGGGCCAGCCGGCCCTCGGTGCGCAGGTCGCTGGTGAGGGCGGCCAGTTCGTCGGGGTGACGGGCCATCAGCGCGCGTTCCATGCGCCGTACGAAGGTGTCGTGCGAGAGCCGGCCCGCCGCCACGCCGTCCCGCAGCAGCCCGAGCGCCCGGTCGCGCTCCGCGTCGGACAGCCGCGCCGGGTAGGTGTGGAACTCGGAGGACGACGTCACACAGGTGATTGTCGGGGCAGCCCGCCACCGGTGTCCACCGAGCGCGGAACGGACCCGGGCGACTCAACAGAGGTATTCGTCAGCGGAATGATCGCCGGTCGGGGACCATGGACCCACTCCATCACGGTGAGCAGACGAAGGGGAACCGTCCGTGCAGTTCGAGGTGTGGGCACCGCAGGCAGACCGTGTGACGCTCGAGTGCGACGGCGCCGGGCAGGCGCTGGAGCGCGATCCGGAGCGGCCGGGATGGTGGGTGGGCGAAGCCGCCGCGCAGGACGGCTCGCGCTACGGCTTCGCGCTGGACGACGGCCCGGTGCTGCCGGATCCGCGCTCGCGGCGCCAGCCGGACGGCCCCGACGGGCCGAGCGCGGTCGTCGACCACTCCCGCTACGCCTGGCGGAGCGGCGACTGGGCGGGCCGGGCGCTGCCGGGCGCGGTGCTCTACGAGCTGCACGTGGGCACCTTCACCCGCGAGGGCACCTTCGACGCGGCCGCCGAGCGGCTGGAGCACCTGGTGGAACTGGGCGTCACCCACGTGGAGTTGATGCCGGTGTGCCCGTTCCCGGGCCGCCACGGCTGGGGCTACGAGGGGGTGTCGCTGTGGGCGGTGCACGAGCCGTACGGCGGCCCGCAGGGGCTGAAGCGGTTCGTGGACCGGGCGCACGAGCTGGGCCTGGGTGTGGTCCTGGACGTGGTGCACAACCACCTGGGACCGTCGGGCAACTACCTGCCGCAGTTCGGGCCGTACTTCACCGACACCCACCACACCCCCTGGGGCGCCGCCGTCAACCTGGACGCGCCCGGCTCGGACGAGGTGCGCGCCTTCCTGATCGGCAGCGCGCTGGCCTGGCTGCGCGACTACCGGATCGACGGGCTGCGCCTGGACGCGGTGCACGCGCTGGTGGACACCCGCGCCCTCCACTTCCTGGAGGAGCTGTCCACGGCGGTGGACGCCCTGGCCGCGGACCTGGGCCGCCCGCTGTTCCTGATCGCCGAGTCGGACCTGAACGACCCGCGGCTGATCACCCCGCGCGCCGAGGGCGGCCTCGGTCTGGACGCCCAGTGGAACGACGACTTCCACCACGCGCTGCACACCGCCCTGACCGGCGAGTCGCAGGGGTACTACGCCGACTTCGCCCGGGCTCCGCTCGCCGCGGTCGCCAAGACGCTGACCGGCGGGTACTTCCACGACGGCACCTACTCCAGCTTCCGGGGCCGCCGGCACGGCCGGCCCCTGGACCGCAGCCGGGTGGCCGGGCACCGGCTGCTCGGCTACATCCAGACCCACGACCAGGTCGGCAACCGCGCCCAGGGCGACCGGCTGTCCACGCTGCTGGCGGACTCCCCCGGACTGCTGGCCTGCGCCGCGACGCTGACGCTGACCGCGCCGTTCACCCCGATGCTGTTCATGGGCGAGGAGTGGGCGGCGGGCACGCCGTGGCAGTTCTTCACCGACCACACCGACCCGGAGCTGGCGGAGGCGGTACGGCGCGGCCGGCGCCGGGAGTTCGCCGCGCACGGCTGGAAGGAGGACGAGGTGCCCGACCCGCAGGACGCGGCCACCCGGGACCGCTCCTGCCTGGACTGGTCGGAGCCGGGACGCGACCCGCACGCGCGCGTGCTGGACTGGTACCGGCGGCTGATCGCGCTGCGGCGCGAGCAGCCCGATCTCACCGACCCCGACCTCGCCGACACCAAGGTGGCCTACGACGAGCAGGCCCGCTGGCTGGCCTTCCGCCGCGGGGACGTACGGGTGGCGGTGAACCTCGGCACCGAGCCGGCGGCGATCCCCCTGGGCTCCCGCCCGGCCCGGGTGCTCGCCGCGTGGGAGCCGGTCCGGGCCCCCGGCGCGGACGGACTGCTGCACCTGCCCGGGCAGTCCTGCGCGGTGCTGCTGCAGGCTTGAGCGGACGACCGCGACCGAGGCGGCGGCAACGGGGCCGACGCGGTCAGGGAGGCGGCGGCACAGGGCCGGTGCGCCGTGCGTCGCCTCGTCGAAGCGGCTGCCCGCGGCCGCGGGAGCGGCAACGGGCCGCCGCAAGGACTGCGGCAGGGGCGCCGGGCGCGGCTGCGGCAGGGGTGCTCCCCAGGGCGGGCAGGGCGGTCCCGTGGGGGCCGGTGACCAAGGGCTGCCGCAGGGGCGCCCGGCCAAGAGCTGCCGCAGGAGTGCCCCCAGGGCCGACAGGGCGGTCCCGTGGCGGCCGGTGACCAAGGGCTGCCGCAGGGGCGCCCCGCCAGGGGCTGCCGCCGGCCTGCGACCGGAAGGCAGCAGCAGCGGGACCGCTGGTCAAGGGCTGCCGCGAGGGCGGTGGCCGCCGCTCAGGTCTCCTCGCCCTTGTCGTCCTCGCGGAACTCGGTCACCCGTTCCAGCAGGATCGCCTCCCAGGCGCGGCGCAGCTGGGTCCTCAGCAGCGGCAGGGGGCTGTCGTCGCGGCCCTGGAGCCGGTCCGCGAGCCGGATCACGGTGTCGCAGCGGGCCAGCCACAGGCCGCGCAGGCAGGGGCGGGCGCCGTACCCGGCGAGGGTGGCGGCGCGGACGGCCGCCGGGGCGCCGACGGCGAGGGCGAGGCCCGCGATGTCCTCGGCGGGATCGCCGACCACCGCGTCGGTCCAGTCCAGCACGCCCCGCACCCGGCCGTCGGCGCTCACCACCACGTGCTCGCCCCTGAGCGCGTGGTGGACGAGCACCGCGGTGCCGGGCTGGGCGGCGAGCTGGGCCGCGGCGGGGGCGGCGAGCTGGGCGATGCGGGCCGGGGCGAACTCGTCGGCCTTGCCGAGGTGCTCGGCGGCGTGCACGGCCATGCGGCGCAGCGCCTCCAGGGAGCGGGGCGCCAGGCGCGGCACGCCGAGCGTCTCGGCCTGCCGGACGGGCACCTCGCGCATCCCGGAGAGCAGTCCGGCCAGGTCGTCCTCGCCGATGGCGGACACGTCGTGCTGGTCGGCGGTGCCGCCCGCGATCCGGGTGTCCAGGGTGTAGGCCAGTCCGGGCGCCCACTCACCCTGCGCGACGGCGGACGGGACGGCGACCGGCAGGTGCGGGCGGACCAGGTCGCGCAGCCGCACCTCGCGGCGGCGGCGCAGGGAGGCGTCCCGGTCGGTGGCCAGGCGCAGCACGTGGCGGGTGCCGACCCACCAGGTGGAGTGCCCGCCGCCCTCCGCGACGGGCCGGACCTCGGGTGCGGCGGCCGTGGCCGCGCTCTTGTCGCCCGCTTCGCCCTTGCCGCCCTGGTGCAGCAGGGTGCGGGCCAGTTGGCGGACGGTGTCCGCGGTGGGTGTCGGTGCCTGGGTCATCGTCGCGCCGTGTCGTTGCCGTTGAGGGTGGGGGGCGGCCGCCGGTCAGTCCACCAGGACCATCTCGCGGGTCGTGTCGTTGAGGCGGCGGCCCGCGTCCCCGGTGACCGTGACGATGTCCTCGATGCGGACGCCGAAGCGGCCCGGCAGGTAGATGCCGGGTTCCACGGAGAAGCACATGCCGGGCACGAGGGGCTGCTCCTCGCCCTCGATCATGTACGGCGGCTCGTGGGTGGTGACGCCGATGCCGTGGCCGGTGCGGTGGATGAAGTACTCGCCGTATCCGGCGTCGGTGATCACCTCGCGGGCGGCCCGGTCGACGTCCTGGCAGGCGGCGCCGGGCCGTACGGCCTCGAATCCGGCCTGCTGGGCGGCGCGCACGACGTCGTGCACCCGGCGTTCCTCGTCGGTGGGCTCGCCGACGTGCACGGTGCGGGTGGTGTCGGAGCCGTAGCCGTCCTTCAGGCCGCCGAAGTCGAGGACGACCATGTCGCCGTGCTCGATGACGCGGTCGCCCATCTCGTGGTGCGGGTTGGCGCCGTTGGGCCCGGAGCCGACGATGGTGAAGTCGACCTGGGAATGCCCGAAGCGGCGCAGCAGCTCGGCGAGGTCCGCGCCGACCTCGCGCTCGCGGCGGCCCGCGAAGCGCACCGTGCGGATCTCCTCGAACGCGGCGTCCGCGGCGGCCGCGGCGGCGGCCAGCAGCTCCACCTCGGCGGGGTCCTTCACGGCGCGCAGCATCGGCAGCGCCTCGGTGAGGGCGGCGTAGGAGGTGCCGGGCAGCGCCTTCTGCAGGGCGAGCAGGTGCAGGGCCCAGGTGTTGTCGCTGATGCCGAAGGTGCCGCCGGCGTCGAGCAGGCCGGCGGTGACGGCGTAGGGGTCCTTGCCGTCGGTCCAGTCGCGCAGGGTCAGGGCGCTGGCCCCGGCGGCGCGGGCGGCGTCCGGTGCCTCCAGGGTGGGGACGACGAGGACGGGGTCGCGTCCGGGGGCCAGGACGAGCAGCGTGAGCCGTTCGGTGTCGGCGGTGGGCGCGTAGCCGGTGAGCCACACCAGGTCGGGGCCCGGCGCCACGAGGAGGCCGGCCAGGCCGGCCGCGGCGGCCGTCTCGGCGGCGCGCGCCATCCTGGCCCGGTAGACGTCGGCGGTGAAGGGCGCGGGTGCGGTGCCGGTCATCCGGGCCTCCGTGTGCGGCGAGACGGACGGGGAGGGGACCACGGGCAGCATCCTGCCCGTCCGCGCGGGGCCGCGCGAGCCGGTCGGCACGGTGCGCCGGGCGGCACGGGCGCGTCGCCTCGTCCCGGCCCGCCGGACACCGGTGTGACCGGAGGGTTCCGCACCCATGGTAGTCGGGCCGCCGCTGCGCGTGCCGGGCACCCGGCGAGACGGACCGCCGCGGGGTGCCCCGGCGCGCTTGCTCAGGTGACGACGCCGGGGGTGACGGTCAGCTGCTGGTAGCCGCCGCTGCGGTGCCGCACCGTCAGGACGACCTGGCGGCCTGGGCGGGTGCGGGCCACGGCCCGGGCGAGGTCGGCCGCCGAGTCGATCCGGGCCCCGCCGAACGTCAGCAGGACGTCGCCGCGGACCAGGCCGGCGCTGTAGCCGGGGCCGGGGACGTGCACCCCGACGACCCGCGCCCCGGGCCCGTCGTCGTCCACCGCCTCGATCCCCAGGGCGGGGCGCACGGGGGCGGGCGCCGGACTCGCGGGCGCTGCCGCCTGCGCCGGACCGGGACCGGGCGGCACCGCCGCCGGCCCGCCCGCCCCTTCCTGCCGTGCGGCGTGCTGCTGCGCGGCCATCCGGCTCATGCCGATCACCGTGGCGCCCATGGCGCCCACCCCGGCCCCCGCCAGGAGCACCACCAGGCCGGCGCACAGGCCGCACAGGGCGGACGGCAGCCGCCGGCCGCGCCGCCGGACGGTGGGCGGGCGTCCGGCGCCGGCGCCCTGCGCGGCCGGGCGGCCGGCGGGTTCCCGGCCGGGCAGGGGCCGGGGGCGCAGCGCGGTGTGTTCCATGGGTCCTCTCCCCGGTTCGTCTCCCCGCGGCGGCCGTCGCGGCCGGCCGGCGGTCCCTTCGTGGTCAGCCGACGCGCAGGGCGGGCGCGGGCACGGGCGGGGCCGGCGGGCGGTCCGGGACGAAGCGGTGCGTGCGGCGGCCCAGCCACTCGGCGCCGTAGCGCGGCCGGCACTCCAGGTGCCAGTGGAGCACGCCGGCCATCCAGTCCTGGAGTTGCTCCACGTACCGCCCGACGGCGGCGCGCTCGTCACCGGACAGGCGCAGGTCCTCGTACACCACGGGCAGTTCGTGCTCCACCACGTGCTCGAACTGGCGCATGCGCTGGTTCATCAGATCCCCGACGATGCGCGCGGCCGTCGGGTAGTCGCAGTGGAAGAAGTTCTGCACCACCAGGACGGCGTTGTGCACCTCCCCCTCGTACTCGATCTCCTTCTGGTAGGAGACGAGGTCGTTGACCATGGTCAGGAAGTCGGAGGCGGAGTTCTCCAGCGCCCGGACCGGGCCGCTGCGGTAGACCTCCTGCGGGATGGACGGACCCTGCCCGAGGCGGCAGAGGTTCATCGTGAGGTCGGAGCCGAAGGTGGCCCGGCGCATCTCCAGGTAGTCGACGGGGTCGGGGATCCGGTGCTGGAACTGGTTGGACAGCTCCCACAGCCAGCTGTGCGTCATGGTCTCCACGGAGCGGCGTACGACCTCGCGGGCCTGCGCGGGCATGTCCGCGGTGGTGCGCCGCCACAGGTCGGCCAGGGAGCGTTCGAGGCCGTTGGCCGGCGGCGGCGCCGGTTCGCCGTGCAGGGGCATGCAGGCCGACAGCCGCTCGGTGCACAGCTTGGCCCCGGCGAAGTCGCGGCGCGCCCCGAAGACCATGGGGTAGTAGTCGTCGGCGTACGTGCCCCACACCAGCCACTGCGTGATGAGGTCGATCTCGTCGGGCGTGGCCTCGGGACGCATGCCCGCGGACGCCAGCGGCAGGTCGAACAGGACCAGCTTGTCCTCGTCCCAGACTCCCTCGGACAGGATGCCGACGCTGTGGCACCAGCCCGGGATGCGCTCCCTGGCCCCCTCCAGCTCCGGGCTCAGCCGCAGCGGGTAGGGCATCCGGATCTCCGGCACGATCGACGGACCGACCTGCTGGAACGGCACGTGGGTGTAGGCGCGCAGCCTCTTCCCCCACGGCCCGGACGGCGTGGGAGACGCCCCCGTGGCGCCCGCCTCCGCGAGCAGGGCGCGCACGTCCGTGCCCGAGGTGCCCAGGCCGGTCAGCCGCTGCCAGGGGCTCTGGGAGCGGGCCCCCTTGTTCATGTACCGGCTGGAGCGCATGTGCCATTCGTGGCCGCCGGACTGCCAGTCCTGCAGGCCCTTGGTGTAGGCGGCCACCGCGGCGACCCGGTCGGGGGTGAGGCCCTTCTCCAGGGCCAGTGCCGGCACCTCGGTGAGGGCGGTGTGCTCGAACTGGTGCAGGCGTGAGGTGAGGACGTCGTTGACCGTGTCGGCGGCCTCCTGGGTGGTGCAGCCGAAGAAGGTCTCCAGGACGAGCACGCCGTTGCTGAGCTCGCCCTCGTCCTCGACCTCCCGCTGGTAGGAGAACAGGTCGTTGCGCAGGTGCACGGCGTCGGAGAACGTCTCCATCAGCACCCTGAGCGGCCTGGTTTCGGCGACCTCGGCGGGCACCTCGGCGGTCGCGTACTCCACGAGTCCCGCCGACCAGGGGGCGCCGCCGACCTTGCGGCGCATCTCGATGTACTCGACGGGGTTGGCGACGCGCCCCTCGTTGATGTTGGACAGCTCCCACAGGGACTCGTTCAGCAGGTGCTCGGTGGCCACGGCGAACCGGCGCCGCCAGTTCGCCGACATCGACGGCACCGTGCGCGCCCACAGGTCGGCGAGGCCGGCCTCCACCGGGTTCTCGGGTTCGGGGACGGCGGCCGCCGGGTCGAGCGGCATGAACAGGGGCAGCCGGTCCAGGTAGGCCTTGCCGCCGGCGCGGTCCTGGCTGCGCTTGAAGGTCTCCAGGAAGTGGTCGTCGAAGAAGAAGACCCACACGTACCAGTCGGTGATCAGGGACAGGGCGGGGCCGTCGCAGTCGGGGTGGGTGTACGCGCAGAGCAGGCCGTAGTCGTGCGCGTCGAGGTCGGCCTGCGTCCAGATCCCGGAACCCTCCAGCATGCCCATCTCGCGGGCCCAGCGCGTGGAGTGGGCGCGAGCCTCGTCGACGTGCGGGTTCAGCCGCGCGGGGTACGGCATGTAGAAGTGCGGGAGTTCGAAGGGCTGCTGCGTCATGGCCGGGCCCTACCCGGGACACTCCGGTGCCATCCTCCGGCCGGCATCCGATCACACCATCGCGTGAACCGCGGCCGGATCACGGCACGTTGCGTCTTCTTCCGTACCCCGCCGTCCGGGTCCGGCCGGCGGCCGGCGCCGGACGGGTCAGCGGCCGGTGCCGGAGCGCACCGCGCGTCCCACCTTCGCGCGCAGCGCGACGAACGCCTCGGAGCCGCGGGTGGCGATCTGGTCGCGGTCCTCGGGCAGGTCCACCGGCAGGTCGAGCACGAGATGCGCGGCCGGGCCGGGCGACAGGACGACGACCCGGTCCCCCACGTACACGCTCTCGTCGATGTCGTGGGTGACCAGGACGGTCGTCGTACCCTCGGCACGGTGCACCTGGCGCAGCAGGTCCTCCAGGTCCTCGCGGGTCTGGGCGTCCAGGGAGCCGAACGGCTCGTCCAGGAGCAGCAGGGCGGGGCGGCACACCAGCGCGCGGGCCAGGGCGACGCGCTGCTGCATGCCGCCGGACAGCTGCCAGGGGTGCTGCCGTGCGGTGCCGGTCAGGCCGACCCGCTCCAGCATCCGGTCGGCCGCCGCGCGCCGCTCGGCGCGGCGCAGTCCCCGGCGGCGCAGCGGCAGGGCGACGTTGTCGCGGACCGTCAGCCAGGGCAGCAGCGAGCGGCCGTAGTCCTGGAAGACGACCGCCAGCCGGTCGGGTACGCCGGTGACCGGGGTGCCGTCGAGGCTGACGGTGCCCTCGCGCGCGGGGAGCAGCCCGGCGAGGGTGCGCAGCAGCGTGGACTTGCCGCAGCCGGAGGGCCCGGCGACGCACAGCAGCTGGCCGTCGGGCACGGTGAGGGTGAGGTCGTGCAGGACCCGGTGGTCGCCGTAGCCCTGGCCGAGGCCGTCGAGGCGGAGCATGCCGGGTGCTCACCCCGCCCACGGGTCGGGGTACAGGGCGCCCGTGCTCGCGGCGACGCGCAGGTGCAGCAGGCGGGGGCCGTCCTCGTCGCCGGCGTCGAGGACGCGGTCCAGGGCGGCGGGCAGCTCGGCGGGGTCGGCGGTGTGGTCGGCGGGGCAGCCCAGGGACGCGGCCAGGGCGGGGAAGTCGATGCCGGTGATGTCCGTGCCGGGGACGGGGCTGACGCCGATGCGGCGTCCCAGGGAGCGCACGGCCGCGTAGCCGCCGTTGTCGAGGAGGACGTAGCTGACCGGGGCGCGGTGGCGGGCGGCGGTCCACAGGGCCTGGACCGAGTACAGGGCGGAGCCGTCGCCGAGCACGCACGCCACGCGGCGCCGGTCGGCCAGGGCGCGCCCGACGGCGAGCGGCAGGCCCCAGCCGAGGGCGCCGCTGCCGGTGGTGAGGAAGCCGCCGCTCGCGTCGACGGGCACGCGCGCGTGCAGGGCGTCGCGGTGGCTGGGCGCCTCCTCGACGAGCACCCGGTCCCGGGGCAGGCGGGCGCGCAGCAGGTCGAAGACGAGTTCGGCGGTGATCCGGGGGCCGGGGCCGGCC
>NZ_LR732544.1:5657001-5716610 GCF_902506575.1 Streptomyces mexicanus | reverse complement strand
CGCGGTGAGCGGGCGGGCCGGCGGGCGGGCGGTGAGCCGGGCGAGGGCCGGTTTCAGGCAGGTGACGATGCTGGTGCCGACGGGCAGCCAGGCCGCCTGGGCGGGGTCGCAGTCCAGGTGGAACAGCTCGGTGCCGGGGTGCAGGGGCGGCGCGTCCTCCGCCACGTGGTACGTGAACACCGGTGCGCCGAGGGCCACCACCACGTCGTACGGCGCCAGGCGCGCGGCCAGCTGACCGGGGACCGGCGGCAGGAACCCCTGGAACAGCGGGTGGGACTCGGGGAAGCCGGAACGGCCGGACAGGGGGCTGATCCACACCGCGGCCCGGGTCCGCTCGGCCAGCGCCCGGGCCTCGGGCAGCGCCTCCTCGTCGTCCACCCCCGGGCCGACCACGAGCGCGGGGCGCGCGCAGGCGTCCAGGCGGGCGGCCAGCGCGTCGAGGGCGTCCGGGTCGGCGGTGTACCCGGCGTGCACGGTGCGCGGCGCGACGGGTTCGGCGGGCTGGTCCCAGTCGTCCTCGGGGACGGAGACGAACACCGGCCCGCGCGGGTGCGTCATGGCGATGCGGTGGGCCTCGGCCAGCACGGCGGGCACGTCGGCGGCGCGCTCGGGCTGCCGGGCGAACTTCACGTAGGGGCGGGGGAACCGGTCGGGTTCGTCGGCGCCGAGGAAGGGCCGCAGCTGGATCAGGGAGCGGGCCTGCTGGCCGGCGACGATCAGCAGCGGCACGCGGTCGCGGTAGGCGTTGAAGACGGCGCCGAGGGCGTGGCCGACGCCGCCCGCCGAGTGGAGGCTGACGAACGCGGCGCGCCGGGTGCCCAGGGCGTGCCCGGCGGCCAGGGCGACGGCGGTGGACTCCTGCAGGCCGAGCACGTAGGTGAAGTCCTCGGGCCAGTCGCGGAACATGCGCAGCTCCGTCGAGCCCGGGTTGCCGAAGGCGGTGGTCATGCCCGCCTCGCGCAGGAAGCGGACGACGGCCTCCCGGACGGTGGGTCGGGTGGGGTGGCCGGCGTGGCGGCTCATAGGGTCCTCCCCCTTGGGCTCTCCCCGCCGGCGAGCCGTCGCTCGGCCGCCAGCAGGCCGGTGTTGAGCAGATGGCCCAGTACGCCGAGCAGCAGCAGCACCGCCCAGACGGTGAGCAGGTCGGAGCGGGACTGGGCGTCGGTGAGCGCGAAGCCGACGCCGTTCGCGGAGCCGGGCAGCAGTTCCGAGAAGACCATGAGGATCAGCGACAGCGACAGGCTCAGCCGCAGGCCGGCAAAGATGTGCGGCAGCGCGGAGGGCAGCAGCAGGAACCGCAGCCGCTCCAGCGGGGTCAGGCGCAGCACGGCGGCCACGTCCAGACGCAGCGGATCGGTGGCGCGGGCGCCCTGCGCGGTGTTGACCAGCACCGGCCAGACGGCGCTGAAGACGATCGACGCCACCTGCATCGGCGTTCCGAAGTCGAACAGGACGACGAACACCGGTACCAGCGCCGGGGGCGGGACGGCGCGCGCGAACTGCAGCACCGGGTCGCACAGCGCGTACGCCCGGCGGGAGCGGCCCACCGCCATGCCCAGCGCGATCCCGGCGACGGCGGCGAGCGCGAACCCGGCGGCCAGCCGGCCCAGGCTGGGCAGGATGTCGGTGAGGGCGGCCCGGGTCAGGAACAGGTGCCGGGCGGGGCCGGAGAACCACAGCGCGTGGGCGTGCCGGACGATCCGCGCGGGCGGCGGGAAGGACACGCTGGGGTGGGTGACGGCGGCGGCCTGCCAGGCGGCCCCGGCCAGGACCAGGAGCAGCAGGCGCAGCAGCGGGCCGCGCAGGCCGCTCACCGCGCCCGGTGGGCCGCCCCGGCCGCTCGCCGCGCGTTTCACGGCGCGTCCTGCGCACGGTGCTCCGGTGTCCACGGGAAGAGCCGGCGCTCGCCGTGCACCAAGGCGGTGTCGACGGCCAGGCCCAGCGCGCCCGCCCAGACGACGCCGGCCAGGACGTCGCGGGCGCCGTCGGTGGCCAGTTGGGCCTGGGCGATGAAGATGCCGAGGCCCTGTCCGAAGCCCGCGAGGAGCTCGGTGGCCACGGCGAGGACGAGGGCGACGGCGGCGGAGATGCGTATCCCGGTGGCGATGAACGGCGCGGTGGCGGGCAGCTCCACGCGCAGGAGCACCGCGAGGCGCCCGAAGCCGAAGGCGCGCAGGGTGTCCTTGGCGAGCGGGTCGGTCGCGCCGAGGCCGTAGACGGTGTTGAACAGCACCGGCCACACGGAGGCGTAGGCGATCAGCGTGACCTCCGTGCGGGTGCCGGTGCCCAGCAGCAGGGACACCAGCGGGATCAGTGCCACGGAGGGCAGCGGCCGCAGGCACTCGAGGACGCTCCGGACGGCGGCGCCGAGCAGCGGCAGGCTGCCGAGCAGCAGGCCCAGCGGTACGGCGATCGCGCAGGCCAGGCCGAGCCCGAGCGCCCAGGCCCGTAGGGTGGCGCCGACCTGGCCGAGGAAGGCGGTGTCGCCCGCCAGGCGGACGGCCCTGGCCAGCACCTCGGAGGCCGGCGGGAGGTAGGCGCGGCCCACGATCCCCGACCGGCCCAGCGCCTCGCAGGCGCCGAAGGCCAGCAGCACGCCGAGCGTGCCGAGGCCCAGCCGCTGTCCCCGGCCCGTGCGGCGCACCCCCTCGACCCGCCTCACTTGAGCAGCAGGGTCGCCGGGTCGAGGGGCTTGGTCAGCAGCCCGTGCCGGGTCATGAGCCGGGTCAGGCGGCGCAGTTGCGCGGGGTCGGTGGTGGTGGCGTAGGCGGGCAGGCCGATCGGGCCGGCCTGCTCGGCGGTGCCCTTGGTGTCCTTCGGCAGCTCGGCGCGTACGGCCGCCGGATCGCGGGCCGCCAGGCGCGAGGCGGCCTCGACGGCCCGCCGGAAGGCGGCCGCGGCCTGGGGATGTTTCTCGGCGTACTGCCGGGTGGTGACGAAGCCGCTGATGGGCAGGGAGGTGACGGGGCCGGATCCGCCGTCGGCCAGGACGCGGGCGCCGGTCTGGGACCGGATCGCGCTGTCGAAGGGTTCCGCGGCGTGCACGGCGTCGACCTGGTGGCGTTGCAGCGCGGGTCCCATCTGGGGGAAGGCGATCTGCCGGTAGACGGGGTGGCCCAGGCCCCGCTGGTCGAGGATCGCGTCGAGGGTGAGCGACTGGACGTTGTTGAGGATGTTGACCGCGACCTTCTTGCCCGGCAGGTCGGCGAGGGTCTTGACGGGCGAGTCCTTGGGCACCAGGACGTCCATCATGTGCGGGGCGATGCGCACGCCTTCGCTGACGATGCGCAGGTCGAGGGTGCCCTTCTCGTCGGCTTGGAGGAACGTGACGTAGTTGGCGCCGGCGATCACGTCGACCTGGCCGCGCGCGAGGGCGGGCAGGGCCTGGATGCTCTGCTGGACGGGCTGGATGCGGACGTCCAGTCCCTCCTTGGCGAACAGCCCGCGGTCCCGGGCGAGATACAGCGCGGCGCCGTCCGCCAGCGGCAGGGCGGCCACGGTCACCGTCTCCCGCCCGCCGGACGAGGCCCCGGAGCCGCCGCCGTCCGTGTCGCCGCCGCACGCGGTGAGCGACAGCGCGAGGAGCGCTGTGACGGCCGCGGTCCTGTAGCCGATTCCCCGTAAGTGACAGGACGTCATGGACCGCATGGGTACCAGATTCCTGTCATGAACACTACCGTTCCGGCGCGTTTCTCCCACGGATGCGTGAGGAGCGCGCCCGGACCGCTTCCTCGCCTTGGGCGGCGGGCACGGCGGCACGCCGGTCCCGTCCAGGACTCCTCGGGCGTGCCGCCGCTGTCACCGGGCGGTCAGTTGACGTACACGGTGGCGCCCGCGTCGGTGACCGGGGCGTACCGGGCGGTGAAGTAGCCGGTGGAGAAGCACAGCGACGACCCGGAGGACTTGGTGAACTGCTGGTTGGTGAAGGAGATGCTGTTGTCGGCGTTGTCGGCCTTGCCGACCAGGGTGGCCGCCTTGTAGACGCAGGTGACGCTGCCCAGCAGGGTGCGCAGCTGGACCGTGGTCTGGATGGAGGTGCCGGCGGGCGGGGTGACGGTGAGGGTGCCGTCGGAGGTCACGGTGGCGTTGTAGGGCAGGTTGTCGATGCGGATGCTGTTGACGCCGAGGACGCCGGTGACGTTGCTGCTGCAGCTGCTCGCGTCGAAGGTGTGCCCGGTCACCGACTCCGTCGCCGTGCCGGGCGCGGCCGGGTTGCCGGTGACGGCGGCGGTGAAGGTCGAGGAGGTGCACGAGACGCCGCTGGTGCCGGTCGGGCTGGAGTAGAGCGTGGCGGTGGTGCCGGCCTTCAGCGACGCGCTGAGCACGTCGCCGACCGCGACGGGTGTGCCGCCGGTGCCACCGGTGGTGAGCACCGCCCCGCCGGCGGCGGACGCGGGGGCGACCGCCGGCAGCGACAGCGCTGCCGCGGCGGCGACCAGGGTGAGGACGGAACGCGTACGCATACGGATACCTCGCTTCTGAGGGGTGGGGGGAGTGCGGAGGTGTGGGCGCGTTCGGCGGCCGCCCGACGCCCGGGAACGGGCAGGGCGGTGTTCCGTCCGGTGGTCCGGCCGTGGAGAAGACGTGAGGGCGCCTCGGAGAACCGTGGGACGGAACGATCCGGGAAGAAGCGCGGCCGACGCGCCGCGCGGCGGATCCGGCGCCACGGATCCGCGGTCGAGTCAGCCACTTTGTAGACCCGTCCGAGCGCCAACGTCAATGCGCCGTAAGGAAGTTGGCGGAAACCGCGGGCGTCCGCGGGCCGTCACGCTGCTCCTTGCGCGATGCCCGCCACCCTGTGGCACCCCGGGCGCCACAGGACGGACACCTTTCTTTCACAAGTACCTTGACCCCTGGCTGTAACCCCGGGTAACTTCCTCGACACCTACTGCCGCGTAACCGGGGAACCCTCGCATCCCCCGGGAGATGCCGTTCGCACGTCCGGTGCGCCGCAGCCGCTGTCCGCGCCAGGGCAACGGGCCGCTGAACTCCACCGACCCGCAGGGACACGCACACGGGAGCAGACATGGCCTCGTCCTCGGACCTCACCCCGTCCGCCGACCACACCCCCGACCACCCGGAAAGCGCTGCCGCCGGCGAACCCGTCGCCGGTGACGGCACGGAAAGACGCGGCCGGGTACGGCTGCGCCGCGCCGCCGTCATGGCGGTGCCCGCCACCCTGGTGGCCGCGGGCCTGGCGGTCCTCACCGCCCAGGGCGCCCTGGGTGTGCAGTTCGCCATCTCCGGGATGCCGTTCACCGTCACGGCGACCGAGCTGAACGGGACCGGCTTCGAGCAGTTCGGCGCCCTGGACAACATGGCCGAGGACAGCCCCAACGCAGGAGACACCGGCGGCCAGGTGCTCGTCGTCACCTCGGCGATCAAGAACGCCACCCTGACCAAGCTCTGCCAGAGCGTGGATCTCGGCGGCACCAACCTGCTGATCACCGCCGGCAGCGGAGCGAACAAGGTCCAGGCGACCGACCTGACCACCG
Organism: Streptomyces mexicanus; assembly: GCF_902506575.1. Classification (GTDB taxonomy): domain Bacteria; phylum Actinomycetota; class Actinomycetes; order Streptomycetales; family Streptomycetaceae; genus Streptomyces; species Streptomyces mexicanus. The sequence continues at coordinate 5,711,115 of NZ_LR732544.1, read as the reverse complement.
ACTCGACCGAGCTGTCGGGCGACGCCGCGTTCAACAAGATCGAGATCGGCAACGACGCCAGCACGCTCACCAAGGCCGGTGTCCAGGGCCCCAAGGGCGTGTTCAGCCAGCAGGCCGACACCGTCCGCATCGCCAACCTGCGGCAGACCAACTACGCCACCACGGCAGGGGTGTTCAAGCTGCCGGGCCTGAAGCTGCGGTTCAGCGACACGGGTTGCTGACCCGATGACGGCCGACACGCACGCGGGCGGGGGCGAGCCGGGCACGGCGGCCCGGCCGGGGCCACGGGCCGCCTTCCGCCGGTGGCGCTCGCGCCGCCCCTTCTGGGGCGGGCTGCTGCTCACCCTGGGCGGGGCGGAGATCCTGCTCACCGAGAAGGCGTCCTTGAAGGTCGTCCTGCACATCGGGATGCAGGGCCTGGCCGGGTACCTGCTGCCCGCGCTGATGGTGCTGTGCGGGCTGCTGACCCTGTTCAACCCGGCCCAGCGCCTGTTCTACTCGCTCACCGGCATCCTGCTGTCCCTGGGCACCTGGCTCACCTCCAACCTGGGCGGCTTCTTCCTCGGCCTCCTCCTCGGCGCCACCGGCAGCTGCCTGGCCTTCGGCTGGCTGCCCGACCAGGAGTCACGGCGCGCCCGGCGCCGGCGTCGCAGGCAGCAACGGGCCGCGCGGACCGTACACGAAACCAGGTCGCCGGTCGACGCCGAGCCGGTGTGAGGCGTCGTCAGGCCGGGCAGACGGCCGGGCCGGCGGCCCGGTCCCGGTCCGCGTGGGCCTGTCCCGTCCGGCCGGTGCGCGGGCGGCCGGTGCCCGCCCAGCGGTCCAGGAGCGTGTCGACCAGCATCCACGGCAGGACCACGCAGCAGAAGACGACGCGGCCGGCGTACACCGGCCCGTGGTGCCCGGGCCGCAGCCGCCCCTTGCCCGCCGCCCGGTGGACGTCCTTCGGCGGCCGGGGGATCCCCCGGCGCAGCGCGCACCACACCGGGGCGAGGGGAGCCTGCCCGAGGACCGCCCGTGCCCGGCGCCGTACCGCGCGTGTCACCATGCGGTGATCGATCGGGCCGTCCGTGACCGCCCGTCACCGACGGGGCGTCAGCTCAGGCCGGCCGACTTCAGCCAGGCCCGCGCGACCTGAAGCGGGTCCTTCTTCTGCGACTGCACCTGGGTGTCCAGCTCCAGCAGCGTCGCCGTGTCCAGCTTGGCGGAGACGGCGTTGACCGCCTCGACGCCCTGCTGGGACAGGGCGCCCTTGCGGACGAGCGGCTGGACGTTCTGGAAGCCGAACAGGCTCTTGGTGTCCTGCAGGGTGACGAACTTCTCCCGGGAGATCGTCGGATCCGTGGTGAACAGGTCCGCGACCTGCACGACGTTCTTCTTCAGCGCCGTCTGGGTCAGCGGACCGCCCGCGTCCAGCGCCTTGAAGGACTTGAACTTCAGCCCGTAGACGGACTTCAGGCCCTCCAGGCCCTGCTGCCGGGTCTGGAACTCCGGGGAGCCGCCGATGACCAGCTCCCCCGCGATGTCCTTGAGGTCGGCGATGGAGGACTTCGGGGTGAGGTGGTACTTGCTCGCGGTCTGCCGGTTGACGGTCACGGAGTCCTTGTCCTCGGCGGGCGAGGGCTCCAGCAGGGTGAGTCCGGGATCGAGCTTGCCGGTGATCGCGGCCGTGGTGTCGGCGACCGACTTCGGCGCGGCCTTCTTGTCGAGGTAGGCCAGCAGCGCCCCGTTGTACTCGGGGAGCAGCGTCAGGGAGCCGTTCTTGATCAGGCCGTAGGTGGTCTCCCGGCTGCCGATGTTGGGCTTGTAGGTGACCTTGACGCCCTTGGCCTTGAGCGCCTCGCCGTACAGGTCGGCGAGCAGGGTGCTCTCGGGGAAGTTGTTGGAGCCGACGACGACGCTGCCGCCGCTGCTCTTCTTGCCGGTGAGCGGGTTGCCGGACGCGTCGTCGGAGGAGGAGCAGCCGGCCAGCAGGGCCGTCGTCGCGGCGAGCGCGACGGCCACCGCGCCGGACAGTCGCTTGCTGGTCCTGGGGTTCTTCGCGTGAGAAGTCACAATTCCCGTTCCGGGCTCGGCAGGTGGGTGAGGAGCAGGGCACTGGCTGGAGCACGTAAGGCGCGAAAACCTCACCGTACCGATCCAATCCAGCCGGTTCTCGGTCAGTCAAGAGCATCCGGGTCACCGATCGGCTTCGATGCCCGGTCAGGACCCCGTCAGGGACGGTACGTCCGCGGTCATGGCGGTCATGGCGCGCGGCGTCCCGGGTGGCGCACTCCGGGGGAGACCGCGAACCGCCCGGCCGCCCAGAACACCCCCAGCGTGACCAGGGCCAGCGCGGCGACCAGCGTGGCGCCGCCCACCACCTTCTCGTAGTCGAGCTGGTAGAGGCCGTCGACGATGTACCGGCCCAGCCCGCCGAAGCTGATGTACGCGGCGATGGTGGCGGTGGAGATGATCTGGATGGCCGCCGAGCGCACCCCGCTGAGGATCAGCGGGAGCGCGACGGGCAGTTCCACCTGGAACAGGACGCGGGCCTCCCCCATCCCCATGCCCCGGGCCGCGTCCACCGGCGAGGGGTCGACGGAGCGCATCGCCTCGTACGTCGTCACCAGGATCGGCGGCAGGGCGAGCACCACCAGCGGGACCATCACCGGCACCAGCCCGAAGCCGAGCAGGATGAACATCAGCACCAGCAGGCCGAAGCTGGGCAGCGCCCGCCCGGCCGTGGCGATCAGGGCGAGGGTGGTGCCGCCGCGTCCGTAGTGGCCGGTGAGCAGCCCGACGGGCAGCGCGATGACGGTGGCGAGGGCGAGCGCGAGCACGGAGTACTGGACGTGCTCGGCCAGGCGCGCGGGAATGCCGTCGTAGCCGTGCCAGTGGCCGGCGTCGCCGAAGAAGGCGCTGACGAAGTGCAAGACGTTCACCGGGCGGCGTCCTCCAGCTCGGGCACGGTCTCGCCGGGCCGGTCCTCGGTGGGCCGCGGGCCGCCGTGGCGTGCGGTGCGCGGCATCCAGGGGGTCAGCACACGGCGTACGCCGACCAGCGCGGCGTCCACGAGGATCGCCAGCACGGCCGTGGTCACCACGGAGTTCACCGCCAGCTCGGGACGGTGGTAGTTGCGCGCGTCCTGCAGCAGGTTGCCGAGGGCGCCCTGATTGCCGATCAGCATGCCGACGCTGACCAGGGAGATGCTGGAGACCGCGGCGACCCTGAGGCCCGCGACGATGGCGGGCACCGCGATGGGCAGCTGCACCTGCAGATAGCGCCGGAGCGGGCCCAGGCCCATGGCGGTGGCCGCTGCCAGCGTCTCCTGCGGCACCGAGCGCACCCCGTCGACGATCGCCGGGACGAGCACGACCAGGCTGTAGACGGCCAGCGGGATCATCACCGTCAGCTCGGTCTGGCCGGTGTAGTCGATGAGCACGACGAAGAACGCCAGCGACGGGACGGCGTACAGGACGGTGGTCAGGCCCAGCACGGGCGGGTAGAGCCAGCGGAAGCGGACGCACAGCTGGGCGAGCGGCAGGGCGGCGAGGAGCCCGGCCAGCACCGGCAGCAGGGCCTCGCGCAGGTGCAGTCCGATCAGGCCCAGCCAGGTGTGCTGCAGATCGCTCGGGATGTCGAAGAAGCCGTTCATCGGGCGACCCCGGCGTCGGCCGCGGCCGCGGCGCCGCCGCGGTGCGCGCCGTGCGCGGCGCGGATCGCCTCGCCGATGGCCTGCTGCGAGACGACACCGACCGCCCGGCCGGCCTCGTCCACCGCGACCGCCCAGCCGGTCGGGGAGAGCACCGCGCAGTCCAGGGCGGCGCGCAGGGACTCGCCGCCCCGGGCGAAGGGCCGCCCGTGGGGCAGCAGCCGGGCGGGATCGATCCGCCCCGCCGTCAGCTCCTGCGGCGCGCCCCAGCCCAGGGGCCGGCCGTCGCTGTCGGTGACGAGGACGTAGGGGGCGTCGGCGGCGCCGGCGGCGATCTGCTCGGCGGTGGCGTCGAGCGTGACGATCGGGGAGGTGCGCAGCGGGAGGTCCCCGGTACCGAAGAAGGACAGCCGGCGGATGCCCCGGTCGGTGCCGAGGAAGTCCTCCACGAAGGCGTCGGCGGGTGCGCTGAGCAGTTCGGCGGGCGGCGCGTACTGGGCGAGCCGGCCGCCGGTGCGCAGCACCGCCACCATCGTGCCGAGCTTGACGGCCTCGTCGATGTCGTGGGTGACGAAGACGATCGTCTTGCCCAGGTCCTCCTGCAGGCGCAGCAGTTCGTCCTGCAGGCCCTTGCGCACCACCGGGTCCACGGCCGAGAACGGCTCGTCCATCAGCAGCACCGGCGGATCGGCGGCGAGCGCCCGGGCCACGCCGACGCGCTGCTGCTGACCACCGGAGAGCTGGTAGGGGTAGCGCTTGGCCAACGACGCGTCCAGGCCGACGCGTTCCATCAGCTCCGCGGCGCGGGCGCGGGACTTCTGCTTGCCCCAGCCCAGCAGCCGGGGGACGGTGGCGATGTTGTCGACGACGGTGCGGTGCTGGAAGAGTCCGGCGTTCTGGATGACGTACCCCATCGAGCGGCGCAGGGTGGTGACGGGTTGTTCCCTGATGTCGACGCCGTCGAGGCGGATGGTGCCCTCGGTGGGCTCCACCATCCGGTTGATCATGCGCAGGGTGGTGGTCTTGCCGCAGCCGGACGGCCCGACCAGGACGGTGATCGAGCGGTCCGGGATGTCCAGCGTGAGGCGGTCGACCGCCACGGTGCCGTCCGGGTAGCGCTTGGTGACTGTGTCGATGCGTATCAAGACGCCGCATACCTCTTCGGGTCTGGCAGTGGCCGCCCGCTCCCCGGCCAGTGCACGCGGGCCGCCGCGCAGAGAGTGTAGACGCCCGGGTCCGCGACGGCCGGGAGCACACGCCCCGAGCGCAGCGGTGTCGGCGAGCACGTGAGGCGGTGCGCGGACGGTCGGGGCCGGCGCGGGAGTCGGGGTGCGAAGGGGCCGTGGTGGGCGCGGTGGTCGTGGTGTGAACCGCCGCGATGGGGGCGGTGGTCGGTGCGCGGGCGGTCGGGGTGGCCGGGCGCGGCTCGGAGGCCGCGGTGGGCACGGGGAGCGGTGCGCTGACGGTGGTGTGGGCGCGGTGGTCGGGGTGCGAACCGCCGCGATGGGCGCGGTGGTCGGTGCGCGGACGGTCGCGGTGGGCAGGCGAGGGGGCGAGCCCCGGGCGGGGCCCGCCCCGTGATCGGTGGGTCAAGCGGACGGTGGGCGGGGCCGGGTCAGGTCCGGCCGGGGCCTCCGCTGCCGAAGGATCCGCTGCCGCCCGGCGCCCAGCGGTGCCGGTGCTGCTGCTCGCTGCGGCGCGTGCCGGCGCGGTGGATCTCGTACGGCATCAGCCGTTCTCCGTCGTCGCAGTGCACCTCGTCGGGCTCGCGCATCTCGCTGATCTCCTCGACGGCGCCCGTGACGGGCAGGTGCGGCTGCTCCTGGGGCTCCGGCCGGTCCGGCTCCCGGCGCATCACGCCGATGCCCATGCCGACGGCCCACACCAGGCCGCCCACCACGACGATCAGTCCGCCGATGAAGGCACCGAGGGTGCCCCACGCGTGCGGCTCGAGGGCCAGTACGACGTTCGAGGCTGTGACCATGTTTTCCACCCGCCTCTGCGGAGATGCGGCAGGACTGCCGATGACGTCGGCGACATCACCTGTGTCCATATTGTCCCACCGCGTGAGCGGCCCGCAAAAACGCCGACCGCACCCCCGAGGTCACCCTCCGCGACCGCCGACCGGGTGAGTCTCAGTCCTCGGCGGGTGCCAGCCGGAGCGAGATGCTGTTGATGCAGTACCGCTGGTCGGTCGGCGTGGGATACCCCTCGCCCTCGAACACGTGCCCGAGGTGCGATCCGCAGCGGGCGCACCGCACCTCCGTGCGCACCATGCCGTGCGAGCGGTCCTCCACCAGTTCCACGGCGTCGGTGTCCTTCGGGTCGTAGAAGGACGGCCAGCCGCAGTGGGACTCGAACTTCGTGTCGGAGGTGAACAGCTCGGCACCGCAGGCCCGGCAGGAGTAGACGCCCTTGGTCTTGGTGTCGGTGTACTCACCGGTGAAGGCGGGCTCGGTGGCGGCCTGGCGCAGCACCGCGTACTCCGCCGGGGTCAGCTCCGCCCGCCACTGCTCGTCCGGCTTCTCGACGTCGTACGGCATGAGCCCTCAGCCCCTCAAGGTGTCGTTCAGTTCTCGCTCAGACGGTCCAGGATGCGCGGTCCGAGGTCGGTGACGTCGCCCGCGCCCATGGTGAGAACAAGGTCACCGGCCTTCGCCATTCCCGCGATCACGTCCGGCACCTCGGCCTTGTCGTGCACGGCCGTGACGTCGGCGCCCGCCGCCCGGGCGGCCTCGATGATCAGCTCGCTGGTCACCCCCGGGATCGGGTCCTCGCGGGCCGGGTAGATGTCCAGGACCGCGGAGGCGTCGGCGAGGGCCAGGGCCTGGCCCATCTCCTTGCCCAGCTCCTGGGTGCGGGAGAACAGGTGCGGCTGGAAGACCACCAGGATCCGGGCGCCCCCGGCGGCGGCCCGCATGGCCTCCAGGTCGGCGGTCATCTCGGTCGGGTGGTGGGCGTAGGAGTCGATGACCTGCACGCCCGCGGCCTCGCCCTTGAGCTGCAGGCGCCGCTTGACGCCGGTGTACGCGGCCAGGGCGGGGGCCAGCTCGGCGGCCGGGACGCCGAGGGCCGCGCCCGCGGCCAGCGCGGCCACGGCGTTGTGCGCGTAGTGGCGGCCGGGCACGGAGACCGTGAAGGTCAGCTCGGCGCCGTCCAGCAGGACGGTGACCTCGCTCTTGAGGCCCTGGGGCACCACCGACAGGATCCGCACGTCGGCGTCCTCGGACTCGCCGTACGTCACCGTCCTGACCGAGCCGGCCAGGCGGCGGGTCAGCTCGCGGGCGCCGTCGTGGTCGGCCGCGATCACCAGCGTGCCGCCGGGCACGATCCGGCCGGCGAAGGTCTCGAAGGACTCGTAGATCTCGTCCATCGAGGCGTAGTTGGCGTGGTGGTCCAGCTCCACGTTGAGGACGACGGCGACCTCGGGGGCGTACTTGTGGAAGCTGCGGTCCGATTCGTCCGCCTCCGCCACGAAGATCTCGCCCTCGCCGTGCAGCGCGTTGGAGCCGGGCGCGTCCAGGTCGCCGCCGATGGCGTACGACGGCTTCAGGCCCAGCTCGGTGAGGGAGACCGCGAGCATCGAGGTGGTCGTGGTCTTGCCGTGGGTGCCGGCCACCGCGAGCGGCCGCAGCCCCTCCATCAGCGCCGCCAGCGCGTCGGAGCGGTGCACGACCGGGATGCCCAGCTCGGCGGCGCGCACCAGCTCGGGGTTGTCCTGCCGGATGGCGGAGGAGACCACCACGCAGGTGGCGTCGTCGGCGAGGTGCTCGGCGGCGTGCCCGATGTGCACGGTGGCGCCCAGCGCGCGCAGCGCCTCGGCGGTCGCGGAGTCCTTGGCGTCGCTTCCGGCCACCTGGGCGCCGCGCTGGGCGAGGATCTTGGCGATGCCCGACATTCCGGCGCCGCCGATGCCGATGAAGTGCGGTCGGTCCATGGCGGTAGGAAGACCGGGTGCCATGCGCTTTTCTCCCCAGGTGGTGCGGCTCGGGTACGACGGTGTCGCGCGCCGCTCGCGCGGGGCGCCGCCCCAGCCTATGCCTTGCTGTGGGAGAACAGCTTCAGGACCGGTACGCCGACCTTGTGACGTGCCCGCGAGGCCCAGTCGCGGTGGAAGAACTCCTCCACGTAGTGCGGGTCGGTCAGCACGATCACCTCGTCCGCGCCGACCTCCGCGACCAGGGCTTTGAGGGCGTCCAGCGGATGGTCCTCCACCAGCCGCCCCTCCGCCTGGCTGCCCGCCGCGCGCAGGGCCCTGAGCGAGACGTCCAATGCCTGTTCCCCCTCGCTCTTGGCCGCCTCCCCCTCGGGGGTCTCGCCCTCGCGGGCGGCCTCGTCGATCTCGCCGAGCGCGATGTCGTCGATGGCCCGCAGCAGGCGGTCCGCCTGCTCGCCGCGCGGCTGCAGCAGCAAATGGAAGGCGACCGGCTCCTCGCCGTGCAAGGTGGTGACGAATTCCACGTCGGCGGACGTCAGGGCCTTCTCGATCATCAAAACGCTTGTGAACACCAGGCGCCCTTTCTGCAGTGAGGGCCGCGCCCTCTCGCTACCTCCGTGGGCCGAACGAGCCCCCGCAGAAACCATCCTGCCCCGTGATCGCCCGCCGATGGCCGGAATTCGTGCACGCCCCACCAAGTAGGCGGAATCCATGATTCCGCATCCGCTCCGGTGTTCGGGGCCCGCCCGGGTTCACGGGGGACACGCGTCCGCAGCCGACGTCACAAGGGGGGTTTCGACCCGCCCGGAGCGGGGCTTTCGGACCCGCCCGGAGCAGGGCTTTCGGACCCGCCCGCAAGGGGCTTCCACACCCGCCGCAGCGGGGGCTTTTGGCTCTCGGACCCGCCCGGAGCGGGTGGAGCGGCTCAGGCCCGCCGGTAGCGGCTGAACAGGAAGCCGTCCTCCTCCAGCAGGCAGGACAGGGTGAAGCGGTGCGGAACCGCGACCGTGGGGCCGCCGGCGATGCGCTGGGCGTCGCCCGCGGTGAGCATCGGGGAGACGGTCAGGCACAGCTCGTCCAGGACGTCGGCGGCCACCATCTGGCCCAGCAGGCGCGGGCCTCCCTCGGTGAGCAGACGGGTGTGGCCGGCGTCGGCCAGGGCCCGCACCGCACGCGCCGGATCGACCCCGGCGCCGTCGCCGGCCGTCAGCACGCGGGCGCCCGCCCGCTCCGCCGCCGCGACGCGCTCCGGGGGCGCCGCCGCGCCCGTGAGGACCAGCGTGGGCACCAGGGGCGAGGTGAACAGCGGGAGGGAGAAGTCCAGGTCCAGGCTCGCGGTGACGACCGCGATCGCCGGGGCGGGTCCCTGCCCGGCCGACTCGCGCAGCGCCGTGAAGTCCTCCCGCGCGCGGGCCGGCCGGTAGCCCTCCCGGCGTACCGTCTCCGCCCCGACGACGACCACGTCCGCCAGCGCCCGCAGCGTGCCGAAGATCCGCATGTCCGCGGCGCTGGAGATGGGCTGCGAGCGGCCGTCGTGCTGGGCGGCCCCGTCCAGTGTGGAGACCATGTTGGCGCGCAGCCACGGCCCGGCGCCCTCGGTCCCGGGCTCGGGGTAGGCGTAGGCGGCGGCCAGCTCGGCGAGGGTCCACTCCCGGTCCTCGTGCGCCCCGGGCACCTCCGCCCCGGGCACCTGCGCACCCGGGGCCGGGCGGGTGCCCGCCGTGGCGTGGGCTGCTGTCTCGTCGGTCACAGGGAACAGGCGTCGCATGCCGTGCAGTGTTCCACGCCGCTTACCATGGGGAACCGTGTCGTCCTCCACAGCCGCCTCCGGGCTCAGCCCCCTGACCGGCGCCGCTCCCCTGTCCCTGTGCGCCCGTGAACCGCACGTCCCCGCGGACCGGCTCGTCGCCGAGATGGTGCCGCCGCCGCGCTTCGACGGGGTGCGGTTCGCGACGTACATCCCCGACCCGAACCAGCCCAGCCAGGCCGAGGCCGTGCGGGTCCTGGAGGACTTCGCCGCCGGGCTCGGCGGCGCGGACACCGCCTCCGCCGGGCGGCGCGGCCTCTTCGGCTTCGGCAAGGGCCGGGCCAAGGCCGCCAAGGCCCCCGCCGGGCCCCGCGGGATCTACCTCGACGGCGGCTACGGCGTCGGCAAGACCCACCTGCTGGCCTCCCTGTGGCACGCCACCCCGGCCGAGCCCGCGCGCAAGGCCTTCGGCACGTTCGTGGAGCTGACCAACCTCGTCGGCGCCCTGGGCTTCCAGAAGACGGTGGAGACCCTCTCCGGCCACCGCCTGCTGTGCATCGACGAGTTCGAACTGGACGACCCGGGCGACACGGTGCTCGTCTCCACCCTGCTGGGCCGGCTGGTCGAGGCGGGCGTGGCACTGGCCGCCACCTCCAACACGCTGCCCGGCAAGCTGGGCGAGGGCCGCTTCGCCGCCGCCGACTTCCTGCGCGAGATCCAGGGGCTGTCCGCGCACTTCCGCACGTTGCGCATCGACGGCGAGGACTACCGCCACCGGGGCCTGCCCGAGGCGCCGGCGCCGTTCTCCGACGAGCAGGTGACCAAGGCCGCGCACGCCACCGCGAACGCCTCGCTGGACGCCTTCCCCGACCTGCTGGACCACCTCGCCAAGGTGCACCCCAGCCGTTACGGCGCCCTCACCGACGGCCTCGCGGCCGTCTGCCTGACCGGGGTGCGGCCGGTGCCGGACCAGTCGACGGCGCTGCGCCTGGTCGTGCTCGCGGACCGGCTCTACGACCGCGAGGTGCCGGTCCTGGCCTCCGGGCTGCCCTTCGACCGACTGTTCAGCGAGGAGATGCTGAACGGCGGGTACCGCAAGAAGTACTTCCGCGCGATATCGCGGCTCACCGCGCTCGCCCGGGACGCCGAGGGGCTTGTCGAGAGCCGCTGACGCGGCTCCGGTCGGCCGCCGGCCGGCTCCGGTCGGCCCCGGTCGGTCCCAGTTGACCCCGGTCGGCCCCGATCGCCGTGGTCGACCCCGGGTCAGCCTCGAACACCCGAGCGAGCCGACGTCCGGCAAGAGTCGGTTCGCGCCATTCCTGGATGCTTTTCGGGCGCGCTCGATCCTGTTCACACACAGTTAACCCAGCAAACCGCTGGGTGGCGCTACCGTCGTCTTTGACCATTCCTTGACCAACTGTTGGGGTGCAGGAGAGGTACGAGGGAGACGGGAGGGGGGCGCATGCGCCGAAGCACAGCCGCCGGGGCCCTGCTCACACTCCTTCTCGCCGCCCTGCTCGCCCTCCCCTTCACCCTGCCCCGCTGCGCACCCGCCGCTTCCTTCGCAGCCGCGCACACGAGCGGTCAGGCCGAGGCGAAGGCCGGCCCGGCCACCGCACGCACCGGCGCGGCGCCGGGCGAAGAACGACTCTCCCTGCGCGAGGGCGGGCCCGCCGGTGCCACGGCCGGGCCGATACGGACCCGTGCCCGCGACCGGCACCGCGCCGCCGACCGCGGCCCCGGCATCCCGGTGTGCCCCGACGCGCTCGCCCGCCCGGCGCCGGGCACGGCGGCCCGGTGGCCGGGCGCCGGATGCGCCGGCACCTCCAGAGCCCCGGCCGACCGCACCCCGGCCGCGCTCCAGGTCTTCCGCTGCTGAGCGGTCCTCCCCCTCCCCGGCAGATCCCCCCACCTGTAGTCGTGCCTGACCGGCGCGCGCCGCGAGCGCGCGCCAGGAGGAGTCCACCCACATGCAGCCACACGCCTGGTACTACGAGGTGCCCACCGGCACCGTCCTGGCCCACCGTCCGCAGTCCGACACCCTCACCGCCCTGCGAGCGCCGCCATGACGACCGCGATATCCCGGTTCCCGCACCTCAGGCGCGACCTCGCCGCCTCCCTCGTCGTCTTCCTGGTCGCGCTGCCGCTGTGCGTCGGCGTGGCCGTCGCCTCCGGAGTGCCCGCCGAGCTCGGGCTGGTCACCGGCATCGTGGGCGGCATCGTCACCGGGCTGCTGCCCGGCAGCAGTCTGCAGGTGTCCGGCCCGGCGGCCGGCCTGACGGTGCTCGTCCTGGAGGCCGTGCACACCTTCGGGCTGCCCGCGCTCGGCGTGCTGGTGCTGGTCACCGGGCTGCTGCAGTTGGTCATGGGCGCCTTGCGGCTGGGCCGCTGGTTCCGGGCCATCTCGGTGTCGGTGGTGGAGGGCATGCTGGCCGGCATCGGGCTCGTGATCATCGCCGGCCAGCTGTACGCGGCGGCGGGCCTGGCGGCCCCGGCGTCCGGCCTCGGCAAGATCGCGGGGCTGCCGGGCGCGCTCGTCGACGTCCTCGGCAGCACCGAGGCGCTCATCTCGCTCGCGGTCGGCGCGGGCACGGTCGCCGTGCTGGTGCTGTGGCCGAGGCTGCCGCGGCGGGCGCGGGCGGTACCGGGCGCGCTGGCGGCGGTGCTGCTGGCCCCCCTCGCCGCACTCGTCCTGGACCTGCCGGTGGCCACGGTCCGGGTGCAGGGGCTGTTCGACGCGGTCCGGCCGCCCGGCGCCGAGGCGTTCGGCGAGCTGGCGAACCCCGCGCTGTACGGCACGATCCTCGCCTTCACGCTCATCGCCTCCGCCGAGAGCCTGTTCAGCGGGGCGGCCGTGGACCGGCTGCACGACGGTCCGCGGACCCGCTACGACCAGGAGCTGATGGCCCAGGGCGCGGGCAACACCGTGTGCGGGCTGCTCGGCGCGCTGCCGATGACCGCCGTGATCGTCCGCAGTTCCGCCAACGTCCGGGCCGGCGCCCGCACCAAGGCCTCGCGGGTGCTGCACGGCGTGTGGCTGCTGCTGTTCGCGGCGCTGCTGCCGGCCGCGCTGGCGCTCATCCCGCTGCCCGCGCTCGCCGGTGTCCTCGTGCACGCCGGGTGGAAGCTGATCCCGTTCCGCCAGGTGGCCACGCTGTGGCGCACCCACCGCGGCGAGGCGCTGATCCTGGTGGTCACGGCGGTGTCCATCGTCGCGGTGAACATGTTCGAGGGCGTCCTGATCGGTCTGGCCCTGTCGGTCGTCAAGACCGCCTGGCAGGCCTCGCACGTCAAGCTGGAAGTCGTCGACAAGGGGGCGGGCCCCCTCCAGGCCCATCTGACGGGCAACGCCACGTTCCTGCGGCTGCCGCGCATCCTGGACAGCCTGGAGGCGCTGCCCCGGGACCGGCCCGTCGAGCTGCACCTGTCCGGGCTGCACCACCTCGACCACGCCTGCCGTACGGCGCTGCTCGGCTGGGCCGAGCGGCACAGCACGGCCGGTACCGCACCGGTGAAGGTCATGGAACCGGCGCCGTAGGCCGCAAGCCGGTCCGTCCGCGCCGACCGGTCCGGCGCGGCACCACCGGTCGGCCGTGAGCCGGCCCGTGCCAGGCCCGGTCCGAGGGCTCGACCGCCTTCTCGGGCCGGGCCTATGGTGGGAAGCAGGCGCGAAACGGGCGCACCGACGACTGGCCGAGGAGTCGTCATCATGCTTCAGGACGTGCTGACCACCGTGATCGCCGCGGGCTGTGCGGGATGCGTGTATCTCGCGGCGGCGGCGCGGGTCGTCAAGCAGTACGAGCGCGGGGTGGTGCTGCGCCTCGGGCGGTTCGTCGGCGGGGTGCGGCCGCCCGGCTTCACGATGATCGTCCCGTTCGTGGACCGGCTCTACAAGGTGAACATGCAGATCGTCACGCTGCCGATCCCGGCCCAGGAGGGCATCACCCGGGACAACGTGACGGTGCGCGTGGACGCGGTCGTCTACTTCAAGGTCGTCGACGCGGCGAACGCGATCATCCAGGTGGAGGACTACCGGTTCGCCGTGTCCCAGATGGCCCAGACGTCCCTGCGCTCGATCATCGGCAAGAGCGACCTGGACGACCTGCTGTCCAACCGGGAGAAGCTCAACCAGGGGCTGGAGCTGATGATCGACAGCCCGGCCGTCGGGTGGGGTGTGCAGATCGACCGGGTGGAGATCAAGGACGTGTCGCTGCCGGACACGATGAAGCGGTCCATGGCACGGCAGGCGGAGGCCGACCGGGAGCGGCGGGCCCGCATCATCAACGCCGACGCCGAGCTGCAGGCGTCCAGGAAGCTGGCCGAGGCGGCCCAGCAGATGGCCGACACCCCGGCCGCGCTGCAACTGCGGCTGCTGCAGACGGTGACGGCCGTGGCCACCGAGAAGAATTCCACGCTGGTGCTGCCGTTCCCGGTGGAGCTGCTGCGTTTCCTGGAGAGGGCCCACCAGCCGGCGCCCGAGCCGGGCTGGCCGCAGCCGCCCCGGCCGCTCGACGAGTCCGCGCCGCCACCGGCCCCCGCCGCCGTGCCGCCCGCGCCGGACGGTGCCGTGCCGGACACCGCCCCGGCCCCGAACGGCAGTCCCGGTCCGGTTGCGGAGGGCAGTCCGGGTCCGGTGCCGGACGGGAGCGACATCCCCGTCGAGGCAGACGGCGTCGATCCCGACCCGGCAGGTCCGGCCGGTCCGCCCGGTCCGCCCGTCGATCCCGTTTCCGTCACCCCGGTCCGCGCCGCCGCCGACGCCGTCTCGCACGTGTCGGAGGAGGACTGGCCCCGAGCGTAACCCTGCCGGCCGCGATCGGGCCGGCGTCGCCGGGGTACCCGGCGGGCATGAGCGAACAGCAGCAGGAGCAGCGGCACGCGCGGCGGCGCGTCAGCGGTTCGTACTGGGTCGAGACGGCCCCGGGGCCGCCGCCCCGCCCCGCGCTCACCGAGGACCTGGACGTGGACGTGGCCGTGATCGGCGCGGGCGTGGCCGGGCTGAGCACGGCGTACGAGCTGACCCGGGCGGGTCTGGGCGTGGCGGTGCTGGAGGCGCGGCGGGGGGCGCAGGGCGTCACCCGGCACACCACCGCCAAGCTGACCGCGCTGCACACCCCGATCTACGACAAGCTGCGGCGCACCCGCGACGCGCAGGCGGCGCGGCTGTACGCCCGCTCGCAGTCGGAGGCGATCGAGCGCGCCGCCGAACTGGTGGACGAGCTGGAGATCGACTGCGACTGGGAGCCGCGCAGCGCGTACACCTTCGTGCGGGACGCGAGCCGGGTCGAGGAGGTGCGGGCCGAGGCGGACGCCGCGCGGGAGGCGGGGCTGCCGGCGAAGTTCGTGACCGAGACCGGGCTGCCGTTCCCGGTGGCGGGCGCGGTCCGGGTGGCCGACCAGGCGCAGTTCCATCCGCGCAAGTACCTGCTGGCCCTCACCGCCGACCTGCTGGAGCGCGGCGGGCGCCTGTACGAGGGCACCTTGGTGCGCGGGCTGACGGAGGGCGAGCCGTGCCGGGTGACGACGCAGACGGGCGCGACGGTGCGGGCCCGGCACGTCGTGGTCGCCACGCACTACCCGGTCTTCGACCGGGCGCTGCTGTTCGCGCGGCTGTCGCCGCGCCGGGAACTGGTCGTCGCCGGGCCGGTCGACACCGGGCAGGACCCGGAGGGCATGTACATCACCCCGGAGGAGAACACCCGGTCGGTGCGGACCGCGCCGTACGGCGAGGACGGGCAGCGGCTGCTGATCGTCACCGGTGAGCACTTCACGCCCGGCACCGGCGACACCCCCGCGCGTTTCGACCACCTGTCGGCGTGGGCGCGCGAGCACTTCCCCGGCGTGGACCTCACCCTGTCCTGGGCCACCCAGGACATCGATCCCACCGACACCGTGCCGATGGTGGGGCCGCTGCACCCGGGCGCCCGCAACACGTACGTGGCCACCGGTTTCGGCGGCTGGGGCCTGAGCGGCGGCATGATGGCGGGCCGGTTGCTCACCGCGCTGATCACCGGGCGGGACTGCCCCTGGCAGGAGCTGTACGACCCGCGCCGGCTGCGGACGGCCGTACGCCAGGCGCCGACGTTCCTGAAGACCCAGGCGGAGGTCGCCCGGCACTTCGTGGGCGACCGGCTGCGGCCCGCGCCGCCCGTGGAGTCCGTCCCGCCGGGCGAGGGCGCCGTGGTCCGGGCGGGCACCGACCGGCTCGCCGTGTACCGCGACGAGGCGGGGACCCTGCACCCGCTGTCCGCCCGCTGCACGCACCTGGGCTGTCTGGTGGCGTTCAACTCCGCCGAGCGCGCATGGGAGTGCCCGTGCCACGGCTCGCGCTTCGGCATCGACGGCGAGGTGCTGCAGGGCCCGGCGACGCGTCCGCTGGAGCGGCGGGAGCTGTGATCCGGCGATCCGGTGATCAGGCGATCCGGTAATCAGGCGCGGGCCGCGGCCCCGCGCCGACTCCTGCTCCTGCTCCCGCTCCCGCTCCCGCCACGGTGTCGGCCTCTGCTCCGGCCACGGTGTCGACGCCGGGGTCGTCGCCCGTGGCCGGGCCACCGCAGGAGTGGGCCCACGGGCCGGCTGCGGCCTCCGGGCGGGTGAGGGCACGGCCACGCCGCCGTTCCCAGGACCGGAGACGATCCTACGTTCGTCGGGTGATCCGACTGATCCGACTTGTACGACGAACCGCTGCTCTCTGTGTCCTGAGCACCACCGCCCTCGCCGCCGTAGCCGCCTGCGGCGGCGCGCGGCCCGACACCGCCGGGCACGCGCCCCCCGCACAGTCGGCCACCGCCACCCCCGGCGGCACTGACCGGCCCGGAGCCACCACCGCGCCCGGGGCCACCTCCGGTGCGAGAGCCACCGAGGCACCCGGGGTGACCTCAGGTCCCGGCAGGACCGCAACGCCCGGCGTCCCCGCCACCCCGGGCGCCACCGCCGGTTCCGCGCCACCGACCCTCGCCCCCGACCCCGGCGGCCTCGCCCCCGTCTTCGCCCACGGCCCGCGGAACAAGGGCAAGATCGTCGCGCTCACCTTCGACGCCGACATGACCGCCGACGAGGGCGGGCGCGCGGCCGCCGGCGAGCACTTCGACAACCCGGCGCTGATCTCCACGCTGCGCGCCCTGAAGGTGCCCGCCACCGTGTTCATGACCGGGCGGTGGGCCGAGCAGTACCCGGACCAGGCGCGCTCCATCGGCCGGGACCCGCTGTTCGAACTGGCCAACCACTCCTACAGCCACTACGCGTTCACCGGGGACTGCTACGGCCTGCCCACGCTCTCCGGGGACCGCGTGCGCGCGGACGTCGAGCGCGCGGCGACGGCGTTCCGCACGGCGGGCGTGGCGCACCCGGTGCCGTACTTCCGCTTCCCCGGCGGCTGCTACGACGACCGGGCGCGGCGGGCGGTCGGCGGGCTCGGGCTGACCGCGGTCCAGTGGGACGTGATCAGCGGGGACGCGTTCGCGACGGACGCGGACGCCGTGGTGCGGCAGGTGCTCGACGGGGTGCGGCCCGGCTCGGTCGTGGTCATGCACTGCACGCGCAGCGCCGCCCCGACCACGGAGCGGGTGGTGCGCGCGGTGGTGCCGGAGCTGCGCGCGCAGGGCTACCGCTTCCTGAAGGTCTCCGAGATGATCGCCGCCGCGAGGGTCGGCTCCTGACCGCACCTCCTGGCCGTACGAGGCGTCCGACCGCCGTCCTACGCTGGAACCATGAGCGAGGACGACGAGGCCGGCACCGGCGACTACTGCCTGATCGACGCCACCAGGCCGCCCCGGGCCGAGGGTCCGCCCTACGCGCGGTGCGTGCTGTGCCGTGAGCCGACGGAGTACCCGGAGTCGTACAAGGGCATCACGCTCTGCCCCGTCTGCGAGTGGCAGGAGGCGCAGCGCACGGCGTGCTCGGGGTGATGCGGGCGCGGCGCGCGGGGTGAACGCGGGGCCGGGCCGGGGGCCGTCCTCGGCCGCGCGACGCGGTTGGCACACTGGGGGACGTGACGTACGACAGCCCCGTCCCCGCCGGTGGGACAGCCCCCGATGGCACCCCCGCACCCACGAGCCCGTCGCGCACCGAGCCCGACGTACGCGACCGGGCGCCGCAGTTCGTGCTGCCGCTGGTGGTACGGATCGAGCGGGCCGCTCCCCCGGCTCGCACCGACGCGCTGGAGACCGCGGCCCGCGCGGTGCTGGTGCTGCTCGCCGACGAGCGCTCCACCGGCACCGGGGCGTGGGCGCAGGCGGTGCGCGACTGGCAGGACGCCCGGATCCGCAAGGTGGTGCGGCGGGCGCGCGGGGCGGAGTGGCGGCGCGCCGAGGCACTGCCCGGCATCACGGTCACCGGCAAGAGCGCCGAGGTGCGGGTGTTCCCACCCGTGCCGCTGGACGGCTGGCCCAAGGACCTGGCCAAGCTCCAGGTCTCCGGCACCGAGCTGGACGACCCGGAACCGCCCGTCGAACCCGAACCGGACGCCCCGGTGCTGTGGCTCAACCCGGAGCTGGCGATGTCCGCGGGCAAGGCGATGGCCCAGGCCGGGCACGGCGCCCAGCTCGCCTGGTGGGAACTGTCGGACGAGCAGCGCACCGCCTGGCGCGAGGCCGGCTTCCCCCTGGCCGTGCGCACGGCCGCCCCCGCGCGCTGGCGCGACCTCACCGACGGCACCCTGCCGGTGGTCCGCGACGCGGGCTTCACGGAGATCGCCCCCGGCTCCTGCACGGTGGTGGCCGACCACCCGGCGCTACGGGAGGAACAGGCAAGGCGGTGAGCCGGAGCACCCGCTGCGGTCCGTCCGGGCCGGTCGGCCCCCTGGGGGTCCGCCGGTGCCCGCCGCGTGGGACCGGTGACGCGGCCGCTTCACGGACACCCCCTTCCACAGAACTCTCACACGTGCCATACAATCCGACCCCTCAGGGCAACTGAATCGTTTTTCAGTTCGCCTCACACATCGTGAACAATGGGGGGCCATTGTCCAGTTCACGCGCGCCCAGAAGAGCGCGTCGTTCCCGCCTGCTCGGCTGCACCGCCCTCGCGGTGGCCGCGGGCATGTTCCTCAGCACTCCGGCGCTCGCCGCCGGAACCTCCGACGATCCGTCACCTCGGGTGAAGGCTCCGTCGCGCACCTCCGCGCTGCCGAAGCTCGAGAGGCCGAAGCCGCAGTCGGGGCTTCGGGCACGTACCGCCCTCAGGGCCGCCGGACCGCAGTTCGACGTCGACGGCGACGGCATCGACGACATGCTCTCCCGTGACATGGACGGCACCGTCCTCGTCGAGGCCAGCACGATCCACGATTTCACGCCGTACCAGATCTACGGCGACGACTACGAGGAGACCTCGAAGGACATCCTGACCCCGGGCAACCTCGACGGTTCCGGCGGCCCGGAGGTCCTCACCCTGTCCGCGACGGGCACCCTGGCGCTGTACCAGAGCTGGGGAGTGGACGGCACGGGCCCCGCCACCTGGAGCGGCAAGGGCTGGCAGATCTACAACAAGGTCGTCACCCCCGGCGACGTCACCGGCGACGGCAAGCCCGACCTGCTCGCCCGTACCTACGGTGGCGACCTGTACCTCTACCAGGGCACGGGCAGCGTCAGCACGCCGTTCCGCGCGCGGGTCCTGGTCGGCGGCGGCTGGTCGATGTTCGACCAGCTGGTCGGCATGGCGGACATGAACGGCGACGGCATCGGTGACGTCGTCGCCCGCACGCCCGCCGGCGACCTGTACTTCTACGCGGGCAAGGGCAGCACCACCTCTCCGCTCGCGGCCCGGGTCAAGATCGGCGGCGGCTGGACCACCTACAACCAGATCGTCGCCGCCTACGACTGGGACGGCGACGGCCTGAGCGACCTGTTCGGCCGCACCGCCTCCGGTGACCTGTACCTGTACCTGGCCAACGGGACGGGAGGCTTCGTCCCCCGCCAGAAGCTCGGCACCGGCTGGAACGGCGCCGACCTGTTCGCGGGCAGCGGCGCCGTCCCGAGGTTCGGCAAGACCGACATGATCGGCCGGGACTCGGCGGGCACGCTGTACTGGTACGGAGCGCTCAACAACGGCCTGTTCGCCGGCCGCCAGAAGATCAGCGACACCGGCGGTTTCGCGGGCGCCCGCCTGGCCTTCGCCTCCTCGCTCGACAAGGACACCTACGCGGATCTGGTCGAGCTGTACGACGGCCGGCTGTACAACTCCGCCACCGGGCTGTCCATGTCGAGCGGCTGGGGCAAGGACAACCTCTTCCTCGGCCCCGGCGACCTGAACGACGACGGCAAGGGCGACCTCCTCGCCCGCGACGGCTCCGGCAACCTCTACCTCTTCCGCGGCAAGGGCGACGGTGCTTCGCTCGCCTCGCCGCTGAAGATCGGTGGCGGCTGGAACGCCTACAACGCCCTCGTCGGCGCGGGTGACTTCACCGGAGACGGACGCGCCGACATCGTCGCGCGCACCCCGTCCGGCACGCTGTACCTCTACCGCGGCACCGGCAACAGCTCGGCACCGTTCGCCGGCCGGGTGACGATCGGCAACGGCTGGCAGCAGTACAGCAAGCTGGCCTCGCCCGGCGACATGGACGGCGACAACCGCGCCGACCTGGTCGCGACCGACTCCGGCGGCACCCTGTACCGCTACTCCTCGTACGGGAGCGGCAAGTTCAAGGCCCGCGTGAAGGTGGGCGGCGGCTGGAACACGTACAAGAACCTGTACTGAGCCGCCCGGCCGTGCCGTCCACGACGGTGCGGCACACACCTGAGGAAGGGGGTCTCCCCGGCGGCACACGCCGCCGGGGAGGCTCCCTTCCGGCCGTCCAGGACAGCGTGGCGCCCCGAACCTCAAATGTTGCTCTGAAGGTACCGGCGGCAGGGTTCGGCGCCGGTCGCCCGGGCGATGTCCCTCATACCCGCGGGCCTGTTGCGGGCTCGTGCGGGCCCGCGCTCGGCGTCCGCGGTGAGGGAGGCGAGGGGACGATGCAGCGGCTGGGGACGGGGATCGGCTGGCGGCCGGAGATCGCGGACGCCGTGGAGCGCATGCCCGGTGTGGACTGGGTGGAGGTCGTGGCCGAGAACGTGTGCCCCGCCCATCTGCCCGAGTCGCTGCGGCGGCTGCGCGAGCGCGGGGTGACCGTCGTACCGCACGGCGTCTCGCTCGGGCTGGGCGGCGCCGAACGGCCGGACGAGGGGCGGCTGCGCGCGCTCGCCGAACGGGCGGAGGCGCTCGGCGCGCCGCTGGTGACCGAGCACATCGCGTTCGTACGGGCGGGCGGACCGCTGACCGCCTCCGACCGGCTGGAGGCGGGCCACCTGCTGCCCGTGCCCCGCACCCGCGACGGCCTCGACGTGCTGTGCGAGAACGTCCGCATCGCCCAGGAGGCGCTGCCGGTGCCGCTCGCCGTCGAGAACATCGCCGCGCTGCTGTCCTGGCCGGACGAGGAGTTGACGGAGGGCCAGTTCCTGTACGAACTGGCCGACCGGACCGGCGTACGGCTGCTGATCGACGTCGCCAACCTCCACACCAACCACGTCAACCAGGGCGAGGACCCGGCCAAGGCACTGGCCGAACTGCCCCTCGAAGCGATCGCCTACGTCCATGTGGCGGGCGGTTTCGAACGGGACGGGGTCTGGCACGACAGCCACGCCCACCCGGTGCCGCGACCGGTCCTCGACATCCTCACCGACCTCGCCTCCCGCGTCCGCCCGCCCGGCGTGCTGCTGGAACGGGACGAGAACTTCCCCGACCCGGCCGAACTGGAGCACGAGCTGGAGGCGATCCGGGAGGCAGTGCTCAGGGGCGGTGCGGGCGACGAGAAGCTCGGGGGCGGCGTGCGCCGTTCGGTCAACGCGGGTGGCGTGAATCGTTCGGACAGCGGGGGCGGCGTCCGCCGTTCGGTCAGCGGGGGCGGCGCGGAGGGCGATGGCATGCGCGGTGCCGAGGACACCGGCGCGGACGGCGTGGGTCCTCGGGACGGCGGGGGCCGCGTGGGTCCTCGGGAAGGAGAGGCCGCCCGGGACACCCGGGGCGCACGGCAGCGGCTCGCGCTCGGCCAGACCGCGCTGCTGTCGGCCCTGGTCGCGGGGACGCCCGCCCCGCAAGGGGTCGACCGGGGGCGGCCGGGCGGGCAGGCGCGGGCGCCGGCCGCCAAGCGGGCGGACGTGGTCGCCAAGGTGGCGCCGGAACTGCCGGTCGTCCTGGGCTCCGGCTATCGGGCGGCGTTCCTCGCGTACGCGCAGCGGCACCCGATGCGCGGCGGCTACCGCCGCGACGCCATGGAGTTCGTGGAGTCCCTGCTGCTCGCCGGACGGCCGCAGGACGCCGCGGCCCGGCGGGAGCTGCGCGCGTGGTGGCGCGAGCGGTCGGGGCCCGCGCCGAGGCACCACCGGCCGGCGGTGCGGGCGGCACGCGCGGCCCGGCGCGTCCTGCTGGGACGCTGACCGGGGAGTGTGACCTGCCCCTCGGCGTCCGCCGCCGGGGGCGCTGTAGTATGCCAGCCCCTCGCATCCCCGAAGCGCACTGACGTGCGGTGCCGCGACAGGAGGCACCCATGCGCCCGCGCCCCCCCGTCACCGGCCGGGGCCTGCTGAGCGGGCCCGGCGTCATCATCGCGGTCCTGGCCGGCGCCGTCGCCGCCCTGCTCGTCCCGCTCTGGTCGTACGCCCACCGCCCCGCCCCGAAGGTGAACCTGCTGACCGCCCACACCGTGGCCGCGCCGTACGGGCCGCTGTCGGAGCTGGACCGCGGCTTCGTCACGCAGCTCCGGCTCGCCGGGCTGTGGGAGCTGCCCGCCGGGCAGCAGGCCGAGCGCAAGGGCACGACCGACGCGGTACGGACCGCGGGGCAGCGCTTGGTGCAGGGGCACACGGCCCTCGACCAGCGGGTGCGTGCCGTGGCCGGCACGCTGGGGCTGCCGCTGCCCAACGAGCCCGGCGCCCGGCAGAAGCAGTGGCTCGCCGGCCTGGACGCGGCGCACGGCGCGGACTACGACCGCAGGTTCGCCACCACCCTGCGGACGGCGTGCGGGCGGCTGCTGCCGCTGATCGCCGAGGTGCGCGCGAGCACCCAGAACGCGCTGGTGCGCGGCCTGGCCGACGACGCGGAGCCCACGGTACTGGGCCACATCGAGGCCCTGGAGGCCACCGGGCTCGTCGACTTCGCCGCCCTGGCCCGCGACCTGGCCGCGAGCGGCGGCCCGACGGCGCCCGGGTCCTCGCCCGGCGACCCGTCCGCGACGGCGGTCCCGGGCGTCGGCCCCGGCGAGGTGGTCCCCCTCGGCCCGTCCGGAGCACCGACCGCCCCGCCGGAAGCACCCACCGTCCCGTCAGGACCATCGAGCGGCACGTCGGCATCGCCGGCCGCCCGATCAGGATCGCCGAGCGACCCGTCGGGATCGCCGACCTACCCCCTGCCGCCCGCCGCCTCCGGGCCGCCCCCGGGGACCGCGGAAAACGGAACGTCACCTACCGGCGACACTCGGTCCGGCATGTGAACAGGGCATGGAGTTTCCCCGCACGCGGGCATAGAAACACGTCATGTTCTGGGTCCTCCTCCTGCTGCCGGCCTGGGCCGTCGCCGGTCTGGCGTGCGCGGGGCTGTGCCTCGCCGCCGTCCGCGCGGCGGCCGCCGACACCCCCGACGCGACCGCCGGCCGGCGACACGAACTGACGTTGTACGAGGCGGCGTTCCTGTCGGGAGGCCCGACCCGGGTCGTGGACCTGACCCTGGTCTCCATGGCGCGCCAGCGCCGGCTGCTGCTCGCGCACACCGGCTGGGCCACGGTCGTCGACCCCCGGGGCCGGGACGAGATGGAGCGGTCGGTGATAGGGGCCATCGGCCCACAGGGACAGTCCCGGATCGCCCCGGTGCGGGCGGCCACGGCCGCCGCCGACGCGGTGCGCGGCCTCGCCGACCGCCTGGTCGGCGCGGGCCTGGCCGTGCCCGAGGGCACGGGATCGACAGTCGCGGCCGGGATGCGCCGGGTACGCGTCGCCGCGCTGGCCGTCGCCGCGCTCGGTGTGAGCGCGCTGCTGCTGCCCGGACCGACGGGGACGCCGCGCCCCGTGATCGCCCTGTGGTTCGCGCTGCCGCTGGCACTCGCCCTGAGCTGCCTGGCCATAGCCCGGTTCGAAGTGCCTCCGTACGCGCGCTGGGCGTCCCCGGCGGGCCAGCGGCTGCTGGCCGCGCTGGCCCGGCGGATGGACGACCCCGGTGACGAACGCACCTCCCTGGCCCGTGTCGCCGTGCGCGGCATCCGCGCGATCGGCGAACCGGAGCTGCGGGCGGCCTTCACCCACCGCGACCAGCCCTGGCGGGAGTGACCGGCCGCCCGGCTCCGGAAACGTCCCGGAGGGCCGGCCTGGCGAGACGGGCGCGGGCGGCGGCCTGCGCACCGCGCCCGGCGCCGGACAGGACCGGTCTCAGGCGAGCCCGGCGACCAGGTCGGCGATGTCCTTGCGCCGCCCGGTGAAGAACGGCACCTCCTCGCGCACGTGGCGGCGGGCCTCCGAGCCCCGCAGGTGACGCATGAGGTCGACGATGCGGTGCAGCTCGTCCGCCTCGAAGGCGAGGATCCACTCGTAGTCGCCCAGGGAGAAGGAGGCGACGGTGTTGGCGCGCACGTCCGGGTAGCCGCGGGCCATCTTGCCGTGGTCGGCGAGCATGCGGCGGCGGTCCTCGTCGGGCAGCAGGTACCAGTCGTAGGAGCGCACGAAGGGGTAGACGCTGACGTAGTCGCGCGGCGTCTCGTCGGCGAGGAACGCCGGGATGTGCGAGCGGTTGAACTCGGCGGGGCGGTGCAGCGCCATGTTCGACCACACCGGTTCCAGCGCGCGGCCCAGCCTGGTGCGGCGGAAGAGGTTGTACGCCTCCTGCAGCTGGTCGCTGGTCTCGGCGTGCCACCAGATCATGAGGTCGGCGTCGGCACGCATGCCTGAGATGTCGTACGTGCCGCGGATCGTCACGTCCTTGGCGGCGAGCTGGTCGAACAGCTCCTGGACCTCGTCGGCGTAGCCGGCGCGGTCCTCGGGCAGCACGTCCTTCAGCTTGAAGACGGACCACAGCGTGTAGCGGATGACCTCGTTGAGGTCCTTGGCCAGCTTGCCCTTGTTCGGGATCCTGCCGGACTCGGTGGTGGGGGCGTCGTCACTCATGGGTCTATTCTCCCGCTCCGCCGTGCAGGCTCGGCACCGGGTGGGCGGTGAGCCGCTGCACAGCGCGCAGGTCGCCGCCGAGCTGGTCGACGGCCGCGTAGGCGCTCGCGATGCAGGCCGGGACGCCCACGCCGTCGTAGGCCGCGCCGCACACGGCCAGGCCGGGCAGCTCGGCGACGTGCTCGCGGATTCGGGCCACGCGCGCGTGGTGGCCGACGGGGTACTGCGGCAGGCCGTTCGTC
This sequence comes from Streptomyces mexicanus, assembly GCF_902506575.1. Lineage (GTDB taxonomy): Bacteria > Actinomycetota > Actinomycetes > Streptomycetales > Streptomycetaceae > Streptomyces > Streptomyces mexicanus. The sequence goes on along the minus strand of NZ_LR732544.1, from coordinate 5,686,436 downwards.
CAGCGGGTGACGCGACTGTGCAGCGGCGCGGCGGCCAGGCCGGTGGCCTCGCGCAGGTCCTGCCGGGACAGGTCCACCAGCTCGGCGTCCTCCCGGTCCAGGATCTCCGTCTCGCCGTACCGCCCGACCGAGGTGCGCACCACGACGACGTCAGGGTCCTCCTCGGCGATCCAGCCCCACTTGCGGGAGGCGAAGGTGGACGCCTTGATGGTCCGCCCGTCGACGGGCGGCACCAGGAAGCCGCTGCCCTCGGGGAGCGCGGCGGCGTCGGCGCGGCGGTAGGCGAGGGTGATCAGCGCCATGGAGGCGTACTCGACCGCCCGCAGCTCGGCCGCCGCCCCGGGCGACTCGGCGGCCAGCAGGTCGGCGGCGGCGGGCGCGGGGGTGGCGACGACCACCGCGTCCGCGCGCAGCACCCGTTGACCGGCCACGATCCGCCAGCCCGCCCCCGCTTCCCGGCGCAGCTCCGTCACCGGTGTCCCGGTCAGGATCTCGCCGCCGCGCGCCCGCACCGCGTCGGCGACCGCGAGCGGCAGCCGGCCCACGCCGCCCTCGATGCCCATGAAGACCGGGCCGGTCTGCTGCGACGCGGCCGTACGGGCCTGGATCGCGCGGACCGCCTCGGTGAGCGAGTCGTGGTGCCGGGCGGCCTCGAAGAGCTGGGGGACGGCCGAGCGCATCGAGATGCGGTAGGCGTCACCGGCGTAGACGCCGCCGAGCAGCGGCTCGACCAGGCGGTCGACGACCTCGCGGCCCAGCCGCTCGGCCACGTACGCCCCCACCGCCACGTCGTCGCCGACCTCGGTGCGGGGCAGGTCGGCGTCGCGCTCGATGCGGGCCAGGCCCTCGTCGGAGAGCACCCCGGCCAGCGTGGCGGCGGTGCCGGGCACGCCCATCACATGGCCCTTGGGCATGGGGCGCAGCGCGCCGCGGGTCCAGATCGAGGCGGTGGCCGTGGCGGGCGGCTGCAGCAGGTCCGCGAGGCCGGTCTCGCGTGCCAGGGCGACGGCCTCGGGCCGGCGGGCCAGCAGGGACTCGGCGCCGAGATCCACCCGCACGCCCGCGATCTCACCGGGCAGCAGCTTGCCGCCGACCCGGTCCCCCGCCTCCAGCGCCGTCACCCGCGCCCCGCGCCGCAGCAGCCGGTGCGCGGCCGCCAGCCCCGCGATGCCTGCTCCGATGCCGACGACCTGCCCCGGGACCGCGCCCGTGTCCGTACCCGTTCCGCTCATGTCCCCCACTCTCTCAGACCCCTCTGACACCGCCGCCGGGACCGTGGGCGGCGCAGCACCGCTCGCCGCCGCGGCCACGGCGCCCGAGGCGGTGTCCGGGGCGAGTCCTGACCGTGACCGCATCGGGACCCCTTCCGGCCCAACGTCCTGCGCGCCCCGGACGTCGAACAGATGTCACCGTCACGACGGCTCTCGGGGGGAACGGCACATGTGCGTACGGCGCTCCGACAGGCGATCCACCAGGCAACCGGACGGACCTTCCGACAGGCGATCCACCGGGCAACCGGACAAGCGCTCCGAGGGGCGTTCCCTCCGGCCCGCGAGGACCGCGAGGCCCGCGTCCGCTCTGGCCGGGCTGCTGCTCGCGGCCGCCCTGGCGGTCGCCGGGTGCAGCGCGGGAGGCGACAGCGGAGGTTCCTCCGACAGCAGGGCCGCGGCCCGCGGCAGCGCGGGCGGGCAGGCCCGGCGGGACGCGCCGGGCACGGGCGGCGGCGCGGCCTCCCCCACAGGCGGCGCGGCCTTTGGCGCGAAGGCCACCGCACCGCCGAAAGCGACCAGCCAGGTCATCCGGACCGCCGCGCTGACCGTGGAGGTCCCGGACGTGCCCAAGGCCCTCGACGCGGCCCGTGCCGCCGCCGAGGACGCGGGCGGCTACGTCGGCGACGAGACCACCACCCGCGACGGGGAGGGCCACGAGCAGACCCGCGTCGTACGGCGCGTGCCCGCCGGCCGGTACGACCAGGTCCTCACCGCTCTGCAGGGCACCGGCACGCTGGTCGAGCGCACGGCGCGGGCGCAGGACGTCACCGACCAGGTCGTCGACGTCGACAGCCGCATCCGCTCCCAGCGCGCCAGCGTCGCCCGGGTGCGCGCCCTGATGGACAAGGCGGACGACCTGAGCGAGGTGGTCCGGCTGGAGGGCGAGCTGAGCCGCCGCGAGGCGGACCTGGAGTCGCTGCTCGCCCAGCAGGCGTCGCTGAAGGACCGGACGCGTCTGGCCACCATCACCCTGTCGCTGTCCGAGAAACCGGCGGACGACAAGGCCGGCGCGCACGACGAGCCCGGCTTCACGGACGCGCTGGGCGGCGGCATGGACGTGTTCGCCACCTTGGTCCGCTGGCTCGTCCTCGCGCTCGGCGCCCTCCTGCCGTTCGCCGTCACTGCGGCGGTGCTCCTCCTGGTCTGGCTGCGCCTCGTGCGGCCCCGCCTGCCCCCACCATCACCCGTCCGCACCCGCCGACACCCCTCTTCCTCCCCCTTCACCCCACCGGCCGCACCGTGTCCCTAAGCGCCGCGCCGGTCCCGTCCCCTCCCTGCCGGTCGTGAACCGGACGTGTCACCGGCCTGACCGGTTTACGACCCCCCGGCGCCCGCCGACGGAACGTTCCGTCGGCGGGCGCCGTCCATGCACGGATACTCTTGACATGTGACCGACGCCCAAGAAACCGCAGCAGACAGCTCACTGCGAACCACCGGAGGCGCCCCTCCGGACGACGGCGGAACTTCTGACACGGGGGCGCCGATCCCGTTGCTCGAACCACGCGAGGGCATCCCGCCCGTGATCGCCGACGCCGACGCGCTCGACCGGGTGGTCGCCGCGTTCGCCGCGGGCTCCGGCCCCGTCGCCGTCGACGCCGAGCGCGCCTCCGGCTACCGCTACGGCCAGCGCGCCTACCTGGTGCAGCTGCGCCGCCAGGGCGCCGGGACCGCCCTGATCGACCCTGTGGCCTGCCCGGACCTGTCCGGCCTCGGCGAGGCGCTGTCGGGCGTGGAGTGGGTGCTGCACGCCGCCACCCAGGACCTGCCCTGCCTGCGCGAGATAGGCATGGTGCCCACCCGCCTGTTCGACACCGAGCTGGCCGGCCGGCTCGCCGGCTTCCCGCGGGTCGGCCTCGGCGCGATGGTCGAGAACGTGCTCGGCTTCGTCCTGGAGAAGGGCCACTCCGCCGTCGACTGGTCCACCCGGCCGCTGCCCGAGCCATGGCTGCGCTACGCGGCGCTGGACGTCGAACTGCTCGTCGACCTGCGCGACGCGCTGGAGAAGGAGCTGGACCGGCAGGGCAAGCTCGACTGGGCCCCGCAGGAGTTCGACGCCCTTGCCTCCGCGCCGCCGCCCGAGCCCCGCAAGGACCCCTGGCGGCGCACCTCCGGGATGCACAAGGTCCGGCGCAGGCGGCAGCTGGCCGTCGTCCGCGAACTGTGGCAGACCCGGGACCGGATCGCCCGGCGGCGGGACGTCTCCCCGGGCAAGGTGCTGTCCGACGCGGCGATCGTGGAGGCCGCGCTCGCCCTGCCCTCCAACGTGCACGCGCTGGCCGCGCTGAACGGCTTCGGGCACCGCACGGGGCGACGCCAGCTGGAGCAGTGGCAGGCCGCGGTGGACCGGGCCAAGGCGCTGCCCGAGTCGGAGCTGCCGCAGCAGGGGCAGCAGGTGACCGGACCCCCGCCGCCGCGCGCGTGGGCCGACAAGGACCCGGCCGCGGCGGCCGGGCGGACGGCGGCGCGAGCCGCCGTCTCCGCGCTGGCCGAGCGGCTGACCATGCCGCAGGAGAACCTGATCTCGCCGGACGCCGTGCGGCGGCTGTGCTGGGGGCCGCCGCGGGTGATCGACCCCGAGTCCGTCGGGGCCGCGCTCGCCGGGTTCGGCGCGCGGCCGTGGCAGGTGGAGCAGGTGGCCCCGGTGCTGGCGGACGCGCTGCGCGGCACGGGCGCCTGAGCACCCCGGCACTCCGCCGCCGCGTGGCGCGGTGCCTCGTACGCCGCGGTCCGCCCGTGGAAGCCGGCCGCGCCGCGGCCGTCGGCGGGTGTGACGTTCGCCGCTTGGGGCGTGGGGACTGGGCAGTGACATTACCCACGAGTAGCATGAGCGCTGAGCGCGCGCTCAGCGCTGCGCGCCGCAGCAGTGCCACCCCGCACCCTGGAGGAGAGCCATCGTGCCTCGTACCGTCAGGGACGTCGTCTTCGTCGACGGCGTCCGCACCCCGTTCGGCAAGGCGGGCCCGAAGGGCATCTACCACGAGACCCGCGCCGACGACCTCGTCGTGAAGGCGATCCGGGAGCTGCTGCGCCGCAACCCCGGCCTGGACCCGAAGAAGGTCGACGAGGTCGCCATCGCCGCGACCACGCAGATCGGCGACCAGGGCCTGACGATCGGGCGCACGGCCGGCATCCTCGCGGGCCTGCCCACCTCGGTCCCCGGTTACGCGATCGACCGCATGTGCGCGGGCGCGCTGACCGCCGTCACCACCGTCTCCGGCTCCATCGCCTTCGGCGCCTACGACGTCGCCATCGCGGGCGGTGTCGAGCACATGGGCCGCCACCCGATGGGCGAGGGCGTGGACCCCAACCCGCGGTTCGTGTCCGAGAAGCTGGTCGACGAGTCCGCCCTGTTCATGGGCATGACCGCGGAGAACCTGCACGACCGCTTCCCGCACATCACCAAGCTGCGCGCCGACGAGTACGCGGTGCGCTCGCAGGAGAAGGCCGCCAAGGCGTACGCCAACGGCAAGATCCAGCAGGACCTGGTGCCGATCTCGGTGCGCCGGACCAACCCGGAGGGCGGCGAGACCGGCTGGGGCCTGGTCACCGCCGACGAGCCGATGCGCCCGGGCACCACGCTGGAGTCCATCGCGCACCTCAAGACGCCGTTCCGCGTGCACGGCCGGGTCACCGCGGGCAACGCGGCCGGTCTGAACGACGGCGCCACCGCGTCGATCGTCGCGAGCGAGGACTTCGCCCGCGAGAACGACCTGCCGGTCAAGATGCGCCTGGTCTCCTACGCCTTCGCGGGCGTGGAGCCGGAGGTCATGGGCTACGGCCCGATCCCCGCGACGGAGAAGGCCCTGGCCAAGGCCGGCCTGTCCATCTCGGACATCGGCCTGTTCGAGATCAACGAGGCCTTCGCCGTGCAGGTCCTGGCGTTCCTCGACCACTACGGCATCGCGGACGAAGACGAGCGCGTCAACCAGTACGGCGGCGCCATCGCCTTCGGCCACCCGCTGGCCTCCTCCGGTGTGCGCCTGATGACGCAGCTGGCCCGCCAGTTCGAGGAGCAGCCGCACGTCCGCTACGGCCTGACCACCATGTGCGTCGGCTTCGGCATGGGCGCGACGGTCATCTGGGAGAACCCGCACTTCGAGGGGGACAAGTGAGCACCACCGCCGAGCTGTTGAAGCAGGCCTCGGACCTGTTCCCGGACGAGGTCGTCACGAGCGCCCACGTACGCCACTTCGACCTGCCGCTGGGCGCCGGCCGCTTCGCGCTGATCACGCTGGACAACGGCCTGGACCACACCAAGCCGACCACCTTCGGCCCGGCGTCGCTGGCGAACCTGAACGCCGCGATCGACCAGGTGGAGAAGGAGGCCGCGGACGGCGAGATCGTCGGCGTCGGCATCACCGGCAAGCCGTTCATCTTCGCGGTCGGCGCCGACCTCAAGGGTGTGGAGCTGCTGAAGGAGCGGGAGCACGCCCTGGCCATCGGCAAGGGCGGCCACGACGTCTTCAAGCGGCTGTCGCAGCTGGCGGTGCCGAGCTTCGCGTACTACAACGGCGCGGCCATGGGCGGCGGTGTCGAGGTCGGCCTGCACTGCACCTACCGCACGGTCTCCGCGGCGCTCCCGGCGTTCTCCCTGCCGGAGGTCTTCCTCGGCCTGGTGCCCGGGTGGGGCGGCTGCACCCTGCTGCCGAACCTGATCGGCGCCGACAACGCCGTGACCGTCATCATCGAGAACAGCCTCAACCAGAACCGGCAGCTCAAGGGCAAGCAGGTCTACGAACTCGGCATCGCGGACGCGATCTTCGAGGGCGCGGACTTCCTGGAGCAGTCGCTGATCTGGACGGCGTCGGTCCTCAAGGGCGAGATCGCGGTCGAGCGCCCGGCGATCGACCGCGGCGAGGCCTGGGACCAGGCCGTGGCGCGCGGCCGGTTCATCGCCGACTCCAAGGTGCACGGCGCGGCCCCGGCCGCCTACCGGGCCCTGGACATCATCGCCGCCGCCAAGAGCGGCGACCTGCAGGCCGGGTACGACGCCGAGGACCAGGCCCTGGCGGACCTGATCATGAGCGGCGAACTGCGCGCGGGCATCTACGCCTTCAACCTCGTGCAGAAGCGCGGCAAGCGCCCCGCGGGCGCCCCCGACAAGAACCTGGCCCGCCCGGTCACCAAGGTCGGCGTGGTCGGCGCGGGCCTGATGGCCAGCCAGCTGGCCCTGCTGTTCCTGCGCCGTCTGGAGGTGCCGGTCGTCCTGACCGACATCGACCAGGAGCGCATCGACAAGGGCGTCGGCTACGTCCACGCCGAGATCGACAAGCTGCTCGGCAAGGGCCGGATCAACCAGGACAAGGCCAACCGCCTCAAGGCGCTGGTGACCGGTGTCCTGGACAAGGCGGAGGGCTTCGCGGACGCCGACTTCGTCATCGAGGCCGTCTTCGAGGAGATGGGCGTCAAGCAGCAGGTGTTCGCGGAGGTCGAGGCGGTCGCGCCCGAGCACGCGATCCTGGCGACGAACACCTCCTCGCTGTCCGTGACGGAGATGGCCTCGAAGCTGAAGCACCCCGAGCGGGTCGTCGGCTTCCACTTCTTCAACCCCGTCGCGGTGCTGCCGCTGCTGGAGATCGTCCGCGGCGAGAAGACGGACGACGCGGCGCTGGCCACGGCCTTCGCGGTGGCGAAGAAGCTGAAGAAGACCGCGGTGCTGGTCAAGGACGCCCCGGCGTTCGTGGTCAACCGCATCCTGACCCGCTTCATGGGCGAGATCCAGAACGTCATCGACGAGGGCACCCCGGTGGCCGTGGCGGAGAAGGCGGTGGAGCCGCTGGGCCTGCCGATGTCCCCGCTGGTGCTGCTGGAGCTGGTCGGCCCCGCGATCGGCCTGCATGTCTCCCAGACCCTGCACCAGGCGTTCCCGGACCGCTTCACGGTCTCCCCCAACCTCAAGGCGGTCGTCGAGGCCGGCAAGCGCGGCTTCTACGTCTACGACAGCGGCAAGCCCGAGCTCGACCCGGAGGTCGCCGCGCTCCTCAAGCAGGGCGACACGGTCCTGACGGAGGAGCAGGTCCGCGCCCGCGTCCTGGACGCGGTCGCCCAGGAGATCGGCCTGATGCTCGACGAGGGCGTCGTCGCCGAGGCCCAGGACATCGACCTGTGCCTGATCACCGGCGCCGGCTGGCCCTTCCACCTGGGCGGCATCACGCCGTACCTGGACCGCGAGGGCGTCAGCGAGCGGGTCAACGGCAAGAGGTTCCTGCCGGCCGGGGTGGCCTCGGTCCCGGCGTAGTGCTCGCCGGAGCGTGACAAGGGCCCCCGCCGGTGCGGGGGCCCTTCCTCGTCAGGTTCCGGACCGCCGGGCGAACAGCCCCTGGACCAGGGCGTGATCGGACTCGGGAAACGTGCGGACGTCCGCGTCCCGCGCGGAGAAGTGGCGCCGGGTGGCGAACACGTAGTCGATCTTCCGGCCGCCGGCGGTGGCCCTCCGGGCGGCGTCGGCCTCCACGAAGCGATCCGTGAGAAGGGCGAGAGCCGGTGCCTGGGGCGGGAGGTTGAGGTCCCCGGCGAGCACCAGGGGAAGGTCCGCGGGGAACTCGGCCATCCGGTCCCGGATCTCGCGCAGTTGTTCCGGGGCCTTGGCGTAGGTGTGGGCCGTGCAGGCCACGAGCCGCATCCCGTCCAGGCGCGTGCGGGCGCACAGCAGTCCCCTGTGCACGGGCGCCGTACGGCCCTTTCCGGTGTAGGTCTCTGCCCCGGTGTGCGTGAAGCGGCGGTAGTCCTGCCGGCCGTCGGGAACGTCACCGCGGCTGAGCACCGCCGATCCGAAGCGGCCGCTGGTGCCGCAGGCCGGCACGTTGTCCAGCGCGGAGGCGTACGTTCCGTCCATGCGCAGGCCGGCGCGGGCCAGTCGGTCCTTCAGACCGCTGTACTGGGTCAGACAGATCTCGTTCACGGTGATCAGGTCCGGTCGCAGCCGCGCCGCCTCACGCACCAGCCGCGCGACGGACGTGCCGGGTCCCGAGCCGCCCGCGTTCCACGGGCAGGCCGCGGCGGCCCCGCAGAGGTTGTACTGCAGGACGCGGACCGTCCCCGGCCCGCTCGGGGAGCTGTCCTTGCCGCCGGGGACGGCGAGCGCCGCCACGAGCAGCACCGCCGCGGCGCCCGCGGGCCACCACGGCCTCAGCCTGCTCCGCACGTCCCCTGCCCTTCCGCCCGTCGGCTCGCAGGAGCGCCCCCGGCCGTCACCAGTCGCCGGCGAACGGTCGGTGCTCGCACACGTCGCCGCAGGCGTGCCGGGAGGCACCCAGCGCACGGATGGGGCTGTCGTCGGGGATGCCGACGACCTTGAACGTGCGGGGGGTGGGCGCGGACTCGGCGGCGCCGAACAGGGCGATCACATTCACCGTGTGCACACCGGGGCGCCAGGGATGGGCGTGGGTGAACGCCCATTCCCCGTTGTCGTTCACGCCGGTCGCCCCGATGAGCACGTCCCCCTCCAGCAGGACGATCTTCGTCACGCCGGGGCGCACGGTTCCGGAGAAGCGCGGCCGCGGCCCGGAGAAGGCGCCGTCGGCCGGCCCGTTCACGACGGGCGGGGGAACGTCGGTGAGCACGGTGAAGCGGTGCTCGACCGCCGCCGAGCAGCCGTCGGCGCGCAGCCCCACGCACTGCACGACGTGGTCGCCGGCCGGCCAGTTCACCGACCGCCGCCACGACCACTGGCCGGCACTGCCGACGCCGGTACCGCCGAGGTAGTGGCCCTGCTCGAAGAAGAGCAGATAGTGCGTGCCGGGCGCGGCGGCACCGGTCAGCTTCACCATCGGCCCGGCCAGGCCGCCCGGTGCCGGCTTGGTGATCCTCGGGGCCTCGCCCACCGGCTGGGCGTACAGGGCCGCCTCGGGGGTCTGGACGGTGAACTCGCCCGACAGCGGCGGCATCACCGGCGGCTCCATGAGCCGTTCGACGCTCACGTCGGCCTTGTCGAGCACCCCGAGGTTGCACAGGTCGGCCACCACGATCCGGGCCACTTCGGAGGCACCCGTGTGGTTCAGGTGCGTGGAGTCGATGCTTCCGTCGGGGTGCAGGGGGTGCTCCCCGGCGTCCACCCAGCTGAAGTACTGGCGCAGCCGCATCGGGCCGATCTCCGACCACAGCTGCGTGGTGCGCTGGTTGAGGTCGATCAGGGGGACGCCCAGACGGTCGGCCACCTCCCGCATGGCCTGGGGATAGTGGCCCAGCGTGTTGAGCACCTCGCCGGTCGCCGAGAAGGCGTACCGCGCCATGGGGGTGACCATCACCGGTATGCCCCCTTCCTGGTGCACATAGGTGGCGAACAGCCGCAGCAGTTCCCGGTACTCGGGGATCGGCACGTAGCGGGTGCCGTTGTGGATCATGTGATCGACGCAGCCGAAGCCGATCAGCACGATGTCCGAGCGCTTCATGCGGTTGAGCATCGCCGGGAAGCGTTCGGTGAAGTACTTGCGGGTGGTCATCGCGCTGCGCGCGTAGTTGGCGACCTCGACCGGGCCGACGAGGAGGTCCTCGATCTTCTGGCCCCAGCCCGCCATGGGGGCCTCGTCCTCCGTCCGCGGGGCGGGCACGGAGTCGCCCAGCACGAATATGGTTCGGTTCACGTCTCGTCCATCCCTATCGGTCGACCACGTTCATGGCCATGGCTCCCGAGGCCGAGCAGTACGGCCGTACCCAGACCGGGCGGGCGGGGTGGACCACGGCATAAGGGGAGGCCTCGTCGCCGACCATCGGCAGGGACGGGTAGGCGTAGGCGCCCTTGACGTCGGGGAAGTCCTCCAGCAGATGGCACACACGCACCTTGCGCCGGTCGGCCGGGTCCGGCTGCAGCCACCAGTCCCAGTCCTCCCAGCGCTCCAGTCGGCGGTCGACCACCTGTCGCACCGGCACCTCGGCCCGGAAGGCCTGCCGGCCCAGGACCTGGACGGGGACGGACACGTTCTGGGTGCGCGGACCACGGCGGCTGACGACGAACAGGGCGCCCGGTTCGATCCGGCGCTCTCCGCACAGCACGCCCCGCACGGTGATGCGCCCCTCCCCGACCTCGACGCCGGTGCACTCGGCATGGTGCTCACGCAGCACCGTGCGCAGCATCAGCCGCCCGTTGGGCTGGGCGTACGGCAGGTTCCAGACGACGGGGCCGGTCGGCGGGCGGGCGACCAGCCGGGCCCGCGCGTCGATCAGTGCCCGGGTGTCGCGCAGCCCTGCCTTCATGTGCACGGTCTGCGACTTGGCGGTGCTCATGGTCACCTGCCAGCGGCCGTCGCCGAGTGCGTCGAGGGCCGTCGGGGTGATCACCGCGGTGTAGCGGGTTCCGCCGTTGTCCAGAGCGGTGCGGGAGGTGCGCAGGGGAAGCTCGGGGCGGGGCTCGCCGTCGGACGGGTTGTGACGCAAAACGAACTGCCAGCGCCGGCGGCCTTCGCCCGGTCCCTCGGCGGACAGCCGCAGCCAGCCCGCGTCGTCCGCGGTGACGTCGACGGTGGCGGCGCCGAGCGTGAGGGGCGGCACGGTGAGCCGGTCGGCGCCCGCCTTCCGCGCGCCGGCGGGGGCGCGGTAGCCGCGGTCGGCGCCGGCGCGGCGGCGGGCGGCGTCGGCGAACAGCTCCAGGTAGCGGTCGGCGACGGCCGCCGGGTCGTAGCGGGCGGCGTTGCGCAGCGCGGCCGCGCCCATGGTGCGGCGCAGGGACTCGTCGGCCATCAGGCGGCGCAGGCCCCAGGCGATGCCCTCGACCTCGCCGTTGGGCACGAGGAACCCGTCCTCGCCGTCCCGCAGGATCTCGCGGGGGCCGACGGGGCAGTCGGTGGAGACCACCGGCAGCCCGCAGCGCATGGCCTCCACCAGGGTCATGCCGAAGGACTCCGCGCTGGAGGTCACCGCGGCGATGGAGCCCTTCGCCCACTCGGACTCGATCGGCGAGAAGCCGCCCATGAGCAGCGCCCGGCCGGTGAGGCCGAGTTCGGTCACCAGGGCGCGCAGTTTTCCGGCCTCCCCGCCGTCGCCGTAGATGCGCAGCTGCCAGTCGGGGAAGTCCTCGGTGAGGCGGGCGAAGGCGCGGATGAGCAGGTCGTACCGTTTGATGCGGTGCATGCGTCCGGCGCTGACGACGACTTTGCGGGTGCAGTCGGAGGGCGTGACGGACGGCTCGGGCACGCTGTTGGGGATGCCGATCACGGGGATGCCGGGGATCGGCGTGTTCTCCTGGAAGGAGCGCGCGTCCGCCTCGGTGACGGTCGTGATGGCGTCCAGACGTGGGTAGACGCGGGCCATCTCGGCGCGTACCGCGGGCGGGATGGCCAGGTGGGTCATGTGTTCCTGCGCGACGCGCAGCGCGCCGTCCCGGGTGTGGGCGGCGACGAACAGGTTGAGGCTGGGCCGGGTGCCGACCACCACGTCGGCGGAGGTCCGCTCCAGTTCCCGGATGATCCGGCCGTCGGTGAACCTGCTGTACTGCGCGTAGAACTCCTCCTGCCGGGGCACCACGTCGCTGGGCTCGTCGCTGCCGGCCGCGCCGCGGTCGGGGGAGCCGGGGCGCAGATCGACCAGGGCCCGGACCGTCACGCGCGGGGAGATCTCGAACTTGGTGGTGGTGGCCCGCCGGAACACCGAGACGATCTCGACGTCGTGGTGGACGGAGAGCGCCTCGGCGAGGTTGATGACGGTCCGGTTGGTGCCCCCGATGCCGTAGACGTTGTTGATCAGGAAGGAGATCTTCACCGGGTCTCACGCTCCTTGCGCTCGAAGGGGCTCGGCACGGGGTAGTACGCCTGCAGGAAGGTGCGGAGCATCGCCGTCTGGCGTGCCGTGTCGTGGCCGTCGGAGAGCGTGTCGTTGATGCAGAACGCCTGCCGGTCGCGGCGGGCCAGCAGGATGCCGAGCCGGCGCCGGATCTCGGGCTTGGCCAGATCGAGGTAGGCGAAGGCGATCTGGGAGGGCACCGCACGCCCGGTCAGGTACGCGTAGTAGTGGTACAGGGAGGACGGGACCGAGATGTCCGTGGGGCTGCGGAACCGGCTGTAGGAGGTCCTCCTGTGCTCCTCGGCGAACTCCTGCTCGATCTCCTGCAGGACGCTGCGGCGCAAGGCGTACGGTGCGTGCCGCAGTTTTTGCACCAGGGCGGTGCCGAAGCGGTCCATGAGCAGCCGCCGGTTGTTCTTGCCGGCGGCGTCCACCGGCCGGTCCCCGGGGGTGAGGTCCCAGCGGGGTACCTGGGACGGTGAGAAGAAGGTGCGGGTCATGCCGTTGGAGAGGAAGAAGTCCTGCGGGGTGACGGGGCGGCCGAGGAACATGTCGTCGTTGAAGTACAGGAAGTGCTCGGCCAGGCCCTTGATGTGGTGCAGACGGCTTTCGATGGCGTGCGAGTTGAAGGTGGGCAGGGCGGCCGGGTCGTCGAAGATCTCGGAGTGGTCGACGACGGTGAGCCGCGGGTGGCCGTCGTTGAGCCAGGCCGGCCGCTGGCGGTCCGTCACCAGGTAGACGTGGCGCACCCAGGGCGCGTTCTGCTCCAGCGCGCGCAGGGAGTAGCGCAGTTCGTCGCGGCTGATGTAACGGGCGGCGTTGGCGGACTCCGTGTGGTAGCCCCCGGGGCCGAACGCGGCCCGGCGCTGCTGCCAGGCCGGGTCGTTGCCGTCGACCCAGGTGTAGACGACGTCGATGGGGAAGCGCACGTCCTCGGGCAGGGGCTCGGCGCAGGGCCGGATGGTCCGCACGGCGCGGGTACGGCGGGTGTGCAGGGCCGCGAAGCCGGTGAGCCGGCTGACCGGAACGGTGACGCGGGGCTCGTCGAGGGCGACGTCCTCGGTGACCCGGTTCGGACGCGGGGCGACCAGGCGGCCTTCACGGCGCTGCCAGAACTCCAGGTCGCAGCCGTACTCCAGGCCCAGCACGAGGGAGCCGGCCGGATCGCTCCAGACCATGCCGATCCGCAGGACGGACGCGTGCCGGGGCAGGCGCCGTCCGGGCCGGGAACCGCACAGCACGGCACGGCCCTGGGCCGCCTGGCCGCGACAGGCGTGCAGATAGACCGGGCTGTGCTCGGCGAGGCGTGCGAGCACCCGGGCGACCCGGGCGCGGTCGGCCTCGGCGACGGCCAGGCAGGACCGGTAGTCGGAGGCGCCGCGGATCGCGAAGTAGTCGACGCCCGCCTCCTCCAGCGCGGTCACGACGAGTTCGAGGTTGGCCTCGCGCAGGCCGAGCGGCGACACGGTGGGCCGCACCAGCGCGATCCGGGCTCCGGGCCCGGCCAGCGCCGCGAGCCGCTCGCCGCCTTGGAACAGGTGCGGCCAGCGGCGGCGGGCCCGCAGCCCGCGCAGCAGCCGGGTCAGGGCGCCGAAGACGTGCAGGCGGCGCAGCACCTGCTTGAGCAGGGTGCGCAAGCGCGGCGGGACCACCCGCGCGATGCGGCCTCTCAGGCCGGCGGGTACCAAACTGCGGTAGGCCCCGACCGCAGCGGACGCCTCGGGATTGCCCGTGTTCACCGGTGGCCGACCGCCTCGCCGACGGTGCCGGGCACGGACGTGTGGTCCTCCTCGAACACGCTGGGGACGGGGAAGTAGCGGTGCAGGAAGTCGACGACCGCCTGGGTTCCGCCGGTGCGGTGCGCCTCGTCGGTGCCGAGGCCGAAGAGCTGGATCTGCTGGGTGTCCCGGCGCACCAGCAGCCGTTCCAGAGGGGTGCCGATGCCGGGCAGCGCGGCGTGCAGGGCCACGGACGCCTCACCGGAGGGCTCGGCGAATCCGTTGACCTGCGCGAAGTGGTGGACCAGGCCGTCCAGGGGGTGGGTGCCCGGCACCGCGGGCGCGAGCTGGCCGTCCGGCAGCTGCAGGGGGGCGGGACCGGCCTCGGCCAGCCGGGCGAAGATCTCGGCGCGGTGCGGCTGGGGTCCGTGCGCGTAGCCGTGTGCGGTGATCCGGCCGGTGGCGGAGTAGGCGGCACGCGACCAGGGCGCGAAGGACTCCTGCGCGTTCCAGGGGCCGCGCCGGGGGCGACTCTGGCCGTCCGGGGTGAAGTAGTCGAAGGGCCGCACCGGCCGGCCGAGCACCGCGCCGGGGCGCAGCAGCAGGAAGTGCTCGGCCACGTCCGGCAGCCGGTGCAGCAGCCACTGCGCGCCGGGCCGGGCCTCGAGCACGGTGAGCCGCTCCCCGGCGCGCAGCCAGGCCGGCGGCTGCGCCTCGGCGACCACGTGGACGACGTCCACCCAGGGCGCGTACTGGTGCAGGGAGCGCAGCGCGGCCCGCAGCAGTTCCTCGCCCCAGGGGGTGGGGTGCTGCCACAGCAGGACGGCGTCGACCGGGAAGTCGATCTCCTCCAGCCGTGGCACGTCGAAGCCTTCCAGGGTGATCGTCGGTTCGAGGTCGCCGTCGATGTCGCTGTAGCCGCACAGCCGGTCGAGGCCGATCTCGACGCCGGGTGCGTCGCTGGGCACGGCACGCTGGACCCGGTTGGGGCGCGGGCCGATGAGGCGTTCGGTGGCGAGTGCGGTGTTGACCGTCCAGAACTCGATCTCGATGCCCTGGTCCTCGCCGACCCACAGGTTCTCCGTGGGGTCGGTCCGCAGCCAGGTGACACGGATCACGCGGGCCTTGCCGTAGTGCTTCCACGCCTTCATGTGGCTGCCGGGTGTGTCCTGGGTGTCGTTCCTGGCGGGCGAGACGGAGACGACGTAGCCGGTGTGCTCCTCCAGCAGCGCGCGCAGCACGCGGCGGACAGCGCCCTTGTCCCGCTGGTCGACGGCCAGGCAGATCCGCCGGTCGTCGAGCGCGGGGACGGCGAACCAGGGGATCTCGGCGACGTCCAGGGCCTGGGTCACCAGATCGTGGTCGAACCGGCGGGCGAGGTCGGCGGTGAGGCCGGCGTGGACGTGGCCGATGCGTCCGTCGGGCGCGGGGGTCCGGCGCTCGGACCCGCCGAGTCCGGCGCGGCGCACCCGCCGCAGGGCCCGCCGGTGCAGACGGGCCTCGCGGCGCCGCAGGGTCCGGGCGAGCTGGGCCTTGACCTTGCGCCGCACGCCGACGGGCAGCGTGGTCGCGGCGACCGAGCGCACCGGCTGGGGAACGAGCCGCTTGTAGACGTGAACCGCTGAGTTCATCGACGTCGGGTCGGGCACGTCATGAACTCCGCTTCATCGTTCGTAGGGACTGGGGGTGGGGAAGTAGGCGTTGAGGAACCCGTCCAGCAGCTCCTGCTGCGCCTCGATGTCCTCCGGGGTGGAGAAGGCGTCGTTGAGGCAGAAGGTGTCCTGGTCCCGGCCGTCCAGCAGGCGCTGCAACCGGTCCGCGAGGTCGGGCACGGCGAGCTGGAGGTAGGTGAAGGGCATCGAGCCCGGCTGTGCCCGTCCGGTCAGGGCCGCGTAGTACAGGGCGAAGGACGAGGTCGGTGACAGATCGGTCATGGCCCGGAACCTGCTGGCCGAGGTCCGGGCCCAGGCCTCGGGGAAGTCGCGCTCGGCCTCCTCCATCGCCGAGCGGCGCAGGGCGTAGGGGATGTGTTCCATGGGCTGGGTGATCACTCGGCCGAATCGTTCCTTCAGCAGCGCCCGGTTGTTCTTGCACGCCGCGTCGACGGGGCTGTCGGTCTCCACCACCGGGCCCTGCGGAATGCGGTTGCGCGACGGGAAGTAGCGCGCGGTTCCGGTGGGGGTGAAGAAGGCGTGCGGGGCCACCGGGCGGCCGATGAACATGTCGTCGTTGAAGTACAGGAAGTGCTCGGCCAGACCCTCGATGCGGTGCAGCTGGCTCTCGATGGCGTGCGAGTTGAACACCGGAAGATCCGCCGGGTTGCGGAAGATCTCCTTGTGGGTGGCGATGCGCAGCCCGGGCAGGTCCTCGCGCAGCCAGGCCGGCACCTGGTCGTCGGTGACGATGTAGACGTTGCGGATCCACGGCGCGAACAGGTGCAGCGAGCGCACCGAGTACCGCAGCTCGTCCCGGCTGATGAAGCGCGCGTCGCTGGCCGACTCGGCGTGGTAGACCTCGCCCTTGGCCTGGGCCTTGCGCGCCTGCCAGGCCGGGTCGTTGCCGTCGACCCAGGTGTAGACGGCGTCGACGGGGAAGGCGATGTCGTCCGCGCAGTTGACCAGGAACTCCGGCCGGGTGGCGAGCGCCGGCGCCAGGTGGGCCGGGGTCCAGTCGGAGACGAAGCGGCTGAACAGCCGGGCGGCGCCGAGCACATTGCTGCCGTCGGCGGCGACGGCCCAGGCGGCGCGGTTGGCGCGCGGCGCCACGAGGTGGGTGCCCTGCCGCTGCCAGAACTCGATCGCGCAGCCGTACTCGTGGCCCAGCAGCAGATGGCGGCCGGGGTCGGTGCGGTACCAGCTGATCTGCAGCACCCGGGCGCTCGGGACGTCGCGCCAGGCCCGCGGGTCGCGCGAGGAGACCGGCTTGGCCGGCCGGGGCGAGTCCGGATCCACCACGCTCAGGTGGCCGGGGAACTGGCTCAGCCCCCGGAACACGGCGGAGAGCACCCGCTCCCGGTCCTCCTCCGCGACGGCGACGACCGTGCCGTGGTCCACCGTGCCGCGCACGGCGAAGTGGGCGACACCGACGGCGTCGAGCAGGCCGGACAGGGCGGACCGGTTGGCCTCGCGGGCCGCCAGCGGGGTGAGCCCGGGCTCGACGTAGACGTCACCGTGCTCCGCGGTCAGCGTGGTCGTTGCGGCGACCGCGGGACCGGGCGCCGCGCGGCGCTCACCGGAGTACGGCCGAGCCGGGTTCGGCACCCGGCCGACGACGTGATCAGATACGGCCGTCACGCCGCCGCCCCTTCCGGGCAGAGGCACGCAGCATCACAGCCATCCTCCCCATTCCCCCGCAGGCCGTGGGCCCTTGAGCACTCGCGGTCGCCCGCCCTCGCGCCCCCCGGGCTCGAACCGCGACCGCACCACCACGCGCAGGTAAGAACCATCACGCGTTTCACATAGAAATTTAACCTTCACAGGTCGCGCACATCATCACCATCGGTACCTGCACCTGTCAACTACACGCATGAATGACGCAGAACACATAACGAAGTGACGACCACTTGAACAGCCGGGCGACGGTGCGCACCGAGGGCCGTCCGGGCGCCGCCGTCCGCGCACCGCCCGATATTCGGTCTATAGTTCGGGCACACCACGGCGCTCGGGCGCCACGCGGGCCCGGTCCTCCCCCCACTCGTGCCCTGCCCCCGCAACGGACCAAGGCATCGAGCCACTTGACCGAGAGAGGACTGAGGTATGACGCAGGCGCCCACGGGGACGGGCCCCCGCAGATCGAGGCGCGCACCGTCGGGTCACCGGGCCGCCGCCCGGCCACGCCCCCGGCGACGCGTCGGGCGGTGGATCGTGCTGAGCCTGGTGGTGCTGGTGCTCGCGGCCGGCGGCACCGCCTACTGGCTCTACAACGATCTGAACTCCAACATCAAGGGCGTCGACATCGACCGGGCCCTCGGTGACAACCGCCCCGAGAAGCTGCCGACCTCCGGGCAGAACCTGCTGGTGCTGGGCTCGGACTCCCGGGCCGGCGCCAACGCGGCGCTGGACACCGGCAAGGTGGCCGGGGCGCGTTCGGACACCGCGCTGGTGATCCACATACCCGAGGGACGCAGCCGGGCCGTGGCCGTCAGCATCCCGCGCGACACCCTCGTCACCCGCCCCGAGTGCACCGGACGGGACGGGACCACGCTGCCCTCGGCGCGGCGGGTGATGTTCAACTCCGTGTACTCGCTGGCCGGTCCGGCCTGTGTGGTCAAGACGGTGGAACAGATGTCGGGGGTGCGCATGGACCACTTCGTGGAGGTCGACTTCGCGGGCTTCAAGGGGCTGGTCGATGCCATCGGCGGCGTTCCCGTCACGATCGACCAGGACATCCGCGACACCTCCAGCGGCCTGAACCTGACCGCGGGTACCCACCGCCTCGACGGCACCCAGGCACTGCAGTTCGTCCGCACCCGGCACGGCATCGGCGACGGCAGCGACCTCGGCCGCATCGGACTGCAGCAGAAGTTCCTCATCGCCCTGCTGGCCGAGATCAAGAAGCAGGACCTGCTGGGCAGCCCCACCAAGACCTACACCATCGCCGACGACCTGACCTCGGCGCTGACGACCGACTCCGGGCTCGCCTCGCTGACCAAGCTCGCGGAGTTCAGCCGCAGCATGAACGGGGTCGATCCCGCCACCCTGGAGACGATCATGCTCCCGGTGCAGTACGACACCCAGGACCCCAACCGGGTGGTGGCCGCCGAGCCGCAGGCCAAGGAGCTGTGGCAGGCCCTGCGCACGGACCGGGACATTCCCGAGTCGGCGAAGAAGTCGCCGGCCAGGGGCGGCACGACCCCCTGAGCCGCCTACCGCCGGGCAGCGGCGCTACGGCGCCTCACCACCGCTGCCCGGCAGGTCCCGCGCACTGCCGGCGTCGCGTCAGAAGCGGTCCCACGACCCCAGCGCGAACCCCGGGGCATCGCTCTGCCGGGCAACCCGCAGTGCGCCGTCCGGATCGATGACGGCGAGCACCACGCGCCCCAGCCCGTCCAGCGCCAGCGCCGGCGCGCCCAGGGCGCGTTCGCCCGTCGGCGACCACCACACGCCGGCCTGTTCGTTCTCCGTGCCGTACACCGCCAGCGCCACCTGCCAGTCGAGGTCGCGGTGGGCCAGCACGGTGCAGTCGTAGCCGTCCAGCTGCGCGCGCAGCGCGGCCACCGGCTCCCCGTCCGGAGCACCGCCGAGAGGGATCACCCACTGCCCCGGCCGGTGCGCGACGAGGCCGCCCGTGTCCGGATCGGCCCAGTAGTAGGTCGTCCGCTCCGGCCCGGTCGGCAGGGCCGAGGCCGTGCCCGGCGCCACCCGCACGGGAATGTTCGGCTCCCGCCGGAACTCCCCGTCGGCCTCGCCCTGCTGCCACCGCATCGCGAACGTCTCGCCGGTGGCCAGGACTTCGATGCGACCGGAGGAGTGCGCCACGGCGGTCAGTCCGTCCCGCACGCCGCTGCCCTTGAGGTCCTGCCACGGCTCCCACCGGCCGGTGGGGCCCTCCCGGCGCAGCATGACGCCACCGCCGGCGTTGCGCGCGAACACGTGCACACGGCCCGAAGCGCTGACCGCCGCCGCGGGCACACCGAACCGGGCGGCCTTCTCCCGGTCCTTGTGCGGGTTGCCCAGCGACCGCCACTCGGTGACCGGCCGGCCGGTCTGGTACTGGATCGCGTGGACGACGTCGACGGCGGGCTCCCCCTGCGGCCCGGGCACTTCACGCCGGCCCAGGAAGTGCACGTAGGTGTCGGCTCCCTGAACCACCGCCAGGTGCGTGAGTCCCGCCACGGGGAAGAAGTCGGGACCGGACCACTGCGGGCCGCCCGGCCTGAGTTCGGTCCAGCGCAGCAGCCCTTCGGCTCTCCGCGCGTACGCCGTCAGCCTGCCGTCCTTGCCGCGGACGAGCCAGCGGCCGGCGACGCCCTGCGTGGCGTGCCGCCCGGTGGCCGTGCGGTTCGCCGCGTTGTCCGCCTGGCCGCGCGCGGCGCGGCGCCCGGATCTGGTCCGCATGAGGTGACATGCCCCTTCCGTGACGTGACCTCGGCACGGCGGATCGCCTGTCCCGAACCTGTGTACGGGCGGCCGAGCTGGCCCATCATAGGTGAGCACCGGGTGAACACAGCAGGGGGATCATGTGGACGCACCGCACCGGCGGCCGACGGCGCGCGGTACGGGCAGGGCGCGGCGGGACGGCGGCGACCGGACCGGGGCCGGCGGGCCGGCGCCCGCCGGGCCCGGGGCGGCGGCGCCCGAGGGGGCACTCAGGCGGCCGTCACGGCCGTGCAGGAGCCAGCGGCCGTGACGGTGGCCCGTGCGACCCTGGTCCCATGAACGACACCCCTGACCTGCTCGTGATCGTCGACGCTGCCAACGTCGTCGGGTCGGTGCCGGACGGCTGGTGGCGGGACCGGCGGGGCGCCGCCGAGCGGCTGCGGGACCGGCTGGCCGCGGACGGTGTGCCCCGGCTCGCCGAGCGGGCGGAGATCGTGCTGGTCGTGGAGGGCGCCGCGCGCGGGGTGCACACGGTGCCGGGGGTACGGGTCGAGGACGCGCCCGGCAGTGGGGACGACCACATCGTCGGCCTGGTCGGGCAGGCGGCCGGCCGCCCCACGCTGGTCGTCACGGCCGACCGTGAACTGCGGCGCCGCGTGACGGAGCTGGGGGCCGAGGTGACCGGCCCGCGGGCGATACGCGACTGAGCCCGGCCGCGGGCCGGAAGCAGCGGGCCGGACGCCCCGGGGGTTCGCGGGCCGGAGAGTACGGGTCATGGATCGCGCCGGAGACCTCGGGCCGCGGGCCGCTGCCACCCGCCCCGGCCTCCGGCCGTCACGGCCTGCCCGTCGGCCCCCCGGTCGTCGTCTCCCGTGCGCGGTGGGCCAGGCGGCTGTGGGTGCGGCCGTAGAGGAAGTAGACGACGAAGCCGATCGCCATCCAGATGGCGAAGCGCAGCCAGGTCTCGGCGGGCAGGTTCAGCATGAGCCACAGGGAGGCGAGCACGGAGAGGATCGGCACCAGGGGCACCAGCGGGGTGCGGAAGGCGCGGTCCAGGTCGGGACGGGTGCGGCGGAGGATGATCACGCTGAGAGCGACCACGATGAAGGCGAACAGGGTGCCGATGTTCACCAGCTCGGCCAGCTCGCTCAGGCTGGTGAAACCGGCGACGACGGCGATGACGGCGCCGAGCAGGAGGGTCGGGCGGTAGGGGGTGCGAAAGCGCGGGTGGGTGTGGGAGAAGAAGCGCGGCAGCAGGCCGTCGCGGCTCATCGCGAAGAACACCCGGGACTGGCCCAGCAGCAGGATCATGCACACCGTGGTCAGGCCGACGGCCGCGCCGAAGCTGATCAGGCCCGCGAACCAGGGGTGGCCGGTGGATTTGAACGCATCCGCGAGGGGGGCGTCCACGGACAGCGCGCTGTACTTCTGCATGCCGGTGACGACGATCGACACCGCCACGTACAGCGCGGTGCAGATGACGAGGGAGCCGAGGATGCCGCGCGGCACGTCGCGCTGCGGGTTGCGGGTCTCCTCGGCGGCCGTGGCGACCACGTCGAAGCCGATGAAGGCGAAGAAGACCACGGACGCGGCGGTGAAGATGCCCATGACGCCGAAGTGCGACGGCGCCCAGCCGAAGATCAGCTGGATGAGCGGCGCCTTGAGGTTGCCGCCCGCCGGCACCGGCTGAGCCTTCGGGACGAACGGCTGGTAGTTGCTGCCCTTGACGAAGAAGGCGCCCGCGATGATGACGATCAGCACGACGATCACCTTCACCGCGACGACCACCGAGGTGACGCGTGCGGAGAGCTTCATGCCGACCACGAGGATGGCGGTGAGGGCCAGGACGAGGGCGGCGGCGAGGATGTCGAAGCCGAACCCGGAGGCGGCGTCCCGGCCGGCGAGGTACGCGGGCAGGTGCCAGCCGGCGTTGTCCAGCAGCGAGTGGATGTAACCGGACCAGCCGACGGCGACCACCGCCGTGCCGAGCGCGAGTTCCAGCACCAGGTCCCAGCCGATGATCCAGGCCGGGAACTCGCCGAGCGAGGCGTAGGAGAAGGTGTAGGCCGATCCGGCGACGGGGACCGCGGAGGCGAACTCGGCGTAGCAGAGCGCGGCGAGCGCGCAGACCACGCCGGCGACGACGAAGGACAGGGCCACGGCGGGCCCCGCGATGTTCCGGGCGGCCGTACCGGTGAGCACGAAGATGCCGGTGCCGATGATGACACCGACGCCGAAGACGGTCAGGTCGAGGGCGGAGAGCGACTTGCGCAGCGCGTGTTCGGGTTCCTCGGTGTCTCTGATCGACTGTTCGACGTTCTTCGTCCGGAACAGCGTGTTGCTCACGGGCCTACCTCCCACGCTTGTCGCCTCGCCATGGCTCGACATGATCGAGAGGGCTGGGGATGCGCATGCCCCGGCACTGGCAGGTTCACGCAGACGGGCCGGTTCCGCCACCTGGAGGCGGTGGCGGAACCGGCCCGTGCGGGCCCGGCGTCCGGGTGCTGCGGCCGTGCCCGTGGCCGCCGGGGTACCGGGCGGGGTCAGTCGCGCGCCGGCTGCGCCGCCGGGTCGACGTCGGCCGTCTCCTCGTCGGCGGCCCGGGCGCCGGGGCGCAGCCGGGCGTGCGGCAGGCCGTCGAGCTTGGCGACGAGGCCGGTGACCTGGCGGGCGATGTCCGGCGCGGTCAGGCCGATCTCCGCCATGACCTCGGCGCGCGAGGCGTGGTCGAGGAAGCGCGGCGGGATGCCGAAGTCGCGCAGCGGGACGTCGACGCCCGCGTCCCGCAGGGCCTGGGCGATGGTGGAGCCGACGCCGCCGACAC
Source organism: Streptomyces mexicanus (assembly GCF_902506575.1). GTDB lineage: Bacteria > Actinomycetota > Actinomycetes > Streptomycetales > Streptomycetaceae > Streptomyces > Streptomyces mexicanus. The sequence goes on along the minus strand of NZ_LR732544.1, from coordinate 5,663,872 downwards.
GCGAGTTGTCCTCGACGGTGACGACCACGCGGTGCCGTTCGGCGAGCGGGGCCATGGCCTCGTCGACGGGCTTGACCCAGCGCGGGTCGACGACGGTGGTGGAGATGCCCTGCTTGTCGAGCAGGTCGGCGATCTCCAGGCACATGGGCGCGAGGGCGCCGACCGAGACGAGCAGCACGTCCGGGGTGTCGGTGCCCGGCTCGCGCAGCACGTCCATGGCGCCGACCCGGCCCACGGCGGGCACGGCGGGGCCGACCGCGCCCTTGGAGAAGCGCACGACGGTCGGCGCGTCGTCGACCTCGACGGCCTCGCGCAGCTGGGCGCGGACCTGGTCGGCGTCGCGCGGAGCGGCCAGGCGCAGGCCGGGGACGACCTGGAGGATGGACATGTCCCACATGCCGTTGTGGGAGGCGCCGTCGGTGCCGGTGATGCCGGCCCGGTCCAGGACGAAGGTCACCCCGCACTTGTGCAGGGCCACGTCCATCAGGACCTGGTCGAAGGCGCGGTTGAGGAAGGTGGCGTAGACGGCGAAGACCGGGTGCAGCCCGCCGTGGGCGAGGCCGGCCGCGGAGACGGCGCCGTGCTGCTCGGCGATGCCGACGTCGAACACCCGGTCGGGGAAGGCCTTGGCAAACTTCTCCAGGCCGACCGGCTGGAGCATCGCGGCGGTGATGGCCACGATGTCCTTGCGCTCCTTGCCGAGCTTGACCATCTCCTCGCCGAAGACGCTCGTCCAGTCGGCACCGGAGGTGGCGATCGGCAGGCCCGTGTCGGGGTGGATCTTGCCGACGGCGTGGAAGCGGTCGGCCTCGTCCTGCAGGGCGGGCTGGTAGCCGCGGCCCTTCTCGGTCAGGCAGTGCACGATGACGGGGCCGCCGAAGCGCTTGGCGCGGGTGAGCGCGGACTCCAGGGCCTCGATGTCGTGGCCGTCGATCGGGCCGAGGTACTTCAGGCCCAGGTCCTCGAACATGCCCTGCGGGGCGATGAAGTCCTTCAGCCCCTTCTTGGCGCCGTGCAGGGTGTCGTACAGGGGCCTGCCGACGACCGGGGTGCGCTCCAGGACCTCGCGGGTGCGGGCGAGGAAACGCTCGTAGCCGTCGGTGGTGCGCAAGGTGGCCAGGTGGTTGGCCAGGCCGCCGATGGTGGGCGCGTAGGAGCGCTCGTTGTCGTTGACGACGATGACGAGCGGGCGGTCCTTGGCGTCGGCGATGTTGTTCAGCGCCTCCCAGGCCATGCCGCCGGTCAGGGCGCCGTCGCCGATGACCGCGGCGACGTGGCTGTCGCGCTGGAGGATCTGGTTGGCCTTGGCGATGCCGTCGGCCCAGCCGAGCACGGTGGAGGCGTGGCTGTTCTCGATCACGTCGTGCTCGGACTCGGCCTGGGAGGGGTAGCCGGACAGGCCGCCCTTCATCTTCAGCTTCGAGAAGTCCTGCCGGCCGGTGAGCAGCTTGTGCACGTAGGACTGGTGGCCGGTGTCCCACAGCACCTTGTCCTTCGGCGAGTGGAACACCCGGTGCAGGGCGATGGTCAGCTCGACCACACCGAGGTTGGGGCCGAGGTGGCCGCCGGTCTTGGAGACGGCGTCGACGAGAAAGGTCCGGATCTCCTCTGCCAGCTGATCCAGCTCCTCCAGGCTGAGCCGGTCCAGATCGCGCGGTCCCGTGATGCGGGTCAGCAGCGGCACCCGTGCCTCCTTGCAGTAGAGCTGATCGAGCTTTCAGCGGGCTCGACGAGTCTAATGTTCCGCCCGAGCGCCCGGTGTCCGGGCGGGGGGTCGCGGGTCACACGTACGGCCGTACCCGTCCGTGACCCGCACGGGACGCGCGTGTGCCCGGCACCGCACACGGTGCCGGGCACAGGCTCCGGGGCGTGACAAGCCCCGGGGGTCGGCCGCGGTCAGGCGCGGCCGGCCGTCTTCTGGGTCTTGCGGGTGACGGCGTCGATGACGACGGTCGCCAGCAGGACGCCACCGGTGATCATGTACTGGACCGGGGAGGCGATGCCCTCCAGGGCGAGGCCGTACTGGATCGAGACGATCACGAGGACGCCGAGCAGCGCGTTCCAGGTGCGGCCGCGGCCGCCGAAGAGGGACGTGCCGCCGATCACGGCCGCCGCGATCGCGTTCATCAGCAGGTCACCGCCGCCGGCGCCCTGGTTGGCGGCGACGATCTTGGAGGCGATGAACAGGCCGCCGATGGCCGCGAAGGTGCCGGAGATCGCGAACACCGAGATCCGCACCGCCGCGACGTTGATACCGGCGCGGCGGGAGGCCTCGACGCTGCCGCCGAGCGCGAAGACCTTGCGGCCGTAGGAGGTGCGGCGCAGCACGAAGTCGGTGACGAACAGGATCGCCACGAAGATCAGCACGGCCAGCGGCAGGCCCTTGTACTGGTTGAAGATGAACGCCGCGGCGAAGGAGACCACGGCCAGCAGCACGGTGCGCAGGACGGTGTCGCTCAGCGGCTTGGACGGCACCCCGGCGGCCTCGCGGCGCTTGTTGCCGAAAAACGCGCTCAGGAAGTACAGCACCGTCACCGCGAGGGCCAGGCCGTAGGCGGCGGCCACGTCGGAGAAGTAGTAGCCGGTCAGGTTGGCGACCAGGCCGTCGGCGTTGAGGTTGATCGTGCCGTTGTCGCCCAGGATCTTGAGCATGAAGCCGTTCCAGAACAGCAGGCCGGCCAGGGTGACGGCGAACGCCGGCACACCGATCTTCGCGAAGAAGAAGCCGTGGATGGCTCCGGCGACCGTGCCGGTGAGGATGGCCAGCACGAAGGCCAGCACCTCGTTCATGCCGTGGGTGACGTTCAGCACCGCGAAGGCGGCGCCCGCGACGCCGGAGACGGAGCCGACCGACAGGTCGATCTCGCCGAGCAGCAGGACGAACACGATACCGACGGCGATCATGCCCGTGCCGACCATGGCGACGGAGATGTCGGAGAGGTTGCCCGCGGTGAGGAAGTTGGAGTTCAGGCTCTGGAAGATGATCCAGATGATCACCAGGCCGATGACGACGGGCAGGGAGCCCAGGTCGCCGGCCTTCATCTTCCGCTTGAACTCGGTGACGTAGCCCGCGAAGCCCTGCTCGCGCACCAGCAGGCGGGGGTCGACGGCGGTGGCCGCGCCGGCCGCCGCCTCGGTGTTCTCCACCGCGCCGTCCTTGGGGGGCGTGGAGGTCTTGTCGATGCTCACTTCTTGATCTCCCCATTGCTGCGCGCCGCACGACGGGTCACGGCGTTGTCCGTGGCGCCGGTGATGGCGGAGATGATCTCTTCCTGCGAGGTCGACTTGACCTCGAAGACGCCGTTGTTGCGGCCCAGGCGCAGGACGGCGACCTTGTCCGCCACGGCCTTGACGTCGGCCATGTTGTGGCTGATGAGGATCACGGCGTGACCGCGCTCGCGCAGCCGCTCCACCAGGTCCAGGACCTGCGCGGTCTGCTCGACGCCGAGGGCCGCGGTGGGCTCGTCGAGGATCACCAGCTTGGGCTCGCCCAGCATGGACCGGGCGATGGCCACGACCTGGCGCTGACCGCCGGAGAGGGAGGCGATCGGGATGCGGACGCTGGGGATGCGGATGGAGAGCTGGTCGAGCAGCTCGCGCGAGCGGCGCTCCATCTCCACCTCGTCGAGCACCCCGCGCCGGCGGATCTCCCGGCCGAGGAAGAGGTTGCCGACGACGTCGATGTTGTCGCACAGCGCGAGGTCCTGGTAGACCGTCGCGATGCCCAGGTTCTGGGCGTCCTGCGGCTTGCCGACCTGGACGGCCTTTCCTTCCCATTCGATGACGCCCTCATCGATGGGGTGCACGCCGGCGATCGTCTTGACCAGCGTGGACTTTCCGGCGCCGTTGTCGCCCACCAGGGCGACCACCTCACCGGCGTGGACCTCAAGCTCTACGTCGGTGAGCGCCTGGACGGCACCGAACCGCTTGGAGACCCCGCGCAACGCCAGCACGGGCGTAGCGGACACGTGAACCATCTCCTTCGCCGCCTGTCCCGGCGGGAGGTTGTGCAGAAGTTTGGTGGGGGATGTTCCGTCCGGCGCCCCGCAGGCGAGCTTGCGGGGCTGTCTGGTGACGCGGGGCGCCGGCGGAGCCTGGGGCGCCCTCGGCCCGGCGGGGAGTCCTCGGACTTCCTCCCGCCGGCCTCGGGGCGCGCGATGTGCCTGCTGCGGGCCGGTTACTTCAGGCCGATCTTGTCGCAGGCGGCCTTGTACTGGCCGGTGCAGATGTCGGCGACGGTGTAGATGCCGTCCTTGATGACCGTGTCCTTGATGTTGTCCTTGGTCAGCGCCACGACCGGGACGATGACGGACGGGATGCCCTTGGTGGTGGCGCTGTCGGTCTTGTCCTTGGCCACCGAGTCCAGGGACTTGCCCTGCGCGAGGTCCACGGCCATCTCCGCGGCGACGCTCGCCTCCTGCGGGTAGGACTTGTAGACGCTCATGTACTGCTCGCCCGTGACGATGCGCTGCACGCCCGCCAGTTCCGCGTCCTGGCCGGTGACCGGGATGTTGGAAAGGCCCGCCGCCTTCAGGGCGGTGATGATGCCGCCGGCCATGCCGTCGTTGGCGGAGTAGACGCCGACGATGTTCTTCTTGCCCAGCGCGGAGATGGCGCCCTCCATGTTGGAGTTGGCGTTCTCCGGCTTCCACTCCTTGGTGTCGTACTCCTTGCCGATGTTCACCTTGCCGTCGAGCACGGAGTGGGCGCCCTGCTTGAACTGCGCGGCGTTGGGGTCGGTGGCCGAACCGTTCATCATGACGATCTTGCCGGACTTGGCCTTCGAGCCGAGCGCCTTGAGCAGCGCCTCGCCCTGGGTCTTGCCGACGGTCACGTTGTCGAACGAGGTGTACGCGTCGATCGGGCCCTCGGCCAGGCGGTCGTAGGCGACGACCTTGATGCCGGCGTCCTTCGCCTTCTGGATGGAGTTCCGGATGGCCTTGGAGTCCACGGCGTCGACGATGAGGACGTCCACCTTGTTGGTGATCATCGTCTCGACCTGCTGGTTCTGCAGGCTGGCGTCCTGCTTGGCGTTGGCGTAGACGACCTTGCCCTTGTTGTTCGTCAGCTCCGCGACCTTCTTCTCGATCTGCGGGCGGTCGAACTTCTCGTACCGCGCGGTCTGGTTCTCCGGCAGCAGCAGACCGATCTTGATGTCGTCGCCCTTCTTGGTGGACGAGGACGACGAGGCGGAGTCGTTGCTGTCCTTGGACTCCTTGGCACTGCCACAGGCGGCGAGCGAGACGGCCATGGCAGCAGCGGCAACAGCGAAGGCCGCACGACGCATACGCGTGTTCACTTCCTCAAACCTCCCTGACGAGGCCGCGTCGTTGCGGCCGAGGTGGCTGGAAGTCAACTCGGCCACACGTGCGACGTCAAGAAGTAAATCCTTAACGAGATGGCAACGGTGCCATCCGTTCTCTAAGTGAAGGCAGGTGCCGCCGAGTGCGGGCTGCCCGCCGCGGCCGAGTCCAAAAGCGTCGAATCCCCCATCTCGCTCAGCGCGAGCGCGAGCGCCCCGAGCACCTCCGCGCGGCCCCCAAGTGCCCCGGGAAGAATGGTCAGTTGGCGGGCGGCGCTGGGGATGGCGTAGCGGCCGACGGACTCCCGGATCGGGCCGAGCACCAACTCGCCCGCCTCCGCCAGATCGCCGCCGAGCACCACCCGGCTGGGGTTGAGCAGGTTGCACAGGTTGGCGACGCCGCTGCCGATGTGGCGGCCGACGTCGGCGATCACCCGGCGGCAGCCCGGGTCACCGTCGCGGGCGAGGCGGACGACGCCCTCCATGGTCAGGTCGGCGCCGTGGCTGGGCTGCAGCAGCGGCAGCACGAACGGCGCGGCGGTGAAGGGCTCCAGGCAGCCGCGGGTGCCGCAGCGGCACACGGGACCGGCCTCGTCGAGGGTGATGTGCCCGATCTCGCCCGCGGTGCCGCCGGGGCCGCGGTAGATCTTGCCGTTGATCACCAGTCCGGCACCGACACCGCTGGCGATCTTGATGTACGCCAGGTCGCGCACGCCCCGCCCGCTGCCCCAGACCAGCTCGCCCAGGGCGCCGAGGTTGGCGTCGTTGTCCACGTGCACGGGCACGCCCAGGCGCCCGCGCAGCTCCTCGGCGGGCTTGATGCCGCCCCAGCCCGGCAGGATGGCGGTGGAGCCCAGGGTGCCGGACTCCACGTCGATGGGGCCGGGCACACCGAGGCCGACGCCGGCGATCTTGGAGTGGTCCACCCCGGTGGCCGCGACCAGGCGGTTGACCAGCTCCTCGGCCCGGTCGAAGCCCTGGCTCCAGGAGGCGTCCACGTCCAGCGGCTCGGACTCCTCGGCCAGGACCTGGTGGGCCAGGTTCCCGATCGCGACCCGCAAATGGGCGTGCCCGAAGTCGACGCCGATCACGATCCCGGCGTCCCCGCTCAGGGACACGCTCCGGGCCCGGCGGCCGCCCGCCGAGGTGGGCGTGACCTGCACCGTTCCGCCGTCTTTCAACTCCCGCACGATGTTGGAGACGGTGGCCGCGGACAGACCGGTGGTCCGCGCGATCTCCGCCTGGGTGAGGGATCCGGCAAGACGCACGGCACGTACGACCCGCTCCAGGTTGGCTCGGTGCAGCGACGACTGCGACCCTGGAGTCTCCACGACGACCTCCTGAGCGCGGGGCCGCTCCGGTGAGGCCCCGTCTATCCAACAAGTGAACTCTAAGATGAGCCGTTCGGGTTGGCTCCCGTCAAGAGGTTGAACCGTTTCGAGGCACCCGGCCATGATGCCACCGGCGTGATCGGGCCGGTACGCAGCGCCACGGCGAGGGGCGCCCCGCGGGCCCGCGCACCGCGTCGCACGCCCGCGCGCCCCGCCCCCGCCGCGGGCACGCCGAAGC
>NZ_LR732544.1:5642287-5656900 GCF_902506575.1 Streptomyces mexicanus | reverse complement strand
GGGAGAGGGTGCCGCCGGCGGGGCTGTGGTGCCGGCGCGGGGGCGGTGCCCGTCGGGGTGCGCGAGGAGCCAGTCCCACACCTGCACCGGGTCCTCGAACTCGCTCTCGGCGCCGCAGTGGCAGACGGCGAGCAGGCGGTCGGTGCCCAGGACCCAGTGGATGCGGTAGACGTCGCCGCCGGTGAGCGCCGGGGGGTGCAGGGACTTCACCGGGCCGCGGCCTCCGCCCGCTCGGCGCCCTCGGCGGCCAGCCGGGCCAGGATGCGGCGCGCGGCCAGGCCGCCGGTGTCGATGTTGATGGACAGCTCCTGGTAGCCGGCCTTCTCCGTGTCCAGCGCCTTCTGCAGCACGTTGAGCGCGACCACGTCCTGCATGACGACGGTGTGGTTGTTCTCGCGGAGGAAGTCCGAGACCCGCTGGTCCTCAAGGGCGAAGTCCCGGGCCACCGCCCAGAAGTCGTAGGTGGTCTTCTCCGTGGACGGGGTGATGCCGTAGACGACCTCGACGTGGAAGGCGTCCGGGTCGCTGCCGTCGGCGCTCGGGTCGGGGGTGCCGACGGGGGCGATGCGCGAGTGCAGCAGGTACAGGCAGGGAGCGTGGTACTCGATGTCCTGCCAGCGCGTGATGCGGCCGGTGATGCCGGTGGACTCGGCGTAGAACGGCGGACAGGCCGCGTCGGCCATGTGGCGGCTGACGTACACGACGCCGGTCTTGTCGTCGACCTCGGTGGTGATGGGCGTCTCGGCGACCTCCGGGGTGCCGATGTAGCCGCCGTGCAGGTACGTCTCGTGGGACAGGTCCAGCAGGTTGTCCACCAGCAGCCCGTAGTCGGCCTCGAGGGGCTCCATGCCGCAGACGACGGTGTACTCGGGCGAGTCCAGCCAGGGCGCACGCGGCGGCAGCGTGTCCCCGGGCTCCCGGTCGCCGATCCACACCCACACGAAGGAGTCCTGCTCGAGAACCGGGTAGGTGGCCAGGCGGGCGGTGCGGGGGATGCGCTGCTGGCCGGGCACGGACACGCACACGCCATCGGTGCCGTAGGTGAAGCCGTGGTAGCCGCAGACCACCCGGTCGCCGTCCAGGCGGCTGGGCTTCTCCGACAGCGGGAAGCGGCGGTGCACGCAGCGGTCCGCCATGGCCACCGGGCGGCCGTCCTCGGCCCGGTACAGCAGGATCGGCTCGCCCAGGACGGTACGGCCGAGCAGTTCACGCCCGACCTCGTGGGCGTACGCGGCCACGTACCACTGGTTGCGGACGAAAGCGGTCACGGTGCTCCTCCTCGTGCAGGCGGGTGAGGTACCACGATCACGCGGGCTGCCGGACGCAGGGCGCGGTCGGTGCGGTCATCTTCGAGCGGGGGCACTGGGCTGCCCAGGGGCTTTCCCGGATGCCGGGAAAGAATTCGACTGCGGGGCAGGCGGCGGCCGGGCGCGGGTTTCGGCGGCGGCCGGCTCGTGGGGTGGCGGGTGGCTGCCGGGTGGCGGCAAGCAGGCAGGCGGCCGCCGGGCGCGCGGGTCTCGGCGGCGGCCGGGTTTCGCGGGGAGCGGCGTCGGCGTCGGCTCGCGCGGCGGGCGGCTGCCCGGCACCTGGCTTTCGCGGCGGGCGGCCCCGGATGATCGGCCGGCCCCGGATCAGCGAAGCGCGCGGGATCAGTTGAGCGCACGGGATCCGTGGCGTCCATGGGGTCAGTGGGCGGGGCCGGTCAGGGCGCGGGAGATCGTCCGGGCGCTGGTGCACACCAACGGGGCGATCGCGTGTGCCGACCGGCTTCCGTGCCGCACCACCAGCGACACCGCCGCGGCCACCTCCCCGCCCGGCCCGTGGACCGGTGCCGCCACCGACAGGGCGTCCATCGTCACCTGCCGGTCGCTGACGGCGTAACCGTCGCGCCGGACGTCGGCCAGCATCCGGCGCAGGACGCGCGGGTCGGTCACGGTCTTCTCGGTGAACCGGTGGAACGGGCCGGCCAGCACCTTCTCCTGCACCTCGCGCGGTGCGTGGGCCAGCAGCACCAGCCCCACCCCGGTGGCGGTGAGCGCGAACCGCCCGCCCGGGCGCGTGAGCACGGGCACCGCGCCGGTACCGGCGATCCGCTCCACGAACACCAGCTCACACCCCTCGCGCACCGCCAGTTGCACGTTCTCGCGGGTGACCTGCGACAGGTCCTCCAGGTACGGCAGGGCACGCCCGCGCAGCCCCTGACCGCGCGGTGCCAGCGCGCCGAGTTCCCACAGGCGCAGGCCGACCCGGTAGCGGCCGTCCTGGCCGCGTTCCAGGGCACCCCCGGCGATCAGGTCACCGAGCATCCGGTGCACGGTCGACGTGGGCAGCTCCGAGCGGCGGGCCAGTTCGCTGAGCGTCATCGCGGGATGGTCGGCGCAGAAGGCACCGAGGATTCTCAGGGCCCGGCCGAGCACCGGCCCGGGACCGCTCCCCGCCCTGCCCGCGCCGCTCCCGATCGCCGTGCCGGCCTGCGCTCGCACCGTCCCGCCTTTCGCTCGCGGTCCCCGCGGGCTCGCCCGGGATCGCCCCTACGGGAAGCGGGGACCGGTCGGCAGTCTGCGCCACGTCGTGCCGCACGTCGAGAGGTCCGCAGCGGAAGAAGGGGCAGCGCGGGCGGAGGAGGAGCAGCCCGGGAGGCGAGGACGCGGTACGACGGCGGCGCGGCAAGGGCGCCGCCCGGGCCTCGTGCCGGGCGGCGCCCTCGCCGCGCAGTCAGGCTCGCTTGCCTGAGTCGATCCCCTCGCCGTATGTCAGCCGAGCAGGAAGACGTCCAGTTCCACGCTGTCGGGGCGGCGTTCGCCCACCGCCACGAAGAGGCGTTCGTTGATCCAGGCCAGCCTGGGGGCGGCGGTGGTCAGGCGCGGGACACTGCGGAAGTAGATCCGCTCCGGCGCCACCCGCTCGCCCCGGACGAGGGCCGCGATGTCCTCCGGACTGCCGGCGCGGATGCCGGTGTTGTGGACCGCGATCCGCTCACCCCGGTCCGTCTCCAGGGCGTACCGGGCGTCGAGTTCGGTCAGGGTGGCGGTGCGCAGGACCTGGTGGTCGGCCCCGCTGGGCAGGACGACGCCCCGCACGTCCGGACCGTCGAAGCGGCCACCGGTCAGCGGGACGAGCCGGCGGTGGGCGTCGGGTGCCTCGCCCAGGTCGTAGGGGGCGTCGACGTGCACGGACAGATGCGCGAAGAAGGTCAGCGGCGGGGCCGCGGGGGGCGTGGGCGCCATGACGTCGTCGTCCCTTCGGTCGGTGGCGGGGGTCAGTTGGTGCGGTCGGCGAAACCTTCGGGCAGGTCCTCGGGGCCCACCGCGACGACGCTCTCGTCGTTCTCGCCGACGTGCTCGAACAGGGTGATGCGGGCGAACTCCGGCACGACGTAGATCGGGTAGGTGGGGCCGGCGTCCCGGTAGGCGCGCATCTCCTCCAGGTGCTCGTTCTGGAAGAGCACCGTCTTGCTGCCGTCCTGCTCGATCCACTGCGGGAAGAAGATGGTGCCGTGCAGGACGCGCCGGCGGGGCAGCACGTTGACCACGACCGAGGTGCCGGTCGGCTCGTTCCAGGAGACCTTGTAGACGTCGTCGGCGAGCTGCACCAGGTCCACCTCCTGGTCCCTCACCCAGCGGCCGCCGACCATCCCGGAGTGGATGCGGTAGTCGATGGTGGTGGCGTTCTTCACGTACATCTCGTACTGCCAGCCGTTGGCGTACGTGTAGATGAACCGGTGCCCGACGATGCCGGACAGGTCCTGCGGCGGGACGGGGTTCTCGACGGTGGTGATCGGGGTCTCGTGGACGGTGGTCACGGTGGTGCTCCTTGCTGTGCTGCGGGTGGTGGCGGCCGGCCTGCGGTTCCGGTCGGCCCGGTTCCATCACCCTCAAAACAACTGTGCCACAAAATATGTTTGTCGCAAAACTCTATGGCGGCAGTCCACAATGGGCGCATGCGCACCACAGACACAGCTGCCGAAGGCAAGGGCGAGGGCCAGGCGCCCGGGACACCGGAGGCGGCGCGCGTCGCTGCCGGCCTGGGGGGACTGCTGGGGCCGCTGCGGCGCGCCGTCCTGCGCGCCACCCGCAACGCCGAGGGCCTGCCCGACCTGCCGGAGGCACAGATCGAACTGCTGCGGGCGCTGTCCTCGGCGCCCGAGGGGCTCAGCCCCGGCGCGGTGGCCACGCGGGTGCGGGTGGCACCCTCCACCGTGAGCAACCTCGTGCGGACGATGTCCGCCGCACGACTGGTGGACCGGGTCCGGCCCGCGCACGACCAGCGCACCGTGGTGCTCACCGCGTCACAGGAGGCCCTGCACCTGCTGGACCGCTACGACCGGGCCAGCACCGCGGCCCTGACCCGCGTCGTCACGGAGCTGTCCGACGCCGACCGCCGAGCACTGGACCAGGCGCTGCCCGCCCTGGACCGGCTGGTCACCGCACTGGAGGCCGCGGACGGCACCGGGCCCGCCACGGGCGAGGCGTAAGGGCAGGCCGGGCGCCACGTCCGTCCGGACGGTGAGAGCGCCGCGCGGCGCGATCCGCACCCGCGGCTCCGCCGGCCCGCACGCGTGCTCCGCCGGTCTGCCCCCGTTGTGCCCGTTTCGCGCCCTCCTCTCCCCCGCAGCTCGGCCGCACGCTCGACACCATGGGGGAGGACGACGACCGCAGGGACCGCGGTGGCCGCGACGACCGCAGGGTCCGCGACGATCGCGGGTCCCGCATCGTTCCGTTGCGGGACCCGGGTCCGCACGGCCCGAAACCCGGCCCCGGCCTCAGTCCAAGCCTCGACGCAGGCCCCGCACCAGGCCCGGACGTGTTCGGGCAGCAGTACGCCGCCGGCGCCGACTCGTGGTGGGAGAGGATCGACCGCGCCCGGGCCGCGGTCGACGGCACCACCGGCCCGGCACCGCCTCACCCGCCCCACCTGCCCCGTCTGCCCCCACTGCGGACTCACCGGGGAGCGCCGTCCCACCACCTGCACCGGGCAGCACGTGCTGCTCGAGCCGGCCCTCCCCGTGCACCTGCCGCGAAGGACGCCGGCCCTCTTCACCCTCGTCTCTGTCCGGGCATCGGGTGGAGATCGTCGTGACGGCCTGCCCGCCGGAGGTGCGGGCACAGCCGTTCTCGGTCCCGACGAGGAGGTCGACGACCTCGGCGTCGTGATCGGTCAGCAGTGCGGATCCCGCGCCGGGCGGGCACACGCACGTCCCGCACGCGGACTGCTTCCGCGTGCGGGACGACGCTCGCTCACAGGCTGCGGGCGTCGATGTCGCCGTAGCCGGTGGTCGCCTGGATGGTCAGGCCGGGGGCGGCGTCGGCGTTCTTGAGCGTGTTGCGGATCCGGCCGTACCCGGTGCCGGCGTCCAGGGAGGCGGACACTCCGGCAGCCGCACCGACCTCGATGTTGCCCATCTGGGTGCGCAGCACGACCGTGCCGCGCCCGGCCTCGTCGATCCGGATGTCGCCCTGTCCGGTGGTGATCTCCGCGTCACCGCTCAGGCGGCCGATCGACACGTCACCGCCGGAGGTGGTGACGCGCAGCCCCGCGGCCTCGTCGATCTTGATCGCGCCCTGCGCGCCTTCGTAGGTGACGTCGCCGAACCGCCCCACGCCCCGCAGTTCGGCACAGGACGACTTCACCTCGACCCGGGAACCGGTGGGCAGCTGGACGGTGACCTCGACGGTTCCGGAGGGGCCGAAGTACTGGCTCTTCGCCGCCGGGACCTCGATCCGCAGGACGCCGTCGGCACAGCCGACCACGGCCTGCTCCGCCGCCTTCACATCGCGGCCCTTGGACGCGTTCGCGGGCAGGACCTCGACGGTGGCGTCGGCCCGATCGGCGGCGATGAGCTGCACACGCCCGGCGGGGACGTCCAGGACGGCGGAGACGGGGGTCGGGGTCGGAAACTTCTGCATCGTGCTCTCCTCCTGCGGTCGTCGTTTCTTACATCGGAAACGCTACGTTGCGTTCTCGGATCGAGCAATAAGCTTGTTGCATGAGAACCTTATTTATGCAGGTAGTAGCCGCGTAATCGTTGCAACGGGCGTGCAACTAACGCAACGTCATCCGGCACCGTCGTTGCATTGGTTGGAAAGTGAACGCTATGCTGCGGCACGCAAGGAAGTGTGAAGGGAGACCGGCGTGCCCGGAGGCAGACTCACCCAGCAGGAACGCCAGCAGATCGCGCTGGGACTGGCCGACGGGCTCGCCTACGCGGAGATCGCCAGGCGTCTGGGCCGGCCCACCTCGACGATCACACGCGAGGTGATGCGCAACGGCGGTCCCACCGCCTACCGCGCCGACCTCGCCCACCGGGCCACCGAACGCCGCGCGCACCGGCGCAGGCAGGCCGCCCCGCGCGGGACGCGGGCACCCGAGCAGGCCCACGGACGCGACAGCGAGGCCGTGCGCGAGTACGAGGAGGTGTTCACCACCCTCCTGATGCAGCAGGGCCTGCCGAAGATGATGGCGCGGGTGCTGACCTGCCTGTTCACCACCGACGCGGGCAGTCTGACCGCGTCCGAACTCGTCCGGCGCCTGGAGGTCAGTCCGGCGTCCGTCTCCAAGGCGGTGGCGTTCCTGGAGAACCAGGGCCTCGTCCGCAGGGAACGCGACGAACGCCGCCGCGAGCGCTACCTCGTCGACAACGACGTCTGGTACCAGTCGATGCTCGCCGCCGCCCGCGCCAACGCGCAGCTCGCGCAGATCGCCCGGCAGGGGGTCGGCGTGCTCGGCCGCGGCACCCCGGCTGCCGTCCGCCTGGAGAACATCGCGCGCTTCGTCGACTTCGTCTCCGAGAGCATCGCCCGCGCCGCGGAGCAGGCCCGCGAGATCCTCTACACGCAACCGGAAACGGCCTCGGGCGGCACGGCCGCGCCCGGTGCGGACACCGACGGCTGAGCCCGGCGGGCGCGCCCACCGGACGGGGCGAGCCCGCCCCGCCGCACGACCCCGGGCCGTGGCCCCGTGCCGGAACGCCGGCTGCGAAGAGATCTCCGGGCCAACGCGTGCGGACCGGGGGGACGCACTCGCGTGGTCGGCTCGTCAGTCCTCGCCCACCAGGTCGAGTCCGCGCGTCGTCCGCAGCCCGAGGTCCGGCACCGGCCACTCGCGGGTGAGGGTCTGCGCCACACCCCGCCACCACGGACGTGAGGGGACCTCACCGGCGGGCTCGAAGGGCTCGCCCGGCACGGGCAGGGCCACTGCCTGACCGACCGCCCGCGCCGCGGCCAGCGTCCACTCCCCCGGCTCGGCCCACGCGTGCGGGGCCAGGTTGAACGTGGCCCAGTGGATCGGGAGCAGCACCCCGTGCCCCTGGCCGCCCTGCAAATCGAGGTGGGCGCGCACCCCCTCCTCGGGCGTCATGTGGATGTCGGGCCACAGCTCGGAGTACGCGCCGATCTGGATCATCGTCGCGTCGAACGGGCCGTGGGCGGCACCGATGTCCCGGAAGCCGTCGAAGTAACCGGTGTCACCGCTGTGGTAGATACGGTGCCGCTCGCCGGTGACGACCCAGGACGCCCACAGCGTGTGCTGGGTGTTGCGCAGGCCGCGGCCGCAGAAGTGGCGGGCCGGGGTCGCGGTCAGCGTCAGGCCGCCCACCTCGGTGGCCTCGTGCCAGTCCAGTTCGCGCAGGCGGCCGGACGGCACGCCCCAGTGCTCCAGGTGGGCACCGACGCCGAGCGGCACGGCGAAGAGGGTGTCCGTGCCGGCCAGCGCCTTGATGGTGGGCATGTCCAGGTGGTCGTAGTGGTCGTGGGAGATGACGACCACGTCGACCGGGCCGAGGGCCGCGAGCCGGAGCGGCACCGGGTGCAGCCGGCGCGGGCCGGCGAAGGGCACCGGGGAGCAGCGCTCGCCCCACACCGGGTCGAACAGCACCCGCCGGCCGTCGATCTCCGCGAGCACGCTGGAGTGGCCCAGCCAGGTCAGCCGGAGCCCGGTGACGGCGGGCCGGGCCAGGTCGGCCACCGTGGTGGCGTGCACCGGCACCGTGCCCTGCGGAGCGCGGCGGGGACGCTGCTCCTTGTCGAAGTAGACCTGGGCGAAGTCCCGCATCGAGCCCGAGGGCCGGGTGCGGGCCGGGCCTCCGGGGTTCTGGAAGACGCCGTCCTTGAAGTGGGGCGAACGGCGGATGCGTGCCATGCGCGCTCCGCCGGGGTCCGCGCCGAAGGCCGCGGGCCGCAGCGCGCGGACCCCGGAGCTGAGAGAACGGAATCCGGCCACGGTACCTCCCGGTGGAGTCGGGCAGGCTGCCCATTATGGCGGGCGCCACCGACAGCTGCCGGGGCCGCCCCGTGCACAACACGCCCCGCGGGCACCGCTTGTCGGGGCAGCGACGAAGCGGTGGTGCCGCGGGGCGGTCGGGTGTCTCAGGCCACCGACGCGATCCGCGTGCGGATGTCCTCCGGGGAGAGCGTGCCCTTGGCCCGGACGTGGTCGCCGGAGGATTCGCCGCGCAGGCGGCGGCCGATCCACGGGACCAGGTATTCGCGCGCCCAGTGCACGTCGTCGCGGCGGATCTCCAGGGTGCCGCGCGGCGGCAGCGGGGGCCAGGGCTGCTCGGGGTCGGCGGGGACGTCGAGGCCGAGCACCTGGCCGGCGCGCAGGGCCACGCGGGTGTGCCCCTCGGGTGAGAGGTGCAGGCGGTCGTGGTCCCAGGCCCGGCGGTCCTGAACGGCCTTCAGGGACCACAGGTCCAGCACCGGGCAGCCGTAGCGGTCGGCGATGGCCCGCACATGCCCGTTGTAGGTGGCGATCTTGCCGCGCAGGTGTTTGAGCACGGGCACGCCGCGGGTGTCGAAGCCGGTGGTCACCATCACGGTGCCCGCGGCGGCGACGAGCCGGGCGACCGCCTTCTCGAAGCGTTCGGCCACGTCGTCCGGGTCGGTGCCCGGGCGGATGATGTCGTTGCCGCCCGCACAGAACGACACCAGGTCGGGGGCGAGTTCGACGGCCCGCGGGATCTGGTCCGCCACGATCTGGTCGAGCAGCTTTCCGCGGACGGCGAGGTTGGTGTACTGGAAGTCGCCCTCGGGTCGCCGGTCGGCGAGCAGTACGGCCAGGCGGTCGGCCCAGCCGACGAACGCCCCGTCGGGGCCGGGGTCACCGACACCTTCGGTGAAGCTGTCCCCCACCGCCACGTACGACCCGATCACTGATCTGCTGTCACTCTTCGAATCGTCTGCCACGTCGGCCCATGATTCACCTTCGAATGTGACCTACGCGACCGTAGGAAGGGGTTGACGGGCGGTGAGATAAGCCACTTCACAGGGTGGGCCGTTGGGGAATACGGAGCCCGGGTCGGGTGCTCGTGGGCCGCGCGGGCCATGTCGTATGGTCGAGGTCGTGCCCGCCGACGAGCCGTGGCGGCGGGACTGCAAGGGAGGAGTCCCCGTGACGCAGCAGGTCCCGTCGACCGAGCCGGAACTGGCCGGAGTGCGCAACTTCCGCGATGTGGGCGGGCTGCCGACCGTGGACGGGCGGCGGGTACGCCACGGTGTGCTGTTCCGCAGCGGCCACCTCGCCCACGCCACGCCCGAGGACACGGCGTTCCTGTCCTCGCTGGGCCTGCACACGGTCTTCGACTTCCGCAACGCGGCGGACCGGAAGCTGGAGGGCCCGGACGTCGAGCTGCCCGGGGTGCGCAACGTGAACCTGCCGTTGAGCGACCCGGCGGACGGCGCGGAGTTCTGGAAGATGGTCCGCGACGGCGACCTGGAGCAGCTGCGGTCGATCCTCGACGACGGCAAGGGCGCGGCCCGGATGATCGCCTCCTACCGCACGATGGTCAAGGAGCGCACCGCCGAGCACTCCCAGGTGCTGCACGCGCTCGCCGAGGACAGCGTCCCGGCCCTGATGCACTGCGCCGCGGGCAAGGACCGCGCCGGTGTGTCGATCGCGGTGACGCTGCTCGCGCTGGGTGTGGAGCGGGACGCGATCGTCGCGGACTACCTGGAGTCCAACGCCAAGCACCGCCGCTACAAGGTGCGGCGCAGCGGCACCGACGCCTCGGCCTACTCGCCCGAGGTGATGGAGCTGCTCAGCCCGCTCTTCGACGCCCGCGCCGAGTACCTGGCGGCGGCGCTGGAGACCATCGAGGAGACCTGCGGCGGCGTGGACGCCTACCTGGAGCGGGGACTGCGGCTCGCGCCCGAGACCCGTCAGCGGCTGCGCGAGCGCCTGCTGGACTGATCCGGGCGGATCCTCGCCGGGGCCTGTGGCTACTTCGCGCCGACCTCGAACAGCAGCCAGATGAAGGCCGCGAAGAGGTGGCCCACGGCGATGTAGATGATCAGCCGGACCCACAGGGCGCGCGGGAACTTCTCTTCCATGTTGCTCATGGCGTGTCTCCGGTGTGGGGGCCCAGGCACAGCGTGGCCGTGGGACTCTGCAGCAGGGTGTGGACGAACAGCAGCTCCAGCCCGTCCGGGTCCTCGGCCGCGATGCGGTGCGGGGTCAGCGAGTCGAAGTGCGCGCTGTCGCCGGGCACCAGCAGGTGTGCGGTGTCCCCGAGGCGCAGCCGCAGCCGGCCCCGCAGCACGTACAGCCACTCCTCGCCGGGGTGCACGCGGACGATGTCGCCCGGGGGGCCGTGCGGCACACGGACCCGCAGGGCCTGCATGCCGCGCCCGGGTGGGCCGGCCTGCCAGTACGTCCAGCCGCCGGCCCGGGTGGCTTCCATGTCCGCGGCCCGTACGATCGCGTCCCGGTCGGGCGAGGTCTCGCCGAGCAGCTCGGAGACGGTCGTACCGTAGATGCGGGCGAGTGCGAGCAGCATCGGCAGCGAGGGCTGGCGCTGCCCGGTCTCCAGTCGGGAGAGGTGGGCGGGCGACAGCCCGGCGGCACGGGCCGCGGCCTCCAGGGTCAGGGAGGCGCGGCGGCGCAGCGCGCGCAGCTGGGGTGCCATGGCGGGCAGGCTCGCGGCCGGCCCCGCCGAGGCGTCGGACTCGGGGGAGCGCATACGTCCATTGAGCCGGAGGCTTGCCCCTGCGGCAAATTTCTTGCCTCACAGGCAAATCCCCCGGCTCCCGGCCCTGACGGAGGGACTGCTACCGGTTGGCGACGGCCTGCTTCACCAGCGTCTTGCCGAAGTCCCACATCAGGCCGCCGCCGTGCGCGTCGTCCATCACGGCGCTGAAGGCGTCCACGAACCGGTCCACCTCCCGCTCGCCGATGACCAGCGGCGGGATCAGCTTGATCACTTCAAGGTGATCGCCGGAGACCTGGGTGAGGATCCGGTGGCGCTGCAGCAGCGGGACGACCACCATCTGGGCGAACAGGCCCTTGCGGGCCGCCTGCAGCATCGTCCAGCGGCCGCGCAGCTTCAGCGACTTGGGCCGGCCGAACTCGATGCCGATCATCAGGCCCCGGCCGCGCACGTCGGCGAGCAGCTCGTACTTGTCGATCAGCGCCGACAGCCGGGACTTCAGCAGCTCGCCGGTGGCCCGGGCGTTGGCCACGATCTGCTCGTTCTCCATGACCGACAGCACGGCGAGGCCGGCCGCCATGGCCTGGGCGTTGGAGCCGAAGCTCGCCGAGTGGACCAGCACCCGGTCCATGGAGGAGTAGACCTTCTTGAAGATCCAGTCCTTGCCGGGGGTGGCGCTGACCGGCACATACCCGCCGGAGAGCGCCTTGGCCACGCACACCAGGTCGGGTTCGACGCCGTCCTCGTGCTGGTAGGCGTAGAAGTCGCCGGTGCGGCCGAGGCCGGTCTGCACCTCGTCGGCGATGAGCAGCGCCTTGTGCTGGTGCAGCAGCTCCTGGGCGGCCCGCAGGTAGCCGGGCGGGGCCTCGTGCACGCCCTTGCCCTGGATCGGCTCGACGATCAGGGCGGCCACGTCGCCCTTCTTCAGCTCGCGGGCGAGCGCGTCGAGGTCGCCGAGCGGGACGGCGGTGTCGGGCAGCAGCGGACCGAAGCCGTCCCGGAAGCCCTCCTCGCCGAGGACCGACAGCGAGCCGGTGGTCAGGCCGTGGAAGGAGTGCTCGCAGTACAGGATCCGCGGCTTTCCGGTGGCGCGGCGGGCGAACTTCAGCGCGGTCTCCACCGCCTCCGTGCCGCTGTTGCCGAAGAACACCCGGTCCAGGTGCGGGCTGTGGGTCAGCAGCCGCTCCGCCAGCAGGCCGGGCAGCGGCGCGCAGTCGAAGCGGGTCAGGTCGGGCAGCTGGGCGTCCAGGACGTCGTGCAGCGCCTTGCGGACGACGGGGTGGTGGCGGCCCAGGCCCATCACGCCGAACCCGGCGAGCATGTCCAGGTAGTCGTTGCCCTCGGCGTCCCAGAAGTAGGCGCCCTCGCCCCGCTCGTACACCTTGTCGAAGCCGATGGTGTGCAGCATGCGAGGCAGCTGGTGGTTCAGGTGCTTGGCGTGCAGCTCGTACCGCTCGGCGCCGCGCTCTGCCAGCAGGGCGCCGAGGTCGAACTCCGTGGTCATTCAGTTTTCTCCTTGACTGCCGTGACGGTCCGGGCGGTCTGCTGCGCCGGGACCGTACCGGCCTGCTTGACGTCGGCCCGCTCGGCGCCGGCCGCGTCCTTGACGGCCAGGCTCGCGCTGATCCGGCCGGCGATCTCCACGGGCGTCAGGCCGATGTCGGCGAGCACCTCCGAGCGCTTGGCGTGCGCCAGGAACTGCTCGGGGATGCCGAACCGCCGCACGGGCACGTCCACGTCGGCGTCGCTCAGGGCCAGGGCCACCGCGGAGCCGACCCCGGCGGCCCGGCTGTTGTCCTCCACGACGGCCACCAGGCGGTGGGCGGCGGCCAGGCCCGGCAGCGCCGGATCGACGGGCTTGACCCAGCGGGGGTCGACGACGGTGCAGCCGATCCCGCGGGCCTGAAGCAGTTCGGCGGCCTGCAGGCACACCGGGGCCATCACGCCGACGGCCACCAGCAGCACCTCGGGCCGTTCCGAGCGGTGCAGCAAGTCCATGCCGCCGACGTGGTCCACGGCCGGGACGTCCGGGCCGACCGTCTCCTTCGGGAAGCGCACCAGCGTCGGCGCGTCGTCCACGGCGACGGCCTCGCGCAGCTGGGCGCGCAGCTGGCTCGCGTCGCGCGGCGCGGCGATCCTGAGGCCCGGCACGACCTGCAGGACGGACATGTCCCACATGCCGTTGTGGGACGGCCCGTCGGTGCCGGTCACCCCCGCCCGGTCCAGCACGAAGGTGACGCCGCAGCGGTGCAGGGCGACGTCCATCAGGAGCTGGTCGAAGGCGCGGTTGAGGAAAGTGGCGTAGACGGCGACGACCGGGTGCAGGCCGCCGGTGGCCAGGCCGGCGGCGGAGACGGCCGCGTGCTGCTCGGCGATGCCGACGTCCCAGATCCGGTCCGGGAAGCGCTCGGCGAACTTGCCCAGGCCCACCGGGTGCAGCATGGCGGCGGTGATCGCCACCACGTCGTCGCGTTCCTCGCCGATCTTCACGATCTCGTCGCCGAACACCGAGGTCCACGACGGCCCCCGGGACGGGGTGAGCGGCTCGCAGGTGAGCGGGTCCATCACCCCCACGGAGTGGAAGTGGTCCTGCTCGTCGGCCAGGGCGGGTTCGTAGCCGCGGCCCTTCTCGGTGAGGCAGTGCACCAGGACCGGGCCGTGGAAGCGTTTGGCGCGGCGCAGCGCCGACTCCAGGGCGCGCACGTCGTGGCCGTCGATGGGGCCGACGTACTTCAGTCCCAGGTCCTCGAACATGCCCTGCGGGGCGAAGGCGTCCTTGAAGCCCTTCTTCGCGCCGTGCAGCGACTCGTACAGGGGGCCGCCGACCACGGGGGTGCGCTGCAGCACCTCCTTGCCCCAGGCGAGGAACTTCTCGTAGCCGTCGGTGGTGCGCAAGGTGGCCAGGTGGTTGGCCAGGCCGCCGATGGTCGGCGCGTAGGAGCGCTCGTTGTCGTTGACGACGATGATCAGCGGCCGGTCCTTGGCGGCCGCGATGTTGTTCAGCGCCTCCCAGGCCATGCCGCCGGTCAGCGCGCCGTCGCCGATGACGGCGACGACATGTCCCTTCTCGCCCTGGACGTCCCGCGCCTTGGCGAGCCCGTCGGCCCAGCCCAGCGCGGTCGAGGCGTGGCTGTTCTCGATGACGTCGTGCTCGGACTCCTCGCGCGAGGGGTAGCCGGACAGGCCGCCCTTGCCGCGCAGCTTGGAGAAGTCCTGACGCCCGGTCAGGAGTTTGTGGACGTAGCTCTGATGGCCGGTGTCCCACAGGATCCGGTCCACCGGCGACTCGAAGACCCGGTGCAGCGCGATGGTGAGTTCCACCACGCCCAGGTTGGGCCCGAGGTGACCGCCTGTCCTGGCGACCGCGTGCACCAGGAAGTGACGTATCTCGCCGGACAGTTCACCGAGTTCCGCCTCGGACAGCGCTTTCAGGTCGCGTGGTCCCCGGATGCTCTCCAGAATGGTCACGCTGGGCCCCCTCTCGGATCGTGCTTTCAACTCACTGTCACTGTCGGTGTCCCCGTGACGGTGGGGGCGCCTGCCGTCTCACCCTCCTGTTCCATCCGCTCGGCGAGCTTCATGGCCTCCTCGATCAACGTCTCCACGATCTTCGACTCCGGCACGGTCTTGATGACCTCGCCCTTCACGAAGATCTGCCCCTTGCCGTTGCCCGAGGCCACCCCCAGATCCGC
>NZ_LR732544.1:5568064-5642186 GCF_902506575.1 Streptomyces mexicanus | reverse complement strand
GTGCCGGCGGAGGCGGCGAAAGCGCTGGTGGGGCGGGGCCCCGGGTGACGGACCGGGAACCCTCGGGTCAGGTCAGGGCGCCGGGCGGCTCACTTCAGGGCGCCCGCCGTCAGGCCCTGGACGACCTGGCGCTGGAAGATGATGTATGCGGCCAGGACCGGCAGCATCGCCATCACCAGGCCGGCGAAGAGTCCGGACCAGTCACCCTTGTAGCCCTGGCTGACGGCCAGCTGGACCAGCCCCTGGGTGAGGACGTGCTTGTCCGGATCGGTGTTCAGCACCGTCGGCAGCATGTACTGGTTCCACTGCCCCAGGAAGTTGAAGATCCCCACGCTGATCAGGCCGGGCTTGGCCATCGGCAGCATGATCTGGAAGAACGTCCGGGTGTGCGAGGCGCCGTCCACGAAGGCCGCCTCGGCCACCGAGGCCGGCAGGGTCCGGAAGAACGCCGTCAGGAAGAACACGGTGAAGGGCAGCGAGTAGGCGATATAGACCAGGATCAGCCCGTGGATCGTGTTCAGCAGCCCCATGTTGTTCACGACGTAGAACAACGGCACCAGGGCCAGCATGACCGGGAAGCTCATGCCGCCGATGAACAGGTAGTAGATGAACCGGTTGCCGGGGAAGTCGAAGCGGGCCAGCACGTACGCCGCCATCGAGCCGAGCACCAGCGTGCCGATCAGCGAGCCGCCCACCACCAGGACGGTGTTCAGGAAGTACTCGCTCATGTGGGCGTCGGTCCAGGCCCGCGCCCAGTTGTCGAAGTGCAGCTTGTCCGGCAGCGCCCAGGGCGAGCTGAAGATCGACCTGTCGTCCTTGAAGGACGTCATCACCGCCCACACCAGCGGCATGACCACCATGATCGCCCAGATGATCAGGATGCCGTGGGAGAAGGCGTTGAGGACGCCGCCCTCGGACTTGGTCCGGGGTGACCGGCCGGCCGGGGCGCCGGTCTTGGCGACGGGGGCGCCGGACTCGGCCGGGACGGGGGCGGGGGTCTCGGTCGTTTTCATGATCAGAACTCCAGCCGCTCGCGCCGGCCCAGCCGCATCACGATCGCCGCGAAGGCCAGCGTGACGACCAGCAGGGCGACGCCGATCGTGGTGGCGTAGGCGGCCTGACCGTCACGGAACGCCTTCTGGTACACGTACAGGACCATGACGGTGGTCGAATAGTCGGGGCCGCCCGGTCCGGTCGTCATGATCTGCACGACCGCGAACGACTCCGCGCCGAGGGCGAGGATGCCCATGTAGACCCAGCCGGACTGGACGGTGTCCCACAGCAGCGGCAGGGTGATCCGGAAGAAGGTGGTGAACCGGCTGGCGCCGTCCAGCAGGGCGGCCTCGTACAGGTCGGCCGGGATGGAGGCCATGCCGGCCGAGAAGAGGACCACGAAGAAGCCGGTCGTGGACCACACGAGCACGGCCATCACGCACCACAGCGCCAGGCTCGGGTCGCCCAGCCACAGCGGCTGCACGCCGCCGAGCCCGATACCGCGCAGCACGGAGTTGATCGCTCCGCTGTCCGGGTTGTACGCGAAAGCGAACAGCAGGGCGACGATGGCGATCGACAGCACCTGCGGGAAGAAGTAGACGATCTTGTAGAAGGAGGAGCCGCGGACACCGGTGATGACCGGTCCGCCCCTGCGGCGCCGCCCGCCGACGTTGATCATGAAGGCGAAGAACAGCGCCAGCCCGATCGTCACCAGCGGCAGCAGCAGCGCGAACAGCAGGCTGTGCTGCAACGACTTCCAGAAGATGTCGTCGTGGAACATCCTCGTGTAGTTGTCGAAGCCGACCATCTTGAAGTCGGGACTCAGCCCCGTCCAGTCCGTGAACGAGTAGTAGATGGACTGGATGAACGGCCAGACGACGAAGAGCGCGTACAGCCCCAGGGGAACCACCAGGAACCCCACGATGAACCGGTACTTGCCGTGCTGCATTGCTAGCGTCCCCGATCTGAAGGGCGGTCGGTGCCGCCAGGGTCCGTCCGGCCGCCGGACGGACCCTGGTGACGGTCCCTCACTGGTGCTTGTAGTGCTTGATCGACGTGTCCTTCGCGGCCTCGTCGGCGAAGCCCTGGATCTTCTTGATGGCCTCCGCCGGGGTGAGACGGCCCGCCATCATCTCGCCGAGGCCGGCCACACCGATCTTCTCCTTCTGCAGCTGCACGTACCAGTCCTGCAGCCGCGGGTTCACCACGTTGGAGCCGGCCAGCTCCAGCGCCGCGACGCCGGACTTCAGACCCGGGGTCAGCTGGATGCCGTCGGTGCCGCCGTTGTAGGCGGTCAGCGACTTCACCTTGGTGGTGAAGTTCTTCGAGGACGCCTCGGAGAGCATGATGCGCAGCTGTTCCATGCCGCCCTCGGGGTTGGCGGCCTTGGCCGGGACGATGAAGGGCTCGCCGCCGGAGGCCCAGATCGTGCCGAAGGGCATCTTGTCGGAGGAGTCGATGCCGCTGGGCGCGGAGACCGCGAGGTCGAAGTCCTTCGGGATGACGTTCGCGGACTCGTTCTCCACCCAGGAGCCGTTCGGGATGAACAGCGCCTTGCCCTGGGCCCAGGCGGTCTGGGACTGGATGTGGTCCAGGCCCGGGGTGCCCTTGAGGATGTAGCCCTTCTTGTACAGCTCGTAGTACGCCTCGAAGCAGGCCTTGACCGCCGGGTGCTTCCAGGCGTTCGGCTCCAGGTTGTCGATGGCGTCCAGGACCTCGCGGCCGCCGACCTTGCCGATCATCGGGTACAGCGAGAAGGGGATGTAGTACGGGTACTTTCCGGCGTAGGTCCAGCCGGCCATGCCCTTCTTCTTGGCCTTCTCGCAGACCTGGAGCATCTCGTCCCAGGTCTTCGGGTACTGGGCGTCCAGCGAGTCCAGGGCCTTCTGCGAGTACCAGACGCCGTAGACGGTGTAGGCGTAGTAGAGGATCCAGACCGGGTTGCCGTCGAACTGGCCCATCTCGACGATGCCCGGCCGCAGCGTGTCGCGGACCTTCTTGTTCGGGTCGTCGTAGGAGGGCGCGTCCAGCAACGGGGTGAGGTCGGCGAGCTGGTTCTTGCCGACGAGGACGCCCATGTCCATCTGCTCGGCGCCGGAGTTGTCGATGAGGTCCGGCGGGTTGCCCTGGTTGAAACGGGGCTGCAGGGTGGACTGGATCTTCTGGGTGGCCGAGAACTTCACCTTCGCCTTGGGGAAGTCCTTCTGGTAGATCTTGGTGGCGTCCTCCGCGTACTCCTTGCCGAAGCCGCCGTCGAACAGGACGAATTCCATCTGCGCGGTCTCGTTGACCCCGAGCGGATTCTTCGCCGTCTTCTTGCCCGCCTTGGCCTTGCCCTGGCCGTCACCGCCGCCGCTGGCGCACGCGGACAGGAAGCTCATCGCGGGTACGGACACCAGGCCGAGCGCCGCGGACCGCTTGATCAGGGCGCGGCGGCCGACGCCCCCGTGGTTCTCGGCGGAAGTGGATCCCATGCGCAAGTCCTCGCCTTCTCCAGGACTCAGGCGGTGAACCGGATCCTCCCCGGCACCGCGGTGGGCCAAGCTGGGTAGTGCAGAAAGTACTTCGTGCGTCATCCACCGGGATCGCTGGGATTACAAGGAAGCGGACGCGTTTTGCACGTCGAACCACCTTTCCGGCTCCCCCCGGCGTCCGCGCGGAACCGGTCGAACGGCTTCACGGACGCCGACAGGTATAGTCCACTTCCGGCAGGGGGAGCAAGATCGAACGCACGGTTCCCTGTCGGTCTTTTCCGAGTTGAGACCTCGCGGAAATATGAACCGCATGCGGCTTCCTGGACGGAAATATCCGTGACTTCGGGCCTGAATGCCGCACTCAACACCCTTGACATCGCTGGCCACTTGACTCCCTACTGGAGCCTGCGTCGAAAGTGACAACGTTGTCCGGCGCTCGGAGAACCAGGGAGGGTGCCCTCGTCATGCATCACAGAGCACGGCACAGATGGGGTACGGCGGTCGCCTTCGCGGCCGCCTTCGTCATGGCCGCCGCTTCCCAGGGGGCGGCGATCGCCCTGCCCGGCGCGGCCCGTCCGGCCGACCGGGAGTTCGCTTCCTCGTTCGAGTCCGGCGATCCGGCCCCGGACTGGCTGAACACGGTCGACACCGCGCCGGACGGCAGCAAGCGCGCCTCGGGCGTGGACGGCGGCTACAGCTCCGGCATCCCCGGCAATGTCGACGACCACGTCACCGATCTGCGGGCCAGCGGCGAGAACACGGGCGGGGGTGAGGTCAAGGAGAACCTGATCGACGGCGAGTCGGGCACCAAGTGGCTGACCTTCGCCTCCACCGGCTGGGTCGAGTTCGATCTCGACAAACCTCTGAAAATAACCCGGTACGCCCTCACGTCCGCCAACGACCACGCCGAGCGGGACCCGAAGGACTGGACCCTGCAGGGCTCGGCGGACGGCAAGGACTGGACGACGGTCGACTCCCGCTCGGGCGAGACCTTCGCCCAGCGGTTCCAGACCAAGACGTACGACCTGGCCGCGCCGGCCGAGTACCAGCACTTCCGGCTTCAGGTCACGAAGACCGCCGACACCTCGGACATCCTCCAGATCGCCGACGTGCAGTTCTCCACCGGCGACGACGGCGGCTCCGTCCCGCAGGACATGCTCTCCCTGGTCGACCGCGGCCCGAGCGGCTCGCCGACCGCGAAGTCCGGCGCCGGCTTCACCGGCAAGCGGGCGCTGCGCTACGCCGGCCGCCACACCGCCAAGGGCCGGGCGTACTCCTACAACAAGATCTTCGACGTGAACGTCAAGGTCACCCGCGACACGCAGCTGTCGTACCGCATCTACCCGTCGATGGCCGACGGCGACCGCGACTACGACGCCACCAACGTCGCCGTGGACCTCGTCTTCACCGACGGCACGTACCTGAGCCGGCTGGGCGCCACCGACCAGCACGGCTTCACGCTGAGCCCGCAGGGGCAGGGTGCGGCCAAGACGCTGTACGTCAACCAGTGGAACAACGTCGTCTCGCGGATCGGCTCGGTCGCGGCCGGCAAGACGATCGACCGGATCCTGCTCGCCTACGACTCCCCCACCGGCCCGGCGAAGTTCCGCGGCTGGCTGGACGACGTGTCGATCAAGCAGGCCGCGCCCGAGAAGCCCAAGGCGCACCTGTCGGACTACGCGCTGACCACCCGCGGCACCAACTCCAGCGGCAGCTTCTCGCGCGGCAACAACTTCCCGGCCACCGCGATGCCGCACGGCTTCAACTTCTGGACGCCGGTGACCAACGCCTCCTCGCTGAGCTGGCTGTACGAATACGCACGTGCGAACAACGCCGACAACCTGCCGACGATCCAGGCGTTCAGCGCCAGCCACGAGCCGAGCCCGTGGATGGGTGACCGGCAGACCTTCCAGGTGATGCCGTCGGCGGCGTCCGGCACCCCGGACACCGACCGCACCGCCCGCGCCCTCGCCTTCCGGCACGAGAACGAGACCGCACGCCCCTACTACTACGGGGTGACGTTCGAGAACGGCCTGAAGGCCGAGATGGCCCCGACCGACCACGCCGCCGCCCTGCGCTTCACCTACCCGGGCGACGACGCGAGCGTCGTCTTCGACAACGTCACCGAGCAGGCCGGCCTGACCCTGGACAAGGAGCACGGGGTCGTCACCGGCTACTCGGACGTGAAGTCCGGCCTGTCCACGGGCGCCACCCGGCTGTTCGTCTACGGCGTCTTCGACAAGCCGGTGAAGGACGGATCGTCCAGCGGGGTCAAGGGCTACCTGCGTTTCGACGCGGGCACGGACCACACCGTCACCCTGCGCCTGGCCACCTCGCTGATCAGCGTGGACCAGGCCAAGGACAACCTGCGCCAGGAGATCCCGGACGGCACCTCCTTCACCGCGGTGAAGGCGCGCGCCCAGCACGCCTGGGACCAGCTGCTGGGCAAGGTCGAGGTCCAGGGCGCCACGCCGGACCAGCTGACCACGCTGTACTCCAGCATGTACCGGCTGTACCTGTACCCGAACTCCGGCTTCGAGAAGGTCGGCGGAAAGGACCGGTACGCCTCCCCGTTCTCGCCGATGACCGCGCAGGACACGCCGACGCACACCGGCGCGAAGATCGTCGACGGCAAGGTGTACGTCAACAACGGCTTCTGGGACACCTACCGCACCACCTGGCCGGCGTACTCGCTGCTGACACCGTCTCAGGCCGGTGAGATGGTCGACGGTTTCGTCCAGCAGTACAAGGACGGCGGCTGGACCTCCCGCTGGTCCTCCCCCGGCTACGCCGACCTGATGACCGGCACCTCCTCGGACGTGGCGTTCGCCGACGCCTACGTCAAGGGCGTCCCGATGGACGCGAAGGCGGCGTACGAGGCGGCCCTGAAGAACGCCACCGTGGTGCCGCCGTCCTCGGGCGTGGGCCGCAAGGGCATGAGCACCTCCCCCTTCCTCGGCTACACCAGCACGGCCACCGGCGAGGGCCTGTCGTGGGCGATGGAGGGCTACGTCAACGACTACGGCATCGCGAAGATGGGCGAGGCCCTGTACAAGAAGACGGGCGAGAAGCACTACCGGGAGGAGGCGCAGTACTTCCTCAACCGCGCCCAGGACTACGTGAAGATGTTCGACGCGAAGGCGGGCTTCTTCCAGGGCCGTGACGCCCAGGGCAACTGGCGGGTCGACTCCGCGAAGTACGACCCGCGGGTGTGGGGCTACGACTACACGGAGACCGACGGCTGGGGCTACGCCTTCACCGCCCCGCAGGACAGCCGCGGCCTGGCCAACCTCTACGGCGGCCAGAAGGGTCTCGCGGACAAGCTCGACACCTACTTCGCCACGCCGGAGACGGCGTCCTCGGAGTTCACCGGCTCCTACGGCGGCGTCATCCACGAGATGACCGAGGCCCGGGACGTGCGCATGGGCCAGTACGGCCACTCCAACCAGGTCGCGCACCACGTGCTGTACATGTACGACGCGGCCGGCGAGCCCTACAAGGCGCAGGCGAAGATCCGCGAGGTGCTCTCCCGGCTCTACGTCGGCAGCGAGATCGGCCAGGGCTACCACGGCGACGAGGACAACGGCGAGCAGTCGGCCTGGTACCTCTTCTCCGCGCTCGGCTTCTACCCGCTGGTCATGGGCAGCGGCGAGTACGCCATCGGATCCCCGCTGTTCACCAAGGCCACCGTCCACCTGGACAACGGCCACGACCTGGTGATCAGCGCGCCGAAGAACAGCGCCGAGAACGTCTACGTGCAGGGCGTGCGGTTCAACGGCAAGGCGTGGAACTCCACGAACCTGCCCCACTCGCTGCTGTCCAAGGGCGGGGTGCTGCGGTTCGACATGGGTCCGCGGCCCTCGGCGTGGGGCACGGGCAAGAACGCGGCGCCGGTGTCCATCACGACCGGCGACAAGGTGCCGTCCCCGCGCTCGGACGTGCTGAAGGGTGACGGCGCGCTGTTCGACGACACCTCGGCGACGGACGCGACGGTGACGACGGTGGACCTGCCGGTGACCGGCGCCACCGAGGCCGTGCAGTACACCCTGACCTCGTCCGGTGACCACACGAAGGCTCCGACGGGCTGGACGCTGCAGGCGTCCCTTGACGGCACGCACTGGGCGACGCTCGACAAGCGCTCGGGCGAGTCCTTCGCCTGGGACAAGCAGACCCGTCCGTTCACGATCGCCTCGCCGGGCACGTACCAGAAGTACCGGCTGGTCCTGGACGGGGCGGCGACGCTGGCGGAGGTGGAGCTGCTGGCCTGACGCCCACGGCATGCGGAAGGGGGCGGGTCCCGCCGGGGCCCGCCCCCTTCCGCGTGCCCGGCCGTGCGTGTCCGGCGCGCGGGCCCGGTGGCCGTTCCTCCGTGCCACCGGGCCCGCGCGAGCACCCTGCCCGCCGGCGCCCCGCCATCCCCACGACGCCGGCGCACACCGCGGCAGGGAGCGAGGCGGAAACGGCCATGGCGGCGGGGTCCGGTCCGCCTCGATGGGAGCGCTCCCACCTCGCCTGTGGCCGAAGGTAGCGCGGACGGCGGCGGCTGTAAACGCCTCGCGCACGAAACACATCTGCACCATGCGCGGTGGGCCGCACCCCCGTCGCCGGGGATGCGGCCCACCGTGTGGTGCTCGCCGCCGTTACTTGCGGATCAGGCTGCGCAGCACGTACTGCATGATGCCGCCGTTGCGGTAGTAGTCCGCCTCACCGGGGGTGTCGATGCGGACGACCGCGTCGAACTCGACACCGGTGTCGGTGGTCACCTTCACCGTGCGCGGCGTGGTGCCGTCGTTCAGCTCGGTGACGCCGGTGATGGAGAAGGTCTCCTCGCCGGTCAGGCCGAGGGACTCGGCCGAGGCGCCCTCGGGGAACTGCAGCGGCAGCACGCCCATGCCGATCAGGTTGGAGCGGTGGATGCGCTCGTAGGACTCGGCGATGACGGCCTTGACGCCCAGCAGCGCGGTGCCCTTCGCGGCCCAGTCGCGCGAGGAGCCGGAGCCGTACTCCTTGCCGGCCAGGACGACCAGCGGGATGTTCTGCGCGATGTAGTTGCGCGAGGCGTCGTAGATGAAGGAGACCGGGCCGCCCTCCTGCGTGAAGTCACGCGTGTAGCCGCCCTCGGTGCCCGGCGCGATCTGGTTGCGCAGGCGGATGTTGGCGAACGTACCGCGGATCATGACCTCGTGGTTGCCGCGGCGGGAGCCGTAGCTGTTGAAGTCGCGGCGCTCGACGCCGTGCTCCGTGAGGTACTTGCCGGCCGGGGTGTCGGCCTTGATGGCGCCGGCCGGGGAGATGTGGTCGGTGGTGACCGAGTCGCCCAGCTTGGCGAGCACCCGGGCGCCGGTGATGTCCTCGACCGGGGCCGGCTCCATCGTCATGCCCTCGAAGTACGGGGGCTTGCGGACGTAGGTGGACTCCGGGTCCCACTCGAAGGTGTCGCCGGTCGGGACGGGCAGCGACTGCCACTGGGCGTCGCCGGCGAAGACGTCGCTGTAGGACTTGGAGAACATGTCCTCGCCGATGGCGTTGGCGACGACGTCGTTGACCTCGGACTCGCTCGGCCAGATGTCCTTCAGGTAGACGGGGTTGCCGTCCTTGTCGGTGCCCAGGGCGTCCTTGGTGATGTCCACCTTCATGGAGCCGGCGATGGCGTAGGCGACGACCAGCGGCGGGGACGCCAGGTAGTTCATCTTGACGTCGGGGTTGATCCGGCCCTCGAAGTTGCGGTTGCCGGACAGCACCGAGACGACGGCGAGGTCGTTGTCGTTGACGGCCTTGGAGACCTCCTCCGGCAGCGGGCCGGAGTTGCCGATGCAGGTGGTGCAGCCGTAGCCGACGAGGTTGAAGCCCAGCTTGTCCAGGTACGGGGTCAGGCCGGCCTTGTCGTAGTAGTCCATGACGACCTTGGAGCCCGGCGCCAGCGTGGTCTTGACCCACGGCTTGCGGGTCAGGCCCTTCTCCACCGCCTTCTTGGCCACCAGCGCGGCGGCGACCATGACGTACGGGTTGGAGGTGTTGGTGCACGAGGTGATGGCCGCCACCGTGACCGCGCCGTGGTCCAGGGTGTAGGTCGTGCCGTCGGCGGCCTCGACGGTCACCGGGTTGGACGGGCCGGGGCCGGGGACGACGGCGGAGTGCTGCGGGGCGCCGGCGCCGTTCTCCTGGTGGCCGTAGGCCGGGGCGTCGCTGGCCGGGAAGGACTCGTCGCTGGCCTCGTCGACCGGGGAGGCGAGGGTGCCGGTGCCGGTGGTCTGGGCCTGGACGTAGTTGAGGACGTCGCTGGTGAACTGCTCGGCGGCCTGGGCCAGGACGATGCGGTCCTGCGGGCGCTTCGGGCCGGCGATGGAGGGCACGACGGTGGACAGGTCCAGCTCGAGCTTCTCGGAGTAGTCCGGCTCGGCGTTCGGGTCCAGCCAGAGGCCCTGCTCCTTGGCGTAGGCCTCGACGAGCGCGATCTGCTGCTCGGAGCGGCCGGTCAGGCGCAGGTAGTTGATGGTCTCGTCGTCGATCGGGAAGATCGCGGCGGTGGAGCCGAACTCCGGCGACATGTTGCCGATGGTGGCGCGGTTGGCCAGGGAGGTCGCGGCCACGCCCTCGCCGTAGAACTCGACGAACTTGCCGACCACACCGTGCTTGCGCAGCATCTCGGTGATGGTGAGCACCAGGTCGGTGGCGGTGGTGCCGGTGGGCAGCTCGCCGGTGAGCTTGAAGCCGACCACGCGCGGGATCAGCATGGAGACCGGCTGGCCGAGCATGGCGGCCTCGGCCTCGATGCCGCCGACGCCCCAGCCGAGGACGCCGAGGCCGTTGACCATGGTGGTGTGCGAGTCGGTGCCCACCAGGGTGTCGGGGTAGGCCTTGCCGTCGCGGACCATGACGACGCGGGCCAGGTGCTCGATGTTCACCTGGTGGACGATGCCGGTGCCGGGCGGGACGACCTTGAACTCGTCGAAGGCGGTCTGGCCCCAGCGCAGGAACTGGTAGCGCTCCTTGTTGCGGCCGTACTCCAGCTCCACGTTCTGCTTGAAGGAGTCCGGGGTGCCGAACTTGTCGGCGATGACGGAGTGGTCGATGACCAGCTCGGCCGGGGCCAGCGGGTTGATCTTCGCCGGGTCGCCGCCGAGCTCCTTGACGGCCTCGCGCATGGTGGCGAGGTCGACGACACAGGGCACGCCGGTGAAGTCCTGCATGATCACGCGGGCCGGCGTGAACTGGATCTCCTGCGACGGCTGGGCCTGGGAGTCCCAGGTGCCGAGGGCGCGGATGTGGTCGGCGGTGATGTTCGCGCCGTCCTCGGTGCGCAGGAGGTTCTCCAGCAGGACCTTCAGGCTGTAAGGCAGTCGGGCCGAGCCCTCGACCTTGTCAAGCCGGAAGATCTCGTACGACTCGTCGCCCACCTGCAGCGTGCTGCGGGCGTCGAAGCTGTTCGCCGACACGACAGTCTCCTTCATTGATGTGCGCGTACCACCACACCGCAAACCATATGCGGCTCCCGCCGCGGGGTGCCGCCACGGCATCTGGGCCGGTCCGCTAAGGTGAACCTAAGTTAGGCAACCCTTACCGGGGGTGGCGACTGCGGCGCTCTCGGCAGATATCTCGATGTCGAGATAACTCTAGTACATGGGGGCCGGATGGTCATGCCCGGAGCGCACCGGGCCCGCCGGGCCGCGGTGGCGTGCCTCACACCACCGCG
Source organism: Streptomyces mexicanus (assembly GCF_902506575.1). Lineage (GTDB taxonomy): Bacteria > Actinomycetota > Actinomycetes > Streptomycetales > Streptomycetaceae > Streptomyces > Streptomyces mexicanus. Next base: position 5,631,026 of record NZ_LR732544.1, on the reverse strand, counting down.
CCTCACGCCGCCGCCTGCGAGGATCAGCCCATGACGGACGACGATCGACCCATGGCCGACGACGATCGACCCAGGGCGGACGATGATCGACCCGTGACGGACGAGGATCGGCCCATGCCGGACGACCGCCCCGGGGAGCGGGACGCCGCCCTCGTCGGCCACTGGAGCAGCGCCCCCTTCGAGTACGGCGTCATGGAGTGCTCGGAACTGGAGTTCCACGCCGACGGGCGCGGCAGCGCGACCGTCGCGCACCTCGCCGGCGACGACGTCGCCCGCTTTCGGTGGCACTGCCCGCGACCCGGCCTGCTGGAGCTGCGCGACGAGGACGGCGCCACCGAGCGCCGGCGCTACACCCTCGGTCCCGCCGTACCGGCCCACACGGGACAGGCGCTGTTCGCCCTCCCCTTCGACGAGTCCGTCCACTTCGCCCATCAATACGCCAAACAGGGGTAATCGGACAGCAGGCTCCCCCCCCCCTCGGCAATTCGGCGAAACACGCCCCCCCGCCGGTCGACTGACACGCCATCACCCGAACGGACCCCCTCAACAAGCGCCATCTCATATCTGAGATAACCTCAACCTCATGGCAGACGACTACCTCGTACGCATCGGCAAGCTCATCCGTGACGCCCGCCAGCACCGCGGCTGGACGCAGGCTCAGCTCGCCGAGGCGCTCGGCACCAGCCAGAGCGCCGTCAATCGCATCGAGCGCGGCAACCAGAACATCAGCCTTGAGATGATCGCCCGGATCGGTGAGGCCCTGGACAGCGAGATCGTGTCCCTGGGCTACGCGGGCCCGATGCACCTGCGGGTGGTCGGCGGCCGCCGGCTGTCCGGCTCCATCGACGTCAAGACGAGCAAGAACGCGTGCGTGGCCCTGCTGTGCGCCTCGCTGCTGAACAAGGGCCGCACGGTGCTGCGCCGGGTGGCCCGGATCGAGGAGGTGTACCGGCTCCTGGAGGTGCTCGGCTCCATCGGGGTGCGCACCCGCTGGATCAACGACGGCGTCGACCTGGAGATCGTGCCGCCGGCCGAACTGGACCTGGACGCCATCGACGCCGAGGCCGCCGTGCGCACCCGCTCCATCATCATGTTCTTCGGCCCGCTGCTGCACCGCATGGACCGCTTCAAGCTGCCCTACGCGGGCGGCTGCGACCTGGGCACCCGCACCATCGAGCCGCACATGATCGCGCTGCGCCGGTTCGGCCTGGAGATCGCGGCCACCGAGGGCCAGTACCACGCCCGGGTGGACCGCACGGTCCGCCCCGAGCGCCCCATCGTGCTGACCGAGCGCGGCGACACCGTGACCGAGAACGCGCTGCTGGCGGCGGCCCGCCACGACGGCGTGACCGTCATCCGCAACGCCTCCTCCAACTACATGGTCCAGGACCTGTGCTTCTTCCTGGAGGCGCTGGGCGTGCGGGTCGAGGGCATCGGCACCACCACGCTCACCGTGCACGGCGTGCCGACCATCGACGTCGACGTGGACTACTCCCCCTCCGAGGACCCGGTGGAAGCGATGAGCCTGCTCGCCGCGGCCGTCGTCACCGAGTCGGAGCTGACGGTGCGCCGGGTGCCGATCGAGTTCCTGGAGATCGAGCTGGCGGTGCTGGAGGAGATGGGCCTGGACCACGACCGCAGTCCCGAGTACTCCGCGGACAACGGCCGCACCCGCCTGACGGACCTGACCGTGCGCCCCTCCAAGCTGGAGGCGCCCATCGACAAGATCCACCCCATGCCGTTCCCCGGCCTGAACATCGACAACGTCCCGTTCTTCGCGGCGATCGCGGCCACCGCCCAGGGCAAGACCCTCATCCACGACTGGGTCTACGACAACCGTGCCATCTACCTGACCGACCTCAACCGCCTCGGCGGACGCCTGCAGTTGCTCGACCCGCACCGGGTCCTGGTCGAGGGCCCGACCCGCTGGCGCGCCGCCGAGATGATGTGCCCGCCCGCCCTGCGCCCCGCCGTCGTCGTCCTGCTGGCGATGATGGCCGCGGAGGGCACGTCCGTGCTGCGCAACGTCTACGTCATCAACCGCGGGTACGAGGACCTGGCCGAGCGGCTGAACTCGATCGGGGCGCAGATCGAGATCTTCCGGGACATCTGACGCTCCTCCCCGAGGGTGCCGCCGCGCTCCGGCGGCACCCTCGGATATGGCATATCGGGGAGGGGCCGCGCGGCCGACGCGCCGGCCGCCCACGGGGCATCGGGGGACGGACGCACACACAGCGGTGCGCGATCGACCAGAACATGCGTTGACACCGTCAACGCATGAATGTGATGCTCGTCAACAGGAGGGGTGTACGCTCCCTACCGAACGTACCCACCTTGTATGCGACGGGTGAAGCGGGGAGGGGCCAGTGGGCCAGGACACGGTCGGCGGGCGGTTCCGGATCACGGGGGTCCTGGGCCGCGGCAACATGGGGGAAGTGCACCGGGCCCGGGATCTGCAGGCCGCTCCGGACTCCCCCCACCAGGAGGTGGCGGTCAAGACCGTGCTGCGCGCCCGCACCGGGGTCGCCGTCGACGCCTCCGGGGCGAACAAGGAGATCGACCGTTTCCGCCGCGAAGTGCGGATCATGCGCATGCTCTCCCAGGGGCACCCCAACCTCACGCTGCTGATCGACGGCGGTGTGGACGGGACGCCCGGCGGCAGCGGTCTGCCCTACCTGGCGATGGAGCTGCTCGACGGCAATCCGCTCGCGGACCTGATCGACGAGGAGCCCCAGCTGCCCGTCTCCTGGGTGGCGGCGATCGGCTCGCAGGTCGCCGCGGGCCTGACCGCGGCCCACACCGCGGGGGTCGTGCACCGCGATCTGAAGCCGGCCAACGCCATGCTGACCCGCGACGGAACCGTCAAGATCCTCGACTTCGGCATGGGTTCGGTCGTCGACGATCCGGACCAGACGCGGTTGACCAGCACGGGCGTCAGCGTGGGCACGGCCCGGTACATGGCTCCCGAGCAGTTCCGCGCCGAGCGGGTCTCCGCGTCGGCCGACCTGTACGCGCTCGGCTGCATCCTGTACGAACTGCTGATAGGACGGCCGCCGTTCTCCGCCAGGACCCCCTACGAGCTGTCGCAGCAGCATCTGCACGAGAAGCCGCCCCAGCTCACCCTGGTGCGCCCGGACCTGCCCGCCGAGCTGGTGCGGCTGGTGGAGCGCCTGTTGGAGAAGGACGCCGAGAACCGGCCCGAGAACGCGGCGATGGTCCGCGAGGCGCTCGTCCCGCTCGCCCTCGCGCAGGACGACACGGCCGGGCTGCTCGCACCGCACTGGCGGGCCATGGACCCGGTGGCCCGGCTGAGGGCCCTGCTCCCCGAGCCGGCGCCGGCCGCGCCCGCGCCCGCCCCGCGCAGGCAGCCGCGCCTGCCGGAGGCGATGGACGTCTTCGGCATCCACGCCGACCTGATCAGCGAGTACGAGAACTTCACCAAGAGCGCGACGGTCATCCGCGACGCCCGTATCGCCGGCTTCGTCGAGGACGACCTGCGGGCCAAGTCGCAGTGGCCGGACCCGTGGCTGTCGCTGAACCCGTTCTTCGCCGACGGCGGCCAGGTCACCGACCTCGTCCGGGACGGGGTGCTGCACCCGAAGTGCGCGGAGATCTTCCAGGCGGGCAAGAAGGAGACCTCACCGCGCCCGGACCGCCGCCCGCTGACGTTCCATCTGCACCAGCGGCAGGCGATCGAGGCCGCGCAGGCCGGGGACTCCTACGTGCTCACCACGGGCACCGGTTCCGGCAAGTCGCTGTCGTACATCGTCCCGATCGTGGACCGGGTGCTCAAGGAGCGCGAGGCGGCGGGGCCGGACGCGGGCGGCCGGGTGCGGGCGATCGTCGTCTACCCGATGAACGCGCTCGCCAACTCGCAGCTCGGGGAGCTGGAGAAGTACCTGCGTCACGGCTTCGGCAAGGGCCGTGAGCCGGTCACCTTCGCCCGCTACACCGGTCAGGAGTCCGACGAGGACCGCCGGGAGCTGCGCCGGAATCCTCCGGACATCCTGCTGACCAACTACGTGATGCTGGAGCTGATGCTGACCCGGCCGGACGACCGGTCCAGCCTGATCCGCATGGCCGAGGGGCTGCAGTTCCTCGTCTTCGACGAGCTGCACACCTACCGGGGCCGGCAGGGCGCGGACGTGGCGTTCCTGATCCGCCGGGTGCGGGAGGCCTGCCGCGCGTCGGCGACCCTCCAGTGCATCGGCACCTCGGCGACGATGTCCACCGAGGGCTCGTGGGAGGACCAGCAGCGCGAGGTGGCCAGGGTCGCCGGCCGGTTGTTCGGTACGACGGTGCGGCCCCAGCGCGTCATCGGCGAGACCCTGGTCCGGGCGACCGAGGAGGCCCCCGAGACCGTCCCCGCGGAGCGGCTGCGGGTGCCCGCCGCGCCCCGCTCGTACGAGGCGCTGACCAAGGACCCGCTGGCCCGCTGGGTGGAGTCCCGGTTCGGCCTGGAGCGCGAGGAGGGCACGGGGCGGCTGCGCCGCCGCGCGCCGGGCACCGTGGAGGAGGCGGCGGCCGAGCTCACCGCGCGGACCGGCGTGCCCGAGGAGACCGTGCGGGAGGCGATCCGCACGACGCTTGAGGCGGGGGCGCAGGCCAAGCATCCGGTCACGGAGCGGCCGCTGTTCGCCTTCCGGCTGCACCAGTTCCTCTCCAAGGGCGACACCGTCTACACGACCCTTGAGGACCCGCTGACCCGGCCGCTGACCCGCACCTACCAGCTGGAGCAGCCCGGCAGCGACGGCAAGCCGCTGTATCCGCTGGCCTTCTGCCGCGAGTGCGGCCAGGAGTACCTGACGGTGTGGCGCACCGAGGACGGCGGCGCGTTCCGGTACGAGCCGCGCCGGGACACCTCCGCCTCCGGGGGCCGGGCCGGCGAGGGATACCTGTACCTGGGCATGCCCGGCCAGGATTACGAGTGGCCGGCCGATCCGCAGAAGGCCGTGGACGACCGGCGGCTTCCGGAGTCGTGGCTGGAGACGGACGCCCAGGGGGTGACGGTCGTCAAGAAGTCCTACAGGCCGCGGCTGCCCAAACGCGTCGTCGTCGATCCCTACGGCAACGAGTCGGGCGAGGGCCTGGTGGCGGCGTTCGTGCCGGCTCCGTTCCTGTTCTGCGTGCACTGCCAGGTCTCCTACGAGCAGACCCGCGGCCGTGACTTCGCCAAGCTGGCGACGCTCGACCAGGAGGGGCGTTCCTCTGCCACCTCGCTGATCTCCGCGTCGATCGTGAAGTCCCTGCGGGCGGTGCCCGAGGAGAGCCTGGGCAAGGAGGCGCGCAAGCTCCTCACCTTCGTCGACAACCGGCAGGACGCGTCGCTGCAGGCCGGGCACTTCAACGACTTCGCCCAGGTCACCCAGTTGCGCGGCGCCTTGTACCAGGCCGCGCTGCAGGCGGGCGAGGAGGGGCTGCGCCATGACGACCTCGCGGAGGCGGTCACCGAGGTCATGGGCCTCACGCCCCGCGACTACGCGGCCGGCTCCGACCTGCCGCCGTCGATGGAGCGCCGGGCGACCAAGGCCTTCCGCGACGTCGTCGGCTACCGCCTCTACCGCGACCTGGAGCGCGGCTGGCGCATCACCATGCCGAACCTGGAGCAGACGGGTCTGCTGCGCATCGACTACGAGGACCTCGGCTGGGTCGCGGCGCACCCCGAGCGCTGGCAGTCCGCGCACGCCGTGCTGCGCGACGCCGATCCGGCACTGCGCGAGGAGGTCTCCCGCACCCTGCTCGACTACATGCGGCGCGAACTGGCCATCGACGTGCAGTACTTCCGTGACGACTTCGACACCCTGCAGCGGGCGAGCGAGGAGCGCCTGACCGGGCCGTGGGTGCTGAGCGAGAGCGACCGGCCGGTCGTCGGAACGGTCTACCCGTACGGCTCCCGGCCGGGCATGGAGCGCTCCGCGAAGTTCCTGTCGGCGCGCGGCAAGTTCGGCAAGTACCTGCAGCGGAACATGCCGGAACTGCGCGGCCTCCCGCTCGACGACGTCCAGTGCGTCATCGAGGACCTGCTGAAGGTGCTGCGGGAGGCGGACCTGGTGCGCGAGGTGGAGGCGACGCCCGAGCACTCCGGCCCGGCGTACCGCCGTCGGGCGGCGCAGAAGCGCACCGGCTACCGGGTGTCGGCCGCCGCGCTGATCTGGCGGGCCGGGGACGGTCAGCGCGGCGCGATCGACCCGCTGGCGCGCACCTACAGCAGCGGCGAGGGCCCGCGCGTCAACCCGTTCTTCCGCGACCTGTACCGCACCGCGGCCGCCGAACTGGCCGGCCTGTACGCGCGGGAGCACACCGCGCAGGTCGCCCCCGAGGACCGGCTGGAGCGGGAACGCCAGTTCCGTAACGCCGAACTGCCCCTGCTGTACTGCTCGCCGACGATGGAACTGGGCGTGGACATCTCCTCGCTCAACGCCGTGCTGATGCGCAACGTGCCGCCGACGCCGGCCAACTACGCGCAGCGCTCGGGCCGTGCGGGCCGCTCCGGACAGCCCGCGCTGGTGACGACGTACTGCGCGACCGGCAACAGCCACGACCAGTACTACTTCCGCCGCTCCCAGGACATGGTGTCCGGGCAGGTGGCCCCGCCGCGCCTGGACCTCGCCAACGAGGACCTGGTCCGCTCCCACCTGCAGGGCATCTGGCTGGCGGAGACCGGGATGAGGCTGGGCACCGCGATCCCGGAGGTCGTCGACGTCGCCTACGACCCCGACGGCAGTGACCGCCCCGACCCGCGGATGCCGCTGCCGCTGCGTGCCGACATCCTCAGCCGGTCGCTGGACGAGGACGCCCGCAGGCGCGCCGCCGCCACCGCCCGGACCGTCCTCGCCCCGCTGATCGCCGAGTTCGAGAAGACGACGTGGTGGTACGACGAGTGGATCGAGGACCGCGTCGAGCAGGCCCCGGCGGAGTTCGACGCCGCCTTCGACCGGTGGCGGGACCTGTTCCGGGCGGCCGTCATCGACCAGTACGAGCAGAACAAGCGCGTCGTCGACCACACCCTGTCCCCGGGCGAGCAGAGCCGTGCGCGCAGTCGCCGACGGGAGGCCGAGACGCAGACGAACCTGCTGCTGAACCGCTCCGTCGACAGCAAGTCGGTGATGAGCGACTTCAACCCGTACCGGTATCTGGCCTCCGAGGGCTTCCTGCCGGGCTACAGTTTCCCGCGGCTGCCGCTGGCCGCGTACATCCCGCGTTCCGGCAACCGCCGCAACGCCGACGGCGACTACCTGCAGCGTCCGCGCTTCCTCGCGATCCGCGAGTTCGGTCCCGGCGCGCTCATCTACCACGAGGGCGCCCGCTACCAGGTGACCCGCGTGCAGCTGCCGCCGGACGCCTCGGGCGAGCTGGCGACGACGGAGGCCAGGCGCTGCGACGGCTGCGGCTACCACCACCCCGTGAAGCCGGGCACCGACACGTGCACGATGTGCGGTGAGGAGCTGCGCGGCAAGCGCACCGGCCTGCTCCACCTGCACACCGTGTACACCACGCCGCGCGAGCGGATCTCCTCGGACGAGGAGGAGCGCCGCCGGGCCGGCTTCCGGCTGGAGACGTCGTACGCCTTCCAGGACCACGGGGCCCGCAAGGGACGGCTGACCTCGCACGTCACCGACGCCGACGGGACGCCCGTCCTCGACCTGGACTACGGCGACTCCGCGACCGTCCGCATCACCAACCTGGGTCGTGTCCGCGCCAAGGAGGGCGAGCCGGACGGCTACTGGCTGGACCTGGGCGACGGCCGCTGGCTCAACGACCGGGCCGCGGCGGACGCCATCGAGGGCACCGGCATGCCGGTGGTTGACGAGGACGGCAACGAGAAGCGCCGCAAGAAGCGGGTGTTGCCCTTCGTGGAGGACCGCCGCAACATCCTCGTGGTCACCCTGGAGGAGCCGCTGCCCGAGCCGGAGGCCCTGTCCTTCCTGTATGCGCTGGAGCGGGGCATCGAGGCGGCGTTCGAGCTGGAGGACTCCGAACTGACCGCGGAGCTGCTGCCGCCGGAGGACGGCCCGCGCCGCCGCATGCTGTTCACGGAGGCCGCCGAGGGCGGTGCCGGTGTGCTGCGCCGGATCCAGCACGAGAAGGACGCCCTCGCCGAGGCCGCCCGGACCGCCCTGGAGATCTGCCACTTCGACCCGGACACCGGCGAGGACGAGGGCGGCCCCAAGGGCGGCGAGAAGTGCGCCCGCGGCTGCTACGCCTGCCTGCTGACGTACGCCAACCAGACGCACCACCGGCAGCTGAGCCGGCACGCCGCCCGCCCGCTGCTGGCACGGCTGGCCCGGGCCCGCACCGAGCGGGAGGACCGCGGCGAGTCCCGCAGCGAACACTTCCGCAGGCTCGCCCCGGCCACCGCGTCGCGGCCTGCCGCGCCGACGCCGGTGGAGGCCGATCTGGCGGCGCTCGTGGCCGCGGGTGATCTGCTCGGCTGGCTGAAGGCCAAGGGGTACCGGCTGCCGAACGAGGTCGACGTCTTCGTCGACGGCGCGGCGGCCCGCCCCGACTTCGTCTTCCGCCTGGACGGCGCCCACCTCGCCGTGTTCGTCGACCTTCCCGGCCGCACGCCCGACTCCACCCGCGACGTCGAGGCCGGCTACCGCCTGGAGGACGCCGGCTGGGACGTCCTGCGGTTCCCCGCGGACGCGGACTGGGACACCATCGTCGAGCACAACGCCGCCTACTTCCGCCTGCGCTGACCGCCGCGCCCTGCCGACACCAAGGAAACCGAGACATCTCATGAGCCTCACGTACACAGCCGGCTCCCTGGTCGCCGCCCGTGGCCGGGAATGGGTGGTGCTGCCCGAGAGCGCCCCCGACATGCTGGTGCTGCGCCCCCTGGGCGGGAGCGAGGACGACATCGCGGCCGTCTTCCCCGCCTTCGAGGAGGTGCGTCCCGCCGAGTTCGCGGCGCCGAGCCCGGCCGACCTGGGCGACCAGCGGGCCGCCGGCCTGCTGCGCACCGCGCTGCGCATCGGGTTCCGCTCGGGCGCGGGCCCGTTCCGTTCGCTCGCGTCGATCGCCGTGGAGCCCCGCGCCTACCAGCTGGTGCCGCTGCTGATGGCGCTGCGGCAGCGCACCGTGCGGCTGCTGATCTCGGACGACGTCGGCATCGGCAAGACGGTCGAGGCGGGTCTGATCGCCAAGGAGCTGCTGGCCCAGGGCGAGGCGTCCGGGCTGGCGGTGCTGTGCTCGCCCGCGCTGGCCGAGCAGTGGCAGTCCGAGCTGCGGGAGAAGTTCGGCATCGACGCCGAACTGGTCCTGGCGTCCACCGTGTCCCGTCTGGAGCGCGGCCTGGAGCTGGGCCAGTCCCTGTTCGACAGGCACCCGTACACGATCATCTCGACGGACTTCATCAAGTCGACCCGGCACCGCGAGGACTTCGTACGCCACTGCCCCGACCTGGTGATCGTCGACGAGGCGCACACCTGTGTGGCCGCGGACGACTCCGCGCAGGGCGGCACGTCGTCCGCGGCGAACCAGCTCCGCTACGAGCTGCTGCGCAGGGTCTCCGCCAAGGCGGACCGGCACCTGCTCCTGCTGACCGCGACCCCGCACTCCGGCAAGGAGTCCGCGTTCCGCAACCTGCTCGGCCTGGTGCGGCCCGAGCTGGCCACGCTGGACCTGGACTCCCCGGCGGGGCGCGCGAAGCTCGCCGAGCACTTCGTGGCCCGCAAGCGCGCCGACGTCCGCGACTACCTCACCAAGGAGGACGGTCTCGCCGACGACTCCCTCGCGGAGCGGACGGCCTTCCCGTCCGACCGCTGGACCAAGGACGAGCCGTACAAGCTGACGCCCGCCTACCGGGCGCTGCTCGACGACGCCATCGCCTACGCGCGGGACCGGGTCGCGGCGGCCGGGGAGCAGGGCAAGCGGGAGTCCCGGATCGCCTGGTGGTCGGTGATCGCGCTGCTGCGCTCGATGGTGTCCTCCCCCGCGGCCGCCGCCCAGACCCTGAAGACGCGGTCCGAGTCCGCCGCCGCCCGCACCGCGCAGGAGGCGGACGCGCTGGGCTCTCCGGTCGCCGCGGACTCGGCCGAGAACGACCGCCTGGAAGGCATGGACGTCGCGCCGGGCGCCGCCGAGTCCGAGGAGGCGGGCGCCCGGCTGCTGGAACTGTCCGAGCGGGCCGCGCAGTTGGTGGGTCCGGCGCAGGACGCGAAACTGAAGGCGCTCATCCGTCACTTGAAGGGCCTGATCGCCGACGGCTACCACCCGATCGTCTTCTGCCGCTACATCCCGACCGCCGAGTACCTCGCCGAGCAGCTGGAGGGCAAGCTCGGCAAGAAGACGAAGATCGCCTCGGTGACCGGCATGCTCTCCCCGCAGCAGCGTCTGGAGCGCATCGAGCAGCTCGCCGCCGACTCCGCCGAGGAGGCCGGCGACCCCGCCGTCCGCCGCGTGCTGATCGCCACGGACTGCCTTGCCGAGGGCGTCAACCTCCAGCACTACTTCGACGCCGTCGTCCACTACGACCTGGCGTGGAACCCCACCCGCCACGACCAGCGGGAGGGTCGCGTCGACCGCTACGGGCAGAAGCGCGACCAGGTCCGTGTCATCACCATGTACGGCGAGGACAACGGCATCGACGGCAAGGTCCTGGAGGTGCTGTTCAAGAAGCACCGGCAGATCAAGAAGGACCTCGGCATCTCCGTCTCCGTCCCCGACGAGACGGCGTCCGGCGTCACCGACGCCGTGGTCGAGTGGCTGCTGCTGCACGGCCGGCAGGGCAGCCAGGAGAGCCTGTTCGAGCTGCCCGGTCACCAGGAGTCCTTCGACCGTATCGAACGCGAGTGGACCTCGGCCGCGGAGCGGGAGAAGACCTCCCGCTCGAAGTACGCGCAGCGTGCCATCCACCCGGAGGAGGTGGCCCGCGAGGTCGCCGCCGTACGGGCCGCGCTCGGCGGCGCCGACGAGGTGCGCGAGTTCGCCCTGGAGGCGCTGCGCGACCTGGACGCGCTGGTCCGCGACGCCCGCGACGGCAGCGGCGACTTCACCGCCCAGCTCGGCGGGGCCCCGGCCGGCCTGCGCGACGCGCTCGCCGCCACGCTCGGCGGCGGGCTGATCGAGGAGGACCGGGAGATCCCGGTCCGTACGTCGCCGGCGATCGCCCGCGGCGAGGCGGCGCTGGTCCGCACCGACCCGGCGATCGCCGCCATCGCCTCGTATGTCCTGGACTCGGCGCTCGACGCGAACACTCCCGGCCCCCGCCCGGCCCGCCGCTGCGGTGTGGTCACGACGGACGCGGTGGCGACCCGCACCACGCTGCTGCTGGTCCGCTACCGCTTCCACCTCACGCTGCCGTCCCGTTCCGGCGAGCGGCAGCTGGTCGCGGAGGACGCCCGCCTGCTCGCCTTCGAGGGCATGCCGTCGCGCGCCCGCTGGCTGGACGACGACGCTGCCACCGCGCTCCTGGCGGCCCGTGCCACCGCCAACACGCACGAGCAGATGGCCCGCAACGCCATCACCCGTGCTCTGGACGGCCTGCCGGACCTGTCCGCCCACCTCACCGAGTACGGCAAAGCTCTCGCCGCCGAACTCGACGCCTCGCACCGCCGGGTGCGCAAGGCCAACGAGGAGATCGTCCGCGGCCTGAAGGTCGTCCCGCAGGAGCCCGCCGACGTCCTCGGCGTGTACGTCTACCTGCCGCAGCCCGCCTCTACCGTGTCCGGAGCCGAAGCCTGATGCCCGTCGCCGCCGCCCGCACCACCCTGGCCTTCACCGCCGTCACCACCGTCGGCGGACTGCTCCCCGCCGACATGCTCCTGCGCATCGCCGAGGCACGGAACCTGCCGGGCACCAAGCCCGCCGACTACGGCCTGCCCGCGTCGGTCCCCGTGCGCGACGAGGCCGAGCGCGCCTGGGAGTACCTCAAGCCGCTCTGGCGCGACCTGCGCACGGCCCTCCCCTCCGACCCGAACACCGGGGCTCCCGCCGCCGACCCGACCGGCCGCGCCGGCACCGACTGGCTCGCCCAGCTCTTCCGCAAGCTGGACTTCGGCGCCCTGACGGAGGTCGGCGCGGCGGGCATCCCCGCCGACTCCGACCCGGAGAAGCGGTTCCCAGTCTCCCACCGCCACGGCCCGGCGCTCATCCACCTGATCCCCTGGAACCAGGAACTGGACAAGCGCCCGGCCCCCGGCCAGGTCCCGCCCCAGTCCATGCTTCAGGACTGCCTCAACCGCACCGAGGCCCACCTGTGGGCGATCCTCACCAACGGCCGCCGCCTGCGCCTGCTGCGCGACTCGTCGTCCTTCTCCACGGCCGCGTACGTCGAGTTCGACCTGGAGGCGCTGTTCGACGGCGAGCTGTTCAGCGAATTCGTGCTGCTGTACAGCCTGCTGCACGCATCGCGGTTCGAGGTGCCGGAGGGGGCGGCGCCTTCGGGGTGCTGGCTGGAGAAGTGGCGGACGGTCGCCATCGAGTCCGGCAGCCGCGCGCTCGACCACTTCCGCGACGGCGTGCAGGCGGCCCTCACCGTCCTCGGCACCGGTTTCCTGAGCCACCCGCAGAACCACAAGCTGCGCGAGAACCTGGACGTCCATGCCTTCCAGACGGCTCTGCTCCGGCTCGTCTACCGCATGATCTTCCTCTTCGTCGCCGAGGACCGGGGCGCCCTGCTGGACCCGGCGGCGGACGAGGTGACCCGCGACCGCTTCACCCGCTACTTCTCCACGGCCCGCCTGCGCCGCCACGCCCTGCGCCGCCTGGGCACCGCTCACGACGACCGGTACCGCGCCCTGAACCTGCTCATCGAGGCGCTGGGCTCCGAGGAGGGCCGCCCCGAGCTGGGCCTGAAGGGACTCGGCGGACTGTTCAACGACACCCCCGCCGACGAGCCGCTGCACGGTGCGCGCCTGGCCAACCGCCACCTCTTCGAGGCGGTCAAGCACCTGGCCCGCGTGCGCGACGCCGGTTCCGCCCGCTGGCGCCCCGTCGACTACCAGCACATGGGCGCCGAGGAACTCGGCTCCGTCTACGAGGCGCTGCTGGAGCTGGTGCCCAAGCACAGCGCCGCCGACCGCACCTTCGAGCTGATCGACCGTATCGGCAACGACCGCAAGAAGACCGGCAGTTACTACACCCCGACCGAGCTCACCGAGACTCTGCTCGACTCGACGCTGGACCCGGTGATAGACGACGCCGTCAAGCGGGGGGAGCGGCGCGCGAGCGCCGAGGGCCACCCGGACCCCTCGGACGCGATCGTCGAGGAACTCCTCTCGCTCACGGTCTGCGCCCCCGCCTGCGGTTCGGGCCACTTCCTCGTGGCGGCCGCCCGCCGTATCGCCAAGCGCGTCGCCGCCGTCCGCGACCGCAACCCCGAGCCCACGGCCGAGTCGGTGCGCCACGCCCGCCACGAGGTCGTCTCCCGCTGCGTGTACGGCGTGGACCTCAACCCGATGGCGGTCGAACTCGCCAAGGTGTCCCTCTGGCTGGAGGCGATGGAGCCGGGCAGGCCCCTCGGCTTCCTGGACGCGCACATCAAGCACGGCAACGGCCTGATCGGCGCGACCCCGGCCCTGATGCGGGACGGCATCCCGGACCGGGCGTTCAAGAAGACCGAGGGCGACGACGAGGCCTGGGCCCGGCAGCTGCTCAACCGCAACACGGAGGAACGCAAGGGCCAGGGCAGCCTGTTCGAGACCGAGACGGAGACGAAGGTCGCCAACGCCTCCTTCGCCCGGGGCCTGCGCCGGATCACCGCCTCCCCGGACGACAACCTCGCCGACGTCCGCCGCAAGGAGGCCGCCTACCGGGACTGGTCCGCATCGGACGAGTACCGGCACGCCCTGCACCTGGCGGACGCCTGGTGCGCGGCGTTCGTCTGGGTCAAGCGCGAGGACGCGCCGCCGGCCATCACCCACAAGGTGTTCCGGGACCTGGAGGACCCCGCAGGCGACGCGGCCCCGCAGTCGGTGCACGACGAGATCGCGCGCCTGCGTAAGCAGTACGCCTTTTTCCACTGGCACCTGGAGTTCCCCGAGATCTTCACGGTCCCGGAGGACGGCGCCGCCTCCGCGGACACGGGCGCGGTCGACCCGGCGACGGGGTGGGCCGGCGGGTTCTCGTGCGTGGTCGGCAACCCGCCGTGGGATCGTTCCGAGTTCGAGGACAAGAAGTACTTCAGTGTGGTGGAACCGTCCATCGCAGAATTGACGGGTGCTGCCATGCGCAAGCGGATCACTGAGTGGCTTCAAAGGAACCCGACGGAAGCGGAGCGATACCAGACCGCTCGCCGGACGCTGAAGTCCACCTTCATGTTCGCGGCGAACTCAGGTGTCTTCCCCTTGTGCGCGCAAGGGCTCACCGCTGGGGGCGTTACCAAGCTCCAGACGGACCAACTGTTCACTGAGCTCTTCTCAAACGTGTGCAGTCCAACTGGCCGCTTCGGCTCCATCATCCCGACTGCTATCGCCACCAACGCCGGCGGGCAGTTCCTGTTCGGCGACTTCGTACGCAGGGGAGTACTGGCGTCGCTGCTGGACTTCGAGAATCGGCGCCCCACATCCCCTGCGTTGCCTAAGGGAGGCAAGTGGTTCGAAAGTGTCCACCCTGGATATAAGTTTTGCCTGCTTTCACTTACCGGCCGAGCCCAGCGGGAGGCCGCCGCGCGCTTCGGCTTCTTCCTCTCCGACATCACCGACCTCGACAACCCCGAAAATGTCTTCACGGTGGCACCGGAAGACCTTGCGCTGATCAATCCGAACACTGGGACCTTGCCGATCTTCCGCAACCGGCGGGACGCAAATCTCACAACAGAGATCTACCGGCGCTTCCCGGTACTGCAGAACGAAACAGCGCGAGACGGCAACCCCTGGAGAATCGACTTCAAGTACATCTTCCGCAGCGCCAACGACAGGGACATTCTCCGCACACGCGCCGACCTGGAAGAGGAGGGCTGGCAGCTACAAGGCAACGCGTTCGTGCGCGGCGACGAACGCATGCTGCCTCTGTACGAAGCCAAGATGGTCGACTTCTTCAATCATCGGGCTGCCGACGTCATCAAGAGCGCGACCGCTGTCAACCGGCAGAATCAGCCCAGGTATCTGTCTGTGAACGAGCTTCAAGACCCGACGCGACAGTCCCTGCCTCTCAACTGGATTCAGGACACTGGAACGATCTTGACGGAGCGGAATGGCCGAGAGGTCGAGGTACCCGGCGTCAGCATGCGTCTTGCAGAAGCACGCTGGGAACACGACTGGCTGTGCGGCTGGTGCGATGTGACCGCTTCAACCAATGAACGAACCGCCATTCCGGCCTTCATTCCTCGGGTGGCTGCGCTGCACACTTTCCCCCTGATGCTGCCGCGCGTCGCGCCTCCGCTGGTTGCGGCCCTGGTCGCCACCCAGTCCTCCCTGGTCTTCGACTTCGTGAGCCGTCAGAAGATCAGCGACGCCCATATGAAGCTCTTCATCTGGAAGCAGCTTCCCGTCCCCACCCCCGCACAGCTCGAACCCCACGTCCCCTTCCTGCTCCCTCGCGTACTCGAACTCGTCTACACGGCCTGTGACATGACCCCGCTTGCCCGCGATCTGGGTGACGAGGGCGAGCCGTTCCGGTGGGACGAGGACCGCCGCGCCCAACTGCGCGCAGAGCTGGACGCGTTCTTCTTCCACCTCTACGGCATTTCCCGCGAGGACACCGACTACGTCCTGGAGTCCTTCCAGTCGGAGTCGGGCGGCCTGAAGAACAACGAGATCGCCAAGTACGGCGAGTACCGCACCAAGCGGCTGGTCCTCGCTGAGTACGACCGCATGGC
Organism: Streptomyces mexicanus; assembly: GCF_902506575.1. Lineage (GTDB taxonomy): Bacteria > Actinomycetota > Actinomycetes > Streptomycetales > Streptomycetaceae > Streptomyces > Streptomyces mexicanus. The sequence continues at coordinate 5,615,266 of NZ_LR732544.1, read as the reverse complement.
CGCTGCCGGCCTCACCCTGGAGAACCCGCTCGTCGAGGGCGAGGGCGGCACCTACCGCTCGACCCTTACCCCGCCTCCCGGCCAGGGCCCCCGGCACGACTGACCGAGGAGGCGACACCACGTGGTACGCCGAAGCCAGACCAGCAACCCGCGCTCGATCGTCGTCCTGACGTCGGGCGCGGACTGGGGCACGCGTGCGGCCGGGCAGCGGCGGAGCAGCGGGGCCGAGTCACCGCTACCCAAGCGCCAGCCGGCGAAGATCAAGGCGTTGCAGCGGACCATCAGCGTGGCCCGCGCGGCCATCAACACGAAGCACTGGAATGAGGCGCGTTACGCCCTCAGCCGGGCTCGCGCTCTCACCGACGACCTCCCCGCCCACCTGACCGTGCAGGAGCGGGAGCAGCTCTCGGCGCTCCGCAAGAAGTACGCGGCGCGCAACACCCCGGCTGCCAAGAAGGCCCAGCAAGCGAAGCCGAAAGCAGCCAACCGTGCGGGCGGCAAGAAGCCCGCTCCGAAGAAGTCCACGGCGAAGAGCGTCGCGCAGAAGCCGAAGCCCGCGCCCGTGCGCGACCTCGGTGACCGTTTCATCAACCGCGCCGCCCTCGGCTACGGGTCCACGGACAGGGCCAAGGACTCCTCGACGCGGTGAGGGCGTGCCGTCCGCTGCTCCAGCCGACGGCACGCCCTCAAGTCGCTCAGCACTCCGACGCGAACCGCACGAACCGCCCCCAGCCTTCCCGGCCGACGGCGAAGGCCGGGCGGTTCACGTCCTTCGAGTCCCGCACGTGGACGGCGTGTTCGGCGATCGCTACCTCCACGCAGTCATCGCCCTGGGTGCCGCTGTAGCTGGACTTGAACCAAGCGAGTTCCGTCGTTCCGCTGTTCATAGCTCTCCTCGCAGTCGCTCCAGCAGGTCCCGGGACTCCTTGGGATTGAGGGCCTGCGAGCGCAGTGTGTCATAGCGTCGGCAGAGCAAGCTCATCTCTTTCGGGTCGGAGATCAACCGCCCGTTCTGCTGCCCTTCGGAGTAGCCGAGCCGCCGCCCGTCCGGAGTCTCCAGGATGCGTACGGGCCCGTCCAAGCACCCATGAAACTCCAACTCCAGCGGCACCACTTGCAGCGTGACGTTGCGCGGCGCGGTCAGCTCAAGGACGTGGTCCAGCATGCTCGCCTGCACCTGGGGGCCACCCAGCCCGCGCCGGAAGACCGCCTCCTCCACGATGAAGCCGAACGGCACCGTCGGCCGCTCCCGCATCATCGTCTGCCGCTCCATCCGCGCGGCAACCTGGGCTTCCGTCTGCTCATCGGTCAGCAGCGGGATGCTGTTGTCGAACACCGCCCGCGCATACGCCTCCGACTGCAACAACCCCGGCACCAACCGGCACTCGTACGTGCACAGGCTCACCGCCTCCCGCTCCAGCCGGGCCCACCGGCGGAACCACGCCGCGAGCCCCGCCTCGCCCCGCGTCAGATGCCGGGCGGCCTTCCGCAGCGCGCCCGTGTTGCCGAGGGCCTCCTCCGCGCGCTCCACGAACGCCTCATCGGGCATCCGGCGGCCCAGCTCCACCGACTCCACGGTGTGCTTGGAGAACTGGACCCGGGCGCTCAGCTCGGCCCGGCTGAGGCCCGCGTGTTCGCGCAGGGCCTGGACGACGGCGCCGAACGTGCGGAGGCTGTCGGACGGGTGGGGCTCGCGTTCCCACTCCCCCGCCGGAACCGCCCGCGCGCCGGCGCCCTCGGCCACCGCCTCCCCCTCGACTCCGACGCTTCCCATCCGCCGCCCCTTTCTGCCGTACGGCACCCGCGGCGGCTCCTCACGCCGCCCCGCAGTCACCGGCCAGCGTGACGGAACACCACCCGTACCGTCCACTCTTCGTGTCCGTACGCTGACTCAGCGTACGGGGTGCCAGACTCGTCCTCGCCCCGTCCGACCGCCACTCTGACGGCAGGGAGAGCGAGGAGGAACGGCCCGTTCCCGCAGTCCGGAGCGCCGTAGTCGCGAGCGCCGTGGTCCGGAGCGCCGTACGGGAACACCCGGCCGCACCTCACTCCCTCCCGTCGGCTCCCGCCCGGGCACGGGCGGCGGCGGTCGGTCCCGGCCGCGTTCAGACGACCTGGAAGGTGCACAGATGCAGAACGGAACCCACCTGTACGCGCTGGACATCAGCGGGGCCTCGTTCGTGAAGGCGTGCGGCGGTCCCTGCACGGAGGGATGCGTGACGCTGGCCCGGATCGGCGCGGACGCCTGGGCCCTCGGCGACAGCAAGCGGCCGGACGCGCAGCCGCTGCGGTTCACCACGGCGGAGCTGGCCGCGGCCGGTATCGACCCGGCGCGCTTCGGCCTCGGCGTCTGATCCTCACCCCCACTGCACCACCCTTTCCCCCTGCCGGCCGGACCAGGGCCCTCCCCGCGTCCGGCCGGCGCTTCCCGCAGCAGGAAGCAGGACAGCTCATGCACCACCACGCCTACCTGTGGACCGGCCCGAAGGCGCGCTTCGACGACGAGGCCCTGCGGCGGCCCCCGCACCCCGATCCGCCCCCGGCGGAGAGCAGGCCGGAAGTGATCGAGCGCTACCGGCAGGCGGCCGCGGAGTTCCGCACGGCGGACCTGCCGCCGCTGGAGACGGCGTACTGGCTCGTCAAGCCGCGCTCCCTGGTGCGGGGCACGTGGGACGAGGCGAAGGAGGCGGCGGCGTGGCTCGGTGAGCGGCTGGCCGAGTACGCGCCCCGGTTCACCTGCGCGGCCGACCGGGACACCGCGCGCCTGGCCCGGCTGGTGGACGCCGCCGCGGAGAGTCTGCGCTCGGGCGCCGACGTGTCGTACGGCTACTACCTCGACCGCCCCTCTTACCTGTCCCTGGCCGTGGTGACGTGCTCCCCGAACCGCGCGAAGCCCGAACTGGCCTGCCCGTGCGCGTAGTCGGGAGCCGGGACGACCGGCCCGTGGCCCACCGCGACGGCTCCGCACGGCCGTCCGCACCCGTCACCCTGCGTGGCGGAGGGCGGGCGGTCGGGCCGACCACACCGGGCACCCTCCGCGTCCGTACGCTGACCCCGCGTACGGGGCACGGCCCTCGCCCTCACCGGCGCCCTCCCGCCACGCTGGCGTCATGAATCACGCGACACCCGACGTCGGCGCCCCGGCGGGCACCTTCACGCAACTGCTGTCCTCCACGCGGCGCGGCGCCCGGCTGGCCCGGTTGCTCACCGTCACCGAACTGCGGTCCTGGGGCGCCCCGGACGACCTGACGGAGCGCGCCGAGATCGTCGTCGCCGAACTCGCGGCGAACGCCGTGCTCCACGGCCGCGTACCGGGCCGCAGCTTCCGGCTGACGCTCGTGTACGACGCCGCGGCCGGACACCTGCGCATCGAGGTCACCGACGCCCGCGGAGACGCCTACCCGCACCGCACGGCCTGCGGCACGGAGGGCGACGCGCTCCGCCTCGGCGGTCGCGGTCTGGCGCTGGTGACCGCCCTCGCCGATCACTGGGACTGCGTCCCGTACCCGCCGGGCGGCAAGACCGTCCGGGCGGCGCTGTCCACGCGAAGGGAGACGACGCCGTGACGCGTGCAGCACGGCCCGGCCGCACTCCACCGCCCGACCCCCTTCCTCGAAACGAAACTCGGCCAGCCACTTAGTTCGTACGAGTATTCGAAAGGTGGGGCCCGATGTAGCCGACGATCACCTTGCCCGTGGCGCCCGCCGTGTCGTCGTAGAAGTGAACGCGAGGGGCGATCCTTCCCTTGCTGTCGATCTTTATGTGGGCTTCCATGAACACCTTGCCCGAGGCGTCGACCTCCGACGGCACCGGGAGCATGCGCTGCTGCCGGAACTTCTTGTCGCTGCGCACGGATTCGGACTCCACCATGGCCACACGCGTCACCGGATAGGTGCGCATGCCCTGCGGGGAAGCCTCGCAGAAATCCCGGAAGGTTCCGTCGAATCCCTGCTCGCCGCCGCTGCACGCCCCGTACGAGTCCAGCGCCAGCAGGGCGTCCCACACCTTCGACGCCCAAGTCGAACTTTTGATGTCGTCGTCGAGGTCCTCCGCCTTGCTCGTGTCGTAGGTCAGGACAAGATGCTGCATCCGCTCCTGCACCCGTTCGTTCAGTTCGGCGAAGGACATCGGCGCCGGTTCTTCCGCCGGCGGCGTGTAGGCGTCCTCCGCCCGGCCGGCCTCGACCAGCCGCTGCTGCAGAACCGCCACTTGGTGGCGCAAGGCGGACAGTTGGGCCTGGGTGGCGTCGTGGTCGGCGATCTCGTCCTCGTAGCGGTCGGTCGCCTCCCGTAGCTGCTCGTCGAGCGCGCGTCTGCTGCGCTCCGCCAGGTCTCGGGCGCTGGCGGCCTCGCTCAGCTCTTCCAGCGCTTTGTCGATCGTCTCGTTTGCCGTGCTCAACTGGGCCCGCAGGGAGTCGACGGTCTCGTTTCCCGAGGACTCAGCGGTCTGGGACCGTGCCGCGCGCAGATCCTTGAGGACCTCCTCGATGCCTGGGAACGCGGGCTCGGCGAGCAGGGCCGGTTGCGGTGTGGTGACAGCGTGCTGGCGTGGATATCTGGAAATCCGGATGTCCGCGTTGCGGAACTTCGGATCGCTGAGCCGTCGGTACGTCAGCAGACGATGCCGCCGACCGTCTTCGGCGGAGCCGAGGGCGACGCCCGGCAGATAGGTGCGTATCTGACCCGGGAACACGTCGTGCCGGTCCCCGGCCGCCTCCCGGAACGCGGGAACGGCCTCCCGCTCCAGCCGGAACACCGAGGCAATGCCGACCAGGTTTCTGACGACTCCCGTCAGCAGCTTCTCCCAGGTCGCATCGTCGTTGGGTGGCTCCGCCACGAGGACCAACGGAAGCCCACGGGTGGGATCGGTGAGAGCGGACGTGAGCAGGCCGACCGAGTCGGAGCGGACGAGGTGAGGTGCCGTGGTGAGCCGGATCGTCCCGTCCGACACGGTGAAGTGGTCCAGTATTTCGCGGACGAGCCGAGGAGGTACCGGCGTGACCTGCCGTCTGCCCGGACTGGGGTAGTGCTCCAGGTCGACACCGACGTACGCGGTGTTCGACGCGCGGTCGACAGCGGACGTGAGTGTCGTCTGCCAGGTCCCCTCGTGCCTGTCCTCCTTGCTCTCCCGTAGACGAAGCCGCAGGGCGGTCTGGTGGCCGTCGGTGTCGTATGAATCGGTCACGGTGAGGGTGTAGGTCTCCGTGAGCCGATGAACACCCGAGGAGAGGTGCGTCGCCAGTCCCTTGCTCTCCAGCCAGGAGGTGAAGCATGAGCGAGCCCCGGCGAACATCTGCTCCTGCTCGTCGTCGGGGATCGGCAGGACCGCCCGGTAGACCAGCGGGTTCTCGGCGCGCGGCTCGTCTCGGACGAACTCGCCCCGGCCCCACCGCGGAGCCTTTGGCGTGGGCTTGCGGCTGGGCATCACCAGTGGAGTGGGTCTCAACGCTGACCTCTGTTTGATCGACGAAGAACGAGAGCGATGGCAGATGGTGGCGAACAGAACCGATTACCGGGTGAGTGCGAACGCGTCAACGCCTACGCGGCCAGCGCAGGGAACACCACCACCGAGCCGTCCTTGTCGCGGGCCATCTCGATCGCCACGTCCGTCGCGCGGGCGTCGGGCACGGCCCCGTCGCCCAGCCGGCGGAGGCGGTGCGCGGCCCGCAGCAGGCGGTCGGCCTCGGGGGCGAGGAGGGGGCGCCGGCTCGAACGTCCCAGTTCGAGTGCCGACAGGCGTACCAGGACCTGGGCGATGCCCGACTCCAGCGCGTCGACGCTTCGCTGCTCGCGCCGCAGTACGCGGGTGAAGTTGCGGAACGGGTTGCCGGGCTCGGCGTCGGCGTGCTCCACGGCCTGGAGGACGGCGACCCGCCGCTTCAGAGCGATGGCCAGGGAGGCGAGTTCGAGGTGGGCGCGGAACGTGCCCGCGTCGTCGTCGATGCCGGGGAACGCCTTCGTCAGCGTGCCGAGGTCGACGGGTGCGCCCTCGGGCAGTGCGTCGAGCGCGCCCTGCCACCGGGCGAGGCGGTCCTCGGCCTTGCTCAGCGCCGTGTCGAGGGTGTGCACCGCCGAGTCGAGTCCCAGCGACAGGCCGAGCTTGCCCTGGTCGAGCAGAACAGCCGTGGCCTTGTCGATGGCCGCACGGCATCCGTTGAGTGCGCTGTGCTCGTCGTCGAGCCTGTCCTGCTGGAGTTGCTCCAGCATCTCCGTGATGTGCTCGATGGCCTGCTGACGCTTGTGGTCGGCGTGCGCACTCACGCCAACCGCGACGGCCATGAGCACCAGCGGAGCGGCCACGGTGAGCGCCGTACCGCCGGCGGCCACGGCGCCCGCGGTCGCCCCCGCCCCGCCGGCCGTGCCCGCCGCTGCGGCCCCTCCGACCGGCACGAACGTCGCGCCGCCCACGATCTTGCCCGCGGTGTCCACGATCGGCCCGCGAATCCCACCGGCCACCGCGTTTGACGGCATTGAGCGCAGAAGGCCCTGGCCGAGTTGGGCGGCGTGCTTTGCCGGGACCACGATGCGGTACAGGTTCTCACCGGAGGCGGTCACCTTGGCCGTCGTGAGGGAACTGCGCGAGGCTCGCGTGACGAAATCCGACAGGTGCTGCGCCAAGGGACTCACAGCGTCGAGCCGGATGCCACGGCTCCGGTCGATCCTGCCGGGCAGCGGGTGCACCTCAAGGGTGACGATCGGCTCGTCGGCCAGGGCGGCCAGCACACTGCGCAGTTCGGCCAGGCGCTCGGCCGTCATCGACTCGCCCTCGGTCAGCGCCGGTACCCGGGTGTCACCGGTCGCCAGCGTCCACACCGGCACGGTCGTCCGGCGGTCGTCAGTCATGATCTCCCCCTCTTGTCTCCCCGGACACCCTACGGCGGGCCTCCGACAACCACGGCCGCCCGTCAGTCCAGCAGCCGCTCGGCGCGCTCCGGGACACCGCGAAGGTGCCGGCCGCCGGCCACCATGTCGAGAAGAAGGCGGTGCCCTTCGATGCAGTGGATGTGCCCGGCCACCACAGCCTCGCGCATGACGGTGACGCTGGTCTTGACGGGGATGCCACGTGCGGTGGCGTACTCGCCCGCGTCGCGGTCGTCCGTGATCCAGACGGCACCGGCGAACTCCTCACGCGTCTGGATCAGGGCGAGGGTTTCGGCTTCACCGAGGTGACGCAGGGGCTCGGTCGGGGCGCCGCCGAACACCGCCCGGCGCAGCCGATCCGCGAGGGCGATCTCGGCATCGGTGCACAACTCGATCGGCTCGCCCAGCCAGCCCTCGGCGGGGAGCTGGGCGAGGTCGCGCACGTAGGCGGCGCTGCGACGGGCTTCCTCCGCCACCGCTTCGGTCCATCGGCCGCACCCGTCGAGCACCTTGCGGAGCAGATCCAGACGTCGCACGCTGCCGAAGTTGCACAGAACCGTGTTGTCGGGGAAGAGGCTGACGCGGCTGGGAGAATCCAAGGGACCTGTCATGGCTGGAATACCGGGTCGCCCTTCTCGTCCTCCGGCAGTGGGCGTGCGGCGCGCGCGGGTTCGACTATGGCTCTCAGGTCGTCGACGGTGCGGTCCAGGTAGGCGGCCAGCGGGCGGAGCGTCGTCTCACCGGCCTCGTACGCGGCGAGCAGTTCCGCCATCGGGACCAGCGGCGGGCGGGCCACCGCGGATTCCGCACGGTGGCGGTAGTGGTCGTCGAGCCGGCCCGTGAGGACGTGGCACGTCTCGGTGGTGAAGCCTCGGAACCGGTCCCGGCGGGCGGTGTCGAGGAGGCCGAGTCGGTTGAGGCGCGCCGCCAGCGCACTCGGTGACACCTTGAACGTGACGACGAGTTCGCTGAGTTCGGCGTCGGTGGGGCTGTCCGGGTCGGTGACCGTGCGCTCCCAGGCAGCCCGCACCTCGGCTTCCGGCATCAGGAAGTGGGCGGCGAAGACGTTGGCCCTCACCTCCGCGTAGTCCTTCTGCCTGCCGGGCTGTGGTGCCGCGTCGGCGCGCAGGTCCTGGGCGTCACGGGCGAGAAGGTGTCCGACCTCGTGGGCCAGGGTGAAGCGCGCCCGGGTCCACTCCTGGGTGGTCGCGAGCAGGACGATGCGGAAGGCGTCGGACTGCCAGGTCGCACCGGACAGGGCAGCCCGGGCGGGGAAGTCGACGAGCGCCACGTCGATTCCGCAGTGGTCCGCGAGGAGCCGGGTCAAGGCCGGCAGATCCATGCCGGCGGGGGATCCCGCGTTTCGCCGCGCGAGGTGGTCCGTGAGGTCGGCCGCCAGACGTTCGCCTTGGTCGACGTACCGTTCGAGATCCGGGCGGGGTGCGGGCAGGTCGGGGACCGGGCGGGGCCGGCCCAGCAGTTTCAGGACGTCGTAGGCGTTCTGGTAACGGCAGGCGATCGCCTCGATCTCGGCCCACCCCGTCCCTTCGGCAATCGTCCCGGCGGGGCGGGCGGCGGAACGGGGACGTACCGGCTCGCGTCCGCTGAGCAGGTAGTCCACCGTCGTGCCGGTGGCTTCCGCGATACGGGCGAGATCCAGAGAACTGAAGCGGCGCACGCCGCTGAGCGACTTGGAGAGCTTGTCCGGAGAAAGACCCACCCGATCGGCGAACGCGGCCTGGGACAAGGAGGCTGCGTCCATAACCCTGCGTACACGGTCGATCACAGTCTCGGTCATCAGCCCACGGTATCCGCGTGTTGCGAAAATCGCAACACGTCGGCGGGGGCCGTCTGCCCCGTGGCGCCCCATGGCGGCCACCGCCAATGACCCTCCTTGCGTTCCCGTGCCGACGATCCGAGTGGTCCCGGCGGCGGCGCACGCTCGCGCCCTCTGTCCCGCCGTCACCGTGTACCCACCCACCCGTCCAGCCCCTCCAGATGCCGCGGCAACCGGCTCCCCTGCCAGCCCAGCACCAGCCGCTCGCGGGCCCGGGTGATCATGACGTAGTACGCCATGCGCAGGGCCGCCGACGTGGGGTCGGTGCCGGCATCGGATTCCGCGTCGGCGATGACGACGGTGTCGAAGTCCAGACCCTTGGCGCTGGCGCGGTGGACGAGGACGACGCCGGGGCGGGAGAGGTCGAGGTCACGGTAGCGGCCGGAGGTGGCGGTCGAGCTGTACAGCTGGGGTTCCTGGGCGAGGCTTGCTCGTTCCAGGCGGCTCATCAGGTCGGCGGCCGTCCGCAGTGAGTTGACGATGACGCCGATGCGGTGCCGCGGTTGCCTCGCCGCCAGGCCGGCGATGTCGTCGGCGAGGTCCCCGGGGCCGGTGTAGTGATGGAGCACGGGCAGGGCGCCGCTGCGGAAGGGGAGGGCGGGCCGGCTGCCGCCGGTGCGGAAGTGTTCAGCGAGGGCGGCGATCTCGCGGGTGTTGCGATGGTTGCCGGAGATCTCCGTGCGGCCCGTGGAGCGGCCGAGGGCCTCGGCGATCTCGGCCAGGGTGGAGTTCGTCTCCGTCAGGCGCTGGCACTCGTCGGCGAAGACCGTGACGGAGGCAGCGGTGAGACGGACCAGCCGGTAGAAGCCCGGGGACAGGTCCTGGCCTTCGTCGATGACCAGGTGCGGGGTGGTCGACTCGTCCTCGCCGAGGGTGTCCGCGGCCCGGCGGGTGAGGGTCGGCCAGTCGAACCAGCCGTCCTCGGTGCGCGGGACGTCCCGGCCGAAGCGGCGCTGGATCCAGCTGTGGACGGTGGCGGCCTCGACCGGGGCGCCGGGGACCGTCAGGCCCCGCAGGGTGTCGCGCAGGAGCTGGCGCAGCAGGTTCGAGCGGGACAGCAGCAGTGTGGGGCGGTCGGTGAGAGCGAGGTGGACGGCGCGGTGTGCGGCGAGCAGGCTCTTGCCGCTGCCGGGCGGGCCGCTGACGAGATGGTTGCCCGACAGCGGCAGGGCCTCCAGACAGTCACGCTGGGCCGGGGAGAGGTCCGGGTGGAGCACGGGCGTGTGCGCGGTGGTCATCGGGGTCATCCCTGGGCGGTGGCGGCGGCGTACTCGCGGCTCGCGGTGAGGACGTCGGTGAAGTAGCCGGGGACGCGGGCCGAACCCACGACCAGGGCGCGGTCGAGGAGGGTGTTGCCGGTCTCGCAGCTCGTCTCGGGCAGCAGGGTGCAGGCGTGACAGGCGGCCCGGTTGAGGTTGCCGAAACCCTGACCGGTGTGTTCGGCGCACAGCGGGTCCGCCGAGCACCAGGCTGCCGCTTCCAGCATCCGGATGAGCGTCTCGGCGAAGTTGGGTGCCTCGCCCTGCCGGACGAGACCGCCGAGGGTGCCCTCCGCGTCGCCGGCGGCCGTGTAGATGAGCAGTCCGTGCTGGCCGTACTCGGGACGGCCGTAGACGCGTTCACGGAGGCTGGCGGTGGTGTAGCCGGAGTCGAAGGAGAGCTGGCGGATGAGGAGGTGGGCGACGGTGTGCAGCAGCAGGAACCGGGGGGAGAGTTCGGCGCCGACGGTCTCGGCCAGCTGGTCGCCGCGGAACGACGCGTCGAGGTCGGCCCGGACGCCGAGGACGTGGGCCCGGACGCGGGGGTCCTGCTCCCAGGCGGTCAGCCGCCGCTCGTCGAGGGTGAGGACGATCCCCTCGCCGTAGACCTCGGTCGCGGGCAGCCAGCGCAGACGGCCACTGGTGTCGGCCGGTACCAGGGTGCCGTTCGGGGAGTGGCGGCGGAAGCCGGTCAGCGCCCGCACCTCACGCAGCCGGTCGACGAGGACGACCTTGCCGATGTGCGCGTCGAGGGTGGCCCAGGGCTCCTCCTGTTCTCCGTCGAGGCCGAGTCCGCCGCGGCGGACGGCGAACTCCTTGCTGGGCTCGGGGAACCGGTCGGCGTCGAAGGCGTACCACTCGTCGCGGCTCAGGTCGATCTTCTCGCGCTGGGCGGACCGCGGGCCGGCGGGAGAAGGTGCGGCCGGGGCGCCGGTGGCCTCCGCTACGAGGTGGTCGATGAGGCTGTCCGGGGCCTCGGTGTCCTCCTTGATCATGCCGCGGAACGTGTCGGCGCGCGGGGTGCCGAGTGCGTCGAGCAGCAGAGGCCAGCAGCCGTGGTTCAGGACGGCCTCCGCCAGGTTCCGCTCCGCTCGCGGGGCCTCGGTGGTCTGCGGGATGTCGAGGGCGGAGTAGACGACCGGGTAGTAGACGTTGCCGGCGGTGCGCTGCACGATGTGCACCTGCTGGTCGCAGGATGCTCTTGTGTCCCAGCGCTGCCAGGGGTTGCGGCCCGGGCAGTGCCCGCCCTGCGGGCCGAGGATGTCGAGCAGGTCGCGCTGGGCGCCGCACGGCGTGCCGTCCTGCCGGGTCGCTCCGCAGTGCACCGAGAGCGCTTCGAGGCCGGAGGCGCGGTCGGCTACACGGAAGCTGAGACGGCGTGCCTTCCAGGCGTTCTCCGACTCGGGGCAGGAGTCCCGCAGTTCGGGCGGGAGCTTGGAATGGGCCCAGTACCACCAGTCGACGTCGTCGAGGTGCCCGTCCGCGCAGATGCGCACGAAGCGCATCGGGGTGAGACGGGGCGCGGCAGCGCACGACGTGCAGACGGGCGGCTCGCCGGGCTTCTCGTGCTCGCGCAGCACGCGGACCATGCTCCGGCAGGCGCCGCAGAACAGCCAGCCGGGGAAGCGGATGTAGGGCACGCCCGGGCGGTCGGGCTGGTCGTAACGGTCGTTGAGGGTGTGGGGTGCGGCGTAGAAGTTCTTGACGCCGAGCCGGGTGGCGAGCCGCTCGGAGGGGACGGGTGTCTTGAGATCCGGCCACCTCTCGATGCCGGCGGCGACGAAGGACTCCCCCTGGACGTCGAGTATCGCGCCCACGCCGAACGGCAGGACGGTCTGCGCCTGGCGGACGCGGAGTTTGCGCTTCACTTTCCTGCTCCTGTCACGGTGATCTGGCACTCCCGGTCCACGCTGCGCATCGAGTTGGGGGTCTCCCACAGGCCGTAGCGCTGCTCGAAGGCCTTGAGCAGGTTGTGCTGGCCTTTGCCCTGGTTGCGGTAGTAGAGGTGCTTGCCCTCGGCGGCGGCGGTGCCGGCCAGCCGGTACCAGCTGTCGAGGAGATAGCCGAGTTCGGCCCGTACCTCGGTGCGTACGGTGTCGGCGTCGGCTCCGGCGGCGCCCCGTTCCGCTGTCGCGGCCCGCACGGCGAGGGCGTCCGCGATCCGCGCGGCCTCTTCCCGGTGGTCAGTGATCCGTCCGGCCTGGTTCTCGGCGGCGAGGCCGAGCCGGTGGCGGACGAGGATCACGAGTGCCGCGTGCAGGGCCCGGCGCCGGGCGGGCAGCGACCAGGGGGTGACGCTGGCGGGCTCGACGTAGCGGTAGAGAGCCCGGTGGTAGTCGACGAACGTCTCGTAGTGGGAGCGGTCGCGCGGGCGGGTGGCGTTGAAGTAGGTGACGACGAGTCCGGGCACCCGGTGGCGGCCGACGCGGCTGGTGGCCTGGATGTACTCGGCGGTGGTCTTGGGCTGGCCCTGCATGAGCATGTAGGCGAGCCGCTTCACGTCGACGCCGACGGAGAGCATGTTGGTGCACGGCAGGAACGACACCGCTCGAGGGTCGTTCCAGGGCTTTTCGAGGCGGTCGAGGAGGATCGGCTGATCGGCGCGCCGCACGCTGCTGTCGAGCTGCTGGACCTGGTCGCCGGCCAGCTCCCGCGTCCCGGCGCCCTCGTCGAGTCCGCGGAGCTGGGCGGGGATGTCGTCGCCGGCGGCGGTGACGGTACGGCCGAGTTCGCGCAGGCTGTGGTGGTAGGCGACGAGGGTCCAGTAGGCGTCGCGGTGTTCCTCGGGCAGCTGGTGGACGCCCTGCAGCATGGCCGCCGTGGTGGCGACGGCACCGCGACCGGCGGTGTGACCCTGCGCCATGACACCGAGGTAGAGGCGGCCGGGGCGGCCGGCGTCGGGGACGGCGAAGAAACTGTCGCGAGCGTCGAGTCCGGACGGGGGAAAGAGCTGGACGTCCTGGTGGTGCAGGGCGCGGACCTGTTCCGCGGAGCGCCGGATGGTGGCCGTGGCGGCGACGATCTTGGGCGGGTGGCTGTCCGGTCCGGTGCACAGCTCCAGGACGGCCGCCTCGTAGAGCCCGACCGTGGTGCCGAGCGGTCCGGTGAGCAGGTGCAGCTCGTCCTGGATGATCAGCGACGGGGGCCGGTGGCCGGTACCGGTTCCGAAGAGGCGGCCGGAGTCGGGTTCCCAGGCGAGCCGGGCGAACTTGTCGACGGTGCCCAGGACGAAGGTGGGCGGAGCCTCGTAGAGATGCTGGTCGACGACGGCGACGGGCAGGACGTCATGGAAGGCGCACGCGTCACGGGTGCAGTGGAACGCGAACGCGTCCGTCCCGGCGCGGACGCCGTAGTCGGCGCGGACGCTGGACCAGGACGGCGGCAGGATGCGTGTCCCGCACCAGGGGCAGCGGTCGAGAATGAACACGTCCTCCGGGTGACTGGCCGCGCGCTGCTCGTCGAAGGCCTTCTTGGCCGACTGGTACGTGTTCGGGGTGGTGGTGTCTCCGACCCACAGGCCGATGGTGATGGGTTCGGTACCGAGTCCGAGACCGGGTTCGGTGCGGCGGAGGTGCTCCAGGGCGCAGATCGTGGTGGCGGCGCGCTGGAACTGCTGGGTCGTGAGCAGGCTGAGGGTGTAGCGGCTGAGCACGGTGGTCCCGCCACCCTCGCCGCGGATCCGGCGCAGGGCGATGGTGAAGGCGGCCAGCAGCAGATAGGCCTCGGTCTTGCCACCGCCGGTGGGGAACCAGATCAAGTCGGTGGTCGCCCGGTCCTCGTGCCCGGGGTCGACGACACCGTCGAGGGCGAGGAGGAAGAAGGCGAGCTGGAAGGGCCGCCAGGCGGCATGCGGGTCGACGGGCGGGTCGAGGGCCACGGCATCGGAGCGCAGACGCCGCTGACCGGCCTGGTCGGGAGCGGAATGCCGCATCTGCAGCAGCATGGCGCGCTGGGCGACACGGAAGGCGTCGAGCACGTCGGGTCGGCCGGGGTCGCACAGGGTGCGCACGCCCGCGTCGATCCGGGTGACCGCCCGATGTATGCGGTCCAGGATCCGCTCCGCGGCCTCCCGCCCCCACTCCGGGACCTCGACGGAGCGTTGAGCCACGTACCAGCCGTGATAGGCGGCAGCGAACTCAGCCAGCTCTTCGCGCAGTTGGTCCCTGTCGACGGCGGGGTCCGCAAGGTGGGGAAGGTTAAGGACCGGGGCGTCGAGCGGGCCGCCGGCCCGGACGGCCGGTACCTCGGCGCGCGGCAGGACCTCGCAGGCGAGGAGTTCGACGCGGCCGTCGTGGCCGCGTTCCTCGCGGACGGCGCAGCCGTGGCCGACGGCATGAGTGATGACATGCCGGTACTGGAGGCGGAGTTCGCGTTCCTCGGGATCGCGGCTGGCAAGTCGGACGCTGGGATACGGCAGCACGGATCCGTCGACGGGGCGGACGGTGAGCCCGCACTGGAACAGCATGTCGTCCCAGTTGGGCGTCTTGCCGCCGGAGCTGTCGTGGTGGCGGTCGTTGATCAGGGCCACGGTGATCAGCGTGCCGTCGCCGTAGCGGCGGCGGGTCACCTGGATCCTCGCGCGGTCGTCGAGGACGGGCACGTCCTGGCGGTCGGGGCCGATCTGGTGCGTCTCGGGCCGAAGGGGTATGCGGTGCCAGCGCCTGCCGCGCCCCGCTTCGCCCCGCCGCGTCTCGTAGCGGGCGGCGGTGCAGCTCACCTCGACCTCGGTGGCGTCGGTGTAGAAGCTGAGGCCGAGGGAGGCCGGCAGCCAGCTGTTGGTCTCGGGCACGGGATCGGCGGCGGGGCTTACGTCGGGGGCGGACAACTCGGCACCCGGCGCCTCGGGCTCGTCACCGGTGACGGCGAGCTGCCGCTGGAGTTCGGCCTGCTGCGGGTAGAGGGTGCCCATCAGGTACTGCCGGTCGGGCGGGGCGTCGAGCACTTCGTCGTCGCCGCCGGCGGGGCCGACGAGCTGGCGGGTGAGGTAGTCGACCAGCTCCTGGCGGGGGTCCATGTGCGGATTCCTTCGGATCAGGTGAGAGGGGCCGTGAGATACGTACGAGGGATCAACCGGTGGCGGACCAGCTGGCCGATGAACTGGGCTTTGGCCTTCGATTCGATCTGGCGGATGCGTTCGCGGGTGACGCCGAACCGGACACCGATGTTCTCCAGGGTGTCCGGCTCGTCGCCGTCGAGGCCGGTGCGCCGGACGAGGATGTGCCGCTCGCGCTCGGTGAGATGCCCGAGGACATGCCGCAGGCGCTCGTGGAACTCCTTGCGGAGCAGCACGGTGAAAGGGCCGGGCAGCCGGCTCGGCCCGATGATCAGGTCGCCGAGGGCCGTGTCGTCGCCGATGATCCGGTCCAGGGAGTCGGTGGGCCGGCTGATCCGCCGTACCTCTTCCACTTCTGCGAAGGTGAGTCCGGTCGCGTAGGCGACGTCGGCGACCGACGTGGCGCGGCCTTGGCTGAGCAACGTGCGCTCGGCCGCTGCGACCTTGCCGACCCGCTCGTGCAGGTACACGGGCAGCCGAATCATGGTGCCCTCGTCGGCGATGGCGCGGGTGATGGCCTGTCTGATCCACCACGTCGCGTAGGTCGACAGTTTGTAGCCCTTGGTGACGTCGAACTTGCGGACCGCGCGCATGAGTCCGAGGGTTCCGTGCTGAACCAGGTCCTCCAGGTCGAGTCCGTGGCCCTGATGGCCGTGCGCGATCTTCCACACGAGCCGTTGGTTGTGCAGGACGAGGCACTCGTAGGCGCGCCGTCGCTCGCTGTCCCTGGGCAGCGCCTTGATCTCCTCCTCGGGAACGTCGCGGCCGAGACGGTCGGTGCCACCGCGGAGGAGTACGGCGAGGCCGACTTCCTCCTCTGCGGTGAGCAACGCCTTGCCCACGTTCCGGCGCCGACGGTCGTCCTCCAGCACGGCTCGGGCGGCGCGGACGGCGTCCGGCAGCGCGTCGCCCACAGGGGCAGGGGAAGGGCAGGCGGCGCGCGTCCCGTCCGTCGGCGGCTCCGCGGGGACGGCGGACGATGCCCGAGCCGCGGGGCCGACCGCCCGGCCGTCGGGCAGCGGCAGCGCAACAGCGGGGGGCGGGCGGGGGCCTGCCTCTTATATACATCTCCGAGCCCACGAGACGTGTGGAAGGGGATGTGGCGAGCGGTGGGGCCGCCGGATCGCCGAGGCGCGGTGCCCCGGTACCGCCGAAGGGCCCGGCGCCCGGGTCCACCAGGGGCGGGCCGCCGGGTTCCGCGAGCGGTGAGCCACCCGAGCGGGCGAGCGGGGTGCCGCCGGGCGCGGCGAGCGGCGGTCCGCCGGTGCGGCCGGCCGGCGCCGGGCCGGACGCGGCGAACGGCGCGCCCTCGGGTCCGGTGAGCGGCGGGGCGCCGGCCTCGCCCGGCCCGGCGGTGCCGGACCCGCGGGCCGGTGGGCCGGCGGGCCGTCCCGCCGCGGTGCGGCCGGCGGGGGCGGGCCTGACGCCGGCCGGCTCGTTGTCGTCCCGCTCGTCGTCGTCCCGCTCGTCCTCGGGCTCCGCGCGCAGCGCCAGGGCCGCCGCGTCCGAGCCGGCGCCCGGCTCGCTCAAGGCGAAGGCCGCGATCGCGCTGCCGGAGCGCACGGCGGGCAGCCAGCGCGCGCGCTGGGCGGGGGTGCCGTGGGCGTGCACCGGGTGGGCGCCCAGGCCCTGCAGGGCGAGCGCGGTCTCGGCCTCCGTGCAGGCGTAGGCCAGGGACTCGCGCATCAGGCACAGGTCGAGGGCGCCGGAGGTGAACAGGCGGTCCAGCAGGCCGAGCCGGCCGAGTTCGGCGACCAGGGGGCGGTTGACGCGGCCGGGTCCGCTCTGCGCGGCCTTCTCGGCGAGGGGGCGCAACCGGTCGGCGGCCAGGGCGCGCAGTTCGGCGCACCAGGCGAGCTGTTCCGGTTCGAGCGAGAATGCGGGCATTCGCCGGTCCTCCCTCCCCCGGGGTGCCCGGGGTCCACCCCCACCGTATCGCGCACCGTTGACTGTCGTCACCAAGGCGATACGCTCCGGGGTGAGGGCCCCTCCGGCGGGCGCCGCCGAGCAGGCGGGCGGGCACCGAAGGAGCCCCGGCCACCACGACAAGGGGGGCGAACGCCATGGACCAGCTGGACCCGGTCAGGGACGGCACCCGGCCGCCCACGCCCTCGGCGCACGTCGACACCTTCGCGCGCGACCACCTGCCGCCCCCCGACCAGTGGCCGGTGCTCCGTTTCGACCTGCCCGAGCTGCGCTACCCGGACCGGCTGAACTGCGCCGCCGCACTGCTGTCCGGGGCGGAGGGCGCCGGCGCCGCACGCCCGGTGTTCCGTACCGCCACCGGGGAGAGCTGGAGCTACGGCGAGCTGCTGGCCCGCGTCGACCGGATCGCGCACGTCCTGACCGGCGACCTCGGGGTGGTGCCCGGCAACCGGGTGCTGCTGCGCGGCCCGACCACGCCCCACCTGGCGGCCTGCTGGCTGGCGGTGCTCAAGGCGGGCGCGATCGCGGTCACCGTCCTGGCCCAGCAGCGCCCCCACGAGTTGCGGACGATGTGCGAGATCGCCCGGATCCGGCACGCGCTGTGCGACGTCCGCGCGGTGGACGACCTGGCCAAGGCGGAGATCCCGCACCTGGCGATCACGACGTACGGCGGTGACGCCCCCGACGACCTGCTGCGCCGTCCCGCGCCCGACGCGCCCTTCCCGGCGGTGGACACCGCCGCCGACGACGTCGCGCTGATCGCGTTCACGTCGGGCACCACGGGCCGACCCAAGGGCTGTGTGCACTTCCACCGGGACGTGCTGGCGATCGCCGACACCTTCTCCCGGCACGTGCTGCGCCCGCGCCCCGACGACCTGTTCGCGGGCAGTCCGCCGCTGGGTTTCACCTTCGGCCTGGGCGGGCTGGTGATCTTCCCGATGCGCGCGGGCGCCTGTGCGCTGCTGCTGGAGCAGGCCCGTCCGCGGCAGTTGCTGGCGGCGGTGGCCGAACACCGGGTGTCCGTGCTGTTCACCGCGCCCACCGCCTACCGGGCGATGCTCGACGCGCTGGACGGGTACGATGTCTCCTCGCTGCGGCGCTGCGTGTCCGCCGGGGAGAACCTGCCCGCGGCCACCTGGCACGCCTGGCACGAGCGGACCGGGCTGCGCCTCGTCAACGGCATCGGCGCCACCGAGTTGCTGCACATCTTCATCTCGGCGGCCGACGACGCCGTCCGTCCCGGCACCACCGGGGTCCCCGTCCCCGGGTGGTACGCGCGCGTGCAGGACGAGGACGGCCTGCCCGTGCCCGACGGGCAGCCCGGCCTGCTCGCCGTCCAAGGGCCCGTCGGCTGCCGCTACCTCGCCGACGAACGCCAGCGCACGTACGTCCGGGGCGGCTGGAACGTCACCGGCGACACCTACGTCCGGGAACCCGACGGCTACTTCCGTTACGTGGCCCGCGCCGACGACATGATCATCTCGGCCGGGTACAACATCGCCGGGCCGGAGGTCGAGGACGCGCTGCTGCGCCACCCGGACGTGGTGGAGGCGGCGGTCGTGGGCCGGCCCGACGAGGACCGCGGCCAGGTGGTGGTGGCGCACGTGGTGGTCAAGGAGGGCGCGGCGCGGGACGCCGAGGCGCTGCGCGCGTACGTCAGGTCCCGGCTGTCGCCGTACAAGTGCCCGCGCGAGATCGTCTTCCTGGACGCGCTGCCGCGCACGGCCACCGGCAAGCTCCAGCGGTTCCGGCTGCGCGGACGCGGCGAGGATCAGTGACACCGACGACCTAAAATGATCAACGTGTCCGAGCAGTCCGCGCAACCCGCACCGAGGTCCCTCATCGTCACGCTGTACGGCGCGTACGGTCGTTTCGTGCCGGGCCCGGTGCCCGTCGCCGAACTGATCCGGCTGCTGGCCGCGGTCGGGGTGGACGCGCCCTCCGTGCGCTCCTCGGTGTCCCGGCTCAAGCGGCGCGGGCTGCTGGTGCCGGCCCGCACCGCACAGGGCGCGGCCGGTTACGAACTGTCGGACCAGGCACGGCAGTTGCTCCAGGACGGCGACCGCCGCGTCTACGCCACCGAGCCGCCCGCCGACGAGGGCTGGGTGCTGGCGGTGTTCTCGGTGCCGGAGTCGGAGCGCAACAAGCGCCATGTGCTGCGCTCCCGGCTGGCCGGGCTGGGCTTCGGCACGGCGGCGCCCGGGGTGTGGATCGCGCCTGCGCGGCTGTACGAGGAGACCGCGCACACGCTGCAGCGCCTCGGCCTGGATCCGTACGTGGACTTCTTCCGCGGGGAGCACCTGGGGTTCACGCCGACCGCCGAGGCGGTGGCCCGGTGGTGGGACCTGGCGGCGGTGGCCGCGCTGCACGAGGCGTTCCTCGACCGGCACGCGCACGTGCTGCGCGCCTGGGAGCAGCGCGGCGACACCCCGCCGGAGGAGGCGTACCGCGACTATCTGCTCGCCCTGGACTCCTGGCGTCATCTGCCCTACGCCGACCCGGGCCTGCCCGCCCGGCTGCTGCCCGAGGACTGGCCGGGGGTCCGCTCGGCCGCCGTCTTCCGGGGGTTGCACGAGCGGCTGCGGGACGCCGGGGCGGTGTTCGCGGGGGTCGCCGAGGCGTGAGCGGGGCCGGGAGAAGAACGCGGCGCGGCCGGCCGTGCCACGGCCGGCCGCCGGCGTCCCGCGTCACCGGACCCGCCGGTCGAAGGGCTGCCGCGGCGGCCGGCGTGCGCGGCGTGGGGCTACACCTCGCGAGCGGTGGCCGCGGCGTGCGGCGGGAGCAGCGTGAGCCGCGGCCTGGGGGCGTCCGTGCGGCCGGTCTGCGGGCGGCGGCTGCCGGCCCGGTAGGGCGCCGGCCATACGGCGGCGGGGCCGGTGTAGCCCTGCTCGGCGGCGGCGTGCAGCGTCCAGTGCGGGTCGTACAGGTGCGGGCGGGCCAGCGCGCACAGGTCGGCGCGTCCGGCCAGGATCAGTGAATTGACGTCGTCCCAGGAGGAGATGGCGCCGACCGCGATCACGGGGACGCCGGCCTCGTGCCGGATGCGGTCGGCGAACGGCGTCTGGTAGGACCTGCCGAACTCGGGCCGCTCCTCGGCGACCACCTGCCCGGTGGAGACGTCGATGGCGTCGGCGCCGTGCGCGGCGAAGGCGCGGGCGATGGCCACGGCCTCCTCGGCGGTGGTGCCGCCCTCGGCCCAGTCGGTGGCGGAGATCCGTACGGTCATGGGGCGTTCGGCGGGCCAGGCCGCGCGGACGGCGTCGAAGACCTCCAGCGGGAAGCGCAGGCGGTTGGCGAGCGAGCCGCCGTAGGCGTCGGTGCGGTGGTTGGTCAGCGGGGAGAGGAAGCCGGAGAGCAGATAGCCGTGGGCGCAGTGCAGTTCGAGCAGGTCGAACCCCGCCCGGGCGGCTCGCGCCGCGGCGGAGGCGAACTGCTCGCGCAGGTCGGTCAGCTGGGCCCGGGACAGCTGCCGCGGCACCTGGCTGCCCGGCCTGTACGGCAGCGGGGAGGCGGCCACCAGCGGCCAGTTGCCCTCGGGCAGCGGCTCGTCCATGCCCTCCCACATCAGCCGGGTCGAGCCCTTGCGTCCACTGTGGCCCAGTTGCACGCCGATCGCGGTGCCTGGTGACTGCCGGTGCACGAACTCGGTGATGCGCCGCCAGGCGTCGGCCTGCCGGCCGCTCCACAGACCGGTGCAGCCGGGCGTGATGCGGCCCTCGGGGCTGACGCACACCATCTCGGTCATCACCAGGCCGGCGCCGCCCAGCGCGCGGGCGCCCAGGTGCACGAGGTGGAAGTCGCCGGGCACGCCGTCGACGGCGCAGTACATGTCCATGGGCGAGACGACGACCCGGTTGCGCAGGGTCAGGCCGCGCAGCCGGAACGGGGTGAACATCGGCGGCGTGCCCGGCGGGCAGCCGAACTCGCGCTCCACGGAGTCGGTGAAGCGGGCGTCGCGCAGCCGCAGGTTGCCGTGGGTGACGCGGCGGCTGCGGGTGAGCAGGTTGAAGGCGAACTGGCGGGGCGGCTGGTCCAGGTACAGGGCGAGGTTCTCGAACCACTCCAGGCTGGCACGGGCGGCACGCTGGGTGGAGGCGACGACCGGTTTGCGTTCCGTCTCGTAGGCGGCCAGCGCCTCGGGCACGGACGGCTGCTCCGTCAGGCAGGCGGCGAGCGCGAGGGCGTCCTCGACGGCGAGTTTGGTGCCGGAGCCGATGGAGAAGTGGGCGGTGTGCGCGGCGTCGCCGAGCAGCACCAGGTTGCCGTGCGACCAGCGCTCGTTGACGACCGTGCGGAAGGTGGTCCACGCGGAGTTGTTGGAGCGCAGGGGGCGGCCGCCGAGCGCGTCGGCGAAGATCTTCGCGCAGCGCTCGACGGACTCGGCCTCGGTCATCTCGTCGAACCCGGCGGCCCGCCACACCTCCTCGCGCATCTCGACGATGACCGTCGAGGCGGATCGGTCCTGCGGCCCGGAGGGCCTCGCTGAGGGGTGCTGGTCGGGCGAGGGGCGGGCGTAGGGGTAGCCGTGCAGCTGCATCACGCCGTGCTCGGTCTCGGCGATCTCGAAGCGGAAGGCGTCGAAGGGGAAGTCGGCGGCGAGCCAGATGTAGCGGCAGCGGTGGCCGGTCACCGTCGGCCGGAAGACGTCGGCGTACGCCTTCCGGGTGGCGCTGTGCACGCCGTCGGCGGCGATCACCAGGTCGTACGTGCGCGTCAGGTGGGCCGGGGGCGGTGCCTCGGTGCGAAAGCGCAGCTCGACGCCGAGTGCGCGGCAGCGCTCGTGCAGGATCTGCAGGAGCCGGCGCCGGCCGAGGGCGGCGAAGCCGTGCCCGCCGGAGGTGTGCCGCCTGCCGCGGTGCACGATGTCGATGGCGTCCCAGCGGACGAAGTCCCGCTGGAGGGCCCGGTACACGACCGGGTCGGCGTGCTCGATGCCGCCGAGCGTCTCGTCGGAGAGCACGACGCCGAAGCCGAAGGTGTCCTCGGGTGCGTTGCGCTCCCAGACGGTGATCTCGCGGGTCGCGTCGAGCCGCTTGAGCAGGGCCGCCGCGTACAGGCCCCCGGGGCCGCCGCCGATCACGGCGACCCTGCGCGCACCGGTCATCCGGCCCTCCCCCCCCCCGCCACTTCGGCGGCCGCTTCTCGGTGAAGGCCGCGTGGAACTCCGCGTAGTCCTCGCCGTTCATCAGCAGCGCTTGGGTGGCGGCGTCCATCTCGACGGCGGCGGACAGCGGCATGTCCAGTTCGGCGGTGAGCAGGGCCTTGGTCTGGGCGTGGGCGAGGGCCGGGCCGTCGGCCAGCTGACGGGCCAGGGCCTGGGCGGCCTCGTCGGCGCGGCCCTCGTCGGTGAGCCGGCTGATCAGCCCGATGCGTTCGGCCTCGGGCGCCCGCCCCGGCTCGCCCAGCATCAGCAGCCGGGTGGCGTGGCCGAGGCCGACCACGCGGGGCAGCAGATAGGCGGCGCCCATGTCGCCGCCGGACAGGCCGACCCGGGTGAACAGGAACGCGAACCGGGCGCTGGGGTCGGCCACCCGGAAGTCGGCGGCCAGCGCCAGCACGGCCCCCGCGCCCGCCGCGACCCCGTGCACCGCCGCGATCACCGGGAACGGGCACTCCCGCACGGCCCGCACCACCTGCCCGGTCATCCGGTTGAAGTCCAGCAGCTCGGCGGTGTCCATGGACAGGGTGGCGCCGATGATCTCCTCCACGTCGCCGCCGGAGCAGAACCCGCGTCCCGCGCCGGCCAGCACCAGCGCGCGCACGGCCCGCTCGCGCGACAGCTCGGCCAGCAGGTCGCGCAGGTCGGCGTAGGCGCCGAAGGTGAGCGCGTTCAGTTTCTCCGGGCGGGCCAGGGTGACGGTGGCGACGCCGTCGGCGATCGCGACGCGCAGATGGCGCCAGTCGGCGGTGCGGGCGGCGGAGCCGGTGAAGGGACTCATGGGCGTACGGCCTCCTCGGTCGGACTGCCTCGGACTGCCTGGGTCTGCGTCGGCCGCTGCGGCGCCGCGGCCGTCGTGCGTGCCCGGCTCGCTCGGTTCTCCCTCGAAGTTATCACTCATCCGTGACTGTCGTCACGAGTGCGCGATACACCGCGGGGAGCGTCACGGTCCGGAAGCCCGCCGGCCGCCGTTTCGTCACAGGACGTCAATGACGCGGTAACGACCGGCCCCGCCAGGGGAGGGAGGGCGCGCGCCCGGGTAGGTCCGTCCGTGCCGGGGCCGACGGCGATCCCGGACGGAGGGCGCTGTCGGTCGCCGCGGACGGCCCCCGTACCATTCCTCTCGTCGAAAGCAGGACTGCCTGATGGTGACCACGGGGACGCCCTGCGTCATGAACGGACCCACCTTGTACGAGCCCTCCGCCACGTCCTGGCGCGTCGCGCTGCCGCACACGGCCGCCGCCGTGCCGGCGGCCCGTGCCCTGGTGCGCAGCGCGCTGTCCGGGCCGGCGCACCCGGCCGACAGCGACACGGCGGAACTGCTGACCGCCGAGCTGGTCGCCAACGCCGTGGAGCACACCGCGGGCCGTGGGCCGATAGAGCTGGTGGTGGAGGTGCTGCCGACCGGCTGCCACGTCGAGGTGCACGACGCCGACCCGGCGCCGCCCGGCGGGCTGACCCACCCGGATCTGCCGGCCCCGGACCCCTGGCAGGAGGACGGGCGCGGCCTGCTGCTGATCCGCGCGCTGAGCAGCTCGTGCGGACACCGGCCGACGGCGACGGGCAAGGCGGTGTGGTTCCGCCTGTCGGGAGCCCCTCAGCGGCTGCACCCGGCGTGACGGACGGGCCGTCCCGGGCGGGCTCCGCCCCGGACAGGGGCGCGGGCGAGGCAGGCGGCCCCGGACAGGGGCGCGCGCCGCGGCCCGGTGGGGCGCGCGGCGCGCGGGAGGAGCCCGGGGCGGTCAGGCGAGCGTGGCGACCAGGAGCGCCTTGATGGTGTGCAGCCGGTTCTCGGCCTCGTCGAAGACGACGGAGTGGGCCGACTCGAACACCTCGTCGGTCACCTCCAGACAGCTCAGGCCGTGCCGCTCGTGGATCTCGCGGCCGACCTTGGTGCCCAGGTCGTGGAAGGCCGGCAGGCAGTGCAGGAACTTCACGTCGGGGTTGCCGGTGGCGCGCAGCACGTCCATGGTCACGGCGTACGGGGCCAGGGCCTCGATGCGCTCGTCCCAGACCTCCTTGGGCTCGCCCATGGACACCCAGACGTCGGTCGCGACGAAGTCCGCGCCGCGCACGCCCTCCTGAACGGACTCGGTGAGGGTGATGCGCGCACCGCTGGAGCGGGCCAGCTCGCGCGCCCGCTCGACGATCTCCTGGGCGGGCCAGTAGGTCTTGGGCGCGACCAGGCGCACGTCCATGCCGAGCAGGGCGGCGGTGACCAGGTAGGAGTTGCCCATGTTGAAGCGGGCGTCGCCGAGGTAGGCGAAGGCGATCTCGTGCAGCGGCTTGGCGCTGTGCTCGGTCATGGTGAGCACGTCGGCGAGCATCTGGGTGGGGTGCCAGTCGTCGGTGAGGCCGTTGTAGACGGGCACGCCGGCGTACGCGGCCAGCTCCTCGACGGCCACCTGGCTGTCGCCGCGGAACTCGATCGCGTCGAACATCCGGCCGAGCACGCGGGCGGTGTCCTTCACGGACTCCTTGTGCCCGATCTGCGAGGCGGACGGGTCGAGATACGTCGTGGCGGCGCCCTGGTCGGCGGCGGCGACCTCGAAGGCGCAGCGGGTGCGGGTGGAGGTCTTCTCGAAGATCAGCGCGATGTTCTTCCCCCGCAGGTACTGCGGCTCCGTCCCGGCCTTCTTGGCGGCCTTGAGTTCGGCGGCCAGCTCGATCAGGCCGCGCAGCTCCTCCGCGGTGAAGTCCAGCTCCTTGAGGAAGTGGCGGCCGGCGAGGGCGGTCGGGACTGTCGCCATGGGGGCGCTCCAACGAGTGAGGGACTGGGACAGGCGAAATTCTATACGACACTCAGAATTTCTATGCGACCCGACGGCCGCCGGACGTCCTGCGCGGCACGCGGCGTCACCGGGTGTCCCGCGCGGTTCCGCGACGTCACCGGGCGCCCTGCACGGTCCGTGGCGTCAGGCGAGCCCGGGGACCGCGTCGCGCACCACCGGGCAGCTCATGCAGCGCGGGCCGCCCCGGCCCCGCCCCAGCTCGCTGCCCGGGATCTCGATCACCTCGATGCCCTGCTTGCGCAGATGGGTGTTGGTGGTGGCGTTGCGCTCGTAGGCGACGACGACCCCCGGCTCGACGGCGAGCACGTTGCAGCCGTCGTCCCACTGCTCGCGCTCGGCGGCGTGCACGTCCTGGGTGGGCGTGAGAACCCGGATCTCGCTCAGGCCCAGCGCGGCGGCGATCGCCCGGTGCATGTGCTCCGGCGGATGGTCGGTGACCTTCAGCTCCTTGTCGTCGGTGCCCGGCTCGATGGTGTACGAGCGGAGCATGCCGAGCCCCGCGTACTGGGTGAACACGTCCCCGTCGACCATCGTCATCACCGTGTCCAGGTGCATCAGGGCGCGCCGCTTGGGCATGTCCAGCGCCACGATGGTGCGGGCCGAACCGGCGGCGAACAGCTTGTGCGCGAGCATCTCCACCGCCTGCGGCGTGGTGCGCTCGCTCATGCCGATGAGCACCGCGCCGTTGCCGATGACCATCACGTCGCCGCCCTCGATGGTGGACGGGTAGTCGGCCTGGCCCTCGGACCACACGTGGAAGCTCTCGCCGCGGAAGAGCGGGTGGTAGCGGTAGATCGCCTCGAAGTGCACGGTCTCCCGCTGCCGGGCGGGCCAGCGCATCGCGTTGATCGAGACGCCGTCGTAGATCCAGGCGGAGGTGTCCCGGGTGAACAGGTGGTTGGGCAGCGGGCCGAGCAGGAAGTCGTCCAGGTCCATCACGTGGAACCGCACCGAGGTCGGCTCCGGGTAGCCCCGCAGGAACTCCCGTTTGGTCATGCCGCCGACCAGCACCTCGGCCAGCTCCCGCGCGGGCATCCGCTCGAACGCGTCGCGCAGGTGCTCGGTGGCGAGCGGGCCGTACTCCTTCTCGTCGAAGACCCGGTCCAGGACCAGCGTCCGGGCCGAGGGGATCTCCAGCGTCTCGGCCAGCAGGTCGCCGAAGAGGTGCACGGCCACGCCGCGGTCGCGCAGCACGTCGGCGAACCCGTCGTGCTCGGCGCGCGCCCGGCGCACCCAGAGCACGTCGTCGAAGAGGAGGGCGTCCTTGTTGCTCGGGGTGAGCCTTTTCAGCTCCAGATCGGGCCGGTGCAGAATGACGCGGCGCAGCCGCCCGGCCTCGGAGTCGACATGGAATCCCATGTCTCCATCCTGACCACAGCGGCGCGGGTTCACCCGCGTCTTCCCGGTTTCGGCGGCCCGTGGTCGCCGTCCGTACGGCGGGAGGTACGGACGGCGACGGCGGCCGGCACGCGGCCCCTTGGAGCCGCGCGCCCCCTGTCGCCCCCTACAGCTGCCCGCCTTACAGCCGCGGGTCCACCGGCTCGGACTCCAGGGCCAGCACCCCGAAGACCGCCTCGTGCACCCGCCACAGCGGTTCGCCGTCGGCGAGCCGGGCCAGGGCCTCCAGGCCGAGGGCGTACTCCCGGATCGCCAGCGACCGCTTGTGGTGCAGGGAGCGCTGCCGCAGCCGGGCCAGGTGGTCGGGGCGGGTGTACTCGGGGCCGTAGATGATCCGCAGGGACTCCCCGCCCCGGCACTTGATCCCCGGCTGGACCAGGCGGCCCTGCTCGGTGCGCACCAGGGCGCCGAGCGGCTTGACGACCATGCCCTCGCCGCCGCGGCCGGTCATCTCCAGCCACCAGTCGACGCCCGCCCGCACCGATTCCGCCTCGCCGGTGTCGACGTACAGGCGGCGGGTGGTCTGCAGCCTGCCGCTGCCGTCGTGCTCCACCAGCCGGTCGATCAGCGCGAGCTGCCGGTCGTGGGGCAGGCCGGCGAGGCTGCGGCCCTGGACCGCCCGGATCTGGAACGGCGCCAGGCGGACGCCGTCCAGGCCGTCGGTGGGCCAGCAGTAGCGGCGGTAGGCGGCCGTGAACGCGGCGGCGGCCGAGGCCCGCTCCCGCTGGCGGTCCAGCAGCCCGGTGACGTCGATGCCCCGGGCCGCCGCACCCTCCAGCGCGGCGAGCGCCCCGGGGAACACCGCCCCGGCGGCGGCGCCGACCGCCGCGTACTGCGCGCGCAGCAGCCCGGACGCCTTCAGCGACCACGGCATCAGCTCGGCGTCCAGCAGCAGCCAGTCGGTGTCGAGTTCCGCCCACAGGCCCGCGTCGTCGGCGGCCGTGCGCAGCCGGCCGAGGATCTGCTCGGTGAGCGCCGGGTCGTCGGTGAAGGACCGTCCCGTGCGGGTGTACAGGGAGCCCGTCGGCCCCTCGACACCGAACCGGTCGCGCGCGACCTCCGCGTCCCGGCACACCAGGGCCACCGCCCGCGAGCCCATGTGCTTCTCCTCGCACACCACCCGGGCGACCCCGTCCTGCCGGTACTGCTCGAACGCCTCCAGCGGGTGCTCCAGGTATCCCTCGACCCGGGAGGTGGGGGTGGGCGCCATGGTCGGCGGCAGGTACGGCAGCAGCCTGGGGTCGATCGCGAAGCGGCTCATGACCTCCAGGGCCGCCGCCGCGTTGTCCTCGCGGACGGCGACCCGGCCCGCGTGGCGGGTCTCCACGCTCCGGCGGCCGTGCACGTCGCCGAGGTCCAGGGGGCGTCCGTCGTGCCCGCCGGGCGCCTCGGTGCGCAGCGGTCGGGCCGGCTCGTACCAGACCCGCTCGGCCGGTACGTCGACCAGCTCCCGCTCCGGCCAGCGCAGCGCGGTCAGCCTGCCGCCGAAGACCACGCCGGTGTCCAGGCAGAGGGTGTTGTTCAGCCAGGTGGCCTGCGGCACCGGGGTGTGCCCGTAGACGACGGCCGCCCGGCCCCGGTAGTCCTCCGCCCACGGGTAGCGCACCGGCAGGCCGAACTCGTCGGTCTCGCCGGTGGTGTCGCCGTACAGCGCGTGGGAGCGCACCCGGCCGGAGGTGCGGCCGTGGTACTTCTCCGGCAGACCGGCGTGGCAGACCACCAGCCGGCCGCCGTCGAGGACGTAGTGGCTGACCAGGCCGTCGATGAACGCCCGTACCTCCTGCCGGAACTCCTCGCTCTCGCCCTCCATCTGGGCGATGGTCTCGGCCAGCCCGTGCGTGGGCTGGACCTTGCGGCCCTTGAGGTACCGCCCGTACTTGTTCTCGTGGTTGCCCGGCACGCACAGCGCGTGGCCGGAGCGGACCATCGCCATCACCCGGCGCAGCACGCCCGGCGTGTCGGGGCCGCGGTCGACCAGGTCGCCGACGAAGACGGCGGTACGGCCCTCGGGGTGCACGCCGTCGACGTAGCCCAGCTTGCCCAGCAGCGCCTCCAGTTCGGCGGAGCAGCCGTGGACGTCACCGATGATGTCGAACGGGCCGGTGAGGTGGGTCAGGTCGTTGAACCGCTTCTCGGTGACGACACGGGCGCGGTCGATCTCCTCCACGCCCCGCAGCACGTGCACCTTGCGGAAGCCCTCGCGCTCCAGGTGCCGCAGGGAGCGCCGCAGTTCCCGGATGTGCCGCTGGATGACGCGGCGCGGCAGGTCCGCCCGGTCGGTGCGGGCCGCGTTGCGCGCGGCACACACCTCCTCGGGCACGTCCAGGACGATGGCGATGGGCAGCACGTCGTGGGCGCGCGCCAGGTCGATCAGCTGCCGGCGGGCGTCCTGCTGCACGCTGGTGGCGTCGACGACGGTGCGGCGGCCGGCGGCCAGGCGCTTGCCGGCGATGTAGTGCAGCACGTCGAAGGCGTCGCGGCTGGCGCTCTGGTCGTTCTCGTCGTCGCTGACCAGGCCGCGGCAGAAGTCGGAGGAGATGACCTCGGTGGGCTTGAAGTGGCGGCGGGCGAAGGTGGACTTGCCCGAGCCGGTGGCGCCCACGAGGACGACGAGGGAGAGGTCGGTGACGGGCAGGACCCGCCCCGGTGCGGTGGTCGCGGTCTCGGTCTCGGTCATGCCGCCTTCGCCTCCTTCGTGTCGGTCGTGCCGGTCGTGTCGTGGGCAGTGGTCAGGGTGAACACGGCCATCTGGGTGGGCGGGCCGACCTCGGGGTCGTCGGGGCCGACCGGCCGGATGCGGACCGTGTAGCCGTGGCGTGCCGCCACCGCCTGCGCCCAGGCGCGGAACTGCTCGCGGGTCCACTCGAAGCGGTGGTCGCCGTGCCGGGCGTGCCCGGCGGGCAGGGTCTCCCAGCGGACGTTGTACTCGACGTTCGGGGTGGTCACGAGGACCGTGCGGGGACGGGCGGCGCCGAACACCGCGTGCTGCAGGGCCGGCAGCCGCTCCGGGTCGACGTGCTCGATCACCTCGCTGAGCACGGCGGCGTCGTAGCCCGCCAGCCGCTTGTCGGTGTAGACGAGCGAGCCCTGCAGGAGCCTGACGCGGGCGGCCTGCCGCTCGCCCATGCGGTCCGTCCTCAGCCGCCGGGAGGCGATGGCCAGCGCCCGCACCGACACGTCCAGGCCGACGATCTCGGTGAACCGCGTATCGCCGAGCAGCGCCTGCACCAACTGGCCCTGCCCGCAGCCGAGGTCGAGCACCCGGGCGGCGCCGGCCTCGTGCAGGGCCGCGACGATCGCCTCGCGCCGCTGCACGGCGAGCGGGGCCGGCTTGTCCTCCTCCGTCGCGGTCTCGCCCGCGACCGCGTTGTCGATCTCCTCGACCTCGCTGTCGTCCGTCTCGGCCAGCCTCAGCAGTTCCAGGCGCTCCGTGGCCTGCCGGGCCAGCGACCAGCGACGCGACAGGTAGCGGCTGGTGATCAGCTTCTGCTCCGGGTGGCCGGGCAGCCAGCCCTCGCCGGCCCGCAGCAGCTTGTCGACCTCGTCGGCGGACACCCAGTAGTGCTTGGCGTCGTCGAGCACGGGCAGCAGGACGTAGAGGTGGCGCAGCGCCTCGGCCAGGGTCACGGTGTCGGAGCGCAGCACGAGGCGTACGTACCGGGACTCGCCCCACTCGGGGAACTCGGCGTCCAGGGCGACGGGTTCGGCGGTGACCGCCCAGCCGAGGGGCGCGAACAGCCGGTGGACGAGGTCGCGACCGCCGCGGGCGGGCAGCGCGGGTATCTCCACGCGCAACGGCCGCGGCCGCGCGGGGAGTTCGGGCCGGGCCCGGCACACCCCGCGCATCGCGCTGGAGAAGACACCGCCCAGCGCGACGGCGAGCAAGGAGGAGGCCGCGTACGGGCGGTCGTTGACGTACTGCGCGAGCGTCGCGTCGGGCGCACCGCCGCGCCCCTTGCCCCGGCCCTTGCGCACCAGCGCCACCGGATCGACCTCCAGCAGCAGCGCCGCCGTGCAGCGCAGGTCGTCCGCCTCGCGGTAGAAGACGTGCGCCGTGCCGTAGGAGGTGGAGAACGCCTGCGCCTTGCCGGGGTGCTTGTGCAGCAGGTGGCCCAGGTCGGTGGCGGGGTGTTCGGGGGTGCCGGTGGTGGTGACGGTCAGGAACACGGTGGGTGCCTCGAAAGAATCGGGAAGAAGCGAAGCCGCTGGTCGTGGGCTCGCGTGCGGTCCCAACGTACAGAGATCGGGGGGCGGGCACCCGGGATTTTCCGGCGAGGCAGGAGGAGGGGGCCCGCGCCTGGCGGCGGGGGGAGAGGAGGTGCGAGGCAGCGGTTGAGGAATGCAAGGCGACAGGAGCAGGAGGATGGTGGGGTTATCGGTGGTGACACGAGCACGGTGGCTGAAGACCGAGTAGAGGCGTTTTATGAGACGGCGAACGCGGTGCGGGACGGGTGGGGTGTGGACGGCAGCGTCGGATGTGTATAAGAGGCAGGGTGGGGCGGGCGGCGGCTGCTCTTCGTCCGGGGCGGTCACCGGTCCCCCGAGCGCACGGTGCGCAGGGCGATCGTGGTGCTGCCGTCGGCGTCCGGGTCCCGCTCGGGGTCGGCCCCGGCGTCGGGCGCGGTGCGGGCGGCGGGCGGCGCGGGACGCGCTGCGGAAGTCCCGGATCCGCGCCGCCGGTTCCCGCGGCGGGAGCCGGCCGCCTCGCGCCGCCGCGACTCGGTGTGCGTGACCGCGCCGAGCACGGTGCCGCCGGCGCCGACGATCAGCTCGCGGATGCGGACCAGGTCGGCGCGGTGCACGGTGCGCGGGTCGCAGACGATGAGGACGCCGTCGACCCGGTCCACCAGCGCGAGCGCGTCGGCGTAGGCGAGGACGGGTGGGGCGACGACCACGACGGCGGCGGCGGGGTCGTCGGCCTCGGCGATCAGCCGGGTGGTCCGGGCGGAGGTCAGCGCGCGGGGCACGTTGCGCACCCGCTCGCCGGGGACGAGGCCGAAGGCCCCGGACTCGCCCGCGTCGACCACAAGGTGGCCGGGGCCGGGCCACTCGCCGTCGGCGTGCTCGCCGGTGCGGCTCCAGCGGGGCCGGGAGGCGGCGGAGACGTCGAGCCGTTCGGCCAGTGACGGGGTGCGCAGGTCGGCCTCGACGAGCAGTACGTTCTTGCCGGTCTCGGCGAAGGAGGCGGCGAGGTTGACGGCGACGGCCACGCTCGCCTCCATGGAGCCGCGCGCGGCGACCACCAGCAGGCGGCGCCGGTCGGCGAACCGCTCGTCGTAGGCGAGCCGGAAGGCGATCGAACGGTACTCCTCGGCGACCCGGGAGTCGCTGCGGCCGACCACCAGCACGCCCGCCGAGCCGCGCGGCAGCGCGCCGAGGACGGGCCCGCGCACCGCGCGCGCCACGTCCCCGGCCGAGCGCGGCGCGGGGTCGAAGACCAGGCGGACCCAGGCGCCGAGCAGGCCGAGGCCGACGCCGACGAGGCCGCCGAGGCCCAGCGACAGCGGCAGGCCCGGTCCGTCGGAGGAGGTGGGGGCGGTGGCGTTGCGGATCACGTTGCCGGGCGTCATGTCGAGCGCCTTCAGGCTGGTGATCTTGGAGCGCAGGTCGGTGATGCGGTTGAGCAGGTTGGCCTGCACGGCGTAGGCGGAGTCGGCGGCGGAGCCGTCGGGCAACTGCTTGATCCGCTTGGAGAGTTCGTCGTTCTGCTTGGCGACCGGGTCGAGCTGGTCCTGCAGGCTCTTGAGCATCGACCCGCGCACGGCCTCCCACTGCTGCTTGCGCAGGTCGATGTAGGACTGGGTGAGGGCGTTGGCGCGGCGGGCCGCCTCCTTCGGGTCGGAGGAGGTGTAGGTGAAGTGCAGGACGAGGGTCTGCGGCGGGTTGGTGACCTGCAGTCCGTGCTGCAGCCGGTCGGCGTCGTCCGCGCGCATGCCGAGCCGCTGCGCGGCGCCCTCGGCGACCTTGCGGCTGAGCGCCGTCTGCCGCTCGGAGCCCATGTTGATCGCCTTGTCGCTGGACAGGGTGGGCGCGAACGGGTCGCTGGTGGGGGCGCGCAGCACGATGTCGGTGGTGGCGGCGTAGCTGTCGGCGCCGGTGATGCCGAGCCAGGCGCCGGCCAGCAGCCCGATGCCGACCCCGCCGCCGATCAGCCAGCGGTAGCGCAGCAGTTGGCGGAACTGTTCGCGCAACTGCTCCGGCTCGTCCTCCCCCCGGACGGAAACGTGTGTGTCGCTCACCTGCGACGACCCCCCAAAGCCTCGTCGATCAGCGCGTCGATCCGCGCCAGACCCGCCTCCGGCGACAGATGAGCGGCCACATGGCGCGGTCCCGCCGCGCCCAACTCCTCCGCCGCGCCCGGATCTTCGGCGAGTCTACGCACTGCTGCCAGAAACTGATCGGGATTCTCCGGTTCCACGACGATTCCGGCACCGGAGCGCAGCACCTCGCGGGCGGTGCCACCCTCGGCGGCGACGGAGGCGACCACGGGACGCCCGGCCGCGAAGTAGGAGGTGAGCTTGGAGGGGACGCTCATGTCGAGGACGGAGGCGCGCTGGGTCACGGCGAGGACGTCGGCGGCGGCGAGCACGTCGGGGAAGTCGGCGTCGGCGGCCGGCGGCAGGAAGTCCAGGTTGGGCAGTCCCTCGGCGCGGCGGGCCAGGGGCTCGCGCTGGTTGCCGTCGCCCATCAGCACGATCCGGGTGGCCGGGTCGCGGCGGGCGGCCTCCACCAGCACCCCCAGCCCCTGCTTGAGGCCCATGTTGCCGGAGCGCAGGACGACGGGCTGCTCCGGCGGCCAGCCCCGCCGTGCGCGGGTACGGTCCCGCGGCCTCGAAGGGGCTGCTATGTGCGGCCAGTTGGGGACCAGCCGGATGCGTCCCGGATCCACGCCCATGGCCCGCACCCGCTCCACGAACGTCTCGTGGATGACGCCGACGAGGGTGGCGCGCCGCAGCACCCACGCCTCGGCACGCTCGGCCAGCTCGGCGGCGCGGCCGCCGCCCTGGATGCCGGACTGCGCGGCGGCGGCCCCCATGAGGTCCTGCACGACGGGCACGTACGGGGCGTGGTGCCGGGCGGCGATCCGGGCGCCGAGCACTCCCCCGGCGAGGCTGGGCAGCTGGGCGAGCACAGCGTCGAGACGTCCGGTGCGGGGCGGGGCGAGCAGCCCGTGGGCGAGGATCGATCCCTCGAACAGGGCCCTGCGCAGGGCGCTCTGGCGCGGCGGGACGCTGTGCCGGCGCCGGTGCACGGTGACCCCGGCGCGCTGCTCGGTGGCCCGCCACACCTTCCGGTAGGCGGGGTCCAGGCGCCAGGACGGGTAGTGCGGGAGACCGGCGAGGACGTGGGTGTCGTGCCCGCGGCTCGCCCAGTGCTCGGCGATGCCGGTGGCGTAGGGGCCGATGCCGGTGTGCTCGGGCGCGTAGTTGGTCGACACCAGAAGCAACCTGCGTCTGCGGCTCTGCGTCACGCGACGAAACCTTCCCCCCGGCCGCTCGGCGGCCTGCCCTGTGCGTCCGCGGGGCACAGGACCCCCCGGTGCCACGCGCTGCACACCAGTGAACCAGGAAGCACCCCGTTTGTTCACCCTTCCTGCACCGGACATGAACGCTATGGTCAAAGTTCGCGCGCTCTTCGGTGAACGGTGAGCGGGGTGCGCGCGGGGCATCCGGCACCGGGTGCCCGCAGGGGGACGTCATCGAACCAAGGGGGGTATCCGTGCCGTCGGCATCGAGCAGACCGTACCGGGTGGGCTACGCACCGGGCGCCTACGACCTTTTCCACATCGGGCACTTGAACATCCTGCGCCACGCACGCGCCCAGTGCGACTACCTGGTGGCGGGCGTGGTCTCGGACGAGATGGCCGAACGCGCCAAGGGCAGGCGGCCGATGATCCCGCTGGTCGAGCGGCTGGAGATCGTCCGCAGCATCCGGTACGTGGACGCCGCGTTCGTCGAGACCGTGCCGGACAAGCTGGAGACGTGGAAGCAGGTCCGCTTCGACGTGCTGTTCAAGGGCGACGACTGGCGCGGCACGCCGAAGGGGGACCGGCTGGAGCGGGACTTCGCCACCGTGGGCGTGGACGTCGTCTACTTCCCGTACACGGTGCACACCTCCAGCACCCAGCTGCGCCGGGCCATCGACGTGCTGAACACCCCGCAGGTCACCGAGGAGGCGCGGACAGCTCCCGGAACCACTTGGTGAGGAAGGCCAGGAGGAACAGCGCGGCGGCGGCACCGAGCACGGTGTAGGCCCAGCGGAACGCGCTGCCGCCGCCGAGCAGCAGGAAGACCAGGCAGAACACCCCGTGGTCCACGGGCAGCAGGGCCACCGCGCGCACCGTGGACGGCGCGGCGCTCGCACCCGCACCCGCACCCGCACCCGCACCCGGGGCCGCCTTCCGCTTGAGCTGCTCGGTGAGCAGCCCGCCGAAGAAGGTGACGACGGCGGCGAGCTGGAAGCCGAGCGGCACCAGCAGCCAGCCGTCGGCCCCGGTGCCGAAGTGGCCGGGGTGCCGGTGAAAGGCGATCAGCACAGCGGTGTGCAACGCGGTGATCTTGGCGCAGTCGACCACATGGTCGAGCCACTCCCCTGCCGCACTGCCCCCGCCGCGCAGCCGGGCCAGCTGCCCGTCGGCGGAGTCGAAGGCGAACCCGACGGCGAGCCCCAGCCACACCAGCAGGCCCGTGCCCCAGGTGGGCGAGGCGCACGCGGCCGTGGCCACCGCCGCGAAACTGAAGACGGCGCTGATCGCCGTGACCTGGTTCGGCGTCAGCCCGAGGCGATAGGCCCCCGCGGCGAGATACCGCCCCGCCGGCCGGTTCACGAACCGCGAGTACAGCGACACGCCCTTCGCGCTCTTCTGCGCGGCCTTCAGCCGGGTCAGCGCCGACGCGGTGTGCTCCGTGCTCGTGGTACTCGTCGTGCTGCTCATCGATCCCCCCGGACCCCATGACGTCACCGGTGTCACTCCCCTGGTGCACATCATCACAGGCAACGGCGCCCGGCGACAGAGCGATCGGCCCCGGGCACGCCTCCAGGCGGTGCCGCCGGGCCAGGACGGGGCGGCCGGCCCGAGGGCTTCCGGCTCAGCCCAAGCCGCGGTGGGCGGCCCACAAGGCCCCGGCGCGATCGGCGGCGCCGGAGACCAGGGCCGCCAGTTCGGGCCGGTCGGGGACGGGGAACGAAACGTACGCGCCCCGACCGCCCGCGACGGGCCGGCCGTAGGCCTTGACGGCGAGGTGGCCGTCCGGGAGGAGCCGGACGTTGAGCGTGGTCAGGGTGAACTCCTCACCGCGCCGGGTGTCCGTCCAGCGAAGCGGCTCCGGAATCGTGACGTTGATCGCCAGGGCACTCACTTCCAGATCACTGCTCATGACCGGATGATCCCACGCCGGCCACGACCACGGCCCGGGTCACCCTGCGCCCCGGTCGCCCGGTCGCCCCGGTCGCGCTCGTCTGCGAGGCCCGGGAGGTGTGCGGACGGCGGCGGCCGCGCCGTTCCCGCCCTACCGGTCGGCGTCGACCCGGCCGTCGCGTGCCCGGTACGCCCCTGAGGCCACGTCCGCCGGCCACTCGTCGCGGTCGAGCACCGCTTCGTGGAAGGCGCTGAAGTGGGCGTCCACGGCCGCTGCGGCCAGGGCCGCGCTTCCGCTCTCCACGCCGCGGTGGATGCCGTCGTGCGTGCGCACCATCAGGCTCTTGTCGTGGATCAACCGCCGCATCTTGCGGCGCCGTTCGAGCAGGGACTGCCGCAGGGCGCCGGCCAGTGCGCGGGAGAAGAAGATCAGTGCCGGGTTCTCCGAGGCGTTGAAGAGCGCCTCGTGGAAGGCTACATCCGCGCGGTCCAGGTCCTCCGCGGCCTGCGCCCGCTCCATCGCCATGACCTGACGGCGCATGTGGCCGATGAGCACGGGGTCGCCCTTGATGGCCGCCTCGACCGCCGCCTGCCGCTCCAGACCGACCCGCACGCTGTGCAAGGCGGGCAGGTCGAGACCGCTGGCGCGCATCCCCACCTCCAGCGCGAAGGCGAGCCCCTCGGGGTCGAGGGCCTGGACGTAGGTGCCCGAGCCGGTGACGCGCCGCAGCGCCCCGAAGGCCTCCAGGAGTTGGAGCCGGTCCCGCAGCGCCGTACGGCTGACGCCCAGCTGTTCGGCGAGGAGCCGTTCACTGGGCAAGCGGCTGCCCGGTTCCATCTCGCGGATCACCCGCGTCAGGCCTTGGGTGATGGAGTCCTCTCGGATGCCTTCCGCCCTCTTCGTGCCGTTCCGCTCACCGGTGCCGCCCATTCCGCCCCTCCCTCTCCGATTCGATGATCGTCCAGGGCCTTGAAGATGTGGTCATACCGATCGCAAAATCAGTCGTACCGCAGTATAGGGAGCCGTGCCCCGTTGCCCGACGCCCTCGACGGCACCTCTCCCGCGCCACTCGCCCCGCCCTGAAAGGCAGGACTGCCGTGCCCTCCCCCGCAGACCCCGAGTTCCTCGCTCCACAACGCAGCAGCACCGCTTCCCGCGACGACGGCTCATCGGCGTCACCGCCGACGCCCCCGGCCGCCGCGGCTGTTGCCGCCGGTGCGGCCGACTCCGCCGACTCCGCCGGCTCAGCCGACTCCGCGGAGTCCACCGAGTCCATGGGGCGTATCGCCGTCGCCAGTTTCATCGGCACCGCGATCGAGTTCTACGACTTCTACATCTACGGAACCGCTGCCGCCCTGGTCCTCAACGGCGCCTTCTTCCCCCAGCTTTCGCCGGTCAACGCCACGCTCGCGTCCTTCTCCACCTATGCCGTCGCCTTCGTGGCACGCCCCCTCGGTTCGATGATCTTCGGGCACTTCGGCGACCGCGTCGGCCGCAAGTCCGTCCTGGTCGCCTCGCTGCTCCTGATGGGCCTGTCCACGGTCGCGGTCGGCCTGCTGCCGGACTACGACACCTGGGGCGTCTGGGCGCCCATCACCCTGGTCGTCCTGCGGTTCCTCCAGGGGATCGGCCTGGGCGGCGAGTGGGGCGGCGCCGCGCTGCTGGCCGTGGAGCACGCGCCCGCGAAACGGCGCGGTCTGTACGCGGCCTTCCCGCAACTCGGCCCGTCCGTGGGCTTCTTCGCCGCGACCGGCATCTTCCTGATCCTGTCCGACAGCCTCGACGACGCCTCCTTCGCCTCCTGGGGTTGGCGCGTACCGTTCCTCGCCTCGCTGATCCTCGTGGTCGTCGGCCTCTTCGTCCGCCTCAAGATCAGCGAGACGCCCGTCTTCGCCGACGTCATGGCGAAGAACGAGGCCAGCCGCGCGCCCTTCGTGCAGGTGCTGCGGCGTCACCCGAAGGAGCTGCTGCTGGGCGCGGGCGGCATGACGGCGGCGTACGGACTCTTCTACACCGCCACGACGTACTGCCTGTCGTACGCCACCGGCCCCCTGGGCATCGGGCGCACCACCATGCTGGTCGTCTCGCTGTGCGCGGTGCTCTTCCTCGCGCTCGGCACCTGGCTCTCCGCGACCCGCTCGGACACCGGCGGGCGGCGCAAGCTGGTCCTGCTGGGCGCCGCCGCGGCCGTGGTCTGGGGGTTCGTGCTGTTCCCCCTGATGGACACCGGTACGTCCGTGCTCGTCACGCTGGCCCTGGGCGGCGCGCTCTTCTGCATGGGTCTCATCTACGGGCCCATGGGCGCCTATCTGCCGGAGCTGTTCCACACCACGGTGCGCTACTCCGGTGCGAGCATCGCCTACAACCTGGGCGGTGTGCTCGGCGGTGCCGTCACGCCGCTCGTCGCCACCCGGCTGCAGTCGTCGTTCGGGTCGGCCACGGTCGGCTGGTACCTCAGCGTGCTCGGTGCGATCTCGCTGTGCTGCGTGCTGCTGCTGCCCGAGACCCGCGACCGCAGCCTGGCCGCCGAGGCCTGACCGGCCGATGGGCGGTGCGCCGGTCGGCGGGCGGTGTGATGCGGCGATCGTCGTCCGGGCTCGGGAGCAGGACCGTGCGGCCCGGCGCCCGCTCCGGACG
This sequence comes from Streptomyces mexicanus, assembly GCF_902506575.1. Lineage (GTDB taxonomy): Bacteria > Actinomycetota > Actinomycetes > Streptomycetales > Streptomycetaceae > Streptomyces > Streptomyces mexicanus. The sequence goes on along the minus strand of NZ_LR732544.1, from coordinate 5,576,987 downwards.
AAAGGAACCCCGGCCGCCGCACGACCGGGGTTCCTCCGGGCGGTGGGCGCCGGTCATCGGGGGAACGACCCACGCCGTGAACCGCTCGCGCAGCACACCTCCGAGGCCCGCCCCGTCACGTTGACCGTCACCCAGGAGGTCAGCGCTGCAGGGTGAGGACGCCCGGCCGCCACGGCAGTTGGTCGTAGGGGCCGCTCGCGGTGGGCGACTTGCCCTGGTAGAGGAACTGCAGGTTGCAGGGGTCGATGGTCATGGTCTGGTCGGGGTTGGTGCGGACCAGGTCACCGTGGCTGATGTCGTCGGTCCAGGTGGCACCGCTGTTGGCCTTGCCCGCGAAGGGGTTGCTCTCACTCGCGGCCTGCGGGGTCCACGCACCGCTGAGGCTGGAGGCGGTGAAGGAGCGGAAATAGCGCTGCTCGTTCGCACCCCGGGCCTCGACGATCATCAGGTACTGGTTCTGGCCCTGGACCTTGTAGACCTGCGGCGCCTCGAACAGGTTCTTCACGCTGTCGCTCATGACCGTCGTGTAGGACGAACCGAAGTTGCCGGGGAAGTTCCCGATCGGCATGCTCGCCCGGTAGATCTTGCCGTTGTCCCCGGCGAAGAACAGGTACATGTTCTGGCCGTCGGCGATCAGGGTCTGGTCGATCGGGCCGGTGCCGGAGTCGGAGATGCTTCCGGTGAACAGCGGCTGCGGGGCGGACCAGCCGTTGGGGTTGGTGGGGTCGCTCGACGTGCGGTAGACGAAGGGCGACGCACCCCACTGGTACGCCAGCACCCAGATGTTCTTGGGCGCGAAGTAGAACAGCGTGGGCGCCACCGCGGCCTGGTTCATGCCGGTCTGGCCGGCCGACGCCATGTCCGACCAGTTCGTGAAGGGCTGGAACATCATCGAGCCGTACGACGACCCCGACACGTTCGAAGCGTAGACCAGGTGCTTGCCGTTGTACGTCACGGTGGTGAAGTCCTTCAACGACACCCAGCCGTTCGCGGGCTGGGCCAGCGCACCCGTCGACGTCCACCGGTACGTCGAAGGAAGGGAACACGTGCCGCCCCCCGGCGGAGTCGACGACCCGGACAGGCCGGTCCACTTCTGGTTGCTGCCGCCGTTGCACGTCCCGATCTGCACCGCCGTGCCGTTGGCCGTACCGGCGCCCGCCGTCTCCAGGCACAGCCCGGACTCCACACCGACGACCGTGCCGTCGGAGTTCACCCGCCACTGCTGGTTCGCACCGCCGGAACAGGTCCAGATCTGCACGCGGGTACCGGAGGCGGTGGCATGGCCCGGGACGTCCAGGCACTTGGTGCCGTACACGGTCAGCTCGTTGCGGTCCGTCCACGTCCACTGCTGGTTGGTCCCGTTCCAGCAGTCGTAGATCTGCAGTGAGGTGCCGTCGCTCTGGACGGCGCCCGGCACGTCGAGACACCGGTTCGAACCGACACCGCGCAAGGCGCCGCTGGTGGCCGCCTGAGCCGGGGTGGCGACGAGCATCGCCGCCACCGCGGCCAGGGCCGCGACCGCGGCGGCGAGCACCGCGGACACACGCCCGCGGCGGAAACTTCCTCTGTGCATGGAGACTTCACCAACCCTGAGTAGGTGATTCCGACAGCGCTTAATGACAGGTACATGACATGCGGGACCGCGGGTGCGATGGACTCCTTGCGGCTCGGCGTTCGGAACACACCCGGAGATGCCCTGCTGCACGATGGAACGACCTCAAGCGCTGTTCGAGATATCGAACAAAGGTCGAGTTATCGAGCAAGTTTGAATGATAGGAACCCAGTGGACGACGTCAACTCCCCGCGCAAGAATCGAGTTTGATCTCGAAAGCTTTCGCAGCCCGCATCGGCCGAACGACCGAGGTCACAGCCTCGGGCAGCGAGGAGCACCGCCCTTCAGCGGCGGGAGGGAGCGATCTGGCGGACGACGTGAGGCCCGGTCGGCCCTGTCCGCGGCGGCTCCGCCTGGCCGACTTTCCGAATGACGTCAGAAATTTCGCCGGCAACAGGGACCGGGAGGGTCGCTCGCACCGCCACTGCGGAGTGCGGCAGAGACCTCCGCTTTGTCGAGCGTCATCCGAGCGTCACCAGGTCGAGCAACCCACCCGGACCGAGAAACGCGTCGTCCACGTCCACGGCCGGTGCGCGGGCGACGCGGGACGCCGCGCCGGAAGAACGCCGGCGTCAGCCGCTCAGCTCGTCAGTTCCAGGAGACGTCGCATCAGGTGCTGCTCCTCCTCCGCGGCCTCGTGCACCATCGTCGACGCGCTCCGGAGGCATGCCCGCGACGAGGTGGCTCCGGCCTCGCGCACGAGCCCGGCCACGTCGGTCCACTTCTGCGACACCCCGCGGTACGCGTCCGAGATCTCCTGGAACTCGCCGGTCCCGGTGAGGTCGGCCGTCTCCGCGAGGAACTCCGCCCACATCGTGCGGAACAGGCCCCCGCCGGTTCCGGCGTCCTCCATGAGCGTGGACATCTCGGACAGGCTGTCCGCGGGCGAGTCGAGGTCGTCGAGCCACCGCGGCATCAGGTCGGCGACCTTGTGCATTCCCTTGAAGCCGAAGTTGGAGATCGGCGGATTCAGGAATTGCTGCGCCGCCGCCCTGATGCCCTTGCGGGCGGCTTCCCCGAGATCGGGAAGGCCGCCCTTCCGGGGTTGCAGGGTGAAGGCACGGTTGCGCGAACTCATCGGACCCCGGGGGTCGCGCGCGCAGGCGAGAGATGCGGCGGAAGCCCATTGCAGGCCGAGCGGCTTGGTTTCCACCAGGGCGAAGCGGTCGTCGTCGTGTCCGACGCAGGCGACATAGTGCGCCGCGAACCGGAAGTCGTCGGTCGAGTAGTCGAGCAGGTAACGGTCGAGTTTGAGGCCGACGACGTTTCCGGAGTCGAGCTCTGCCAGCAGATGCTCCCGCGCCCGCCTGGCCGAGGACGTCTCGTGCCCCGACAGGTGCAGGTTCAGTGCGTCCGCGAGATTCTCGGACAGCGCGTCGGGTTTGATACGACCGCCGACGAACGGTGTCGGCATCTGCTTCGTCCGCCAGTAGATGAAGGACAACCCACCGGCGAGCCCGAAAACGAACGCCTCCGACAAGTCGATGTCCCACTGCCGCAACAGATTCACGAGGGTGGTCGACTCACAGTGGTTACCGACGAACGGACGTTCCTCTGACAGCGGCACGTGGCTGCGTCTCCCTTCGTTCGCGGCAGAGCGTAGCGCAGCCCGAGGACGGCCTCGTGGGCGTCGGGTTGAAGGCGGGCGGAGCGCTGGGTGGTCTGGAAGCTCTCGTGGCCGGGGAGGCCGAACCTCGTAGAGCGGGACTCGCCCCGCGCGGACTCGCCCGCTCGAACGATCAACGCTAGCCTGCGCGGTGTGATGACGGCTGACGACGTATTGTCGATCCTTGCCGTGCGGCGGAATGCGGGCGCCGACATCTGGATCGGCGGTGGCTGGGGCATCGATGCCCTGGTCGGTCGGCAAACCCGCCGGCACCGCGACCTGGACCTGATGCACCGCAAGAGCCAGGAACCGGCTGTCGTGGCGGCCCTCGCGGGTGCCGGGTTCGTCCAGACCCCCGACTGGCGCCCCGTGCGGTTCGTCCTCACCGATCCCTGTGGCCGGGAGATCGATCTCCACCCTCTGACTTTCGCCGCGGACGGATCCGCGGTGCAGGCGTCACCCGACCCTGAGCACCCGTTCGTCTATCCCGCCTCGTGCTTCGTCACCGGCACGATCCTGGGGTCCACCGTCCCGTGCCTGTCACCGGAGCAGCAGGTCTACTTCCACCAGGGCTACGAACCGGCTGATCACGACCGTCGCGACATGGCCCGGCTCCGTCAGGCATTCGGGATCGCCACACACTTCTGACCAGCTCTCCCAGGACACCCTCCCGTCGCGTCGACCGGCACATTCAAGCCCGGGCGTGCGCAGGAGCGGCTATCTCAGCGGCTCCTGTGGCTGCCGGCGCGCTGCGGGCGCGAAGTCGTGCCCGAATGCGATGTCCGGCCTGGGGATCACCTACCGTGCGGCCCGCTCAGCCCCGCCTGGGACGGCGCCGGCCCGCACCCGGGTGACCGCAGCCCCGACGCGCCCCGCTCCTGGCCGAACGGGCGCGCGGTGCGCCTGTTCGCGCCGCAGCGCGGCGGCGACTGGACGCTCTACCGGTCGGCATCGGCCCACTGCCCGACGTCGCCGGGGTCAACGCCTGCTCGATCGGCTCCGACCTGCTCGACCCGGGACCGCGAGCTTGTCGTATCGCGTGGCGACAGCGCGGCGCCTCTTGAGCCGGTCGATCCCGCACTCGACCGGGTCACGCTCGCGGTGGTCTGCCGGATCGGCGATCGCTCACGATTCACTTTCGATACGCGGCCTAGTGCTGGACCGGCGGGCAGTAGCCGGTCTGCTCGCCGATGGAGTTGATCTCGGCATTGGACCGGGAGTCGCCTGCGTAGTCGATCTGGTTGGTGCAGCTCACGCCCGGCTTCTTCGGCGTGCCGGACGGCTTGCTGCCCTTCTCCGGGGCGGGGCAGTGGCCCGTCTGCTCGCCGATGGAGTTGATCTCGGCATTGGACCGGGGGTCACCGGCATAGTCGATCTGGTTGGTGCAGCTCACGCCCGGCTTCTTCGGCGTGCCGGACGGCTTGCTGCCCTTCTCCGGGGCGGGGCAGTGGCCCGTCTGCTCGCCGATGGAGTTGATCTCGGCGTTCGACCGGGGGTCACCGGCATAGTCGATCTGGTTGGTGCAGCTCACGCCGGACTTCTTCGCGGCGCCCGACGCCGTGGTGCCGGCCGAGCCCTGGCCGCTCTTGGCGGCCGACGTGCCGGACTGAGTGCCGGCCGCGGAGTCGCCGGACGAACCGACGGAGCCGGAGGCGCTGACGGAGCCGGAGGCACTGGAGGAGCTGGAGGCACTGGAGGAGGACGAGGCACTGTCCGAGCCACTGCCGCTGCAGGCCGTCAGCGACAGGCCGACGGCCACACCGGCAACGGCGAGCATCGAGAACTTCCGAACGTGCATCACGATCCCCCTCGGAGCGGGCCGGCTCCTGGGGGGCCGGCCTTCTGCTCATCAAGACAGATGCCTCGCGGGTCCAGTTGCGCCGCAGCTCTCGCCGGGACACGCCTGTGACAAACGTGGCCGATGCATGAAGCAACTGGCCGAGAGCAGGCCGGAAAGGGGCCGGAAAGGGCTACCGCAGGTCAGGAGCCCTTCGCGGCCGGTTCGAGGATCGCCACGCACTCCACGTGATGCGTCATCGGAAACAGATCGAACGCCCGCAGCGTCCGCACCCGGTAGCCGCCCTCGCGGAAGTACGCCAGGTCGCGGGCCAGGGCGGCGGGGTCGCAGGCGACGTAGGCGATGCGGCGGGCGCCCAGGGTGGACAGGTGGGCCACCGTGGAGCGGCCGGCGCCGGCGCGGGGCGGGTCGAGGACGACGAGGTCGACCTCGGTGATGCCGGTGCGCGGCAGGACGGACTCGACCTTGCCCTGCTCGATGCGGACGCGGGGGAAGTCGGCGAGGTTGTGCCGGGCGTCCTCCACCGCGCGCTTGCCGGACTCGATGCCGAGGACGGCGCCCTTGTCGCCGACCCGGTCGGCCAGTGCGCCGGCGAAGAGGCCGACGCCGCAGTACAGGTCCAGGGCCATGTCGCCCTTGCGGGGCAGCAGGCCCTGCATGACCGCGGTGACCAGGGTGTCGGCGGCCTTCGGGTGGACCTGCCAGAAGCCGCCGGCGCCGACGCGGTGGGTGCGGCCGTCGGCGCGCTCGCGGACGAAGGGGCGGCCGTGGACGCGGTGGATTCCGCCGGTCTTCTCGTCGACGCGGAGCACGGAGACCGGCCGGTCCAGTTCCACCAGCGGCAGGCGGGCGCCCGGGCGCGGGGTCAGGACGACCTGGCGGTCCTGGGAGCCGGTGGCCGCGATGGCCTCCACCGCTTCCATGCCGGTCCACTCGCGCCGCTCGATGCCCAGTTCGCTGACGCCCTGCGCGGCGATCATGCAGTGGTCGATCGGCTCCACCTCGTGGGAGCGGTGCCGGCGCAGGCCCGCCTTCCCGGTGGCCGGGTCGACCGCGTACTGCACGCGCGTGCGCCACTGGGGGACCTCGCCCGCGGGCAGCTTGTCGCCCTCGGCGGGCATCACCGTGCCGTCCCAGCCGGCCTCCTCGGGCGTGAGGCCCGCGAGCCGCTTCAGCTGCTCGGCGATCACCTCGCCCTTCAGCCGGCGCTGGGCGCCGGGCTTGGCGTGCTGCCAGTCGCAGCCGCCGCAGCGGCCGGGGCCGGCGTACGGGCAGGGGGCCTCGACGCGGTCCTTGGACGCCTGGAGGATCCGTACGGCGTCCGCGCGCAGGAAGCGGGCGCCCTCCTCGCCCTCCGTGACCCGGGCCACGACCCGCTCGCCGGGCAGCGCGTGCCGTACGAACAGCACCTGTCCTTCGGCGGTGCGGGCGATGCAGTGGCCGCCGTGGGCGACGGGGCCGATCTCGACCTCGTACTCCTGGCCCACCAGCGACTTCTTGGGTTCTGCCTGCATGGTGGGTCTACTCCAGATCAAGACGAGAGGAACGACGAGACGAACGAGTCGACGTCGGGGACGGGCGAAGGCCGGACAACAGCCCACCAGTCTACGTGGGTGTCGTCCGGCCGTTCACCACGAGGGCCCCGGGCCGAAGCCAAGGCCAAAGGTGCGGGTCAGGACTTCGGTGTCGACGTCTCCTTCGGCCGGACCTGGGCGGGGCCGCGCCGGACCGCGCCCGGCGCGCTCCACTCCTGGCGGCGGCGGGCCCGGTCGCGGGCCGCCTCGGAGGAGGCCAGCTGGTAGGGCACCGAGGTGACCATGACGCCGGGCGTGAACAGCAGCCGGCCCTTCAGGCGCAGCGCGCTCTGGTTGTGCAGCAGGTGTTCGTACCAGTGGCCGACGACGTACTCGGGGATGATCACCGAGACGGCGTCGCGCGGGGACTGGCTGCGCAGGCTCTTGACGTACTCGATGACCGGGCGGGTCACCTCGCGGTAGGGCGAGTCGAGCACCTTCAGCGGTACGTCGATGCCGCGCCGCTCCCACTCCTCGCGCAGCGCCTTGGTCTCCGCGGGATCGACGCTGACGGTGACCGCCTCCAGGGTGTCCGAGCGCATCAGCTTGGCGTAGGCCAGCGCGCGCAGGGTGGGGCGGTGGATCTTGGAGACGAGGACGACGGAGTGCACCCGGGAGGGGCGGACGGTGTCCTCGCTCGGACCCTCGGGGGCGGCGATCTCCTCGGAGACGCGGTCGTAGTGCTTCCTGATCGCCGTCATCGTCGCGTAGAAGATGCACATACCGAGCAGGGCCACCCAGGCGCCGTGGGTGAACTTGGTGAGCAGCACGACGACCAGCACCAGGCCGGTCAGGCAGGCGCCGAAGGCGTTGATCGCCCGCGAGCGGATCATGTGGCGCCGCTTGGCCTGGTCCCGCTCGGTGGCCAGGTGGCGGTTCCAGTGCCGGACCATGCCGGTCTGGCTGAGGGTGAAGGACACGAACACGCCGACGATGTACAGCTGGATCAGCCGGGTGGAGTCGGCGCCGTAGACCACGGTCAGCAACGTCGCGGCGCCCGCGAGCAGCACGATGCCGTTGGAGAAGGCGAGGCGGTCGCCGCGGGTGTGCAGCTGGCGCGGCAGGTAGCGGTCCTGGGCGAGGATCGAGCCGAGCAGCGGGAAGCCGTTGTACGCGGTGTTCGCCGCGAGGAACAGCACGAGGGCGGTGGCCGCGGCGAGGACCACGAACAGGAAGCTGCCCTTGCCGAAGACGGCCTCGGCGACCTGGGAGATCACCGGGTTCTGCACATAGCCGGAGCCCACCGGGACGCCGCCGTGCAGCAGGTCGGTGGCCGGGTTCTCGGCCATGCGGACCTTGGTCGTCATCGCCAGCGCGATGATGCCGCAGAACATGGTCACGGCCAGCAGGCCCATCATCGCCAGCGTGGTCGCCGCGTTCTTGGACTTGGGCTTGCGGAAGGCCGGGACGCCGTTGGAGATGGCCTCGACACCGGTGAGCGCGGCACAGCCGGAGGAGAAGGCGCGCAGGAGCAGGAAGACCAGCGCGAACCCGGCGAGCCCCTGGTGCTCGGCCTTGATGTGGTAGTCCGCCGTCGGCGCCCGCATCGTGTCGCCGAGGACCAGGCCGCGGAACGCGCCCCACAGGATCATGATGAACACGCCCGCGACGAACACGTACGTCGGGATCGCGAACAGCGTGCCCGACTCCCTCACGCCGCGCAGGTTCATCAACGTCAGCAGCACGATCACCGCGACCGCGCACAGCACCTTGTGCTGGACGACGAACGGGACCGCGGAGCCGAGGTTCTCGATGCCGGAGGAGATCGACACGGCGACGGTCATCACGTAGTCGACCAGCAGCGCACTGGCCACCGTCAGCCCCGCCTTGGCGCCGAGGTTGGTCGTCGCGACCTCGTAGTCGCCGCCGCCGCTCGGGTAGGCGTGCACGTTCTGGCGGTAGGAGGCCACCACCGTGAACATCAGCACGACCACCGCGACCGCGATCCACGGGCTGAAGTGGTACGCCGACACGCCCGCGATGGACAGCACCAGCAGTACCTCTCCGGGCGCGTACGCCACGGAGGACAGCGGGTCGGATGCGAAGACGGGAAGTGCGATGCGCTTCGGCAGCAGGGTCTCCCCCAGCCGGTCGCTGCGCAGTGCGCGCCCGATCAGGATCCGTTTGGGCACGTCGGTCAGTTTGGACACAACAGAGGATCGTAAGGGTTCGAACTGGGGGCCGCCCACCTGCCGTGCGTGTTCTGCCTCCCGGGTGAAATCGCGGCCCGAGCGCGCTACGGATTCCGCAGGGCGGCGGACGGCCGTGCCTAGATGACTCAACCCCGCCACGTGCCCGCGGATTCCCCGCCCCCGCCGACCTCTCGGAGGTTG
>NZ_LR732544.1:5557860-5567963 GCF_902506575.1 Streptomyces mexicanus | reverse complement strand
CTCGGTGCCGGCGCTTCGAGGTCGAGTGAGCCGGCCCTCCAGGTCCGGTGAAGCGCCCCCTCCGGGTCGGGTGCGCCGGCCTTCACGGTCGAGTGCGCCGGCCCCGCGAGGCCGAGTGCGCGGGGGGCGGGCCGGGTGCGCGGCCCACCGCCCGGGATGCGGCAGGGGGGTGCCCGGCCCGGACGGGGCATGTGTAGCTTGTCCCTCTGTCTGAGACCCTGATGGGGCTGAGCAGTAGCTGTTGACATCGGAAGGACGGTCGTGCACATCGTCATCATGGGCTGTGGCAGAGTGGGGTCCGCTCTCGCCCAGACCCTGGAGCAACAGGGGCACACGGTCGCCGTGATCGACCAGGACCCCACCGCCTTCCGCCGACTGGGTCCCGGGTTCGGCGGCCGCCGGGTCACCGGGATCGGCTTCGACCAGGACACTCTGCGCGAGGCGGGCATCGAGGAGGCGGGCGCCTTCGCGGCCGTCTCCAGCGGCGACAACTCCAACATCATCTCCGCCCGGGTGGCCCGGGAGATGTTCGGCGTGGAGAACGTCGCGGCCCGGATCTACGACCCCCGCCGTGCCGAGGTCTACCAGCGCCTGGGCATCCCGACCGTGGCCACGGTCCGCTGGACCGCCGACCAGATGCTGCGCCGGCTGCTGCCCTCGGGCGCGGAGCCGCTGTGGCGCGACCCCACCGGCGGGGTGCAGCTCGCCGAGGTGCACGCCTCCCCGAAGTGGGTCGGCCACAAGATCAGCAAGCTGCAGGAGGAGACGGGCGTCCGGGTGGCGTTCCTGACCCGCCTGGGCGAGGCGATCCTGCCGTCCTCGCAGACGGTGCTGCAGGAGGGCGACCTCGTGCACGTGATGATGCGGACGGACGACGTGGAGAAGGTCGAGGCGGCGTTCGCCGAGGGCCCCGAAGAGGAGAGCGGTCACTGATGAGGGTCGCCATTGCCGGTGCCGGCGCGGTCGGTCGCTCGATCGCCGGTGAACTGCTGGAGAACGGCCACGAGGTCCTTCTCGTCGACAAGGCGCCGACCGCGATCTCGGTCGAGCGTGTCCCGCAGGCCGAGTGGCTGCTGGCCGACGCCTGCGAGATCACCTCGCTGGACGAGGCGGCGCTGCAGCGCTGCAACGTCGTCATCGCCGCGACGGGCGACGACAAGGTGAACCTGGTCGTCTCCCTGCTGGCGAAGACCGAGTACGGGGTGCCGCGGGTCGTGGCCCGGGTGAACAACCCGAAGAACGAGTGGCTGTTCAACGAGGCGTGGGGCGTGGACGTCGCCGTGTCCACGCCGCGGCTGATGTCGGCCCTGGTCGAGGAGGCGGTCAGCGTCGGCGACCTGGTGCGCCTGCTGCGCTTCAGCCACGGTGACGCCAACCTGGTGGAGCTGACCCTGCCGGAGGAGTCGGCGCTGGCCGGCACCCGGGTCGGGGACGTGTCGTGGCCCGAGGACACCTCGCTGGTCACCATCATCCGCGGCACCCGCGTGCTCACCCCCTCCCAGGAGGACTCCCTGGAGGCCGGTGACGAGCTGCTGTTCGTGGCCGCGCAGGCCCGCGAGCAGCAGCTGGAGGAGCTGCTGTCGGTGCGGCGGGAGGACGACGCGGAGGGCTGAGACCTCCCCGCGCGCCAGGACTCGCCCTCCGGGTACGACGGCGAAAGGGTGCCCTGTGGTCACAGGGCACCCTTTCCTTACGGCCTTTCTCAGCCCGCCCTCACGCCTCGCGGCGGTGGCGGCCCGGGTTCCTCCCGCCTCCCTCGGCGGCGGCCCGTTCCTCCTCGGCCTTCTCCTGCGCCTCCATCTCCGCGAACACGTCGATGGGCGCGGGCGCCTTCGCCAGGAACACCCAGGTCAGCCAGACCGCCAGCAGGAACGGCGGGATCTTCAGGGCGATCAGCACCCAGCCGAGCTGCGTGGTGTCCGCCCACCAGTACAGCGGGAAGAGGATCGCGCACTTGCCGAGCAGGATCAGGCCCCAGGCCCAGCTGGCCTTGGCGTACGCCTTCTTGCGGCCGGGGTTGCGGGTGCGCCAGGAGAGGTTCTCCTTGAACACCGGGCCGAGGATCAGGCCGATCAGCGGGACCCCGGCGAGCGTGGTGACGATGTACGCCAGGCCCAGGCCCAGGGTGTAGAGCATGCCCGGCAGGTAGAAGTCCTTGGCGTTGCCGGTCATCATCGCGAAGACCACGCCGAAGGCCACGCCGAAGACGCCGCTGAAGGCGTGCTTGACGGTGTCCCGCATGGCCAGCCGGACCGCGACCAGCACCAGGGAGACCGCCAGGGCGGCGATCGCCGACCAGTGCAGGTCCTTGTTGATGGTGAAGATGGTGACGAAGAGCAGGCCGGGCAGGACCGTCTCGACCATGCCCCGGATCCCGCCGAACGCCTCGAGAAGCGCGGCCTCCGTCACCGCCCTGGCCCCGTCGTCGGCGGTCGTCTCTTCGGTCGGCTTGTCGAGTGACGTCACGGGCTACTCCCGTCCGAGGGGTCGCAGTTCGTATTTCGGGTTGAACAGCACCCGGCGGCCCCGGCTCATCGAGATCCGGCCCGATGCGATCAGCTTGCGCCCCGGTTCTATCCCGACGATGGAGCGCCTGCCCAGCCACACCACGTCCAGCGCGGCGGAGCCGTCGAACAGTTCGGCCTCCAGGGCCGGGACCCCGGCGCGCGGTCGCAGGGTGACCGTGCGCAAGGTACCAGTTACCGTGACGATCTGCCGGTCGTGGCAGTCACCGATCCGCGTGCATCCGGTGGTCTCGGTGTCCTCGCGCAGCTCCTCGGACTCCAGGTCCTCCTGGGACGAGGAGAGCCGGTCGAGCATGCGCCGGAGTCGTCCCGCCGGCTTGTCGGAACGAGGAACAGCACTCATATCTGAAGCGTACCGGGGGCCACCGACGGCACCGTAACCCTGCTCACCTGTTGGTCCCGGGTGCTCATCCATCGAACACGTGCGCTCCCCGTCCGACCGGCGCGGCCCCGGCCCCGCTCACGTCTCGAAGCGGTAGCCCATGCCCGGTTCGGTGACGAAGTGCTTGGGGTGCGAGGGGTCGGCCTCCAGCTTGCGGCGCAGCTGGGCCATGTACACGCGCAGGTAGTTCGTCTCGGTCCCGTACGACGGCCCCCACACCTCCTGCAGGAGCTGCTTCTGGCTGACCAGGCGGCCGGTGTTGCGCACCAGGACCTCCAGCAGGTGCCACTCGGTGGGGGTGAGCCGTACGTCCCGGCCGCGCCGGTTGACCTTCTTCGCGGCCAGGTCGACGGTGAACTCGTCCGTCTCCACCGTCGTCACCTCGTCCTCGCCGGTGCCGACGGGCTCGGCGCGGCGGACCGCGGCGCGCAGCCGGGCCAGCAGCTCGTCCATGCCGAAGGGCTTGGTGACGTAGTCGTCGGCGCCCGCGTCCAGCGCCTGGACCTTCTCGTCGGAGGAGTGCCGGGCGGACAGCACCAGGATCGGCACCCGGGTCCAGCCGCGCAGGCCCCTGATCACCTCGACGCCGTCCATGTCGGGCAGGCCCAGGTCGAGCACGACCACGTCGGGGTGACGGGAGGCGGCCAGGTCGAGTGCGGTGCGGCCGTCGGCGGCGGCGTCGACGTCGTACTTGCGTGCCTTGAGGTTGATCACGAGGGCGCGCACGATCTGCGGCTCGTCGTCGACCACCAGCACCCTGGTCATGAAACCTGCCTTTCGGGATGGACGGGGGCTGCCGCCCGCTCGGGGCCGAGCGGCGCGGGGCCGTGGTCCGCGCCCTCGGTGCGCCCCTGGTCGGGGCGGGCGCCCTGGTGCGCGGGGGCCGGGCCGGCCGCGCGGAGGCTGAGGACCATGGTGAGGCCGCCGCCGGGCGTGTCCTCGGCGTTGAGGGTGCCGCCCATGGCCTCGGCGAAGCCGCGCGCCACCGCCAGGCCCAGGCCCACGCCCGCTCCGCGCGGGGCGTCGCCGTGCCGCTGGAACGGTTCGAAGATACGATCCTTCGCCTCGTCCGGGACTCCCGGCCCTCGGTCGACGACCCGTACCTCGACGCGGTCGGCGATGGCGCTGGCGGAGACCAGGACCGGCTCGCCCGGCGGGCTGTACTTCACGGCGTTCTCCACGATGTTCGCCATGGCGCGCTCGGCCAGTCCGGCGTCCACGGCGACCATCGGCAGCGTCTCGGGGACGTCGAGTTCCACGCTGTCCTCGGGCACTCCGACCAGTGCCATCGGCACCACCTCGTCGAGGTCGATCCCGCGGATCAGCGGGGTGACGGTGCCGGTCTGCAGGCGGGACATGTCCAGCAGGTTGCCCCCGAGGTGGTCGAGCCGGGCGGCGCCGTCCTCGATGCCTGCGAGCAGTTCGGCCCGGTCCTCCTCGGACCACTCGACGTCCTCGGACCTGAGCGAGGAGACGGCGGCCTTGATCCCGGCCAGCGGCGTGCGCAGGGCGTGGCTGACGGCGGCGAGCAGCGCGGTGCGGATGCGGTTGCCCTCGGCCAGCGGGCGGGCCCGGGCGGCCTCCTCCTGCAGCCGTCGGCGGTCCAGGACGACGGCGGCCTGGGCGGCGAAGGCGGCGAGCACCCGGCGGTCCGCGGCGGGCAGCACGCGCCCGGTCAGCGCCAGCGCCATGTGGTCGCCGACGGGCATGTCCACGTCCGCGTCCTCGGGGCGCTGCAGCGGCCGGTCGGCGCCCACCCGGCCGGCGCAGGTCCAGGGATCGACGTCGCTGCGGCGTTCCAGCAGCGCCACCGAGTCCATGGCGAAGGTCTCGCGGACGCGTTCGAGCAGCGCCTCCAGGCTGGTCTCGCCGCGCAGGACGCTGCCCGCGAGGAAGGACAGTATCTCCGCCTCGGCCCGCAGCCGGGCGGCCTGGTGGGTGCGGCGGGCCGCCAGGTCGACCACCGAGGCCACGGACACCGCGACGGAGACGAAGATGGCGATCGCGACGATGTTCTTGGGGTCGGCGATGGTCAGCCGGTGCAGGGGCGGCGTGTAGTAGTAGTTCAGCAGGAACGAGCCGAGGGCCGCCGAGGCGAGCGCCGGCAGCAGCCCGCCCAGCAGCGCCGCCGCCACCGTCAGGGCGAGGAACAGCAGCATGTCGTTGGCCAGGCCCAGGTCCACGCCGTTCAGCAGCAGGGCGAGGACCACCGGACCGGCGAGCGCCATCACCCAGCCCCAGGCGATCCGGACCCGGCCCAGGCGGGCGCCGCGGGCCCCCCGCAGGCCGCGGCCCTTGGCGACCTGGCCGTGGGTGACGATGTGCACGTCGAGGTCGGGGCCGGACTCGCGGGCCACGGTGGCGCCGACGCCGGGGCCGAAGACGTACTGCCAGGTCTTGCGGCGTGAGGAGCCGAGCACGATCTGGGTGGCGTTGACCCCGCGGGCGAAGTCGAGCAGCGCGGCGGGTATGTCGTCGCCCACGACGTGGTGAAAGGTTCCGCCGAGGTCTTCCACGAGGGTGCGCTGGAGGGCCAGCTCCTTGGGGGAGGCGGCGGTCAGGCCGTCGCTGCGGGAGATGTAGACGGCCATCACCTCGCCGCCCGCGCCCTTCTCGGCCAGGCGTGCCGCCCGGCGGATCAGGGTGCGGCCCTCGGGGCCGCCGGTCAGGCCCACCACGATCCGCTCGCGCGAACCCCAGATCTTCGACACCCGGTGCTCGCTGCGGTAGCGCTGCAGGTACTCGTCGACCCGGTCGGCCACCCACAGCAGCGCCAGTTCGCGCAGCGCGGTCAGGTTGCCGGGGCGGAAGTAGTTCGACAGGGCCGCGTCGACCCGGTCCGGCTTGTAGATGTTGCCGTGCGCCATACGGCGGCGCAGCGCCTCCGGGGACATGTCGACCAGCTCGATCTGGTCCGCGCGGCGCACGACCTCGTCGGGGACGGTCTCGCGCTGCCGCACCCCGGTGATCGACTCGACGACGTCGCCGAGGGATTCGAGGTGCTGGATGTTGACGGTCGAGATCACGTCGATGCCGGCGGCCAGCAGCTCTTCCACGTCCTGCCAGCGCTTGGCGTTGCGCGAGCCGGGGACGTTGGTGTGGGCGAGTTCGTCCACCAGGGCGACCGCGGGGGCCCGGCGCAGCACCGCGTCGACGTCCATCTCGGTGAGGACGGACCCGCGGTGCTCCAGCTCCCTGCGCGCCACCTGTTCCAGGCCGTGCAGCATCACCTCGGTGCGCGGGCGGTCGTGGTGCTCCACGAACGCCACGACGCAGTCGGTGCCGCGCTCCACCCGGCGGTGGGCCTCGGACAGCATCGCGTACGTCTTGCCGACCCCTGGTGCCGCCCCGAGGTAGATCCGTAGCTTGCCGCGTCCCATGGCCTCATTGTCTTCCCACAACCGCTGTGCACGCCGGGTCGACCCTACGGCCCACAACCGCGGCGAAAGGGACTGCTGGGCGGTGCGGGGCCGTCTTTGACACAACTCTGACGCGCGGCGGGGACGGTGCCCGTCGGACGCTCGGGGTTCTCCGTCTTCCCTCTCAGTGTTCGACGATCTCGCCGTCGCGCAGTTCCAGGACCCGGTCGGCGAGGTCCAGCAGCGTCAGGTCGTGGGTGGCGACGAGCGCGGTCACCCGCCGGCTGTGGACGACGGCGCGCAGCAGCTCCATCACGGCCAGGCCGGTCTCCGCGTCCAGTTGGCCGGTCGGCTCGTCGGCGATGAGCAGGGCGGGGTCGTTGGCGAGGGCGCGGGCGATGGCGACGCGCTGCTGCTGGCCGCCGGACAGTTCCCCGGGCCGCTGCCGGGCGTGGTCGGCGAGGCCGACCAGGGACAGCAGCAGCTCCACGCGCTCCTCCCGCTCCCGCGGGTCGGCGCGGCGCAGCCGCAGCGGCACCCCGACGTTCTCCGCGGCCGTGAGGATGGGGATGAGGCCGAAGGACTGGAAGACGAACCCGACGCGGTCGCGGCGCAGCGCGAGCAGCCCGTCCTCGCCGAGGTCGGCCAGGTCCCGGCCGTCCACATGGACCCGGCCCCGGTCCGGCCGGTCGAGCCCGCCGACGATGTTGAGCAGCGTGGTCTTGCCCGATCCGGAGCGGCCCTTGAGGGCGACCAGCTCACCGCGCGGCGCCTCGAAGGACACCCCGCGCAGGGCGTGCACCGCGGCGGCGCCGTGCCCGTAGGACTTGTGGACGTTCTCGACGCGCACCATGGTGTCGGTGACGACCTGGCTCATGTGCCCCTCCCCGCTGTGCTCCCCCGTGGACCGTGCGCCAGTATCACGACCGCCGCCGTCCCCGGCAATCTCCCGACGCGTCCGTCGTCCGACGCCGCCGTCTCCTCCGTCGTGCGACGTCCGGTGTCACTTCCCCGACGCACGGGCCCGCACGATCGTTTCCGGGCAGCGAAAAGGGCCGCCCCCCTCCCGGGGAGCGGCCCTCGGCACTCGCGGTGCGGCAGAACCCGGTGCTCCGGCGCCCTAGGGCGTGTTTCGAACGTAGCGTCGTCCGCCCGGAGGGCGGGGCCCGCGGCGTCTGGCGCGGTGCATCGCAAGGCGGAGGGTCGTCCGCGTACTGGGCGTACGCGGACGAGCCCGACAACGCGGCGAGGTGCCGTGCCAGGCGTCGCGGGCCAGGCGGGACTTTCGAAACACGCCCTAGCGGACCTCGGTGATCTCCGGGCCGCGCTGCAGCTGGCCCATGCCGCCGGCGAAGCGGGACTGGCCCTCGTCCTGCTGGACGCCCTCGGGCACCATCTGGGCGTCGTTGGGCAGCTTCAGCACGATCGGGTCGCGGGGCGCCATCGGGCCCTCGCCGCGGACCACGACCGTGTCGCGGAAGATCTGTTCGAGCAGGCCGGCCGCCTGCGGCTGCACCGCGCCCTGACCCGAGATGACCCCGCGCAGGAACCAGCGGGGGCCGTCCACGCCGACGAACCGCACCACCTGGAAGCCACCCGTGCCGTCCGGCAGCTGCACCGGGACCTGGGCGCGCAGCTCCCAGCCCAGCGGGCCCTCCACCTCGTCGACGATGCCGCCCTGCTGGGTGATGCCGGCGGCGATCTCCTCGCGGACCTCGCCCCAGATCCCCTCGCGCTTGGGCGCGGCGAAGGCCTGCAGCTGGATCGCGCTGTCCCCGAGGACGACGGTGGCCGCGACGATCGCGTCGCCCGCGACCTCGACCCGCAGTTCCATGCCGTCGACGCCCGGTACGAACAGACCCCCCAGGTCGACCCGGCCCTCGCCGGGCTCGCGCACCTCGGACACGTCCCAGGGCCCGTCGGGCCGGGGGCCGGGCTCGAGCCGCACCCGCTCGCGCTCTTCCTCGTCGTCCGCCTCGGTGTCGACACTGTCGACGACCTGCTCGGCCTCGCCGGCCGCGTCCTCGGCGGCACCCTTCTTCTTGCGACGTCCGAACACGTCACTGTCCTTCCCGGTCGGATACGACCGAAGCGTATCGATACCCACCCGTCTTGCCGCCCATGGCGGCCCGACCGTCTGTGCCGCTCGTGCCGTCCACCGCGGCGTGGCCACCGGTGGACCCGAAGCCCCCCTCGGCCCGCGCCGAGCCGGGAAGCTCCGCCACCTCCTGGAAGCGGACCCTCTCGACCTGCTGGACGACCAGTTGGGCAATCCGGTCGAATCGCTCGAACCGCACGCACTCGCGCGGGTCGAGATTCACCACGATCACCTTGATCTCCCCACGGTACCCGGCATCAACCGTCCCCGGGGCATTCACCAGGGCGACACCGCACCGGGCGGCGAGACCGGAACGGGGGTGCACGAAGGCCGCATACCCCTCGGGGAGCGCGACAGACACGCCCGTGGGCAGGACGGCACGCTCTCCGGGGGCCAGTTCGCAGGCCACGGTGGTGCGCAGGTCCGCGCCCGCGTCGCCGGGGTGCGCGTACGCCGGAAGCGGTACGTCGGGATCGATGCGCCGGATCAGCACGTTCAGGGGATCGCGGCGCGCGGGCCCGGGGGCGCTCACGGGTTCACCTCGAAGGCACGGGCACGGCGGGTCTGGTCCGGGTCGCTCATGGCCGCCTTGATCTCCGCCTCCCGGCCGTGTTCCACGAAGTGGTCGACCTTGACCTCGACGAACAGGGCGTCGGCGCGGACGGCGACCGGCCCGTCGGGGCCGTCGAGGCGGCCGGTGGCCGTGGAGTAGATCTTCCGGCCGGCCACCGCGGTGACCTCGGCCTCCAGATACAGGGTGGCCCCCACCGGCACGGGGCGCACGAAGTCCGTCTCCAGTCGTCCGGTGACGGCGATGGTCCGCAGCAGCCAGTTCAGCGAGCCCAGGGTCTCGTCGAGCGCGGTCGCCAGGACACCGCCGTGGGCGAGGCCGGGCGCGCCCTGGTGGGCGGGCTGCACGGTGAACTCGGCGGTGATGCTGACGCCTTCCCCGGCCCGCGCCTGCAGGTGCAGGCCGTGCGGCTGCTCGCTACCGCACCCGAAACACGCGCCGTAGTGCGCGCCGAGGAGTTCGCCGGGCGCGGGGGCGTCGGGGTGCCGTACCGGCTTGACGGCGTCGGCGGGAGGCTGAAGGCTTGCGGAACTACCACTCACAGGCGCAGACCTTACCCGCGCGGCGGCCCATCGCGGGCACCGTGCCAAGCTAGCTGTATGCAGCTTCCCGCCCAGCCGTACGAAGAACGGCTCACCGTGCCCCGCTCCTGGTGGCTGATCAGCTTCCTGATCGGTGTCTCGTGCGCCCTGGTCCTGTTGCCCTTCGGCGTCCTGCCGATGCTCGGCGGCCTGGTCGGCGGCACCGCGGTCGCGGCGATCGTGGCCAGCTCCTACGGCTCGGTGCGGATCCGGGTCGTGGGCGACTCCCTGATCGCGGGCGAGGCCAAGGTGCCGGTCACGGCGCTGGGCGAGGCGGAGATCCTGGACGCGGAGGAGGCGCGCGCCTGGCGGACGTACAAGGCCGACACCCGGGCCTTCCTGCTGCTGCGCGCGTACATCCCCACGGCGCTGCGGGTGGAGGTCACCGATCCGCAGGACCCCACTCCGTACCTGTACCGGCCCCCCCGCGCCCCCCCCCGCCGCCTGGCCCCCCTGCGGCACCCCCGCCGCCTCCTACCCCCCCCCCGTCGGGCCCCCCGCCCCGCGGACCCCCACCCCCCCCGCCGCGCGGGCGTCAGCCCGCACCAGCAGCGAGGCCCGGGCCCCGCCCCTGGCCCTGCGCCGCG
>NZ_LR732544.1:5513467-5557759 GCF_902506575.1 Streptomyces mexicanus | reverse complement strand
GGGGTGCCGGGCTCCGGCAGCGGCAGCGGGTTCTCGGGGGTCTCCAGGGCGGGCAGCTCGGGCAGCCTGTCCCAGGGCACCTGGATCTTGCGCAGGTCCTCGCGGACGCGCGCGGCGAGCTTCTTGGTGTCGCGCCGGTTGACGACGGCGCCGACGGCGGCGCCCACCAGGAACGGCATCAGGTGCGGCAGGTCCCGCACCATGCGTTTCATGATCTGCTGGCGCAGCCGGCGTTTCATCTGGCCGCCGAGGGCCGTGTCGAAGGTCGTCGGTTTCAGCCCGTCGATGCCGCGCTCCCCCGACCAGGAGGACAGGGACGCGGCGCTGCGGGCCGCCCGATTCCCGGGGGGCCGTACCCCGTAGACCTCGTGCAGCTCGGCGATCAGTTTCAGTTCGATCGCCGCGATACCGGTGATCTCCGCGGCGAGTTCGGTCGGCATCGCGGGCGGCACGGGCAGCATCGCCGCCGCGCCGACGCCCGCTCCGACGGTGGACGAACCGGCGGCCGCGCCCGCGACGAGCTTGTCCGCGAGTTCCTCGGGGCCCAGGCCCGGGAACTGCCGACGCAGCGTGGCGAGGTCCCGTACGGGGACCCGGGGGGCGATGTCGATGATCCGGTCGGTGAGGTGCCCCAGCGCGGCCCTGGCGCGGCTGGGGGTGCGGTGGACGCCGCTGCGGGTGGCCTCGGCCGCCCGGCTGCGGATCGCCGCCGCTCTGCGCCGGGCTGCGGGCGCGGGCCGTACCGCCGGGGCGGTCGGTTCACCGCGCCCGGGCACCTGGTCGAGCGGGGCCGGTCCCGGCGTTGCTTGCGCATCCGTCCCTTCGGACGGCCGGGACGGTCCCCGCTCGCGGTCACGCGCGCCGTGAGAGCCGTCGAGCGACTCCGGGTGGTCCGCTCCCCTGCGGGGGAAGCGGCGCTTCCAAGGAGGGGTCGAGCCGGTCACGGCCGACCCTGCCTCAGTCGCAGTCGCGGCAGATCGGCTGGCCGTTCTTCTCACGGGCCAGCTGACTGCGGTGGTGCACCAGGAAGCAGCTCATGCAGGTGAACTCGTCCTGCTGCTTGGGCAGCACCCGGACGGCCAGTTCCTCGTTGGAAAGGTCGGCGCCGGGCAGCTCCAGGCCCTCGGCGGCCTCGAACTCGTCGACGTCCACCGAGGAGGTCGACTTGTCGTTGCGCCGGGCCTTCAGCTCTTCAAGGCTGTCCGAGTCGACGTCGTCGTCGGTCTTGCGTGGAGTGTCGTAATCGGTTGCCATGTCGCTCTCCCCCTCTGGGTGTCTGCGGTGTCTCCAGCGCACGTAACGCGTGAGAGGCCGGTCTTGTGCCCGACCCGAGGCGGAGATTTTGCCTCACATCAAGGTCTGTTACTCAATCGACACCCAACCGGACTCCTCAAGAGTGATCGGCTTGGATGGCGATGGGGACCGTACACGGTGCGAACACCGCACTTCAAAGCGGTCTCACCGTGTACTTCCCGTGATCTCGACCCCTGAAAACCCGGACTTTCCCGTCATTTCTCCACGTCTCACGATGACGCAGAGTAGATGGCCGGAAATCCGTGCATGTGATCGATCACACAGGAAGTGGTCGCGACGTCCCACCGGAAATTCCGCGCAGAGCGAACATTCCGGTGCGTCGCCCCCCATGATCTCAGACCGGGCCGGGTGCCCGCGGTCAGACGGGCAGCGTGACGCGCATCACCAGCCCACCGCCCTCGCGGGGTTGGGCCGAGATGTGCCCGCCGTGCGCACGGGCCACCGAGCGCGCGATGGACAGCCCCAGGCCCACGCCCTTGTCGCTGCCCGTGCGCTCGGTGCGCAGCCGCCGGAACGGCTCGAAGAGGTTGTCGATCTCGTACGCCGGCACCACCGGCCCGGTGTTGGTGACCACCAGGACCGCCTGACCGTGCTGCACGTCCGTCGTGACCTCCACCCAGCCCTTCTCCGGCACGTTGTACCGCACCGCGTTCTGGACCAGGTTGAGCGCGATCCGCTCCAGCAGCACGCCGTTGCCCTGGACCACGGCGGGCTTGCGCGTGCCGCGGATCGTCACGTCCTTGGCCTCCGCCTCCGCGTGCACCTGGTCGATGGCCTGGGAGGCCACCTCCGCCAGGTCCACGGGCTTGCGCTCGACGATCTGGTTGTCGCTGCGGGCGAGCAGCAGCAGGCCCTCGACGAGTTGCTCACTGCGCTCGTTGGTGGCCAGCAGCGTCTTGCCGAGCTGCTGCAGCTCCACGGGGGCGTTCGGATCGGACAACTGCACCTCCAGCAGCGTCCGGTTGATCGCCAGCGGGGTGCGCAGCTCGTGGGAGGCGTTGCCGACGAAGCGCTGCTGGGCGGTGAAGGCCCGCTGCAGCCGCTCCAGCATGTCGTCGAAGGTGTCCGCCAGCTCCTTCAGCTCGTCGTCCGGCCCGTCCAGCTCGATGCGCCGGGACAGATCGGAACCGGCCACCGCGCGGGCGGTGCGGGTGATGCGGCCCAGCGGCGACAGGACCCGGCCGGCCATCGCATAGCCGAAGGCGAAGGCGATCACGGCCAGGCCCAGCAGGGCCAGCAGCGATCGGCTCAGCAGGTCGTCCAGGGCGTGCTGGCGCTGCTGGTTCACGCACGCGTTCATCGCGTTGTTGAACTCGCTGGGCGAGGCCTGGTCCGGCAGATTGCAGATGGTGCTGGTGACCTTGCCCTCGACGATCTTGAACGGCAGGTCGCTGCCGGCGTTCAGCGCCTGCGCGGCCAGCAGGTAGATGATCGACAGCAGCAGGATGCCCGCGATCAGGAACATGCCGCCGTACAGCAGCGTCAGCCGTATCCGGATGGTCGGGCGCAGCCACGGGAAGGGCGGCTCCGGCCGGCGCGGATCCCAGGTGGGCTTCGGGGGCGCCTGAGGCGGCGCGGGAGTGGCGGCCACCGGGCATCAGATCCGGTAGCCGGAGCCCGGCACGGTGACGATCACCGGAGGCTCGCCCAGCTTGCGCCGCAGGGTCATCACGGTGACGCGCACCACGTTCGTGAACGGGTCCGTGTTCTCGTCCCAGGCCTTCTCCAGCAGCTGCTCGGCGGAGACCACCGCGCCCTCGCTGCGCATCAGGACCTCCAGCACGGCGAACTCCTTCGGCGCGAGCTGGACCTCCCGGCCGTCGCGGAACACCTCGCGGCGGTTGGGGTCGAGCTTGATCCCGGCACGCTCCAGCACGGGCGGCAGCGGCACGCTGGTGCGCCGGCCCAGGGCCCGCACGCGGGCCGTCAGCTCACTGAACGCGAACGGTTTGGGCAGATAGTCGTCGGCGCCGATCTCCAGTCCCTCGACCCGGTCGCTGACGTCGCCCGAGGCCGTGAGCATCAGCACGCGGGTCGGCATGCCCAGCTCGACGATCTTGCGGCAGACGTCGTCGCCGTGCACCAGCGGGAGGTCGCGGTCGAGGACGACCACGTCGTAGTCGTTGACGCCGATGCGCTCCAGGGCGGCCGCACCGTCGTACACGACGTCGACGGCCATGGCCTCCCGGCGCAGTCCGGTGGCCACCGCATCGGCGAGCAGCTGCTCGTCCTCGACGACGAGTACGCGCACGTCGCTTGTCCTTCCTGTGTCCGCCCGGCGCGGCGCCTTCAGGGCGCACGCGGGCAGGGGTCTGCATGGGTGTGTGTCTTCCATCCTGCCCTTTTCGGCCATAAGTCGGCAGTAAGGCGGGGGGCGGGCGGCCCGCGGGAGCGGCCCCGGACGTTCCCCGCGTCCCCGCCCCGGACGGGAGACCGCCGGGGCGGGGACGCGGGGAATGCCGAATTTTCTCGTGCGGTTGAGGTTTCCGCGGGAGGGAGTGTGGGGAGGACGGCTTTACACCCCGCGATCACGCTCTGCATGTGCCGCACGACCATGCGGTACCCCGCGATCACCCGCAGAGTGGGCGTGGGTGTCCGGCACCGTCGCCGCCCGGCCAGGGCAGCGGCTGGGCACCTACTGGAGACGTGATCGCCCCTTCCGAACGGCACACCCCCGTGCCACCGACCCACGACCCAGGACGAGGGGGCGCAGCATGGACGCATTCACCGCAGGACTTCTGCAGCGCATAAAGGCGACCGAGTCCGACCTGACCCGGGCTCGTGACGAGGGCGACGACTTCCTCGTGGAGGTGGAGCTGGGCGAACTCGACGACCTGCGCCGCCTCGCCGCCGAACACGGTGTGGAAGTCGGCGCGTCCGGCGTCTGACCAGCCTGTGCGGCCGCGCGCACGCGAAACCCCGGCAGATCCAGCTGCCGGGGTTTCGCACGTCCAGGGACCGGCCCGGCGGCCCGGGCGGTCGCCTCAGGCCCCGAAGTCCGCCAGGAGCCGCTGGAGGGGCTCGAAGACGCCGGGGGTGGCCGCGAGCGTCAGCTCCGGGGAGACCGGCCGGCCCGGGTGGCCGCCGGTCAGGGCGCCCGCCTCGCGGGCGATGAGGTCGCCCGCGGTGTAGTCCCAGGGGTTCAGGCCGCGCTCGTAGTAGCCGTCGAGGCGGCCCGCGGCCACGTCGCACAGCTCGATCGCGGCCGATCCGCCGCGCCGGATGTCGCGCACCAGCGGGAGCAGGCGGCGGGCCACCTCGGCCTGCTCGGTGCGGACCTCGGCCACGTAGCTGAAGCCGGTGGCGACGAGGGCCTGGTCCAGGGGCGCGGTGGGGCGGCAGCTCAGCTTGCGCTCGCCGGCCCAGGCGCCGGTGGCCCAGGCGCCGCGGCCGCGCACCGCGTGGAAGGTCTCGCCGCGCATGGGGGCGGCGACGACGCCGACGACGGCCTGGCCGTCCTGCTCGGCGGCGATGGAGACGGCCCAGGTGGGCAGGCCGTACAGGTAGTTCACCGTGCCGTCGAGCGGGTCGATCACCCAGCGGATGCCGCTGGTGCCCTCGAAGGAGGAGCCCTCCTCGCCGAGGAAGCCGTCGTCGGGGCGGCGGTCGGCGATCAGGTCGGTGATCGCCTTCTCGGCGGCGAGGTCCATCTCGGTGACGACATCGACCGGGCTGGACTTGGTGGCGGCCACCGCGAGGTCGGCGGGGCGGCCGTCGCGGAGCAGGTCGCCGGCCCGGCGGGCGGCCTGCAGGGCGAGCTGGAGCAGTTCCGTGTGCAGAGCGTCGGTCACGGGATTCCTCAGGCGTAGGGGCTGTCGGCGCCCGCGGCGGCGGGACGGGGGGCACGGGCCGGGCAGCAGCCGGCCGGGCAGACGTGGTGGCTCGCGCCGAGGGCGCCCAGGGCGCAGGGGGTGACCTGCTGCCCGCGCTCGACGGCGGCGCGCTCCACGATCAGGTCGCGGATGGCGGCGGCGAAGCGGGGGTCGTCGCCGACGGTGGCCGAGCGGCGCACCGGCAGCCCCAGCTCCTCGGCCTTGGCCTTGGCCTCGGTGTCGAGGTCGTAGAGGACCTCCATGTGGTCGGAGACGAAGCCGATGGGCGCCATGACCACCGCGGGGACGCCGGCGGCGTGCCGCTCCTCGAGGTGGTCGCAGATGTCGGGTTCCAGCCAGGGGATGTGCGGGGCGCCGGAGCGGGACTGGTAGACGAGCTGCCAGGGGTGGTCCACGCCCGTGCGCTCGCGGACGGCGTCCGCGATCAGCCGCGCCACGTCCAGGTGCTGGCGGACGTAGGCGCCGCCGTCGCCGTGCTCCTCCACGGGGCCGGAGGTGTCGGCGGCGGAGGTCGGGATGGAGTGGGTGGTGAAGGCGATGTGGGCGCCGTCGCGGACGTCGGCCGGCAGGTCGGCGAGGGAGGCGAGCACACCGTCGATCATGGGCTCGACGAAGCCGGGGTGGTTGAAGTAGTGGCGCAGCTTGTCGATCCGCGGCAGCTCGAGCCCTTCGGCCTCGAGGGTGGCGAGGGCGTCGGCGAGGTTCTCGCGGTACTGGCGGCAGCCCGAGTAGGAGGCGTAGGCGCTGGTGGCCAGGACCAGGATGCGGCGGTGGCCGTCGCGGACCATCTCCCGCAGGGTGTCGGTGAGGTACGGCGCCCAGTTGCGGTTGCCCCAGTAGACCGGCAGGTCCAGGCCGTGGTCGGCGAAGTCCTTGCGCAGGGCGTCCAGCAGGGCGCGGTTCTGGGCGTTGATCGGGCTGACCCCGCCGAACAGGAAGTAGTGCTGCCCCACCTCTTTGAGGCGTTCCTTGGGGATGCCGCGCCCGCGCGTCACGTTCTCCAGGAACGGGACCACGTCGTCCGGCCCCTCCGGGCCGCCGAAGGAGAGCAGGAGCAGGGCGTCGTACGGGGTGACATCGAGCGCGTCTGGCATGTCTCGATCCTGCCATCCGGCACTGACGGGCGAGATCCCGACCCGCATGGGCACGTGCGTCGGGGTCACCTCGGTCGTAAGCTGTATCGGCCCTGTTAGCGCCTTACCGCCCCTCCCGGAGACCCTGTGCCCAGCCCCTACCGCGCCCTGTTCGCCGCCCCCGGCTCCAAGGGCTTCTCCGCCGCGGGGTTCCTCGGCCGGATGCCGCTGTCGATGATGGGCATCGGCGTGGTCACGATGATCTCCCAGCTCACCGGGCGCTACGGGCTGGCGGGCGCGCTGTCGGCGACCATCGCGCTGGCCGCGGCCGCGCTGGGCCCGCAGATATCCCGGCTGGTCGACCAGTACGGGCAGCGCCGGGTGCTGCGGCCGGCCACGCTGGTCGCCCTGGCCGCGGCGGCGGGGCTGCTGCTGGCGGCCTACTTCCACTGGCCGGACTGGGTGCTGTTCGTGTGCGCGGCCGGGATCGGCTCGGTGCCGTCGCTGGGCGCGATGGTCCGGGCCCGCTGGGCGGCGCTGTACCGGGGCACCCCGCAGCTGCACACCGCCTACTCGTTCGAGTCGGTGGTGGACGAGGTCTGCTTCATCTTCGGCCCGATCGTCTCCATCGGGCTGTCCACGGCCTGGTTCCCGGAGGCCGGTCCGCTGCTGGCCGCGTGCTTCCTGGCGGTGGGCGTCTTCTGGCTGACCGCGCAGC
This sequence comes from Streptomyces mexicanus, assembly GCF_902506575.1. Classification (GTDB taxonomy): domain Bacteria; phylum Actinomycetota; class Actinomycetes; order Streptomycetales; family Streptomycetaceae; genus Streptomyces; species Streptomyces mexicanus. Next base: position 5,550,821 of record NZ_LR732544.1, on the reverse strand, counting down.
GGGCCACCGAGCCCGCGCCGCATCCGCGCGAGCACCACGGCGGCGGCTCGGCGCTGCGAGCGCGCGGGCTGCAGGTGCTGGTGGCCACCTTCGTGGCGACCGGATCGATCTTCGGAGCGGTCGACGTGGTGACGGTGGCCTTCGCCGACGAGCGGGGGCACAAGGGCGCCGCGAGCGTCGTGCTCGCTCTGTACGCGGCGGGGTCGTGCACCGCGGGCGTGCTGTTCGGGCTGCTGCGGCCCCCCGGGCCGCCCGCCCGCCGCTGGCTGCTGGGCATCTGTGCGATGGCCGTGAGTATGATCCCCCTCCTACTGGTCGGAACCCTGCCGTTTCTGGCCGTGGCGCTGTTCGTCGCGGGCCTGTCCGTCGCTCCCACCATGATCACGACGATGGCCCTCGTCGAGGAGCACGTACCACGCGCGCACCTGACCGAGGGCATGACCTGGGTGAGCACCGGGCTCGCGGTCGGGGTGGCGCTGGGGTCGTCGGTGGCCGGATCGGTGATCGACGCGGCCGGCGCGCGGGCCGGGTATGGGGTCCCGGCGGTGTCCGGGGCGGTCGCGGTCGTGGTCGGTTTCCTCGGTTACCGCCGGCTCGGCAGGCCGGCTCCGGGTCGGGGAGGCACCGTTGGGCAGCACAGCGAGCGGGAACAGCGGCACGTGGCGTAACTGGGGCGGGAACGTCACCGCGCGTCCCGCGCGGGAGGTGACACCGGCCTCGGTGGAGGAACTGGCGGCGGCGGTACGCCGCGCCGCCGAGGACGGACTGCGGGTGAAGGCCGTCGGCACGGGCCACTCCTTCACGTCCATAGCCGCCACGGACGGCATGGTGATCCGCCCTCATCTGTTGACCGGGATCCGCGGCATCGACCGCGCGAACATGACGGTCACCGTTGAGGCCGGGACCCCGCTCAAGAGGCTCAACATGGCCTTGGCGCGCGAGGGTCTGTCCCTGACGAACATGGGCGACATCATGGAGCAGACGGTGTCCGGGGCGATCAGCACCGGCACCCACGGCACCGGCCGCGACTCCGCCTCGATCGCCGCCCAGATCAAGGGCCTGGAACTGGTCACGGCGGACGGCTCGGTCCTGACCTGTTCCGAGAAGGAGAACCCGGACGTCTTCGCGGCGGCCCGCATCGGCCTCGGCGCGCTGGGCGTCGTCACGGCGGTCACCTTCGCCGTGGAGCCGGTGTTCCTGCTCACCGCCCGTGAGGAGCCGATGCCGCTGGAGAAGGTGCTCGCGGAGTTCGACGAGCTGTGGGCGGAGAACGAGCACTTCGAGTTCTACTGGTTCCCGCACACCGGCAACACCAACACCAAGCGCAACAACCGCAGCGCCGGCCCGGAGAACCCGGTGGGCCGGTGGGCCGGCTGGTTCGAGGACGAGTTCCTGTCCAACGGCGTGTTCCAGGTGGCCAACTGGGTCGGCCGCGCGGTGCCCGCCACCGTTCCGGCGATCGCCCGGATCTCCAGCCGGGCGCTGTCCGCCCGGACCTACACCGACATCCCGTACAAGGTCTTCACCTCCCCGCGCCGGGTGCGGTTCGTGGAGATGGAGTACGCCGTCCCGCGCGCGGCGCTGCCCGAGGTCCTGCGCGAGCTGAAGGCGATGGTCGACCGTTCCGGGGTGCGGGTGAGCTTCCCGGTGGAGGTGCGCACCGCGCCCGCCGACGACATCACCCTGTCCACCGCCTCCGGCCGCGACAGCGCCTACGTCGCGGTCCACATGTTCCGCGGCACCCCCTACCAGCGGTACTTCACCGCCGCCGAGCGCGTCTTCACCGCGCACGAGGGCCGCCCGCACTGGGGCAAGATCCACACGCGGGACGCGGCGTACTTCTCCGGGATCTATCCGCGCTTCGGCGAGTTCACCGCGCTGCGGGACCGGCTGGACCCTGAGCGCCGCTTCCAGAACGACTACTTGCGGAGGGTGCTGGGGTCGTAGCGGGCGGGACGGGCGCCGGCGTCGTCGGGCCGGTTCCGGTGCCGTCCGTGCCCGCGGTGCCGTCCGTGGCACCGCTGCCGTCCGTCCCCGGTGTCCCGCCGTCGCCGCTCGGGGATCCGTCGCCGCTGGGGTCGGGGGTGGGCGTGGGAGTGGCCGTCGCACCGCCGTCGCGGCCGGCGTCCGGGCTCCGACCCGAGTCCGTGCCCCCGCCCGGTGTGGCCGTCCCGCCCGCGCCGGGGCCGGTCGTGGAACCGTCCGACGGCTGCGGGGTGTCGTCCCCGGAGGGCGTGGAGGACGTGTGGTGGCCGGTCACGACGTTGCCGACGGTGGTGCCGTGGCCGCCGCTGAAGCTGTCGCCCGAGACCAGTTCGTAGACGGTGATGCCGCCCATGGTGACCCCGAAGACCAGGGCCGCCGCGACGACCGGCCGCTTCCAGGCGCGCCTGCGCGTGCGGTACACGGTGGGCTCCGTGTACTCACCCGGTGCCGGCCGGGTCCCGCCGTCGGGGGCCTGGACGAGCGTGGGGGCCTGGGTGGGCGCCTGGGTCGTGGCCGCGGTGCGCCTCATGGTGGCCGTGGGGGTGGGAGCGACGGCGGGCCGCGAGGCCGTCACGGTGCGCAACTGCTCCCCGGTACGCCGGAAGAAGTGCTGGAAGACCGGGCCGCCGCAGGTGGCGATCACACTGACGACGCCGGCCCCGAGGATCGTGCCGTACACACCGAAGTACGAGGCCAGCTTCGCGGCCACCACCGCCGCCAGGGCACTGCCGGCGACCTGGGGCACGTTCAGGTCGATGCGCCGCTTGCGCACCTCCTGTCCTGCGCCCGGCCGTCCCGCGTCCGGCTGTCCCGTGTCCGGCACCGTGCTCGGTGCGTCACCGGTGTCGGGTCTTCCTCGCATTCCCGGACCTTGCCTGCCTTTCTCGTACATGACCATGATCTTCAGGACGTGACCGTCCGACTGCACGAGAAGGGGACGTACGGACGAAACCGTTAGTTCCGTTTCTGGCGATTACGTGAAGTACGCCACGTTCATGATCGAGAAAACGGGTCAGGGACGGCCAAGTCCCACCCCTTGCCAGAAGTTGGGCGGCGCGCCAATCCACGCACGTGGTCCAAATGGAGTACTGTTGCGAGCCCTGGGCCCGGTCTCCCGCCAGGGTGCACGGGACCATGCTGGACCGCTGGGAGGGGGCTGGTTGCACAGGGTGACGGAGTTGGTCACTGAGCGTGGTGAACAGGTAACCGTGCCATAACGGCGATCCAGGGCCCGCGCCCGACACGCCGGGCAACTCGGCAAGGTTGTGGCAGGCTGCACCCGGGCAGGCCACACTCGACAGAGCGGAAGCAGCGACGCACGTGACGTCGGCAGGCACCACCCGGGAGGTCCCCATGCCCGAACTGCGTGTCGTGGCCGTCTCCAATGACGGCACACGGCTGGTGCTGAAGGCTGCGGACTCGACGGAGTACACGCTTCCGATCGACGAACGCCTGCGCGCCGCCGTGCGCGGCGACCGTCCCCGCCTCGGCCAGATCGAGATCGAGGTCGAGAGCCATCTGCGCCCGCGCGACATCCAGGCGCGGATACGAGCAGGCGCGACCGCGGAAGAAGTCGCCCAGATGGCCGGCATCCCCGTGGATCGCGTACGCCGCTTCGAGGGCCCCGTGCTCGCCGAACGCGCCTTCATGGCCGAGCGCGCCCGCAAGACCCCCGTCCGCCGCCCCGGTGAGAACTCCGGTCCGCTGCTCGGCGAGGCCGTCCAGGAACGGCTGATGCTGCGCGGCGCCGAGCGGGACACCGTCCAGTGGGACTCCTGGCGCCGCGACGACGGCACCTGGGAGGTGCTGCTGGTCTACCGGGTCGCGGGCGAACCGCACTCGGCGAGCTGGACCTACGACCCGCCGCGCCGCCTGGTGCAGGCGGTGGACGACGAGGCGCGCGCCCTGATCGGCGAGTCCGACGACCTCGGGGTGCCCGAGCCGACGTTCCCGTTCGTGCCGCGCATCGCCCGGCTGCCGCGCGAACGCACCTTCGATCGGGACCGGGAGCGTCCGTCGCTGCCCTCGCCGGTGTCCGAGCCGTCCGAGGACGGCGCCGGTGAGCGCGACTCGCTGACCAGCCTGCTGGAGGCGGTGCCGAGCTTCCGCGGTGACCTGGTGGTGCCCGAGCGCACGGAGTCCCCGGAGGAGCCCGAGGAGGAAGCGGCGGTGGAGGAGCCGCCGGCCCCCGCGGCCTCGGCCGGGTCGGCCTACGCGGACGTCCTCATGCCCCGTTCCGTCGGCGGGCACCGCGACCGCCTCATCGGGGCCACCGACCGCCAGGCCGAGGCCGACGGCGTCCGCCCCGGCCGCCGGGCCGCGGTCCCGAGCTGGGACGAGATCGTCTTCGGCACCCGGCGCAAGAAGCAGGAGTAGAAGCGGGAGCAGGGCACGAGCGGGAGCAGAGGCGGTACGGCCGTTGCCGTCGTCCGCGGGCCGCTCCCGTCGCTGTCCCACGGGAGCGGCCCGCGTGCCGGCGCGGACCACCGCCCGGACACTGCGGGCCCGGACCGACCGGGACCCGGCTACTGCGGGTGCGGGCCGTCCGCCGTCCGACTACCGCGGATCCGGACGGACCACCTCCCGACTATCGCGGATCCGGACGGAACGCCTTCCAACTACTGCGGGGCCGGACCGTCCACCGCCCGACTACTGCGGGGCCGGACCGACCACCGCCCGACTACTGCGGGTCCGGACCGACCGCCACCGGCCGGGACGGGTCCGAGGACCACTCCGACCAGGAACCGGCGTACAGCGCCGCCGGGATGCCCGCCACGGCCAGGGCCAGCACCTCGTGCGCCGCGGACACGCCCGAGCCGCAGTAGACGCCCACCTGCGCGCCGTCGGTGGCGCCCAGCGCCTTGAACCGCGCCTGCAGTTCGGCCGCGGGCAGGAGCCGGCCGTCCGCGCCGACGTTGTCGGTCGTCGGCGCGGAAACGGCCCCCGGGATGTGGCCGCCGACCCGGTCGATCGGCTCCACCTCTCCGCGGTAGCGCTCCCCCGCGCGCGCGTCGAGCAGCAGCCCCGAGCGCGCCAGCGCGGCGGCCCCGTCGGCGTCCAGCAGCGGCAGTGCGCCCGGTGCCGGGGAGAAGTCGCCCTCGGCGGGCCGGGGCACCTCGGTCTCCAGCGGTCCGTCCCAGGCCGCCAGGCCGCCGTCCAGCACCCGTACGTCGGGGTGCCCCGCCCAGCGCAGCAGCCACCAGGCGCGGGCCGCCGCCCACCCGTGCCCGCCGTCGTAGGTGACGACCGGCCGGGTCGCGCTCACGCCCGCACGGCGCATCGCGGCACCGAACTCCTCGACGTCGGGCAGCGGATGGCGGCCCCTCACGCCCGGTGCCGCGGCCAGCTCCCGGTCGAGGTCGACGAAGACGGCGCCGGGGATGTGCCCGGACGCGTAGGCGGCGCGCCCGTCGAAGGGCGGCTCGCCCGCCGCCTTGGCCACGCTGAGCTGCCAGCGCACGTCGAGCAGCACCGGCGGGTTCGGCCCCGCGAGCGCGCTCGCGAGTTCGGATGCGGAGATGATGGCGTTCATGGCCCCCATCCTTGCGCACGGGGTGGCCGCCGCGTCCAGGTCCGACTACTCTGCTCGGCCGGGCAGCTCCGATCACGACGTGTACGGGATCGGACACGTGCTGTACAGCCGATCGCCATCGATCGGCAAGGGGACCGAAACGGACAGGAAACCGCACACCGGGCATCCTCCGGTCGGACGGCGCTCTGGGCGGCGCGGGCGGGACGGAGACCGCCGGACCGCGGGTTCGGGGCCCGGGGAGCGGAACCGAGGCGGCCACCACGCGGGGCCGGGACGAGCACATGCGGCCGAGAAGGCCGGGACGAGCACAAGGGGCCGAAAGACAGTGACGATGACCGAGGCACCGCAGCCGGCGGACGACAGCGGCGAGGCACACGCGCGGTACACGCCCGGCACACCCTGCTGGGTGAGCCTGATGGTGCACGACGTGGCCGCGGCCCTCGACTTCTACGGGGAGCTGTTCGGCTGGGAGTTCGCACCCGGCCCCGTTCGACTCGGCCCCTACGTACGGGCCCGGCTGGACGGCCGGGAGGTGGCGGGCATCGGCGCCCTGCCGCCGGACCGTCACCTGCCCGTGGCGTGGACGCCGTATCTGGCCTGCGACGACGTGGACCTGGCGGCCGAGGCGGTGCGGCTGAGCGGCGGCACGGTCGGCGTGGGTCCGCTGGACGCGGACGCGGCCGGGCGGCTGGCGATCGGCTCCGACCCCTCGGGCGCGGTCTTCGGCCTGTGGCAGGCCGCGGCGCACCTCGGCACCGCGGTCAGGGGCGTGCCGGGCACCCCGGCCTGGAACGAGCTGCGCACGTTCGAGACGGCGAACGTCGCGAAGTTCTACGCCGGCCTGTTCCGGTACGAGGAACGGCGCTCCGAGGCCGGCGCGGCGGACCGCGTGCCCGGCTCGTCCAGCTCGTCCGGGGATCACGTGACCCTGTGCCTCGACGGCCGCCCGGTCGCCGGCATCCGCGGCCTCGGCTCCACCCTGCCGCGCGAGCGGGGCCCGCACTGGATGACGTACTTCGACGTCACCGACGTAGACGGCACGCTCGACCGCCTGGCGGGCCTCGGCGGCCAGGTCCTCGCCCCGGCCCGGGACACCGAGCGCGGCCGGGTCGCCGTGGTCGCGGACCCGGAGGGGGCCCGGTTCGCCCTGCTGGAGCGGGCGGGCTGACCGGGCGAGCCGACGGGAGCACGGGGCAGCGGCGGCTCGTGGTCGAGCAGGTGCACCCGCTGGTCGTAGCCATGTCGGGTGTGCTGTCGAGCGGCGGTTGCCCCGGCCGGTGGGACACCCTCCGGAGGGCACCGCTTGACCGCTATGCTCAGGCGCGTCGTGACCCGGTTCCGAGGTGGGTGGGCCGCCTCCGCGGAAGCGCTCGGTCCTGGGCGTCGGCGGGAAGAGGACGGGGGCTCACACCGTGGTCGACGTATTCGTCAACTACCGTACGCTCGACAGCGCGTACGTGGCGGCGACCTGTTACGAGTTGCTGAGCGCCGAATTCGGCCCTGAGCGCGTGTTCCGCGACTGCGTCTCCATCCGGCCCGGTGACAGGTACCCCGACGCCATCAGGCAGGCGCTGGAGGAGGCCCGGGTCCTGCTGGTGCTGATCGGCCCCCAGTGGCTCGCCCCCGATCCCTCGGCGCAGGACGGACGGCGTCTGATCGACGACGAGCAGGACTGGGTCCGGCGCGAGATCCGCCGTGCACTGGCCCGCGACATCCCCGTGATCCCCGTGCTGCTCGACGGTGCGCGACTGCCCGGTGAGGAGCAATTGCCGTCGGACATCAGGAAGTTGTTCTGGCATCAGGCGCTGACCGTCGGGCACCGCACGCTCGGTGACGACGTACGGCGGCTCGCGCGACGCATCGAGGAACTGGTACCGGAACTCGGCCGGTCGCTGCCGCCGTCCGGCATCGACGCGGACCCGCGTCCGCAGGCCGGCGCGATCGTGGACGAGGCCGCCCACACCCTGCGGACGCAGGTCCGGGACCGTATCCGCGCCGAGATCGGACGGCGCGAGCTGGAGCGCCCCGTACCCATCCCCGTTCGTTGGTCCGTCACCGAACGCCCCGTACGCACCCGTGCGGCCGCTCTGGACAGCAGTGGCCTGCCCCATGAGGGTGACCTCGCGCACCTCGCCCCGTTGACACAATACTTCCGCGGAGCGGGCCGTCGACAGCTCGTCGTGCTGGGCGCGCCCGGATCGGGCAAGAGTGTCCTCGTTCTGCTGCTCACCGGGGCGCTGCTCGACACGTGGCAGCCCGGCGATCCCGTTCCGGTCCTGCTGCCGCTGTCGACCTGGCGACCGGCGGTCGACCTGCCGGAGTGGATGGCCCAGCGCATCGTTGAACTGAGCCCGCAGCTGCGGCGCCGGTTCGGCAGGTCCATGGCGGCACGGCTGATCAGCGAGCGCAGAGTGCTGGCCGTGCTCGACGGCCTGGACGAGTTGCCGGCCTCCCTGCACGCCAGGGCCGTCAAGGCGATCGAGGCGGCAGCGGCGAAGGACATGCCCCTGGTGCTGACCTGCCGCGCCGACGAGTACGAGACGACGGGGACGCGGACCGGTGAGCGGCTCACCAAGGCCGATGTGGTGGAACTCGCACCGGTGGAGCCGGACGACGCGCTGGACTACCTCACGGCTGCGAGCGCGTCGGGCGACGACCGCTGGGACGAGGTCTTCGCCGTCCTGCGTGACGACCCCCGGCAGGTGCTGGCCGAGGTCCTGTCCTCTCCGCTGATGCTGCATCTGGCGCGAACGGCTTACCAGGCGCAGACCTCAACGCCCCGCAGGTTGCTGGAGTTCCGGACGCGGGCGGCGGTCGAGGCGCATCTGCTGGAGCGCTACCTCCCCACGGTCTACGGTGAGCCGTCCGCGCGCCGTTACGGGGCGGACCGGGCCGCTCGGTACCTGCGCCTCATCGCACGCCAGATGCAACGAGACGGCACGTTCGACTTCGCCTGGTGGCAGATCAATTCCTGGGTCACCGGACCGCTGGTGGGCCTTGCCTTCGGTTGCGTGTGGGGCTGGTTCTTCCACCGGTTGCTCGGTGCGCCGGCGGGCGTGCTGGCCGGAGTCGTGACGGGGCTGGTGACCTTCGGCGCCCATGCGAATGTCCGGTCGGAGCTGAGACAGGTCTACGTCGCGGAGGACGCCCGGTACGGGCCGAGGGCCACGCTTCCCCGCTATCTCGTCATCGGCGTGCTCACCAGCGTCGTGGTGGCCTGTGTGACGGGGTCTTATACACACCTTCCCCCGCCGACCCCCCGCCTGGCACTACGGGGGGATCGTCGGAGTGTCGGCCGGCTTCGCCACGATGCTGGGGTCGGCGTGGGGGTCCTACCAGGTGTCCCGTACGTGGTTCTGGCTCACCCGCCGGCTTCCGCCTCGGCCGATGGCGTTCCTCGACGACGCCCACCGGCGTGGGGTGCTGCGTCAGACCGGGGTGACCCACCAGTTCTTTCACGCCCGGCTCCAGGAACAGCTCAGCGGTGCGGTCCAGCCGTCCACACGGTCGGTCCACGAGGCGTGGAAGGGAACCGGAGCACTGAAGTTCGTCCTCCCCCTCGTGACGAGCGTCAGCCAGATCGTAGTCGCCGCGTTTGGACTCGTGGGGACGGTCGTGTTCTACGTGCATCAAACGACCCAGGTGGAGCTCTACGTGCGCGCCGGGGATCAGCCCGGGATCCGCAGCCACGTGCCGTACTGCCAGAGCCCCGACACGCCGTGCGCCCTCCCCGTCGCTGTCGATACCTGGGTGTGGAACGTCCCGACAGGAGCGACCAGGCACGCGACTCTTGGCCCGGTGGGCGCCGGCAGCGGCCCCGTCGTCCGGTGGGACGGCGAGGTCGGGGCCAGTGGCTGTGCCCAGGCCGCCGTCGAGGTGACGCTACGGATAGGGAACGACGCGACGGCGACGTTCACGCTGCGCGACAGGGGCTCCTGGAAGGTGCCGCTGGACGAAAAGGCGCCTCTGACGCATCCGATCCGGCTGAAGCACCAGACGGTCTCCGTTTCCTTGCGCAGACTGGACGAGCAGCCGTGCGACCTCGCTGTCGAGTGGTCACTGCCCGGAATGGTCAAGGACAGCTTGGAGCCCGTACGCAACCGGCTCGGCATCCCTGTGCCCTCGGCCGCCTCATGAACGCCTCGTGACCGCCTCGGCCGCCGCCGCCCCGGCGGCTCGGCCGGCCGTCACCCCGCCCCGAGGGCCGCCTCCGCCTCGCTGCCTTCCCAGCCGTCCGTGGTGCGCCAGACGACATCGACCGTGAAGACGTCACGGAGGCAGTCGGCGGACCAGGGCTGGGCCGGGGGCTCGCAGAGCACGAGGTAAAGGCGCTCCGCCTTGGTCGGCAGGGTGTGGCCGATCTCCAGAAGCCGGGCGGCACCGGCACGAAGGTCGGCGTGGGAGGTCCGGCCGGAGCCGAGGACCTCGTAGAGGGCGAGGCCGGCGCCGGTGACGCAGCTGACGTCGACGATCGGCGTGGTCTCGGGCTGCAGGTCCGCACGCAGGAGTGCCGCCATCAGCTCATGCCGCACCGCCTCGTGGGTCTTGCAGGTGCGGTCGGCGACGGCGGCGGTTTCCAGGTGCCGGGCGAGGTCCGCGGCCGACTGGACCGTGTGCGGGGTGGGGGACATGCTGTCGGGCTCCTCGGGCTGCGGGCGCTGCGGCTGCTGTTCGGTGGGCTGGGACGGCTCGGGGTCTTGAGGCTGCTCGGTCGACTGGGCCTGTTCGATGCGCTCGTCGTCCTCCGGAAGCGCATCGGCGTGCGCGGGCCGGTGCTCGGGGGCCGGCTCCTCCACCCCGGTCTCCTGCTTCGGCTGCTCCGCGCCGGTGGCGAGTCGCTGGGCCAGCGTCCGCCGTGCTTCCTCCAGGGCGTCGGCCCAGCCGCTGCGGGCCAGCTCGGCACGGAACACCTCCGGATGGAAGGTGGCGGACTTCAGGGCGTGGTTGGTGCTCACCGCCAGGTTCTGCAGTCGGCTGAGGGCCGCATGGTCGGGGCAGCCGAGGACACGCCACACGTCCAGCCAGTCGTGCTGGTCGAGTGTGAGGCAGCGGGTGGCCATGCCCTTCAGTTCCGAGATCCTAGCTCGGCTGGTGCCAAAGATGTCACCCCGGCTCAGTTCCTCGATCACCTCAAGAGCGTCCCGATAACGCCTGAGCATGGTCGGGGACATGGGCAGACGGCCGAAGTCGTCGGCGGTGACGAACGTGGCGTTCGCTGTGTGCCGCAGCACCCACACGTCCAGCTCTGTTCCGACGGCGGGTGCGACGGCATCCTTGCGCACGGCCAGGTAGAGCGGGCGGTCGGCGGCGTGCTCGACGAGGGCCTCGGCCTTGTAGCGGCCGCCGTTGACGGAGACCACCCGCACCCGGAGGTCCGTGCCGATCGCGAGGGGGCGGGCCTTCTCCGGGTCATGGCGATCGCGGGTCATGGTCGGCTCGGTGTGGCCGTCGGTGCCGATCAGGGCTGGCGGCAGAGGAGTGGAGTGCACGATGGTCAGGCTTTGGGTGCTGCGGGTCAGGGCGATGTAGAGCAGGCGTAGTCCAGCCGGTTCGTCACCGGCGATGGCGGACGGTTCGACCACGAGAACATGGTCGAATTCCAGGCCTTTGGCGTGCGAGGCCGGGAGCACCGTGATGGCCTGACGCTCGTCGGCTGCGATGTCGTCCGCCTCGGCGAGCCGGCGGGTGATCTCGTCCGCGGCTTCGAACACATCGGGGACGATGACGGCCACGGACCGCAGACTCTGTCCGTCGGTGGTGCCGATCAGGTCGCGGACGCGGGCGACCGTCTCGCGGGCGAGTGCGTCGGGTCCGGTCTCGACCAGCTGAACGGCCTTGTCACCTGCTGCGCGGACTGCCTGGGGGTAGGGCAGCGTGGGAGCGACCGCTCGGGCCAGCGGCGCGGCGAACCGCATGATCTCGGCCGGCACTCGATAGCTCGTGTTCAACTCGGCCAGGCGGCAGTCCCCGTTGTCGGCGAGCAGCATGCCGAGGCGGTCCCAGTCGGTGTAGGCATGCGGGCCGGTGGCCTGGGCCAGGTCGCCGAGAACGGTCATGGAACCACTCGCCGCGAGACGACGCCGGAGCGACCGCGCCTGCATGGGCGTCAGGTCCTGGGCCTCGTCGATGATGATGTGCCCGTAGTGACGGGGCGTCTCTCCGGTGATGAGGTAGCGGAGTTCTTCCAGGCAGACCCGATCGTCCAGTGTCCACGGTTCCTCGTCCGCCTTGGCCGCGCGGGGGCGGTGCAAGGCCGCCTGCTCGGCCTCGTCGAGGACACCCCCGGCGCAGGCTCGCAGCAGCTGCGGCGAGTCATAAAGGGTGCGCAGGGCTTCCGCTGGGCTGGGGGACGGCCAGATGCGCTCCACCAGGCGTTCGACGCGCCGATTGCGCTCCAGTTCACGGCGGATCGTGTGGTCGCGGCTGCGGCGCGGAGCGACGGCAACGAGTTCCCGCAGCAGCAGGTCGACGACCCGGCCCCGGAACCGGTCGCGGCGCTCGCGGTACGATCCGCCGCCCTGCCGAACCTCCTCCAGGACGGCGGTGATCTCCGAGCGGGCCACCCGCAGGGTCGTGCCGGCGGCCGTGACAGCGAACGCGGGCTCGTCCCCCTCGAAGGAAGGGGCCGTGGTGAGGTCGTCGAGGGCGGCCGGGCGGTAGTCGCCCTCGACGCGCCGCCGCAGCACGGCGGCCATGCGCTCGTCGGACTTCACCAGCCGGGTACGGGCGCTGTCGGTGCCTCGGACGTCGCCGTCCCACAGGCGGGACAGCTGCACGGCGTTGACGTCCCGGGTGCCGAGGGTGGGCAGGACCTGGCCCACGTAATCGAGGAACCTTTGGTGGGGACCGATGACCAGGATGTCCCGCGCATGGAAGTGGTCGTTGTTCACCAGCCATGTCACGCGGTGCAGACCGACCGCGGACTTACCGGTTCCCGGACCGCCCTGGATGACCAGGATCTCGGAGGGAGCGCCGGTGACCAGGGCCATCTGGTCGCGCTGGATCGTCTCGACGATGTCCCGCATGCGGCCGCTGCGCGAGCGCAGGAGGTCCCGCAGAAGCAGCTCGTCGGGCCGCTGGGGCTTGCGCCGCTGGATGTCCGCGATGTCGCCGGGAGTGGGAACCGGTCGACCGGCCGTGTGGCGCCCGGCGTTCTCACCCCGCGTGATCGGTTCGGGCACGTTGGCCGGCTGCTGCGCCGTCCGCGCTCCGGTGCGCGGTCCGGGCACGGTGTTCCGCGCACCGGGCGCGGCCGGGGCCGCAGCGGCGAGCGCGATGTCGTCGGTGTAGTCCTGCACCACACGCTGCGAGCAGATCAGGCGACGCCGCAGCACCACCTCGCCCGGTGCTTCCGGTGACGCGTCGAACCACTTCTTGGCCAGCTCGTTCGTCCAGTTCACGACCACCTGGTCGTGGGCCTCGTCCCAGACCGTGCGCCGCCCGACGTACCAGGTCGCGATCCCTTCGCGCGGATCGCGGGCGTCGACGCGGCCGATGACCAGGCTTTCGCCGCCCAGGCCGTCGTAGGCGGCGGCCTGTTCCTCGGCCTTGATGCGGTTGGCAACGCCGTCCTTTCCGCTGGCCGACGCCTTGGCCACGGATGTGCCGCTCATCCGGGCCAGCCGGGCTTCGTAGCAGTGGTAGGCGAAATCCACCTTCTCCTGCTCGTAGGCGATGACTTCATCGTGCGCGGGCACGCCCATGTGTGGTCCCCTCCCTCGCGGCCCCGGGCCGCATCGGACGCTGCACGTCCGATCTGTTCACAGAATTACCACGCCGTGTGCGTTGCGGGTGGGCGCGGTAGGGCTCTCGCGGTCCCGTGATGCCCGCCCTCACCGCCCACCCGTGTCGCTCCACCGGCCTGCCTACAGGCCCCTTCGCCGGGGGAAACCCCGGACCGCTCCGGGCGCGGCGAGCTCCGTGACCACCGCTTCGACCGCGGTCTGCCAGGCGCGCACCTGAGCGTGGCTCGGCCCGAGTTCGTCGTGGTGGTACTTGCAGCCGGTGCTGAGGCGGTTCCAGAGCGAGCCGGCTCGACGGGCCAGGTCCGGGCCTGCGTAGTGGCGCAGGCAGATCAGCTTCGCCCGCATGCTGCGGACCTGACGGAATCCGGCTTCCTCCGTCGTGAGGGCCGCGTCGACGGCCGCTTCCAGAGCGATCCGCAGAGCGTAGACCGCGCCCCGGTCGTGGCCGGCCGGGGTCGACGGGCCGCCGTCGTCGGCCCGGGTGAGGAGGTGCTCCGCTGTCGCCAGGAGCCCTGCGATCGTGTCGGCGTTCGCGCGGGTGGCGGGCATCAGACGTGTACCTCCGGCTTGCGGATCCGGTCGGCGAGGGCCTCGACCCTCCGGACGAAGGAGACCGGGTCGTCCGGAAGGAACCCGCCGGGGTGGGCGCCCTGCTGGCACTGGTGGATGAGGGTCGTGCTCTCCCTGCCGTACAGGGTGCGCAGACGGTCCCTGACCTCCTCGTCGTCGCGGTCGTCCCCGTCGTCGAAGAGAGCGAGGCCCGCCAGCGGGAGGAGCCGTTCGGTGGCATCGAGGGTGGCCTGCAGCCTCTCGGCGGACCGACCGGTCCGGTTCCTGCGGAGCCAGGCCGCCTCGACGAACGCCGCCGCAAGGGTCTCCCGGCACAGCGCGGGCAGGACGTGACGCAACGCGGTCTCGGGGCAGTCGTCGGTCTTCGCGAGAGCCATGGCCTCGCCGATGGCCTCCTTGACCGGGTCCCTGTCGGACACCACCCTCACCCGGGACTTCTCGCCCCGCTCCACCCTCAGCACGGTCACCGGCAGCCCCTGGCTGCGGAAGGCGCGCGGGAGGCGGGTGTCGTGGGTGAAGACGACCACCTGCCGCTCGCGACCGAGTTCGTCCAGCACCTGGGCCAGTCCGTCGACCTTCGCCGGGTCCATGGACTGCACGGGGTCGTCGATGACGACGAAGCCGAAGGGACTGTCGGCCGCTGCAACGCGAGGCAGGAACAGGGCCAGCGCGAGCGAGTGCAGTTCGCCCTGGCTCATGACGCCGAGCGCGGGAGCCTCGGTGTCGTCGACGGTGACGTCCATGATCAGCTTGCGTACGGTGGCCTTCTCCGTGCCGTGCAGCTTCACGTCCTTCAGGTCGACGCTGCTCTGCTGGCGCAGCTTCTCCCAGATCCGCTGGGTGTGGCCCGCGAAGGCGTCCAGCCTGAGGTCACGGATCTCGGTCGTGAGCTTCTTGATCCAGGTGTGGGCGGCGTTGACGTCCTTCTTGAGCGACGTGACGGCGTCGGCTTCCCGGGAGAGCCGGGTCCACTCGGCCAGCAGGCCGGCGGCCTCACGCCAGCGTTCGTCCATGGCCGCCAGTTCCTCACGCGCGGCCCTGGCCACGGTGTCGCACGCGTCGGTCAGCGTGACCGCCGCCCGGAGTGCGCGGTCGGCAAGGTCGGCCGGGTCGGCGAGGCGCCGGCAGGCGCCCCACTCCCGCCAGGGCTCCGCGAGAACGGCCGGGACCTCCGCCGGCATGTGCACCAGGTCCTGCAGGGTGCGCATCGCGTCCCGCACGTCGGTCTGTGCCTTGCGTACCGCCTCGGCCTCCTGCAGGAGTGCGGTGATCTCCGCCTCGGCGCGCCGGGCCCACTCCTGGTCCAGCACCTGCTGCGCCCCGCAGACCGGGCAGGCCGTGTCGTCGGCGTGGCGGTCACTGTGCGCCAGTGCGGCCTGGAGCAGTTCGGCCCTGCTGTGCGCGTCGGCGGCCGCCGATCCCCTCAGGTCCTCGGCGTCGGCGACGGCCCGCCGCAGCCGGTCCACGGCGATACCGACCCGTTCGAGGTCGGGGCCCTGGGCGTCGGCCTCCAGACGGGCCTGACGCAACCGGCCCGCGTCCGCCGTGGGCACACCGGTGATCAGGGCGTCGAGTACGCCGTAGTCGGGACCGCCCTTGGCTTCCATGGCCACAAGGGCCTTGATCGCCCGGTCGTCGTGACCGACCGCCTCCAGGGCCGCGTGCAGCAGCGGCTTCTTCTCCTTCTCGGCGTTCTGGACCGCCTCCAGTTCCCTCTTCTTGTCCGCCAGGCGTCGCGCGGCGGCGTTGAGGTACTCCAGGCCCAGGATCGCGGCGACGTTGTCGTACATCTCGGTGGGCTTGCCGTTGAGCATGGTGCCCAGATCGACGTACGACAGGAACGGGCGGTAGCTGCGCATCGCCTGCTCCCACCCGGCCTGCTCCAAGGGAACGGTGCCCTGTCCGGGCCGCTTGAGCACGGCCTGCGTGTCGGCGAAGGTGTCACCGGTCCAGGTGCGGGTGAGGGTGCTCGGGGACGGGTCCCCGTCGACGGCCAGCTTGGCCTCGACCACCGTCCGGTCGCCGTGGTGCAGGTTGCGCCAGCGGACGGCGCGGTTCGGGCGCTGCCCGGAGCAGTGGGCGTTGGTTCCGGTGAACAGGGTCTCGACGGCCTCGGCGATGCTCGACTTGCCGGAGCCGTTGCGCCCGATGACGAGGGTGACCCCCGGCTTGGGCCGCAGGTTCAGCCGCGCTTCGGATCCGACGCCGCGGAAGCCGGTGACGGTGACCTTGCCCAGGTAGACGGGTCCCTCGGCGGCGCAGGCGCCCGTCGCGGTGCCGGAGGCGCCGAGTGCCTCACGGATGAGGGCCTTCGCGGGCTCGCTGAGCTTCGTGTCTCCGGCGAGCCGGGCCTCGACGAGCTCGGGCAACGCCAGTGCGTCGCCGGAGGGCTGGTCCATCGCGTCCATGTGGTGTCTCCCGTGGTTCCCGTGATGGTGCGGAAAGGGCGAGCACCGACAGGCTTCGGAGAGCGGCGATGCCGCCGCCGGAGTGCCGCCTGTCGACGGGATGGACCGTAGGAGCCTACGAGAGGGCGGCAGGAAAGAAAGGCCGATAACCCGTGTTATCAGCCCTCCGTTGCTGCCGTTAGATCCGTGCGAGCCGCGGAGCGGGGTGGCCGGGCCGTCGCGTGCCCTGGCGATGACTCGAACCTCAGCTCAGGGATGGAGGTCGATGACGCGCAGAGGTAGCCGTCTCGTCGAGGACGGTGTGCAGCTCGTCGGTCACCGTACCCCCGCCTCACCGAGCCGCCGGTCCAACTCGGCGTCCAGCTCCCCCTGTTCGCTCGCGCTCGGGTCGTAGCCGTTCCACGCCCGCAGAGCGGCGCGTGCCTCCTGGGCGCGGGCCACGCGCTCCTTCGGGGTGAGCAAGGTCTCGGCGAGATGGGAGAGGTAACCCCGCAAGGACATGCCTTCGGAGGCCGCTGTCCGGGCGAGCCGGTCACGGGCTTCGGCGGGGATGCGGGTGGTGGCGTCGGGCATACGGACCTCCTCAGTCGACCCCCGAGGGGACGGCCCCGTCCAGCCGGGGGGCGCGGCGCTTGGGCGAGCTCACGACGGGGACCCGGGCGGGAACGTGTACTCGGCCCACACGGTCTTGCCCGGCCCGTTCGAGCGCGGGTGCCAGTCCCAGCGGGCGGCCAGGTGAGCGACGAGGAGCAGCCCGCGGCCGGTCTCCTCCGCGTCAGCGGGGTCGCACGGCGTGGCGCGTCGGCGAGGCGGGCGTTCGGCGCGGGTGTCGGTGACCTCGACACGGACGGTACGGCCTCCTGGTGCGGTGGGGAGGTCGTGAAGGCGCAGGTGGAAGTCACGGCCGGGGACATGGCCGTGGCGCACGGCGTTCGCCGCGAGCTCGGCGGTGATCAGCACGATCGCCTCGTGCGGGTCGGTGCCGTACGGGATCCCCCAGGCGTCCAGCCGGACGGCGGTCAGACGGCGGGCGAGGCGGGCGCCTCGCGGTGTGGAGGTGAAGCGCATGGCGAAGGTGTGAGCCGGCGGGGCCTGGGTGAGGAAGGCCGAGAGGGCGGCGTCCGTGGCGTTCCTGGTGCTCATGGAGGCGGTGGGATCGACGGGTTGGAAGGGATGCGCGGGTTTCGTCGTCATGCCGACCACGGTCCTGCCGGTCGCGTAGCGTGACCAGTGGTGACGCTACGACAGGGGGCGGCTGTACGCGCGCTGTCGGCGAGTGTAGGAGGCGCGGGCCGTGACGGTTCCCTTGCGGGGGCGTTGCGCCAAGGAGGCGGTGATGCACATGACGGAGCGCGAGGGCGTGGCCCGGGACGGCCGGGAGAACGACGACCGGGTTGCGGGGCGGCGTCCTGAGGACGACGCGGGGCGGGGTGTTGTGGTGGCGTTCGGCCAGACCATGAAGATGCTCCGGCTGCGGGCGGGACTGGACCGTGAGGAGTTCGGCAGGAGGCTCGGGTACTCGGCTTCCACGATCGCCTCGTTCGAGCAGGGGCGACGGATCCCGTCTCTCAGGACGATCGACCAGGCCGATGAGGTGCTGGGGGCGGAGGGGTTGCTGTGCCTGTGGAAGGAGGAGGTGGAGCGGGCTCAGTATCCGGTGTTCTTTCAGGGGATGGCCGCCTTGGAAAAGGAGTGTCTGGAACTGTTGATGTACGACACCCACGTCGTCAACGGCCTGCTCCAGACAGAGGAGTACATGCGGGCTCTGCTCGCCATGCGACGTCCGCCGCTCAATCCTGAGACGGTCGAGCAGCGCGTGACGGCTCGCCTGGCCCGGCAGGACATCTTCGACCGACGCCCTGTGCCCTTGCTGAGCTTCGTCATGGACGAGGCGGTGCTGCGGCATCGGTACGGCGGCAGGAGCGTGGTCAAGGGGCAGTTGGAGTTCATCCTCCTGGCAGGGCAAAGAGACAACGTCGAGATCCAGGTCATGCCAACCGATTGCGAGGAGAACGCGGGCGTCAACGGTCCGTTCACGGTCGTCACTCGCCGAGACGGAAAGAAGTTCGTCTACACCGAGACCCACACGACCAGTGCGCTTGAGACCGATGTGGAACAGGCGGCTCTCGCTGCCGCGCGCTATGGGATTATCCGAGCGCAGGCTCTCAGCCCACGAGAGTCGCTGAACTTCATCGAAGGGTTGTTGGGATCGCTATGAACAACGCTGAGTCCTCGACCGCCGCGTCCGGCCTCGCCTGGTTCAAGAGCAGCTACAGCGGAACCGAAGGCGGCCAGTGTGTGGAGGTTGCGGCAGGAACCACCGCCGTACATGTCCGGGACTCCAAGGTCGCGCCCGGACCAGTTCTGGTCGTGTCCCGTCAGGCATGGGCGGGGTTCGTCGGGCTGGCCGCGTCGGAGCCGCGCGTCTGACGCTCGTGTGCACGAAGGACCCTGCCGGTTGCCGCCTGATGCAC
Source organism: Streptomyces mexicanus (assembly GCF_902506575.1). Lineage (GTDB taxonomy): Bacteria > Actinomycetota > Actinomycetes > Streptomycetales > Streptomycetaceae > Streptomyces > Streptomyces mexicanus. The sequence goes on along the minus strand of NZ_LR732544.1, from coordinate 5,532,106 downwards.
CGCTGAGGCATCCGGGCCCACGAGGTCCGGATGCTCAGAGAGTGGCAGTCGGCCGGTGGCCATGGTCCAACGGAGGATCACCTACTGGGAGGCAGACTCGTCCGCGTCAGGCTGCTCGGTGTAATCCGTGGCGACGGGCTCCTGCGCTTCCACGACCTCGGCATCGGTGACCCCGATCGTCGGCTTCGTCATTTCCAGGCCGGCGAGGTGCTTCTTCAGCCTTTTCGCCATAGGCAGGAAGGTCGCGAGAGTGAGCCCGCCGGAAAGGACGGCACCGACCACAGGGATAGCCTTGGAGACGGCCCTCGCGAAGGTCTTCTTCGTCATCTCGACGCCGAGCTGTTTGGCGACCTTCTTCACCATCGGGTAGACGACGCCCTGGGTGAGCGCCTTCTGCGGCAGCTTCTTGGCGACCTGCTTCGACATCGCCTCCGCGACCTTGCCGACGGCAGCGTTCGCCGACTGGGTGCCGAACATCACGCCGAAGAAGAGGGTGAGCACTCCCTTGGTCGCGTCATCGACGTCATCGCCGTCACCGGAGAACAGATCGGGCCAGCTGTAGAGGTAGGCGAGCTTCTGCGCGATGCGCAGCATGTGGCCGAAGTACTGGGCCAGGTCGGTGGGCACGGTGGCGGGAAGGAAGACCAAGCCAGGCAGCCCGGCAGCCGCGGAAAGAGCACTGACCTTCGCGGCCTCGTAGTTGATGGAGTCGTTGGCCGCCTTGTCCAAGATGTCGATCGAGATACCCGCTGCTGCGGGGGTTTTTTCAATTGCTGCTCGGATGTCGTCGTCGGAGCAACAGCGGGCCAGCGCCTTGCGGAGGTACGCCTCCCTGTTGATACGCACGCCCGGAAGTTTCGCCGCGGCCACCAGCACTGCGGAGAAGCGCGACTCGGGGTCCTCGATCTCTTTACCCGCCATGGCAAGAACCTGCCCTTCTGGGAGGAACTACTCCCCTGTATCAGTCTGTTGGGCCGCTGGGCGGGGCCGCTCACGCCGGCATCCGCCGGCCGGTGAGCAGCCCATGCCCCTGTGCGTCGTTACGGGCAGCTCAGTCGTCCGGAGCCCCGTGCACGGACCACTCGTTGGCGAAGTGCTCCATCTGGCGCAGAACCAGGTCGATGGCTTCCTTCTGCTGGTCCGGCGGGTAGTTGTTGCGGGCCAGGAGCCGCTTGATCGTGCTGCGCAGTCGGGCGCGGACGGACTCGCGGGAGATCCAGTCCGGCTTGAGCTGGCGGCGGACCTCGGCGACGAGTTCGCGGGCGATACCGGCCAGCACCTCGTCGCCCATCACGGCGCGGGCCGTGCCGTGGTCGGCGACGGCGTCGTAGAAGGCGAGCTCGCGCCAGTTGAGCGGCGGTTCGAACTTCTCGCCGCGGCGGGCGTCGGCAGCGACCTCCTTGGCCAACTCGACCAATTTGGCGATGAGTTCGGCGCTGGTGTACTGCTGGCGCATGTAGCGCACCATCAGATCCTGCAGCCGCTGGGAGAAGGTGGTCTGCCGGACGATGTTGTGCCGGGTGACCTCGCGCATCTTGCGCTCGACGAGCCGCCGCAGCGCTTCGGCCGCCAGGTGCGGCGTGTCGCTCTTCTGGAGCTGGGCGACGAGCGCGTCGTTGAGATGGGTCAGGTCGGCGGTCTCCAGCCCGGCCTCGGCGAAGAGGTCGGTCACTCCCCCGGTCTCCACGACCGAGGAGGTCAGCTGGGCGAGGTACAACTCCACGTCGCGGGCCACCGGCAGGCCGCGCGCCTCCCGCTCCATCGCGTCCAGCTTGGCCATGTAGGCGCGGACCTCGACGAAGAACTGGATGTGCCGCTTCCAGGCCGGCTTGTCCCCGCACCGGTCCCCCACGTCCTTCGAACTGCCCGCGAGCGCCCAGAAACGCTCCAGCCGGTGGGCGTGGTCGCGGAAGCGGCGGCCCAGGGTCTGACGCGGGTCGTCCAGCAGGTCGGGGTTGTTGCCGGGGGTGCGGGGGTCGCGCAGGTGGTTGGCGGTCTTCAGGGCAGCGTCGACGAAGGCGCGGGGGCCGGGCTTGTCGAGCAGGGGTTCCCAGGCGAAGCCGCGCAGGATGCCGGTGAGGACGTCGTACTCGTTGCGGAGTTCGTCCAGGGCGCGCTCGACGTCCTGGCCCAGGGTGCGGTCGCGCTGGTCGGCGTCCGTGTACTCGGCGATGGCCTTCTGGAGGTTCTCCGTCAGGGGCGCGTAGCCGACGAGGAGGCCGTCCTCCTTGCCGCGGAAACGCCGGTTGACGCGGGCCAGGGCCTGCATGAGGTTCGCGCCCTTGAGCGGCCGGTCCAGGTACATGGTGTGGATCGGCGGGGCGTCGAAGCCGGTCAGCAGCATGTTGTTGACGATGAGCAGTTCCAGCTCGTCGTCGGGGTCCTTGGCCCGGTTGATGACGGCCTTGCGGCGGCTGTCGGTGAGGGCGTGGGCGAGGAGTTCCTGGGGGTCCTTGCGGGAGTTCGAGGAGAAGACGATCTTCATGACGCCCTTGTCGAACTCGTCGCTGTGCCACTCGGGCCGCAGCTCGCGCAGGGCGTCGTACACGCGGACGCAGATCTCTCGCGTCGCGCAGACGACCATCGCCTTGCCGGGCGCCCCGCCGGTCTCGGAGACGCCGACGAACGGCTGCATGCGCTCGCGGCGCGCCTCCCAGTGCTCCACGAGGTCGGCGGCGAGGTCGCGTATCCGGGCCGGCGCGCCGTACATGGCGTTCATGGTCGCCACGGCCTGTTCGACGCGGCGGCGCTCGGTGTCGTCGAGGCCGTCGGTGATGCGGTCGGCCTCCTCGTCGATCCGGGTGGGATCCACGTCCTCGTCCAGGACGAGCTGGATCACGCGGCTCTCGTGGTAGACCTTCACGGTCGCGCCGTCGTCGGCGGCCCGCTTGAGGTCGTAGATGTCGATGTAGTCGCCGAAGACCTCGCGGGTGTTGCGGTCGGCCTCCGAGATCGGGGTGCCGGTGAAGGCGAGCAGCGTGGCGTGCGGGAGCGCGTCGCGCAGGTGGCGGGCGAGACCGTTGAGGTCGTCGTAGTGGCTGCGGTGGGCCTCGTCGACGATCACGACGATGTTCCGGCGGTCGGAGAGCATCGGGTGGTCGGCGCCCGACTCCCGCTCCTCCTTCGTCTTGCCGAACTTCTGGAGCGTGGTGAAGAGGATCCCTCCCGTCCTCTTCGCCGCCAGCTCCTCACGGAGTTCGGCGCGGGTGACGACCTGCTTGGGCGCTTCCGGGAGGATTTCGCTCTCCTGGAACGTCGTGTACAGCTGGTCGTCGAGGTCCGTGCGGTCGGTGACGACCACGACGGTGGGGTTGAGCAGGGCCGGGTCACGCATCACCAGGGTGGTGGTGAGGACCATCTCCTCCGACTTGCCCGAACCCTGGGTATGCCAGACGACGCCCGCCTTGCCGTCGGTCGCGGAGGCGGTACGGACGGCCTCGGCGGCGCGGGTGACGGCGTGGTACTGGTGCGGCTTCGCGATCCGCTTCATCCGCTTCGACGGGACGAAGTTGATGAAGGAGCTGACGAGAGCGAGGAAGCGGGGCTGGGTGAACAGACCGTGGATCGCCAGGTTCTGCCCCGACTCCGCGAAGCCCTCGGCGGTGAGCGGGTCGACGCGGGCGCCGAACTCGTCCGTGTTCCAGGGCGCGAAATGCTCGTACGGCGTGAACGGGGTGCCGTACTTGGCGGTGATGCCGTCGGAGAGGAGCACGACCGTGTTGAAGCGGAAGGCGGTCGGCAGCTCCTCGACGTAGCGGGCGACCTGGGCGTGCGCCGTCTGGAGCGTGGCGTCCTCGTCGCCGGCACGCTTGAGCTCGATGACGGCGAGGGGCAGGCCGTTGACGTACAGGACGACGTCGAAACGGCGGTTCTTCTCGCCGTCGATGACGGTGACCTGGTTGAGGGCGCGGTAGGTGTTCGCGTCCGGGTCGGTGAGGTCGACCAGGCGAATGGTCGGGTTGTGCTCTGCGCCGAAGGAGTCGGTGTAGGTGACCGAACGGATGCCGGTGGTGAGGAGGCGGTGGGCGGTCCGGTTCTCCTCGTAGGTGTCCTGCGAGCCGGGGGTGGCGGCGGTCGTCACGGCGTCCCGGACGACGTCCGGGGGAAGATCGGGGTTCAGCCGCTCGATCGCCTCGTGGAGGTCCGGGTACAGGATCAGGTCGTCCCAGGACTTCCGGTGCCCCGAGCCGGGCGCGAACTCGTTACCGGAGGCCGGCAGCCAGGCCAACTCGGCGAGCTCGTCGAGGGCGAGGACTTCCCAGTCGGCTTCGGTGGGGCGACGGTCGCTTCTGCCGTCGTGGTCGTTTCCGTTGTCGTGTGTCGTCATGTGGCGTCCTCGACAATCTTCTCGGCGTCCTTGACGCGGAGTCGGCCGGACATGAGCTGGGGGAGGAGGGTGTCGCGGAGGGTGGCGAGGGCCTGCGACTCGCGCAAAGCCTGGTCAGCTCGTGCTTCCAGTGCATCAAGCTTGGGACGAAGCGCTTGCTGCCGCTCCTTGCTAGGGAGAGTGATCGCGAGTTCACCCAGCTGAGTGCGTCGAAGCTCCGTCTGGCCGGTGCTGCCCTCGCCCATTTCCTCGATCTCGGGCTGCGCGCGAAGGATGGCGAATCCTGCGCACACGGGGTCGACCTGAGCCTCATCAAACCGCACAATCGTGATATGCGAGTCGACTGTCGCGGCCTCATCAAGCGTCCACCGCGCAACGCGACCGAGCGTGCCGACGCCTGTTGAGTTCACGAGAACATCGTTCTTCATCAGCAGCTTCGGGGCCTTCACTCTTTCTCGCTGCGTACGACGCGAGGGGGCGAGGCTCACCCTCCCATCTCGAATGCACTTCTGGTTCAGCACCAAAAGATCATCCGGGGATTCGGAGTATTTCGGGGCGATACCTCGGGTGAGAGCACACGCTACAGATTCAACGCCGACCTCCATGTCGGCATCCTCTGCAATCGCCTGAATAAATAGGGCAAGCGCGAGCTCACGCGAGGTGGCAGCAATGCGCTCGTTAACGGCGATCTTGTCATCCAATACTCCCAGGACGGCCGCCACAGCCGCCTGCTCGGACAAAGGCGGCTTCGGTACTACGAGTCCGCGGATGCTCTGGAGGGAGTTCGCAAGGCTGGGCACGCCGGTAGTGACGGCATGCGCAAGAATGCTGTGCTGGCCGGCAGGGGACCGAAACCAGTAGTAGTAGAACTCGGCTACAGCACGGCGTTCGTCAAGGCGAGCCTTCACCTGACTTCCCGAAATAGCGTACTTCTCATAGCGCGGAGCGCGCGGAATCATCGAGACCTGACCAACAGTCCCCTTGCGGGTGAACACGATGTCCCCGGGCTTTACAAGCGCCGACGCGATCTCTTTAGCTTTTTCTTCCGAGATGAAGACAAAGTCATCATCCAGAAAAACACCCTGCGACAGATTTACGCCGCGGATGAAGGGAACCCCGTCTTCGCAGTAGTCACTGGTCGTAACCTTCGACCCGAACGGCCCGATGGAGAATGCCCACCGCTCCGATGAGGCGAGCTGGTCAAAGCGCACCCTCTCCCACTCAGACATCGACCCTCCCCAACTGCACCCGCACCGTCTTCTCCAGCTCCGCCGACTTGTCGAACAGCTCGTACAGCTCCTCCGTCAGCTTGCTGATCCGCTCGGCGACAGCCTCCGCGTCCTCTTCCTCCGCCTCCACGGCCCCCACGTACCGCCCCGGCGTCAGCACGTACCCGTGCTCCCGGACCGTCTCCAGGTCGGCCGAGTAGCAGAAGCCCGGCTCGTCCTCGTACGTCAGCCCGGCCTCGCGCGCCGATGCCGTTCCCCGCCACGCGTGGTAGGTGTCCGCGATCTTCCTGAGGTCCGCCTCCGGCAGGATGCGCTCCGTGCGGTCGGCCATCTCGCCCATCCCCCGGGCGTCGATGAACAGGATCTCGCCCCGCCGGTCGTCCAACCGCCGTGCGCCCTGCGGCGACTTGTCCTTGGCCAGGAACCAGAGGCACGCCGGAATCTGCGTCGTGCGGAACAGCTGCGGAGGTAGCGCCACCATGCACGCCACCAGGTCGGCCTCGACCAGCGCCTGCCTGATCTCGCCCTCGCCGCTGGACTGTGAGCTCATCGAGCCGTTCGCCAGGACGATGCCGGCCGTGCCCCTCTCCCCCAGCTTGGAGATCATGTGCTGGAGCCAGGCGTAGTTGGCGTTGTTCTTCGGCGGAACCCCGTACTTCCAGCGCGGGTCGCTCTCGTCCCTCGCCCAGTCCTTGATGTTGAAGGGCGGGTTGGCCATCACGAAGTCGGCCTTGAGGTCCGGGTGTTTGTCGTCGGCGAAGGTGTCGCCCCAGCGGGCGGCGAGGTTGCCGTCGATGCCGTGGATGGCCAGGTTCATCTTGGCGAGCCGCCAGGTGCGCTCGTTCAGTTCCTGGCCGTAGATCGAGATGTCGGCCTTGTGTCCCTTGCCCCGGTGGGCCTCGATGAACTTGGCCGCCTGCACGAACATGCCGCCCGAGCCGCACGCCGGGTCGTACACCCGCCCCTCGTACGGCTCCAGGATCTCCACGATCAGCTGGACCACCGAGCGCGGCGTGTAGAACTCGCCGCCCCGCTTGCCCTCCGCCCGTGCGAAGTTGCCGAGGAAGTACTCGTACACCTCGCCCAGCAGGTCCTGGGCCGGCCGGTCCTCGCTGCCGCCGAAGCGGGCGTCGCTGATCAGGTCGACGAGTTCGGCGAGCCGCTTCTGGTCGACGCGGTCCTGGTTGAAGATCTTGGGGAGGACACCGGTGAGGGAGGCGTTCTCCCGCATGATCGCGTCCATCGCGTCGTCCAGGAGCTTGCCGACGCCCTGGGCCTTGGCGTTGGCGGCGATCCAGGACCAGCGGGCGTTCTCCGGGACCCAGAAGACATGGGCGCCGGTGTACTCGTCGCGGTCCTCCAGGAAGTCGTCGAGGCGGTCCTCGGAGATGCCGTCCTCGGCGAGTTCCTTCGCCAGTTCCGTACGACGCTCCTCGAAGGCGTCCGAGACGTACTTCAGGAAGATCAGACCGAGGACGAACTCCTTGTACTGGGCGGCGTCGATGGAGCCGCGCAGCTTGTCGGCCGCCCTCCAGAGGATGTCCTGGATCTCCTTGGCGGTGGAGGCGCTGAACAGCTCCGTCTGGTCGGCGGGCTTCTTCTTGCGTGGAGGCATCGGGTGAACCGTCTCCCTCAATGAGTGTCGGTGTGCGGTACGGGCTGGATGGTCAGCGTGCCGTCGGCCATGCCGGCGGCCATCAGCCGGGACAGGTCGTCGAGCGCGGCGGTCTGCTCGCGCAGCAGGGCCGCCCGGGACTCGATGTCGGCGAGGACCGCCTCGTACAGGTCGGCCTCGGCGCGGCCGAGGTCGGGGATGACGAGGTCTTCGATGCGGCGCGGCGCGCGTACGGCGCCCCCGACGCGGGCGTGTTCGGCGGCCGCCGCGCGCAGCAGCGCGGCCAGCACCCGGGGCCGCAGCGGCGGGTCCGCGTCGGGATGGACGCGCAGGATGCGGGCCGGGGCGGCGACCAGGGACAGGCCCGCCGTGTCGACGTGGACGCCGAAACGCGGGTGGGCGGTGACGACGAGGTCGCCGGGCTCGGTGAACTGCGCGTGCTCGTAGGCGGTGAGGAGGATGCCCCGGTCGATGCGGCGGGTGCCGATGCGGGCGGTCCCCAGGATCTCCTCGGGGGTGAGGACCGGGTAGTGGCCGTCGGCGGTCAGGTGTTCGGGGGCGAAACGGTGGCCGGGGCGGCGGCGCAGGCGGCGGGTGCGCAGCAGTCGGGCGACGCTGGTGCGGCGCACCGGCCGGCTCTCGGGGCGCGGCTCCGCACGGGCGTTCAGGTGGAGGCCGGTCGCGGCGGACCGCGCGTGGAGGTCGGCCAGGTGGCGTTCCAAGTCCGCGATGCGGGCGGGGCGTTCGGCGACCGTACGGGTGTAGCGGGCGGTGCGGGTGCGCTGCTGCGGGGTGAACGGGGCGCCAGGACGGTCGTCGAGGTCGGTGCCGCGGACGATGGCGGCGTGGCGGGGTTCGTGGCGCGGGTCGTGCCGCCAGCCGGAGGTGCGCCAGATGGCGATGTCCTCGGCGAGCGTGGCGAGGACGGGTTCGGTGAGCGGCTGGGCGGAGTAGTCGGCGAGGAGGACCAGGCCCGTGCGCTGCTCCTCGGGGACGCGCGCGAGGAGCCAGGCCGCCGTGCGGTAGCCGGGGCGGTAGGCGTAGGCGCCGTCGGGCAGGCTGATCGCGGCCTTGAGCAGGCCCGGCGCGAGGAAGGAGCGGCGCAGGCGGTCGGCGTCGCCGTGCCGGGCGAGCGGGCCGGTCAGGGCGTCGGCGGGGCCGAGGACGAGGGCACCGGCGCCGGTGTCGAGGTAGTCGGTGAGGGCGGCGACCTGCTCCAGGACCGCCTTCGGGTCGCGGGTCTCGGCGGGCTCGTAGGGGAGGGCGCAGACGAGCAGGTCCGGGTCGCCCCATTCATCGACGGACACCTCCTCGCCCTGGACCACGTCGAGCCGGAACTCGTACACCCCGCGCACCAGCATCCGGCGGCGTACGAGGCGCACCCGGGCCAGGTCGGGGTCGGCGGCCAGGTAGGTGTGGGCGGAGTCCTCGGCGGCGCGGTCGTGCAAGGCCGCCGGCAGGTCACCGGAGCCGGCGTACGGGACCGCGATCACCGACCCTTCGCCGAGGGTGTCGACGCCGGAGAGGGCGGCGAGGGCACGCGTCACCTCCGGGGTGGGCTCGTCGGCGGCCGGCTCTCGGGAGCCGAGGCGGTGGCGGGCCTGGAGGATCCAGTCGAAGGCTTCGGCGGGGTTGTAGGCGGCGTCGATCAGTTCGTCGGCGAGGTGGGCGAGGGCGGGGCCGGTGCGGTCGGGGTCGGGCAGGGCGCGCAGTTCGGAGACGAGGACGTCGTCGTCCGGGTCGATGGCCGCCGCCCGTTCCAGGAGGGAGGGCCAGGGCCGGCCGTCGGCGACGGGCGCGTCCAGCTGCTGGTGCAGGCAGACCAGTGAGGTCAGCGCGCCGATCAGGACGGACGCCGGCAGCAACGGCGTGCGCCAGGCGGCCAGGGTGTGCAGGGCCAGCTCGGCGCGCAGGCGGCGGGGGTCGGTGTTGCCGCGGCCGGTCGAGGCGAGCCAGTCGACGACGGCACGGGCGTCGAACAGGGGACGTCCGTCGTCGTGGGCGACGGGTGCCGGGAAGTCGGGGTGACGGCGGGCCCAGGTGGTGGGGACCGGGCGTTTGACCTGGGCGAGGGCGGCGATCTCGGCGTATGTGATCCGCCAGGCCGGGGTTTCGGGCAGGATGGGCGTGGGGGTCGTCGAAGCCGTGTGTGTCGTCATCGGACGTATTCCCCCCTTCTTCCCTGCAGTCTTCGAGGCCGGCGTCCCCGCCTTCGGGCCTCGTGGTCCGCCCCTCTTCAGTGGGGCAGGCGTCAGCAATCTACCGGGACCTCGGAAGGTACAGCGAAACCCGCTTGATAATAGGGGTTATCAGAGAGTTGCGGGCCTTCGAGCCGGAACAGTGAGCACCTTGTGAGGGCCACATCACAGGACACCGCTTGGAGGCTGACCGCGATGCGTCACACGCCCTCGATACTGCCCGGAAACCCGCAGCCCCACGGCGCCGGCGCCGCACCGAGCTGGAGCGCCGAACCGCCGGTCCCGCCGCCCGGTGACGGCCGGTTTCCGACCGCGCAGCCGTCAAGACCGAAGCCGTCACGTCGCAGGACGTGGCTGACGCATGGCGCGACCGCGATCGTCGCGCTTCTGGTCGGCGTCGGCATCGGCGGCAACGGGGACTCCGGTGGCAAGAGCGACTCCGCCGCCCCCGCCCCGGCGGTCACCGTCACCAAGACCGCTGCCGCCCGTGGCGGTGACCCCAAGCCCGCCGCCACCGTCACGGAGAAGGTGACGGTCACGCCGAAGCCGGCCAAGAAGCCTGGGGCGGCCACCACGGTCGGGGGCGAAGGCCAGTACCTGGTCGGGGAGGACATGCAGCCGGGCACCTACAAGACCGCCGGGCCGAACCACGACAGCGTCATCGAGAACTGCTACTGGGCGCGTACCAAGGACGCCTCCGGGGAGCTCGGCGCGATCATCGCCAACGAGAACCTGCAGGGTCAGGGGCGCGTGACGGTCAACAAGGGCGAGTACTTCGAGACCAAGGGCTGCCAGGAGTGGACCAAGGTCGGCTGACCGGCCGCCGCATACGCCGCCGCGCTCGTGGGGGGACGCGGCGGACGAGGGACGGGCGGTCCGAGACCGCACCGCCCGTCCCTCTCTTCCTCCCTCCGCCACCGTCTGATGCGAACAGGAGGATCCCTCGATGGGCCGCCGTTCCCCACTCGCTCGCGCACCCCGCCCCACCCTCAGGGGCCGTGCGCAAGTGCACTTCGACGGCGCGGTCAAGGCCGTCGCCGGGACACCGATCGTCCTCGCCACGGACGCCTCCGTCAGCGGTGACAAGGTCGGCACCGGCTACCTCGCCACCACCGGCGAGACCGGACTGCGCGCCCATGCCTACCCGCAGTACCTCACCGCACCCAGCGTCCGTGTCGTCGTCACCGAGCTCCGCGCCGTGTACTGGGGACTGAGGCGGATCTTCGCGGCGCACCCCGGGCGGCCCGTCGAGGTGCGCGTCGACAACCTCGATGCCCTGAAACTCCTGCACGAGTGGCAGGGCGGCGGTGACCGGATGCCGGACGGGTACGAGACCCGGCTGCGTTCGCAGGGCCGTCGGCCCAGCCTCGTCCAGCTGCAGTCGTACGCCGAGTACACGCCTGGCCTGACCTTCGTCCATGAGAAGGCCCACGTCGGCAACCCGCTCAACGAGGCCGCCGACTCCCTCGCCAAGCTCGGCCTGCGATGCCTGCGTGGCAGGGTGCCGATGGCCGAGATACCCCGGCTGGTCCCACTCTGGGCGAGCGGGGCGCTGGCCGAATACCGGAGCGGCCGACGGTGACGGCGTCGTGGACGGTGACGGCGTGACCGAACCCCTGATCAGGCGCTCGGTCGCCGCCCCGCCGTCTTCTTGGCGACCCTGCGGGCCTGCCCTGGCAGCCTCGTGCCCGGGACATCCGGGTCAGCGGGCGTCACTCCGAGCACCTCGGACGCCAGCTTCAGCCAGGCGCGTGCGTCGGCTCCTTCGAGGTCATCCGTCCACATCAGGGTGCCTCTCGGTCCGCCACCTTCACTGTGCGGCAGCACTCCGTTCTCCGCGTACCAGGCCTTCTTGAGTTCCCACTTCCGGGCATAGTCAGGCAGGTCGAGCATGCCGGCATGCTCCCAGTAGACCGTGCGCCCGTCGTCGGCGGCGATGGTGAAGTCGGGGTGGACGACCCGCCCGTCGCTGCCGGTGAAGGGCAGCTCGTACTGCCACTTGCCCGCGGCGAGCCGGTCCAGCAGGCCGGCGATGATGACCTCGTTCTTCGAGGCCATCGGAATGCCGTTCGCCGACACGTGGATCAGTTTCCGGTCGAAGCGGTGAGCGGTGCCCCGGATCTCCAGCGCCACCGGCCGCGGGGCGTCGAACAGGTCGGTGAGCCGCCTTGCCGTCTCCGAGCGCCATGGCTGTGCAAGGTCCCGCAGGTCGGCGAGCGTGCCCTCGTGGAGGATCACCACCTTGGTCTTCTGCCTGGTGAGGGCCGTGTACATGAGTTCCCGGGAGACGTTCGCTCGCGCGGGCAGGACCAGGAACGTCGTGCCGAACTCCGATCCCTGCGCCTTGTGCACCGTTACCGCCCAGGCCAGTTCTAGCAGCGCGTCGTCCGCGTCGGTCGGCCAGTAGGAGTACTGGAATCCGGGCTGGGAGGAGAACTCGACGTTGAGCGGCAACCGGGACTTCGGCACCTTGCTCGCCGGCGTGACGCGGCCGATGGCGACACCGATCTCGCCGTTGGCGACGTAGTTCAACGCATCCTGGTCGCGCGGCCACGCGGTGGAACGTTTGTTGGTGGTCTGCATGACCTTGTCGCCGCGGACGATCAGTTCGGGACCGATGGGCTTGGGGATGTTGCTGCGCAGGTTCCTCTGAGCCCAGGCTGTGTCATCTGCCCGATAGGTGCGCTTGATGTGGCGGTTCAGTTCCACCGTGCCGAAGGCCCGGGAACGGGTCGGAGAGAGAATCTGCCACTCCTCGGCCCCCTTTCCCGAGCCGATCTCCCAGTTGAGATAGGGGCCGTTGATGACCCCGCCGTAGGTACGCGCGAAGGCCCGGGCCGAGTCCGGATCCGCGTCGAGCGCGAAGTTGTGCCGGAGTTCGTCGGTCAGCGCCTCGACCGCGGTCCTGCCGCCCCACGGCACATAGCGAACGGTGGGCAGGTCCGGATCGGCGTCGAGTTCTGCCCAGATCGACTCGTCGCCCGCGCCCCGCGTGTTGTCCCCGAACCAAGCCGCCAGTTCCAGGTCGTGGCGGGCACCGTGACTGCCGTCGGGAAGCTGTCGCCGATGAATCTGAAGCTCGACGTAGCCGGGAGCCACCCGTGTCCAGTCGCGGAAACCCTCGGGCCGCAGCTTGTTCACCAGGTCCACGAACGGACGGCCGGGACCGATCGGCGGAAGCTGCCGCGGGTCACCGACCAGAATGAGCCGTTTCACTCCGGTGACGGAGTCCAAGGCGGCGGCGAGCATCTCCTCGGTGAGCATCGAAGCCTCGTCGATGACCACCAGGCCGTACTGGTGCCGGGGTTTCCGGTCTCCCTCCACGAGGTACCTGCCGGACTCCCCGTCGTACCGGCCCGTGGCGCTCAGATGCGAGGCCAGGGTCCGGGCGGGCAGCCCGACCTTCGTCTCCAGCTGCACCCTCGCCTTGCCGGTCGGCGCGAGGAGCAGCACGTCGCCCGTCGCGACACCGGGATACTCGACCAGGGCGCGCAGCAGCGTGGTCTTTCCTGTGCCGGCCGGGCCGATGAGCACCGAGAGCGGGGCGTCGTGGAGGGCCGAGAGACCTGCCGCCTTCTCGGCGCGGGCTCGCTCCTCCAGCTCGTCGAGGTCTCCTGCGACGTTCCGGTTCCGGTCGAGCGCCCGGTCCAGCACCTTCCTGGCGTCCGGAATCGGCCCGAGCCGCACCCGCGCCTCCTGTGTCCGGATCCAGTCCCTGATGACCTCGGAGGTCCGCTCGAAGCGTGTGAGTTTGTACGCGGACGTACCGTCCGCGAGCGACACGCTGGTCAACGGCGACCAATAGTCCGGCGACTGCTCCAGCTCACCGATCGCTTCGTGGTGGAGGTCGAGGCCGGTCAGGATCGTCCTGCTGAGAGTCGGCGGCTGGGAGAGGGGAACCTCATGCGCCAGGGCAAGGGCCTCCGCTTCCGGGACCACGGTGTCGCCCTGGCGTCCCTGCCGTTCCAGCACGTCGGTCAGCAGCGCCTCGATACGGCGCCGGTCCAGGTGGCCCTCCAGATCGATCTCGTCCGGGACGGGGGGCTTCCAGGTCACATGAGCGGGAGGAAACAGAGAGCGGTCAACAGTGGCGAAGGGCACATGCTCCGCCATGGTGTAGGTGCACGTGGCGGCGAAATAGGGATTCTCCAGCAACTCCTCGGCCGACAGCTCGACTTCCGTGTCCCCGTTGAGCAGCATCCGAACCTGGGCGGCGGAGATGTCGAAGCCCGAGAGCAGGCGGAGCACGGCCCGGCGCTCGGCCGCCGTCTTCCGCCAGATCCTGGCCTGGACGGGACCGATGTGGGCAGCGATCGCTTTCGGCGCCTGGGACGGCTCCGCGAAGACCGACTCCAGGAGATCCCAGGGGTCGGTGTCGTCACCGGCCTCAGTGACCACCGCGCGCGCCGCAACGTACGGTTGCTGCACGCCAAGGTCCTCAAGGACACCTGGGAGGCCAGGCACGGGGCCACGCAGCTGCCAGAGCCGGTCGAGCTGGGCCTGAAGCCACTCCAGGCCCGCCTCCGGCATCTCCACACCCAGTTGCCGCATGCCCTCGGCGGCGGACCGCAGCGACGTCAGGGCCTCGATGGCGGCGTCGTCGGACAGATGCTCGGTCACGTACGAGAACTCGGTGACACGCCCTTCCGGTGCCCACGCGAGCGCTTTGTCGACATCGTGGCCCTCGTCCATCAGCGGAATCAACCGCTGGTAAGGCAAGAGGAACCCGTCGGCCATGTCGGGGCGGAGCGAGTGCTCGACGATCGTCTCCCACATGGAGGAATGAAAAGGCGGGTCACCCGACTGGTTCCACATGGGCGGAGGGGTGAGGCGCGTGACGCGCGCGGCACCCACCAACAGCCGGTCCGTGCGTTGGTCCTGGAACGGCGAGTGCTTGAGATAGGTGAAAACGAGCGAGTCGCCCGGCACCACGACGTCGAAGAAGGCGTCGATGATCGCACGCTGGTTGGTCCCGTCCATCACCCAGGGCGGGGAGTAGTTCAGAGCGGCGTCCGCGGCGTCCTCCGCGGCCTGATCAAACGTGGGGACGCGTTCGTGCCCGATCTCCCGGGCGAAGGAGTCACGGTTCAACCAGCGGAAGGGCACGGCTTCGAACGCGTACCCCGGAACCATGACGGGCGTCTCGTGCAGCTTTCCCTTGAGCGCACGGTTGGAGCGATACGGATGGCTTTTCAGGACGGTGTACCCGACGCGGGACATGAACGTCGCTCGCTCGCTGAGGCAAGGGAGCCGGTCCTGATCAAGGCTGTCGATCTCGATGCCCGCATGCTCCGACTCGAAGGGGTCGTCCCGCCCCTTACCGATCGCCGCTAGCAGCGTGCAGGACGAGTTCCCCAGGGGATCCTCACAAAGGAACTGATCCCAGGGGCGATCCCGCCACGGGACCCTCATCGACAGATGCTGGATACCGGCCATGCAAGAGGTGTACCACTCAGGACCGGCGCAGACCGGAAGATCGCCGGATCAAAGCCCCGCGGGGGACTCAACGGACCCCGCACGCAATCGTCAAGTACGGGTACCGTCGCTGACAAGCCTGGCGAAGCTCGGTCAGTTTGCGTAGACCGGCAGGACGTCCGGCGACAGGGCCGCCGCGCGGGCCGCCGCCGCTGTCATGCGGCGGCGGTGGTGGCGGCGGCACAGCACCTCGTAGCCGACCTCCGCGCCCGGGCCGTTGACGTCGCCGACGACGACCTGCTCGCCCTCCACCACCATCCGGCCGCCCACGGTGCGGGCGTTGTGGGTGGCGCGGGCGCCGCACCAGCACATGGCCTCCACCTGGAGGGTTTCGATCCGGTCCGCCAGTTCGATCAGCCGCTGCGAGCCGGGGAACAGCTTCGTGCGGAAGTCGGTGGTGATGCCGAAGGCGAAGACGTCCAGTTCGAGGTCGTCCACGACCCGCGCCAGTTGGTCTATCTGCTCGGCGGCGAGGAACTGCGCCTCGTCCACGATGACGTAGTCGACCTTCCCGCCCTGGGACAGCTCGGCCACGACGTAGGCGTACAGGTCCATCTCCGGCCTGGCCTCGACGGCCTCCGTCACCAGGCCGAGCCGGGAGGAGAGTTTGCCCTCCCCGGCACGGTCGTCCCGGGTGAAGATCAGGCCCTGCAGGCCGCGCGCCGAGCGGTTGTGGCCGATCTGCAGAGCCAGGGTGGACTTCCCGCAGTCCATCGTCCCGGAGAAGAACACCAGCTCGGGCATGGGAGGTCGTGCTGCCTTTCGGTGAGGGCGGTGGGGGTGGTGCGCGGCGGTGGAGGTGGTGAGGGCCGCCGCGGTGTGCGGGAGGAGGCGTCAGGTGCGTACTTCGAGCAGCGGGACCAGCTGCTCGGCGGGGGTCATCGAACCGTGGTTGCCGACCATCGACGACTCCTTCGGCTCCCGCTCGGAGGCGATGAGCAGGACGTCGTCGCGGGCGGCGGCGACCACGTCGCCGATCCGGGCGTACACCCGGTCGTCGATGTGCGGTCCGAACCAGCCCGCCGCCACCGCCTCCTCGCGGGAGGCGACCCAGAACTGCTCGCCGAGCACTTCCCGCCAGCAGGTCAGCACATCGCCCTCGGCGCCCGGCACGGCGTACACGTGCCGGGCACGGCCCTCGCCGCCGAGCAGGGCGACGCCGGCGCGCAGCTCCCAGTCCTCGTCGAAGTCGATGCGGTGCTGCTCGTCGAACGGGATGTCCACCATGCCGTGGTCGGCGGTGACGTACAGCGCGCTGCGCGGCGGCAGCTGCTCGGCCAGGCGCTGGGCGAGCCGGTCGACGGTCATGAGCTGGCCGCGCCAGGTGTCGGAGTCCACGCCGTAGCGGTGGCCCGCGCCGTCCAGTTCGGAGTAGTACGTGTAGACCAGGGCGCGGTCGCCGGCGGCGAGCTGCTCGGCGGCGACATCCATGCGGTCCTCGCCGGTCAGGCGCCCCAGGAACGTTCCGCCGCTGAGGGCGACCCGGGTCAGCGGGGTGTTCTCGAAGGTGGGCGAGGACACCTGGGCGGCGTGCACACCGGCCTGCTGGGCGAGCTGGAAGACGGTGGGGTAGGGCTGCCAGGCGCCCGGCTCGGTGTAGGGCTGCCAGCGCAGCTGGTTCATCAGTTCGCCGGTGTCGGGGTTGCGCACCGTGTAGCCGGGCAGGCCGTGCGCGCCCGGGGGCAGACCGGTGCCGACGGAGGCGAGGGAGGTCGCGGTGGTGGCCGGGTAGCCGGCGGTGAGGGGCCGGCCGGTGCCGCCGCGGGAGCTGCCGAGCAGGGAGGTGAGGAAGGGCGCGTCCTCGGGGTGCGCCGTCAGCTGCTCCCAGCCGAGGCCGTCGATCAGGAACACGCAGGCGCGATCCGCCGGGGTCAGCTCGGGGATCACCGGCGTCATGCCCGGCACGCCCATGCCCGCCGCCAGCGTGGGCAGCAGGTCGGCGAGCGAGCCGGAGCCGTACTCGGGAACGGGCGCGGAGGCGACGGCCAGGGGCTCCGGGTGGTCCCAGGCGGTGGACTGGGTCATCAGCGGGTCAGGTCCGCGGTGGCCTCGGAAATCGCCTGCGCGAAGGCCATCGCCTCGCGCACCGTCTCCGGGCCGTCTCCGGCCTCGCTGACGCGCAGGCTGAGGTCGTCCGCCGTGGAGTTGCCGGTGTAGCCGTGGTCGGCCTCGCAGTTCGGGTCGCCGCAGGCGGCGGGCTCCAGGTCGATGCGGGAGACGGCGCCCCAGCCGATGGTCAGCACCACCTCGCGGGGCAGCGTGCCCGGCGTGTACTGCTCGGGGTTGGCCACCACCCTGCTGACCACGACCGACGAGATCCGGTCCAGCTTCACCGACTCCGTGGACGTCGTGGCGTACGGCGTCGGGGAGGTGCTGTCGGCGGCCTGCTCGTCGGTGTGGCTGACGATGAACCGGGTGCCGGTCAGGACGAGCACCGTCACGTGCCGGCGCACCTCGTTCTGGTCGAAGGTGGTCTCCTGATGGACCAGGTACGACCGGATGGGCTCGCCGCCCACGGCGGCCTCCACCGCTTCGGCCACGAGAGCCGGGTAGTAACCGCTGCGCTCGATCGCCGCCCGCAGCCCCTGGGTCGTCGTACTGGTCTTGGCCATGCCGTCCATCCTACGGGGGCGCGCCCACTGCGAGGCACCGCTGTGGACACCCGCTGTGGACACCTCTGCGGAACCTCTGTAAACACCGTTGTGGAGACCCCGCTGTGGTGACCGCTGTGGAGACTGCTGTGCACGGGCGAGGTCGCTCCGGGTGGGCGGAGCCGCCGCGCGCCGGCGGGCGCTCAGGCGCACGGGCGCTCAGCACGCCGGGAGCGTGCGCGGGCCGAGGGCGTCGCGCGCGGGCGGGGGCGCCAGGCGCACGCCCGCCCCCAGGACGCTCACGCCGCGCGGGGCGACGACGACCGGCTCCAGGGTGAGCGCGACGACCTCGGGGTGGTCGTCCACCAGTCGGGAGACACGCAGCAGCAGCTGCTCCAGGGCGCGGGTGTCGACGGGCGCCGACCCGCGCCAGCCGAACAGCAGCGGCGCCGTCCGGATGGACCGGATCATGGAGGTCGCCTCGCGGTCGGTGACGGGCCCCAGCCGGTGCGCCATGTCGTCGAGCAGCTGGGAGGGCGCTCCGGCCAGCCCGAAGGAGAGCACCGCGCCCGCCGCCGGGTCGATCACCGCCCGGACGACGGTGTCCACCCCTCGGGGCACCATCGCCTGCACCACCGGTCGCAGCTCCTCCGGCTTTCCGAACAGCTCGGTCAACTCGGCGTACGCCCGGCGCAGTTGCTCTTCGTCGGCCAGGTCGAGGCGGACGCCGCCCAGGTCGGCGCGGTGCCGCAGGTGCGGGGCGGTGGCCTTGAGGGCGACCGGGTAGCCGAGGGTGCGGGCGGCCTCGGCGGCGGCGTCGGGTGTGGGGGCGGCAAGGGCGCGCTGCACGTGGACGCCGTAGCGGCCCAGCAGCTCGCAGGTCTCGTCGGCGCCCAGGGTCAGGGCCTGCCCGTGCGCCAGCAGCCTGTCGATGAGCGCGGCGGCGCCCTTCTCGTCGATGTCGTCGTACTCGGGCACCTTGCCGGGGTCGGCGGCGTCCCGGCGCCACTGGCCGTACCGGACGGCCTCGGCGAGGGCCCGCACGGCGCGCTCGGCGGCGGGGTAGGCGGGGATGAGACGGGTGCCTGGGCGCGGGCCGGGACCGCGGCCTCGGTCCGATGTGTGTCCCCCACAGACTGCACCGCGCCGTTGTCGGACGCCAGCCGTACTCTGGGGCCCATGCAGACCTCGTCGGACCGGCATG
>NZ_LR732544.1:5499691-5513366 GCF_902506575.1 Streptomyces mexicanus | reverse complement strand
CCCCCCGCCCGGCGGGGGCGAGGAAGGGGCCGTACCGGGCTCGGCGACGGCACCCGGCTCGGCTACGGCACCCGACTCGCGAACGGCACCCGCCGGGCGGGGGGCACTCACCCCGGGGGCGGTCCCCACGTAGGGCACGGCACCCGCGTGGGGAGCCGTGCCGGGCACAGGACCCGTGCCGGCGGCAGGACCCGTGCCGGCCAGAGGACCCGTGCTGGCCGCGGCGGAGAGGGCCTCGGCGAGGCCGCCCAGTTCGACGTGGACGACGAGGACCGGCTTGCCGGGCACCGCCTCGGCGGCCGACCGAAGGGCCTCCGCCAGGGCCGCGTCCTTTGCGGCCCCCTCCCCCACCGCCGGGATGGCGGTGACGACGACCGCGTCGGTCGCCTCGTCGGCGAGCGCCCGCGCGAGGGCGGCCCGGAAGTCCTCCGCGGACGCGGCCGTCGTCAGGTCCTGCGGCTGCTGCGGCCGCAGCCCCTCGGCGAGGCAGCGGTCGTACGTGAGGACCCCCAGCGACTCGGAGTTGCCGCGGATCGCCACCCGCGGGCCCTGCGGCAGCGGCTGGCGGGCGAGCAGCAGTCCGGTGTCCACGAGCTCCGTGATGGTGTCCACCCGGATCACGCCGGCCTGCCGCAGCAGCGCGGAGACGGGGGCGTGCGGCAGCCGCGTCGCCCGTACCGCGTGCCCCTGCGGGGCGCCGCCCTGCACCACCACCAGCGGCTTGACCGCCGCCGTGCGCCGGGCGAGCCGGGTGAACTTGCGCGGGTTGCCGATCGTCTCCAGGTACATCAGGGCGACGTCGGTGTCGGGGTCGTCGTACCAGTACTGCAGGACGTCGTTGCCGGAGACGTCCGCGCGGTTGCCGGCCGACACGAAGGTCGACACGCCCGTCACCCCGGTGACCCCGCCGCCGCGCCGGTGCAGCCGGGACAGCAGCGCGATGCCGATGGCGCCGGACTGCGCGAACAGGCCGATGCGGCCGGGGCGGGGCATCTCGGGGGCGAGGGAGGCGTTGAGGCGGACGTCCGGTGAGGTGTTGACGATCCCGAAGGCGTTCGGCCCGATGATCCGCATGCCGTACGCGCGTGCCTGCCGCACCAGGGCGCGCTGGCGCTCGCGGCCCTCGGGGCCGCTCTCCGCGTATCCGGCGGAGATGACGACCAGGCCCTGCACGCCGTGCTCGCCGCACTCGGTGACGACCTCGGGGACGTGCTCGGCGGGCACGGCGACCACCGCGAGGTCGACGGGGCCGTCGATGTCCCGCACCGAGCGGTGGGCGGGCACGCCGTCGATCCACTCGCGGTCCTCGCCGAAGGCCCGGTTGACGGCGTACAGCCGGCCCGTGAATCCGGCGGTGCGCAGGTGGTCGAGGATGCTGCGGCCCACGCCCCCGGGGACACGGCCCACGCCGACGACGGCCACCGAGCCGGGCACCAGCAGCCGCCGCACCGACCGGGCCTCGGCCCGCTGCTCCCGGGCGCGCTGCACCGCCAGGGAGCGGTCCGTGGGCTCGATGTCGAACTCCAGGCGTACGACGCCGTCCTCGAAGCTGCGCTTCTGCGTGTACCCGGCGTCCGTGAACACCTTGATCATCTTGGTGTTGGCGGGCAGCACCTCGGCGGTGAAGCGGCGGATGCCGCGCTCGCGGGCGACGGCCGCGATGTGTTCCAGGAGGGCGGAGGCGACCCCGCGCCCCTGGTGGGCGTCCTGCACGAGGAAGGCGACCTCGGCCTCGTCGGACGGCCCTGACGCGGGCATGCCGTGGGCGCCGACGCGGTCGTAGCGTACGGTGGCGATGAACTCGCCGCCGATGGTGGCCGCGAGTCCCACCCGGTCCACGAAGTCGTGGTGCGTGAAGCGGTGGACGTCCTTCGCGGACAGGCGCGGGTACGGCGCGAAGAAGCGGTAGTACTTGGACTCGTCGGAGACCTGCTCGTAGAAGCTGACCAGGCGGTCGGCGTCTTCGGCGGTGATCGGGCGGATCCGCGCGGTGCCGCCGTCGCGCAGCACCACGTCGGCCTCCCAGTGGGCGGGGTACACATGCCGGTCCGACGAGGTCTGCATGGGCCCCAGAGTACGGCTGGCGTCCGACAACGGCGCGGTGCAGTCTGTGGGGGACACACATCGGACCGAGGCCGCGGTCCGACACCACCCCGATGCGGAACAGCTCACACCGGACCGCTCCGGGGGGTGCTTCATGTGTGGGAAACTGGTCTAGACAACTTGTACACCTGAAGGGCAGCATCACATGGCTGAGCGCCGCGTCAACGTCGGCTGGGCCGAGGGCCTTCACGCCCGCCCCGCCTCCATCTTCGTCCGGGCCGCCACGGCCGCAGGCATCCCCGTGACGATCGCCAAGGCCGACGGCACCCCCGTCAACGCGGCCTCCATGCTGGCCGTCCTGGGCCTCGGCGCGCAGGGCGGCGAGGAGATCGTCCTGGCCTCCGACGCCGAGGGTGCGGACGCCGCCCTGGACCGCCTGGCCAAGCTGGTCTCCGAGGGCCTCGAGGAGCTTCCCGAGACGGTCTGACCGAGAAATCGGGCCAGAGCACATCGGGCCGAATACGGAATCAGACCGATACGACGGAACCGCGTCGCCCTCCGGGGCGGCGCGGTTTCGCATGTACCGAGTGATTTCGCACGTACCGAGCGGTTCCCCAGAACTGAAAAGGGCAGCGGGCGCCAGAGAAAAGGGCAGCGGAAATCACCGACACGGAATTCCCCGCCTCTTTGTATACGGCACCCGTGTTAATGCGGCCGACCCGGGATGTTGACGGCATGTTGCGAACTCCTCACGTCCGCCCGCGGCCCGATTCACCGGACCGCCGCCCTCGCGGGGCCGTCTCACCGGTCCACCGGTCTCACCGATCCGCCGCCGTCAGCCGGACCGCCGGCCTCACCGGTCCGCCGTCCGCACGGGCGCGCCGCGTCCGGCCGGGGCGCCGGGCACGCGCAACCGGTGCGCGGCGTTCGCGCGCTCGGTGTGCAGCGCCGTGACCGCCCGCGCGCGCCCGCCGTCGCCGCGCCTGACCGCGTCCACGACGGCCGCGTGCTCGGCCCACGACGTCACGGGGTCGGCCGGGGCGCCCGCCTCGTACATCCAGGAGATCTTGAGCCGCAGCTGCGTCAGCACGGCG
This sequence comes from Streptomyces mexicanus, assembly GCF_902506575.1. Taxonomy (GTDB): domain Bacteria; phylum Actinomycetota; class Actinomycetes; order Streptomycetales; family Streptomycetaceae; genus Streptomyces; species Streptomyces mexicanus. Next base: position 5,510,229 of record NZ_LR732544.1, on the reverse strand, counting down.
ATCAGCGCCGGGCTGCCGCACGCCTGGGCGAGCGTCTCGTGGAACCAGCCGCCCAGCGCGCGCAGCTCCTCGCCGCCGCCCTGCGCGGCCCGCTCCTGGCCCAGCCTGACCAGGCCGCGCAGCACCTTCAGATGCGCCTCGGTGCGCCGCTGAGCGGCCCGCGCGGCCGCCAGCGGCTCCAGCAGCAGGCGCATCTCCAGCAGGTCGGCGGCCTCCCGCTCGGTCGGCTCCGCCACGCACGCACCCGCGTGCCGCCGGATCACGACGAAACCCTCGGCCTCGAGGGTGCGCAGGGCCTCGCGCACCGGGACGCGGGAGACGCCGTACCGGCGGGCGAGGACTTCCTCCGTGAGCCGGCTGCCACGCTCGTGCACACCGGCGACGATGTCGTCCCGGATCGCCGTGCACACCGAGTGCGCCGGAATGCGCATACCGACCTCCGCCTGAATACCGTCGAAATCCCGTACCGCGCCGGGCAGGGCACGTGTTCGGGTGACTCCCGGGTGACTCTATTGCAGAAAGCCGCAATACCGGAGGGCAGGCTGGATTCCATGGACAACTTTTGGACAGCGGAACCCCGGGAAAAGCGAAAACCCCGGCGCGGGCGGCCGGGGCTCTCGGTCGGATCTGCGGGGCTCGTTCAGACGTCCACGCCGTGCTTGCGCAGGTAGGCGACGGGGTCGACGTCCGAGCCGTAGTCGGGGGTGGTGCGCGCCTCGAAGTGCAGGTGCGGGCCGGTGACGTTGCCCGTCGCGCCGGACAGGCCGATCTGCTGGCCCGGGACCACCTGCTGGCCCACCGAGACACCGATGGACGACAGGTGGCCGTACTGGGTGTACATGCCGTCGGCCATCCTGATCACGATCTGGTTGCCGTACGCCCCGCCCCAGCCGGTCTCGACGACGGTGCCGACGCCGACGGCGTGCACCGGGGTGCCGGTCATGGCGTGGAAGTCGATGCCGGTGTGGGAGCCGGAGGACCACAGCGAGCCGCCGGTCTTGTAGCCGGTGGAGACGTAGGAGCCGGAGATCGGCGCGACGAAGGTGTTCAGGCGCTTGCGCTCGGCCTCCCGCGCGGCGCGCTCCTTGGCCTCGCGTTCCTTCTTCGCCAGCTCGGCGGCCTTCTTGCGGGCGGCCTCCTCGGCCTGCCGCTGCTCGGCGGCCTGCTGCTGGGCGGCGGCCTGGGCGTCGATCTTCTCGGCGACGGCGTCACCGAGGGTGATCACCGGGGTGAGGCCGGTGTCCTCGGGCAGGGGGGTCTCGGCGGCGAGGGCCGGGGAGGCGGCCAGAGTGCCGATGACACCGGTGGTGGTCAGGGCCGCGACGCCCGCCGCGCGGGCGGTGGTGCGGTGGATCCGGCCGGGGCGGCGGTGCTTGCCGGTGGCGCGCGTGAACGCCATGCAGACGCTGGTCCTTTCCTTCCCTCTCGCCTACCGGGTTAGCTGACGGGTTCGGAGCAGGAAGGTCTCCTACGGGCACCCTCGCGGCCTGCGCGGGCGCCCGATTCACCCCAGGGACGGATGGGTCCCCGGCTCCCCTGGCTCGCGCCGTACGGGGACTCGGCGATGGCTGTCCGGTGCCGCGGGTGCGGCGCACTGCCCGACGAACAGCCGGACCGACGCTAAAGGGACCGGACGTCAATTCCCAAACCGAACGCCGATTTTGTAGCGCAGACCACAGGGCAGAAAGGCAACCTCTCCCTCAATTCGGACATCACAGGGCCCTGGTGACGCTTCGGTCACCAGGGCCCCACGCGCGCGCGTGCTGTCCGGGGAACGCCCGCCGGTGCCGCTACTCGGCCGACACGACGGTGACCGGACCGATGCCCAGGGCCTCGACGGGCTCCTTGATCTGCGCCGCGTCACCGACGAGGACGGTCACCAGCCGGTCCACGGGGAAGGCGCTGACCACGGCGGCGGTGGCCTCCACCGTGCCGGTGGCGGCCAGCTGCTGATAGAGCGTCGCCTGGTAGTCGTCCGGCAGGTGCTGCTCGACCTGGTCGGCCAGGGTGCTCGCCACGGCGGCCGCCGTCTCGTACTTCAGCGGCGCCACCCCGACGAGGTTCTGCACGGCGACGTCCCGCTCGGCGTCGGTCAGGCCCTCGGCGGCCAGCGTGCGCAACACCGTGAACAGGTCGTCCAGGGCGGGACCGGTGTTCGGCGTGTCGACCGAGCCGCTGATGGCGAGCATCGCGGCGCCCGAGCCGTCCGGCGCGGAGCGCAGCACCTGGCCGAAGGCCCGCACCCCGTAGGTGTAGCCCTTCTCCTCGCGCAGGACGCGGTCCAGGCGGGAGGTGAGGGTGCCGCCCAGGCAGTAGGTGCCGAGCACCTGGGCGGGCCACACGCGCGCGTGCCGGTCCGGTCCGATGCGGCCGATGAGCAGCTGCGTCTGGACGGCGCCGGGACGGTCCACGATGACCACCCGGCCGGTGTCGTCGGCGGTCACCGGGGGCACCGGCCGCGGCTTGGCCGGCGTGCCGCTCCAGGCGCCCAGGGTGTCGCCGAGCACCTCGTCGAGGTCGATGCCGGTCAGGTCGCCGACCACCACGGCCGTGGAGGTCGCGGGGCGCACATGGCGGTCGTAGAAGGCGCGGACGGCCGCGGAGTCGATGGCGCGGACGGTCTCCTCGGTGCCCTGCCGCGGCCGCGACATGCGCGCATCGGCCGGGAACAGCTCCTTGGACAGTTCCTTGGCGGCGCGGCGGGAGGGGTTGGCCAGCTCGTGCGGGATCTCGTCGAGCCGGTTGCGCACCAGCCGCTCGACCTCGGAGTCGGCGAACGCGGGCGCCCTGAGGGCGTCGGCGAGCAGGCCGAGGCCCTTGGCCAGGCGGGAGGCCGGGACCTCCAGGCTCAGCCGTACGCCGGGGTGGTCGGCGTGGGCGTCCAGCGTGGCGCCCGCGCGCTCCAGCTCGGCGGCGTACTCCTCCGCGGAGTGCTTGTCGGTGCCCTCGGAGAAGGCGCGCGCCATGATCGTGGCGACACCGTCCAGACCGGCCGGCTCGGCGTCCAGGGGCGCGTCCAGCAGCACCTCGACGGCGACGACCTGCTGGCCGGGGCGGTGGCAGCGCAGCACGGTCAGGCCGTTGTCCAGCGTGCCGCGCTCGGGTGCCGGGAACGCCCACGGCTTGGCCTCGCCCGCCTTGGGCTGCGGGTGGAACTCCATCGTGGCGAGCTCGGTCACTTCGCCGCCTCCTCGGTGTCGTCGGTGGCCGCGGCGTCCGCGTCCTGGGTGTCGTCCTGTGCGTCGGCGGTGGGCTCGTAGACGAGCACCGCGCGGTTGTCCGGGCGCAGGCGGGCCTTGGCGACCTCCTGGACCTCCTCGGGCGTGACCTCCAGGACGCGGTGGACGGCGGTGAGGGCCAGCTGCGGGTCGCCGAACAGGACGGCGTAGCGGCACAGTTCGTCGGCGCGGCCGGCGACCGTGCCGAGCCGGTCCAGCCACTCGCGCTCCAGCTGGGCCTGGGCGCGCTCCATCTCCTCGGCGGTCGGGCCCCGCTCGGCGAACCGGGCCAGCTCCTCGTCGATGGCGGACTCGATCACGGGGACCTCCACGTCACCGGAGGTCTTCACGTCCAGCCAGCCCAGCGAGGGCGCGCCGGCCAGCCGCAGCAGGCCGAAGCCGGCCGCGACGGCGGTGCGGTCGCGCCGCACCAGCCGGTTGTACAGCCGGGAGGACTCGCCGCCGCCCAGGATGGTCAGCGCCAGGTCGGCCGCGTCGCACGCGCGCGTGCCGTCGTGCGGCAGCCGGTAGGCCGCCATCAGCGCGCGGGCCGGGACGTCCTCGTGGACGACCTCCCGCAGCTGCTCGCCGATGATCTCGGGCAGGGCGCCGTCGCGGGGCTCGGGCTTGCCGTCGTGGGAGGGGATGGAGCCGAAGTACTTCTCGATCCAGACGAGCGTCTGCTCGGGGTCGATGTCGCCGACCACCGAGAGCACGGCGTTGTTCGGCGCGTAGTAGGTGCGGAAGAACTGCCGGGCGTCCTCCAGGGTGGCCGCGTCCAGGTCCGCCATCGACCCGATGGGGGTGTGGTGGTACGGGTGGCCCTCCGGGTAGGCGAGCGCGGTCAGCTTCTCGAAGGCGGTGCCGTAGGGGACGTTGTCGTAGCGCTGGCGGCGCTCGTTCTTGACCACGTCCCGCTGGTTCTCCATGGACTCCTCGTCCAGGGCCGCCAGCAGCGAGCCCATGCGGTCCGCTTCCAGCCACAGGGCCAGCTCCAGCTGGTGGGCGGGCATGGTCTCGAAGTAGTTCGTGCGCTCGAAGCTGGTGGTGCCGTTGAGCGAGCCGCCGGCGCCCTGCACCAGCTCGAAGTGCCCGTTGCCCTTGACCTGGGCGGAGCCCTGGAACATCAGGTGCTCGAAAAGGTGAGCCAGGCCGGTGCGCCCCTTGACCTCGTGGCGGGAGCCGACGTCGTACCAGAGGCACACCGCCGCGACCGGGGTCAGGGGGTCCTCGGAGAGCCCCCCGCGCGGGCCGTTGGCCGGGCGGTGCTGGGTCGCTGTCGGGCCGCGGGAGCCTGCCTCGGCTGTGGCGGTGTGCCCCAGGGGCATGTGCGTCCCTTCGATCGCGGAGGCGGTCGGGAAACCGCCGTTTCCTGCCGGTCCTGCCACTGTATGCAAGCGTGCGGACGCCTGGCGAAGTTCCCGGAGGCGGTACGCCGAAAGCGAGAACGGAAGAAGGGTGCGCGGGGGCGCGGGCAGGAGGGGGGCGCCCCGACCGCGGCTACGTCAAGTGCGCGCGTGTCGTCGGGGAGGTCATGGGCAAGCTGCACCCGCACGGCGACGCGTCGATCTACGACGCCCTGGTGCGCCTGGCCCAGCCGTTCTCGATGCGGGTGCCGCTGGTCGACGGCCACGGCAACTTCGGCTCGCTGGGCAACGACGACCCGCCCGCGGCCATGCGGTACACCGAGTGCCGGATGGCCGCCGCGACGGGCCTGATGACCGAGTCGATCGACGAGGACACCGTCGACTTCGCGCCGAACTACGACGGCCAGGAGCAGGAGCCGGTCGCCCTGCCCGCCGCCTTCCCGAATCTGCTGGTCAACGGCGCCTCGGGGATCGCCGTCGGCATGGCCACGAACATGCCGCCGCACAACCTCGGCGAGGTGATCGCGGCCGCCCGCCACCTGATCCGCCACCCGAACGCGGACCTGGACGCCCTGATGAAGCACGTCCCGGGCCCCGACCTGCCCACGGGCGGCCGGATCGTCGGCCTGTCCGGGATCCGGGACGCCTACGAGACCGGCCGCGGCACCTTCAAGATCCGCGCCACGGTGTCGGTGGAGAACGTCACGGCCCGCCGCAAGGGCCTGGTCGTCACCGAGCTGCCGTTCGCGGTCGGCCCGGAGAAGGTGATCGCCAAGATCAAGGACCTGGTCGGCTCGAAGAAGATCCAGGGCATCGCCGACGTCAAGGACCTCACCGACCGCGAGCACGGCCTGCGCCTGGTCATCGAGATCAAGAACGGCTTCGTGCCGGAGGCGGTCCTGGAGCAGCTGTACAAGCTGACGCCGATGGAGGAGTCCTTCGGCATCAACAACGTCGCCCTGGTCGACGGCCAGCCCCTCACGCTGGGCCTGAAGGAACTGCTGGAGGTCTACCTCGACCACCGCTTCGACGTGGTGCGGCGGCGCAGCGAGTTCCGCCGCGGCAAGAAGCGCGACCGGCTGCACCTGGTCGAGGGCCTGCTCACGGCGCTGCTGGACATCGACGAGGTGATCCGCCTGATCCGCTCCAGCGAGAACTCCGCGCAGGCCAAGGAGCGCCTGATGGGGCACTTCTCGCTCAGCGAGGTGCAGACGCAGTACATCCTCGACACGCCGCTGCGCCGCCTGACCAAGTACGACCGCATCGAGCTGGAGGCGGAGAAGGACCGGCTGACCGCGGAGATCGAGGAACTGACCCGGATCCTGGAGTCGGACGCCGAGCTGCGCAAGCTGGTCTCGGCGGAACTGGCCGCGGTCGCCAAGAAGTTCGCCACCCCGCGGCGCACGCTGCTGCTGGAGGCCGCCGACATCCCGGCCGCGACGGTGCCGCTGCAGGTGGCCGACGACCCGTGCCGGGTCCTGCTGTCCTCGACCGGTCTGCTGGCCCGCACGGCGAGTGCCGAGCCGTTCCCGCAGGAGGCGGGCGGCGGCAAGCGGCACAAGCACGACGTGATCGTCTCGGCGGTGCCGGCCACGGCCCGTGGCGAGGTGGGCGTGGTGACGTCGGCCGGCCGCCTGCTGCGGGTCAACGTCGTCGACCTGCCGCAGCTGCCGGAGACGGGGTCCGCGCCGAACCTGTCCGGCGGTGCGCCGCTCGCGGAGTTCGTGTCCCTGGAGGACGACGAGACGGTGGTCTGCCTGACCACGCTGGACGAGTCCTCGCCGGGCCTGGCGCTCGGCACCGAGCAGGGCGTCGTCAAGCGCGTGGTCCCGGACTACCCGTCGAACAAGGAGGAGCTGGAGGTCATCACCCTCAAGGAGGGCGACCGGATCGTCGGCGCGGTGGAGCTGCGCACCGGCGAGGAGGACCTGGTGTTCGTCACGGACGACGCCCAGCTGCTGCGCTTCCAGGCCTCCCAGGTCCGTCCGCAGGGCCGGCCGGCGGGCGGCGTGGCGGGCATCAAGCTCGGCACGGGCGCCAAGGTCATCGCGTTCACGGCGGTGGACCCGGCGGCGGACGCGGTGGTCCTCACGGTGGCCGGTTCGCGCGGCACGCTGGACGACTCGGTGCAGACGACGGCGAAGCTGACGCCGTTCGACCAGTTCCCGCGCAAGGGCCGGGCCACCGGCGGCGTGCGCTGCCAGCGGTTCCTCAAGGGCGAGGACTGCCTGTCGTTCGCCTGGGCCGGCCCCGCCCCGGCGCGGGCCGCGCAGAAGAACGGCACCCCGGCCGACCTGCCGGAGATCGACCCGCGCCGCGACGGCTCGGGCGTGCCGCTTCCGAAGACCGTGGCGGCGGTGGCCGGGCCTTTCTAGACCGGTCTACAGAGGCGGTTCCTCGGTCCCCTGGTCGTCCTCGGGGTCCTGGACGTAGCGCAGGACGCCCCACATGCCGTGCTCGTCGGCGTGCGGGGCGTCGTTCCTGCACGCGTCGAGCTGCTTGGCGAGGCCGGCGGTGTCGATGCCGGCGCCGATGAGGACGAGCTGGGTGAGGTGCGCCTCGGCGGCCGGCCACGGCTCGGGGTAGAAGCGCAGGAACCGGCCGACGGCGTGCACGGCGTAGCGGTTGCGCGCGTCGTACGGGCCGAAGTCCACGTACCCCTTGATCCGGTACAGCCCCTCGGGCCTGCTGTCGAGGAACCGCATCAGCTCGCGGGGGTCGAGCGGCGTCTCGGAGACGAAGGAGAGGCTGTCGTACCCGGTGTGCAGGTGCCCGGCGTGGCCGTCCTCCTGGTTCTCCGCGTCCCCGTGCAGGTCGTCGAAGGACAGCTGCCCGATGCGCTCCTCGCTCGGCCGGCAGTCGAAGAGGAACTCCGGGTCGATCCGGCCGTACGTCGCCGGGACGACCGCGGCCCGGTCGGTGAGGGTGCGGACGAGCCCGAGGACCCGCTCGCCGTCGGCAGCCCGGTCGAGCTTGTTGACGACGACCAGGTCCGCGAGGGCGAGGTGCCGGTCGATCTCGGGGTGGCGGGCCCGGGTGTCGTCGAACTCGGCGGCGTCCACGACCTCGACGAGGCCGCCGTAGACGACCCGGGGGCGGTCGCTGGCCAGCACCATGCGCACGAGTTCCTGGGGTTCGGCGAGCCCGCTGGCCTCGATGACGATCACATCGATGCCGAGGGACGGCTGGAGGAGCCGGTCGAGGTACTGGTCGAGTTCACCCGGGTCGACGGCACAGCACAGGCATCCGTTGCCGAGGGAGACGGTGGAGTCCCCGAGCGCCCCCGCGACCGCCATGGCGTCGATCTCGATGGCGCCGAAGTCGTTGACGATCGCCCCGATCCTGCTGCCACCGCTGCGGTGCAGGAGGTGGTTGAGGAGGGTGGTCTTGCCGGAACCGAGAAATCCGGCAAGCACGACGACCGGAACCTGGTGCGGGCTCGGACTCTGCCCCACTGTGCGACCTCTCTCGACGTGAACGATTGCCGGCACCACGACGCTACGCCATGGTCGGCGGTGCCTCGTCGGCCATCGACGCGTACGCCACACCCGTCCAGCCGGGCATCCGAACTGGTGAGCGGCCCGCCACCCCGCCGCTGTTCACCGCCCCGCCGAGGCCCGGCACCGTACACGCACGGCACCAGGCCTTGCGCCTGCTCAGGCCGCCTGCGGCACCGGCACCGGCGCCTCGGGCCCCACGTACCGGGCCACCGGCCTGATGATCTTGGAGTCCTCCGCCTGTTCCAGGATGTTCGCGCTCCAGCCGACCACACGGCCCGCGGCGAAGGTGGGGGTGAACATGTCCCGGGGCAGGCCGCACAGTTCCATCACGACGCCCGCGTAGAACTCGACGTTGGTGTGCAACTCCCGTCCGGGCTTCAGCTCCGCGAGGATCGCCTCGACGCGGCGTTCCACCTCGACGGCGAAGGCGACGCGCGGGCCACCGAACTGCTCGGCGATCTCGCGCAGCATCCGGGAGCGGGGATCCTCAGTCCGGTAGACGGCGTGGCCGAAGCCCATGATGCGCTCGCCGGCGAGGACCCGTGCGCGGATCCAGGGGTCGATCCGCTCCGGCGTACCGATCGCGTCCAGCGTGTCCAGCGCCCTGCTGGGGGCACCGCCGTGCAGCGGCCCCGAGAGCGCCCCCACCGCGCCCACCAGGCAGGCCGCCACATCCGCGCCGGTGGAGGCGACCACCCGGGCGGTGAAGGTCGACGCGTTGAATCCGTGATCAATGGTTGAGATCAAGTATTGCTCGATCGCCCGCGCCCGGCGCTCGTCCGGTTCCGAACCCGTCAGCATGTACAGGTAGTTGGCCGCACAGGAGAGGTCCTCGCGGGGTTCCACCGGCTCCAGTCCTTTCGCCAGCCGGTGCAGCGAGGTGAGCAGCGTCGGTACTGCCGCGCAGGCGACGAGGGTGTCCTGGCGGCGCCGGTCGGCGTCGATGTCGTAGACCGGGCGGAAGCCGTTCGCCGCGCCCAGCAGGGACAGGGCGGTACGCATCCCGGCGAGCGGCCCCGAGCGCCGGCTCGCCGCAGCGATGGCGGGCAGGGCCGCCCGCACTTCGTCGGGGAGCACGCGCAGGGCGGCCGTCTCGGCGGCGAAGGCGGCGCTGCGCCCGGCGTCCGGAAGCTCCCCGTGGACCAGCAGGTGCCAGACGTCCTCGAAGCGGCGGGTGCGCGCGAGTTCGACGGCGGAGTACTGGCGGTAGTGGTAGAAGCCCTCGGCACCCCGGACATCACCGATCCGGGTGTCGGTGACGACGACGCCCGCAAGTCCTCGCGGTACGTCGACAAGAGTGGGTGCGGCCCTGTGGCTGGACATGTCGTCTCCTCCTGGTCCTCCTGGGACGCGATCGACTGTCCGCTCTCGACTCAACTGTTGTCAACATTGATCGAGTCAATGCATCTCGTCCATCCCACTGTCGATATGGATACGGTGAGTCCATGAGCGACCAGGAATCCACCTCCTCCCCCGCCCGGCGGCGACTGAGCACCAAGGAGACCGCCGAACTGCTCGGCGTGAAGCCCGAGACCGTGTACGCCTACGTCAGCCGCGGCCAGCTCAGCAGCCGGCGGGAACCGGGAAACCGCGGCAGCACCTTCGACGCCGGGGAGGTCGAGGCGCTCGCCCGCCGCAACCGGCGGGAGAGCGGCGGGACACCCGGCCCAGGCGGGGAACTGTCCGTGCGCACCCGGATCACGCTCATCGAGGACGACCGGTACTACTACCGCGGCGTGGACGCCACCGAACTCGCCCGCCGGCACTCCTACGAGGAGGTCACCGAGTGGCTGTGGACCGGCCGGCTGCGCCCGGGGGCCGCCTTCACCGCCCCCGAGGCATCCGTCGCCGTGGCCCGCCGCGCCGCCGACGCCCTGCCCGAGCACACCGGCCCCACCGACCGGCTGCGGGTCGCGGCGGTCGCCGCCGCGGCCGCGGACCCCTTGCGCTTCGACCTGTCGGAGGACGCCGTGCTGGGCACCGCACGGACCCTCATCCCGACGCTCGTCGCCGCCCTGCCGCCGCTGCGCCCGGGCCGCGGCGATCAGGGACCGATCGCCCACCGCCTGTGGGCCCGGCTGAGCCACCTCGACCCCGACGAGGCGTCACTGGCCGCTCTCGACACGGCGCTGGCGCTGCTCGTCGACCACGACCTGGCCGCCTCCACGCTCGCCGTACGCGTGGCCGCCTCCGCCCGCGCCCACGTCTACGCCGCCGTCTCCGCCGGGCTCGGCGTGCTCGAAGGCCCCCTGCACGGCGGGGCCGGGGGGCTCGCCCACCGGCTGATCCTGGAGGTACTGGAGCGCGGCTCGGCGGGGGCCCCCCCCCCCCCCCGCCCGCGGGGGGGGCGGCCCCGCCCCGGGGTCCGCCCCCCCCCCCACCCCGCGGGGGGGGCCCGCCCCCCGCGCCCCTTTCGGGCCCGCTCTTTTTAAACCCCCACCCCGCCCGCCACC
>NZ_LR732544.1:5479520-5499590 GCF_902506575.1 Streptomyces mexicanus | reverse complement strand
GTCGTGGGCATGACCCCCACCCGTCCCGCACGCCGCCGGCGCCTGGGCCTGCCCCGACGCGTGTTCTCGCAGGTGCTGCTGATGCAGCTGGCGATCGCCGCGGGGGTCGCCGTGCTGGCGACCGGACTGTTCCTCGCGCCGCTCAGCCACCAGCTCGACGACCAGGCGATGCGCCGGGCGCTCGCCATCGCCGAGACCACCGCCGAGAACCCGCAGGTGGCCAGGGACCTGCAGACCACGGCCCCGACCGCCGACGGGCCGGTGCAGCAGGAGGCGGAGCGGATCCGCAGGGCGACCGGCGCCGAGTACGTCGTCGTGCTGGACCGGCACGGCACGCGCTGGTCGCACAGCAACCCCCGCCAGGTCGGCGAGCACGTCTCCACGGACCCGGGCGCTGCCCTGGCCGGCCGAAAGGTCATGCAGATCGACACCGGCACCCTGGGCCGTTCGGCCCGCGGCAAGGTGCCGCTGTACGACGCCGACCACCGCATCATCGGAGCGGTCTCGGTGGGCATCGCCTACGACAGCGTCCGCGCCAAGCTGATCGACGCCATCCCGGGCCTGTTCGCCTACGCGGGCGGCGCGCTGGCCGTCGGCGCCCTGGCGGCCTGGCTGATCTCCCGGCGGGTCCAGCGGCAGACCAGGGACCTGGCCTTCTCCGACATCGCGGCGCTGCTCGCCGAGCGCGAGGCGATGCTGCACGGCATCCGGGAAGGGGTCGTGGCCCTCGACCGCGCCGGCCGGGTGCGGCTGCTCAACGACGAGGCGCGCCGCCTGCTCGGCATCGGCGACGAGGCACTCGGCCGCTCGCTCGACGAGGCGCTGGGCGCGGGCCGTACGACCGACGTCCTGGCCGGCCGGGTGACGGGCACCGACCTGCTGACCGTGCGCGGGCAGCGGGTGCTGGTCGCCAACCGGATGCCCACCGGTGACGGCGGTGCCGTGGCCACCCTGCGCGACCGTACCGAGCTGGAACAGCTCGGGCGGGAACTGGACTCCACCCGCGGCCTGATCGACGCGCTGCGCGCCCAGGACCACGAGCACGCCAACCGCATGCACACCCTGCTCGGGCTGCTGGAGCTGGAGATGTACGACGACGCCGTGGAGTTCGTCGGGGAGGTGGTCGGCGACCACCGGGCCACCGCGGAACAGGTCACGGAGAAGATCCAGGACCCGCTGATCGCCGCGCTGCTGGTCGGCAAGGCGACCGTCGCGGCCGAGCGCGGCGTGGCGCTGTGGATCTCGGACACCACCCGGCTGCCGGACCGGCTGGTCGATCCGCGCGGGCTGGTCACGGTCGTCGGCAACCTGGTCGACAACGCCCTCGACGCCGTGGCCGCCACGCCGCACGCGCGCGTGGAGGTCGAACTGCGGGCCGAGGGCCGCACCGCCGTCCTCCAGGTGCGCGACACCGGGCCCGGGGTCCCGGCGGACCAGCGCGATCTGATCTTCACGGAGGGGTGGTCCACCAAGCAGCCGCCGCCGCACGGCAAGCGCGGCATCGGCCTGCCCCTCGTCCGCAGGTTCGCCGAGCGGCAGGGAGGGAGCGTGACGGTGGCCGAGGCGCCCGGAGGCGGCGCCCAGTTCACGGTGATCCTGCCCGAGGCGCTCGCGGGGCACGACCTGGCGCCCGCCGAGCCCGTATCCGCGCCCGCCGAGCCGGCACGCGCGCTCGCCCTGGGCGCCGAGACCGCCGTCAGCGCCGAGGAGGAAGCGCGATGATCGAGGTCCTGGTCGTGGACGACGACACCCGCGTCGCGCGCGTCAACGCCGCCTACGTCGAGAAGATGCCGGGGTTCCGGGTCGCGGGAGAGGCGCACAGCGCGGCCGAGGCGCTGCGCAGCATCGAGGCGCTGCCCCGCCTGGACCTGGTCCTGATGGATCACTACCTGCCCGACGAGACGGGGCTGGCGGTCGTGCGGGAGATGCGCCGCCGCGGCCACCAGACGGACGTGATCATGGTGACCGCGGCCCGGGACGTGGCAACGGTGCAGGCGGCGATGCGGCACGGGGCGTTGCAGTACCTGGTCAAGCCGTTCGCGTTCGCGGGCCTGCGGGTCAAGCTGGAGGCGTACGCCGAGCTGCGCCGCACCCTGGACGGCGGCGGAGAGGCCGAACAGGCCGAGGTGGACCGCATCTTCGGAGCGCTGTCCGCTCCGGCGGACCCGGGGCTGCCCAAGGGGCACTCCCCCACCACCGCGGAACTGGTCCGTCAGTGCCTGCTGCAGGCCGAAGGGCCGCTGTCCGCCCAGGAGATCGCCGACCGGACCGGGGTGAGCCGGCAGACCGCCCAGCGCTATCTGAAGCTGCTGGAGCGCACGGGACGGACCCGGCTCACCCTGAAGTACGGTGACGCGGGCCGCCCGGAACACCGTTACGTGTGGGCGACCCGCGCCTGAGGACACGGCTCGTGGGGCGGGGGCAGAGACCGCGTCCCCCTTGGCATACGGATGCCGGCCGGGGTCTTCTCGACGCCCGGCCGGCGACCCCGGCCGGCACTCGGCGGTCCCTGCCGACGCTCGGCCGGCAGTCCGTGCCGACGCTCGGCCGACGGTCCGTGCCGGTGCTCAGCCGGTGGCCTTCTCGACGAACTCGGTCGTGTACGTCTTGCCGAGGTCGACCTTGGCGTTCTTGATGTTCGGGTTGAACGCCTTGAGCACCTTCTCGACGGTCTCGGGGCCGTTCGCCGGCATGACGCCGTCCTTGGTGAACATCGGCAGCGTGCTCTTGATGGCCTCGGCGTAGAGCGTCTTGTTGCCCTGGGAGTAGTCGGCGGGCATCTTGGCGGCGATCTCGGACGCGCTGTGGGTGGACATCCACTTGAGCGTCTTGACGAACGCATTGACCAGCTTCTGGACGGTGTCCTTGTGACCGTTGACCCAGTCCGTCTGCATGTACAGGCTGGACGACGGGTACGGGCCGCCGAGCGCGGCCTGCGAACCCTCGGGCGTGCGCATGTCGAGGAGGATCTTGCCGGCCTTCTTGTCCAGGAGCGTGGCCACCGTCGGGTCGGTGGTCATGCCGGCGTCGATGGAGCCCTTCTGGAGGGCGGAGATGAAGGTCGGTCCGGCGCCGACGGCGACCGGGGTGAACTCGCTGACGTTCACGCCGTTCTTCACCGCGAGGTACTTGGTCAGGAAATCGGTCGAGGAGCCGAGGCCGGTCACTCCGAGCTTCTTGCCCTTGAAGTCCTTCGGTGACGTGATCGAGCCGGCGGCCTTGTTCGAGACGACCTCCACCTCGCCGGGCGCGTGCGAGAACTGGACCACGGACTCGACCTTCTTGCCCTTGACCTGTAGGTCGAGGGTGTGGTCGTAGAAGCCGACGGCGCCTTGGACCTGGCCGGAGACGAGCGCGGTCTCGGCCTGCACCCCGGCGGGTTCGCTCAGCAGTTCCACGTTCAGGCCCTCGGCGGTGAAGTAGCCGAGGCGCTGGGTGAGCATCGCGGGCAGGTAGATGACCTTGTCCAGGCCGCCCACCATGATCTTCACGTGCTCGCCCTTGCCGCCCCCACCGCCGGCGGCGGAGGTCGAACTGGCCGCGTCGTTGGCGCAGGCGGTCAGGCAGGACAGGGCGAGCAGGGCGGCGGCAGCCGGTGCCGCGTATCTGGCGGGGGTGCGCATGGCGGTTCACGTCCTTGTGAGAGGGCGGTGCGGGAAGGGTGTGGCTGTGGGGCTGGGAGGGGCCGGCCGAGCGTCGTCTTCGAGACCGGTCTCGTGGGAGGGCCGCAGGCGTCAGTGCCCGGAGTCCGCGGGCTTCCAGCGGAAGATGCGGCGCTCGGCGAAGGTGAGCAGTCCCTCGGCGACGAGCGCGACCGCGGCGAGGATGACCATCGCGGCGTACACACCGGCGGCGTTGAAGGTGCCCTGGGACTGGGCGACGAGCAGGCCGATGCCCCTCGTCGCGCCGATGTACTCGCCGACGATGGCGCCGATGAGGGCGAAGCCGAAGCTGACGTGCAGGCTGGTGAAGATCCATGACGTCGCGGAGGGGATGACCACCTGGAGGGTCACCCGGCGGTCGCTCGCGCCGAGGATGCGGGCGTTGGCGACCAGGTTGCGGTCGACCTCCCGGGCGCCCTGGAAGGCGTTGAAGAACACGGGGAAGAAGACCAGGACCACGGCGGAGGCGACCTTGGAGGCCGGTCCGAGGCCGAACCAGATCACGAAGATCGGGGCGAGCACGATCCTCGGGATGGAGTTGAGCACCTTGATGTAGGGGCCGAGGACGTCCGCCAGGAACGCGATGCGTCCGAGCGCGATGCCGAGGACCACACCGGCCACCACGCCGAACACCCAGCCGAGCAGCGCCTCGTAGAGGGTGTACCAGATCTGCTCGCCCAGCGAGCCGAGCGCGGTGCCGTGCGTGATCCAGGTCCAGATCTGGTCCCAGATCTGCGACGGCATGGAGAAGTTGAACGGGTCGATGAGCTTGGCCCGGGACAGTGCCTCCCACAGGCCGAGCACAGCGACCAGGACCAGAACGCGCGCGGAGGTGACGACCGCCTTGCGGCGGCGTGCCGCGCGGGCCCGGGAGCGGGACCGCTCGCCGGTCTTGGCGGTCTCGGCGACCGGTGTGCTGAGCACCTCAGGCGACATGGGCGGCACCTCTTTCGCGGGTGATGCGGACCTCTTCGCCCAGGGACTGCCAGATCTCGCGGTAGATGTCGATGAACTCCGTCCGCAGGCGGACCTGCTCGACCTTGCGCGGCCGGGGCAGGTGGATGTCGAAGACCTGCTTGACGGTCGCGGGCCCGGCCGTCATCACGACGACCTTGTCGGCGAGCGCGATGGCCTCCTCCAGGTCGTGGGTGACGAACACGACCGAGGCGCCCGTGCCCTCCCACAGCTCCAGCAACTCGTCCGACATCAGCGCCCGGGTCTGCACGTCGAGCGCCGAGAACGGCTCGTCCATCAGCAGGATCTCGGGGTCGTTGACGAAGGTCGCGGCGAGGGCGACGCGCTTGCGCTGGCCGCCGGAAAGCTGGTGGGGGTAGCGGTCCTCGAAGGCGGCGAGCCCGACGCGGGCCAGCCAGGCGCGTGCCTTCTCCTTCGCCTCCGCCTTCGGTACGCCGCGGAAACGGGGACCGGCCATCACGTTGGACAGGACCGTGCGCCAGGGGAAGGTGGCGTCCTGCTGGAAGACGAAGCCGACCTTGCCGCCGACGCCGCGGACCGGTTCCCCGGCCACCAGCACGTCCCCCTCGGTGGGCTCCTCCAGGCCGCTGACCAGGGTCAGCGTGGTCGACTTGCCGCATCCGGTGGGGCCGACCACGGCCACGAACTCGCCGCGGCCCACGGTGAGGTCGAGGTCCCGCACCGCGGTGTGCAGGCCCCCGGACGGGGTCCTGAACGTCTTGCTCGCACCCCGCAGCTCGATGGCGGGGCTGGTGTCTGCGCTCATGGGCCGGGACGGTAGAGGCGGCCCGGCCACGGCAGCAGTCTTGTGGGCGCAAGCCGTTCTTTTGCTCGCAAGCACCTGTTGTGCTCGTTTTGCTCGCGCTACAACAACGGAGCCGAAACACGGGCTTGACGTTCGCCAGGCCTTGAGGGAAAGAGGCCCGATGATTGACGTCCTGGTGGTCGACGACGACTTCCGTGTCGCCGAGATCAACGCGAAGTACGTCGGAAAGGTTCCCGGCTTCCGGGTGGCCGCCCGTGCGCACAGCGCCGCACAGGCCCTGACGGCGGTGCAGCGCGGCGGCATCGATCTGGTCCTGCTCGACCACTACCTGCCCGACCGCACGGGCCTGGACCTCGTGCACGGCATGCGTCACCAGGGCCTGGGCACCGACGTCATCATGATCACGGCGGCCGGTGACGTGACGACCGTCCAGCAGGCGATGCGCCTCGGGGCGCTGCACTATCTCGTCAAGCCGTTCACCTTCGCCGCGCTGCGCACCCGCCTGGAGTCCTACGCCGCCCTGCGCCGCACGGTGGACCGGGTCGGCGGCCGGGGCGTGGCCGGGCAGGAGCAGGTGGACCGGATCTTCGGCGCGCTGCGCACCCTGCCCGCGCCGTCCTCCCCCGGCCTGCCCAGCGGCCACTCGGAGCCGACGACGGACCTGATCTGCGGTGTCCTGCACCGCGCGGGCCGGCCGCTGTCGGCGCACGAGGTGGCCGCCCGGACCGGCCTGAGCCGTTCCACCGCCCAGCGCTACCTGCGCCACCTGGAACAGGCCGGCCGCCTACGGCTGTCCCTGAAGTACGGCGACACGGGGCGCCCGGAGCACCGCTACGCGTGGGTGACGCCGTAGCCGCCGCGGCGCGGCGCGCGGCCGTACCCCGGCGGCGGAGGGACACGGGCTACACGGCGCCCGCCCCGGTCAGCGACCGCACCTCCGTCTCCGCGTGCTTGGCCTCGTCCGGCGGTTCGGCGGAGGTGACGGTGCCGAGCCAGCCGGCGAGGAAGCCCAGCGGGACGGAGACCAGGCCCGGGTTCTGCAGCGGGAAGTACTGGAAGTCGACGCCGGGGAACAGCGAGTCCGGGCTGCCGGAGACCACCGGGGAGAGCACGACGAGCCCGAGGGCGGGGATCAGCCCGCCGTAGACGGCCCAGACCGCGCCGCGGGTGGTGAAGGAGCGCCAGAACAGGGAGTACAGGAGCACCGGCAGGTTCGCGGACGCGGCGACGGCGAAGGCGAGTCCCACCAGGAAGGCGACGTTGAGGTCGCGGGCGAGCAGGCCCAGGGCGATGGCGATCACGCCGATGCCGACGGCCGCGATCCGCGCCACGGCCACCTCGCTGTGCCGGCGACGGCCGCGGCGCCGTAGCGACGCGTACAGGTCGTGGGCCACCGACGCCGAGGAGGCCAGCGTGATCCCGGCGACCACCGCGAGGATGGTGGCGAAGGCGACGGCGGCGACCACCGCGAACAGAATCGTTCCCCCGGTGGAGTCCGCGCCGCCGCCCAGGTCGAGGGCCAGCAGCGGCACCGCCGTGTTCCCGGCCGCGTTCGACCGTCGTACGGCCTCCGGACCGATGAGCGCGGCGGCGCCGAAGCCGAGGACGATCGTCATCAGGTAGAAGGCACCGATGAGCCCGATGGACCACAGGGCCGACCGGCGGGCCGCCCGCGCGGTCGGCACGGTGTAGAAGCGGGACAGGATGTGCGGCAGGCCGCCGGTGCCGAGGACCAGCGCCAGTCCGAGGCTGATGAAGTCCAGGCGTGCGGTCCAGTCCCCGCCGTACTTCAGGCCGGGCGCCAGGAAGGCGTCGCCGTGGCCGCTGCGCGAGGCGGCGGTCAGGAGCAGCCGGTCCAGGTCGCCGTGGAAGCGGGCCAGGACGAGGACGGTCAGGGCGACGGTGCCGCCCAGCAGCACGACCGCCTTGACGATCTGGATCCAGGTGGTGGCCCGCATCCCGCCCAGCGACACATAGACCACCATCAGCGCGCCGACGCCGATCACGGTCCACACCTGCGCCGCCGCGCCGGTCCGCCCCAGCAGCAGGGCGACCAGGCTGCCCGCGCCCACCATCTGCGCCACCAGGTACAGGACGGACACGGTCACGGAGGAGGTGCCCGCGGCGATCCGCACCGGCCGCTCGCTCATGCGTGCCGCGACCACGTCGGCGAGGGTGAACCGCCCGCAGTTGCGCACCAGTTCGGCGACCAGGAACAGCACCACCAGCCAGCCCACGAGGAAGCCCACCACATACAGCACGCCGTCGTAGCCGAACAGCGCGATCAGCCCGGGCACGCCCAGGAAGGAGGCGGCGGACGCGTAGTCGCCCGCGATGGCAAAACCGTTCTCCATCGGGGAGAACAGCCGCCCGCCCGCGTAGAACTCCTCCGCCGAGCCGTGCCGGTTGCGGCTCACCCAGGTGGTGATCGCCAAGGTGACCGCGACGAACGCGCTGAACAGCAGCAGCGCCAGGGTCTGATGGTCGCCGGTCACGACGCACCGCCCCGGACGCCCCGCGTCAGCTCCTGGGTGTCCCAGCGCAGTTCCAGCGCGGCCCGGTCGCGGCGCAGCCGCGCGTGGCGCGCGTAGGCCCAGGCGAGGAGGAAGGTGGTGAGGAACTGCCCGAGCCCGGCGAGCATCGCCACGTTCACCGCGCCCGCCACCGGGCGCGCCATCCACCCGGGTGCCGCGGTGGCGGCCACGACGTACGCCACGTACCAGAGGAAGAAGGCCGCCACCCCGGGCACCACGAACCTGCGGTACCGGCCGCGCACCTCCTGGAACGCCGCGCTGCGCTGCACCTCCAGGTAGACCTGGGCCGTGGCCTGCGCGCCCCCGCCGGTGTGGCCCTCCCGGCGGGCCGCCGGCACGGACACGGCGGCACCCGTGCCGTCCCCCTCGCCCCACCCGGAGGCCAGCGCGTCGTACCAGGGGTCGCGGGACCTCATGTCCTCGGCGGACCGCTGCAGGCCGTCGTACGTCCCCTCGTGCCCGGGCGTCCGCTCGGGACCGCCTCCGTCCCCGTGGGGCCGGCTGTTGCTTGACTGCATGCCCCAGGATGGGCAGAACGGGAAGATCCCCGACTTCTCTTCTCCGCGCTGTTCACCCCATCAGGTGATTCACCTCTCGGGCGGCCGTGCCACCCCCTTCGCGTAGGCGTAACGCACCGCCTGCGCCCGGTCCTTCAGCCCCGCCTTGGCGAAGAGGTTGTTGATGTGGGTCTTCACCGTGGCCGTGGAGACGTGCAGCCGGCGGGCGATCTCCTGGTTGCTCAGGCCCTCCGCGATCAGCGACAGCACCTCGCACTCCCGCGCGGTCAGTCCGTCGGGCGCCTCGGCGGCGGGGGCCGGGTGCGGCTCGGGCCCGGACAGCCGCTCCAGCAGCCGCCGCTGGATGCCGGGCGCGAAACTTGCGTCCCCGGACAGCACGCTCCGCACCGCCCGGACGATCTCGTCGCCGCCGGCGTCCTTGGTCAGGTAGCCGCGCGCGCCCGCTCTGAGCGCCGGGAACAGCGACTCGTCGTCGGCGTACGTGGTGAGGACGACCACCTGGGTCCCGGGATGCTCGGCCCGGATCCTGCGGGTGGCCTCCACCCCGTCGCAGCGCGGCATGCGCAGATCCATCAGGACCACGTCCGGAGCGAGTTCCGCGACGAGCCGCACCGCCTCGTCCCCGTCCCCCGCCGATCCGACGACCTCGACGCCGGGCAGCAGGCCCAGCAGCATCACGATGCCCTCCCGGACGACGGTCTGGTCGTCCGCCACCACCACCCGCGCGGGCTTCTCGGCGGCCTCCTCGCTCATACCGGCACCTTCAACGTCACCGCGAACCCCTCCTCGTGCGGTCCTGCCTCGAGGGAACCGCCCAGCAGCTCGGCACGCTCCCGCATGCCCAGCAGACCGTACCCGCCGCCGGAGCCCGCCAGTTCGCCGGGCGTGCCGCCGGAGTCCCGCACGCAGAGCCTCACCTCGTGCTCCCCGTAGTCCAGGCGGATGTGGACCTTGGCCCCCGATGCGTGCTTGCGGATGTTGGTCAGCGCCTCCTGGGCGACTCTGCGCACGGCCTGCGAGGCCTCGGCGGGCAGCGGCCGCCGGTCACCCGAGACGGTGACCTCGGCGGTCGCGTTCTCCCGTACGAGCTCGCTGAGGAAGTCCTCCAGCGGGGTCAGCTCGCCGCGCAGTGCGGACAGGGCCTGGCGGGTCTCGGCGAGGCCGTCGCGGGCCATGCCCCGGGCCGCGACGACCCGTTCGAGGATCTGGTCGCGGTCCGCGCCCCGCTCGATGAGCAGCCGCGCCGCCTCCAGGTGCACGAGTTGCGCCGAGAGGCTGTGCGCCAGCACGTCGTGGATCTCCCGAGCGATCCTGGCCCGCTCGGCCAGGGCAGCCGACTCCGCCTCGGCCACGCGCGCGGCCCGTTCCTGGGCGAGCAGGCGCAGGGCGCCGCCCCGGGCCTCCGCGTCCAGCCGCAGGACGTAGCCGGCGAGGGCGAGGCCGATGGTGGTGGCCGCGGTGGTGAACCAGTTGCCGTTGCCGAACAGTGCGTAGGCGGTGAGGGAGAGCGCCGAGACGGGCGCGGCGGCGGCGAGGGGCAGCCGTTCCAGGGCCGCGACCGCGCAGGCGCACCAGATGACGAGGGCGGGCACGGTGAGGTTCCCGGCGCGGAAGGCGACCGCGAGGCCGATGAGCACCGCCAGCAGCCCCAGGGAGGGCCAGAGTCTCTGCGCGAGGGTGGTCCGGAAGAAGCCCCGGGCGACGACGGCCGCGACGAGGACGCCGGCCACGGCCGCGACGGCGCCCCAGAGGTGGACGTGGCGGCTGCTGAGGGCGCCCCACAGCAGTGCGGCTCCCACCACCACCCGCACCGACCACCCGATGAGCCGCCGGGGCCGCGAGAGCCCCGCGCGGCCCAGCGCCTCCGGGGAGGGCCAGCGCGTCCATGCGTTGTCGGTCACACGCGCTCCTTCCAGGCGGGTCGGGCCCGGTCGTCACCGTACGCGGTGGTCCAGCCGCCCGCCGGGACGGCGAGGGACCGCGCGCGCAGGGCCAGGACCGCGGAGCGGACCAGCAGCGTGCCGGCGAGGGCGAGCATCAGCGCGGAACTGCCCTGCCGTATCCCGAGCAGCGCACCGAGCGCGAAGAGGCCGGCACGCAGCGCTATCCCACCGGCCCAGACAGCCGCACTGGCCTTGCTGCTCCTGGTCCACACGGTGCCGTCCTGCTCCGCCCATATCCGGGTGGTCCAGGCCCAGCCGGCTCCGGTGCCCACGCCGATGAGCAGCTCGGCGGCGAGCAGTGCGAGGGACTCGCCGCGATGGTGGGCGTCCACGAGGCCCGGCTGCCGGAGCGCGACGACCGCCAGGATCGCGGGCGCCAGCCACCAGCGCCGGTCGGCGTCGAGCCGGCGGGTGCGGAACTGCCGCGCGATCACCACGACGACGACGGCGACGATCACCAGCGCGTTGACGAGCCCGGACATCACAAGCCTCCGTGAGCGGGAAGGAGCGCCGACGGCCGAGTGCCGCCGACGCCTTCGACGCTACGGAAGAGCGCGGGCCGGTTGATCGGAGCCAGGGTGGATCACGGGTGGATCACGCTCGTCGTGTCTCTCCACCCGTGGGTGGAGAAGCGGCCCGCGGCCGGGTCCCGAGTCCTGGCTTCTGGGATACCGATCCTGGGATCCGGCCCCCGGGCCGGACCGGGGGGTCGCGACGGGCGCGCGCCTGGCCGGTCCCGCCCGGCGCGGGCCGGCCATCGGGCTGCCCTCTCAAGGCGGGAGGACGATGGCCGGCCGACGTCGCGGACGCTCGTCCCGGCTGTCGCCGTCAGTGGTCGAGTGCCTTGAAGCCGTACCCGAACTCCGGCAGGCCCTGCGTGGGGTCGTGGTCGCTCTCCCAGCTGTCGGTCAGGGCTGAGAAGCGGGTCGACCGTGGATCGTTCCTGGGCGACAACATGATCTGCTCGTCGCGCATGATGTCTTGGGAGCAGGTACGGTGCGTCGTCGGCGTGAGCCGGTACAGCGTGAAGACGTCGCCCGAGAAGGTGGCGCTGCCGGTGAAGTCGTTGCAGCCCAGGTTGCCGGTGACCGTTCCATCGCGGTGGAAGACGAAGTAGACCGCCTTTCCGGCCGCGAGTGGGTAACTGGTGTCCGCCACGGCCAGGTGGTCCACCTGCCAGCGCCTGCCGAACAGGCCTCGGGGCCATAGGAGTTTCAGGGCCACTTGGTCGCCCCGCCCGTTCTTCATATCGATCGTGACGTCGTCGACCCGCCGTGTGATGTTCAGCCGCCCGTTGAAGAACGTGCGGAACTCCTCCTCGAAGCCCCGGTTCTTCGCCGCGCACCGGCCCCGGCCCGCCGACTGCGTCGCCGGAGCACCGAGGGTGAGCGTGCCGGCGGTGACGTGGGCCGTCCGCCGGAACGAGGTACAGCCGTAACGGCCCGTTACGGTGCCGTCGTAGCCGAAGTCGACCCAGGCGGCGGCATGCGCGGGGGCAGTGGTGGTCCGTCCGCCGACGGTGATCCACTGTGCCGTCCAGCGTGCCCCTACCAGGAGTCCACCGGTTCCGCCCGGCCCCTTCGGAGCGGACCAGTCGGTGGCCGGCCCGGTCTGCCTCGGCTTTCGCCCCTCGCTCCCCATCCGCGGCGCGCCGCACGCCGTGATGGCCAGCAGAGCCGCAGGAGGGCGCCGGCCACGGCAGTTGCCCGACGACTGTCCATGCCTGGTCAGACGTGGGAGAGCACGTTCCGGTTCCGCGTTCCGGCTCAGGACACGAACCGCTGCTGAAGTACTAGATCCACACCGAACCCAGAAGCCCTCACCTGTTCAAGCACCCAGCAGGCGTGTCACCAACGTTCCGGGACAGGACACCTAGGCGTCGATGCGCGAGCGGTCCAGGGTGGCCGCCGAGCTGGCGATGAACTCCTTCCGCGGGGCCACGTCGTTGCCCATCAGCAGGTCGAACACGGCCTCGGCGGCCTCCAGGTCGTTGAGGTTGATCCGGCGCAGGGTGCGGCGGCGCGGATCCATGGTGGTCTCGGCCAGCTGGTCGGCGTCCATCTCACCGAGGCCCTTGTACCGCTGGATCGTGTCCTTGTACCGGATGTTCTTGCTCTGGAACTCCAGCAGTTTGTCCCGCAGTTCCCGGTCCGAGTACGTGTAGACGTACTTGTCCTGGCCCTTCTTCGGCTGGACCAGTTCGATGCGGTGCAGCGGCGGCACCGCGGCGAACACCCGGCCGGCCTCGACCATGGGCCGCATGTAGCGGTGGAACAGCGTCAGCAGCAGGGTCCGGATGTGGGAGCCGTCCACATCCGCGTCCGTCATCATGATGATCTTGCCGTAGCGGGCGGCGTCCAGGTCGAAGGTGCGGCCCGAGCCGGCCCCTATGACCTGGATGATCGCGCCGCACTCGGCGTTCTTCAGCATGTCCGACACGGACGACTTCTGGACGTTGAGGATCTTGCCGCGGATCGGCAGCAGCGCCTGGAACTCGGAGTTGCGGGCGAGCTTGGCCGTACCCAGCGCGGAGTCACCCTCCACGATGAACAGTTCGCTGCGGTCGACGTCGTCGCTGCGGCAGTCGGCGAGCTTGGCGGGCAGCGAGGAGGACTCCAGGGCCGTCTTGCGGCGCTGGGCGTCCTTGTGCTGGCGGGCGGCGATGCGCGTGCGGGCCGCGGCGACGGCCTTCTCCAGCACCACACGGGCCTGCTGGGCGGCGTCCCGCCTGGAGGAGGTCAGGAACGCCTTGAGTTCCTTGGAGACCACGTTGTTCACGATGCGGCGGGCCGCCGAGGTGCCGAGGACCTCCTTGGTCTGGCCCTCGAACTGCGGCTCGGCGAGCCGGACCGTGACCACGGCGGTCAGGCCCTCCAGGGCGTCGTCCTTGACGATGTCGTCCTCGGCGACGCGCAGCAGCTTCTTGGCCCGCAGCACCTCGTTCAGTGTCTTGGTGACGGCCTGCTCGAAGCCGGCGACGTGGGTGCCGCCCTTGGGGGTGGCGATGATGTTGACGAACGAGCGGACCGTCGTGTCGTAGCCGGTCCCCCAGCGCAGTGCCACATCCACGCCGAGTTCGCGGGTGACCTCGGTGGGTGTCATCTGACCGTGCTCGTCGAGGACCGGCACGGTCTCCTTGAAGGTGCCCTGCCCGCTGAAGCGCAGGACGTCGCAGACCGGCTTGTCGCTCGCCAGGTACTCGCAGAACTCGCTGATCCCGCCGTCGAAGCGGAAGGACTCCTCGCCCTTGCTGCCGCCCTCGCCCAGGCCGTACTCGTCGCGCACGACGATGGTCAGGCCGGGCACCAGGAAGGCGGTCTGGCGGGCGCGCTGGTGGAGGTTCTCCAGGGAGAGCTTGGCGTCCTTGAGGAAGATCTGCCGGTCGGCCCAGTAGCGCACGCGCGTGCCGGTGCGGTTCTTGGGGATCTTCTTGGTCTTGCGCAGGCCGCTCTTGGCCTCGAACTTGGCCTCCGGCCCGGTGCCCGAGAACGCTCCGGGCACACCGCGCCGGAAGCTGATGGCGTGGGTGTGCCCGCCGCGGTCCACCTCCACGTCCAGCCGGGCGGACAGGGCGTTGACGACGGAGGCACCGACGCCGTGCAGACCGCCGGAGGCCGCGTAGGAGCCGCCGCCGAACTTGCCGCCCGCGTGCAGCTTGGTCATGACGACCTCGACACCGGACAGGCCGGTGCGGGGCTCGACGTCGACCGGGATGCCACGGCCGTTGTCCCGTACCTCGACGGAACCGTCGTCGTGCAGGACCACCTCGATGTGGTCGCACACGCCCGCCAGGGCCTCGTCCACGGAGTTGTCGATGATCTCCCACAGGCAGTGCATCAGGCCCCGGCTGTCGGTGGACCCGATGTACATGCCGGGGCGCTTGCGCACGGCTTCGAGGCCCTCGAGGACGAGCAGGTGCCGCGCGGTGTAGTTGGAGCCGTCCCGGTCTGCTCCTGCCAGCAGCGCTGTGGACGGCACGGACGTGTCGGCGGTCACGCGGTTCGCTCCTCGCTGAATTTCAAAGGGGGCCCGGAAGGTTGGGGCGTAGCTTCGGTTGTCGCTCAGAGGGTACCGAGCCCTGGTAGAGCCCTTGTAACGCCACCCTCGGCACGAACCCAGAGTAGTAGAGAGTCGCAAGTGCGTTCGATACCTCGACAGAGTGAAGCACACATCACGTTCCCTTCGAGGCATGAACCATTTAGGCTCCGGGCACGTCCTCTTGCACAACCGGCATCGCCGCCGGGGAGGACCGACCATGACCGACAGCGCGAACCCGTACGACACATAGACACGCAATACGGCACATTCGCCGCCAAACCGGCAACGGACAGCCGTCTCGGAAAGATTTTTCGAGAAAAAGCCGCGAGCGGGAACGTTTGGGGCTGGTTGGATGTTGACCCTGGTACGACAGCTCGTCGAGCTAGAGAAGAGGCGACGTGACTACTGTTCTGACCCCCGCGAGCCCGCTGACGGCCGCTGATCGCTGCGACCGCTGCGGCGCCCAGGCATACCTGCGCGTCGTCCTGCTGAGCGGCGGAGAACTGCTCTTCTGCGCCCACCACGGTCGCAAGTTCGAGCCGGAACTCAAGAAGATCGCCGCTGAGATACAGGACGAGACGGAGCGCCTGACGTCTGTTCCGGCAAGCACGTCCGAAGACGAGCGCTGACACCTCGCACGACGAGCCAGGTCCGGCACAGGCCGGCGAAAGGGCGGTCGTTCCCGCATCCGGGAGCGACCGCCCTTCGCCGTACCCGCCGACGGCCGTCGGGGCCGGTCGGCCTCAGCCCTGAGTGACCGGGGAATCACCGGTCCGATCGAGGGTCCGTACGACGTACGACGCGCGTGTGTAGACGCCCGGCCTGCCCGGCTGCCCGCAGCCGCTCCCCCACGACACCAGGCCGATCAGCCGCCCCTGGGCGACCAGCGGGCCTCCGCTGTCCCCCTGGCAGGCGTCGCGGCCCCCTGCCGGCTCCCCCGCGCACAGCATCGTGCGGGGCCGGTACGTGCCCTCCGCGCTGCCGGGGTAGGCCCGCTCGCACTGGTCGTCGGGCAGGACGCGCATCCGCGCGGCGTGCAGAGTGCGGGCGTAGGCGGCCGATCCGGTGGTGTCCCCCCAGCCGTACACCACGGCCCGTGTGCCCGGCTTGTACGCGGGGTCACCGGGACCGGCCATCGGGATCACCGCGTTCCTGGACACCGGCTCGGCCAGGGTGAGCACGGCGAAGTCGCCCGCGTTGGTCGCGGTGTCGTAGCCCGGGTTCACCCAGACGGAACGCACGTGGATCTCCTTGCCCTCCCCGGAGAGCAGGTCCGTGCGGCCGGTGATGACCTTCAGATCCGACGTCGGTGGCGCACCCACGACCTCTTTGCCCATACAGTGCGCCGCGGTCAGCACGGCGGTGCGGGCGATGGCGACGCCGCCGCAGAACTGCCCCGAGCGGCTGCCTCCGAACCGGTCACGGCTGGAGAGCGCCACCGCCCAGGGACTGTGCGAGACATCGACGGGAAAGCCCCCCACGACCACGCTGTCGGCAACGGCCGGAGCGGTGGTGACCAGCGGTATCGCGGCTGCCGCAGCCGCCAGGACCAGGGGCCGGGCAAGGGCCCGGACAATACGGCCTCGCATGTGCGCTCCTCACTCTGGGATGATCATCGGACACCCAGAGTCACGCATCGGAGCGCAGCCCGCAGCACGAAGGCCCGGCCCCTTTCCGGGGTCCGGGCCTTCGGTTGCCGTACGGCCGTGACTAGTCGAGGTAGTCGCGCAGCACCTGCGAACGCGACGGGTGGCGCAGCTTCGACATGGTCTTCGACTCGATCTGGCGGATCCGCTCGCGCGTGACGCCGTAGACCTTGCCGATCTCGTCGAGGGTCTTCGGCTGGCCGTCGGTCAGGCCGAACCGCATGGAGACGACGCCGGCCTCACGCTCGGACAGGGTGTCGAGCACGGAGTGCAGCTGCTCCTGCAGGAGCGTGAAGCTGACGGCGTCGGCCGGGACGACCGCCTCGGAGTCCTCGATGAGGTCACCGAACTCGCTGTCGCCGTCCTCGCCCAGCGGGGTGTGCAGTGAGATGGGCTCGCGGCCGTACTTCTGGACCTCGATGACCTTCTCCGGGGTCATGTCCAGCTCCTTGGCCAGCTCCTCCGGGGTGGGCTCGCGGCCCAGGTCCTGGAGCATCTGGCGCTGCACGCGCGCGAGCTTGTTGATGACCTCGACCATGTGCACCGGGATACGGATGGTGCGGGCCTGGTCGGCCATCGCTCGGGTGATCGCCTGGCGGATCCACCAGGTGGCGTACGTGGAGAACTTGTAGCCCTTGGTGTAGTCGAACTTCTCGACCGCGCGGATCAGACCGAGGTTGCCCTCCTGGATGAGGTCCAGGAAGAGCATGCCGCGGCCGGTGTAGCGCTTGGCCAGGGAGACCACCAGACGGAGGTTGGCCTCCAGCAGGTGGTTCTTGGCGCGGCGGCCGTCCTCGGCGATGATCTCCAGCTCGCGCTTGAGCTTCGGCGCCAGCTTGTCGGAGTTGGCCAGCTTGTCCTCGGCGAACAGGCCCGCCTCGATGCGCTTGGCCAGCTCGACCTCCTGCTCGGCGTTGAGCAGGGGGACCTTGCCGATCTGCTTGAGGTAGTCCTTGACCGGGTCGGCGGTGGCGCCGGCCGCGGCGACCTGCTGGGCGGGGGCGTCGTCCTCGTCCTCGTCGGAGAGCACGAAACCGGCGTTCTCGGTACCCTCGGGCTCCTCGGCGCCCTTGGGGTCCTCCAGCACCTCGTCCTCGAGAAGCTCGACGTCGTCCTTCTTGGCGGCCGTCTTCTTGGCCGTCGTCTTCTTCGCGGCCGTCGTCGCCTTCTTCGCCGCCGTCTTCTTCACGGCGGTCGTCTTCTTGGCGGCGGCCTTCTTCGCGGGGGCGTCGTCCTCGACGGGCGCGTCCACGGCAGGTGCCGCCGGGGCGGCGGCGGTGGCCTTCCGGGTGGTCACCGTCTTCGCCGCGACCGTCTTGGCGGTGCGCTTGGCCGGACTCTTCGCTGCGACGCTCTTTCGGGTGCGCTTGTTGGGCTCCGCGGCACTGACCATCAGCGTCACACCCTCTTCCTCGAGGATCTGGTTGAGGCTGCGCAGTACGTTTTTCCACTGAGTGGCCGGAATCTGGTCAGCTTCGAAGGCCCGACGCACATCGTCGCCGGCGATCTGCCCCTCAGCCTTTCCCCGCTCAATGAGCGCCATGACAGAGACGGACTCGGCGATCTCCGGCGGGAGCGTACGGGATGTGCTGGCCGACACGAACAACCTCTCGGAACGTTGGAAAACGGCTTCCGGCCCCGTCCACAGTGGACGGGAGCCGACCACCGGCCTGGGGATGGGCCGACGGCGCGGGCGCGGGCCGGGGAAGATGCACAGCGCCGTGTTCGGCGTCCGTATTCCCTCCGCGGCTGTCACCTCTTAGGTCATCGCGTTGTCTCCGCGAGCGTTACGCCCAATCCGCGTGGCCCGAGTCACACCCTGTAAGCGCCCAAAAACGGTCATAAGCGATCAATTACGGCCGCTTGTCGTCCCCGGCAGTGCCGGTCGGAACGCCGTGCGGAACCCCGTACGGGACGTCGTGCGGGGCGGTACGCCGTGCCGGTCGGGGCACCGTCTGCGCGTCCCGCGCGGACCCCGCCGAGCGCGGCGGGTCCGGCGGGGTCCTGCCGAGCCCGTTCACCGGCCGGGCGGCAGGCATGCAGAGGACGGCAGACGCGGAGAGGACGGCAGGGGCGCTGCCGTTCCGTCCGTGCCCGGATCGGCGTACGCGGCTCAGTGCTCGCGCGGCGCGGGAACCACCCGCTCGATCTCGGGGTGCACCGTCAGCAGCTGGCGCATGGCGGTCTCGGCGGCCGCTCCGTCACCGGTCCCGAGCGCGTCGACGATGCGGGCGTGCTGCGCCAGGGCCGCCTCGCTGGGCCGGTCGCACCCCGTGACGGGGCCGCCGGAGACCTGGAGCGCGGCGGAGACGATCCCGGAGAGGTGCTCCAGCATCCGGTTGCCCGCGACCTGGATCAGCAGCGTGTGGAACTCGGCGTCGGCGCGGGAGAAGGTCAGCGCGTCGCCCTGCCCCAGGGCGTGCCCCATGATCTCGACCATGTCGGCCAGACGCTGCTGGACGTCCTCGCGTCCGTGCCCGGCGGCGAGCCGCGCGGCGAGAGGTTCGATCGTCCAGCGCAGCTCGCTCAGCTCACGGCGCTGGTCGTCGCGCTGGGGCCCGAAGGCCCGCCACTCGATGATGTCCGGATCGAGCAGGTTCCAGTCGCTGACCGGGCGCACCCGCGTGCCGACGTTCGGCCGGGCGCTGACCAGGCCCTTGGCCTCCAGGACGCGCAGCGACTCGCGGACGACGGTGCGGGAGACCTCGAAACGCTGGCCGATCTCCTCGGGCACCAGCGGCCGGTCGGCGCCCAGGTCTCCGGAGACGATCATCTGACCCAGCTGCTGGACGAGTTGGCCGTGCAGTCCGCGGCCGCGGCTGCCCGTGGCGCGCCGGCCCACCCGGCCCAGCTCCGGGTCCGCCCCCTCCCAGGACGGGCTCGCGACGCGGTCGGGGGCGGGCGCCTCCGCGTACGGGGAGCGGGCGAGTTCGCCCGGGCCGACCAGGCCGGAGTCGGTGGAGCGGGCGGCGGTCATCATGGTGTGCGCAAGGGTACTCACGGATCCTTTGTCGGCGCCGTTTCCAACTCCCTTGAGGTCTTTGGTGAAAAGCACACGAAAGGGTGATCGCTCACTTCACCGCAATTGACGCCTTATCGGAAAGAAATGTGCTTTCCGCGGGGAATTGCGGGCACCGCGCGAGCGAAACCGGGCCAACGCCGGTCACCGGACCCGGCTCCGCAGGGTCATGACCGCGTACCCGCACATCAGCCCGGCCAGCGACAACGTCAGGGCGCCGCCCATGGGTTGGGCGATCAGCCGGGCCGCGGCGGCCAGGTAGCGGTCCCCGCCGAAGGGCCACTGCAGCAGGAACGTCTCGCGGAGCCGCGCGGGCAGGCCCTCGGTGTCCCGGGCGGACCCGCCCAGCACCGTGTGCACCGCGGGTGCGACCACCACCGGTACCGCCAGCACGGTCGCGAGCCCGGCCGTGGTGGACCTGAAGATCCCCGCGGACAGCACACCGGCCCAGGCGCAGCCCACCACCAGGCCGATCCAACTCGCGCCCAGCGACAGCCAGTCGCCGGGAACCTGGGTCAGCTCCCGTCCGTAGACGAGGTAGAGGACTTCGGCGTCGCAGCCGACCGTGAGGAAGGCGAGCAGCAGCGCGGTGGCTGCGGCGACGAGGAGTTTCGCGGTGAGCAGCCCCAGGCGGCGGGGCACGGTGCCGCGGTCCGCCGCGAGCGCGGGGTGACGGAACTCGTCGCCGAAGGCGAGCGCGCCGAGCAGCCCGGCGCCGAGCGCCGCCGGCGGGAGCGGGAACTGGTGGGGCCAGGCGGCCAGCAGCCGGGGCTGCGGGGTGTGACCGACGCCTCCCATGATCAGGGAGGTGAGAGCGGAGACGACCAGGACGACGGCGCAGGTGACGAAGCCCGTGCCGATGCCGGAGGCGCGGCGCAGTTCGTACCGCAGGGGACGCAGCGGGCCGGGAGGCGGGCCGCGCGGGCTGTGAGACGGGCGGCGGGAGGCGTGAGACGGGCGCCACACGGA
>NZ_LR732544.1:5364364-5479419 GCF_902506575.1 Streptomyces mexicanus | reverse complement strand
TCCCGTACCAGGCCCCCGCCCCGCGGCTCCGCCGCGCCCCGGTCGTCCCGGCCGCAGGGGGCCGGCGCCGGCGCAACGTACGCCGCGGGACGTGGCCGCGTCCAAGCCCGGACCGTCGGCTCCGGCCCCCCGTGCCGCTTCGTCCACCCCGCAGATCCAGCTGATCCCTGCCTCCGCCGAGGGTGCGCTGGACGCCGCCGAGGAAGCGGTCGACCTGCTCCTGGAGTCGGGCCGTGCCCCCGGCGACGTGCTGGTCATCACCACCGGTGACCCGCACCCGTGGGCCGCGCACGAGCTGACCTTCGGGGAGGCCTCCTACTGGGCCCAGCACGACGCCCGTGACGACGTGTTCTACACGGACGCCGCCCTGGCCCCCCGCGCCGCCGCGCGTCCGGTGGTCGTCGTCGCCGTCAACGGCGGCACCGACGCTGCCGCCGCCACGGTCCTGCCGCTGGCCCACTCGCGGGCCGAAGCGCTGCTGATCGTGTGCGGCGATCCCCAGCAGATCAACTCGGTGCTGGGCGCGGGCGTCTGAACGGCCCCCGGTGACCGGGAGGTTGCTCCCGGCCGTCCGGGGCCGTGCAGGGCGACAGCCGTCGCTGCGGCACCACCGCACGACGGCTGCTTCGGCATGCGCGCAAGCGACCTCCCGCCGGGCGTTCGTGGGTCCTGGGTGTCCGTGCTTCCTGGACCCGTGGCGGGACGATCACGCCTCCCCGTGAGGACGGCGGGCACGGGCGCAGCCCGGACAGCCCGCGCAGGCACCCCCGGCATGGGCCGGAACCCCTGCGCAGGCCGCGCAGGCACCCCGGCATCAGCCGGTACGACCCCGTACAGGCCGCCGTTGGCGGGACGTGTCGGCGGGCGGCGGGCGGCGGAAGCTGTCGCCGAGAACGTGACCAGGGGGCGGCGAAACCTCGCGCCCGGATGCCGGTCCTCAGCGGGCCGCCGCCCGGCGCAGCACGTCGGAGGCCGCGCCTCCGGGCCGTGGCCGCGGCGGCGGTAGCTCGGCCGTCTCGAAGGGCTCGGGCGCGGAGCCGGCGTTCGGCCGACGGCCGCCGCGGCCCTCGCCCAGCACCTGCCAGCCGTCCGGGGTCAGCGTGATGTACGCCCCGCAGCGCAGCCCGTGCAGGGTGCAGGCGTCACGCAGGCCCCACATCCACGCGCCGTCCTCCTCCGTCCAGCGCGCGTCGCCCTCGCGGCAGTACAGAAGCACGGCGGTGCGCACCGGAGTTCGGCGCCGCAGGTCGTGGGGGATGACCCGACGCAGCTGGTCCAGCAGCGCGTTGCGGAACATCCAGCCGTCGGCGGGCGCCGGGCGGCGGACGAACGAGGCACTGGCCCGCAGCCGTTCGTCCGGGTCGAGGACCGCGACCACGGCGGTCGCCGGTCGCGGCCGGTGCCGGGCGTGGAGCCCGCTGACGACGTCACGGGGGTTGCGCAGCAGAGGGATGCCCGCGGCGGCCCACTCCGCGGGTTCCAGCACGCGATGGGCGGAGGCGGCGGACGTCGACAACGATGCCGCCGAGGACGGAGCGAATCCGAAGGTCACGTTCCTCCCTTCGGCTACGCGCCCACACTGCGGGCGGGGTCGGATTCGGGAGCGCACCGCAGCAGAGCCCAACCAAATCACGGCCCAGCCGTGCGGGAGCGGACTTCAATTCTTCCTGTCGAACTGGGATGCGGCAACGAGCAATTGGGGCCACCGACCGTTATCGGACGGCCCGTGCCTTTTATCCCCAGCGGGATATACCTACCCGGCGCCGAGCCCCGCGACGCCTGAGAGCGGCCGATCGTCCCGTGGCCGTCACCCTGAGTGAAGTGGCCGAGGGGGCGCGGTCTCGGGTTGCATGGGGCCATGGACACTCCGCAGCTGCGCGCCGAAGCCGATGCCGTTCTTGCCGAGCTGGTCGGTGCCCCAGGGGCACGGCTGCGGGAGGACCAGTGGCAGGCGGTGGCGGCTCTGGTGCGGGAACGCCGGCGTGCCCTGGTGGTGCAGCGCACCGGCTGGGGCAAGTCCGCGGTGTACTTCGTGGCCACCGCTCTGCTGCGCCGGCGCGGCGCCGGCCCCACGGTGATCGTCTCGCCGCTGCTGGCGCTGATGCGCAACCAGGTGGAGGCGGCGGAGCGGGCCGGCATCCGGGCGCACACGATCAACTCCGCCAACCCGGAGGAGTGGGAGTCGATCTACGGGGAGGTCGAACGCGGGGAGACCGACGTGCTCCTCGTCAGTCCCGAGCGTCTCAACTCCGTCGACTTCCGCGAGCAGCTGCTGCCCCGGCTCGCCGCCACCACCGGTCTGCTGGTCGTCGACGAGGCGCACTGCATCTCCGACTGGGGCCACGACTTCCGGCCCGACTACCGCAGGCTGCGGTCGATGCTCGCCGACCTCGCCCCCGGAGTGCCGGTGCTGGCCACCACCGCGACCGCCAACGCCCGGGTCACGGCGGACGTGGCCGAGCAACTGGGCACCGGCGGCGGTGAGGCCCTGGTGCTGCGCGGCTCGCTGGAGCGGGAGAGCCTGCGCCTCGGCGTCGTGCGGCTGCCCGACGCCGCGCACCGCCTGGCCTGGCTCGCCGAGCACCTGCACGAGCTGCCGGGCTCCGGGATCATCTACACGCTCACCGTCGCCGCGGCCGAGGAGGTCACCGCCTTCCTGCGGCAACGCGACTTCCAGGTGGCCTCCTACACCGGGCGCACCGAGAACGCCGACCGGCTGCAGGCCGAGGCCGACCTGCTCGCGAACCGCGTCAAGGCGCTCGTGGCCACCTCGGCGCTCGGCATGGGCTTCGACAAGCCGGACCTGGGCTTCGTCGTCCACCTCGGGTCACCGTCCTCGCCGATCGCCTACTACCAGCAGGTCGGCCGGGCCGGGCGCGGCGTGGAGCACGCGGATGTGCTGATGCTGCCCGGCAAGGAGGACGAGGCGATCTGGCGCTACTTCGCCGACACCGCCTTCCCGCCCGAGGCGCAGGTGCGCCAGACGCTCTCGGCCCTCACCGACGCCGGCCGGCCGCTGTCCGTGCCGGCCCTGGAGGCGGTGGTGGAACTGCGCCGCACCCGGCTGGAGACCCTGCTGAAGGTGCTCGACGTGGACGGCGCCGTCCAGCGCGTCAAGGGCGGCTGGACCGCCACCGGCGCCCCCTGGGAGTACGACGCCGAGCGCTATGCGCGGGTGGCGCGCCAGCGCGCCGCCGAGCAGCAGGCCATGCGCGACTACGTCGGCACCTCGCAGTGCCGGATGGAGTTCCTGCGCCGGCAACTGGACGACGAGGGCGCCGCCCCGTGCGGCCGGTGCGACAACTGCGCCGGCCCCTGGATCGATTCCTCGGTCTCGGCCGAAGCGCTGACGGGCGCGCTGAAGGAACTCGACCGCCCGGGAGTCGAGATCGAGCCCCGCCGCATGTGGCCCACCGGCATGCCCGCGCTCGGCATCGACCTCAAGGGGCGCATCCCGGCGGGCGAGCAGTGCTCCACCGGGCGCGCCCTGGGACGCCTGTCCGACATCGGCTGGGGCAACCGGCTGCGCCCGCTGCTCGCCGAGAACGCGCCCGACGGACCGGTCCCCGACGACGTCCTGCAGGCCGCGGTGGCCGTCCTCGCCGACTGGGCCCGCTCCCCGGGCGGCTGGGCGCCGAACGTCCCGGACGCCTCCGCCCGGCCGGTCGGCGTCGTCGCCGTGCCCTCCCTCACCCGACCGCAGCTCGTCGGCTCCCTCGCCCAGGGCATCGCGGCCATCGGCCGCCTGCCCTACCTGGGCGCGCTGGCGTACACCGGAGCGACCGGCACCCACGCGGCGAGCCGCAGCAACTCCGCGCAACGCCTCAAGGCCCTGTCCGGCGCCTTCACCGTCCCCGAGGAACTGGCCCGGGCCCTGGCCGGCGCGCCCGGCCCCGTCCTGCTCGTGGACGACCGCACCGACTCCGGCTGGACCCTCGCCGTGGCCGCCCGCCTGCTGCGCCGCGCCGGTGCCGAGCAGGTGCTTCCGCTGGTCCTCGCCGCGGCGGGCTGAGCAACCGGGCCGCCCGGGCTGCGAGGTGCGCGAAGACACCGTGCCGAGGGGGTGCGGACGTGCCCCGGATCGAAAGAAGGGGGAGCGGACGTGCCCCTTGTTCGAAGCAGGGGTGCGGACGTGTTCCTGACCGAACCAGGGGTGTTGGCGTGCCCCTGATCGAAGTTGTCCACAGGGTCAAACGGAGATCGGGATTCCGCGAGATCGTCGTCGCATGACGAATCACAGCCACACGACCGGACCCCTCGGCAGCGGCCACATCACCTACGCCGGACCCGGGCCCGAGCACCAGGTCACCCTGCGCACCCCGGCCGAACTCGCCGACGCCCTGCCCTACCTCCTCGGGTACCGACCCGAGGACAGCATCGTCCTGGTCGCCCTGCACGACCGGGGCGGACGCGGCAGGTTCGGCGGCCGGGCCAGGCTCGGCATCCCGTCGAACAGGCGTGACTGGCCGTCCGCGGCCCGGCAGCTGGCGCACGGCCTGATCACGGGCAGCGAGCGCAGGGGCGCCAAGCCCGAGCAGATGGTCGCCTTCCTCTGTCAGGAACCGGCGGCGGGCGAGACGGCACGCGAAGTGATGCAGAGGCTGCGGCCCCTGGCCCAGAAACTCCGCACCGAATGCGGGCGCCTCGATGTGCCGGTGATCGAGGCGCTGTGCATCTCCGCAGGCCGCTTCTGGTCCTACTGCTGCCCGACCGAGGGCTGCTGCCCCGACGAGGGCCGGCCCATGGGGCTGCCCGGCACCTCCGTGCTGGCCGCCGCGGCTGCCTACGCCGGCATCCAGGTGCGGGGCAGCCTACGGGAGCTGCAGGCCAGGTTGCTGCCGTGGGAGACCGCGGCGGCCCGGCAGCAGGAGAGCGCGCTGGACGCCGCCGGCAGGGCTCTGGTGCCCAGGATGCTGAACGAGACGCACCGCGAGGCGGTGGCGGTGGAGACCCTGGAACTCGCCGAAGGGGTCATGCGGCGCTTCGCCGAGGCACCGGCCGTTCCCGGCGTCGCCGCCGCCGACCTCCGCGACGACCGGATGCTCGAGGACGAGGAGGCGGCCAGGCTCATCCTCGGCCTGCAGGACCGCACGACGCGCGATCGCGCCGCCGAGTGGATGGAGGGGGAGGAGGCCGGTTGGGCCCTGCGGCTGTGGCGGGCCCTGGCCCGCCGCTGCGTCGGGCCGTACGGCGAGCACGCGGCGGCGCCGCTGACGCTCGTGGGCTGGGTCGCCTGGTCGACCGGCGACGAGCTGGAAGCCCGGGAGGCCTTGGCCATGGCCCTGGGCGCGGACCCCGACTACCTCTTCGCACGCCTGCTGCACCAGGCGTGCAACGAGGGACTGGATCCCGAGTCGGTACGCCGCTGCCTGCGCGCGGCACGCGCGGAAAGGACCCGGCCACCCGGGGCGGAGACGGCCGGGACGACCGGGATGTCCGGGAGCGCGGTGCCGGTGGAGCCCGCGGAGGCGGCAGAAGCGGCGGAGACGGCCCCCGGCCGGACCGCAGCGGGAACCGCCTCGAGCCAGGAAGCGACGGACGCTGCGATCCGCGAGGCCGCGGAGGCCTCGCACCACGCACCGGCGGTGAGCGAGGCGGACGGCGACGGGGGCGAAGACGACGCGGATGCCTCGCACCACGCATCGGCGGTGAGCGAGGCGGACGACGACGGGGGCGAAGACGACGCGGATGCCTCGCACCACGCACCGGCAGTGAGCGAGGCGGACGGCGACGCCAGCGAAGACGACGCGGGCGAACACGATGCGGGCGAAGGCGACGCGGGCGAAGACGGCGAGAGCGGCGACGCAGACCGGAGCCACCACCGCAAGGCGCACGAGTCCGGTGCGGAGGAATCCTCGGGCGGCGGGCAGAGCCGCACAGCCGCAGCGGCGGCGGACGCACGCCCCAGGGCGTCCGGAGACCGCTCTGACCGCCCTGACAGCGCTGACCGCTCTGACCGTGGGGACTGCGCTGACCGCACTGACGGCCCTGACCGCTCTGACCGTGAGGACTGCGCAGACCGCCCCGCCTGCGCTGACCCGGCTGACGACGCCGGACGCGGCGCCGGGGGAGCGGGAGCCGTGGCCCGGCGCCGGCGTCGGGCCCGTGCCGACGGCCCGCGTCCGGGCGTGCCCGGGCCGGAGGGGACCCGCCCGGCGTCCCGGGCCGACGGCGTGCGTCCCGCTGCTCCCGTCACGCCGGGGAAGCCGGGCCGCGCTCGCCCGCGCGTGGAGCCGAAGGCCGGTGCGCGGCACCGCGGCACAGGCCGACCGGGCCCGACCGCGCGAAGCGCCGAGCCGGAGGAGCGGACGTGAACCCGGCGCGGGTCCCTTCCAGCGACGGGCCGACGCCGGCCTTCGACCCCCAGCCGCCGCGCAACCCGCCCGGCCTGGTACGGGACGGGGGGTCGGCGCGGTACGGCCGCTGGCCGGAGTGGCGCGGGGACCCTGGGCACTCTCGTGAATCTGAGGCTCCTCGGGAATGAGAGGCATGGGCTGATATTTATCAAACGTTGGTGCGGCCCGCGTGGGCGGGTGCCGCACGCGGGCAGGCGACGCCGTCAGAAGTCGAAGCCGAGCTGACCCTCGATTTCCGGAACGGACCCGTCCGCCCAGACGCGGACCTTCTTGAGGTGCCGCCACCTGGGCAGCGCATCAAGATACGCCCACGACAGCCGGTGGTACGGGGTGGGCCCCCGCTCCTCCAGCGCGGCCTTGTGCACGGGCGACGGATATCCGGCGTTGGCCGCGAAATCGAAGTCTGCATGGTCGATACCCAGTTCGGCCATCATTTTGTCGCGGTGCACCTTGGCGATCACCGAGGCCGCCGCGACGGCCACGCACAACCGGTCGCCCTTGATGACCGTACGAACCCGCCACGGGGCACCGAGGTAGTCGTGCTTCCCGTCGAGGATCACCGCGTCGGGACGGACCGGCAGTGCCTCCAGGGCCCGCACGGCGGCGAGCCGCAGCGACGCCGTCATCCCCAGTTCGTCGATCTCCTCCGGGGAGGCGTGACCGAGTGCGTAGGCCGTCACCCACTTCTCCAGCTCCGCGGCGAGCTGGGTGCGCCGCTTGACGGTGAGCAGTTTGGAGTCGGTGAGGCCCACGGGCGGCCGACGCAGTCCGGTGACCGCCGCGCAGACGGTGACGGGACCGGCCCAGGCGCCGCGCCCCACCTCGTCGACACCGGCAATGACCTTCGCTCCGGTCGTGGCCCGCAGGGAGCGCTCGACGGTGTGAGTAGGTGGTTCGTACGGCATGGCGCCCTTAGCGTACGCCGCCCTGATCGCGCCGCGACACCCCGGTTCCCCCTGGACGCGCGCCACCGCCGCGTCCCGGCGGCCGGGGCCCCGGCGGACGCGGCGGCGGCGCCGCCGACCGGCCGGTCGACTGCTCCGGACCCGCGCCCGTGCCTTCACTGGTGCACATCGTTGTGCGGCACCTCACCCATGGCCGCGACGGCATCCAGGACCTGCCCGTTCGCGGCACCGCACGCCTCGCCATCCCCCCCTGCACGCCATGGCCGGTGACCGCCCGAGGACGCCTGGCGGACGACTTCACGACTCCGCTTCCGGCTCCCTCGAAGAGCGCGCCACGGAAGCGTTCCGCCCGGTCCGGATCGCATTCGTGAATCACCGATCACCGCACGGAGCAGGTGACCAAGGCACGAGAAACCGTGGGTCGCCGGCCGGGCGGCAAGGGCTCAGTCCGGCACCGGCACCCAGTCGGGCAGCGGTTCGGTGCGGCGTACCCACTCGGCAGGTGGCGCCCCCGCCTTCGCGGAGGCGAGGACCCCGCCGACGATGGCGCAGGTGGTGTCCACGTCACCGCCGGCGCGGACGGTCGTCCAGAACGCGTTCTCGAAGTCCCCGAGGCCCCGGGCGGCCGACCACAGCGCGAACGGGACCGTGTCGTGGGCCGTCGTGCGCCGTCCGCAGCCGAGCACGGCCGCGACCGTCGCCACGTCGTCGTAGTCCAGCATGTCGCGGGCGCGCCGCAGCCCGGCGCCGACGGCGCTGCGGGCCGGAACGAGCGCGATGACGCCGTCGAGCAGTCCCTGCGCGGTCCGCGGTCCGCCGGGGGCGGCGGCCAGCGCGGCGGCCGCAGCGACGGCCATGGCGCCCACCACGGCCTCGCGGTGCTGGTGGGTGGGGTAGGCGGAGATCTCCGCCTGGTGGGTGGCCTGTTCCGGGTCGTCCGCGTACCACGCGCCCAGCGGGGCGATCCGCATCGCCGCGCCGTTGCCCCACGATCCCTGCCCCTTGAAGAGCGCGGCGGCCGGCTCCCGCCAGTCCACGCCCTCCCGGACCAGGCCCAGCAGGTGGCCGACCGCCTGCCCGTAGCCCCGGTCGGCGTCGTGGTGCCGGGCGAAGGACTGTGCCAGGGCGTCCTGGTCGATGCGGTGGTGGGAGGCCAGGACGGCCACCACGGAGCAGGCCATCTCGGTGTCGTCGGTCCACCGCCACGGGCCGGGCGGCAGTTCGCGGCGCCGGAGCAGCGGATAGTGGGCCGGCACGGAGAACTGCGAGCCGAGCGCGTCCCCCACCGCGAGACCGCGCAGCCCGGCCAGGGCGCGAGCCAGTCGCGCGCCGGGAGAGGAGTCAGGGGTCATGGCTCACCCACTCTATCCAGTGATCCCGTAGGGCTCCGGGTCGCGCCACCGGTCGAAGGGCCGGTCCAGGGCGTACTTGCCGTCGTCTCCGAGAACGAGCATCCGCATCTCGCCGTTCCCGGGGTTCGACAGGCACTCGAACTCCGCGACCGTCCAGTGGAACCAGCGCATGCAGAACAGCCGCATCGCCAGGCCGTGGGTCACCAGCAGCACGTTGGGCGGGTGGTCCGGGGCCTCGAAGCTGCGGAAGAGGCTCTCCAGGAAGCCGCCGACCCGGTCGTAGACGTCGGCGCCGGACTCGCCCTGGGCGAAGCGGTAGAAGAAGTGCCCGTAGGCGTCCCGGTACGCCTTCTGCAGGCGTACGTCGTCGCGGTCCTGCCAGTTCCCCCAGTCCTGTTCCCGCAGCCGCGGCTCCTCGCGCACGCGTATGAGATCGGGGTCCAGGTGGAAGGCGCGCAGGGTCTCGTGCGTGCGCCGGTACGGGGAGACGTACACGCTCACGCGCTCGCGGCCGAACAGCTCGCGCAGTTCCTTGCCCGTCTCCTCGGCCTGCTGCCACCCTCGTTCGGTGAGGGCCAGCGCGTGGTCGGGTTCGCGCTCGTACACACTGTCGTCAACATTGCCCGTTGACTCACCGTGCCGGACAAGAACGATGCGCCGTGGTCGTGCCATGCCAAAACACTAGATCGGGTGACGCCCGATCGAAGACTCGAACGGCCCCCGTACGGCGTACTTCACACGCGCCGTGCACGCCGGGCGACCGGAGGCACACGGGGAGTCCGCGCGTGCGCCGGGCACCCCTCGCACACGCCGTGCACCCGCTCACACCGTCCAAGCCGGCTCCAGATCCACGAGGTCGCCCGTCAGGGCCGCCACGTCGGCCTCCAGCTGGGCACGCAGCGCGAGCCGTTCGATGCGCTCCGTGCGGTACTTTCCGTGCTCCGCGGACGACTGCCACATCGACAGCACCAGGAACTCGTTGCCGGGGGCCTCGCCGAACAGACCGCGGACCATGCCGGGCGAACCGGCCATCGCCGGGTTCCAGACCTTCTCCTGCATCAGCGTGAAGTGCTCGGCGCGCTCCTCGTGCACCCGGCACAGGGCCACCCGCAGCAGGTCGGTGTCGGTGAAGCGCGGCTCGAAACCGGTCTTCACGTCGAACTTGTGATCGAAGAGTCGGACCTGAGCGTCCCTGAACGTGCCCGCCTGGGTCGCTGCGAGCCGGTCGTGGGAGCGGGCCATGAGGGAGTCGTAGAAGGCGCGGCTCTCCCAGAAGGCGAAGACGTGGGCCACTCCCTGCCGCGTCCGGCTCCAGCCACCCCAGAAGCCCCGCCCACTTCCGCTGCCCGCGCTCGAAGCCGCGGCGGTCCACCACGGTGCAGCGAATCCACTTGACCAGCACCGCGCCATGGTAAGGCCCTGGGCGTGGCGTCGGTCACTGTCGCGGGGACGGCGCCCGCGCGAGCACCGCCGCGCCCATGGCACGATGGCAACCAGCGCCCGGCTCCAGGAGGTTGGGGCAGGACGGGGCGCACGGGACCGGGGAAGGGGGAGTCCGGTGAGCGGGCTCAGCAAGGGCATCCGCACGATCGAGATCGCCGTCAAGTGGGACCCGAGTCCGGCCGGAGCGCCGGCCACCGATCTGGACATCGTGGCGGCCACGTTCCCGCAGAGCGATCCCTACGGTGATCCGGCCTACCTGGTGCACTTCGACAGCCGGTCCCCCGACGGCACGATCCACCTCAACCGGGACAGCCAGGACGGCAAGGGCTTCGGCTGGGACGAGGTCATGACCGTCGAGCTGGACCGGCTGGACGCCCGGTACGCGCGCGTGGTGGCCGGAGTGGTGATCCAGCAGCAGGGTGGACACCGTACGTTCGTCGACGTGCGCTCCCCCGGCCTGCGCATCCGCGAGGGCTACACCGTTCTCGCCGAGGACGACTTCGGCGGGGTGCTGGGGGCGAGCGCGGCCACGGTCGCCGAGTTCGTCCGCGACGCGTCCGGTGCCTGGGTCTTCCCCCCGGGCGTGCACGGCTTCGACGGCGACCCGGCCGCCTTTGCCCAGAACATGGGCCGCGCCCGCCGGTCGTAGCCCCCGCCGACCATGAGTCCCGCCGGCCGTGGTCGGCGTCCTCCGAGTCTGCTGATCACCAGATCACCGAGGGATCGGAGGGGGTCGGGCGGGGTAAGGCGGGGCCGGGCAGATCGGCTCGTCTTCCGGCCACTGCGGCCGAACGGACGGGTGGGGTGCCCGCGCGCCGCGGACACCCCACCCCAGCGCCGTCACGCGCTCACGGACGGCTGAACGATCAGCTGCAGCCGCTGGTCGAGCCGCAACCCTCGCAGATGTAGCAGGAGCCGGCCCGCTGCATCTTGGTGCCGCAGGAGAAGCACAGCGGGGCGTCCGCCTGGATGCCCAGCTGCATCTCCACCAGCTCGGCGTTGGTGTGCGCCTGCTTCGGGGCGGGCGCGGCCGCCTCCGCCTCGGCCTTCGGCGTGCCGACGGCCTTCAGGTCGGTCTGGCGCGGCGCCGACTGGGCCAGGCCCTCGACGTCGACCTCCTCGTCGATCGGCTCGTAGGAGCCGGTCTCCAGGTGGCGCTG
Organism: Streptomyces mexicanus; assembly: GCF_902506575.1. GTDB lineage: Bacteria > Actinomycetota > Actinomycetes > Streptomycetales > Streptomycetaceae > Streptomyces > Streptomyces mexicanus. Next base: position 5,468,203 of record NZ_LR732544.1, on the reverse strand, counting down.
GCGCTCCTCGGCGGAGTGGATGCCGAGTGCGGAGCGGGTCTCGAAGGGCAGGAAGTCCAGCGCCAGGCGGCGGAAGATGTAGTCGACGATCGACTGCGCCATCCGCACGTCGGGGTCGTCCGTCATACCGGCCGGCTCGAAGCGCATGTTGGTGAACTTCGAGACGTACGTCTCCAGCGGCACGCCGTACTGCAGGCCCACCGAGACGGCGATGGAGAAGGCGTCCATCATGCCCGCCAGGGTCGAGCCCTGCTTGGACATCTTCAGGAAGACCTCACCGAGACCGTCGTCGGGGTAGGAGTTGGCGGTCATGTAGCCCTCGGCGCCGCCGACGGTGAAGGAGGTGGTGATGCCCGGACGGCCCTTGGGCAGGCGCTTGCGGACCGGGCGGTACTCGACGACCTTCTCGACCTTGGCCTGGACCTCCTCGGTCTCCGTCTTCTCCGCGGCCGATTCCTTCTTCTTGGCGGACAGCGGCTGGCCGACCTTGCAGTTGTCGCGGTAGATCGCCAGCGCCTTGACGCCCAGCTTCCACGCCTCGAAGTAGATCTCCTCGACCTCCTCGACGGTCGCCGACTCCGGCATGTTGACCGTCTTGGAGATGGCGCCGGAGATCCAGGGCTGGATGGCGGCCATCATGCGGACGTGGCCCATCGGGGAGATGGCCCGCTCGCCCATCGCGCAGTCGAACACCTCGTAGTGCTCCTGCTTCAGGCCCGGCGCGTCGATGACGTTGCCGTGCTCGGCGATGTGGGCGACGATCGCCTCGATCTGCTCCTCCTGGTAGCCCAGGCGGCGCAGGGCCTGCGGGACGGTGCCGTTGACGATCTGCATCGAGCCGCCGCCGACCAGCTTCTTGAACTTGACCAGGGCGAGGTCGGGCTCGACACCGGTGGTGTCGCAGGACATGGCCAGGCCGATGGTGCCGGTCGGGGCGAGGACGGACGCCTGGGAGTTACGGAAACCGTTCTTCTCGCCGAGGCGCAGCACGTCCTGCCAGGCCTCCGTCGCGGCGGCCCACACCGGGGTGTCCAGGTCGTCCATGCGCACGGCACGGGCGTTGGCGTCGGAGTGCTGCTTCATGACGCGCAGGTGCGGCTCGGCGTTGCGGGCGTAGCCGTCGTAGGGGCCGACGACCGCGGCCAGCTCGGCGGAGCGCCGGTAGGCGGTGCCGGTCATCAGGGAGGTGATGGCACCGGCGAGGGCGCGGCCGCCGTCGGAGTCGTAGGCGTGGCCGGTCGCCATCAGCAGGGCGCCGAGGTTGGCGTAGCCGATGCCGAGCTGGCGGAAGGCGCGGGTGTTCTCGCCGATCTTCTGGGTCGGGAAGTCCGCGAAGCAGATCGAGATGTCCATCGCGGTGATGACCAGCTCGACGACCTTCTGGAAGCGCTCGGTCTCGAACGACTGGTTGCCCTTGCCGTCGTCCTTGAGGAACTTCATCAGGTTCAGCGACGCGAGGTTGCAGGACGTGTTGTCCAGGTGCATGTACTCGCTGCAGGGGTTCGAGCCGTTGATCCGGCCGGACTCCGGGCAGGTGTGCCAGTGGTTGATCGTGTCGTCGTACTGGATGCCCGGGTCGGCGCAGGCCCAGGCGGCCTCGGCCATCTTGCGGAAGAGGGCCTTGGCGTCGACCTCCTCGATGACCTCGCCGGTCATGCGGGCCCGCAGGCCGAACTTGCCGCCCTGCTCGACCGCCTTCATGAACTCGTCGTTGACCCGGACCGAGTTGTTGGCGTTCTGGTACTGGACGGAGGTGATGTCCTCGCCGCCGAGGTCCATGTCGAAGCCCGCGTCGCGCAGGGCGCGGATCTTCTCCTCCTCCTTGACCTTGGTCTCGATGAAGTCCTCGATGTCGGGGTGGTCGACGTCGAGGATGACCATCTTGGCGGCGCGGCGGGTGGCACCACCGGACTTGATGGTGCCGGCGGAGGCGTCGGCGCCGCGCATGAAGGAGACCGGGCCGGAGGCGTTGCCGCCGGAGGAGAGCAGCTCCTTGGAGGAGCGGATCCGGGAGAGGTTCAGGCCGGCGCCGGAGCCGCCCTTGAAGATCATGCCCTCTTCCTTGTACCAGTCGAGGATCGACTCCATGGAGTCGTCGACGGACAGGATGAAGCAGGCGGAGACCTGCTGGGGCTGCTTGGTGCCGACGTTGAACCAGACGGGGCTGTTGAAGCTGAAGATCTGGTGCAGGAGGGCGTAGGCCAGCTCGTGCTCGAAGATCTCGGCGTCGGCGGGCGAGGCGAAGTACTTGTTGTCCTCACCGGCCTTGCGGTACGTCTTCACGATGCGGTCGATCAGCTGCTTCAGGCTGGTCTCGCGCTGCGGGGTGCCGACGGCACCGCGGAAGTACTTGCTGGTGACGATGTTGACCGCGTTCACCGACCAGAAGTCGGGGAACTCGACGCCACGCTGCTCGAAGTTGACCGAGCCGTCGCGCCAGTTGGTCATGACGACGTCACGGCGCTCCCAGACCACCTCGTCGTACGGGTGTACGCCGGGGGTGGTGTGGATGCGCTCGATCTGCAGCCCCTTGTTCCCCGCCTTCGCGCCCTTGGCTCGGGAACCTCGTGCCGGACCGCTCGCCGTCTCTGTCATGCCGCCTCCCTGTACGGGCAAAAACGCCCTGAAGTGCCCCGATGTTCCGGAGACACGGTGTTCTGTCTGGTGCTGCGGGCACCCTCAGTCGCTGCCGCCCGCAACCGTCTTCCTCGCCGCCGCTGAGCCGGGCCGGACGCGCGTCCGGACCGGCCCGCCGATCAGTCGGCGGCGCGTGCGGGCTCGGGGACCTCAGCCGTCCCCGCGCGCCCGCGATCGTCTTCCTGGCTCCCCGCGACGGCGCCGTCGCCGCCCTCCTGCTGCGCGGCGGGGCCTCGCGCGCCTTCCCTGAGTTCCGCGATGGCGGCCTCGAAGTCCTCCAGCGAGTCGAACGCCCGGTACACGGACGCGAACCGCAGGTAGGCCACGAGGTCGAGTTCCCGCAGCGGGCCGAGTATGGCCAGCCCCACGTCGTGGGCGGCCACCTCGGCGCTGCCGCTGGCCCGCACCGCCTCCTCGACCCGCTGGCCGAGCTGGGCGAGCGCGTCCTCGGTGACGGGCCGGCCCTGGCACGCCTTGCGCACACCGTTGATCACCTTGGTGCGGCTGAAAGGCTCGGTGACTCCGGACCGCTTGACCACCATGAGTGAGCACGTTTCCACGGTGGTGAACCGGCGGGAGCAGTCAGGGCACTGGCGGCGCCTGCGGATCGACGTGCCGTCGTCGGCCGTGCGGCTGTCGACGACGCGACTGTCGGGGTGCCTGCAGAAGGGGCAGTGCATGGACTCCAACCCTCCTCACAGCAGACTCAATAGCCTCGCTGGGACTCACAGGCCCCGCGAAGCAGCCCCAAGCATAGGCGATGTTCGCGGGCCCGCAGACCCGGGGGAACACAACTTCTGGGCTGCCGTAGCCATCCAACCACTACATGTAGGGATCGGCATGAAGACGGGCCGGGAGAGGCGCGTGTCGCGCGGGGCGGCGGCGAGGCGCGCGCCGGAGGGCGCCGGGACGGCCGCGACACATCGGCGGCACTCCGCCCCCGGAGGTGCCGCAGGCGCCCGTGGGGCCACGGCCGGGCGACCGACCCGCGCCCCGTGCGCCCTGTGCCGCGAACCGCGTCAGGGTCACACTGTGCGCTCTGCGTCACAACCCCTCGAAGCGGCCGGACGCGGACGCGCCCTGCGCCGGGGACGCACTCGTGATGCGGCCGCAGGCACACCGCCGGCACGCGGCACGGATCGCGCGCAGGCGCGGACACGCCGAGCGCAACCGTACGGAGATCCCGTGAGCACCGCGCGGAAGACACGCGGAAAACGCGTGCGACTCCGCGACAGACCGGGGATGCGCTCTCGGTTGACGAACCTGCGGATGGCAGACTGGGGCGGCGCCCGGGAACGGAGCGCACCCCGGCGGTGAAGAGTACAGCAATAGGGGCTTTTGTCCGCCGGACACCGCGTAACCCATACACCCAGTTACAAGATCAAGACAGGCAATCCGCGCTTTTTCACTCGAACGTGTGTTTGGCGCAACCTTTCGAAAGCAACTACCGTTGTGCCGGAGGGAGACCACCGAGAGGGGCCGACGTGACCACCACCGCAGACAGTGCCACCATCACTGCCCAGGACCGCCCGGGCCGACTCGAGCCGGTACATGCGATGAACGAAGCCGCGAATCCCGAGGGGCACAAGCGCTCCCTGCCGGGCCGACCTCCAGGCATCCGGGCGGACAGCTCGGGCCTCACCGAACGGCAGCGCCGGGTCATCGAGGTCATCAGGGACTCCGTGCAGCGGCGCGGCTACCCGCCGTCCATGCGCGAGATCGGCCAGGCCGTCGGCCTGTCCAGCACCTCGTCGGTGGCCCACCAGCTCATGGCGCTCGAGCGCAAGGGCTTCCTCCGCCGCGACCCGCACCGCCCGCGCGCGTACGAGGTCCGCGGCTCCGACCAGGCCGCTCCCCTCCAGCCCACGGACACCGTGGGCAAGCCGGCCGCCTCGTACGTGCCGCTGGTCGGCCGGATCGCCGCCGGTGGGCCGATCCTCGCCGAGGAATCGGTCGAGGACGTCTTCCCTCTCCCCCGGCAGCTGGTCGGTGACGGCGAGCTGTTCGTCCTGAAGGTCGTCGGCGACTCGATGATCGAGGCCGCGATCTGCGACGGCGACTGGGTGACGGTCCGCCGCCAGCAGGTCGCCGAGAACGGCGACATCGTGGCCGCCATGATCGACGGCGAGGCCACCGTCAAGCGGTTCAAGCGCGAGGACGGCCATGTCTGGCTCCTCCCGCACAACGCGGCCTACGACCCGATCCCGGGCGACGACGCGACCATCCTCGGCAAGGTGGTGGCGGTCCTGCGGCGCGTCTGAGCGACGCCGCGGACGGCTCACCGACCGCCCCCTCGATCGGGCCCCGGAACCCCTGCGCCGGTTCCGGGGCCTTGTGCTGTGCGGCCGGATCCCGACCTTGTGCTGCGCGTGGGAGGCCGGCGGACGCCCCGGCCGTGCTGTGCCGACGGCTCGCCGCGGCCCTGTGCCTCGACAGCCTGCGGGCATCCCGCTGTCCCTCGATGGGCCTGAGGGACTCGATGTCCTGTCTGACTCGACGCCCTGCCGTGCCTCGGTGCCTGCCGTCCGCCCGGTCTCAAGGCGTGTGGGGTCGCGGGGTAGCCTGACCCGGCTGCGGGTCAGGCTACCCCGCGACCACGGCCACCCCCGCGACCACGGCCACCCCCGCGACCACGGCCAGCGCCACGACCACACCGGCGCCGGGGGACGGTCATGTCGCCGACGCCGCCGCCTCCGGCTGCTGTTCCGCCTGCCGGGCCGCGGCATCGATGGCCGCCAGCGACCTGCGCACCTGACTGCGGTCGGTGGTGTACCAGAAGTCCGGCAGCGACGCCTTCAGATAGCTTCCGTACCGCGCCGTGGCCAGCCGCGGATCCAGTACGGCGACCACCCCGCGATCGCCCGAGGCCCGTACGAGGCGCCCCGCGCCCTGCGCCATCAGCAGCGCCGCGGGGGTCGCGGCGACCGCCATGAACCCGTTGCCGCCCGCGTCCTCGACCGCCTTCTGGCGGGCGCTCATCAGCGGGTCGTCGGGGCGCGGGAACGGGATCTTGTCCATGACCACCAGCTGGCAGCTGGGGCCGGGCACGTCCACACCCTGCCAGAGGGAGAGCGTGCCGAAGAGGCACGTCCGCGGGTCGGCCGCGAAGTTCTTGATCAGCTCCCCGAGGGTCTCCTCGCCCTGCAGCAGGATCGGGTACTGGGGGATCCGGCCGCGCAGCTCCTCCGCGGCGAGCTGGGCCGCGCGCATGGAGGAGAACAGTCCGAGCGTCCGCCCGCCCGCGGCCTGGATCAGCTCCGTCAGCTCGTCGAGCATGTCCGCGCGGTCGCCGTCCCGTGCGGGGCGGGCCAGATGCTTGGCGACGTACAGGATGCCCTGCTTGCGGTAGTCGAAGGGCGAACCGACGTCCACGCCCTTCCAGTGCGGCGTGTCGTCGCCCTCCGAGCCCTCCGGGGCCAGCCCGAGCGAGGCGGCGACCCCGTTGAAGTCACCGCCGAGCTTGAGGGTCGCGGAGGTCAGGACGACGGAGCGGTCCGTGAACAGCTTCTCCCGCAGCAGGCCGGACACGGACATCGGGGCCACCCGCAGCGAGGCGCCGAAGCGGTCGTGCCGCTCGTACCAGACGACGTCCCATTCGGAGCCGTTGGTGATCCGCTCCGCCACGTCGTGCACGTTCTCCACGGAGGCCAGTGCCTGCTTGCGGACCGCGTCCTCGTCCTGGACCGACTTGTCCCGGGTGGTACCGAGGGCCGTGATGACGGTGCGGGCGGCGTCGCGCAGCGCCATGAGCGCGTACCCGAGGTCCTCGGGGATCTCCTCCAGGCGGCCGGGCAGGGCCAGCTCCATCAGCCGTTCGAAGCCCTCGGCGGCTGTCTGCAGCTGGTCGGCGGCCTTCTCGTTGACGAGTTTGGCCGCGCGGCGCACCGCGCGGTTGACCTGTCCGGGGGTGAGTTCGCCGGTGGCGACGCCGGTCACCCGTGAGACCAGCTCGTGCGCCTCGTCGACGATCAGCACCTCGTGCTGCGGGAGGACCGGGGCGCCCTCGATGGCGTCGATCGCCAGCAGCGCGTGGTTGGTGACGACGACCTCGGCGAGCTTGGCGCGCTCGCGTGCCATCTCGGCGAAGCACTCGGCGCCGTAGGCGCACTTCGTGGCGCCCAGGCACTCGCGGGAGGACACCGACACCTGGGACCAGGCCCGGTCGGAGACCCCGGGGGTGAGGTCGTCACGGTCGCCGGATTCGGTCTCGTCCGCCCAGTCCCGCAGCCGCAGCAGGTCCTGGCCCAGCTTGCTGGTGGGCGCCGCCGCCTCGAACTGGTCGAACAGGCCGTCCTCCTCGTCCTGCGGGACGCCCTCGTGCAGCCGGTGCAGGCACAGGTAGTTCGACCGGCCCTTGAGCATCGCGAACTCGGGACGGCGCCGCAGCAGCGGATGCAGCGCCTCGACCGTGCGCGGCAGGTCGCGCTCCACGAGCTGGCGCTGCAGGGCCAGCGTGGCCGTCGCCACGACGACCCGCTCCCCGTGGGCCAGCGCGGGCACGAGGTAGCCGAGGGACTTTCCGGTGCCGGTCCCCGCCTGGACCAGCAGGTGCGAGCCGTCGTCGATGGCGTCGGCGACGGCTTGGGCCATGGTCACCTGGCCGGGGCGCTCCGTACCGCCGACGGCTGCGACGGCGGCATGCAGGAGTTCGGGGAGAGAGGGCTTCGTCATAGCTCGACCACCCTACGGCTCGGGACTGACAAACGGGCGACCGAGCCCGGGACATGCGCAGCGGCACAGGACGCGCGCCCCGCCGGCCGGGTCCTCACAGCACCTCGCGCAAGGACCGGTCGCGGATCATGAGAGCGGCCCGCTTGTCGGGCAGGTCCACCTCCGCCGAGAACCGGAACCCGGCGGTCAGGAAGGCGGCCACGGAGGGCGTGTTGCGCAGGTCGGGCTCCGCCACGACACGGGAACAGGCGAAGCGCCGGTCGAGGACGAGGTCGGCCACGGCACGGAGCAGCGCGCTGCCGATCCCTCGCGCGCGGTCGGTGACGCTGCCGATGAGGAGGTGGACGCCGGTGTCGTGGGGCCGGGCCGGGTAGTGGCGGGCCAGCGGGTCGAGGTCGGCCCGGTAGATCTCCCAGTAGCTCATCGGCCTGCCCTCCAGCAGTCCGAGGCAGGGCACGCTGCGTCCGTCACCGTCCAGCTGCGCGCGCAGATGGGCCTCGGTCACGCTCTGGTCCCCGGCCAGCTGCCAGAACTCGGCCACGGCGGGGTCGTTCATCCAGCGGCTGATGACCGGAAGGTCACGTTCGATCCGGGCCGGGACCAGCTGGAAGGAGCCGACGGGGGTGCGCCGCGCACCCCAGCCACCGACGCCGTCCAGGAGATCGGGCGTGGGCAGCGTGCCGATCCCGGTGATCTCGGCGTGGAGCGAGCCGAAGCCGTCGGGCAGCCGCATGTCGAGCGTGTCCTCGCCGTCGGTGCCCGTCCCGGGCGGCTCGGTGCGGGAACGGGTGCTGGTCTTCGGGAGGTCCTGGTCGGGCCGGCTCGGGGTGGTGCCGGACGGGGCGTCCTCGTCGGGACGGCAGGGGACGGTGCCGGCCGGGGCGTGCCGGGTGGCGGCGCCGGCGTCGGTGGGAGCCATGACGTGCTCCTCTCGAAAGGGAACTAAGGGGCGGAAGGGTGGGGAAGGAGGAAAAGGGTGGACGGAAGATTGAGGGGTGGACGGAGGGTTGAAGGGGCGTGGCGGACGGTGTGAGGCGGTGCGGCAGGGCGACGCGTGGTCCTCACGGACGCAGGGAGGTGCGGCCGGTCGGCACGCGGGCCGGGCCCGATCGACACGGCTCAGCACGCGGCGGACGTCGGTCGAGGGACCCTGGGGACACCTGTCGTCCGAGGACCCGCGGTACGTCGGTCGCTCGGGGATTCCGAGGACGTCGGTCGCTCCGGGGCCCGGTCGGCGTCGGTCGTTCGGAGCACGTCGGTCGCTCCAGGGCCCGGTCGGCGTCGGTCGTTCAGGCGTGCAGGGGGTTGGCGATGGTGACGTAGACGGACTGGGTGTCGACCGGGCCGACGAGTTCGTCCAGGCCGTGCAGCCGGGTGAGCAGGTTGGCCTTGCAGCGCAGGACCGGTGAGTCGAGCAGGCGGGCCGGCAGGGTGGAGCGCGTGGGGGCCGGGCCGCGGGCCGCGTCCTGGAGGAAGCGGCGGAAGGCGGCCAGGAGCAGGCGCTCGTCGGCGAGCCGCTGCGAGCCGAAGGCGCCGATGAGACCGAAGACGTTGTTGACGGCCAGGTAGTAGGCGAAGCGTTCGTCGGTGACCTCGTCCGGCACGAAGGTGTCGCTCCGCTCGCCGATGCCGGGCAGCCGGGCGTCGAGTTCGGCGTGCCGGGAGGCACGGAAGTAGTAGCCCTGGTTGTCGCGGTAGCGGCCGCCCGCCGGCCAGCCGTCGGCGTCCAGCAGGAGCAGGGTGTTCTGCTGGTGGGCCTCCAGGGCGATGCCCGCTGCGCCGTCCAGCCACAGCACGGGGCGCACCACCTGTTCCAGGTAGCGCAGGAACCACTCGACGGCCACGGCCGCACGGGGGCGCCCCGTCCGGGCGGCCAGGTGCGCGACCACGTCCGCCAGCCGCGAGCGCAGGGCGAGTGGGGCCCCGGACCGCTCGTGGTCCGGTGGCTCCCCGACGGCTCGTGCGCCGCCGAGGCGGTCCGGGCCGGCCGGCGGGCGGGGGCGCGGGGCGACGAGTCCGGCGACGCACGAGACGTCGTCCGTCGGGCGGAACGGGTTGTGCCGGATCAGCACGTCCACTCCGGGCACGGGCGTTCCGTCCGGGTCGTCGACGGCCAGCCAGGCCGGGTCACGGACGATGTCGAAGCCGGGGTGCGCGGCCCGCCACTGCGCGGACAGGCCGCCGCGCAGCAGCCGGTGGACCTCGACACCGCGGTGCAGTTCCTTGCGGAGGTTCTCCCGGCGGGAGTTGGTGATGCGCACGGCCAGCGACAGTTTGAGCATGGCGGGCGCGCCGGTGCGGTGGACGGTCCGTACGGAGGAGGTGGGGCTCCAGGCGGGACCGTGGGGGCCGAGGTCACGGAGTCGGCCGGTGTCGAGCAGGGCCGCCGTGTCCGCACGGTGCCGCAGCTCGCGCATCTGCCACGGGTGCAGGGGCAGGGCCGGGGGGCCGCCCGGGCGCGACAGCCCCGGGGCGGCGAGGGGCGGCGGACGTCGGACGGACGCAGGGCGCAGGAGCGCGGACATCAGGCGGACGCAGGGAGGCGCACCGCACGGTCATCGGGCGGACGCCGGCCGGTGGCTTCGCGGACATCGGACGGACGCCGGCGATCCCGCTCGATGTCCGGCGACGCGGCGGAAGCCCCCAATTCCCCCCGGCCATCTGAGAAACTGGACGCCTCGTACGTATGGACAGGGCGAAGGGTCGTGTCGAGGGCCGCGCAGGTCCCCGTGGGCAGATGGTGTCAGGCACGTTTCGGCGTGCGGCCGTGGGGGAGGTCACTGACACGATGATCGGGTTGCGCGGCCCCGGCCACGCAGCCTAGAAAAGCAGTCGGGTGGAGATATGCATCGCGGTGGCGGACTGGGCGAGGGGACTGACGACCTGGGTCCTCGACGTGCCCGGCGGGGAAGGCACCGGCGCGACGCGGAGGAATCTGCCGAAGCACGTCAGGAACAGGGTGCCCCGAGTGACCCCGAGCGGCTCGACCGGCGGATCGATCACCGGATCGATCACCGGCTGGACCGCCGGACGGACCGCCTGAGGGCGGGGAGCAGGAATGGTGGTCGGGTGGGGGTGACGTACAAGTACTTCGGCGCGCCGGACGGCGCGACCGCGGCCCGCGTCCCGATCTCGATGCGCCCCGAGGAACTCGGCGGCGACGAGCTGGGCATGAACGGCATGTTCACCAAGATCAAGCCGGAGACCATGGCGGCCATGGTGCTGACCGGCATCGAGGGCGTCCCCCTGCACAAGGTGCCACCCCTGGAGCTGGTCGTCCTGCACCCCGACTACGCGGTCGTCAAGCTCCCCATGACGGTCGTCGACCCGCTGCGCGGCGTCGGCGAGGAGGCGGTCGGCGCCGCCGCCTTCATCTGGTCCACGGTCCCCGACCGCGGCGGCCCGCGCGACGCGTTCAACGTGTACCAACTGCTGCACGAATGGCAGGACTTCAGCCACCGGCTGCACGAGGCGGGGCATCAGCCGTATTGCCTGGTGTGGCCCTGAGCCGGGGTTTCTCGGGTGGTGGGCGGGGTCCTCGGGCAGGGGTGCCGGAGGACGTGCATCCCGTCCTCCGCTTCCAGTCGCCCCCGGGTGAAGACGCTCGCCGCCAGGGACCGCCGCCTCAGCGGCGGACCTGACGCCGCCAGGCGGGTCTGACGCCCCCCGCCGGGGCCGCCGGCGGTTGCGGCCGACGTACGGTTGAAGTACCGAGGGCAATCCAGCGGCTCACCTCCCACGCACGGTTCGTCGTCCTCACCCAGGTGGTGGCCCACCCGCACGGTCAGCAGCGGGACATCGCCCGCCGCCTGCAGCAGCGTCTGCTCACCGACCTGCACTCCTCCCTCGGGATCACCCTGCTGCACCCCGGCGACCGGGCGGGACAGGCCGCCTTCTCGTCCTGGGGCTGGCAGAACATGGGCGAGGTCGTCGGGCTGCCCGGCCCCATCGACCCCTGCGTGCTGACCCTGTCCGTCGAAGGGCGTCCTCCGGCCCGCCCGTGATGCGCCACGGGAGCGACGAGCCGGCGGTCGCGCCGGCTGCGCGCCACGCCGCCCGCGACGGCCGGGGGTAGCCTGGCAAGTACCGAGAACTTCCGGGCGCACGACCACGGCCGCGCCGTTCCCGGCGAGTGACAGACACGGGCAGCCGGATACCGCCCGGAACGGGACCGCACGATGAACTCCACGACCCATCCCGCCGAAGATGCCGCGCCCGCGTACGGACACTCCTACCGGATGCCCTTGCCCCGGCTCGCCCTCGCGCCGGACGCCGGCCACGGCCCGCTGGACGGCGCCTGGTGGCCACGCTGCGACGCGCTCGAACTGGAGCTGCCCGCGCTGGTCGGCTCCTTGGACCCGGGCGTCGGCACCGTCACCCGCGTGACCGTGGGGACCGCCGCCTGGCCCGATGCCCCGCGGCGGGTGATGGCGCCGGGGCATGTGATCGAGGTGGCCCTGAGCGACGACGACGCCGAGACGCATGCCATCACCGTGGACTGCGGCACCGTGGGGCGCTGGCAACTGCTGCTGACCGCCGCCTCCGACCCCGAAAACCCCTGGCCGGCCCCGCGCCTGACGGCACTCGCCGAGAGCGGCCTGGACGGACACGGCACACGGAAGCCGGAAGGAGGGACCGGACTCAGGTAGGCAGCCCGCCCCGGCCGGCCCCGCGTGACCGGCGGGTCCGGGGGTCCACGACCCCGTGATGGAGCCATGGCACCGACAGATCCTTTGTCCTCCCGGCCCACCCCCGGCGCGACGCGGACCACGGCAGCTGAGGGGATGCCGGCAGGACGGCGCGCGGACCGCTCCGAGAGCTTCGGGGAGGCTCTCCTCGGGCAGATCCTCGACAGCGCGCACGAACTGCCGCCCCATCTCATCGGGCCCCTGGTCGCCGACGTGGTGCAGCGGCTCGGTGGCCGCCGACCGCAGGTGCTGTTGCAGGACTACGGCCAGCTGCTGCTCGTACCGCTGCCCGGCGAGGGCCTGACCGGCGGGGAACCGCACGTGATCGACCACTCCCAGGCGGGCCGCTGCTTTCTCGACGCGGTCCCCGTGGAGCTGTCCCAGGAGGACGGTGTGCGGGTCCATGTGCCTCTGCTGGACGGCGGTGACCAGGTGGGGGTCATGGCGGTGACGCTGGACAGGGTCGACGACGACGACCGCCGCCTGCTGCACAGGCTCTCCGGCCTGGTGGCCGACCTGCTGGTGACCAAGCACGGATACTCCGACCTGTTCTTCGGCGTGCGACGCCGTGAGGCGATGAGCGTCGCCGCGGAGATCCAGTGGTCCCTGCTCCCACCGCTCGCGATGATCATGCCCAAGGTCGCCGTGGCCGGGATCCTGGAACCCGCCTACGACGTGGGCGGCGACAGCTTCGACTACGCGCTCAACGACGACATCCTCCACGTGGCCATGATCGACGCGATGGGCCACGGACTGGACGCGGCCGCGATGGCCACCGTGGCCATCGGCGCCTACCGCCACGCCCGCCGCGCCGGCATCGGGCTGGCGGAGATCTACGCCTTCATGGACCGTGCCGTGGCAGAGCAGTTCGGTCCCGAGCACTTCGTCACCGCGCAGATGATGCAGCTGGACACGACGACGGGACAGGTGCACTGGGTCAACGCCGGGCACCCGCCGCCGATCCTGATCCGCGACCACCGCGTCGCGCAGCGGCTGATCGCCCCGACGACCCTCCCCGTCGGCCTGGGTGGTCCGGTGCCTCAGGTCAGCGAGCTGGGGCTGGTGCGCGGGGACCGCGTCCTCTGTTTCACCGACGGAGTGATCGAGGAGCACACGAGCGGTGGGGAGGAGTTCGGGGAGCAGCAGCTGATCGACTGTGTGAACCATCTGGAAAGGACCGGCCGCGGCATTCGGGCGGTGACGCGGTCCCTGTCCCACACGCTCAAGCAGGCGCGGGGCGGACGGACCAGCGATGACGCCACGCTGCTCATGGTGGAGTGGCGCGGCTGACCTCCCCCGCCCTCCGGCACCCGTTCCGCCGGTCGCGCCCGGCGGCGCGCCCGTCAGCCCGACGGGCCGCGGCCGCTCCCGGTGTCGACAAGGATCTGTTCCGCCTGGCGGACGTTGTCTGCCCGGACCGCCTGGGCCATCGCGGCGCGGGCGCCGTCCGGCGCGGCGTCCGGCGGGACCACCAGCAGCGAGAAGAGGTCCCGGTCGCCCCGGGTGATCAGGATCGTGTCGTCGCCGACCGGGAAGGAGTCGATGTGCACCACGCGGTCGTCCACGACGATGCGGGTCGGGAGACCCTCCCAGGCCGCGGTGTCCAGCCCCACGCGCGTCACCGGGCCGAGGTGGGCGGTGAGGGCGCTCAGCAGTGCGGGCAGCTCAGCCGTGACGTCGCGCGAGCGCGGCCACCACGCGCCGTCGAGAACACCTTCGCGCGAACCGGTCGTCTCCAGCCGGAGAAGCGCACACCCCGGCCGCAGGGCCTCGTCGATGCCGCTGGGCAGATGCCCGGGAACAGGTGAGGTATCGGAGCCGGTCATGACGTCCACCCGTCTGCAGCGCCGGTGCGACGACGGCGAACTCCGCCTCGCACCTGCCACGTTACTCCTGGAAACCCGGGGGTACGGCGGCGCTGACCCCGCGAGCGCTACCGAGAGGGGGTTTCCACAGGTCCATTCACCTTTCACCGGGCAACCCGCGGTCGGCCCCGCCCCTCGCGTGCACTGCGCGAGCGGCAGGACGTCAGCCACCGGCTGCACGAGGCGGGACATCAGCCCGGTTGCCCGGTGTCGCCCTGAGCCGGGGTCTTCAGGAGTCGGCGGCCGGGCGGGCTCCCGGGCGGAGGGCGTCGGTGAGCCGGGGTCAGACCCGTTCGAGCGGGCGGTGCGGCTCGGCGGGGAGTTCGGCCCGGATCGGGTCGCCGGGACGGACCTCGCCGCCGTGCACGACGATGCTCATGATGCCCGCCTTGCGGACGACGTTGCCGTCCTCGTCGCGGCGCACCACCTGCTTGAGCAGCCCGGACCGGAAGGAGTCGATCTGCAGGCAGGGATTGCGCAGGCCGGTGACCTCCACGACCGCCTCGGCACCGATGTGCAGCAGCGTGCCGACGGGCAGGCCGAGCAGGTCGATGCCGCTGGTCGTGATGTTCTCCCCGAGGTCCCCGGGGGAGACCTCGTACCCCGCACGGGCGACCTCGGCGAAGAGTTCCTCGTGGATGAGGTGCACCTGGCGCAGGTTCGGCTGCGTGGGGTCCTGGGCGACGCGGGAGCGGTGCTTGACCGTCACCCCGGCGTGGACGTCCCCCTCCACGCCGAGCCCGGCGAGCAGGGTGATGCTGTCCCTGTTCGGCTTGGTGAACGAGTACGTGCCGTTGCTGCTGACCGCCTTCACGGTTGCGCCCATGTCGTGCCCCCTCCTCGGCTGCTCGGGCAGACGCGCCCGAATCGATCCTATGCGCGAGGGGCAGCCGCATGGCCGGTTTCGTCCTCGGACGGGGCACTACGTACTGTAGGGTCCGGCTCGCCGTCCATCCGTCCACGGGGGATCCATGCAGGAAGCACACTGTCCGCGCCCGTCCTCCTCGTCCGGTGAGGAGGACGGGAACGGGCTCGCCCCTACCGTCGCGGTCCTCGTCGTGAGTCTGGCCGTCGCGGCCATCGGCGTGTACGAGCTGTGCGGGTTCGGGCTGCACAGCCTCAATCCGCGGCCGCACCTGTTCAACAACGGGTTCGCCACCGCGGGAGTGATCGTGGCCACGGTGGCGGCCGGTGCCGCCTTCGGCAATCTGGCGTGGCTGCTGACGGCCTCCCGCAGGCGGGCAGCCCACCCCACCACCGGCACCGGCACCGGCACCGGCAACGGCAACGGCAACGGCAACGGCAACGGCAACGGCAACGAGAGCGTCGGTCTCGCCCAGGACGACACCGGACAGAGCGGGGAGGACGCCACTTCCGGGGTCGGTTCCTCCGGTGCCGTGCGCGCCGGCGGGGAGTGAGCGTCCGTCCCCGGTCCGGCCCTGCCGGATCCCGCCGGACGGCGCCTCAGCCGGCCCGGCCCGCCGCCCCGAACAGCCGCGCGCGCATTCCGGCCCGCTCGTACGCCCTGACGGCCGGGGTGTTGTCGGCGTCCACCATGAGCGCGGCGCGCCCGTACCGCCGTACGAGCGCGTCGATGACGAAGGCCGAGACGGCCGCCCCCAGCCCGCGGCCCCGCGCCCGCGGATGCGCGACCACCCCGGCGAGCAGCCCGCACCCGGCGGCCGACCAGGCGTCCGCGGCCACGGCCAGGAGCCTTCCGCCCCCACCGTCTGCGTCGCCGTCGCCGGCACGCTCGCCGTCGCCCTCGCCCGCGCCGTCGGGCCGTTCCGTCGCGTACACCCCCGCCCAGCGGCGCACCCCCGGCCGACCGGGCTGCGCGTAGGAACCGGGGAAGAAGCGGTCGAACAGCGTCTGCGCCTGCCGTTCGCCGCCCGCGTCCAGCCAGCCGAGGCGCAAGCCGGGCGCGTGGACCGGCTCCGGCGCGGTGCGCGTCTCCATCCAGTGGAAGGGGGCCCCGCCCGGCTCCAGCCCGTCGATCTCCCGTATCAGGGCGTCGATCAGCTCGGCGTCACCGAAGGGCCGGTAGGTGGGTCCGACCTCGGCGAGCACCTCGCGTACGAGCGGCACCGCGTCCGCCGGGCGGCCCGCCACGGCGATCCGGTCCCGCCCCGACAGCGCCGGACTCGCCACCGCCGTGGCCGTTCCCCGGCGGCGGATCCGCACCCCCGGACCCGGCCGTCCCTCGGGTGTCGCCTGCGCGGCCCACACCAGATGCCCGGTGTCCCCCTGGAGGTCCGCCTGGTCCAGGCCGTCAAGCTCCCCGTGCCGCACTCGTCGTCCCTCCGCTGTCGTGCGGTCCTCGGGGGCCTGCTTCCGGGTCCCCGTCGCGCACCCGGTCCGGCCCCCATACCCGCTCCGGACCCCCCGCCGGATCATGATCCCAGGCTCGTTCCCCGGACAGCTCCCGGTCCCGGTCCCACGCCCGGTCACGGTCACGGTCCCACGCCCGCTCCAGGTCCCACACCCGGTCCAGGTCACGTTCCCTGTCCCGGACCCGCTCCCGGTCCCGTCCGCCGTGCTGTTCCGTGCCCGCGCCCACCGTGAAGCCGATCACCGCCCCGCCGCCCTCGCGTCCGAAGGCGAACGGCGCTCCGCCGTGCGCCAGCGCCACCTCCCGCACGATGGACAGCCCGAGGCCGGAACCGGGCTGGGAGCGGGCGTCGGGGGCGCGGTAGAAGCGGTCGAAGATGCGGAGCAGATCGCCCGCGGCGATGCCGGGGCCGCGGTCGAGGACCTCGACGCGCACGGTGCCGGGCAGGGCGGGCCCGGAGACGGCGATCTCGATGGGCGCGGTGCCGCCGCGGTCGAACTTCGCGGCGTTCTCCACGAGGTTGGAGATCGCCCGCTGGAGCCTGCCGGGGCGGCCGTCGGCCGTGGTGTCGCCGCTCGCGCGGACCAGGATGTCGCGGCCGGTGCGGCGGCGGGCGAGACCGGCCACCTCCTCGGCGATGTCGGCGAGGTCGACGCGCTGGGGCGGCTCGGTGTCGGACTGCCCGGCGGCCAGGTCGACCAGCTCGTTGACCAGGTCGGTCAGTTCGCGGGCCTCCTGGGTGAGGTCGGCGACCAGTTCGTCGCGGGTGGCGGGCGGCAGCTCGTCGATGCGGCGCAGCAGGGAGATGTTCGTGCGCAGGGAGGTCAGCGGGGTGCGCAGCTCGTGCCCGGCGTCCTGGACCAGCCGGCGCTGGTCCTCCTCGGACTGGGCGAGCCGGCCCAGCATCCGGTCGAAGGCGCGGCCGAGGCGGCCCACCTCGTCGTAGCCGGTGACGGGCACCTGGATGCCGAGCTGCCGGGTGCGGGCGACGTCCTCGGCGGCCGAGGTGAGGACCACCAGCCGGCGGGTGATGCGCCGGGCCAGCCACCAGCCGCACAGCCCGGCCGCGATCACCACGATCGCCATCAGGACGAGGGTGCGCTGCTGCAGTTCCCGCAGCAGGTCCTCGGTGTCGCTGAACTCCTGGGCGACCTGTACGGCGCCGCGGCCGTCGCCGAGCGCGACGGTCGCGACCCGGTAGACGTCGTCGCCGACGGTCACGTCCTTGTACTCGAGGGTCTTCCCGGCCGCGCCGGCGGCGGCGACGGCCCGGTCCTCGGCGGTGACGGGCAGCTGCGGGCTGCCGTGGTCCACGATCTGCCCCTGGGCGCCGAGCACCTGCACGTCGGTGCGGCTGGGCCGGACCACCTCGTGGCCGGGGCGGGAGGAGGAGAAGTCCTCGGGGACCCGGTCGTAGCGCCGCACCTCGTCCTGGACGTCCTGCACGACCTGCGTGAACACCGACTGCTGGTCCACGCGCACCAGGCGGGCGGCGGAGTTGTAGGACAGGATGCCGACGACGACGGTGACGGCGGCGGTGACCACGGCGAACGTCACCGCGAACGTGGTGCGCAGCGACGACAGCCGGGGCCGCGGCCGGGCCGGCAGCCGCGCGAGGCGGCCCACTCAGTCCTCCCGCAGCACGTAACCGACCCCGCGGACGGTGTGGATCAGCTGCGGCGCGCCCGGCTCGTCGAGCTTGCGGCGCAGGTAGCCGACGTACACGGCGAGGTTCTTGGAGCCGGGGCCGAAGTCGTAGCCCCAGATCCGGTCGTAGATGGTGGAGTGGTCCAGGACGATGCCCGCGTTGCGGACCAGCAGTTCCAGCAGTTCGAACTCGGTGCGGGTCAGCTCCACCTCGCGCGTGCCCCGCCACACCCGGCGGGCCTGCACGTCCATGCGGATGCCGGCGGCTCCGATGTGCCGCTCGGGAGTCTGCGGGCCCTTCGCCGGGGCGTCGCCGCCGGCCGCGGGGGTACCGGACGCGGCGGTGCCGGCGGAACCCGCGGGGCTGGTGCGGCGCAGCAGGGCCCGCAGCCGGGCGAAGACCTCCTCGACGTCGAACGGCTTGACGACGTAGTCGTCGGCGCCGGCGTCCAGGCCGGCGATCCGGTCCGCGGTCTCCACCAGCGCGGTGAGCATGAGGATCGGGGTGCGGTCGCCCTCGGCGCGCAGCACCCGGCACACCTGCAGCCCGTCGATGCCCGGCATCATCACGTCCAGGACGAGGACGTCCGGCGGGTTCTTGTGCGCCTGCGCGAGTGCTTCCACCCCGTCGGCGACCGCGGTCACCTCGTAGCCCTCCAGGGTCAGCGCCCGTTCCAGGGCGTGACGGATGGCGCGGTCGTCTTCGGCGAGCAGCACAGTCTGAGGCACGCGTCCAGTCTGCCAAGGCGGCAGCGGTGCCGCCCGGGCGCTCGGGCCTACGATCCCGCTTTTTCCCCGCCTCTCACCGGCGGGGACGCGACCGGGAGCGGCCGGCCGCCTACGCTGCTGTCACCGTCGGCCGTCCACGGTCCTCTCCCCGCCGGCCGACGGTGCCGGCCCGGGCGCCAGTGCTTTCCGGTCAGGCGCGGTGCCCGCCGGTCGTCCCCCGCACAGGGGCGCGGTGCCGCCCGTCAGGGGCGCGGTGCGCCCCCTCAGGGGCGCAGTGCCGCGAGCTGTTCCTCGAAGGGGACCACCGCCAGGTCGTCCCCGGAGCGCTGCGCGCCGGGGGCCGGCTGCCGGGCGGGCGCCCCGGTCATGAGCGCCGCGAGTTCCCCGGCCGCCCGGTCGATGCGTTCCGGCAGGCCCTCGGCGCCCCAGTCCTCGGAGGCGGCGTAGACGCCGGTGGGCGCGACCACGGCCCGCAGGTACGCCAGCAGCGGGCGCAGCGCGTGGTCCAGGACCAGGGAGTGCCGGGCGCTGCCGCCGGTGGCGGCGATCAGCACCGGCTTGCCCGCCAGCGCGTCCCTGTCCCACGCCCCGAGCACGTCGAAGAAGGACTTGAACAGTCCGCTGTACGACGCCGAGAACACCGGGGTGACCACGATCAGCCCGTCCGCACCGGTCACCGCGTCCAGCGCGGCGGCCAGGTCGGGCCCGGGGAAACCGCTGGTGAGGTGGTGCGCGATGGCGACGGCGAGGTCGCGTACCTCGATCCCCCGCACCTCCGCGCCGGTGCGCGCGGCGACGGCCTGGGCGAGGCGGTCGCCGAGCAGCCGGGGGGAGGACGGCACGCTCAGCCCCGCCGAGACGACGACGATCTTCCGCTCGCTCATACGGTGCTCGCCTCCTGGGAGTCGCTCCGGACGGTGGGGGAGTCCTGCTGGGCGTCCTTCGCGGCCAGCAGGGACGCGTGGGTCGGCGCGTCGGGCACGTCGGCCGGGCGGCCCTTGGCGAACTCCGCGCGCAGCACCGGTACGACCTCCTCGCCGAGCAGGTCGAGCTGCTCCAGGACCGTCTTGAGCGGCAGCCCGGCGTGGTCCATCAGGAACAACTGGCGCTGGTAGTCGCCGGCGTACTCGCGGAAGGACAGCGTCTTTTCGATCACCTGCTGCGGCGAGCCCACGGTCAGCGGGGTCTGGGCGGTGAACTCCTCCAGGGAGGGCCCGTGGCCGTAGACCGGGGCGTTGTCGAAGTACGGGCGGAACTCGCGCACCGCGTCCTGGGAGTTCTTCCGCATGAACACCTGGCCGCCCAGGCCGACGATCGCCTGCTCGGGCGTGCCGTGCCCGTAGTGGGCGTACCGGGTCCGGTACAGCTCGACCATCCGCTTGGTGTGGTCGGCGGGCCAGAAGATGTTGTTGTGGAAGAACCCGTCGCCGTAGTACGCGGCCTGCTCCGCGATCTGCGGGGAGCGGATGGAGCCGTGCCAGACGAAGGGCGGTACGCCGTCCAGCGGGCGAGGCGTGGCGGTGAAGCCCTGGAGCGGCGTACGGAACTTGCCCTCCCAGTCCACGACGTCCTCGCGCCACAGCCGGTGCAGCAGGGCGTAGTTCTCGATGGCCAGGTTGATGCCCTGGCGGATGTCCTGCCCGAACCAGGGATAGACCGGGCCGGTGTTGCCGCGCCCCATCATCAGGTCCACCCGGCCGTCCGCGAGGTGCTGGAGCATCGCGAAGTCCTCGGCGATCTTCACCGGGTCGTTGGTGGTGATCAGCGTGGTGGAGGTGGACAGGATCAGCCTCTGCGTCCGCGCGGCTATGTAGCCGAGCATGGTGGTCGGGGACGACGGCACGAACGGCGGGTTGTGGTGCTCGCCGGTCGCGAAGACGTCCAGGCCGACCTCCTCGGCCTTCAGCGCGATGGCGACCATGGCCTTGATGCGCTCGCGCTCGGTCGGCGTCCGGCCGGTGGTGGGGTCCGGCGTGACGTCGCCGACGCTGAAGATCCCGAACTGCATGGTCGCTCACCCTCCATGTTGTTGAGCATTCAACTATAGCGGGTGAACCATCCCCGGGCCTCGGGTATTCCGCACAGACGGTCGGCGGCGCCCAGACGGTCGGCGGTCGCAGACCTGATAGGGGTCACCGGATCACCGGTCGCCGCGCTCACCGCGCTCGCCCGGTCAAGCGGCCTCCGCCGCCCCCGCCGTTTCCGCCGCCGGCGTGACCGGTGCGGGCCGCCCCGTCCCCCGCTCGCGCCACGGCAGCAGCAGCGGTGTCGCCAGCAGGAGCAGCCCGGCGGCGCCGATCGCCGTGCGAGGGGTGGTGAGCGTGGCCAGCAGACCCCACAGCGCGGTCAGCGCCGCGGTGGTCGCCTTGCCCGTGACCGACCAGGCCGCCAGCGTACGGGCCACCCGGTCCGACGGGGTCTGCTCCAGCCGGTGGGCCGCGAACACCGGGTTGAAGACGGCACAGCAGGCGATCAGCACCAGCTCGATCCCCATCACCAGCACCAGCCCGGGCACGCCCGGCCGGACGAAGACCAGCCCCACGGGCCAGCACACCCGCAGCGCCCCCGCGGTGAGCATCACCCGCCGCTGCCCGTACCGTGCGACCAGCCGGCGCGCCAGCCGGGAGCCGGCCAGGCCGCCCAGGCAGGGCGCGGCGAAGGCGAGACCGTACTGCCACGGCGCGAACCCCAGCGGGCCGAGCATCAGTACGGCCAGCAGCGGCGCGGCCACCATGATCAGGGCGTTGGTCAGGAGCGTGTGGAAGAACAGCGGCCGCAGCCCCGGGTGGGTCAGGATGAGCCGCCACCCTTCGAGCAGCTCGCCCGCCCGCAGCCGCGCCGGCGTCCCACCCGGTGCCGTCCGCGGCCTCGGCTCGGGCTCCGTCCCGCCGATCGCCCGGATCGCCGCGGCCGACAGCAGATAGCTGACCGCGTCCGCCGCCACGGTCACCACCGGGCCGAACCATCCGATCAACGCGCCCCCGGCCGGCGGCCCCAGCACGCTCGCCGTCCACGTCGTCGACTCGAAGCGGCTGGACGCCACCAGCAGGTCCGCCGCCGGCACCAGACTCTTCAGGTACGCCCCGCTCGCCGCGGCGAACGCGATGTCCGCCGCGGCCACCACCACCGACACCGCCAGCAGCCAGCCGACCCCGAGCCCGCCCAGCGCGAACGCCACCGGCACGCTCGCCAGCGCGGCACACCGCACCAGGTCCGTCGCGATCATCACCGGCCGCTTGCGCCGGAACTCGATCCACGGCCCGAGCGGCGCCGCCAGCACCGCGCCCACCGCCGGGCCCGCCGCCGACAGCAGCGCCACCTCGGCCGACCCGGCGTGCAGCACCACCACCGCGATCAGCGAGAACGCGTCGAAGGCCAGCCAGGTCCCGAACGTGCTGACCGCGTACGCCGTCCACAGCCATCCGAACCGCCGCCCCAGCGCCCGCCGCGCCACCACCGTCCGCACCTCCTCCCGGACCGGCCGTCTCCACCGGCCCTCACCCACCGGGCCTCGCGTATCCAAGCCGCCGGCCGGGCCGCCCGGCAAACAACCGACCGGCCGCCCGGACACAACCGACGGTTGTGACGACCCCCCTGCGGCTAGGCTCGAACGACGTGGACCTCAATGCCGTGCGCACCTTCGTCGCCGCAGCGGACGCGGGCCGGTTCCAGGACGCCGCCACCGACCTGTCGATCACCCAGCAGGCCGTCTCCAAGCGCATCGCCACCCTGGAGAAGCAGCTCGGGGTACGGCTGTTCACCCGGACCGCGCGCGGCGCCCGGCTCACCGTCGACGGGCAGGCCTTCCTGCCCCACGCCCGCGAGCTGCTGCGCGCCGAGGAACGCGCGGCGGCCTCCGTACGCCCCGGCCGGCGGGCCCTGCGCGTCGACGTCATCGGCCGCAAGCTCGCCCCGGCCGCCCTGCTGCGCGACTTCCTGCGCGCCCACCCGGACACCGCGCTGGACGTGGTGACCCTGCACGACGTGGAGGCAGCCGTCGCCGCCCTGCGCGCGGGCACCGTCGACGCCTCGTTCCGCGCCGTCACCATGCCCGGCCGGACCCTGCCCGACGACATCACGGCGACCCCGGTCCTCGACGAACCCCTCCACCTGCTGACGGGCCCGGCCCACCCCTTCGCCGACGCCCGCTCCGTACGCCCCGCCGACCTCGCCGGGCACCCGATCTGGATGCCCGAGCTCGCCCCCGGCAGCGAGTGGGCCGCCTACTACGCCGACCTCGCCGCCGCCTTCGGCCTGGCCATCGATGTCGTCGGCCCCCACTTCGGCACCGTGCCCCTGCCCGACGTCCTCGCCGACTCCCCCAGCCTGACCACCTTCGTCGGTGAACTCACCCGCGTGCTGTGGCCCGCCGACTACGACCTGCGCCGCATCCCCCTGCGCCACCCGGTTCCGGCCTACCCGCACTGCCTGCTCCACCACCGCGACAACCCGCACCCCGCGCTGGCCGCCCTGCGCGACCACCTCACCCGCACCGCGGGCGACCACCGCGTCCCCGGCGAGGTGTGGACCCCGCCCTGGGCCCGCCGCAGCAGCCCGTGACCGCCCGGACCGGCGGCCCTCCGGACGCCCGGGCGTCCGGGCGGGCAGCCTCCGGGCTCGCGGACGTCCGGACGGGCAGCCCGCTGCTCCCGGACGTCCGGACGGGCAGCGCCCAGGTGGCCGGACGTTCGGACGGGCAGCATCCGGGTGGCCGAGCGTCCGGACGGGCAGCATCCGGGTGGCCGAGCGTCCGGGCGGGCAGCGGTCCGGGCGGTCACGGGCCCGTGCGAAGCTGCCCCCATGCCCGTGATCCTCCGCTCCGCCGCCCTGTTCGTCCTCGCCGCGCTCTTCGAGATCGGCGGCGCCTGGCTGGTGTGGCAGGGCGTGCGCGAACACCGCGGCTGGCTGTGGGCCGCCGGCGGCGTGCTCGCGCTCGGCGCGTACGGCCTCGTCGCCACCTTCCAGCCCGACGCCCACTTCGGCCGCATCCTCGCCGCCTACGGCGGGATCTTCGTCGCCGGCTCGATCCTGTGGGGCGTCGTCGCGGACGGCTACCGGCCCGACCGCTGGGACCTCACCGGCGCGCTGGTCTGCCTCGCCGGCATGGCGGTCATCATGTGGGCGCCGCGGAACGGCGGCTGACGTTCGCCTACGCTGGGCGGAGCCGAGCCGGACATTCCCCGAGGAGCAGCCCATGGCCACCGCCGTACCGCCCGCCGCCTCCCGCATCGCCGTCGTCACCGGCGCGAGCAGCGGCATCGGCGCCGCCACGGCGCGGCAGCTGGCCGCCGCGGGATACCGCGTGGTGCTGACCGCCCGCCGCAAGGACCGCATCGAGGCGCTGGCCGAGGAGATCAACGCGGCCGGCCACGCCGCCACCGCCTACCCGCTGGACGTCACCGACCGGGCCGCCGTCGACGAGTTCGCCACCGCCTTCACGACCGTCGGCGTCCTGGTCAACAACGCGGGCGGCGCGCTCGGCGCCGACCCGGTGGCCACCGGCGACCCCGCCGACTGGCGCACCATGTACGAGACGAACGTCATCGGCACCCTCAACCTCACCCAGGCCCTGCTGCCCAAGCTGGTCGCGAGCGGCGACGGCACGGTCGTGGTGGTCTCCTCCACCGCGGGCCACGCCACCTACGAGGGCGGCGCGGGCTACGTCGCCGCCAAGCACGGCGCCCACGTCCTGGCCGAGACCCTCCGGCTGGAGATCGTCGGGCAGCCGGTCCGCGTCATCGAGATCGCGCCCGGCATGGTCAAGACCGAGGAGTTCGCCCTCACCCGCTTCGGCGGCGACACCGAGAAGGCGGCGAAGGTCTACGAGGGCGTCGCCGAACCGCTGACCGCCGACGACGTCGCCGACACCATCACCTGGGCGGTGACCCGCCCCAGCCACGTCAACATCGACCTGCTGGTGGTGCGCCCGCGCGCCCAGGCGTCGAACACCAAGGTGCACCGGGAGCGGTGAGCGCCGACCAGTCCGCGCGGGACGCCGCCGAGCGCGACCGTCTCGCCCTGGAGAAGAAGCGCGAGCGGTACGTCTGGTACTACCTCGGCTACTTCCTCTTCGGCATCCACATCGTGGCGTTCGTCATGATCTACGCCGTACGCCACGCCAAGTGAACCCCCGGACGGCGGGGCGGACGGCAGCCTAGGGTCACTGACCGTGGACCGACACATACACTTCGACGCCCTGCGCAACTTCCGCGACCTGGGCGGCTACGCCACCGCGGACGGCTCGCGCGTCCGCCCGCGCCTGCTGTTCCGCTCCGACGGGCTCGGCAAGATCCGCCCCGGCACCGCGGACTGGGACCGCTTCCTCGCCCTCGGCATCGGCACGGTCATCGACCTGCGCCACGGCTGGGAGGTCGAGCGCCAGGGCCGCGTCCCGGAGCACCCGTCCTTCACCTACCACAACCTCAGCATCGAGCACCGCCCCTACGACCAGCCGTCGCTCGGCCCGGACGTGGAGCCGGGCCCGTACCTGGCCGCGCGGTACCTGGAGGTCGCGGCGGACGGCACCAAGGAGATCCGCCGGTCCCTGGAGCTGATCGCGGACGCGGCCGCCTCCGGCACCCCCCTGGTCTTCCACTGCGCGTCCGGCAAGGACCGCACCGGCCAGCTGGCCTCCCTGGTCCTGGCCCTGCTCGGCGTGCCGGAACCGACGATCGTGGAGGACTTCAGCCTCACCGAGCTGGCCGCACCCGCGCTCCTGGCCGACTGGCGGGCGCGCAACGGCGGCCGCACCCCGTCCTGGCCGGGCTACGGCCGCGCCCCCGCCGCCGTGATGCGCCTGTTCCTGGCCGCGCTGAAGGAGACGTACGGCTCGGTCGAGGCGTACGTCACCGACGCCCTCGAACTGGACGCGGCGGACCTGGCCGCAACCCTGCGCGCCCACCTCCTCGCGCCCGCCCCGACGACCTGGCCGGCGCTGACGTACCGTCCGGCGACCGCGGAGGACGCCCCCGCCCTGGTCCGGCTGCGCGACACCGTGGCCCTCGGGCAGCTGGCCCGCGGCATCGACCAGTGGAAGCCCGGGGAGAAGGACGAGGCGCACTTCCGCACCCGCATGCGCAAGGGCGAGGTGTGGCTGGCACACGCGGGCGACGACCTGGCCGGCGCCTTCGAACTGTGGTGGGACGACCCCGCCGCCTGGGGCCCCCGCCCGGCCGACGCCGGCTACATCCACCGCCTGATGGCCACCCCGCACACCGCGCCGCCGGGCACCGGCCGCCGGATGCTCGCCCGGGCCGAGGCCCGCACCGCCGCCTCCGGCCGCCCCTGTGCCCGCCTCGACTGCCTCGCCACCAACCCGCGCCTGCGCGCCTACTACGAGGCGGCGGGCTACACGGTCGTCGGCGAACGGCCCGCGACGACGGACGGCACGGGCAGCCCGTACGCGGTGACCCTCATGGAGAAGCGGCTCGGTTAACTCACACAGGTGAACGTCGTCGATCACCCGAACGGCGGGCGAACTGCCGACCTAGGCTCACGCCATCACCGAGAACGACGGCCTTCGACCGGGCGGCATCCCGGCCGAAGGCCTCACCAGC
Organism: Streptomyces mexicanus; assembly: GCF_902506575.1. Classification (GTDB taxonomy): domain Bacteria; phylum Actinomycetota; class Actinomycetes; order Streptomycetales; family Streptomycetaceae; genus Streptomyces; species Streptomyces mexicanus. Next base: position 5,442,078 of record NZ_LR732544.1, on the reverse strand, counting down.
ACGGAAGTGGAGGCTTCCCTGTGGCTGACTGCGAGCCTAACGCCCCCCGGTTCATGGACCTCACGGTGCCCGAGTATGCGTACATGTTCGGGTTCCTGCAGGCCGACGGGCACCTGTACCAGGGCATCGGGCAAAAGGGGTGTCTGACGGTCGAAATCAGCGCCCGAGACAAGCACCTCCTGCACGCGTTCCAGAAACTGACGCCCTACAACAGCAGCATCACGGAACGCACCCGGTCGACCAACTTCGCCGAGACCCACACCGCCGCCATCTGGTCCCTGTGTGCCCTGGAAGCAAGAACCAAGATCCACCAGCTCGGTCTGCCCTACGGGCGCAAGTCCCAAGCGATCGCTCCGCCCGATGTCGAGTTCTCGCGCCGGGACTATCTGCGGGGCTTGATCGACGCGGACGGCTCAGTCGGCTTCACCAGCAGGGGCTTTCCCTTCGTCTCCCTCACCACGGCCAGCAGCGCCATCGCCTCCTACCTCTGCGACTACGGGAAGGACGTCACCGGAGTCACTCGCAACCCGCAGCGCAACGCCCGCGACGGCATCTTCAACGTCCTCTACATGATGGAGTTGGCTCAGCGCCTGGCTGCCGAACTGTACTACCCAGGCTGTCTCTCACTGGAACGCAAGCACACGGCCGCCGACTCGCTCTCGGCATGGGTACGGCCCCCAGGAATGAGGGCCGCCCACACAAGGCGTCGCTGGACCGAGTCCGAAGACCGGATCCTGCTCGAACTCAACAGCCCCATGGCCGCTGCAAAAGCGCTCGGCAGGACCACCCAGAGCTGCAATCTCCGCCTATGGCGTCTGCGCAACGGCAAAGTCTCCTCGCCCAGCGATCAGTGATCCGGAAGGGAGGCCCGACACCGGGGCCTCCCTTCCGTCTCTGACCCCCGTGAACCCCGCGAACGGGGCAAAAGACCTATACCGCAATACCGGCGCCAAGGTCGACGAAACAGGACAACGGACCGGCGTCCACGGCAGTGCGTGCGATACACATTGTCTTCGCCACACGCCCTCGCCCGGCAACCGAATTACCGGCGGGGACCTGCGGTCACCAGCGCACGACCACCGTCGAACCGTTCGTCGAGAGGAGCCCGTCCGTGCTGCGGAAGGCCTATGGATCCGGCGCGGCCGCACTGCTCGCGGCACTGCTGCTGGCCGGTTGCACCGGCGGCTCGTCGGGCGGCGGCACGGCGGACGGCACCAACCCGGACGGCCCGGGCACGGCGCAGGCCCAGGCGCAGCCGGGCAAGTACCGCACACTGCCGGAGGCCTGCGGCTCGGTCGGTCACCGCATGCTCGACTCCCTGCTGCCGGGCATCAAGCAGATCACGGACCCGGAGCAGCGCGACAAGGCGTACGCGGGCGAGGACACCCTCACCTACGACACCGACCGCAAGGTCGGCTGCCGGTGGACGGTGGACTCCCCGCAGGCCACCGACCACCTGTACGTGGACTTCGAGCGGGTCGTCTCCTACGACAACACGGTGAGCGACGACACTCAGGCGGAGTCGGTCTTCGCGGCCAAGCAGAAGGCGGCCGGCCTTCCCGCGACGCCGACGGGCTCTGGTGCGACGAGCAGCGGTTCGCACAGCGCCGCGGGCAGCGGCTCGGCGTCCGGTTCCTCCTCCCCCACTCCGTCCTCTTCCTCCGGTTCCTCCGGTTCGTCCCCGTCCTCACCTCCTTCGGCTCTTTCGTCCTCCTCCGCGGAGGATCTGCAGCCCCGCACCCTCGGCGACCTGGGGGACGAGGCGTTCCTCGACGACCGGCTCGGCAGCTCGGGTTCGACGGCCCGGCAGCGGACGGTCACTGTGGCGTTCCGCACGTCGAACGTGGTCGTGACCATCGAGTACGAGGAGCAGCCGGCGGTCGCCAGTGCGGTCCCGGACAGCAAGGAAATGCAGGACAAGGCCCGGAAACTGGCGGCGCAACTGGCGGATTCGCTGGGTGGTTGACCCGTCGGGCGCGGCCCGCGCCGGGGGCGGGTGCCACCGGGGAAGTACGACCATGTGAGCGGCGCAGCGCGTACGGTGGCCCCTCGGAACCGTTCCGACCCAGGAACCACGAGTGTCATGAGTGAAGGAACCATGCAGCGAGCAGCCCACCGAGACCAGCGTGACCGGCGCAGCGCAGGAGGACGGCGGCGCGGCCGCGTCCTTGTGGGTGCGGCGGCCGTCCCCGTGCTGCTGCTGGCCGCGGCCTGCTCCTCGGGCTCGGACTCCGGCTCGGGCGACGGGGCCAAGGAGACGCAGGCCGGCAAGGCGGAGGTGTCGGCGAGTCCGAGCGCGTCGCCGACGGTGCAGGCGGCGCGGTACGCGAAGTTGCCCGAGGCGTGCAAGGTGCTGTCGGGCAGGACGCTGGACGATCTGGTGCCCAAGGCCGACGAGGCGGGCAAGGAGGGCACGTCCAGCGATGTGTCCCAGCGGGCCAGCTGCTCCTGGGACAGCCTGCAGAACCGCGGGGTGAAGGGGTCTCAGTTCCGCTGGCTGAACGTGTCGTTGCTGCGTTTCACGTCGGATCAGACGCGGGGCACCGGTGAGCGGCAGGCGCAGGAGTTCTACCGCAAGCAGGTCCAGGACGCGCAGTCCGTGGACGGTGCGAAGAACACCAAGGCCGAGCCGGTGTCCGGGACGGGCGACGAGGCGACGGCGGTGCGCTACGACCTGAAGAAGAAGGAAGGCGCCTTCAAGCAGCAGACGGTCGTGGCGCGGGTGGCGAACGTGGTGGTCACGGTGGACTACAACGGTGCCGGGCTGGCCGGAGACAAGACCCCGGACGCCGACGACCTGATGAAGTCCGCGGAGAAGGCCGCCGAGGAGGCGGTGACGGCGGTGGCGAAGGCCAACGGCGACAGCACGGCCGCCTCCGGCTCGGGTTCGTCGTCGTCGACCGGGTCGCCGTCCGCGTCGGCGTCGAAGGGCGCGTCGGGCAAGGGCGAGGGTTCGGCGAGCCCGTCGCCGTCGAAGTCGTCCTCCGCGTCCGCCTCCGCGTCGGCGTCCGCCGCGAAGAGCTGAGCGGCCGGTCCCCACGGGCGGGCAGACGGATCCGGCCGTTCGCGTCTCGCACGGGTGTGCCACTCTGTTGCGCGCAACAACACGCAATGGGAGGGGAGTACGAGTGGCCGCGCCACTGCAGCTGACTCGGATGCACCGCGTTCTCATCGGCGTGGTCGTGACGGGCGCCCTGATCATCGCCGGGATCGGCTTCGCGGGGTCGTACGCGGCCGTGCGCGCACTGGCCGTCAAGAAGGGCTTCGGGAACTTCAGTTACGTGTTCCCGGTGGGCATCGACGCGGGTATCTGCGTGCTGCTCGCCCTGGACCTGCTGCTGACGTGGATCCGGATCCCCTTCCCGCTGCTGCGTCAGACGGCGTGGCTGCTGACGGCGGCGACGATCGCGTTCAACGGTGCGGCCGCCTGGCCGGATCCGCTGGGTGTGGGCATGCACGCGGTGATCCCGGTGCTGTTCGTGGTGGCGGTGGAGGCCGCCCGGCACGCCATCGGGCGGATGGCGGACATCACGGCGGACAAGCACATGGAGGGGGTCCGCCTCACCCGCTGGCTGCTGTCGCCGGTGCCGACGTTCCTGCTGTGGCGTCGGATGAAGCTGTGGGAGCTGCGCTCCTACGATCAGGTGATCAAGCTGGAGCAGGAGCGGCTGGTCTACCAGGCGCGGCTGCGGTCCCGGTTCGGGCGGGCCTGGCGGCGCAAGGCTCCGGTGGAGTCGCTGATGCCGCTGCGGCTGGCCCGGTACGGGGTGCCGCTGGCGGAGACGGCCCCGGCGGGGCTGGCGGCGGCGGGCATCGAGCCGGTGCTGATCCCGCCGGCGCCGCAGGCCGAGGCGGCCGCGGCGGGGCGGCCCGCCGCGGCGCCCGCGGCCGGCTCCTCCGGGGGGGCGGCGGGGGGGGGGGCGCCCGCCGGCGGGCAGCGCCCGCCGCTGGGCGGCGGCGCCCCCGCCGAGCCGCCGGAGGCCGCCGCGGAGGCGGACCAGAGCCCGTGGTTCAACGTGCCGCGGCAGATCGAGTACCACGGCGACTACGACCCGACGTACGACCCGGCCGAGCAGTACGCGCACTGGTACGAGGAGCAGCGGCAGGCGGAGGAGTACCGGGACCAGTACGAGGAGGAGCCGCCGCTGCAGGAGCCGGCTCCGGAGGAGACGGGCACCTTCCCGATCCCGGTGGGTCCGAACCGTACGCGCGAGCTGGGCGAGGGCGGGGGCACCGAGCCGGTGGAGCCGGGCGAGGACGACTACTACCAGGTCTTCCGGCAGTCGATCAACGGCAGCCTGCCGACGCCGCGGGAGTTCGCGGACGCGGTGGAGGCGACGTACGGGATCACGCTGCCGCCGCGGGAGGCGGCGCGCATGGTCAACCGATTCGGCAACCGCTTCAACGCGGAGCTGGAGGAGGACCACATCTCCTGACGGCGCTGCGCACGCCCACGGACAGCATGCGGAAGGGGGGCGCCCGGTGTCACCGGGCGCCCCCCTTCCGCTTGGCCTGCGAGGGGCCGCGTCTACTCGCCGAGCAGCTTGCGCACCCGCTCCTGGCCCACCGCCAGCAGCAGCGTGGGCAGGCGCGGGCCGGTGTCGCGGCCGACGAGCAGGTGGTACAGCAGCGCGAAGAAGGACCGCTGGGCGGTCTTGATCTCCGGCGGCAGTTCCTTGGGGCCGGCATCGGCGGAGAACCCGGCCTGCACCTTGGGCACGCCGTAGACGAGGTGGGTGAGCCCGTCGAGCGACCAGTGCTCGGCGAGGCCGTCGAGCAGCAGCCGGACGGACTGCTGGGAGGGCTCGTCGAGGGACTTCAGCAGGTCGGTGTCGGGCTCGTCGCGGACGATGGTGCGCTGGTCGGCGGGGACGTGGGTGTTGATCCACGCCTCGGCCTTGTCGTACCGGGGGCGGGCCTCGTCCAGCGAGGTCAGCGGCCGGGAGGGGTCCAGTTCGCTGAGGATGCGCAGCGCCTGGTCCTCGTGGCCGGCGGTGATGTCGGCGACGGAGGCGAGCGTGCGGTAGGGCAGCGGGCGCGGCGTCTTCGGCAGCTCGCCGGCGGCGGTGCCCACGGCCCGGGTGTAGGCGGCGACGTCGCCGGGGAGCGCGGAGCCGTCGGCGACCTTGGCGGCGAGCTTGTCCCACTCGTCGTACAGGCGCTGGATCTCCTGGTCGAAGGCGATCTTGAAGGACTGGTTGGGCTTGCGCCGGGCGTACAGCCACCGCAGGAGCTGCGGCTCCATGATCTTCAGCGCGTCGGCCGGGGTGGGCACGCCGCCGCGCGAGGAGGACATCTTCGCCATGCCGGAGATGCCGACGAAGGCGTACATCGGGCCGATGGGCTGCTTGCCGCCGAAGATCGGCACGATCTGCCCGCCGACCTGGTACGAGGAGCCGGGCGAGGAGTGGTCGACGCCGGAGGGCTCGAAGACCACGCCCTCGTAGGCCCAGCGCATGGGCCAGTCGACCTTCCAGACCAGCTTGCCGCGGTTGAACTCGCTCAGCCGGACGGTCTCGGAGAAGCCGCACGCGGTGCAGGCGTACGTCATCTCGGTGGAGTCGTCGTCGTAGGCGGTGACGGTGGTGAAGTCCTTCTCGCAGTTGCCGCAGTACGGCTTGTACGGGAAGTATCCGGCGGAGCCGGAGCCGTCGTCCTCGCCGGCGGCGCCCGAGCCCTCGGCGGCCTCCAGCTCGGCCTCGTCCACCGGCTTCTGCCTGGCCTGCTGCTTCTTCTGGTCGGCCGGCTTGGGCTTGGTGCGGTACTGGGCGAGGATCGCGTCGATCTCCGCGCGGTGCTTCATCGCGTGCAGGATCTGCTCGCGGTAGGCGCCGGAGGTGTACTGCCGGGTCTGGCTGATGCCGTCGAACTCCACGCCCAGCTCGGCCAGCGAGGCGATCATGGCCGCCTTGAAGTGCTCGGCCCAGTTCGGGTGCGCCGAGCCCCGGGGGGCGGGCACGGAGGTCAGGGGCTTGCCGATGTGCTCGGCCCACGACTCGTCGATGCCGCTGACCCCGGCCGGAACCTTGCGGTAGCGGTCGTAGTCGTCCCAGGAGATCAGGTGCCGCACCGCGTGGCCGCGGCGGCGGATCTCGTCGGCGACGAGGTGCGGGGTCATGACCTCGCGCAGGTTCCCCAGGTGGATGGGGCCGGACGGCGACAGACCGGACGCGACGACGACGGGTTTGCCCGGGGCCCGGCGCTCCGACTCCTCGATGACCTCATCCGCGAAACGGGAGACCCAGTCGGTGGTCTCGGTGCTCTGAGCCACGATCGGCACGTCCTCTTTTTCTGAAGGTTCTCTGAAAGGTTGCAGCGGCAGGTCGTCTCGGCGATCTTCGGGCGCCGTACCAGGCCGCCCGGCCGGCCACAGCCTGGCCACTGCCATTGTCCCAGGCGGTCCGACATCCGCGAAAACGCCTTTTCACCGCAGGGGACGAGGCCGCGCGGCCCGGGGTTGGCCCGGCGGGAAAAAAATCCGCTTGGCTCCCCGTGGGATACTGGGCGGGTCTATCCATCCCCACGAGGAGAACGGCACCCATTCCTATGGCCTCGGTCACGTCCCTCACGTCCGCCGTCCACCAGCGCCTCGCGAACGCCCTCACGGCAGCCCTGCCGGAGCGCGCCGACGCGGACCCGCTGCTGCGACGCAGCGACCGGGCGGACTTCCAGGCCAACGGCATCCTGGCGCTGGCGAAGAAGGCGAAGGCGAACCCGCGGGAGCTGGCGGCCCAGGTCGTGGAGCGGGTGGTCACCGGTGACGTGATCCAGGACATCGAGGTCTCCGGACCCGGCTTCCTCAACATCACGGTCACCGACCGGGCGATCGTGGAGAACCTGGCCGCGCGCGCCGAGGACCCCGCGGGCCGGCTGGGCGTGCCGCACGCCGAGCACCCCGGCACCACGGTGATCGACTACGCCCAGCCGAACGTGGCCAAGGAGATGCACGTCGGCCATCTGCGGTCGGCGGTGATCGGCGACGCGGTGGTGCAGCTGCTGGAGTTCACCGGCGAGAACGTGATCCGCCGGCACCACATCGGCGACTGGGGCACCCAGTTCGGCATGCTCATCCAGTACCTGGACGAGCACCCGCACGAGCTGGACCACAAGGCCGGCGAGGTCAGCGGCGAGGAGGCGATGTCGAACCTCGACCGCCTCTACAAGGCCGCGCGCAAGCTGTTCGACTCCGACGAGGAGTTCAAGACCCGCGCCCGGCGCCGGGTGGTGGACCTGCAGGCCGGCGACCCGCACACGCTCGCCATGTGGCAGAAGTTCGTCGACGAGTCGAAGATCTACTTCTTCTCCGTCTTCGAGAAGCTGGACATGGAGATCCGCGACCCCGACATCGTCGGTGAGTCCGGGTACAACGACATGCTGGCGGAGACCTGCCGCCTGCTGGAGGAGTCGGGCGTGGCGGTCCGCTCCGAGGGCGCGCTGTGCGTGTTCTTCGACGACGTCAAGGGCCCCGACGGCAAGCCGGTCCCGCTGATCGTGCAGAAGTCCGACGGCGGCTACGGCTACGCGGCCACCGACCTGTCCGCGATCCGCGACCGCGTCTTCAACCTCAAGGCGGACAGCCTGCTGTACGTGGTGGACGCCCGCCAGTCGCTGCACTTCAAGATGGTCTTCGAGACCGCCCGCCGGGCCGGCTGGCTCGGTGACGACGTCAAGGCCCACCAGCTGGCGTTCGGCACCGTGCTCGGCAAGGACGGCAAGCCGTTCAAGACCCGTGAGGGCGAGACGGTCAAGCTGGAGGACCTGCTGGACGAGGCGGTGGAGCGGGCCACGGCCGTGGTGCGGGAGAAGGCCGAGAAGGTGGGCCTGTCCGAGGAGGAGATCGTCGAGAACGGCCGGTACGTCGGCATCGGCGCGGTGAAGTACGCCGACCTGTCCACGTCCGCCGTGCGCGACTACAAGTTCGACCTGGACCAGATGGTCTCGCTCAACGGCGACACCTCCGTCTACCTGCAGTACGCCTACGCCCGGATCCAGTCCATCCTGCGCAAGGCCGGCGAGGCCCGGCCGGTCGCCCACCCTGAGCTGGCGCTGGCCCCGGCGGAGCGGGCGCTGGGCCTGCAGCTGGACCGGTTCGGCGAGACGGTGCTGGAGGTCGCGGCGTCCTACGAGCCGCACAAGCTGGCCGCGTACCTGTACCAGCTGGCCACGCTGCTGACGACGTTCTACGACCAGTGCCCGGTGCTGAAGGCCGACACCGCGGAGCAGGTGGAGAACCGGCTGTTCCTCGTCGACCTGACGGCCCGCACCCTGCACCAGGGCATGGCCCTGCTGGGGATCAGGACGCCCGAGCGGCTCTGAGCGGTCCCGGCGTCCGGGCGGGCGGCGACGCGACGACGTGCCGAGGGCGGCACCTCCTGCCGGGGGTGCCGCCCTCGGGCGTGTCGGCGGGGTCGGTCAGCGGCAGTTCACCCACGTGTTGGACTTGATGTAGTGGTGCAGGTTGTCGGTGGCCTTGTAGCCCCGGGGGACGATCCCGCTGGAGCCGCCGTAGTTCTTCTTGGCGTACCACCGGAAGTCACACGACTTGCCGTGGTTGTACCAGGACTTGAAGTCCTGGAAGACCGAGAACTTGGTCAGGTCCGCGTTCTTCCCGGCGACCTTCTGCATGTGGCCGGTGTAGTTCTTGCCGGACCAGACGCAGAACCAGCCCGACGGGCAGGACGACGCCGCCTTCGGCGTCACCTCCGCCGCCGCGCCGGCCGTGCCCGCGGCTCCGGCCAGCAGGCCGCCGGTCAGTGCGATGCCACCGGCCACGGCTGCGAACTTCCTGGTCATGCGCATGCTGCTACCCCCTGTGAGATCCGGGTGGGCCGGCCGCGGCGGCCGGCCCGCCACGAGACTGCGCCGCCGCCGGCCCGAGGCGCCACACAGCCCGGCCAGGTGACGCCCCGACGGGACGTCCCACGCGCTGACCTGCCGGGACGCCGTCGCCGAAGTCGCCGCGGCGGGACGGCCGGGGGGACGGGCGGGTGGCCGATTCCCCCCTGATGCGGGAATCGCGTTCCGGTACGGGCCCTCGGCCGTGGGGCAGTATCCAAGAGGGTCCGGGACCAGGACCCGTCAGAACGCGAGTGGGGGAACATGTCGCGTTGGAAAGAGCTGCCCGAGGAACTGAATCCACGCGTCCGCCAGTTGGTGGTCCGCCTGCGCCGGCTCAAGGACCACAGCGGGCTGAGCCTGCGGCAGCTGGCGGCGAAGACGGGCTACAGCGCGAAGTCGTGGGAACGCTATCTGGGCGGCAGATCGCTGCCGCCCAGGGACGCCGTGGAGGCGCTGGCCAGGATCGGCGCCGACGACCCGACCCGGCTGCTGGCGCTGTACGAGGTGGCCGCGGAGGCGTGGGGACGCGAACGCGAGGCCGTGCCCGCTCGGACGGAGGGCGGGGCGGGCGAGGACGCGGGCGCCTGCGAGGCCACGGACTCCTGCGCCGCCGCCGGCACCGGCCCGCCGGCCGGCGGGCCGGCGGGGTCGGAGCGGGAGCAGCCCGGTCCACGCGGGCGGGCGCTGCACATCACGGTCGTGGCGGGGGTGGTGACCCTGGTGCTGGCCCTCTCCTCGGTGGTCCTGGTGCTCGTACGGAACTCGGGCGGCGACGGCCGCACCGCCGCGCACTCCGGCCCCTCCACCACGCCGCCGCCGGCCGCCACGTCCTCGCCGGCCCTACCCACCTACACCTGCCGGTTCGAGCGGCGCGCCGGCCAGTGGTACGCCGGCAACAGCCGCACCCAGGACGCCATCCTCGCCAACGGCCTGGCCGGCCCGGACATCGCCGAGGCGCAGTGCCTGCTGCGCCGGGCGGGCTTCTCCCCCGGTGACGTGGACGGGATCTACGGCCCGCTGACGGAGAACGCCGTCAAACGCCTGCAGAAGCGGGCCGGCCTGGTCGTGGACGGCATCATCGGCCCGCACACCTGGAAGGCCCTGCGGGGATGACACCACCGGAACCACCGCAGCCACCGAAGCGACCGCGACCACAGGAGCGACCGCAGCCGCCGGAACAGGCGCGGCTGACCGCCGCGCTGCGGGAGCTGAGGCAGCGCACCGGCCTGAGCCTGGCGGCGCTGGCGCAGCGGACCCCGTACAGCAAGTCCTCCTGGGAGCGTTACCTCAACGGCAAGACGCTGCCGCCGCGCCGGGCCGTGGAGGACCTGTGCCGGCTGGCCCGCGAGCCGGCGGGGCGCTGCCTGGCGCTGTGGGAGATCGCGGAGTCGCAGTGGAGCGGTCGCGCGGCCGCAGCGACCGCGGCCGGCACCCCCTTTGGCAGGATCGCCGACACGACCGCCGGCGCCTCCTCCGGCACGACCGCCACGCCCTCCTCCGGCACCTTCTCCGGCACGGCCGCCGGTGTGCCCCCGCCCTCCTCCGCGCCCCCGCCGCGAAAGGCCCGGTGGTTCGGGCGGAAGGGCGGGGTGGCGCTGGCGGTGCTGGTGTCGGTGTGCGCCGTGGCCGTCGGGAGCCTGACCGCGGCGCTGGTGCTGCTGCCGCACCGGGACGTCCCGCCCCGGTCGTCGCTGTCCGCGCCGTCGTCGGCCACCGGCCCCCGCTGCCGTGCGGCCACCTGCGAGGGCGGGAACCCGATGCAGCTGGGCTGCGCCCTCGGCCTGGTCACCGTCGCCTCGTACCGCACGGCCACGGGCGCGCGGGTGGAACTGCGCTACCACGACGGGTGCCGGGCCGGCTGGGCGCGGATGTGGCACACGCGGATCGGCGATCGGCTCGCCGTGACCGCGGGCGGACCGACTCGTTCCGCCACGGTGCGGGACGGCCTCGACGCCGCGTCCTACGTCTACACGCCGATGACCGCGGCCCGCCCGGGCACGGTCCTGCGCGCCTGCTTCCGCCCGGCGGACGGCGGCGGCACGGAGTGCTTCACCGGCCGGGTGCGACCGGGTCCCCCGCACACGCCACCGGCGGCGGGGTGAGGGGGCCTCGGGGCACGAGGTCCGCGAGGGAAGACGCTCTTGCCGACCCGTTCCAGGGCGGTGACGGTGAGGACGGCGCAGGTGTGCCGTCCACGCCGGTGACGGTGACCGGGTCGGCGGGCGCCGCCCGGCCCAACTCCCCTTGCGGAACGGCCGAGTCCGATTGTCAGTGGCCCCCTCTACAGTCACGGGCATGGCGACTCTTCCGAACCCGCTGCCCAAACTGGCGGCCGACCCGAGCGGGCGTTCGCTCGGGCTCCAGCTGCCGCCCGGTGTCCTGCTCGACGCGACGGAGGACGGCCCGTGGCACGAGCCGCTGCTCTGGTACGCCGGACGGTCGGCGTCCCCGGGGAACTGGTCCGCGCTCGGCGCCCCCGCCTCCCGCGTGGGGCTGCTGCCCGTGCTCCTCGAGGTGGGCGGCAGCCAGGGCGGCCCGGAGGAATGGGTGCTGCTGCCCGGGGAGACGTCGTATCCCGGCGACCACGACGCCGAGGACGTCCTCGCAGCGCTCTGGGAGGAGTGCGCGGCACCGGACCTGGGCCCGTGGCCCGGGCTCACCGGACCGCTCCCGCTGACCGCCGCCCCCGAGGTGCGCGCCGCCGAGGTCGCCGACTCGCTCACCACCGAGCGCCCCTGGCTGAAGGACCCGCGTCTGGCGCTGGTGCCCGCCCGGCGCAGCGCGGACATCCCCGCCGTCCTGGGATGGACCGGCCCGCTCAACCACGACGACGACGTGGCGCGCCTGTGCGCGGTCCTGCGCTCCTGGGAGGACCGCTTCGGCATACGGGTCGTGGCGCTGGGCTTCGACCACCTCACCGTGTCCGTCGCGGCGCCGCCCACCGGCCGGGACGAGGCGCTGGCACTCGCCGCCGAGCACTTCGCCTTCTGCCCGGACGCCGTGGAGCGCCCGGAGACATACGCGGACCGGCTGCTCGGCGAACCCGCCTGGCACTTCTGGTGGGACTGACCCGGCACGGGAGCGGCCCGGCGGCTCGTACGGCCTGACAACCACCTTGGTGGCCAGTACAGTTGAATGTCCACGTTGATGGTCGATCGCAGGGCCATGGTGCCGGCGGGCTGCATGGCCACGTGGATGGTCGGTGCGGGGGAGTCATGATCATCAACCAGAGTCCGAGGGCCGCGGAACGCACGGTCTTACCGGCGGAACGCACGGTCCCGCAGAACGACCCGACCGTGCTCGTGCAGGACGGCCGCGGTTTCCGCGTCAGCGGCAACCCGCATCTCGAGGAACGCACGACGGTGCTGTCCGCGGCGGCGAAGGACGCGGCCCGCCGCATCGCGCCCCGCGGCCCGCTGCACAACCTGCCCGCCCTGCCGCCCCAGCCGTTCATCGGCCGGACCGAGGACCTGGACCGCTTGCAAGCGTCCCTGCGGGCCGGGGGCGGAGTCGTCACGCAGACGTCGGCCACCGCGGTGAGCGGCCTCGGCGGCATCGGCAAGACGGCGCTGGCGCTGCGTTACGCGCACCACCGCCTCGACCGGTACCGGGTCGTGTGGTGGATCACCGCCGAGACCCAGGAACAGATCACCTCGGGCTTCGCCGACCTCGCGCTGCGGCTGCATCCGTCCTGGGCCGGCGACGCCACGCCCAAAGAGCGCACCGAGTGGGCACTGACCTGGCTGGAGGCCCACGCGGACTGGCTGCTGGTCTACGACAACGCCGAGCGGCCGCAGGAACTGACCCCGTTCCTGGGACGACTGCTGCACCGCGGCCACCAGCTGGTCACGAGCCGCTGCCGCACGGGCTGGCCCGAGGGCGCCGCTCTGGTCAGCCTGGACGTACTGGAGCACGGTGACGCCGTCGACCTGCTGTACACGACGTCCGGGCGCGACCCCGGCCACTCCCCCGGCGGACCCGGCGCCCTCCTCGCGGCCGAACGGGCCCAGGCCAGTGCGCTGGCGGAGGAACTCGGGCATCTGCCGCTGGCGTTGACGCAAGCCGGCGCCTATCTGCGGGAGACCGGTATCGGGTTCGCCGCCTACCGGGCGAAACTGGCCCGCGTCCCCGACCTGGTGCTCACCGACGGCACGGGCCGCGCCGGGCGGACCATCACCCGGATCTGGCGGACCAGCCTCGCCTCCATCCGCCCGCACCACCCCTCGGCCGCCCCGCTGTTGCACGCGCTCGCCTGGTACGCCCCCGAGACCGTGCCGCGCGCGGTGCTGCACCGCCTGGGCCTTCCGGCCGACACCGTGGAGCGCTCGATCGACGCGCTGGCGACCTACCACCTGGTCACCACGGGCCCCGACGGCCTGACGCTGCACCGGCTCGTCCAGCACACCCTGCGCCACGCCGGGCCCGTCGAGGCGCCCGACGCCCGCGACCGGGCCGAGGCCGCGCTGGCCGCCGAACTGTCCGGCGCGGACCCCGAGCGCGTACGGCAGTTCCTCGTGCACATCCAGGCCCTCGCGGAGACCGGACCGGCCGCCACGCCGGACCCGGCGGTCGTCGAGATGTACCGCCGCGGCGCCCGCGAACTCATGGCCCGGGAGCAGCACGTCCTGGCCATTCCGCTGATGACGCTCGCCGTCGACGGAAGCACCCGGCTGCACGGGGTGGACCACGACACCACGCTCGAGGACCGGGACCGGCTGGCGGAACTGCACGCGCGGGCCGGCGACCCGGCCCATGCGGTCCGCCTGTGCCAGGACGTCTACCTGGACCGTGTGCAGGCCGGCGGCAATGACGCCCCGCAGACCCTGGCCGCCCGCGAACGGCTGGCGTACGCGTACCGCAAGGCGGGCGAGGCCATGCAGGCCGTGCGCGAGCTGACCGCCGTGGTCGAGGCCCGCCGCCGCCTGAAGGGGGACAAGGACCCCGCCACCCTCACGAGCCGCAACGACCTGGCGTACGCCCTGCAGTCCGCGGGGCGGTACCAAGCCGCCATCGAGGAGTTCCGGGCCGTCGTCGCCGACCGCGAACGCGAGCTGGGACCCCAGGACAAGGACACCCTGGTCAGCCGCACCAATCTCGCCTACGCCCACCTCGAGGCCGGCGACCACCGCACGGCGCTGCGCCTGTACGAACGGGCGGTGGCGGACCGGCGCCGGGTCCACGGACCCGACCACCCGGACACACTGACCAGCCTCGGCTGGCTGGCCGCCGCTCACCGGGCGGCGGGCGACCCGCGCGCGGCCCTGGCCCTGTACCGGCAGGTGGTCGCCGACCGCCGCCGGGTGCAGGGCGAGGACCATCCGGACACCCTGCGCAGCCGGCACGACCTCGCGTGGGCGTTGTCGGACGTCCACGGCCCGGAGGCGGCGCTGCCCGAGTTCGAGGCGCTGGCGGCGGACAGCGCCCGTGTGCAGGGACCGGACCATCCGTCCACCATCGACTACCGCGACGACATCGCGGAGGCCCACCGCGACAGAGGCGACCACGTGACGGCGGCCGCGCTGTACGAGGCCGTGATCAGCGACTACACGCGCGTGAGGCACGAGCACCATCCCGACACGCTGTGGGCCAGGGAAGCACTGGCGTACACCTGGCAACTGGCGGGGGACCACAGGCGTTCGATCCGCGCACGCGAGTTGCTGGTCGCCGACCGAGAGCGGGCCCAGGGCCCTCAGCACCCTGAGACGCTCATCGCCCGGGCGAACCTGGCCTACGCCCATCAGGCGGCGTCCGACTTCACCACCGCCGTCCGGCTCCTGCGGCAGCTGGTGGAGGACCGCAGCGCGGTCCTGGGCCCCGACCACCCTCATGTCTTCCACACCCGTGAGTCGCTGGCCCGCGCCCTGCAGGGGGCAGGCCGCCACGCGCAGGCGGTCGAGGAACTGCGGTCGCTGCGCGCCGACATGGAACGGTGCGTGGACGCCGACCACCCCCGTGTCCTCGACGTCCGGCTCGCCCTGGCCCGTGTGTTCACGGAGGAGGAGCGGTTCCCGCAGGCCCTCGCCGAGTTCACGCCCCTTCTCGAGGACTGCGAACGCGTCCTGGGGGACGTCCACCCCACGACCCTGACCGTGCGCCTGTGGCTGGGTGCCGCTCACCGCTCGGCCGGGAACCACGACCGCGCCGGCGAGGTGTTCGACGCGCTCATCGCCGACCACGAGCGGGTCCAGGGGCCGGAGCACCGGGACACGCTCAACGCCCGGAGCTGGCGTGCCTGGGTGTTCCGGTCGGCGCAGCAGCACGAGCAGGCGATCGCCGCGTACGAGGAACTGGTCGAGGTCCACACCCGGCTGTTCGGCGCGGACGCCCCCGACACGTTGCACGTCCGCAACAGCCTGGCCGTCACCCGACTGGACGCCGACGACCACCGGGGGGCGATCGAGGAGTTCACCACGCTCCTCGACGACCACCGCCGCGTCCTCGGGGACGACGCCCCGGACACCCTGCTCGTCCGGGAGAACCTGGCCGACGCCTGTTCGCGGGCCGGAGAACCCGACCGCGCGATCGCCCTGTACGAGGAAGCCGTCGCGGCCTGGACCCGGACCTGGGGGGCCGAGCATCCGCGCACCTTGCGCGCCCGGCGGGACCTGGCGCTGGTGCTGAGGACCGCCGGCCGGCACGAGCAGTCCCTTCAGCTGCTGGCGCACGTCCTCGAACAGCGTCTGCGCCGCGACGGCCCCGACCAGCCGGCCGTGCTCGACCTGAGGCTGGACCTGGTCCGGGGCCACCTGGCGGCGGGCTCCCCTCCGCGCGCCGTGGATCTCGCCGATCGGTTGGTCGGCGACTGGGCCCGGCTGCGCGGCAAGGACCACGTCGCCACGCTGAACGCACGCTGGTGGGCCACGTACGCACGACTGATGGCGGGCCGGCACCGGCAGGCGATCCTCGGGTGCGAGGCGCTGGTGAAGGACCGCACGCGGGTGCAGGGACCGGAGCACGGGCAGACCCTGGAGGCCAGGGCACTGCTCGCCCTGGCCTTCGCCCTGCAGCAGGACTACGAGCAGGCCATCGAGCTGGGCCTGAGGTTGCTGGAGGACCGCAGACGCATCCAGGGCCCCGACCACCCCCAGGTGTCGGCGGACCGAGTGGTCCTGGCCCGGTGGCGGGAGCGGGCGGGCGACCGGGCGGGAGCGCTGCGCGATCTTCAGGAGGTGCTGCGCGACCTCGTACAGGTCAAGGGCGCCTGTCACCCCGACACCCTCGAGGCCCGTCAGGCCCTCGCCTGGGTCCTGCTGGGCGAGTCCACGGCCGCGCGGTCGATCGAGGCCGCCCATAGCCTGGTGGACGACCTCACCCGGACGTCGGGACCGCACCACCCGGACACCCTCGACGCGCTCACGCAGCTCGCCGAAGCACACGACATGGCAGGTCACCTCGCCTGCGCGTACGCGCTCAGGTCCTCGATCGTGGAGAAGCGGACCCGGGCACAGGGCCACGGTCACGCGGCCGTACTGGCCGCGCGGAAGAACCTGATCTGGTCTCGGCGCCAGCGCGGCGAGCGCGTCCCGAGCGTGCGCGACCTCACGGCGCTCGTCGACGAATACGACCGCGAGCTGGGCCCGGACCACCTGGATTCGCTCAGGTGCCGCACCTCGCTGGCGTACGCGTGCCGGGAAGCCGGTGACCCCCGGCACGCGTCCGTGATCCTGGAAGATGTCCTCCGGCGCTGCGAGGCGTCCCTCCCCGAAGAACACCCGGAGATCCTGTGGGTCCTCGGCGACCTGGCGTGGCTCGCCGCCGACACGGGCGCCGCCGACCGGGCGGTGCGCATGGCGCAGGACCTGATCGCCGAGTGCAGCGCCCGCTACGGAGCGGGCCACCGGCGGACACTGGACCACCTGCGCGTGCTGGCGCACGCCCTGTCCCAGGCGGGACGCCCCGAGGAGGCACGGGACGTGCTCGAAGGGCTGCTGCGGGGCTGGGCCCGGCTGTCGGCGGGGCCCGCGGGTCTGCCGACGACGGCCGACGAGGTCACCCGGCTCCATCTGCGCGCCGCCGCGCTCGCGCCGCAGGCAGGACCGGCGGCGGCCGACGCACCGCAGACCGGACCGGGAGCGGAGGGCACCCCGCAGACCGGACCGGAGGCGGACGCGCCGCAGGCAGGACCGCGAACGGCGGGCACCCCGCAGACCGGACCCGGAGCGGGCGGACGTCGCGGGCCGGACGCGGACGAAGCGCTCCGCCTGGCCGTGATCGTCGAACTGTTCGCCAGGGAGTACACCCCCTTCCTGCCCACACTCGCCGTCCAGCTCGCCGACGTCCTGGCCGACACCGGCGACACCGCCGCGGCCGTCGCGCTCCTGGCGGCCGTGCACGCCGGGCGGGCCCGGATGTTCGGCGACGACCACCCGCAGACCCTGGAGGCCCTCGCCGCGCTGGTCTTCGCCCGTCTGGAAGCCGGCCAGGACGGCACGCCCTCACCGCGGGAGCTGCTCCGGCGCTGGGAACGGGTCTTCGGGCCGGACCATCCCGACACCGAGGAACTGCGCCGGCGGCTGCGCACCGCCCGCCCGTCCTGGTCGGCGCGGCTGACCCTCCCCACGGACGAGCCCCCGGCCGTCGGCCGGCCCACGCTCATCGACGTCCGCCTGGAGCGGGAGGAGAAGACGGAGTCCGTCTCCCTGCCCCGGCTGATGGTGGTCCCCGCCTGCGGCCCGGGCGCCTCGCTCAGGCCGGCCATGGCGCCGTACGACCCCGGTGGCACTCCCGCGCGCTTCGCCCTGACCGCGCGGACCCCGGGAGAGCACGCCGTGCGCTTCACGTTGTACGACCACGCCTCCGGTGTGCTGCTGCAGGAGCTGGGCACGGTCATCGGCGTCGCGGGACCGTCCTCCCCGGGCGGGGGCGCCGCCGAGGGCTCGACGGAGGACGGACCCGCATGACGCAGGAACTGGCCGTGGAGGTGCTGAAGGACCCTTCCCAGGGCTTCACGGGGATCCCGCCCCAGCGGCAGGCCCCCCGCACCCCCGCTCAGGACGAGCCTCGGGACCTGAAGCTGAAGCTGTACTCGTCCGACAACGAGCTGTGGATCCACGCCATCGTGCCGGACCAGGCCTCGGAGACCGGGTCATGGCACCAAGCCCCCCTGGAGGTGTCGCCCGAGGAGCTGCTGGACCGGGCGGCCCGCCTGCGCGCGCTGTGGCGCGACCAGATCGTCCACCACCAGAGCACCGCCCTGGGGCCCGGCCGGCGGGTCGGCGGCTACCCACTGGCGGAGACCGCCGACCTGAGCGAACTGCGCGCCGTGACCGAACCGCTGGTGGCGAAACTCGCCGCCGAGGGACACGACCTGCTCTACGTGCTGCTCGACGGCACGGGCTACAACCTGGGCCGGTTCCGCGAGGTCCTGCTGGACGCCCTCAGCTCTGACCGGCCGCTGCGGATCAGCATCGACTCTCCATGGCACCTGCCGTGGCCCATGCTCGCCGTGGATCCCGCCGACTGCGCCGACCCCTGGGAGGCGTTCTGGGGCTACCGTCACCAGGTCGAACAGGCCTCCCCCGACTACCCCTGGGACCAGGCTCCCCTGGGCCACCGGGAACTGGCCACCACGAGCCTGAACAAGGACACGGCCCTGGACCACGTGGGGCGGGCCCAGGACGTGCACGAACTCCTCGATCAGCGTTCGCGGCTGATCGTGCGCACCCACAGCGAGGACCTGCTGGACGCCCTGTCCTGTTCCGTGCTGCACGAGGACGTCATGTACTTCTGGTGCCACGGCCACTACGTGCACAGCGGCCCGTCGAACCAGTGCCTGGCCATCCGGCTGTCCGACAGCGAGAACATCGACGGCCCCGTCGTGCGCCGCACCCGCCGGCGCTACGACCACCGCACGCCCCAGGCCCGCTTCAAGCCCTTCGTCCTGTTGAACGCCTGCCACACCGCGCAGGCGGCACCCCCCGGCAGGCTCAAGCACCTCGGGCAGGAACTGATCGCGCTCGGCGCGGCCGGAGTCCTCGCGCCGCAGATCGAGATACCCCAGGTCTTCGCCACCGAGTACGCCTACGCCTTCCTCGACCACTATCTGACCGGCAAGTACACCGCCGGGGAGGTCAGCCAGTTGCTGGTCCGGCAGTTCGCGCAGGACTTCCACAATCCGCTCGCCCTGACCTATTCGCTGCACGCGGGCATGAACAGCCGCCTGGACCTGGCGTCATGAGCGCGCCCGTGTCCCCGGCCGAGGTGGACCTCGACGCACAGGGCCGCCTGACCGTGCCGGGCAGTGGCACGGCCGTCCCCGTGCACCGCGTGGCCGAACACTTGGCCGACCGCCTGCGCATTCCGGAGTGGGCGACCGACATCCACGTGTACGTGCACGGCTGGCAGACCCCTCCGGCGGTGGCGACGAAAACCGCCACCCGGCTCCTGACGAAGGCGCTGGAGCTGAGATCGGCCGCGCCGGACCGCTATCCGGGCCTGCGGGCCGGGTACCGGCCGTGGTGCGTCGTGGTCCGCTGGCCGTCCTCCAGCCTGCCCACCCTGCGGGGCTACCGCAGGATCCGTGACCGCGCCCACGCGATGAGCGCGGAGGGGGACGGCCATGCCCCATACGTCATCGGGCACCTGCTGGGCTACCTGGACACCGAGCGCACCGACCCGAACGGGCCCGCGGTCCTCGCCGGCCGGAGCGGCCAGTACCTGCACCTGATGGGGCACTCCTTCGGCGGTCGTTTCCTGTGCGAGGCGGTGCAACGGGCTGCCGAGCCCCCGCCCGTGCTCGGCTGGAGCACACCGTACGACCCGCGGCGGCCGTTCACCGTCGACAGCGCCCTGATCTTCCAGATGGCCGCGCCCCGGGACGCCTTCGCCCACCTGTTCGACACGCTGTTCCCCACGGACGCACACCCGGGCGCCCCGCTGCGCGGCCCGGTCGTCCTGACCCATTCCCGCTGGGACCGGGCGACGGGCTTCTGGCACCTGCGCGCCGAGAAGTCGACCGGCATCGGCCACTCCGGCGCGGGGGCCGCCCCGGTACGCCCGTTCCCCACCCGCCTGCTGCCCACCGACGCGGTCTATCCGCAGCACGCCCTGGACCACCGCCTGGTCAACATGGAAGCCGACTGGCTCTACCGCGGCGGCCGCCGCAGCCGCCTGTCCCCCGCCGGCGCCCACTCCGACTTCCTGCGCCCGGAGTCCTCCCACCTTCTGCTGACGCTGGCGGAACGCTCACGCTGAGCCGACCGGGCGAGGCGGGCGAACCGTGCGGCGGCCCCCTCGGCCTTTCGATGTCAGTAGTCGTCCACCCGCTGCCACTCGTGGCGGCCCAGCGGCTGGACGTAGTACGGCTTCCCGGAACCGCTGGTGCGGAAGGGCCTGCCGTGGTCGTCGACGCGCACGGTGCCGTGCCGCTCGCCGCTGGACCAGTCCAGCTCCAGGTACCAGCGGACGTCGTGCCCACTGGTGTGGGCGTTGACGTAGAAGACCTCGGGGTCGGACTCGCTGACCTTGTACGGGAAGGGACGTTGCCCGGCGATCGGCTGGGCCAGAGGGTTGCCGAGGTCGAGCGAGACGTCGAAGGACTTGGTGTCCACGCCGCCGCCGCAGCCGTCGCCCATCGCGTACTTGTTCCAGGTCAGCGGTGCGCCGCTGCTCACCACGCGCACGTGCAGCGCCTGCAGCACGACCGTCCGGGCACCGGTCCCCTGCACGGTCAACACCACCGTCTGGTGGTCGGCGGCGACCGCGCCCAGCGGGGTGGCCCAGCCCACCGCGTCCTGCTGCGGGGGCGGCGGCGGAACGTTCTGCGGACTGCGGTCGACCAGGAAGCTCTGCTCGCACGGCAGGTGCCAGTAGTACGGCGTGGTGGCGACCGTGACCGGCACCGGCCCGGCCGCGTCCGCGCCACCGGCGTCGCCCGTTCCCGTACCGCCGGAGGCCCTGTCCGCCCCCCGCGCGCCCGTCCCCGCCCGGCTCTTGCCGCCGGACGCGGTGGCGCTCGGCGTGGCGCTGCCCTGCACCGACCGGGACGCCGAGGGCGACGGCGACGCGCTCCCCGACGCACCGGCCGTCCCGCCCGTGTGCGCGGTGGACGCGGGGGCGGACACGGCCTCACCGACACCGCGGACCCGGTCCGCCCCGCCGGAACCGCCCGGCACCAGATTCACCACGAGCGCCGTCGCCGCGGCCACGGCCACGATCCCGGCGCTGACGAGCAGCGCGGCGGGCCGCTTCTTCCGGTCCCGCGGCGCGAGGCGCGGTCCGACGGCGGGTACGGCCTCGGGTTGCGGGCTGTGCGGGGCGGCCGGGTGGGCGGGGGATCCGGCCGAACGCCCCACCGGTGACGGTTCGGCAGGTGACGAACCGGCACCTGACGGTCCGGCAGATGACGAGCTGACAGACGACGGCTCGACCGGTGACGGCTCGACCCGTGGCACAGTCGACGGCTCTACCAGGGGTACAGCCGGTGGTACGGCCGACGGTTCGACAGGTGGTACAGCCGGGGATCCGACCGACGGTCCGGCCTGTGGTCCGGCCGACGACTCGGGGACCGACCCCTCGCGCGACCCGGTGGCCGCCCGACCGGCCCCCTCGGTGCCGGCCTCGGCACCGGCCGCGCCGCCCGCCTCGGCAGGGGCCTCGGTACGGGCCCCGTCGCCCGCCTCGGTACGGGCCTCGTCGACGGCCCCGCAGGCCGCCTCGGTGGCCTCCGCCCGGGCGGGTGCCTCCCCGGCCGCCTGCGCCTTGACCCCTCGCAGCGCGTCGGCGCGGACCCAGCGGCGATGCAGCTCCAGCAGTTCCTCCGGCGTGGCCCGGCAGATGCGGGCCAGCCGCTCGACCGGGGCGTAGTCCGTCGGTACGACGTCCCCGCTGACGTACCGGTGCACCGTGGACGCGCTCATGTGCAGTCGCTTGCCGAGCGCTCCGTAACTGAGGCCGGAGCGCTCCTTCAGCTCCCGCAGCAGCTCCGCGAAGTCCTCCCCCGCCACCGTTTCTCCCTCTCTCCCATCTCACACCCGCGTTCCAGGCGGACATGGTTTCCCCAGGTCGGAGCCCGTTCCAGCGTTCCAGCGTCCCGCATGTCCCGGCGCTACTGGCCGCTGGGACGGATCCTCCCACAAGCTGTGGATCAGCGAGGACGCCACCGAGGGCAACCAGCCGAACGGCACCTGCCGGCACCTCGCCGCACACACTCATTCACACGACCGGGGGAATTCCCATGTCCGTACGCACCGCACGACGTCTCACCCGCACCCGCCTCTTCGCCGCCACCGCGCTCTCCCTCGCGGCCCTGTCCCTGACGGCCTGCGAGAACGGAACCGACAGCGCGAGCGCCGGCTCCGCCACGACGGCCACCGCGCAGGGCGACCACCCGTCCACCGCTTCGTCCGGGCAGGGCTCGGCTTCGTCCGGGCAGGGCTCGGCGGGCACCGGGAACGAGGGCGGGAAGAACGCTTCGAGCGGAACGGACGGGACCGGCGGGAGCGGCGGCACCGGCGCCGCCGAAGGCACGAGCGGCAACGGAAAGAGCAGCACGGGCAGCGGAACCGCCGGCACCGTCGGCACCGCCGGCTCCGCCCGCACCGGCGGCACCAAGACCACGGGCGGCAGCACCGGCTCCCGGGCCGGCGCCGGGGATTCCTCGATGCCGGGCACGTGCAGCGCGCGCACCACGCGGATCAAGGCCACGCTGGTGTCCCGCCCGATCAACCACCTGCTGCTGACCGCGACCAACACCGGGTCGAAGACGTGCATGCTGCCCCCGTACCCGGCGGCGCGCTTCGGGGAGGCGCAGTCGGTGCCGCCGGTGGCCGAGGACACCAAGCCGCAGGCGCTGACCGGGATGGAGCCGGGCCAGTCGGCGTACGCGGGTGTCCTGCTGTCGGCCGGCGACGGCAGCGCCGAACACGGCCACACGGTGCACTCCTTGACGGTGCCCTTCACGGACGGCTCGATCGCCACGGTGGCGCTGCCCGCGCAGGGCGTCTACGTCGACGACAGCCTGACGGTGACGTACTGGCTGCCGGAGATGGGCCAGGCCCTCGAACACTGAGCCCGCCGCCCGGATCGGAGGGGAACGTCATGCCCGCGCACTCCGCCGACGCCCGTGCCCGCGCGCGCACCCGCGCCCGGGCCCAGGGCCGTCCCCGCGCCCGCACCCGACTGCTGGCGGCGACGGCGTTCCTGCTCACCGCGTGCACGGCCCTGACCGGCTGCTACGACGGCCAGGGCCTGCGGGACGAGGGCCCGTCCTCGGTGTCGCGGTCCGCGGGGCACCCCTGCCCCGCCCGCACGGACACGGTGCGGGGCGCGGAGCCGGACACCGTCCGGCGTGTTCAGCGCAGCTTCTGCGCCACCTCGACGGCCCAGTAGGTGAGGATGTTGCGCGCCCCGGCCCGCTTGATGCCGGTCAGGGTCTCCAGGATCGCCCGGTCGCGGTCGACCCAGCCCTTCTCGGCGGCGGCCTCGATCATGGAGTACTCGCCGGAGATCTGGTACGCGGCGACGGGCACGTCCACGGCGTCGGCGACCCGGGCGAGGATGTCGAGGTAGGGGCCGGCCGGCTTGACCATCACCATGTCGGCGCCCTCTTCGAGGTCGAGGGCCAGTTCGCGCAGCGACTCGCGCAGATTGGCGGGATCCTGCTGGTAGGTCTTGCGGTCGCCCTTCAGCGAGGAGCCGACGGCCTCGCGGAACGGGCCGTAGAAGGCGGACGAGTACTTGGCGGTGTAGGCGAGGATGGCGACGTCCTCCCGCCCGATCTGGTCCAGGGCGTCGCGGATCACGCCGATCTGCCCGTCCATCATGCCGCTGGGGCCCACGATGTGCGCCCCGGCGTCGGCCTGGACCTGGGCCATCTCGGCGTAACGCTCCAAGGTGGCGTCGTTGTCGACGCGCCCTTCGGCGTCCAGCACGCCGCAGTGCCCGTGGTCGGTGAACTCGTCCAGGCACAGGTCGGACATGACGAGCAGGTCGTCGCCGACCTCGGCACGCACGTCGCGCAGCGCGACCTGCAGGATCCCCTCCGGGTCGGTGCCTGCCGTCCCGAGGGCGTCCTTCTTGGACTCCTCCGGCACGCCGAAGAGCATGATCCCGGAGATCCCGGCCTCCACCGCCTCGGCGGCGGCCTTCTTCAGGCTGTCGCGCGTGTGCTGCACGACCCCGGGCATCGCCTCGATCGGCACGGGCTCGCTGACGCCCTCCCGTACGAACGCGGGCAGGATCAGGTCCGCCGGGTGCAGCCGGGTCTCGGCGACCATGCGGCGCATGACGGGGGTGGTGCGCAGCCGGCGAGGACGCGTACCGGGGAAGGATCCGTACTTCGTCATGCTCTCTACGCTACGCCCGCCCACCCGGTGCCTTTGCCGACGCGGAGTCGGCGCGGAGACGGCACCGAGTCGACGCCCAAGGCGGTTGACCTCAAGCTTGGTCGAGGTTCTACGGTCGACATCACGAACCCGGAGACGGAAGGCAAGGCCATGGAGTACTCGCACAGCGACGACGAACTCCTCCGGCAGCCCATCGGCTACTGGAGCTGGGCGGCCTACAAGGCCGTCGTCACCCGCACCCGCGCCGCCCTCGCGGACCTCGGCACCACCCAGCCCCAGTGGTGGGTGCTCGCCCAGGTCGCCCGCGCGGACTCCCCCAGGACCCGCGCCGAGGTCAGCGGCCTGCTGGAGAACTACCTCGACACCGGCCACGACGCGATGGAGTCGGAGATCGACCGGACGATCGACCGGGGCTGGATCACCGAGGACCCCTCGGGCCGTCTGAACCTGACCCCTGAGGGCAGGGCCTTCTTCGACAAGGCGGCCGCCCTCCAGGACGAGCTGTGGGCGCAGCGCCACGCCGGCATCTCCGACGAGGAGTACCTGACCACCCTCAAGGTGCTCCAGCGCGTCATCCACAACACGGGCGGCCACGCCTGGCACCACTAGGGACTGTCTGGCATGTCCCAGGGGTGAGGAGGCCCGGGGGTCCGTCGCGTCCCGGGCTCACTCGGACGGCAGGAGCGGCCGCCCCTCGATGGCCGCCCGTATGTGCTCGGGCCGCAGCGCGTCCTGCCCGTACCGCGCGGTGAACGCCTGCACCCGGCCGAGCGGCGAGTCCGGCGGGGGCGGCTCCTCGCGGATCGTGACCCCGAGCACCTGCGCCCAGAACGCCGCCCCTACGTCCTGCGGATCATCCATGTCCATACCGCCACGGTAGGCGCAGGGTCTGACAGTCGGTTGCCCGACGCCCCACGAACACCGCCTCACGCCGCACACACGCTCCCGCCCGGCACCGCCCTGTTCCCGCGGCACTCACGGCAGCGCCCGGGCTGCGGGGCGCGGAAGGCGCGCTCGCAGCCGTCGCAGGTCTGGAAGGGATCGGGACGGCGAACCGCTCGCGGACCCCCTGTGGTCATCGGTGCCGGCGCGGCGCGAGCGGGCAGGGGCACCGGCAGCAGTGCATCGAGCCGGTAGGCGATCAGCTTCGCCGGGTTCCTCAGGTCAGCGGGAAGGCCGTCGGTCAGGGCGTGGTGGACGACGGCGGCCGAGACCCCGATGTCGAGCCACGCGGTGACGGCCGGCGCGAGCCGGTCCACGTCTCGGCGGGAGAGGATGAGGCGGTCGTCCGTGCGGCGCAGACCGGCGAGGAGGGCGGCGGCCCGGTCGTGCCGGGGATGCGGGGTGGCGCGCACCTCGGGCACGGCCGGTTCGGGCGCGAGCGCTTGCCGGGGATCCGGGGCTCCGCTCACCGCAGGCGCGGACGGTTCCGGCTCGGGTGCCTGCCGGGGAGGGGCTTGATCGTCCTCCTCAGGGGCGGCCGGTACGTCCGCGCGTACTGCGGGCTGACGCTCGACGGTACGGCGACCGGCCGCGGGCCGCCCCGCCACACGAAGAGGCGCGACTGCCGGGGCTGCTGCGTCCGGGGCGTGGTGGGCGTACGTACGGGTGACCAGGCGGCCGGAGTCCGTGTGCTCCCGGACCCGCCGCAGGTAGCCGTGCGCCTCCAGCTCGCGCAGCGCGGACGCGATGCGCTCCCGCCCCTCGGGGAAGCGCTCGGCGAGGCTGCGGATGTCGACCGGGGTTCCCTCGGGCACCGACAGAATGTGGGTGGCCAGCCCGATCGCGGTCAGGGACAGCTCGCGGTGCTGGGCGAGGTGATTGCCGACGACGACGTACTGACCGGACTGGTACGTGCGTACGTGGATGACACCGGAGGGGGTGGTGGATCGCGGAACACCCTGAATCGAGCGCAGGGCAGCGTTAGGCTTCTTCTCAGCCATGGGGAAGACCTCTTCTCTTCCTCGATGGTCAGGCCCTCGCACTGGGATTGCCGTCCCGGCGGGGGCCGATGCATGTGTGGGGTGGTGAATGCGCTGGGGCGGGTGCATATGCCTCGACCGCCTCGGGGCGAGCCTGCACGCCCGAACCGCCGCCACGCCAGCCAGACCGGCCACATTCACCCGCCCGAGTGACGGATGCCGGGTTTCGTGTGGTTGGTTGGTTATTTCCCCGGGTTCTTTGGTCTTTTTACCGCCCGCACCCCCGGCGGCCGGAACGCCGCCTCACACACAGCCCGGCTCCGGTGTGACGTGCGCTGATGGGCAGACCGGGTCGAGCTCTGCCCACACCGTCTTGCAGGGAACCGGGCCGGTGCGCACGCCCCACCGATCGGCCAACTCGTCAACCAGCAACAGCCCGTATCCCGATTCCGCGGGTCCGGCACCACCGCCCTCCCGACTCGGAAGTACGTCACCGCGCGTGTCCGTCACCTCGATCCGGAGGACGCCGTGGACGGTCACGGCGAGAGCGAGCCGGAAACTCCGCCCGGGAACCCGGCCATGGAGAACGGCGTTCGAGGCCAGCTCGGCGACGATCAGCCGGGCGGGGTCCAACGGCAGCCCCCACGCGTGCAGTTGCTCGACCGCGAGCAGCCGGGCGAGCCGGGCGCCACGGCGGGTGGCGGACAGGGGCACGGCGAACTGGTGCAGCCGGGGCTGCTCTGCGACTGGTTGCTGACTTTGCTGATTCACGTCACTCAGCGTGTCCGGGTGTGTCTACGCTGTGAAGGGCGGTGCCCCGTGCGGTCGGTGGATGTCCGCGAGGCGTCCGGATACGTCCGGGCTGTACGGGGTGACCGGTTACAGGCCGCGGGGGTTGGACAGAAAAGGGCGCGGCGGGAGGGCGCGGACATGAGCGACGACGACGTGAACGCGGAGGACGAGGAAGCCCGGGCAGTGGTGCGAGCGGTCGCCCGCCAGCTGAAGCTGTGGCGGGAGGCGGCCGGCCTCACCCAGGCGGAGTTCGGGGCGGCCATCGGGTACGGGGAGGAGCTGGTCTCCTCGGTGGAACGTGGGCGGCGGATTCCCCGGCCGGAGTATCTGGACGCGGCGGACGAGGTGCTGGGGGCGGGCGGGAAGATCGCCGCGATGAAGAAGGACCTGGCCGAGGCTCGGTATCCGAAGAAGGTGCGGGACGTGCGCCGCCTGGAGGTCGAGGCCGTACAGATCTGCTCGTACAACAACTCGGTTGTTGACGGCCTGCTCCAGACCGAGGATTACGCGCGGGCGGTGTTCAGTTCGCGTCGACCTCCGTTCACGGAGGAGGAGTTGGAGCGTCAGCTTGCTGCGAGGCTGGCCCGCCAGGAGATCATCAAGAGCGCGACAGCCGGACCTCTGTTCAGCTTTGTACTGTGCGAGGCGACGCTGCGGCGGGCCATCGGAGGCAGGATGGTGATGCGGGCGCAGCTCGAACGGCTCTTGGAGGTAGCCCAGTTACCCAACATCGACTTGCAGGTGCTTCCCCTCAGCAGCGAGGAGAACTCGGGGCTCAGCGGCCTTTTCCGATTGCTCAAGCTCAAGGATGGGACGACAGTGGGGCTCAGCGAAGCACCGCTCATCAGCCGTGTCTTCTGCGACCCGAAGGAGACGACCGTCCTCGACATGCGCTATGGAATCATCCGGGCGCAGGCTCTCACGCCACGGGAGTCCTTGACCTTCATCGAGCAACTGCGGGGAGAAACATGAGCCTCAAGCGCAGCTCCGAGCTGGAGTGGATAAAGAGCAGCTACAGCACAGACGACGGCCCGTCCTGCGTGGAAGTCGCCACGATCCCGGACCACATCCTCGTCCGCGACTCCAAGAACCCCACCGGCCCCCGCCTCACCCTGACGCCCACCACCTGGTCGGCCTTCCTGCCGTACGCAGCCGGCCACTGACCGGTCAGCCCCAGAACGCCACCCAAGCTGCCACCGTCTCTGCCCGTGCCGTCTTTGGCCGGAAGCAGATGGCGTCCGCAGCCCTCGTGTACAGGTGATCGAATCAACGACGTCTGCCGAGGTAACGGGGCAGGGGGCAGAGACGCGTGCTGGATCCGGAGGCAATACCCCAGCACACGGGGAATCTGGAGCAACTGGAGAACGACTGTGCGGATCTGAAGGCCGACGCGGGCCACGTCCGTGATGCGGGCCGGGACGTCCATAACAGGTTCCAGGGCCAACCGCCGAAAAGAACGGCTCGGAAGACAATGTCATCTGGTACCCGTAAGGGATGGGCGCCGACGAGGTTCCCTGCTCCTGCAGCTGCAATGGAGCGCCTACGTGAGTGGATCGAAGCCGGGGAAGGCGGCCTCGACGCGGCTCCACTCTCGGCATCCTCGCCTGCCTCACATCCCCGTTCGTCGGCTGCATAGGAGCCGGAACCAACGCCACCCATGGGGCTGCGTCCGCGGTGTCCCGGAGACGCGCGCAGGCGGGGCGTGCTGTGGAGCACGCCCCGCCTTCCCGTTCGGCCTCACCGGCCTCAGGTCGACGTAGACCGCCGCCTCCGCGCCCCCGCCCGTCGTTCGCTCGGGCGGGTCACCGGCTCGCCGGCCTCCAGGGCCGCCGCGCGGCGGCGGGCGCCGAAGTCGGCGAGGGCCTCGGCCAGCTTGTGGACCGACGGCTCGGGGGACATCACGTCCACCCGCAGGCCGTGCTCCTCGGCCGTCTTCGCCGTCGCCGGGCCGATGCAGGCGATCACCGTGACGTTGTGCGGCTTGCCCGCGATGCCCACCAGGTTGCGCACCGTGGAGGAGGAGGTGAACAGGACCGCGTCGAAGCCGCCGCCCTTGATCGCCTCGCGGGTCTCCGCCGGGGGCGGCGAGGCACGGACCGTGCGGTAGGCCGTGACGTCGTCGACCTCCCAGCCGAGCTCGATCAGGCCCGCCACCAGGGTCTCGGTGGCGATGTCGGCGCGCGGCAGGAACACGCGGTCGATCGGGTCGAAGACCGGGTCGTAGGGCGGCCAGTCCTCCAGCAGGCCCGCGGCCGACTGCTCGCCGCTCGGAACCAGGTCCGGCTTCACGCCGAAGGCGATCAGGGCCTTGGCGGTCTGCTCGCCGACCGCGGCGACCTTGATGCCCGCGAACGCGCGGGCGTCCAGGCCGTACTCCTCGAACTTCTCGCGGACGGCCTTGACCGCGTTGACCGACGTGAACGCGATCCACTCGTAGCGGCCCGTCACCAGGCCCTTGACCGCGCGCTCCATCTGCTGCGGAGTGCGCGGCGGCTCCACGGCGATCGTGGGCACCTCGTGCGGCACGGCACCGTAGGAGCGCAGCTGGTCGGAGAGCGACGCGGCCTGCTCCTTGGTGCGCGGCACGAGGACCTTCCAGCCGAACAGCGGCTTGGACTCGAACCACGACAGCTGCTCGCGCCGCGCCGCGGCGCTGCGCTCGCCGACCACGGCTATCACCGGGCGGTGGCCGTCCGGGGACGGCAGGACCTTGGCCTGCTTCAGGGTCTGCGCGACCGTGCCGAGCGTGGCGGTCCAGGTGCGCTGGCGGGTGGTCGTACCGGCGATCGTGACCGTCATCGGGGTGTCCGGCTTGCGGCCCGCGGAGACCAGCTCGCCGGCCGCCGCGGCCACCGAGTCGAGCGTCGTCGACACGACGACCGTGCCGTCCGAGGCGCCGACCTCCGTCCAGCAGCGGTCCGAGGCCGTCCGGGCGTCGACGAACCGGACGTCGGCGCCCTCGGCGTCCCGCAGCGGCACACCGGCGTACGCGGGCACGCCGACGGCGGTCGCGACGCCCGGGACGACCTCGAAGGGCACGCCCGCGGCGGCGCAGGCGAGCATCTCCGCGGCGGCGTCCGTGTCCAGCCCGGGGTCCCCGGACACCGCACGCACGACCCGCCTGCCGCCGCGCGCGGCCTCCATGACAAGATGTGCGGCATCCCGCACAGCGGGAGCGGCAACGGTTGCTGACGTGCCGTCAACGACCGTCAGCTGAGGCGTGCCCGTGCCCGGAACGGGATCCGACGAGGGATCCGGATCCGTGTGCACGACGGCGACGCCCTCCCGGGCGTGCGTGCGGACGACGTCGAGCACCTCGTGCTCGGCGACCAGGACGTCGGCGTTCGCCAGCGCCTCCACGGCGCGCAGTGTCAGCAGTCCCGGATCTCCGGGTCCGGCACCGAGGAAGGTGACGTGCCCGTGTTCCAGGCCGGCGGAAAGGGTGGTGGGGCTCAATGTGCTCGCTCCCCCATCAGACCGGCCGCGCCCTGGGCGAGCATCTCGGTGGCGAGTTCGCGACCGAACGCCATCGCCGCATCGTGCGTCTGGGGCACGGGACCGGTGGTGGACAGCTGCACCAGCGTGGTGCCGTCGGGGGTGCCGACGACGCCGCGCAGGCGCATTTCCTTGACAATCTGCCCGTCGGCCAGCAGGTCGGCCAACGCGCCCACAGGGGCGCTGCAACCGGCCTCCAGGGCGGCGAGCAGTGACCGCTCGGCGGTCACGGCGGCCCGCGTGAACGGGTCGTCGAGCTCGGCGAGCGCTGCGATCAGCTCCGCGTTCCCCGCGGCACACTCGATCGCCAGGGCCCCCTGGCCGGGGGCGGGCAAAACCGTGTCGACCGACAGGACGTCGGTCACCTCGTCGCTGCGGCCGATCCGGTTCAGTCCGGCCGCGGCCAGCACGACCGCGTCCAGCTCCCCGCTGCGGACGTATCCGATGCGGGTGTCGACGTTGCCCCGGATCGGGACCGTCTCGATCTCCAGGCCGTGGGCGCGCGCGTACGCGTTCAGCTGGGCCATCCGCCGCGGCGCGCCGGTGCCTATGCGCGCGACGCCCGTCGGGGAGGACGCGGCCAGGTCGGTGATCTTCAGCCCGTCCCGCGCGACCAGCACGTCCCGCGGGTCCTCGCGGCGGGGTATCGCGGCCAGGACCAGCTCGTCGGGCTGCGTGGTGGGCAGGTCCTTGAGCGAATGAACCGCGAAGTCCACCTCGCCCCGCAGCAACGCCTCCCGCAGCGCCGCGACGAACACGCCGGTGCCGCCGATCTGCGCCAGGTGCTCGCGGGAGGTGTCGCCGTAGGTGGTGATCTCGACGAGTTCGACGGGCCGTCCGGTCACCCGGCTCACAGCGTCCGCGACCTGCCCGGACTGGGCCATGGCGAGCTTGCTGCGCCTGGTCCCCAGCTTCAGTGGGTTCTCACTCATGCCGGCCCTCGGTTCCTGCCGTTCTTCTGGGAGTCGTCGTCGGCCTGCGAGACGGAGGCCACCGTCTCCGGGTCGAGGTCGAACAGGGTGCGCAGCGCGTCCGCGTACCCGGCGCCGCCGGGCTCGGCCGCGAGCTGCTTGACCCGGACGGTCGGCGCGTGCAGCAGCTTGTCCACGACGCGTCGCACGGTCTGGGTGATCTCCGCCCGGTGCTTGTCGTCCAGGCCGGGCAACCGTCCCTCCAGCCGGGCGATCTCGCCGGCCACGACGTCGGCGGCCATGGTGCGCAGGGCGACCACGGTCGGCGTGATGTGCGCCGCCCGCTGGGCCGCCGCGAAGTCCGCGACCTCGTCGGCCACGATACGGCGGACCTGGTCGACGTCGGCGGCCATCGGCGCGTCCGCGGAGGCCTCCGCGAGGGACTCGATGTCCACCAGGCGCGCCCCGGCCAGCCGGTGCACGGCCGCGTCGACGTCCCGCGGCATGGCCAGGTCCAGCACGAACAGCACCGGCTCGGGGCGCGGGGCCACGGCGACCGGCTCGGGCTTGCGCAGCTCGGGGATGCGGCCGGCGGTGGCGACGGTCGCGGCCAGCGCGCCGATCAGCTCGGCGTCGGCCTCCACGGCCCGCTCGGCGTGCTCGCGGCGGTCCACCGTCCCTCCCCCGGGCTTCCGCCGTCGCTCCAGCAGGGAGGTGCCCCCATCGACCCAGGTGCCGTGCTGCTCCAGGGTGGCCGCGTCGATGCCGGCGACCGCGGACTCGCCCAGCAGGGAGAAGCCGGGCTCCACGGCGGCCAGGTCGAGCGGGCAGCCGTCCTCGGCGCCCACGGTGGTGGGCGGCAGCGGCGTCTCGCGGGCCTCCGCCTTCCCGGCCGGCTTCGCCGCCGTACGGCGCGCTTCCGCGCCGGTGCGGTCGTCGGCGACCTCCGCGGCGGGCGCGCCGGTGCGGCCCTCGACGGCGGCGGCGATCGTCTCGGCGGTCAGCACC
The DNA here is from genome assembly GCF_902506575.1 of Streptomyces mexicanus. GTDB lineage: Bacteria > Actinomycetota > Actinomycetes > Streptomycetales > Streptomycetaceae > Streptomyces > Streptomyces mexicanus. The sequence continues at coordinate 5,409,828 of NZ_LR732544.1, read as the reverse complement.
AGTCCGGTCGCTCCGGTGCAGGAGACGGCGATGTCGGCACGTGTCAGTTCGTCCGGCACGGCACTCATCGCCACGGCGCGGGCGCGTACGGCCGTGTCGTCGCCCTCGGTGAGGATCTGCGCGAGGCGCTCGGCCCGCTCCTGGGTGCGGTTGGCGATCACGATCTCGGCGACCCCGGCCCGCGCGAGCGTGGCCGCGGCCAGCGACGACATCGAACCGGCGCCGATGACCAGGGCCTTCTTGCCGCGCGCCCAGTCGGTGACGGCGCCGCCCGCGGCCAGCTGCTCCAGGCCGAAGGTGACGAGGGACTGCCCGGCGCGGTCGATGCCGGTCTCGGAGTGGGCGCGCTTGCCCACCCGCAGGGCCTGCTGGAACAGGTCGTTGAGCAGGCGTCCGGCGGTGTGCAGCTCCTGGGCGCGGGCCAGGGAGTCCTTGATCTGGCCGAGGATCTGGCCCTCGCCGACGACCATCGAGTCCAGGCCGCAGGCCACCGAGAACAGGTGGTGGACGGCCCGGTCCTCGTAGTGCACGTAGAGGTAGGGGGTGAGTTCCTCCAGGCCGACCCCGCTGTGCTGGGCGAGCAGCGTGGACAACTCGGAGACACCGGCGTGGAACTTGTCCACGTCGGCGTACAGCTCGATGCGGTTGCAGGTGGCCAGCACCGCGGCCTCGGCGGCCGGCTCGGCGGCGACGGTGTCCTGGACCAGCTTGACCTGGGCGTCCACGCTCAGCGAGGCGCGCTCCAGGACGCTGACCGGGGCGCTGCGGTGGCTCAGTCCGACGACGAGGAGACTCATGCCGGCATCACGGCGGGAACGTCCCCGTCGGGCCCCTGGTCGGCGGACTGCTTGCGCACGGCGGCGGCCGCGGCGGCGGGCCGCCCCGCGGCGGCGGCGGCCTCCTCGCCGGCCTTGCGCTGCTCGTGGAAGGCGAGGATCTGCAGCTCGATGGAGAGGTCGACCTTGCGCACGTCCACGCCGTCCGGGACGTTCAGCACGGTCGGCGCGAAGTTCAGGATCGAGGTGACGCCGGCGGCGACGAGCCGGTCGCAGACCTGCTGGGCGGCGCCCGCGGGGGTCGCGATCACGCCGATCGAGACGCCGTTGTCCTGGATGATCTTCTCCAGGTCGTCGGTGTGCTGCACCGGGATCCCGGCGACGGCCTTGCCGGTGAGCGCGGGGTCGGCGTCGATGAGCGCGGCGACCCGGAAGCCGCGGGAGGCGAACCCGCCGTAGTTGGCGAGGGCGGCGCCGAGGTTGCCGATACCGACGATCACAACCGGCCAGTCCTGGGTGAGCCCCAGTTCGCGGGAGATCTGGTACACGAGATACTCGACGTCGTAGCCCACCCCGCGGGTCCCGTAGGAGCCGAGGTAGGAGAAGTCCTTGCGCAGCTTCGCGGAGTTGACCCCAGCGGCGGCTGCCAGCTCCTCGGAGGAGACCGTGGGGACCGAGCGCTCCGACAGTGCGGTCAGCGCCCGGAGGTACAGCGGAAGCCTGGCGACGGTGGCCTCGGGAATCCCTCGGCTACGGGTCGCCGGTCGGTGAGTTCGGCCAGTTGCCACGGTGCTCCTGCGGGTAGAGCGGGGCTGCGGGCGGTCGTACGTCCCCAGACCGCCCCGTCGACAGCAGGCTATGTCTTTGTGAACGCGTGCACAAAGATGGTGTCCGATTTGCCCGGCCAACGTGACCGGGCTCACGCATCTTTGACGCGTTCCCGTGGAACCGGCGCGTCCGCACCGTCGTTCCTTACTTGTTGGGGGCAAAACCGCACACGCTCCTCTACGATCCCCACCCCCGAGACCAGACCACCGTCGATCCTAAGCCACTTTCGGCCAGTTTGTACCCGTCGGTCAGTTCTCTCCGGGCCCCGGTCGGGGCTCGCGGCCGGTGCGCGGACCCCCCCCCCCGGGCGGGCCGCGCGCCGCCCGGCGTCAGTCGCGCAGCGCCTTGCGCAGCCGCTCCTCGTCGACCCGCCAGAACGTGTGCTGCTCGCCGTCGATCAGCACCACCGGGATCTGCTCCCAGTACCGGTCGTGCAACTGCGCGTCCTCGGTGATGTCCTTCTGCTCCCAGGCCACGCCGAGATCGGCGCAGACCTTCTCCACGACCGCCTGTGCGTCGTCGCACAGATGGCAGCCGGGCTTGCGGACAAGGGTGACGAGCCGGTCCCGCGACGCGGCCGGCCTGCGACGGAAGAGGGGACTCATACCGGCCATTCTCGCCCCGCGCGCGCACCCGCGGCCACGGCCTCGCCCGGCGCCGCTCAACGACTTAACGACACGGTTGCGCAGAGTTCACGGCGTCCGAACCGTGCGACGGACGGAACTCCCGAACAGACTGGCTATGCTCACGCCATGGCCGCTCTCGGATGGCTCACCCACCGTAGGCGCTCCGCCACGGCGCGGAGCGTGTTGGCAGGCGAGGCCGCGGCGGAGGCCGCGCGCAAGTCCTCGCAGGAGGCTCAGGCCGCCCCGCCCGAGGAGGAGGCGGAGTTCCCGGTGCGCGGCGACGACCGCGCCGCCGCCTTCTTCGACCTGGACAACACCGTCATGCAGGGCGCCGCGCTGTTCCACTTCGGCCGCGGACTGTACAAGCGGAAGTTCTTCGACACCCGGGACCTGGCCCGCTTCGCCTGGCAGCAGGCGTGGTTCCGGCTGGCCGGCGTCGAGGACCCCGAGCACATGCAGGACGCGCGCGACTCCGCGCTGTCGATCGTCAAGGGCCACCGGGTCGCCGAGCTGAAGTCGATCGGCGAGGAGATCTACGACGAGTACATGGCCGAGCGGATCTGGCCGGGCACGCGCGCGCTGGCCCAGGCACACCTGGACGCCGGCCAGAAGGTGTGGCTGGTGACCGCGGCGCCGGTGGAGATCGCGCAGGTCATCGCCCGCCGCCTCGGCCTGACCGGCGCGCTGGGCACGGTGGCCGAGTCGGTCGACGGCGTCTACACCGGCCGCCTGGTCGGCGAACCGCTGCACGGCCCGGCCAAGGCGGAGGCGGTGCGCGCGCTGGCGGCGGCCGAGGGCCTGGACCTGTCCCGCTGCGCCGCCTACAGCGACTCCGCCAACGACATCCCCATGCTGTCGCTGGTCGGCCACCCCTACGCCATCAACCCCGACGCCAAACTCCGCCGCCACGCCCGGGAGATGGACTGGCGGCTGCGGGACTACCGCACCGGCCGCAAGGCGGCCAAGGTCGGCATCCCGGCGGCGGCCGGCGTGGGCGCGGTGGCCGGCGGCGCCCGGCCCCCCCCCCCGCTTCTCTCATAAACATTACCCTGACCCCAGGACAGGTTAAAAAAATTAATATCGATTTACCTCTCTCAAAAAAAACCTCTGTGGGGGTCGGGGGCACTTCGTCGTGGTGCTGGGTGGTCTCGATGCGCTGGTGCTGTGCGGCCTCCGGGGGGCGGGGCTGTGCGTTCGTGACCGCCGAGGGGCCGGCATGGCGGCACGGCCGACCCGGACGGCGCGGCGAGACGCCTGCGAGGAGTCCCGGCGGCCGGCGCACCGGGCGATGTCCGCAACGGGCGTCGGACCGGCCGGCCGCCGCCGTGCGCGGTTACCCGGCCGTCCGCCCGTGTGCCGGGGAACGGCGGTGTCCTCCGCCCGGCCGGGGCCGGCTGCCGCCGGGCGCGGTGTGGCCGCGGGCCGCCGCGTCGATCGCGTCGGCCAGCCGGTCGAGCACCGCCTCCGCCTGCTCGTCGCTGATCGTCAGCGGCGGCAGGAGCCGTACCACGCAGGCGTGGCGGCCGCCGAGTTCGACGATCAGTCCCCGCCGCAGGCATTCCCGCTGCACGGCGGCGGCAAGGGCGGGCGCGGCGGGCAGCGGGCCGCCGCGCGGCGCGGGATGCTCCCCCGCCCACGGGTCGTCGGTGGCGACCGGGTCGCCCTCCGGGTCCACCAGTTCCAGGCCGATCATCAGACCGCGGCCGCGCACCTCGCCGATGCAGGGCTGTTCCCCGGCCAGCGCGCGGAGCCGGGCGAGCATGCGGGAGCAGGTGCGCGGCGCGTTCGGCCAGCCGGTTCTCCCGGACGTGGGCCAGCGTGGCGGTGCCGGCGGCCATGGCGAGCTGGTTGCCGCGGAAGGTCCCCGCGTGGGCGCCCGGTTCCCAGACGTCCAGGTCGTCGCGGTAGACGACGACGGCCAGCGGCAGGCTGCCCCCGATCGCCTTGGACAGCACCATCACGTCGGGGACCACGCCGCTGTGCTGCACCGCCCAGAAGGCGCCGGTGCGTCCCACCCCGGTCTGGATCTCGTCGGCGATCAGCGGCACGGACCGCTCGGCGGTGATCTGCCGCATGCGCCGCAGCCAGTCGTCCGGCGCGGGCAGCACCCCGCCCTCGCCCTGCACCGGTTCGAGGATCATCCCGGCGGGCAGGGGCACGCCCGACTTGGGGTCGTCCAGGACCGACTCGGTCCAGCGAGCGGCGAGTGCGGCGCCGCGCGGGCCGCCGACCCCGAAGGGGCAGCGGTAGTCCTGCGGATAGGGCAGCCGGGCGACCCTTACGTCCACGGCGTGCCCGGACGCGGCGGCCGCTCCGGCGGTCATGCCGTGGTAGGCGCCGGTGAAGGCCGCGATGCCGGTGCGCCCGGTGGCGGCCCGGACGAGGGTGAACGCGGCCTCCACCGCGTCCGTCCCGGCCGGGCCGCAGAACTGCACGCGGGCGCGCTCGGCGAGTCCGGGCGGCAGGGTGCGGAACAGCTCGGTGACGAAGGCGTCCTTGACGGGCGTGGCCAGGTCCAGGGCGTGCAGGGGCGCGCCCGAGTCGAGGACCTTGCGGATGGCCTCCAGGACGACGGGGTGGTTGTGGCCGAGGGCGAGGGTGCCGGCGCCGGAGAGGCAGTCCAGGTAGCGGCGGCCGTCCGCGCCTTCGACGGTGAGCCCGCGGGCGCGTACCGGCACGATGGGCAGGGCCCGCGCATAGGTGCGCGCCGCGGACTCGCGCGCCGACTGGCGGCGCAGGATCCCCTCGTGCAGGGCGGGCGGCTGCGCGGACGCCCACTCCTCGGGCACAGACTCCGTCACGGTCACGGCTTCCTGTCCTCCCGCTGTCGCGAGGCGTCGGCGTCCACCTGTCCCGTGGGTCCGGCCTCCCACTGCCGCAGGTCACCGGCGGCGCGGCGCGCGCCTCGGCGCGGGGGCCCGGATGCGGACAGCAGGCTCCCCACCGCTACAACCGCGAACCGCCCGCCGGGTTACGGGTCGCTCCGAGATCCGTCCGGGGTTGCTTCAAGATCCTTGCCGTGACGGAACCGTTGCCGTTCCGTGGGCGGTCCCCCACAGCGAACGCATAGTGTGTGGTGCCGTTCCGCACGCCGTCACCGCGCTCGAACTCGCCCCGGGATCAGCGCGGATGCTCGGCGGCACCGGCAAGTCCGTTCACCCCAGGGGGAGTCAGCGCATGCGACCCATACGCCCGTCCGTCACCGCTCGCCGGGGAGGAGGCGCCCGGCGCAGGCGCGCCGTCTCCCGCGTGCCGGCCGCCGTCGCCCTCGTCTCGGCGCTGGCGCTGACCGCCACGGCCTGCAACTCGGACGACACCGGCGCGGACGCCAAGGCGTCCGCCTCCGCGGCGGCGGACACGGGCGGGACGGGCGACGGCACGGTCAAGATCCCGGACCACATCCGCCAGAAGCTCAAGGAGCACGGGATCGACCTGGACAAGTGGAAGAACGGCGCCTGGAAGAACTGGGACAAGGACGACTGGCTGCGCGAGGCCGACGAGTTCATCAACCCGATCATCAAGGGCCTGTGGAACCCGGACCGCATGCGCCGGGCCAAGGACCCCGACAAGGGCGTCGACGCCGACGACATCTCCGGGGACCAGGGCATCACGGATCCCACGCCCGCGCCGGTGAAGGCGCAGGCGGTGCCGCCGAGGTACCACGCCAACGCGGTGACGGCGGGCAAGGTGTTCTTCGACTCCCCCGAGGGCACGATGGTGTGCTCGGCGACGGTGGTGAAGGATCCGGCCCACCCGGGCAAGTCGAACCTGGTGTGGACGGCCGGGCACTGCGTGCACGCCGGCAAGAAGGGCGGCTGGTACCGCAACATCGCGTTCGTGCCGTCGTACAACGACGCCGGGATGAGCACGCGGCAGCTGCAGGGCGCCTCCAGGGACCAGGTCGCTCCCTACGGTGTGTGGTGGGGCGACTGGGCGCAGACCTCCGAGCAGTGGATCGAGCAGGGCGGTGCCACGGGCGGGCGGGGCGCGCCGTACGACTTCGCCGTCATCCATGTCACGCCGGAGAAGGGCGGCGACGGCAAGTCGCTGGAGGAGACCGTGGGTACGGCGCTTCCGGTGGACTTCGACGCGCCGGCCGTGCCGAAGGTGGAGAGCGTCACCGCGACCGGCTACCCGGCGGCGCCGCCGTACGACGGTCAGCTGCTGTACCGGTGCCAGGACAAGCCGGGACGGCTGTCGGTCACCGCCTCCGACCCGACGATGTACCGCATCGGCTGCACCATGACCGGCGGTTCGTCCGGCGGCGGCTGGGTCGAGACGGGCGCGGACGGCAGGCCCGCGCTGGTGTCCAACACCTCGATCGGCCCGGTGACGTCGGGCTGGCTGGCCGGGCCGCGTCTGGGCACGGTGGCCAAGGGCGTGTACCAGGCGGTCAGCAGGAAGTTCGCCGGGCAGTGACTCCGGCCGGACGGCACCAGGTTCGCCGGGCAGTGACTCCGGCCGGGCGGCACCGTGTTCGCCGGGCGGTGACTCCGGCCGGACGGCACGACGTCACCGGGCTGTGACCTGGTGACCCGGCGGGGCACGGGAGCGGCGGCGGGCCGGCTGGCGGCGGTGGGGTCCGACGGAAACGTTCACCGTCCCACCGCGGTTCGTGCTCAACTGCCGGTGCGCAGTGGGGTGTCGGTGCCGGACCTACGGCGGCGAGGGACGCCCGCGGGCGCGCACGCCGAGGGCCCGCCCCCTGGACAACCAGGGAGCGGGCCCTCGCCCGTGTGTACCCGTGTGTTCCTGCCGGTGGCCCTTACGGGACTACGGACGACTCCGCACGCCCGGACGCGGACGCGGTCAGAGCGCCGGGGTCGGCACGTAGGGCGCCAGATCGGCCGCCAGCTCCTCGTGCACCCGGGCCTTGAGCAGGGTGCCCTCCGCGGTGTGCTCCTCGGAGATCACCTCGCCCTCGGTGTGGGCGCGGGCGACGAGCTTGCCCTGGGTGTACGGCACGAGCGCCTCGATCTCGACGGCCGGGCGGGGCAGCTCGTCGTCGATCAGGGCGAGCAGCTCGGCGATGCCCTTGCCGGTGCGGGCCGAGACGGCGATCGCGTGCTTCTCCACCCGCAGCAGCCGCTGCAGCGTCAGCGGGTCCGCCGCGTCGGCCTTGTTGATCACGACGATCTCGGGTACGTCGGTGGCGCCGACGTCCCTGATCACCTCGCGCACGGCGGCCAGCTGCTCCTCCGGGTTCGGGTGCGAGCCGTCCACCACGTGCAGGATCAGGTCGGAGTCACCGACCTCCTCCATGGTGGAGCGGAACGCCTCGACCAGGTGGTGCGGCAGGTGCCGGACGAATCCGACGGTGTCCGCCAGTGTGTACAGCCGTCCGCTCGGGGTCTCGGCCCGGCGCACGGTGGGGTCCAGGGTCGCGAACAGCGCGTTCTCGACCAGGACGCCCGCGCCGGTGAGGCGGTTGAGCAGGGAGGACTTCCCGGCGTTGGTGTAGCCGGCGATGGCGACGGAGGGCACCTTGTGGCGGCGCCGCTCCTGGCGCTTGATCTCGCGGCCGGTCTTCATCTCCGCGATCTCCCGGCGCATCTTCGCCATCTTCTCGCGGATCCGCCGCCGGTCCGTCTCGATCTTGGTCTCACCGGGGCCACGCGTGGCGAGGCCGCCGCTGCCGCCGCCCATCTGCCGGGACAGCGACTGACCCCAGCCGCGGAGCCTGGGCAGCATGTACTGCATCTGCGCGAGCGCCACCTGCGCCTTGCCCTCGCGGGACTTGGCGTGCTGGGCGAAGATGTCCAGGATCAGGGCCGTACGGTCGATGACCTTGACCTTGACGACGTCCTCGAGGTGGATCAGCTGGCCGGGGCTCAGCTCACCGTCGCAGATCACGGTGTCCGCGCCGGTCTCCAGGACGATGTCGCGCAGCTCGTCGGCCTTGCCGGAGCCGATGTAGGTGGCCGCGTCGGGCTTGTCCCGGCGCTGGATGACGCCGTCGAGCACCATGGCGCCCGCCGTCTCGGCCAGCGCGGCCAGCTCCGCCAGGGAGTTCTCGGCGTCCTGCACGGTTCCCGAGGTCCAGACGCCGACGAGCACGACCCGCTCCAGCCGGAGCTGGCGGTACTCGACCTCGGTGACGTCCTCGAGTTCGGTGGACAGGCCCGCGACACGACGCAGAGCCGCGCGCTCGGAGCGGTCGAACTGGTCGCCGTCCCGCTCCGTGTCGATCTCGTGGCTCCAGGCGACGTCCTCTTCCATCAGGGCATCGGCCCGAAGACCCTCGGGATAGCTGTGCGCGAGGCGCTTGGTTGCCTGGGAAGAGGAAGAAGAGGAGGTCATTGGGTCCTTACGTCGTTGGGAATCCGTGGTGCGGCGACGAGCCGCGGCGGGGCGCGCCGGTCTCGGCGAACTTCCCGTCACCGGTGACAACGCACGAGCGCTCTGGGAGATTCCCCGGGCGCCGTGCCGCGCCGACCTGATGATGGTCGCACGGCACGGCCCGTCTCGTCACCGTCTTATTCCCCGTTCCCCGGCCGTCTCACCGCACGGCCCACTTCATCACCGACCGCGGCGCGGCCGGCTGCGCGGCCTTCCCCGTCTGCCCCGCCTTCTGCGTCTTCTGCGGCGTCTTCGGCGGGGGTGCCTGCTTCCAGTCGGGGTGGCCGGGCATCGGCGGGGTCTTCTGGCCGTACAGCCAGCCCTGGAAGAAGCCGGTCAGGTCGCGTCCGGCGATGTCCGAGGCCAGGCGCACGAAGTCCGCCGTGGTGGCCGTGGCGTCCCGGTGACGGCGCACCCAGGCGCGCTCCAGGCGTTCGAAGGCCGGCCGGCCGATCTCCTGGCGCAGGGCGTAGAGCACGAGCGCGGCGCCGTCGTAGACGTTCGAGCGGAAGATCCCGACCTTCTGCCCGGGCTTGGGCGGCTTGGGCCGCGCGGGCGGTCCGCCGGCCTCGCGCCAGCGGTCGGAGGCGCCGTAGGCCGCCTTCATCCGGGTCTCCATGGACTTGTGCGCCGTCTCGTCGGCGTACAGGGCCTCGTACCAGGTGGCGTGTCCCTCGTTGAGCCAGACGTCGGACCAGGTGCGCGGGCTGACGCTGTCGCCGAACCACTGGTGGGCCAGCTCGTGCACCATGACCGACTCCACGTACCACTTCGGGTAGGCGGAGTCGGTGAACAGGTCCTTCTCGAAGAGGGAGAGCGTCTGCGTCTCCAGTTCGAAGCCGGTGTCCGCGCCGGCCATGAGGAGGCCGTAGGTCTCGAAGGGGTAGCGCCCGACCTTGCGCTCCATCCAGGCGATCTGGTCCGGCGTCTTGGCAAGCCAGGGTTCGAGGGCCTTGCGGTCCCCGGCGGGGACGACGTCGCGCACGGGCAGTCCGTGCGGGCCCGGGCGGTGCAGCACGGCGGAACGGCCGAGAGAGACCTGCGCCAGTTCGGTGGCCATGGGGTGGCGGGTGCGGTACGTCCAGGTGGTCGACGTGCCGGCCCGGGCGACGCCGGCCGGGAGGCCGTTGGCCACGGCCGTGTAGCCCTCGGGGGCCGTGATCCGGAAGGTGAACAGCGCCTTGTCCGAGGGGTGGTCGTTGCACGGGAAGACCAGGTGGGCGGCGTCGGCCTGGTTGGCCATTGCGAGGCCGTCCGCGGTGCGCACCCAGCCGCCGTCCCGGCCCTTGGCGGCCCGCGGGTCGCTGGTGTGACGCACGGTGACGCGCATCCAGTGGTGGGCGGGCACCGGGGTCCGCGGAGTGATCACCAGGTCCTCGCCGGCCATGGTGAACGCGGCCGGGCTGCCGTCGACCACGACGGCGTCGACCGTGCCGTGGGCGAAGTCGAGGTTCACCCGTTCGAGCGTTCTGGTCACCCGGGCGCTGATCGTGGTCACGGCCCGCAGCGGCTTGGTGTTGTCCCCGGAGTAGGTGAGGGAGAGGTCGTACGCCATCACGTCGTATCCGGGGTTGCCCAGGTACGGGTAGAGGCGGTCGCCGAGGCCGAGCGGCGCGGGCGCGGCGCTCGCCCCGAGCAGACAGACGGAGACGGCGGACGCGAGCAGGCCCGCCCGCAGGCGACGCGGGACCGAGGACCTGGAGGCCGGAGGCTGCGCCCGGCGCGGAGCGGCAGACCTGTGGGAGGAGCGGTCGGACCTGGCTTTCCTGAGGGTACGCGGCATGCCCCCACGGCTATCAGCGCGCGGCGGCGTGACGACGACGACGCGCGTCCGTCCCACCCGAACGGGTCCGTGGACCCCGGCGCGCGGGGCGTCCGGGCGGCGGCAGACGGGCGGTCAGGTTCCCGCATGCGGTGACTGCGGCTGGGCGCGGCGTACGTCGTACACGCCGGGGACGCCGCGCATCGCCCGCATGAGGGCGGGCAGCCGGGCGGCGTCGGGCAGTTGCAGCGTGTAGGTGTGGTGGACGCGCTGCTGGGCCGGCGGAGCCACCGTGGCGGAGACGATCTCGACGCCCTCCCGGGCGATCGCCTCGGTGAGGTCGGCGAGCAGGCGCGGGCGGCCGAACGATTCGGCGAGCAGGGTGACCCGGAACTCGGCGGTGTCGCCCCAGCGCACACCGACCTCGGTGCGGCCCGCGCCCCGCATCCGGGCGACGGTGGCGCACTCGGCGCGATGCACGGTCACCGCGCCCCCGCGGACCGCGAACGCGGTGATCCCGTCGGGCGGCACGGGGGTGCAGCAGCCGGCGAGCCGGACGGTGGCGTGCGGCCGGTCGACGATGACCGCGCTCGGCGCTTGCGTCCGGCCGCCGTCCCGCTCCCGGGCACGGGCCGGGGGCCCGCCGGGTCCGTCCTGTCCGTGCCGTGCGTCGGGCTCGTCGGCTCCGGTGCCGGCAGGGACCCGCGGGACGTTTCCGGCCGCCTCCTGCGCCTGTGTGTCCGGGTCGCTCCCGCTCCCGGAGGTGTCGCCGACCGCCGCCGGATGGGTCGCCAGCCACCGCTGGATGGCGATGCGGGCGGTGGGTGTGCGGGCGTGGTCCAGCCACGTCCGGGAGGGTGCGGAGGCGGGGTCCTGCCCCATGAGCAGCTCGACGGTGTCGCCGTCCTTCAGCACGGTGCTCAGTGTCGCCAGGCGGCCGTTGACGCGGGCGCCGATGGCCGCGTGCGCGTCCTCGCCGTACTGCGCGTAGGCGGCGTCGACGCAGCTGGCGCCCTCGGGCAGCCCCAGGGTGCCGCCGTCGGGCCGGAAGACGGTGATCTCGCGGTCCTGGGCGAGGTCCTCGCGCAGGGTGGACCAGAAGGTGTCGGGGTCGGGCGCCTCCCGCTGCCAGTCGAGGAGGCGGGAGAGCCAGCCCGGGCGGGTGGGGTCGGCGCGTTCGCCGTCGCTCCCGGACTGCTCCTCCGGTGGGACCGCGTAGGGATTGCCGAGTGCGACGACGCCGGCCTCGGCGACCTTGTGCATCTGGTGGGTGCGGATGAGGACTTCGACGACCTGGACGTCCGTGGGGTTTTCCCCGGGCGCGTCCGTGCCCCCGCGGGGCAGGGCGACGGCGGTGTGCAGCGACTGGTAGAGGTTGAACTTCGGGACGGCGATGAAGTCCTTGAACTCGGAGACGACGGGCGTCATGCAGGTGTGGAGCTCCCCGAGCACCCCGTAGCAGTCGGCGTCCTCGTTCACCAGCACCAGCAGCCGGCCGAAGTCGCAGCCGCGCAGCCGGCCGCGTTTGCGGGCGACGCGGTGCACGGAGACGACGTGGCGCGGCCGCACGAGCACCTCCGCGGGGATGTCCGCCTCGCGCAGCACCTCGCGGACCTGTTCGGCGACCTCGGCGAGCGGGTCGTCCGGGCGGCCGGCGTTGTCCGCGATCAACTCGCGTGTGCGGGCGTAGTCCTCGGGGTGCAGGACCGCGAAGACCAGGTCCTCCAGCTCCGTCTTGAGCGCCTGCACGCCGAGCCGTTCGGCGAGCGGGATGAGCACGTCCCGGGTCACCTTGGCGATCCGGGCCTGTTTCTCGGGGCGCATCACGCCGAGGGTGCGCATGTTGTGCAGCCGGTCGGCGAGCTTGATCGACATCACCCGCACGTCGTTGCCGGTGGCGACGAGCATCTTGCGGAAGGTCTCGGGTTCGGCGGCGGCGCCGTAGTCGACCTTCTCCAGCTTGGTGACGCCGTCGACGAGGTAGCGGACCTCCGCACCGAACTGCTCGCCGACCTGGTCGAGCGTCACCTCGGTGTCCTCGACGGTGTCGTGCAGCAAAGACGCCGTCAACGTCGTGGTCTCCGCGCCGAGTTCGGCCAGGATCAGGGTCACGGCGAGGGGGTGGGTGATGTAGGGCTCGCCGCTCTTGCGCATCTGGCCGCGGTGCGAGGACTCGGCCAGGACATAGGCGCGGCGCAGCGGTTCGAGGTCGGCGTCGGGGAAGTGGGCGCGGTGGGCCTCGACGACGTGCCCGATGGCGTCGGGCAGCCGGTCGCGGGCAGTGGGGCCGAGCAGTGCGGCCCGGCCGAGGCGGCGCAGGTCGAGCCGTGGACGGGTCCTCCTGCGGGGCGCCGCCGGCGCCACCGGACCCGGGGTCGCGGGGTTCGTGGCATCCGCACTCATGGGCACCTCCGGCTGCGTGGACCGGCGGACGGGCACCCCGGAGAGCTACGGGGCACAGGAGTGGGCGGCGGATCCCCCGTCCGGGCCGGTGCTTGATGCTACCGAGCCGGGCGCGGTCGGCCGACCGCCTCTCGGAGAGCGTGAAACGGATCACCCATTCGAGCGATGGCCGGGAGGTTTACGTTTTCCGGCCACCTGAGGAGCGGTCATCCGTCGATTCCGGCGCACATCCCGACCCCGGTCATCGATCGTGTCCGGCCGCGGCCGCCCGGACCAGGGTTTCCGGGGCGGCGGGAGCTCAGCCGACCACGCTTTCCAGCCATGCCGGATCGAACTCGCCCTCGGCGACGATGACCGCGGGGCCGGTCATCTCGATCTCGCCGTCCGGGCGCTCGGTGATGACCAGCCGCCCGCCGGGCACGTCCACCGTGTAGGTCGCCGGGGTGCCGGTGACGGCCGGGTCGATGCCGTCGCGCCGGGCGGCGGCCACGGCCACGGCGCACGCGCCCGTGCCGCACGAGCGGGTCTCGCCGGAGCCGCGCTCGTGGACGCGCATCGCGACGTGGCGGGGGCCGCGGTCGACCACGAACTCGACGTTCACCCCCTCCGGGTAGGCGGAGGCCGGACCGAACGGGGGCGGGGAGAACAGGTCGCCGGCATCCGCGAGGTCGTCGACGAAGGCGACCGCGTGCGGGTTGCCCATGTTCACGTTGCGCGCCGGCCAGCTGCGCTCGCCCACGCTCACGGTCACGTCCCCCTCGGGCAGCCGGGCCTTGCCCATGCCGACGGTGATGTCGCCGTCCTTGGCGATGTGGACGGTCTTCACGCCCCCGCGCGTGGCGATGGCCAGATCGCCCTCGCTCACGTGTCCGGCGTGCTGGAGGTAGCGCGCGAACACCCGCACGCCGTTGCCGCACATCTCCGCGACCGAGCCGTCGCCGTTGCGGTAGTCCATGAACCACTCCGCCTCGGCCGCCATCGCGCGCGCCTCCGGGTGCGCGGCGGACCGCACCACGTGCAGCACGCCGTCGCCGCCGAGGCCCGCGCGTCGGTCGCACAGGGCGGCGACGGCGGCCGGGGTCAGCTCGACGGCGTTGTCCGGGTCGGGCACGATCACGAAGTCGTTCTCCGTGCCGTGACCCTTGAGGAAGGCGATACGGGTGCTCATGCCTCGATCGTACGGGGTGGGTACGACACGGCGCGGACGCCGACCGGCGCCCCGAGCGGGCAGCGCGCGCACGGGATGCGGAACAGGCCCGCAGCGCGCGTACAGGAGACGGAACGGGCCCACAGGGCGGCGCGGCGGGACCAGGCCGGCAGGAGTCAGGCCCGCAGCGGACAGGTCAGCGCCCGCAGGGGACGGGTCAGGCCCGCAGGCGGGCGACCCGCCATACCGCGAGGGCCACCACCACGGCGGCGAGCAGGACGTACCCGCAGATCATCCGCCAGTCGGGGCGCCGCCCGGCCCCCCGCGGTGCGAGGCCCGGCCAGGTGTACCCCACGCGGCGGGCGGCCGTCATGCCCCAGCCGGCCGCGCAGGAGCAGATCAGCAGCCCCAGCATGGCGATCACCGCGCCGCTGTCGCCGTCGAAGGCCAGCGGGAAGGCGAACATCAGCGAGCCGGCGGCGGCCAGGCCCACGATGGGGGCGAGCTGCCAGATGCGCAGCTTGCGCTGCGGGCGCAGCTCGACCTCCACCTCGGGCTCGGCAAAGGTGTCCGGGTCCGGGCCGTCGGCGGTCACCCCGTCCTGGGGGCCGTCGGGGCTCAGCGAGTCCTCGGGGACGAGTTCGTCACCGGCTCCGAGCGGGGGCTCGTCCGGCTCCCTGCCGGCCTGCCGCACGGTGATGCGCTCGGTGCCGTGCGTGTCGTGTGTGTCGTGTGCCGTGTCGCGAGGGCCGGCCTCCATCGCCACGCGCCCTCCCAACTAGGACTCCACTTGGTCGATCGAAGCTTGATGATGGCACGGCGTCACAGGCGCCGATGACGGCCTGGACGTCCCGATGCCATCACGTGATCAGGCTGTAACCGGTCGTTCCACCAACGCCAGAGCGAGGTGCGGAAGTTCCGAGAGGTCCGCGGCGGCGCCGCTCAGCCAGTGCACGCGCGGGTCGCGCCGGAACCAGGAGTCCTGGCGGCGCGCGAAGCGCTTGGTGGCTCGTACGGTCTCGGCGCGCGCCTCCTCCATCGTGCACTCCCCCGCCAGCGCCGCGAGCACCTGCTGATACCCGAGCGCACGCGAGGCCGTGCGCCCCTCGCGCAGGCCCTGCGCCTCCAGGGTGCGCACTTCGTCGACCAGCCCGGCCTCCCACATGCGGTCCACCCGGCGCGCGATGCGCTCGTCCAGTTCGGGGCGTGCCACGTCGACGCCGATCTGCACGGTGTCGTAGACCGAGTCGTGCCCGGGGAGGTTGGCCGTGAAGGGGCGGCCGGTGATCTCGATCACTTCCAGGGCCCGGACGATGCGGCGTCCGTTGCTGGGCAGGATCGCCCGCGCCGCTTCCGGATCGGCGGCGGCCAGGCGGGCGTGCAGCGCGCCGGAGCCGCGCAGCGCCAGCTCCTCCTCCAGCCGGGCCCGCACCTCGGGGTCGGTGCCGGGGAACTCCAGGTTGTCCACGGCGCCGCGGACGTAGAGGCCGGAGCCGCCGACCAGGATCGGCCAGCGCCCCTCGGCGAGCAGGGCGTCGATCCGCTCCCGGGCGAGCCGCTGGTACTCGGCGACGGACGCCGTCTCGGTCACGTCCCAGATGTCCAGCAGGTGGTGCGGTACGCCGCCGCGCTCCTCGGGCGTCAGCTTCGCGGTGCCGATGTCCATCCCGCGGTAGAGCTGCATGGAGTCGGCGTTGACGCCCTCGCCGCCGAGCCGTTGGGCCAGGAAGACGCCCAGATCGGACTTTCCGGCCGCGGTGGGGCCGACGACGGCGATGACGCGGGGGGCGGGGGGTGCGCTGCTCACCGCACCAGTTTCGCAAACCTCCCACGGCCCCCTCGAACGAGTGACGTGACGGCACGTGCGCGGGGTCGTTTCCCGTTGCGAGGTTCCCGTGACCGGATTCCGGCGGGTGGGGGTCCGGGCGCCGCGAGCGCGACCACGGAGCGGACACACCGGGTCACGCGGGATGTCGCCCGCACGAGTAACGTATGGAGTTGATATGGGCGTTTTTGCGCGACTTTTTCGGAGGTCGAAGGCTACGGAGGAGGCCACGGCCGCCGAAGAGTCGGCCGCTGCGGCGACAGCAGGCTCCGGGGGCACGGAGCCGGCTGCGGCCGAGGCATCCGTCGAGACGGACGGTACCGCCGAGACGGACGGCACCGCGGAGGACGACACGCCGGAGACGGCGACGGTGAGGGAGGCGTCGAAGCAGGGCGGCGAGGGCGGCGCCGAGAACGCCGCTGCCGACGGCCTCGACATCCCCCAGCAGCAGTCCGCCGACGCGGTCGCCGAGCACGCGGCCGGCGAGGGCGCCCGCACGTAACTGTCCCGCCAGGGAAGGTGAACCATGGGTCTGCTGGACAACATGAAGGCCAAGCTCGGCCCGGCCAAGGACAAGGTGTCGGACCTCGCGCAGCGGCACGGGGGCTCGATCGAGCAGGGCCTCGACAAGGCCGCGAGGATGGTCGACGAGAGGACCAAGGGCAAGTACAGCGACAAGATCCACGCGGGCACGGGCAAGGCGAAGGAGGCCGTCGAGCGGCTGGCCCACCGGGGCGAGACGGGCACGGCGCCGGACACGGGCACGGGCACGGCTCCCGGCACGGGTACGGCTCCCGGCACGGGTACGACGGGCACGGCGCCGGGCGGCACCCGGGCCCAGACGCCGCCGGAGCCGCCGCAGGGGCCCCCGCCCGTGTCGTGAGCGACGACACGGCCGCGAGACGGCACGACGGCGGACGGCCGGAAGCAACCTTCCGGCCGTCCGCCTGTTCGCGCGGCCTCCGGCGGGGGCCGGCGCCGCCTGCTGGGCTGCCTTCCGAGCGCCGGCCGCTGGGCCACCTTCCGAGCGGTGCCCGGGCGGGCGTCTCAGGACCAGGTGGCGACCAGGTAGCCGACGCCGTACGGGGCCTCGTCGTAGAGCAGGGCGCCCGACAGGCCGGCGTGCTCGGCGGCGCCCGCGAGGAGCTGC
Organism: Streptomyces mexicanus; assembly: GCF_902506575.1. Taxonomy (GTDB): domain Bacteria; phylum Actinomycetota; class Actinomycetes; order Streptomycetales; family Streptomycetaceae; genus Streptomyces; species Streptomyces mexicanus. Next base: position 5,392,972 of record NZ_LR732544.1, on the reverse strand, counting down.
CAGGGGGCCCGGCCGGAGACCTTCAGCTCGCGGGCCAGGCCGGGGTCCACAGCGGCGAGAGCCGCGGTGTCCGCCGCGCCGAGCGCCCGCGCGACCTGCGCGTCGAAGGGTTCGGCCCGTTCGTCCAGGTATCCGGGCGCCTTGACCGACCGGCAGGCGCTGGCATCGCCCATGACCAGCAGCGCCACCCGACCGGAGCCCCCGGCGAGATCCCGCCCGGCCGCCAGGCACCGCGCGGGTTCCTGTGCCTCGTCCACGCCCAGTGCCTCGATCGGGGCGTCGGACCAGCCGGTCCGCTCCAGCAGCCAGGCCGCGACCGCGAGGGAGGGCGGCAGCATGCGCTCGGAGGCCTCCGGGCCGCCGTCGGCGCCCCGGCCGAGCCGCACCTGGAGGTCCACGCCGAAACCGCGGAAGGATCCACGGCTGCCTTCGGGCCAGGGCCCGCGCCCGGACTCCTCGGCGGGTCCCCCGACCCCGAGCCGGTCCGGGCGGGCGGCGGCGAGCACCCCCAGCGCGTCCGTGCACGCGGTCCGCGCGGCGTCCAGTTCGGGCGCGGCACCCGCGGCGACCGCGGGCACGAGCAGGGGCGGGCAGGGACAGACTGCGGCGGCGACAAGCATGATCGGCAGGGTAACGCAGCGGCTGTCGCCGCCGTCACGGATCAGCCGCAGCCTCAACCGGTGACGCAGCCGCTCTCGCCGCCGTCACGGATCAGCCGCAGCCTCAACCGGTGACGCCGCCGCTGTCGCGGATCAGTCGCAGCCGCAGCCGCTGTTCGCGGCGGCCGGCAGCGGCTCCGGGACACCGATCCTGGGCAGGCCCAGCATGACACCGGCGGGCTTGGCCGCCCGCTCGGCGTTGCGCTTCTCCCAGGCGTCTCCCGCGCGGGTGCGGCGCACGTCCAGCACCGGCCCCTCGGCGAGCAGGTGGTGCGGGGCGGCGTAGGTGACCTCGACGGTGACCACGTCGCCGGGGCGCACCTCCTGGTCCGGCTTGGTGAAGTGGACCAGGCGGTTGTCGGGGGCGCGGCCGGACAGGCGGTGGGTGGCGTCGTCCTTGCGGCCCTCGCCCTCGGCGACCATCAGCTCCAGCGTGCGGCCGACCTGCTTCTTGTTCTCCGCCCAGGAGATCTCCTCCTGGAGGGCGACCAGCCGCTCGTAGCGCGCCTGGACGACCTCCTTGGGCACCTGGCCGTCCATCTCGGCGGCCGGGGTCCCCGGGCGCTTGGAGTACTGGAAGGTGAACGCCTGCGCGAACCGGGCCTCGCGCACCACGTGCAGCGTCTGCTCGAAGTCCTCCTCGGTCTCGCCGGGGAAGCCCACGATGATGTCGGTGGTGATCGCCGCGTCCGGGATCGCGGCCCGGACCTTCTCGATGATCCCGAGGTAGCGCTCCTGGCGGTAGGAGCGGCGCATCGCCTTCAGGACCGCGTCCGAGCCGGACTGCAGCGGCATGTGCAGCTGCGGCATGACGTTCGGGGTCTCGGCCATCGCGGCGATCACGTCGTCGGTGAAGTCGCGCGGGTGCGGCGAGGTGAAGCGGACCCGCTCCAGGCCGTCGATCTTCCCGCAGGCCCGCAGCAGCTTGCTGAACGCCTCGCGGTCACCGATGTCGGAGCCGTAGGCGTTGACGTTCTGCCCGAGCAGGGTGATCTCGGAGACGCCCTCGGCGACCAGGGCCTCGACCTCGGCGAGGATGTCGCCGGGGCGGCGGTCCTTCTCCTTGCCGCGCAGCGCCGGGACGATGCAGAAGGTGCAGGTGTTGTTGCAGCCCACGGAGATGGACACCCAGGCCGCGTACGCGCTCTCGCGGCGGGTGGGCAGCGTCGAGGGGAACGCCTCCAGCGACTCGGCGATCTCGACCTGCGCCTCCTGCTGGACACGGGCGCGCTCCAGCAGGACGGGCAGCTTGCCGATGTTGTGCGTGCCGAAGACGACGTCCACCCAGGGCGCCTTCTTCACGATGGTGTCCCGGTCCTTCTGCGCCAGGCAGCCGCCGACCGCGATCTGCATGCCGGGGCGCTTGGCCTTCTTCGGCGCGAGGTGGCCGAGGTTGCCGTAGAGGCGGTTGTCGGCGTTCTCGCGCACGGCGCAGGTGTTGAAGACGACGACGTCCGCGTCGCCGTCCGACCCCTCCGGTGCCCGGACGTACCCGGCGTCCTCGAGCAGCCCGGCCAGCCGCTCGGAGTCGTGGACGTTCATCTGGCACCCGTAGGTGCGGATCTCATAGCTGCGAGTGACGCCCACTTCTTGGCTCCGGTCGATGCTGCTCATGCCACAAGGGTAGGCGCTCGCGGAAGTGCCTCCGGACGCGGTGGCGGACGGCAAGCAGGACCGGCGCCGACCGGTGGGGGCGGTTTCGCGACCGGCAGGGAAGGCGCCGCCGATGGGCAGGGGAACGCCGCACGACCCGGGCGGGCGACACGGTCGGCCGCTGACTCCGGCTCGGGCCCCATGGCACCAGAATGGGGCGGAAGGTACGAACCGCCCGCTCGCCTCCCGCCACCGCAGCACCTCCCGGACAGGTACGTGTGATGCAGCTTCGCGAAGCCCTCGGAACGTCCGCGCGGGAAACGCCCCCGAGTTCCGCCCTGCGGGCATGGCTGCTGCGGCCGGCCGGTGCGGTGCCGGTCGCCGTCCTCGCCGTCGTCCTGCTGGCCCGCGCCGCGCATGTGGCGGCCGTCTCCGCGCAGGGAGGCATGGACAACGCCTTCGTCGTGCACGCCGGGCAGGTCTGGCTCGACGGCGGACCCCCGTACGCCGACCGGCGCTTCCTCTATCTGCCGAGCGCCGTGCTCTTCGCCGCCGGGCAGGCGGTGCTGCCCGCGCCGGTGCTGCGCCTGGCCGCGCCCGTGCTGTGCGTGGGGCTGGTCACGGGCGGCTGGTGGTGCGCGCTGCGGCTGTTCCGGGTGCCGGCGCGCAGCCGGTTCGCGGTGCTCGGGCTGCTCGGCCTGGTGCTGTGCTGGGCGCCGGTCGGCCACCTGATGGAGCTGGGCAACTGGACCGCGGTCGGCGTCCTCGCGCTGCCCGGTGCGCTGCTGCTGGCGGACCGCGGGCGGTGGAGCGCGGCCGGGGCGGTGCTCGGGGTGTCGGTCGCGGTGAAGCCGCTGCTGGCGCCGGTCCTCGTCCTGCTGCTGCTGGCCCGGCAGTGGCGGGCGGCGGCCTGGATGGTGGCGCTGCCCCTGGCGTTGTCCGCGGGCACGGCGCTGATCATGCCGGACCCCGGCGGGTTCGTCACCCGCACCCTCCCCTTCCTCCTGCGGGGCGGGGACGCGCTGATGCGCCCCTTCGACTGCTCGCTGCCGGCGGTGCTGCCCCGGCTGGGGGTGCCCCCGGTCCTGGCCGAGGGCGTGGCACTGGCCGCGGCGGCGGCGGGCGTGGTGTGCGCGGGGCGGCGCTGGCGGCGCGGCGACCCGGGTCCCGCGCGGCTCGCGGAGACCGCGTCGATGCTCATGCTGGCCTCGTACCTGGTGTCCCGGCCCGCCTACGAGCACTACTTGGTCGTCGTCGTGCCGCTGCTGGCCGCCGGGGCGCTGCGCGCGGGGGCGGCGGCGCGCTCGCCCTGGTTCTGGGCCGCGCTCGTCCCGCAGGCGCCGGGCTTTTCCTTTCCGCGTCTGGACGCCTCGACGCGCCGGGCGTTCAAGGACGCGGTCACGCTGTGCGGCCTGGCGTTGGTGCTCGCCCTGCGGTGCGCCCGGACGTCGTCGCCGTCGCCCCGGCGGTCTGCCGGACCGGCCCCGGACCTGCCGCGGGCCCCGGTGCGCTGAGCGGGCGCCCGCCCCCGGTCAGGCGCTCTCCGGCGCCCAGCCCTGCCGGCGCAGCACGGCGGCGACGTCCGGCGCCCGGTAGTGCTCGCCCTTGAGCACCTTGCCGTCGGCGCGGCGCGCGACCTGGCCGTCCGGGCCGAGCTTGCTCATGTTGGCGCGGTGGATCTCGGCGATCACCTCGTCCAGGTCGATGCCGTGCACCAGGGCGGTGCCGTACGCCACGTAGACCACGTCGGCCAGTTCGTGCGCCAGCCGGTCCAGCGGGCCGGTGGCGACCTCGGCGACCTCGGCCGCCTCCTCGGCGAGCAGCTCGCCCCGGTGCGCGGCGAGCCGCGGCGACACCTGCTGCGGTGTGGTGCGCACGTCGAGCCCGAAGGCGTGGTGGAACTCACGGACGAGGTCGGCGGGCGAGGAGGTCGTACGGCGACTGCCGGCGGGCGAGGACGTCATAGGGCGACTGTAACCGCGGCCACCGACAGCCCCGGCCGCCCGGCTACCGCCGGCCCGGACGCCCCGAGCGATGGACCCGGGCGCCCACGCGGAGCCGCCCGAAGCCGGCTCCCGGCCGGTGCAGGCCTGGTCAGAGGGCGCCCCCGGCTGGCAGGATCGCGCGCATGTCCACGGTGTTCCGTACGATCGGCAGGCGTCGCGGCCTGCAGGGCGCGGCCGCCGGTGCCGTGGTCCTCGGGCTGCTGCTGTGGTGGCTGCTGCCGCTGCGTGAGACGCCGCCCGGCGGGACGATCACCTTCAGCACCGGAACCCTGCGCGGCGTCTACCAGGAGTACGGCGTGCGGCTGCGCACCGCGTTCGCCAAGGACATGCCGCGGCTGCGGGTGCGGCTGCTGACCAGCGACGGCTCGCAGGAGAACGTCACGCGCGTGGCGACCGGCAAGGCCGACTTCACCATCGCCGCGGCCGACGCGGTCGAGACCTACGAGCTGGAGCACGGTCCGGGCGCGGACCGGCTGCGCGGGGTCGCCCGCCTGTACGACGACTACATCCAGCTCGTCGTCCCGCGCGGCTCCTCGATCCGCTCCGTCGCCGACCTGCGGGGCAAGCGGGTGGTGGTCGGACCGCCGCAGTCGGGGGTCCGGCTGATCGCGGAGCGGCTGCTGCGGGCCGCCGGGATCGATCCGCACCGGGACATCCGGCCGCTGGCCGACGGCATAGACACCGGACCGGGCCGGCTGCGGCAGGGCGCGGCCGACGCCTTCTTCTGGTCGGGCGGGCTGCCGACGGACGGGTTGACACGGCTCGCCGATACGTTCCCGTTCCGGTTCGTGCCGATCGAGGGCGATCTGGTGGCCCGGCTGCACGCGGAGGGCGGCGCGACGCGCTACTACCGCGCCACCAACATGCCGGAGTCGGCGTACCCGAAGGTCCAGCAGGGCTCGACGGTGCCGACCATCGCCGTCTCCAACGTCCTGATCACCCGGGCGGACGTGGGCGAGCGGCTCACCGAGTGGGTGACCCGGACCGTCATCAAGAGCCGGGACGGCATCGGCGCCCATGTGCACTCCGCGCAGCTGGTCGATCTGCGCACCGCGATCTACACCGACCCGCTGGCGCTGCACGAGGGCGCGCGCCGCTACTACCGGTCGGTCAAACCCTGATGGCGCCACGGCCGGTCATCCGCTGACCACACCGCCGGTCCCTCGAACCCGGACGACACCGCCGGGTCGTCAGGCCATGACGGCACTGCCCTCCCGTCGGACCATGACGGCACAACCGGCCCGTCGGACCATGACGGCACTGCCGGCCCGTCAAACCCCGACGCCCCGGTCCGGCTCCGTGCGCGGCACGGTGACCGTGACCTTCAGCCCGTGCGGTTCCTCGGCGCGGTGGTGGGCGTAGGAGATGCCGCCGCCGCCCGCGGCCAGCAGCGCCCGGGAGATGGACAGGCCGAGGCCGGAGCCCTTGATGTTCTGGTGGCGGCCGCTGCGCCAGAAGCGGTCGCCGATGCGGGCCAGTTCCTCATCGGTGAGGCCGGGGCCGTGGTCGGCGACGACGACCGTGGAGGTGTCGCCGCCGCCGTGGACCGTCACCTCCACGCGCTCGCCGCGCGGGGTGAACTTCACCGCGTTGTCGATCACCGCGTCGAGCGCGGAGGACAGCGCCACCGGATCGGCCCAGGCCGTGGTGGCCGGGCAGGTGCCCACCAGCCGCACCCCCTTGGCCTCGGCGGCCGGTGTCCAGGCCGCCACCCGCTCCGCGGTCAGCTCGCCGATGTCGATGAGCTGCAGGTCGGCCTCCGCGTGCTCGGCGAGCGCCAGGTCCAGCAGGTCGTCCAGGACCTGCGCCAGCCGCTTGCCCTCGGCGCGCACCGAGGCGATCTCCTCGTTGCCCTCGGGCAGTTCGAGCGCGAGCAGCTCGATGCGCAGCAGCAGTGCGGCGAGCGGGTTGCGCAGCTGGTGCGAGGCGTCGGCGACGAAGGCGCGCTGCTGCTCCAGCACGTCCTCGACGTGGTCCGCCATCTCGTTGAACGAGCGGGCCAGCCGTCTGAGTTCCGGGGGCCCGCCGGCCGCGGCCACCCGGGACTTCAGCCGGCCGGTGGCGATGTCGTGGGTGGTGGCGTCGAGCACTCGTACGGGACGCAGCACCCAGCCGGTGAGCCGCAGGGCGGCGCCGACGGCGACCAGCATCGCGGCCGTCTCGCCCAGGCCCAGGATCAGCCAGCCGTGCAGGGTCCGGGCGCGCATCTGCCCGGTGGGCGAGTCGGTGACGACGACCGCGACCACGTCGCCGTCACGGATGACGGGCGAGGCGACGACGAGCCGCCCCCGCTGCCAGGGCCACACCTGCCGGGGGTCGTGGCTGCGCCGGCTCAGCAGGGCCTCGTCGAAGGCGGCGCGCACCTCGCCCGCGGCCGGCAGCGACCAGTCCTCCGGTGCGTTCGCCATGGGAATGCCGGAGCGGTAGAACACGCCGGCGTGGATGCCGTAGACGTCGTGGTAGCTGGCGAGTTCGCGCCGGAGGGTCTCCAGGCGTTCGTCGGGGACCGTCTGGCGGGAGCCGGTGGGACGGTCGGTGACGAACTGGGCGAGCGCGGCGAACCGCGCCGTGTCGTCGATCCGGTCGACGACCACCTTCTGCTGCTGGGCGGCGGCCAGGCTGACGGCCAGCGGGACGCCGAGGGCGAGCAGCACCGCCGCCATCAGGACGATGAGCAGCGGCAGCAGACGTGCGCGCACCCCGGCCCGCTAGGCGGCCGGCGCGACGAGGCGGTAGCCGACGCCGCGGACGGTCTCGATCAGGGCCGGCATGCGGAGTTTGGAACGCAGGGAGGCGACGTGCACCTCCAGGGTGCGGCCGGTGCCCTCCCAGCTGGTGCGCCAGACCTCGCTGATGATCTGCTCCCGGCGGAAGACCACTCCGGGACGCTGGGCGAGCAGGGCCAGCAGGTCGAACTCCTTGCGGGTGAGCTGGACGACCGCGCCGTCGACGCTGACGCGGCGGGTGGGCAGTTCGATGAGCACGGGGCCCAGGTGCAGCGTGCCGTCGCCGCCGCCGCTCGCGTCCTCGTGGGCGGTGCGGCGGCTGACGGCGTGGATGCGGGCGAGCAGTTCCCCGGTGTCGTAGGGCTTGACGACGTAGTCGTCGGCGCCGAGGTTGAGGCCGTGGATGCGCGAGCGCACGTCGGAGCGGGCGGTGACCATGATCACCGGGGTGCTGGTGCGCTTGCGGATCTTGCCGCAGACCTCGTATCCGTCCTGGTCGGGCAGGCCGAGGTCGAGCAGGACCACCCCGAAGGCGGTGCTCTGCGGGACGAGCGCCTGCAGGGCCTCCTCCCCGCTGCGGGCGTGCGTGACGTCGAAGCCGTGCCGGGCCAGGACCGCGGACAGGGCGGCCGCGACGTGGTTGTCGTCCTCGACGAGCAGCAGTCTCATCCCGGCCCCCTCCGGTTCATCCGTCGTATCGCCACGATGTGCAGGATGCGGATGCGCAGCGTGTGCGCATGGTGCCGATCTCCGGCACGCGCGCGTGCACCATGGCAGTCACGCCGATCGACGAGTGCCTCGTCAAGAGGCTTCCGGGGGCGCACTCCCTGTCGTTATCCAGCCGGTACGCGCCCCACCCGCGCGCATGACGGCGCGTGTCCGGCCGCTACCGGATCGTGATGCTCAGATCTCCCTCAGATGTAATGACGCTGGTCGCGCAGGTGGCTACTGTCCTGCGAAACCGAGGAGGACGGAGCCTGTAGCGATGACCGCAGTGTCGGTGGCCAAGGAAGACGTGGCCGCGAGCAACGATCTGGTCGTCCTGAAGAGCGTCAACAAGCACTTCGGCGCGTTGCACGTGCTCCAGGACATCGAGCTGACGATCTCCCGCGGCGAGGTGGTCGTGGTCATCGGGCCCTCCGGGTCCGGGAAGTCCACCCTGTGCCGCACCATCAACCGGCTGGAGACCATCGACTCCGGCTCGATCACCATAGACGGCAAGCCGCTGCCCCAGGAGGGCAAGGAGCTGGCCCGGCTGCGCGCCGACGTCGGCATGGTCTTCCAGTCCTTCAATCTCTTCGCGCACAAGACCGTGCTGGAGAACGTGACCCTGGGGCAGATCAAGGTCCGCCGCACGGACAAGAGGAAGGCCGAGGAGCGGGCCCGGGCGCTGCTGGACCGGGTGGGCGTGGGCGCACAGGCCGACAAGTACCCCGCGCAGCTCTCCGGCGGCCAGCAGCAGCGCGTGGCGATCGCCCGGGCACTGGCCATGGACCCGAAGGTCATGCTCTTCGACGAGCCGACCTCCGCGCTGGACCCGGAGATGATCAACGAGGTGCTGGAGGTCATGCAGCAGCTCGCCCGGGACGGCATGACGATGATCGTCGTCACCCACGAGATGGGGTTCGCCCGGTCCGCCGCCAACCGGGTGGTCTTCATGGCCGACGGCCGGATCGTCGAGCAGGCGACGCCGGACCAGTTCTTCAGCAACCCGCGCAGCGACCGGGCCAAGGACTTCCTGTCGAAGATCCTGCACCACTGACGGCGTCCGCGCCCCGGACCGTGCGCGGCACCCACCGACCGTGATGCGCACCCACTGACCGCCGACCGTGGTCCGCACCCACTGACCGCGCTCCCGCTCCACCGACGGCCCGGGAGCAGTGCCCGCCGGCCCGTCCCCGCCGCGGCGACGCCGTCCCCGCCCCGCGCGGGCCCCGACTCCTCACCTCAGCAAAGGACACACAGCATGAAGCTCCGCAAGGTCACCGCCGCCTCGGCCGTCGTGCTCGCCCTCGCCGTCTCCGCCACGGCGTGCGGCTCGAACGACAAGGACCCCGGCTCGTCCGGCGGCGGCAAGAAGATCGCCATCGGCATCAAGTTCGACCAGCCGGGCCTCGGCCAGAAGACCCCGCAGGGCTACTCCGGCTTCGACGTGGACGTGGCGAAGTACGTCGCCAAGAAACTCGGCTACAACGAGGACCAGATCGAGTGGAAGGAGTCCAAGAGCGCCGACCGCGAGACCATGCTGCAGCGCGGTGACGTGCAGTTCATCGCCGCCACCTACTCGATCACGCCCGAGCGGGAGAAGAAGGTCGACTTCGCCGGCCCCTACCTGCTGGCCCACCAGGACGTGCTGCTGCGCGCCGACGACGACTCGATCAAGTCGCCGGCCGACCTGAACAACAAGAAGCTCTGCTCGGTGACCGGCTCGACCTCGGCGCAGAACGTCAAGGACAAGCTGGCGCCCAAGGCGAACCTTCAGCAGTACCCGACGTACTCGGCCTGTCTGACCGGTCTGCAGAACAAGGCCATCGACGCCCTGACCACGGACGACTCGATCCTGGCCGGGTACGCCTCCCAGGCCCAGTTCAAGGGCAAGTTCAAGCTGGGCGGCTTCAAGATGACCAACGAGAACTACGGCATCGGCGTCAAGAAGGGCAGCGACCTCAAGGCCAAGATCAACAAGGCCCTGGAGGACATGGTCGCGGACGGTTCCTGGGACAAGGCCGTGAAGGCCAACTTCGGCCCGGCGAACTACCAGAACGAGCCCGCGCCGAAGATCGGCGACATCAAGAGCTGAGTCAGCGTTCCCGGGTGCGCCGCCCACGGGGGAGCGGCGCACCGGGAGTCCGGCCCCTTCACACGCGGAAGCGCGGGAGATCGTGTTCGACTTTCTTTCAGGCTATGACCTGCTGGGAGCCTTCTGGGTGACCGTGCAGCTCACGCTGCTCGCCGCCGTCGGCTCCCTGGTATGGGGCACCCTGCTGGCCGCCATGCGGGTCGGCCCGGTCCCCCTCATGCGCGGCTTCGGTACCGCCTACGTCAACATCGTGCGCAACGTCCCGCTGACGGTGATCATCCTGTTCACCTCGCTGGGCCTGAACCAGACGCTCAACATCAAACTCGGCGCGGAGAACTTCGACACCATCAACTTCCGGCTCGCCGTGCTCGGTCTGATCGCCTACACCTCGGCGTTCGTCTGCGAGGCGATCCGCTCCGGCATCAACACGGTGCCGGTCGGGCAGGCGGAGGCGGCCCGCGCGCTCGGGCTGAGCTTCACGCAGGTGCTGACCCTGGTGGTGCTGCCGCAGGCGTTCCGCTCGGTGGTCGGCCCGCTGACCAACGTCCTGATCGCGCTCACCAAGAACACCACGGTGGCCGCCGCGATCGGTGTGGCGGAGGCGGCCCTGCTGATGAAGAAGATGATCGAGAACGAGGCGGAACTGCTGCTGATCTCGGCGGTCTTCGCGTTCGGCTTCGTGGTCCTGACGCTGCCGACCGGCCTGATCCTCGGCTGGGTGGGCAAGAAGGTGGCGGTGAAGCGATGAGCAGCTCGGTGCTCTACGACGCGCAGGGGCCCAGGGCCAAGCGGCGCAACGTCGTCTACACGGTCGTGTTCGTGCTCGCCCTGGCCGCCCTGCTGTGGTGGGTCTACCGGAGCCTGAGCGACAAGGGGCAGCTGGACTGGGAGAAGTGGAAGCCGTTCTTCTCCGGTTCCGAGGCGTGGACCACGTACATCCTGCCCGGCCTGAAGAACACGCTGATCGCGGCGGCCGTGTCGATGTTGATCGCACTGCCCCTCGGCGCGGTCTTCGGCATCGCGCGCCTGTCCGACCACGTGTGGGTGCGGGTGCCGGCGGCGGTGGTCGTGGAGTTCTTCCGCGCCATCCCCGTGCTGATCCTGATGATCTTCGGGAACGCGCTGTTCTCCCAGTACACCTCCGTCAGCTCCGACGACCGCCCGCTGTACGCCGTCGTCACCGGCCTGGTCCTCTACAACGCATCCGTCCTCGCCGAGATCGTCCGCGCGGGCATCCTGGCCCTGCCTAAGGGCCAGACGGAGGCCGCCCAGGCCATCGGCCTGCGCAAGACCCAGACCATGACGTCGATCCTGCTGCCGCAGGCGGTCACCGCGATGCTGCCGGCGATCGTCAGCCAGCTGGTGGTCATCGTGAAGGACACCGCGCTCGGCGGCGCGATCCTCACCTTCCCCGAGCTGCTGGCCGCGGTCTCCCCGATGAGTTCGTACTACGGCGCGAACACCATCGCCAGCTTCACGATCGTCGCGCTGATCTTCGTGGTGCTCAACTTCAGCCTCACCAGTTTCGCGAGCTGGCTGGAGCGGCGGCTGCGGCGCGGCAAGAAGTCCACGGGCGCGGTCCTCGCCCCGGCGGCGGTGGGCGGCCCCGGGTCGGCGGGGCCCGCCGCCTGACGGGCGGTCATCTGCGGTGCGTCCCCCCTGGTGTGACGCGGTGTGACACCGGAGGCGGTGGAGTGATCGCCACCGCCGATGTCACTTGACGCAAGCAGCGGCAATGGGTTGCATACGTTCTGTGATCGTGCACCCTGCTCCGACTGTCTGTTCACATCCGTCCGTCAGGACACCACTGCGGGCAGGGGGCGCCGCGCCGTGGACCCGGTGATCGTCGTCGGCGCGGGGCCCGTCGGGCTCACGCTCGCGCTGGCCCTGGCGCGCCAGGGCGTGCCGTCCGTCGTCCTGGACGAGACACCGGGCGGGGACCCCCCGCGGGCCGCGCGCACCGTCGTGCTGCGCGAGGACACCGCCGCGCTGGTGGAGCGGCTGGCCGGGGTACCGCTCGACCGGGCCGGGCTGCGCTGGACGGGATGGCGGTCGCTGCGGCGCAAGCAGGTGACGAACGAGGTCGTCTTCAGCGACCCCGCGGTGGCCTCCGGGGACACCTGGGCCGCCGCGCGGGGCGCCAAGGGCGCCGGGGCCGGCGTCCGTGGGGCCGGGGGCGGTTCCCGAGATCCGGAGGTGGCGGCCTCCGGCGGCTCCGGGACCGGGTCCGGTGATCCCGGGGCCGTCCTCGACAGCGCCGCTGCGGCCGGGCCGGCGCCGCTGCACATCGCCCAGCACCTGCTCACCGGTGCTCTGCGTGCCGCCGCCGCCCGCGAGCCGCTGATCGAACTCGCCGTGGACAGCCGGCTGGACGCCGTGGAGCAGGAGGCGACCGGCGTCACCGCACACACCCGCGGGCCCCAGGGCACCTGGTGGCGCGGGAGTTACCTCGTGGGCTGCGACGGGCCGCGCTCGACCGTGCGCAAGCTGCAGGACATCCGCTTCCCCGGCCGCACGGCCGTCGAGCGGTACGCGGTGGCCGCGCTGCGCACGGACCTCCCCCGCCCCGCGGAAGCGTTCCTGCACCGGATGCCGCCGTGGCGGACGACGGGCCCCTTCGCCGGGGAGATCACCGCCCGCCCGCTCCCGGACGGCGTGTGGCGGCTGGACTGGCTGCTGCCGCCCGGCAAGGACCTGGTCACGCCCGAGCTGCTGCTCGCCCGGATCAGGGAGACCCTGACCGGCTGGACCGGCGAGGCGACCCCGGCGTACGAACTCCTGGACACCGGAGTGCACACCGTCCATCCCCGGCTGGCCCGCCGCTGGCGCGCCGGACGGGTCTTCCTCGCCGGGGACGCGGCGCACCTGCTGGGCTCCTGCGGCACGCACGGCCTGGACGAGGGCCTGCGCGACGCCGACAACCTCGCCTGGAAGCTCGCGACGGTCTGGCACCACGGCCCGCACGAGACGCTGCTGGACAGCTACCAGACGGAGCGGCGCGCGAGCGTCTCCGCCCGGCTGCGCGCCGCGGACCAGGCCCTGCCCGTGCTGCGCGGCGGTGGCGGGCTGCGCGCGTACCTCCCCGGGGCCGCGCGCGGGCAGGACGCGCTGCTGCGGGACGGCCATCTGGGGCGCGGGGCCCTGGGCGCGCCGGGGGCGTACACCGCGTCGCCGCTCGCCGCGCCGCACTGCGATGCCGAGGTACCGGTGGACACCCCGGTCGGCGGGCAGGTCACCGACGTGCCGGTGACCGCGGAGGACGGTGCGATCGTGCCGCTGCGGGAACGGCTGGGCCGCGGGGCGCTGCTGGTGGTGCTGGTGGCCCCCGGGTCGCAGGTGTGGGAGCGGCGCCACTGGGTGGGCGCCGGGATCATGCCCCGGCTGGCCGCCGCGGTGACCGCGCTGCCGCACCCCGCCGAACTGCTGGTCGCCGAGCGCTATCCGGGCGCGGCCCCGCACACCGTGCTCCTGGTGCGACCGGACGGGCACCTGGTCACCGCGCTGAACGGGGTGCGCCCCGCCGACCTGTACACGGCGGCCGAGGCGACACTGGGCGGCCCGGCGCACACCACGACACACGCGGAGGCTGGGGCGCGGTGAGTCGTGCCCGGGCAGGGGCGTGGTGAGTCGTGCCCGGACACCGGCTCGGTGAGTCGTGCCCAGGCCAGGGCGCGGTGAGCCTTGCCCGGACACCGGCTCAATGAGTCGTGCGCAGGCAGGGGCGCGGGGGGCCTTGCCCGGACAGGGGCTTGGTGGCCGTGCCCGGCAGGGGCTTGGTGTGACCGTGCCCGGCAGCGGCGCGGCTCGCGGACGAGGGCATGGGCACGGACGGGGGGTGCACGGACAAGCCCACGGGGCACAAGGCCGCGGAGGGGCGCTTGGGCGGGCGGTGGGGTGCTCCCCGATCGCGCCGTACGCCGGGCCGTGCACCGGCCGTGACCAGCGCGCCGGGCCTGTGATCTGTGCGCCGGGCGCTCTGGCTCCGACACCGACCCGGGCCGGGCCGGGCGCGCCCGGCGCACACGCCTGCGGATGCGGAAGCGGGGGTGCGCAGCGCGCACGGGCCGGCGGGAGTGCGCCGTCGCCCGTCGTCCGCGGGGTGACCGCCGGTTGACCGGTCCGGACGGCCATGGTGTACTCCGGACCATGACCGACACCTACGTGCGCCTGTGGCGGAGGGTCCATATGGACCTCGTCCGCTACGCGGGCTGCGTGTGTCGCCCGTCCTGCTGAACCCGCATCCCTTTTATCCCGCGCGCCGCTTCTGCGCTGCCGCGCGCCTTCCGCGAACGTTCTCCAGGACGGTGTACGTGTCTGCCCTGTCTTCCTCCGCGTCCTCCCCCACGCCCCTCTCCGCCTCCGCCCCTGCTGCCGCTGCACCTGCCGCGCCGCCCACGCAGGCCGAACTCCTCGACTTCGCCCGCCGCGCCGCCGCCGACACCGATCTGATCGCCTCGCTTCCGCTCGACCCGCAGGGCCGCACGTGGGTGCGCCTGGACGGGCCCGCGGGCAGCGAGGCGTGGCTGATCGGCTGGCCGCCCGGCACCGGCACCGGCTGGCACGACCCCCCCGACTCGGGGGGTGCCTTCGTCCCCGCGGCCGGTGAGCTGACCGAGCACGCGCGCGCCGCCCGCCTGCCCACGGACGGCTGGAAGACCCTCGAACTCACCGACGGCGTGGACCGCTCCCGGCGGCTGCCGGCCGGGCAGGGCCGCGCCTTCGGCCGGCACCACGTCCACGAGGTGCTCAACGAGTCCACCGAGCGGCACGCGATCTCCGTGCACGCCTACTACCCGCCGCTGCCCCGTATCCGCCGCTACAGCCGCACCGGGCAGACGCTGCGCCTGGAGCACGTCGAGCGCCCGGAGGACTGGCAGTGAGCGGGGACCGGCGGCCGGTCGGGATCGACGACCTGCTGGAGCGGGTACGCCGGGGCTACCGACGCATCGGACCCTGGGAGGCGTACACCGCCGCCCGGGACGGCGATGCCCTGCTCGTGGACATCCGGTACGCGGCCCTGCGCGAACGGGACGGGCTGGTCCCCGGTGCCCTGGTGGTCGAGCGCAACGAACTGGAGTGGCGACTGGACCCGCAGGGCAGCCACCGCCTCCCCGAAGCCACCGGCCACGACCTGCGCGTGGTCGTGCTGTGCGACGAGGGATACGCCTCCAGCCTGGCGGCCGCCTCCCTGCACCAGCTCGGTCTGCACCGGGCGACCGACCTGATCGGCGGTTTCCAGGCGTGGCGGGCGGCCGGGCTCCCGGTGCGGCCGTACGCGCCGCAGGCACCGTAGCCGCCCGGGGACCGAAGAACCCCGCGGCGAAAACCGTGGGGCCGAAAGCCGCGGAGGCCGGAAGCCGCGGAGGCCGGAAGTTCACGGAGGCGGTGAGGCAGGGGCGCGGACCGAGCCGACGGGGCGCGTCTGCCCGGGCGGCGCGCCGCGCCCGGCCGGCGCGTCGTGGCCGGCCGGCGCGTCGTGGCCAGGAGGCGCGTCGTGGCCAGGAGGCGCGTCGTGCCTGCCCGGCGCGTTGCGCTCGAGCGACGCTGCGCAGTCGGGCGGTGCTGCCTTGCTCGGGCGGCCGTCCACCCGGCCGCGGCGCGTGGCTGGACGGTGTTCCTCGGCGGCTCTCGTCTCAGCAGCTGTCGTCGAGGAACTCCGTGTCCTCGCCCTCCTCCTCCAGCGCCTGTCGGACCACCCGCAGGGCCAGGCCCTGGGAGTAGCCCTTGCGGGCGAGCATGCCGGCGAGGCGGCGCAGCCGTTTGTCGCGGTCCAGGCCCCGGGTGGCGCGCAGCTTGCGGGCGACCAGTTCGCGGGCGGTGGCCTCCTCCTGCTCGGCGTCGAGTCGGCCGACGGCCTCGTCGATCAGCGTGGTGTCGACGCCCTTGGTCCGCAGTTCCTGGGCGAGCGCGCGCCGCGCCAGTCCGCGTCCGTGGTGCCGGGACTCCACCCAGGCGTCCGCGAACGCGCCGTCGTCGATGAGCCCGAACTCCTCGAAGCGGGACAGCACCTGCTCGGCGACGTCGTCCGGGATCTCCCGCTTGCGCAGGGCGTCCGCGAGCTGCTTGCGCGTGCGCGGAGTCCCGGTGAGCAGGCGCAGGCAGATCGCGCGCGCCCGCTCCACCGGGTCCCCCGGAGGCTCCCCCTGCTCGGCCCTCGGCGAGGAAGAGGTGCCCCCACCCGCCGCGGACGCCTCGCCGACGTCTCGTCGGCGCCGTCCGCGCCCGCCGCGCGCCCCGCCGTCACGCGGGCCGCCCCGGCGCGAGCCGGCCACCGGCACTCCGGCACCGTCACCGCCGTCCGGTCCGGGACCGCCGCCGTACGTGCCGTCACCGTCCGGCCGGTACGGGTGCTCGTCCCTGTACGCGCCGGCGCCGTCCGCGCCGGGGCGGTTCCCGGTGCCCGTCCCCCGTGGGGCGCCGGAAGCGAGGTGCTCGTACCCGTACTCGGCCCAGTCGGTTCGCCGTGTCACGGGTCAGCTCTTGGCCGCGGCGGCCTTGGGCTTGGTGACCTTGGCGGCCGCCGGGGCCGGCACCGTCTTGGCCGCGTCGTCCGTGGCGGTGGAGACGGCCGCGTCCGCGCCCGGCTCGGCCGCGGGCTCCTGGGGCCGTACGCCGACGCCCAGCTTCTCCTTGATCTTCTTCTCGATCTCGTTGGCCAGGTCGGGGTTGTCCTTCAGGAAGTTGCGCGCGTTCTCCTTGCCCTGGCCGAGCTGGTCGCCCTCGTAGGTGTACCAGGCGCCGGCCTTGCGGACGAAGCCGTGCTCCACGCCCATGTCGATCAGGCCGCCCTCGCGGCTGATGCCCTGGCCGTAGAGGATGTCGAACTCGGCCTGCTTGAAGGGCGGGGCGACCTTGTTCTTGACGACCTTGACGCGGGTGCGGTTGCCGACCGCCTCCGTGCCGTCCTTCAGGGTCTCGATGCGGCGGATGTCCAGGCGCACCGAGGCGTAGAACTTCAGCGCGCGGCCACCGGTGGTGGTCTCCGGCGAGCCGAACATCACGCCGACCTTCTCGCGCAGCTGGTTGATGAAGATCGCGGTGGTCTTGGACTGGTTGAGCGCACCGGTGATCTTGCGCAGGGCCTGGCTCATGAGCCGGGCCTGCAGACCCACGTGGCTGTCGCCCATCTCGCCCTCGATCTCCGCGCGCGGGACGAGCGCGGCGACGGAGTCGATGACGATCAGGTCGAGGGCGCCGGAGCGGACGAGCATGTCCACGATCTCCAGCGCCTGCTCGCCGTTGTCCGGCTGGGAGAGGATCAGCTGGTCGATGTCGACGCCCAGCTTCTGGGCGTACTCGGGGTCGAGGGCGTGCTCCGCGTCCACGAAGGCGACCTGGCCGCCGGCCTTCTGGGCGTTCGCCACGGCGTGCAGGGTCAGGGTCGTCTTGCCGGAGGACTCCGGTCCGTAGATCTCCACGACACGGCCGCGCGGCAGGCCGCCGACGCCGAGGGCCACGTCGAGCGCGGTCGACCCGGTCGGGATGACCTCGATGGGCTCCTTCGACCGCTCGCCCATGCGCATGACCGCGCCCTTGCCGAATTGCCGTTCAATCTGTGCGAGCGCGGCGTCGAGCGCCTTCTCGCGGTCGGTTCCTGCCATGGGTTCCACCCGGTTTGCTTGAGTCGATCGCTTCACGTCAAAGACGCTAACGCCTGCCACTGACAACGCGCCCCGACGCACATCCGGCCTGTGGATAACCAGGGGCCACACTATCCCAAAAGCGGACGAAATCCCCTTCGTTGAGCCATGCCGGAGCCCCCATAAGAATGGATGTTCGATTTTTGTGTCAAGCGCGCCACGCCCCGCCGAGCGGCTGTGCCAAGACGTCCTGAGCCCTCGCGCCCAAGGCGGGCGTCCCCTCGCTGCCCAGGGCGGGTGCTCAGTCTCCGGCGGAGCCCTCCTCGGCCGCCGCGGGCTCTCGCGTGGGGGTGTCCGCCGTCGTTCCGCGTCCCGCCGCTGTCCCGGTACCGGCCGCCGGACGCCGCTCCCACAGCTGCCGCGCGCGGGTGAGCAGGCCCGGTGCGGTGCCCTGTCTCCTGCGGTGGCCCTGGACCCGGGGGTCGTCCATGACGGCGTACCGCTTCACGTAGGCGCCCAGGAACGCCTGGAGCGTGGCGACCGCGGGGATGGCGATCAGCGCGCCGACGGCGCCGAGCAGCGCGGTGCCCGCGATGACCGATCCGAAGGCCACCGCGGGGTGGATGTCGACGGTCTTCGAGGTGAGCTTGGGCTGCAGCATGTAGTTCTCGAACTGCTGGTAGATCACCACGAACACCAGCACCCACAGCGCGTACCAGGGATTGACCGTGAAGGCGATCAGCATCGGCAGGGCACCCGCGAGATAGGTGCCGATGGTGGGGATGAACTGCGAGACCAGCCCCACCCAGACACCGAGCACGGGCGCGTAGGGCACGTCGAGGGCCTGCAGCAGGATGTAGTGGGCGATGCCGGAGGCGAGCGCCATCAGGCCGCGCGAGTACAGGTAGCCGCCGGTCTTGTCGACGGCGATCTCCCAGGCGCGCAGTACCTCCGCCTGGCGGGCGGGCGGCAGCACGGAGCACAGCGCCCGGCGCAGCCGCGGCCCGTCGGCGGCGAAGTAGAACGAGAACAGCGTGATCGTCAGCAGCCGGAACAGGCCGCCGAGCACCTGCGTGGACACGTCGAGCACGCCCGCCGCGCTGTTCTGCGCGTACTTGCGCAGCCAGTCGGAGTGGAGCAGCCCCTCCTGGATGTCCACGCGTCTGAGGTTGGTGTGGAACTTGGCGTTGGCCCAGTTGATGAGGGAGTCGAGGTACTCGGGGAAGCCCTCGATCATCTTGACGATCTGCCCGGCCAGCATCGAGCCGAGCAGGGTGACGAAACCGGCCGTCACCACCGCCAGGCCCAGGAAGACCAGGAAGGTGGCGAGCCCGCGGCGCATGCCGCGGGCGGCCATGCGGCTGACCGCGGGCTCGATGGCCAACGCCAGGAAGAACGCGATCAGGATGTTGATCAGCAGCCCGGTCACCTGATGGAAGGCCCAGCTGCCGAGCTGGAAGGCCGCGATCAGCGCGAGCGCGAGCACCATGGCGCGCGGCAGCCAGCGCGGCATGCGCGGGCGCGCGTCCGATCCGGTGGGCCCGTCGGCCGAGGGCCGGCCGAGCGGCGTCGTACCGGTCGCGGATGCCTGCCGGGCCGTCTGCCCGGACTCGTCAGTGGGTGCCACGGTGCAAGTCTCGCCCACGCCACCGACAATCCCGCACGGCCCTGTGATCTCCCTGCCCGGTCAGCGCTTCTCCTGGGGAATGTTCATGACGTGGCAGACCACGCGCCAGACGTCCTTGGCCTCCCAGCCGGCCGCCAGCGCCTCGTGCACCGTGCGCCCGCCCAGCTCCGACATCACGTGGTCGCGTGCGAAGGTGTCGGCGTATCCCGCACCGAAGTGCTCCGCCATCCGCTCCCAGAAGACCGTCAACCGCATGATGCCAGTATCCCGCCCCTGGGAGTGACCGGGAGCGGGGTGCGCCTGCGGTGACCGCTTTCCGCCTTACGGTCGGTCGCATGGCCGAGACAGGAGCTTGCCCCTCTTCCCCGCCGTCCGCGGCGCCCTCCCCGCTGCAGCGGGCCGAGCACTTCGTGTGGCTGACCGCGCGTGTGCTGGAGCAGCGGCTGTTCGCGTACCACTTCCTGGACGGCGCCGCCGACCCGGTGGAAACCGCGCTGGACGCCTACCGCAACGACGACTTCGGGTACGGCCACGCCCTCGAGCCGGACCTGCGCGGCCCCGTCAGCCAGCCGTTGCACACGGCCCGCGCGCTGCGGGTGCTGGACGCCATCGGCCGGTGCGGCGGGCAGCGGGCGGAGCGGGTGTGCCGCTACCTGACCTCGGTCACCACCGCGGACGGCGCCCTGCCCGCGGTCCACCCCGCTCAGCGCGGCTATCCGGCGGCGCCCTTCGTGCCCGTCGTGGACGATCCGCCGGGCTCGCTCCTGGCCACCGGCCCGGTGGTGGGTCTGCTGCACCGCAACCAGGTGTGGCACGCGTGGCTCTTCCGGGCGACCGACTTCTGCTGGCAGCGCATCGAGGCGCTGGAGGCGACCCACCCCTACGAGGTGGAGGCCGCCGTCGCCTTCCTGGACGCCGCGCCCGACCGCTCGCGCGCGCAGGCGGCCGCCGAGCGGCTCGGCCGTCTGGTCCGCGAGCAGCGCCTCGCGGTGCTGGACCCCGACCTCCGGGAGTCCTGGCCGGTCGCGCCCGGTTACGCCCCCGGCGAGCACCATTTCCCGCACGACTTCGCCGCCACGCCGCACTCCCTCGCGCGCGCGTGGTTCACGGACGAGGAGATCGGCCGTTCCCTGGACTTCCTGGCGAGCCGGCAGCAGGAGGACGGCGGCTGGCCGGTCGCCTGGCGCCAGTGGGCCCCCGGCACGGCGCTGGAGGCACGCCCCATGGTGACGATCGAGGCCCTGCGCACCCTGCGGGCGTACGGCCGCGCCATCGCCTGAGGAGGCCAGCGGGACCACGCTCCCACGCGCGGGCGCGCGGAGCACCACAGCGCACCGGGGCGTACGCTCACCGACCCGTCGCGCGCTCACCCGCCCAGCGCACGCCCCCCCGCCGTGACCACCACGGCCGCGGCCACGACCAGCAGGAACGGCGCCCGCAGCACCAGCGCCACGGCGGCGGCCGCGAGCCCGGCCGCCCGCGCGTCCAGGACGAGATCCTGCCCGTCGGCGAAGGTCTGCTGGGCGGTCAGGGCGGCGAGCAGGGCCACCGGGAGCAGCGCGGCGAGCCGCTTGACCAGGGGCTTCTCCAGGACGCCGGCCGGCACGAGCAGCCCGGCGAGCTTGACGGCGTAGCAGCCGACGGCGGTCACGCCGATCGCGATCCAGACGTTCAACGGTCTTCCTCCCCTGCGCCGCCCCGGACGCGTCCCCGTACGTCGTGGGCCGTCGCTGTGTCGTCCACTCGTTCACCCGGGCTTTCATCGCTGCCGCGGGCGCCTCGCGTGCGGCGGCCCGCCAGGTACAGCACGGCCGGCGCGGCGAGCGCCGCCGCGAGGACCGGCACGCCGGCCGGCAGCACGGGCAGCAGCCCGAGCCCGAGGAGCACGGCGAGCGCGGCGACGACGCGCTCGGTGGAGGTCGTGAGCATGGGCGCGAGCAGGGCGAGGAACACGGCGGGTCCGGCCGCGTCCAGTCCCCAGGTGTCGGTGTCCCCGAGGGCCCTGGCGCCCAGTGCGCCCAGCAGCGTGGTGAGGTTCCACAGCCCGTAGAGGGTGGCCCCGGTGACGGTGAAGCCGATCCGCGCGCTGCGCCGGGTGGGCTGCGCGAGGGTCACCGCGGTGGTCTCGTCGATGACCCACTGGGCGGCCATCGGCCGCAGTCCGCGCGGCAGGGCCAGCAGCTGCGACAGGCGCAGCCCGTAGAAGGCGTTGCGCACGCCCAGGAAGAACGCGCCCGCGGCCGCCGTGAACGGGTTGCCCCCGGCCGCCAGCGCCCCCACGAGCGCGAACTGGGACGCCCCGGTGAACACCAGCAGGCTGAGCGCACAGGTCTGCAACAGCGTCAGTCCGCTGCCGGCCGAGGTCACCCCGAAGGCGAACCCGGACAGTCCCACCGCGACGCCGACCCCGAGGGCGTCCCGGACGACGGCGGCGTCGGGCTTGTCGGCACCGGCCTGCCCGGCGCCGGCGCGTATGTCTGCGAGAGCTGTTTCTTCTGCCACGCCCCGGACGGTAGGAGCAGTCGCGACCTCGCGTCTTGTACGTTCTTGCGCTCGCGCCGGTAGGCGCCGGGCGGGACGCCCACGATCCGGGAGAAGTGCCGGCTCAGGTGCGACTGATCGGTGAACCCGACGGCCGCGGCGGCCTGAGCCGGGGTGGTGCCCTCGTCCAGCAGCTGCCGGGCCCGGCGCACCCGGGCGTCGGTGAGCCAGGTGTGCGGCGGCATCCCGTAGACACCGCGGAAGGCCCGCAGCAGCGCGAAGGGGCTCGTCCCGAGATCGGCGGCCAGCCGCTCCAGGGTCGGCGGCTCGGTCATGCGCTCCTCGAGGACGGCACGGGCGCGTGCCGCGATCCGCGCGCCGGCCGTGCGCACCTCGCGCCGTGGCAGCGGCCCGCCGTTCAACCGCAGCAGCCGGGTCACGGCGACCCGCAGCAGCGTGTCGGCGGCCAGTGCGTTGCCCTCGTCGGCGGCCCGCAACACCTGGTGCACGAGCGCCGCGGCGTAGGGATCGTCGAGGACCGGGCTGACGAACCCCGGCGTCCCGCGGATGCCGGTGGTCTCGGCGGCGATCTCCGCGACCAGGTCCGGCGCCGGGTAGACGGCCCCGTAGCGCCATCCCTCGGGCACTCCCGCCCGGCCCGTGTGCGGCGTGTCGGGATTGATCAGCGCCAGGGTCCCCGGGCCGGCGTACTGGTCGCCTCCGCGGTGGTCGAACACCTCCACGCCCTCGGCGATGGCGGCGATCACGAAGTGCTCGTGGGTGTGGCGCGTGAACGCCTTGCGGACATATCGGGCCCGCAGCAGGTCGACCCCGGGAAGTTCCTCGTACTGCCAGTGCCGTGCGCGCTCCTGACCTGATCCCGCCATGGGCCCATTCTCCGGCACAACCGCGCCGGTCCTGGAAGAAGACCAGGTCAGCGTGGGTGCGAGAGGTGATGTGGACCGGATTGTCAGTGGCCGGGTGCACGATGGACGCATGGTCAGCGATGCACATCGGGCCCTCGACGGCTTCTCCCCCGCGACCCGCGGCTGGTTCACGGGGGCCTTCTCCGCGCCCACCGCGGCCCAGGCGGGGGCGTGGCAGGCGATCGCCGAGGGCTCGGACGTGCTCGTGGTCGCGCCGACCGGCTCCGGCAAGACCCTGGCCGCCTTCCTCGCCGCCCTGGACCAGCTGGCCTCCACCCCGCCCCCGGCCGACCCGAAGAAGCGCTGCCGGGTGCTGTACGTCTCCCCGCTCAAGGCCCTGGCCGTCGACGTGGAGCGCAACCTGCGCAGCCCCCTGACCGGCATCCGCCAGGAAGCCGTCCGCCTCGGCCTGCCCGAGCCGGAGGTGAAGGTCGGCATCCGCTCCGGCGACACTCCGGCCGCCGAGCGGCGCGCCCTGGCCACCCGCCCGCCGGACATCCTGATCACCACGCCCGAGTCGCTGTTCCTGATGCTGACGTCGTCCACGCGCGATGCGCTGACCGGGATCGAGACGGTGATCCTGGACGAGGTGCACGCGGTGGCGGGCACCAAGCGCGGCGCCCATCTCGCGCTGTCCCTGGAGCGGCTGGACGAGCTGCTGCCGAAGCCGGCCCGCCGCATCGGGCTGTCCGCCACCGTCCGCCCGGTCGACGAGATCGCCCGCTATCTCTCGCCGCGTCGCAAGGTGGAGATCGTGCAGCCGGCCTCCGGCAAGGAGTTCGACCTGTCGGTCGTCGTCCCGGTCGAGGACCTGGGGGAACTCGGCGGCTCCCCGGCCACCGACGGCGGCGAGGGCGCCGAGCGGCCCTCGATCTGGCCGCACGTGGAGGAGCGCATCACCGACCTGGTGCAGGCCCACCGCTCCACGATCGTGTTCGCCAACTCGCGCCGGCTCGCCGAGCGCCTGTGCAACCGGCTCAACGAGATCGCCTACGAGCGGGCGACCGGCGAATCCCTGGACGAGCACCACTCCCCGGCCCAGCTGATGGGCGGCTCGGGCGCGGCGCACGGCGCGCCCGCGGTCATCGCCCGCGCCCACCACGGCTCGGTCTCCAAGGAGCAGCGCGCCCTGGTGGAGGAGGACCTGAAGGCCGGGCGCCTGCCGGCGGTGGTGGCCACCTCCAGCCTGGAGCTGGGCATCGACATGGGTGCCGTGGACCTGGTGGTCCAGGTCGAGTCCCCGCCCTCGGTGGCCTCCGGCCTGCAGCGCGTGGGCCGCGCGGGCCACCAGGTGGGTGCGGTGTCCACCGGGGTGGTCTTCCCCAAGTACCGGGGCGACCTGGTGCAGGCGGCGGTGGTCACCGAGCGGATGCGCACGGGCGCCATCGAGTCCCTGCGGGTGCCCGCCAACCCGCTGGACGTCCTCGCCCAGCAGCTCGTGGCGATGACCGCGATGGACACCTGGCAGGTGGACGACCTGCTAGCCGTGGTGCGCCGGGCGGCGCCGTTCGCGTCACTGCCGGAGTCGGCGTTCACAGCCGTGCTCGACATGCTCGCCGGCCGCTACCCGTCCGACGCGTTCGCGGAGCTGCGCCCGCGCGTGGTGTGGGACCGGATCGCCGGCACGGTCACCGGCCGCCCCGGCGCGCAGCGCCTGGCCGTCACGTCCGGGGGCACGATCCCCGACCGCGGCCTGTTCGGCGTGTTCCGCGCCGGCGCCGACCCGAAGAAGGGCGGCGGCCGGGTCGGCGAGCTGGACGAGGAGATGGTGTACGAGTCCCGGGTCGGTGACGTGTTCACGCTCGGCACCACCTCCTGGCGGATCGAGGACATCACCCGCGACCGGGTCCTGGTCTCCCCCGCGCCGGGCGTGCCGGGCCGGCTGCCGTTCTGGAAGGGCGACCAGCTGGGCCGCCCGCTGGAGCTGGGCCGGGCGGTGGGCGCGTTCCTGCGCGAGGTCGGCTCCCTGCCCGAGGAGGACGCCCGGCTCAGGCTGCTCGCGGCCGGCCTGGACGCGTGGGCGGCGGACAACGTCCTGTCGTATCTGAAGGAGCAGCGCGAGGCCTGCGGTCACGGCCCCGACGACCGGACGATCCTGGTGGAGCGCTTCCGCGACGAGCTGGGCGACTGGCGGGTCGTGGTGCACTCCCCCTTCGGCGCACAGGTGCACGCCCCCTGGGCGCTGGCGCTCGGCGCCCGCCTCTCGGAGCGGTACGGCATGGACGCCCAGGTCATGCACGCCGACGACGGCATCGTGCTGCGTCTGCCCGACGCCGACCTGATGGGCCTGGACCTGCTCGGTGAGGACCCCGTGAAGGGCGGCCTGGAGTACGACGCGGAGCAGGCACCGATCGGCGCGGCGGACGTCGCCTTCGACAAGGGGGAGATCGACCAGATCGTCACCGACCAGGTCGGCGGCTCGGCCCTGTTCGCCGCCCGCTTCCGCGAGTGCGCGGCCCGGGCGCTGCTGCTGCCGCGCCGCAACCCGGGCAAGCGCACCCCGCTGTGGCAGCAGCGCCAGCGCGCCGCGCAACTGCTGCAGGTGGCGAGCGAGTTCGGTTCCTTCCCGATCGTCCTGGAGGCGGTCCGCGAGTGCCTGCAGGACGTCTTCGACGTCCCCGGCCTGGTGGAGCTGATGGGGGACATCGAGTCCCGCAAGGTCCGCCTGGTGGAGGTCACCACCCCGGAGCCGTCCCCCTTCGCGCGGTCGCTGCTCTTCGGGTACGTCGCCCAGTTCCTGTACGAGGGGGACTCCCCGCTCGCCGAGCGCCGCGCGGCCGCCCTGTCCCTGGACTCGCGGCTGCTGGCCGAGCTGCTGGGCCAGGCGGAGCTGCGCGAACTGCTGGACGCGGAGGTGCTGGTCGAGCTGGAGCGGGAGCTGCAGTGGCTGACCGAGGACCGCCGCGTCAAGGACGTCGAGGGCGTCGCGGACGTCCTGCGGGTGCTGGGCCCGCTCACCGACGCCGAACTGGCCGAGCGGGGCGCTGAGGCCGGCTGGGCGCAGGAGCTGGCCGGTGCCCGCCGGGCCATCCGGGTGCGGATCGCCGGCGCCGACCACTGGGCCGCGATCGAGGACGCCGGCCGCCTGCGCGACGCGCTCGGCACGGCCCTGCCGGTCGGCGTCCCGGAGGCCTTCACCGAACCGGTCAAGGACCCCCTGGGCGACCTTCTGGCCCGGTACGCCCGCACCCACGGCCCGTTCACCTCGGCCATGGCGGCGGCCCGGTTCGGGCTGGGCGTGGCGGTCACCGAGGGCGCGCTGCACCGCCTCGCGGCCGGCGGCCGTCTCGTCCAGGGCGAGTTCCATCCGGCGGGCAGCGGCCAGGAGTGGTGCGACGCGGCGGTGCTGCGCCGGCTGCGGCGGCGGTCGCTGGCCGCGCTGCGGCACGAGATGGAGCCGGTGCCGCCGCCCGCGCTCGCCCAGTTCCTGCCCCAGTGGCAGCACCTCGGCAAGGGGCACGGCCTGCGGGGCGTGGACGGACTGGTGCGCGCCGTGGAGCAGTTGCAGGGCGCGTCCGTGCCCGCCTCCGCCCTGGAGAAGCTGGTCCTGCCCTCCCGGGTGTCCGACTACACCCCCGCGATGCTCGACGAACTCACCGCGGCCGGCGCGGTGGTGTGGGCGGGCGCGGGCGCACTGCCCGGCAGGGACGGCTGGATCCCGCTGTCCCGCGCGGATGCCCCCCCGCTGCTGCTGCCCCCGCCGCTGCCGCTGGAGCTGACCGCGCTGCACCAGTCGGTGCTGGACACCCTCTCCGGCGGCTACGGCCTGTTCTTCCGTCAGATCGCCGACCAGGTCCGGGCGAGCACCCACCCCGAGGCCACCGACCCGCAACTCGCCGACGCCCTGTGGGACCTGGCCTGGTCCGGGCGGCTCACCAACGACACGCTCGCCCCGATGCGCGCCCTGCTGGGCTCGGGCCGCCCCGCCGGTTCCACGGCGCACCGGGCCAAACGCGCCGCCCCGCGCGGACGTTACGGCTCGTTGACGGCGGCCGCCCGCCCCGCCTCCCGCAGCGGCCCGCCGACCGTCGCCGGCCGCTGGTCCCTGCTGCCCGCCCGGGAGACCGACACCACCGTGCGCGCGCACGCCCTGGCCCGCACCCTCCTCGACCGGCACGGCGTGGTCACCCGCGGCGCGGTGTCCGCGGAGGGCGTCGAGGGCGGCTTCTCGGCCGTGTACCGGGTGCTGTCCGCCTTCGAGGAGAGCGGCCAGGCCCGCCGGGGATACGTGGTGGAGGGGCTGGGCGCCGCCCAGTTCGCGATGGACGGCGCGGTCGACCGGCTGCGCGCCGTGGCGAATGCCCGGGAACGCGGCGAAGGCCTGCCCGGCGCGGGGCTCGGCCCGGGTTCCGGCACCGGCCCGGACGGCTTCGGCCCACCGCACGCCTCCGCCGGGCCCGCGCCTTACGGCCCGGCCGACGCGTTCGACATCACCGGCGCGCCCGGGCACGGCGGCGAGCAGGACTGGCCGGCCCCGGACCGCCCCTCGCCGGGCGACTACGTCTCCCCCCAGGACTTCGCCTCCCCGGGCTACGGCGGCCCCAGAGGCGGTGCGGCGGCCTTCCCGTACCCCACCGGCCCGGGCACCGCCGACCGCCGCGGCCGTACCGGCTCCGCGGACTCCCGGGCGGTCGTCCTGGCCGCCGCCGACCCCGCGAACGCCTACGGCGCCGCCCTGCCCTGGCCCGATCCGCCGACCGGCGCCGGGCACAAGCCGGGCCGCAAGGCGGGCTCCCTGGTGGTGCTCGTGGCCGGTGAGCTGACCCTGTACATGGAACGCGGCGGCAAGACCCTGCTGGCCTGGCCCACGGATGCGGACACCGCGGCCGGTGACGACGCCCGCCTGCGTGCCGCCGCCGAGGCACTGGCGGCCGCCGCCCGCGCCGGCTCCCTCGGCACGGTCACGGTGGAGAAGATCAACGGCGCCTCGGCGCTGACGTCCCCTCTCGGCACGCTCCTGGAAGAAGCCGGCTTCATCGCCACCCCGCGCGGCCTGCGCCTGCGCGCCTGACACCAACGCACGGCGGCACACGACGAGACGAACGGCGCACAGGACGAACGGCGGCACCCGCCAAGACACAGGACGGAACGCATGCCGGAAGCGGGCCCGCTCGCCCGCGTGTCACCCTTGACGCATGCCCGAAGGTGACACGGTCTGGCAGACCGCGAGGCGGTTGCACGACGCCCTCGCGGGCAAGGTGCTGACCCGCAGCGACTTCCGGGTACCGAAGTACGCCACGGTCGACCTGGCCGGCCGGAGAGTGCTGAACACCGTCGCACGCGGCAAACACCTGCTCACGCGGATCGAGGGCGGTGTGACCCTGCACTCCCACCTGCGGATGGAGGGCGCCTGGAAGGTGTACGGCAGCGGTGAGCGCTGGAAGGGCGGCCCCGCCCACCAGATCCGCGCCGTCCTCACCACCGCCGACCGCGCCGCCGTCGGCTACCGCCTCCCGGTGCTCGACCTGCTGCGCACCGCGCAGGAGGACCGCACCGTCGGCCACCTCGGCCCGGACCTGCTCGGCCCGGACTGGGACCCCGACCGGGCGCTGGCCAACCTGCTCGCCGACCCCGCCCGCCCCCTCGGCGAGGCCCTGCTCGACCAGCGCAACCTGGCCGGCATCGGCAACGTGTACAAGAGCGAGCTGTGCTTCCTGCTCGGCGTGACCCCGTGGCTCCCCGTCGGCTCGCTGCCCGCCGACCGGGCGGCCCAGCTGCCCGCGCTCGCCAAGAGGCTCCTGGAGGCCAACCGCGACCGGATGGTCCGCCGGACCACGGGCCTGCGCAACCAGGACCTGTTCGTCTACGGCCGCGCGCCCCGGCCTTGTCTGCGCTGCGGCACCTCCGTCCGCGTGGCCGACCAGGGCGACGGCACCCAGGAGCGCCCCACGTACTGGTGCCCGACGTGCCAGCGCGGCCCGGCCCCGCCGCCGGGCGCCCCGCAGATGTGGCGGGAACGCTACCGCCGTACACAGAAGTGACACCTCGCCAGGATCCGGGTCACACCGGCCCACTGTCGTCGTCCGCAGGGCGGGGCGGTGTTCGAGTCCGCGCAGGATGGACCGGCCCGCTCATTGGACGACGCTAGTACGCAGCTGAGACTGCGGTCCTCGCGAGGCGTCACTTCTGCGTACGGCGGTGGCGCTCCCGCCACATCCGCGGGGCGCCCGGCGGCGGGGGCGGGCCGCGCTGGCACGTCGAGCACCAGTA
>NZ_LR732544.1:5360013-5364263 GCF_902506575.1 Streptomyces mexicanus | reverse complement strand
GTCCTCACCGCTCCGCTCGTCGCCGCCGCCCCGGCCTTCGTCGCCGTCCTTGCCCTCCCTGGGCACGCAGTGCACCGGCAGCAGGCTCAGCCCCCAGCCGCCCGCCGCCACCGTCCCTTCGAGCACTCCGGCATCGTCCGACAGCAGCAGCCGCAGGACCGCCCACCACCACAGCGCGCCCAGCCCCACAGCGGCCCCCCAGCGCACCGCCGGCCCTGCCATCGCACCCACCGCACGCACACCTCCAGCCCGACGCTAGAACGCCGCCCCCGCGCGGCAGGAGGGCGCACCGGTGCACGCGGAGGCGCTCCTGCCGGCTCCTGGCGCCGGCGACCCGGGACGCAGCCCGCCTCCACCATCCCCCCGCGGCGGCGCGGGCACAAACGAAAGCCCCGGCCTGCGGGCTCCTCCGGTCTTCCCGGAGCAGCCCCGGCCGGGCCCTTGTGACGTCATGAGATGCACGCCGGTCGACGATCGTGCACACGGCGGGCGTTCCACCCGGCACCGTGCGCGGTCCACGCGCGCCGCCGGCTCACCGCTTCCGCGCGCCCGGTGCGCGCGTGCGCCGCGGATCAGGCGGCGACCACGTCCACCGCTTCGGCGGCGGGCGCCTTGATGGTCACCCGTTCCGGTGGCACACCGGTCACCGAGACGGAACCCAGCATCGGACGCACCGGCGTGGGCACGGGATCGGTGGCCGCAGCGGACTGGGCCAGCTCGGCGAGGGCCAGCTCGTCGCTGACTTCCCGCATCAGCTCGGACATCCGTACGTCCAGCGCGTCGCAGATGGCGGAGAGCAGTTCGGAGGAAGCCTCCTTCTGCCCCCGCTCCACCTCGGAGAGATAGCCGAGCGAGACTCGGGCGGACGAGGAGACTTCGCGCAGAGTACGGCCCTGGCGTTGGCGCTGCCGACGCAGCACGTCACCCAGCAGGCGACGGAGCAGAATCATCGGTGGCTCCCTCCTCGGACCGCGTAGCCGCATCCTTCACGCCCCACCGTACCGCCTCGCGCCGCGGCCGTGCGGGGAGCGATGTCGTGTTCACTCAGGGCTGCAAACATCAAAACCCCCCGTTCCGTTCCGTATCCTGTGCCCGCTCATTCCTGGTCTGTTCGCCCGCAATCTGCCCCAGAAGCAGTGCGAGTACGCTCCGTACAGTCTCCATACGAATTTCCGTCCGGCCGCCGTTCAACCGCAGCGCGGTCGTTTTCCCGCCACGGATGTCGCTCTCTCCCCTCCGGCCGGGTCCGGCCACGGCCACGAAGACCGTGCCGACGGGCCGGCCGTCCTGGGGGTCCGGTCCCGCGACTCCCGTGGTCGCGATGCCCCAGTCGGCGTCCAGTGCCGTGCGCACCCCGGCCGCCATCTGGGCCGCGACCTGCGGATCCACTGCCCCGTGCTGGGCCAGCAGAGTGGCGTCCACGCCCAGCAGCCGGTGCTTGAGGTCGGTGGCGTAAGCGGTGACCGAGCCCCGGAAGACCTTGGACGCCCCGGGCACGGAGGTGATCTCGGCGGCCACCAGTCCACCGGTCAGCGACTCGGCGACGGCGACCGTCTCACCCCTCACCGTGAGTAGTCCGACGACGTCGGCGGCCGGTGAACTCACCCTGGTGACTCCTCCAACGCTGCCCGGCGCTCGGCGATTCCCCGCCTGCGCAGCACAATGGCCTGTCTCACATAGTCGAGCCCGGTCACCACGGTCAACACCACGGCGACCGCCATCACCCAGAAGCGCAGGGACGCCAGCCATCCCGTCAGCGCCAGCACGTACATCCCGACGGCCACGCCCTGCGTGAGCGTCTTCAGCTTGCCGCCGCGGCTGGCGGGGATGACGCCGTAGCGGATGACCAGAAAGCGCAGCAGCGTGATGCCCAGCTCACGGCCGAGGATCACCCCCGTCACCCACCAGGGCAGGTCCCCGAGTCCGGAGAGACAGATCAGCGCCGCACCCATGATCGCCTTGTCGGCGATCGGGTCGGCGATCTTCCCGAAGTCGGTGACCAGGTCGTACGTCCGGGCCAGGTGGCCGTCGAACAGGTCGGTGATCATGGCGATGGCGAAGGCCGCCCAGGCGAACGACCGCCACGCCGGGTCGTACCCGCCGTTGGCCAGCATCAGCAGCACGAAGGCGGGCACCAGCAGCAGCCGGAGCATGGTCAGCAGGTTCGCGACGTTCCAGACGCTGGCCTGGTTCACGGCCGCCGCCGCGATCTTCCCGCCGCGCGCGGGCCGGCCGTCGCCCGGCTCCTGAGCCGCGCGGTCGGCTGCGCCCGGTCCGGGACCGGAGGTGCCGGCCGCGCCGGAGGCCCCGTCCGCGCCGGCACGGCTCGAGGCCGCCCCCCGCCCACCGGGGGGACCGCCCGCCGCGGACGCCGGGACTCCGGTCATCTGCCCGCCTCCTCGCCCACGAGGGCGCCCGGCAGCGGCTCCGCCACCAGGTCCACACCCTGGGCGCCGACCACCTTCGCCTCGACCATCCGGCCGACGCTCAGGCCCTCACCGCCGGTGAGCAGCACCTGCCCGTCCGTCTCGGGCGCCTGGTGCGCACCGCGGCCGACGACGCCCTCCTCCTCGTCCACGGACTCCACGAGTACCCGCACCGTCTCCCCGATGCGCTCCTCGGCCCGCTGCGAGACGAGTTCCTCGGCCAGCCGGGAGACACGCGCCAGCCGCTCGGCGACGACCTCGGGATCCAGCTTGTTGTCGTAGGTGGCGGCTTCGGTGCCCTCCTCGTCGGAGTAGCCGAAGACACCGATGGCGTCCAGGCGCGCGCCGTTGAGGAACCGCTCCAGTTCGGCCAGGTCGGCCTCGGACTCGCCGGGGAAGCCGACGATGAAGTTGGAGCGCACGCCGGCCTCGGGCGCCTTGGAGCGGATGGTGTCCAGCAGCTCCAGGAAGCGGTCGGTGTCACCGAAGCGGCGCATGGCGCGCAGCACGCCGGGCGCGGAGTGCTGGAAGGACAGGTCGAAGTACGGGGCGACCTTCGGGGTGGAGGTCAGCACGTCGATCAGGCCGGGGCGCATCTCGGCCGGCTGCAGGTAGCTGACGCGGATCCGCTCGATGCCCTCAACCTCGGCCAGCTCGGGCAGCAGCGACTCCAGCAGGCGGATGTCGCCGAGGTCCTTGCCGTAGGAGGTGTTGTTCTCGGAGACCAGCATGATCTCCTTGACGCCCTGCTCGGCCAGCCACCGCGTCTCGTTCAGCACGTCGCTGGGGCGGCGGGAGATGAAGGAGCCGCGGAAGGAGGGGATGGCGCAGAAGGAGCAGCGCCGGTCGCAGCCGGAGGCCAGCTTGACCGAGGCGACCGGGGAGCCGTCCAGGCGGCGGCGCAGGGGCGCGCGCGGGCCGGAGGCCGGGGCGACGCCCTCGGGCAGATCGGCGGGGCCGTGCCCCGGAATGGCGACGTCCGTGCCGGCCTGCTGCCGCTCCACCGGGCTGATCGGCAGCAGCTTGCGCCGGTCGCGCGGGGTGTGCGCGACGTGGCCGCCGCCGCTGAGGATGGTCTGCAGGCGTGCGGAGATGTCCGTGTAGTCGTCGAAGCCGAGCACGCCGTCGGCCTCGGGGAGGGCTTCGGCCAGCTCCTTGCCATACCGCTCGGCCATGCAGCCGACGGCGACGACGGCCTGCGTTCTGCCGTGGCCCTTGAGGTCGTTGGCCTCCAGCAGGGCGTCGACGGAGTCCTTCTTGGCGGCCTCCACGAAGCCACAGGTGTTGACCACGGCGACGTCCGCGTCCGCGGCGTCCTCCACGAGCTGCCAGCCGTCCGCCTCCAAACGGCCTGCGAGCTCCTCCGAGTCCACCTCGTTGCGGGCGCAGCCGAGAGTGACGAGTGCGACGGTACGGCGTTCAGGCATGGGCTCAAGACTACTTCGTCCCGCCGACAGCCCACGTCGAAGGGGTTGGCCGATCATGGCCGACCCCTTCTCCGCGCGTCCGCTCGCGTCCCTGGTCGGCGGGCTATCCGACCTGCGGGTCGCCCTTGGTGTAGGTGAGGCGTTCCACGGCGCCCGGCTGGAACTGGTCCTCGATCTTCTTGCCGTTGACGTAGAGCTGGATCGCTCCGGCGTCACCGAGGATCAGGTTGATCTTGGTGTTGTCCTGGAAGGTCTTCGACTCGCCCTTGTTGAGCAGTCCGTCGAAGAGCATGCGGCCGTTGTGGTCCTTGGCGGAGATCCAGCTGCGTCCGTTCGGGGCGCTGACCTGGACGGTCACCTTGTCCTGGGGGGCGGCCGCGATGGCACTGTCGGAGGG
>NZ_LR732544.1:5345063-5359912 GCF_902506575.1 Streptomyces mexicanus | reverse complement strand
GTGCTGCGGCTCGGGCGTGGCGGACGTGCTGGTCGAGGGCGTGGAGCCCTCGGCGACCTGCGCCTTGGCGCTGCTGTCGCTGCTGCCGCCGCCCTTGAAGGCCGTGAAGCCGACGAAGCCGATGACGACGACGATCGCCGCCACCATGGCGGCGGTCCAGTTCGGCCCGCGGCGTTCGGGGCGGATACGTTCCGCCTCGAACAGCGGGGCGGCAGGGGTCGGGGCCGGGCGGCCGCCGTGCTCGGCGTCGTACTGGGCGAGCAGCGGAGCCGGGTCGACGTGCACCGCGCGGGCCAGGGTCCGGATGTGCCCGCGGGCGTAGACGTCGCCGCCGCAGGGGGCGAAGTCGTCGGCCTCGATGGCGTGCACGATGGCATTGCGGACCCGGGTGGCGGCGCTGACCTCGTCGACGGTCAGCCCGGCGGCGAGGCGCGCGTCCTTCAGGACACGGCCGATGGAGGGGCGGACTTCCTCGGAAACGTCTTCGAACGGACGCTCGTCTTCAGGGGAGTTGCCGATGGACACGGGGGCGCCTTTCGAGCGTGTAGCCGCCTGTGCTGGACGTTCAGTCTAGGGGGGTGCCGAAGGGTGGAGCGACCCGGCGGTAGGACTTTGTACGCCATCGGAATGGCCGGACAATCCGATGGTGGGACAGGAGTCGGGCCCATGGCGGGCTGCGCACCGGCCCTTTCGCTCACCTTGACGTGCGTCCGGAGGAAACGGTTGCCCGGTCCTGCCTAACGGGTGGATCACGGTATGACCCACCCGTTCGCAGCAATCCGGTCCGCCGGACGGACGCCCTGCTCTCACCCTGGCACTGCTACCCGCGCAGTCCGCCGCGAACCGGCTCTATGCCTCGCCGCGGATCAGGGCGAGCACACCGTCCAGGTCGTCGGGCTTGACCAGGACCTCGCGCGCCTTGGACCCCTCGCTGGGCCCGACGATGTTCCGCGACTCCATCAGGTCCATCAGCCGCCCGGCCTTGGCGAAGCCGACGCGCAGCTTGCGCTGGAGCATGGACGTGGAGCCGAACTGGGTGGAGACGACCAGTTCGGCCGCCTGGCACAGCAGGTCGAGGTCGTCGCCGATGTCCTCGTCGATCTCCTTCTTCTGCTTGCTGCCGACGACCACGTCGTCCCGGAAGACCGGCGCCATCTGCTCCTTGCAGTGCCGGACGACCGCGGCGACCTCCTCCTCGGTGACGAAGGCGCCCTGCATGCGGACCGGCTTGCTCGCGCCCATCGGCAGGAACAGCCCGTCACCCTTGCCGATCAGCTTCTCGGCGCCGGGCTGGTCGAGGATGACGCGGCTGTCGGCGAGCGAGGAGGTGGCGAAGGCGAGCCGGGAGGGCACGTTCGCCTTGATCAGACCGGTGACGACGTCCACGGACGGCCGCTGGGTGGCCAGCACCAGGTGGATGCCGGCCGCGCGCGCCAGCTGCGTGATGCGCACGATCGCGTCCTCGACGTCACGCGGCGCGACCATCATCAGGTCGGCCAGCTCGTCCACGATCACCAGCAGGTACGGGTAGGGCTGCAGCTCGCGCTCGCTGCCCTCGGGCGCCTTGACCTTGCCGCTGCGCACCGCCGCGTTGAAGTCGTCGATGTGCCGGAACCCGTACGCGGCCAGGTCGTCGTACCTCAGGTCCATCTCGCGTACGACCCACTGCAGCGCCTCGGCGGCCCGCTTGGGATTGGTGATGATCGGCGTGATCAGGTGCGGGATGCCCTCGTAGGCGGTCAGCTCGACCCGCTTGGGGTCGACCAGGACCATGCGCACGTCCTCCGGGGTGGCCCGCATCATCACCGAGGTGATCAGGCAGTTGATGCAGGAGGACTTGCCGGAGCCGGTGGCGCCGGCGACGAGGATGTGCGGCATCTTCGCGATGTTGGCCATCACGTAGCCGCCCTCGACGTCCTTGCCGAGCGCGACCAGCATCGGGTGGTCGTCCTCGGCCGCTGCCGCCAGGCGCAGCACGTCACCGAGGTTGACCATCTCCCGGTCGGTGTTGGGGATCTCGATGCCGACCGCGGACTTGCCGGGGATCGGGCTGATGATCCGCACGTCCGGGCTGGCTACGGCGTAGGCGATGTTCTTCGTCAGCGCCGTGATCCGCTCGACCTTGACCGCCGGGCCGAGCTCGACCTCGTAGCGCGTGACCGTCGGGCCGCGGGTGAAGCCGGTGACGCGGGCGTCGACCTTGAACTCGGTGAAGACGGTGGTCAGCGACTCCACGATGGCGTCGTTGGCGGCGCTGCGCGCCTTGCCCGGGCCGCCCCGCTCCAGCAGGTCCAGGGAGGGCAGGGCGTAGGTGATGTCACCGGAGAGCTGCAGCTGCTCGGCGCGCGGCGGCAGTTCGCGGGTCTCGGCGGGCGGGTTCTTGGTGAGGTCGGGGACGCTCTTGGTGAGGTCGGGCACACCGGCGACGGCCTTGCCGGGCACGGGCGCGGCCGCCGGGGGCTCCACCTTCGCCGGTACGGCCACGGGCTCGGCCGCGGTCTCTGCGACCGGGCGGTCCTGCTCGGGCCGGGCGGCCGGAACGGGCGTCGGGGTGGTGCTCTCCGCGCGGTCGCCCACGCTGACACCCTGGGTGAGGTCGGCGACGACCGGCGACGGCGGCATGCCGTGCAGGACCGCGCCGTCGAGCGCGGCGGCGGCAGCGGCGGCGACGTCCACGGCGTCCATCTGCCGCCCCATGTCGGGCTGCGGGACGGCCGAACGCCGCGGCCGGCCACGCCGCTTGGCCAGGGCCTCCTGCTCCGCGCCGTCGGGGTCGTAGGTCTGCGGGGCGCCCTGGCGCTTGCGGGAGCGTGCGGGCAGCGCCTCGCGCCACTGCTCGTCGTAGCGGACGTCGTCCTCGGTGTACGCGGGCTCGTCGTCCTCCGGGTCGGGCAGCAGCCCCAGCTTCACGCCCAGCAGCCGCAGCCGCTGCGGGATGGCGTTGACGGGCGTGGCGGTGACGACCAGCAGCCCGAAGACGGTCAGCAGCACCAGCAGCGGTACG
Organism: Streptomyces mexicanus; assembly: GCF_902506575.1. Taxonomy (GTDB): domain Bacteria; phylum Actinomycetota; class Actinomycetes; order Streptomycetales; family Streptomycetaceae; genus Streptomyces; species Streptomyces mexicanus. The sequence continues at coordinate 5,356,908 of NZ_LR732544.1, read as the reverse complement.
GCGAGCACCTCGCCCATGGCGTACGTCAGCGGGGTCGCCGCACCCCAGCCGATCAGGCCCCCGGCGTCCCTTATCGCCTGCATGCCGCCGCTGCGGGCGGGCGAGCCGCAGGCGATGTGGACCTGCCCGAGCACGCCGAGGACGAGCGCGGTCAGGCCGATGACGATACGGCCGTTGGCCTCGGGCTTCTCCGGATGCCGGATGAAGCGCACGGCGATGACCGCCAGCAGGATCGGCACGAGCAGGTCCAGCCGGCCGAAGGCTCCGGTGACCAGGATCTCGACCAGGTCCCCCACCGGTCCGCGCAGGTCGGCCCAGGTGCCGGCGGCGACGATCAGGGCGACGGCGAGCAGCAGCAGGGCGATGCCGTCCTTGCGGTGGGCGGGGTCGAGGTTCTTGGCGCCCGTGCCCACGCTGCGGAACAGCGCGCCGACGGCGTGGGCGATTCCCAGCCACAGGGCGCGCACGAGGCGGTAGAGACCTCCGGTCGGATTCGGCGCGGGCCTGCCCGGTGCGACCTTCTTGGCGGGCGCCTTCTTCGCCGGAGCCTTCTTCGCCGGAGCCTTTTTGGCAGGGGCCTTCTTCGCAGCGGCCTTCTTCGCCGGAGCCTTCGCGGGAGCGGCCGCCTTCTTCGCGGGCGGCTTCTTGGCTGCGGAGGGACGTGAGGCCATAGGTGTGAGGTTACCGCCGGAGGCGACAGCGGACACGTGTGCCCGGTGCTTCACCCGTTCGTGTCGTGTACCGAGCGGTCCGGCGGCTGACGCACCCTCACTCTCGCTGTGCCGGGAGGCAGTCGCCGCTCGCCGGGAGCACGGCAGGGGTGCGTCGGTGGCGGGAGGCCACGCCTCGCGGCCCCGGGCTTACGGGCGGCCCGGGCCCAACCGTCCGCGTACCGCGCGCCTCAGCCCTGGGAGGCCACCGACGAAGCGCCGCCCGTCCCCGGCTCCAGTGCGTCCAGGGCCCGGCGCAGGCCCGTCAGCTTGCGCTCCAGATGGGCCGCCGTGGCGACCGCCGCCGCATCGGCGGACTCGTCGTCCAACTGCTTGGAGAGGGCTTCTGCCTGTTCCTCCACCGCGGCCAGGCGGGCGGAGAGCTCCGCGAGCAGGCCGGCCGACTCCTTGCCGTCGCCGACGGCGCCCTTGCCGCCCTCCAGCTGGAGCCTGAGGAGCGCCGCCTGCTCCTTCAGCTGGCAGTTCTTCATGTACAGGTCGACGAAGACCGAGACCTTCGCGCGCAGCACCCACGGGTCGAACGGCTTGGAGATGTAGTCGACCGCGCCCGCCGCGTACCCGCGGAAGGTGTGGTGCGGGCCGTGGTTGATCGCGGTGAGGAAGATGATCGGGATGTCCCGGGTCCTCTCCCGCCGCTTGATGTGCGCGGCCGTTTCGAAACCGTCCATGCCCGGCATCTGGACGTCGAGCAGAATGACCGCGAAGTCGTCCGTGAGCAGTGCTTTGAGCGCTTCCTCCCCGGACGATGCCCGTACCAGCGTCTGATCGAGCGCAGAGAGGATGGCCTCCAGCGCCAGCAGATTCTCCGGCCGGTCATCGACCAGGAGGATCTTGGCCTTCTGCACCATGGCCCGCCCTCCTCGCCCCGGCTTGGGGCCGCCCCTGTCCGCAGGACCTGGCGTGACACCGGCCGGGGCCGCCCCAGGGGACGACTCCCTTGCGCCGCCCGTCCTTGTGCCGGTCATCGTAGCCGCACCCCGCCTGTCGCCACACCCTGTCACCGCGATGTCACTGTGCACGTAGCAGAAACGCGGCGGGAGACCAGAAGGTTCCCCGAATCCCGCACTTCTACACGGCAACGAGCACCCTGCGTCAACAACTTCCACAACTCCGCACGCCCGCCGAAGGTTCCCGCGAGCGGGAATCCCCGGCGGCGGGCCCCTTCGGTCGCCGTCACTCCCCCCGCATCCACTGCTGCATCACACCCAGCAGATGGTCGGGATCGACCGGCTTGGTCACGTAGTCCGAGGCACCCGACTCGATCGCCTTCTCCCGGTCGCCCTTCATCGCCTTCGCGGTCAGCGCGATGATCGGCAGCCCGGCGAACTGCGGCATCCGGCGAATCGCCGTGGTCGTCGCATACCCGTCCATCTCGGGCATCATGATGTCCATCAGGACGACCGCCACATCGTCGTGCTGCTCCAGCACCTCGATGCCCTCGCGCCCGTTCTCGGCGTACAGCACGGACAGCCCGTGCTGCTCCAGGACGCTGGTCAGCGCGAAGACGTTGCGGATGTCGTCGTCGACGATCAGCACCTTCTCGCCGCCGAACCGGATGCCCTGCGCCCCCTGCCCCTCGGACTCCGCGTCGGCCGCCCGGGCCTCCTGCTCCGGATGCTGGTCCGGCCGGCCGTGCGCCCCGTCGATCCCCGGCCCGGACTGCTGCTGCGCGGCCGGCAGGGACCGGCGGCGGCGCCGGAAGAGCGCGGCCGCGCCGTTCTGCGTCTCCTGGTACGACCGCACCTCGGCCGGCGTCTCGACCTCACCGGACGACAGCTCGGACAGCTCCGAGGGGTGGGAGTCGACGGCGGCGACCAGTTCGCCGGGCTCCAGCGCGGACGCCGGCTGCTGGTAGCCGTGCGGCGGCAGCTCGCCCGGGTGCAGCGGCAGGTACAGCGTGAAGGTGGAGCCGCGGCCCGGTTCGCTCTGCGCGTGGATCTCGCCGCCGAGCAGCTGCGCGATCTCACGCGAGATGGACAGCCCGAGGCCCGTGCCGCCGTACTTGCGGCTGGTGGTGCCGTCGGCCTGCTTGAACGCCTCGAAGATCACCCGCATCTTGCTGGCCGCGATGCCGATACCGGTGTCGGTGACCGAGAACGCGATCATCTCCGCGTCCGGGTCGGTCAGCGAGCCCGCCTCCAGCAACTGCTCCCGGATGGCCTGCGGCACGTCGTCCCGGGCCGGGCGGATGACCAGCTCCACCGACCCGGAGTCGGTGAACTTCACCGCGTTCGACAGCAGGTTGCGCAGCACCTGCAGCAGCCGCTGCTCGTCGGTGTGCAGGGTCGCGGGCAGCTCCGGCGACACCCGCACCGACAGATCCAGGCCCTTCTCCGCCGTCAGCGGCCGGAAGGTGGCCTCCACGTAGTCGATGAGCTGGACGAGCGCGATGCGCGTCGGGGAGACGTCCATCTTGCCCGCCTCGACCTTCGACAGGTCCAGAATGTCGTTGATCAGCTGCAGCAGGTCGGAGCCCGCGCCGTGGATGGTCTCGGCGAACTCCACCTGCTTCGGGGAGAGGTTGCCCTCGGCGTTGTCCGCGAGCAACTTGGCCAGGATCAGCAGGGAGTTCAGCGGCGTGCGCAGCTCGTGCGACATGTTGGCCAGGAACTCGCTGCGGTAGCGCATGGAGACGGCGAGCTGCTCGGCGCGCTCCTCCAGGACCTGCCGCGCCTCCTCGATCTCGGAATTCTTCGCCTCGATGTCGCGGTTCTGCTGGGCCAGCAGCTCGGCCTTCTCCTCCAGTTCGGCGTTGGACGCCTGCAGCGCCTTCTGCCGCTGCTCCAGCTCCTCCGACCGCAGCCGCAGTTGCTCGGTCAGCTCCTGGGACTGCTTGAGCAGCTGCTCGGTCTTGGTGTTGACGGAGATGGTGTTGACGCTGGTGGCGATCATCTCCGCGATCTGGTTCAGGAAGTCCTTCTGGATCTGTGTGAACGGCGTGAAGGAGGCCAGCTCGATCACGCCGAGCACCTTGCCCTCGAACAGCACCGGCAGCACGATCACCTGCGCGGGCGGCGCCTCGCCGAGCCCGGAGGAGATCTTCAGGTAGCCGCTGGGCGCGTTGTCCACCAGGATCGTGCGCTTTTCCTTGGCCGCCGTCCCGATCAGCGCCTCACCCGGCCGGAACGACGTCGGCATGGAGCCCATCGAGTAGCCGTACGAGCCGAGCATCCGCAGCTCGTAGGCATCCTCCGCATCCCCGCCGAGGTCCTTGTCGTCGGCCAGCGGCATGGCCACGAAGAAGGCACCGTGCTGCGCGGAGACCACCGGGGTCAGCTCGCTCATGATCAGCGAGGCCACGTCCTCCAGGTCGCGCCGGCCCTGCATCAGGGCCGAGATGCGGGCCAGGTTGCCCTTGAGCCAGTCCTGCTCCTTGTTGGCGATCGTGGTGTCGCGCAGGTTGGCGATCATCTTGTTGATGTAGTCCTGCAGTTCCTGGATCTCGCCGGCGGCGTCGACGTCGATCTTCAGGTTCAGGTCGCCGCGGGTCACGGCGGTCGCCACGCGCGCGATGGCGCGCACCTGCCGGGTGAGGTTCCCGGCCATCTCGTTCACGGACTCCGTCAGGTCCCGCCAGGTGCCGTCGACGTCCCGCACCCGCGCCTGCCCGCCGAGCTGTCCCTCGGTGCCCACCTCGCGGGCCACCCGGGTGACCTCCTCGGCGAACGACGACAGCTGGTCGACCATCGTGTTGATGGTCGTCTTCAGCTCCAGGATCTCCCCGCGCGCGTCGATGTCGATCTTCTTGGTCAGGTCGCCCTTGGCGATGGCGGTGGTGACCATGGCGATGTTGCGGACCTGGCCGGTCAGGTTGGACGCCATCTGGTTCACCGACTCGGTGAGGTCCTTCCAGGTCCCCGCCACGCCGGGGACATAGGCCTGCCCGCCGAGGATGCCGTCCGTGCCCACCTCGCGGGCCACCTTGGTGACCTGGTCGGCGAACGAACTCAGCGTTTTCACCATGGTGTTGAAGGTGTCCGCGAGCTGCGCGACCTCGCCGCGCGCCTCGATCGTCACCGTCCGCGTCAGGTCGCCGTTGGCGACCGCCGCGGCCACCTGGGAGATGTTGCGCACCTGCATGGTCAGGTTGTTGGCCATGAGGTTGACGTTGTCGCTGAGGTCCTTCCAGATGCCGACGACGCCGGGCACGTGCGCCTGACCGCCGAGGATGCCCTCCGTGCCCACCTCACGGGCCACCCGGGTCACCTGCTCGGCGAACGACGACAGCTGGTCCACCATCGTGTTGACGGTGGTGACCAGCTCCAGGATCTCGCCCTTGGCGTCGACGGTGATCTTCTTGGACAGGTCGCCCTTGGCGACGGCGGTGGTGACCTCGGCGATGTTGCGCACCTGGATGGTCAGGTTGTTCGCCATGAAGTTCACCGACTGCGTCAGGTCCTTCCAGGTGCCCGAGACGCCCTGGACCTCCGCCTGACCGCCGAGGATGCCCTCGGTGCCCACCTCGCGGGCGACCCGGGTGACCTCCTGGGCGAACGACGACAGCTGGTCCACCATCGTGTTCAGCGTGTTCTTCAGCTCCAGGATCTCCCCGCGCGCGTCCACGGTGATCTTCTGGGACAGGTCACCGCGGGCCACGGCGGTGGCGACCTGGGCGATGTTGCGCACCTGCGCGGTGAGGTTGCCGGCCATGCCGTTCACCGAGTCGGTCAGGTCCCGCCACACGCCGGCCACGCCCGGCACCTGCGCCTGGCCGCCCAGCCGCCCCTCGGTGCCCACCTCGCGGGCGACCCGGGTGACCTGGTCGGCGAAGGCGGAGAGCTGGTCGACCATCGTGTTGATGGTGTTCTTCAGCTCCAGGATCTCCCCGCGCGCGTCCACGTCGATCTTCTGGGACAGGTCGCCGCGCGCCACGGCCGTCGTCACCTGGGCGATCTGCCGCACCTGGGAGGTGAGGTTGCCGGCCATGAAGTTGACGGAGTCCGTCAGCTCCTTCCAGGTGCCCGACACGCCGTCGACGCGGGCCTGACCGCCCAGCCGGCCCTCGGTGCCCACGTCCCGGGCCATCCGGGTGACCTGGTCGGCGAACGACGACAGCTGGTCCACCATCGTGTTCACGGTGTTCTTCAGCTGCAGCATCTCGCCGGAGACGTCCACGGTGACCTTCTGCGACAGATCGCCGTTGGCCACCGCCGTCGTCACCTGGGCGATGTTCCTCACCTGTCCGGTGAGGTTGCGGAACGCGGTGTTGACGGAGTCCGTCAGGTCCTTCCACGTACCGGCCGCGCCCGGCACCTGCGCCTGGCCGCCCAGCTCGCCCTCGACGCCGATCTCCCGGGCCACCCGCGTGACCTCGGCACCGAACGACGAGAGCTGGTCCACCATGCCGTTGACGGTGTTCTTCAGCTCCAGCATCTCGCCGGCCACGTCCACGGTGACCTTCTGCGACAGATCACCGTTGGCCACCGCCGTCGTCACCGCGGCGATGTCCCGCACCTGCGTGGTCAGGTTCCGGAACACCGTGTTCACGGAGTCCGTCAGGTCCTTCCACGTGCCCGCCACGCCCGGCACGTTCGCCTGGCCGCCCAGCCGGCCCTCCGCGCCGACCTCGTTGGCCACGCGCGTCACCTCGTCCGCGAAGATCCGCAGCGTCTCGGTCATCTGGTTGATCGTCTCGGCCAGCCGCGCGACCTCGCCGCGCGCCGGGACGGTCACCTTCTGCGACAGGTCGCCGTTCGCGACGGCGGTGGTGACCTGGGCGATCCCGCGCACCTGGGCCGTGAGGTTGCCGGCCATCAGGTTCACCGAGTCGGTGAGTTCCTTCCACGTGCCGTCCACCCCGGGCACGTGCGCCTGGCCGCCGAGGATGCCGTCCGTGCCCACCTCACGGGCGACGCGCGTCACCTCGGAGGAGAACGCGGAGAGCTGGTCGACCATCGTGTTGACGGTGTTCTTCAGCTCCAGCATCTCGCCGGCGACATGCACGGTCACCTTGCGTGACAGGTCGCCCTTGGCGACCGCCGTCGTCACCAGTGCGATGTCCCGCACCTGGGCCGTCAGCCGGGACGCCATCGTGTTGACGGAGTCCGTCAGGTCCTTCCACGAACCGGACAGCCCGCGCACCCGCGCCTGGCCGCCCAGCTTCCCCTCGGTGCCCACCTCGCTGGCCACGCGCGTGACCTCGTCGGTGAACGTCGACAGCTGGTCGACCAGGTTGTTGACCGTCCGCCCGACCTTCAGGAACTCACCGCGCAGCGGGTGCCCCGCGCCCCCCTCGGCCGCCGGGGTGCGCAGCTCCATGCGCGGCGACAGATCGCCCTCGGCGACCGCGGACAGCACCCGCCCGACCTCGGAGACGGGCCGTACGAGGTCGTCCACGAGCGCGTTGCAGTTCTCGATCGCCGCCGCCCAGGAGCCCTCGCAGGCCCCCGTGTCCAGCCGCTCCGTGAGTTTTCCCTCACGCCCGACCATGCGTCGCACGCGCGCCAGCTCGCCGGTCAGGTGCAGATTCCGGTCGGCCACCTCGTTGAACACCGCGGCGATCTCCGACATCACGCCGTCCCCGGACACCGTGAGCCGCTTGCGGAAGTTCCCGTCGCGCATCCCCACCAGGGCGGCCAGCAGCCGGTGCAGGGCGGCGGTGTCCACCGTGGTGGTCCCGCCGCGCGGCGTGCGCCTACTGCTCAGGGACTGCCCGGACTGTCCGCCCTTCGCGCGCGTCTTCGTGCCCCGCGTCGCTGCGCCAGACTCCACTGTGTCCCTCCCGCAGGGATCGACCGTTACTGCTGTGCCCCGGTACCACGGCGTGGCGTACCGGTTACTGCTGCGTACGTCTGCCCGGTGCGACCAGGCCGCACGGGGGCTGCTGCCCCGTGGGACAGGACCGCACTCGGCCTGTCCACACCGTCGATACAAGCCTGCCCAGTGTTTCACCCCCGCCGAACCAGGCCATAACAGTTCGGCAGCTTCGCACACCGTCCGCACACCCTCCGGGCGAAAACACCGATGACCGGCATCCGCACGGACGGCGAAGGTAAGTAACCTTGCATGCGGCTGTCCAGCCACGCCGGTCCGTCCGGCCTGGGCGGTGGCACGGGAACGAGCGGGCATCGGAGGGCGGCCGCACACAATGACCACCGGAGTGATCGGGGGACAGCCCCCGGAGCCGCGGCCGACGGACGCACAGCTGCCGGAGCAGCGTCGCGAACCGCTCGACAGGCACGGGGACGTCGACAACCGGACGAGGAGTTCTGTGATCACCGCGCGCGCGGCCGCCAGCTTCGAGCCCCTGGGGCGATCCGTCGCGACCGCCCGGTCCTTCGTCCGCGACACCCTCCAGGGCTGGGGCTTCGGCGACATCGTCGACGACGCCGTGGTCCTCACCAGCGAACTGGTCACGAACGCCGTCGTCCACGCCGGGACCGCCGCCGACGTGCTGTGCCTGCGCTGCGACGACGGGGTCCGCATCGAGGTCTCCGACCGCTACCCGGAGCGCGAGGTGCCCGTGCAGAGCGCCCCGGTCTCCATGGGCAGCCCCGACCGGGAGGGCGGCCGCGGCCTGCAGCTGTGCGCGGCCCTGGCCGGCCGCTGGGGCGTGGAGTACACGCCCACGCACAAGACCGTCTGGTTCCAACTCGACCTGCCCGAGCGCCCCGTCGGCACCCGCGCCGCGGGCCCCGTCCTGCCCGCCGAACTCCTGCCGCTCACCGACGGCCGGGTCCGCGTCGCCGTCGTCCAGATCGACCGCGGCGGCGCCGTCACCGCCTGGAACGAGGACGCGGAGGAGCTGTTCGGCTACACCGCCGACCAGGTCGTGGGCAAACCGCTGACCGACCTCGCGGCCTGGCCGCACACCCCGGGCACCGGCACCGGCATCGCCGAGGCGCTCCAACTCTCCCGCTGGGAGGGCAGTTACGGCATCCGCGGCGCCCACGGCCGCGTCATCCCCGTCTACGCCTCCCACTTGCGCGTCCGCGACACCGGCGGCGAGCCGTCCACGGTCTGCCTGCTCGTGCGCGACCACGAACGCGCCGTCCTGCAGACCCCGTTGCGCACCCCGGCGACCGCCGCCGACGCCGGCTCCTCCTCCGACGGCACCGCCGACCCCTTCGAGGTCTTCATCGGCTCCCCCGCCCCCGACGACCTCGACAGCCTGCTGCAGCGCACCGTCGAACGCGCCCGCGACATGCTCGACGGCGACGCCGCCTTCCTGCTCCTGGCGACCGACGACGAGACCGAACTGGAGGTCCGCGCCTCCACCGGCCTGCCCTCCGCCCGCCAGCGTTTCGCCCGTGTCCCCGTCGAGGCCGGCCCCGGCCGCTACGGCTCGGCGCGCATGCCCGCCGTCCACGACGACCTCACCGCCGCCCCCGGCGCCGTGCCCCTGCTCAGCGGCACCGGCATGCGCTCCGTCGTCACGGTCCCGCTGAAGGTCGAGGGCCGCCTCACCGGCTCCCTGGGCGTAGCCGCCGAAGCCCCCGGCAGATACTCCAACGAGGAGGCGCTGCGCCTGCAGTTCGCCGCCGACCGCATCGCCCTGGCCGTCGAGTCGGCCCGCCTGGGCGAGCTGGAGCGGCTGCGCCGCGGCTCCCTGAGCTTCCTCGTCGAGGCCTCCGACCTGCTGGCCGGCACCCTGGACCGCGACCAGACGCTCGCCCTGATGGCGCAGATGACCGTGCCGACCCTGGCCACCTGGTGCGCCGTCTACACCATCGCCGACCAGGCCTCCGAGCCCTACCTGTCCTACGTACTGCACGAGGACGAGGAGCTGATCGACGGCATCAAGTCCCTGCTGTCGAAGATCCCGCCGCCCGACCCGGTACCGACACCGGGCGCACGGGTCTGGTCCGCCCCCGGCGAGGCCGCCCACCAGGCGGCGCTGCGCACCTCCATGCGCAGCCTCAGCCTCGGCGACTCCCACCACCGCATCGGCACGTCCATCGGCCCTACCCTCGCCACGGCCGCCGCGGTCGGCGGCGAGACGGTCGTCCTGCCGCTGGTCGCCCGCAACCGCGTCATCGGCATGCTGACCCTCGGCAAGCCCACCGAGGAGCACTTCCGCCAGGAGATCCTGGAACTGGCCGAGGACCTCAGCCGGCGGGCCGCCCTGGCCCTGGACAACGCCCGGCTGTACTCGGAACGCACGGCCATCAGCCAGTCCCTGCAGCGCAGCCTGCTCCCGCCGGGCCTGCCGCACATCGACGGCGTGGAGGTCGACGTCATCTACCGCGCCGCCGGCGAGGGCAACGAGGTCGGCGGCGACTTCTACGACCTGTTCCCCATCCGCGACGGCGCCTACGGCTTCGCCATCGGCGACGTGTGCGGCACGGGCCCGGAGGCCGCGGCCGTCACCGGCCTGGCCCGCCACGCCCTGCGCCTGCTGGCCCGCGAGGGCTACGACGGCCCGGCGGTCCTGCAGCGCCTGAACTCCGCGATCCTCGACGAGGGCGCCCGCAGCCGCTTCCTGACCCTCCTGTACGGCGAGCTGCGGCCGCAGGAGGACGGCAGCGCCGAGCTGAAGGTGGTGTGCGCCGGCCACCCGCTGCCGCTGCGCCTGCGCCAGGACGGCACGGTGGAGCCGGCCGCCGAGCCGCAGCCGCTGCTCGGCGTCATGGAGGACCTGGAACTGTACGAGCAGACCGTCGTCCTGGACCCGGGCGACGTCCTGCTGTGCGTCACGGACGGCGTCACCGAGCGCCGCGAGGGCACGCGCATGCTGGGCGACGACGGCCTCGCGGACGTCCTCACCACCTGCACGGGCCTGACGGCCGGCGCGGTGGCCGCCCGCATCATGCGGGCGGTGGAGCGTTTCGCGCAGGACGCCCCGTCCGACGACATGGCGATCCTGGCGATGCGCGTCCCGGAAATCCTGAAGGACTGACGGGAGGGCGGACACGAGAAAGGCCCCGCCCGGAAGGGCGAGGCCTTTTTTCGTGGAGCCCCCAAACGGAATCGAACCGTTGACCTTCTCCTTACCATGGAGACGCTCTGCCGACTGAGCTATAGGGGCCTGTCGCCTCTTCGAGGTTTCCCTCGCGGCAACGGAATAGATCATACCCCGAACTAGGCCGTGGTCCCAACCACCATCGGCCCGCCCAGCGCATTGCACGCCGAGACGATCCGCTGCATCTCACGTCGCGTCAATGACGCGTCCACCGGAAGCGCCAGCGTCTCCTCCGCGGCCCGCTCGGTCTCCGGCAGGGACACGCACCGGCGGAACTCGGGCAGCCGGTGCACGGGCGTCTTGACCGGCACCCGGCACTCGACTCCCCTGGCCCGCAGGGCCCCGGCGAAGGCGTCCCGATCGGGCCGGCCGTTCCCCGGCACCCGCACGACGTACTGCTGGTAGGTGTGCCCGTCCCCGCCGTCGGGCGTCCGCACGCCCCGCAGCCGGGCATCCAGGTAGGCGGCCCGTTCCCTGCGCCGCGCCAACTCACTGTGGGGCACCTCGGCTTCGCGGTGCTCCAGCACGAGCAGGCCGTGCCGGCGTCCGATCCCGTGCATCCGCCCCATGTCGGCCGTCCGGCCGAAACGGTGGACCACGACGACGGCCGTCGTCCGGGACGTCACGGCCGCTTCGACGGCGGCGGGGTCGAGACAGTACGTCACGGGGTCTATGTCGGCGAACACCGGCAGCGCGCCGCTCCGGGCCACCGCCTCGGCGACCTCCACGTTGCCGAACGCCGGCACGACGACCTCGTCTCCGACGCCGACACCGGCGGCTCTCAGCAAGGCTGCAGTACCCATGCCGCGGATGCTGCTCGGACAACATGAACGTCAAGTGACGGACAACGAAAAAGGGTTGGGCCCGGAACCGAAGTTCCCGACCCAACCCTTTGAAGAATTGTTCGGCGGCGTCCTACTCTCCCACAGGGTCCCCCCTGCAGTACCATCGGCGCTGTAAGGCTTAGCTTCCGGGTTCGGAATGTAACCGGGCGTTTCCCTCACGCTATGACCACCGAAACACTATGAAACTGACAACCAGACCACGCGTACATCACGCATGAGGCTGTTCGTGGTTTCAGAACCAACACAGTGGACGCGAGCAACTGAGGACAAGCCCTCGGCCTATTAGTACCGGTCACCTCCACACGTTACCGTGCTTCCAGATCCGGCCTATCAACCCAGTCGTCTACTGGGAGCCTTACCCCATCAAG
>NZ_LR732544.1:5313206-5344962 GCF_902506575.1 Streptomyces mexicanus | reverse complement strand
TCCCGAAGGAGGTTCATCGTTCGACTTGCATGTGTTAAGCACGCCGCCAGCGTTCGTCCTGAGCCAGGATCAAACTCTCCGTGAATGCTTCCCCGTGATCGGGGCGAACACCACGAGAGCGGAACCGCGAGGAGGAATAATCCTCACGGTTCACAGCGTCCTCGCTGTGTTATTTCAAAGGAACCTCGCCCCAGCCATCAGACCGGAGACGGGGTATCAACATATCTGGCGTTGACTTTTGGCACGCTGTTGAGTTCTCAAGGAACGGTCGCTTCCTTCGTACTCACCCTCTCGGGCTTTCCTCCGGGCGCTTCCCTTCGGTGTTTCCGACTCTATCAGATCTTTTCTCGATCCGATTTCCTCGGTGCTTTCCAGATTCCCGCTCTCGCGTTTCCCTTTCCGGCGGTTCCGACTTTATCAGAGATTCTGAGTCGGTTTTCCCGCCCCTCCGGGAACGTGGTCCGGGACGCCTGAGGCGGCCGGGTTCCCGTGTGGGCGGAGCCGTAAACGTACTGGAGCGGGGCGCCTCGATGCAAATCGAGGCGCCCCGCCAGCAGTTCACCCGTCGGACCGCGCGTCAACGGGCTCCGGACCGCGTCCGGCGGTGCGTCAGACCTCCACGACGACCGGGAGGATCATCGGCCTGCGCCGGTAGGTGTCCGAGACCCACTTGCCCAGCGTGCGGCGGATGAGTTGCTGCATCTGGTGGCTGTCGGCGATGCCCTCCTGGGCCGACTTCTCCAGGGCCTGCGCGATCTTCGGCATGACCTCGCCGAAGGCCGAGTCCTCGATGCCCGAGCCGCGGGCCTGGATGTGCGGGCCGCCGGTGACCTTGCCGGTGGTGGAGTCCAGCACCACGAAGACCGAGATGATGCCCTCGTCCCCGAGGATCTTGCGGTCCTTGAGCGCGGGCTCGCCGACGTCACCGACGGAGAGGCCGTCGACGTACACGTAGCCGGCCTGGACCTTGCCGGAGATCTTGGCCTTGCCCTCGACGAGGTCGACGGTCACACCGTCCTCGGCGATGACGATGCGGTCGTGCGGAACACCCGTGAGGGCGCCCAGCTCGGCGTTGGCGCGCAGGTGCCGCCACTCGCCGTGGACCGGCATCAGGTTCTTCGGGCGGCAGATGTTGTAGAAGTACAGCAGCTCGCCGGCCGAGGCGTGGCCCGAGACGTGGACCTTGGCGTTGCCCTTGTGCACGACGTTGGCGCCCCACCGGGTGAGGCCGTTGATCACGCGGTAGACCGCGTTCTCGTTGCCGGGGATGAGCGAGGACGCCAGGATCACGGTGTCGCCCTCGACGATGCGGATCTGGTGGTCCCGGTTGGCCATACGGGACAGGGCCGCCATCGGTTCGCCCTGCGAGCCGGTGCAGACGAGGACCACCTCGTGGTCCGGCAGGTCGTCCAGCGTCTTGACGTCCACCACCAGGCCAGGCGGCACCTTCAGGTAGCCGAGGTCCCTGGCGATGCCCATGTTGCGGACCATCGAGCGGCCGACGAAGGCGACGCGGCGGCCGTACTCGTAGGCCGCGTCCAGGATCTGCTGGATGCGGTGGACGTGGCTGGCGAAGCTCGCCACGATGATCCGCTTGCGGGCGCCGGCGAAGACCTGGCGCAGCACGCCGGAGATGTCCCGCTCGTGCGGGGTGAACCCGGGGACCTCGGCGTTCGTGGAGTCGGTCAGGAGGAGGTCGATCCCCTCCTCGCTCAGGCGTGCGAACGCGTGCAGGTCGGTGAGGCGGTTGTCCAGCGGAAGCTGGTCCATCTTGAAGTCGCCGGTGTGCACCACCATGCCGGCGGGTGTGCGGACGGCGACCGCGAGCGCGTCGGGGATGGAGTGGTTGACCGCGATGAACTCGCAGTCGAACGGGCCGATGCGCTCCCGCTGCCCCTCGGCGACCTCCAGGGTGTAGGGGCGGATGCGGTGCTCCTGGAGCTTGGCCTCGATGAGGGCGAGGGTCAGCTTGGAGCCGATCAGGGGGATGTCCGGCTTCTCCCGCAGGAGGTAGGGGACGCCGCCGATGTGGTCCTCGTGGCCGTGGGTGAGGACGATGCCCTCGATGTCGTCGAGACGGTCCCGGATGGACGAGAAGTCCGGCAGGATCAGGTCGATTCCGGGCTGCTCCTCCTCGGGGAAGAGCACTCCGCAGTCGATGATCAGCAGGCGGCCGCCGTACTCGAAGACCGTCATGTTGCGGCCGATCTCGCCCAGACCGCCGAGCGGGGTGACGCGCAGGCCGCCTTCGGCGAGGGGCGGGGGCGGGCCGAGTTCAGGATGCGGATGACTCAAAAGATTCTCCTCAACCACGCGCGCCACGTACCGGTGGCACGTGGCGCGCGTGACGTTCGTGCAGAAGCAGTTGTCGTTGTCGGTTCTCTTGTGCAGGCACCGGTCGGCCTGCCTGTTCAGTTGTGTCGCCCGTGGGCCTCGTGCCGGAGGGCCGGGGCCGGGCGGTGCGAGGGGACCTCGCGAAGTCTCGTTGTCAGAGCTGTACCCCGCCGGCGGCAAGATCGATCTTGAGTTGCTCGATCTCTTCGGGGGTGAGCTCGACCATGGGCGGCCGCAGCGGTCCGCCGGGCAGTCCCTGCAGCGCGAGGGCGGCCTTGGTGGTCATGACGCCCTGGGTGCGGAACATGCCGGTGTAGACCGGCAGCAGCTTCTGGTGGATCTCGGTCGCCTTCTGGACGTCACCGGAGGTGTAGGCGTCGATCAGGGCCCGCAGCTCCGGGGTGACGACGTGCCCGACGACCGAGACGAAGCCGACCGCGCCGACGGAGAGCAGCGGCAGGTTCAGCATGTCGTCGCCGGAGTACCAGGCGAGGCCGGAGCGGGCGATGGCCCAGCTGGCGCGGCCCAGGTCGCCCTTGGCGTCCTTGTTGGCGACGATCCGCGGGTGCTCTGCGAGGCGGACGATCGTCTCCGTGTTGATCGGGACGCCGCTGCGGCCGGGGATGTCGTAGAGCATCACGGGCAGCCCGGTGGCGTCGGCGATGGCCGTGAAGTGCCGGTACAGACCCTCCTGCGGGGGCTTGTTGTAGTACGGCGTGACGGTGAGCAGGCCGTGCGCGCCGGCCTGCTCGGCGGCGCGGGCCAGCTCGATGCTGTGGTGGGTGTCGTTGGTGCCGACGCCGGCCACGACGTGGGCGCGGTCGCCGACGGCTTCCACGACCGCGCGTACGAGGTCCGATTTCTCCGCATCGCTGGTGGTGGGGGACTCGCCGGTGGTGCCGTTGACGACCAGGCCGTCGTTGCCTGCGTCCACCAGGTGGGCGGCGAGCCGCTGCGCGCCGTCGAGGTCGAGTACGCCGTCCGCCGTGAAGGGCGTGACCATGGCGGTGAGGACCCGCCCGAAGGGGGTCTGCGGAGTCGAGGTCGGAGCCATGGGTAACACGCTACTCGCTGCTCCGGGAGGAGGCTTCCCTCGGGGCGGGTGACAAGTCGTGACAAAGAAGGAGCCCGGCACTGCCTGCTCGGGGGTTCAAGCAGTGCCGGGTCCGTTTGATCAGGCTAGATGAACTTCCACAAAGGCCGCAATACGGACACTTCGCGAGGCTGACCCGCACACCAGTACCTGCGGTAACGGGTGCGGGGACCGGTGCGACGGGCGTTACGGCGCGACCCGGCCGTTGGCGTTGAAGGCGGCGTAGGTGAGCGGCATGAGCTTCGCCCACTCGGCCTCCATCTTCTCGCCCACCATCTCGATCTCCCGCTGCGGGAACGAGGGCACCTTGGCCAGCTCGTGCTGGGTGCGCAGGCCGAGGAAGTGCATCAGCGAGCGGGCGTTGCAGGTGGCGTACATCGACGAGTACAGGCCCACGGGCAGGACCGAGCGGGCCACCTCGCGGGCGACCCCGGCCGCGAGCATCTCCTGGTAGGACTCGTACGCCTGCCGGTAGGAGTCCTCCATGACCCGGCCCACCAGTTCCTGCTGGGCCTGGGTGCCCTCGACGAACCGGTACTTGCCGGGGCGGCCCTCCTGGACCAGCTTGCGGGACGCGTCGGGGACGTAGAAGACGGGCTGCAGCTCGCGGTAGCGCCCGGACTCCTCGTTGTAGGACCAGCCCACGCGGTGCCGCATGAACTCGCGGAAGACGAAGATCGGGGCGCTGATGAAGAACGTCATCGAGTTGTGCTCGAAGGGGCTGCCGTGCCGGTCCCGCATCAGGAAGTTGATCAGGCCCTTGGAGCGCTCCGGGTCCTTGTCCAGCTCGTCCAGGGACTGCTCGCCGATGGTCGAGACGCGGGCGGCGAACAGCACGTCGGCGTCCGAGGCGGTGTGCTTGACCAGCTCGACGGTGACATCGCTGCGGAAGCTGGGCTTCAGGTCGTCGGCGGGGGTGTCGGTCACGGCTCGCGGGGTCCCCTCCCTCACCTCGTGCGGGGCGGCCCGTCAGGTCTTTCGGGCGGCGCCCACTCTACGGCCCGGCTCTGACATCGGGGCGTTCGGTGCCGGGCCGCGACATCTTCGGTGAAGATCCGCGAATTCAGGGAAAGCGGGCACCTTTCGGGACACTCGTGCGTCTGTATGGGTGAGACACCCACGTATGTGTATGGGTGGCGCACTCACGTTCGATCGCTGCTTCATCGATCCGGAAAGGAGCCGAGCGCCGATGTCCGTTCGGCGGGAGTCTGTCCCGTTCGCCTTCGTCGCCGAGGCCGACAGGTTCCGCAGCAATGTCACCCCCCCGCCCCGGCCGCGGCCGACCGCCGGGCAGATAGCCGGGCGCTGCCTGCTGGGCCTGACCATCGTCGCGGGACTCGTGGGCTCGCTGATCCTGGGCATGCCCGCGCTGTCGGCCGATCATTCCCCCGCGCAGACGCAGCAGGCCGTGCAGAGCCGCTGAGCCTGCCCGCCCCGTCGGCCCCCCGCGGGTGGTGAGCGACGACACAGCCGGATAGCCTCACCGGCACAGCCCCTGCCGGGATCGAGTGAGGACCAGCCGTGCCCCTGTCCTTCCTGACGGCCGACCGCGCCTTCGACGCAGTGGACGACGTTGCGCTGCCGTTCGACGACCGGGAGCGTTGGAGGCGCCCCTACCGGCCCGGGCCGTGGCGGGGGGGCGGGGCCGCGCTGGTGCTGTTGCTCGCCGCGTTCGTCCTGCTCGCGGGGGGGGCGACCGCGCTGACCGGGGACCCGTCCGGCGCCGCGGTCTGCCTCGGCGTCGCGCTGGTCGTCATCGCCTGCGCACTGCGGCTGCTGCGCGTGGGCGTGTGGGTCAGCGCCCGCGGCCTACGCCAGGTGGGCTTCTTCGTCAGCCGTACGACGCCCTGGGCGCAGGTCGCCGGGGCGCGCACGCTGCAGCAGCCCGTGCGCTGGCTCGGGCTGCCGCGCACGGTCCAGGGGCAGGCCCTCGTGCTGGAGCGCAGGGACGGCCGGGATCCGCGGGCCGTTCCGCCGCTGCTGACCACGCACAACGCCGACTTCCTGGGCCGTCTGCCGGCGTTCGACCGGGCGGCGGACGCGGTGGAGGCGTGGGCGGAGGAGTACCGGGGCCGCTGACCGGCGAAGCCCGCCGTCAGGGTGCCGTGACCCGGCTGTCACCCGGCCCCCCGTCTGCTCTCGTCCGGGAGTGCCCGCGCGCCCGCGAACCGCGGGCGGGGGCGTTGGCCGTCAGGGCGCCGGGATCGGCTTGCCGTCGTGCAGGGCGATGGCGCGCTGCATCGCCTTGCGGGCGCGCGCGGTGTCGCGGGCGTCGTGGTAGGCCACGGCCAGGCGGAACCAGGTGCGCCAGTCCTCGGGGGCGGCCTCCGTCTCGGCCTTGCGCTTGGCGAAGACCTCGTCGGCCGAGTCGCGGTCGATGCGCCCGCTGGGGGTGCGCTTCAGCTCGTCGACGGGCAGGCCCCCCTCGGCGTCGAGTTCGGCGGCGAGTTGGTTGGCCCGGCGGACGAACTGGGTGTTCTTCCACAGGAACCACAGGCCGATCACCGGCAGGATCAGTACGGCGATCCCGAAGGTGACCGTGACGGGCGTGCCGGACTGGATGAGCATGACGCCGCGGCTGCCGACCAGGACGAAGTAGAAGACCAGGACGGCGGCCGTGACGAGATAGGTGATCTTCGCGCGCATGAGGGGCTCGGGGTTTCTCTTCGCTCAGCTGAGGTCGAGGAAGTGTTCCAGGCCGAAGGTCAGGCCGGGAGTGGTGCCCACGCGGCGCACGCCGAGCAGGATGCCGGGCATGAAGCTGCTGTGGTGGAGCGAGTCGTGCCGGATGGTGAGCGTCTCGCCCTCGCCGCCGAGCAGGACCTCCTGGTGGGCGAGCAGGCCGCGCAGCCGTACGGCGTGGACGGGCACGCCGTCGACGCTGGCGCCGCGGGCGCCGTCCAGCGCGGTCGCGGTGGCGTCCGGGGCCGGGGCCGTACCGGCCTGACGGCGGGCCTCGGCGATGAGCTGGGCGGTGCGCGTGGCGGTGCCGGAGGGGGCGTCCACCTTGTTGGGGTGGTGCAGCTCGACCACCTCGACCGACTCGAAGTACGGCGCGGCGATCTGCGCGAACTTCATGGTCAGCACGGCCCCGATGGAGAAGTTCGGGGCGATGAGCACGCCGGTCTGCGGGGAGGCGGCGAGCCGCTCCCGCAGCCGCGCGAGGCGCTCGTCGGTCCAGCCGGTGGTGCCGACGACGGCGTGGATGCCGTTGCGGACGCAGAAGTCGAGGTTGTCCATGACCGACGCCGGGGTGGTCAGCTCGACCGCCACCTGGGCGCCGGTCTCGGCGAGGGTCTCCAGCTTGTCGCCCCGGCCGAGGGCGGCGACCAGCTCCATGTCGTCGGCGGCCTCGACCGCCCGTACGGCCTCGGAGCCGATCCGGCCCTTGGCACCGAGGACCGCCACGCGCAGCTTGCTCATCTCTTGCTTCCTTACGACCGGGGCTGACCGGCGCTCTGACCGGGTTCAGCGAGGTGGTGACCAGGGATCGTAGACCGGAGCGGTCAGGAGACCGCCGCGTGCAGGCCGGCGGCCTGCTTGTCCTTGAGCGGGCCGATGACCGACAGCGACGGGCGCTGTCCCAGGATGTCCCGGGCGACCTCGCGGACCTCGTCCGGGGTCACCGACGCCATCCTGGCCAGCATGTCGTCGACGGAGATCTGCTCGCCCCAGCACAGCTCACTTTTGCCGATACGGTTCATCAGCGCGCCGGTGTCCTCCAGGCCGAGGACGGTGGAGCCCCGCAGCTGCCCGATGGCGCGGCCGATCTCCT
Organism: Streptomyces mexicanus; assembly: GCF_902506575.1. GTDB lineage: Bacteria > Actinomycetota > Actinomycetes > Streptomycetales > Streptomycetaceae > Streptomyces > Streptomyces mexicanus. The sequence continues at coordinate 5,337,760 of NZ_LR732544.1, read as the reverse complement.
CGTCGCTCAGGCCGTTCTCGGCGACGTGGTCGAGTTCGTCGCGGCAGATCCGCAGCACGTCGTGCACCTGGCTGGGGCGGCAGCCGGCGTAGACGCCGAACAGGCCGCAGTCGGCGAAGCCGGAGGTGTAGGAGTACACGCTGTAGGCCAGGCCGCGCTTTTCCCGGACCTCCTGGAACAGCCGGGAGGACATGCCGCCGCCCAGGGCCGTGTTGAGGACGCCGAGGGCCCAGCGGCGCTCGTCGGTGCGGGCCAGGCCGGGCATGCCCAGGACCACGTGCGCCTGTTCGGTCTTCCGGCTCTGCAGTTCCACGCGGCCGGCGGTGCGCAGGACGCGCCGACCGTCGCGCGGGGCGACGGGCACGGCCTCGGGGTCCTTGAGGGCGCCGGCCTTCTCGAAGGCGGCGCGGACCTGGCGTACGACCTTGTTGTGGTCGATGTTGCCGGCGCAGGCGACCACGAGGTGGGTGGGGTCGTAGTGCTTCTTGTAGAAGCGGCGGATGCGGTCGGCGGTGAGCGCGTTGACCGTGTCGACGGTGCCGAGGACCGGGCGGCCCAGGGGGCTGTCGCCGAACATGGTGTGCGCGAACAGGTCGTGCACGCAGTCGCCGGGGTCGTCCTCGGTCATGGCGATCTCTTCGAGGATCGCGCCGCGTTCGACGTCGACGTCCTCCTCGCGGATCAGCGAGCCGGTGAGCATGTCGCAGACCACGTCGATGGCCAGCGGCAGGTCGGTGTCGAGCACCCGCGCGTAGTAGCAGGTGTACTCCTTGGCCGTGAACGCGTTCATCTCGCCGCCGACGGCGTCCAGGGCGGCGGAGATGTCCAGCGCGGAGCGGCGCGCGGTGCCCTTGAAGAGCAGGTGCTCCAGGTAGTGCGTGGCACCGCCCAGCGACCGGGTCTCGTCCCGGGAGCCGACGTGCGCCCAGATGCCGAAGGTGGCCGAGCGCACCGAGGGCAGGGTCTCGGTGACGATGCGCAGGCCGCCGGGGAGGGTGGTGCGGCGCACGGTGCCGATGCCGTTGGTGCCCTTGATGAGGGTTTGGGTACGGGCGACGGCCCGCGCCTCCGAGGAGGTGCGGGCCGTCGCCTTGAAGCCACGGGACGTCACTTGGCGGCGTCGTCCTTCTGGGTCTCGTTCTCTTCCTCGCCCTCGATCACGGGGACGAGGGAGAGCTTGCCGCGGGAGTCGATCTCGGCGATCTCGACCTGGACCTTCTGGCCCACACCGAGCACGTCCTCGACGTTCTCCACGCGCTTGCCGCCGGCCAGCTTGCGGATCTGCGAGATGTGCAGCAGGCCGTCCTTGCCGGGCAGCAGGGAGACGAAGGCACCGAAGGTGGTCGTCTTCACGACCGTACCGAGGTAGCGCTCGCCGACCTCCGGCATCGTCGGGTTGGCGATGCTGTTGATCGTGGCGCGGGCGGCCTCGGCGGACGGGCCGTCGGCGGCACCGATGTAGATGGTGCCGTCGTCCTCGATGGTGATCTCGGCGCCGGTGTCCTCCTGGATCTGGTTGATCATCTTGCCCTTGGGGCCGATGACCTCACCGATCTTGTCGACCGGGATCTTCACGGTGATGATCCGCGGCGCGTTCGGGGACATCTCGTCCGGCTTGTCGATCGCTTCCATCATCACGTCGAGGATGTGGAGGCGGGCGTCACGGGCCTGCTTCAGGGCCGCGGCCAGGACGGAGGCCGGGATGCCGTCCAGCTTGGTGTCGAGCTGGAGGGCGGTGACGAACTCCTTGGTGCCGGCGACCTTGAAGTCCATGTCGCCGAAGGCGTCCTCCGCACCGAGGATGTCGGTGAGGGTGACGTAGTGCGTCTCGCCCTCGATCTCCTGGGAGATCAGGCCCATGGCGATGCCGGCGACCGGGGCCTTCAGCGGCACACCGGCGTTCAGCAGCGACATGGTGGAGGCGCAGACCGAACCCATCGACGTCGAGCCGTTGGAGCCGAGGGCCTCGGAGACCTGGCGGATCGCGTAGGGGAACTCCTCGCGCGAGGGCAGCACCGGGACGAGCGCGCGCTCGGCCAGCGCGCCGTGGCCGATCTCGCGGCGCTTGGGGGAGCCCACGCGGCCGGTCTCACCGGTGGAGTACGGCGGGAAGTTGTAGTTGTGCATGTAGCGCTTGCGGGTCACCGGGGAGAGGGTGTCCAGCTGCTGCTCCATGCGCAGCATGTTCAGGGTGGTGACACCCAGGATCTGGGTCTCGCCCCGCTCGAACAGCGCCGAGCCGTGCACCCGCGGGATGGCCTCGACCTCGGCGGCGAGCGTACGGATGTCCGTCACGCCACGGCCGTCGATGCGCTTCTTCTCCTTGATCACGCGCTCGCGGACCAGCTGCTTGGTCAGCGCCCGGTACGCGGCGGAGATCTCCTTCTCGCGGCCCTCGAACTCGGGCAGCAGCTTCTCGGCGGCCAGCGCCTTGACGCGGTCCAGCTCGGCCTCGCGCTCCTGCTTGCCGGCGATGGTGAGCGCCTGGGCCAGCTCGGGCTTGACCGCGGCGGTCAGCGCCTCCAGGACGTCGTCCTGGTAGTCGAGGAAGATCGGGAACTCGCCGGTCGGCTTGGCGGCCTTGGCGGCGAGGTCCGACTGGGCCTTGCACAGCACCTTGATGAAGGGCTTGGCGGCCTCCAGACCGGCGGCGACGACCTCCTCGGTGGGGGCCTCGGCGCCGCCCTTGACCAGCTGGATGGTCTTCTCGGTGGCCTCGGCCTCGACCATCATGATCGCGACGTCGCCGTCCTCCAGGACACGGCCGGCGACGACCATGTCGAAGACGGCGTCCTCCAGCTCGGTGTGCGTCGGGAAGGCGACCCACTGGCCGTTGATGAGCGCGACGCGCACGCCGCCGATCGGGCCGGAGAAGGGCAGACCGGCCAGCTGTGTGGACGCGGAGGCGGCGTTGATGGCCACGACGTCGTACAGGTGGTCGGGGTTGAGCGCCATGACCGTGCAGACGACCTGGATCTCGTTGCGCAGGCCCTTCTTGAAGGACGGGCGCAGCGGACGGTCGATGAGGCGGCAGGTGAGGATCGCGTCCTCGCTGGGGCGGCCCTCACGGCGGAAGAAGCTGCCGGGGATCTTGCCGGCGGCGTACATCCGCTCCTCGACGTCCACCGTCAGCGGGAAGAAGTCGAGCTGGTCCTTGGGGTTCTTCGAGGCGGTGGTGGCCGACAGCACCATGGTGTCGTCGTCCAGGTACGCGACCGCGGAGCCGGCGGCCTGCTTGGCCAGGCGGCCCGTCTCGAAGCGGATGGTGCGGGTGCCGAAGGAACCGTTGTCGATCACGGCTTCGGCGTAGTGGGTCTCGTTCTCCACTAGCGTTTTCTCCTCGTCCTCGTCCCTCCCGCCCGTGTGGCGGGGGGACGGTGGCGGAGAAGCGCTCCCGTGCGGTGCGGGCCGGTCTTCGATCGAAGCACCCGGGACGCATTCCCGGGGGCCACTACCGAGGACCGGCGGCGGCTAGGCGCGCTCCTCCTCGTTCGTCGTGCGCGACGGCCCGCCCCCTGCGGGGGAAGAGCCATCACGCTGTGTCATGCGTAGTGCCTTCTGGTACCACACTACAAAGCGGCACTGACAGTCCGCACGTCTCCGCTCGGACGGAGGGGCCGCGCGGGCCGTCCGCGGCTTCCGCCGCCCTGCGGGGAAGCCGCCGTGCGCGGGCGGCGATGCCACCGCGCGCACATACGGCGAAGGGAGCGGCCCCCTGTCTCCCGGGAACCGCTCCCTTCACGGCGTCTTACTTGGCGCCCGCCGCACCACGGCGGATGCCGAGACGGTCGACCAGCGCACGGAAGCGCTGGATGTCCTTCTTGGCGAGGTACTGCAGCAGGCGGCGGCGCTGACCGACCAGGATCAGCAGGCCACGGCGGGAGTGGTGGTCGTGCTTGTGGGTCTTGAGGTGCTCGGTCAGGTCGGAGATCCGACGGGAGAGCAGAGCGACCTGGACCTCGGGGGAGCCGGTGTCACCCTCCTTGGTACCGAACTCGGCGATGATCTGCTTCTTCGTAGCGGCGTCGAGCGACACGCGTACTCCTCATGGTCTGTGAGTGGCCACCGAGTGCCCCTGGTCTTCTTCTCAGGGGAGCTTCCGTGACTCGGGAGGCGGGGATCCGCTGGGCGCGGCCTCCAGGGCGTGCAGGGTCACCTGCGGATGCGCCGGGGGTGCGTACACAAACGGCCGTCACTCAGGGTACCAGGCGGCCGCGGCCGCCCTCACCGCGCTCCGGGAAGCCTCCTGGCGAGGCCGCGCGGGCCACTAGGGTGAGCGCGGCGGACAGTACCCGAGAGGTACTGGGGTCGTACTACTACTGCGGTCGTACTACGCCGTCACTACGTCGGGACACTACGTCGGGAAGGGGTCGCTGCGGCATGGCGGAGACGGAAGCGGAGATCAAGGCACGCAAGGAGCGGGAGCGCGACGAACTGTACGCCCTGGACATCTCGGGCGTGGAGTGGCACTGCGCGCCCGGCACGGAGGAGCACGAGGAGCGCGTCGAGATCGCCTACCTTCCCGGCGGCGCCGTGGCCATGCGCTCGTCCCTGGACCACGACACGGTGCTCCGCTACACCGAGGCCGAGTGGCGCGCCTTCGTGCTCGGCGCCCGCGACGGAGAGTTCGACCTGGAGCCGGCGCCCGGAGAGGGCGGGGCGGCAGCCAAGGAGTGAGGCGGCTGTAGGCCGCCGCGCCGGTCATGAGGGGGGCGGCACGCGCGCGCGTGCCGCCCCCTCTTTGTTCGCTTGTCGTCTTGTTCGCTTGTCGTCTTGTTCGGTTCGTCTCGTTCGCTGTTCGGTTCGTCTCGTTCGTTCGTCGGCGGGTCAGTGCTTCGCGGCGAGGCTTCCGATGCCGAGGACCATCCAGGTCCACTGCTTCTGCTTGCCCGACGGGCCGTCCACGGAGCGGCTGCCGAAGAAGAGGCGGCCGTTCTGCACGACCACGTCGCTCCCGCCCAGGACGGTCAGCGCCTCTGCCTCGCTCGCCACGCTGAAGTAGAGGTACGGGGTTTCGGCGCCCGTGCGCGGATCGAGGCTGACGAGTGCCGAGGGCGAGATGTGGTCCTGGCCCAGTCGCAGCGCCAGGAGCTGGTCACCGCTCATCCGTATCGGGTACAGCAGGGCGTTGGGCCCCGATTCGTATTTCTTGACCGTGTTGCCGGTCGCCAGGTCGAAGCCGATGATCCAGTTGGAGGTGTGGAGACCTCCCGCCTCCTTGCTGCGCACGAAGGCCTGCCCGGCGCCGACCGCGATCGTCGGGCAGTCGTCGAGGACGACGAGGTCCACCTCGTCGGAGCACTCGCCGACATAGGTGCCGGACTGGAGCCGGATGGTGGCGCGGACCGTGCCGTGGGCGTCGAGGGAGAGCAGCTCGGTGTACCCGGTCTCGCCGGCCGCCGTCGCGAGGACGGCCGGGTCGGTGGACGGCACGCGCACGTCCCTGACGCCCGGGGCCACCGCGTACGTCCAGGCGACCCGCCCGGTCCGCGGGTCGAGCTTGCGCACCTTGTAGGTGACCGATTCCCAGGAGGTGGAGCTGGTGCCGGGGTCGGCACAGCTGAGCCGGTCGAGCAGCGCCCGCCCGCCCGCGACACCCGTGTCCCGGCACTGCTCCGGAGCCTTGCTGCGCCACAGCAGCTTGCCGGAGTCCATGTCGTACGCCTCGGCACCGCCGCCCCAGCTCACCGCGACGGTCGCGTGGGCGAGCGTCACGCTGGGCGTGTCCTGTCCGCCGCCGGTCCGGGACCCCGCGAACTGGTGCTCCCAGAGCATCTGTCCGCTGTCGAGGTCGACGAACGTGAGGTGGTCGCAGGGCGCGGTCTCGTCGTTCGCGCGGGACCTGGACAGCACGGCCGTACGACCGTCGACGGTCACATGACGCGTGTACCCGCAGATGAGACCGGAGAGCCGCAGCTTCCACGCCTCGTCGCCCGGTGAGGCGTCGGTGCCGATCCGCAGACCCGCGAGCGTGTTCTTGATGCCCTTGGCCAGGATCTTGTCCGTGGCCCACATGCCCGGCAGGTCCTCGTGCTCTCCGGGGGCCAGGCCGTCGGTGGAGAAGCGGAAGTCCATGACGCCCGTGGTGCTCGCCGGCTTCTTCTCGACCGTCTCCCGGACGTCGAGGCGGCCCTGAGCGACGGACTGCGGCTTGTCGTTCCCGGCCGGTGCCGAGTCGTCGCGCAGCAGCACGACGCCGACCACGGCCAGCACCGCCACGACGACGATCCCGGCCAGCCCCAGCAGCTGGTTCCTGCGGCGCTTCTTGCGCCGGCCGTCCGCCGACAGGGCGGACTGGGTGTACATGGAAGGAGGCGGGCCGAAGCTCACGCGCAAGGTCCCTTCGTCTCACGCCCCCGGTCCGGGGAGGCGCAGGCGTTGTCGTGTCGTCCGGAATGGATCGGCCGGTCAGCTGGTCATGGACCGGACGTTCGCGTACACGTCGAGCACGGCCAGGGCCAGCGGTACCAAGGTGAGCAGGACGAAGCTCTCGGCGATCTCCATGAAGCGTCCCCAGAAGGGGCTCAGCCCGCTGCGCGGCACGATCAGGCCGATCGCGGTGATCAGCAGCGCTCCCGCGATGATCGCCGCGGTGAGCCAGATCGTACGCAGGTCCAGGGTGCCCCGGTCGCCGTGCAGGACGAAGTCGGTGAGGGCACCGTCCGGCGGGTTCAGGGCCAGTCCGAGCAGCAGCAGCGCGACGGCGGCGAATCCGGAGACCAGGACGCAGGACACCTGAGCGGTGTAGCGGAACAGACGGGCGCGCATCACCATGGCCAGACCCGAGGCGAGGGCCAGGAGTTGTGCCCAGACGTCGTCGGCGAACCCCAAGACGGCAGCGGAGGCGACGACCACGGCGGCGGTGCCGCCGACCAGGCCCAGCAGCATCTCGTGGCCGCGCCGGGCCTGGGCTGCGATCCGTTCGGCGTCCAGGGCGTCGGCGTCCCGGCGTGCGGAGTCCGGGTCGAATTCCTCATGGGTGGTCGACCGCGGCGGCGCGTAGCCGATGGGCAGGCGGGCGAAGCGGCTGGACAGCGCCGGCAGAAAGGCGACCAGGCCGATCGCGATCGGGGCGCACACAGCGGCGGTCTCGGTGGCCGACGCTCCCGTGAGGATCTCCGCGAAACCGGCCAGCGTGCCGGCCGCCGCCGCGAAGGAGGCCGCCACGAACGGCGCGTCACCGGCGGGCGTGAGCGCGACCAGCGCCACCGAGGCGACCAGGACGGCCGCGCAGCCCAGCATGAACTGGAGTGCGCCCGGCCCCTGCCCGGACGCCGGGCCGACAATGCCGCAGCCGGCGATCAGCAGCAGCGGCAACGCGCCGAGGCCGACCGCGACGGCGGCGGCCCGGTCGGCGTACACGCGCGCCCGCACGCCCGCGAACGCGGTCAGCAGCACGCCCAGACCGCCTGCGACGACCCCGGGCAGTCCGTGCATGTCGTGGCGGACCGGATCGGCGTACCACAGGACGAAGCCGCACAGCAGCAACAGCAGCGCGCCACCGGCCAGCCCGGCCGCGCGCAGCAGGTCGTCGCTCCACAGGTGCCGGTCGCGTACGACGGCGGAGGCGACGGCGTCCACCACGTCGTCGTGGACGGCCGGCGGCAGCGACTCGCCGAACGGCCGGAGGCTGAGCACCTCTCCGTCGAGAACCCGCTCGTCCGCCAGCGTGCGGGCGCCGTCGAGCACACGGCCGTCGCGGCGCACCAGGTGGTATCCGGTCGGCGTGCCGACCGCCTGGGTCTGGCCGGTGAGGCGCAGGATCTCCGGGTAGACGTCGGCGACCGCGATGTCGACCGGAAGCGCCACGTCGATACGGCTGTCGGGCGCCACAACGGTGACTCTGCAGAATCCGGTCGCCGCGGTCGTACTCACCTTCACTGACCCCCTGTTCGCGGATGCGCACGCTGCGGGCGTCACCCTACCGGCAGCCGATGTCGGTGCTGACAAGTAGGATCGCCGCCAAGCGGGAAACGACCGTCGCCACGGGGGTGCCGGTGTTCAACCGATCGTCCGTATAGGGGGATTGATGCTCCGGTGAGCCAGATCGTCATCAAGCGCCCGCCTCGCACGCTGCCACCCGAAGTTCCCGTGGATGAGCTGCAATTGGAGGCTCCTCCCGAGCTGCCGCGCGGTCAGCAGGAGAGCATGCTGATGCAGGTCCTGCCCACGCTCGGGATGGGCTCGTCGGTGGTGTTCTACTTCGCGTCCCCCAACGCCCACCCCTTCATGCGAATCATGGGCGTGGTGATGCTCGTGTCCACCGCGGCGATGGTCGTCTCCCAGATCGTCCGCTACCGCCGCGGTACGCAAGGGCAAATGGCCGATGTTCGCCGCGACTACCTGCGCTATCTGGCGCAGACCCGCCGCGTGGTCCGCAGAACCGCGCTGCGTCAACGCGATGCGCAGTGGTATCTGCACCCCGCGCCCGACCAGCTGTGGTCGATCGTCGCCGAGGGCAGCCGGGTGTGGGAACGCCGCGCCGGGGACGAGGACTTCGGTCAGGTACGGATCGGCTTGGGTCCGCAGCAGCTGGCCACCCCGCTGGTGGCACCGCAAACGGCGCCCGTGGACGAACTCGAACCGTTGTGCGCGGGGGCGATGCAGCGATTCCTGGCGGTGCACGGCCAGGTGGACGGTCTGCCGGTGGCGCTGTCCCTGCGGGCCTTCTACCACGTGACCGTCTCCGGCGCTGCGGACAGCGCCCAGTCGGCGGCGCGGGCGCTGGTGGCCCAGGCCGTCACCCTGCACTCCCCCGACGACCTGATCGTCGCCGTGGTGACCTCACCGGGAGCCCTGGCCCGATGGGACTGGACGAAGTGGCTGCCGCACTGCCAGTTGCCCGGGCAGTTCGACGGAGCGGGCACCCGTCGCCTCTTCGGTGACGACCTGGGCGAACTGGAGCAGTTGCTGGCCGGCCGCCTGGAGAACCGGCCACGCTTCAGCCGGGACGCCCAGCCGCTGCTGGACCAGCCGCACATCCTGGTGGTCCTGGACGGCGGCATCGTGCCTCCGACCTCGGCGTTCGCGGCCGTCGAGGGCCTGCAAGGGGTGACGATCGTCGAGGTAGTCTCCGGTGACCTGGACCAGCCGCGCGGCGACCTGTCGATCGTCGTCCACCCCGAGCGGCTGCGACTGGACTCCGGGGGCGACATCGCCTACGAAGGCGTGCCCGACGGGCTGTCGCTGCCCGCGGCCGAGGCTCTGGCCCGGCAGCTCGCCCCGCTGCGTATGGGCGGCGGGGACGGCGACGAGCCGCTGCTGGCCAACCTGGACTTCACCGATCTTCTGGGGCTCGGCGACGCCGCCTCCGTGGACGTCGCGCGCACCTGGCGGCCGCGTTCCGTGCCGGAACGGCTGCGCGTGCCGATCGGCGTCGGCGAGAACGGCCAGCCGGTGATGCTGGACCTGAAGGAGGCGGCGCAGGACGGCATGGGCCCGCACGGCCTGTGCGTGGGTGCCACTGGATCCGGCAAGTCGGAGCTGCTGCGCACCCTGGTGCTGGGCCTGGCGGTCACGCACTCCTCGGAGACGCTGAACTTCGTCCTCGCCGACTTCAAGGGCGGTGCGACGTTCGCCGGCATGTCGCACATGCCGCACGTGGCCGCCGTGATCACCAACCTCGCGGACGACCTGACCCTGGTCGACCGGATGGGCGATGCGATCCGCGGTGAACTGCAGCGGCGTCAGCAGCTGTTGCACGCGGCCGGCAACTACGCCAACATCCACGACTACGAGAAGGCCCGTGCCGCCGGCGCCCCTCTGGAGCCGCTCGCCTCGCTCGTCCTGGTGATCGACGAGTTCAGCGAACTGCTGACCGCGAAGCCGGACTTCATCGACATGTTCATCCAGATCGGCCGGATCGGCCGCTCCCTGGGTGTGCACCTGCTGCTGGCCTCGCAGCGGCTGGAGGAGGGCCGCCTGCGCGGCCTGGACACCTACCTGTCGTACCGGATCGGTCTGCGGACCTTCTCGGCCGCCGAGTCCCGCGCGGCCCTGGGCGTTCCGGACGCCTATCACCTGCCCTCCGTCCCCGGCTCCGGGTACCTGAAGTTCGGCACGGACGAGATGGTGCGCTTCAAGGCGGCGTACGTGTCGGGGCCGTACCGTGCCGGAGGCCCCGAGGTGACGCACAGCAGTCAGCCCGTGGAACGTCGGCCTGCCCTCTTCACCGCGCCGTTCGTTCCCGTGGCCCAGGTCTCCGCCGACCCGGCTCAGGGCCGGGTCTCGGCCACCCGCAGGGAGGACGAGGCCCTGGCCGACACGGTGCTGGACGTCATCGTGCAGCGGCTGGAGGGCCAGGGTGTGCCCGCCCACCAGGTGTGGCTGCCCCCGCTGGACCAGGCACCGACGCTGGACCAGCTGCTGCCCGCGCTGTCGGCGTCGCCGGAACGGGGCCTCCAAGCAGCGGAGTACACGCGCCTGGGCGCTCTCACGGTCCCGCTGGGATTGATCGACAAACCCTTCGAGCAGAAACGCGAGGTGCTCTACCGGGACTTCTCGGGCGCGGCCGGTCACATGATGGTGGTGGGCGGTCCGCAGTCCGGCAAGTCGACGTTGCTGCGCACCCTGGTGGCGTCGTTCGCGCTCACGCACACCCCGCACGAGGTGCAGTTCTACTGCCTGGACTTCGGCGGCGGTGGCCTGGCGGCGCTGACGGACCTGCCGCATGTGGGCGGAGTCGCCTCACGTCTGGATCCCGAAAAGGTCCGCCGTACGGTCGCGGAGGTGGCCGGTGTTCTCAACCGCCGCGAGCAGCTGTTCCGGGCGCGTGGCATCGACTCCGTCGCGACGTACCGCCGGCTGCGCGCGGCCGGCGAACTGCCCGGCGAGTCCTGGGGCGACGTGTTCCTGGTGATCGACGGCTGGGGCAACTTCAAGACGGAGTACGAGGGACTCGAGGGCGTCGTCAACGACATCGCCGGCCGCGGTCTCGGCTACGGCATTCACGTCGTCGTCTCCGCCTCGCGCTACATGGAGGTGCGAGCGGCCCTCAAGGACCAGATCCTGGGCCGGCTCGAGCTGCGTCTGGGCGACCCCATGGACTCCGAGTTCGACCGCAAGGTGGCCGTGAACGTGCCAGCCGGCGTACCCGGGCGCGGTCAGGTCCCGGAGAGGCTGCACTTCATGGCGGCGCTGCCGCGCCTGGACTCGTCCTCCTCCCCGGACGACCTCGCGGACGCCACGGCACAGCTCGTCCAGGCGGTGGCGTCCCACTGGCAGGGTCCCCCGGCGCCGACGGTACGTCTCCTGCCGCGCAAGCTGCCGGCCGACCAGCTCCCGAAGGGCTTCGAGTTCCCGCAGCACGGCATCGCCATCGGCATCGACGAAGCGAACCTGGAGCCGGTCTTCATCGACCTGGACACCGACCCGTTCTTCCTCGTCTTCGGCGAGAGCGAGTCGGGCAAGACGAACCTGCTGCGGCTGATCGCCCAGCAGATCGCCGAGCGGTACACCCCCGCCGAGGCCCGCATCGTCGTCGGCGACTACCGGCGCACCATGCTGGAGGCCGTGCCGGAGACACACCTGCTCGAATACGCGCCGATGGCGTCGGCCATGCAGGTCCACATGGACGCGGTGCGCCAGTTCATGGAGATGCGGACGCCGAAGCCGGACATCACCCCGCAGGAGCTGCGCGACCGCAGCTGGTGGAGCGGCCCGCAGCTGTTCGTGATCGTGGACGACTACGAACTGGTGGCCACCGCTTCCGGCAACCCACTGGCGCAGTTGGTGGACCATCTGCCCTTCGCGCGCGACGTGGGGGTCAAGTTCATCATCGCGCGCAGCGCCGCCGGTGCCTCGCGGGCGATGTACGAGTCCTTCATGCAGCGGGTGAAGGAACTGGGCGCGCAGGGCCTGGTCCTGTCCGGCGACCCCAGTGAAGGCGACATCCTCGGCACCGTCCGGGCCCGCCCGATGCCGCCGGGCCGTGGCGTGTTCGTGTCCCGCAAGCGCGGTACGTCGCTGATTCAGGTGGGGTTGCTCACGCAACGCCACTAGAGTGATCGACCAAGTCGCCGCTCCGGCCGACCAGGTGGAGCGGGTGGGTAGAACGGGGAGGAAGCCCAGGTGAGCACGAACGGGGGCGGAAGCTCGAGGGACGTCCCGGACACGGGACGGTCCTTCGACACCTTGTCCGGTGTGAACCCTCAGATGGCGTTGGACATCCAGCACAACGCCATGAAGAGCTTCAAGAAGCGGGTCGACGAACTGCTCATCGAGCTGGACAAGTCGGAGGCGGCACCCGGCAAGGTCGGCCAGGATCGCCTGCCGCGGGCGCAGCTGGGCTCCTCCGACTTCAAAGAAGCACAGTTCCTCTACGACTCCTACACCCTTGTCCATGACGAACTGGAGAACCTCTCCAAGGCGCTGAGCGCCCAGATCGAGGGGATGGGACTCGCGGTGCACGCCTCACGGGTGGGTTACGAAAACCTGGACGAGGACATCAAGGCCCGGATGCGGGCGGTCAACGCGGAAGCGGAGAAGTACTACGTACCCGACCGCGACCCGTACGCACAGCGGCAGCCGGACACATCGGCGGCACCCGGTTCCGACGAGACGAAGGAGTGGTGATGAGCGAGCAGCCGAAGAGGCGACAGCCGCAGCTCGCTCGCACGGACTTCGAGTCCATGACCCACGAGCAACTGGCGGCCATGCTGGCGTCCGCCGACACGGCAGGCGCCTCCCACCTGTCCACCAAACTCGCCAAGGCCGCCTCGACGATCACGAAGATCGGCGACGACCTCATGCAGTACGTCAAGGGCCTGGAATGGCAGGGCGAGGGCGGTGACGCGTTCCGCGACTGGAGCGGTCAGACGGCGAGCGCGACGCTGCGCCTGGGCCAGTACGCCGAGGTCGCCTCCCGCTGGATGGCCACGGTCTCCCAGGCCATCGCCGAGGCGAAGTCCGCGATGCCGGACACGTCGGAGACCACCAAGGCGAAGGCCGACCTGGCCGCGGCCCACAAGACGATCGCGGCGGCCAACGAGCCGGGCGCCCACCACGACCCCGACGCCCGTAAGGCAGCCCAAACGGCCCAGTCGGACGCCACGGCGGCCCAGCACCGCATCGAGGCGGCCCGCGCCGAGGCGATCCAGCAGATGCGGAAGCTGGCGCAGACGTATGAGTATTCGGCGCAGCAGGTGAACGGTGTCACGCCGCCGACGTTTTCGCCGCCGGCCGATAACACAGGCTCAGACAACTGGTGGCGAAACGGAGGGGAACACTTGTCCGTGGGCGGCCCGTCTACGGAGGGGATGGGACCTGATCCCGCGGCGCACGCTTCTGGAGCACGTGACCTGCAGACTCATGCCAGCACCGCCACCACCGCGCACACCGTTTCCCAACGGGTCGGCTCGCACGCTGGGGTTCCTATCGATCAACCTACGCAGCGCACTTCCCTTGACCTTGATGGCACGGAATTGCTGTCACGGTCGTCGGCACCGAGCCCCACCATTCCTACGGCACCGCAGACAGGTATCCCTCATCAGGAGCTGCCCGTGACCGGTCAGCCGTCCCTGTTGCCACCCGCTTTCAGCAGTGGTGGCCCTGTCGGGGGAGGCCGGTACCCCACGCCGCGACTTCCGTCACCCTCCCAAGCCCCGCAGGGGGCCGTACCTGGAGGTAGCGTCGCTGGACGGGCACCCCACTCGCCTCGGGAGTCCGGCATTGTCGGGGGGCGGCCGGTGTCGTCGGGGTCCGGGCGCCCGCAAAACAGCATCGGACGTGGCACAGTCATCGGCAAAGAAGGCGTTCAAGGCCGGACGGGTGTGCCGCGTGGACTCACGGCACAAGGCCCGGCCGCAGGGGGTACGGGCTCCGCCAAGGGCATGGCCTCTGGCCGACGCTTGGCCTCGGAGACGGGTGGAGTCGTAGGAAACCGGCAGATCCAGGCGGGCCGTACCGGTGGACGACCCTTCACACCAGGCGGCTCCGGGCTCGTTCGTCCGTCCTCCAATTCTGCTGCCGCGCCAGGCAGCTCAGTGACCGGCCGTGCGCAGACACCGACTGCATCCCCTCAGTCCCCTGGCTCTCGGGCAGACCGGGAAAAGGGGCAACGACCGGACTACCTGGTTGAGGACGAAGAGACCTGGGTGCGCGGTGACCGGCGATCACTGCCTCCGGTTGTGGATTGAAGCCCGCGATCCCTGACGCAGGAAGGCATATGCGTACCAACAACCGGACGCTGCGGCCCTGGCCGGTAGTATCAGCTGTCCTTGGCATACTGCTGGTCGCAATGGGCGCCACACCCGCTTACGCGGAGTCTGTGCGTGCTCGTCAGTGGCACCTCGCTGCCATGCATGCTGAAGAGATGTGGAAGGTCAGCACCGGCCGGGGCATCACCGTGGCAGTCATCGATTCCGGTGTGGACGACTCTCTGGCCGATCTCAGGGGGCAGGTCCTGGACGGGAAGGACTACTCCGAGCAGCGCGGTGACGAACATACAGATGTGGACGGGCACGGCACCGGGATCGCCGCACTCATAGCGGCCACGGGCGCGCGAGGCCCGGACATCGGCTCCTACGGCCTGGCTCCTGGAGCAAAAATCCTCCCCATCCGCATGCGGTACAACACGGAGGACTACGGTCAAGTCGACACCGGAGCTGAATTCTCCCGGGTTTTGAGCAAGGCGATTCGATACGCCGCCGACAGTCAAGCTCAGATCATCAATATGTCGCTGGGCAACTCGGACTCACCGGGCCGGCGCAACGTGGGAACCCCTGAACTAGCCTCCGCGGTCAGATATGCCCTAGCGAAAGGCAAGTTGTTGTTCGCGGCTGTGGGCAACAGCGGAGACAAATCGAACTTCCTTGAGTATCCAGCAGCTACCCCAGGCGTCGTAGGCGTCGGGGCTGCCGATGAGAACGCCAAAGTGGCAGCCTTTTCCCAGAGAGGGCCCCAGGTCGACCTGGTGGCCCCGGGTGTGGACATGGTCCATGCCTGCCACGGTGGAAGCGAGGTCTGCAAATCGTACGGGACCAGTGACTCGTCGGCCATCGCTTCCGCCTCCGCAGCCCTCATCTGGTCCAAACACCCCGACTGGACCAACAACCAGGTTCTCCGGGTCATGCTGAACACGGCCAGCAAGCCGGTCGGCGGCGAGAAGCGCAGTGACTACGTCGGCTACGGCGGTGTTCGCCCGCGGGTGGCACTGGAGAACCCGGGGGATCCGGGCCCGCCCGACGTGTACCCGCTCCCCGACCTGGCTGCGGCAGCCTCCGCATCTCCCTCTCCCACCGCCTCCAAGCCCACGGGATCGGCAGGTGAGGCGCGGAACGACGACCGCCCCGAGGCCACGGCCGGCTCACAGAAGAGCGACGCCTCCCACACGTCTCTGTGGATCGGCCTGGGCGTCGCGGCCGCCGCGCTGCTCGGCGCGGCCATCAGCGTCCCGGTGCTCCGCGCACGCCGTCGCAGGTCGACGCCGACCCCGACCGCCCCGCCCATGCCGCCGCCGGCATACCAGCCGTACCAGCACTACGCGAACCCCCCTCAGCAGTACCCGCCCTTCGGTGCGCCCCATGGCCACGTCACCGGCGCGCCGGCCGAGGGCGCACCGCCGCCATACCCAGGGCAACAGCCGTGAGCACGCGGACAGGTAGTCGTTCAGTCACCAGCCACAGCCGGGAGAACCGCAGTGTCGTTCGATGAGATGTGGGGGCAGGCACGCACCAAGGCCGTGGCCCGTCAGCAGAGCAGCATGCAGTTGAACCAGCTCGCCGACGGCAAAGCCGGGGGCGGCGGCGGTCAATCGGATTACACCGTGACCTCGCCCGATCTCAAGGCGGTGGGCAACGATGCTCAGGAGCTGTATCACCACCTTGAGTCGGACGCATTCCATGCGGGCGCTCAGACGGGACAAGCATCCGACGACCTGCAGGCGGACGGCTTCAAGACCGGTTTGGCGCTGTACGACGCATGGGACACGTGGCGCTCACAGGCCGAAGCATTGCTGAGTGCCTGCGCGCACATTCACAACCATCTTGAGGACACGGTCATCACTCACCAGAAGCACGAAGAGATTCTCGTGACCAACTTCTCTGTCGAGCAGCTCGACAAGCACTTCAAGTGAGGCATGCATCATGGTGAGTTTTGACCAGCTCCTCAACGCCCGGCTAGGGAGCCTGAAGAATGCCGTCGACGACTGGTCGGAGACGGTCAAGAAGCTGAAAAGCCTTCAGGAGAAGGCCGAGAACGGGATGCAACGAAAGGCCGAGAAAGCCGACTGGAAGGGCGAGAACGCCGGCATCACCAAGCCGTTCGTCAAGAAGACTGCCAAGGAATTCGGCGACGCCGCCAAGGAAGCCGAAAGTATTCACAGTATCCTTCGCGACGCCCTAGCCGAGTTCACGGCAGCTCAAAAACAGTTGAATGACGTGGTGCATGACGCACCCGCCAAGGGCATCCGCGTCGATTCCAACGGCGCTGTCAGCTACTTGGTGCACCCCGACCATCGAGGCAAGGGCTACAAAGGTCCGGAACCTGAGGAAGCAGACTTCGACAAGGTCCGCGCAGACATCAAGGCAGCGTTGGACAAGGCCAACGATGCCGATGAGATCGCTTCCCGGGCGTTGCGGACGCTCGTCGGCAAGGACGAGACCAACTTCTCCGGGACCGAGTACGACTCACTCAAGCAAGCCGGAAGAGTCCAGGACGCAGAAGACGCCCGAGCCGCTGCGAAGATTGTCGCCAAGGGTGACAGTGCGACGGTTACAGAAATCGACCGCCTCAATAAATACCTGAAGGAAAATAATGGCGATCGGTACTTTGCAGAGAGGTTCGCGTTGGAGGTCGGCGCCAAAGGAACCTTGGATTACTGGGCCGACATGGGTGACCCAAGTGATGGGTCTCGACTGGGAGCGGACCACCCGGAGCGAATCAAGGAACTACAGAAGAACTGGGGCCTGACTCTCGCCAGTGCAACGCATTCCAACAGCCCGGAGATGGCTGCATGGAAAACGGACATGGTCAAGTCCGGCGATGACCTGGTGCGAACGCGCGGGACATCAGTCTACGGCTTCCAGATCATGAGCAACCTGATGCGTAACGGGGAATACGATACGAAGTTCCTCCAGGATTACGGACATGCGGCATTTGCTGCAGAACGCCGCTTGACGCATGAAGGAAGGCTGAAACCGCAGCAGGCATGGGACTCCCCATTGGGAATGCCACCGAAGCTGAACTGGGATGGAAAAGATGTCGGGCAGGATCCCATGGAAGGCTTCATGGAGGCCCTTGGGCACAATCCGCGAGCATCGCAGGAGTTCTTCACCAGCAAGCTGGACCTCACGCCAGATAACACGCACGACCACAAGGACGTGGACGCGTTCAAATATTTCACGCACGACCGGGACTGGCCAGAGGAGAATACCGGCAGTGGCCTGACGAACAAGTACGGCTACGAAAGCCTTGGACATGCACTGGAGTCGGCGACTCTTGGGCACGCCTACGACGACCCCTCACCCAAACTCGCTCGTAATGACGATGCCGCCAAGGTGATGGAAAAGGTCGTAGCAGCGTACAGTGATCCTGAGTTGCTGAAGAAGCAGGAAGTCCTGTCCGACAGTATCGGACGGATGGCGGCTGGTTACATTGACGACATCAACTGGGCTCTCAATGAGAATCGATCCGACAGCATGTTCGCGCCCGGTGCTGGAGCACACGGGCACGCCGAGTTCGGTATGGATGGCGCCCGTAAATTCCTCAGCGCACTAGGACAGCACCCCGACGCCTACTCGGAAGTCGCCACCGCCGAACGTGTCTATACATCGTCGGCAATGGATGGCCAGGTGAACTCCCATGGCCACATCAATGAGCCCGGCGTTCGTGAAGCGTTGCGAACCGGTGCTGAGGTCCAAGGCATGCTGGACCAGTCCCGAGCCGATCAAGTGGAAGCCGAGGGGCTGCAAAAAGACAAGGAATACAACGAAGCCCTTCAGAAACGAGCATCCTGGGTTCAGTTCGGCGTAGGAGTAGGCATTGCAACTGGTGCAGCTTTCCTCCCGGCCACGGCGGCAGTAGGCGTCGCCGGCACCCTGATCCCGCTCGCCACCGACCAAGGAAAGGCATTCGTGCAACAGGTCATGGGGAACTTTGTCGGTGACTGGGCGGAATCAGATCAGAGGGACAGCGCAGACGATATTCAGAAGCAGCGCAGCCAGATTTTCAAGACTGGCGAATTCAACGCCGGTTATCCAATGACACAATTCCTGGCTCAGCATCACATCAACCCAGACGAAAGCAACTTTGCACAGGATCTGGAGACCGACATGATCGCTGGCTACGGAAAGGGAACCGATCGCGAGAACCAGCAGGGAGTTCGCCCTCAAACCGGAGACTGAAAAGGAAAAAGATGCTGCTCTCTCGTACCGCGACCAAAGCCTTGGCGTTGGCATTGGTTGCCGCTTCCAGTATTTCTGCATGCCAAGCCGGGAGTAGTAAAAAGCCCCAAGCCGACAAGACGAGCCAAAGCAACTGCAGCGGTTCTCTCAACAGCGCTGCAACAAAAGCTGTAGCGAATCTATTGGACACCGAGGACTATACGACGTCCTCGGTGCATGATGGGGTCGATGGGGCAGCAAAACAGATCGTGTCCGAGTACCGGACGCATGGAGTCACTCAAGGAAACAAGGTAGGCGTCTGCTGGATCTACGGTTCACAGAAAGACCTGAGCGATATCACTGTTTCCTTTTCTTTCCAAACTGAAGTCCCAAACAGCAACAGGGTTTCTTCAAACTTCACCACCTACAAGATGGGTTCACTAGCCCTGGCCAACTCCAGACAGGCAGTGATTTACATAAGGTGCTCGAGTGTGAAGTTTGCATCCAATGGAACTCGAGAGACCCTTGTTCTGCGCGGCGAAGCAACCAACAGATACGAGCCGGACGGTGCGTCCTCGGCGTTGCAGAAGGAGAACCTCACCGTAATCCACTCAGTAAGTGCTGCCGTAGCAAAGGCTCTGGGCTGCGAGGGGGGCGCGGGACTTCCCAGCAATTTCACAATGCCCGCACGGGCCTGACGCCTCAAAATTGCCTTTTCGGCTTGGTCAGGGTTGGTCTGCGAGTTTCTGTTTCGGATATGGCAAGGGCGCGGAACCGGTGCGGAGCGCCCGTGCAGCAGTGGTCGGCAACAACGCTGCTGTTCCCTCGCGAGAGCGCACGGAAGTCCGCCTGCGCAGTACTGCCTGCTCATGTCGACGCTGTCGTGAGAGACGGAAATCTGACCCGAGGGGGGCGGCGCCGATGCGCCGCCCCCCTCAACCCTGAAGCACGCCGTTCAGCCCATCAGCATGCGGAAGCGGGCCGCGTTGCCCTTGTCCGTGTCCTGGTAGCCGATGACCGAGTCGTCGAGGAGCCTGGCGATGCGGGCCAGCTTCTGGCACATCTGGTCCATCTGCTCGCTGCTGTCCCGCTGGATCTCGCCGTAGGCCGTCTTGGCCTCGCCTTCCCAGGTCTCCGCGACGGCCTTGACGCGGCGCATGAGGGCCTCGAGCTGCTCCGAAAGGCTTTTGGCCGTGGAGCGGACGTCGTTGGCGGCCTGGGTGACTGTGTCGTAGTTGACGGCGGTGCGGTCGGCGCTGAAGCTCATGATGCGGATCTCCCTCGTGGGTGCGGCGGACTCAGGCGAGTTCGGTGATGCGGCTGGTGACCTGGTAGGAGTTGTCGACCTTCCGGATCTCCGAAATGCGCTCCTGCTCCTGGTCCGTGAAGCCGCCGATGCTCGCCCGCATCGCGTCCTCGAGGTCGACCAGGTCGTCCTGGAGCTTCCTGAGGTGCTGGTTCACGCCCTGCTGCACCGTGTCGAACTCCTTGCCCGCCGCGCCCTGCCAGCCGGCCTGGATCATGTCCACGACCCGGTTGAGGGACGTGACCCGCTCGCCCACCTGGTGGTGGAAGTCGCGGATGTCGTTCGCCAGCTTCGTCAGTTCGTGCGCGCTGTGTGCAAGGCTCATGCGCTCTTGCCCTCCTCTGTGAAGCGGCGGTGACTTTCACCAGCCGCTACGGGCTTGCCCGGGCAACTGCCCGGGTTCTCCTGGCGGGCAAGACCTGCTGCGCTCCCGCGCGACGCGTGGCCGCAGCGTCGCACCGCCCCCGTGCTGTCACGCGTGATCAACCGCGTGATACAGAGGTCACTTTACTCACTTGACACTGCCCTTCCAACTGCAAAGTGCGGGCCGTGAGTTAGGGACGAGTCCGAAGGGTCCTCGAGCGTATCACCGCTATCCCCGGAGATGCCGACGCTGCCGGCGGCGCAGGTCCCGCAGGACCACGGCTGCGCCGGTGATCACCGCGACCAAGGTGACGGTGAGGCCCAGGGCGTAGGTGGCGTATCGCTGGTTGCGCTGCTCGGGGGTCTCGGCGAGGGAGAAGCGGGCCACATCGGGCAGTGGTGCCTTGGTCGGGCCGGGATCGGGCGTCGGGGTGGACGGTGGGTCGGTGATGTCCGACTGCTGGACGGCGCGGACCGGGTCGACGACTCCCCAGCCCACGAAGTTGTCATGGCCGTTGACCGACCGTTCGGCGGTCTGTTCGATCTGTGTGACGATCTGGGCGGTGCTCCAGTCGGGGTGCTTCTCTTTGAGGAGGGCCGCGACGCCCGCGACGAACGGGGCGGAGAAGCTGGTGCCGTTGTCGGTGCACTGACCGCCTCCGGGGACGGTGGAGACGATGTCCACGCCCGGGGCGGCGACGCCCACGAAGGTTCCCGCCTGCGAGAAGGAGGCGCGTTCGTTGTTGCGGTCGGAGGAAGCCACCGCCAGGACGCCTGGGAACGCGGCCGGGTAGGTGTTCTTGACCTTGCCGTCCAGGCCGTCGTTGCCCGCGGAGGCGACCACGACGACGTTGTGCTCGATTGCCTTGCGCACGGCTTCGGCGAGGGCGGAGGTGCCCGAGAGGGGTTTGGTGGTGTCCTGGGAGATGTTGATGACGTCGGCGCCCCGGGCGACCGCGTACGTGATCGCCTGGGCCATCGTGTCCGAGTTCCCGCTGTTGTCGGCGTCGTTCTGCCGGATGGGGATGATGGTGGCCTTGGGAGCGAGGCCGACGAAGCCCGTGCCCTTGTGCGGGCGGGCCGCGATGATGCCCGCGACCTTGGTGCCGTGCCCCACCTGGTCGTCGGTCGGGTCGCCGCCCTTGCCCTTGGTGAGGTAGTCGCGGCCCGCGGCCTTGTCGACGGCTCCGGCGAGCTGCGGATTCTTGTCGTCCACGCCTGTGTCGATGACGGCCACGCGCACGCCCTTGCCCTGGTCGGTGCCCTGCCACAGCCGGTCGAGCAGGACGCGCTGCAACGACCAGGGGGTGCCTTTGATCGGGTGGGCGGGGAAGGTGCACTCACCGCTGCCGTCCAGGTGAACGGCGGGTGTCGGCGAGGCCGTGCCCAGGGTGGTCAGCACCACGGCGGCGATCAGCAGGGTTGCCTTCGTCGGCACCACGCGTGCGGCGCTCCTCTTCTTCGTCGGATCCATGAAGGCGGCCGGTCAGGATCCCTGCGGCTGGCGTGCACTGTTGGTGTCGAGGCGTGGCCCTTTGGCCAGCAACTCCGACCAGGCGGCGGGGACGCGGACGGGGCGCACGCTCTGATAACCGAGTTTGACCTGGGCTTCGCTGGGCTCGGGGGTCCCGTCAGAGGTCTTCGTGCCGTTCGCGCCGATCTTCGACGTGCGGCTGTCGCTGTCGCCGTTGGCCTGGACGGCGTACCGCAAGCCGGTGTCGGTCACCAGGAAGAGTGATCCGGCGCCTGTCTCGGTGCCCTGGATCTGGGTGTAGAGCAGGCCGGTGCCCGGCGTGACGTACGTGCTGGTGCCGTCGGCGGTGATCTCGGCGGGGTAGTCGGTGCCGGCCCACGTGCTGAGTGTCGTGGCGTTGTCGTCGGCGACGTCGCGCAGCACGCTGCAGACGGTGTCGCGGCCGGAGGCCGAGCCCACCGAGTTGACCTGCCGGGTGCGCTGCTGCGGCCACTTGGCCGACTGGCCGGCGAACGGTTCGGGGTCGGCGGTGAAGTCCTGCAGGCCCACCGTGCGCGCCTCGCCGTTCATGTTCAGTGCAGCCGTCTGCGGCGAGACGATGAGCAGCCAGGCGGTGAAATCGCTGACGGGCTGCACCTTGCCGGGCAGCACGACGTAGTACTTGGTGCCGTCGCCGGTCTCGGTCTTGAGGACCATGCCGACTCTGTTCTCCTCCGCCGCCAGGTGGCCCGGCACGTGCGCGGGCGAGCCGACACCGGAGGGGAGCCGGGGGAACTTGATCGCGTCGCCCTGGTGCAGGGTGGCGAGCCACTCCTTGGTGACGAGTTGCGGCTTGCGGGGGCCGACGAGGGCGTTCGTCAGCGCGTCGGACTCGGTACCGGTGACGGCGTACGCCGTTCCCCGTGCGTCGACGAGGTAGCGCTCACCGGTGCGGGTCTTGACGTAGAGCACGTCACGCGCACCGAGGCGCTGCGCGCCGTCCGTCTTGGCCGCGTCCCGCTGGGCGAGGACGAACGTCGCCTGCTGCACGGTCTCGCCCTTGCCGCCGGGCTGTTCGCACACGGCCCAGCGCTTGGCCTTGCCGGCCTCGGCGGGGGACGGCAGGCGGTCCGGCGCGTAGGGAATGCCCAGGATGGGGCCGCGCGGCGGCTTGCCCGAGTCCAGGATCTGGTCGCTGACCTGGATGACCTGGTAGTCGGCGCCGTTCATCAGCAGGCGCGCGGAGGCAAGGTTGAGCACCGGGTGCAGCCGGACGGTCTTGCCCGTCTTGAGGACGACGTACCGGGTGGTGGACTGTTTGCCCACGATGACGCGGGTGCCGGGCTTGTCCCAGCCAGGGGGCGCCGTGGGCTGGAACATGCCCCAGGCGCCGAAGGCGGCCAGCGTCAGCGCGCCGGCGACCAGGCTGGGCACCACGGCACGCAGCGGCTTGGGTGCGCCTTCCTCGGAACCGGACGGTGACGGCTGGAGAAACGCCGCGAGCGTACGCTTCTTGGCGAACGTGTAGGCGTTGAGTTCGTCCCGCCGTGATGCCATGACGCCTGTCTCTCCCCGTTGTCCCACGTTGTCCCACCCGCGGGTTCCGTCCCGCCCGGCGATGTCAGACCGGCCCCCTACTATGCATGGTGGCCACGGAAACGTGTGGAGCGGATAGGGTACCGGGGCCTTGCGGAGGCCCAAGTGGGGCCTTTGCCCAGCGTGTTGTGAGCAAAACGGGGAGACGCAGTGATGGCTTCCGGTACGCGGTCGAGACCGCGCGGCCGCTCCCGGGATCGGGGTGCGCAGACCTCGGGGTCCGAACCCGCCCGTCGGGCAACCGGGTCGGCGCCCCGGGGCGAGGCCACCGGGCCACTGCACTTGCGGACGCGCCGGGGACAGGGGGGTTCGTTCCGGCTGCAACGGCTCGTTCTGGTCGAACTCGCTGTCGCCGTAGTGCTGGTGGGGGCGGCGGTCGGGGCTGTCGCTCTGGTACCGGCCGCTGTCCTCGCGGTGGGGCTCGTGTTGTTGGCGTTCGTGCGGCGGCGTGGGCGTTCGCTGCCCGAGTGGCTGGTGGTCGCGCGGGGGTTGCGGGCGCGGCAGCGGCGGGCGGCGGGCCTGGTGGTGCCGGCGGGGATCGAGCCGGGGCTGGCGCCGGTCGTCGAGTGCGAGCCCGGGCTGCGGACCTGTTCCTTCGGCGGGCGGGAGCCGCGGCCGGTGGGGATGGTCGGGGACGGGACGTTCCTGAGCGCCGTGGTGCAGGTGGAGGCGGACGTCACCGCGTTGCGGGCGGAGCGGGGGCGGCAGCCGCTGCCGGTCGCGCTCGTGCGCGACGCGTTGGAGGTGGACGGGATACGGCTGGAGTCGGCGCAGATCGTGCTGCACACGCAGCCCGCGCCGGCGCTGCATCTGCCCCAGCACTCGGTGGCCGTGACCAACTATCTGCCGCTGCAGGAGCAGACCGGTGCCCCGGCGGTCCGTATCGTCTGGATCGCGCTGAAACTCGACCCCGAGCTGTGCCGCGAGGCGGTGGCCGCGCGCGGCGGCGGGCTGGTCGGGGCGCAGAAGTGTCTCGCGCGCGTCGCCGACCACCTGGCCAGCCGGCTCACCGGTGCCGGGTTCCGTACGACCGTGCTCGACGAGGAGGAGCTGACGGCCGCCCTGGCCACCTCGACCTGCGCCAATCCGCTGGTGACCGCCGAGGCCGGGCGGACCGGGACCCGGGAGCGGCGGACCGAGGAGTCCGGGCGCAGCTGGCGGTGCGACAACCGCCGGCACACCACCTACTGGGTACGGCGCTGGCCCCAAGTCGGCGGCTCTGGAGCATCGTTGGCCCAGTTGGTGGGCGTGCTGACCAGTGTGCCCGCGCTGGCTACGACGTTCAGTCTGACGCTGTGGCGCGGGGAGCGGCAGGAGACGGCGCTGTGCGGGCACGTGCGCGTGACCGGGCGCAGCGACGACGAACTGGTGGCCGCCCGGCGCGCCCTGCAGGACGCCGCACGGCGGGCCGGCGCGCAACTCGCCCGTCTCGACCGGGAACAGGTGCCCGGCATGCTCGCCACTCTGCCCCTGGGAGGCGCCCGGTGACCACCCTGCCGCCCACGCCCCCCACACC
>NZ_LR732544.1:5307758-5313105 GCF_902506575.1 Streptomyces mexicanus | reverse complement strand
GCCCCCGTCCGGGTACGGCTTCCCGCCGGCGGCGGGCACTCCGGCCGCAGCGCCCGCGGCAGCGCAGCCGGCGCCGCCCGCACCGGTTCCGGGTGGTTACGGCTTCCCGCAGCCCGGCGCGCAGGGAGGGTACGGCTTCCCCCAGCCCGGTGGTTACGGCTTCCCGCCGCCGCCCGGGCAGCCCGCGCAGCCGGGACAGCCGCAGCCCGGGCAACCGGGGCAGCCGCCCGTCGATCCGCGGACCGGCGCGGCCTGGCCGCAGCCCATACAGCACGACCAGCGGCAGCCCACCAACCCCGGGGCGGCGCCGCTCGGTTACACGGCGGCCGTCGAGTTGTCCTCCGACCGGCTGCTCAACACCAAGAAGCAGAAGGCGCGCAGCGGGCGGCCGGGGGCGAGCAGCTCCCGGTTCCGGATCGGCGCCAAGAAGGAGGAGGCCGAGCGGCAGCGGAAGCTGGAGCTGATCCGGACGCCGGTGCTGTCCTGCTACCGGATCGCGGTCATCAGCCTCAAGGGCGGCGTCGGCAAGACGACCACCACCACCGCGCTCGGCTCGACCCTCGCCAGCGAACGGCAGGACAAGATCCTCGCGATCGACGCCAACCCGGACGCCGGCACGCTCGGGCGACGGGTGCGCCGGGAGACCGGGGCCACCATCCGTGACCTCGTCCAGGCGATCCCGTACCTGAACTCGTACATGGACATCCGGCGGTTCACCTCGCAGGCGGCCTCCGGCCTGGAGATCATCGCCAACGACGTCGACCCGGCGGTGTCCACGACGTTCAACGACGAGGACTACCGGCGCGCGATCGACGTGCTCGGCAAGCAGTACCCGATCATCCTGACGGACTCCGGCACCGGCCTGCTCTACAGCGCCATGCGCGGCGTGCTGGACCTCGCCGACCAGCTCATCATCATCTCCACGCCCTCCGTGGACGGTGCGAGCAGCGCGAGTACGACGCTGGACTGGCTGTCCGCGCACGGGTACGCGGACCTGGTCGCGCGGTCCATCACCGTGATCTCGGGGGTGCGCGAGACCGGCAAGATGATCAAGGTGGAGGACATCGTCGCCCACTTCGAGACGCGGTGCCGGGGTGTGGTCGTGGTGCCGTTCGACGAGCACTTGGCCGCCGGTGCCGAGGTCGATCTGGACATGATGCGGCCGAAGGTGCGCGAGGCGTACTTCAATCTCGCCGCGATGGTCGCCGAGGACTTCGTACGCCACCAGCAGTCGCACGGGCTGTGGACCTCCGACGGCAATCCGCCCCCGGTGGCCGCCCCGCCCCTGCCGGGGCAGCCCGTGCCCGGGCCGACGGCTCAGCCCTTCCCCGGCCAGCCGGGACAGCCCGTGCCCGGACAGCCCGTGCCCGGACAGCCCGTGCCGGGACAACCGCCTTATCCCGGTCAGCCGGTCCCGGGCCAGCCGGGGCAGCCGTACGCGCCCCAGCCGGGACAGCCGGGACAGCCAGGGCAGCCGCCCCAGCCGGGCTGGGCCCCGCAGCCGGGGCAGCCGTACGCGCCCCAGCCGGGACAGCCCGTACCGGGACAGCCGGGACAGCCGCCCGCGCCGGGCCAGCCCCTGCCCGGGCAGCAGGGCCAGCCGGGGCAGCCCGGCCAGCCCCTGCCTCCGCAGCAGCTGGCCCCGCCGTTCCCCCCGCAACCCGGCTACGGCTACCCGCAGCCACCGCAGGGCCCGCCCCAGCAGGGGCAGCCGCCGCAGGGCCAGAACCCGCCGCCGCCCCAGCAGTGACCCGGCGGTCTCCCCGCCGGGAGGTGTGCGGCACCGAGGACCAGGTGCTGCGGGAGGCGGGCCGGGGCGGCGGGCGGCGTGCGTGCACGTGGGGGCCGAGGGCACGACCGGGACCGGGCCCACGGTGGCGAACGGCTCGACCGGGTCCACAGGTACGCACGGCACGACCGGGTCCGCAGGTGCGCACGGCATGACCGCGGGCTCGAACGACGCGACGGCGACCGCGGGTTCGCAGGACGCGTCCGGATCCGCGAGCTCGAAGGACGCATCCGGATCCGCGGGCTCGAAGGACGGGTCCGCGTCCTCAGAGGCAGACGGCGCGTCCGCCTCCGCAGGTGCGGAGGGCACGTCCGCGCCCGCTGGAGCAAACGGCGCGTCCGGGTCCACGGGCACGGCGACCTCGCCGGACGAGGAAGTGAGGAGCAGCACCACATGACGGGCACCATGGCCGATACGCCACCGCTGCTGAGCGTCGAGGGCCTGCGCATCACCTTCCCCGGCCGCAACGGAGCGCCGCCCGCCCGGGCCGTGGACGGGGTGGACCTGGACATCCGGCCGGGCGAGATCGTGGCGCTGGTCGGCGAGTCCGGCTGCGGCAAGACGACTCTGGCCCGCTCGCTGCTCGGGCTGGTCCCGCCGACCGCGGGCCGCGTCACCTTCGACGGCGCGCCCCTGGACTACTCCTCGCGGGCGCTGAAGGCGTACCGCAAGCGGGTGCAGCTGGTCCTGCAGGATCCCAGCGGCTCGCTCAACCCGCGCCACACGGTGTACGACGCGGTGGCCGAGGGGCTGCGCATCCACGGCTACGACGGGGACGAGCGGGCGGCGGTCGCCGAGGCGCTGTCCCGGGCCGGACTGCGGCCGCCGGAGCGGTTCTTCCTGCGCTACCCGCACGAGCTGTCCGGTGGGCAGCGGCAGCGGGTCGTCATCGCGGGGGCGCTGGTGCTGCAGCCCGAACTGGCCGTCGCCGACGAGCCGGTGGCCTCCCTGGACGCCTCGGTGCGCGGCGAGATCCTCGCGCTGCTGCTGCGGCTGCGCACCGAACTCGGCCTGTCGGCGCTGGTGGTGACGCACGATCTGGGGCTGGCCTGGAACATCGCCGACCGGGTGGCGGTGATGTACCTCGGGCGGATCGTGGAGACGGGCGAGGTCGAGCAGGTGCTGACGGCGCCCCGGCACCCCTACACCCAGGCCCTGCTGTCCGTGCTGCCCGAGGCCCCGGGCGCCCCGGTCGTCCTGACCGGCGAACCCCCGGATCCCTCACGCATCCCCTCTGGGTGCCGCTTCCACGTCCGCTGCCAGATCCTGGCGGGCGGCGAGGCCGAACGCTCCGGCGTCGCCGACGCCTGCCGCACCCGGGACCTGCCGATCCTCACCGCCACCGAGACTACCCAGGTGGCCTGCCACTGGGCCCACGCCCGAGCCGCGACGGAGGCGACGGCGCCACCGCGGTGAGCGAGGGGGTCCTGCCGTGGGCCATCGCGGTCCCGCGGTGGGCCGCCACGCTTTTGCGGCGGGCGCCATGGTCCTGCGGTGGGCGGCTACGGTCCTGGGTCGTGCCGCCAAGGTCCTGGGGCGTACCGCCACGGTCCTGGGGCGGGCCGCCACGGTCCTGGGGCGTACCGCCACGGTCTGCGGTGAGCCGCCGCCGGAGACTCGATGCGGGAGGAAGGTGGCACCCGCCCCGGCAGTAGGTCCGAGGCGGCGCCCGCGCCCGACTGGGATCAGGAGCGGCGCCCGCCCCGGCGCGGGCTCAGCCCTGCTGCTGCTCGTCCGCCGCGATGATCTCGCGGCACTTCTTGACGTCCTCCGCCATCGTCGCCAGCAGCGCCTCGAGCGAGTCGAACTTGGCCTGGCCGCGGACGAAGGCCAGGAAGTCGACGGCGACGTGCAGGCCGTACAGGTCGAGCCCGACGCGGTCGATCGCGTACGCCTCCACCGTGCGCTCGGTGCCGTCGAACTGCGGGTTGGTGCCCACGGAGATCGCGGCCGGCATCGCCTCGCCCTGGGCGTGCAGATAGCCGGCGTACACCCCGTCCGCGGGGATCGCGGTGTGCGGGAGCGTCTCGACGTTGGCCGTGGGGAAGCCCAGCTCGCGGCCCCGCTGGGCACCGCGGACGACGACGCCCTCCACGCGGTGCGGACGGCCCAGGATCTCGCGGGCGCCGGTGACGTCGCCCTCGGCGACCAGGCGCCTGGTCAGCGTCGAGGAGAACGGCTCGCCGCCGCCCGCCGCGCCGCTGACGTACAGGTCGACGACCTCGACCTCGAAGTCGTACAGCTTGCCCTGCTCGGCGAGGAAGTCGACGTTGCCCGCGGCCTTGTGGCCGAAGCGGAAGTTCGGGCCCTCGACGACCGCCTTGGCGTGCAGCCGGTCCACCAGCACCTTCACGACGAAGTCGGCCGGGGACAGCTGGGAGAACTCGGTGGTGAAGGGCAGCACGAGGACCGCGTCCACACCCAGTTCGGCCATCAGCTCGGCCCTCCGGTGGTGCGGGGCGAGCAGCGGCGGGTGGCTGCCCGGGCGCACGACCTCGCTGGGGTGCGGGTCGAAGGTGACGACGACGCAGGGCACACCCAGCTCGCGGGCGCGGTTCACGGCGTGCTCGATGATGAGCTGGTGACCACGGTGGACTCCGTCGTAGGAGCCGATGGTGACGACGCTGCGCCCCCAGTCCTGGGGGATGTCCTCCAAGCCACGCCAGCGCTGCACTGTGACCGCTCCTCGTCGAACCCGTGTCCGTGTTGCTGTGGTTGCCTTGCTGCTTGTCCGCAGGTCTAAGGGTGCCATGCCCCGGGTTCCCTGCCCGCATCGGTACGGGCGCTGTGACGGGGCGCACGTCCCGGCAGGGCGCCGGGCCGGTCGCACATGGCGCCGCAAGGGCGCCGGGCCGGTCGCACATGGCGCCGCACGGGCGCCGGTCCGGTCGTCACCCGCGTCGCGGTGCGGGCACTGGACCGGTCACGCACGTCGCCACGGGCGGGCGGCACCGGCGACCGTGCCGTGCGGGGCGTGCGGGCGTGCCGTCAGGCGGGGACCGGTACCCCGGCGAGGTGCTCGATCGTACGGCGGGCACTGGGGCCGACCACCGCCGCCCAGTCCTGGGGGGCGTCGGCCAGCCAGCCGGTCAGGCGGGCGGCGAAGCCGGGGACCTCCCGGCTCAGGGCCACCAGACGGCGGTCGAACACGGCGGCGCCCTGCGGGGTGCGGACGAGCAGCAGGCCGACACGGTGGACGAGGACGCGCAGGTCCTCCTCGGCGGTGCGGGCGGCGGCCCGCAGCACCGCGTCGAGGACGGCCGGGGTGTCCTCGGAAGCGGCCGGACGGGCCGCCTCGTGGGCCAGGAGGGCGTCGAGCAGTTCCCGGCGCAGCGTGCCGGAGACGTCCGGGACGGCTGCCCCGGCGGCCGGTGCGGGCGGTCCCGCGTCGGCCGCGGCGGTACCGGCCGGGGGCCGGCCCCTATACACCACCGACGCTGCCGACGCCCCCCTACGCGTGGATCTCGGTTGTCTCCGCCGCACTCCCAAAAACAAAACCCTGCCATTTCCTCCCTCCTCGTCGACTCCCTCCCTGTACCCCCTCGCCCTACCTCTCCT
>NZ_LR732544.1:5301805-5307657 GCF_902506575.1 Streptomyces mexicanus | reverse complement strand
CCACCCACGGTCACGCGCCCACCGCCCCACGACGCCGGCGGCAGCGCGACCCACAGCAGCCGACCGTCCAGCACCGCGGCCCCCGCGCCTGCCGGCACGGGACGGCGGCCCCACGGCCGGCGTGCCCGGTCAGCCGAAGACGGCCAGGCTCTTGGCCTTGCCCCGGTGGGCCTCCACGAGCGCCAGGAAGCGCCCCTCGGGGTCGAAGACCGCGACCGGGCCGCGGCCCGCGTACTCGTCGGGCATCTCCAGCCGCACCCCGTTGGTGAGCAGCCGGGCGCGCCGGGCGTCGACGTCCCAGCGGGGGAACGCCGCAGCGGCGGCCTGCGCGATCGGCATGATGGCCAGTTCCTGCTGGAGCTGGTCCAGGGTGCGCGCCCCGTCCAGACGGTACGGCCCGACACGGGTGCGGCGCAGCGCCGTGAGGTGGCCGCCGACGCCGAGGTCGGCGCCCAGGTCGCGGGCGAGGGCCCGGATGTAGGTGCCGGAGGAGCACACCACCGAGACGACCAGGTCGAGCACGGGTGTGCCGTCCTCGGCGACGGCGTCGCGGACGTCGTAGACGCGGAAGGAGGAGACGGTCACCGGCCGGGCCGGGATGTCGAACTCCTCGCCCTCGCGCGCCCGCTTGTAGGACCGCACGCCGTTGATCTTGATGGCGCTGACCTTGGACGGGACCTGCATGATGTCGCCGGTCAGCTTGGCAACGGCCGCGTCGACGGCCTCCCGGGTGACCTTGGAGGCGTCGGTGGAGGAGGTGATCTCCCCCTCGGCGTCGTCGGTGACCGTGGTCTGGCCGAGCCGGACGGTGCCGAGGTACTCCTTCTCGGTCAGCGCGAGGTGGCCGAGGAGCTTGGTGGCCTTCTCCACGCCGAGGACGAGGACGCCGGTGGCCATCGGGTCGAGGGTGCCAGCGTGGCCGACGCGGCGGGTCTTCGCGATCCCGCGCATCTTGGCCACGACGTCGTGCGAAGTGAAGCCCGACGGCTTGTCGACGATGACGAGGCCGTCGGGCGGGGTGGGCTTGCTGGTCATTCGGTGGTGTCGTCCGTCTCGTCGGCGTCGTCCTCGGAGTCCGGCTTGCGGTACGGGTCCGCGCCCCCGGCGTAGGAGGCGCCCGCGGACGCCTCGCGCACCTTCGCGTCGGAGGCGCGCGCCTTGTCGAGGAGGTCCTCGATGGTCCGGGCGGTGTCCGGCAGGGCGTCCGCGACGAAGGTGAGGGTCGGGGTGAACTTCACGCCGGCCGCGCGGCCGACCTCGGAGCGCAGGATGCCCTTGGCGCTCTCCAGGCCGGCGGCTGCCGCCTTCCGCTCCTCCTCGTCCCCGTAGACCGTGTAGAAGACGGTCGCCTCCCGCAGGTCGCCCGTGACCCTGGTGTCCGTGATGGTGACGTGCGAGCCGAGCCGCGGGTCCTTGATCCCGCGCTGCAGCTTCTGGGCCACCACCTCCCGGATGAGGTCCGCCAGCCTTTTCGCCCGCGCGTTGTCGGCCACTGGTCCGTCTCCCGTTCTTTCTTCTTCTGCGTTCTGCTGGTCTGGTGCGGTGTGGAGTGGTGAGGGTGCGGTGCCGTCCGGCCGTGAGCACCGCGCAGGCGGCCGGTCGTCCGCACCGGGGAACCGCTAGTCGTCCTCACCGTGGAAACGGCGCCGGACGGACAGCAGCTCCACCTCCGGGTGGCCGGCGACCAGCCGCTCGCACCGGTCCAGCACGTCGGTCAGGTGCACCGCGTCGCCCGAGACGGCGGCCAGGCCGATGACGGCCCGCCGGTGGAGGTTCATGTGATCCACCTCGGCCACGCTGACCGCGTACTTGCGCTGCAGCTCGGCGACGATCGGGCGGACGACGGAGCGCTTCTCCTTCAGCGAGTGGACGTCGCCGAGGAGGAGGTCGAAGGACAGAGTCCCCACGTACATGTGTGTGCCGGGTTGCCCGCCGGTACGGGGTCGATGGTCCTGCCTTCGGTGCGGGCAGGGACATCAAGAACGGTACCGCGAACCCGGCCGGTGGCTCGACGGGGTTTTCCCGACCCGGCGAACCGGCGCGCGGCCCGAGAAGCGACCGGCCGGCCGACGGGAGCGGGTCCCGTCGGCCGGCCGGCGCCGAAGGCGTTACGCCCGCGGCTTCTCGCGCAGCTCGTACGTCGCGATGATGTCGTCGACCTTGATGTCGTTGAAGTTGCCGAGGTTGATACCGCCCTCGAACCCTTCGCGGATCTCGGTGACGTCGTCCTTGAAGCGACGCAGGCCCTCGATGGTGAGGTTCTCCGCGACGACCTTGCCGTCGCGCAGGAGGCGCGCCTTGGCGTTCCTCTTGACCTCGCCGGAGCGGATGATGACACCCGCGATGTTGCCCAGCTTGGACGAGCGGAAGACCTCGCGGATCTCCGCCGTGCCGAGCTCGACCTCTTCGTATTCCGGCTTGAGCATGCCCTTGAGGGCCGCCTCGATCTCCTCGATCGCCTGGTAGATGACCGAGTAGTAGCGGACGTCCACGCCCTCGCGCTCCGCCATCTGCTGGGCCCGTCCGGCGGCGCGGACGTTGAAGCCGATGACGATCGCGTCGGAGCCCATCGCGAGGTCGATGTCGGACTCCGTGACCGCACCGACGCCGCGGTGCAGGACGCGGATGTCGACCTCTTCGCCGACGTCCAGCTGGAGCAGGGAGGACTCCAGTGCCTCGACGGAACCGGAAGCGTCACCCTTGATGATCAGGTTCAGCTGCTGGACCTCGCCGGCCTTCAGCACCTTGTCCAGGTCCTCCAGCGACACGCGGCGCGTGCGCTTGGCGAACGCGGCGTTGCGCTCGCGGGCGGCGCGCTTCTCCGCGATCTGGCGGGCCGTACGGTCCTCCTCGACCACGATGAAGTTGTCGCCCGCGCCCGGGACGTTGGTCAGGCCGAGGACCTGCACCGGCGTCGACGGGCCGGCCTCGTGCACGTTCTGACCGCTGTCGTCGAGCATGGCCCGGACACGGCCGTAGGCGTCGCCGACCACCATCGTGTCGCCGACCCGCAGCGTGCCTCGCTGGACCAGGACCGTCGCCACGGCACCGCGGCCGCGGTCCAGACGGGACTCGATCGCGATGCCCTGGGCGTCCTGGTTGGGGTTCGCCCGCAGGTCCAGCGCCGCGTCCGCGGTCAGGATGACGGCCTCGAGCAGGCTGTCGATGTGCAGGCCCTGCTTGGCGGAGATGTCGACGAACATGGTGTCGCCGCCGTACTCCTCCGCGACCAGGCCGTACTCGGTCAGCTGACCGCGCACCTTGGTCGGGTCCGCGCCCTCGACGTCGATCTTGTTGACCGCGACGACGATCGGCACGTCGGCCGCCTTGGCGTGGTTCAGGGCCTCGACCGTCTGCGGCATGACGCCGTCGTTGGCCGCGACGACCAGGATGGCGATGTCCGTCGACTTCGCACCGCGGGCACGCATGGCGGTGAACGCCTCGTGACCCGGGGTGTCGATGAAGGTGATCGCCCGCTCTTCGCCGTTGACCTCGGTCGCGACCTGGTAGGCACCGATGTGCTGGGTGATGCCGCCGGCCTCGCCCGCGATGACGTTCGTCTTGCGGATCGCGTCGAGCAGGCGGGTCTTGCCGTGGTCGACGTGACCCATGACGGTGACCACCGGCGGACGGACGACCAGGTCCTCCTCGCTGCCCTCGTCCTCACCGAACTCGATGTCGAAGGACTCCAGCAGCTCGCGGTCCTCTTCCTCCGGGCTGACGATCTGAACCGTGTAGTTCATCTCGTCGGCCAGGAGCTGCAGCGTCTCGTCGGAGACGGACTGCGTGGCCGTGACCATCTCGCCCAGGTTCATCATGACCGCGACGAGGGAGGCCGGGTTGGCGTTGATCTTCTCCGCGAAGTCGGTGAGCGACGCGCCACGGGAGAGCCGGATGGTCTCGCCGTTGCCGCGCGGCAGCATCACGCCGCCGACCGACGGCGCCTGCATCGCCTCGTACTCCTGACGGCGCTGCCGCTTCGACTTGCGGCCGCGACGGGCCGGACCGCCGGGACGGCCGAAGGCGCCCTGCGTGCCACCGCGGCCACCGGGACCGCCGGGACGGCCGCCGAAGCCGGGACGGCCACCGCCGCCACCGAAGCCGCCACCGCCACCGGGACGACCGGCGAAACCGCCACCGCCACCGGGGCGACCGGCGCCACCGCCGCCGGGACGACCGGCGAAGCCGCCCGGACGACCGCCGCCGCCACCGGGACGACCGGCACCGGCCGGACCGCGGCCGCCGGGGCCGGGACGCGGGCCGGCAGCGGGACGCTGCGGCATCATGCCCGGGTTCGGGCGCGGGCCGGGACGCGGACCGCCCTGCGGACGGGGCATCGAGCCCGGGGTCGGGCGGGGACCGCCCGGAGCCTGCGGACGCGGACCGCCGCCCTGCGCGCCGGGCGCCTGCGGACGGGGACCGGCGCCGGGGGCACCGGGACCGCCGGGACGCGGGCCCTGCGGACGGGGCGCCTGCGGGCGCGCCATGCCGGTGGAGCCACCGGAGGTGAAGGGGTTGTTGCCCGGACGCGGACCGGCCGGACGGGCACCCGGACGCTGACCCTGGCCGCCGCCGGGGCGCGCGGCGCCCTGGCCGGGACGGGAGGTCTGGCCCTGGCCGCCGGGGCCGGGACGGGCACCGGGCTTGGGCGCACCCGGACGGGCGCCGGGGCGCGCGGCCGGGGTGGGAGCCGACGGCGGAGCGGTGAACTCCGGGGTGGTCGGCGCGGCCGGGGCCGGTCGCGGCGCGGGCTTGGGACCCGGCACCGGACGCGGGCCGGGAGCCGGCGCGGGCGCCGACGGGGACGGTAAAGGTAAAAATTGTTTTTTTGCAAGCAGAGGACGGCATCCGAGGTTTCGACCTGTCTCGTGGGCTCGGAGATGTGTATAAGGGTCGGAAGCCGGCGGCTTGGGGGCAGCCGGACGCTCCCCCGCCGGCTTGACGCCGTGGGCGGTGCCCCCACCCTGCGCCGGCGAGGGCGCGGCGGGCCTGGGGGCGGCCTTCTTCGGGGCACCCGGCTTGGCGGCGCTCTTGCCGCTGCCGTTGCCCTGCTGGAAGGCGTCGGTCAGTTTGCGTACCACGGGCGCCTCGATCGTCGAGGACGCCGATCGGACGAATTCACCGAGTTCCTGGAGCTTGGCCATGACGACCTTGCTCTCGACACCGAACTCCTTGGCGAGTTCGTAGACCCGGACCTTAGCCACTTCGCTCCTTTGAGGTCCGGGTTGAGGCCGGACCGTCGCTAGTTCATGGGCGTACTCATCGCGTACTCATCGAGTGCTCATCGCAATCTCGACCTGCTTTCGACTCGCGAGGTACCAGACCGCACGGGGTTCCGTGCGGTACGTCTTTCTACCGTGCTGCCTGTTCGGCAACTGTTGTCCGCTCGACGTACCGGCGCAACGCCTTTGTGTCGAGCGCTCCCGGGGCGCGCAGTGCCCGCGTGAACGCCCGCCGGCGTACCGCCTGGTCGAGACAGACCAGGGTGGGATGCACATAGGCACCCCGGCCGGGCAGCGTACCGCGAGGATCGGGGACGCACGCGTCCTCGATCGCCACGATCCGCAGCAGCTCCGTCTTGGCCGCACGCTCCCGACACCCCACACAGGTGCGTTCAGGGCATACTCGGGCCCGCGTCCGGCCAGACACCCTTAAGTCTACCTCCCCGTACGCACCTCACCCCTTTGGGGCAGGATTCGAACAGTTGCCGTACAGAACTCTGTCGTGATCTCAGCGACCCGCAGTCCGGATCTATTCCCCGGGCGGCCCGGGTCGCGGGGTCCTTCCGTTACTCCGAGACCTGCTCGGTGTCCGGGCGGATGTCGATGCGCCAGCCGGTGAGCCGGGCCGCG
>NZ_LR732544.1:5296760-5301704 GCF_902506575.1 Streptomyces mexicanus | reverse complement strand
GAGTAACGGAAGGACCCCGCGACCCGGGCCGGGGGTCCCGGGCGGCCCGGGTCGCGGGGTCCTTCCGTTACTCCGAGACCTGCTCGGTGTCCGGGCGGATGTCGATGCGCCAGCCGGTGAGCCGGGCCGCGAGGCGGGCGTTCTGGCCCTCCTTGCCGATGGCCAGCGACAGCTGGTAGTCGGGCACGGTCACCCGGGCCGACCGGGTCGCCATGTCCACGACCTCGACCTTGGAGACACGGGCCGGGGACAGGGCGTTCGCCACCATCTCGGCCGGGTCGTCCGACCAGTCGACGATGTCGATCTTCTCGCCGTTCAGCTCGCCCATCACGTTGCGCACCCGGCCGCCCATGGGGCCGATGCAGGCGCCCTTGGCGTTCAGGCCCGAGCGGGTGGAGCGCACCGCGATCTTGGTGCGGTGGCCGGCCTCGCGGGCGATCGCGGCGATCTCGACGGAGCCGTCGGCGATCTCCGGCACCTCCAGGGCGAAAAGCTTCTTCACCAGGTTCGGGTGCGTGCGCGAAAGAGTGACGGACGGGCCGCGCACGCCCTTGGCCACCCGGACGACGTACGAGCGCAGGCGCATGCCGTGCGGGTAGGTCTCGCCGGGCACCTGCTCCTGCACCGGCAGGATGGCCTCCAGCTTGCCGATGTCGACCAGCACGTTCTTCGGGTCGCGGCCCTGCTGCACCACACCGGTGACGATGTCGCCCTCGCGCCCGGCGTACTCGCCGAGCGTCGCGTCGTCCTCGGCGTCGCGCAGCCGCTGCAGGATGACCTGCTTGGCGGTGGTGGCGGCGATACGGCCGAAACCGGACGGGGTGTCGTCGAACTCGCGGGGCTCCTGCCCCTCCGCCAGGTCCTCCGGGTCCTCCTTCGCCCACACGGTCACGTGCCCGGTCTCGCGGTTCAGCTCCACGCGCGCGTGGCGGCGGCTTCCCTCGGTGCGGTGGTAGGCGATGAGGAGGGCCGACTCGATCGCCTCGACCAGCAGGTCGAAGGAAATCTCCTTCTCCCTGACCAGGCCCCGCAGGGCGCTCATGTCGATGTCCACGGCTACGCCTCCTCCTCTTCCTTCATGTCCTTCTTGTCCTTGCGGTTGAACTCGACCTGCACGCGCGCCCTGGTCACGTCCGGGAAGCCGAGCCTGCGGGTGGTGGCCTTGCGGCCCTTGACGCCGGGCACTTCGAGGTCGAGGCCGTCGTCGTCGACATCGAGGATCCTGGCCACCAGTTCGCCGCCGTCCGCCAGCTGGAACTTCACCAGCCGGCCCGTGGCGCGCACGTAGTGACGGTGTTCGGTGAGGAGGCGTTCCGCGCCCGGGGTGCCGACCTCGAGGGTGTACTCGCCCTCGCCCATCGCGTCCGATTCGTCGAGCTTCGCCGAGAGCGCGCGGCTCACCTCGGCGATCCGGTCCAGATCGGCGCCGGTGTCGGAGTCGACGACGACGCGCAGCACTCGCCTGCGGCCGACGGAGTCCACGGCGATCTCCTCGAGATCCAGCCCCTGGGATGCGACGAGCGGTTCCAGCAGTTCCCGCAGCCTCTCGCTCTGGGTGGTGCTCATCCGGGTGACTCCTCGGCCGCGTGTGCTGTTGTGGGATGGTCGCGTGTCTGGTCAAAGGGTATCCGGTCCCGGGGGGTGTTGCCGTCCACCTGCCGGGGGTGGTGCCGCTGAGTCGCACCCGGGGGGCGCGCGGGTACGGTGATCACGCCCCTGAAGCTTCGACACGCACCCGAGGACGTCTGCCGTGCCGTTCCCCTCCCCTTCGCGGACCCTGGGGCCGCGCCGAAGAAGCCTGCTCGCCTCGGCCGCGGGCGCCGCCCTGCTCGCGGGCTGTTCCGCCGGAAGCGACGACTCCGGCGGCGCCGCGTCGGCCGCCGCGCGGGTGCGGGAGCGGGCGGTGCGGGACAGCCAGGAGCTGGCGCGGCGCTACGACGCCGTGCTGGCCGTCCATCCCGCGCTGGCCGGGCGGCTGCGGCCGCTGCGGGCGGAGGTGGCCCGGCACGCGGCGGCGTTCGGCGGGACGGCGGCAGCGGCGTCCTCCGCCCCGCCGTCCCCGTCCGCGCCGCGCACGGCGGCGGCCGGGACGCAGGGCTCTGCCGGGTCGGCCGGGACCGGCGCCTCCGCCTCAGCGGCCGGGTCGCCGTCGCCGGGGGTGCCGGAGACCGCGAAGGAGGCCCTCGCCGCTCTCGCCGCCGCCGAGCGGTCGCTCGCCGACCGCCGCACGGCCGCGCTGGCGCAGGTGCCCGGCGAGCTGGCGCGGCTGCTGGCCTCGGTGGCGGCGGCCGGGGCGGCGCACGCGTATCTGCTGACGGAGGGCTGAGGGTGAGCGAGGCGAACGAGCAGCGGCTGCGGGCGCTGCAGGCGGCACTGGCCGCCGAGCACGCGGCGGTGTACGGCTACGGCGTGGTGGGCGGCCGGATCGGCCGCGAGCGGCGGCCGGACGCCCGGGCGGCGTACGACGCCCACCGGGCGCGCCGGGACGCGCTGACGCGCGAGGTGCGGGACCTGGGCGGCACCCCGGTGGTGGCCGCCGCCGGGTACGAGCTGCCGTTCCCGGTGCCGGATGCGGCCGCGGCGATCCGGTTCGCCGCGCAGCTGGAGGACCGGGTGGCCGGGGTGTACGCCGACCTGGTGCGGGCCAGCGCGGGCGCGGCGCGGCGGGAGGCCGCCGGGGCGCTGCGCGAGGCGGCGGTCCGGGCGGTGCGCTGGCGCGGGGAGAGCGTAGCCTTCCCTGGGCTCGCCGAACGGGCGGACGCCGCCACGGCGTCCTCCGCGACACCGCCGGCGTGACGCGCGGCGGCCCCGGGGGCGCGCGGCGCGGGTCCCGTCCGCGGCCGGGCACGGGGGGCGCACGGCGTCCGCGGGCGAGGGCCGCGGACCCCCTCGCCCCCATGACCCGTCGGCGATCGGCAGGAACCGGCTGGGGACCTGTCCCCGCCTGCCTGCCCTGCCTCCCCTCGTCGACTCGTCCAGGAAGGAACGACTCGCGCATGGCTTTCGAACCTCCGCGGCGTCTGGTGCGGGCACTCGCCGAGACGGCGCCGGACGGCGACGACTGGCTGGAGCGGCTGCCCGGGCTGGCGCAGCAGGCCGTCGCGCGGGCCGGGCTGACCGTCGAGCGGGGGCAGGTGCCCGGCGGGCGCAGCAGTCTGGTGGTGCTGGTGCGCACGGCTCAGGGCACGCCGGCCGTGCTGAAGCTGGCCCCGCCCCGGGCCCGCCCGGAGAGCGAGCGGGCCGCGCTGGCGCACTGGGGCGGACGCGGCGCGGTCCAGCTGCTGGAGGGCGACACCGGTGCGGGGGCCCTGCGCCTGGAACGGCTGCACCCGGACGTGTCGGTGCGGTCGCTGCCGGAGGCGAGGGCGCTGCTGGGGGCGGCGGGCACGCTGCGCCGGCTGTGGGTGGCGCCGCCTCCGGAGCACTCCTTCGAGACGGTCGAGGAGCGCACGGGCCGGCAGGCGCGGGCGATGCGCGCGGACGCGCAGGCCGATCCCGAGCTGGCCCCGCTGGTCGACGCGGCGCTCGCGGCGCGCGAGGATCTGCTGGCCGCACCGCCCGAGCACCTGCTGCTGCACGGCACGTTCCGGCAGAGCAAGGTGCTCTCCGGCGACCGGATGCCGTGGCTGGCCGTGGGCCCGGACCCGGTGGTGGGCGAGATGGCGTTCGACCTGGCGCGGCTGGTCCGTGACCGGGTGGAGGACCTGATCGCCTCGCCGTCGGGCGCGGCCATCACCCGCCGCCGCGTCAAGCGGCTGGCGGAGTCCTTGGAGGTGGACCGGGAGCGGCTGCGCGGCTGGACGCTGTTCCGGGCGGTGGAGTCGGGCGTGCGGGCGCGCCGCGTCGGACGCCCGAAGGACTCCGA
The DNA here is from genome assembly GCF_902506575.1 of Streptomyces mexicanus. Lineage (GTDB taxonomy): Bacteria > Actinomycetota > Actinomycetes > Streptomycetales > Streptomycetaceae > Streptomyces > Streptomyces mexicanus. The sequence continues at coordinate 5,297,839 of NZ_LR732544.1, read as the reverse complement.
ACTGCTGCTGGAGTTCGCGACCTGGCTGTGAGCCGGGAGCGGCGCGGCGACGGCCGGAAACGGCGCGGGCCGCGGCCCGGGCACGCGGAGTGCGGCCCGGCCGCGGCCCGCGCCGCGATCCGGTCGGCCCGTGAACGGTCCTGAACGGTCCGGTCGGGCCGTGAGGCGGACCGGTCAGGCCGTCAGGCGGGCGATGGCCTCCTCGACCGTCACGTCCTCGCGCTCGCCGGTCCTGCGGTCCTTCAGCTCGACGACGCCCTCGGCGGCGCGCCGGCCGGCGACCAGGATCTTGGGAACGCCGATCAGCTCGGCGTCGGTGAACTTCACGCCCGGGGACACCCCGGCCCGGTCGTCGACGAGGACGCGGACGCCGGCGGCGGCCAGCTTCCCGGAGACGTCGAGGGCCAGCTCGGTCTGCAGCGCCTTGCCCGCGGCGACGACGTGGACGTCGGCCGGGGCGACCTCGGCGGGCCAGACCAGGCCGTGCTCGTCGGCGTGCTGCTCGGCGAGGGCGGCGACGGCTCGGGAGACGCCGATGCCGTAGGAGCCCATGGTGACGCGGACCGGCTTGCCGTTCTGGCCGAGGACGTCGAGCTTGAGGGCGTCGGTGTACTTGCGGCCCAGCTGGAAGATGTGGCCGATCTCGATGGCGCGCTCCAGCTTCAGGCCGGTGCCGCACTTCGGGCAGGGGTCGCCGTCCTGGATGACGACGACGTCGACGTAGGCGTCGACCTCGAAGTCGCGGCCGGCGACGACGTTCTTGGCGTGCGTGTGCTCCTTGTTGGCGCCGGTGATCCACGCGGTGCCGGGCGCCACGCGCGGGTCGGCGATGTACGTCACCTTGTCCAGGCCCTGCGGGCCGACGTAGCCGCGCACCAGGTCGGGGCGGGCCGCGAAGTCCTCCTCGGTGACCATCTCGACGACGGCCGGGGCGAAGTGCGCCTCGACCTTGTCCATGTCGACCTCGCGGTCGCCGGGCACGCCCACGGCGACGATCTCGCCGTCCACCTTGACCAGCAGGTTCTTCAAGGTCGCGGAGGCGGGCACGCCGAGGGAGGCGGCGAGGGTCTCGATGGTGG
>NZ_LR732544.1:5290869-5296659 GCF_902506575.1 Streptomyces mexicanus | reverse complement strand
GTCGGGGGTGGGGATCTCCTCCAGGGCGGGCACGCCGCTCGCGTCGGCGGGCTTCACCTCGTAGGTGATCGCCTCGGTGTTGGCGGCGAAGTCGCAGTTCGGGCAGTCGGCGAAGAGGTCCTCACCGGCCTCTGCCGGAGCGAGGAACTCCTCGGACTTCGAGCCGCCCATCGCGCCGGCGGTGGCCGCGCAGATGCGGTAGTCCAGGCCGAGGCGCTCGAAGATGCGCTGGTAGGCCTGGCGGTGCAGGGCGTAGGACTCGGCGAGGCCCTCGTCGGACAGGTCGAAGGAGTAGGAGTCCTTCATCAGGAACTCGCGGCCGCGCAGGATGCCCGCGCGCGGCCGGGCCTCGTCCCGGAACTTGGTCTGGATCTGGTAGAGGATGACCGGCAGGTCCTTGTAGGAGGACGCCTGGTCCTTCACCAGCAGGGTGAAGATCTCCTCGTGGGTGGGGCCGAGGAGGTAGTCGCCGCCCTTGCGGTCCTGCAGGCGGAACAGCTCGCCGCCGTACTCGTTCCAGCGGCCGGTGGCCTCGTAGGGCTCGCGGGGCAGCAGGGCGGGCAGCAGCACCTCCTGCGCGCCGATCGCGTCCATCTCCTCGCGGACGATGCGCTCGACGTTCGCGAGGACCCTCTTGCCCAGCGGCAGCCAGCTCCAGATGCCCGCGGCGGTGCGGCGGACGTAACCGGCGCGGACCAGCAGCTTGTGGCTGAGGACCTCGGCGTCCGCCGGGTCGTCGCGCAGCGTCTTGGCCATCAACTGGGACATGCGCTGGACCGGTGCGTTCGCCATGGTTCTCGTACTCCTGCCGGGTTTCGGTGATGGCAAGGAGGTTAGCCGGGCGGGCTGGGCCGGTGGAAATCGGTTCAGCGGGCGGTGCCCGGGCGGCGGCGCAGCGGCAGCGGGGCGCCCATCACGGCATACGGCCGCGGGGCGCTGGGGAAGAGCACCTGCCGGGCCAGGTCGACGTAGCCCAGGGAGTGGTAGAGGCCGCGGGCCGGGCTGTCGGTGTCGATCGCGGAGAGGATGGAGCGGGGCTCGGCGGCGCCGTCGGTGATGGTGGTGATCAGGGCGCGCCCGACGCCGCGGTTCTGGTGCTCGGGGTGGACGTGCAGCTCGGTGATCACGAAGGAGTCGTCGAGCCAGTGGTCCAGCCCGCGGGTCCGCAGGTAGGGCTCGACGATCGTGGACCACCAGTGGGCGCGGTCGTTGGGCATGCCGTACACGAATCCGACGAGCCGTCCGTCGCCGGTGGTCGCGCCGAGCGCACGGGCGCCGGGGTACGTCAGGTGCCGCAGCACGATCTGGCGGCGTACGGCGACCTCCTCGGCGCCGAGCCCGAAGGCGACGGCCTGCACGGCGAGCGCCTCGTCGACGCGGGCCGCGAGGTCGAGCGGGCCGATCACGATGTCGTCGGGGCGGTGGGTGCCGTGACCGGGAAAGAGCGCCATGCCGGGGAGAGTACCCGCCGCGCACCGGCCTCAGAACAGCACGGCCGCACCAACTGCCGGCGGCTAGAACAGCACGCTCGTGAACGCCCCGACCTCCTGGAAGCCCACGCGCCGGTAGGTGCGCCGGGCGGGGGTGTTGAAGTCGTTGACGTACAGGCTGGCCACGGGGGCGACGTCGGTCAGCGCGTAGCGCAGCACCGCGGCCATGGCGGGGGCGGCCAGGCCCTGTCCCCGGTACTCGGGGGCGACCCAGACGCCCTGGATCTGGCAGGCCCGCTCGGTGGCCGCGCCGATCTCGGCCTTGAACATCACCTTGCCGTGCGCGTCGAGGCGGGCGAAGGAGCGGCCGGAGCCGACGAGTTCGGCGACCCGGGCCTGGTAGAGCAGGCCGCCGTCGCCGGCCAGCGGGGAGACGCCGACCTCCTCGGTGAACATCGCCACGCAGGCCGGCATGATCGTTTCCATCTCGTCCTTGCGGACGCGGCGGACGTAGGGGTCGGGGGATATCCCGTCGGGCATGCGGTCGGTGACCATGAGCGGCTGGTGGGCGCGGACCTCGCGGGCCGGGCCCCAGCTGGGTTCGAGCAGCCGCCACAGCTGGGTGGTGGGCTCGGAGGGCCCGACGATGGAGGAGCAGCGGCGGCCGGCCCGCCGGGCGCGGTCGGCGAAGGCCCGCACCGCGCGCGGGGTGGCGCAGATGGGCACGAGGTTGGCGCCCGCGTAGCACAGCGAGGTGAGGATGCCGTCCTCGTACCAGCCCCACATCTCGCCGCCGAGCCGCCACGGGTCGAGGCCGGCCACCTGTACCCGGGACGCCACGAAGGCGTTCGCGACCGGCTCGCGGTCGAGGACGGCGAGCGCGGCGTCCAGGTCGCTCGGTTCGAGCACCCGTGAGGTGGTCTGGGTCAACACGGAAACGGGACCTCACGCTGGGGTTTCGCTGATCTCCGCACTGTACCCGCCGAATCCGGGCGGCGCCGCCCCCGGGTGCGGACCGGCCGGTTCCGTGCGGTCGGGCACGGGACGGGTTCCGCTCGGGCGCGCGGCGACACGCGCGCGCCGAAGCGCCGTCGCGATGACGGAACGGTTCAGCATGGGGTGGGTACCCGCACATCGACCGGTTCGGGAAAGCGGTGATCGCGGTGGCACCACACCGGACGCGTGGTGGGGACGGAGAGGGGCCGGGGCCATGACCGGGTCCGGCCAGACCCTGGCCGCGGACTTTCCCCGGGCGGTCCTGCACCACCTGGGCACGGGCGTGCTCACCATGGACACCGCGGGGCGCATCACGTACGCCAATCCCTGGGCCGAGCGGCTGCTGGGCCGCTCCGCGGCCGAGATGGCCGGGCAGGACGCCCATGACCTGCTGCACCGCCGTGCCGACGGCGGCCCGGTGCCGCGGGAGCAGTGCGCGATGCGGACCCCGCTGATGGACAGCCTCTCCGTCGAGCAGGGCAGCCAGGAGTTCTTCCTGCGGGCCGACGGCACCACCCTGCCGATCATCTGGTCGACCACTCCCCTGCTGATCTCGGGGCGGGCGGCCGGGGTGGTGGTCGTCTTCGACGACTTCAGCCTGTACCGCGCGGCCGAGGAGCGGATGGCCGCGCACACCACCGCCCTGGAGGAGCTGACCACCCGGCTGAACCTGCTGGCGGACGTCTCCTCGGTGCTGATGGGCGCCCTCGACGCCTCCGGCCGGCTGCGCCGGCTGCTGCGGCTGCTGGTGCCCGAGCTGGGCGACTGGGCGGCCGTCGCCCTGTGCTCCCAGTCCTCGGGGGTGCTGGAGCGGGTCGCCGTGCGCTGTCCGGCGCACCCGCGCCGGGCCCGGCGGCTGGAGGGTCCGGTGCACCTGCCGGTCCGGTCCCGGCCGGCGGTGGCCCGGCTGATGGGCGCCGAGGAGCCGGTGCTGCTGACCGCCGACGACGTACAGGACACGGCGGCGCCGCTCGCCCCGGTCCAGGGCAGGCTGTTCGAACGGCTGGAGGGGCACTCGGCCGTGGTGGTGCCGCTGTCCGCGCGCCGCAAGCACTACGGGATGCTGACGGTGGGACGCTCCGGGGACTCGCCCGTCCCCACCGACGCCGAGGTGCGGCTGCTGTCCGACATCGGCCGGCGAGTGGGCCTGGTGCTGGACAACGCGCGCCTGTACCAGGAGCAGCGCAACGTCGCCGAGACCATGCAGCGCCAGTTGCTCGCCCCGCTGCCGCAGGTGGACCACGTGCGCATGGCCGCCCGCTATCTGCCCGCGCAGAGCGCCATGGAGATCGGCGGCGACTGGTACGACGCGTTCCTGCTCAAGGACGGTGTCATGGCCCTGGTGATCGGGGACGTGGTCGGGCACGACCTGAAGGCGGCCGCGCACATGGCCGAGGTCCGCAACATGCTGCGCGCCCTGGCGTGGGACCACCAGAAGCCGCCCAGCTTGATCATGTGCCGGCTGGACGAGGCGGTGACGAACACCAGCGACGCGCCGATGGCCACGCTCGTCTTCGCCCGGATCGAGGGCCCCGAGGGCGGGCCGTGGCGGCTGAACTGGGTCAACGCCGGGCATCCGCCGCCGCTGCTGATCACCCGGGAGGGCGACACCCGGTTCCTGACCGGCGGGCACGGCCCGCTGATCGGCATGAGCGCCACCCTGCACCTGGGGCTGAACTGGCCGGACGCGTACGAGGAACTGCCGCCCGAGTCCACCCTGCTGCTCTACACCGACGGTCTGGTGGAGAGCCGGGGCCGTCCCATCGACCTGGGCATGGCCAAGCTGCGCCACCATGCGGCGGTGCTGGTCCGGCGGCTGTGCGAGGGCACCGTGGACGACTTCTGCGACGAGCTGCTCAAACGGGTCCAGCCGAGCGGCGACGACGCGGCCCTGCTGGCGCTGCGCCTGCCGGCGCGGGGCGCGGGCGCGCCCGGCGACCAGGGCCCCGAGCCGCCCGAGCAGGCCCCGTACAGTCCGGCCGCGCCGGACCGGGCGGCACCCGGTTCCCTCCAGGAGGACGCCCCGGTGGAGGATCCGACCCGCGGCCTGCGGGAGGAGGCGTGAGGCCGAAGCGCGCACCGCGCGGCGCGCGCCCAAGAGATCCGTTCGTACGGCTCCGGCTCAGCCCGCGACCGAGACCTCCGGCTCGCCGGAGGCCACGCCGTCGGCCTCCATCTGCTCGGCGAGCTTCATGGCCTCCTCGATCAACGTCTCCACGATCTTCGACTCCGGCACGGTCTTGATGACCTCGCCCTTCACGAAGATCTGCCCCTTGCCGTTGCCCGAGGCCACCCCCAGATCCGCGCTCGGCGAGCTTCATGGCCTCCTCGATCAACGTCTCCACGATCTTCGACTCCGGCACGGTCTTGATGACCTCGCCCTTCACGAAGATCTGCCCCTTGCCGTTGCCCGAGGCCACCCCCAGATCCGCCTCACGCGCCTCACCGGGACCGTTGACCACACAACCCATCACCGCCACCCGCAACGGCACCTCCATGCCCGTCAGCCCGGCGGTGACCTCCTCGGCCAGCTTGTACACATCCACCTGCGCCCGCCCGCACGACGGACACGACACGATCTCCAGACCCCGCTGCCGCAACCCCAGCGACTGCAGAATCTGCAGACCCACCTTCACCTCCTCCACCGGAGGAGCCGACAACGACACCCGGATCGTGTCCCCGATCCCCTGCGACAACAGCGCACCGAACGCCACCGCCGACTTGATCGTCCCCTGGAACGCCGGACCCGCCTCCGTCACCCCCAGGTGCAGCGGATAATCACACGCCTCCGCCAACTGCCGGTACGCCTCGATCATCACCACCGGATCGTTGTGCTTCACCGAGATCTTGATGTCCCGGAAGTCGTGCTCCTCGAAGAGGGACGCCTCCCACAGGGCACTCTCGACGAGCGCCTCCGGGGTCGCCTTGCCGTACTTCTGCAGCAGACGCTTGTCCAGCGACCCCGCGTTCACCCCGATCCGGATCGGCGTGCCATGGTCCTTCGCCGCCTTGGCGATCTCCTTGACCTGGTCGTCGAACTTCTTGATGTTGCCCGGGTTCACCCGCACCGCCGCGCACCCGGCCTCGATCGCCGCGAACACGTACTTCGGCTGGAAATGGATGTCCGCGATCACCGGGATCTGCGACTTGCGCGCGATCGTCGCCAGCGCGTCCGCGTCGTCCTGCGTCGGACACGCCACCCGCACGATCTGGCACCCGGCCGCCGTCAGCTCCGCGATCTGCTGCAGCGTCGCCCCGATGTCGGAGGTCCGCGTCGTCGTCATCGACTGCACCGACACCGGCGCGTCCCCACCCACCGCCACCGGCCCGACATGGATCTGACGGCTCTTGCGCCGCTCGGCGA
>NZ_LR732544.1:5265017-5290768 GCF_902506575.1 Streptomyces mexicanus | reverse complement strand
ATCTGCTGCAGCGTCGCCCCGATGTCGGAGGTCCGCGTCGTCGTCATCGACTGCACCGACACCGGCGCGTCCCCACCCACCGCCACCGGCCCGACATGGATCTGACGGCTCTTGCGCCGCTCGGCGAGCTTGGTCGGAACGGACGGCATGCCGAGAGAAATCGCAGTCATCTGCTGTGCAACCCCAAGTCGTGGTTCAAGGTCCGGCCCCGTGCAGCGGCGGGCTCCCAGGCTTCGAGATTACGGCACGCGACCTTGGGCCAGCACATCCCACCCGGTAAACCACTCATTGGTAGGCGGCCGGGCGCCGCGCGCGCCGGCCGCCTGCCCAACGGCGGGTGGTCAGGAGATCTTGACCGGGTTAACGACGTCCGCGATCAGGACCAGGATCGTGAAGCAGATGAACACGCTCGCCACCACGTAGGCCACCGGCATGAGCTTGGCCACGTCGAAGGGGCCCGGGTCCGGGCGGCGCAGCACGCGGGCCAGGTGGCGGCGCAGGGACTCCCACAGGGCGCCGGCGATGTGGCCGCCGTCCAGGGGGAGCAGCGGGAGCATGTTGAACAGGAACAGGGACAGGTTGAAGCCGGCGACCAGCATCAGGGCCATGGCCAGTTGCTGGGTGGCGGGGATGTTCAGGGTGAAGATCTCGCCGCCGACGCGGGCGGCGCCGACCACGCCCATCGGGGAGTCGGGCTGGCGGGGGGCGCCGTCGAAGGCCGCGTCCCACAGGGCGGGGATCTTGCCGGGCAGGCTCGCGATGGAGTCGACGGCCTCGCCCAGGCGGTCGCCCATCCACGTCACGGACTGACCGAAGTCCTGGCGGACGACGCCGGTGGCGGCGCTGAAGCCGAGGAAGCCGGCGTTGACGTACTGGCCCTGGACGATCTGGCCGTGGGAGTCCTTCTTGGCGACCTGGTTGGTGGCGATCTTCGCATGCAGCGTGACGTCGTGGCCGCCGCGCTCGACGACGATCGGCACCTGCTTGCCGGGGTGGGCACGGATGAGGTCGGACAGGCGGTTCCAGTCGTCGGTCTTCACGCCGTCGAAGGAGACGATCTTGTCGCCGGCCTTCAGGCCCGCCGCGGCGGCCGGGGAGGGCGCGTCGGTGCTCTTGCAGGTGTCGCGGTTCTCGCTCTGGGCGATGACGCACTGGGAGACCGAGCTGACCGTGGTGGTCTGCTGGGAGATGCCGAAGCCCATCAGCACGGTGAGGAACAGCGCGACCGCCAGCACGAGGTTCATGAAGGGGCCCGCGAACATCACGATGACCCGCTTCCACGGGGCCCGCGTGTAGAACAGGCGCTTGTCGTCGCCCGGCCCCAGCTCCTCGAAGGCGGCCGAGCGGGCGTCCTCGATCATGCCGCGCCACGGCGAGGTGGAGCGGGCGGTGATCCGGCCGTCGTCGCCGGGCGGGAACATGCCGATCATGCGGATGTAGCCGCCGAACGGGATGGCCTTGATGCCGTACTCCGTCTCGCCCTTCTTCCGCGACCAGATGGTCGGGCCGAAACCGACCATGTACTGCGGCACGCGGATGCCGAAGAGCTTGGCGGTGGACAGATGCCCCAGCTCGTGCCACGCGATGGAGACCAGCAGGCCGATCACGAAGACGACTATGCCGAGGATCATCATCAGTGACGTCATGCACGCGCCTCCGCATTCGCCGTCTGCGCTGTCAGTTCCCGGGCCCGGGCGCGGGCCCAGGTCTCCGCCTCGAGGACGTCCGGCAGGGTCAGCGTAGTTCCCGCACGGGGTGTGCCGTGCTCCTCGACCACTTGTGTCACGGTCTCCATGATCCCGTTGAAGGGCAGCGCGCCGCGCAGGAACGCGTCGACGCACTCCTCGTTGGCGGCGTTGAACACGGCCGGTGCGGTCCCCGCGAGCCGGCCCACATGCCGGGCGAGGCCGACGGAGGGGAAGGCGTCGTCGTCCAGCGGGAAGAACTCCCAGGTCGAGGCCTTGCTCCAGTCGAAGGCGGGGGCGGCGTCGGGGACGCGTTCGGGCCAGCCCAGGCCGATGGCGATGGGGCCGCGCATGTCGGGCGGCGTGGCCTGGGCGAGCGTGGAGCCGTCGGTGAACTCCACCATCGAGTGCACGTAGGACTGCGGGTGCACGACGACCTCGATGCGCTCGAAGGGGATGTCGTACAGCAGGTGCGCCTCGATGACCTCCAGGCCCTTGTTGACGAGGGTGGCGGAGTTGACGGTGATCACCGGGCCCATCGCCCAGGTGGGGTGGGCGAGGGCGTCCTCGACGGTGACGTCCGCCAGGTCGGCCTTGCTGCGGCCCCGGAAGGGTCCGCCGGAGGCGGTGACGACGAGTTTGCGCACATCGGCGCGGGTGCCGGCGGCCAGCGCCTGGAAGAGGGCGGCGTGCTCGGAGTCCACCGGGATGATCTGGCCGGGCTTGGCGAGCGCCTTGACCAGCGGGCCGCCGACGATGAGCGACTCCTTGTTGGCGAGCGCGAGGGTGCGGCCCGCCTCCAGTGCGGCGAGGGTGGGGGCGAGCCCGATGGAGCCGGTGATGCCGTTGAGCACGGTGTGGCAGTCGGAGGCGGCGACCTGGGTGGCCGCGTCGGGCCCGGCGAGGATCTCCGGCAGCGGCTCGCCGCCGTACTCCGCCGCGAGCGCCTCCCGCAGCGCCGGTACGGCGTCCTCGCGGGCCACGGCGACGGTCCGCACGCGGAGCCGGTGCGCCTGCTCGGCGAGCAGACCGACCCGTCCGCCGTTGGCGGACAGCGCGGTCACCCGGAACCGGTCCGGGTTGCGCAGGACGAGGTCGATGGCCTGGGTGCCGATGGACCCGGTGGACCCGAGGACCACCACGTCCTTGGGGCCGTCCCCGCTGACGGGGTCGAAGACGAGGTGCGGGTCGGCGAGAGGGGCTGCACTGTCGCTCATCCCCCCATTGTGGCCGCACCGGCTGTGCGCGAGGACAGCGCGTCCCTCGGGCGGGTGCGCGCCCCGTATGCGCCCGGGGCGCGCGCCCGCGTGCCGTGCCACCGGCAGGGGGCTTACCGGATCGGGCGGTGCACGTTCTCCCGTGCGCTGGGGCCCGGGTGGGCGTCCGCGATCCACGGCCCGTCGTCCGAGGGGTCGATGACGCCCTGCTCCAGCCACGCGTAGGCGCCGCCGAGGACGCCCTTGACGACCTTGCGGTCCACATCGTCGGTGTTGGTCCACAGCCGGTCGAAGAGTTCGGCGACGCGGATGCGGGCCTGGCGGCAGAAGGCGTCGGCGAGCTGGTAGGCCTCGCGGCCGTGCTCGCCGCGGGTGCGCAGCAGCTCGGCGCGCACGCAGGCGGCGCTCATCGCGAACAGCTCCGCCCCGATGTCGACGACACGCCCGAGGAAGCCCTGCTTGGTCTCCATCTTCCCCTGCCAGCGGGACATGGCGTAGAAGGTGGAGCGGGCGAGCTTGCGGGCGTGGCGCTCGACGTAGCGCAGGTGGCCGGAGAGGTCGACGTGGCCCGCCGGGTGGAACTCGGCGTAGGAGCGCGGCAGCTGACCCGGGCCCGCGACGAGCTTGGGCAGCCACTTGGCGTAGAACACGCCCGCGTTCGCGCCCGCCTTCGCCTTGTCCTGAAGGGACTTGTCGGGGTCGATGAGGTCGCCGGCGACGGACAGGTGGGCGTCGACCGCCTCGCGCGCGATGAGCAGGTGCATGATCTCGGTGGAGCCCTCGAAGATGCGGTTGATGCGCAGGTCGCGCAGCATCTGCTCGGCGGGGACGGCGCGTTCGCCGCGGGCGGCCAGCGAGGCGGCGGTCTCGTAGCCGCGCCCGCCGCGGATCTGGACGAGTTCGTCGGCCATCTTCCAGGCCATCTCCGAGCCGTAGAGCTTGGCGAGGGCGGCCTCGATGCGGATGTCGTTGCGGTCCTCGTCGGCCATCTGGGAGGACAGCTCCAGGACGGCCTCCAGGGCGAAGGTGGTGGCCGCGATGAAGGAGATCTTCGCGCCGACCGCCTCGTGCAGCGCGACGGGCTTGCCCCACTGCTCGCGGGCCGCGGACCACTCGCGGGCGATCTTCAGGCACCACTTGCCGGCGCCGGCGCACATCGCGGGCAGCGAGAGCCGGCCGGTGTTGAGGGTGGTCAGGGCGATCTTCAAGCCCTGGCCCTCCTCGCCGATGCGGTGGGCGGCCGGGACGCGGACCCGGTGGAAGCGGGTGACGCCGTTCTCGATGCCGCGCAGGCCCATGAAGGCGTTGCGGTGCTCGACGGTGATGCCCTCGGAGGCCGCCTCGACGACGAAGGCGGTGATGCCGCCGCGGTGCCCCTCGGACTTCGGCACGCGCGCCATGACGACGAGGAGGTCGGCGACCACGCCGTTGGTCGTCCACAGTTTGACGCCGTCGAGGATGTAGTCGTCCCCGTCGGGGACGGCGGAGGTGGCCAGGCGGGCCGGATCGGAGCCGACGTCCGGCTCGGTCAGCAGGAACGCCGAGATGTCGGTGCGGGCGCAGCGCGGCAGGAAGGTGTCCTTCTGCTCCTGGGTGCCGAACAGCTTCAGCGGCTGCGGGACGCCGATCGACTGGTGGGCGGAGAGCAGGGCGCCGATGGCGGGGCTGGCGGAGCCGGCCAGGGCGAGCGCCTTGTTGTAGTAGACCTGCGTCAGACCGAGACCGCCGTACTTGGTGTCGATCTTCATGCCGAGGGCGCCGATCTCCTTCAGGCCGGTGATGACCTCGTCGGGTATCTGCGCGTCGCGTTCGATGCGGGCGGCGTCGACCTTCGTCTCGCAGAAGTCGCGCAGCTTGGCGAGGAACTCCTCGCCGCGCTGGACGTCGTCGTCGGCCGACAGCGGATGCGGATGGATGAGGTCGAGCCGGAAGCGGCCCAGGAACAACTCCTTGGCGAAACTGGGCTTGCGCCAGTCCTGCTCACGAGCGGCCTCCGCCACCTGGCGGGCTTCGCGCTCGGTGACGGTGGGCTTGTTGGTCGTTGGTGCGGACATGAGGCTCACCTCGCCGCGAGAGAGATCTCGGGGGATCTCGCGAATAGGGATCTTGGGGGCGTACGTTACCGACCGGTGCTACCGGTTCGTATGTACCCGATCCGGGGCAGGCCCACCACCCCTGTCGCACGGATACCCGGCCGCCCGCGCCCGCTCGCGCCCACCGTCCGCCGTGGTCCGGGCCCGACGCCGACGCGGCGGCGCGGGCGACGGCACCACGGACCCTGACGGGGCTGAACGGGTGACCTGACGCACGGCCGCCGGCTGCCCCGTCCGACGCGGTGCACGCACGGGAGCCGCACCGCACCGGCAGCGCGCCCGCACCGGTCACATGCCGAGCCGGTCGACCGTGCCAGTCGAAGCGCTTCGAGGGCCCTGGACAGTGCCTGCCTCCTGGGGTTACGGTCGAACGTCCCCACAGGGAGCAAGCCACCCGACCCGCGCTGTCGAAGCGCTTCACCCAGCTTGGAGAGCGGACATGGTCACCCTCGCCGAGGTCGCCCAGCACGCCGGAGTCTCGGCGAGCACGGTGAGCTACGTCCTCAGCGGCAAGCGGTCCATCTCCGCGAGCACCCGGCAGCGGGTCGAACGCAGCATCCGGGAGCTGGGCTACCACCCCAACGCCGGCGCCCGCGCACTGGCCGGCGGCAGGTCGAACATCATCGCCCTCATGATCCCACTGCGCACGGACATGTACGTGCCGGTGATGATGGAGATCGCCATCGCGGTGGCCACCACCGCCCGCACCCACGGCTACGACGTGCTGCTGCTCACCGGCGAGGAGGGCCCCGACGCCGTCCGCCGGGTCACCGGCAGCGGCCTGGCCGACGCGATGATCCTGATGGACGTCCAGCTCGACGACGAGCGCCTGCCGCTGCTGCGCGAGACCCGCCGGCCCAGCGTCCTGATCGGACTGCCCGCCGACACCGCCGGCCTGACCTGCGTGGACCTGGACTGGGGCGCGGCGGGCGCGCTGTGCGTGGAGCACCTGGCGCTGCTCGGGCACCGCGACATCGCCTTCATCGGCGAGGCGCCCGCCGTCTACGAGCGGCACACCGGCTTCGCCGAGCGCACCCTGGACGGCCTGCGCGCCCGGGCGCGGGAGCTGGGGCTGCGCGTGCTGCACCGGCCCTGCGAGGCCGGGTACGACGCGCTGGCGGTCACCGTCGCCCGCATCTTCGACGAACGGCCGGGCACCACGGGCTTCGTCGTGCAGAACGAGTCCGCGGTGGAGCCGTTGCTGGCCCTGCTGCGCCAGCAGGGGCGGGCCGTGCCCGAGGACGTCTCGGTGCTCGCGGTCTGCCCCGAGCAGGTCGCCGCCCAGGCCTCGGTCCGCCTGACCTCGGTCGCCGTGCCCGCCCAGGAGATGGGCCGCAGCGCGGTCGAACTCCTGGCGGCCAAGCTCGACGGCCGCGGCGGCCAGGAGGTGGCCCTCATCGCCCCCGAACTGACGGTCCGCGCCAGCACCGGACCGGCGCCCGCCGCGCCCTGATCCCGGCCCCGCCTCGGCGGGGGCACGATCCCGGGCGCCCGACGCCTCCGGCCGGCGACGGGGTCGAGCGGCCCGGGGGCGCCGGTCGCAGCCCTCCTCCCCCTCCACCACCCACCCGTGCCGTGTGGCCGGCGCCGTGGTGATCGTGGCCCCGCACGCCTGTCCGCGAGCACGTCGGACGACGCGGCCCAGCAGGGGCCGGACCTGCGCGCCGGTCCGGCCTCCGACATCCTGAAGTGAACCCGGTCGCCTCCCCAGCCCCCTTGGACGCGCGAGCGGGACGGGCGCCGCAGGCGCCGGGCACGCACCGCTGCAGCAGTTCCACGCCACGACCCAGACGAGGGGACACCCGTCATGCAGATCGATCTCTCCGGCCGCTCCGCCCTGGTCACCGGCTCCACCCAGGGCATCGGCCAGGCCATCGCCACCGGTCTCGCCCGCGCCGGAGCGCGCGTCGTGGTCAACGGACGCGGTGAGGAGCGCGTCGCGGAGGCCGTCCGCACCGTGCGCGCCGACTCCGGCAGCGACGACGTCAGCGGCGCCACGGGCGACCTGGCGACGGAGCAGGGCGCCGCCGCCGTAGTGGAGGCCGTGCCCTCGGTCGACATCCTCGTCAACAACCTCGGCATCTTCGGCGCCGCCCCCGCGCTGGAGATCGACGACGCAGAGTGGCGCCGCTACTTCGAGGTGAACGTCCTGTCCGCGGTGCGGCTCATCCGCGCCTACCTGCCCGGTATGAAGGAACGGGGCTGGGGGCGCGTCCTGAACCTCGCCAGCGACTCGGCCGTGGTCATCCCCGCCGAGATGATCCACTACGGCATGACGAAGACCTCGCTGCTCGCCGTCAGCCGCGGCTTCGCCAAGGACGCCGCCGGCACCGGCGTCACCGTCAACTCCGTCATCGCCGGCCCCACCCACACCGGTGGAGTCGAGGACTTCGTCCGCGAACTCGTCGGCGAGGAACTCCCCTGGGACGAGGCGCAGCGCGAGTTCATGGTCAAGTACCGTCCACAGTCCCTGCTGCAGCGCCTGATCGAGCCGGAGGAGATCGCCCACCTGGTCGTCTACCTCGCCTCGCCCTACGCCTCGGCCACCACGGGCGGCGCCGTGCGCGTCGACGGCGGTTACGTCGACTCCATCCTGCCCTGAGCCCAGTGTCCGTGACGGGACGTCAGGTCCGGCAAAGCGGTCGCCCAAGACCACAGCGCCTTCGGCGGCCGACCGCTGCGGAGACGAAAACGGCCCGAGCCCCCGCACAATGGGCTCGGGCCGTCGTCCGCGACAGGCCACCGGCCGGACCCCGTGGGGCCCGGCCGGGCGGGCCTTACAGGGCCAGGCCGGTCAGGACCAGGACGCGCTCGTAGGTGTAGTCGTCCATGGCCGAACGCACGCCCTCGCGGCCCACGCCGGACTGCTTGACGCCGCCGTAGGGCATCTGGTCGGCGCGGTAGGACGGCGCGTCGCCGATGACGACACCGCCGACCTCCAGGGCGCGGTGGGCGCGGAAGGCGGTCTGCAGGTCGTGGGTGAACACGCCCGCCTGCAGGCCGAACTTGGAGTCGTTGACGGCGGCGAACGCCTCTGCCTCGCCGTCCACCTTCTGCACGGTCAGGACCGGGCCGAAGACCTCCTCGGTGGCGAGGGTCACGCCGGCCGGGACGTCGGTGAGGACGGTCGGGGCGTAGGTGGCGCCGTCGCGCTTGCCGCCGGTGAGCAGCTTCGCGCCCGCGCCGACCGCCTCCTCGACCCAGGACTCCACGCGCTTGGCGGCGTCCTCGCTGACCAGCGGGCCGACGTCGGTGGACGGGTCGGACGGGTCGCCGGTGCCCTGCGCCTCGACGGCGGCCACGATGCGCGGCAGCAGCCGGTCGTAGACGGCGGCGTCGGCGATCACGCGCTGCACGGAGATGCAGGACTGGCCGGCCTGGTAGTTGGAGAAGGTCGCGATGCGGCTCGCGGCCCAGTCCAGGTCCTCGTCGGAGGAGTAGTCGGCGAGGACGACGGCGGCGGCGTTGCCGCCCAGCTCCAGGGTGCAGTGCTTGTGCGGCACGGACGCCTCGATGGCGTAGCCGACCTTGTCGGAGCCGGTGAAGGAGATGACGGGCAGCCGCTCGTCCTGCACCAGGGCGGGCATCTTGTCGTTGGTGACGGTCAGCACGGACCAGGAACCGGCCGGCAGGTCCGTCTCGGCCAGCAGCTCGCCGAGGATCAGCCCGGACAGCGGGGTGGCCGGGGCCGGCTTGAGGATGATCGGGGCGCCGGCGGCGATGGCCGGGGCGACCTTGTGCGCGCACAGGTTCAGCGGGAAGTTGAACGGCGCGATGCCGAGGACGACGCCCTTGGGGAAGCGGCGGGTGACGGCGAGGCGGCCCTGGCCGCCCGCGTCGGTGTCCAGGCGCTGGGCCTCGCCGCCGTTGAACCGGCGGGCCTCCTCCGCGGCGAAGCGGAACACGGACACCGCGCGCCCGACCTCGCCGCGCGCCCACTTGATCGGCTTGCCGTTCTCGGCGGAGATCAGCTGCGCGATCTCCTCGGTGCGCTCGGCCAGCCGCTTGCTGACGTGGTCCAGGGCGGCGGCGCGCACGTGGGCCGGGGTGGCGGCGAACTCGTCCAGCACGGCGTGCGCGGCGGCCACGGCCTCCTCGACCTGGGCGTCGGTGGGCACGCTGACCTTCCCGACCAGCCGGCCGTCCCACGGGGAGGTGACGTCGAAGGTGTCCTCGCCGGTGGCCTGGCGGCCGGCGAGCCAGAAGGCGTGGGTGGAAGTCATGTGCGAGTCCCGGCCCTTCCGTGCTTGGGGGTGTTGTGCTTGCGCGGACAACGGTAGGGCGCGCGCGGCGCAACGGCGCTTGTCCGTGGTGGAGCAGTGTCGGGTACGGGTGCGCCTGTTTGTCGTACGACCGCGCCTTTCGTCGTACGACCGCGCCTTTCGTCGTGCGACCGCGCGTTCGTCGTGCGTCCGCGGGTTCGTCATACGTCCCCGGTTCGTCGTGCGACCGCGGGGAACGGGCAGGGGTCCGGTCCGTCGCTACGGCTGCTCCGTGGCCGTGGCCTTCAGCGCCAGCCACAGCTCCATCCGCACGTCCGGGTCGTCCAGCGAGCGTCCGAGGATCTCCTCCACCCGCCGCATCCGGTAGCGCAGGGTGTGCCGGTGCACGCCGAGGTCGGCGGCGGCCGCGTCCCACTGGCCGTGGCGCGACAGCCAGGCCCGCAGCGAGGCGACGAGGTCGCCGCGGCCGGTCGCGTCGTGCTCGTACAGCGCCCGCAGCAGTCCGTCCGCGAACGCCCGCACGGCGTCGTCGGCCAGCAGCGGCAGCACGGACCCGGAGGCCAGCTGCTCGTGCTCGACGAGCACCCGGCCGCGCCGCCGGGCCACCGACAGCGCCTGCTCGGCCTGCTTGTACCCGGCGGCGGCCGCGATCGGACCGGCCGGCGCCGACAGGCCCACGACCAGCTCGTCCTCGTCGGCGGGGCGCTGCTCCCGCACGGCCTGGGCGCGGGCCGCCTCCAGCGCGGCGGCGTGCTCGGTGCACGCGGTGACGGCCGCGCCGCCGTCCGCGGCCAGCACCACCAGGCGCTCCCCGTCGGGGACGACGAGGACCGCCTCGCCGGAGCGTGCCGCCGCGGCCTCGACGACCTCGGCGAGCGCGGCGAGCGGGTCGCCCCCGGTGCCGGTGGCGGCCGGTGCGCCGCCGCCGGTGGGCGGGGCGGGCCTGACACGCGCGTGCGCCTCGGCGTGCGCTCGCGCGGCGGACGCCGAGGCGGACTCGGCCACGATCATCCGGAACGGTGCGTCCAGCAGGCCGCCGTACAGGTCGCCGGCGACGGCCCGGGCGTGGTCGGGCTGCCCGGCGAGCAGCATGCGGAGCACGGCGGCGCCGATGCGCTGCTCGGCGGCGTGCAGCGAGCGGGAGCGTTCCGTGGTGAGGGTGAGCAGGGCGATGGCGGAGTGCACGGCGTACCGCTCGGCCGTGCCGAGCGGGGCGGCGGTGCCGACGGCGAGCGCGGCGCGCGGGCGGCGGCTGGTGCCGATGGAGTGCAGTTCGACGCGGTCCTCGGTCTCGGGGCCGCCGACCACCGCGGAGGCGGGCGCGGGTCGCTCGCGCAGCCGTTCGACGTCCGTGGTGAGCCGGGCGGCCCTGCGGCCGGCCCACTCCGGTGCGGTGGCGACGACGGCACCGGAGGCGTCGTAGAGCGCGGCCCAGCCGTCCACCTGGGCGGCGAGCGCGCTCAGCAGGCCCTCGGGACCGGCGTTCAGGGCCTGCTTGGTCAGCTCCCGCTGGGCGGCGAAGCCGGCGGTCACCGCGCGGTACTGGTCGGCGGCGATCGCGGCGGACACCGCCTTGCTGATGGCGAGGAACGGGGTGCGCCGGGGCACCTCCAGCAGCGGCAGGCCCTCCTCCTCCGCGGCCTCGACGAGCGCGGCGGGGATCTCGTCGTAGTTCACCCCGACGGCGAAGCCCAGCCCGACGACTCCGGCCTTGACCAGCCGCTTCACATAGCGGCGCATGGCCTCGGGGTCCTCGGCGTCCAGTTTCAGCGCGGTGATCAGCAGCAGCTCCCCGCCCTCCATGTAGGGCACGGGGTCGGCCAGCTCGCTGACGTGTGCCCAGCGCACGGGCACGTCCAGGCGGTCCGCGCCCGCGCGCACGGTCAGCTTGAGCGCCGAGTGGTGGACGAGCGAGGCGAGCGTCGGGGGCATGAGGCCTTCAGGTCTGCGGAGGGCGGGTGATCGTTGTGATCTTTTGGCCGCCGCGTATGAACGGCCTGTGTCGATTCTGCCTCACTGTACGGTCCCCGGGAGACCGGAATGCGCCGTAGCGGGCCGCCAGCCGCGGGGAGCCGCAAGGATCCTTTTCCCGTCGTCCGGTTCGCCGGTCCCGTTCAGCCGCGCAGGTCGATCAGCAGCGGTGGCGCGTGCTCGCCGCGCACGCTGGTCAGCGACAGCACCGCGTGGCCCGGCGGGACCTCGTGGGCCAGCTGGGAGGCGGACCAGCGCTCCCGCTCGACCTGCTTGGTGGTGACGGCGTCGGTGGTCACCGCCTTGCCGGTGACCACCTTGCGCAGGGCGTGGATGGCCCGGGTCATGGGCTGGTCGGCGAAGACCGTGTGCTTGGCGACCTCCGTGGTCTCCACCCACTCGGTGCCCCAGGCGTGCGCGAACCGGCTGCCGTCCCAGGTGGTGACCCCGGACAGCGCCATCCGGCAGCCGACCGCGCCCAGCAGCGGGCCGTGCAGCGCCTCCGGTACGTCCGCGATCGTGCGCAGCGCCAGGACGACCCCGGCGTTCTGCGCGCGCAGCCGCTGGATGCGGCGCACCGACTCGGGCGTGACGCTCCCGGTGGCGTCGTCGAGGACCAGGCACGCGAAGTGCGGGCGGCGGGTGTCCCGTACGACCGTGTGGAACTGGGCCAGCACCAGGCGGGTGATCAGCCGGGCCGCCTCCTCGTGGCCGCGCTCGGGCAGGTCGATGCGGACCCGCAGCGGATGGTGGGCGACGGCGCGCAGCGAGAACGGCCTGCCGTCGGCGGGGTCCCCGGCGCCGAAGAAGCCGGCGAAGACCGGCCGGTCGAGCAGCGCGAGCCGGTCGGCGAGGACGGGGCCGACGTCGGCCGCGGTGCCGGCCTGCCGCATCCGCGCGTCCAGCTCGCGGCGCATCACGGCGTGCTCGTCGGCCGCCAGGCCCGCCCGCAGCGCCGCCAGCGCGCCCGGATCGCCCTCCAGCAGCTCGCGCAGCACGGGCAGCGACGGGAAACGGCCGTGGAGAGCCCGGTAGGGGCCGAGCAGTTGGGCGAGCGCGGTGGCGGCGCTCTGGGCGGAGACGGTGTCCAGGTCCCCGGCCAGCGCCTCGGCGAGGACGGCGGCCGCCTCGTCGGGGTCGTCGGACTCGGCGTAGGGGTCCAGGTCGTGCACGGAGGCCGGATCGCCGATGCGGACCACCACGTCGTAGGCGCCGTCCTGACCCAGCGGTGTGCCGGCGGCGCAGACCGCGACGACCGCGCAGGCGCCGGTGAGCGCCTGCAGGGCGAGGGATTCGGTGACCGGCTCGACGACGTGCCGGGTCTTGCCCGAGCCGGGCGGGCCGATCACCAGCAGGGAGGTGCCCAGCAGATCCGGGGCCAGGGCCGCGCCGGCGTCGTGGTAGGCGCGCGGGGTCCGCTCGCCCGCCACCCAGCGACCGAGCCGCACCTGGCCCTGGAGCAGGTCGTGCCGGGCGCGCGGGGCGGGCAGGTCGCGGGCGCCGGAGGGGTGGGTCCAGGCGGCGCCGCCGCGCTGCAGCACGGTCTCGGTGAAGCCGGCCAGGCCGCCTTCGCGCCGGGCGCGGTCCCAGGCCCGTTGCACGCGGGCGCAGTCCACGTCGTTCATCCGAGCGCCGGCCACCTCGGCGGTCAGCAGGTCGGCGGCCTGGTACTGCCCGGCGCCCCTGATGCGTACCCTGGGCGTCCTGCGTCCCGTCGTCCATCGCCGTCGCTCCCCGGCCAGCCGTTGCGTCCACCATCAGCGAGTCAATCTAACCCTGGGCAAAGGGGAGTTCACCGGTGACGCGGCGAGCCGCACGCCGTCGCGCCGCCGCGGTGCCCGTCCGGGACCTCCCCTCCCCCACCCCTCTATATCCATCGCGGACAACCGCGATGGCCGACAACGCCCACATGGAGCATGCCCAGCCCCCTTGTGCGGCCCTAGCCTGCACAAAAGAAGGAAAGCGTCCGAAAAACGCCCCCGCACGATCCGACCAGGGAGCCCCCCATGACCGCACTCGAGCAGACGCGTCACGTCGCCACCGCCATCCCCGGCCCGAAGTCGCAGGAGCTGCAGGCCCGCCGGACCGCGGCGGTCGCGCAGGGTGTGGGCTCCACGCTGCCGGTCTTCGTCACGCGCGCGGGCGGCGGCATCATCGAGGACGTCGACGGCAACCGCCTCATCGACTTCGGCTCCGGCATCGCCGTGACCAGCGTCGGCGCCTCCGCCGAGGCCGTGGTGCGCCGTGCTTCCGCGCAGCTCGCCGACTTCACCCACACGTGTTTCATGGTCACGCCGTACGAGGGCTACGTGGCCGTCGCCGAGGCGCTGGCCGAGCTGACGCCGGGCGACCACGCGAAGAAGTCCGCGCTGTTCAACAGCGGCGCCGAGGCCGTCGAGAACGCCGTCAAGATCGCCCGCGCCTACACCAAGCGCCAGGCGGTCGTCGTCTTCGACCACGGCTACCACGGCCGCACCAACCTCACCATGGCGCTGACGGCGAAGAACATGCCGTACAAGCACGGCTTCGGCCCGTTCGCCCCCGAGGTCTACCGCGCCCCGCTGGCCTACGCCTACCGCTGGCCGACCGGCGCGGACAACTGCGGCCCCGAGGCCGCCAAGGCCGCCATCGACCAGATCTCCAAGCAGGTCGGCGCGGAGAACGTGGCCGCGATCATCATCGAGCCGGTGCTCGGCGAGGGCGGCTTCATCGAGCCGGCCAAGGGCTTCCTGCCCGCGATCCGCCAGTTCGCCGCGGACAACGGCATCGTCTTCGTCGCCGACGAGATCCAGTCCGGCTTCTGCCGCACCGGCCAGTGGTTCGCCTGTGAGGACGAGGGCATCGTCCCCGACCTGATCACGACGGCCAAGGGCATCGCCGGTGGCCTCCCGCTCGCCGCGGTCACCGGCCGCGCCGAGATCATGGACGCCGCCCACGCGGGCGGCCTGGGCGGCACCTACGGCGGCAACCCGGTCGCCTGCGCGGGCGCGCTCGGCGCGATCGAGACGATGAAGGAGCTGGACCTCAACGCCAAGGCGAAGCGGATCGAGGAGGTCATGAAGGGCCGCCTGACCGCGATGCAGGAGAAGTTCGACGTCATCGGTGACGTCCGCGGCCGCGGCGCCATGATCGCCATCGAGCTGGTCAAGGACCGTACGACCAAGGAGCCGAACCCGGAGGCCACGGCCGCGCTCGCCAAGGCCTGCCACGCCGAGGGCCTGCTCGTGCTCACCTGCGGCACCTACGGCAACGTGCTCCGCTTCCTGCCCCCGCTGGTGATCGGCGAGGACCTGCTGAACGAGGGCCTGGACATCATCGAGCAGGCGTTCGCGCGCATCTGAGCACCGGATTCGCACATCCGGCGGAACCGGAAGCAGAGCATGTGAAGAAGGTGTGGGAGGAGGATGGCAGGACGCCGATCCGGCTGTCCTTCCCCCTTCCGCTGCCGTAGGTTCTCTCCCAGATGAGAGATACACCCGCTCACGGGAAACCGTGGGCGACATCAGGCCGTGGCCTCCCCAGCTTCGACCTGGTACGTGCCTCGCGCACACAACCGGAGCCCCCGGGCTCCGGGTCTCCTCACCGATCGGACGTGCGGTGGTGGTGGGGGGCGCCGGGGGCCGCCGCGGTGCTGATGGCGGTGCTGCCCGCCGTCGTCGTGCCGCTGAAGGACTGGACCCACCGGGGCGGGACCTCCGTCATGCCGCCGGGTGACGGGTACTTCCCCTCCGGGCACACCGCGACGGCCGCCGTCGCCTACGGGGCGGCCGCGCTGGTGCTGCTGCCCTGGGTGCGCTCGCGGCGCGCGCGGGGGGCGGTCGTGGCGGTGTGGGGTGTGCTCGTGCTCGCGGTCTCCTACGGGCTGGTGCGGCGCGGGTACCACTGGCCACTGGACGTCGTGGCCAGTTGGTGTCTGTCCCTGGTGTTGCTGACCCTGCTGTTCCTGACGCTGGGGCCGCTCAGCCGAAGTACGTGTCGAAGGTCCGCTGGAACTGCCAGTCGCCGTACCGGTCCCAGTTGATCGACCAGGTCATCACGCCGCGCAGGTCCGGCCACGTGCCGTGGGGGGTGTACGCGCCGCAGTTCGTCCTCTTGGTGAGGCAGTCCAGGGTCCTGGTGACCTCCGCCGGAGGCACGTAGCCGTTGCCCGCCTGGGTGGAGGCCGGCATACCGATGGCGACCTGGTCGGGGCGCAGGGGCGGGAAGACGTTCGCCGGGTCGCCGGCCACCGTGAAGCCCGTCAGGAGCATGTCGGTCATGGCGATGTGGAAGTCGGCGCCGCCCATCGAGTGGTACTGGTCGTCCAGGCCCATGATCGGCCCCGAGTTGTAGTCCTGGACGTGCAGCAGGGTCAGGTCGTCGCGCAGGGCGTGGATCACCGGCAGGTAGGCGCCGCAGCGCGGGTCCTGGCCGCCCCACTTGCCGGTGCCGTAGTACTGGTGGCCCATCTGGACGAAGAAGGTCTCGGGGGCCATCGTCAGGACGAACTTCTCGCCGTACTTCGCCTTGAGGGTCTTCAGGGCCGAGATCAGGTTGACGATCACCGGTGTGGTGGGGTTCTTGAAGTCCGTGTCGTTCGCGTTCAGGGACAGCGAGTGGCCCTCGAAGTCGATGTCCAGGCCGTCCAGGCCGTACTCGTCGATGATCTTCGACACCGACGTGACGAACGTGTCCCTCGCCGCCGTCGTGGTCAGCTGGACCTGGCCGTTCTGGCCGCCGATGGAGATCAGCACCTTCTTGCCGGCCGCCTGCTTGGCCTTGACGGCCGCCTTGAAGTCGGCGTCCGACTCGGCGTTCGGGCACTGGGTGACCGGGCAGCGGGTGAAACGTATGTCGCCGGAGGTGACCGAGGTGGGCTCGCCGAAGGCCAGGTCGATGACGTCCCAGCTGTCGGGGACGTCGGCCAGGCGGGTGTAGCCGGAGCCGTTGGCGAAGCTCGCGTGGAGGTAGCCGACCAGGGCGTGCGGGGGCAGGCCGGACGTGCCGCCGCCGGGGCCGCCCGGGCCGGTGGAGTCGGCCGGTGTCGTCGCCGTCGCGGCCGCCGACCTCGGCGACTCGCCGGCCCCGTTGACCGCGGTGACCTCGAAGCGGTACGCCGTGGCGGGCGACAGGCCCGTGATCGTCGCGGAGGGTGTCGTGGTCGTGAGCGCCTTCATCCCGTCCCGGTAGACCGCGTAGCTCGTCGCGTCCGTCACCGGTGACCAGGTCAGGGCCACGCTGGTGGCGGTGACCGTGCCGGTTCTCAGGCCCGTGGGGGCGGCGGGCGGCTGCGGGGCGGGGGTGCCGACCGGTCCGGTGAGGGAGATGTCGTCGGCGTAGTAGGTGCCCGTCCCGTACCAGCCGTGGGTGTGGATCGTCACCTCGGTCGTGTCGGCACCGGTGCGGAAGGTGGTCGTCAGCTGCTGCCAGTCGGGGGCGGACCCGGTCCAGGTGGAGACGTCGGTGGTGCCCGTGCCGCTCGCGCCGAGGTAGACGTATGCGCCGCGGACGTAACCGGACAGCGTGTACGCGGAGTTCGGCCGCACGGACACCGTCTGCGCGCACTGGGCGTTGTCGCTGCCCGCCGGGGTGGCGCGCAGCGCTGAGGTGCCGCTGTGCACGGGAGCGGTGACCGTCGCGCCGTCGGCGGCCGTGCAGGTCCAGCCGTCCAGGCCGGACTCGAAGCCGCCGTTGCGCACGAGGTCGGCGTCGGCCGCGCGGGCGGCCGACGACAGGGCGGTCAGACCGGGCACGGCCAGCAGGCCGGCCGTGAGCACGGCGAGCAGCCGGTGCCGACGCGTGCGAGGTCCGGGTCGGGAGCGATCCACAAGTGCCTCCGGGCCGTGGGGAGTTGGAGGGGTGGAGCGCGCCCAATGTGGTCCAGACCAATAGGGTTGTCAAGAGCCGGCGTCACGACCCGGTGGACCGGATGCGGTGCTGCCGCGTGTCCCGGTTCAGCCGTCGTCCTCCCGCCGCGCCGCCAGCGCCGCCGCCTCGTGCATCGCCAGCTCCAGCAAGGCCGGGTCGGTGAGGGTGCCCGAGCCGTCCGGGGGGACGAGCCAGCGAACCGTTCCGGCGGACCGGTCGGGATACGGCACGACGATCCAGGTGCCGTGTCCCGCGCCGCGCACCCCGGTGCCCACCCAGCGGGCCGCCGTGCCCGGCGGCACCAGGAAGCCCAGCCGGGCGTCACCGGAACCGGCCAGGACCGGGCCGAGCCGGTCCAGGACGCGGGAGAGGACGTCGAGTGTGGGGTAGCCGAGTGCGCCCGGCAGGAACAGCACGTCCCACGCCTTGCCGGCGGGCAGCAGGGCGACCGACTTCGGGTCGCGTTCCCACTGCCGCCTGCAGGCCCGGGGGTCGGGTGCCACGGACGCCAGCCACGCCAGCGCCGACCTGGTCCCCGTCATGAGTGAACCTCCCTCTTCGCCATGGGCGCACGGTGCGCCACGAGGGAGAGGGAGGTCGCCGCTCAGGCATTACGCGGATCGCGGCCCCTCGTTGGAGTGAACCGGATCACAGCCTCCGCCGCTCAGCTGTCGAAGCCGAGGCCCAGCCGGTCCATGGTGCGCAGCCACAGGTTGCGCCGGCCGCCGTGCGCGTCGGCCCGGGCCAGTGACCACTTGGTGAGCGCGATGCCGGTCCAGGCGAAGGGCTCGGGCGGGAAGGGGACGGGCTTCTTGCGCACCATCTCCAGTTCGGTGCGCTCGGTGCGCTCCCCCGCCAGCAGGTCGAGCATCACCTCGGCGCCGAAGCGGGTCGCGCCGACGCCCAGGCCCGTGTAGCCGGCCGCGTACGCCACCTTGCCCTGGTGGGCGGTGCCGAAGAACGCCGAGAAACGCGAGCAGGTGTCGATCGCGCCGCCCCAGGCGTGGGTGAAGCGCACGCCCTCCAGCTGCGGGAAGCAGGTGAAGAAGTGCCCGGCGAGCTTGGCGTACGTCTCGGGGCGGTCGTCGTACTCGGCGCGCACCCGGCCGCCGTAGTGGTGGACGGCGTCGTAGCCGCCCCACAGGATGCGGTGGTCGGCGGTGAGGCGGAAGTAGTGGAACTGGTTGGCGCTGTCGCCGAAACCCTGGCGGGTGTGCCAGCCGATCGACGCCAGCTGCCCGTCGGTGAGCGGCTCGGGCATCAGCGCGGAGTCGTACACCGGGACCGTGTACGGGCGCACGCGCCCGATCAGGTTGGGGAAGACGTTGGTGCCGAGGGCGACCCGGCGGGCGCGGACCTGGCCGTAGGGGGTGCGGGCGGCCATGCCGGCGCCGTACGGCTTCAGGGACAGGGCGGGGGTGTGCTCGTAGACGCGCACGCCGAGGCCGATGCAGGCCCGCTTCAGGCCCCAGACGAGCTTGGCCGGATGGAGCATGGCCACGCCGCGGCGGTCCCACAGGCCGGCCTCGAAGGTGGGCGAGGCGACCTGCTCGCGCACCGCATCCCGGTCCAGGAACTCGATGCCCTCGGCCAGGCCCTTGTCCTTCAGTTCCGCGTACCACTCCTCCAGCTCCCAGGCCTGGTACGGCTCGGTGGCGACGTCGATCTCGCCGGTGCGCTCGAACTCGCAGTCGATCCCGTGGCGGGCGACCGCCTCCTCGATGGCGTCGAGGTTGCGGACGCCCAGTTCCTCCAGCTTGTGGATCTCCTGCGGCCAGCGGGCGAGGCCGTTGGCCAGGCCGTGGGTGAGGGAGGCGGCGCAGAAGCCGCCGTTGCGGCCGGAGGCGGCCCAGCCCGCCTCCCGGCCCTCCACCAGCACCACGTCCGTGTCCGGGTCGCGCTCCTTGGCGATCAGCGCGGTCCACAGTCCGCTGTAGCCACCGCCCACGACCAGCAGGTCGCAGGTCTCCGCGCCGGTCAGGGCGGGCTCGGGGCGGGGGCGGCCGGGGTCGTCGAGCCAGTACGGGACCGGCTGGGCCTCACAGAGCGACTTCGTCCAACGGGTCATGGCGCTCGGGGCCATGATTTCAACTCCCTACAGAGTTATCCGAGTGGTGCCTCGTCGAGCGGATGATGCCTTGTCGATCGGGTGGTGCTTCGTCAATCGGACGGCAATCGCGTGCCGTTCATGCCTGGCGCCGGTTGCGGCGGTTTCCGACGGCCATGGCGGCCAGCACGAACAGTACGGCGATGACGAACATGGCCGTACCGATGACATTGATCTGGACGGGTGTGCCGCGCTGCGCCGAACCCCACACGAACATGGGGAAGGTGACCGTCGAGCCCGCGTTGAAATTGGTGATGATGAAATCGTCGAAGGACAGCGCGAAGGCGAGCAGCGCGCCCGCGGCGATTCCGGGTGCCGCGATGGGCAGCGTGACCCTCAGGAACGTCTGCGCCGGCCCGGCGTAGAGGTCCTGCGCGGCCTGCTCCAGGCGCGGGTCCATCGACATCACGCGGGCCTTGACGGCGGTGACGACGAAGCTGAGGCAGAACATGATGTGGGCGATGAGGATCGTCCAGAAGCCCAGCTGGGCGCCCATGTTGAGGAACAGGGTGAGCAGGGAGGCGGCCATGACGACCTCGGGCATCGCCATCGGCAGGAAGATCAGCGAGTTGACGGCGCCGCGTGCGCGGAAGCGGTAGCGGACCAGCGCGAAGGCGATCATCGTGCCCAGGACGGTGGCGCCGAGCGTCGCCCAGACGGCGATCTGCAGGCTGAGCGAGAGCGAACCGCACATGTCGGCGACGCCGCACGGGTGTTTCCAGGCGTCGGTGGAGAACTGCTGCCACTCGTAGTTGAAACGGCCCTTGGGTTTGTTGAAGGAGAAGACCGTGACGACGATGTTCGGCAGCAGCAGGTATGCGAGCGTCAGCAGTCCGGCGATGACGACGAGATGGCGCTTGAGCCAGGTGACGAAGGGCATTTAGACCAGATCCTCCGTCCCGGACCTGCGGATGTAGACGGTGACCATGAGGAGAATGGCGGCCATGAGGATGAAGGACAGGGCCGCGGCCGTCGGATAGTCGAGGATCCGCAGGAACTGCGTCTGGATGACGTTGCCGACCATGCGGGTGTCGGTGGAGCCGAGCAGGTCGGCGTTGACGTAGTCGCCGGCCGCCGGGATGAAGGTCAGCAGGGTGCCCGAGACCACGCCCGGCATGGACAGCGGGAAGGTGACCTTGCGGAAGGTGGTGAAGGGCTTGGCGTACAGGTCGCCCGCCGCCTCGTGCAGCCGCCCGTCGATCCGCTCCAGCGAGGTGTACAGCGGCAGGATCATGAACGGCAGGAAGTTGTACGTCAGACCGCACACCACCGCCAGCGGGGTGGCCAGCACCCGGTCGCCGGAGGTCCAGCCGAGCCAGTTGGTCACGTCCAGGACGTGCAGGGTGTTCAGGGCGCCGACGACCGGGCCGCCGTCGGCGAGGATCGTCTTCCAGGCCAGGGTGCGGATCAGGAAGCTGGTGAAGAACGGCGCGATCACCAGGATCATGATCAGGTTGCGCCAGCGGCCGGCGCGGAAGGCGATCAGATAGGCCAGCGGATAGCCGAGCAGCAGACACAGGATCGTCGAAGCGGCCGCGTACAGCACGGAACGCAGGAACTGCGGCCAGTACTCCGACAGCGCGTCCCAGTAGGTCGCGAAGTGCCAGGTGACCTTGTAGCCCTGCTCCAGGGAACCGGTCTGCACGGACGTGGACGCCTGGTAGATCATCGGCAGGGCGAAGAAGACGACCAGCCACAGGATGCCGGGCAGCAGCAGCCAGTACGGGGTCAGGCGGCCCCGTCTGCGCGGCGGCTTGTTCTGGGGGGCGGTGGGCGCGAGCGGTGGCGGCGCCTCGGTGACGGCTGCCATCAGGCGGCTTCCTCCTCGACACTCTCCACGCCCGCGTCGATGTCCTGGGTGGCGTCGAGACCGAAGGTGTGCGCCGGGTTCCAGTGCACGACGACCTCGGTGCCGGGCACCAGGCGCGGGTCGCGGTCGATGTTCTGGGCGTACACCTCGAAGTCGGGGCAGACGGGGCTGTCGATGACGTACTGGGTGGACACGCCGATGAAGCTGGAGTCGGCGATGCGGCCGGTGATGCGGTTGCGGCCCGCGGGGATCGCGCCCGCGTCGTCGGCGTGGGTGAGGGAGACCTTCTCGGGGCGCACGCCGACGAGCACCTTCCCGCCGGTGGTGGTGGGGGCGGAACATCGCGCGGCGGGCAGCACGAGCTTGCCGCCGCCCGCCTTCACGACGATCTCCTCGCCGCTGTGGGCGTCGATCTCCGCCTCGACGAAGTTGGAGGTGCCGAGGAAGTTGGCGACGAACGTGGTGCGCGGGTTCTCGTACAGGTCGGTGGGTGTGCCCAGTTGCTCGACCCGGCCGGCGTTCATCACCGCGACGGTGTCGGCCATGGTCATGGCCTCCTCCTGGTCGTGGGTGACGTGGACGAAGGTGATGCCGACCTCGGTCTGGATGCGCTTGAGCTCCAGCTGCATCTGGCGGCGCAGCTTCAGGTCCATGGCGCCCAGCGGCTCGTCGAGCAGCAGCACCTTGGGGTGGTTGATCAGCGCGCGGGCCACGGCGACGCGCTGCTGCTGGCCGCCGGAGAGCTGGTGCGGCTTCTTGCGGGCCTGTTCGCCGAGCTGCACCAGCTCCAGCATCTCCTCGACCTGCTTCTTCACGCCCTTGATGCCGCGCCGGCGCAGACCGAAGGCGACGTTCTCGAAGATGTCCAGGTGCGGGAAGAGGGCGTAGGACTGGAAGACGGTGTTCACCGGCCGCTTGTACGGCGGCAGGTGGGTCACGTCCTGGTCGCCGAGGTGGACGGTGCCCTCGCTGGGCTCCTCCAGGCCGGCGATCATCCGCAGGGTGGTGGTCTTGCCGCAACCGGAGGCGCCGAGCAGGGCGAAGAAGGAGCCCTGCGGCACGGTCAGGTCCAGCGGGTGCACCGCGGTGAAGGCGCCGTAGCGCTTGCTGATGCCGGTCAGGCGGACGTCGCCGCCGTGGTCCGTCGTCTCTGGTGTGGTCTTCATCGTCGTCACGCCCCTGTGAGCTTCGCGAACTTCTCTTCGTAGGCGGCCTCTTCCTTCTCGCCGAGCATGCGGAAGGTGTGGGACCTGGCGGCCGTGGCCTTGTCGGGGAGGATCAGCGGATTGTCCGCCGCCGCCTTGTCGATCTTCGCAAGGTAGGGCTTCACGCCGTCGACCGGAGACACGTAGTAGGTGTAGGCGGCGAGCGCCGCGGCCTGCTCGGGCCGGTAGTAGAAGTCGATGAGCCGCTCGGCGTTCGCCTTGTGCCGGGCCTTGTTCGGCACCAGCAGGCAGTCGGTGGAGGTGAGGTAACCGGCGTCCGGGATGAGGTAGTCGACGTCCGGGTTGTCCGCCTGGAGCTGGACGACGTCGCCGCCCCATGCCAGGCAGGCGGCCAGGTCGCCCTTGGTGAGGTCGGAGGTGTAGTCGTTGCCGGTGAAGCGGCGGATCTGGCCCTTGTCGACGGCCTTCTGGATGCGGGCGATCGCCGCGTCGTAGTCGTCGGCGGTGACCTTCTCCGGGTCCTTGCCCATGTCGAGCAGCGTCATGCCGATGCTGTCGCGCATCTCGGACAGCATGCCCACCCGGCCCTTGAGCCTGGGGTTGTCGAGCAGGTCGGAGACCGACTTCACCTCGATGCCGTCCAGCGCCTTCTTGTTGAAGGCGACGACCGTGGAGACGCCCTGCCAGGGGTAGGAGTAGGCGTGCCCCGGGTCCCACTGCGGGGCGCGGAACTGCCCGGCCAGGTTGGCGAAGGCGTGCGGCAGGTTCGACGGGTCGAGTTTCTGCACCCAGCCCAGGCGGATCACCCGCGCGGCCAGCCAGTCGGTGAGGACGATGAGGTCCCGGCCGGTGTCCTGGCCGGCGGCGAGCTGCGGCTTGATCTTGCCGAAGAACTCGTTGTTGTCGTTGATGTCCTCGGTGTATTTGACCTGGATGCCGGTCTGCCGGGCGAACGTCTCCAGTGTGGGGTGGTGCTTGCCGCTGTCGTCCACGTCGATGTACTCGGGCCAGTTGGAGAAGTCGACGACCTTCTCCTTCGCCGAGTGGTCCGCGGAGGCGCTGCCGCCCTGGGTCCTGCCCGCCGCGGGGATCCCGCAGGCGGACAGCGTGCCGAGTCCGCCGACGGCGAGCGCGCCGCCCGCCGAGGCGCGCAGCAGCGAACGGCGGGTGAGGGCGGCCCGTCCGCCGCGCAGACCGCGCCGTAGGGCGGCGACGGGGGCCTCGGTGCGGCGTTCGGGCTCGTACTGCTCCATGCGCGTGGTGCCCTTTCGTCAGGGTTCGGCCTGGTCACGGGCCAAAGGGAAGTGGCTATCGGTCCCCGAAGATCGTGCGGTGCCAGTCCTTGCGGGCCACCGCGGTGTTGTCGAACATGACGTGCTTGATCTGGGTGTACTCCTCGAAGGAGTAGGCGGACATGTCCTTGCCGAAGCCGGAGGCCTTGTAGCCGCCGTGCGGCATCTCGCTGATGATCGGGATGTGGTCGTTGACCCACACGCACCCGGCCTTGATCTCGCGGGTGGCCCGGCCCGCCCGGTACACGTCGCGGGTCCAGGCGGAGGCGGCCAGGCCGTACGGGGTGTCGTTGGCCAGGCGGATGCCCTCGTCGTCGGTGTCGAACGGCAGGACGACCAGCACCGGGCCGAAGATCTCCGACTGGACGATCTCGCTGTCCTGCGCGGCGTCCGCGACGAGGGTCGGCCGGTAGTAGGCGCCCTTGGCGAGGTCCCCGCCGGGCGCCTCGCCGCCGGTGACCACGCGTGCGTAGGCGCGCGCCCGGTCGACGAAGCCGGCCACGCGGTCGCGCTGGGCGTGGGAGATCAGCGGGCCGAGGTCGGTGCCGGGGGCGAACGGGTCGCCGAGGCGGACGCTCTCCATGAGCGCCGCGGTCCGCCGCACGAACTCCTCGTAGCGGGGGCGCTGCACGTAGGCGCGGGTGGCGGCCGTGCAGTCCTGGCCGGTGTTGATGAGCGCGCCCGCTACGGCGCCCTCGACGGCCGCGTCCAGGTCGGCGTCGTCGAAGACGACGAAGGGCGCCTTGCCGCCCAGCTCCAGGTGCAGGCGCTTGACGGTCGCGGTGGCGATCTCGGCGACCCGCTTGCCGACGGCGGTGGAGCCGGTGAAGGAGGTCATGGCCACGTCGGGGTGGCCGACCAGGTGCTCGCCGGCCTCCCGGCCGGTGCCGGTGACGATGTTGATCACGCCGTCCGGGATGCCCGCGTCCGTGGCGGCGCGGGCGAACATCAGCGAGGTGAGCGGGGTGAGTTCGGCGGGTTTGAGCACGATGGTGTTGCCCGCGGCGACGGCCGGGAGGATCTTCCAGGCGGCCATCTGCAGCGGGTAGTTCCACGGCGCGATGGAGCCGACGACGCCGATGGGCTCGCGGCGGACGTAGGAGGTGTGGTCGCCGGAGTACTCGCCGGCCGACTGCCCCTGCAGGTGCCGGGCGGCCCCGGCGAAGAAGGCGGTGTTGTCGACGGTGCCGGGGACGTCGAACTCCCGGGACAGCTTCAAGGGTTTGCCGCACTGGAGCGACTCGGCGCGGGCGAAGTCCTCGGCGCGCTCGGCGAGGACGGTGGCGAAGCGGTGCAGCGCGTCCGAGCGCTCGCCGGGCGTGGCACCGGCCCAGCCGGGGAAGGCGGCGCGGGCGGCGGCGACCGCCGCGTCGACGTCTGCCGTGCCGGCCAGTTCACAGGTGGCGACCTCCTCGCCGGTGGCGGGATCGACGACCGCGTGGCGGCGGCCCGAGGTGCCCTTGGTCTGCCGTCCGGCGACGTACTGCGCGCCGTCCGCGAGGAGGTCCTGCGCGGGGAATCGTTCCGGGGTGGCGGTGCCCGGGTTGTGCATGTCGCTCTCCTCCGCCGTCGCCCCGCTCCCCGCTGCTGACGGGGGCGGGTGGCGTGGCTCCAGCTCGATTTGAGTGCCGATCCTGACAGAGCACAGGGGCGCCAACAAGTGATTCCGTTGTTGCCTTTTGGTTACGCGACGGAATCTGTCGACCAGGTGTCGAGTCGACACCGAAAAGGCAGGACGGAGTGTCAGTGGCGCGTGCCACACTCGCGTGCATGGGAAAGATCGACTCCAGGGAAGCCCTGGTCAGAGAGGTCCGTGCGGGGAGGACGATCAGGTACCTCTGCTTCTGGGGACACCGGCCGCGGCGGGACGGGCAGGTGGGCGCGAGCTGTCTGAGCCAGTGGTGGCCGGCGCCGTTCACCGTGGACGGGGTGACCTACGCGACCGCGGAGCACTGGATGATGGCCGGCAAGGCACGGCTGTTCGGCGACGCGGAGGCGGAGCGGCAGGTGCTGGCCGCCGGGCACCCGGCCGAGGCGAAGAAGGCGGGACGGCTCGTGCGCGGCTTCGACGAGGAGACATGGGCGCGGGAGCGCTACGGGATCGTGATCGAGGGCAGCGTCCACAAGTTCGCCGCGCACCCCGAGCTGCGGGAGTTCCTGCTGAACACCGGGGAGAAGGTGCTGGTGGAGGCCAGCCCGGTGGACCGGGTGTGGGGCATCGGACTGGCCGCCGACGACGAGGCGGCCACGGACCCCGAGCGCTGGAAGGGCCCGAACCTGCTGGGCTTCGCCTTGATGGAGGCCCGGGAGCGGCTGCGGGCGGGGGCGTAGGGCCTGGAG
>NZ_LR732544.1:5254216-5264916 GCF_902506575.1 Streptomyces mexicanus | reverse complement strand
AAGCATGACGGACACGACACGGCCGGGTGGGGACGCAGGGGCCGACGACAACCCGTGGGCGCCGCGCAGGCACACGCGGACACCGTGCAGGCACGGCACACTCATGACACAGGCACAGGCACAGGCACGACGCCGGCACCGGCCCGTCGGCGCCGGCGGCCCTGCGCCTACGATGGCGGTGCTCATCGATCAGCCGATCACCCGCACCGCTCCCCCAGGGCCAGCGGTGCCGTTCCCGGGGAGGGACGCCTTGACCCAGCAGCACGCACCGCGCGATCCGCACGCCTTCATCGCCGGACTGCCGAAGGCCGAACTGCACGTGCACCACGTCGGCTCCGCCTCCCCCCGCATCGTCGCCGAACTCGCCGCCCGGCACCCCGACTCCAAGGTGCCCACCGACCCCGAGGCCCTGGCCGACTACTTCACGTTCACGGACTTCGCGCACTTCATCCAGGTGTACCTGTCCGTCGTCGACCTGATCCGCACCCCCGAGGACGTCCGCCTGCTGACGTACGAGGTGGCCCGCGACATGGCCCGCCAGCAGGTGCGGTACGCGGAGCTGACCGTCACCCCGTACTCCTCCACGCGCCGCGGCATCGACGAGCGCGCCTTCATGGACGCCATCGAGGACGCCCGCAAGGCGGCCGAGGCGGACTTCGGGACCGTGCTGCGCTGGTGCTTCGACATCCCCGGGGAGGCCGGTCTGGAGTCGGCCGAGGAGACGCTGCGGCTGGCCACCGACGAGCGGCTGCGGCCCGAGGGGCTGGTGTCGTTCGGGCTGGGCGGCCCCGAGATCGGCGTACCGCGGCCGCAGTTCAAGCCGTACTTCGACCGGGCGATCGCCGCCGGGCTGCACTCCGTGCCGCACGCCGGGGAGACCACCGGGCCGCAGACGGTGTGGGACGCGCTGACCGAGCTGCGCGCCGAGCGCATCGGCCACGGCACCAGTTCCGCGCAGGACCCCAAGCTGCTCGCGCACCTGGCCGAGCACCGGATCCCGCTGGAGGTGTGCCCCACCTCCAACATCGCCACTCGTGCCGTGCGCACCCTGGACGAGCACCCGATCAAGGAGTTCGTCGAGGCCGGGGTCCTCGTCACCGTCAACTCCGACGACCCGCCGATGTTCGGCACCGACCTGAACACCGAGTACGCCGTGGCCGCCCGCCTGCTCGGGCTGGACGAGCGGGGCATCGCCGAGCTGGCCAAGAACGCGGTGCACGCCTCCTTCCTGGACGAGGCGGGCAAGGCGCGCATCGCCGAGGAGATCGACGCCTACACCGAGCGCTGGCTCGCCCCCTGACCGAAGCCACCCTCGGGCCGGAGACAAGGGCCGGGAGACAAGGCCCGGGAGCCAAGCGCCGGGACGCGACCCGGCGGACAGGGTCCGCGCCACAATGGGGCGCATGCAGACGCTCACCGCCGTGGCGCACCGCGGCGACCCCTACCTTTTCCCCGAGAACACGCTCGACTCGCTCCGCTCCGCGCTCGCCCGGGGCGCGGACGCGGTGGAGGTCGACGTCCGCCTGACCCGGGACGGCGTGCCCGTGCTGCTGCACGACGAGTCGCTGAAGCGGCTGTGGGGGCACGACCGGCCGCTGCGCTCGCTGACCGCCGAGCAGGTGCGCGAGCTGACGGACGGCCGGGTGCCGACCCTGGAGGACGCGCTCGCCGCCACCGACGGCAGCCGGGTGATGATCGACCTGCCCGGTGGGCCCGGCCCGCGGGCGGTGGCCCGGATCATGGACGTGGTGCGGGCGTGCGGGGCACGGGAGAGGGCGTACTACTGCGCGGGTGCGGAGGCGATGCTCGCGGTGCGCGCGGCCGACGCGTCCGCCGAGATCGCCCTGACCTGGACCTCGCTCGCGCCACCGCGGGCCGGCCTGCTAGCGGCGGTGCGCCCGCGCTGGCTGAACTACCGCTTCGGCCTGGTGGACCGGGAACTGGCCGCCCGGGTCCACCGCGACGGCCTGCTGCTGTCCGTGTGGACCCCCGACACCCGCCGCTCGCTGCGCCGCCTGGCCGCCCTGGGCGTGGACTCGATCACGACCAACCGCGTCGACGTCCTGTGCGCGCTGCGCGGCGACGGCGGCCGTACGCAGCGGTGATCAGACGGGGGCACGGGGCCGGCGGGCAGCGGCACCGCGGCCGGCGTGACGCGCTCCAGCCGACGGCCGGGACGGCTCAGCGTGGCTTCGGCGGTACGGCGTCGGCGAGGACCGAGGCCACCAGCTTGCGCACGGTCGCCGTGGTCGGCGGGTCGGCGTCACGGTCCGCGAACAGCAGGTGCCCGCCCCCGACCAGGGAGAGGGTGAGCGAGTCGAGGTCGGCGTCGGCCGAGACGCGGCCCAGCGCGCGCTCCTCGGCCAGGTAGGCGGAGACCGCGGCCGTGACCTGGGTGAGGATCGCGATGCCGCCGTGCGGCATGGCCTGCCGCAGCCGCGCGCGCAGTGCGTCCCGGAAGGTGACGAGCGGGATGATCGCCACCGGAACCGGCCCGAACAGGGCGGTCAGCGCTTCGGTGAGGTTGTCGGTCACGGTCGCGGTGCCGACGGCCTCGCGCAGCGCACGCGCCTGCGCCTCCAGGCGTGCGGCCCGGTCGAGCACCAGCTCGGCCAGGAAGGCGTCGAAGTCGCTGAAGTGCCGGTGCAGGACGCCTTTGGCGCAGGCCGCCTCGTCGGTGACGGCCCGGCTGGTCAGCCCGTTCGGGCCGTCCCGCAGCAGCACGCGTTCGGCGGCGTCGAACAGCTGCCGGCGCGCGTCGCGCAGATGCACTCCGGTCGGCACTGCTGGATCCTCTCGTACGCCGGACACCCGGCACCCGTTGGCGTGTGGGCGGTTGCCCACTAAGGTGGGCGCATGCCCATTCTACCGCGAGAGCAACCGGAACCCGCGCGCCCGCACCAGGTGCGGCGGATGGCCGAGTCCTTCGGCACGGATGCGCACCGCTACGACCAGGCCCGCCCGCGCTATCCCGAGGACCTGGTGGCGCGCGTCGTCGCCGGCAGTCCCGGTCCCGACGTGCTCGACGTCGGCTGCGGCACCGGCATCGCGGCCCGCCAGTTCCAGGCCGCCGGCTGCACGGTGCTCGGTGTCGAGCCGGACACGCGGATGGCCGACGTCGCGCGGGACCGCGGCCTGCGGGTCGAGGTGGCGACGTTCGAGAAATGGGAGCCGGCCGGCCGGGTGTTCGACACGGTGATCGCCGCCCAGTCGTGGCACTGGGTGGACCCGGCCGCCGGTGCCGCGAAGGCGGCGCGGCTGCTGCGCCCGAACGGGCGCCTGGCGATCTTCGGGCACGTCTTCGAGCCGCCTGCCGAGGTGGCCGAGCCGTTCGCGGCGGCGTACCGCCGGGTGGCGCCCGACTCCCCGTTGAGCAGCCAACCGGCGCGGCGTCCCCTGGAGGTGTACCGGGCGGGGTACGCGAAGATCGCCGACACGCTGCGCGCGACCGGGCGGTTCGACGAGCCGGAACAGTGGCGCTTCGACTGGGAGCGGTCCTACACGCGCGAGGAGTGGCTGGACCTGCTCCCCACCACCGGTGGCCTCACCCGGCTCCGCCCCGATCAGCTGGCCGACGTCCTGGGCGCGGTCGGCCGTGCCGTCGACGCCCTGGGGGGCCGCTTCACGATGCGGTACACCACGCTGGCGACCACCGCCGTACGCACCGGCACCCCGTGATCCACCACCGCACGTACCCGCACCCCGTGATCCACCGCCGTACGCACCGGCGCCCCGTGATCCACCACCGTGCGGTCGCGCGGCCGGGGCGCACGGGTGTCCCCGGTCACAACCCCACGATCTTGTTCCAGCGCTGGGCGAACTCCGTGCGCTCGGTGGAGCTGATGTCCCGGGCCACCGCCAGGCGTTCGCGCATCGCGGCGTCCGGGAAGATCAGCGGGTTGTCGGCGAGGGCCGCGGTGTCCTTGTCCTTCGACGCGGCCAGCACCTCCTGCGCCGCCGGGACCGGGCAGACGTAGTTGACCCAGGCGGCCAGGTCGGCGGCGACCTCGGGGTCGTAGTAGTAGTCGATCAACCGCTCGGCGTTCGCCTTGTGGCCGGCCAGGTTGGGGATCATGAAGGAGTCCGCCCACAGTTCGGCGCCCTCCTCGGGCACGACGAAGCGGATGTCGGGGTTGTCCGCCTGGAGCTGGATCACGTCGCCCGAGTACGCCTGGCAGGCCAGCACGTCACCGCTGACCAGGTCCTTGGTGTAGTCGTTGCCGGTGAAGCGGCGGATCTGACCGTGCCGCACCTGCTTCTCCACCTGGTCGCACATCCGGTGGAAGTCGTCCGCCGTCCACTTCGTGATGTCCACGCCGTCGCCCTGCATCAGCAGCGCGAACGCCTCGTCCAGCCCGGAGAGCAGGGTGACCCTGCCCTTCAGGTCGGCCGCCCACAGGTCGGTGACACGGTGGATGTCACGGCCCAGCTTGCGGCGGTTGTAGGCGATGCCGGTGATGCCCGACTGGTAGGGGACGGTGAACTTCCGCCCGGGGTCGAAGGCGGGCGAGCGCAGCTGCGGGTCCAGGTAGCGGGCCACGTCGTGCTGACGGGCGCGGTCCATCTCCTGCACCCAGCCCAGGCGTACGTAGCGGGCGCACATCCAGTCGCTGATGACGATGAGGTCGCGGCCCGGCCTCTGGTGGTTCATCAGGGACGGGCTGATCTTGCCGAAGAACTCGTCGTTGTCGTTGATCTCCTCGACGTAGTCGACGGAGAGGCCCGTGCGCTTCTCGAACGCCTCCAGGGTGGGGCGGCGGCCCGGGTCGTCGTCGTCCGTGTCGATGTACAGCGGCCAGTTGGCCCACGTCAGCCGCTTGTCGGCGGCGGATCTGTCCGGGGCGGCGCGGTCGCCGGGTGCGACGTAGGCGGCGGGGACCCCGCAGCCGGCCAGGGCGCCGAGCACGGCGGTGCCGCCGAGGGCGCGCAGCAGAAAACGGCGGGAGGGGGCGGTGCGCGGGGGCGTCGGCTTCAGGGGTGTCAGCGGTGTCCGGGGCATTGGCGCAGCATGCCGTCCGCGGTCTCACCTGGGCAATCGACGCTCCGTCGAGCGCGGCAGGCCGGGCCTGACACCTTGTCGATCAGTTCTCGCCGAGCCCCCAACTCCCCACCAGGGCGAGCGCCCGTCCCCGGCCGACGGGCGCAGGCCGTCACCCTCCGACTCGCCGACGACGAACTGGACTTCCTCGCGGCTCGGTGACGGCACGCGGCCCCGGACGGTCCGTCCTCCGTCCGGGGCCGCGGGTTCGGCGGCTCGGGGCTGTCCGGCGGATCAGGCCGCGCGGGCGGGGATCGGCCCGTCCGTCCTCCGGGCGGGCCCGGTCGCCGCGCGCTCGCGGTGCGCGCGCCCCGCGCGACGAGCAGCCGGGCCGCCCGCGGGTGCACGCGTCTCGATCCGCCGGGCGGACCCGCCCGCCGGGGGCCTTACGCGTCCAGCGACGTCATCACGTGCTTGATGCGCGTGTAGTCCTCGAAGCCGTACGCCGACAGGTCCTTGCCGTAGCCGGACTTCTTGAAGCCGCCGTGCGGCATCTCGGCGACCAGCGGGATGTGGGTGTTGATCCACACGCAGCCGAAGTCGAGCTTCTTGGACATCCGCATGGCGCGGCCGTGGTCCTTGGTCCACACCGAGGAGGCCAGCGCGTACTCCACGCCGTTGGCCCACTGAACGGCCTGGTCCTCGTCCGTGAAGGACTGGACCGTGATGACCGGCCCGAAGACCTCCTTCTGGATGATCTCGTCGTCCTGCTTGAGGCCGGAGACGACGGTCGGGGCGTAGAAGTAGCCGCGCTCGCCGACCTGGTGGCCGCCGGCCTCGACCTTGGCGTGGGCGGGCAGCCGCTCGATGAAGCCGGCGACCTGCTTGAGCTGGTTGGGGTTGTTCAGCGGGCCGAACAGGACGTCCTCGTCGTCCGGCTGGCCGGTCTTGGTCTCGGAGGCGGCCTTGGCGAGGGCGGCGACGAACTCGTCGTGGATCGACTCGTGGACGAGGACGCGGGTGGCGGCCGTGCAGTCCTGGCCGGCGTTGAAGAAGCCGGCCATGGAGATGTCCTCGACGGCCTTGGGGATGTCGACGTCCTCGAAGACGACGACCGGGGCCTTGCCGCCCAGCTCCAGGTGGACGCGCTTGAGGTCCTTGGAGGCGGACTCCGCCACCGACATGCCGGCGCGTACGGAGCCGGTGATGGAGGCCATCGCCGGGGTCGGGTGCTCGACCATCAGGCGGCCGGTCTCGCGGTCGCCGCAGATGACGTTGAAGACGCCCTTCGGCAGGATCGAGCCGGTGATCTCGGCGATCAGGACGGTGGAGGCGGGCGTGGTGTCCGACGGCTTGAGCACCACCGTGTTGCCGGCGGCGATCGCCGGGGCGAACTTCCACACGGCCATCATCATCGGGTAGTTCCACGGCGCGACCTGGGCGCAGACGCCGACCGGCTCACGGCGGACGATCGAGGTCAACCCCTCCATGTACTCGCCGGCCGAGCGGCCCTCCAGCATGCGGGCGGCGCCCGCGAAGAAGCGGATCTGGTCGACCATCGGCGGGATCTCCTCCGAGCGGGTCAGCCCGATCGGCTTGCCGGTGTTCTCCACCTCGGCGGCGATCAGTTCCTCGGCGCGCTCCTCGAAGGCGTCCGCGATCTTCAGCAGGGCCTTCTGCCGCTCGGCGGGGGTGGTGTCGCGCCAGCCCGGGAAGGCCGCCGCGGCCGCCGCCATGGCCGCGTCGACGTCCGCCTGGCCGGACAGCGGCGCGGTGGCGTAGGCCTCGCCGGTCGCGGGGTTGACCACCTCGGTGGTCCGTCCGTCGGCGGCGTCCCGGAACTCACCGTCGATGTAGTTGCGCAGACGACGCAGCTCGGTGCTCACTGCCGGCCCTCCTGGTGTGGTTCGGTGTCCGATCTCTGAGACACCCACCCTAGTCCGCGCACCGACGTTTTCAACACCCCCGTCGCCGCCACTTCTGCGAAATCCGCAAGTCTTGGGCTCCTGGACAACGAAATACATCGCTTCGGGCTTGCGGAACTGTCGATACGTCGTGCACAGTGAGGACGTGGCCAGTCGAAGCGCAGACCAGAAGGACTCCGCCCGCGAGTCCCGCACCGGGAACGGCTCCCCCCACCTGGACGCCGTCTCCCTCGCCATCATCGAGCAGCTACAGGAGGACGGCCGCCGGCCCTACGCCGCGATCGGCAAGGCCGTCGGTCTGTCCGAGGCGGCCGTGCGCCAGCGCGTGCAGAAGCTGCTCGACCAGGGCGTCATGCAGATCGTCGCCGTCACGGACCCGCTCACCGTGGGCTTCCGCCGGCAGGCGATGGTCGGCATCAACGTCGAGGGCGATGTCGAGGCCATCGCGGACGCGCTGACTGACATGTCGGAAGTCGAGTACGTGGTGATGACCGCGGGCTCGTTCGACATCCTCGCCGAGATCGTCTGCGAGGACGACGACCACCTGCTGGGCGTCATCAACAAACGCATCCGGGCCCTGCCCGGCGTGCGCTCCACCGAGAGCTTCGTCTACCTCAAGCTCAAGAAGCAGACCTACATGTGGGGAACCCGATAACCGTGAGCACCAAGGACCTCAGCAAGTCCGCGTACGACCACCTGTGGATGCACTTCACCCGCATGTCCTCGTACGAGAACTCCCCCGTCCCGACGATCGTCCGGGGTGAGGGCACCTACATCTACGACGACAAGGGCAAGCGCTACCTGGACGGACTGGCGGGCCTGTTCGTGGTCCAGGCCGGCCACGGCCGCGTCGAGCTGGCCGAGACCGCCTTCAAGCAGGCCCAGGAGCTGGCGTTCTTCCCGGTGTGGTCCTACGCCCACCCCAAGGCCGTCGAGCTGGCCGAGCGGCTGGCCGGCTACGCGCCGGGCGACCTGAACAAGGTCTTCTTCACCACCGGCGGCGGCGAGGCCGTCGAGACCGCCTGGAAGCTGGCCAAGCAGTACTTCAAGCTGACCGGCAAGCCCACCAAGCACAAGGTCATCTCCCGCGCGGTCGCCTACCACGGCACCCCGCAGGGCGCCCTGTCCATCACCGGCCTGCCGGGCCTGAAGGCCCCCTTCGAGCCGTTGGTGCCGGGCGCGCACAAGGTGCCCAACACCAACATCTACCGCGCCCCGCTCTTCGGCGACGACCCGGAGGCCTTCGGCCGCTGGGCCGCCGACCAGATCGAGCAGCAGATCCTCTTCGAGGGCCCGGAGACGGTCGCCGCCGTCTTCCTGGAGCCGGTGCAGAACGCCGGCGGCTGCTTCCCGCCCCCGCCCGGCTACTTCCAGCGGGTGCGCGAGATCTGCGACAAGTACGACGTCCTGCTCGTCTCGGACGAGGTCATCTGCGCCTTCGGCCGCCTGGGCACGATGTTCGCCTGCGACAAGTTCGACTACGTCCCGGACATGATCACCTGCGCCAAGGGCATGACCTCGGGCTACTCCCCGATCGGCGCCTGCATCATCTCCGACCGCCTGGCCGAGCCGTTCTACCAGGGCGACAACACCTTCCTGCACGGCTACACCTTCGGCGGCCACCCGGTCTCCGCGGCCGTGGCGCTGGCCAACCTCGACCTGTTCGAGCGCGAGAACCTCAACCAGCACGTGCTCGACAACGAGTCGGCGTTCCTCTCCACCCTGCAGAAGCTGCACGACCTGCCGATCGTCGGTGACGTCCGCGGCAACGGCTTCTTCTACGGCATCGAGCTGGTGAAGGACAAGAACACCAAGGAGTCCTTCAACGAGGAGGAGACCGAGCGCGTCCTGTACGGCTTCCTGTCCAAGGCGCTGTACGACAACGGCCTGTACTGCCGGGCCGACGACCGCGGCGACCCGGTCGTCCAGCTCGCCCCGCCGCTGATCTCCGACCAGGGCACCTTCGACGAGATCGAGCAGATCCTGCGCGCGACGCTGACGGAGGCGTGGACCAAGCTGTGACCGCCCCGGGGTGAGCGCCGCCCGCGCACACCTCCGATCAGATGATCATCACCGGCCCCGGAGCCGTCCGTTCGAGTGGGAAACGGCGGCCCGGGGCCGTGTGCTGTCCGGGCACCCGGCACCGGGCCGCCTAGCGTCGTGACCGATCGGCTCCGCCTTCGTTCCCCCGTACGGGGGATTCGTACGAAGGATCCCACGGACCCGCACGGCAACCCGCGCGGCATTCCCGCTCCGAACCGAGGTGTACGCCATGGTGGCCCCGCCGGACAACGACGTGCTCTGGGCACGCGCCCTGCACTACACCCACAAAGACGGCTCGCCCGCGCTCAGCGGCGTCTCGCTCGGCGTGCGGCAGGGCGAGATCCTCGCCGTGGCCGGCCCGAGCGGCAGCGGCAAGACGACGCTGCTGCGCTGCCTCGCGGGACTGGTGCGGGTCCGGGAGGGCGAGGTGTGGTTCAACAGCTCCCCCGTGCACACCCCCGGCCCGCTGGCCCGCGAACGGCTGCGCCGCGACCGGTTCGGCTGGATCGACCCCGCCCCCGCGCTCGTCCCCGAGCTCAACGTCTGGGAGAACACCGCCCTGCCGCTGATGCTGCGCGGCACCAGCCGGCGCCGGGCCAAGGGCACCGCCCTGGAGTGGCTGGAACGCCTGGACGTCGGCGAACTGGCCCGCAAACGCCCCCACCAGCTGCGCCAGGCCGAGCGGCAGCGGGTCTGCATCGCCCGCGCGCTCGCCCCCGCCCCCACGGTGCTCTTCGCGGACGAACCGACCGCCCCGCTGCACCGGGCCGACCGCGGCCACATCCTGCGCACCCTGACCACCGCGTCCCGCTCGCACGGCATCACGGTCGTGCTGGCCACCCACGACGCGGAGACCGCGGCCCTCGCCGACCGCACGGTGGCCCTGCTCGACGGACGGTGCGTGAAGACCGTCGAGCTGCCCCCGGCCGGCGACACGACGGAAGGCCGGGCGGCGTGCTCGCTCTCCGTCTGACCCGCGTCGCCCGCCCGGCCGTCCAGCTGCGCCGCCTGACCGTGGTCGCGGCCTGCGCGGGCACCGCCTTCCTGATGCTGTGCAGCCTCGGCCACGCCCTCGCCCACCCCTCCCAGGCGTCGGCGGCGCTGCTGCGCCTGTCCTGGTGCGTGGTCCCGCTGGCCGCCACCGTGTACCTGACGGTCGCGGTCGCCCGCACCGACCCGGGCACCCGGGTACGGCCCGGCCTGTCCGCCCTGGGCCTGGGACCGGGCCGGCTGATGGCCGTCGCGGCCGCCACCACCGCCCTGGTGTCCGCCTTCGGCACCCTGCTCGGTCTGCTGGCCTTCCTGCATCTGCGCGGTGACCTCGGCGGTACGGGCCTGCCGTTCGGCGGCACGGCCGCGCGCCTCCTCGGCGCGCCCGAGCCGCTGCCGGTGCCGGGCACGCTCACGCTGCTGGCGATCGTCCCGGCCCTGGCCTCGGGCGCCGTCGCCCTCGCGCTGCGGCCGCGCGAGCGGCGGGAGACCTCACGGGGCTTCGGGCGCTTCACGGCCGACCGGGCACGCGCCGGGGCGGCCGGCCGGAACGGCGCGACCGGGGCAGGCACCGCGGCCGCGCCGGAGGGCGCGGGCCCGTCCGGCGCGGCGGACGCCGAGGGCGTACGGGCGGGGGCCGGGCAGCCGGAACCGAACGGGGCCGAGGGGACGGCTCGGCCGTCTCCGGCCCGGGCCTCGGGCGAACGGGGTGAATCGGTCCTTCGGCCGGCGGACGCGGACGGTCCGGCCGGACCGGATGCTCC
>NZ_LR732544.1:5223648-5254115 GCF_902506575.1 Streptomyces mexicanus | reverse complement strand
GGCGGCAGCACCCCCGGTGCCCCGGACGCCGATCCGCAGCGGCCCGCGCCGCCGCGCAAACCCCCCGTGGGGCTGCCGTGGGGCGTCGCCGTCCTGGCCGCCGGGCTCGCCGTCGAGGCGTACGCCGGCCGCAGCCCCGGCTCCCCCGCCGCCTCGGGTCCCTCCGCCGCCGCCCTGCCCGGCGGCCTCGCGGCCGACTCCGCGCCCGTCCTGGTCGGCTGGCTGCTGACCGCCCTCGGCCTCGCCCTGGCCGGGCCCGGGCTGACCCACCTGTGCGGCCGGCTGCTGCAGTCCGCGCAGCCGGGCGCCGTGCGCCTGCTGGCCGGCCGGATCCTGATGGCGGAGGCGGGTCGCATCGGCCGCCCGCTGGGTGTCGTGTGCGCCGTCGCCTCCGGGGCGTTCGCACTGCTCACCCTGGACGGCCGGGCCACGGCCGGGCTGGGTCCGCTGACCGTGCTGGGCACCGGGCTGGTGGCCGGCTGCGCCGTGGCCACCCTGCTGACCGCCGCCGTGGAGGCGCGGCAGGCCCGCGCCGAGGCCCATGCGGCCCTGCGGCGGCTCGGCGCTCCGGCCACGGCGCTGCGCGGCGCCGCCGCCCTGCGCACGGGCGCCCTGCTGGCGGTGTTCGTGCCGCTGACCCTGGCGATCGCCGTCCTCGCCGCGCTGCCGCTGGCGCGCTGAGGCGGCCTGCGCGACGGCGCCGGAAGGCGCGCGCTCAGGCGGCGTGCGCGCAGAGCACCGGAAGGCGGCGAAGCAAGGGTTCGCGCGGCGGCGATGAGTTTTGCGCGGGCCCGGGGTCTATCCCACCGAACGGCACAACGGACGCCGCACCACTGGGGAGACAGACACCATGTACCAGCAGATGATCTTCGTCAACCTGGCCACGGACGACATCGCCGCCGCCAAGGAGTTCTTCACCGCGCTCGGCTTCACGATCAACCCGCAGTTCTCCACCGACGACTGCGCCTGCGTCGTCATCAGCGACACGATCGTCACGATGCTGCTCAGCAAGGAGCGCTACGCCGACTTCACCGACAAGGAGATCGCGGACTCCACGAAGACCAGCGAAACGCTGATCTGCCTGAGCGCCGAGAGCCGCGAGAAGGTCGACGAGCTGGTGGAGAAGGCGGTCGCGGCCGGCGGCACGGTGACCGGCAGGACCCAGGACCACGGCCACATGTACGGCCGCGCCTTCGACGACCTCGACGGCCACACCTGGGAGGTCATGTGGATGGACCCGGCGGCGGTGCAGGGCTGAACCGCCCGTTGTCCGGGCGGGATCCGTCCGGGTAGGGGCCGCTGCCTAGCATGGGCGCGTGCATTCCACACCCGCCCAGCCGTTCGACGGCTCCCACGACCGCGAGATCGAGTCCCTCACCGAGTTCGACGAGGTCGTCTCCGCGCACGGCACCCTCGCCGGCTTCCGCGTCCAGTCCGTCGATCTGACCGGCCGTACGGACGTCCTCGTCTCACTCGATGCCACCGGTGCCGTCTTCCTCGGCTGCGCCATGGACCCCGAGGCCGCGGCGCAGGTGCGGGCCGCCGGG
The DNA here is from genome assembly GCF_902506575.1 of Streptomyces mexicanus. Classification (GTDB taxonomy): domain Bacteria; phylum Actinomycetota; class Actinomycetes; order Streptomycetales; family Streptomycetaceae; genus Streptomyces; species Streptomyces mexicanus. The sequence goes on along the minus strand of NZ_LR732544.1, from coordinate 5,252,568 downwards.
GCGCTGGTCTTCCCGCCCGTCCCCCACCTGCCCTTCGATCCCTACCGGGGCTTGGTGTACTCCCCCGACGAGCTGTTCGAGGGCCTGTCGGACGACGGCTACGAGGTGACGCCGGACGCCCGCGCGTACGCCTGGTTCCAGCGCACGAAGGCGGACGGGGACATCTACGCCTCCATGCTCCGCGCCATCCACGACGACGCCGTCTCCGACGCGCTCGACGAACTCCTGGCCGGAGCCCGGGTGGTGGGAGTCATGGGCGGCCACGCGATGGCGCGCGGCACGGACGCGTACGCGGGGGCGGCCCGCCTGGGCCGCGAACTGGCGCGCGAGGGCTTCACGGTGGCCACGGGCGGGGGTCCCGGCGCGATGGAGGCGGCGAACCTCGGGGCGTACGCCGCCGCCTTCGACGACGCGATGCTGCGCGAGGCGCTGCGGCTGCTCGGCAAGGCGCCGTCGTTCACGCCGTCGGTCACCGACTGGGCGCGCGCCGCCTTCGAGGTGCGCGACCGCTGGCCGGGCGGCGGGGCATCGGTCGGCATACCGACCTGGTTCTACGGCCACGAACCGCCGAACCCGTTCGCCGCGCACATCGCCAAGTACTTCGCCAACGCCACCCGCGAGGACGGGCTGCTGGCCCGTTCGAACGCCGGTGTGGTCTTCCTGCCGGGCGCCGCCGGCACCGTGCAGGAGATCTTCGACAACGCCACCGGCAACTACTACCAGTCGCGGGGCGAGCCGACGCCCATGGTTCTCGTGGACCGCGCGCACTGGACGGAGCGGCTGCCCACCTGGCCGTTGCTGCGCTCGCTCGCCCGGGGCCGCGCGATGGAGGGGCGCATCGCCCTGGTCGACCGGATCGAGCAGGCTCCCGAGGCGCTGAAACGTCTGGGCGGTTAATAAAGGCGCAAAGCCAACCCCTCGGAGCGGCAAGCGCGTTGACACTGCTTATGGTGCGCTTATAGACCTGTGAGCCTCCCGGGGGTGCTGGGGCTCCTCTCGTGAGCGCCCCGACTCCCCCTCCACCCCCCGCAATTGCGCTCCCGTGAAGGGAAAAGTGGCCATCGTGTCCATACCCCGCCGTACCGCACGTTCCGTGCGCGTCCTCGGTGTCGTCTCCGCGTCCGCCGCGCTCGCGCTGGGCGCCGCCGGCAACGCCCTCGCCTGCTCCATCGGCGATTTCTCCGCCACCGCCAAGTGCGACGGCGGCAAGGGCGTCATCGTCGTCACCGACGTGGACCGCTCCGGTACGTCCGCGCACATCAGCCTGTTCCTGGAGAACAACGGCGTCGAGAAGCTGGTCGGTGAGCAGGACGTCCGCGGCTCCGCCCAGGGCGCCTCGGTCACCTTCGCAGAAGACTGGCAGCCCGCCGCCACCTACCGCATCCACGTCAAGGCCGGCGGCACGCTGGTGGACGAGGACATCAAGCCGAACCTGACCACCCCGGCCACGGCCTGCACCCCGGCCACCCCGAGCACGCCCGCGAGCCCGTCGCAGTCGGCGAGCCCGACTCCGTCGGACTCGGCCTCGGCGTCGTCGCCCGCCACACCGGCCCCGACGCCGTCCGCCGCGCAGAGCAGCACCGCCGCGGCGGCGGCCCCGGCGAGCAACGCTCCCTCGGCCGCGGCCGGCCAGTCGACCCTCGCCGAGACCGGTGCGGCCTCCCACACCGGCCTGATCGCCGGTATCGCGGCCGCGCTGGTCGTCGTCGGCGGTGGCGCGGTCTTCTTCGGCCTGCGCCGCCGCGGGGCGGACAGCGGTCGCTGACGCCTCCGGTACGCCACCCGTGGCCCGTCCCCGAACGAGGGGGCGGGCCACGGGCTTCGACGGCCGCCGTGAAAGCGGTGGGCGCTCCCGGGACGGCGGCACCCGGGGCAGCGGAGATCAGCCCAGCACCACGACCTCGGCCGGGTCGAACTCCACGCCCACCTCGGCGCCGGTCTCCGGCGCCGACCGCAGCGCGCAGGCCGCCTCCAAGCGCGGGGCGTCCGCGGGCTGGAGGTGCACGGCGACGTGGGTGCCCTTGAAGGTGCGGGCGGCGACCGTGCAGCGCAGACCCTGGTCGGCCGCGACGAGACGTACTCCGGCGGGCCGCACGAGCAGGGAGCACGGACCCTGGGGCGCGTCGTGCGGCACCGGCACCTTGCCCCACGCGGTCAGCGCGGCCTCGCCGTCGATCCGTGCCTCGACCACGTTCTCGAAGCCGAGGAAGCGGGCGACGAAGGCGTCCGCGGGCCGCTGCCACACCTGAAGGGGTGTTCCGGACTGGGCGATCCGGCCCTCGCGCATCACCACCACCCGGTCGGCGAGCGCGAACGCCTCGCCCTGGTCGTGTGTGACGGCGAGCACCGTGGTGCCCAAGCGGGCGAACAGCTCGCGCAGTTCGACGACGAGCCGTTCCCGCAGGGAGCGGTCGAGCTGGCCGAGCGGCTCGTCCAGCATCAGCAGGCGGGGGCGGGGCGCGAGCGCCCGGGCCAGGGCGACGCGCTGCTGCTCGCCGCCGGAGAGGGCGGCCACGGACCGGGCACCGGCCCCGGGCAGCCCGACCAGCTCCAGCAACTCCCGCACCCGCACGGCTCGTTCGTCCTTCGCGGCGCCGCGCATACGCAGACCGAAGGCGACGTTTCCGGCCACGTCCCGCTGCGGGAAGAGCTGGTGGTCCTGGAACATCAGACCGACCTCGCGCCGGTGCACCGGCACGCCCGCCTGGTCCCGGCCGTCCAGCAGCACCCGCCCGGAGTGCAGCGGCTGCAGCCCGGCCACCGCCCGCAGCAAAGTGGACTTGCCGCTGCCGCTCGGACCGAGCACGCACACGATCTCGTGCTCGGCGACCGCCAGGTCCACGGCGTCGAGAACGGTCCGGCCGCCCAGGCGCACGGTCGCGGCCTCGAGGCTCAGCAGCGTCACAGCTCCCCCGTCCGGTCGGCGCCGCGCAGCTTCTCCAGCACCAGCAGGGCCACGGCGCACACCACCATCAAAATCGTCGACAAGGCCATCGCCTGCCCGTAGTTGAGGTCGCCGGGGCGGGAGAGCAGCCGGGCCACGGCCACCGGCAGCGTCGGGTTGTCCGGCCGGGCGATGAACACGGTCGCCCCGAACTCCCCCAGCGACACCGCGAAGGCGAACCCGGCGGCCACCAGCAGCGCCCGCCGCACCATCGGCAGATCGACCTCCCGCCACACCCGCCACGGCGACGCGCCGAGCACGGCGGCCGCCTCCCGCAGCCGTACGTCGACCGCGCGCAGCACCGGCAGCATGGTCCGCACCACGAACGGCACGCCGACCAGGGCTTGGGCGAGCGGGACCAGGATCCAGGACTGGCGCAGGTCCAGCGGCGGGGCGTCCAGGGCGATCAGGAAGCCGAAGCCGACGGTGACCGCGGAGACGCCGAGCGGCAGCATCAGCAGCGCGTCGAAGCCGCGCACCAGCCGGCCGGCGTCCCGGCGGGCCAGCGCGGCGGCGGCGAGCGAGCCGATGGCCACGGCGATCGCGGTCGCGGCGGCGGCGTAGGACAGGGAGGCGCCGATGGCGTGGATCGGCGCGACGAGGAAGGTGCCGCCGTCGGCGTCGGTCAGCGCGCGGTAGTAGCCGAGACCGGGGGCGGTGAGCGAGCGCTGCACCAGCACGGCCAGCGGCAGCAGAAGCAGCACGGCGACCGAGGCCAGGACGGCGGCCAGCAGCGTCCACTGGCCCGCGCCGCGCGGGCGGCGGGCGGTGGTGGAGGCGTCCACGAGCTTCAGCGCGCTCTCCCGGCGCCGTACCGTCCAGGCGTGCACGGCCAGGATGGCGCCCACGCACAGGAACTGCACGAGGGTGAGGACCGCGGCCGTGGAGAGGTCGAAGATCTCCGAGGTCTGCCGGTAGATCTCCACCTCAAGGGTGGAGAAGGTGGGTCCGCCGAGGATCTGCACCACGCCGAAGGAGGTGAAGGTGAACAGGAAGACCATGAGCGCGGCGGCGGCGACCGCGGGCGCCAGGGCGGGCAGGGTGACCGTGCGCCAGGCGGTCAGCGGCCGGGCGCCGAGCATCCGCGCGGCCTCCTCCTGCCGCGGGTCGAGCTGCGCCCACAGCCCGCCCACCGTCCGTACGACGACGGCGTAGTTGAAGAAGACGTGGGCGAGGAGGATCGCCCACACGGTGGTGTCCAGGCGCACGCCCCACAGCTCGTCGAGCAGGCCGCCGCGCCCGAGCAGTGCCAGGAACGCGGTGCCGACCACGACCGTGGGCAGCACGAACGGCACGGTGACCACGGCCCGCAGGACCTGCCGGCCGGGGAAGTCGAACCGGGCGAAGACGTAGGCGCCGGGCAGCGCGATCAGCAGGGTGAGCGCGGTGGAGGCGAGCGCCTGCCAGGTGGTGAACCACAGCACGTGCCGGATGTCCGGCTGCCCGAGCACGTCCGCGATCCGCCCCAGGTGCCAGGCGCCGTCGGCGTGCAGCCCGCGCCGGACGATCGCGGCGACGGGGTAGGCGAAGAACACCGCGAAGAACGCGACGGGCACGGCCATCAGGCCGAGCCGCGCCGCGGTCCCGGTGCCCCGCCCGCTGCCGCGGGTCGTCCGCCCGTGGGCTACTTCAGTACGAGCGACGTCCACGACCTGACCCACTGGTCACGGTTGGCGGCGATCTTGTCCGGTGCCATGGTCTCCGGGTGCTCCGCCTGGTGGCCGTACTTCACGAACTCCGCCGGCACCTCGGCGGTTTCCCGCACCGGGTAGACGAACATGTTCAGCGGCATGTCCTCCTGGAACTTCTCGCTGATCAGGAAGTCCAGCAAGGCCTTGCCGCCCTGGGGATTGCGGGCGTTGCTGAGCAGCCCGGCGTACTCCACCTGCCGGAAGCAGGTGCCGTACGCCACCCCGGTCGGCGCGGTCTTCGGCTTCGGGTCGGCGTAGACGACCTCGGCGGGAGGCGAGGAGGCGTAGGAGACGACCAGCGGCCGGTCCCCCTTGGCCTTCCTGCCCCCGGCGGAGCCGGAGAACTCCTGGTTGTAGGCCTGCTCCCAGCCGTCGACCACCTTGACGCCGTTGGCCTTCAGCTTCTTCCAGTACTCCTGCCAGCCGCTGTCCCCGTACTTCGCGGCGGTGCCGAGCAGGAATCCGAGGCCGGGCGAGGCGGTGGCCGGGTTCTCGGTGACGAGGAGGTTCTTGTACTGCGGCTCGAGCAGGTCGTCGAAGGTGGCCGGCGGGGTCAGCTTGTGGTCGACGAAGTACTTCTTGTCGTAGTTGACGCAGATGTCGCCGGAGTCGATCGGCGTCACCCGGTGCCCGGCCTCGTCGGCCCGGTACTGACGCACGACCATGTCGGAGCCCTTGGGCCGGTAGGGCTGGAACAGGCCGTTGTCCAGGGCCCGGGAGAGCAGCGTGTTGTCGACGCCGAAGAAGACGTCGCCCTGCGGGTGGTCCTTGGTGAGGATGGCCTTGTTCACGGCCTGGCCCGCATCCCCGTCCTTGAGCACCTTGACGGTGTATCCGGACCTCTTCTCGAAGTCCTGGATGACGCTCTTGGACGCGGCCCAGGAGTCGTGGCTGACGAGGGTCACGGTCTTGGTGTCCGCGGCCTTGGTGGTGCCCGTGCTCCCGCTCCCGCACGCGGACAGCGTGACCAGGCCGAGCCCGACCGCGACGGCGACGAACGTCTTGTGGTGCACTGGAATTTCCTCCTGGATGGTGGCCAGGAAGAGACGCGGCCCTGCCCGGGCTCCGCGAGGGAGTCCCGGGCAGGGCGCAACAGCTCGAGTGATGACCGAACTTCCTACCCAGAATGACCTGGGCGAGGTTCAGAGGGTCTGCGGCCCTGTCCGCCGCACTCTCAGCGCTGTGGCGCTCCCCTGTCGGAAATGGCATGTGAAGTTGTGTACGGGATCAGGTTACCGCCCGGCCGGCACGACGGCCGACAGGGCCGGGGCCGGTGGACCACGCAGGACTGCGGCCGGTGGACCACCGCAGGACTGCTCCCCTGGCCTACCGCTCGCTGGCGGCCAGCTGACCACAGGCCCCGTCGATCTCCTGGCCGCGGGTGTCCCGGATGGTCACCGGCACGCCGTGCGCCGCGATCGCCTCCACGAACGCCTTCTCGTCCTCGGGCCGGGAGGCGGTCCACTTCGAACCGGGCGTGGGATTCAGCGGGATGAGGTTGACGTGCACCGGCTTGCCCTTGAGGAGGCGGCCGAGCCGGTCGCCGCGCCAGGCCTGGTCGTTGATGTCCCGGATCAGCGCGTACTCGATGGACAGCCGGCGCCCCGACTTCTGGCTGTACTCGAAGCCGGCGTCCAGCACCTCCCGCACCTTCCACCGCGTGTTCACCGGGACGAGGGTGTCGCGCAGCTCGTCGTCGGGGGCGTGCAGGGAGATGGCCAGGCGGCACTTGAAGCCCTCGTCGGCGAACCGGTGGATCGCCGGGACCAGGCCCACCGTGGAGACGGTGATGCCGCGCTGGGACAGGCCGAGCCCGTCCGGCTCGGGGTCGGTCAGCGCGCGGATGGCCCGCACGACCCGGTTGTAGTTGGCCAGCGGCTCACCCATGCCCATGAACACGATGTTGGACAGCCGGGCGGGTCCCCCGGGCACTTCGCCGTCCCGCAGGGCCCGCATGCCGTCGACGATCTGGTGCACGATCTCGGCGGTCGACAGGTTCCGGTCCAGTCCCGCCTGCCCGGTGGCGCAGAACGGGCAGTTCATGCCGCAGCCGGCCTGCGAACTGATGCACATGGTCACCCGGTCCGGGTAGCGCATGAGCACCGACTCCACGAGCGTGCCGTCGAACAGCCGCCACAGGGTCTTGCGGGTGGCGCCCTGGTCGGTCGACAGGTGCCGCACGACCGTCATCAGCTCCGGCAGCAGCGCCTCGCGCAGCTTGCCGCGGGAGGCCGCGGGGATGTCGGTCCACTGCTCCGGGTCGTGCGCGTACCGCGCGAAGTAGTGCTGCGAGAGCTGCTTGGCACGAAACGGCTTCTCACCGATCGCGGCCACCGCCTCCTTGCGCTCGGCGGGCGTGAGATCGGCAAGATGCCGCGGCGGCTTCTTGGCACCGCGCGGCGCGACGAAAGTGAGTTCTCCGGGCTTGGGCATGGTGCATCCAGTGTCGCAGATCCACTTGGGTGACCGGGGCTCTCACCGACGGCTCCCCGGGCCGCCCGTAACAGTCCGGCAACGGATTCATCCCCGTCGAGGCGCCCGCGCCGCGCGGCAGGGCATCGTGGAGGGGAGCGGTACGAGTCGGTGCCGTGTGGATCCGTAGGGATCCGGTCTCAGGGAGTGGTGGACATGTATGCCTTCGAGAAGCGAATGGACTGCGGTAGCCCCGTGAGCTAGCCGGGCCAGCCACCACCCCTGCCCTGTTCGGATGCGGCACCGCGGACACGGTTGCATCGTTGCGCCACCGTGCGGTTCCGTCCGACCGGTCGTGTTCTTCCGCTGGTTGGTTTCCCGGCAGTCCCGACGTTGCCCGTCGATACTCGCCTGCATCGGGGGAACCGCCATGACCACGATCATCCTGCAACTCGCCGCCGGAACGCCTCAGGTCCTGCTCGCCGTCGTCGTCCTCGCCGTCACCTTCCTGCTCGCCCTCGCCATCGCCACCCGCGGAACCGGCCCGGCGGAACGCGCAGCGGTCCTGCGCGCTCTCGCACAACTCATCCCGTTACGCCGCCGATAGCGCCCTGGGGTCAGGAGGAAGCCCGGGTCAGCAGAAACGCCGGCCGGGCTTCCGGTGGTGCGGTCCCGCGCGGAGGTTCGGGATTCCGTACGTCCCGGGCCGCTCACGCCGTCGCCTGCCCCGCAGCGGCGGGCGCCGGCTGCTCCGGAAGACGAGCAGGTCCCCCTCCCCGCAAGGGGGAGGGGGACCGTACGGCACGGGCTCACGCGGAGCCGACGAAGGCCACCATCAGCAGCCAGACCACGGGGGCGGTCGGCAGCAGGGAGTCCAGGCGGTCCATGATGCCGCCGTGGCCGGGGAGCAGGGTGCCCATGTCCTTGATGCCCAGGTCCCGCTTGATCATGGACTCGCCGAGGTCGCCGAGGGTGGCGCTGGCGGCGACCGCGAGACCGAGCAGGAGGCCCTGCCACCAGGCGCCGTCGTCGATCAGGAACTGCATGCACAGCGCCCCGGCCACCATGGCGAAGGCGACCGCGCCGAGCAGGCCCTCGCGGGTCTTGCCGGGGCTGATGCGCGGGGCGAGCTTGTGCTTGCCGAAGCGCCAGCCGACGGCGTAGGCGCCGGTGTCGCTGACCACCGTCAGCAGCAGGAAGGTCAGGACGCGGAACGGGCCGTCGTCGGCGGTGAGCATCATCGCCACGAACGTCGCCAGGAACGGCACGTAGAACGCCGCGAAGACACCGGCCGTGACGTCCTTGAGGTATCCCTCGGGTGGCTGCGTCATCCGCCAGACCAGGACCGCGAGCGCGGTCAGCGCCATCGCCACCCAGGCGCCCTCGGCGTCGCGGACGTATCCGGCGACCACCATCGCCGCGCCGCCGACCGCCAGCGGCACCAGCGGCGCCCGGATGCCCTTGCGTTCCTCCAGCCGCTTGGTCAGCTCCCACAGGCCGACCACCACCGCGACCGCGATGACGCCGACGAACACGGCCTTGACGACGAACAGCGCCGCGACGATCACCGCGCCGAGGCCGACCCCGACTCCTATCGCCGCGCCCAGGTCGCGGCCCGCGCTCTTCTTCTGCGGGGCGGGCGCCGGCTGCGGGGCGTCGGGCATGGGCTCCGGATTCTGCGACGCCGCCCGGGGGGCGGGCGGCGTCCGCGGCGTGTCGTGGGGCCGCGGCTGCGGCCCTTCGTACGGCTGCGGGTGCGGTTGCGGCTGGTGCTGCGGCTGCGGCTGCGGCTGCGCGGCGTACGGCCCCGCGTGCGGCGCGGGCCGGGCGGCGTGCGCCGGGTCGGCGAACGGCTGCTGCCCGGGCTGCGCGTGCGGCGCGTCGAACGGGTGCGGCTGCGGTATCTCCTCGCGGAAGACGGGGCCGTCCGCCGGGACGGCCCCCCGGTCGTCCTCCTGGTCACCGCCGTGTGCGGGCACCTCGGGCACGACGGGCAAGGGGCGGGTCTGCTGGGCGCCCTGCGCACCGTACTCGGGGCCTGCCGGGACGGCTCCCGGGACCGGTCCCGGCGCGGGTGACCGGTCCGCGGGCCCCCAGTGCCCGGCCTGCTGCGGCGCTCCCCAGGAAGAGTCGTTCATCAGACCTCGAGCAGCTCCGCTTCCTTGTGCTTCAGGAGCTCGTCCACCTGCGCGACGTACTTCGCGGTGGTGTCGTCCAGCTCCTTCTCCGCACGGCGGCCCTCGTCCTCACCGACCTCGCCGTCCTTGATCAGCTTGTCGATGGCGTCCTTGGCCTTGCGGCGCACCGAGCGGATGGACACCTTGGCGTCCTCGCCCTTGCCCTTGGCGACCTTGATGTACTCGCGGCGGCGCTCCTCGGTCAGCTCGGGGAACACCACCCGGATGATGTTGCCGTCGTTGCTCGGGTTGACGCCGAGGTCGGAGTCGCGGATCGCCTGCTCGATGTTGCGCAGCGCGCTCTTGTCGAACGGGGTCACGACCGCCATCCGCGGCTCCGGCACGGAGAACGAAGCCAGCTGGTTGATCGGCGTCGGCGCACCGTAGTAGTCGGCCACGATCTTGTTGAACATCGCCGGGTGCGCACGACCGGTGCGGATCGCGGCGAAGTCCTCCTTGGCGACCACGACGGCCTTCTCCATCTTCTCCTCGGCCTCGAGGAGGGTCTCTTCGATCACCACTTGCTCCTGCGTGTCTTGAGTAGGCCCGGCTGCGGTTCCCCTCGGGGGCCGACGGCCGGCTGCGTCGCGTCTTCTTCCTGCACGGTTCCCGACCGGCAGGACATTGTCCATCCCCCGGCCCGGGTCCGTCCCGTCCGTCCCCCGGACAGGTGGCGTCCCGGCGGACCCGCGCCCGGGGGTTGCCGGTCAGCTCCGGCCGACCTGGTCACCCACGAGCGTGCCGATCTTCTCACCCTTGACGGCCCGGGCGATATTGCCCTCCTTCAGGAGTTCGAAGACGACGATCGGAAGCTGGTTGTCCCGGCAGAGGGTGATCGCGGTGGCGTCGGCGACCTTCAGATCGCGGGTGATGACCTCGCCGTAGCCGAGCGCGTCGAACTTCACGGCGTCCGGGTTGGTCTTCGGGTCGGAGTCGTAGACCCCGTCCACGCCGTTCTTGCCCATGAGCAGCGCCTCGGCGTCGATCTCCAGGGCACGCTGGGCGGCGGTGGTGTCGGTGGAGAAGTACGGCATGCCCATACCGGCGCCGAAGATCACCACGCGGCCCTTCTCCAGGTGGCGCACGGCGCGCAGCGGGATGTAGGGCTCGGCGACCTGCCCCATGGTGATCGCGGTCTGCACGCGGCAGTCCACGCCCTCCTTCTCCAGGAAGTCCTGCAGGGCCAGGCAGTTCATCACGGTGCCGAGCATGCCCATGTAGTCGGAGCGGGCCCGGTCCATGCCGCGCACCTGCAGCTCCGCGCCGCGGAAGAAGTTGCCGCCGCCGATCACGATGGCGATCTGTGCGCCTTCCCGTACGACGGCCGCGACCTCGCGCGCGATGGCGTGCACCACGTCCGGGTCGACGCCCAGGCCCCCGCCGCCGGAGAAGGCCTCTCCGGACAGCTTCAGCAGAAACCGGCCGGACACTTTGCCGTCGTCGCTCTTCTGGGCCTTGGTGGTCATGAGATCCCGCCTCTGTTACGTAGTGCACATGCGAAGAAGGCCATTGCCGGTGGAGCGTGTTTCGCATCCCACGCAGCGGCAATGGCCTCCTCGTCAGATCTGCTGTCGTCCGCCTACGCGTGCGCGTGCCGGCCGGTGCGCCGGCATCCGCGGGCGACGGGGACGACTGCTGTCGACCCTGTTCGGGTCGGGTGTCCGCCGCGAGACGGACTCAACGGACTCAGATGCCGACCTTGATGCGCGTGAAGCGCTTCAGGGTGACACCGGCCTCGTCCAGAACCTTCTGGACCGACTTCTTGTTGTCCAGCGCGTAGGGCTGGCCGAGCAGCGTGGCGTCCTTGAAGAAGCCGTTCATCCGACCCTCGACGATCTTGGCGATCGCGGCCTCGGGCTTGCCCTCGGCGCGGGTGGTCTCCTCGGCGATGCGGCGCTCGGACTCGACGACCTCGGCCGGCACGTCCTCCTTGGAGAGGTACTTCGGCGCGAAGGCGGCGATGTGCTGGGCGACGCCCTTGGCGACCTCGGCGTTCGGCTTGTCGAACTCGACGAGGACACCGATCTGCGGCGGCAGGTCGGGCATCGTGCGGTGCATGTACGCGGTGACGAAACCGTCGGAGAACTGCGCGAAGCGGTCCAGGACGATCTTCTCGCCGAGGTTGGCGTTGGCCTCGTCCACGAACGCCTGCACGGTCTTGCCGGGCTCGATCTCCGAGGCGAGCAGGGCCTCGATGTCGGCCGGGGAGGTCTTGGCGACGTGCTCGGCGATGGCCTTGGCCACGGCCTGGAACTTCTCGCCCTTGGCGACGAAGTCCGTCTCGCACTTCAGCTCGACGAGGACACCGGAGGAGTTGTCGTCGGCGATGATCGAGACCACGGCGCCGTTCTCGGCGGAGCGGCCCTCGCGCTTGGCGACACCCTTCTGGCCCTTGATGCGCAGCGCCTCGACGGCCTTCTCGACGTTGCCCTCGGCCTCGTCCAGCGCCTTCTTGCAGTCCATCATGCCGGCGCCCGTGAGCTCACGGAGCTTCTTGACGTCGGCGGCGGTGTAGTTCGCCATGAGTCTGTGAATCTTTCTCGAAGTCTGGAAGATCGACGATCAGGGAGCCGCGGGCCCCGCGCCGCTGGTCGAGCTTCACGCTCGTCGTGCGGGGCCCGCCGGCCCGCCGCTGACCTACGGGTGAACGGCGGGAGCGGACTTCATGCACCGCTCCCGCCGTCAACACTGACGCTGACGGGTCAGGCCTGCTGCTCGCCCTCGGCGGCCGGGGCGGCCGGAGCCTCGGCCGGCTTCTCGGCCTCGGCCTCGGCGGCGGGGGCGGCCTCGTCGGCCTTCTTCTCACCCTCGAGCAGGTCGCGCTCCCACTCGGCGAGCGGCTCGCCCGCGGCCTTCTCACCCTTGCCCTCGGCGGCGCCGGAGCGGGCGATGAGGCCCTCGGCGACGGCGTCGGCGATCACGCGGGTGAGCAGAGTGACGGAGCGGATCGCGTCGTCGTTGCCCGGGATCTTGTAGTCGACCTCGTCGGGGTCGCAGTTGGTGTCGAGGATGGCGACGACCGGGATGTTGAGCTTGCGGGCCTCGCCGACCGCGATGTGCTCCTTCTTGGTGTCCACGATCCAGACGGCGCTCGGCACCTTCTGCATCTCGCGGATACCGCCGAGGGTCTTCTCCAGCTTGGCCTTCTCGCGGGAGAGGACCAGCAGCTCCTTCTTGGTCAGGCCGGAGGCGGCCACGTCCTCGAAGTCGATCTGCTCCAGCTCCTTGAGGCGCTGCAGACGCTTGTAGACGGTGGAGAAGTTGGTGAGCATGCCGCCCAGCCAGCGCTGGTTGACGTACGGCATGCCGACGCGGGTGGCCTGCTCGGCGATGGCCTCCTGCGCCTGCTTCTTCGTGCCGACGAACATGACCGTGCCGCCGTGGGCCACGGTCTCCTTGACGAACTCGTAGGCGCGGTCGATGTACGACAGCGACTGGAGCAGGTCGATGATGTAGATGCCGTTGCGCTCGGTGAAGATGAAGCGCTTCATCTTCGGGTTCCAACGGCGGGTCTGGTGACCGAAGTGGACGCCGCTCTCCAGCAGCTCCCGCATCGTGACGACGGCCATGGCCGTACTCTCCTTGAGTTCTCGGTTGTGCCGCGGGGGCCGGACGGCTCCCGCGCCTGACGCCCGCGGTGCGCCGTGCCACGAGGGACCGAGGGGCGCTGACACCGACGGTGATCGCCGGATGCCGGGGCGTGCGAAGTCGACCCGGTGGCCCGGGTCGCCACCAGAAGTGTACGGGACCCGGAAGGCGCCGGGTGACGCAGATGTCCACAACCGACGAGTCGTCCACAGGCTCCGGCGGATTCCGGCCGGGTGCGCGAGCGTGGACGCATGTCTGGGATGCGTGTGATGCGGTGGGTGAGCGGGTGGCTCGGCCTGCTGCTGGGGATGGCGGTGGCGCTGCTGGCGTCGGTGGCGTGGGCCGGCGGCGCGGGTCCTGCGGGGGACACGGGGCCCGGCGGTGGTGCCGGCCCCGCGCAGGACGCGTCGGTGCCGGCGCTGCGCGGGCCGGCGGGGCCTCCCCGGCGCCGCCCTCCCCCGCGCCTGCCGCCCCCTCGCCCGCCTCCCCTACGGCGAGCGGGGAGAACCTCACCGAGGACCAGGCCGAGCGCAAGGCCATCGTCCCGCAGGTCAAGGTCGGCTACGACAAGGCCCTGGACGCCGCCCTCAAGGCGGTGCCCGGCGCCAAGCCGGTCTCGATCGAACTGAAGGGGCCGCGCAACCACCCCACCTGGAAGGCGGAGGTGGCGAGCGCCGACGGCACCGGTCACACCGTCCGCGTCGACGCGGTCACCGGCAAGGCCGGCCAGGCACGCACCAACACCGACCAGGACTCCGGCGACAAGCGCGAGCTGGCCGACCGGCTGAAGAAGGCCACCGTCACCGTGCGGCAGGCGGCGACGGCCGCCACCGACAGGACGAAGGGCACCGTCACCTCCGTCGAGCTCGGCGACACCGACCGTGGCGCACCGAAGTGGTCCGTCGACGTGGTGAACACCAGCGACTGGAACAAGACCACGTACGACATCGACGCGACCGACCGCACGATCCTGCGGGAGCACGTGGACCGGGACTGAGGGCCGAGGTGATCCCCACCGGTCCTAAGTCCTCGGACCGTTACGTCGCCGGGGCGGCTCCCCTACCGTGCCCACCATGGATACGACAGGCACACTCGACGAGGCGCTCCAGCGACTGCACCGTTCGGGACCCGAGCGGCTCGGGCGGCTCAGCAACCACGCCCCGATGGCCGTCGAGGCCCTGGTCGCCCGCGGACACGCACGCTCCGTCCACCGCTGGGTGGACCTGTACACGCGCAAGCTGGAGGAGTTCCCCTCCGCCACCGAGCCGGTCACGGCCGGCAACTGGCGTGCGGCGCTGGGGGATCCGCGCCGGGTGGCGGACTGGATCGGTTACTTCGAGCGCGAGATCGCCGAGCAACCCTGGACCGAGGTGCTCGCGCAGTGGTGGCCCCGGCTGCTGCCCGGCCTGTACGGCGGGGCGACGCATCCGGTGATCCGGGTGGGGCACGCCGTGCGCACCCTGCTGGCCGGAGGGGCCACCGGGCCGCGTCTGGCCGAGCTGGCCCACGGCCTCGGCTACTGGGCCGCCCGCCACCGGCCCGTCACCGGCCTGACCGAGCTGCCCGGCGCCGACAGTGCCGCCGCGGCCCTGGACGCGGTGGAGCCCATAGCCGAGCGGGGGGGGAACTTTCCCACCCGGCTCGACCGTGTCAGGCGCCTGCCGGTGTGGGCGCCGTCGGTCACCGGTCCCGACGAGGCCCGCCGGCGTCTGACCGAACTGGTGCGGGCCGCCACCCACCGGTACGCCACCCACGGCCACGGTGAGGAGACGATGCTGGTCCACGCGGCCACCGCCCCCAACGCCGTGCTGCGCACCCTGCCCGCGCTGCCCCGGACCCTGTGGGTGCCGAGCCTGCGGGCGGCCTGGACGGCGTCCGCCGCGGTGACCGCGATGTACGCACCCGACACCCCGGTCGCCTGGTCCCCGCCGGGCGACGTGACCGCCGAAGAGGTCTTCGAACGGGCGCTGGCGCACGGCGACGAGCACGTCATCAAGTTCACCGACACCGCCCTCGACGTCGGCGACGAACAGGCCCTGGCGGCGGCACTGCGCTGCAGGGAGCTGAGCGAGCCGCCGGCCTGACGGGCGAGGCACGGTGATCGGTCAGTTTTGAAGAAGCGGGCGCCGGTGCCCGGTGCCTACGGTGGGTGCACCGGCGGAACCCGCAGGCCCGCCGCGTTTTCCCTCCGATATCCGGGAGCAGCCCGTCATGACCACTGCCATCACCACGATCATCTACCACGTCGAGGACCTCGCCCGGGCCAAGGCCCTCTTCACCACGTATCTCGGCACCGAGCCGACGACGGACTCCCCCTACTACGTCGGCTTCGAACTCGGCGGCCAGCAGATCGGGCTGGTCCCGGACGCTGCCGAGCAGGGACCGATCGGCCCGGTGTGCTTCCGCGACGTGCCGGACATCGCCGCCGCCTGCAAGGCCCTCCTGGAGGCCGGTGCCACCTCCCACGAGGAGCCGCACGACGTCGGCGGCGGCATGCTGGTCGCCTCGGTCAAGGACGCGGACGGCCATGTGATCGGGCTGCGTCAGCTGCCGTGACATCCGGGCGGCGGTTTTTCGCCCCGGACCGGTCGGTGCCGGTCCGGGGCGGGTCCGGGCGCGGTGTCACACCGTGCGGTCGGCCTCCCGGGCGGCGCGCTCCAGCCGGTCGCGGTGGTCCTGCCACCAAGCCGGATCGGCCGGGGGCAGGCTGGGGTTGCCCTCGTTCGCCCCGACGGCTCCGTCCGTGAGTTCCCGGAGGATGTCGGCGTGCCCCGCGTGCCGGTGCGTGTCCGCGATGACGCGTACCACGGCGTGGTGCAGCGTCACTTCCTCCTTGCCGGCGGGCCACCACGGCACCCGGCCGACCGTCTCCAGCGGGAGCGCGTCGAGCGTCGCGTCGGCGTGCGCCCAGGCCCGGCGGTAGAGGGCGACGATCTGCTCGCGCGTCTCGTCGGGGCCGGCCCACATGTCCGCGTTGGCCTCGGCTCCTTCCGCCACCCAGGGCAGCGGCTCGCCGGAGGGCCGTCCGAAGGTGTCGCCGAGGTAGCCCAGCTCGACGGTCGCCACGTGCTTGACCAGGCCCAGGAGGTTGGTGCCGGTCGGGGTCATCGGACGGCGGACGGCGTACTCCGACAGTCCGTCGAGCTTCCACAGGAGGGCGTCGCGGGCGGACTGCAGGTAGCGGTGGAGGTCGGCCTTGGGATCGGGTGTGTTCATCCGGACAGTCTGCCGACTGCGCGCGCTGTGTCCACCTGTTTGTGTTCCCAAGGCCCACTTCCCCGGTCGTGCGCCTCCGGTCAGGCGGTCGCCGGACGCAGCCGGTAGGCGTAGGTGTAGGTCCGGCCGGAGTGCAGCAGGTACGGCTCCAGCGGGGCCGCGCCCCAGGAGTTGATGCCGCCGACTCCCATCTGCCGGTGGTTGACCAGCAGGATCGTCTCCTTGCGCCGTGTGAGCGCGTACGGGTGTTTCGGGCCGTCCAGGTCGAACGGCGAGTAGTGCAGGGCGCTGGTCTCCAGCAGTGCCTCACCCTCGGCGGGGTCGGCGGCGACCGTCAGGCCCTGCCCGGACCGGTCGGTCAGCGACAGCCGGCGCACGTCCGTCTGGTTCCCGGTCTGCTGGGGCCGCACGTAGGGGGCGACCTGCTGGTCGACCGTGGAGTGCCACCGTCCCACGAACGCGGCGGACTTGCGGTCCTGGTAGTTCTCATGCGGGCCGCGGCCGAACCAGTCGAGCCGTTCGTGCCCCGGCGGTACGGTGAGCAGCGCGCCGACCATGGGCAGGTCCGGCAGTCCGGCCGGGGCGTCCAGGGTGTGCCGCACCCGGATCTCGCCGTCGGCGCGCACCCGGAACACGGTGTGCCAGGTGGCGGCCTTCGGCGTGGTGGGCAGCGTGCAGGTGACCTCCACGACGACCTCCCCTGCGGTGGGCCGGGTGGCCTTCACCGCAGTCACCGTGCGCTTGGTCCCCGCGTCGCGCCAGGTGGCGGCCGTCTTCTGGAAACCGCGGCCGATGTCGTTGTCGGTGGGCCCGCGCCAGAAGTTCGGCACGGGGCCCTCGGCGAGCAGCGCCCGTCCCTTCCAGGTGTACGTGGTGAGTGTGCCGGTGGCCTTGGACAGCACCACCTCCACCTCGCGTCCGCTCACCCTGACCTCGGTCGCGGTCTCGGTGAGGGTGAGCGTGCCGCCCGGCGCCGTGTCCTCGGGTGCCGGGGCGTGCCACTGCAACGGCAGTTGCTCGGCAGCGACTTCGTGCCCGGCCTCCGCCCAGCGGGTGCGCTCGCGCAGCACGAAGGACAGGTTCAGGAAGTATTCGGCACCGGGTTCGGGGGAGGCGGGAGAGCGGTAGGGGACGTGCAGCACGCCCTCCTCGCCGGGCGCCACCTCCGGGGGCGGCAGGGTGCCGTGCTGGACGCTCTCGCCGTCGCGGGTGAGGGACCAGCGCACCGTGTACCCGTCCAGGCCGCTGAACAGGTTCTTGTTGCGGACCTTGACGGTGCCGCCCGACGCGCCGGTCAGATCGCCGGCGGTGACGCCCACCGGCTGATAGCACTTCTTCACCTCGATCAGCCCGGGGTGGACCGAGCGGTCGGCGGCGAGCAGGCCGTTGCAGCAGAAGTTGCCGTCGGTGGGGTAGCCGGCGTGCCAGTCGCCGCCGTAGGAGAGATACGTGTGCCGGGTGTCTCCCGGGACCGGCAGCCGGATCGCCTGGTCGACCCAGTCCCACACGAAGGCGCCGTGCAGGTTGGGGTACTTCTCGAAGACGTCCCAGTACTCCTTGAGGTTGCCGCCGCTGTTGCCCATGGAGTGGTTGTACTCGCACAGCATGAACGGCGTCGGGTTGCCCGACCTGCCGTAGGCCTCCACGCCGGCCGGGCTGGTGTACATCTCGCTGGGCAGGTCGGCGACGGCGTTCATGCCCTCGTAGTGCACCGGGCGGGAGGCGTCGCGGGCGTGCACCCAGTCGGCCATCGCCCGGAAGGTGCTTCCCTGGCCCGCCTCGTTGCCGAGCGACCAGACGACGACGCACGGATGGTTCTTGTCCCGCTCCACCATCGAGCGCAGCCGGTCCACGCAGGCGTCGGTCCACTCCGGCAGCGAGCCGGGCACCGTGTCGCGCACGCCGTGCGTCTCCAGGTTGGTCTCGTCGATCACGTACAGCCCGTACTCGTCGCACAGTTCCAGCCAGCGTGGGTGGTTGGGGTAGTGCGAGGTGCGCACGGCGTTGATGTTGTGTTGTTTCATCAGGCGGATGTCCTGGATCATCCGCTGCTCGTCGACGGCCTGGCCGCGCTCGGGGTCGGTCTCGTGCCGGTTGGTGCCGCGGAACATCACCGGCCTGCCGTTGACGGTGAAGCGTCCCGGCCCGTACTCGACCTGCCGGAAGCCGACGCGTGTGCTGTGGACATCGGTCGTGCGGCCACGGGCGTCGGTGAGGGTGACGACGAGTGTGTACAGGTTCGGGTCCTCGGCCGACCACAGCGCCGGTCGGCGCACGTCGCCCCGCAGCGTCACCGAGCCCTCGCCGGCGTCGCCCGAGAGCCGCAGCAGCCGGTGGCCGCGCGCGTCGAACAGCTCTGCGGCGACGCGGTGTCCGGCGGTGCCCGCGCCGGCCCGGTCCCGCAGGGCGACGTCGACGGTGAGGACGGCGTCGCGGTAGGCGGAGTCCAGTGCGGTGTGCACGAACAGGTCGTGCACGTGCACCTGCGGCACCGAGTACAGGTAGACGTCGCGGAAGATCCCGGACAGGTCGATCATGTCCTGGTCCTCCAGCCAGCTGCCGTCGGACCAGCGGTGGACCTCCACCGCCAGGGTGTTGGTGCCCGGCCGCAGGTACGGGGTGATGTCGAACTCGGCGGGTGTGTAGCTGTCCTCGCTGTAGCCGACCTGCCGGCCGTTCACCCACACGAAGAACGCCGACTTCACGCCCTGGAACGACAGCAGGGTGCGCCGGCCCGCCCAGCCGCTCGGCACGGTGAAGGTACGGCGGTAGGAGCCGACCGGGTTGAAGTCGTGGGGGACGTCCGGCGGAGCGGGCGTCTCGTAGCCGATCCACGGGTACTTGATGTTCAGGTAGATCGGTTCCGGGTAGCCCTCGATCTCCCAGTTGGACGGCACCGGGATGCGGTCCCATCCGCTGTCGTCGAAGTCCGGGTCCTCGAACCCGGTGGGCCGCTGGTCGGCGTTGCGCGACCACCTGAAGCGCCAGCTTCCGTTCAGGGAGCGGTGGTACGGCGAGTCCTGGAACCGTCCCCGCAGCGCCTCGGCCGGGCTCGCGTAGGGCACCAGCCGGGCCCGTGCCGCCTCGCGGTTGACCTGGAAGACACGCGGTGCGGCGTCCCAGGGATCGCCCTGGGCGGCGAACGCCCGTTTCTGGGCGCAGAAGGCGGCCCAGCCGGCGAGGGCGCCGGCGGCGAGCACGGTACGACGGCGCGGCCGGTGGGGAAGGCTTCTCTCTGCACTCATACGCGACTCCGAACGTAAGGCATCAAGAACCACCAGCATCGAACGAAGTCGCCCACAACACAAGGCCGCTGACGGCACCTCGTGGATCTCGGCCTGCCACGCGTTCCGGACGCCCTGCTGCACCGCCGAACGGCTGGGCAGCTCCCCCGCGGCGGTCAGCCTGGAGCCTGGCCGGGCTGACCGCCGCGCGGTCGGCGACCCGCTGCTGCTCCGCGCGCCCTGTGTTCTGGTGCCTGTTCCCCTCGCCGAGGAAGACTCCGCGTACGCCGCCGAAGCTCCCTGAATGTCCCGTTCCGCGCGAGAAATCCGGAAACCGCAGGTGGGTCCGGGGACCGGATCGCGAGACGGCTTTGCCCACTCCCCTTACGTGGTATTTACATGCTTCTCATGCAGAACTCCGACACCCCGACCAGGACCGGCGGCACGACCGCGCCCTCGGGCGGCCCCACCCCGGCGGACCGCGCCGCCCGCCGGGCGGTCACGGTCTTCCCCCTCCTCGTCATCGCCGCGGGCCTCATCGGCCTCCTCCTCCCCGGCACCTTCGCCGGGTACGGCGCCGATGTGCCCTACCTCCTCGGCGTGGTCATGTTCTGCATGGGCCTCACCATGTCCATGGAGGACTTCAAGGGTGTGGTCCGCCGGCCGTGGGTGGTGCTGCTCGGCCTCGTGGCGCACTACGTGATCATGCCGGGGCTCGGGTGGCTCATCGCCCATCTGCTGCACCTGTCCCCCGCGCTCGCGGCCGGCGTCATCCTGGTGGGCTGCGCGCCCAGCGGCACCGCCTCCAACGTCGTCACCTACCTCGCGCGCGGCGACGTCGCCCTGTCCGTGTCGGTCGCCACCGTCTCCACCGTCCTCGCCCCGCTGCTGACGCCGCCGCTGACGCTGCTGCTGGCGGGCGAGTACCTGCCCGTCGACGCCGGTTCGATGGTGACCGACATCCTCAAGACGGTGCTGCTGCCGGTCTTCGCCGGCCTCCTGGTGCGCCTGGTCGCCGGGCGCTGGATCGCCCGGGTGCTCGGCGTGATGCCGTGGCTGTCCTCGCTGGCGATCGCCGCGATCGTCGCCGTGGTCGTCGCGGGCAGCGCCGACGCCCTGAAGTCCGCCGCGCTCACCGTGCTGCTGGCGGTGGTGCTGCACAACGGCTGCGGCCTGGCGCTCGGCTACGGCTGCGGCCGGCTCACCCGGCTGGGCCGCCCCGCCTCCCGCGCGCTGGCCTTCGAGGTCGGCATGCAGAATTCCGGGCTGGCCGCCTCGCTCGCCACGGCGCACTTCAGCCCGCTGGCCGCCCTGCCCGCCGCCGTGTTCTCGGTGTGGCACAACATCTCCGGCGCGCTCGTCGCCGCCTGGATGGCGCGGCGCCCGACCACGGTGGCGGACACCGCCGGGCAGTGACCGCGGTGACCTGTGCGGGACACCGCACAGGTCGCCCCCGGACGGCACAGGCCCGGACGGCCGACCGCGGACCGGGCCACGGCCACCGGCCCCGCGCCCGGCTCTCCCCGAGCCCGCGCCGGGGACCGACCGGTGCGCGGCCCGTTTCCAGGCCCACGCGCCCCGCTTCCAGACCCGCGCGCCGCGATTCCCGACTCGCGCGCCCCACTTCCAGCCCCGCGCCCGGGACCGACCGCCCCGTCAGTACGCCCGCGCCACGACGGCCACGTTGCCGGGCTGGTCCTCGCTCGCGGGGACCGAGCCGTCCGCGGCGACCAGGCACCGCACCGTCACCCCCTGCTCGGCGAGCCTCGCCTCGCCCTCCGGGCCGAGCCTGTCCCAGGGGATGCGGGCCCAGCCGGTGCCCGCGGCCGCCACCGCCTCCTCGATCCCGGTCACCTCGGCGGTGCGGTCGGTGCGGTGCCGCCGGGACTCCTCCAGCAGCAGCGCCTGGTCGTCCTCCAGCATCCGGGGCAGCAGCGCGGGCAGCGCCTCCGACGGCACCGGCCGCCTGCTGCCCCGGATGCGGCGGACCAGCACGGCGGTGCCGTCCGCCAGGTCGCGGGGACCGATCTCGATGCGTACGGGCACGCCCTTCAGCTCCCAGTCGACCGCGCGGCGGCCGAAGGGCAGGTCCGTGCGGTCGTCGACGTGGACGCGGACGCCCGCCGCGCGCAGCCGCTCGCCCGTCCGGCGCGCCTCGGCCAGGACCGCGTCGTCGCCCTTGACGGCGACGACGACCGCCTGCACCGGGGCGAGGCGGGGCGGGCCGCGCAGCCCGTGGTCGTCGCCGTGCATCATCACCAGCGCGCCGGCCATGCGGGTGGTGGAGCCCCAGGAGGTCTGCCAGACGTACTCCTGCCGGCCGTCCTTGGACAGGTATCGCGTGTCGAAGGCCCGGGCGAAGTTCTGGCCGAGTTCGTGGCTGGTGGCCAGTTGCAGCGCCTTGCCGTCGCCCGTCATGCCTTCGAGGGTGAGGGTGTTGATCGCGCCGGCGAACCGCTCCCGGCCGGTCTTGCGCCCGGGGACGACGTCCATGGCGAGCACCTCGCGCAGGAAGTCCGCGTAGACCTCGCGGTGGATGCGTGCGGCGTAGTCGCGGGCGTCCTCGAAGGTGGCGTGCGCGGTGTGGCCCTCCTGCCAGAGGAACTCCGTGGTACGCAGGAACAGGCGCGGGCGCAGCTCCCAGCGCACCACGTTGGCCCACTGGTTGATGAGCAGGGGCAGGTCGCGGTAGCTCTGGACCCACTTGGAGAAGTACTCGTTGACGATCGTCTCCGAGGTGGGCCGGACGACGACGGGTTCCTCCAGTTCCTTGCCGCCGGCGTGGGTGACGACGGCGAGTTCGGGGGCGAAACCCTCGACGTGCTCGGCCTCCTTCGCCAGGTACGACTGGGGGATGAGGAGCGGGAAGTAGGCGTTGGCGGCGCCGGCGGCCTTGATCCGGGCGTCCATCTCCTGCTGCATCCGCTCCCACAGGCCGTACCCGTACGGTCGCACGACCATGGTGCCGCGCACCGGCCCGTTGTCGGCCAGCTCGGCCTTGGCGATCAGATCCTGGTACCAGCGCGGGAAGTCGTCCGCCCGGGGCGTGAGAACGGGTGCTTGAGCCATGGGCCGCACAGTAGGGCGCGGGCCCACCGGGACGCGACCGGGTTTCTCTCGCCGGCCGGCGAGTTGAACGCAGCGAACAACCTCGCACACCCACCTTCGTCCCCGAGCGTGGACATCCCGGCCGGCAGCACGGCCGAGGTGCCCCTCCCCTCGTCCGGCCGGTCCGTGCCGGCGCCGGCGCGAGCGCGGCCGCTGCGCACCGAAGGGACGGGGGCGGCCGAGCGGCGCACCAGTGGGTTTCCGGGCACCGGGAGGTCCGGACGGTGTTGCCGTCGGCCTGAGCGCGGACGGATCGGGTTAGCCCAGTCGGCTGGTGGTGACGGTGCCGGTCAACGGTCTGCGCGGCCGCACGTGCTTCCATCGCGGCAGGAGGCATACGACATGGCTGACGAGCGACCCGACGATCCACACTCCGCCCGCATCGCGTCCCGGCGCCGCGTGCTGGCCGCCGCGGCCATGGCCCCGGTGCTCACCGGGGTCCCGGCCGGCGCCAGTGCCCTGCCCGCCGGGACGCGGGAGCGCGCCCCGGTCGAGCCGGTGACGACCTCGCTGACCGACTGGGGCGAGGTGGGCCGGGCGCTCGGTCGTCCCGGTGACATGAAGCGTTTCATGTACCACACGGGCCTGCCCCGCCGTGACCTGACGGTCGTCTCGCACGGCGTCCGGATCAGCCCCGCGCTCGCGTTGGGCACCCATGTGTCCTTCGTCCGCTACGCCGACAGCAGCACGCTGCTGATGGGCGACTGCGTGGTCACCGAGCACGAACTGCAGGGCTTCATCGACGTCCTCCAGGAGTACGGGATCACGCCGACGGCGATCCACAAGCACCTGCTCGCCCACACACCGCAGGTCTGGTGGGTGCACGTGCACGCCCACGGACACGATCCGGTCACCGTGGCCGGCGGTCTGCGGGCCGCGTTCGAGCGCACCGGCACCCCGTCGTACGACCTCGTCACCGCCGCGCCGCCGGTCGACCTGGACACCGCCGCGATCGACGCCGCGCTGGGGGTCAGGGGCACGGCGGACGAGGGGGTGTACCGGTGCACGTTCGCCCGCCGCGAGAGGATCACCCACGGGCCCGTGGTCCTGCCGCCGGGGCTGGGCGCCATGACCTCCGTGACGTTCCAGCCGCTGGGCGGCGGGCGGGCCGCGCTCACCGGCGATCTGGTGCTGACCGCGCCGGAGGTGCAGCCCGCGCTCCTGGCCCTGCGCCGCGGCGGGATCGACCTCGTCGAGCTGCACCACCCCAACCTGACCGACGAACCACGTCTGTTCTTCGTCCACTACTGGGCCGTCGGCGACGCCGTCGGGCTGGCCCGGGGCCTGCGCCGGGCCGTGGACGCCACCAATGTCGTACCGATGGCCCAAGGAGTCGGCTGATGACCGGGAACAACGAGGCGATCACCTGCCCGTTCGACTTCAGCGATGCCCTGGAGTTCGATCCCACCCTCACGGACCTGATGGGGCGTGACGCGCCCGTCCGCATCCGGCTGCCCTACGGTGCCGCCGATGCCTGGCTGTTCACCGGCTTCGACGCCGTCAAGCAGGTCACCACCGACCAGCGCCTGAGCCGGGCGGCCATCGTGGGTCACGACTACCCGCGGATGACGGCCGAGCCCATCGTCTCGCGCGAGTCGATCAACGTCATGGACCCGCCGCACAGCACCCGGGTGCGCCACCTGGCCTCGCAGGCCTTCACCCAGCAGCACGTCGACGCCCTGCGGCCGCGGATCGTGCGCCTGGCGGACCAGCTGCTGGACGAGATGGAGCAGCACGGCGCGCCGGCCGATCTGGTGCGGCACCTGTCCGACCCGCTGCCCCAGCACACCGTGCTGGACCTGCTCGGCATCGAGCGCCAGGAGTGGCCGCGCATCCAGGAGTCGGTGCGCCAGCTGCTGGTCGTCGACCCGGCCCACAAGGAGACCGCCGCGACCGCCAAGGCCGATCTGACGGCCTACTTCGGCAAGCTCGTCGAGCAGCGCCGGCACTCCCCCGGCGAGGACCTGATCAGCACCATGGCCGCGGCGCGCGACGGCGAGGAACAGCTCGACGACCGGGAACTGGCCGTCATGGCGCTGACGGTGGCGCTCAGCGGCCAGGACACGGCGACGTGCCAGATCAGCGACATCGCCTACCTGCTGCTGACCCGCCCGGAGCTGATGGAGCACCTGCGGCGCCGGCCGGAGTCCCTGACCGAGGTCCTGCACGAGCTGCTGCGCTGGATCCCGTTCCGCAAGGGGGTCGGCATCCCCCGGCTGGCGCTGGAGGACCTGGAGCTGGACGGCGTGCGGATCCGGGCGGGCGACTTCGTCCACGTGTCCTACCTGGCGGCCAACCGTGACCCGCGGCGCTACCCGGACCCGCACGCCATCGCCCTGGACCGGCCCAACAGCCCGCACATGACGTTCGGCTGGGGCGGGCACCGGTGCATCGCGATGCCGCTCGCGATGGCGGAGCTGGAAGTGGCCGTCGGACGGCTCGTGGAGCGTTTCCCCGACCTGCGGCTGGCGGTGCCGGCCGAGGCGGTGCGGTGGGACACGGGGACCATCCGGCGGTTCCCGCTCGAGCTGCCGGTGGCCTGGTAGCGGAAGCGCGGCGGGCGCCTTCCGCCCGGGTGGCGGCGTCTTCCCGCCTGCTGCTGACGGACGGCGCGCGGTGGACGACGGCGGGTGAGCGCCCGGCCCGGACCTGTTGCCCGGGACGCTACGCGGGGTGCCCTCCGCCCGGCGCGGTGGCCGCGGGCACGGCGCGCAGCGCCCCGCCGGGTTCCTGGGTCAGCACGAGGCCCCGGCTGATCCGGCCGAGGGTCGCCCGCAGCCAGGCGCGGTCCGCCCCGCCGGCCCGTTCCAGCCGCATCCGGCGGGCCCGCAGCGTCTCCACCCGCAGGCGCAGCAGCCGTCCCGTGTTCGCCTCCAGCGTGGGGAACCAGGCCGGCCGCAGCTCGTCGCGGTACTCCTCGTAGCCGGAGATGCCCTCGTAGTCGTCGACGAAGTCGCCGCAGCCGTACAGGACGAGCCGGTCCCGGTACACCTCGACGGGGCGGGGGTGGTGCGAGGAGTGCCCGTGGACGAGGTCGACACCGCCGGCGACGAGCAGGCGGGCGAAACGGATCTGGTCCCGGGGCACGCGGTAGCCCCAGTTGGAGCCCCAGTGGACGGAGACGACCACGAGGTCGCCCGGTCGCCGTGCCCGCCGCCCCCGCCGGAGCGTCGCCGCGGCCGCCTCGGGCGTCGGCTCCGGGACATGGGCGACACCGGCCCGGTCCGCGGTCGCCGCCCGGCCCGGGGGTATGCCGCGGGGCGCCAGGCCCAGGGCGAACCCCAGCCCCGGGGGCCGCCCGGCGGGGGGCACGCCGCCGGTGCGAACGCCGCGTCGTCGTCCCGGCCCGCCCCCGCCGTGCGCAGGCCGGCGCCGTGCAGTGCGTCGAGTGTCTCCAGCAGCCCGGGACGGCCGAAGTCCAGCACATGGTTGTTGGCGAGGACGCACACGTCGGGCCGGGCCACGGTGAGCGCCGGCAGGTTGTCCGGGTGCATCCGGTAGTGGATCTCCTTGCCCGGTGCGAAGGTGTCGCACCGGGTCACGGACGTCTCCAGGTTCACGATCCGCACGTCCGGGGCGGCCTCGTCCAGCAGGCGCAGGGCCTGTCCCCACGGCCAGCGTGGGGGGACGGGTGCGGGCACCGGGCCGCTCACCGCCTCGGCCAGCGCGACGTACTCCCGGGCGTCGCGCACCCAGCCCTCGCGCAGGGCCGGGTCCGCGGGGTGGGCGAGGATCTGGTCCACCCCGCGCCCGAGCATCACATCGCCGCACAGGAACAGCGTGACCTGGCCACCGGCCATGGTCCCCACCGTAGTCCTCCGGGAGGTCTCCCGGCGGCCGGCCGCGCTCCGGATCCGCGCCCCGGGTGTGCCTCGGGGTCCGCCCTCAGGGTTTGCGGGCGACGCCGCCGTGCTCGGCGACGGGACCGGCGCCGGCGGGGTCCGTATCGGCGTCGGGGCGCCATTCGGGCACCGGGACCACTCCTGGCTCCAAGAGGTCCAGGCCGTCGAAGAAGGCGGTGATCTCCTCCACGGTGCGCAGCACGTAGGGGACGGCGCCGCTGTCGTTGTAGGCGTCCTGGGCGCGTTCGAAGTCCGGGTCGATGCCCCGTGAGCCGTCGTCGAGGACCAGGTGGCTGCCGGACGGCAGGGCGTCCATCAGGCGGGTCGCGATGGACCGTGCCTGGTCGTGGTCGGCGACGTGGCCGAGGATGTTGCTGAGGACGAGGGCGGTGGGACGGGTCAGGTCCAGCGTCTTCGCGGCGGCGGCCAGGATGCGGTCGGTGTCGCGTACGTCGGCGTCCACGTAGGCGGTGGCACCCTGCGGGGTGGAGTACAGCAGGGCGCGGGCGTGGGAGAGGACCATCGGGTCGTTGTCGACGTAGACGATCCGGGACTCCGGTGCGAGGCGCTGGGCGATCTCGTGGGTGTTGTCGGCGGTGGGCAGGCCGGTGCCGACGTCCAGGAACTGCCGGATGCCCGCCTCGGTGACCAGGTGGGTCAGAGCGCGGCGCAGGAAGGCGCGGCTGCTGCGGGCGATGGTGACGATGCCGGGGAAGACGGCGGTGTAGGCGTCGCCGGCCTGGGAGTCGACGGGGTAGTGGTCCTTGCCGCCCAGCCAGTAGTTCCAGATGCGGGCCGAGTGCGGCACCGAGCTGTCGATCTGCCGGTGCTGCGCCGGTTCGGGCGTCGTCGCGGGGTGGGTCATGGCTACCGTCCGTCGTCGTGCGGGCAGAGAGGATCCGACGCGGACAACCTACGGCCCAAGGACCGTACCGCGCACGCCGCTTGACACATTCCGGGCTCGGCCCCCGCCCAGGCCCGTTCACACATCCCGGGCGCCGCCTGCCTGGGCCCGTTCACCCGTCCTCGCGCGGCCCCCGCCCAGGCCCGGCACCGACCGCCACCGCGAGCGCTCCGGTCCCGCCCGGGGACGCGGTCGCATGACATGCGTCACACCCGCTGCGGTACCTATTCGGGGCGCATAGTAGAGGCCGCTCCGGCGACATACGAGACTTGTCCGTCTTGAGGCGAGCGCCCGGCACGCCGGAAGCGCCCGATCTTCGCCCCCTCGCCGCTCTCCCTCATCCTCCCCGCACAGCGGGATTCTGACGTCACACCAGGGAAAGGGAAAGCCCCACCGCCCGCTCCTCCGCGCCCCGCCGCCCGCGGCGCGGGCCGAGCCCGTCTACTACGCCGGGTAGTACGAAGGCTCTTTGCGCTCCTCGTCCGGCCCTTCTCACAATGAGGCCCCGCAGAACATCTCCGCAGCTCAGAGGGGATGTCTGCGTCACGTACACACGCACGACGGGCGCTCGGCGGCCACCTAGTGAGGTCTTACGCATGGGAAAGCACCGCAAGAACCGGCAGTACCGGCGGGCGGCCATAGCGGCCGTCGCCGTGGGCGCCGTGGGCATACCGTCCGCCGCCATGGCCTGTGTCCACTGGCCGGACAGCGGCCGCAACGACGTGCGCGTCGCGCCGCACCGTACGGCCGCGCCGCAGTGGTCGTACACCGCCGAAGGCCGCCACACCGCGGGCTCCGCCCGGCCCTCCGCGGACGTCCCGGACGCCTCGCACACGTCCACCACCACGGCGACGCCGTCGCCCACCACCCCGGCGTCCGCGTCCGCCACCGCGCCGGCCACGAAGACCCGCACCGCGCCGGCGCCGACGCGCACCGCCCCCGCACACCGGGCGAAGCCCACGACCACCACCGCGCCCGCGCCCTCCCGGACGTCCACGGCCTCCCACCCGCGCCCGGCCGCGTCCGCCGGCACGGCACAGGCGAGCAACCCCGCCTCCGCTACCCCCACGGCCCCGAGCACCCCTCGGTCCACGGCCACGGCGTCCGGCGACGTCGCGCGCATCGTGGAACTCGTCAACACCGAACGCGGCAAGGTCGGTTGCTCGCCGCTGACGCTGAACACCGAGCTGACGGAGGCGGCCCAGGCGCACAGCGAGGACATGGCGGCCCACCGGACGATGTCGCACACCGGGTCCGACGGCTCGTCCCCCGGCGAACGGATCACCCAGGCCGGCTACGACTGGAGTTCCTACGGCGAGAACGTCGCCTACGGCTACGCGACCCCCGAGCAGGTCATGGCGGGCTGGATGAACAGCCCCGGCCACCGGGCCAACATCCTCGACTGCGACTTCAAGGAGATCGGCGTCGGCCACGCCCAGCCCGGCGACTACTGGACGCAGGACTTCGGCGCCTCCCGCTAGGTGTGCTGTTCGTGCGCACCCCGCCCCGGGCCCGGCCGCATCCGCACGCGCAGCGCCCCCGCGGTGACGCAGGATCCAGCGGATCCTGGACTGGGCGGCCCGCCATGATGTGAAGGTGGTGATCGACGCCCACAGGACGTTTTCCGGCCCGCGTTCGGCCACCGGGGCATTCCCGAGTGGGCGACCCCCCGCCGGGACCACTCCTGTTGGCGGCGGCCCCCCCCCCCCCCCCCCGCCGGGGCCCCCCCCCCCCGGGCCCCCGCCCTCCCCCCCCCCCCGCGGGGGCCCCCCCCGGCGGCCGGTCCCGGGCCCCCGGGGCGTCGGGCCCGCCCG
>NZ_LR732544.1:5144805-5223547 GCF_902506575.1 Streptomyces mexicanus | reverse complement strand
CCGCAGCCCCCAGTGCAGGCAGCCGCCGCCGCAGTGCGAGCCCGTCGCCGCCGCTGCGGACGACGTACGAGCCGGTGCGGGCGTCGGTGGAGGAGGGCGAGGAAGTGGCGGCCGGCGAGGTCGTCGGCACGGTGGAGGCGGCGGCGACGGGCTCGCACTGCGGCGGCGGCTGCCTGCACTGGGGGCTGCGGAGAGGGGAGGCCTACCTGAACCCGCTGCTCCTCCTGCCGCCCTGGCTGCGCAACGGCGGCCCGTCCAGGCTGCTCCCGGTGCTGGGGGTGCCGGTGCCCGGGTAGCCGCTTCGGGGAGGGTGCCGCCGACCCGGTAGCCGCTCGGGGTGCTGCCGCGGGAGTGTCCGCCGGGCTGTGGGCGGCGGGGGCTCGCCTCAGCCGCGCACCCCGCGCAGCACCATCGCCACGGCCGCGTCGGCGACCGCCCCCGGCTCCTCGGCCGCCCCCAGCTCGATCCTGCGGACGGCCGCGTCCACCACGCCCTGCACCAGCATCGCCGCCAGCCGGGGCCGGTCGTGCCCCAGCTCGCCCAGCGCCTCGACGATCATGGCGACGAGTTCGCCGTGCGCGGCCCGGATCTTCTCCCGCGCCCCGGCGTCCAGTTCGCTCGCCGAGATCGCCACCACGGCCCGGTGCCGCCGGTCCCCGACCAGCTCCAGCTGCTTGCGGACGTACGCCTCGACCCTGGCCTGAGGAGACTCGGCCGCGGCCATGGCGGCGGCGACCTCCGCGGCCCACACCGGGAAGTCCACCGCGCACAGCTCCTCGACCACGGCGGCCCGCGACCGGAAGTACTCGTACACCGACGACCGCGCCAGCCCGGTCCGCTCGGCCAGGGCCGGGAAGGTCAGCGCCTCCGTCCCGCCCTCGGACAGCAGGGTCCGCGCCGCGTCCAGCAGGGCGGCGCGCTGCATCGACCGGTGCTCGGCCACGGAGGCCGCTCGAATCCTTGGCACGCCCCCACTGTACGGACGCGGCCCTTTCGGCACGGACGCGCCCGTGACGCGGGGCAGCCGGCCCGGGGCTGGGTACCCGGGCCGGGCGCCGAGGCCGGGACCGGAGGCGGGGCCGGCGGCCGACGCGGTCTCAGCGCCCGAAGCTCGCCAGCTTGGCGCGCAGTTGCAGGACCGACTTGGTGTGGATCTGGCTGACCCTGCTCTCGGTCACGCCCAGCACGTTGCCGATCTCGGCGAGGGTGAGGCCTTCGTAGTAGTACAGCGTGACGACGGTCTTCTCCCGCTCGGGCAGCGTGTTGATCGCCCGCGCCAGGAAGCGGCGCAGCTCACGGTCCTCGGCGATCTCCACCGGGTTGTCCGCGGCGGTGTCCTCCAGGGTGTCCATGAGGCTGAGCCGGTCGCCTCCCTCGCCGCCCACGTGCAGCAGCTCCTCCAGCGCCACCACGTTGGCCAGCGACAACTGACTGAAAACGGCGTGGAGTTCGTCCACCGGGATGCCCATCTCGGCGGCCACCTCGCTCTCGGTGGGGGTACGCCGCAGCCGGGCCTCCAGCGTCGCGTACGCCCGTTCGACGTTGCGCGCCTTCTGCCGCACCGAGCGCGGGATCCAGTCCAGCGCGCGCAGCTCGTCGATCATGGCGCCGCGGATCCGGGTGATCGCGTACGTCTCGAACTTGATCTCCCGGTCGATGTCGAACTTCTCGATCGCGTCGATCAGCCCGAAGACCCCGGAGGAGACGAAGTCGGCCTGCTCCACGTTGGGCGGCAGGCCCACGCTGACCCGTCCCGCCACGTACTTCCCCAGCGGTGAGTAGTGCAGGATCAGCTGCTCCCGCAGCCGCTCGCCCCCCGTCGCCTTGTACGGCCGCCACAGCTCGTCGAGCGTCGAGGGAGCGGGCGGTCGCACGCTGCCACCGTCACGGGCGGCTGGGGGGTTCGCCGCCCGGTCGGACCCGGAGGTGTGCTGGGGCATTCGTCGCCTTGCGTTGGTTCTGCCGTGGGGTGCGGCTTTCTGGGGGAGTCGTCGTGTGGGGGGGTCGGAGTTCGGTACTTCTGCCTCGGAACCACGTGAGCGTAGCGTGACTGAGGTGTCGCGGTGCGCGAACGTCGGGGACCGAGGCGTGCGCAGATTCGTTCCGCACGGCGCTCCACAGGGTCATCCACGTCACCCTCGGTCACCTGCACAACGCCCAACTGCGGGTATTTACGCAGGCGTCGGCGTTCCCCCGGACGGACGAACACGCTCGGTCAGCATCCGGTGCGGTCCGCCCGGGCCGAGATCACCGCCTGGCGTGTCAACCTCCATCCCTCGCCATGTCGTTCGACGTAACCAAGTGATCTGAGTTCGTACAGGCGCGCGATCACGTCGTCCGGGGTGGTCCGCGCGTCGCGGGCGATGTCGTCCGGGGCGGCCGTGCCGTGGCCCGGCAGCGCGGCCAGGACCTGCCGGGCGTCGGCGTCGAGCAGGTCGCACGGGAGGACGGGGCCGCGCCGGTCGGGCGCCAGCTCGCCCATGTCGCCGACCAGCTCGACGATCTCGGCCGCGTCGGTGACCAGGACCGCTCCGCCGCGCAGCAGTTCGTGGACGCCCGCGGACAGGGCGCTGGTGGCCGGGCCGGGAACCCCCATGGTGTGCCGGCCCAGCCGCTGTGCCGCCCGGGCGGTGACCAGCGAACCGCTGCGGTGGGCGGCCTCGACGACCACGGTGCCGCGGGTGAGCGCCGCGATGACCCTGTTGCGGACGAGGAACCTGCTGGGTGTGGGGTGGTCGCCGGGCGGCAGTTCGCCGATCACCAGGCCCTGCTGCGCCACCCGGTTGATCAGCTCCGTGTGGCCGCGCGGATAGGGCCGGTCCACGCCGCAGGCCAGGACGGCGACGGTGGCGCCCCCACCGGCGAGCGTGCCGCGGTGGGCGGCGCCGTCGACGCCGTAGGCGCCGCCGGAGACGACCACCCAGCCGCGTTCGGCGAGACCGGCGGCGAGCGTGGCCGCCATGTGCGCGCCGTACTCGGTGCAGGCGCGGGCGCCGACCACGGCCACCGACCGCAGCGCCCACATGCGCAGATGGGGCCGGCCGCGCACCCACAGCCCGGTGGGCCGGGCATCGCCCAGGTCGTTGAGCTGCGCGGGCCACTCGGTGTCGCCGGGGCACAGGAACCGCACACCGGCCTCCCGGGCGGCGGCGAGGTCCCGCCGGGGGTCGGCCCGCTCGGCCCGTGCCCGCAGCCCGGCCCACCGCTTGTCGGACACGCCGGGCAGCCGGGGCGTGCCCTCGCGCAGCCGCCGCGCCACGGCCACGGCCCCCAGCTCCCGCACCCAGCGGCCCCCGGTCTCGTCGCCGGGCTCGACCACACGGCTGAGGAAGACCCGAGCGAGCCGCTCGCTGTCGGCGCCGTCCGGGACGGAGACACCGGCCCCGCCCGGGGCGGAGGCACCGGCCCCTCCCGAGGCAGAGGCACCGGCCCCGCCCGAGGTGGAGGCACCGGCCCCGCTCCGGACGGACGGGTGGGCACGATCCGGGACCGACGGGCGAGCCCCGCCCGAGGCGGATGTGCGGACGCCGTCCGGTGCCGTCGTGCCCGCGCCGCCCGGAGCGGCCAAGCCCGAGCCGCCCGAGGCCGTCACCTTCGTGCCCTGCGAAGCCGTCACCCCCGTGGCGTCCGGAATGGCGATGCCCGTACCGTCCGAGGCCGTCACCTTCGTGCCCTCCGAAGCCGTCGCCCCCGTGGCGTCCGGAATGGCCGTCCCCGTACCGTCCGAGGCCGTCATGCCGGTGCTCCGAGGACCATGGGCACGCCGCGGGGCACGCCGGTGCGCAGTTGCAGTGCCAGGGCGACGTCGCCGGCGTCCGGACGGTCGTGGCCGACGAGGTCCGCGACCGTCCAGGCGACGCGGAGCACGCGGTCGAGTCCGCGGGCGGTCAGGAGGCCGCGTTCCAGGCCGCGCTCGGCCTCGTCCAGTGCGCCGGGCACCGCCTGCCAGCGGCTGCGCAGCTCCCGTCCGGGCACTTCGCTGTTGGTCCGCCACGGGGTGTCGGCGAGCCGTGCCGCGGCGCGCTCCCGGGCGGCCCGCACCCGGTCGGCGACCGTCGCGGTGGACTCGCCGCGCGCGCCGCGCCGGGCCAGCTCCTGGCGGGTCACGGGCTCGACCTCGACGCGCAGGTCCACCCGGTCCAGCAGCGGCCCGGACAGCCGGGCCTGGTAGCGGCGGATCGCCGAGGGCGGGCACTCGCACATGCTGTCGCGCTGCGAGAACCGGCCGCAGGGGCACGGGTTGGCCGCCAGCACCATCAGGAACCTCGCCGGGAACCGGACCACTCCCGCGCTGCGGGCGATCACCACGTGCCCGGACTCCAGCGGCTGGCGCAGGGCGTCGAGGGCATGGCTGCTGAACTCGGGAGCCTCGTCCAAGAAGAGCACGCCGCGATGGGCGAGGGAGACGGCGCCGGGACGGGCGACGCCGGGGCCACCGCCGACGAGGGCCTGCATCGTCGCGGAGTGGTGCGGGGCGCAGTAGGGAGCTGCGTCGATCAGCGGTTTGCCGGGCGGCAGCAGCCCGGCCACCGAGTGGACGGCCGTGACCTCCAGGGACTCCTGCCTGCCCAGCGGCGGAAGGACCGCGGGCAGCCGCTCGGCGAGCATGGTCTTGCCGGCGCCGGGCGGTCCTTCGAGGAAGAGGTGGTGTCCGCCGGCCGCGGCGACCTCCAGGGCGGTCCGGGCGGAGAGCTGGCCGACGACGTCGGCGAGGTCGTGTTCCTGGTCGGGCTGGGCGGCGCCCATGCTGTGCAGGCCGGTGGCCGCGCCGCTGCCGGGCATGCGCAGCCCGGCCAGCAGCGGGTCGGGGCGGCCCTCCTCGTCCGGTTCCTCCTGCGGCACGGGTTCGTCGGCGAGCACGGCGATCAGCTGCCCGAGGCTGCGGATGCCGAGCACCGAGACGCCGGGCACCAGCGCGGCCTCGGCGGCGGCGCATTCGGGGACGACCACCTGGTCGTAGCCGGCGTCCGCGGCGGCCAGCACGGCCGGCAGGATGCCGCGCACCGGGCGCACCCGGCCGTCCAGGCCGAGTTCCCCGATCATGACGAGGTCGGTGAGCGACCGGGGGTCGATCCGCTCGGCGGCGCCCAGCACCGCGCAGGCCACGGCGAGGTCGAAGCCGCTGCCGCCCTTGGGCACCGAGGCGGGGCTGAGGCCGACCGTGAGCTTCTTCTGCGGCCACTCGGCCCCGGAGTTGACGACCGCGGCCCGCACCCGGTCCCGGCTCTCGGTCAGGCTCTTGTCCGGCAGGCCCACGAGGGTGAAGGCAGCGACGCCCGGTTCCAGATCGGCCTGGACCTCGACGACCACGCCCTCCACTCCGACGAGGGCCACGGAGCACGTCCGTGCGAATCCCATCAGGCCACCCCCCGCACATGCGCGACGCGGGGCGCGCCGCGGCGGGGCAGCAGGACGCCGACGAGGTCGAGGCGGACCCCGCCCGGGGGCGCTCCCGCGTGGGCCGCGATCCAGTGTTCCGCCAGGGCGCGCAGCCGCCGGGTCTTCGCCGGGGTGAGCGCGGCCATCGGGTGCTGGAAGGCGTCCGCCCTGCGGGTCTTCACCTCGCACACCACCAGGACGTCGCCGTCCCGGGCCACGATGTCGATCTCGCCGCTCCTGCCGCAGCGCCAGTTGCGCGCCAGGACGGTCATGCCCGCTGCGGCGAGCCGCCGGGCGGCGAGGTCCTCGCCGTACTTGCCGAGTCCGTTGCGTGCCTTGCTCATGTCGGCACCACCTCCGGCGCCAACGGTCACGCGTCACGGACCCTCGTGGTGATCTTGGTGGGTTGTTCGGCGATTGTGGAAAACCCCGTCACCCGCACGGGGGAATCGCCGTCCCGGGACGGGACCCCCGTCACCCGCCGGGCAGCTCCAGGTCGCTCTTGTTCAGCTCCTCGATGTTCACGTCCTTGAATGTCAGGACGCGTACCTGCTTGACGAAGCGGGCCGGCCGGTACATGTCCCACACCCAGGCATCGGCCATGGTCACCTCGAAGAACACCTCGCCCTGGACGGAGTGCACCTGCATCTCGTAGTCGTTGGTGAGGTAGAAGCGCCGCTCGGTCTCGATCACGTATTTGAACAGACCGACGACATCGCGGTACTCCCGGTAGAGCTTCAGCTCCATCTCGGTCTCGTACTTCTCGAGGTCCTCGGCGCTCATGGCATGTTCCCCTTCAGCCGTACGTCCCCCCATTGTGCGCCAGTACCGTGGGCCACTAGACGATTTCGGTGTCCAGCAGCACGGGCCCGGCCGGAGGACCTTCGTCGAGCAGGTGCCGCAGCAGCTCGGCGAGTCTGGTCGGATACACCGTCTCATGAGCACGGCCCAGTTCCTGACACGTCCACCAGCGTGCTCCGGCGACGCTGCGCCGTTCCAGCTCGGTCAGGGCCGTCGCCGCGGTCGCCGTCTGGCTGGTACGGGCCAGGTAGTACCACTCGTCCTGGTTCCAGCGGCGGCCGGCGAACGGGAACGAGCAGCGGCGCTGCCACAGCACCGGGCCGAGCCGGACCTCGGTGATGCCGGTCTCCTCCGCGAGTTCCCTCAGCGCGGCCTGCTCACGGGTCTCGTCGCCCTCCAGACCACCGCCGGGCGTGAACCACCAGTCGTCCGCCGGATCGTCCGGCTCATGCCCGTGCAGCAGCAGGATGCGGTCCGCCGGGTCGAGCAGGACCACCCGGGCGACCTTGCGCACCTCCACGCCGATGACGTCGGGCTGCTCAGCGGACACCGGCCGGCTCCGTCCGGGTGCGGGCCCGGGAGCGGCCCAGCCGCCCCGCGATCGGCCCGTAGGCGCCCCCGGCGAGGACCAGGACGGCGCCGACGACGATCAGCAGCACGATCGTGTGCAGCGGCCCCGGCCGGGAGAGGGTGCCGAGCGCCTCGAAGCCGCTGGGGCGCGCCAGCATGCCCTTCATGGGCCACACGACGGCGTCCACGCGGGCGGTGACGTCGGCGCGGGAGACGGTGCCCCGGGCCGCGTCGTCGAGGTGGGCGGTGGAGTCCAGCGAGCCCCGGCGTTCGTCGCCGAGCAGGAACAGCCGGCCCTCGGGCACCTTCACGGTCGGGAAGTTCGTGATCTCGGCGGGGCCGCCGTCCAGGTACGGCTCGTCGATCTGCTTGCCGTTGACGGTGAGCTTGCCCTGGTGGCAGCAGGAGACCGTGTCACCGCCGACGGCCACCACGCGCTTGACCACGGGCGCGTTCGCCACCCAGGTGCTGTCGTGGAAGACGACCACGTCCCCGCGGCGCACCTCCTCGCCGTCGACGCGCTGGGCCAGCACCCGGTCGCCCATGCCGATCGTCGGGGACATCGAGCTGGTGGGCACGGTGTAGGGCCGGTAGACCACCGCGCCCCAGGCGAATCCGCCGAGGAACAGCACCAGGCCGAGCGCCACGGCGAGGCCGGACAGCCGCTGTCCGGTCCTGCCGCCCGCCGGGGTCCTGCTGCCGCCGCCGCGCGGGGCCGTACGTGTCGTGCTCTCGCCACCCATGGATCCGCACCCTACCCGGCGGTACCCCCTGGGGGGAGCCCTGCTCCCGGACCGGGATCACAGCTCCACGCGGGCTTCACAGAGCCGGCGGCGTGCGGGCTCAGCGGCCGCCGGTGGCCACCGTGCCAGCGCCGTGCCCGGCGTCGGCCTTCGTGGTGCGCCTGCGGCGCCACAGCACCACCGGCACGGCCGCGCTGAGGGCCACGCCGCTCGGGGCGACCGTCAGGGCGCCCGCCGCCGACGGCGCCGCCTGCTGGCCGAGGCCGGGCTGGTCGAAGGTGTCGGGGACGGGCAGGGTGCCCCAGCGGTTGATCGGCCAGGCCCGCACGATGGCACGGCCGACGACGTCCTTCACCGGGACCATGCCGTGGTGCCGGTCGGTCTGGTTGTAGCGCGAGTCCCGGGAGTTCTGGCGGTGGTCGCCCATCACCCAGATGTACCCCTGGGGCACGGTCACCTTGAACTGGCCGCCCTGGTCGTCGTAGCTGCACGGGGTGTTGCCCGGGTAGACGTACGACGACTCGTTCAGCGGGTGGCCGTTGACCTTCAGCGGGCCGGTGCCCTCGCATTCGACGGTGTCGCCGCCGACGCCGATGACGCGCTTGATCAGGTCCTTCTCCTCCGCGGACGGCATCAGGCCGATCCAGCTGAGGACCTTCTGCAGGGCGTTGGGGCTCGCCGTCGGCTCGCCGGCCAGCCAGTCGTCGGGGTCGTGGAAGACGACGACCTCGCCGCGGTCGGGCTCGGAGCCGAACCACGGGGTCAGCTTGTCCACCAGCACCCGGTCGCCCCGCTGCAGGGTGTCCTGCATCGAGTCCGACGGGATGGAGAACGCCTGCACGAGGAACGTCTTGATCAGCAGCGCCAGCACCAGCGCGATACCGATCAGAATCGGCAGCTCCTTCCAGAAGGAGCGGGGCTTCTTCGCCTCCTGGGAAGGGCCGCCGGTTTCCTGCTCTGCGCTCTGGTTGTGCTCCGTCACCGTGCCGTCCTCGGCTGCTTCGCTCTCACTGCCCACGGTCACGGCGCCGTCCGCAGCGGGGGCCGCCGCGTCCACGGGACGTCCGCGGTACTCCTCGCCGTCGCTGCCGGACCGTGCACCCACCGCCACATCCCCCACGCCAACTCCTCACTCCGTGCCGCCGCCTGAGCCGAATCCGGTGCAGGCCCACCACTCCCATAACGAGCGGGAGTTCCGCAGGGGTCGGGAGCTGAACCGATCCGTGTGGACCGTCGGGGGCAACCCTATGCGACAGCCGGTCGGCGGCGGCCGACCCGGCCGCCGCGTCGGACACCGCGGCGAAAGTTTTGGGTTCTTCCAACATGCTCCAGTGGCTGAACGGCCACCCGATGACCATCGCGCGGCCGACCACGGACTTCTCGGAGACCGTGCCGCCGTACGGGGTGTTCATGTGGGCCCGGGAGTCGGCCGAGTTCCCCCGGTGGTCGCCCATCACCCACAGGCGGCCCTGGGGCACTGTGATGTCGAACGGCCTGTCGGAGGGAGCGTTACCGGGATACAGGTAATCTCCCTCGTTCAGGGGAACGCCGTTGACGGTCACCCGTCCCTGGGCGTCGCAGCACTTGACATGGTCGCCACCGACCCCGACGACCCGCTTGATCAGGTCCTTCTCGTCGTCCGAGGGCAGCAGGCCGATGAAGGTCAGGCCCTGCTTGATCTGCTTGACGACGACCGGGTCGTTCTTCGGGGTGGTCTGCTCCCCCGCCAGCCAGCCGCCCGGGTCGTGGAAGACGACGACGTCCCCGCGGTGCGGCTCGGCGCCGAACCACGGGGTGAGCTTGTCGACCAGGACGCGGTCGCCGATGCGGATCGTCTGCTCCATGGAGCCGGACGGGATCACGAAGGCCTGCACCAGGAACGTCTTCAGCACCAGGGCTATGAGCACCGCCACACCGACCAGGAGGGGGATCTCGCGGACCGCCGAGCGCCTGCGCTTGCGCTTGACCTTGCGCTGCAGCTTGCGCCGCTCGGCGCGGGTGCGGCCACCGGTCGGGGCGACGGCGCGCCGGGACCCGGTGGGCAGCAGGTTGCCGGCGCCGCCGGCCGGCGCGCGGCGCGGTTTGCCCCGGCTACCCATGCCCGCCGTCCGGGGTGTCCTGGCCGCCGTCCGGTCGGCCGGCGGCGCGGGCGGTGGCGGGCACGCGCGCGTAGGCACCGGGCCGGGTGAGGTGTCTGAGGTGCCCGAACGGCCAGACGATCCAGTCGGCGCGGCCGATGACGTCGTCCACCGGGATCATGCCGCCGCCCGGGGAGCCCAGGTGGTCGCGGGAGTCGCTGGAGTCGCTGCGGTGGTCGCCGAGGACGAACAGGGTGCCCTCGGGCACGACGACGTCGAAGGGCACCGTGGAGGGGCGGTCACCGGGGTACAGGAAGGTCGACTCGTCGACCGGCCGGCCGTTCACCTCGATCCTGCCCTCCTTGTCGCAGCAGACCACGTGGTCTCCCCCCACCCCCACAACGCGTTTGATGTAGTCGGCGTGCCCGAAGTAGCCGGTGCCGTCGAAGACGACGACGTCGCCGCGGCGCGGCCCGGGCCCGAAACGGTACGCCACCTTGTTCACGAGAACCCGGTCCCCGATTCTCAATCCCTGCTCCATGGACCCGCTCGGGATCTGGAACGGCTGCAGCAGGAACGTGTTGACCAGGAGCAGCAGGACCAGGCAGACCAGGACGGTCAGGGTCAGCCGCCCGCCGGGGAGCCAGTCGATGATCCGCGCCGGCAGGGAGGACGGCGACAACGAAGAACGCGACCGGTCCTCCGGCCCCTGCGTGTCCTTCGCCGGTTCGGCGTCGGTGTCGCGGGGGCGGGAGGAGCGGTCGCGCTCCGTCGGCTGTGCTTCGGTGTCCATCGGGGCGGAATGCTATCCCGCCCCGATGTGACCGGAGGAAAAGGCGCTCAGCTCTCGCGCTTCTCCTTGATCTTCGCGGCCTTGCCGCGCAGCTCACGCAGGTAGTACAGCTTGGCGCGGCGCACGTCACCCTTGGTGACCAGCTCGATCTTCTCCACGATCGGGGTGTGCACCGGGAAGGTGCGCTCGACGCCGACGGAGAAGGAGACCTTGCGGACCGTGAAGGTCTCGCGCACGCCGGAGCCCTGGCGACGGATCACCACGCCCTTGAACTGCTGCACACGGGAGCGGTTGCCCTCGATGACGCGGACGTGGACGTTGACGGTGTCGCCCGGACGGAACGCCGGGATGTCCGTGCGGAGCGACGCGGCGTCGACGGTGTCGAGCAGGTGAGACATGTCGTCTGCTTTCTTCGCTGATGCCACAGGTCATCAGCGGAAACTAGGGAGTTTTCCAAAAGGTCCGCCGCGCGGTCGGGGCGGGCGTCGTGTCCCCCTGTGGCAGGGGCGCACGCCGGACGGCGCGGGACAGCGGCCTATTCTTCCACGTCGTCCAGCCTGCGCCAAAATCGGCCGTACCGTTCCCCCTCGGGGTCCGGGGCCCAGCCCAGGACGGACAGCGTCTCGCGGTCCTTCTTGTCGAACGCCTTCGGGTCGCAGCGTTCGATCAGGTCCGGCCGGTGGGCCGTGGTCCGCTTCAGCGCCTCGTCGCGGCGCCAGCGGGCGATCTTCCCGTGGTGGCCGCTGAGCAGCACCTCGGGGATGTCCCGGCCGCGCCAGAGCGGCGGCTTGGTGTAGACGGGGCCCTCCAGGAGGTTGGCCATGGCGCCGGGCGCGAAGGAGTCGTCCCGGTGCGACTCGGCGTTGCCCAGGACGCCGGGCAGCAGCCGGGCCACGGCCTCGGTGATGACGAGGACGGCCGCCTCGCCGCCGGCGAGGACGTAGTCGCCGATGGACACCTCGTACACCGGCATGCGGGTGGCGTACTCGTCGAAGACCCGGCGGTCGATGCCCTCGTAGCGGGCCGGGGTGAAGATCAGCCAGTCGCGCTCGGAGAGTTCGACGGCGAGTTCCTGGGTGAACGGCCGGCCGCTGGGGGTGGGGACGATCAGCGCGGGCGTGCGGGAGCCGGCCTCGTAGCCGTCGGCGAGGACGGTGTCCAGGGCCTCGCCCCACGGCTCGGTCTTCATGACCATGCCCGGGCCGCCGCCGTAGGGGGTGTCGTCCACCGTGTGGTGCCGGTCGTGGGTCCAGGCGCGCAGGTCGTGCACGTGCACGTCCAGCCGGCCCCGGGCGCGGGCCTTGCCGACGAGGGAGACGTTCAGCGGTTCGAGGTACTCGGGGAAGATCGTGACGACGTCGAGGCGCATCAGGACCCGTCCTGTCCGGCCTGCGCGTCCCGCGCGGAGGCGATCTCGGCGCGGTCGTCGATCAGGCCCGGCGGAGGCGCGATGACGGCCTTCTGCCCCTCCAGGTCGATCTCGGTGACGATCTCCGCGACGAACGGGATCATCACCTCGCTGCCGTCGGGGCGCTCGACGATGAACAGGTCCTGCGAGGGCAGGTGCGAGATCTCGGTGATCCGGCCGACCGCCGCACCGTCCTCGGTGACCACGTCGAGGTCGATGAGCTGGTGGTCGTAGAACTCGTCCTCCTCCTCGGGCAGCTCGTCGGGGTCCACCTCGGCGATCAGCAGGGTGTTGCGCAGGGCCTCGGCCGCGTTGCGGTCCTCGACGCCCTCGAAGCGCAGCAGGAGGCGGCCGCTGTGGACGCGGCCGGCGGCGATGGTGAGCGGTCCGGCGGAGGCCGGATCGGTGGCCAGGACGGCGCCCGGGGCGAGCCGCAGTTCCGGCTCGTCGGTACGGACCTCCACGGTGACCTCGCCCTTGATGCCGTGGGCGCGGCCGATCCGTGCGACTACCAGCTGCACTGTGCGTGATCTCCTGTCATACGACTGCGGGCCGGGGACGGCCCGAAGGCCTTCCCCGGCCCGAGCCGGTTGCGATGAAGCGTCAGCGGACGTTGTCCACGTCGACCAGATCGACACGGACGCCGCGGCCGCCGATGGCGCCCACGACGGTGCGCAGGGCGCGAGCGGTGCGGCCGTTGCGACCGATCACCTTGCCGAGGTCGTCGGGGTGGACCCGGACCTCCAGCACGCGTCCGCGGCGCAGGTTGCGCGAGGCGACCTGCACATCGTCAGGGTTGTCGACGATGCCCTTCACGAGGTGCTCAAGCGCCTCTTCGAGCATGCTGCTCAGGCCTCGGTCGACTCGGAGGACTCGGCGGCCGCCTCGTCCTTCTTCTCGGCCTTCTTCTTCTGGGTGATGGCCTCACCCTTGGCCTCGTCCTCGCCGCCGAGGGCCTCGAACGACGGGCGCGCGGCCTTCTCCTCCGGCTGCAGCAGCGGCGCAGGGGCGGGCTCGCCCTTGAACTTCTGCCAGTCGCCGGTCTTCTTCAGGATGGCGAGCACGGGCTCGGTCGGCTGAGCGCCGACGGAGAGCCAGTACGCCACACGCTCGGCGTTGACCTCGATGCGCGAGGGGTTCTGCACCGGGTGGTACAGACCGATCTCCTCGATCGCCCGGCCGTCACGGCGGGTACGGGAGTCGGCGACGACGATGCGGTAGTGAGGCGAACGGATCTTGCCCAGACGCTTCAGCTTGATCTTGACTGCCACGGGAGTGGGTTCTCCTGGAATTGACGTGGTGGGGCACGGCGGAGCTCCGCGTGGGGTTGCGGAGTCGTGGTGCCCGATGGACGCGTCAGCCGGAGGAGAGAGGGGTCCTGTGCGGCTGTCGAGTACAGCTAGCCATTGTGCCATACCCGGCGGGCCGCCCCGGGCCGGGGTGCGCGGGCCGCGGCCGGGCACGCCTGAGCACACCCGGCGTGGCACAGAGGTCACGCCGGGCGCGCTGTCCGGCGGCGTGCGGTCGCCTGCTGTCCGGCGCTGTGCGGTCGCCGCCCCCGTCGCGGCCCGCCGCCCGTCACGGCGGGCCTCCCGTCCGTCACCGCCGGCCGCCCCGTCGCGGCGCGCGTCCGGTCGCGGCCCGGCACCCACGAGGTGCCGGTGTCGCCGCGGCCGCACTCACGCCGCTCCCGCGACCTCCGGGATCCGGAACGGCTTGCCGCAGCCGCCGCACACGATGGGGGCCTGCGCCAGGACCGAGGGGACGACCCGGACGTTGCGCCCGCAGTCGCACACCGCCTTGACCCGGACGCCGCCGCCGGAGGAGCCGTGGCGGGCGGCCGGGCCGCGGAAGGTGCGGCTGGTGTCGGCGGAGGTGGCGGCGGTGTGCGCCTTCAGGGCGCGCTGCAGTCGCTCGATCGTCGGACGGTAGCGCCGCTTGGCCTCGGGGCTGAGCGTGACCAGGGAGAAACCGCTGCTCGGGTGCGGCTCCTCGGGATGGTCCAGGCCCAGCTCCTCGGCGATGGCGAGGAACCGGCGGTTGTGGTAGCGGCCGGCGCGGGAGGTGTCACGCACCCCGCGCGCGGCGGCGATGCCGTGGACTGCCTCATGGAGCAGCCGCTCGAAGGACAGTTCGTGCCCGCACGCGGACGACGACTCTCCGATCAGGGACTCGGGGGCGGCGAGATCCGGCAGCTCGGGGTGGTACCGCTGAATGTCGGCCCACGCCTGCGCCAGCTCCGCGGCGAGAACAGGTGGTGTCTGTGTCGTGCTCACGTAATGACAACGAGCGGGGGTGCCGCTGTGTTCCTATTCCGGGGCATCCCAAATAATTTGCACGTACCCGTCAGTTGCCGCTGATGTGTCCGGACGAGGGCGGGTGCGCTGATCTGCGGAGAAGCCTCACAGCTCGTACCAAGGTGGTGCGTAGCCCCGCGTACGCGCCGGCGCGTAGGCCCCCCGCGCACGCCGGTGCGCATGCCGTCCGATGGTGCGCAAGAGACGTTTCGGCCGCTTGTCCGGCGGAAGGCTGTACCTCGGTCAGCGTGCGCGGCATCCGTGACGTTACCGGGCCCGTCCACGGCGTCCCGCACCGGCCCACGGACGGCGGCAAGCAGGCGCTCACGCCCCCTGGACGCGATGGGGAGCGGGGAGTTACCTGACATACGGAAGTGCGGGCGCACTGCACGGGGGCCACGGAATCGGGCACAGCGGCACTACTCGGCGGATTGGGGCGCTATCCATGACACCTACGCTCGTGCGTCGTCGCGCGGCTCACGCGGGGCCGGCACGCCAGGTGGACCGGCGTGCCCGCGCGCGTGACTGGTCCGAGATCCAGGAGCGGATGCTGGTGCCGCTCTACGAGGCCGTCTACGAGCGCCTGGAGGTGGGCTCGGGCACCCGGCTGCTGGCCCTGGGCTGCGGCTCCGGGCTCGCCCTGCTCCTGGCGGCCTCCCGGGGAGCGGCGGTCACCGGCATCGACCCGGCCTCACCCGAACGGCTCGACCTCGCGCGGCAGCGGCTGCTGCCCCAGGCGGGGGACACGCGCGCGCGTGCCGACGCCCGCATCCTCGACGGGCCCCTGGAGGACCTGCGCCGGGCCGACGGCTCCCCCGCGCCCGCCTACACGCTGGTGACCGCCTTCGAGCCGATCGGAGGTCTGGCCGGTGACGCGGACGGGCTGGCCGGACGGCTGGCCGCGGCGACGCACCTCACCGAGCGCGGTGCGCCCGTGGTGCTCGCGGGCTGGGGTCCGCCGGAGCGGTGCGCCACGTCCTCGGTGCTGCGGGTGGCGGCCAGGGCCGCCGACCCCGCCGCCGTCCCCGGGCCCGGCGCCCGCGACGGCCTGCGCGACGGGCTGGAGGAGGTGGCCCGGCTCGCCGGTCTGCGCCCCGACGGCTCCGGCCGCGTCGCCTGCCCCTTCGGCTACGCCGACCTGGGCAGCGCGGTGCGCGGCATGCTCTCCACCGGGCTGTTCGACGCGGCGATCGAGGCGAGCGACCACCACCAGGTGGACAAGGAGCTGACGGAGGCCCTGCACGGCTACCAGCGGTCCGACGGCACGGTGTGGATGCCGAACGTGTTCCGCTATCTGATCGCGCGCACGCGCTGAAGCGCTCCTACACGTCCGGGCCGGCTGCCTCCTCGTGCGCGGCCTCCGCGTCCGCGCCCCTCGCCTCCACGTCCTTCGTCAGGCGGGTGATCCCGGCGACCCGGTAGGCGTCGGCCTCGTCCAAGGTCTCGTTCTCCAGCAGCGCCTCGGCCAGCGCGTCCAACTGCGTGCGGTGGTTCCGCAGCTTGCGGCAGGCCTCCTCGTAGCACTCGTCGACGATGCGGCGCATCTCGGTGTCGATGGCGTCCAGGGTCTGCGGGGCGGCGGCCAGTCCGTACGCCTGCTGGGGATCGTCGGGCAGCGCCGACAGCCGGCCCAGGTGCTCGCTCATGCCCCAGCGGGCCACCATCCCGCGCGCGATCCGGGTGACCTGTTCCAGGTCGTTCTCCGAGCCGGTGGTGATGATGCCGTAGACGACGTGCTCGGCCGCCATGCCGCCGAGCGCGCCGATGATCCGGCCGCGCAGGTACTCCTCGGTGTACGCGTACTTGTCCGACTCCGGCGTCGACAGGGTCACCCCCAGTGCCCGGCCGCGCGGGACGATGGTGACCTTGCGGACCGGGTC
The DNA here is from genome assembly GCF_902506575.1 of Streptomyces mexicanus. GTDB lineage: Bacteria > Actinomycetota > Actinomycetes > Streptomycetales > Streptomycetaceae > Streptomyces > Streptomyces mexicanus. The sequence continues at coordinate 5,207,598 of NZ_LR732544.1, read as the reverse complement.
GGCGCCGGGCTGGAGCATGCCGAGCAGCGCGTGCCCGCTCTCGTGGTAGGCGGTGCGCCGCCGCTCCTCCTCGGGCATCACCAGGGCGCGTTCGGCCCCGAGCTGGACCTTCTCCAGGGCCTCGGAGAAGTCCGTCCGGGTCACCTCCCGCTGCCGCCGCTTGACCGCGAGGAGGGCGGCCTCGTTGGCGAGGTTGGCCAGTTCCGCACCGGTCATCCCCGGGGTGGTCCGGGCGACCTGGGCGAGGTCCACGTCCCGGGCGAGCGGCATCCCGCGCGTGTGGATCCGCAAGATCGCCTCCCGGCCGCCGCGGTCCGGCGGCGCCACGCTCACCACCCGGTCGAACCGGCCGGGGCGGGTCAGGGCCGGGTCGAGGACGTCGGCGCGGTTGGTGGCCGCCAGCACGACCACGCCCTCGGAGCCGGAGAAGCCGTCCATCTCGGTGAGGATCTGGTTCAGCGTCTGCTCGCGCTCGTCGTGGCCGCCCATCGACGCGCCGCCGCCGCGGGCCCGGCCGATGGTGTCGATCTCGTCGATGAAGACGATCGACGGGGCCATCTTGCGGGCCTCGGCGAACAGCTCCCGCACCCGGGAGGCGCCGACGCCCACGATCATCTCGATGAACTCGGACGCCGACGCCGAGAAGAACGGCACCCCGGCCTCACCGGCCACCGCCCGGGCCAGCAGCGTCTTGCCCGTGCCCGGCGGCCCCGTCAGCAGCACCCCGCGCGGCATCTTCGCGCCCATGCGGCGGTAGTCGTCGGGGTGCTTGAGGAAGTCGACGACGTCGTCCAGCTCCCCCTTGACCTCGTCGATGCCGGCCACGTCGGCGAACGTGGTGCGCTGGGTGCCCGGCTGCAGCTCCACCGGCCGCGGCGGCGTCTTGCGGCCCAGCAGACCGCCGGGGCCACCCAGGCCTGCGCCGATGCGGCGCGCGAAGAAGACCCACAGCGCCGCCAGGACCACGATCGGGGCCAGCGACAGGAGCAGGTTGGACACCAGGCTCCGCTCCTGCACCACCGGCTGCGCGGTCACCGTGACGTGGTGACTGGTGAGGTTCTGCCAGAGCCGGTCGTCGGCGAAGGACGGCCGCTGGGTCTTGAATTTCGTGTACGTGCCGCCGCCGCCCGGCCGGTGCTGCGGCGTCTTGAGCTTGCCCTGGATGGCGTCGCCCTTGGCGTAGATGGTGCCGACGTTGCCGGCACCGACCTGCCGGCTGAACTCCGTGTACGAGATCGTCGGCTCGTTGCCGGTGCTGTAGTAGCTCAGGCCGCCGTAGGCCAGCAGGAAGACGATCACCGCCGTGACCAGCAGTCCCCACCAGCGGCCGCGCGGCCTGCGGCCACCGGGCCGCCGGGGCGGCTGGTCCGGGGTGCCCTCGGTGCGCCACGGCTGGTCAGGGGCCTTGCGTGGTGGCGCGGCATTGCTCATATCTGGACGTTACGGCACTCGGCGGAGCCCGGCACGTGCTGAGGCCGGCACCGCCCGCGCACGGCGAGGGCGCCCCCGGTGACCAGGGGCGCCCTCGATGCCGTACGACCGCCGCGCGGACGCGCGGTCGGCGTCAGCCCATGAACTTCTTGAACTCGTCCGGCAGCTCGAAGTCCTTCCCCTGCTGTGGCAGCCCGAACGCGCCCCCCGCGGGGGCACCGCCCTGGGCCGCGGCGGCGCGCCGGGCGGCTGCCTCCTGCTCCTGCTGCTTGCGCTTCATCGGGTTGCCGGAGCGCTGCTTGCCCTTGCTCTTCTTCTGCTGCTTCTTCTGCCGGCCGGGGCCGCCGCCCATGCCCGGGAGCCCCGGCATGCCGGGCATGCCGCCGCCCTGGGCCATGCGGGACATCATCTTGCGGGCCTCGAAGAACCGTTCGACCAGGTTCTTCACGGCGCTGACCTCGACGCCGGAGCCCTTGGCGATACGGGCACGGCGGGAGCCGTTGATGATCGTCGGGTCCTGGCGCTCGGCCGGGGTCATCGACTTGATGATCGCGGCGGTGCGGTCGACGTCACGCTCGTCGATGTTGTTGATCTGTTCCTTGATCTGCCCCATGCCGGGCAGCATCCCGAGCAGCTTGGAGATGCTGCCCATCTTGCGGACCTGCTCCATCTGGGACAGGAAGTCGTCCAGGGTGAAGTCCTGGCCCTTCTTCGACGCCAGCTTGGAGGCCATCTTCTCGGCCTCTTCCTGGCTGAACGTCTTCTCCGCCTGCTCGATCAGGGTGAGCAGGTCACCCATGTCGAGGATGCGGGAGGCCATCCGGTCCGGGTGGAAGGCGTCGAAGTCGTCGAGCTTCTCGCCGTTCGACGCGAACATGATCGGCTTGCCGGTGATCTGCCGGATCGACAGGGCCGCACCACCGCGGGCGTCACCGTCGAGCTTGGAGAGCACCACGCCGTCGAAGCCGACGCCGTCGCGGAAGGCCTCCGCGGTGTTCACCGCGTCCTGGCCGATCATCGCGTCGACGACGAAGAGGATCTCGTTCGGCTGGACCGCGTCCCTGATGTCGGCGGCCTGCTGCATCATCTCCTGGTCGATGCCGAGGCGACCGGCCGTGTCGATGACCACGATGTCGTGGACGCGGGACCTGGCGTAGTCGAGGGAGTCCTTGGCGACCTTGACCGGGTCACCGACGCCGTTGCCCGGCTCGGGCGCGTAGACGGCGACGCCGGCCCGCTCGGCGACGACGCTGAGCTGGTTCACCGCGTTGGGGCGCTGCAGGTCGCAGGCGACCAGCAGCGGGGAGTGGCCCTGCTCCTTGAGCCACTTGCCGAGCTTGCCCGCCAGGGTGGTCTTACCGGCACCCTGCAGACCCGCGAGCATGATCACGGTGGGGGGCTGCTTGGCGAAGCGCAGGCGGCGGGTCTCGCCGCCGAGGATGGTCACCAGCTCGTCGTTGACGATCTTGATGATCTGCTGGGCCGGGTTCAGCGCCTTGGAGACCTCCGCCCCGAGCGCGCGTTCCTTGACGTTCTTGATGAACGCGCGGACGACCGGCAGGGCCACGTCCGCCTCGAGCAGCGCGATACGGATCTCGCGGGCCGTGGCGTCGATGTCGGCCTCGCTCAAACGCCCCTTGCCGCGCAGATTCTTGAAGGTCGCTGAGAGGCGATCGGAGAGAGTATCGAACACGGCGACGTCGGTCCTCGGTGTCGGGGGCAGTGTGAGCGTCTTCCAGGGTATCCGGCTTGGCAAGGCAATCGTTCCCGCCCGCGCGTCGAGCGGACGGGAACGGCACGCACCGCGTCGGCGGGGACCACGCGGCATCCGTGTCCGCCTCGGAAAGGCTGCGGGGATCAGCCCCGCACAGGCGGCGAGCACGTCTACGGAAACGCACACCTTGGCCGCGAGGTCACCCCCGCAGCGTCTCCTCCAGCCTCCGCGCCACAGCCGCCGCCTCCCGCTCCACAAGCGGCTCGCCCGCCGGATCGGTGACGTAGAAGGCGTCCACCGCGTTCGCGCCCAGCGTGCTCACGTGCATGCTCCGCACCCGCACCTTCGCGTCCTCCAGGGCGCATCCGATCCGGAACAGCAGCCCGGGTACGTCCTGTGCGCGGACCTCGATCACGGTGGCGTGCCGGGAGGCGGCCGGGGCGACCGTCACCCGGGGCGGGGGCGCCACCACACCGCGCCGGCGGGGTCCGGCCGCGTCGCGCTCGGCCAGGCGGGCGGCGATGTCCAGGGAGCCGTCCAGGGCCCGCACCAGGTCGGCGCGCAGCCGGGTCGCCTGCGGCAGGCTGCCGTACTCGGCGGCGACCCGCCAGTTCAGCAGCAGGACGGTGCCGTCGCCCACGTCGCGGGGCAGTTCCAGGGCGCGCAGCCCGGCGGTGCGGACGGTCAGCCGGTGCAGGGCCAACAGCCCGGCGACCGCGGGCAGCACGCCGGGCCGGTCGGGGACGGCGATGAGCAGTTCCACGCCCAGCGGCTCGGCCTCCTCGCCCCGCTCGGCCACGGGCTCCTCCGCGCGGGCGCGCAGGGCCAGCACCGGGCCGCCGGTGCGGCAGGCCTCGACGGCGAGCCGTTCCTGTTCGGCGGTGGGCGCGTCGGCGGGCTCCGGCGTGTCGGGGACCTCTCCGGCCAGGAGGGGCGGGGCCCGCCGGGCCAGTTCGGCGACCAGGGGCCCGCGCCAGGCGGACCAGGCGGCCGGGCCGGTGGCCAGCGCGTCGGCCTCGGTCAGGGCGTGCAGCAGTTCCAGGGTGCTCTGGGTGCCGACCGCGTCGGCGACCGCGCGGACGGTGGCCGGGTCGTCCAGGTCGCGGCGGGTGGCCGTCTCGACGAGCAGCAGGTGGTGGCGGACGAGAACGGCGAGCACGGCGGCGTCCGCGGCGTCGAAGCCGATACGGCCGGCCATGTCCCGGGCGATGGTCTCGCCGGCCACCGAGTGGTCGCCGGGCCATCCCTTGCCGATGTCGTGCAGCAGCGCGGCGACGAGCAGCAGGTCGGGGCGGTGGACGCGGCGGGTGAGCGCGGCGGCGCGCACGGCGGTCTCGATCAGGTGCCGGTCGACGGTCCAGACGTGGACGGCGTTGCGCTGCGGGCGGCAGCTGACCCGTTCCCAGTCGGGCAGCAGCCGGGTGATCAGGCCCTCGGCCTCCAGCGCCTCCCAGACCTGCACGGTGGGGCGGCCGGATCCGAGCAGGGTGACGAGCTGCTCGCGGGCCTCGGTGGGCCAGGGCGTGGGCAGGGGGCGTGCGGTGGCGGCCAGGCGCCGTACGGCGTGCGGGGAGAGCGGCAGTCCGGCCTGTGCGGCGGCGGCCGCGGCGCGCAGCGGGAGCACGGGGTCGCGTTCGGGGCGCGCGGTGCGGGCGAGGACCACCTCGCCGTCCTGCTCCACGACCCCTTCGGCGAGGGGCGAGCGCTCGGCGTTCGGTTGGCCGCCGCCCCACAGGGCGCGCAGTCGTGGGCGCACGGCGCGCGAGCGCAGCACACGCCCCACTTCGCGCCAGGTGACATCGCCGGCGTACGCGATGACGCGCGCCGCCTCGTAGACCCGCCGCAGCAGCGCGTCGGCGTCGGGCAGGCCGAGGTCGGCGGCGACCTGGTCCTGCTCCTGCAGGGCGAGCCGGTCGGTGGCGCGGCCGGTCGCCAGGTGCAGGGCGTCACGTACGTCGAGCAGTTGCCGGCGGGCCTCGGCCAGGCCCTCGCGCGGGGCGTCGGCCAGCCAGGAGGCGGCGACGGCGCGCAGCGCGGTGGCGTCGCGCAGGCCGCCGCGGGCCTCCTTCAGGTCCGGCTCCAGCAGGTAGCGCAGCTCGCCCTGGCGCTCGGCGCGTTCGGCGCACAGCTGCCGCAGTTCGGGCAGGCGTTTGGGGGCCTGGTTGCGCCAGTCGGCCAGGACGGTGGTGCGCAGGGCGGTGGTCAGGCCGAGGTCGCCGGCGAGGTGGCGGGCGTCGAGCAGGCCGAGCTGGGCCTTGAGGTCGTCGCGTGCCGTGCGGCGGGCCTCGGCGGGGGTGCGCACCGAGTGGTCCAGGTCGAGGCCGAGGTCCCACACGGGGTACCACAGGCGGTCGGCGAGGGCGGCGACCGCTGCGTCGTCCGCGCCGTCGTGCAGCAGGAGCAGGTCGAGGTCACTGCGCGGGGAGAGTTCGCCGCGGCCGTAGCCGCCGACGGCGACCAGACAGATGCCGCGCGCCGCCCCGCCGGCCGCCGCGGTGAACAGGCCGGCCAGCCAGTCGTCGGTGAGCCGGGCGAGGGCGGCACGGCGCGGCGGCCCGGACCGCGCCCCCTCGGTGAGGAGGCGCAGCCGGGCCGCCGCGTAGCCGCCGGGTTCCGTGTCGTCCGCTCCGTTCGGCCCCTTCGGTCCGTTCAGTCCGCTCGGTCCGCTCGACCCGTCCAGCCCGCTCGGCCCGTGCGGTCCCTTCGGTCCGTTCGTTGCGTCGCGCCTGTCGTCCGTGTACGTCCTGTCCGTCACCTGGCGGCTCCCGTCCTCGTGCCGTTCGGCCCGTCCGTGTTCGCGCGGCTCCCGCGGATCACGCGGTGCCCACGGTCCGCCCCGTTCGCAGTTCCTCAGAGCGCGTCCGGGCCGCGCTCGCCGGTCCGCACCCGTACGGCCGTCTCGACCGGCAGGGACCAGACCTTCCCGTCCCCGATCTTGCCCGTACGCGCGGCCTTGACCAGGACCTCGATGAGCTGTTCGGCGTCGTCGTCCTCGGCCAGCACCTCGATGCGGATCTTGGGTACAAGGTCGACGGTGTACTCGGCACCCCGGTAGACCTCGGTGTGCCCGCGCTGGCGTCCGTAGCCGCTGGCCTCGGTGACGGTCAGGCCGTGGACGCCGAAGGCCTGCAGGGCCTCCTTGATCTCGTCGAGCCGGTGCGGCTTGACGACGGCGGTGATGAGCTTCATGCGTCCACCTTCCTGGTCTGCTTGGGCTGCCCGGCGGCGGCCGCGACGGGGCCGGTGACGGCGGCGAGGACACCGCCGCCGGCGCCGCTGAAGTCGTAGGCGGTCTCGGCGTGCTCGGCCTGGTCGATGCCGGAGACCTCCTCGTCCTCGGTGACCCGCATCCCGATGGCCTTGTCGACGAGGAAGGCGAGGACGGCGGAGGCGACCAGGGAGTAGGCGAGGACGGCGAAGACACCGGCGCACTGCTTCCAGAACTGATCCAGCCCGCCGCCGTAGAACAGGCCCTTGACGTCGGACTGGCCGGTGCCGCTGGCGAAGAGGCCGACCAGCAGGGAGCCGATGACACCGCCGACCATGTGGACGCCGACCACGTCGAGGGAGTCGTCGTAGCCGAACCGGTACTTCAGGCCGACGGCCATGGCACACAGGACACCGGCGACGACGCCGACCGCGATGGCGCCCAGCGGGGAGACCGCGCCGCCGGACGGAGTGATCGCGACCAGGCCGGCGACCGCGCCGGAGGCGGCGCCGAGCGTGGTGCACGCGCCGTGCCGGATCTTCTCGTAGGCCAGCCAGGCGAGCATGGCGGCGGCCGTGGCGACCTGGGTGTTGACGAACATCAGCGCGCCGACGCCGTCGCTGTTGCCGAGCCAGGAACCGGCGTTGAAGCCGAACCAGCCGAACCACAGCAGGCCCGCGCCGAGCATGACCAGGGGGAGGCTGTGCGGGCGCATCGGGTCCTTCTTGAAGCCGACGCGCTTGCCGATGACGAGGATCACGCCGAGCGCCGCGGCGCCGGCGTTGATGTGGACGGCGGTGCCGCCCGCGAAGTCGATCACCCCGAGGTCGAAGGCCCAGCCGCCGGAGCCCCAGACCCAGTGGGCGACCGGGAAGTACACGATCGTGACCCACAGCACCACGAACAGCGACCAGGCGGTGAACTTGACCCGGTCGGCCAGGGCGCCGCTGATCAGGGCCGGGGTGAGGACGGCGAACATCAGCTGGAAGACGGCGAAGACGAAGACCGGGATGGTGTATCCGGGCCACAGGTCGGTCTTGCCGATGCCGCCGAGGCCGACGTAGTCGGAGGTCCAGCCGACGAGGGAGCCGTGGTCGGTGCCGAAGGCCAGCGAGAAGCCGTAGAGCACCCACAGGAGGGTGACGATCCCGAGGCTGATGAAGCTCATCATCAGCATGTTCAGGGTGCTCTTGACGCGGACCATGCCTCCGTAGAAGAAGGCCAGGCCCGGGGTCATCAGCATCACCAGGGCGGAACAGATCAACATGAAGCCGGTGTCGGCGGACGACAGCTTGGGTGTGTCCGCCGCGAGCAGGATGGCTGGTGCCATCGGCGTCTCCTCGTCGGTTGTACGGCCCCGTGCGGGCGAAGCCTGGGCGGTCCGGACGTGCGGACGGTGCGGTCCTCGCGGGGACCGGGCCGTCGTCCGGGCAGTGAGGGGTGGGCCGGTTCTGCGCACGAGGTTCGCGCAGCGCGGTTTCGGTGGACGCCCCTCGTTGTTTCGCCGGGGTGACGAAGGCGCCTGGCGTGTTACGCGCCGATGAATTCCGTACGGAGCGCATGGGTCCCGCACGGAGGGACGGGGTCCGTACGGGGCGGAGACTCCTTACGCCGCGGAGACTCCGTACGGGGCGGAGACGCGGACCGGCCGCGGCCGGCCTTCCGATGACCTGGCATGGGGGAGCCGAGTCGGGCAGTTCGGGAGGGCCGGCCGCGGCCGGGGTTCGACGGGGCCGCCGCGGTCAGACGGCCTCGGCGGCTTCGGGCAGGTCGGTGGCGAGCTTTTCGCTCAGGCTGACGACCTCGGCGAGGTCGCCGTAGTCGCGTACGGCGGTGTCGATGGTCTTGCGGATGCGGGTGTTGAGGCGCTCGGAGCGGACCTTTCTGGCCGCCTCGATGGCCCGCGCGGCGTAGTGCGTGCTCTGCTCGGGCTCGCGCTGGAGCAGGTGGACGGTGGCCATGCCGATGAGGTTCAGCGCATACGACCGCTGGTGCTCCTGGTCCGCGGCGAACAGCTGCACCGCCTTGTCCATCAGCGGTTCGGCCAGGGCCGCGTACGTCGGGCTGCGGCCGGCGACGTAGGCGAGGTCGCGGAAGGAGTGGGAGTTCTCGGCGTACAGCTCGGCCTCGGAGAAGAAGCGGATCCAGTCGGGGTCGGGCTCGTCCCAGTCGTCGGCCTCGGCGAAGGTGTCCTCCGCCAGGCGCACCGCCCGCTTGCACTTGCCGGGCTGGCCCATGTTGGCGTAGGCCCGCGCCTCCATCGCATACAGCATGGCCTGGGTGCGCGGGCTCGCGCAGTCCCGGCTGCCGTACTGGGCGAGGTGGATCAGCTCCAGGGCGTCCTCGGGGCGGCCGAGGTGGATCATCTGGCGGCTCATGCTGGACAGGACGTACGAGCCGAGCGGCTTGTCGCCGGCCTCCTTGGCGGCGTGCAGGGCGAGCACGAAATACTTCTGCGCGGTGGGCTGCAGGCCGACGTCGTAGCTCATCCAGCCGGCCAGCTGGGCCAGCTCGGCGGCGACCTTGAACAGCCGCCGGGTGGTGTCCTCCGGCTGGGGCTCCTGGAGCAGGTCGGTCACCTCGTGCAACTGGCCGACGACGGCCTTGCGGCGCAGGCCGCCGCCGCACTGGGCGTCCCACTTGCGGAACATCACCGTCGTGGTCTCCAGCAGCTCCAGCTCGGGGCGGGAGAGCCGGCCCGGGCGGCGCCCGGCGGACGGCTCGGACTCGCGCTGCGGCGACGGCGGGGAGGGCACGAGCCAGCGCTGCAGCGGCTCGATCAGGGGCGGGCCCGCGGGCAGCGCCAGCGAGCTCCCGAGGAAGCCGCGCCGTGCCAGCATCAGGTCGCTGCGCGAGAACTCGCTGAGCAGGGCCACGGTCTGCGGGCCCGTCCAGGGCGGGTCGACGCCGGTCGCCGAGGGGGACGGGCGGGTGGCGCGCAGCCCCAGGTCCTCCACGGAGACCACGCAGCCGAACCGCTCCGAGAACAGCTCCGACAGGATCCTGGGGATCGGCTCGCGCGGGTTCTCCCCGTCCAGCCAGCGGCGCACGCGGGAGGTGTCGGTGGAGATGTGGTTGGCCCCCACCTGGCGGGCCCGGCGGTTGACCTGACGGGCCAGCTCGCCCTTCGACCAGCCGCTGCGCACGAACCACGACGCCAGCAGTTCGTTCGGGCGCTTGTCCGCCGCAGCGCTCGTCCCGCCACCGCCATTGCCGCTCACTGGAACGCCCCCATTCCTGAAGACCACGTGTCGCCGAGTGCGCCAAGCCCTATCAGAATGCCGGTCGGTGCGGCCGCCGGTCCGCCGGTTTCACCCGTCGAACTGAGTGGCGACTTGCCTGCGGCATACCCACGAGTGCATGTGCCCCGGGGACTCGCACACTGACAGTAATCCTACGATCACGGGTCCGGCCACGTGGATTACTGAATCGCCACCATTCGCCACCCCTTTGAATGAACTCTGCGTGGGCTTCCCACGATTCACTTGACATAGGACAGCAGCGAGCAGGTGGATCGACGCGAGCGAGGGCGCGCATCGCCGACCGCACCACCTGGGACGCTTCCGGGCGCCGCCTGCTTCGGGCGGAGCCGGGGAGGGAGTAGAAACAGAGCGTCACGATCCGCATCCGCCCCGTGACCGATGGGGTGGCGGAACCGTTGGAGGGGGCATGGGCTTCACGATCGGTGGCATGCGCGAGATCCGCACCGGCACGCGGCGGCGCGGCCGGTCGTACCGCTCGTCGGAGTGCACGGCGGTGGCCGAGTACACGAGCCTGTGGGGCTGGGACGTGGTGCGCGGCGCACGGGCCGTGGGCGGGGCCTGTTCCTGCGGGCGCGCCGACTGCCCCGCCCCGGGCGCGCATCCGCTGGAGTTCGCCCCCGAGATCCCGGCCGGCGCCACGCTGGACGAGGTGACCCGGGCCTGGGCCGGGCTGCCGGGGGCCGCGGTGATGCTCGCGCTCGGGCGCGCCTTCGACGCGATCGAGGTCGCCGAGTCCCCCGCGCGGCGGGCGCTGGCCCGGATGGAGCGCATGGGCCTGCCCCTCGGCCCGGTGACCGCCACGCCCGACGGCCGCGCCCACTTCTTCGTCGCCCCCGGGTCGGCGGACCGGCTGCCCCGCCTGCTGTACCGCATGGGCTGGGACGACCCGGCCTCCCTGGACCTGCGCGGCCTGGGCACCGGCCACTACCTGACCGCGCCGCCCTCCGACCGCGGCGGCTTCGGCCCGGCCCGCTGGCTGCGCCCGCCGGGTCTGGACGCGGCGAACCCCCCGGAGGCCCGCCTGCTGCTGGGCACCTTGGCGTACGTGGCTCACCGCTCCCGGGCGTAGCCCGGCCACCTGCGCCCGCCGAACGCCGCTTCCTTCCCCCGCGGCACCCGCCGGGCTCCGCTTCTTCCTCGCACGGCGTCGACCGGGCTCCCCCGGCGTCCGCGGGGCTCCGCCTTCGTCCACGGCCGCCCGCCCGCTCCGTCGTCGTCCGCGGTGCCGCCGGACCCCGCCCTCGTCCCGGCGCCTGCCGAGCTCCTGCACGGATCCCTCGGGCACCCCCGACGCAACAGCAGCGCCCGCTCCCTTCGATCCGGTGATCAGGGGAGCGGGCGCCGCCGTGCGGGGTGGGACCGATCGGCCGGGGTCGGCCGGTCAGTCTCCGATGAGGGCGTCAACGAACGCCTCCGGCTCGAACGGGGCGAGGTCGTCCGCGCCCTCGCCGAGTCCGATCAGCTTGACCGGAACGCCCAGCTCGCGCTGGACGGCGACCACGATGCCGCCCTTGGCCGTGCCGTCGAGCTTGGTGAGCACGATGCCGGTGATGTCCACGACCTCCGCGAAGACGCGGGCCTGGACCAGGCCGTTCTGGCCGGTGGTGGCGTCGAGCACGAGCAGGACCTCGTCCAGCGGGGCGTGCTTCTCCACGACGCGCTTGACCTTGCCCAGCTCGTCCATCAGGCCGGTCTTGGTGTGCAGCCGGCCGGCGGTGTCGATGAGCACCACGTCGGCGCCCATCTCCTTGCCCTCCTTGACGGCGTCGAAGGCGACGGAGGCGGGGTCCCCGCCCTCCGGGCCGCGCACCGTGTAGGCGCCGACGCGCTCGCCCCAGGTCTGCAGCTGGTCGGCGGCGGCCGCGCGGAAGGTGTCGGCGGCGCCGAGCACCACGCTGCGGCCGTCGGCCACCAGGACGCGGGCCAGCTTGCCGGTGGTGGTGGTCTTGCCGGTGCCGTTGACGCCGACGACCATGACGATGCCCGGTTTGCTGGTGGCGGGCTCGGTCTTCACCGTGCGGTCCATGTCGGGACCGACGAGGGTGAGCAGTTCCTCGCGCAGCAGTCCGCGCAGCTCCTCCGGGGTGCGGGTGCCGAGCACCCGGACGCGCTCGCGCAGCCGCTCGACCAGTTCCTGGGTGGGCTGCACGCCGACGTCGGCGGTCAGCAGGGTGTCCTCGATCTCCTCCCAGGTGTCCTCGTCGAGGTGCTCGCGGGACAGCAGGGTGAGCAGGCCCTTGCCGAGGGCGTTCTGCGACCGGGACAGCCGGGCGCGCAGCCGGACCAGGCGGCCGGCGGTCGGCTCGGGGACCTCGATCGGAGGGACGGGAAGCTCTTCGACGACCGGCGGCTCCTCCACGGTGGTGGGCGCCGAGGCCTCCGGAAGGTCCACCTCCTCGATCGTCCGCCGCGGCTCCTCGCGCGGGGTCTCGGCCTCTTCGCCGACGTGCGGCTCGGCCTCGGGTGCGGTGATGTCGGGCGGGCCGGGCGGTGGCGGGGGCAGCGGCTTGCGCCGCCGACTGCCGACGACGAGCCCGCCGAGCGCGCCGAGCACCACCACGGCGATGACTACAGCAAGGATGATGGTTTCCATAACGCGTCCAGTATCAGCCATGGGTCATGGCCGAAGGCCGTTTGTGGCTTCCCCCGAGAGACAAACGCCACCTAAAGCCATGAGTAGGATGAAAGTACGATGGTGCGGGCGGGTCAACACGCGTAGAGTCCCGACGTCGCCGCTCCACCGCGACCGCTGGGCACTTCGCCGCCCGCAGGGACTTCCCCCACGATCACCCCCGAACGAGGCACGGACATTTCTTCATGAGCAAGACCGCCGAGGCCGAAGGCGCACTGGAAACCCGCGGCATCGAACAGGTTCCCGATGCCGAGCGCACCGGCCGGACCCGCGAGCTGTTCCCCACGTGGGTCGGCGCCAACATCAGCGTGCTGCTGCTCACGATGGGCGCGAGCCTCGTCGTGGCCTACCACCTCGCCTTCTGGCAGGCGCTCGTGTGCGCCGTCGCCGCGCCCGTCGTGTCGTACGGCCTGGTGGGGCTGATCGGCATCGCGGGCAAGCGCGGCGGCGCGCCCGGCATGGCGCTGTCCCGCGCGGTGTTCGGGCAGCGCGGCAACCTGCTGCCCGGCGCGCTGATCTGGGTCGCCCGCTGGGGCTGGGAGACGATCAACGCCGTCACCGGCGCCTACGCGATGCTCACCGTGCTGGACATCGTCTTCGGCCTGAAGGCGAACAGCGTGCTGGACATGGTGATGCTGCTGGCCTTCGTCGTCGCGACCTTCGCGATCTCCGGGCTCGGCATCAACGCCGTGCAGAAGTGCAACAAGTACGCGACCTACCTCTTCGGCCTGTTCTCGGTGCTGGTGCTGGTGTATCTGGTCGTGGACACCGACTGGTCGAAGGTGTTCTCCCACTCCGCCGGCTCGACCGCGGCGGTGATCACCGGCATCGGCATGATCGCGGCGGGCGGCGTCAGCTGGATCCCGACCGCGCCGGACTTCACCCGCTATCTGCCGCGCACCGCCTCCTCCAAGGCGATCGTGGGCACCTCGGTGGGCGGCGCCGGCATCGTCGTGCTGCCGATGGTGCTCATGGGCGCGGTGATGGCGGTCTCCACGCCCGACCTGGCCTCGGCCTCCGACCCGGTGTCGTTCCTCGGGGAGATCCTGCCGACCTGGATCGCGGTGCCGTACCTGCTGATCGCGCTGATCGGCATGCTGCTGATCAACTCGATGTCGATGTACTCGGCGGGCTTCACCGCGCAGACCCTGGGCTTCCGCATCCCCCGCCACTGGGCGGTGTCGGTCAACGCCGTGATCTCGCTGGCCTTCGGCGGGGTGCTGATGCTGGTGGCGACCAGCTTCATGGGCTCGTTCATCGCCTTCCTGTCGCTGCTCGCGGTCGCCTTCTCCGCCTGGGTGGGCGTCTTCGGCGCGGACATGCTGCGGCGCACCGAGTACGACGGGCGCGCCATGGCCGACACCACGCGCACCAGCGCCTACTGGTACAAGGGCGGCTTCTCCCCCGCCGCCGTGGCCTCCTGGGCGATCGGCCTGGTCGCGGGCCTGATGTTCACCACCTCCGACTGGTTCACCGGACCGCTGGCGAAGAACAACGTCATCGGTGAGTACGGCCTCGGCTGGGTCGCCACCATCGTGATCTCCGGGGTGCTGTATCTGGTGCTGCCCAAGCCGGCGGCGCTCACCCCGTCCGCGACGGGCACCACCGCCGCCGAGCCCGCCGGCCGGACGGAGTCCGTGCGCGCCTGACGGCCGGGCCCGCCCGGCCACTCGTCCCCCGCCCGCCGTCACGGCGGAGGGGGACTTTTCGTGTATGCGCCACCGGGGGCGGACGACCCCTGCACGCGCACGCCGGCACGCACCGGACGGCACGCACGGCACGCACACCGTCCGCACGGGACGCACAGCACGCACGCCGTCCGCGCGGCACAGGGCGGCACGAGGCCGCGCCACACCGTCGTCGGGCCGCACCGCTCACCAGATCAGCACGCCCCCACCGGTCCGCAGCGCCCACCGGGCGAAGTCCTCGATGATCCGCAGGCGCCGGTGGATCTGGGACCGGTGCTCCTCGACCGTCCGCGGGTGCTCGGTGGCGTGGGCGATCGGGTCCAGGTGGATCCGCAGCAGCGCGGTCTCACACAGCAGGTGCGGCACCTCCTCGGGCTCCACCACGAGATCCCCGTCGGCGAGCTGGGGGAAGAACCGGGCCCCGAGCGCGCGGACGGGCCGCGATCCCCAGACGTCCGTGCGCCAGTTCTCGAAGCCGGCGGACTGGTAGAGGTCGTCCGGCACATCGAGGATCCGCATCTGTCCGCCGGGGTCCCGGACGAACACCTCCACGAGCAGGGTCATGCCAAAAAGGGGACCATCCGCAGCGGCCGGCGGTCCACGTGTTTTCGGGGTCCGCCGCCACCTGCGGACACGCAAACGCCGCCCCCCGCCGGCGGTTGCCGGGCGGGGGACGGCGCACGGTGCGAGGAGAGGGGCAGCGGGGTCTTGGCCCTTCTCCCCGGTTCGCGGGGGCCGGCCGGTCGGCTCAGCCCATCTCCTCCAGCGCCTTGCCCTTCGTCTCCTTGACGAACTTCAGGACGAACGGGATGGAGAGCGCGGCGAAGATCGTGTAGATCACGTACGTGCCGGAGAGGTTCCAGTCGGCCAGCGACGGGAAGCTCGCGGTGATGGCCCAGTTGGCGATCCACTGCGCGCAGGCGGCCACGCCCAGGGCGGCGGCGCGGATCCGGTTCGGGAACATCTCGCCGAGGAAGACCCACACGACCACGCCCCAGGACAGGGCGAAGAAGAGGACGAAGACGTGGGCGGCGATCAGGGCGACCCAGCCCTGGGTGGCGGGCAGCTTGCCGTCGACCAGGTGGAAGGAGAACGCCCAGGCCTCCAGGGCCAGGCCGATCACCATACCGGCGGAGCCGATCAGAGCGAGCGGCTTGCGGCCGATGCGGTCCACGAAGATCATCGCGATCACGGTGCCGATGATGTTGATGATCGAGGTCGTGAACGAGTAGAAGAACGAGTCCGTCGGGTCGACGCCGACCGACTGCCACAGCGTCGAGGAGTAGTAGAACGCGACGTTGATGCCGACGAACTGCTGGAAGACCGACAGGCCGATGCCGATCCAGACGATCGGCTTGAAGAAGAAGCCGCCGCCGAGCAGGTCCTTGAAGGAGGACTTGTGCTCGCGCTTCATCGCGGTCTCGATCTCGGCGACGCGGGCGTCGAGGTCGGTGCCCTTGCCCTCGACCTCGGCGAGGATCTCACGGGCCCGGTCGCGGCGGCCGACGGAGATCAGGAAGCGCGGGGACTCGGGGATGGCGAAGGAGAGCAGCCCGTACAGGACGGCCGGGACGACCATCACACCGAGCATGACCTGCCAGGCCTCCAGACCCATGAGCTTGCCGCGCTGGTCGCCGCCGGCGGCGTTGAGCAGGCCCCAGTTGACCAGCTGCGAGACGGCGATGCCGACGACGATCGCGGCCTGCTGGAAGGAGCCGAGGCGGCCGCGGTAGGCGGGCGGGGCGACCTCGGCGATGTAGGCGGGGCCGATGACCGAGGCCATGCCGATGGCGAAGCCGCCGATGATGCGCCACAGGGCGAGGTCCCACAGTGCGAACGGGAGGGCGGAGCCGACGGCGCTGACGGTGAACAGGACGGCGGCGATCTGCATACAGCGGATGCGGCCGATCCGGTCGGCGATGCGGCCGGCGGTCGCGGCGCCGATGGCGCAGCCGATCAGTGCGATGGCGATGACCTGGGCCAGCGCGGCGGAGCCGATGTCGTAGCGGTCCCGGATCGCCTCGACGGCGCCGTTGATCACGGAGCTGTCGTAGCCGAAGAGGAATCCGCCCATGGCGGCCGCCGCGGCGATGAAGATGACGTGCCCGAGATGATCGGGGTGAGCCGTACCGGCTCCTGGTGTGGGCGCCTGCGCTGTGCTGGTCACGTGTACTCCTCGGGCACACCGGCAACGCTGCCGGGGTGGGGTTCAACCCCTCCAGATCGCGAGACCTGAAGGTAAAGGCAACGTTGCAGAGACTATGCCTTCAAGTTTCGAAGTCAATAGGTCCACACCTGTGAATTTGACCCACCCGCGTGGCGTGCTTGCGTTCAACTGTTGTAATCAAGTAACGGGGACAGGCTTCGCGTACCCCGAACTCCCGGAAAACACGCGGCAACTCACGGGCAGGCGGCGGCCCGTGGGGGCGCGCGCGACGCCGGCGGCCGGGGCGACGTGGTCTCGGACACGGGGCGGCCGGGCGGCCGGTTCAGCGCAGGCGCTGGCTGATGACCTTCGACACACCGTCGCCCTGCATGGAGACGCCGTACAGCGCGTCGGCCACTTCCATGGTGCGCTTCTGGTGCGTGATCACGATGAGCTGCGAGGTCTCCTGCAGCTCCTGCATGATGCGGATCAGCCGCTGCAGGTTGGTGTCGTCGAGCGCCGCCTCGACCTCGTCCATGACGTAGAACGGGCTCGGGCGGGCCTTGAAGATCGATACCAGCAGCGCGACGGCGGTCAGCGAGCGCTCGCCGCCGGAGAGCAGGGACAGGCGCTTGACCTTCTTGCCGGGCGGGCGGGCCTCGACGTCCACGCCCGTGGTGAGCATGTTGTCCGGGTCGGTCAGGACGAGACGGCCCTCACCGCCGGGGAAGAGCCGGCCGAAGACGCCCTCGAACTCGCGGGCGGTGTCGCGGTAGGCCTCGGTGAAGACCTGCTCGACCCGTTCGTCGACCTCCTTGACGACCTGCAGCAGATCGGCCCGGGTCTTCTTCAGGTCTTCGAGCTGCTCGCTGAGGAACTGGTGGCGCTCCTCCAGCGCCGCGAACTCCTCCAGCGCCAGCGGGTTGACCTTGCCGAGCTGCTGGTAGGCGCGCTCGGCGGCCTTCAGCCGCTTCTCCTGCTCGGCCCGGACGAAGGGCCGCGGCCGGTTGCGGGGGTCGTCCGGGTCCTCCGGCAGCACCTCGCCGTCGGCGGGGGGCGGCGGCGGTACGGGCTGGTGGGGGCCGTACTCCTCGACCAGCGCGGCCGGTTCGACGCCGAGTTCCTCCAGGGCCCTGGTCTCCAGCTGCTCGATCCGCAGCCGCTTCTCGGCGCCGAGCACCTCGCCCCGGTGCACCGAGTCCGTCAGCTTGTCCAGCTCGGCCTTCAGATCGCGGCCCGCGGTACGGGCGGCGGCCAGTTCCTGCTCCGCTTGGGCCTTGGCCGCCTCGGCGGCGGCCCGCTCCTGCTCGGCGCGGGTCACGGAGACCTCGATGTGCGCCAGCACCTGACGCGCGCCCGCGGCGACGGCCCCGGCGACGGCCGCCTCGTGGCGCAGCCGGGCGCGCCGCTGCTCGGCACGCGCGCGTGCCTCGCGTTCGGCGCGGGCGGCCCGGTCCAGCGCGTCGGCCCGGCCGGCCAGCGCCTTGACCCGTTCCTCGTGGGTACGGACCTGCAGGCGGGCCTCCATCTCGGTCTGGCGGGCGTTGGCCCCGTCGGCGGCGAGCCGGTCGCGCACGGAGGTGTCGGGCTCCTCCTCGACGGGCGTCTCCTCGGCGACGGCGAGCCGTTCGGCGAGCTCCTCGGCCTCGGCGAGGGCTGTGTCGAGGGCTTCCTGGGCGCGGGCGGCGGCGGCCGCGGAGCGCTCGGCCTCCCCAGCGGCGCCGCGGGCCTGCCCGGCGAGCCGGCCGAGCTGCTGGGCGACGGCCGACTTCTCCCGGTCGGCGGCCCGCCGCCGCTCCCCCAGCTCCTCGACCCGCGCGGCGCACTCCTCGCGCCGCTCGCCGGCCCGCCGCTGGGCCGCGCTCAGCTCCTCGCAGCGCACCGCCAGGTCCGCCAGCTCCGCCGCGGCCTCGTCCACCGACGCCTGCACCTCCAGCAGGCTGGGCGCCCCGGCCGACCCGCCCTGCACGACGTACGCCCCGAACAGGTCGCCCTCGGCGGTGACGGCGGTGAGGTGGGGATGCGCCGCGACGAGGTCCTCCGCGTCCTCCAGGGTGCCGACGACCACGATCCCGTGCAGCAGCCTGCGCACGGCCGGCATCAGCTCGCCGGGCCCGCGCACCAGGTCGGCGGCGAAGGGATGGCGGACGCCGGAGGCGAGGGGTGCGCCGTCGGCCGCCTCCGGGGCCCCGGCGACCAGCAGGGCGGCGCGGCCCGCGTCCTGTTTGCGCAGCAGACGCAGGGCGTCGGCGGCCGCGGCGGGGGTGCTGACCGCCAGGGCGTCCGCGGCGCTGCCGAAGGCGGCGGCGAGCGGGGTCTCGTAGCCGGGCGTCACGGTCAGCAGTGCGGCCGCCGGGCCCAGCAGGCCGGCCAGGCGGTCCTTCGCCTCGAGCAGGGCGCCCGTGCCGTCCTTGCGGCGCAGGCCCAGCGCGAGGGCGTCGTGACGGGCCTGGGTGGCGGCCCGGCGGCGTTCGGCGGCCGTGGCGGCCTCGCGGGCGGCGGTCAGGGCGGCCTCCGCCTCGGCGAGCTCCGCCTTCGCGGCCTCGTGCTGTGCGGCGAGCGCGTCCTCGCCCTCCTCCAGACCGTCGACCTCGGCCTTCAGCGCCTCGTACTCCTCCTGGGCGCGCACCGCCCGCTCCTGGGCCTCGTCCCGGGCGGCGGCCAGGCGGTCGATCTCGGCCTGGGCGGAGGCGGCGCGCGAGCGGGCCGCGCCGACCTGGGCGCCGAGCCGGGCCAGGCCCTCGCGGCGGTCGGTGATGGCGCGGGCGACGTCCTTCAGGCGGCGTTCCTCGGCGGCCAGTTCGCGCTCGAGTTCGGCGCGGTGGGCGACGGTGTCCTCCAGGGCCCGCCGGGCGGCCTGAAGCGCCGCCTCCAGTTCGGCCTCCTGGTCGCGGATGCGGGCGGCCTCGCGCTCCAGGTCCTCCGGGTCGCGGCCGCGCCGCTCCTCGGGGGGTGCGGAGGTGGCGCTGTGCACGCGGGCGTCGGCGAGGGAGATCGTGCCCCGGACGCGTTCGGCCAGCTGGGACAGCTCGTACCAGGTCTGCTGGGCGCGCTGCAGGCGCGGGGCGAGGCGGCGCACCTCGTCCTCCAGCAGGGCCTCGCGCTGGAGGGCCTGCTTCAGCTGCTGTTCGGCGGCCTCCTTGCGTTCCTTCAGGGCGGCCTCGTCGGCGATCTCGGCCTTCAGGGCCTCGCGGAGCCGTACGAGGTCGTCGGCCAGGAGGCGCAGGCGGGCGTCGCGCAGGTCCGCCTGGATGACGGCGGCCCGCCTGGCCACGGCCGCCTGGCGGCCGAGCGGTTTGAGCTGGCGGCGCAGCTCGTCGGTGAGGTCCTGGACGCGGGCGAGGTTGGCCCGCATCGCGTCGAGCTTCCTGAGCGCCTTCTCCTTGCGCTTGCGGTGCTTGAGGACGCCCGCGGCCTCCTCGATGAAGGCGCGGCGGCCCATGGGGTCGGCGTGCAGGACGGAGTCGAGCTGGCCCTGGCCGACGATGACGTGCATCTCGCGGCCGATGCCGGAGTCGGACAGCAGTTCCTGGATGTCCAGCAGGCGGCAGGTGTCGCCGTTGATCTGGTACTCGCTGCCGCCGTTGCGGAACATCGTCCGCGTGATGGTGACCTCGGTGTACTCGATGGGCAGGGCGCCGTCGGAGTTGTCGATGGTCAAGGACACCTCGGCGCGGCCCAGCGGCGGGCGGCCGGTGGTGCCGGCGAAGATGACGTCCTCCATCTTGCCGCCGCGCAGCGACTTGGCGCCCTGCTCGCCCATGACCCAGCTGAGCGCGTCCACCACGTTGGACTTGCCCGAGCCGTTCGGGCCGACGACGCACGTGATGCCCGGTTCGAACCGGAGCGTGGTCGCCGAGGCGAACGACTTGAACCCGCGCAGGGTCAGGGCCTTGAGGTGCACGCCGTCGCACTCTACCCGGCGCCCCTACCGCACTCCACGAAGCCTCGCAACCGCGCGGTTTCGCGCCTGACCCCGCAGGGCACACCAGACGTTAAGAAACTGAAAGGGTGCGTGGGGCAAGAAAGAAGGGACGCCGAAGCGTCCCTTGCAACTCTGAGAACTGAGCGGTTGACGGGCAGCCCAACCACTGTGTCGTTGGTGCGATGCAGTGATCAGGTGAGCGCAGGCTCCGCCTGGTGTGCGTCGACACGCTCCATGATCCTGTCGCGAGAAGCGCCGGCCGCGAGCGCGTCGTTCTCCGCCTGGATCCGTACGAGTTCGGCTTCCAGGTCCTGGACGCGCTGCTGGAGCCGTCGCATCTCGGCGAGGAGTCGAGGGTCGGAGCCGCCGACGTAACCGAGAAGCGCCTTTGCCATGATGGATGGTCCTCCACAATGAGTGACCGACCGATGCGGTGTGGGTCGTGAGGGATTCGCACCCGCAGTGCTTGGCACTGTTGAGTTGTGCTGCCGTTCATCCATGCCAAACAGCTTCAGGTGCGCGGGCTTTCAGCGTCTCACCAAAAAGTTTGACGGTCAACACGATCACGCCCCGTATCGACGGGTGTCCCGGGGCGCACGCGCGGGAAATGGTGGCGCGGCGGCTCCTGCGGGCCCCTCGGGGCGTGGCGATCATCCTGCCGTCTCC
The DNA here is from genome assembly GCF_902506575.1 of Streptomyces mexicanus. Classification (GTDB taxonomy): domain Bacteria; phylum Actinomycetota; class Actinomycetes; order Streptomycetales; family Streptomycetaceae; genus Streptomyces; species Streptomyces mexicanus. The sequence continues at coordinate 5,186,925 of NZ_LR732544.1, read as the reverse complement.
CGTCGCCCAGGACAAGTGCTTATCGGCAGTCACCTGCTCCTTTTCCATGGTGCGGGCGTGCGCGGCGGGGCGGGACGGTGCCGTGCCGGGACGCGGGCGGGGTGGGCTCAGCGGATGGCGAAGCCGTCGTAGCCGCCGCGCGGTGTGTCCCAGATCTCGGTGACACCGTCGACGCGTCCGGGCGTGTCGCCGTCCCTCAACCAGTCGAGAAGCCGCTCGCAGGCCTCCCGGGCGCCCTCCGCGACGACCTGCACCCGCCCGTCGTCCAGGTTGAGGGCAAAGCCGCTCAGGCCGCCGATCTCCAGCGCCCGCGCCCGCGTGAACCAGCGGAAACCCACACCCTGGACGCGTCCGCGCACCCAGGCGACCAGTCGAACATCCTCGCTCATGACGGCAACCTAACCGGGCAATGTCTCTCCAGGCACTTCCGCACCGGGCGTCATGCGGTACCGTCCCGAGCCAATGAATCTCATATGAAACTCACTCGATCGAGTGAGGCCGGTTGGTCGCGACGGCTCAGGAAGCGCGTCGACCGCCAGGGGGAGGAAGGCCAGGACATGGGACGCCACCGACGCTCCGCCGCCGGCCGCGCCACCACGGACCGTGCCACGGGGACACGGCACGCGCACGGCTCGTACGGACAGGGCCACGTCCCTCACGCCCCGCACGCGGACGCCCGCGGGGGCGTGGACGACCTCGGGGGCATCGACGACCGCAGGGGCATCGCGCCGTACCTGAACCCGGACCTGTACGCCGAGGCCACCGCACGGGCCCAGGAGTACCTCTTCGCGACGGGCGAGGACCCCGTGGGCACTGCCGCCACCGTCTCCTTCCCGGCCGAGGGCTATGGCCGCGCCGGCCGGCCCGGGCCCCGGCGCCGCCGCAGGAGGAAGGCGGCCACGCCGGTGCGCACCGGTCTGCTCGGGGTCTCGGCCGCGGTCGCCCTCGGCACGGTCGCGGTCACCAGCGGTGCGATCCCCGGGCTGCCCCACCACACGCCGGGCGGCTCGGGCGGGGGCGCGGACCGCGTGCGGGCCGCGAGTTCCCCGTCGAACGGCGTCAGCGAGCAGGGCGGGGCCTGTCCCTTATACCCATCTGACGCCGCCGACGGCCCCCTACGGGGTGGAGTCTGGCGGGGCCGCTGCGCAGAAAAACAACAAAGTCGCAACGCAGCACGCATGTCTCTAGTGATGCCTAGCAGCTGTGCATTCTAAGGGGTCCCCGCGGGGCGGGCGTGGGGGGGGGGGGGGGGGCGCCGGCGGGCAGGGCGCGGGGGGGCGGGGCGGGCGCGCCCGGCGCGGGCCGCGGCGCGGGCCGCTCGCCCTCGTCCCCCCCCGCCGCCCCGGCCTCGGCGCCCGCCCCGGCCCCCGCCCCGCCCCCGCCCGCGCCCCCCCCCCCGGCCGGCCCCGGGCCGGCCCCCGCGCCCGCCGGGACCGGTACGACCGCCGCCACCCCGGCCGGCCCGCCGTCGGGCACGGCCACGTCCGCCTCGCCCCGGACCCGGCCCCCGGCGACGGGCTCCTCCGAGACGGCGGCCGAGGCGCAGGTGCTCGTCCTCGTCAACCAGGAGCGCGCGAAGGCGGGCTGCACTCCGGTGGCGGCGAGCGGCGCGCTGACCTCGCTGGCCGAGGACTTCAGCCGGGCCATGGCCGACCAGGGCTTCTTCGACCACACCGACCCCAGCGGCGCCTCGCCGTGGGACCGGGCGGCCCGGGCCGGCATCACCGACCTGGGCGGGGAGAACATAGCCCGGGGCCAGGCCGACCCGGCGGCGGTGATGGACGCCTGGATGCACAGCCCCGGGCACCGGGCCAACATCCTCAACTGCGACTTCACCACCCTGGGCGTCGGCGTCCACTACGGCCCGGGCGGACCGTGGTGGACGCAGGACTTCGGCTACTGAGCCCGCGTCCGCGCCTGTGCACCGCTGCCCGTCCGGCGGTGAGCGCTTCCTGCCGGACAGCGCTGTGGTCGCGTACGCTTCCGTCATGAGCATCACACCGGAGTGCACCCCGCGGCAGGACCTCCCCGCGCAGGATGTCCCGGCCCCGGACCTCCCCTACAGCGTCTTCGCCCGGGCCTGCCCGTCGCGCACCACGCTGGAGCACGTCACGGGACGGTGGGGCGCGCTCACCCTGGGCGCCCTGCACGAGGGCTCGCTCCGCTTCAACCAGCTGCGCCGCCGCGTGGACGGCGTCAGCGAGAAGATGCTGTCCCAGACGCTGCACGCGCTGGAGCGCGACGGCCTGGTGCACCGCGAGGCCCAGCCGACGAACCCGCCCCGCGTGGACTACGAGCTGACCCCGCTCGGCCGCGAGGTCGCCGAGCGCCTGCTGGCCCTCATCCAGTGCGTGGAGGGCCGGATGGACGAGGTGCTGGCGGCCCGCGCGCGTTACGACGCCGCGCGCGGGGCCCGCTGACACTTCGGGCAGAAGTAGCTGGAGCGGTTCATCCAGGGCCGGCGGCGTATCGGCGTGCCGCAGCGGCGGCAGGGCAGGCCCTCGCGGCCGTAGGCGTCCAGGGACCGGTCGAAGTAGCCGGACTCGCCGTTGACGTTGACGTAGAGGCTGTCGAAGCTGGTGCCGCCGACGGCGAGGGCCTCGTTCATCACGTCCCGGATGTGGGTGAGCAGGTCGGCCGTGCGCGGGCGGGTGAAGCCGGCCGTGGGGCGCTCGTAGTGGATGCGCGCCCGCCACAGCGCCTCGTCGGCGTAGATGTTGCCGACGCCGCTGATCAGCGACTGGTCGAGCAGGGCCCGCTTGATGGTGGTGCGCTTGCGGCGCAGCGCCCGGTGGAAGGCGTCCTCGTCGAACAGCGGATCGAGCGGGTCGCGGGAGATGTGCGCGATGACGTCGGGCAGGCCCTCGGGGGTGTTGTCGTGCAGCGACAGGCCGCCGAAGGTGCGCTGGTCGACGAAGCGCAGTTCGGTGCCGAGCGCGTCGGCGAAGCGGATGCGCACCCGCAGGTGCTTCTCGTCGGGCGCCTCGTGCGGTTGCACCAGCAGCTGGCCGCTCATACCGAGGTGGGCGAGGACCGACTCGTTGGACTCCTCCAGCGGCAGCCACAGGTACTTGCCGCGCCGGCTGGGCGTGCCGATGTGCCGGCCCTTCAGGCGCTGGGTGAAGTCGTCGGGTCCGGCCAGGTGGCGGCGTACCGCGCGCGGGTGCAGCACCTCGGCGTCGGTGACCGAGCGATGGGCGACCCATCGCTCCAGGCCCCGCCGGACGACCTCGACCTCGGGCAACTCGGGCATCGCAAACCCCCGTGGGGACCGTGCGGCCCCCACGGCCGGACCGTGAGGGGCCGGGCCGTACGGGCCACCGGGTCTGGTGGACGGTCCGAGCGCCCGCACCTGAGCCGCGGGGCTCGGGTACGGGCGCTCGGGTACTGCTGGTGGTGCTGGTGCTGCGTGTGCGGTTGTCTCAGGCGGTGGCGGACGACGGGTCGCCGTCCTTGGCGGCGGCCTCACCGGCCGCCCGGGCACGCTCGTCCGCGGCGGCCCGGATGGCCCGCCAGGCGGACTCGGCGGCCTGCTGCTCCGCCTCCTTCTTGCTGCGGCCGGTGCCGGTGCCGTACGAGACGCCTCCGACGCGGGCGGCAGCAGTGAAGGTCTTCTCGTGGTCGGGGCCGGTCTCCGTGACCAGGTACTCGGGAACGCCGAGCCCTTCGGTCGCGGTCAGCTCCTGCAGACTGGTCTTCCAGTCCAGGCCGGCACCGAGGTTGGAGGACTTCTCGATCAGCGGGTCGAACAGGCGGTGCACCAGTTCGGAGGCCGCTTCCAGACCCTGGTCGAGATAGACCGCGCCGATCACCGCTTCCAGGGTGTCGGCGAGGATCGATGCCTTGTCCCGGCCGCCCGTGCCCTCTTCACCGCGGCCGAGCCGGATGAAGGACCCCAGGTCGAGCCCGCGGCCCACTTCCGCCAGCGCACGCGAGTTGACCACCGCGGCCCGCAGCTTGGCCAGCTGGCCCTCGGGCAGGTCGGGGTGGGTGCGGTACAGCGTGTCCGTGACGACGAGACCGAGGACGGAGTCACCGAGGAACTCCAGCCGCTCGTTCGTCGGCAGACCGCCGTTCTCGTACGCGTAGGAACGGTGGGTCAGCGCTCGCACCAGAAGGGCGGACTCGACCTGGTAGCCGAGCCGCCCTTCCAGAAGCGTGTGGGACGAGGCGTTGTTGTCCGCTGGGCCACTCCCGCTCGCGCGGGAAGAGTTCTTCTTCGCCGTGGACACGGTGCCTCTCACCAGCCGCTCAGACCTCGAGGACCTGGCGCTTGTTGTAGGTGCCGCACGACGGGCACGCGATGTGCTGCTGCTTGGGCTCGTGGCAGCGCTCGCACGCAACCAGGGTGGGGACCGCAGCCTTCCACTGCGACCGGCGGTGGCGCGTGTTGCTGCGCGACATCTTCCGCTTCGGAACGGCCACGGCTACTTCTCCTGCTTCTCGTCGGCGCCCGCATCGGCGCCGCTGATCTCGTCCTTCTCGCCGTCCCTGATGGTGCCGGCGAGTCCCTGCAAAGCCGCCCAACGGATGTCGACGGCGTCGTGGTGGTGGTCCGGGTCGTCCGCGAGCCGTGCTCCGCACTCGGAGCACAGACCCGGGCAGTCTTCCTGGCACACCGGCTGCATCGGCAGTGCGAGCACCACCGCATCCCGCAGCAGAGGTTCGAGGTCGATCAGACCGTCCTCGACAAAGAGCCTGTCCTCGTCGTCCTCGGCGTCGTCGCCCGGTTCCGCGATCACGCGGCCCCGGTCGTCGGCGTCAGGGTACGAGAACATCTCCTGGAAGTCCGCTTCGACGTCGAGCTGAAGCGGCTCCAGACACCTTACGCACTCCCCCTCGGCCCGTGCACGGGCGGTCCCTGTCACCAGGACACCTTCCATGACCGACTCGAGCCGGACGTCGAGTTCGACCGGGGCGCCTTCCGGCACTCCGATCACTCCCTTGAGACCGAAGTCCTTGGGAGCGGGGACCGTGCGGGTCAGGCGCTGCAGCGCGCCGGGCCGCCGTCCCAGCTCGTGCGTGTCGAGCACGAGAGGGTTGCGGTGGTCGAGGCGGGCGTTGTGAGCCATTCCTGCTTTCGGTTTCCGAACTCGTGAGGGACGCCGCCGGCGGTGTCGCCCGGGCAGCGCTGATCGCGGACGTACTCGCGACCGAACAGCCAGGATACTGGACCTTTCGCTCCCGGCCCAATCCGGGGCCGTCGTGCCCGGGGCGACGGCGCTCCCTACAGGCCGCGGCCCTGCTCGTAGGCCCGCAGCTGCTCGGCGCTGATCATGCTGGTGTCGAACAGGCTGGTCTCGTCCAGCGCGTATCCCTGCCGGGGCTGTTCCGTCCGGGGCTCCTGCTGCGCCTGCTGGGGCTGGTGGGGCTGGTGCGGGTCGTAGACGGGCGGCTGCTGCCCGGTGTCGTAGCCCTGGTAAGCGGTGCCGTCCGCCGGGGCGTAGCCGGGGGCGGCGGCGTACGGGTCGGCCTGCTGCGGGTAGCCGTACGGGTCCGGCTGCTGACCGTAGCCCTGCGGATAGCCGTACGGGTCGGTCTGCGCCACGGGCTGCGGGTAGCCGTAGGCCGGCTGCGGCTCGTAGGGCGGCTGCTGCGGCGGGGCGGGCACCTCGGCGCGCCGGGTCACCGGGGCCGCCGGGGCGTCGGCGAGGGCCGCGAGGTCGGCGAGGTAGTCGGCGTCGCTGGAATGCTGCACGGTGGTGGTGTCGTCGGCGAGGGCGCCGAGGTCGTCGGTGGCGATGCGCCCGTGCAGCTTCTGCCGGCCCCGGCCGACGGCCTCCAGGGTCTTGGCCAGGACCGCCTCGAAGGCGCCCAGCTTGGCGTCGACGTAGGCGTCGGCGTCGCGCCGCAGGGTCTCCGGGTCGTGGCTGCGCTCGGGGGCGTCCTCGTCCGCGTAGCCGTCCTCGTCGAGACCGGGTCCGGTGCCGAGCAGCTTCTCCCGGCCGCGGCCGACCGAGCCGAGGGTCTTGGTGAGGACGACCTCGAAGTTGGCGAGCTTGGAGTCGACGTAGGCGTCGGCCTCGGCGCGGATCTCCTCGGCCTCCTTGCGGGCCTCGGCGAGGATCCGGTCGGCCTCGGCCTGGGCACGGCGGGCGATCTCGGTGTCGGAGATCAGCGAGCCGCGCTCGGCGTGCGCGGACTCGATGATCCGCTCGGCCTCGCGCCGGGCCTCCTCGACCATCTGCTCGCGGTCGCCGATCAGCTCCTGGGCCTGGGCGAGGGAGCCGGGCAGCGCCTGGCGGACCTCCTCCAGCAGCGCGAGCAGTTCGGCCCGGTTGACCACGCACGAGGCCGACATGGGCATGGACCGGGCGCCGGAGACCGTGGCCACGATCTCGTCGAGCTTCTTCTGCACGTCCACGGTGTGCTCGCCACTCCCTGCCGAGGTGTTGGAGACGGACGGGACGACTGTACGACCATGGGACGTGCGCCGGACACCGGGTGACGGACTGTCAGGGGCTCGCCGCTCCCCCGGCGCCGCCTCAGTCCTTCCGCAGCCGGCGGGTCAGCGCGTCCAGGACCTGCGGCGGCACCAGGTGGGAGACGTCGCCGCCCCATGCGGCGACCTCCTTGACCAGGGAGGACGACAGGAAGCTGTAGGTGGGGTTGGTGGGCACGAAGAGCGTCTCGACGCCGGAGAGGCCGTTGTTCATCTGGGCCATCTGCAGCTCGTAGTCGAAGTCGCTGACGGCGCGCAGGCCCTTGACGATGGCGGGGATGTCGCGCTGCTTGCAGAAGTCGACGAGCAGGCCGTGGAAGGACTCGACGCGGACGTTGCCGTAGTCGGCGGTGACCTGCCGGATGAGGTCGATGCGCTCCTCGATCTCGAACAGGCCCTTCTTGGACTGGTTGATCATCACCGCCACGTAGACCTCGTCGTACAGGCGGGAGGCGCGGGCAATGATGTCGAGATGTCCGTTGGTGATCGGGTCGAACGACCCGGGACAGACGGCGCGGCGCACTTGTGATCCCTCGCTCTCCGGTCCGGTCATCGTGCGTCTTCGCACGTAGAGGCGGCGCGACCGTACCAAAAGGTTCCTTCGCCGTAGCGCCGGGCCCGCAGTGCCTCAAAGCCCTCCGGCCACCGGAATTCCCCGCCTCTGGTGCTGCGCTCCACGGTGACGAGGGCTTCTTCGGCGAGCCACCCCTCAGAGCGGAGTGTGAGCAGAATCTCCCGAAGATCGTCGTCCGAGACGGCGTACGGCGGGTCGAGGAAGACGATGTCGTACGGCTCCTGCGGCGGCGCTGTGCGCAGCACCTGCTCGGCCTTGCCGGCCCTGACCTCGGCCCCGGGCAGGCCCAGGCTGCGCACGTTCTCCCGGACCGTGCGGGCCGCCCGTGCGTCGGCTTCCACGAGCAGGGTGTGCCCGGCGCCGCGGGAGAGGGCCTCCAGGCCCACGGCGCCCGAGCCGGCGTACAGGTCGAGGACGCGTTCGCCGTCCAGGGGGCCGCCGAGGAGGGACTGCCAGGTGGAGAACAACCCTTCCCGCGCCCGGTCGGAGGTGGGTCGGGTGCCGCTCCCTGGCGGGACGGCCAGGCGGCGTCCGCCGGCCCGGCCGGCGATCACGCGGGTCATGTCCTCGAATCCTTGTCGCTCGGCGCACACGGGGTGAGTGCTCCCAGTCTGTCAGCCCTTCTCCAGGTACTGCTCCCGCTCCTCGTCCAGCAGCGCGTCCAGGGCCGTGCGCAGGCCCGGCAGCCGCTGAAGCTCCGGGTCGGCGGCCACCACCGCCGCCGCCTCCTGACGCGCCTCGGCGATGATCTCCTCGTCCTCGATGACCGCGAGGACCCGCAGGGAGGAACGGGCGCCGGACTGGGCCTGGCCGAGGACGTCTCCCTCGCGGCGCTGTTCGAGGTCGATGCGGGAGAGTTCGAAGCCGTCGAGGGTGGCGGCGACCGCGTTCAGCCGCTGCCGGGCGGCGCTCGCCTCGGGCATCTCGGTGACCAGCAGGCACAGGCCGGGCGCCGTACCCCGGCCGACGCGCCCGCGCAGCTGGTGCAGCTGGGAGACGCCGAAGCGGTCGGCGTCCATGATCACCATGGCGGTGGCGTTGGGCACGTTGACGCCGACCTCGATGACGGTCGTGGCGACCAGGACGTCCGTCTCCCCGGCGGCGAAGCGGCGCATCACGGCGTCCTTGTCGTCGGGCTGCATACGGCCGTGCAGCACCTCGACCTTCAGGCCCTTCAGCGGGCCGCGGGCGAGCTGCTCGGCGACGTCGAGGACCGCGAGCGGCGGGCGCTTGTCGGCGTCGTCCTCGGCGGACTTCTTCGCCTTCTTGTCGTCCTCCTCGTCCCCGATGCGCGGGCACACCACGTACGCCTGGTGGCCCTGCGCGACCTCCTCGCGCACCCGCTCCCAGGCGCGGGCGAGGAAGTGCGGCTTGTCGGCGGCCGGGACGACATGGCTGGCGATGGGCGAGCGGCCGGCCGGGAGCTGGTCCAGCACGGAGGTCTCCAGGTCGCCGAAGACGGTCATCGCCACCGTGCGCGGGATGGGCGTGGCAGTCATGACCAGCAGGTGCGGCGGCTGCTTGCCCTTGCCGCGCAGGGCGTCGCGCTGCTCGACGCCGAAGCGGTGCTGCTCGTCCACGACGACGAGCCCGAGGTCGTGGAACTGCACCTTGTCCTCGATCAGCGCGTGGGTGCCGATGACGATGCCGGCCTCACCGGTGGCCAGGTCGAGCAGCGCCTGGCGGCGGGCGGCCGCGCCCATGGACCCGGTGAGCAGCACCACCTTGGTGGCGTGCTCGGCGCCGCCGAGCATCCCGCCCTCGGCCAGCTCGCCCATCATCTCGGTGACGGACCGGTGGTGCTGCTGGGCCAGCACCTCCGTGGGCGCGAGCAGGGCGGCCTGCCCGCCCGCGTCGACGACGGCCAGCATGGCGCGCAGGGCGACGAGCGTCTTGCCGGAGCCCACCTCGCCCTGCAGCAGCCGGTGCATGGGGTGTTCGGTCGCCAGGTCCGCGAAGATCTCCCGGGAGACCTTCTGCTGGCCCTCGGTCAGGGTGAACGGCATCCGGTCGTCGAAGGCCGCGAGCAGGCCGTCGGGGCGCGGCCGGCGGGCCACGGCGGGCAGCTGCGCGTCCGCGTGCCGGCGGCGGGCCAGCGCCACCTGCAGCACGAAGGCCTCGTCCCACTTCAGCCGGGCGCGGGCGTCGGCGATGTCCGCCTTGGTGTGCGGACGGTGGATCTTCAGCAGGGCCTCGGGGAGGGTGACCAGGCCACGGCCCGCGCGCAGCGACTCGGGCAGTGGATCGACGGCCTCCTGCGCGCTGGGCAGCACGGTCTGGACCGCCTTGCCGATCTTCCAGGACTCCAGTTTGGCCGTGGCGGGGTAGATCGGGATGAGCGCACCGGCCCAGGACTCCACGGACTCCGTGGCCTCCTCGCCGTCGCCGCGCAGCAACTCGTAGGCGGGGTGCGCCAGTTGCAACCGCCGGTTGAAGACGGAGACCTTGCCGGCGAACATCGCGCGGGTGCCCGGCAGGAGTTCCTTGTGGGGCTTGTGCACGCCGTTGCCGAAGAAGACCAGCTGGAGCCGGCCGCTGCCGTCGGTGATCGTCACCTCCAGGCGCTGGCCCTTGCCGCGGGGCGCCCGGGGGGAGGCGAAGGTGTGCAGGCGGGCGTCGGCGACCTGGGCGACCACGGTGACGTGCTCGTCCATGGGCAGGTCGGCGAGGTGGGTGAGTTGGCCGCGCTCCTCGTATCTGCGCGGGTAGTGGTGCAGGAGGTCGCCGACGGTGTGCAGGCCGAGATGCTCGGCCATCACCTTCGCGGTGGCGGGGCCGAGCACCTTCTTCAGTGGTTCTTCCAGTGCGGGCACGAGATCCATTGCACACCACGGCACTGACAATCCGGCACACGCCTCGGACAATCCGGCACAAGCCACAACAAACGCATGGTCGGTGCGGGCTCAAGGCCCGGGCGGCCGGAGGTCGCGGACCGGAGGGCGGCCCCGGTCACTCCACCCCGACGAGCAGCAGGGATCCCTGCCCGCCGCCGTGATAGACCACGGTGTCCACGGCCAGATAGGACTCGCGGACGTGGTGCTCCAGGTGCTCGGCGACGTCCGGCGGGGCGTCGTCGCCCAGGACCAGGGTGACCAGTTCGCCGCCCGCGGCGAGCATGCGGTCCAGGACGGTCACGGCGGTGGCGGTGACGTCCGAGCCGATCACGGCGACGTCGCCCTCGATCAGGCCGAGGACGTCGCCGGCCTGGCAGATGCCGGCGGTGGTCCACGAGCGGCGCTCGGCGACGGCGACCTCGGCGTGGCGGGTGGCGCCGGCCGCCGACGTCATCGCGACCACGTCCTCGTCGAAGCGGCGCCCCGGCTCGTGCACCGCGAGTGCGGCCAGGCCCTGGACCGGCGAGCGGGTCGGGATGAGAGCCACCCGGACGCCCTCCCCGCGGGCCTGCTCCGCCGCCGCGGCGGCGGTGTCGTACAGCTCGGCACCGCCCGGCAGCAGCACCACCTCGCGCGCGTGCGCGCGCCGCACCGCCTGGACGAGTTCCCCGCTGGCCGGGGGCTCCCCGGGCCGGGCGAGCACCGTGGTGGCCCCGGCCTCGGCGCACAGCCGGGCCAGGCCCTCGCCGGGGACGACGGCGACCACGGCGCGCTGGGCGCGCTCCCGGGGCGGCAGGCCAAGGCCCCCGGTGTGCGCGTCGCCCGCGCCGAAGTGGGTGATCCGGATGCGGTGGGGCCGGCCGGCCTCGACACCCGCCTCCACGGCGGCGCCGGCGTCGTCGACGTGCACGTGCACGTTCCACAGCCCGTCGCCGCCGACCACGACGAGACAGTCGCCGAGCGCGTCGAGCCGCCGCCGCAGCCGGGCCACGGCGGCGTCCTCGGCCTCCAGCAGGTAGATCACCTCGAAGGCCGGGCCGGGCGCGGCGGGCGCGGGCGGCGGCCAGGCGTTTGCCGTCTGCCGTGCCTGCCGCTCGGCGGGCTCCACGCGCGCGTGCGGCACGGTCGCCCGCTCCCCGTCCCCCTGCACGGCGCCCTGCCCGGCTCCGCCCGCCGGTAGCGCCGACACGGCGACGGCGGCCGCGGGGACCGCCGGGGGCGCCTCCCCGGTGAACGTCTCCACCAGGGCGGCGAGCACCGCCACCAGACCCCGGCCGCCGGCGTCGACGACTCCGGCGCGTTCCAGGGCGGCCAGCTGGCCGGGGGTCGCGGCGAGGGCCGCGCGGGCCCCGTCGTAGGCGGCGCGGGCGACCGTGCCGCAGTCGCCCTCGGCGGTGGTGGCCGCCTCGGCTGCGGCGGAGGCGACGGACAGGACCGTGCCCTCGACCGGGTGGGCCACCGCCTGCCGGGCGGAGTCGGCGGCGTGCCGCAGCGCGCGCCGCAGACCGTGCCCGTCGGCACGCGCGCTCTCGCCGTCGTCGGCGAGGACCTGGGCCATGCCGCGCAGCAGCTGGGCGAGGATGGTCCCGGAGTTGCCGCGGGCGCCGATGAGCGCGCCGTGCGCCATCGCGCGGGCGGCCTCGGCCAGGGAGGGGCCGCGCGGACCCGTGGCCGCGCCGCCGGCCTCGTGGGCCGCGAAGACCGCCTCGACCGCCGCGACGGCCGACTCCACGGTCAGGTACAGGTTGGTGCCGGTGTCCCCGTCGGGCACGGGATAGACGTTGATGGCGTCGATCTCCTCGCGCGCCCGCCCCAGCGCCCGCAGCGCCAGCGAGCACCAGGTGCGCACCGCCGGCGCGTCGAACGTCTGCGGCACCTGCGCCACCTGCGCCTCCCTGAGCTGCTGTGCTGCCGAGCTGCACGCAGCGTAGTCCCCGGGCCCGCCGCCCGCCGGAAGAGGCCCGGGACGGGCCCCGGGACGGACGCTGCGGCGGTCATGGTAGTTTCGCTGTACGGGAGCAGCCGTTGTATGCTGCTCCGGTTGCCCGATCCCGATCGGGCTTTTTCCCCTGGCAACGCCACTCGGATTTCAGAATCGCTCCCTGGGAGCCTGAGATCTGGATCCCGGCATGCCGGATCAACCGTAAGTGCATCTGAAGTCTTTGGAGTGACCCGTGGCTGCCAACTGCGACGTCTGCGGCAAGGGGCCGGGCTTCGGCAACAACATCTCGCACTCGCACCGCCGTACGTCCCGCCGCTGGAACCCGAACATCCAGCGTGTGCGTACCGTGGTCGGCGGGACGCCGAAGCGCGTGAACGCCTGCACCTCGTGCATCAAGGCCGGCAAGGTCTCGCGCTGACGCACAGCAACAGCTGGGCTTCTCGTTCGGATCCGACCTGATCCGAACGAGAAGCCCACAGCGCGCGGCCACTGCTGGTTCGCTGCACTGAGCCGGTCCACCTCCGGGTGGACCGGCTTTTTGCCGTACCCGGGTGAGGGCGCGCATCCCAAACGCATCCCCGGCGCAGGACCCCACCACCTGCCGGAATCCGGGGAATGCGCTTCGGCATCCTGGGTCCGCTGGACATCCGTACCGACGACGGCACCCCGGTCGCGCCGGGCGGCCCGCGCCCCCGCGCGCTGCCCACCCTGCTCCTCCTGGACGCCGGCCGGCCCGTCTCCCCGCAGCGCCTGATCGACAGCCTGTACGGCGCCGAGCCGCCCGCCGGGGCGGCGAGTGCCCTGCATTCGCAGATCTCGCCCCGCAGTCGCAGATCTCCCGCCTGCGCAGGCGCCTCGGCCCGCAGGCGGCCGTGGAGGCGGTCCCGGCCGGCTACCGCCTGGCCGTCCCGCCCGACGCGGTCGATCATCCACCGTTTCGAAACGCTGGTCGAGCAGGGGGGCGGCCTGCTCGCCGCCGGCGATTCCGGCCGGGCCGGTGCCCGGCTGCGCGAGGCGCTGGCCCTGTGGCGCGGCCCGGCGCTGCCCGACCTGCCGGCGCGGCGGAAAAGGCGGCCACCGCCATCGAGCTGCGCGCCTACCCGGCGGTGTGAGTCCCGCGGAACCGCCAGCCGTGGTCCACCGGGCCGATGCCCGTGCCGAGCGCGAAGCCGGCGGCGATGGCGCCGGTGACGTACTGCTTGGCCGCCGTGACGGCCTGGGGCACGGCGTCGCCCTTGGCGAGCTGGGAGGCGATCGCGGAGGCGAGGGTGCAGCCGGTGCCGTGGGTGTGCCGGTTGTCGAGGCGGGGGGCGCGCAGCCAGTGCTCCTCGGAGCCGTCCGTGAGCAGGTCCACGGCCTCGCCGGACAGATGCCCGCCCTTGATCAACACCCAGGCCGGCCCGTACGCCAGGACGGCCGACGCGGCGTCGCGCAGCTGGTCCTCCGAGGTGACCTGGACGCCGGTCAGTTGGGCCACCTCGTCGAGGTTGGGCGTGGCCACGGTCGCCACCGGCAGCAGTTTCGTGCGGACCGACTCCACTGCGGAGGCGGCGAGCAGCGGGTCGCCGTGCTTGGAGACGCCGACCGGGTCGACGACCACGGGGGCGTCGGTGCCGGCGATCAACTCGGCGACGGTCTCCACCAGTTCCGGTGAGGACAGCATGCCGGTCTTGACGGCCTGGACGCCGATGTCGTCCACGACGCTGCGGTACTGGGCGCGCACGGCCTCCACCGGCAGCTCCCAGGCGCCCTGCACGCCGAGCGAGTTCTGCGCGGTCACCGCGGTGAGCACGCTCATGCCGTGCACGCCGAGGGCGAGCATCGTCTTCAGGTCGGCCTGGATGCCGGCGCCGCCGCCGGAGTCGGAGCCGGCGACGGTGAGCACACGAGGGGGTGCGGCGCTCATGACTCGACCTCCCCGTCCCCGAAGTGGTCCCAGCCGCCCTTCTTGGTCCACGGCGCGCCGTCGACCGTGACCTGGGGCAGGGCCGAGGGGTTGAGCACTTCGCCGATCACTTTCCAGCGGGCCGGCAGTTTCACGTCCGGCGGGAAGGTGGCCACGATCGCGTGGTCCTCTCCCCCGGTGAGCACCCACTGCAGCGGGTCGACTCCGACGGCCTGCCCGATGTCGTTCATCTGTGAGGGGATGTCGATGGCGCCGGAGCGGATGTCGATCCGGACCTTGCTGGCCTCCGCGATGTGCCCGAGGTCGGCGATCAGCCCGTCGCTGACGTCGCACATGGCGGTGGCGCCGAGCCCGGCGGCGGCGGGACCGGCGTGGTACGGCGGCTCGGGACGGCGGTGGGCCTCGACGAAGGCGCGCGGGGAGCGGAAGCCGCGGGAGAGCACCGCGTACCCGGCCGCGGACCAGCCCAGCCAGCCGGTGACGGCGACGAGGTCGCCGGGCTGGGCGCCGGCGCGGGTGACCGGCTCGTGGTTGCGCAGGTCGCCGAGGGCGGTGATGGACACCGTGATCGTGTCCCCGCGCACCACGTCACCGCCGACCACCGAGGCGCCGGCGACCTGGCACTCGTCGCGCAGGCCGTCCATCAGCTCGGTGGGCCAGGTCACCGGGAGTTCGGCGGGGACGACCAGGCCGAGCAGCAGCGCGGTCGGCACGGCGCCCATGGCGGCGATGTCGGCGAGGTTCTGCGCGGCCGCCTTGCGGCCCACGTCGTACGCCGTGGACCAGTCGCGGCGGAAGTGCCGCCCCTCGACGAGTATGTCGGTGCTCGCCACGACCCTGCGGTCCGGGGCGGCGACCACGGCGGCGTCGTCGCCGGGGCCGACCCGGACCGCCGGGGTGGTGGTGAGACGGGAGGTGAGCTCCCTGATGAGCCCGAACTCCCCGAGCTCACCAACAGTGCCCTTCATTGTCCTTTCGCCCCTTCTGTCCCTGCTGTCGCTGTACGGCCCTGATCGCGTCCCGGTCGCGCGTCCGCGCGGTCCTCGCTACGGTCGTAAGAACCGTCACCTTCTGTCCTACCTGCACCCCGGCGCGCGGGCCACGTGCTCCGCGGGTCTCCCCGCGGCACACGGCGACGCGGTACCGTGGCGTTCCTTTTCCCCACATGATCCTCGTGGCCGCCCTGGAGGTTCCGTGGTACAGGCGTACATCCTGATCCAGACGGAGGTCGGCAAGGCGTCGACCGTCGCGGAGACGATCAGCAAACTGCCCGGAGTGATCCAGGCCGAGGACGTGACAGGACCGTACGACGTCATCGTGCGGGCGCAGGCCGACACCGTGGACGAGCTGGGCCGCATGGTGGTGGCGAAGGTCCAGCAGGTGGACGGCATCACACGCACCCTGACCTGCCCGGTCGTGCATCTGTAGCCCCCGTCTACCCTTGGCCCGGTGAGTTCCTTCCGCCACCGGCTTCACGGCCTGCCCGCGCTCGCCGTGCCGATCGCCGCCGTACTGATCACCGTCACGGGCTGTTCCTCGAGTGACGACAGTGCCACCGCCGCGGTTCCCCGCCCCGACGCGGCGGTGACGAAGCTGTGCCGGAACCTGGACAAGGCGCTGCCGCGGAAGGTGGACGGGCTGAGCCGCACGGATCCCCGGCCCGCCTCCGTGCTGACCGCGGGCTGGGGAAGCCCGGCGATCATACTGCGCTGCGGTGTCCCGCGGCCCGCCGCGATGGACGACCCGGAAGCGGACGGCGCGGACGTGAACGGTGTCGGCTGGCTGCTGCAGAAGCAGAGCGACGGATCGTTTCGCTTCACCACCACGCTGCGCCTGGCCTACGTGGAGGTGACCATCCCCGCGGACCGCACGGAGCGCGGCGTGGCCCCGCTGGTCGACCTGGCCCCGGCCGTCAAGAAGGCGATCCCCGAGGGGATCGCCGACTGACGCCGCACCACCGCGGGGGCCGTACGGCCCCTACGGTGCTCAGCGCAGCCCGGTCGGGCGCCGCAGCGCCGCCTGCACCAGGCGGTCCACCAGCTCCGGGTAGGAGATCCCGCTGGCCTGCCACATCTGCGGGTACATCGAGATGGGCGTGAAGCCGGGCATGGTGTTGATCTCGTTGATCACGAACTCGCCGTCCTCGGTGAGGAAGAAGTCCGCGCGGACCAGGCCCTCGCAGGAGGCCGCCTCGAACGCCTCGACGGCGAGCCGCTGCACCTCGGCGGTCTGCTCCTCGGTCAGCGGGGCCGGCACGACACCGGGCGTGGAGTCGATGTACTTGGCCTCGAAGTCGTAGTACGCGTGCGCCTGGGGCGGCGGGATCTCGGCCGGCACGGAGGCCCGCGGGCCGTCCTCGAACTCCAGCACCCCGCACTCGATCTCGCGGCCCCGCAGCGCGGCCTCCACCAGGACCTTCGGGTCGTGCCGCCGGGCCTCCTCGATGGCCTCGTCCAGGCCCGAGAGGTCGTCGACCTTGGTGATGCCGATGGACGAACCGGCGCGGGCGGGCTTGACGAACAGCGGCCAGCCGTGGTCCCCGGCGAAGTCGATGATCTTCTTCCGGGCGGCGGAGGTGTCCCGCTCCCACTCGCGCGGCCGGATCACCACGTACGGGCCGACCTTGAGCCCGAAGGAGGTGAAGACCCGCTTCATGTACTCCTTGTCCTGGCCGACCGCCGAGGCGAGCACGCCGGAGCCGACGTAGGGCACGCCGGACAGCTCCAGCAGGCCCTGCAGGGTGCCGTCCTCGCCGTAGGGACCGTGCAGCACCGGGAAGACGACGTCCACCTCGCCGAGCGCCTTGGGCACCGAGCCGGGCTCGCTGTAGACGACCTCGCGGCTGCCGGGGTCGGTGGGGAGCACCACGCCGCCCTCGTGGGACTCGGCGAGGTCGTCGACGTCGGGGGTGCGGCGCTCGGTGATGGCCATGCGCTCCGGCTCGTCGGCCGTGAGCACCCAACGGCCTTCCCGCGTGATGCCGATCGGCAGGACGTCGTACTTGGTCCGGTCGATCGCCTTGAGGACGGCGCCGGCGGTGACCGTGGAGATCCCGTGTTCGGAGCTGCGCCCGCCGAACACGACGGCCACGCGCGGCTTGCGCGTCGGCTGCTCAGGGCTCTGGGGAAGGTTCTCGGTGCTCATATCGCGATGAGAGTACCCGTTGGTATCCGCCGCGTCAGCGCCCGCTCGCCCGCCGTCGCTCAACGTCGCACGGACGGCGCTCAGCGTTGCGCCGGGCGTGGGCCCGCACGGTCGCGCCCGGCGCGCGATCGCGCGCGACCGGGCGCGGACAGGGGCGGACGGGCTCAGCGGCGCTCGGGCTTGGCGCTGCGCGACATCAGCTCCTTCAGCGCCGCCACCGGGGACTTGCCCTCGTGCACGATGCCGACGACCGTCTCCGTGATCGGCATGTCGACGCCGTGCCGGCGGGCCAGATCCAGCACCGACTCACAGGACTTGACGCCTTCGGCGGTCTGCCGGGTGACCGCGATGGTCTCCTGAAGGGTCATGCCCTTGCCGAGGTTGGTGCCGAAGGTGTGGTTGCGCGACAGCGGCGAGGAGCAGGTGGCGACCAGGTCGCCCAGGCCGGCCAGGCCGGAGAAGGTCAGCGGGTCGGCGCCCAGCGCCATCCCCAGCCGGGTGGTCTCCGCCAGGCCGCGCGTGATGAGCGAGCCCTTGGCGTTGTCGCCGAGCCCCATCCCGTCCGCGATGCCGACGGCCAGGCCGATCACGTTCTTCACCGCGCCGCCCAGTTCGCAGCCGACGACGTCGGTGTTGGTGTACGGGCGGAAGTACGGGGTGTGGCAGGCGGCCTGGAGCCGCCGGGCGACGGCCTCGTCGGTGCAGGCCACCACGGCCGCGGCCGGCATCCGGGCGGCGATCTCCCGGGCCAGGTTGGGACCGGTGACCACGGCGATGCGCTCGGCGGGGACCTTGGCGACGTCCTCGATGACCTCGCTCATCCGCATCGCCGACCCGAGTTCGACGCCCTTCATCAAGGAGACGAGGACGGTGTCCGGCGCGAGCAGCGGCCGCCAGTCGGCGAGGTTGTCGCGCAGGGTCTGGGAGGGGACGGCGAGCACGGTGAAGTCGGCGTCGCGGGCGGCCTCGGCCGGATCGGCGGTGGCCCGCAGGTTCTCCGGGAGTTCGACGCCGGGCAGGTAGTCAGGGTTGGTGCGGGTGGAGTTGACCGCCTCGGCGAGCGCGGGGCGCCGGGCCCACAGGGTGACCTCGCAGCCGGCGTCGGCGAGGACCATGCCGAAGGCGGTGCCCCACGATCCGGTGCCGAAGACGGCCGCCTTGACCGGTTGGCTCACGTGCCCTGCCCCTCCTCCCGGACGGCCTCCGGCGCGGCCGGCTCCGGCCTCCTCCCGGACGCCACCGACTCGCCCTCGGCCCGGGCGCGGGCCTGCGTCTGCGCCTGCGTCCTGCGGCGCTGCTCGATGCGCTCGCGGCGCGGATCGTATGGCACGGCCGGGGCCTTCTCGCCGCGGATCTGCTCCAGCTGGCGGGTGATGGCCGCCATGATGACCTCGGTCGCCTCCTTCAGCAGCTCCGGGGTCATCTCCCGGTCGTAGAAGCGCGAGAGGTCCACGGGCGGGCCGGCCAGCACGTGATGGGTCTTGCGCGGCAGCAGGTTCGGCTTCTTCGCGTACGGCGGCAGCAGTTCGTTGGCGCCCCACTGGGCGACCGGGATCACCGGGCACTTGGTCTGCAGGGCGACCCGGGCGGCGCCCGTCTTGCCGGTCATCGGCCAGCCGTCCGGGTCGCGGGTGAGGGTGCCCTCGGGGTAGAAGGCGACGCACTCGCCGCGCTGCACGGCGTCGATGGCGGCGCGGAAGGCGCTCAGCGCGTCGGTGCTCTCCCGGTAGACGGGGATCTGCCCGGTGCCGCGCATCGCGGCGCCGACCAGCCCCTTCTTGAAAAGCCCGCTTTTCGCCAGGAATCGCGGGACGCGACCGGTGTTGTACTGAAAGTGGGCGTAGGCGAAGGGGTCGATGTGGGAATTGTGGTTCACCACGGTGATGAATCCGCCCTCGGCCGGAATGTTCTCCATTCCGCGCCAGTCCCGCTTGATCAGAACCAGCAGCGGCGGTTTGCAGATCACCGCTGCGAAGCGGTACCAGAAGCCGATTCTGCGGCGGGGCACGCGGACACCTTCCTCTAGGACTGCCCCCGGGGCCGGGGGCCGCACAAGTGTCGCCCCAGGCCGCCGGTCTGTCGAGGACACCGTACGCCCGCCGTCCGCCGCGACCGCCGTCACCGGGCCGCCCCGCCGCACGGGCCCACCCGGCGGCCCGGGGAGAATGTCCGTGACGAGAGAGGGACGAACGCCTGTGCAGTGGACCCTGGTCATCCCCCTGAAACCCCTGGCCCTGGCCAAGAGCAGGCTGTCGGAGGCCGCCGCCGACACCGTGCGGCCGGCCCTCGTCCTCGCCTTCGCGCAGGACACCGTGGCGGCGGCGCTGGCCTGCCCGGCGGTCGCGGATGTGGCGGTCGTCACGGACGACGCCGAGGCCGGGCGGGAGCTGAGGGCGCTGGGCGCCCGGATCGTCCCCGACGCCCCGGGCGCGGGGCTGAACGCCGCGCTCGCGCACGGCGCCCAGGCCGTACGGGCGCTACGGCCGGAAAGTCCCGTGGCGGCCCTGAACGCCGATCTCCCGGCGCTGCGGCCCACGGAATTGGGCCGCGTTCTGACGGCGGCGGCGGAATTCCCGCGCGCATTTCTCGCCGATGCGGCGGCCGTCGGCACCACCCTGCTCACGGCCGCTCCCGGCCACGCATTGCGGCCCGCTTTCGGCCCGGATTCCCGCGCCCGCCACCGTGCCTCGGGCGCGGTGGAACTGGGCCTCGACGCGGTGGATTCCGTACGGCAGGACGTGGACACCGGCGACGACCTGCGCGCCGCCCTCGCGCTCGGCGTCGGCCCCCGCACGGCGACGGCGGTGGCCCGCCTGCTCATCCGGGAGGAGTGAGCGGCGGCACGGCCCCGGCCGGCACTCGTCCCGTGCCGGGGCGGGGGCGCGGCACGAGCACGGCGTCCACCGGCCACCGGTCACCGACCACCGGCCCCAGCCCCAGTCACCAGTCACCAGTCACCAGTCACCAGTCACCAGTCACCAGTCACCAGTCACCGGCTACTGTCCACCGGCCCCTGGGGTCACCCGGCCGTCAGGGCGGGGCAGTAGGCTGCCGTCATGCAGGCGACCGCATACACGTACGACCCCGAAAGCCGCAGCGGGCAGGTGCTGCTGGACGACGGCACGCCCGTGCCGTTCGACGCGGCGGCGTTCGACGCCGGGGGACTGCGCCTGCTGCGGCCGGGGCAGCGGGTGCGGATCGAGACCGAGGGCGAGGGCGAGGGGCGGCGGATCACCCTCGTGACGTTGCAGACCTTCTGAGCCGAAGCGGTGCTCACACGCCGCGGGCCGGGCTCCCTGAGGAGCCCGGCCCGGCGTGTGAGTGCCCTGGTGATCCCCTACTTGCTGCGGGCGGTCGTCTTCTTCGCGGCGGTCTTGCGGGCGGTCGACTTCTTGGCGGGGGCCTTCTTGGCCGTCGCCTTCTTCGCCGGCGCCTTCTTGGCCGTGGTCTTCTTGGCGGCGGTCTTCGTGGCCGTCGTCTTCTTGGCGGCGGCCTTGGTGGGCGTCGCCTTCTGGGCGGGGGCCTTCTTGGCGGTGGTCTTCGCCGCCGTGGTCTTCTTCGCGGTGGTCTTCTTCGCCGCACCCGTCGTCTTCTTCGCCGCGGCCTTCTTGCCGACGGCCTTGGCGATGGTGGCGGGCGGGCCGGACAGGCTGCCCTTGGGGGCCTTCTTCACCGCGATGTCGTTCTTCGGGAGCTTCTTCGAGCCGCTCACCAGGTCCTTGAAGCCCTGGCCGGCCCGGAAGCGGGGAACGGAGGTCTTCTTGACCCGCACCCGCTCACCCGTCTGCGGATTGCGGGCGTAGCGCGCCGGACGGTCCACCTTCTCGAAGGACCCGAAGCCGGTGACCGAGACCCGGTCTCCCGCGACGACCGCGCGGACGATGGCGTCCAGTACCGCGTCGACGGCGTCGGCGGCCTGCTGCCGGCCGCCCATCTTGTCGGCAATCGCTTCTACGAGCTGCGCCTTGTTCACGTCTTCCCCTTCGGAGACCTTGCCAGAACGAAAGTGTTCAAGCTTTTCGCACGTTAGGCAGATATATACCGCAAATCAAACACGAAACGGGCTAATCACCCTTGTGCCGCAGCAGACTCGGCGGTCTCGGCTGCTCAGCGTTCCTCGCCCGGGATTCGCCCCTCGTCGAGGTCTGCCGTGAACCGCTCCAGACGCCTTGCCGCACCGGCGAGATCGTGTTTGGCCGCGGCCGTAATGACCAGCAGCTTCCGGGTCAGCGCCATCCGTACGCCCTCCGGGACTTGCAGTGCGCGCACTCTTGCGTGCGCTTGTTTGAGCTGGGCTGCGACCGCCGTATAGAGCTGGAGTTGGCCGTCGTCGTCCATGCACAGATTGTGCCATCTGGGGCGAGTTGTCGCCTGCGCAGGGGGCAACTGCCGCCGTGCGCGGCCCTGCCGGCCTCCGCGGAAGGCGGGACTCCGCACCTCGTGTACCCCGGCAAAAACCGCTCTAACGTGGGCAGTTGACCGCGTCCGTGACAGCACGCCGGGTCGTCCGGGTCCCAAAACGGCTGTACCCCCGATCGTGGCGATCGGGGGTACAGCGGGGGGTGCGCGGTGGCCGAAACCCGACGGTCGGGGCGCCGGCCGCGGGGCCGGATCAGACCGGCAGGGTGCGCGGCTTGAAGGAGGGACGCGTGGCCTCGTACGCGGCGATGGCGTCCTCGTTCTGCAGGGTGATCGAGATGTCGTCCAGGCCGTTCAGCAGCCGCCAGCGGGAGTTCTCGTCCAGCTCGAAGGAGGCGGTGATGCCCTCGGCACGCACCTCACGCGCCTCGAGGTCCACGGTGACCTCAGCGGTGGGGTCCTTCTCCACCAGCTCCCACAGCGCCTCCACGATCTTCTGGTCCAGGACCACCGTGAGCAGGCCGTTCTTCAGCGAGTTGCCGCGGAAGATGTCGGCGAAGCGAGCGGAGATCACGGCCTTGAAGCCGTAGTTCTGCAGCGCCCAGACGGCGTGCTCGCGGGAGGAGCCGGTGCCGAAGTCGGGGCCGGCGACCAGGACGGTGGCGCCCTGCCGCTCGGGGCGGTTGAGGACGAACTCGGGGTCCTTGCGCCAGGCCTCGAACAGACCGTCCTCGAACCCGTCGCGGGTGACCTTCTTGAGCCAGTGGGCGGGGATGATCTGGTCGGTGTCGACGTTGCTGCGGCGCAGCGGGACGGCCCGGCCGGTGTGCGTGGTGAAAGCTTCCATGATCCTCAGACTCCAGCGGGCGTACGGGTCTCGGCGGCGTCGGTCAGGTCGGCGGGCGAGGCCAGGTGGCCGAGCACGGCGGTGGCGGCCGCGACCTGCGGCGACACCAGGTGGGTGCGGCCGCCCTTGCCCTGCCGGCCCTCGAAGTTGCGGTTGGAGGTGGAGGCGGAGCGCTCGCCCGGGGCCAGCTGATCGGGGTTCATGCCCAGGCACATCGAGCAGCCCGCGTGCCGCCACTCGGCGCCGGCCTCCTTGAAGACCACGTCCAGGCCCTCGGAGACGGCCTGCAGGCCCACGCGCGCGGAGCCGGGGACGACCAGCATCCGTACGCCGTCGGCGACTTTGCGGCCGCGCAGCACGTCCGCGGCGGCGCGCAGGTCCTCGATGCGGCCGTTGGTGCACGAGCCTACGAAGACGGTGTCCACGGTGATGGAGCGCAGCGGCTGGCCGGCCTCCAACCCCATGTACTCCAGGGCCTTTTCGGCGGCCAGGCGCTCCGATGCGTCTTCGTACGAAGCCGGGTCGGGGACGGAGGCCGAAAGCGGGGCGCCCTGGCCGGGGTTGGTGCCCCAGGTGACGAACGGCGCCAGCTCGGCGGCGTCGATGACGACCTCGGCGTCGAACTCGGCGTCGTCGTCGGTCCTGAGCGTCTTCCAGTAGGCGACCGCGGCGTCCCAGTCCTCGCCCTGCGGGGCGTGCGGGCGGTCCTTGAGGTACGCGAACGTGGTCTCGTCGGGGGCGATCATGCCCGCGCGGGCGCCGGCCTCGATCGACATGTTGCAGATGGTCATGCGGGCCTCCATCGAGAGCTTCTCGATGGCGGAGCCGCGGTACTCCAGGATGTAGCCCTGGCCGCCGCCGGTGCCGATCTTCGCGATGATCGCCAGGATCAGGTCCTTGGCGGTCACGCCCTCGGGCAGCTCGCCGTTCACGGTGATCGCCATGGTCTTCGGGCGCGCCATGGGCAGCGTCTGGGTGGCCAGCACGTGCTCGACCTGCGAGGTGCCGATGCCGAACGCCAGCGCGCCGAAAGCGCCGTGCGTGGAGGTGTGCGAGTCGCCGCAGACGACCGTGGTGCCCGGCTGGGTCAGGCCCAGCTGGGGGCCGACCACGTGCACCACGCCCTGCTCGACGTCGCCCAGCGGGTGCAGCCGCACCCCGAACTCGGCGCAGTTCTTGCGCAGCGTCTCCAGCTGGGCCCGGGAGACCGGGTCGGCGATGGGCTTGTCGATGTCGAGGGTCGGGGTGTTGTGGTCCTCGGTGGCGATGGTCAGGTCGAGCCGCCGCACCCGGCGGCCGCTCTTGCGGAGGCCGTCGAAGGCCTGCGGGCTGGTCACCTCGTGCAGCAGGTGCAGATCGATGAAGAGGAGGTCGGGCTCGCCCTCGGCGCGCCGGACGACATGGTCGTCCCAGACCTTCTCCGCGAGTGTCCTACCCATCGCTTTCCCTCCGGCCGGCAAGCGTCCACCGGCCCAACTAGAGATCTTGAGGAGGCGCTGCCCTCGCCCCTGCGTCCGGGCATCCGCCACCAGGCCCGTTGATCCGCGGGCCGCTGTGCCTTCGTGACATCCAGGGTGGCGGGTTCCACGGAAAATTGAACTTGCGTTTCACAGAGTGAGACGCAAGTATCGTTGCATGGACAACAGTAGCGGCGTCGGCGTTCTGGACAAGGCAGCCCTCGTCCTGAGCGCTCTGGAGTCCGGTCCGGCCACCCTCGCGGGTCTGGTCGCGGCGACCGGACTGGCACGGCCCACGGCCCACCGGCTGGCCGTGGCCCTGGAACACCACCGCATGGTGGCGCGTGACATGCAGGGCCGTTTCATTCTCGGCCCGCGCCTGGCGGAACTGGCCGCCGCGGCGGGTGAGGACCGTCTCCTCGCCACGGCCGGCCCGGTGCTCACGCACCTGCGGGACGTCACGGGCGAGAGCGCGCAGCTCTACCGCCGCCAGGGCGACATGCGCATCTGCGTCGCCGCGGCGGAGCGCCTGTCCGGCCTGCGGGACACCGTCCCGGTCGGCTCGACCCTGACGATGAAGGCCGGCTCCTCGGCGCAGGTGCTGATGGCCTGGGAGGAGCCGGAGCGGCTGCACCGGGGGCTGCAGGGCGCCCGTTTCACGGCGACGGCCCTGTCGGGCGTGCGCCGCCGGGGCTGGGCCCAGTCGATCGGCGAGCGCGAGCCGGGCGTGGCGTCCGTCTCGGCGCCCGTGCGCGGGCCCTCCAACCGCGTCGTGGCCGCCGTGTCCGTCTCCGGCCCCATCGAGCGCCTCACGCGCCACCCGGGCCGCATGCACGCCCAGGCGGTCATCGACGCCGCGGCCCGCCTCTCCGAGGCCCTGCGCCGCTCCGGCTGAACCGCACCCCGCCTGTCCGTCACCGCCGGCATCCGGTGCCGGCAGGGGCCGCCTCAACGCCGCGGCGGCCCCTGCCGGACCTCACACCCGCAGCCGGTCGGCCGCCCGCTCCCCTCGCCGGGCCACGGGGACGACTCCGGTGGCCCGGCCCAGCCCGTACTCGGGCATGTTCAGGTAGATCGACTCGTACGATCCGGCCGGCACGACATAGGTCTCGTGCCAGAAGCCGACCTTTCCCCGGCCCTCGCGCAGCCGCCGGTTGAACGCGGCCCAGGCCGGACGGTGGCCGTGGTCCGGCGCCACGGCGTAGGCCAGCAGCTTCTCCTTGGACTCCCAGTACTGCACCACGTACACCTCGCGCGGCCCGCCCAGCAGCGCCTTGTACCCGAGCAGGCCGCTGCCCCGCTCCCGCGAGAGCTCCGCCAGCATCGGGCCCATGGCCCGGGCGACCGGCCACCAACTGCGCACCGCGGCGAAGCTGTTGACGCGCATCCCGATGAGGAACACGACCACCTCGCCCTCCGCCGCCGCGGTCGTGCGCCCTTCGATCGGCTTGACGCTCATGCTGCCCCCCACTGTCACGCCCCCGTCCGGGGCGACCTCGTTGGATAGCGGCACTATCCATGCTTGGATAGTGACACTCCCCAACAGGGAGCGCAAGCGGAAAGAGAGCGGAACGGCATGCGACTGGCTGAGCTGAGCGCGCGCAGCGGGGTCCCCACGGCGACGATCAAGTACTACCTGCGCGAGGGGCTGCTGCCCCCCGGCCGCCGGATCACGGCGACCCAGGCCGAGTACGACGAGGACCACCTGCGCCGGCTGCGCCTGGTGCGGGCCATGATCCAGGTGGGGCGGATCCCGGTGCACTCGGCGCGCGAGGTGCTCGCCGCGCTCCAGGACGACAGCCTGGACCGCAACGAGCGCCTGGGCACGGCGGTGTGGGCGCTGCCGCACGGCCCGGAGCCCGACGAGAGCGACCCGGCGACACAGGCGGCGCGGCGCACCGCCGACGCGCTGCTGGACCGGCTCGGCTGGGGCCATGCCCGCCCGTCCGGCACGGCGGCCCCACCGGCGTACGGCATGCTGGTGACCGCGATCACGGCGCTCGCCCGGCTCGGCTACCCCTGCGCCGTCGAGGACCTGGAGCCGTACGCGCACACGGTGGAGCGGATCGCCGCGGCCGACCTGGACGTGGTGGAGCGGTACGCCACGCCGGAGGAGCAGGTGGAGGCGGCGGTGGCGCTGACCGTGCTGTACGAGCCGGTGCTGCTGAGCCTGCGGCGGCTGGCGGAGGCCGAGGAGTCGCACCGCCGGTTCGGCGGCGCCTGACACGGACACCCGAGCACGGCGCGTGATACGGACAGGTGAGAGCGGCACCGGATACGGACATGCGAGAAGGGCCCTTCCGGGGAAGGGCCCTTCTCGTCACGTACCCCCGACCGGATTCGAACCGGCGCTACCGCCTTGAGAGGGCGGCGTGCTAGGCCGCTACACAACGGGGGCGCGATCGTGCGTTGTCGCAGATCAGCTGGTCTACCTGGACTCGAACCAAGACTAACGGAACCAGAATCCGTCGTGCTGCCAATTACACCATAGACCAAGGTGGTTCAGACCATTGAGGCCGTCACCTCTGCGTACCCCCGACCGGATTCGAACCGGCGCTACCGCCTTGAGAGGGCGGCGTGCTAGGCCGCTACACAACGGGGGCCTTGATCCCTGGATCGCTCCGGGATCCGTACCCCCGACCGGATTCGAACCGGCGCTACTGCCTTGAGAGGGCAGCGTGCTAGGCCGCTACACAACGGGGGCTTGCGGATGTGATCCGCGATGCAGATGAGCTCTGCGAGCTGGCCTACCTGGACTCGAACCAAGACTAACGGAACCAGAATCCGTCGTGCTGCCAATTACACCATAGGCCACTGGAACGCAAGCCCCGGATGGGGATCTTGTTCTAGCTCTGCGCTTCGGGGCTCCGGCCTTTCGGCCCGCTCCCCGCGGCGCAGGAAGAACATTACCCGAAGGTGGACGGCGCTCCAAAACGGGTATCGGCGCCGAGCACCGCCGGGAGTTCGGCGAGCGAGGAGATCCGGTGCGGCCCGGCGCCCCGCGGGCCTCCGGCGCCACCGTCCGCCGCCGCGCCCGCGCGGTCGATCCAGACCGACAGCAGCCCGGCCTCGGCGGCGCCCCGCCCGTCGATCTCGGGATGGTCGCCGACGTAGGCGACCTGGTGCGGGGCGAGCCCCAGCGCCTCGCAGGCCGCGTGGAAGGCCCGGGCCTCGGGCTTGGACACCCCCAGCTCCGCGGCGCACAGCACGGCCTCGAACCGGTCCCACACGCCCAGCAGGCGCAGCTTGTGCTCCTGGACGCGCAGGCTGGAGTTGGACAGCACGGCGTGCCGGTAGCGGGCGGCGAGGGCGTCCAGGGCGGGCAGGACGTCCGGGAAGAGCGCCCAGGCGGACTCGTAGTGCCGCAGGTACCGCGCGAACCAGGACTCGGCCTCGGCGTCGGTCAGCTCCGGCCGCCCGAGGAAGACCCGCACCCGGTCGCGCCGCTGCTCCTCGAAGGAGACCTCTCCGGCCGAGAACCGTGCCCACTGCGCGTCGGTGATCCTGCGCCAGTGCGCGAGGGCCTCCTCCACCGAGCCGTAGCGGTCCAGCAGCCGCTCGGCGAGCAGATGCGCCCGCATCCCGGTCCGGTCGGCCGTGGTGTAGTCGAAGAGCGTGTCGTCCACGTCCCACAGGACGGCTCTGATCCTCATGCGCTCGACGGTACCGCCGAGCCGGGCCGGCCGGGGCGGGTGCACGTCGCCCGGAGCGCGCGAAGGGGCGGTACCCGCGGATCCGGGTACCGCCCCTGTCAGGTGCGACCGATCGTGACCGATCGCACGGCTCGCGCGCGGCCGGCTACGCGGCGAGCCGCTCCAGGGCCGCGTCGATGCGGGCCAGCGTCTTGTCCTTGCCCAGGACCTGGAGCGACTCGAACAGCGGCAGGCCCACCGTGCGGCCGGTGACGGCGACCCGGACCGGGGCCTGGGCCTTGCCGAGCTTGAGGCCGTGGGCCTCGCCGGCGGCCAGGACGGCCTCCTTCAGGGAGTCGGCGGACGTCCAGTCGGCGGACTCCAGCTTCTCCCGCGCGGTGCGCAGCAGGGCGTCCGAGCCCTCCTTCATCGCCTTGTTCCAGCTCGCCTCGTCGAAGACCGGCTCCGGCAGGAACAGGAAGTCGACGTTGTCGGTGATCTCGGAGAGGACCTTCACGCGGGTCTGCGCGTGCGGCGCGATGGCCTGCCACTTGTCCTCGTCGAAGGCCTCCGGGGCCCACGGCGCGAACGGGGCCTTCAGCCAGGGGCGGCAGCGCTCGGTGAAGTCCTTCACGTCGAGCATGCGGATGTGGTCGGCGTTGATCGCCTCGCACTTCTTCAGGTCGAAGCGGGCCGGGTTGGGGTTGACGTCCTTGACGTCGAAGGCCGCGACCATCTCCTCGATCGTGAAGATGTCCTGGTCGGCGGAGAGCGACCAGCCGAGCAGGGAGAGGTAGTTGAGCAGGCCCTCGGGCAGGAAGCCGCGCTCGCGGTAGAGGTTCAGCGAGGACTGCGGGTCGCGCTTGGAGAGCTTCTTGTTGCCCTCGCCCATCACGTAGGGCAGGTGGCCGAACTCCGGGATGCCCTTGGCGATGCCCAGTTCCATCAGCGCCTTGTACAGGGCGATCTGGCGCGGGGTGGAGGACAGCAGGTCCTCGCCGCGCAGCACGTGGGTGATCTCCATCAGCGCGTCGTCGACGGGGTTGACGAGCGTGTAGAGCGGGGCGCCGTTGGCGCGGACGATGCCGTAGTCCGGGACGTTCTCCGGGGTGAACGTCAGCTCGCCGCGCACCAGGTCGGTGAAGGTGATCGTCTCGTCGGGCATGCGGAAGCGGACGATCGGCGCCCGGCCCTCCGCCCGGTACCGCTCGACCTGCTCGGCGGTCAGGTCGCGGCAGTGGCCGTCGTAGCCGGAGGGCCGGCCCGCGGCGCGGGCGGCCTCGCGGCGGCTGTCCAGCTCCTCCTGGGAGCAGTAGCAGTGGTAGGCGTAGCCGCCGTCCAGGAGCTTGCGCGCGACGTCGGCGTAGACGTCCATGCGCTGCGACTGCCGGTACGGCGCGTGCGGGCCGCCGACCTCGGGACCCTCGTCCCAGTCGAAGCCCAGCCAGCGCATCGCCTCCAGCAGCTGCTGGTAGGACTCCTCGGAGTCGCGGGCCGCGTCGGTGTCCTCGATGCGGAAGACCAGGGTGCCCTGGTGGTGCCGGGCGAACGCCCAGTTGAACAGGGCGGTGCGGACCAGGCCCACGTGGGGGTTACCGGTGGGCGAGGGGCAGAAACGGACACGGACTGCTGAGGAGGGTGCGCTAGCCACGCTTGACAACCTTGTTGGTGAGAGTGCCGATGCCTTCGATGGTGACGGCGACCTCGTCGCCGACGTTGAGGGGGCCGACCCCTGCCGGGGTGCCGGTGAGGATGACGTCGCCGGGCAGCAGCGTCATGGCCTCGGAGATGTTGACGATCAGGTCCTCGATGGGGTGGATCATCTCGCTGGTGCGGCCCAGCTGCCGCTGCTCGCCGTTGACGGTGAGCTGGATGGTCAGGTCGGAGGCGGCGGACAGCGACAGGTCCGTCTCCACCCAGGGGCCCAGCGGGCAGGAGGTGTCGAAGCCCTTGGCCCGGGCCCACTGCTTCTCGCGGCGCTGGACGTCGCGGGCGGTGACGTCGTTGGCGCAGGTGTAGCCGAAGATCACGTCCTGGACGCGCTCGCGCGGTACCTCGCGGCACATGCGCCCGATGACCACGGCCAGCTCGGCCTCGTGGTGCAGTTCCTCGGAGAAGGAGGGGAACTGGATGGCATCGCCGGGGCCGATCACCGAGGTGGACGGCTTGAAGAAGGCGAACGGGGCGTCGGGCACCTCGTTGCCGAGTTCCCGCGCGTGTTCGGCGTAGTTGCGGCCGAAGGCGACGACCTTGTTGGGCAGCACCGGGGGCAGCAGCCGCACCTTGCTCAGCGGCACCTTGGTGCCGGAGAGCTGGAAGTCCGCGAAGGGGATGCCCTTGATGATGTCGAGGACGAGCTGGTCCGGCTGGTCGCCCTCGACCGCGCCGAAGGCGACGTTCCCGTCGATGGAGAACCTGGCGATGCGCACGGGTTGCTTGGCCCCTTGACTGAACTGGGAGGAGTCTGACGCTCCAGGCTAACGCGGCAGGGGCCCGCCGCCGCGCGCACGACGGCGCGCACACGGCTCAGGGGCGCCCCCTTCCGCGGGGGCGCCCCTGGTCTGCGTACGTCTTCGTGCCGCGCGAGGTCTCCGTGGTGCGCACGGCGACCGCGCCCGGCCCGTCGCGCTCGCGGTGCGGGCCGCGGTCGCCGCGTACCGCACCCGGCGGTCCTACTCCGCGGCGGCGGATGCGACCGGAACCTCCATCAGGACGGTGCGCCGCGGGTTGGCGGTCTGGGTGGGGAGGGTGACGGGGTGCTCCGGCAGCTCCGGCGTCTGCAGTGCGTCGGCGTCCTCGAGGTGCGCGAGCGTGGTGCGCCGGGGGTTGGCTATCGTGCGGAACATCATCGTCGTCTTCACGGTGGTAACAGACCCTGTCGTCTACGGGCACCCGGAGGGCCGCGGCCCCCTGCGCGGGCGCGCTGTCGGTTTTGCCATCTCTGTAAAGCGTCAGGCTAAACGTGCAATTCCCGGCCCATCCGCGGAGAGTCGGTGATGCGTATGTGAGTTTGCTCACGAGCCGATCGGCAATCCGGACAATTCCCCTCCACATCGAGGCCCCCTCCGACCTCAACGAAACGGACATTGGCTCCCTGAAGCCAATATTCCGCTCCCGATCATGGCGACTGGGACACCTGCGACGCCTCGTCGGCTCGTGGCCATATGTCCGGTATAGGGGTGATCACTTTCCACATCGGGTGACTCGGCACTCACATGGCGTCACGCACGTCACAGGGTGACCCACATGCCTTGTTGGAGATCCGGCACTGTGCTGGAATGCCACGGACCGCCGCAGGATCGAGCCGGCGCACACGGGGCGCGACGCAGCGCCGAGTGGCGGCGAGAAGGGGGAACCAGCGCCGGTCACTCACGACCACCGGGGAATGTTTTCAGGGCGTTCCCCACGACGCCGACACCGTCCGTCCGCTCACGCGGCCGGACGCCTGGTCCAGAGGTTGCGACGCTAGTGCAGGGACGTTTCAAGAGGGATGGCAGCGCTTCGGCGGAGCCGGAGCCGCATGGTGGGACTGGCCCCATGAAAGGCAGCTCCTCGCCCCAGCACGCCCAGAACCCGCATCCGGCGCCGACCGGTGACCACGGCGAGCGCGCCGGCCGACCCGGCGCCGCCGGGTCGGCGCCGTCCGCGGCCCCCGCTCCGACCATCAAGCCCGCCAAGGGCCAGGGCCCGGTCGGGCCCGGCTCCCGCATGGCCCTGCGCAACTGGCGCATCTCCACCCGTCTGGTGTCGCTGCTCGCGCTCCCCGTGGTCGCCGCGACCACGCTGGGCGCCCTGCGCATCAACCAGAACCTGGACGACATCCAGCAGCTCGACAACATGAAGCTGCTGACGGACATGACCAAGCAGGCCACCGAGCTGGCCGCCGCGCTCCAGGAGGAACGCGACCAGTCCGCCGGTCCGCTGGCGCACCCGTCCAGCGCGAGCGCCATCACGGTCAAGGGCTACCAGGAGAAGACCGACCGGGCCAAGGACAACTTCATCGACGCCTCGGAGGAGATCGACGCCGCCAGCAAGGACGGCAACCTCCAGGGCGTCCGCGACACCCTCGTCGGCCTGGCCGGGGAACTCAACGGCCTGGGCAAGATACGCAAGACCGCCTACGACGACGAGGGCAACTCGGCCCGGACCATCGAGGCCTACCACCGGCTCATCACCGAGCTGCTCGGTCTGTCGCAGGACATGGCCGAGGCGACCAGCAACCCGGAGATGATCCAGCGCACCCGCGCGCTGGCCGCCTTCTCCTCCGCCAAGGAGTACGCCTCCATCCAGCGCGCCGTCATCGCGGCCGCCCTGCCCGCCAACAACACCAACGCGGGCCACCTCTCGGACAACGACCGCCTGTACGGCCAGTCGGCGCTGGACGGCGAGACCTCCGAGCTGAACAGCTTCCGCACCATCTACGGCGACGGCGTCGACGAGCTGCTCAAGCCCGTCGAGGAGGGCAACCCGACCATCCAGGCCGCGGACGTCTACGCCAAGCGCGCCCTGGACAGCGACTCCGGCCTGGCCCAGCAGGACAAGCGCTCCTACCGCGACTGGGTGGACGACAGCTCGACCAAGATCGAGCAGATGAAGAAGATCGAGCACACGCTGCTCGAGGAGATGGAGCAAAAGGCCCGCGAGCTGCGCAGCGCCACCGAGCGCGACGCCATCATCTCCGGTGCGCTGGTGCTCCTCGTGCTCGGTGTGTCGCTGGTCGGCGCCTTCGGCGTGGCCCGGTCCATGATCCGCTCGCTGCGCCGGCTGCAGGACACCGCGACCAAGGTCGCCCAGGAGCGTCTGCCCGAGCTGGTCAAGCAGCTGTCGGAGTCGGACCCGCAGGACGTCGACACCTCCGTGGAGTCGGTCGGTGTGCACTCCCGGGACGAGATCGGCCAGGTGGCCGCGGCCTTCGACGAGGTGCACCGCGAGGCGGTCCGGCTGGCGGCCGAGCAGGCCCTGCTGCGGGGCAACGTCAACGCGATGTTCACCAACCTCTCGCGCCGCTCCCAGGGCCTGATCCAGCGTCAGCTCTCGCTCATCTCCGAGCTGGAGTCCCGCGAGGCCGACCCGGACCAGCTGTCCTCGCTGTTCAAGCTGGACCACCTGGCGACGCGTATGCGCCGTAACGGCGAGAACCTCCTCGTCCTCGCGGGTGAGGAGCCGGGCCGCCGCTGGACGCGCCCGGTGCCGCTGGTCGACGTGCTGCGCGCCGCCGCCTCCGAGGTGGAGCAGTACGAGCGCATCGAACTGGCCTCCGTGCCCACCACCGAGGTCGCCGGCCGCGTCGTCAACGACCTCGTGCACCTGCTCGCCGAGCTGCTGGAGAACGCCACCTCGTTCTCCTCGCCGCAGACCAAGGTCAAGGTCACCGGTCACGCGCTGCCCGACGGCCGGGTGCTCATCGAGATCCACGACACCGGCATCGGCCTGTCCCCGGAGGACCTGGCGGCGATCAACGAGCGGCTCGCCTCGCCGCCCACCGTGGACGTCTCCGTCTCCCGCCGCATGGGCCTGTTCGTGGTCGGCCGCCTCTCCCAGCGGCACGGCATCCGCATCCAGCTGCGCCCGTCCGACTCGGGCGGCACGACCGCGCTGGTCATGCTGCCGGTGGACGTCGCCCAGGGCGGCAGGAAGCCCACGCCCGGCAAGCCCGGCGGCCCGTCCGCGGGCGGTCCGGCGGCCGCCGCTGCCGCCGCCGGCGCGGCCGCCGCGCGGCGCCAGACCCAGCAAGCGGGCGGCGCCGGCCGGCTCGGCCCGGCGGCCGGCGCACACGGCCAGGTCGGCACCGGTCAGGGACCGCGCGCGGCGCTGCCGGGCACCGGCGGACGGCCGGGCGGCCCGGGCGCTCCCGGTGGTCCGGGCGCGGCCCGTGGACCGCAGGGTCCGGCGCAGCCGCAGCAGGGCCGTCCGTCCCCGGCGGGCGCCGGGGCCGGCTTCGGCGGCCGGGCGCCGGGTGCGCCGCAGGGTCCGCAGGCGGCCGGTCCGGCCGGTGCGCCGCAGGGCTTCGGCGACGGCTCGCGCTCCGGTGGCCGGCAGGACTTCGGGCGTCCGGGCAGCGGTGCGGGCTTCGCGGACGGCGGCCGGCAGGACGCGTTCGGCGGTCCCCGCTCCGGCGCGGCCCCGCAGCAGGCGGGCGGCGCCGAGCAGGGCCGGCAGCCGCAGCTGCCCTCCCGCGGCGGCCCGCGCGCCGAACTGCCGGGCGGCAACCCGCAGCCCCGGACGCCGAGTTGGGGCAACGACAACGCGCTCTCGCCCACCGGCCAGGACACCCCGCGCGGCCACGACGAGGCCGAGCAGGCGCAGACCTCGCGGATGCCGCGGATCGACGACCACCAGGGTCCGGGCGCCACGGCCGAGATGCCGGCGCTGCCCAGCGGCGGCGAGCGGCCGGGCGGAGCGGACGCCTCGGCTCTGACGCGCCCCGACCTCGGCGCCCCGCGTGCGGGCGTACCGCGGCAGGACACCGGCGGGTTCCCCGCACCCGGTGCGGACACCGGGCAGCACACCGACCCGTTCGTCCGCTCCGACGTCTTCGGCCCGTCCGCGCCGGAGAGCCGACGCGCCCCGGCGCAGCGGCCCGCCGCCCCGGACCCGTTCGGGGCCCAGCAGTCGTACGACGCGGGCGCGACCGGCCGGTACCCGGCCGCCCGGCAGGACTACGACCCCGCCTCCACCGGCCAGTACCCGGCCGCGCAGCAGGGGTACGACGCCGGCGCCACGGGGCAGTACCCGCAGCCGGGCCACGACGGCTCCGCCACCGGCAGGCACGCCCTGCCCGGCCGTCAGGACCCGGCGTCCACGGGCCGCTTCGAGCGGCCCCAGCCGGCCGACCCCGGCGGTGTCCGGCGTCCGCAGGCCCCGCAGCCGCGGCGCCAGGAGCCGGAGGCCCTGCCGCCGGCCACCGGCGGGAGCGATCTGGGCACACCGCTGTACGACACCCTGGAGACCAACTGGTTCCGCGGCGGCCGGCAGCAGGCGGCCGAGGCCGCCGAGGCGGCCGCGCCACAGCAGCCGCAGCCCGCCGCGCCCGAGCCGTCCTCCCCCGCCCCCCAGCGCGGTGCCGCCACCGCTTGGCGCAGCTCGCCCAACGACGACCTCGTACGGCAGGCGGAGCGGGTGCGGCAGCCGGCCTCGGGCGGCATCACCACCTCCGGCCTGCCGCGCCGGGTGCCCCGGGCCAACCTCGTCCCGGGCACGGCTCAGCAGCAACAGCACCAAAGCGGTCCGCAGGTCTCGCGTGCCCCCGACGACGTACGCGGCCGGCTGACCAATCTCCGACGGGGCATCGCGCAGGGCCGTCGGGCCGGTTCCGGTCAGACGGGCAGCTTCCCGAGCCCCACTCACCAGCAGGAGCGATAGTTGAGCCCGATGAGCCAGGCGGCACAGAACCTGAACTGGTTGATCACCAATTTCGTGGACAACACCCCCGGGGTGTCCCACACCGTGGTGGTCTCCGCCGACGGACTCCTTCTGGCGATGTCCGAAGGCTTTCCCCGCGACCGCGCCGACCAGCTCGCGGCCGTCGCCTCCGGTCTGACCTCGCTGACCGCCGGCGCCTCGCGCATCTTCGAGGGCGGCAACGTGGCGCAGACGGTCGTGGAGATGGAACGCGGCTTTCTGTTCCTGATGTCCATCTCGGACGGCTCGTCGCTCGCGGTCCTGGCCCACCCCGAGTGCGACATCGGCCTGGTCGGCTACGAGATGGCGCTGCTCGTGGACCGTGCGGGCGCGGTGCTCACACCCGACCTGCGCGCCGAACTACAAGGCAGTCTGCTCCACTGACCGGCCCCGGCACCACCCGCCTCACCAAATCACCGTCCGGCCGCCACAATCCCCCCACCGGCCTCGTACGACGGCTAGCCCGACCGACTTGCTGTCCCGCCCGGAGGATTCATGACCCCGCCCACCGCCCATCATGATCCGTACGCCGAGCCGTACGGGGACGAGGGCGATCAGCCGCTGGTCCGTCCCTACGCGATGACCGGCGGCCGGACCCGGCCGCGCTACCAGCTCGCCATCGAGGCCCTGATCAGCACCACGGCCGACCCGGCGGCGCTGATGGGGCTGCTCCCCGAGCACCAGCGGATCTGCCACCTGTGCCGCGAGGTGAAGTCGGTCGCCGAGGTCTCGGCGCTGCTGGCCATGCCGCTGGGGGTCGCCCGGATCCTGGTCGCGGACCTGGCGGAGGCCGGACTGGTGGCGATCCACCAGCCGGGCGGTGACGAGAACAACGGTGGCGCACCGGATGTGACGCTGCTCGAAAGGGTGCTCAGTGGACTTCGCAAGCTCTGACGGCGACTTCGCAGGTTCCGACGGTGGCCGGGCGACCACCTCCGCGAAGATCGTGGTGGCGGGCGGCTTCGGCGTGGGCAAGACCACGTTCGTCGGCGCCGTCTCGGAGATCAACCCGCTGCGCACGGAGGCCGTCATGACGTCCGCATCCGCGGGCATCGACGACCTCACCCACACGGGCGACAAGACCACCACCACCGTCGCCATGGACTTCGGCCGCATCACCCTCGACCAGGACCTCATCCTCTACCTGTTCGGCACCCCCGGACAGGACCGCTTCTGGTTCATGTGGGACGACCTCGTCCGCGGCGCCATCGGCGCCGTCGTCCTCGTCGACACCCGACGCCTCGCCGACTGCTTCCCCGCCGTCGACTACTTCGAGAACAGCGGCCTGCCCTTCGTCATCGCCCTCAACGGCTTCGACGGACAACAGCCCTACTCCCCCGACGAAGTCCGCGAAGCACTCCAGATCGGCCCCGACACCCCCATCATCACCACCGACGCCCGCCACCGCGCCGACGCCAAATCCACCCTCATCACCCTCGTCGAACACGCCCTCATGGCACGACTGCGCTAGCCGGCGGGGCCCGTTCCGCCCGGTCACCCAAGTCGGCAGGACGGTACGGCAGTTGTCGTAGGCCAAACCGGAGCCGGCTGTGTCCTTTGACACGGTCGGCCCCGGTGTTCATAACGTTTCGGCAGAGGAATCGAGTGGTACGGCCACGCGTCGCGCACATCCCGTACCG
Organism: Streptomyces mexicanus; assembly: GCF_902506575.1. Lineage (GTDB taxonomy): Bacteria > Actinomycetota > Actinomycetes > Streptomycetales > Streptomycetaceae > Streptomyces > Streptomyces mexicanus. The sequence continues at coordinate 5,150,747 of NZ_LR732544.1, read as the reverse complement.
CTACGCGCACAATCGGCCCGCCTTTTGACGCCGCTCGCTCTGTATGACCGTTTTATCTTGCCCTTACAAGAGAGTGCTCCTCCTGTTTCCACTGTTTGGAAGACCGCAGGCAGGCGTGCTGGAATGCCTGAACTGCCCCATGGTCAAGGACGTACTCAGGAGTACTGACGTCGTCACCGGCGCCCAGGGCATGAAGACACGCGGCACGACGTAGGTGCCGACCGCCGAGAGGTTGTTGGTCGAGTGAGGCGAAGCAAGAACGGTCCCGAGCCGTCGGCCCGGGGCAACTTCACCCCGCCGCCGCGCGGAGCGGCGCCCGCACACGTGCCCGGTCCGGAGTCGACGGCGGCGCCCTCCGCCCAGGGCGGTCGCCTCTCCCCGCGCAACTGGCGGGTGCGCACCCGACTGAACGCGATCCTGCTCATACCCGTGCTGGTCGGCCTGGTCATGGGCGGCTTCCAGGTCAAGAGCTCGATCGAGACCTGGCAGGACGCCGAGGACGCCGAGAGCACCGCCCGGCTGGTCCGCGCCTCGCTGACCTACGCCAACGCCCTGTACAACGAGCGTGACCTCTCCGCCGCTCCCCTGCTGCAGGGCAAGGGTCAGAAGGACCCCGCCGTCGTCCAGGCCCGGCAGCAGACCGACAAGGCCGCCGACGAGTTCGACCGGGCGGCGAAGGGCATGCCGCACACTCCCGGTCTGGAGCGCCGGCTGAAGCTGTTCCGCGAGGTGGAGCCCGGGCTGCAGTCGCTGCGCGCCGCCGCGTACAGCTCCAAGCTCACCGGCGTGCAGACCGAGGAGGGCTACGTCACGGTCGCCCACCCGCTGATGGAGTTCGCCAACGAGCTGGGCCTGGGCACCGGCAACATCACCTCCTACGGCCGCACGGTCTACGCCATCTCGCTCACCAAGGCGGCGCTGTCGCTGGAGCGCTCCATCGGCATGCACCTGCTGATCAAGCCGGGCCCGGACAGCGGCAACCTGGCCAGCCAGCGCATCGCCCTGTCCTCCTACGCCTACCTGGAGAACATCGCCGTCGAGGAGTACCTCGGCGGCGGCACCCAGGCCGACGCGGACAAGCTGGACGCGCAGAAGAAGCAGATCCAGGCCAAGGCCGCGGCAATGGCGCAGCAGGCCAAGGCGAAGGACCCGAACTACGTGGCGCCGCCGAGCGACCCGCAGAAGCTGGTCACCGCGCTGGCCACGCTGAAGAGCACCGACGACTCCGAGCGTGCGGCGCTGGCCCAGAAGGGCATCACGCCGGAGAACTGGTGGGCCGTGAACACCCTCAAGTTCGACGCCTACCGCACGATCGAGTCGGACATGGCGAACGCCGCGGTGGACGAGGCCGCGGGCATCGCCGACGACGCCAGGCAGTCGGCCTTCGTCACCGGCGGCGTCGTGGTGATCGCCCTGCTGGCGGCGTTCATCCTGGCCGGCCTGGTGGCGCGGCAGATGAGCCGCTCGATGCGCCGGCTGCGCAACGCGGCCTTCGGCGTGGCCGAGCAGCGCCTGCCGATGCTGGTCGACCAGCTCTCGCGCACCGACCCCGGCCGGGTGGACACCCGGGTGGAGCCGATCCCGATCTCCTCCACCGACGAGATCGGCGAGGTGGCCCGCGCCTTCGACCAGGTGCACCGCGAGGCGGTACGGCTCGCCGCCGAGCAGGCCCTGCTGCGGGGCAACATCAACGCGATCTTCACCAACCTCTCGCGCCGCAACCAGTCGCTGATCGAGGGCCAGCTGACCCTGATCACCGACCTGGAGAACAACGAGGCCGACCCCGACCAGCTGGAGAACCTCTTCAAGCTGGACCACCTGGCCACCCGTATGCGCCGCAACGGCGAGAACCTCCTGGTGCTCGCCGGCGAGGAGCCCGGCCGCCGCTGGGACCAGCCGGTCCCGCTGGTCGACGTGTTGCGCGCCGCCTCCTCCGAGGTGGAGCAGTACGAGCGCATCGAGCTGTCCGGCGTGCCGGAGGCCGAGATCCACGGCCGCGCGGTCACCGACCTGGTGCACCTGCTGGCCGAGCTGCTGGAGAACGCCACCACCTTCTCCTCGCCGCAGACCAAGGTCCGCGTCACCGCGACCCGGCTGCCCGACGGCCGGATCATGATCGAGATCCACGACAAGGGCATCGGCCTGACCGCCGAGGACTTTGCGGACATCAACCACAAGCTGGCCAACCCGCCCACCGTTGACGTGGCCATTTCCCAGCGCATGGGTCTGTTCGTGGTCGGCCGCCTCGCCGACCGGCACGGCATCCGCGTCCAGCTGCGCCCCTCCGGCGAGCAGGCGGGCACCACCTCGCTGGTCATGCTGCCCGACGCGATCACCCACGGCGGTGGCGGCGAAGGCCCGCTGGAGCGCGACGAGTTCACCGTCTCGCAGATCATCCCGGAGCAGCGGTTCCAGGGCCAGGACGCCGCGCAGCTGCCCCAGCGCACCGCCGCCGAGCTGGGCTTCGACGACAGCCGCTACGCGGACGTGCCCGACGACATCCGGGAGCTCGACCCCGTCGGCCGCTCGCTCAAGCGCGAGGAGCGCCGGGCCGCCCTGGAGGCGCAGACGCACGGTGAGCAGCCCGCCGCGCGGGCGCCCGAGGGTTCGGCGTACACCGAGGAGTCCACCGGATCGCACCAGGCGTACGACACCGGCCGGACGGCCTACCCGGAGCAGGGTCTGGGCTACGACCAGCAGACCGCGTACCCGGAGCAGCAGCCGGCGTACGACCAGCAGGCTCAGCAGGCGCAGGAGCAGGGGTACTACGCGCCGGACGGCAGCGTGCCGCACAGCGGCGCCTACGCGGTCGACGGCGCCTTCCCGGAGCAGTCCGCCTATCAGGACCGGGGCGCCTACCCGGAGCAGGACACGCACCCGCAGCAGAACGCCTACGCGGACCGGGGCGGGTACGCCGACCAGGGCGCCTACCCGGACCACACCGGGTACGCGGAGCCGGGCCGGCAGGAGCGGGCGCAGGCCACGAACGGCGCCGGGGAGGCGTACGCCGGCTACCAGGAGCAGCAGTCCTACCAGGAGCAGCAGTCCTACGGGGACCAGCAGCCCTATGGGGACCAGCAGCCCTACCAGGACGACTGGCCGCAGGGCGACGGGTACCACAGCGGCTACGCTGAGGAATCCGCGCAGGCCGCTGACGTCGACGAGGCGGACCGCGTAGGCTTCGACCGTCCGGGACCGGCCTCCTCCGTCCACGGGATGACCGACGCCGGGTTGCCGCGCCGCGGTTCGGCCGCGAGCGGTGCGAACGGCGCCGGGCCCGTGAACCAGGACACGCCGGCCCCCGCTGCGGAGCGCGACGGCGACAGCGGCTGGCGTTCGGCCAACGACGAGCGGTGGCACCAGGCCGCGCAGCTCCGCAAGCCCAAGGCGGGCGGGGTGACCTCCTCCGGCCTGCCACTGCGGGTGCCCAAGGCCAATCTGGTCGAGGGCTCCGCGACGGCGACCCCGCAGGGCGGCCCACAGGTCTCCCGCGCCCCCGAGGACGTCAGGGGCAGGCTGAGCAACCTGCGCCGGGGCGTCCAGCGGGGACGCAGCGCAGGAAGTGAAAAGAACGGCCAGGGCTTCGGTCCTGACAGCACCTACAACCAGGAGCGTTAGTGTGAGCCCGATGAGCCAGGCGGCACAGAACCTGAACTGGTTGATCACCAACTTCGTGGACAACACCCCCGGGGTGTCCCACACCGTGGTGGTCTCCGCCGACGGACTCCTTCTGGCGATGTCCGAAGGCTTTCCCCGCGACCGCGCCGACCAGCTCGCGGCCGTCGCCTCCGGTCTGACCTCGCTGACCGCCGGCGCCTCGCGCATCTTCGAGGGCGGCAACGTGAACCAGACGGTTGTGGAGATGGAGCGGGGATTCCTCTTCATCATGTCCATCTCTGACGGATCGTCGCTCGCGGTTCTCGCACACCCCGAAGCGGACATCGGTCTCATTGGGTACGAGATGGCCCTGCTGGTGGATCGCGCGGGCACGGTCCTGACCCCGGATCTGCGGGCCGAGCTGCAGGGCAGCCTTCTCAACTAAAGGACAGACGGTGCGTTTTGGTGTCCCGGGGCCGTAAGGTTTCGGGACGCGGCATCCACACGGTGGACGGTGGGGCGCCCGGCGCAGTCGGAGGAGGAGTAAGAGTGGCAACACCCCCAGGTGGTTCGGGCAACTGGTCGTACGGTCCGGTGCAGGACCACGGCGACGGTTCGGCGAACCCGTACGCATACCCCTCCCCCCCGTACCGACAGCCGTACGCGCCGCAGGGCCCGGGCCCTTCGCCGTACGACCAGCCGCCCGCGCCGCGCATCCAGCCGGTGCAGCCGCAGCGACGCACCCCTGAGCCGGCGCCCGCAGGGGCGTCGAACAACCCCCTGGTCCGCCCGTACGCCATGACGGGCGGCCGCACCAGGCCGCGGTACCAGCTCGCTATCGAGGCACTGGTGCACACCACGGCGCAGCCGCACCAGATGCAGGGCCAGCTGCCCGAACATCAGCGGATCTGCCATCTGTGCCGGGAGATCAAGTCGGTGGCCGAGATCTCGGCCCTGCTGACGATTCCTCTCGGCGTGGCCAGGATCCTCGTCGCCGACTTGGCGGAGGCGGGCCTGGTCGCCATCCATCAGCCCGGCGGCGACGAGAACGCCGGTGGCCAGCCAGACGTGACACTGCTCGAAAGGGTGCTCAGTGGACTTCGCAAGCTCTAGCGGAGGGCCGGTTTCTCCCAGTCGTTCGACCACCTCCGCGAAGATCGTGGTGGCGGGCGGCTTCGGCGTGGGCAAGACCACGTTCGTCGGCGCCGTCTCGGAGATCAACCCGCTGCGCACGGAGGCCGTCATGACGTCCGCATCCGCGGGCATCGACGACCTCACCCACACGGGCGACAAGACCACCACCACCGTCGCCATGGACTTCGGCCGCATCACCCTCGACCAGGACCTCATCCTCTACCTGTTCGGCACCCCCGGACAGGACCGCTTCTGGTTCATGTGGGACGACCTCGTCCGCGGCGCCATCGGCGCCGTCGTCCTCGTCGACACCCGACGCCTCGCCGACTGCTTCCCCGCCGTCGACTACTTCGAGAACAGCGGCCTGCCCTTCGTCATCGCCCTCAACGGCTTCGACGGACAACAGCCCTACTCCCCCGACGAAGTCCGCGAAGCACTCCAGATCGGCCCCGACACCCCCATCATCACCACCGACGCCCGCCACCGCGCCGACGCCAAATCCACCCTCATCACCCTCGTCGAACACGCCCTCATGGCACGACTGCGCTAGGGCGTGTTTCGAACGTAGCGTCGTCCGCCCGGAGGGCGGGGCCCGCGGCGTCCGGTGCGGTGCATCACAAGGCGGAGGGTCGTCCGCGTACCGGGCGTACGCAGACGATCCCGACAACGCGGCGAGGTGCCGTGCCAGACGCCGCGGGCCGGACGGGACGTTCGAAAACTCGCCCTAGCCGTCCCCCCGCGTCCCTGATGGGGCGTACGGCGACACGACGAACGGCGAAGGGCCCCTCTCGTGAGGAGAGGGGCCCTTCGCCGTCGTGCGGGTCAGTGCCAGCTGTGCGGGGCGCGGAAGCCGTTCTCGCGCTCCAGGCGGCGCCAGCCGGCGCGGGCGCGGCCGCGGTGGGCGGGCGCGGTGCCGGCGGGGCGGGCCGCCGCGCGGGCCAGCAGGATCGCCGTCAGGGCGGCGACCTCCTCGGGCTCGGCGTGGCCCTTCTCGACGCGGATGTCAGGCATGTCCATGGCTTGGTCTCCGTGGCTCAGGGGTGACCGCGGGATGGCCGCGGGGTCCGCAGGGTGTCCGCCGCGGTTACTGCGGCGGGTTGCCGTGCTTGCGGGAGGGCAGGTCGGCGTGCTTGGTGTGCAGCATCGCCAGGGAGCCGATGAGGACCTCGCGGGTCTGGGCGGGGTCGATGACGTCGTCGACGAGACCGCGC
>NZ_LR732544.1:5139907-5144704 GCF_902506575.1 Streptomyces mexicanus | reverse complement strand
TTACTGCGGCGGGTTGCCGTGCTTGCGGGAGGGCAGGTCGGCGTGCTTGGTGTGCAGCATCGCCAGGGAGCCGATGAGGACCTCGCGGGTCTGGGCGGGGTCGATGACGTCGTCGACGAGACCGCGCTCGGCCGCGTAGTACGGGTGCATCAGCTCGGCCTTGTACTCCTTGACCATCTTCTGCCGCATGGCCTCGGGGTCCTCGGCCTGGGCGATCTGGCGGCGGAAGATGACGTTGGCCGCGCCCTCGGCGCCCATCACCGCGATCTCGTTGGTCGGCCAGGCGTAGGTGAGGTCGGCGCCGATCGACTGGGAGTCCATCACGATGTAGGCACCGCCGTAGGCCTTGCGCAGGATCAGCGAGATCCGCGGCACGGTGGCGTTGCAGTAGGCGTACAGCAGCTTCGCGCCGTGCCGGATGATCCCGCCGTGCTCCTGGTCGACGCCCGGCAGGAACCCGGGGACGTCCAGGAAGGTGACGATCGGGATGTTGAAGGCGTCGCACATCTGCACGAAGCGCGCGGCCTTCTCGCTGGCCTCGATGTCGAGCACGCCGGCCAGCACCTGCGGCTGGTTGGCGATGATGCCGACCACCTGGCCGTCCAGGCGGGCCAGGGCGCAGATGATGTTGCGCGCCCAGCGCTCGTGGACCTCCAGGTACTCGCCGTCGTCGACGATCTCCTCGATCACCCTGGCCATGTCGTACGGGCGGTTGCCGTCCGCCGGGACGAGGTCCAGCAGGACGTCACAGCGGCGGCCGGCCGGGTCGGTGCACTCCACCCGCGGCGGGTTCTCCCGGTTGTTCTGCGGCAGCAGGGACAGCAGGTAGCGCACCTCGGCGAGGCACGTCTCCTCGTCGTCGTAGGCGAAGTGGCACACGCCGGAGGTCTCGGCGTGCACGTCCGCGCCGCCCAGGCCGTTCTGCGTGATCTCCTCACCGGTGACGGCCTTGACCACGTCCGGGCCGGTGATGAACATCTGCGAGGTCTCGCGGACCATGAACACGAAGTCCGTCAGGGCGGGGCTGTAGGCCGCGCCGCCCGCGCACGGGCCGAGCATCACGCTGATCTGCGGGATCACCCCGGAGGCCTTGGTGTTGCGCTGGAAGATGCCGCCGTAGCCGGCCAGCGCGCTGACACCCTCCTGGATCCGGGCGCCCGCACCGTCGTTGAGGGAGACCAGCGGGGCACCGGCCGCGATGGCCATGTCCATGATCTTGTGGATCTTCGTGGCGTGCGCCTCGCCGAGCGCGCCGCCGAAGATGCGGAAGTCGTGGGCGTAGACGAAGACCGTGCGGCCCTCCACCGTGCCCCAGCCGGTGATCACACCGTCGGTGTACGGCTTCTTCGCCTCCAGGCCGAAACCGGTCGCCCGGTGCCGGCGCAGTTGCTCGACCTCGTGGAAGGAGCCCGGGTCCAGGAGCAGTTCGATCCGCTCCCGCGCGGTCAGCTTGCCCTTGGCGTGCTGGGCCGCGGTCGCCTTCTCGCCGGGACCCGCCACCGCCTGCGCACGGATCCCTGGGGGCTGTGGTCGGAGCGGAGGCGCGCAGCGCGAGTGGGCCGGCGGCGACGCGCGCCCAGCCGCGGCAGCCAGGACAGGAGCTCGGCCACCACGGCGGCGGCCGATCCGCCGGCCGGCGGATGGCCCTCCCCGAAGGGACCCGAGCCCCGCCGGCTCGACCGTACGGCCCTGCTCGGCCACGACCCGCCCGGCCGACTTGACGTACCAGCGATCGGGCCTTTGACCCGCGCGCCGGCGGCTCTGCACCATCCCAGGCACGAGCGAACCGAGCAGCGCATCCGAGCCGCTTTTCCAGAGCAGCGCCGAGATCCACATCTGCGCGGCGCCGCAGGACGTCTACGAGGTGATCAGCGACCTGCCGCGCAGTGGTGAATGGAGCCCGGAGTGCCGGGGCGGTGAATGGGTCGCGGGTGAACCGGCCCGTGTGGGCGCGTTGTTCCAGGGACCTCTTCGCCCGCCTGACGCCGGGCATTTGGGAGGCGCATCCCAAGTCCTTCATGAAGTGGGAGGTGCTGGCGGACGATCCGTGCGGGCCGCTGTCCAACGTCAAGCTGTTCAGCAGCACTTTCGACGCCATCCACCCGCGCACCGGGCACCGCCTGCTGCGGGCCACCCGGCGCAGGTCCGCGGTCTTCGGCCAGCTGTACGGGCAGAGCGAGGTGGGCCCGGCGGTGGTGCGCGGCTTCACCCGGCACCGCTCGCCGGACGAGGACGGCCGCTGTGAGGGCATGCCCTTTCCCGGCATGACCGGCGTGCGGGTGGTCAGCCGCGACGGCCGGCCGCCGTCGGCGCAGAACCCGGGCCACATCGAGGTCCGCAGCGACGGGCGGATCGTCACCTACCTCGGCGAGCGGGACCGTTACGAGGCCCAGGTGTTCGAGGGCGGCTGGTGGCGGATGGGCGACATCGGCTACCGCCCCAAGTGGGGCTGCGTGCACCTGCTGGACCGTGAGGTCGACCTGAGCGAGGGCTTCGGCAGCACGCTCGCCGCGGAGGACACGCTGTTCGAGATGGTCGAGGACCTCACCGAGGTCGTCATCGTCCCGGACGGTGCGGGCAGGGCCGTGCCGGTGGTGTGCACCAAGGACGACAGGCCCCTGGACCGGGCGGCCTGGGCGCGCGCGGCGGCCGTCCTGCCGCCGATGGCGGAGCCCGTGCAGTGGAAGCCGGCCGATCTTCCCCAGACCGCCACCACCAAGATCAAACGGCTGGAGCTGGCCCGGCTGCTGGCTGCAAACGGCCAGGCGGGGCAAGGGAGCGGTGCGGCTGCCGCCCCGCCGCCGGGCACGGGGCGCGGCAGCCGTTGACCCGCCCGGTGCCGCTGGGCTCGCGGCAGCCGCCGCGCCCGGCGAAACCTGTGCCGTCCCGCCGCTCGCGTAGCGCCGGGAGGGACCGCCGGGCCGCGGTCACCCGGCCCGCCGCCGGGCCGGGGGTGTCTTTCGGCACCCGCGGGGGCGGGCCGGGGGCGGGTCAGTCGGTCTCGTCCCCGAAGTCGGGGCGGGAGTCCAGGGCCGCCATGACCTCGTCGTTGCTGGTGCCGGCGGCGACCATCGGCCAGACCATGGCGTCCGCGTGCACGATGAAGTCCACCACCACGGGCCGGTCGTCGATGGAGTTGGCCTGCTCGATGACCGCGTCGAGGTCCGCGGGGTCCTCGCAGCGCAGGCCGGTGCAGCCCATCGCCTCGGCGAGCAGGACGAAGTCCGGGACACGTGTGCCGCGGGCCGGTTCCCGTTGGTCACCGTGCTCGGCGCCGGTGCGCAGCGCGGTGTTGGAGTACCTCTGGTCGTAGAACAGGGTCTGCCACTGGCGGACCATGCCGAGCGAGCCGTTGTTGATGATCGCGACCTTGACGGGGATCCTGTTCAGCGCGCAGGTCGCCAGTTCCTGGCTGGTCATCTGGAAGCAGCCGTCGCCGTCGATCGCCCACACGGTGGCCTCGGGGCGGCCGACCTTGGCGCCCATCGCGGCGGGAACCGCGTAGCCCATCGTTCCGGCGCCGCCGGAGTTCAGCCAGCAGCCGGGCTGCTCGAAGGTGAGGAACTGCGAGGCCCACATCTGGTGCTGGCCGACGCCCGCCACGAAGACGGTCTGGGGCGGGGCGAGTTGACCGATCCGCTCGATGACGTGCTGCGGGGACAGCAGGCCCTCGGGGGCCGGGTCGTAACCGAGCGGGTAGCGCGTCCGCCAGTCCTCCAGCCGCTTCCACCAGGCCGTCAGGTCGCCCCGGTTGCCCGCCTCCTGCTCGGCCCGGACGGCCGGGATCAGTGCCGCCAGGACCTCGCGGGCGTCGCCGACGATCGGCACGTCCACCGCGCGGATCTTGCCGATCTCGGCGGGGTCGATGTCCGCGTGCACGATCTTGGCGTGGGGGGCGAAGCTGTCCGCCCGGCCCGTCACACGGTCGTCGAAGCGGGCGCCGAGCGCGACGACCAGGTCGGCCTTCTGCAGCGCGGTGACCGCGGCGACCGTGCCGTGCATCCCGGGCATGCCCAGGTGGAGCGGGTGGCTGTCCGGGAAGGCGCCCAGGGCCATCAGCGTGGTGACGACCGGCACACCGGTCAGCTCCGCCAGCATCCGCAGTTCCTCGGCGGCCCCCGCCTTGACCACGCCGCCGCCGACATAGAGCACCGGGCGCTTCGCCGCCAGGAGCAGCCGGGCGGCCTGGCGGATCTGCTGGGCGTGCGGGGTGCGCACCGGCCGGTAGCCGGGCGGCTCGATGCGGTCGGGCCACCGGAAGACGGTCTGCCCCTGCAGGGCGTCCTTGCTGATGTCGACGAGCACCGGTCCGGGACGGCCGGTGGAGGCGATGTGGAAGGCCTCGGCGATCACGCCCGGGATCCGGTCCGGGTCGGTGACCAGGTAGTTGTGTTTGGTGATCGGCAGGGTGATGCCGCAGATGTCGGCCTCCTGGAAGGAGTCGGTGCCGATCAGCGAGGAGGGCACCTGCCCGGTGATGGCGACGATGGGCACCGAGTCCATGTAGGCGTCGGCGATCGCGGTGACCAGGTTGGTCGCTCCGGGGCCCGAGGTGGCCATGCACACCCCGACGGTGCCGGTGGCCTGGGCGTAGCCGGTGGCCGCGTGGCCGGCGCCCTGCTCATGGCGGACCAGGACGTGGCGGATGGTGGTGGAGTCCATCAGCGGGTCATAGGCGGGCAGGACGGCGCCGCCCGGGATGCCGAAGACGGTCTTGACCCCGGCCTGCTCCAGGGCGCGGATCAGGGCCTGGGCGCCCGTCACCGAAGCCGGTGTGCCCGGGGCGGAGGTCTGCGG
>NZ_LR732544.1:5053914-5139806 GCF_902506575.1 Streptomyces mexicanus | reverse complement strand
CCGAAGTCCCCGCCGTCGCCGAACCCGCCGCCGAAGTCGCCGGGGTCGAAGTCGCCGCCCGAGACGTCGCCGCCGCCGAAGTCGCCGTAGCCGCCGTACCCGTCGTAGGCGCCGAAGTCCCCGTAGCCCGCGCCGTAGTCCGCCGCGTAGGCCGGGGTGGCCATCATGCTGCCGAGCAGGGTGCCCACCAGCAGGCCGGGCAGGATGCCGCCGCCGAAGTAGCCGCCGGCCCAGGGGCCGTAGGCGGGCCCGGCGTCCCAGTAGGGGCGGCGGCCCCAGTCGGTCTCCACCTCGCGGACGTGCGGGTCGCGGCCCTCGGCCAGGCGCACCCGGTCGGCGGCGCAGACCGGGACCCGGCGCGGGGCTCCGCCCGGCGGGGTCCAGGTGGCGTCGGCCACCGACGGGCCGTGGCGCGGGTCGAAGAAGCACGGCGGGCGCCGCTCGGGCAGCGGCCGGCCCTCGCGGCGGGCGGCGAGCTGGGCCAGGCTGAAGCGGCCGTCCTCCAGGGCCTGGGTGACGGTGCGCACGTCCTCGGGTCTGCGGGCCTCGGCCATGCGCTGCTTGGCCTGCTCGTAGGCGTCCAGCGCCCGCTCGTAGTCCGCGCGCATGGCGTCGTCCGCGCCGGGCTCGGCCGGATGGAAGTCCAGGCGGTCCAGTTCCTCGCCGAAGGCCGTGATGTCCTCGTCCACGACCACCCGCAGCTTCTCCAGGGCGGCCCGCTGCTCGGTCTCCCGGCGCCGCCGGGTGCGCCGCACCATGGCGTAGGCGCCCGCCCCGCAGACCACCAGCAGCACCGCGACGGTGATCAGCGCCGTGGACGGCACCCCGCCGCTGCGGCCGGAGGCGCCCCAGCTCGCGGGGGCCGAGCCGCGCATGGTAGGCAGGGCCCGGTCGGCGAAGTCGCCGAGCTGGGTGGCGGTGTCCTCGCCCTGCACGCTGGTGACCAGGTTGTGCACGGCGGTGCGCGAGAGCACCGAGGAGTCGGCGCGGGCGTCGAAGCGGTCGCCCAGGCGGACGGCGTAGGCGCCGGTGACGCCGGTGGCCGTGCGCAGGTCGGTGAACAGGTTCTGCGTCGGGAAGTTCGCCGGCAGGACGGCGACGAACAGCGGCTTGTCCGCGTTCTCGATCGTCCGGGCCAGCGAGGCGGCGTCCGCGGACGACAGCTGGGCGGAGGCGGCGGGGTCGACGTAGACGGGGCTCTTGCGCAGGGCCTGCGCGACCGTGGAGATGCTGCTCGCGGCCTCGGCGCGCGGGACGCCGGTCGACAGCACGGCGATGACGGCCACCGCGAGCGCGACCAGCAGCTGGAGGGGGGCTCGGGTCAGGACGACGGCCTTCATGGTTCGAAGCTACCCGAAAGGGTGACAAAGCGGTCACTCGTGCGGGTGTGCGCGGGGGTGCGGCGACGTATCGTCGGCGGTGGGTCCGGGCCGGCCGGTCCGGCCAGACCGCCGACGCTCGGGAGTGCGGCATGACCACACCGCGGGACCTGTTGCTCGTCACCCTGGACGTCCCCGGCAACCGCCCCGTGGAGCAGGGGGACCTCTCGCTGGCCCTCGCCGGTGCGGAACTCGCCGACCTGATCGCCGAGGAGTCCGTCTCGCTGGACGGCGACCGCATCGTGCCCGGCCTGGCCCCGGCCACCGGTGACCGGCTGCGGGACCAGGCGAGCGCGTCACTGGTGCGCCAGGCGCCGTACGAGACCGTCGAGGACTGGCTGTGGCGCCGCGGCCGCGGGCTGGCCGCGGCCTACGTCGCCCAGCTGCAGGACCAGGGCCAGCTGGCCGGTCCGCGGCACCGCTGGATGCCGGGCGGACGGCCGCGGCCGCTCGACTCGCCGGCCCGGCGCGCGGCGGCCGACCGGTGGGCCGCCCACGAGCCGGTCCTCGCCGCGCTCGCCGCCGCCCTGGGCATCGAGGACGCGTCCGCCTCCTGGGCCGCCGCCCCCGACGACGAGGCCCTGGAGACCGTGCTGGCCGCCGTCAGCGACGCGGTGACGGAGCTGGAGGCGGTGCGGCAGCGGCGGCGCATCGAGGACGCCGCGTTCGACAACATCTGGCGGGCCCCGTGAGCGCCGGCATCCGGCGGGCCCCGTGAGCGCCGGCATCCGGCGGGCCCCGTGAGCGCCCGGCCGGGCTGCCCGACCGGCCGGCCGATGCCCGGCAGGCTGCCCGCGCCGTCGCGGAATCAGGCGGGCGCGGTCGCCGCGGGCGCCCGGCCCGGCGGGCCTTTCGTCCGGACCGGGCCGGATCAGGGAGCGGGGCCGGGGCGTTCGTCCACCGGGTGCAGGCCCGGCTTCCCGGCACAGAAGCGGCGGGCCCGCTCCAGGTACCGCGCGGGCAGCCGGGTCGCCACGCCGGCCCGGGACAGCGGCGCGTCAGGGGTGCCGGTGCTCATGCCTCCACGGTGACTACCGGACCGGTTCGACGCCCGCCCGCAGCAGCCCGTAGGTGTAGGCGTCCTCCAGGGCCTGCCAGGAGGCGGCGATCACGTTGTCGGCGACGCCCAGCGTGGCCCACTCGCCCTTGCCGTCGGAGGTGGAGATCAGCACCCGGGTGGTGGAGGACGTGCCGTGCCTGCCCTCCAGGATGCGGACCTTGTAGTCGACCAGCTCCAGGGCGCCGAGCTGCGGGTAGATCCGCTCCAGGGCCACGCGCAGGGCGCGGTCGAGGGCGTTGACCGGGCCGTTGCCCTCCGCGGTGGCGACGATCCGCTCGCCCTTGGCCCACAGCTTGACGGTGGCCTCGTTGGCGTGGGTGCCGTCGGGGCGGTCCTCGACGATGGCCCGCCAGGACTCCACCTCGAAGTACTTCAGCCGGCGCCCCTCGGCCTCGGCGCGCAGCAGCAGCTCGAAGCTGGCGTCGGCCGCCTCGTAGGTGTAGCCCTTGAGTTCGCGCTCCTTGACGCGTTCGACGACGCGGCCGACCAGCTCGCGGTCGCCGCCGAGGTCGATGCCGAGTTCCTTGCCCTTCAGCTCGATGGAGGCGCGGCCGGCCATGTCGGAGACCAGCATGCGCATGGTGTTGCCGACCAGTTCGGGGGCGATGTGCTGGTACAGGTCCGGGTCGACCTTGATGGCGGAGGCGTGCAGGCCGGCCTTGTGCGCGAAGGCGGAGACGCCCACGTACGGCTGGTGGGTGGAGGGGGTGAGGTTGACGACCTCGGCGATGGCGTGGGAGATGCGGGTCATCTCGCGCAGCCGGCCCTCGGGGAGCACCTTCTTGCCGTACTTCAGCTCCAGGGCGGCGACGACCGGGAAGAGGTTGGCGTTGCCGACGCGTTCGCCGTAGCCGTTGGCGGTGCACTGCACGTGGGTGGCGCCGGCGTCGACGGCGGCGAGGGTGTTGGCGACCGCGCAGCCGGTGTCGTCCTGGGCGTGGATGCCGAGGCGGGCGCCGGTGTCGGCGAGCACGGTGGAGACGACCGCGTGGATCTGGGCGGGGAGCATGCCGCCGTTGGTGTCGCAGAGGATGACGACGTCGGCGCCGGCCTCGGCGGCGGCCCGGACGACGGCCTTGGCGTACTCGGGGTTGGCGCGGTAGCCGTCGAAGAAGTGCTCGCAGTCGACGAAGACGCGGCGGCCCTTGGCGCGCAGGTGGGAGACGGTGTCGCGGACCATCTCCAGGTTCTCCTCCAAGGTGGTGCGCAGGGCCAGCTCCACGTGCCGGTCGTGCGACTTGGCCACCAGGGTGATCACGTCGGCGCCGGACTCCAGCAGGGCTTTGACCTGGGGGTCCTCGGCCGCGGTGGTGCCGGCGCGGCGGGTGGCGCCGAAGGCGACCAGCTGGGCGTGGCGGAAGTCGATCTCCTCGCGGGCGCGGGCGAAGAACTCGGTGTCGCGGGGGTTGGCGCCGGGCCAGCCGCCCTCGATGAACCCCACGCCGAAGTCGTCCAGGTGCCGGGCGATGGCCAGCTTGTCGGCGACGGTGAGGTTGATGCCCTCGCGCTGGGCCCCGTCGCGCAGGGTGGTGTCGAAGACGTGGAACGAATCGTCCAGCCGGCTGGTTTCGGACATGTCTGAAGACTCCTGGTGTGGGATCTCGGTCGTACCGGAATAACCGGTTCCACCGTCCCCCCATCCTCCCTCGCGCCTCGCTCCCGGCTGAAGGTGGGCCAGGAAAACGAAAAACCTCTCGCGGGTGCGAGAGGTCTGCGCGCGGGTCGAGGACGACGATGGCCGCCCGTACCGGGTCGTACGTGGCGGTCACTGCGGACCGGCGCGCCTGCTGCCAATAATCATGGCGAACGAGAGCACGGGGGCAGTCTGGCACACCTGGGCCCCCGCGCTCACCGCCGTCTCAGGATGCGGGCGTGAGCCTGGACTCCTCCGCGCCCTTCACCCGGGTCAGGTCCAGATCGCGCGTCTCCCGCATGGTGACGTACACGATGAGGGAGACGGCCGCGCAGGCCGCCACGTACCAGAAGAAGCCGGACTCGGCGCCGGCGTTCTTGAACCACAGGGCGACGTACTCGGCGGTGCCGCCGAACAGGGCGTTGGCCAGGGCGTAGGGCAGGGCGACGCCGAGCGCGCGCACGCCCGTGGGGAACAGCTCGGCCTTCACGCAGGCGTTGATGGAGGTGTAGCCGGTGACCACCACCAGCGCCAGCAGGGACAGCCCGAGCGCCGGCCAGAAGCTGCCCGCGTGCTTCAGCAGGGTCATGATCGGCACGGTCAGCAGGGTGGAGCCGACCGCGAAGGTGATCAGCAGCGGGCGGCGGCCGATCCGGTCGGACAGCCGCCCGGCCGGCGGCTGCAGGCAGGCGAAGACGATCAGCGCGGTGAAGGACACCAGGGTCGCGGTCCGCTTGGGCAGGCCCGCGGAGTTGGACAGGTACTTCGTCAGATACGTCGTGTACGTGTAGTACGCCACCGTGCCGCCCATGGTCAGGGCCATCACCAGCAGCGCCTCCCGCTTGTGCGCCCACAGCGCGCGCAGCGTGCCGCGCTCCTGCCCGCCGCTCGCGTCGGCCTCGTAGACCTCGGTCTCCAGCATGCTGCGCCTCAGGTAGAAGACGACGGCCGCGCCGAGCGCGCCGATCACGAACGGGATGCGCCAGCCGTAGCTGTGCAGCGCGTCGTCGGACATGGTGCGCTGCAGCAGGATCTGCAGGCCGAGGCCGACGATCTGGCCAGCCGTCATGGACACGTACTGGAAGCTGGAGGCGAAGCCGCGGCGGCGCGGGTCGGACGCCTCGGTGAGGTAGGTGGCGCTGGCCGCGTACTCGCCGCCCACCGACAGCCCCTGCAGCAGCCGGGCGACGAGCAGGACCAGCGCTCCCCCGTACCCGGCGACCGCGTACGTCGGCGCGACGGCGATGAGCACCGCCGAGGCGGACATCAGGGTGACGGTCAGGGTCAGCGCCGCCTTGCGGCCCCGGCGGTCGCCGACCCTACCCAGCAGCCAGCCGCCCACCGGCCGCATGAAGAAGCCGACGGCGAAGATGCCCGCGGTGTTCATCATCTGGGCGGTCGGATTCCCGTGCGGGAAGAACGCCCCGGCGAAGTAGGTGGCGAAACTGGCGTAGACGAACCAGTCGTACCACTCCACCATGTTGCCGGCCGAACCGATCCAGATTCTCTTCCAGTGCTCTCGTCCCATGAGCCGTAACTGCCCCGCCAGCAGCGCGTTTTCACTTCGGCAGGCGGACGAACACGTCGGCGGCGGCGTTGGTGTCGCCGGGTACGAGGCCGTCGGCGGCGGAGGTGAACACCACGCCGCGGCCCCGGGCGCCGACGGCGCCGGGCTGCGCGGTGGATCCGGCGGGCGCGACGGGCGTGGTGCGGCCGGTGCGCACGTCGAGCAGGCTCAGCCCCTGCGCGGTGGACAGCAGCACCTCGCGGGCCTGCGGGCCGGCGGTGACCGCCGGGGTGTCGGCGACCCGGCGCAGCCGGCCGGTGCGCAGGTCGCGGACGTACGTGCCGCCCTGGGCGGTGAGGACGACCGAGCGCCCGTCCGCGCTGAGCCGGACCAGCGCGGCGGTGCCGAGCCCCCGGTCGGCCCGGACCCGGGCGCCGGTGCGGACGTCGGCGACGTAGACGCCGCCGGGCCGGTCGGCGGTGGCACGGGTGGCGAAGGCCACGCGCCGGCCGTCGCCGCTGAGCTGGGCGGCCGTCTTCGAACCGTCCTCGGGGCCGGAGACCAGGCGGTCGGCGCCGGTGGCGGTGTCGCGGACGTACAGGTAGAGCCCCTCGTTCGGGCCGTAGCGGTTGCCCGCGCGGAAGGCCAGGTGGCGCGCGTGGCGGTCGAAGGCGAGCAGTTCCGTCTGAGAGGCGTCCGGCGGCGGGTCGGCGGGGGCGATGCGCACGGTGGTGCCGCTCGTGCGGTCGTAGACATATCCCCAGGGTGAGTGGCTGCCCTCGGAGTAGCCGACGTGGCTGCCGTCGCCGCTGATCACCATGGGCGCCCAGTGGTCGAGGTTGTCGAGGTACCCGACGGTGGTGAGCGCGCCGGTACGCAGGTCCTTGACGAACAGGCACCGGGTCCCGCCCTTGCCGCAGCCGAGGTTGTGGGCCTTGGAGGAGAACGCCCCCTGCCGGCCGTCGTCGCTGATCACCGCCTCTCCCGAGGCGCCGTCGGCCTGTGTGCCGTCGGCGGCGGTGCTGATCCGCTCGATGCGGGGGCCGGGTGCGGGGTGGGAGCGCTGCGGGGCCTGCGGCCGGGCCTGCGCAGTCCCGAGGAACGTGGTCGCGCCCAGTGCGGCGGCCAGGACGGCCGTGAGCGCGGTACGGCACAAGGCAGAGGTGGGCATGGGTGTCTCCCCGAGGTGAACGGGTGAACAGGAAGGGTGGGCGCGGGAGTTCAGCGCATGCGGACCCGCGGGAGTTCGGCACACGCGGCCGGGACGTCCGCGGGGCGCGGCGAGGCGTGCGCGAGGAGGCGGCGGTCACCGGCGCCGGGCGGCGGCGTGCCGGGGGCTCCGGCGTCCCGGGCGGCCGTTCGGGCGCGGACACGTGCGGTCGCGGTCACGGACACGGACACGGACACGGTTCCCCCCGAAACCCTGTCGTCCCCGGTCCCGCACCGAGGACCCCACCAGCATGCAAGCGCACCCGGGGCCCGCGTCAATGCGCTCGTCGGCGTACAACCGGGGCGGTCGCTCAGGCGTCCGCGAGCCCCGCCCGTCCCAGGGTGTCGTCCAGGAACTCGCGGACGTGGGCGAGGACGTGCTCCCGGTCGGTGCCGCGCAGGCCGATCGCCACGTGGAGGGAGAAGCCGTCGAGGAGGGCGCGCAGCCGGGTGGCGAAGCGGTCGGGGTCCACGGGCCGGAACTCGCCGTGCGAGATGCCCTCCGCGAGCAGCGCCACCAGGTCGCGGTGCCAGGCGCCCTCGATGGCGGCCTGCCGGTCGCGGGCGTCGTCGTCGGCGTTCTGCGAGCGGTTGTACACCTCCAGCCACAGCGTCCAGTGCGGGTCGCGGTGGCCGTCGGGGACGTAGAGGTCGACGTAGGCGTCGAGGCGTTCCCGGGCGGGCGCGGTGCGCGTCAGCAGGCGGCCGCGCGCGACGCCGAGGCGGTTCTCGCTCCACTCCAGGGTGCGCAGCAGCAACTCGTCCTTGGAGTGGAAGTAGTAGAGCAGGTGGCCGCTGCTCATGCCGACCTCGCGGCCGAGCGCGGCCATGGTGAGCTTCTCCAGTCCGCGCTCGGCGATCATGTCCATGGCGGCGGCGAGGACCTCCTCACGCGGCGGCGCGTTCCTGCGCGCCCGCGCCGCACCGGCCATCTGCTGCTCCTCGACGTGTCAGACCTTCGGCTGCTGCTGGGTGATGCAGTGGATACCGCCGCCGCCCGCGAAGATCGTACGCGCGTCGACGAGGGTGACCGTCCGCTCGGGGAACAGGCGGCGGAAGATGCCGGCGGCGATCTCGTCACGCGGGTCGTCGAAGCCGCACAGCACGACGCCGCCGTTGCACAGGTAGTGGTTGATGTAGGAGTAGTCGGCCCAGTGGCCGTCGGCCTCCAAGACGGTGGGGGCGGGCACCTCCACGACCTCCAGGCGGCGGCCGCGGGCGTCCGTGGCCGCCTTCAGCAGGCCGATGACCTCCTTCGTCACCTCGTGGTCGGGGTGGGCCGGATCGGGCTGGTGGTGGGCGACGACGACGCCGGGGCGGGCGAAGGCGGCGACGATGTCGACGTGGCCGAGGGTGCCGTAGCCGTACGGGGGGTAGTCGCCGGTCAGGCCGCGCGGCAGCCAGATCGCCTTGCTGGTGCCGAGGTGGGCGTGGATCTCCGCCTCGACCTGCTCCTTCGTCCAGTGCGGGTTGCGTTCGGGGCCGAGCTGGACCGTCTCGGTCAGCAGGACCGTGCCCTCGCCGTCGACGTGGATGGCGCCGCCCTCGTTGACGAGCTTCGAGGCGTACGTCTTGGCGCCCGCGAGATCGGCGACGTACGCGCCGATCTCGGCGTCGTGCTCCCAGCGGGCCCAGTCCTGGGCGCCCCAGCCGTTGAACGTCCAGTCCACGGCGGCCAGCCGGCCCGTGCCGTCGGTGAGGAAGGTGGGGCCGATGTCGCGCATCCAGGCGTCGTCGAGGTCGCGTTCGACGGTGTCGATGCCCGCGCCGAGCAGGGTGCGCGCCTCGGCGGACTGACCGGGGCCGCACACCACCGTGACCGGTTCGAAGCGGCGGATCGCGCGGGCGACCGACGCCCAGGCCACACGGGAGGCGGCCACGTCGTCAGGGGTGTCGAACGTCGGGTTGGGACCCGGCCACGCCATCCAGGTGCGCTCGTGCGGCGTCCACTCGGCGGGCATGCGGAAGCCGTCGGCGGCGGGGGTGGTCATCTCGCGGTTCCTTACAGGAAGTAGAGGCGGTTGAGGGAGACCGAGTCGGCGGGCTCGGAGCGGATCGGGTCGCCGTCGAGGGTGACCAGGCCGGTGCGCCGGTCGACGTCGACCGATCCGGTACGGGAGTTCAGGCGCAGGTCGGCGGGGCCGATGCCGCGGGTGCCGCGCACGGCGACCCGGCGCCGGCGGGTGGGCATCGTGTCGTGACCCTGGTCCAGCGCGGCCCGGGCGACGAACGCCACGGAGATGTCGGCGGGCGTTGCGCCGTGCGCGCCGAACTGCGGGCCGAGCACGAGGGGTTCGCAGGTGTCGGTGGCCGCGTTCGGGTCGCCGGTCACGCCGTAGGCCGGGAAGCCCGCCTTGAGCACGAGCTGCGGCTTGGCGCCGAAGTACTCCGGGCGCCACAGCACCAGGTCGGCGAGCTTGCCGACCTCGATCGAGCCGACCTCGTGCGCGAGGCCGTGCGCGATGGCCGGGTTGATGGTCAGCTTGGCGATGTAGCGCAGCACGCGGCCGTTGTCGTCGCCCTCGCCGTCGCCCTCCACCGGACCCAGCTCGGCCTTCATCTTCCCGGCCATGGCGAAGGTGCGGCGCACGGTCTCCCCGGCCCGGCCCATGCCCTGGGCGTCGGAGGAGGTGATGCCGATCGCGCCCAGGTCGTGCAGCACGTCCTCGGCGCCCATCGTCCCGGCCCGGATGCGGTCGCGGGCCATGGCCGCGTCGCCCGGCAGGTCGGTCTTCAGGTCGTGGACGGAGACGATCATGCCGTAGTGCTCGGCGACCGCGTCCCGGCCGAAGGGCAGGGTGGGGTTGGTGGAGGAGCCGATGACGTTCGGCACGCCCGCCATCTTCAGCACGTTGGGGACGTGCCCGCCGCCGCAGCCCTCGATGTGGAAGGCGTGGATCGTACGCCCCTCCAGCACCCGCAGGGTGTCCTCCACCGACAGGCACTCGTTCAGGCCGTCGCTGTGCAGGGCGACCTGGACGTCGTGCTCCTCGGCCACGCGCAGGGCGGTGTCCAGGGCGCGGGTGTGGGCGCCCATGTCCTCGTGCACCTTGAAGCCGCTCGCCCCGCCCTCGGCCAGCGCCTCGATCAGCGGCGCCTCGTGCGAGGACGAACCCCGGCCGAGGAAGCCGATGTTGACGGGCCAGGCGTCGAAGGCGTTGAAGGCGTGGCGCAGCGCCCACGGGGAGTTGACGCCGACGCCCCACACCGGCCCGAACTCCTGGCCGATGATCGTGGTGACGCCGGAGGCGAGGGAGGCCTCCATGATGCGCGGGGAGAGCAGGTGGACATGGGTGTCCACGGCACCGGCGGTGGCGATGAGCCCCTCGCCGGACACGATGGAGGTGCCCGTGCCGACGACGACGTCCACGCCGTCCAGGGTGTCGGGGTTGCCGGCCCGCCCGATGGCGCAGATCCGGCCCTCGCGGATGCCGATGGACACCTTGCGGATGCCCTGCACGGCGTCGATGACGACGACGTTGCTGATGACGACGTCGCAGGTCTCGCGCACGGCGGCGGCCTTCAGGTGCAGGCCGTCGCGGGCGGTCTTGCCGAACCCGGCGAGGAACTCCTCGCCGTACTGCTGCGCGTCGGACTCGACGCGCACGGTCAGTCCCGAGTCGCCGAGGCGGATGCGGTCCCCGGCGCGCGGGCCGTGGGTGGCGGCGTACTCGTGTGCCGTCAGGTGCCGGGCCTCGACGGGGTGGCCTCCGGGGCGGCTCATCGCTCGACCTCCTGCCGGTCGGTGTCCGCTGCAACCGGTACGTCCGGTACGCCGAGGTAGCCGCAGGCTGCGGCCCTGCGCAGCGCCTCCTCCTTGGCGCCGGGCGCGTCCAGCGGGCCGTCCACCAGCCCGGCGAAGCCGATCGCGATCCGCTCGCCGCCGATGGGCACCAGGCCCACCTCGTGGCGCTCGCCCGGCCCGAACCGCACCGAGGACCCGGCGGGTACGGCGAGCCGCATGCCGTAGGCGGCGGCCCGGTCGAAGTCCAGGCGCGGGTTGGCCTCGAAGAAGTGGAAGTGGGAGGTGACCGACACCGGTACGGCCGCGGTGTTGGTGACCGTCAGGCGCACCGCGGGCTCGGGGTCGGTGTGCATCGGGGCCGGCAGCAGCGCGCCGGGCGCGTCCTGGCCGAGCGAGCCGCCCGCGATCGGGTCGGTGACCACGGCGAGCCGGGAGCCGTCGTCGAAGACGGCCTCCACGTGGACCTCGGTGACGACGTCCGCCACACCCGGCAGGACGTCGTCGGGGCCGAGCACCGCACGGGCGCGCGCGATCGCCTCGTCGAGCCGGGCGCCGTCGCGGGCCGCCTCGCACACCGTGTCGGCGATCAGGGCGGTGGCCTCCGGCACGTTGAGCCGCAAGCCGCGCGCCCGGCGGGCGCGAGCGAGTTCGGCGGCCCCGAAGAGCAGCAGCCGGTCACGCTCGGTGGGGGTCAGTCTCACGCGGCGGCACCTCCTTGTCGATTCCCGATTTAGAACACCACTCTAAACGTGGGTTTCGGGGATGCGGAAGAGTGGTGGACCACCTGGATGGACGCCACAGGGCTCACTTTCGACTTATTGAGTGTTGCTCTAACGTCGGGAGGGGGCGCTGGAGAAGCGGTGCCCGCCGGAGCGGGGCAACACGAAAGGGCCGCCGCGGACTGCTCGTCCGCGGCGGCCCCGAGGGTCGGCGTGCGACCCGGCTCAGCCCAGCTTGTGCATCCAGCCGTGCTTGTCCTCGGTGAGCCCGCGCTGGATGCCCAGCAGGGCCTCGCGCAGGCGCAGGGTGACCGGGCCGGGGGTGCCGTCGCCGTGGGTCCAGGCGTCCGACTTGGTCTTGACGTGGCCGATGGGGGTGACCACGGCCGCGGTGCCACAGGCGAAGACCTCGGTGAGGGCGCCGGAGGCGGCGTCCGCCCGCCACTGCTCCAGGGTGATCACGCCCTCCTCGGCGGTGTAGCCGAGGTCGCGGGCGACCTGGAGCAGCGAGTCGCGGGTGATGCCCTCCAGGATCGAGCCGCTCAGCTCCGGGGTGACGATCCGGTCGCCGTAGACGAAGGCGACGTTCATGCTGCCGCTCTCCTCGACCTTGGTGCGGGTCACCGCGTCGAGGTAGACGACCTGGTCGCAGCCGTGCGCGGCGGCCTCGGCCTGCGGCAGCAGGGAGGCGGCGTAGTTGCCGCCGGTCTTGGCGTCACCGGTGCCGCCGGGGACGGCGCGGACGTGGTCCTCCGAGACCCAGATGGTCACCGGCTCGACACCGCCGGCGAAGTAGGCGCCCGAGGGCGAGGCGATCAGCATGAACAGGTACTCGTTGGCGGGGTGCACGCCGAGCCCGGTCTCCGAGGCGAACATGAACGGCCGCAGGTACAGGGCCTCCTCACCGCCGTGCGGCGGGACCCAGGCGGCGTCCTGCGCGAGCAGCGCGTCCAGGGCCGCGATGAACAGCTCCTCGGGCAGCTCGGCCATGGCCATACGGCGGGCGGAGTTGCGGGAGCGGCGGGCGTTGGCCTCCGGGCGGAAGACCGCGATCGAGCCGTCGGGCTGGCGGTAGGCCTTCAGCCCCTCGAAGATCTCCTGGCCGTAGTGCAGGACGTGGCAGGAGGGGTCGAGGGAGATCGGGCCGTAGGGGACGAGCTGGGCGTCGTGCCAGCCGCGGCCCTCCGTCCACCGGATCGTCACCATGTTGTCGGTGAAGTGGCGGCCGAACCCGGGGCGGGCCAGGATCGCCTCCCGCTCCGCGTCGGAAAGCGGGGGGGCCGAGGGCTTGAGCTCGATCGTGGGCGTCGTCATGAGTGAGTGTCCTTCACCGGGTTGTAGTGACGGGCCGCGCTCACGCCCCTACAGCCCGTGGCCAGTGCTAGGACGTCCGAGCATTCCCTCATGTCGCGGCTCCGTGTCCGATTATCGCGCGGAGGACGGCGACGGAAGAAGACGGGGTGAGTGCGGTCCAGGTTTTCGATGGTCGCACCCGGCCGGGCAGACGGAAAGCCGCCGGGTGCTCGGTGCGACCCGACGGCTTCGTGTGGTGACGCGTAGCTCGGCGGGTGCCTCAGCCGGCTACTCGTACGGCGAGCGCGTCGCCGATCTCGGAGGTGCTGCGCGCGGGCAGCGCGCCGCGCTCCGCGAGGTCGGCGGAGACGGCGTCCTCGATCCGGGTCGCCTCGGCGTCGTAGCCGAGGTGGCGCAGCAGCAGGGCGACGGACAGCACCGTGGCGGTGGGGTCGGCCTTGCCCTGGCCGGCGATGTCCGGGGCCGAGCCGTGGACCGGCTCGAACATGGACGGGAACTCGCGGCTCGGGTTGATGTTCCCGGAGGCCGCGACGCCGATGCCGCCGGAGACGGCCGCGGCGAGGTCGGTGATGATGTCGCCGAAGAGGTTGTCGGTGACGATGACGTCGAAGCGCTCGGGCTGGGTGACCAGGTAGATGGTGGCCGCGTCGACGTGGATGTACTCGGTGGTGACCTCGGGGTACTCCTCGGCCACCTTGGTGAAGATGTTCGTCCACAGGTGACCCGCGAAGGTCAGCACGTTGTTCTTGTGGACCAGCGTGAGCTTCTTGCGCGGGCGGGCCTGGGCGCGGGCGAACGCGTCGCGGACCACGCGCTCGACACCGAAGGCGGTGTTGACCGAGACCTCGGTGGCGACCTCGTGCTCGGTGCCCTTGCGGATGGTGCCGCCGTTGCCCGTGTAGGGGCCCTCGGTGCCCTCGCGGACGACGATGAAGTCGATCTTCGGGTCGCCGGCCAGCGGGGTCGCCACGCCCGGCAGCAGCTTGCTCGGGCGCAGGTTGACGTGGTGGTCGAAGGCGAAGCGGAGCTTGAGCAGGAAGCCGCGCTCCAGGACGCCCGAGGGCACGGACGGGTCGCCGATCGCGCCGAGCAGGATGGCGTCGTGCTGCCGCAGCTGCTCCAGGTCGGCGTCGGTGAGGGTCTCACCGGTGGCGTGGTAGCGCCGGGCGCCGAAGTCGTACTCCTTGGTCTCCAGCTTCACATCCTGCGGGAGGACGGCACTCAGGACCTTCAGGCCCTCGGCCACCACTTCCTGGCCGATGCCGTCACCGGGGATCACTGCGAGATCGATGCTGCGAGACATGCCGGCACCCTACTCCTTGTCCCATGAGATGACACGCGGTGTCCGCGATGCGGACACCGCGCACACCGTGCGGGTCGGGGACGGCTCAGTGTCCGGTCGCGCCGCCGTTGTCACGGCGGTCGAGGGCGCGCTGGAGGGCGGCGGCGGCGTTGCGGCGGTCGGACTCGCTCGTACGGGAGACGTGACGGACTCGGCGGCGGACGGTCGTCTCGGCCATGGGTATCGACTCCTTCGAGACAGCACGGAGCGCGGAAGGGGGGTGAGACGCCGGATGCGGCGGGGAGCGACGGGGCCGCAGGGGTGACCTGCACAAGGGCCCGGCTCACGACCGCCATTCGCTGGGTCGAGCGAGACGTTCGGCTCCTACAAAACTAAGGGAGGACGGGGCGCCTGTCTGCACAATTACTCGGACTTCCTACTATCTGAGACGGCGCCCTGCCCCCTGTGGACCTGACCTGCGGTTTCCTCCGGACGGAGCGGGACATGCCGGACGGGCCGGGTGCGTCGGCACCCGGCCCGTCCGGCCGTGGGTCCGCGGTGGGTCCGCGGTGGGCGTCAGCCCATGTGCGGGTAGGTGTAGTCGGTCGGCGGGACCAGGGCCTCCTTGATGGCCCGGGTCAGGGTCCAGCGCATCAGGTTCTGCGGGGCGCCCGCCTTGTCGTTGGTGCCGGAGGCACGGCCGCCGCCGAAGGGCTGCTGGCCGACCACGGCGCCGGTCGACTTGTCGTTGATGTAGAAGTTGCCGGCCGCGTAGCGGAGCTTGTCGGCCGTGTAGGCCGCCGCGGCGCGGTCGTTGGCGATGACCGAGCCGGTCAGCGCGTAGTCCGACACCGACTCCATCTGGGTCAGCATCTCGTCGTACTTGTCGTCCTCGTAGACGTACACGGCGAGGATCGGGCCGAAGTACTCGGTGCGGAAGACCTCGTTCTCCGGGTCGGTGCACTCGATGACGGTCGGGCGCACGAAGTAGCCGACCGAGTCGTCGTAGGTGCCGCCGGCGACGATCGTGCAGGTCGGGTCCTGCTTGGCCCGGTCGATGGCGGCCTTGTTCTTGGCGAAGGACCGCTCGTCGATGACCGCGCCGAGGAAGTTGGACAGGTCGGTGACGTCACCCATGGTCAGGCCGTCGACCTCGGCGGCGAACTCCTCCTTGAAACCGTCGTTCCAGATGGAGGCCGGGATGTAGGCGCGGGAGGTCGCCGAGCACTTCTGGCCCTGGTACTCGAAGGCACCGCGGGTCAGGGCGGTCTTGAGCACCGCGCGGTCGGCCGAGGGGTGGGCCACCACGAAGTCCTTGCCGCCGGTCTCGCCGACCAGGCGGGGATAGGTGCGGTACTTCTCGATGTTGTTGCCGACCGTCTTCCACAGGTGCTGGAAGGTCTTGGTGGAGCCGGTGAAGTGGATGCCGGCCAGGTCGCGGTGGTTCAGGGCCACCTCGGAGACCTCCAGGCCGTCACCGGTGAGGAGGTTGATGACGCCCTTGGGCAGGCCCGCCTCCTCCAGCAGCCGCATGAGCAGCACGGCGGCGTGCGTCTGGGTCGGGGACGGCTTCCAGATCACCACGTTGCCCATCAGGGCCGGAGCGGTGGGCAGGTTGGCGGCGATCGCCGAGAAGTTGAACGGCGTGATCGCGTAGACGAAGCCCTCCAGCGGGCGGTGGTCCAGGCGGTTCCACACGCCCGGGGAGTTCGCCGGGGGCTGCTCGGCGAGGATTTGGCGGGCGTAGTGGACGTTGAAGCGCCAGAAGTCGACCAGCTCGCACGGGGTGTCGATCTCGGCCTGCTGGGCGGTCTTGGACTGGCCGAGCATGGTGGAGGCGGCGATGGTCTCGCGCCACGGGCCCGACAACAGCTCGGCGGCGCGCAGGATGATCGCCGCGCGGTCGTCGAAGGACATCGCGCGCCAGGCCGGGGCCGCGGCGAGGGCGGCGTCGATGGCGTCCTGGGCGTCCTGCTTCGTGGCGTTGCGGTAGGTGCCGAGGACGGCCTTGTGGTTGTGCGGCTGGACGACCTCGAAGGCCTCCCCGCCACCCATGCGCTTGACACCGCCGATGGTGCAGGGCAGGTCGATCGGGTTCTCGGCCAGCTCCTTGAGCTTGGCCTCCAGGCGGGCGCGCTCGGGCGAGCCGGGGGCGTAGCCGTGCACCGGCTCGTTGACGGGGGTGGGGACCTGGGTCACAGCGTCCATGGGTTCCGTAACTCCTTGTACGTGAGCGGGGGGTCGGGCGTGCGTGGGGTGCGGGCTCAGCCCTTGGTGACCATCGAGCGGACGAAGAAGCGCAGGTTGGCCGGCTTCTCCGCGAGACGGCGCATGAAGTAGCCGTACCAGTCGGTGCCGTAGGCGGTGTAGACGCGCATGCGGTGGCCCTCGGCGGCCAGCCGCAGGTGCTCGTCGCTGCGGATGCCGTACAGCATCTGGAACTCGTACTCGTCGAGCTTGCGGCCGGCGGTGCGGGCCAGTTCCTGCGCGATGGAGATCAGACGCGGGTCGTGGGACCCGACCATCGGGTAGCCGTCGCCCTCCATCAGGGTGCGCAGGATCCGCACGTACGCCTTGTCGATCTCGTGCTTGTTCTGGTACGCGACCTCGGCGGGCTCCTTGTAGGCGCCCTTCACCAACCGTACGCGAGAGCCGCTCGCGGCGAGGCGGCGCGCGTCGGCCTCGGTGCGGAAGAGGTACGCCTGGATGACGCAGCCGGTCTGCGGGAAGTCCTTCCGCAGCTCCTCGTGGATGGCGAACATCGAGTCGAGGGTGGTGTGGTCCTCCGCGTCGAGGGTGACCGTGGTGCCGATGGCGGCGGCGGCCTCGACGACCGGGCGGACGTTGGCGAGGGCCAGCTCGTGGCCGCCGGGCAGCGCCTGGCCGAACATGGACAGCTTCACCGACATCTCGACCTTGGGGCCGAGGTCCAGGTCCTTGATCCGGTCGATCAGCGCCAGGTACGCGTCCCGGGCGGCGGTGGCCTGCTCCGGGGTGGTGATGTCCTCGCCGACCACGTCCATGGTCAGCTCCAGGCCCTTGCCGGTCAGGTCCTCGATGATGGGGACGATGTCGTCCACGGTCTCGCCGGGGATGAAGCGGTCCACGACCTGCTTGGTCACCGGGGCCGCCGAGATCAGGCGTCGCATCCGGTCGCTGCGCGACGCGGCAAGAATCACGGGACCCAGCACGGGGCACCTCCACAACAGTCAACAAAGGGCCGATACCCGACGCTTTCGGGTCGGCACGGAGAACCACCGTGAAAGTTAAGGACCGCTTTGATCGTGGGCCATCGACAGCTGTCACGCATCCGCGCCCACGATCTCAGACAGTTGTATGAAGAGGCGGCCGGAATGCGCGAGAATGCCCGGGTGAGGGCGGATGACAAGGGTGACTACCAGGAGCTGGTCGACGAGATCTCGGAGCTGCTCGGCGCGCCGGCCACCCTGGAGAACCGGAACTTCGAGCTGATCGCCTTCGGCGCCTACGACAGCGAGGGCGACCTGGATCCGTCGGCCCTGGACCCGGTGCGCACCCGCTCGATCCTCACCCGGCGCTCCACCGCCGCCGTGCGCCGCTGGTTCGAGAGCTTCGGCATCGCCCGGGCCACGGGCCCGGTGCGCATCCCGCCCACCCCGGAGGCCGGCGTCTACCGGGGCCGGATCTGCCTGCCGGTACGCCATCGGGGTGTCGTCCTCGGCTACGTCTGGCTGCTGTACGACGACCCCGGACCGAGCGAGCAGCAGCTGGCGGCGGCCATGGGGGTGACGGCGCGGATCGGCGCGCTGCTCGCCGACGAGGCCCAGCACGGTGCCGACCTCACACGGGAGCTGCGGGCGGCGCTGACCGCCCAGGAGGGCTGGCCGCGCGAGATGGCGGTGGCGGAGCTGCGGACGGCACTGGGCGCCCGCGGCGAGGGCCCGCACACGATGGTGTGCGTGGCGCCCTGGCCGTCGGCCGACCCCGACGACGCGCCCTCGGTGCGCACCCTGCCGGGGGCGACGGCCCTGTGCACGGTGCCGTGGGGCGCCGCGGAGCAGTGCCTGGGGGTGCTGGTGCGGCTGCGCTCGACCGACACGGCGACCCCTGCGGCCTCGGCGGCGGCCCGGCTGCTGGAGCGGGCGGGCGGCGCGGCGGCGGCCGGGATCGCCGCCGGGCGGACGGGCCTGGCCGAGCTGGGCACGGCCTGGGCGCAGGCGTCGGCCGCGGCCCGGGCGGCGCTGGCCGAACCGCGGCTGGGGCCGGTCGCCCAGTGGGCGCGCATCGGGCCGTACCGGCTGCTGACCGCGCTGCCCCCGCGGGCCGCGCACGATCCCGTGGTGGGCCCGCTGCTCGCCCCCGCCCACCGGGAACTGGCCCGCACCGCCGAGGTCTACCTCGACTGCGCGGGCCAGGCCGGCCGCACGGCCGCCGAGCTGGGCATCCACCGCCAGACCCTCTACTACCGGCTGTCGCGGGTGGAGCAGCTCACGGGCCTGGACCTGGACGACGGCGAGGACCGGCTGCTGCTGCACATGGCGCTGAAGGCGGCGCGGCTGTAGGTCCCGTCGTCGTGGCGCGGGCGGGAGTCCGACGACAGGTCCTGGAGACTACGAGTCCCGCGCGGAGCCCTGGGTGGCCCCGGCGATCACCTGGCGCAGGCCCTCGGTGAGCTGCTCGGCGCCGGGGGCGGTTTTCGGGTCGAAGGTCCACAGGGAGATCAGGCCCGTCATCAAGACGGTGTAGAAGGCGCCGAGGGTGTCGACGACGTCCTCCGGGATGTCCTCCTCGCGCCCGCCCATCAGCAGCGCGACGAAGCCGCGCGAGCCCTCCCGCTGGGCCCGCGCGAGATGGTCGCGCACCTCGGGCAGCTGGTCGCCCATGACCACGATCTCCGCGCTGAGCCGCCAGAACGAGCCGGGGTCCCGCATCGTGGCGATGACGTTCGACCACACCTCCTGGAAGCGCTCCACGGAGCCCGGGGCGGTGCCCGCGCCCGGGCCCGCGTCCCCGGCGAACGCCCCGGACATGTCCTCGACCAGCGCGACGTACGCCTGCGCCAGCAGCGCGTCCTTGGAGCCGTAGTGGTAGCCGATCGAGGCGAGGTTGGTCCCCGACTCCTTGACGATGTCGCGCGCGGTGGTGCGCGCGAAGCCCTTCTGCAGCAGGCAGCGCTTGGCGCCTTCGAGCAGGTCCTCACGGTGTCCCATGGCCTCACCCTACCGCCGGTCCATACAACTGTCCTAGACGCATGACTTATACGTGCGTTCTAGACAGCCGTATAAGACACCCGTACAGTCCTGGGCATGACGAACCCGACGAGCACCACCCCGAGCCCGGCCGCCCGCGCCGGCCACCGTGAATGGACCGCCCTCGGCGTGCTGATGCTGCCGCTGCTGCTGGTCTCGATGGACGTCTCCGTCCTGTACTTCGCCGTCCCCGCCATCAGCGCGGACCTTCGGCCGAGCGCCACCCAACAGCTGTGGATCTTCGACATCTACGCGTTCGTCCTGGCCGGCCTGCTGATGACGATGGGCTCGCTCGGCGACCGCGTCGGCCGGCGCAGGCTGCTGCTGTGCGGGGCCGCCGCCTTCGGCGCGGCCTCGCTGGCGGCCGCCTACGCCACCGGCGCCGGCACCCTGATCGCCGCCCGCGCGGTCCTCGGCGTCGGCGGCGCCACCCTGATGCCGTCCACGATGGCGCTGGTGCGCACGATGTTCACCGACCCCGGCCAGCGGGCGAAGGCCATCGGCATCTGGTCCGGCGTGATGACCGGCGGCGTCGCGCTCGGCTCCGTGCTCAGCGGGGTCCTGGTGCAGTACTTCTGGTGGGGCTCGGTCTTCCTGGTCAACCTGCCGGCCATGGCGCTGCTGCTGGTGCTCGGCCCGTTCCTGCTGCCCGAGTCGAAGAACCCCTCCCCCGGACGGTTCGACCCGCTCGGCGTGGTGCTGTCGATGGCGGCGGTGCTCCCCGTCGTCTGGGGCCTGAAGGAGATCCCCGCCGAGGGCGTGCACCCGCTGTACGTGGTCTCGATCACCGTCGGCCTGCTGTTCGCGGCCCTCTTCGTCCACAGCCAGCGCACGGTGGCCTCCCCCATGATCTCGCCGGCGCTGTTCCGCGGGCGGGGCTTCGCCCCCGCGGTGGCCCTCAACCTCGTCTCCGCGTTCGCCATGATGGGCTCGGCGTACTTCACCACCCAGTACCTGCAGTCCGTGCTCGGCAAGAGCGCGATGGAGGCGGCCCTGTGGGCGCTGCTGCCCTCGGTGCCGATCGGCGCGGCGGCCCCGGCGGCGACCGCGCTGGTGCACAGGGGCGTCCACCGGGCGTACGTCGTCACGGCGGGCTTCGCGATCGCCGCGGCCGGCTACGCGCTGCTGGCCGGTGCCGGCACGGACGCGCTGTGGCTGGTCCTGGTCGCCTGCGGCGTCCTGGCCTCGGGTGTCGTGATAGTGATGTCCCAGCTGACCGACCTGGCCCTCGGCGCGGCCCCGGTCGAGCAGGCGGGCGCGGCCTCCTCGCTGCTGGAGACCGGCTCGGAGTTCGGCGGCGCGCTGGGCATGGCGGTCCTCGGGTCCATCGGCACGGCGGTCTACCGCCACGAGATCCCCTCCGGCGCCCCGGCCCCCGCGCACGAGACCCTCGGCGGCGCGCTCGCGGTCGCCGGGCAGCTTCCGGGGCAGGCGGGCCGGGACCTGGCGGCGGCGGCCCGCGAGGCGTTCACCCACGGCATGCAGGGCGCGGCCCTCGCCGGGGCGGCGGTGCTGGTCGTCGCGGCGGCGGTGGCGGGCACGGCGCTGCGCCGGATCCGGGTCCAGGACAGCGAGCCGGCGGCGCGGGCCGAGGAGGCGAAGGCCGACGCGGCGCAGCCGGTGGCCTGACCGCACGCACCGCACGCACAAGGCGCCGGGGGAGCAGGATGTCCTGCTCCCCCGGCGCCTTGCGTCCGGCCGGGCTGCCTCAGACGAGGTTGACCGAGCGGGCCGACGTCGCGCCGATCTCCGCGGCGACCTCGGCCAGCACCCCGGCGGGCACCGTGTCGTCCACGGTCAGCACGGCCAGCGCCTCACCGCCCACCGTGGAGCGGGCCACCTGCATGCCGGCGATGTTGATGCCCGCCTCGCCGATGATGCGGCCGACGGTGCCGACGACACCGGGACGGTCCTCGTAGCGCAGGACGACCATGTGGTCGGCGAGCGCCAGGTCCACGTCGTAGTCGCCGACCGCGACGATCTTCTGCAGGTGCTTGGGGCCGGCCAGCGTGCCGGAGACGGAGACCTCCTCGCCGCTGGCGAGGGTGCCGCGCACGGTGACGACGTTGCGGTGGTCGCTCGACTCGGAGCTGGTGGTCAGGCGGACCTCGACACCGCGCTCCTGGGCGAACAGCGGGGCGTTGACGTAGGAGACCGTCTCGTCGACCACGTCCTCGAAGACGCCCTTGAGCGCGGACAGCTCCAGCACCTTCACGTCGTACTGGGTGATCTCGCCGTAGACCTCGACGTCGAGGCGGACGGCGACCTCACCGGCGAGCGCGGTGAAGATGCGGCCGAGGCGCTCGGCGAGCGGCAGGCCCGGCTTGACGTCCTCGGCGATGACGCCGCCCTGGACGTTCACCGCGTCCGGGACCAGCTCACCGGCCAGCGCGAGGCGGACGGACTTGGCGACGGCGATGCCCGCCTTCTCCTGCGCCTCGTCGGTGGAGGCGCCCAGGTGCGGGGTGCACACCACCTGGTCGAACTCGAACAGCGGGGAGTCCGTGCACGGCTCCTTGGCGTACACGTCCAGGCCCGCGCCGGCGACCCGGCCCTCCTTGAGCGCCGAGTACAGCGCCTGCTCGTCGACGATGCCGCCGCGGGCGGCGTTGACGATGCGCACGGTCGGCTTGACCTTGCGCAGCGCCTCCTCGCCGATCAGGCCGAGCGTCTCGGGGGTCTTCGGCAGGTGGACGGTGATGAAGTCGGAGACCTCCAGCAGCTCGTCCAGGGAGAGCACCTTCACGCCCATCTGCGCGGCTCGCGCGGGCTGCACGTACGGGTCGTAGGCGACGACCTTCATGCCGAAGGCGGACATGCGCTGGGCGACCAGGGCACCGATGCGGCCGAGGCCGACGACGCCGAGGGTCTTCTCGGCCAGCTCGACACCCGTGTACTTGCTGCGCTTCCACTCGCCGTTCTTCAGCGCGGCGTTGGCCTGCGGGATGTTGCGGGCGGTGGCGATGATCAGACCGCAGGCCAGCTCGGCGGCGGTCACGATGTTGGAGGTGGGGGCGTTGACGACCATCACGCCGGCCTTGGTGGCGGCGGCGACGTCCACGTTGTCCAGGCCGACGCCGGCGCGGGCGACGACCTTCAGCTTGCCGGCCGCGGCGATCGCCTCGGCGTCGACCTTGGTGGCCGAGCGGATCAGGATCGCGTCGACGTCGGCGATGGCGGGGAGCAGTTCCGCGCGGTCGGCGCCGTTGCAGTGCCGGATCTCGAAGTCCGGGCCGAGCGCGTCGACGGTCGCGGGCGACAGCTCTTCAGCGATGAGTACGACAGGTTTCGAGCTCACGTGAGTCCTCACAAGTGCGATGCGGACGGCCGTCCCGACGGCCGCAGGCGGAGGAGGGGGAGCGGCGCCTCGGAGGTGCGGGCCTGCGCCTCTTCGGTGTCGCTTGGCCGCGTGGAAGACGCACGACGCTGTGGGCCTGACGCGTTGGTTGTTCAGCAGTGTAGTGGCGCCGGGTGCGTCGTATTGCGCCGCAGCGGAAGGATCACCCGTCCGTGGCTGGACGGGGTGGACAACGCCGTGGATCCGCCTTCGACTCCCGACGTTACCCCGGGTCCGGCAAAAGGGGCCGGAGCACATGCTCCGGCCCCTTTCGGGGGCGAGGCTTACGCCTCCTCGTTCACCCAGCTCATGAGCTTGCGCAGCTCCTTGCCGGTGGTCTCCAGCAGGTGCTCGGCGTCCTGCTTCTTGTACTCGTTGTACTTCTTCAGACCGCCGTGGTACTCGTCCATCCAGTTCTTGGCGAAGGTGCCGTCCTGGATCTCGGCGAGGACCTTCTTCATCTCGGCCTTGGTGGCGTCGGTGACGATCCGCGGGCCGGTGACGTAGTCGCCCCACTCGGCGGTCTCGGAGACCGACCAGCGCATCTTCTCCAGGCCGCCCTCGTACATGAGGTCCACGATCAGCTTCAGCTCGTGCAGGCACTCGAAGTAGGCGATCTCCGGCTGGTAGCCCGCCTCGACCAGGGTCTCGAAGCCGGCCTTCACCAGAGCGGCGGTACCGCCGCACAGGACGGCCTGCTCACCGAACAGGTCGGTCTCGGTCTCCTCGGTGAAGGTGGTCTTGATGACGCCGGCGCGGGTGCCGCCGATGCCCTTGGCGTACGACAGCGCCAGCGGGAAAGCGTTGCCGGAGGCGTCCTGCTCGACGGCCACGATGCAGGGGACGCCGCGGCCCTCCTCGTACTGACGGCGCACCAGGTGGCCCGGGCCCTTCGGGGCGACCATGCAGACGTCCACGCCGGCCGGGGGCTTGATGAAGCCGTAGCGGATGTTCAGGCCGTGCCCGAAGAACAGCGCGTCGCCGTCCTTGAGGTTGTCCTTGATGGACTCCTCGTAGACCTGGGCCTGGATCGGGTCCGGGACCAGGATCATGACGACGTCGGCCTCGGCGGCGGCCTGAGCCGGGCTGACCACGCGCAGGCCCTGCTCCTCGGCCTTCGCCTTGGACTTCGATCCCTCGTGCAGACCGATCCGGACGTCGACGCCCGAGTCGCGCAGCGACAGCGCGTGGGCGTGGCCCTGGCTGCCGTAGCCGATGACCGCGACCTTGCGGCCCTGGATGATGGACAGGTCGGCGTCAGCGTCGTAGAACAGCTCGGCCACTTTGGGTTCTCTCCTTGGTGTGCAGGTTGTGCGTCCCACCGTATGCCGGTGGGGAGACGGGAAGTTCGGGGGTCTCGGTATGCGGGCGGCCGGTGTGTCCCGGCCGGCGGTGCCCTGTCGTCAGGACGACGGGGCACGTCGCACGGGTCGCGCCGTCACGCCGAGCGGTCGAGGGCGCGCAGCGACCGGTCCGTGATGGAGCGGGCGCCGCGGCCGATGGCGATGGTGCCGGACTGGACCAGCTCCTTGATGCCGAACGGCTCCAGCATGCGGAGCATGGCCGACAGCTTGTCGCTGGATCCGGTGGCCTCCACGGTCACGGCCTCCGGGGAGACGTCGACGGTCTTGGCGCGGAAGAGCTGGACGATCTCGACGATCTGGGAGCGCGTCTCGTTGTCGGCGCGCACCTTCACCAGGACGAGTTCGCGCTGGACGGCCTGGCTGGGCTCCAGCTCGACGATCTTGAGCACGTTGACGAGCTTGTTGAGCTGCTTGGTCACCTGCTCCAGCGGCAGGTCCTCGACGCTGACCACGATGGTGATGCGGGAGATGTCGGGGTGCTCGGTCACGCCGACCGCGAGGGAGTCGATGTTGAAGCCGCGGCGGGAGAACAGGGCGGCGATCCGCGCCAGGATGCCGGGGGTGTTCTCGACCAGGACCGAGAGCGTGTGCTTGGTGGACATGTCGGTCGTACCTTCCTGAATCCTCGGGTGTCCCGGTGCTCTCAGTCGTCCTCGGAGTCGCCGAAGTCGGGGCGCACGTCACGGGCGGCCATGATCTCGTCGTTGGAGGTGCCGGCGGCGACCATCGGCCAGACCATGGCGTCCTCGTGGACGATGAAGTCCACGACGACGGGCCGGTCGTTGATGGAGTTCGCCTCCTCGATGACCTTGTCCAGGTCCTCGGGCCGCTCGCAGCGGATCGCGTGGCAGCCCATCGCCTCCGACAGCTTCACGAAGTCGGGGACACGGGTGCCGCGGGCGTCGGGGTTGACGTCGTCCGGGCCGGAGTGCAGGACGGTGTTGGAGTAGCGCTGGTTGTAGAACAGCGTCTGCCACTGGCGGACCATCCCCAGGGCGCCGTTGTTGATGACGGCGACCTTGATCGGGATGTTGTTCAGGGCGCAGGTGGTCAGCTCCTGATTGGTCATCTGGAAGCAGCCGTCGCCGTCGATCGCCCAGACGGTCCGCTCGGGCTGTCCGGCCTTGGCGCCCATGGCGGCCGGGACGGCGTAGCCCATGGTTCCCGCGCCGCCGGAGTTCAGCCAGGTGGCGGGCTTGTCGTACTGGATGAAGTGCGCGGCCCACATCTGGTGCTGGCCGACGCCCGCGGCGAAGATCGTGCCCTCGGGGGCGAGCTGCCCGATGCGCTCGATGACCGCCTGCGGGGACAGGGAGCCGTCCTCGGGCTGGTCGTAGCCGAGCGGGTAGGTCTCGCGCCAGCGGTTCAGGTCCTTCCACCAGGCGCTGTAGTCGCCCGTGCGGCCCTCGGCGTGCTCCTTCTGCACGGCCTGGATCAGGTCGGCCAGCACCTCGCGGGCGTCACCGACGATCGGCACGTCGGCCTCGCGGTTCTTGCCGATCTCGGCCGGGTCGATGTCGGCGTGGACGATCTTGGCGTACGGCGCGAAGCTGTCCAGCTTGCCGGTGACGCGGTCGTCGAACCGGGCGCCGAGGGCGACGATCAGGTCGGCCTTCTGCAGCGCGGTGACGGCGGTGACCGCACCGTGCATGCCCGGCATTCCCACGTGCAGCGGGTGGCTGTCGGGGAACGCGCCGAGCGCCATCAGGGTGGTGGTGACGGGCGCTCCGGTCAGTTCGGCGAGCATCTTCAGCTCGGCGGTGGCCTTGGCCTTGAGCACGCCGCCGCCGACGTAGAGGACCGGCCGCCTGGCGGCGGTGATGAGCTTGGCGGCCTCGCGGATCTGCTTGGCGTGCGGCTTGGTGACGGGCCGGTAGCCGGGCAGGTCCATCACCGGCGGCCAGGAGAAGGTGGTCTTGGCCTGCAGGGCGTCCTTGGCGATGTCGACCAGGACCGGGCCGGGGCGGCCGGTGGCGGCGATGTGGAACGCCTCGGCGATCACCCGCGGGATGTCCTCGGCCTTGGTGACCAGGAAGTTGTGCTTGGTGATCGGCATGGTGATGCCGACGATGTCCGCCTCCTGGAAGGCGTCCGTGCCG
Source organism: Streptomyces mexicanus (assembly GCF_902506575.1). Classification (GTDB taxonomy): domain Bacteria; phylum Actinomycetota; class Actinomycetes; order Streptomycetales; family Streptomycetaceae; genus Streptomyces; species Streptomyces mexicanus. The sequence continues at coordinate 5,113,930 of NZ_LR732544.1, read as the reverse complement.
ATCGAGGAGGACGCCACCTGGCCGGTGATCGCGACCAGCGGCACGGAGTCCATGTGCGCGTCGGCGATCGGCGTGACCAGGTTGGTGGCGCCGGGGCCGGAGGTGGCCATGCACACGCCGACCTTGCCGGTGGCCTGCGCGTAGCCGGTGGCCGCGTGGCCGGCACCCTGCTCGTGGCGGACCAGGACGTGGCGCACCCGGCCGGAGTCCATCAGCGGGTCGTAGGCGGGGAGGATCGCACCGCCGGGAATGCCGAATACGGTGTCGGCGCCGACCTCCTCGAGAGAGCGAATGAGGGACTGCGCACCCGTGACCTGCTCGACGGGCGCGGGCTGCTGTCCTGAGGTACGGGGCCGCGGCTGCGGATGATGGGCCCCGGTGGCCTGCTCGGTCATCGGCATTCTCTTCTCGATGCTGAGGTTTTTGCGGGGGGTGTGCGGTGGGGCTTTCGCCAGGTTCGCACGGTGTTCGGCTGCGGTGCGGCAGGTGCCTGTGCAACAAAAAACCCCTCGTGCCGCAAGGCAAGCGAGGGGAGCGCGCCGGGTGGGTCGCTGGGGATTCCGGAGCCTTCTCCGGTGGGTCCCAGCTCAGCCGACGCGCTGTCCAAGTACGAGAATTCGGGTGCGCATGGCATTGACCCTCTCCCCGGCGCACACCCGGTGTCAAGTGGGTGGGACGGGAGTCTCACCATGTGGGCGAAGGGACGGGCGGCCGCCGCGAGCGGCCGGAGCCGCGCGGCCGGCCGCGCCCGGCCGCGCACCTCCCTCACCTGCGGGTTGCGTGGCGTGCTCACCTCCGGGGGGCCATGGTCGGGGGCGAGGAGACGAACGTGCTCAGCCCGTCGGGCCTGCGCGGGGGCGCGCCCTCGATGCCGACGCGCCCCTCCGGTTCTCTCACGCCCCCGGCGAACGCCGGTTCGGCCGGGCCGTGCGGCACGGGGTAGTGGCCCGAGGCGAGCGCCCGGCGCAGCCGGTACTCCTCCAGCGGCCCGGAGAACGCCATGCCCTGCCCGTGGGTGCAGCCCATCGCGCGCAGCGCCACGACCTGCTCGGGCAGGTCGACGCCGTCGGCAACGGACTGCAGCCCGAGGTCGCCGGCGATGCGCAGCAGCCCGCTGGTGATCTTGTGCAGCCGGGCGGACTCCACGACGCCCTCGACCAGGCCCCGGTCGAGCTTGAGGATGTCCACGGGGAGCCTTCTGAGGGCGGTGATCGCGCCGTGCCCGCTGCCGAAGCCGTCCAGCGCGATCCGTACGCCGAGCCGCCGGAGCGCGGACAGGCGCCGCTCCAGCTCGTCCAGCGAGACCCGCGGGTCGGTGTCGGACAGCTCGATCACCAGGCCGTCGGAGGGCAGCCCGTGCCGGGTCAGCAGCGTCTCCACGGTGCCGGGCGGCAGGGAGCGGTCCACCAGGCGGCGGGCGCCCATCCGCACGACCACGGGCACCGCCAGGCGGTCACGGGCGCGTTCCGCGGCCTGCTCGACGGCCTGCTCCAGCACCCAGCGGCCCACTTCGGCCGTCTTGTCGCTGTCCTCCGCCACCCGCAGGAACTCGGCCGGGGTGAACAGCACGCCCTGGGAGGAGCGCCAGCGCGCCTGGGCGGCGACCGACGTGATCCGGCCGTCGGCCAGGTCCACCACGGGCTGGTGCAGCAGCGTGAACTCGCCGTCGTGCAGGGCGGACCTGAGCCGGCCGGCCAGCTCCGCCTTGCGCACGACGTCCTGCTGCATCTGCGGCTTGTACAGCTCGACGCGGCCCTTGCCGGCCGCTTTCGCCCGGTACATCGCCAGGTCGGCGTTGCGCAGCAGCTCCCCCGCGCCCAGTCCGGGCTCGGCGAAGGCGACGCCGATGGAGGCGGCGACGCGGACGTCGTTGCCCTCGATGACGTACGGCTGGGAGAGGGTCACCCTGAGGCGGTCGGCGAGCTCCAGGATGTGCCCTTCGCGGGCCGTGCGGTCGTGGGCGCCGTCCCCGACGATGAGCGCCGCGAACTCGTCGCCGCCCAGCCGGGAGGCGGTGTCGCCCTGGCGCACCGCGTCCTGGAGTCTGCGGGCGGCCTGGACGAGCAGTTCGTCCCCGGCCTGGTGTCCGATCGTGTCGTTGACGGCCTTGAAGCCGTCCAGGTCGATGAAGAGCACGGCGGTGCCGTGGTCGGTGGAGCGGCGGCCGGACAGGGCCTGCTGCACCCGCTTGGTGAACAGGGCCCGGTTGGGCAGGTCGGTGAGCGGGTCGTGCTCGGCGTTGTGCTGCAACTGCGCCTGCAGGCGCACCCGCTCGGTGACGTCCCGGCTGTTGAAGATCAGCCCGCCGTGGTGGCGGTTGATGGTCGACTCGACGTTGAGCCACCCTCCCCCGCTCTCGGCTTCGCCCGCGTGGGAGGTGCCCCCACCGCCGAAGCGGAAGCGGCACTCGATGCGGGTGGTGGGCTCCTCCTCGGGGCTGGCGGCGAGGAAGCGGCGCACCTCGTGCACCACGCAGCCCAGGTCCTCGGGGTGGATGAGACTGGCCAGCTCGGTGCCCACCAGTTCCTCCGCCGGCCGCCCGTACACCCCGGCGGCGGCCGGGGAGACGTAGCGCAGGATGCCGTTGGGGGCGGCGATCATGATGACGTCGCTGGAGCCCTGCACCAGGGAGCGGAAGTGGTTCTCCTTCTCGGCCAGTTCCTGGGTGAGGCTGATGTTGTCCAGCAGCATGATGCCCTGGCGCATCACGAGGGCGAGCACGACGGCGCCCGCGGTGATCAGGACGACCCGGTCGACGCGGTGGCCGTTGAGCACGTTGTAGAGGATCCCGAGGGTGCACACGGCGGCCGCGAGGTACGGGGTGAGGGCGGCGAGGGAGCCGGCGATGGGCCGGCCCGCCGGATAGCGGTCGTGGTCGCCGCCCGGTACGGACGGCAGCCCGGGGCCGCCGAGCGGGGCGGTGCGCCGTCGGGGCGCCTGCCCGGGCCCCGGATCGGGCGCGGCGGGCGCGTGGCCGTCGGCGGTGGGCGTGCGGCCGTCCGCCCCGCGCCGGTGCGTCCCGTCCCGGTGCGGCGGGTGGCCGTCGGCGTGGTGTCTCCCGTGGCCGCCCGCAAGGTCCCCGGCGTGCTCGTCGGTGCGGTTCCTCGCGTGTTCGTCGGTGCGGTTCCCGGCGTGCTCGCCGGCGTGGTTCCGCGGGTGTCCGCCGGCCGTGCCGAGGGCGGTGCGGGGTGCGTCGTGCTCGTCCCGGTCGTGCCGTTCGGCGGCCTGGGGCGCGATCCGGCGGCTGACCCAGGGGGCGTACGCCAGGAGCAGCGAGCCGGCGAACCAGCCCGCGTCCAGCAGCTGCCCCGAGCGGTAGGTGTGGTGCAGCAGCGGCGAGGTGAACAGGGCGTCGCTCACGACGGTCAGGGCGAGGCCGCCGATCGCGGTGTTCACCGCGGTGCGGTTGATCGGGCTGCGGCGGAAGTGCAGCACCAGCACCATGCTGACCAGGGCGATGTCGAGCAGCGGGTACGCCAGCGACAGCGCGGTGTGGGCGACGCTCGGCCCGTCGAACGAGGCCGCCTGGGCCAGGGCCAGGCTCCACGACAGGGTGAGCAGCGAGCCCCCGATCAGCCAGGCGTCCAGGGCCAGGCACACCCAGCCGGCCTTGGTCACCGGCCGTTTGGCGAGCACCAGCAGGCCGATGATCGCGGGCGGGGCGAAGCACAGGAAGAACAGGTCGGCGTAGCTCGGGTTGGGCACCCGCTCGCCGAGCACGACCTCGTACCAGCCCCAGACCGCGTTGCCCAGGGCCGCCATCGTTTGGGAGAAGGCGAACAGCAGCCAGGCGGGCCGGAAGCGGACGCGGCGGTCGCGGGCGTACAGGACGCACGAGACGGCGGCGGTGCCGGCCGCGGCGGCCAGCCCGAAGTCGCCCATGACCAGCGCCAGCTCGTGGGAACCCCAGCCGCAGGCGGAACCGACGGCGTATCCCGCGCACAGCAGCGCCACGACGAGCTGCGGTGCCGGGCGGCGGGGGCCGCCGACGCCTGCGGACGACCGCTGCGGGAGCGCCCCCGGGGCCACCCGGGCGGTCCCCGCCGCATCCGGTGCGGTCGTGGCCGGAGGCGAGGGCGTCACCGGATTCCTCCGGTCCGCGCCGCGGGGTCCCGCGGGTCGCGGTGCGGCGTGTGCGTGTGCCTCCGGCGGCCGCTGGGCCGGCGGTGCTGCTGGGGGCCGGGCCGGCCGTTCCGGTGCTGCTGTCCGGGGTGGTGGCTGTGCTGACCGCCGTGGTGGCCGCGTCTGCGGGCGGCCGCCTGCCAGGGTCGTCGGTGGCGGCCCCGCCGCGTCGGATCGTTCGTCCATAGGCCGTACATCGCCCGTCGCCCCCCTCGCAGTCTGGAATGTCCGTCCCCGGCGCCGAAGGTCGCGGCGCAGCCCCTGTCGGGACGATACACCAGGATCGTCACTCAGGGACATAGGGCCTCTACGCTGCGTGACCGACGAGGGGGCGGGCGGACACCGTGCGCGTCCGAGGCGTCGCGGACGGTGCCCGCGGCGTCGCTAGGCGCCTGCCGCGCCCGTCGTGAGGACCACGTTGGCCGGCGGCTCGTGGTTCACGAAGCGGTGCAACTGCCCCACCAGCAACCGCTCGGCGCGCGGCCGGAAGGCCGAGGTGGGGCCGCCCACGTGCGGGGTGACGAGCACGCCCGGAGCGTGCCACAGGGGGTGGTCGGCGGGCAGCGGCTCGGGGTCGGTGACGTCGAGGGCGGCGGTGATCCGGCCGCTCTCCAGCTCGGCCAGCAGCGCCTCGGTGTCGACGACGGCGCCGCGCGCGACGTTCACCAGGAGCGCGCCGTCCTTCATCCGGGCCAGGAAACCGGCGTTGACCAGGCCGCGGGTGGCGTCTGTCAAGGGCGTGGACAGCACGACGACATCGGCGTCCGGAAGCAGAGCGGGCAGATCGGTGAGCGGATGCACCGGACCGCGCGCTGTGGTGCGCCCGGAGCGCGCCACGCGCGCCACCCGCGCGACCTCGAACGGCGCGAGCCGGTCCTCGATGGCGGAACCGATGGATCCGTACCCGACGATGAGGACGTTCTTGTCGGCCAGCGCGGGACGGAAACCTCCCTGCCACGCGCCGCGGTCCTGGGCCCGGACGAAGCCGGGGATGCCGCGCAGGGAGGCGAGGATCAGCGCGAGCGCCAGCTCGGCGGTGCTCGCCTCGTGCACGCCGCGGGCGTTGCACAGGTGGACGCCGGGCGGCAGGTCCTTCAGCCCGGGCTCGACGTGGTCGGTGCCGGCGGACAGCGTCTGCACCACGCGCACCGAGGTCATGCGGGGCATCGGACGGACGCCGATGCCCGGGGGCTTCATGTACGGCACGACGTAGAACACGCAGTCGGCCGGGTCCGCGGGGTACTCCTGCGTGCCGTCCTCGCCCCCGTCCCAGAACAGGTAGGTCGGCCCCTCGGGGAGCCCCTCGATCTCCTCCGGCGGGATGGGCAGCCACACGTCACCAGTCATGGCAGGAGGCTATGTCAGGGGCGGGCGCGGCCAGAGGTTAGGTTGGTGAAGCGCAGGCGAGGGAGGGTTACGGCGAGGTGGAGCGCAGGACGATCGGCGCGACGGCACTCGCGGTGGGGGCCGTGGGACTCGGGTGCATGCCGATGAGCTGGGCGTACAGCGCGTCGCGGCAGCGGGGGACGGAGTCGCTCAGGACCGTGCACCGGGCGCTGGACCTGGGCTCGACGCTGCTGGACACCGCCGACATGTACGGCCCGTTCACCAACGAGCTGCTGCTCGGACGGGTGCTGAAGGAGCGGCGCTCGGAGGCCTTCGTCTCGACGAAGGTGGGCCTGCTGGTGGGCGAGCAGCACATCGTGGCCAACGGGCGGCCCGGCTACGTCCGGCGGGCCTGCGACGCCTCGCTGCGGCGGCTGCAGACGGACGTCATCGACCTGTACCAGCTGCACCGCGCCGACCCCGAGGTGCCTGTCGAGGAGACCTGGGGGGCGATGGCGGAGCTGGTGCGGGCCGGGAAGGTGCGCGCGCTGGGCCTGTGCGCCGTGGGGGTGCGCGGCGGGCGCCGGTCGGGGGCGGGGCTGTACAACGGCACGATCCGGCAGTTGGAGCGGGTGCAGCAGGTCTTCCCGGTGAGCGCGGTACAGGCCGAGCTGTCGGTGTGGTCCCCGGAGGCGCTGGGTTCGCTGCTGCCCTGGTGCGCGGCGCGCGGGATCGGCTTCCTGGCGGCGATGCCGCTCGGCAACGGCTTCCTGACCGGCACGCTCACCCCCGGGCAGGGTTTCGAACCGGACGACCTGCGGGCCCGGCACCCGCGGTTCACCGCCGAGATGATGGCGGCGAACCAGCCGATCGTCGCCGGGCTGCGCCGCGTGGCCGCCCGCCACGGCGCGGACGTCACCCCCGCGCAGGTGGCCCTGGCCTGGGTGCTGGCCCAGGGGCCGCACGTGATCCCGGTGCCGGGCACCAAGCAGGCCCGCTGGGCCACCGAGAACGCGGGCGCGGCCGGGCTGCGCCTGACCCCCGAGGACCTGGCGGAGCTGCGGCACCTGCCGGCGGCGCGGGGGTCGTGGGACTGACGTGCGCGCGCGGTGCGCGTAGCGGGGGCCGCGTCCGGGCGGGAACCTGGAGGGCGTGGGCGGTGTGCGAGTGACCGCCGGCCGCTGCGACGAAGGGACGGGATCGTGCGACGCCGAGCTGTGACGGGCGTGCTGGCCGCCGCCGTGCTGCTGGTGGCGGGATGCTCCTCGGGCGGGTCGTCGCCCGGCGGGGGTGGCGGGAGCGGGGGTGCGCCCAGCCGTACGGCCGGCGCGCCGTCGCCCTCGGCGCCGGACCGGGAGAGCACCCCGCCGGCCAAGGGCTCCGTGAAGGTGCTGCGGACGGTGGCACAGGGCCTGAATTCCCCGTGGGGCCTGGCCGAGCTGCCCGACGGCGCTCTTCTGGTGTCCTCCCGGGACCAGGCGACGATCACGCGGGTGGACGTGAAGACCGGCCGGAAGACCCTGCTGGGCACGGTCTCCGGGGTGGCGCCGGAAGGCGAGGGCGGCCTCCTGGGCATCGCGCTCTCCCCCGGCTTCGCCTCCGACCACATGGTCTACGCCTGCTTCACCTCCGCCTCCGACAACCGCATCGTGCGGATGCTGTACGACCCGGCGAAGCCCGCCGGCGAGCAACTGGGCGCGCCCGACACGGTGTTCAAGGGCATCCCCAAGGGCTTCGTCCACAACGGCGGCCGGATCGCCTTCGGCCCGGACGGGATGCTGTACGCCGGCACCGGCGAGAGCGGCCGGCGGGGGCTGGCACAGGACAGGAAGAACCTCGGCGGCAAGATCCTGCGCCTGACGCCCGAGGGCGAGCCGGCCCCGGGCAACCCCTTCCCCGGCTCCCCGGTCTACAGCTACGGCCACCGCAATGTGCAGGGCCTGGCCTGGGACGACAAGCAGCGCCTGTTCGCCTCGGAGTTCGGTCAGGACACCTGGGACGAGCTGAACGCGATCAAGCCGGGCGCCAACTACGGCTGGCCGGACGCCGAAGGCAGGTCCGGTGACCCCCGCTACCAGGACCCGATCGCCCAGTGGCACACGGACGTCGCCTCCCCCAGCGGCATCGCCTACGTCGAGGGCTCGATCTGGATGGCCGGCCTGAAGGGCGAGCGGCTGTGGCGCATCCCCCTGAAGGACACGCGGGCGGCGGCGGCCCCGCAGGCGTTCCTCACGCACACCTACGGCCGGCTGCGCACGGTCGCGCCGGCGGGCGACGGCAGGCTCTGGCTGGTCACCAGCAACACCGACGGCCGGGGCGACCCGAAGAAGGGCGACGACCGGATCCTGGAGCTGCGGGTGTCCTGAAGCCTGTCCGGGCTACAGTCCCGCGACCAGCCGCTCCCCCGCGTCCTGGGCGAACAGCCCCAGCCGGTGGGCCACCGCGGCCGCCTCGCCGCGACTGGAGACGGCCAGTTTCGCCAGGATGTTCGAGACGTGGACGCTGGCCGTCTTCGGGGAGATGAACAGCTCCTCGGCTATCTGGCGGTTGGTGCGGCCCAGCGAGACCAGGCGCAGCACGTCGCGTTCACGGCCGGTCAGGCCCAGCGCCTGCGCCGGATCGGCGGGCTCTGCGGCCTGCCGCGGGGCGCAGGTCAGGGGCAGGCGGGCGCGCCGGGCAACCTGGGCGACGGCGTCGGCGAGCGGGCGGGCCCGCAGGTGCTCGGCGGTGGCGTGCGCCAGGCGCAGCAGTTCCGTGGCGCGCGGGCGCTGGTCGTCGTCGCCGGCGAGCAGCGCCTCGGCCAGGCGGCAACGGACGCGGGCGAGGTCGTAGGGGCGTTCCAGCGTCTCGAAGGCGGCGACGATCTCGGTCCAGTCGTCGGGTCGGCCGCGGCCCTCGGCCCGCAGCAGTTCGGCCCGCACCCAGCGTTCGTGGGCCTGCCAGACGGGCACGTCGGCGGGCAGTGCCTTGGCGGCCCGGCGGATGCGGTCCAGGACGCGGGGCCGCCCGGGGTCGGCGCCGGGCAGCCCGACCGCGGTGGCCTCCGTGGTGGCGGCGGACAGCAGCAGGGGCCAGCCGTAGCGCTGGGTGCCGGGCGGGAAGCCGTGTCCAGGACGCGGTCGAGTTCGGCGCGGGCGTCGGACAGGCGGCCTTCGCCCGCAGCGATCTCGATCGCGAGCCGGGCCAGCGGGAGGGCGTGCTGCGGGGCGAAGTCGTGGGTGCCGAAGTGAGCGCGGGCCTCGGCCAGGTGCGTGGCCGCTTCGGCCAGCTCGCCGCGGGCGACGGCGAGTTCGGCGCGGACCCGGGCGTGGAAGGCGCGCGGCTTGGCGCTCTGCCCGACCCGCCGGGACCGGGACGCCGCCTCGGCGGCCTCCTCCCAACGGCCCATGGTGAACAGGGACTCGGCGAGGTTGCCCCACACCCATGCCTCCTGGTCGAGCAGGCCGTGGCCGCGGGTGTGGGCGATCCCCCGCTCCAGCAGCGGGACGGCCTCGCGGGAGCGGCCCACGGCCTCCAGTTCGGACGGCAGGTTGACGTAGGAGCGCCCGGCGACCACGGCGAGGCCCTCCTGCACGGTGCGCTCGTTGACCTCGTACATCTCGGCCAGTCCCGCCTCGACGTCGCCGGACTGGACCATGAGCCCGCCCAGGGTGAGGCGCGCGGACATCTCGATCTCCCGGACGCCGACCATGCGCGCGTACTCCACGGCGCGTTCGGCGGCCGAGAACGCCTCGGGGCCGGGCTCGTGCACCATCGACCAGTTGGCGACGTTGGCGAGGACTTCGGCGTGCACCTCGGACGGCGGCAGGCCCCGCACCAGCTCCTGGGCGCGGGCCAGTTCCGCCCAGCCGTCGCCCTGCGCCTTGGCCTGCACCAGCCGGGAGCGCTGGATCCAGAACCAGGCGGCCCGCAGGGGGTCGTGCTCCTCCTCCAGCAGGCGCAGCGCCCGCTTGGTGATCTTCAGGGCGCGTTCCCGCTCCCCGCACAGGCGGCCGGCGACGGCCGCCTCCGCCATCAGGTCCAGGTAGCGCAGGGGCGTGGTGGCGGGGTCGCAGCCGCAGGGAGGGTAGACCTCGGTGTAGTCGACGGGCCGCAGTTGCTCGCGCACCTCCTCGGGGGCGGTGTCCCACAGCTCCATCGCCCGTTCCAGCAGGCGCAGTTGCTCGCTGTAGGCGTGGCGGGCGCGGGCCACGACGGAGGCGGCCAGGACGGCGGGCAGCGCCTTGGCCGGGTCGTGGGCGTGGTACCAGTAGCTGGCCAGCCGCATGACGCGCTCGTCGGCGGGGACGAGCGTGGGGTCGGCCTCCAGTGCCTGGGCGTAGCGGCGGTTCAGGCGGGCTCGCTCGCCGGGCAGCAGGTCGTCGCCGACGGCCTCGCGGACCAGGGAGTGCCGGAAGCGGTAGCCGTCCCCGGTGGGTGCGGCGATGAGGATGTTGGCGTTCACGGCCGCGCGCAGCGCCTCGATGAGGTCGTCCTCGGCGAGCCCGGCCGCGGCGGCCAGCAGTCGGTGCTCGATGGTGGAGCCGCCCTCGGCGGCGATGCGCACGATGCGCTGGGCCCGCTCGGGCAGCGCCTCGACCCGGACCAGGAGCAGGTCGCGCAGCGAGTCGCTGAGGTCGGCGCAGCAGCCCTCATGGGCGGCGACGGCGAGTTCCTCCACGAAGAAGGCGTTGCCGTCGGAGCGTTCGAAGATCTCGTCCACCTGGGCGGGGTCCGGTTCGGCGGCCAGGATGCCGGCGATCTGACGGCCGACCTCCTGCCGGGTGAAGCGGGCCAGCTCGATGCGCTGCACGGTGCGCAGCCGGTCCAGTTCGGCCAGCAGGGGGCGCAGCGGGTGGCGGCGGTGGATGTCGTCGGAGCGGTAACTGGCCAGGACGACCAGGCGGCCGGTGCGCAGGGTGCGGAAGAGGTAGGCCAGCAGGTGCCGGGTGGAGGCGTCGGCCCAGTGCAGGTCCTCCAGGGCGAGGACCACGGTGTGCTGCGCGGCGACCTGCTCCAGCAGGCGGGCGGTGAGTTCGAACAGGCGGGCGGTGCCCTCCTCGTCGTGCCGGCCGGCCCGCCGGGCGACGGGCTGCTCGCCCAGCTCGGGCAGCAGCCGGGCCAGTTCCTCCTCCTGGCCGGCCGCCGCGGCGGCGAGTGCGTCGGGCAGAGCCCGGCGCAGCGCCCGCAGCGCGGTGGAGAACGGGGCGAACGGCAGCCCGTCGGCGCCGATCTCCACGCAGCCGCCGACCGCGACGACCGCACCCCGGCGCCCGGCGGCGGCCGCGAACTCCTCGATCAGCCGTGTCTTGCCGACACCGGCCTCACCACCGATCAGCAGGGCCTGCGGCTCTCCCGCGGCGGCACGGGACAGCGCGCCGTGCAGCGTGTCCAACTCGCTGGCACGGCCGACGAACACCGGACTGACGGACCTGGTCTCCACGGCCCTGAGGATCGCACGAGGGTCCGACAGTGCGGCATCGGTTTTCGCCATCGCGGGTCTGTCGGGACCGGTTCTCGCCGTGGCGGGTCTGTTGGGACCGGTTCTCGCCGCGCCGGTCATCTCGGCATGAGTCTTCGCCGCGCCGGTCATCTCGGTACGGGTCTTCGCCGCGCCGGCCTCCTCGGTACCCGTCGTCGCCGGACCGGTCTTCTCCGCCCCCGTTGTCGCCGGACCGGTCTTCTCCGCCCCCGTCGTCGCCGGACCGGTCTTCTCGGCACCGTTCCTCTCGGCCCGGGTTTTCGGGGTGCCGGTCGTCGTGGCGCGGGCCGCCGCGGCGCCGGTCCTCACCCTGGCGAGGGCGCCCGGGGCCGCGGGCTCGTCCGCCGACGCCGTCATGCGGCCCGGGTGAACCGGTTCCGGCGGGGGCCGTGGGTGTCCGCCCGGGGGCCGGGTGCCTCGGCGCCGGCTGAGCGCCGGGCGGCCCGGCGGGCCCGCAGGGCCTCGCCGACCAGCCGCTGGTGTGCGGCCAGGTGGCGCAGCTCGGCGGCGCGCAGCCGGTGGATCTCGTACTCGACCATGGTGTCCCTCCCCGGAACGTGGTGGCTCCGGCGTGGTGCGCCGGACGACTCCACACTCGGTGCTGAGGGGGGCCGGCCGCATCGGGCGAGTTCCGCATCTTCGGCGGCGCCGTGGGCCTCAGATCCGCCCGGGGTGTCCCTGAGGGGTCCTAAGGCCCTTGCCCGGGCTCGCGAACCGCTCGTCCAGGATGCTGAGGGACCGGGTTGGGGTGCTGCCGCCCGGATCCGGCATGCTGCCGCCCGGGTCCGGGGTGCTGCCGCCCGCGGGTGCCGCTCAGGTGGACGGCAGGGCGAGCAGCGCGTCGCTGAACTTCAGCACGGCCAGCAGCAGGCCGATGACGCCGAGGATCACACCGGCCCAGGAGACCGACTTGATCCACGCCGCCTGCGTTCGGCCCGGGCTCCCGAAGGCGGGGCGGGCGAGCACCGCGACGCCGACGACGAGAGCCAGGAGCGCGAACAGCCCGCCGCACAGGGCGGTGGTGTGCCAGGAGTCGCCGTAGACCTCCTTGAGCTGCGTGGCGACGCTCGCGGAGGTGGAGGTCCGCAGCTGGCCGATCAGCTGCTCGCGCGCGGCGGCCACCGTCCCCACCCAGCTGCCGCTGAGCGAGATCAGGCCGAGCGCGGCGGAGACCACGGCACCGGCGCCCTGGCCGACTCCGGAGGGAGCGGGCTTCCCGCCTTCCGCGTCACCGGCGTCGGCGTCGGCGGCCGTACCGGCCTCGTCCGTCGCGGCGGCCTCATCCGTCGCACTTGCCTCGTCGGTCGTGCCGGTCTCACCGGTCGTGCCGGTCTGGTCCTTCTCCTGTGCGGAGGTGTCCGCTGTGGTGTCCGTGGTGGCTTGTGCGGTGGCGTCCGTGGTGGTGTCTGCGGTGGCTGTCTCGTCCGCGGTCTTGGTTCCCATGCCGGGCACCGTACGGACGCTGTCTGAGAGCTGCCTTAATGATCGCCGGGCGCCGGGCCGTGACCCGGCTGTGCGCCCACGGGTGTCCCGCGGCTCACGCAGGGGTGTCCCGTACGTCCCGCCGCTGTTCTGCGTGCCGCTCCTGCCCCCGCGCCACGGCCGCCACGACCCCGGAGAGTCGCTGCTGGGCCGCGCGGCACTCGGGCGGTTCGATGCTGATCCGGGGCAGGACGCGGTCCAGGCGGCGCGGCAACCACCAGTTGGCGCGGCCGAGCAGGTGCATCAGGGCGGGTACGAGCAGGGTGCGCAGGACGAAGGCGTCCAGGGCGACGGCGGCGGCGAGCGCGATGCCGAACATGGCGATCACCCGGTCCCCGCCGAGCACGAACGCGAGGAAGACGGAGATCATGATGATCGCCGCGGAGTTGATCACCCGGCTGGTCTCGGCCAGACCGATGCGGACGGCACGGCGGTTGTCGCCGGTCTCCAGCCACTCCTCGTACATCCGGGTGAGCAGGAACACCTGGTAGTCCATGGACAGGCCGAAGAGCACCGAGACCATGATCACGGGCAGGAAGGGCTCGATCGGCCCGGCCCGGCCGAGGCCCAGGAACTCGCTGCCCCAGCCCCACTGGAAGATCGCGACGACCACGCCGAAGGCCGCGGCGACGGCGGCGACGTTCATCGCGGCGGCCTTCAGCGGGATGCCGACGGACCGGAAGGCGAGCAGCAGCAGGACACAGCCGAAGCCGATGACGACACCGACGAACAGCGGCAGCCTGCCGACGATGACGTCGGCGAAGTCGTCGTAGCCGGCCGTCACCCCGCCGACCTGCACGTCCAGCGTGGTGCCCGTCTCGGCGCGGGGCAGCACCCCGGTGCGCAGCCGGTCGACGAGGTCACTGGTGCGCTGCGACTGGGGCGCGGAGTCGGGGACGACGGTCAGGTACGCGGTGGTCCCGCCGGTGTTGTAGGTCACCGGGGTGACCGCGGCGACGTCCTGGGTGCCGCGCAGGGTGGTGCCGAGGTTGTCCAGGGCGAGCCGGTCCTCGGCGCCGTCGACGCGCGTCACCAGGGTGAGCGGGCCGTTGACGCCCGGGCCGAAGCCCTCGGCGACGAGGTCGTAGGCCTTGCGGGTGGTCGACGACTTCGGGTCGTTGCCCTGGTCGGAGGTGCCCAGGTGGAGGGAGAAGGTCGGCAGCGCGAGCACGGTGATGACGGCCAGGGCGAGGCCGCCGAGCAGCTTGGGGTGGCGTTCGACGAAGGCCGACCAGCGGGCGGCGAACCCGGTGGGCAGCACCGGTTCGGGGCCGTGCTCGGCCAGCCGGCGCCGCTCGCGGCCGCTCAGGGCGCGCGGGCCGATGAACGACAGCAGGGCCGGCAGCAGCGTCACCGAGGCCGCGACGGTGAGCGCGACGGTCGAGGCGGCGGCGACGGCCACCCCGTTGAGGAAGCTCAGGCGCAGGATCAGCATGCCCAGCAGGGCGATGCACACGGTCGCGCCGGCGAAGACGACGGCCCGCCCGGTGGTGGCGACCGCGTCCGTGGCCGCCTCGGTGACGCTCAGCCCGCGTTTCAGGCCGCGTCGGTGGCGGGTGACGATGAACAGCGCGTAGTCGATGCCGACGCCGAGCCCGACGAGCATGCCGAGCATCGGCGCGAAACCGGCCACGGTCATGGCGTGGCCGAGCAGTTCGATGGCGCCGTAGGCGGTGCCGACGCCGACCAGGGCGGTCGCCAGGGGCAGCAGGGAGGCGGCGAGCGAGCCGAACGCCAGGAGCAGCACGACCCCGGCCACGGCCACGCCGACGATCTCGGCGACATGCCCGCCGGAGGCCCCGGGGACGGTCACGGCGCTGCCGCCGACCTCCACCTCCAGCCCGTCGCCCTGGGCGCCCCGGGCGGCCGTGACCACGGCCTTGGTCTGGGCCTCGGGGATGTCCTGGGCCGGCCGGGCGAAGGTGACCGTCGCGTAGGCGGTGTGCCCGTCGCGGCTGATCTGGCTCGCGCCCCGGGCCTCCTTGTACGGGCTGGTCACGGACGACACCCCGGGCAGGGTCTCGATCCGGTCCAGGGTGCGGGTCATGGTCTGTTCGACGTCGACGGCGCGGACCGTGCCGGAGGGGGTGTGCCAGACCACGGTGTCGCTGTCGCCGCCGAGGCCCGGGAAGCCCTCCCGCAGCAGCTGGGTGGCCCGGCCGGACTCGGTGCCGGGGACCTCGTAGTCATTGGAGTACGCCGGGCCGACGACGGCGGCGGCCACGCTGATCCCGCCGAGGGCGAGAAGCCAGAGCAGAACGGCGACGAGGCGGTGCCGGACGCACCAGCGCGCAAGGGCTGCCACGGAACGTGCTCCCAGGTGACTTTTTGTGGATCTTTGACCGGGAACAGTCGTCGATGACGTGAACGGCCCGCAAAGAACGCATGAGCAAGGTGAGGACACTCTTGCAGGCAATTGTGATCGTTTAGCGCGATCGTGGCGTTATTCACATCGATGCCGCCCGATTCACATGACAGACACAGAAGGTTTGTCACCCGCTCGGCCGACTCGGCGGACGCGCCGGGTCCCATCGGTTCCATCGGTTGAGTGGGGTCGATCGGATCAGTCCGGTCGATGGGACCAGTCCGGTCGATCGAATCAGACGGGTCGAGCGAATCAGACGGGTCGATCGGATCAGACGGGTCGATCGGATCAGTCGGTCGATCGGATCAGGGGAACCGGCTGCCTCAGTCGAACTGGTCGCCGAGCGCCATCACCATGACCCCGGCGATCAGCAGCCACAGCGCCCGCCGGGTGTGGCCCCGGGCGCCGAGGAGGGCGGCGCACGCGCAGACGGCGGCGCCGGCGCCGTAGGCGGCGGGCACGCGGGCCGGGGCGGAGGCGGCGAGGCGCAGCAGGGCCGCGGCGAACCCGGCGAGGGTCAGCAGCACGCCGGTGCCGGCGGCGGTCCAGCGGGCCCGGCGAGCGACCTGGGCGGGGTCCTGGACGTCGTCCTCGATGTCGTTTCCGGCGTCGTCTTCGGCGGCGTGCTCGACGACGTCCTCAACGGCGTCAGCAGCGTCAACGGCATCAACGGCGTCAGCGGCGCCCCGGGTCCGGACGGGGGCGTCGGCCTCGGATATCGCGGCGGGTGCTTCGGAAACGGCGCCTCCACTCATGGCGCGCGAGCGTAGCGCCTCGGCGCCGCACGCCGGACAGGGGGTCCGCGCCCCACGAGGACGTCCGGACCGGGCCCGGGTACGCGCAGGGGGACGCATCGGCGTACGCGATGCGTCCCCCTGGGGCGTCGTCGGCGGGTCAGCCCTCGCTGACGCCCAGCTTCTGCAGGATCAGCTCCTTGACGCGGGCCGCGTCGGCCTGGCCGCGAGTGGCCTTCATGACCGCACCGACCAGGGCGCCGGCCGCGGCGACCTTGCCGCCGCGGACCTTGTCCGCGATGGCCGGGTTGCCGGCGATGGCCTCCTCGACGGCGGCGGTCAGCGCGCCCTCGTCGGAGACGACCTTCAGGCCGCGTCCCTCGACCACCTCGTCCGGGGTGCCCTCGCCGGCGAGGACGCCCTCGATGACCTGGCGGGCCAGCTTGTCGTTCAGGTCGCCGGACGCGACCAGCTCGGTCACCCGGGCGACCTGCTGCGGCGTGATCGCCAGCTCGTCCAGGGCCTTGCCGGACTCGTTGGCCTGGCGGGCCAGCTCACCCATCCACCACTTGCGGGCGGAGGCCGCGTCGGCCCCGGCGTCGATGGTGGCGACGATCAGGTCGAGCGCGCCGGCGTTGAGGATGGCCTGCATGTCCGTGCCGGAGATCCCCCACTCCTCGCGCAGCCGGTTGCGCCGCACCAGCGGCAGCTCGGGCAGCGCGGCACGGATCTCCTCGACCCACTCGCGGGACGGGGCGACCGGCACCAGGTCCGGCTCGGGGAAGTACCGGTAGTCCTCGGCCTCCTCCTTGACCCGGCCGGAGGTCGTGGAGCCCGTGTCCTCGTGGAAGTGGCGGGTCTCCTGGACGATCGTGCCGCCGTCGGAGAGGACGGCCGCGTGGCGCTGGATCTCGAAGCGGACCGCGCGCTCCACGGACCGCAGCGAGTTGACGTTCTTCGTCTCGGAGCGGGTGCCGAACTTGTCGGCGCCCTTGGGCATCAGCGACAGGTTCACGTCGCAGCGCATCTGGCCCATTTCCATGCGCGCCTCGGACACGCCGAGGGCGCGGATGACCTCGCGCAGCTCGCGGACGTACGCCTTCGCCACCTCCGGGGCGCGTTCGCCGGCGCCGACGATCGGCTTGGTGACGATCTCGATGAGCGGGATGCCGGCGCGGTTGTAGTCCAGCAGGGAGTGGGACGCGCCGTGGATACGGCCGGTGGCGCCGCCGACGTGCGTCGACTTGCCGGTGTCCTCCTCCATGTGGGCGCGCTCGATCTCCACGCGGAAGGTCTCGCCGTCCTCCAGCTGCACGTCGAGGTAGCCGTTGAAGGCGATCGGCTCGTCGTACTGGGAGGTCTGGAAGTTCTTCGGCATGTCCGGATAGAAGTAGTTCTTCCGGGCGAAGCGGCACCACTCGGCGATCTCGCAGTTCAGCGCGAGACCGATCTTGATGGCGGACTCCACGCCGGTCGCGTTGACGACCGGGAGCGCGCCGGGCAGGCCGAGGCAGACCGGGCAGGTCTGGGTGTTCGGGTCCGCGCCGAGCACGGTCGAGCAGCCGCAGAACATCTTGGTCTTGGTGCCGAGTTCGACATGGACCTCGAGGCCCATGACGGGGTCGTACGACGCGAGCGCGTCCTCGTACGACACCAGGTCGGTCGTGGTGGTCACGGTGAAACTTCCCTCTCAGCCCAGCAGGACGTCGTCGTCGCCCAGCCGCTTCAGCTCGCGGTAGAGGATGGCGAGGCCGGTGACGACGCCGGCGGCGGTGACGACGGCGTCGATCAGCCGCAGCGTGTCGCTCTCGGCGCGGGCCTTCTTGATCTGCTTGGCGACACCGATCGCGCCGAACGCGGTCGTGGCCATGGACAGGTACGTACCGGACTTGGACTTCTTGAAGCCCTTGGCCTTGGACAGTGCACTCACAGCGACGGAGCCTCCTCCAGGAGCGGGTGTCCCCACTTTTCCACGAAGGCGGCCTCGACGGCGGCACCCACCTTGTACAGGCGGTCGTCCTTCATCACCGGGGCGATGATCTGCAGGCCCACCGGGAGGTTGTCCTCCGGGGCGAGGCCGCAGGGCAGGGACATGGCCGCGTTGCCCGCCAGGTTGGTCGGGATGGTGCACAGGTCGGCGAGGTACATCGCCATCGGGTCGTCGGCGCGCTCGCCGATCGGGAAGGCGGTGGTCGGGGTCGTCGGGGAGACGATCACGTCGACCTGCTCGAACGCCTTGTCGAAGTCCTGCTTGATGAGCGTGCGGACCTTCTGGGCGCTGCCGTAGTAGGCGTCGTAGTAGCCGGAGCTGAGGGCGTAGGTGCCGAGCATGATGCGGCGCTTGACCTCCGGGCCGAAGCCCGCCTCGCGGGTGAGCGAGGTGACCTCCTCCGCGGAGTGGCTGCCGTCGTCGCCGGTGCGCAGGCCGTAGCGCAGGCCGTCGAAGCGGGCCAGGTTGGAGGAGCACTCGCTCGGCGCGATCAGGTAGTACGCCGACAGGGCCAGGTCGAAGGACGGGCAGTCCAGCTCGACGATCTCGGCGCCCAGCTCCTTCAGCAGCTCGACGGACTCGTCGAAGCGCTGGATGACGCCGGCCTGGTAGCCCTCGCCGCGGAACTGCTTGACCACGCCGACGCGCATGCCCCGCACGCTGCCGTTGCGGGCCGCCTCGACGACCGGCGGGACCGGGGCGTCGATGGAGGTGGAGTCCATCGGGTCGTGCCCGGCGATCACCTCGTGCAGCAGCGCGGCGTCCAGCACCGTGCGGGCGCACGGGCCGCCCTGGTCCAGGGAGGAGGAGAAGGCGACCATGCCGTAGCGGGAGACCGCGCCGTACGTCGGCTTCACGCCGACCGTGCCGGTGACGGCGGCCGGCTGGCGGATGGAGCCGCCGGTGTCGGTGCCGATGGCGAGCGGGGCCTGGTAGGAGGCCAGGGCCGCGGAGGAGCCGCCGCCGGAGCCGCCGGGGATCCGGGTCAGGTCCCAGGGGTTGCCGGTCGGCCCGAAGGCGCTGTTCTCGGTGGAGGACCCCATGGCGAACTCGTCCATGTTGGTCTTGCCGAGGATCACCACGTCGGCGGCCTTGAGCCGCTTGGTGAGCGTGGCGTCGTACGGCGGGATCCAGCCCTCGAGGATCTTGGAGCCGACGGTGGTCGGCACGCCCTCGGTGGTGAAGATGTCCTTGAGCGCGAGCGGGACGCCGGCCAGCGGGCCGAGCTTCTCGCCGCGTTCGCGCTTGGCGTCCACGGCGCGGGCCTGGGCGAGGGCGCCCTCGCGGTCGACGTGCAGGAAGGCGTGCACCTTCTCGTCGACGGCCTCGATGCGGGCCAGGTGGGCCTCGGTGACCTCGACGGCCGTCAGCTCGCCGGAGGCGATCTTCGCGGCGATCTCGGCGGCCGTGAGCTTGATGATGCTGTTCGTGTCCGTCATGGCGGTCACTCCTCCCCCAGGATCTGCGGCACCTTGAAACGCTGCTGCTCCTGGGCGGGGGCGCCGGACAGCGCCTGCTCGGGGGTGAGCGACGGACGGACCTCGTCCGCGCGCATGACGTTCGTCAGCGGCAGCGGGTGGGAGGTCGGCGGTACGTCTTGGTCGGCGACCTCACTGACGCGGGCCACCGCGCCGATGATGTCGTCCAGCTGTCCCGCGAAGTGGTCTAGCTCTTCGGGCTTCAGCTCCAGACGCGCCAGCCGGGCGAGGTGGGCGACCTCCTCGCGCGTGATGCCAGGCATGCAGCGATCCTCTGGGGTGAGTGTGTGTGGTTGGGGGCCGGGGGCCGGCGTCGCGTTCACGCCGACCGCCCGTGGGGCGGGCCGCGCGGCGTCTGGTGCGTGCGATCGCAAGGCGCCGGAGCGCCCTCGTGGCGGCAGCCACGTGGGCGGTTCGGCAACGCGGCGAGCGTGCGTGCCAGGCGTCGCGGGGCAGGCGGGAATGTGACGCCAGTCCCCAATCCTATGGGGCGGGGGGCGGTGGCCGTGAAACGGTTTCCCCTTGTGCGGCTCAGCCGCGGCGGGTCTCCCAGGCCGAACTCTTCAGGAAGTGGTTGTCGTACAGCTCCTGGACCTGGAGCAGGCTCTCCCGGGTGGCCTCGCCCAGGCGGATGCGTTGCAGGTGCCGGAAGTACTCGAAGCGCTCGACGCCGGGTGTGAGGACGATGAGCAGGTCGGCGTCGGCTCCGGGTACGGCCGCGAAGGCGTGCGGCTTGCCGGGCGGGACGACGACGAGGTCGCCGGGGCCCGCGGTCAGGACGTCCTCGCCGGAGAGGATGTCGGCGGCGCCGTCGAGCAGGAAGAACATCTCGGCGGAGCGGTCGTGCCAGTGCGGCTCGGCGCCGTCGGCGCCCGCCTGGAGAGTGACGCGCTGGGTGGACAGGGCGCCGCCGGTCGCGCTGCTGTCGGCCAGCAGGCGGATGGTGGCGGGCGCCCGGCCGACGACCTCCGCCTCGGCTTCCCGGACGACCACACTCTCGTCGAACGTCGGCACGAACAGTGACATGGTGGATCTCCCCTTACACGTCTTGCGCGTCCCGGTCGGACCACGAAGAGCATTCCGGCACTGATCGGTACAACGATCGCGATGGCGCAGCAGATCCCGAAGGCTACGGCTTTCGTGCCGCCGTAGCGCACGACGATCAGCGTGTCGAGGAGCGGGACGAGTGCCACGCAGAGCAAGAACCACGCCTCGGCCCAGGCCCCGACCCAGGCCGGCAGGATCAGGCCCGGCAGGTCCAGGCCCGGCACCCCGAGCGTGCCGACCCGCAGCCCCTTGACCGACAGGGGGCGCGGGCGTCGCCTCGAGGGTCGGCCGGGGCGAGCGAGGCGCGGCGCGCGGCGGCCGGGGGCGTCGCCCGGGAACGGCGCGGAGCCCGGGACACCGGTCGGGGGCGGCGCTGGACGCGATGCGCGCCGGTCGGAGGCGACGCGAGGCCCGGCGCGAGGCGGCCGGGGGCGCCGGGTGGGCACGGCGTGAAGATGTCCCTGGACGACTTCGGCACCGGCTACTCCTCCCTGGTGCACCTGCGCCGGTTGCCGGTGAGCGAGCTGAAGATCGACCGCTCGTTCGTGGCACAGCTGGCGGTGGACAGACTGCTGCCACACCTCGGCCAGCAGTTCGCGGCGCGCCACGACGACGCCGGGCCGCCCGGCCAGGAAGGCCAGCAGGTCGAACTCGCGGCGGGTCAGGGCGAGGCGGACGCCGGCCAGCTCCCCCCCGCGGCGCCGCGGGTCGACGGTCCGGCCGCCCACGCCCAGCACCCCCGGCCGCGCGGACCGCGCGCCCGCAGCCAGGCCGTCGTCTCCTCCGGCGGCATCGCGGCCGCGACCAGCCAGCCCTGGACGGCGTCGCAGCCCAGGTCGCGCAGGCGTTCCCAGGTCTCGTCGTCCTCGACGCCCTCGGCGACGACGAGCAGGCCGAGGGAGTGCGCGAGGTCGACGGTGCAGCGGACGATCTCGGCGTCCTCGGTGTCCACCGCCAGCTGTGCCACGAACGAGCGGTCGATCTTCAGCTCGCTCACCGGCAACCGGCGCAGGTGCACCAGGGAGGAGTAGCCGGTGCCGAAGTCGTCCAGGGACATCTTCACGCCGTGCCCGGTCAGCGCGGCCAGGGTGTCGGCGGCCCGCTGGGGGTCCTCCAGGAGCACGTGCTCGGTGATCTCCAGTTGCAGGGCGCCCGCCGGGACGCCGTGCCGGGCCAGTCGTGCCGCCACCGAGCCGGCGAAGCCGGGGGTGTGCACGTCACGCGGGGAGACGTTGACCGCGACCGGCACGTACAGCCCCTGGGCGCGCCAGGCGGCGACCTGCTCCAGGGCCGTCTCCAGCACGTACTCCGTCAGGTGGGGCATCAGCCCGGAGGACTCGGCGATCGCTATGAACTCGTCCGGCGGGACCTTGCCGCGCTCGGGGTGCACCCAGCGCACCAGCGCCTCCAGCCCGGCGACCTGCCCGTCGAAGCGGACCTTGGGCTGGTAGTGCAGCTGGACCTCGTGGGCGTCCAGGGCACGGCGCAGGTCGCCGAGCAGTCCGAGCCGGTCGGGGGTGTTGGAGTCCCGCTTGGACTCGTAGACCTCCACACCGGTGCGGTCCCGCTTGGCCTGGTACATCGCCACGTCGGCGCGGCGCAGCATGCCCTCCGCGTCCAGGGCGTGGTCGGGGAAGACCGCCACACCGGCGCTGGCCTCCAGGACGAGGGTGAGCCCGTCCAGGTCGAGCGGCGAGCTGAGGGTGGTGACCAGGGCGCGGGCGACGCGGGTCGCGGACGTCGTGGAGTCGGCCACGGGCAGTAACACGGCGAACTCGTCCCCGCCGAGCCGGGCGGCCTCCGCGCCGCGCGGCAGCGCCTGGCGCAGCCGGTCGGCGATCTGCAGCAGCAGCCGGTCCCCGGCGAGATGACCGAGCGTGTCGTTGACCGAGCGGAACCGGTCGAGGTCGATCAGCATCAGGGCGGAGCGGGCTCCGATGCGTTCGGCGTCGTCGAGGGCGGTCCAGATGCGCTCCAGGAGCCACTGCCGGTTGGGCAGTCCGGTGAGCCGGTCACGCAGCTGCTCCTCGGCCCGGGCGCGGGCGATCCACAGCGTGGAGTCCAGGGCGATGAGCGGAATGGCGAACAGCGGCAGCAGCACCGGCTCGGCGACGGCGACGACGCAGATCAGCGGCGCGATGCCGAGCAGGGCGACCGCGACCAGGCCCTGCCTGGTCAGGGCGGTGCGGGCCACGGTGGGCAGGCCGTCGGCGGGCGGCGAGTGCAGGAACCACAGCAGGGTGCGGGTGACGGTGAGGTAGACGGCCGCCACCAGCACCACCTCCAGGGCGGTGTACGCCGTCCAGGTGGCCGGGTCCCAGGGCCGCTCCACGCTCGGGACGCGGCCGAGGGCGCCCAGGACGAGCGCGGCGGCACCGAGCCCGGTGATGTCCACGGCGCCGTCGAGCACGCCGGGCCGCCAGCGGTGGCGGCGGGCTATGCCGACCAGGACGACGACGGTGAGGCTGACCAGGCCGGCGGGCACCCAGCCGTAGAGCAGGAGCACGGCCAGGGTCAGTGCCGTGCCGGAGCCGGTGCCGCCCCACCAGCGGGCGCGGCCCAGCATCACCAGGTGGCCGACGATGATCCCGGTGAGCACGGCCAGCGACCAGCCGGCCGATCCGGCGGGGAAGAGCGCGTGACCGGCGGTGAAGGCCCGGTAGAAGCCGGCGCCGAGGGCGAGCGCGGCCACGGCGACCACCACCGCGGGCAGTGCGGGCCGCTGCGGGCGCGGCCCGGCGGACGGCAGCGCGGCGGGCCGGGCGCCGGCCGGGCGGGCCGGGGCCCGGGTCGCGGTCACGGCGTGCTCACCGGCGGCGGGCCGCCGGCGGCCGGCCTGCCCCGGATGTCCGGGTGCGCCCGCACGCTCCCCGGTCCGCCCCAGGCACCCCCGCCAGACGCCGGTCATCCGGCGCAGCCGTGAGTGCGGGGCGGCGCTCTCGGTCGGTTCCATTCCCGTCCCTCTCACAGCCGGCGGTGCCCGCGCCACGCGACCCGGCGCCGGTGCCCGACGATCCGCGGGACACCGCGCCGGAAAAACCTTCCCCGTGCTCTGGCAGAGCACGGGGTGCCCCGGCCGCAGCCGGGAGCGGCAGGCGCACCCCTCAACAGTAGGCCGCGGAAGGCTTCCTGGGGCACCGGTCGTCGGCGGTTGCCCGAATGCGCCCCGGCCACCCGTATGCATCTGGTATGCGCCGTACGGGTGGCCTTCAACCCCTACTCGGCGGTCTGCAGCGCGACTTCGGCCGCCGCGTCCGGTCCCTGCTCCAACAGCACGCCGAAACCCGCCTCGTCGAGGATGGGCACCTTCAACTGCGCCGCCTTGTCGTACTTCGACCCCGGGTTCTCCCCCACGACCACGAAGGAGGTCTTCTTCGACACCGAGCCGGTCACCTTCGCGCCCCGGCTCTGCAGCGCCTCCTTGGCGCCGTCGCGGGTGTAGTGCTCCAGGGTCCCGGTGACGACGACCGTCAGGCCCTCCAGGGGGCGCGGTCCTTCCTCCTCGCCGGTGCCCTGATCCTCCAGCGGAACGCCGGCGGCCTTCCACTTGCGGATGATCTCGCGGTGCCAGTCCTCGGCGAACCACTCCTTGAGGGCGGCGGCGATGATCGGGCCGACGCCGTCGGTGCGCGCCAGTTCCTCCTCGCTCGCCTGCTCGATGCGGTCGATGGAGCGGAACTCCCGGGCCAGGGCCTGGGCCGCCACCGGCCCGACGTGCCGGATGGAGAGCCCGTTGAGGAAACGGGCCAGGGGGCGGTCCTTGGCGGCTTCGATGTTCCGCAGCAGCGCCAGGGTGTTCTTCTTCGGCTCGCCCTTCTGGTTGGCGAAGACCGTGACGACCTTCTCCTCGCCCGTCTTGGGGTCGCGCTTGGGCAGGCCGCTGTCCGGGTCGAGGACGTAGGCCTTGATGGGCAGCAGCTTCTCCACCGTCAGGTCGAACAGGTCGCCCTCGTCGGCGAGCGGCGGATCGGCCGGTTCCAGCGGGCGGGTGAGGGCGGCGGCGGCCACCTCGCCGAAGTGCTCGATGTCCAGGCACTCCCGGCCCGCCAGATACGACACGCGCTCCCGCAACTGGGCGGGGCAGGTGCGGGCGTTGGGGCACCTGAGGTCGATGTCGCCCTCCTTCATGGGCCGCAGCGACGTGCCGCACTCGGGGCACTCGGTGGGCATGACGAACTCCCGCTCGGTGCCGTCGCGCAGGTCCACGACCGGGCCGAGGATCTCCGGGATGACGTCACCGGCCTTGCGCAGCACCACGGTGTCGCCGATGAGGACGCCCTTGGCCTTGACCACCTCCTGGTTGTGCAGGGTGGCGAACTCGACCTCCGAACCGGCCACCGTCACCGGTTCGACCTGGGCGTAGGGCGTGACGCGGCCGGTGCGGCCGACACCGACCTTGATGTCGACCAGCTTGGTGTTGACCTCCTCCGGCGCGTACTTGTACGCGATCGCCCAGCGCGGCGCGCGGGCGGTGGAGCCGAGCCGGCCCTGCAGGCGGATCTCGTCGAGCTTGACGACCACGCCGTCGATCTCGTGCTCCACCGAGTGCCGGTTCTCGCCGTAGTACGCGATGAACTCCCGCACGCCCGCGAGGTCGTCGACCACCCGGTTGTGCGGGGAGGTGGGCAGGCCCCAGGTGTGCAGCAGCTCGTAGGCCTGCGACAGGCGGGTGAGGCCTTCGTACCCCTCCAGTGCGCCGATGCCGTGGACCACCATGTGCAGGGGGCGGGTGGCGGTGACGCGCGGGTCCTTCTGGCGCAGCGAACCGGCCGCCGCGTTGCGCGGGTTGGCGAACGGCTTGTCGCCGGCGGCCACCAGGCGCTCGTTGAGTTCGAGGAACTTCTCCATCGGGAAGTACACCTCGCCGCGGATCTCCACCAGGTCGGGGACCTCATCGCCCTTGAGCCGGTCCGGGATCTCCGCGATGGTGCGGACGTTGGGGGTGATGTCCTCGCCGGTGCGGCCGTCACCGCGGGTGGCCGCGCGGGTCAGCCGCCCGTGCTCGTAGGTGAGGTTGACGGCGAGACCGTCCACCTTCAGCTCGCACAGGAAGTGGTAGTCCTGCTCGCCCAGCTCCTTGGCGACGCGGTCGGCCCAGGCGGCGAGTTCGTCGTCGTTGAAGGTGTTGTCCAGGGACAGCATCCGTTGGCGGTGCTCGACCGCCGTGAACTCCGTCTCGTACGACCCGGCGACCTTCTGCGTCGGCGAGTCCGGCGTGCGCAGTTCCGGAAACTCCTCCTCAAGCTCCTCCAGGGAGCGCAGGAGCCGGTCGAACTCGGCGTCGCTGATGACGGGAGCGTCCTTGACGTAGTACCGGAAGCGGTGCTCCTCGATCTGCTCCGCCAGCTGCACGTGCTTCTCCCGGGCCTCGGCGGGCACCGCTGTCTGAGCCTGCTGCTTGTCGCCGGCCACCGTGTTGTCCTCCCGTTACTCTGGGTTGTCCGCGAGGGATCTCGCCGCCCGGACGCAGTGGGCGAGCGCCTGGCGTGCGTACGCGGGGGAAGCGCCCGCGAGTCCGCACGCCGGGGTGAGGGTGACGGCCCGGGCGAGAAGCCCCGGATGCAGCCCCAGCCTGCGCCACAGCGTTCTGACACCCATGACGCTACCGGCAGGGTCTGACAACGGGCCGTCCGTGCCGCCGACGACACCGGCCAGCAGCCGCGTTCCGCCCTCCACGGCTTCCCCGATCGCCTCGTCGTCACGCTCGGTGAGCAGCGAGAAGTCGAAGGAGACGCCCGCCGCGCCGGCCCGCCGCAGCAGCGCGAACGGCACGTCCGGCGCGCAGGAGTGGACGACGACGGGTCCGCCGTCGTGCGCCGCCATGACCTCCCGCAGGGTGGACTCGACGATCTGCCGGTCCACGGCGCGGTGGGTGCGGTAGCCGCTGGCGGTCGCGACCCGGCCGCGCAGCACGGCGGGGAGCGAGGGCTCGTCGAGCTGGAGGACGACCCGGGCGCCGGGCCCCCGCCGGCCCACCTCGGCCAGATGCAGCCGCAGGCCCTCGGTGAGCGAGGCGGCCAGGTCCCGGCAGGCGCCGGGGTCGGACAGGGCCGCCTCGCCGTTCTTCAGCTCCAGCTGGGCGGCGAGCGTCCACGGACCCACCGCCTGCACCTTCAGCGGGCCCTCGTAGTCCTGGGTGAACTCCTCCAGGGCGTCGAGGTCCTGCCGCAGCCAGGAGCGTGCCCGCCGGGTGTCCCGTCCGGGCCGGTCCCCGATCCGCCATCCGCTGGGCTCCACGCGCGCGTACAGCTCGACGAGCATCCCGGCCGTCCGCCCGATCATGTCGGCGCCGGGCCCCCGGGCGGGCAGCTCGGGCAGGAAGGGGAAGTCCTCGAAGGTGCCGGTGACGGTCTTGACGGCCTCCCGGGCGTCCTCGCCGGGCATCGACCCGACCCCGGTGGCGGCACCGAAGCTGAACTGGCTGTTTTCGCTCACCCGAGAAGCGTATGCCTCCGGCGGCGGGGCGAGGTCGCGTGCCCGGCGGCCTGGGACGGGACGCCGGCACACGGCTTCGGAGCGGGTGCGGGGCGCGTCTTCGGTAGGGGTACCGGCACTCGCCTTCGGTCCGGGTACGGCCGCGCTTTCGGAACGGGTACGGGACCGCGGGAGCCGGGGTCCGGAAGAGCCAGGCGGCCCGGGGGGGTGGGCGCCTCCCGGCGAGGTGCGGGAGCGGGGAGCGGAGGTCCAGGGGGCAGGAGGCCCGAGAGCCGGGAGGCGCGTGCGAGCGCGCCCCTCCGGCGGGGCCTCGGTGGCGGGGCTCAGGGGAGCCCACGATGCCCGAGCGCGCGCCCACGGCAGGGTCCCGGGACACTCCGCTCGGGCAACGGAGGCGTGCCCGCCGCGGCGCCGGGCGTCCGGGCCCGCGGGCGCGAGGGCCCGCGCCTCAGCGGCCCGGGCGGACCGTCAGGTCGTTGACCTCGGCGTCGCGCGGCAGGTCGAGGGCCATCAAAATGGCCGTCGCCACCGACTCGGGGTCGATCCACTTCGCCGGGTCGTACTCCTTGCCCTCCTGCTGGTGGACCTTGGCCTGCATGGGGCTGGCGGTGCGGCCCGGGTAGACGGTGGTGACCCGTACGCCGTTGCCGTGCTCCTCCTCGCGCAGGGCGTCGGCGAGCGCCTTCAGGCCGTGCTTGGAGGCGGCGTAGGCGGACCAGCCCGCGTGGGCGTTCAGGCCCGAGCCGGAGTTCACGAACAGCACGTGGCCGCGCGCGGCGCGCAGTTGGGGCAGGAAGTGGCGGGTGAGTTCCGCCGGGGCGATCAGGTTGACGTCGAGCTGGTGACGCCAGGTCTTCGGGGTCAGCTCACCGACCGGGCCCAGGTCGACCACGCCCGCCACGTGCAGCAGGGAGTCCACCCGGTCGGGCAGCGACTGGTGGGAGAAGGCCCAGCTGAGCCGCTCGGGTTCGGCCAGGTCGCCGACCAGCGTGCGCGCGCCGGGGAACTCGGCGGCCAGTTCCTTCGCGCGGCCCGCGTCGCGCGCGTGGAGCACGAGCTGGTCCCCGCGCGCGTGCAGGCGGCGGGCGACGGCCGCGCCGATGCCGGAACCGGCGCCGGTGATCACATGTGTAGCCATGCCGCCATGCTCGCACCCGCCGCTCAGCGGCCGGGGAGCGACTCCTCCAGATACGCGAGCGCGCCCGCGGGCTCGTCGGCGAAGAACACCAGCTCGCTCAGCGGCCGCGGCAGGAACCCCTCGTCCTCCATGCGGCGGAACTGCTCGCGCAGGCCGTCGTAGAAACCGGCCGTGTTCAGCAGCACCACCGGCTTGTCGGTCCGCCCGTGCTTCTTCAGCTCCAGGATCTCGGTGGCCTCGTCCAGCGTCCCCGTGCCGCCCACCATGATCACCACGGCGTCGGCCTTCTCCAGCAGCAGCTTCTTGCGCTCGGCGAGGTCCCGCGCGATCACCATCTCGTCGGCGCCGGGGCGCGCCTTGGCGGACAGGAAGTCCACCGACACGCCGACGAGCCGGCCGCCCGCCTCCTGCACGCCGTCCGCGACCACCTTCATCAGCCCGACGTCGGAGCCGCCCCAGACCAGGGTGTGCCCGCCCTTGCCGAGCAGCCGGGCGAAGTCGCGGGCGGGGCGGGTGTAGCGGTCGTCGAGGTCGGCGGCGGAGAGGAAGACGCAGATGTTCATGCGCTCAACGGTACGCGGCGCCGCCGGTGGCGCCCCACGCGCGAGCCCGAACCGTACCGCGGCGGCCGCCCGTGCCCGGGGAAGACCGGGAACAGCGGGAAGAAGCACGCGCCCCCGCGCGCTTTGTCTACATGGCCCAAGGACACACGATCAGCATCGAGCAGAGCGACGAGCACGTGCGCGTGGTGCACGGCGACCGGGTGCTGGCGGAGAGCCACCGCCCGCTGGTGCTGCGCGAGACCGGCTGTCCCCCGCGCTACTACCTGCCGCGCGACGACGTGCGCCTCGACCTGCTGACGCCTTCCGAGACGCACACCTACTGCCCCTACAAGGGCACCGCGTCCTACTGGTCGCTGCCGGACGCACCCGACCTGGTGTGGGCGTACCCCGACCCCAAGCCGGACGTCGCGGCGCTCAAGGACCACCTGTGCTTCTACGACGTGGAGGTCGACGTGGAGGCGGTGTGAGCCGCCGAAGTGTTGTGACCCGGTGACATCCCCGAGCCGTGGCAGTCTTCACAGCCATGGACAAAAAGACTCTCTCGCGTGACGGCACCCCCCTCGCCTACCACCGCACCGGGCGGGGCCCGGTGGTCGTCCTCGTCAGCGGCGCGATGTCGACGGGCGCCACGGCCGCGCCGCTGGCCGCCGCGCTGTCGGACCGTTTCAGCACCGTGGTGTACGACCGCCGGGGCCGCGGGGAGAGCGGGGACACACCGCCGTACGCGGTGGAGCGCGAGGTGGAGGACCTCGCGGCCGTGATCGACGCGGTGGGCGGCGACGCGGCGCTGTACGGCATGTCCTCGGGCGGCGCGCTGGCGCTCAGGGCGGCGGCGAGCGGGCTGCCGGTGCGCCGGGTGGCGGTGTACGAGCCGCCGTTCGAGGTGCGGCCCGGCCGCGCGCAGGAGCGCGCCGCGTACACCGACGCCCTGACCCGGGCGCTCGCGGAGGGCCGGCGCGGCGACGCGGTGGAGCTGTTCCTGCGGGTGACGGGTCTGGCCGAGCAGATGATCGCCAACGCGCGCCGGTCCCCCATGTGGCCGGGCCTGGAGGCGGTGGCGCCCACCCTGGCCTACGACGACGCCGTGCTGGGCGACGGCCCGGTCCCGCGGGAGCTGCTGGCCTCGCTCACCGTGCCGGTCCTGGCGGTCGCGGGCGGCGCGAGTCCCGAGTCGATGCGCACCGCGGCCCGCCAGGTCGCCGAGGCCGCCCCGCAGGGCACCTACCGCGTCCTGGAGGGCCAGACCCACGCGGTGGAGCCGGAGGTGCTGGCCCCGGTGCTGGCGGAGTTCTTCGCGGCGTGAGCCCGGATACGGCCCGGCCCCTCAGGCCGCCCCGGCCGTGGCCCGGCGGGTCGTCGCGATCGTCGCCGAGCCGACCACGCGCGTGCCGTCGTAGAGCACGATCGCCTGGCCGGGGGCGACGCCGCGGACCGGCTCGGTGAAGGTGACCCGCAGTTCACCGTCGACGACCTCCGCGGTGACCTCGCTCTCGCCGCCGTGGGCGCGCAGCTGGGCGGTGTAGGTGCCGGGGCCGGTGGGGGCGGTGCCGCACCAGCGGGGGCGGATCGCGGTGAGCGCCTCGACGTCCAGGGCGGAGGCGGGGCCGACCGTGACGGTGTTGGTGACCGGGGAGATGTCCAGGACGTAGCGGGGCTTGCCGTCGGGGGCCGGGGTGCCGATCCGCAGGCCCTTGCGCTGGCCGATGGTGAAGCCGTACGCGCCCTCGTGGGTGCCCAGCTTGTTGCCGGCCTCGTCCACGATGTCGCCCTCGGCCCTGCCCAGCCGCCGGGCCAGGAAGCCCTGGGTGTCGCCGTCGGCGATGAAGCAGATGTCGTGCGAGTCGGGCTTCTTGGCCACCGCGAGGCCGCGCCGCTCGGCCTCCGCGCGGATCTCCTCCTTGGTGGTGACCGTGTCGCCGAGCGGGAACATCGCGTGCGCGAGCTGCTGCTCGTCCAGCACGCCGAGGACGTAGGACTGGTCCTTGGCCAGGTCGGAGGCGCGGTGCAGTTCCCGGCCGCCGTCGGGCAGCGTGACGATCTTCGCGTAGTGGCCGGTGCACACCGCGTCGAAGCCGAGGGCGAGCGCCTTGTCCAGCAGCGCGGCGAACTTGATCTTCTCGTTGCAGCGCAGGCACGGGTTGGGGGTGCGGCCGGCCTCGTACTCGGCGACGAAGTCCTCGACCACGTCCTCGCGGAAGCGCTCGGCGAGGTCCCACACGTAGAAGGGGATGCCGATGACGTCCGCGGCACGGCGGGCGTCGCGGGAGTCCTCGATGGTGCAGCAGCCCCGCGCGCCCGTGCGGAAGGACTGCGGGTTCGCGGAGAGCGCGAGGTGCACGCCGGTGACGTCGTGGCCGGCGTCCACGGCGCGGGCCGCGGCGACGGCGGAGTCGACGCCGCCCGACATGGCGGCGAGGACGCGGAGGGGGCGGGTGCGCTGCGGGGTGTCAGTCATAGCCCTTTCAGGGTACGGGTGCGCGGGAACCACGGGCGCCGGACATCCGTTTCCTCACGCATGGGGGCGAGTGAACGCGACGGGGAACGGCGGCCGGGCAGGCGTGCCCTGCTGATCGGCGGTGCGGCGGCGGGGGTCGCGGGCGGGGCGGTGCTGGAGCGGGACCGGCTGTCCCGGCTGTGGTGGCGGCTGCCGGGCGCGCAGAAGCCGCGGGCGGCGGGCGCGGTGGACTTCCGCGGCGCGCGGTGGCTGGCGGCCTCCCCGGCGAACTACCGGCGGGCGGACCGCCCGTACGACTACGCGATCGACCGGGTCGTCGTCCATGTCACCCAGGGCAGCCGGTCCAGCGCGGTCAGGGCGTTCCAGGACCCGGGGCACCAGGCCGCCGCGCACTACATCGTCGGCGCGGACGGGCAGGTCACCCAGATGATCCGCGAGCTGGACGTGGCCTTCCACGCGGGCAACCGGGCGTTCAACGAGCGCAGTGTCGGCATCGAGCACGAGGGCTTCGTCGAGCGGGCCTCGTCCTTCACGGACGCGATGTACGCGGCGTCGGCGCGGCTGACGGCGCGGATATGCGAGCGGTACGGCATCCCCGTCGATCGCCGGCACATCGTCGGCCACGCCGAGGTGCCGGGCGCCGACCACACGGATCCCGGGCCGCACTGGGACTGGGACCGCTACATGGGGCTGGTGCGGCGGGCCGCGTCCGGAACCCCCCAGGGCTGAAGCGCGGCGGTCCGCGTCCGGCACAACCTGGGACAGGTGAACCCAGGACAGATGCCTCGGGCCGCGTCCGTACGGCACCCGGGCCGACGGGCGGATGTCCCGCGCCGCCGCTACGTCAGGCCGGCGGCGCGGGCGCGTTCCACGGCCGGGCCGATGGCCTTGGCGACCGCCTCGACGTCCGCCCGGGTGGAGGTGTGGCCCAGGGAGAAGCGCAGGGTGCCGCGGGCCAGGTCCGGGTCGGCGCCGGTGGCGAGCAGGACGTGGCTGGGCTGGGCGACACCTGCGGTGCAGGCGGAGCCGGTGGAGCACTCGATGCCCTGGGCGTCCAGCAGGAGCAGCAGGGAGTCGCCCTCGCAGCCGGGGAAGGTGAAGTGGGCGTTGGCCGGCAGGCGGCCCTCGGGGGCCGGGTCGCCGCCGAGGACGGCGTCGGGGACGGCCGCGCGGACGGCGTCGATCAGTTCGTCGCGCAGCGCGCCGATCTCGCGGGCGAACCGCTCGCGTCGCTCGGCGGCGAGCCGGCCGGCCACCGCGAAGGAGGCGATGGCGGGGACGTCGAGGGTGCCGGAGCGCACGTGGCGCTCCTGACCGCCGCCGTGCAGCACGGGCACGGGGGTGTGCTCGCGGCCCAGGACGAGCGCGCCGATGCCGTACGGGCCGCCGATCTTGTGGCCGGAGACCGTCATCGCGGCCAGGCCGGAGGCGGCGAAGTCGACCGGGACCTGGCCGAAGGCCTGGACGGCGTCGGAGTGCACGGGGACGCCGAACTCGGCGGCCACCTCGGCCAGTTCGCGCACCGGCAGCACGGTGCCGATCTCGTTGTTCGCCCACATCACGGTGGCCAGGGCCACATCGTCGGGGTTGCGGGCGACGGCCTCGCGCAGGGCGTCGGGGTGGACGCGGCCGTAGGCGTCGACGGGCAGGTATTCGACGGTGGCGCCCTCGTGCTCGCCGAGCCAGTGCACGGCGTCGAGGACGGCGTGGTGCTCGACGGGGCTGGCCAGGATGCGGGTGCGGGCCGGGTCGGCGTCGCGGCGGGCCCCGGACAGGCCCCTGACGGCGAGGTTGTCGGCCTCGGTGCCGCCGGAGGTGAAGACGACCTCGCTGGGGCGGGCGCCGAGGGCCTCGGCGAGGGCCTCGCGGGCCTCCTCGACCGTGCGGCGGGCGCGACGGCCGGACGCGTGGAGGGAGGAGGCGTTGCCGGTGACGCCCAGCGCGGCGGTCAGCGCCTCTGCCGCCTCCGGGAGCATCGGGGTGGTCGCGGCGTGGTCGAGGTAAGCCATGGTGGGGCCGATTCTACGGGGCGCCCGTGCCGGACCCGGGGTCGCGGTTGCGCCACGTTGCCACCTCCCGGCGGGGGCACGGTGCGCGGGGGCGGCCGACGGCTCCACGGGGGCGCCGGAAACGCCACACGCGCGGCCGGAAGCACCACGCGTGCGGCCGGAAGCACCACGCGTGCGGCCGGAGGCGCCACGCGCGCGGCTAGAAGCTCCAGGCCACCGTGTGGTCGGCCTGCATGAAGGCCAGCAGGACCACGAGGTCGGCGATGCCGAGGGTGAGGCCGAGCAGGGCCCGGCCGCGGCGGGGGGGGCCCCGCCACAGGGCGACGCCGGCCAGCACGATGGCGATGGGGCCCAGGGAGAGGGTGAGGGCCAGCAGGCCGAGCAGGCCGAGGGTGAAGGACGCGACGGCCATGCCGTCGGTGTCGCGGGCGGCGGTGCGGCGCGTGGCCGGTGCGGTGAGGTGCATGGTGGTGGGCTCCCGACTCTTCTCGGACGGTCGGACGGGCGCGTGGGCGGTCGATGGCCGCGCGGCGGGCCGCCTCAGTGGGAGGTGCCGCGCCGGCGGGCGTGGCGCTCGCGGAGCGCGAAGACGCCGAGCCAGACGGCGATCACGACGGCGGCCACGACGGTGAAGCCGAGCGGCGCGTGGGCGACGGTGCCCAGGACGACGCCGAGCAGCAGCAGTGCGGCGACGAGGAACAGCATGGGATCGCATCCCCCTCCGGCGTTCGTTCGGCGAACGCTGCGGTAACAGTTGTTCACTGACTACCGAGTCTAGCGTGTCCCATGCCTTGGAAATTCCGGAGAACAGTTGTTAACTGCATGGCATGAGTCACACCCTCGGTGTCCGGCAGGCCCAGAAGCTCCGCACCCGCCAGGCCCTGCTGGCCGCGGCGCTGGCCCTGCTGGAGGAGCAGAGCCTGAGCAGCCTGGGCCTGCGCGAGGTCACCCGGGCCGTCGGCGTCGCCCCGACCGCCTTCTACCGGCACTTCCGCTCCACGGCGGATCTCGGCGTGGCCCTGGTCGAGGAGGCGCTGGGCAGCCTGCACCCGATGATCCGGACGACGGTGTCCACGGCGGACGACAGCGAGGAACGCATCGCGCGCGCCGTCGAGCTGATCGCCCGTCATGTGGCCGAGTACCCGGCGCACGTACGGTTCATCGCCCGGGAGCGCCACGGCGGGGTCCAGCCGGTGCGCGAGGCGATCCGCGAGCAACTGGCCCGTTTCGCCCGTGAGGTGAAGGAGGAACTGGCCAAGGACGCGCAGGCGGCGGGCTGGAGCGAGGACGACCTGCTGATGCTCGCGCACCTCTACGTCGACCAGATGCTGATGACCGCCTCGCTCTTCCTGGAGGCGCAGGACGCCTCCGAGGCCACGCGCGAGCAGGTCACCCGGCTGGCCACCCGGCAGTTGCGGCTGATCAGCATCGGCCGCCGCCACTGGCTCGACTGACCGTCCACGCCCGCGCCACCGGGCCGACCGACCGTCAACGCCCGCCACCGGGCCGACCGACCGTCAGCGCTCCCCGCGCTCGGCGCCGCCTTCCTCACCGCCCTCACCGTCGTCCTCACCGCCGCCGCCCCCGTCGTCCTCCCGCCCGTACAGTTCGGCGAGCGAGGCGACCGCCGTCCGCAGTTCCTCGCGCGCCTGCGGCGGGGAGAGCACCCGCACGCGGTCGGAGAAGGCGAGCAGTTGGCGGACGGCCCGCAGGCTGCCGAAGGTCAGCCGTGCGGTGACCCACTCGCCGGTGCCGTCGTCGTCGGGCGGGCCGGCCAGCGCGAAGGCGTGCATGCGCTGGAACATGTCGAGGCGGTCGCGGTGCACCCGCACGGTGACCTCCAGCGCGCCGGGCCGCCCCCCGACCTGGCGGCGCAGCACCTCCCAGGCGTCGGCGAGTTCCACACCGGGCCGGCGGCGCACCGGCTCGTCCAGGACGCGCGCCGACCTGATCCGCTCGGCGCGGAACAGCCGGGGCCGGGCCCGCCGGTCGGCGACCAGGTACCACACGCCCGCCTTGGCGACCAGGCCGTAGGGGTCGACCGTGTACGTGCGCGGCTCGCGCTCGCCGCTGTGGCGGTAGCGCAGCCGCAGGCGCCGGGCGGCGAAGACGGCGTCCTGCAGCACGGCGAGGTCGACGGCCTGCTGCGGGCCGCTCTTCCAGCGGGTGGCGTCGACCAGGATGCGACGGCTGGTCACCTCCGCGGCCGGCCGGTGCGGGGCCGGCAGCGCGGCCATCACCTTGCGCAGCGCCGAGCCGAGCGCCGAGTCCAGCCCGAGCGCCGCGTGCGCGCCCTGCGCGGCCAGGACGAACAGCGCGCGGGACTCGTCGGCGGTCAGGCCGGTGACGTCCGTGCGGAATCCGGCGAGCAGTTCGATGCCGCCGTGCCGGCCGCGTTCGGCGTAGACGGGGACGCCGGAGGCCGACAGGGCCTCGACGTCGCGGTAGATGGTGCGCACCGACACCTCCAGCCGCTCGGCGAGTTCCCGGGCGGGCACCCGGCCGCGGGTCTGCAGGAGCAGCAGGATCGACAGCAGGCGGTCGGACTTCACGGCGCCAGGATCCCGCCCGTTCGGCGCCCGGCGCAAATGGTGACGGGATCTGTCAGGTTATCCGGGGATCCTCGGCGTACCGACCACGGGAGGAGCCCCATGAACACCACCGACGCCGCGAACGTCACCACCACCGCGAACGGCACGGCCGCTCTCGACGGCACGGCCGCCGACGACGTCGCCGACCCGCGCCCGGTGTACGCCCGCGCCACCGAGCAGGCCGCGGAGCTGATCAGGACGGTCCGGCCGGAGCAGCTGTCCGGCCCGACCCCCTGTGCCGAGTTCGACGTCCGCACGCTGCTGAGCCACATCGTCGGCGGCACCCGCCGGATCGCCGTCGTCGGGGAGGGCGGTGACGGACTGGCCATGACGTCCTTCGCCGAGGGGGTCGCGGACGACGGGTGGGCGGCGGCCTACGAGGAGGTGCGCGTGCGCGCGGTGAAGGCGTGGGAGAGCGACGAGCGGATGCGCACGCCGGTGCGGGTGCCGTGGGGCGAGGTCTCCGGCCAGGAGGCGCTGTCCGGGTACCTGATGGAGATCGTGACGCACACCTGGGACCTGTCCGAGGCGCTCGGCCACCCGCTCCCCCTCGAACCGGAGCCGGCCGAGCGCGCGCTCGCCGCGGCCCGCCGGGTGCTGCCCGACTCGCGCCCCCGGGACGCCGCGACGCCCTTCGCCGCGCGCCACGAGGCCCCCGAGGGCGCGGGGGCCTACGAGCGGCTGGCGGCCTGGACCGGACGGGTGCCGCTCAGCCGAGCCTGACCCGCGCGAGCTGCCGGGACTGGGCCACCAGCCGGTCGGCGGCGTCCCAGACCTCGGCGTCCTCCTCCAGGAAGCCGCCGGCCAGGTTGCGGGTGGTGATGGACACCCGCAGCGGGCCGGGCGCGGGGCGGCAGCGGACGTGCACGGTCAGCTCGACCGTCGGCACCCAGCCGGTCAGGCCGAGTTCGAAGGCGGTCGGGGGCAGCGCGTCCACGGCGAGCAGCAGCGAGAGCGGGTCGGCGTCGCGGCCGTCGGCCAGGCCGAACCAGGCCCGCATCTCGCCCTTGCCGGAGGGCCGGCCCACGGCCCAGCCGGCGGTGGCCGGGTCCAGCCTGAGCATCAGCCGGTCGGCGATGGCCGAGCTTCCCGGGACGGGGGCGGGCCCGTCCTCGGGGCCGAGGCACTGCTCCAGCGGCGGGATCGCGGGCGGCTTCGCCGTGGTGCGCACGTCGTCGGGCAGGGCGTCCAGGTCGCCGTAGGAGGCCAGTACCCGGATGCGCTCCACCTCGCGGCCGTCCTCGTCGTACTGGAAGAGGGAGGCCTGGCCGGTGGACAGGGTGCGGCCGGTGCGCACCACGTCGGTGCGCACCACGGCCGGTCCGGGCCGGGAGGCGGTCAGGTAGTGGGCGGATATCGTGAACGGGTCCGGGTGGGGCAGGGCGTCCGCGAGCGCCCGGCCGAGGACGGCCAGCAGATAGCCGCCGTTGACGGCGTTGATGATGGTCCAGCCGGCCGAGAGGTCGATGTCGTAGACGCCGGGGGCGCGCCGGACGAGGGCGGTGTCCCGGTCGAACTCGCTGTCGCCGGCCGTGGCCCGCACGGCCGGGGCGGAAGCTGCTTCTGACATGCCGGAACAGTACAACAGCAAACTACTAAGCGGTAGCTTTCTCGCTCGCGGACCACCCACGACCACCCGCCGCCCGATCGGTGAAGATCAGGCAATATCTCGGTAAGTGTCCGTACTCGTCCGTGAACCCGGTGCCCGTGATGTCCCTCTAGGGAGACATGAGCCTCACCGGGACGCCGTTCCTGTACACCACCGTCGCGCTGGCCGTGCTCGGTCTCGTGCTGCCGCTCGCCCTGTGGACGCGGCTGCGCGGGCCGCGGCCGCTCAGGACCGCGGTGCGGGCCCTGATGCTGCTGTTCGCCCAGGTCACGGCCATCGCGCTGGTCTTCGTGCTGGTGAACAACGCCAACAACCTGTACGACGACTGGGCCGACCTGCTCGGCACCGGCAACCACGTGCAGAAGGCCGCGGACCTGGGCGCCGACGGCACCGGAGGCATCGCCTACCGCAGGCTGCCGAAGGTCCGGCAGAGGTTCACCCCGGCCGACGGGCCCGGGATGCACGCGGCCGGCGGGGTGCGCGTCACCCAGCTCAAGGGCCGCGTCTCCGGGGTGGACGCCGAGGTCTACGTGTGGCTGCCGCCGCAGTACGACGAACCCGCCTATCGGGACACGAAGTTCCCGGTGGTGGAGCTGCTGTCCGGCTACCCGGGCTCGGCGAAGGCCTGGTTCGGCTCCCTGCACGTGCACGAGCAGCTGGAGCCGTTGATGCGCAGCGGGCGCATCGCCCCGTTCGTCCTCGTCTCCCCGCGCACCAACCTCATCGCCAAGGCGGACACGGGCTGCGCCAACATCCCGGGCACCGTGAACGCGGACACCTGGCTCAGCGTGGACGTGCCGAAGATGGTGATGGACAACTTCCGTGTCCGCTCCGCACCGAGCGGCTGGGCCACCGCCGGCTACTCGGCCGGCGCGCACTGCGCGGTCAAGCTCGCCGTCGCCCACCCCGACCGCTACCGGGCCGCAGTGAGCCTGTCCGGCTACAACGACCCCATCGGGGAACGGGCCTCGCTGGCCGCGCAGAACGCCGACCTGCGCCGGCGCAACAACCCCTACCTGCTGCTGCGCGCCTACCGGAAGCCGCCGCGGATCGCGCTGTACCTGTCGGGCGAGTCGGGGGACGGCTACCAGGCCGGCGTGGCGCTGGAGCAGATCGCCAAGCCGCCGACGACGGTGCGGGTGGTGTACCTGCCGCGCAGCGCGGGCGGCCACACCATGGCGCTGTGGCGGCCGCAGGTGCCCACGGTCTTCCGGTGGCTGACCGCGGAGCTGAACGGGCACGGGGACACTCCCGGCCGCACGTCCGCCGCTCCGGCCGGGACTACTCCTCGGACACGGTCGAGCGCCGGTTCCACGCCCGCGGCGCTCGCCAGTGGAACCGCATCGCGAGCAGGCGGAGCACGAAGGCCGTGACGGCGGCCAGCCCGCTGGTGAGCGGGGACAGCGCGTCGTAGCGGATGCACAGCACCACCATGGTGGCGCCGACGATCGCCGGGACCGCGTACAGGTCGCGGTCCCAGCGCAGCAGCGAGGGCACCTCGTTGGCGAGCACGTCCCGCAGCACGCCGCCGCCCACGGCGGTGGCCATGCCCAGCGTCGCCGAGGCGGTCAGGCCGAGCCCGTAGTCGTACGCCTTGGTGGTGCCCGAGACGCAGAACAGGCCGAGTCCGGCCGCGTCGAACACCAGCACGGCGGTCTGGATGCGTTCCACGTGCGGGTGCAGGAAGAAGACCACCAGCGTGGCGAGCAGCGGGGTGAGGAAGTACCCGAGGTCGGTGAAGGCGGCCGGTGGCAGCGCCCCGATGATCACGTCACGGAACAGCCCTCCGCCCAGCGCGGTGACCTCGGCGAGCACGGCGATGCCGAAGACGTCGAAGTTCTTGCGGACGGCCAGCAGCGCGCCGGAGATGGCGAACACGAAGATGCCGACCACGTCGAGCGTGTGCTGGACGGAGGGGCTGAACAGTTGCTGAAGCACCCCCCATTGTTACTCGCCGCCTTTGTGGGCGGTGGGCCTGACCTGCGGCGGCGGGTCTACAGCGCCGGCTTGCCCGTGGTGTACAGCCAGGTGTCGAACAGGTCGTCGAGCCGCTGTCGGGAGATCTGTTCGGCCAGGCGGACGAAGTCGGCGGTGTTCGCGTTGCCGTAGCGGTGGGCCTTCGTCCAGGCCGGCAGCAGCCGGAAGAAGGCCCGGTCGCCGATGCGTTCGCGCAGCGCCTGCAGCGTCATCGCGCCGCGCTGGTAGACGGCGGAGGCGAACATGGTGTCCCGCTGCGGGTCGGCGACCTTGATCTGCCAGAAGGCGTCGTCGGCCGGGCGGGCGTCGTAGGCGGCCAGGAAGGAGTCGTGCGCGGAGCGGGTGCCCCGGTGCTCGGCCCACAGCCACTGGGCGTAGGTGGCGAAGCCCTCGTTGAGCCAGATGTCCTTCCAGCGCTCCACCGACACCGAGTCGCCGAACCACTGGTGGGCCAGCTCGTGGACGATCGTGGACTCGTTGCGCACCGCCGAGTAGGCGGGCTTGCTCTGCACCTCCAGGGAGAACCCGGCCTCGGGCATGTCGTCGACGATCGCGCCGGTCTCCTCGAACGGGTACGGCCCGAAGACCTGCGACCAGTAGTCGGTGGCCGCGGCGGTGACGGCGTAGACGTCGACGCCGTTGCTGTTCTTCAACTTCGGGTCGATGGCGACGTAGATCGGGATGCCGGAGGGCGTCCTGCCGGTGCGCACGTCGAACTTCCCGATGGTGGCGGTCGCGAGGTAGGTGGCCATGGGCCGGTCCTCGCGCCAGTGGGTGTAGGTGGCACCGCCCTTGTCGTACGTCGAGACCAGCCGCCCGTTGGAGACGGCGGTCAGGCCCTTGGGCGCCTTGACGCGGATGTCGTAGGTGGCCTTGTCCGAGGGGTGGTCGCTGGAGGGGAACCAGGTGGAGGCGGCGTTGGGCTCACAGGCGACGAACACGCCGTCGTCGGTCTTCATCCAGCCGTACTGGGAGCCGAAGACGATGGGGCCGCCCAGCGGCCGGGGTACGCCGCCGTAGGTGACGGTGACCGTGAAGGTACGGCCCTGAGGGAGGGTGCCGCGCGGGGTGATGCGCACCTCGTCGCCGTCCTGGGTGAAGCGGGCGGATCTGCCGTTCACCTCGACGGCCGAGACCGTCAGCTGCTGCAGGTCCAGGTCGAAGGAGGACAGGTTCCGGGTGGCGCGCGCGGTGAGGGTGGTACGGCCGTCGAGCCGGGCGGTGCCCGGGTCGTAGGCGAGGTCGAGGGCGTAGTGGCGGGCGTCGAAGCCGCCGTTGCCCGCGTGCGGGAAGTAGGAGTCGCCGACGCCCGGGGTACCGGGCGCGGGGGCCGCGGAGGCCGCCACGGTCAGGAAGGAGGCCGCCGCGGTGGCGAGGACCGCCAGACGTGCCGAACGGGAGAGTGCCATGGGTTCGTCCCTTCGCGCCTGCGTCGATCGGTGGATCGCACGGACGGGGACGACTCTGCGCTCTCCCGCTCGGTCATGTACATGACTTTGCCAAGTCGTCATGCCTCAGTCGTCGCTTGACTCCTGACGGTCGTCGTCCGCCTCCTTCGCGACGGACTGCTTCTTCACCTCCGCGGAGGGTGCGGCCGGCTCCCGGGCGGCATCGTCCGAGGACGGCTCCCCGGACTCCGAGGACGGCTCCCCGGACTCCGAGGACGGCTCCCCGGACTCCGAGGACGGCTCCCCGGACTCCGAGGACGGCTCCCCGGGCTCCGAGGAGGGCTCACCGGACTCCGGGGGCGACCCGGCGTCGTCCGAGGACGCGGCGTCGTCCGAGGACGCCTCGGCGGCCTCCTCCGCGGCCGCGGCCACCGCGGCCGAGGTCTCGGCCGACTTGGCCAGGGCCTCCTCGGAGACCAGCTCCGCCGCCTCCTTCGCCGCCGTCAGCAGCACCGTGTCCTGCGGCGCCTGGTCGGCGAAGTTCTCCGGGTGATGGCACGCCACCCGCTGACCGGGCCGCAGCTCCTTGAGCGCCGGCTCGGTCGTGCGGCAGATCTCGGTGGCCTTCCAGCACCGGGTGTGGAAACGGCAGCCGCTCGGCGGCGAGATCGGCGAGGGCACGTCGCCCTTGAGCAGGATCCGCTCGCTCTTGGCGTGCTTGCGCCGCGGGTCCGGGATCGGCACGGCCGACATCAGCGCCTTGGTGTACGGGTGCATCGGCGCCTTGTACAGCGCGTCCCGGTCGGCCAGCTCGACGATCTTGCCCAGGTACATCACCGCGATCCGGTCCGAGACGTGCCGGACGACCGACAGGTCGTGCGCGATGATCACGTACGTCAGGCCCAGCTCCTCCTGGAGGTCGTCCAGCAGGTTCACCACCTGCGCCTGGATCGACACGTCCAGCGCGGAGACCGGCTCGTCGGCCACCACCAGCTTCGGCTTGAGCGCGAGCGCGCGGGCGATGCCGATGCGCTGGCGCTGGCCGCCGGAGAACTCGTGCGGATAGCGGTTGTAGTGCTCGGGGTTGAGCCCGACCACCGACAGCAGCCGCTGCACCTCCTTCTTGATGCCGCCCTCGGGCTCGACGCCCTGCAGGCGGAAGGGGGCGCCGACGATGGTGCCGATGGTGTGCCGCGGGTTCAGCGACGAGTACGGGTCCTGGAAGATCATCTGCACATCGCGGCGCATCGGGCGCATGCCGCCGACGCCGAGGTGCGTGATGTCCTTGCCCTCGAACTCGATCGTCCCGCCGGTGGGCTCCAGCAGCCGGGTGATCAGCCGGCCCATCGTCGACTTGCCGCAGCCGGACTCGCCCACGACGCCGAGGGTCTCCCCGGCGCGCACCTCGAAGTCCAGCCCGTCGACGGCGTGCACGGCACCGACCTGGCGCTGGAAGAGCCCCTTCTTGATCGGGAAGTGCTTCTGGAGCCCGGTCACCTTCAGCAGGGTCTCGCCCAGGTCGGCGTCCTTGGTGAGGGTGGCACCGTCGCTCTTCGCGGGAGTGGTCACGGCTTTGTCCTCGCTCACAGCTTCGGCGCAATCTCTTCGGTCCAGATCCGCTCCCGCTGCTCCTGCGTCATGTGGCAGGCGGCCCAGTGCTTGCCGCCGACCTCGGTCAGTTCGGGACGGACCGTGCGGGTGACGTTGTCCTTGGGGACGTCGGCGTAGGGGCAGCGGGGGTTGAAGGCGCAGCCGGAGGGGACGTTGATCAGGGAGGGCGGCGAGCCCTTGACCGGGATGAGCCGGTCCTGCTGCTCGCGGTCCAGGCGCGGCATCGAGCCGAGCAGACCCCAGGTGTAGGGGTGGCGGGGCTCGTAGAACACCTTCTCGGCCGGTCCGCGCTCCACGCAGCGGCCCGCGTACATCACCAGGATGTCGTCGGCCAGTTCGGCGACGACGCCCAGGTCGTGGGTGATGATGATGACCGCGGAGCCGAACTCCTTCTGCAGGTCCCGGATCAGGTCCAGGATCTGCGCCTGCACGGTCACGTCGAGCGCGGTGGTCGGCTCGTCCGCGATGAGCAGTTCGGGGTTGTTGACCAGCGCCATGGCGATCATCGCGCGCTGGCGCATGCCGCCGGAGAACTCGTGCGGGTAGCTGTCCACGCGCTTGTCCGGCTGCGGGATGCCCACCCGGTCCAGCATCTCCACGGCCCGCCGGCGGGCGGTCTTCTTGTCCACGTCGTGGTGGATGCGGTACGCCTCCACGATCTGCTGGCCGATCGTGTAGTACGGGTGCAGCGCGGACAGCGGGTCCTGGAAGATCATCGCCATCTCCCGGCCGCGCAGCTTGCGCACGTGGTCGGGGTCGGCGGACAGCAGCTCGGTGCCGTCCAGCCAGATCTCGCCGGAGATCTGCGCCTTGCGCTTGCCGTACTGGCCGGCGGTGTGCAGGCCCAGGATGCCGAGCGAGGTCACCGACTTGCCGGAGCCCGACTCGCCCACGATGCCGAGGGTCTTGCCCTTCTCCAGCTGGAAGCTGAGCCCGTCGACGGACTTCACCAGGCCGTCGTCGGTGGGGAAGTGCACCTTCAGGTCGCGCACTTCCAAGAAGGCGGTCGGGGCGGGCGAGGCCGCGGTGGGTTCCCCCACGGCCGCTCCGCTCTTGCTGAGTTCGGTCATGCGAGCCTCACTCGGGGGTCGATCACGGCGTACAGGATGTCCACCACGAGGTTGGCGATGAGCACCGCCAGGGAGGTGATCAGGGTGACGCCCAGGATGAAGGGCAGGTCCTGGTTCTTGATGGCGTCCAGCACCTTCTGGCCGAGGCCGGGGAGGCTGAACGTGGTCTCGGTCAGGATCGCGCCGCCGATCAGGGCGCCGAGGTCCATGCCGAGCATGGTCAGGATGGGCGTCATGGTGGAGCGCATGGCGTGCTTGCGGATGACCACCTGCTCGGTGAGGCCCTTGGCGCGGGCGGTGCGGATGTAGTCCTCGCCGAGCACCTCCAGCATGGTGGCGCGGGTGATGCGGGCGTACATCGCCGCGTACAGGAAGGCGAGGGTGATCCAGGGCAGGATCATGCCGCCGAGCCAGCCGGAGAAGCTGTCGCCGATCGGCACGTACTGGCCGTCGATCCAGCCCAGGCCGTAGGAGAAGATCGCCAGGGAGAGCAGTCCGGTGAAGTAGATCGGGAGGGACACGCCCGCCAGCGCGACGACCATCGCGCCGCGGTCCCACAGGCTGCCCCGCTTCAGGGCGGAGAGCACGCCCGCCGCGACACCGAAGACCAGCCACAGCACGGCGGCGCCCAGCGCCAGCCCCAGGGTCACCGGGAACCGGTCGGTCAGCACCGGCCACACGGCCTGCTGGGTGCGGAAGGAGTAGCCGAAGCACGGCGCGGCGCAGTGGGTGACGTCCCCGCCGGCCGCGTAGGTGCGGCCCACGAAGATGCCCTTGAAGAACTCCCAGACCTGGCTGTAGACCGGGTCGTCCAGGCCGAGCTTGACCCGGACCGCCTCGACCGCCGCCGGGTCGGCCTGCTTGCCGACGAAGCTCCCGGCGATGTCGACGCCCGCCCACTTGGGGAAGACGAAGAAGATGCAGAAGACCGCCAGGATGACGACCACGAGCATCACTGCGGCGGCGAACAGCCGCCTGATGAGGTAAGCGAGCACAGCTTACGGCCCGCCGCGGACCGCGGGACGCCGGAGGTCTTCCGGCATCCCGCGCTCACGCCGCGCCGGCCTTCACCTGCCTTTCGTGCCGTACGGCCGGTGTGCCGGGACTACTTCGAGGACTTCAGGCCGAGGTTCACGAAGTCGTACATGCCGTTGTACGAGTTCGTCGTGTACACGTTGGCCAGACGCGAGGAGCGCCAGTTGATGAACTTCTCGAAGGTGAAGGGCAGGTAGTAGGCGCCCTCCATGACCTTGTGGTTGATCTCCGTGGAGAGCTGGGTCTTCTTCGACTCGTCCAGCGTGGTGACGAAGTCGTCGAACATCTTGTCGATCGACTTGTCCTTGATCAGGGCGTAGT
This sequence comes from Streptomyces mexicanus, assembly GCF_902506575.1. Taxonomy (GTDB): domain Bacteria; phylum Actinomycetota; class Actinomycetes; order Streptomycetales; family Streptomycetaceae; genus Streptomyces; species Streptomyces mexicanus. Next base: position 5,069,723 of record NZ_LR732544.1, on the reverse strand, counting down.
TGTTGTTGCCGCTCTGGAGGATGTAGGAGCTGTCCCACAGCGGCATGCCGTAGCCCTGGACGGACGGGAAGTCCGGGCCCCAGCCCATGATGATGATGCCGTAGCCCTTCTTGTTCACGTTCGAGGGGCTGCCGATGATGCCGGCGGTCTGGGAGCCGTCGTACTGGTCGATCTGGGCGTTGATGCCGACCTTCTTCAGCGACGCCTGCAGCGACTCGGCGGTCGCGACCTCGACCGGCTTGTTGTTGCGCACCGCGATGGTGGTGCTGAAGCCGTTCGGCTTGCCGCAGGCCTTCAGCTCCTCCTTGGCCTTGGCGGCGTTGCCGTTCTTGTTGGCGCCGGCCATCTCGTACGGGTCGTACTTCTGGCCCTCGGCGCCCGGCACGGACGGCGGCAGCATGTTGGTGCCGATGTCACCGCCGGCGATGGGGCCGCCGCGCGCGGTCTGCAGCGAGACGTGGTCGGCGCCGTAGAGGACGGCCTTGCGGCAGTGGATGTTGTCGAATGGCTTCACGCTCTGCGGGAAGACCGCGTAGCGGACGTAGCCGGAGACCGGGTTGTCCAGGTTGGCCTTGTGCGCCTTCAGGGCGGTGGTGCGGCCCTGCGGCGACATGCCGGTCTGCGCCAGGTCCAGGTCGTAGTCGCCGGCCAGCAGGCGCTGGTCCATGTCGTTGGCGTTGGTGAAGAACTTGATGCTGATCTTGTCCGGGTAGGCCTTGCGGACCGGGTCCGAGGAGGCCTTCCAGTTGGTGTTGCGCACCAGCACCAGGGACTTGCCCGGGGAGTACGACTGGAACTTGTACGGACCGGAGGAGAAGGGGTGCAGGCCGTACTGCGACTTGGTGTCCTTGTCCTGGCGCACCGGGGACGCCGAGGTCAGCGCCACCATCTGCAGGAAGTCGGAGTTGGGCTTGGGCAGGTGGAAGACGATCGTCTTGTCGTCGGGCGTGTCGATCGCCTTCAGGCCCAGGTGGTCGGCGCTGGTGTCCTTGTACGGGCCCTTGTAGGCGCCGTCGGGGTCGAGGACGTCCTTGAGGTAGACGGGGCCGCCGGAGAGCACGTCCTGGGCCCAGGCGCGCTCGATGCCGTACTTGATGTCCTTGGAGGTGATCGGCTTACCGTCCTCCCAGGTGATGCCGTCACGCAGGTGGAAGGTGTACGTCTTGCCGCCGTCCGCGACCTGGCCCATGTCGGTGGCGAGGTCCGGCGTCAGCTCGGCGCCGGCGGCCCCGGGCTGCGTCTTGTAGGTCAGGAGCTGACGGCTGTAGTAGCGCGAGAAGTCCCACATGAAGCCGTAGTAGCCGCGCGTGGTGTCCCACGAGTCGGCGTCCTGCGTGCTCGCGAACTTCAGCTCGCCGCCCTTCTTGACAAGCGAGGCCTGGGCGATCTTGTTGTTCGCCGCGTTGAAGCCGGCCGCGCCGTTCTTCCCGCCGTCGTCCTTGCCGCCGCCGCACGCCGCCGTGGTCAGCAGCCCTGCGACCACGGCCGCAGCGGCCAATGCCTGCTTGCGCCGCCCTGAGGTGCGTTGGGTAGTCACGATCTCGGATCCTCCGGATTAGATGAGAGACCCCGTGCCGGTGCCACGGGTCGCTTGGGGGTACGGCGGGTTCAGCGGGAGCCCTTCGGGTCGAGCGCGTCGCGTACGCCGTCGCCGAAGAGGTTGAAGGCGAGCACGGTGATGAAGATCGCCACGCCGGGGACCACCATGTACATGGGGTCCGAGTCGTAGTAGTCGATCGCGTTGGAGAGCATCTGTCCCCAGGAGGCCGTGGGCGGCTTGACGCCCACCCCCAGGAAGCTGAGCGCCGCCTCGGTGAGGATGTTGGTCGGGATCATCATCGTCGTGTACACGATGATCGGCGCGACGAGGTTGGGCAGCAGTTCCTTGAAGAGGATGTAGAACCGGCCGGCGCCCAGCGAGCGGGCCGCCTCCACATACTCGCGCTCGCGCAGGCTGAGCGTCTGGCCGCGCACCACACGGCCGATGTAGGGCCAGCCGAAGAAGCCGATGACGACGATCATCAGCATCACCCGCACGCTCGTCCCGGTCAGACCGAGCAGCCGGTCGGGCATCACGGACACCAGGGCGATGATGAACAGCAGCTGCGGGAAGGCCAGCAGGCCGTCCATGATCCTGCTGATCACGGCGTCCACCCAGCCGCCGAAGAAGCCCGCCAGGATGCCGAGGACGGTGCCGAGGACGACCGCCACCACCGCGGACAGGAAGCCCACGAGGAGCGAGATCTGGGCGCCGTAGAGGATGCGAGCGAAGATGTCGCGGCCGCTGACCGGCTCGACGCCGAGGAGGTGGTCGCCGCTGATGCCGCCGAGGGACCCGGTGGGGGTGCCGAACAGCGGGTCGATCAGGTCCTCGTGGTGCGTCTCCGGGTCCTGGCCGACCGCGTGCGCGAGCACGGGGGCGAGCACCGCGATCACGATGAGCACGAGGACGACGATGCCGCCCGTCAGGGCGAGCTTGTCCCGCTTCAGGCGCTCCCAGGCGATCCGGCCCAGCGAACGGCCCTGGACGGCCTTCGCGCCGGTGGTCGCTACCGCCGCTTCCTCGGCCGCGCTCGGGGCCGCTTCCGCGGTCGGCTCGTGCAATGGTGCCGTCATCAGGCAGGGACCCCTCTCAACCGGCGGTGACCGGCCCGCACTTGCCGCTGTGGCGGCGTGATCAGTCCGTCGTACACAGGGGCGAAAGCCCCTTGGAGCGGGAGTCTTCAACGCCGCGGCGATCTGTTGCCAGACTTGGCGGCGAAAGGATGCCTAAACGTGATGCGGGCTGGGAGGTTCCGTTATCCGGACGGTGGGTAACGGGGGGCGGACGCGGGCCAGTTGGGGCTTTCCGGGCCGGATACGGACCTTCCGCCCGCATCTACGCGCGAAGAGGCCGCCGACCGAACTCGTGTACGTTACACGGAAGTTGGCGTTCAGCCGGCATCCGCCGTCTGCCGGGTCAGTACCCCGCACCCGCCGGCGGGTAGCCGTAGCCGCCCGGCTGGTTCGCGACGGCGCCGGCGTGGGCCTGGCGGTCGTAGAACGGGCGGGCGTTGGCGCGCAGCCACATCGCGACCGGGTCGTAGTCGTCGGACATCACCACGGTCGACACCGGCAGCCCGTCGGGGACGGCGCCCATGGACTGCCGCATCATCGCCCGCACCGCCTCCACGGTGGCCGGCGAGGTGTCGTACAGGTCCAGGCCGATGGCGAGGTAGGGCGCGCCGAGCACGGGCTGCACCCAGGCGCGGCGCAGCGAGCGGACGGCCGGGGTGCGGTGGGCGTGCTGCGTGAGCAGCGCGTAGAAGTGCGGGAGTTCGATGGCCGGTTCGGACAGCCTGAGCGGGCCGGCGGGTGCCCGGTCCAGGCCGGTGGCGATGCGGCGCAGATCCAGCCAGGGGATGCCGACGCCGCCGCCCGGGGCGTGCGGATTGAGCCACAGGCCGTAGTGGTCGGGGTAGAGGGTGCGGGCGGCGTCGAGGCCGTCCACCACCTCGTAGGAGCGGGTCCAGCCGCTGGCCGACAGCTCCTGGGCGGAGGTGACGCAGGGGGCGTAGCCGTGGCCGTCGACCTCCATGCGGCCCCACCGGGCGTCGGGCGAGCCGGCCTGGCCGTGCCACAGGAGCATCCAGACCTGTCCGGTGGACGGCGTGGCGAGGGCGCGCAGCAGCGCCTCGTAGGCGTCGTACCGTCCGGGGGTCACCTGGCGCAGCATCTGCTCCACGTGCCCGGTCGCGGTGCCGCTTGCGCTGGCGCTCACTTGTACCGCCCCTCCATGCAACCAAGGTCTCGACCGAGCCGTGGGTCCAGCTTAGGGCAGGCCCGGGGGCCGCCACCGGCCCGGAGGCGTCCGCATCCCGTGCCCCGGGCCCGAGGCCGCCGGTGGCCCGTGGGCGAAGCAGCCGGTGGCCGTACGGCCGAGGCCGCCGGTGGCCGTGGGGCCCGTGCCGGGTGTGACCGCCTGTCAGTGACCGCCTGTCAGTGGCCGTACTGGTAGAACGGCCGGACGGTGTCCCTCATCCAGGTGGCGACCGGGTCGTCGGTGACGTCCAGCAGGACGAGGTTGACCGGCCAGGCGACCGGGACCCTGGCCAGGGCGCGGCCGAGGGCGTCCAGGGGGCGGGCGCGCAGGTCGCCGTCCCACTGGGACAGCTCGACGCCTATGAACAGCTGCGGGTCGGCCGTCTCGACGGCGGCCAGGCAGCGGCGGGCGGGGCGGACCCCGCCGATGCCGTCGAACTCGGCGCCGGCGGCGGCGCGGAAGTCCACCGGGTCGACCTGCCAGTCGGGTTCGAAGAGGCGGACCCGGCCGCCGCTCGCGGGGCCGTCCAGCTCGGTGCGGCCCGCCCGGCACAGTTCGGCCACGGCCGGCGGGGGCAGCGGGATGCCGACCACGCCCTCGGGGGTGACCATGATGCCGACCTGCGGGGGCAGTCCGCGGGCGAACTCCACGGCGGGGGCGACGGCGCAGGGCATGTGGGAGCCGGCGACGTGGCGGGACTGCTCCTCGGAGCTGAAGACGGGCACGGAGGCCTGGCCGTCGGTCTCCAGCGTGGGCAGGGCGAGCGGGCCGCTGTCGGGGCCGCCGCCGCTGGGCAGCGGCACCCACAGGAAGCTGCGCGCGAGCACCTCGACGATCCGCCCGGCGGCCGCCGGGACGCCCAGGGACGCGGACAGCACTTCCTCCAGCTCGTTGCCGGGCCAGCCGCCGTGCGGGTGCGGGTGTGCCTGTGCCGGGAAGTCCGGGAGTTCCGGGAAGTCCATCTCCACCGCCTGCTGGGAACCACTGCTGTGATCGAAAGGCTATCGGGTGATGCGACGGGCCCGGCCGGTGAACCCGATCCGCCGCAGTGCGTCGGCGGCCCGGCGGTCCAGGACGATCGCCGAGCCGCAGCCGGCGGGCGGTCCGCCCGCCGTCACCGCGCGCAGCAGGCGGGCGGCGGCCCGGCGGTGGCGGCCGAACGCGTAGGCCGAGACGCCGCGTCCGCGCCGGCGCTGGCCGGCCAGGGCGTCCTCGGGGCTGACGTCCAGCAGGATCAGGTGCAGCGTGCCGCCGCGGCGGCGGGCGGCGCGCCCCAGCCAGGCGCGGACCCACGCCTGGGTGCCGCAGTCGTGGACGACGGCTCCCTCGCCGGTGCGCAGGGCGCGGCGCAGGGCGGCGTAGTGGGCGAGGCGGACCAAGGGGCGGTAGACGGCGTACGGCAGGTGGCGGGCCAGGCGGGCGTCCCAGCGCTCGCGGGTGTCCTGCGAGTCGATCATCAGGCCGCGCACCGTGCGGCGCATCAGGGTGGACTTGCCGCTGCCGGGCAGGCCGGTGACCACCACCAGGTCGCGGGGTCCGAAGAGCAGCGCGCGGGGGCCGCGGCCGGCCCGCTCGCGCAGGTCGCGCACGACGGGCGCGGGGCGCGTGCCGGGCCGGCGGGCCGGGAGTCCGAGGGCCGCCGGCAGGGCGAGGGCCCGGTTGGTCACGTACGCCGGCACGGTCCTGTTCACCGTCATCGTCCCTCCCCTGGGCGGTGAGGTTCACCTGCCCTTCGAGTGTAAAGAGAAGGTAATGGACGCTGTCTCGCGTTTCCGTGCACGTTCTGCCACAGCCCGGTCACAGAGGGGGCGCTGTCGGTACGCGGCCGGCCGTGCGATGATGTGCGCGCCAACTGCATACCGGCCGCTTGAATCCGCGCGGGAGAGTCCCCGGCAGCACGTCAGCCGCACGTGTGTCCGGGGCGCCGAAGGAGCAAGTCCCTCCCTTGAATCTCTCAGGCCCCGTTACCGCGCGGGCGAGGCACATCTGAAAAGCGGGCCGCTGCCGCAGTGGCTCCACCCAAGGTGCAAGCCGTGACGTCCGCCCGACGGCGGTCATGGCGAACCTCTCAGGTTCCGATGACAGATGGGGAGGACCGTGAGATCCGTTCCGTCCTCGCCCTCCCCCGCGCCCGGCGTCGCTCGCGCGCGGGGACCCGCACCGCCTGGGAGACAGCCTCGATGACCAGTTCCGCACCCCACCCGCTCCGCCGTACCGCGCTCGACGCGGTGCACCGTGCGCTCGGTGCGACGATGACCGACTTCGCCGGCTGGGACATGCCGCTGCGCTACGGCTCCGAGCGCGACGAGCACCTGGCCGTGCGGACCAGGGCCGGCCTGTTCGACCTGTCCCACATGGGTGAGATCACCGTCACCGGCCCGCAGGCCGCCGCCCTGCTGAACTACGCCCTGGTCGGCAACATCGCCTCCGTCGGCGTCGGCCGCGCCCGCTACACCATGATCTGCCGGGCCGACGGCGGCATCCTGGACGACCTGATCGTCTACCGGCTGGCCGAGACCGAGTACTTGGTGGTCGCCAACGCCTCCAACGCCCAGGTGGTGCTGGACGCGCTCACCGAGCGGGCGGCCGGCTTCGACGCCGAGGTCCGCGACGACCGGGACGCCTACGCCCTGATCGCCGTCCAGGGCCCCGAGTCCCCCGGCATCCTGAAGTCCCTGACCGACGCCGACCTCGACGGCCTGAAGTACTACGCCGGCCTGCCCGGCACCGTCGCCGGCGTCCCGGCCCTGATCGCCCGCACCGGCTACACCGGCGAGGACGGCTTCGAGCTGTTCGTGAAGCCCGAGCACGCGGTGGAGCTGTGGCAGGCGCTGACCAAGGCCGGCGAGGGCGCCGGGCTGGTCCCGTGCGGGCTGTCCTGCCGCGACACGCTGCGCCTGGAGGCCGGCATGCCGCTGTACGGGCACGAGCTGACCACCGACCTGACCCCGTTCGACGCGGGGCTCGGCCGGGTGGTCAAGTTCGACAAGGACGGCGACTTCGTCGGGCGCGAGGCGCTGCTGGCCGCCGCCGGGCGCGCCGAGCAGAACCCGCCGCGCGTCCTGGTCGGCCTGGTCGCCGAGGGCCGCCGTGTCCCGCGCGCGGGGTACGCGGTGGTCGCCGGCGGCGAGGTGATCGGCGAGGTCACCTCCGGCGCGCCCTCCCCCCCCCTGGGCAAGCCGATCGCCATGGCGTACGTCGACGCCGCGCACGCCGCCCCGGGCACGCCGGGCGTCGGCGTGGACATCCGCGGCAGCCACGAGCCGTACCAGGTCGTGGCGCTGCCGTTCTACAAGCGGCAGAAGTAGCGGCGCACCGACACCGGGCGCGGGTCACCGCGTGACCCCGTGCACGTCCTCGCTGCTCATCAGCGGCATCAGCAGTCCCCCCGTCATCAGCACTCACGCCGGTACAGGAGAATTCAAGCCATGAGCAACCCCCAGCAGCTGCGCTACAGCAAGGAGCACGAGTGGCTGTCGGCCGCCGACGACAACGGCGTCTCGACGGTCGGCATCACCGAGTTCGCGGCGAACGCGCTCGGCGATGTGGTCTACGCCCAGCTCCCCGAGGTCGGCTCCACGGTGACCGCGGGCGAGACCTGCGGCGAGCTGGAGTCGACCAAGTCCGTCTCCGACCTGTACTCGCCGGTCACCGGTGAGGTCACCGAGATCAACGAGGACGTCGTCAACGACCCGTCCCTGGTGAACTCCGCGCCCTTCGAGGGCGGCTGGCTGTTCAAGGTGCGCGTCACCGAGGAGCCGGCCGACCTGCTCTCCGCCGACGAGTACACGGCCCAGAACGCCGGCTGAGGAGCGATCCCCGTATGACTGCCATGAACACGCCGCTGCACGAGCTGGACCCGGAGATCGCCGCCGCCGTCGACGCCGAGCTGCTCCGCCAGCAGTCCACGCTGGAGATGATCGCCTCGGAGAACTTCGCGCCGCTCGCGGTGATGGAGGCCCAGGGCTCGGTCCTCACCAACAAGTACGCCGAGGGCTACCCGGGCCGCCGCTACTACGGCGGCTGCGAGCACGTCGACGTCGCCGAGCAGATCGCCATCGACCGGGTGAAGGAGCTGTTCGGCGCCGAGTACGCCAACGTGCAGCCGCACTCCGGGGCCTCCGCCAACCAGGCGGCGCTGTTCGCGCTGGCCCAGCCCGGGGACACCGTCCTCGGCCTGGACCTCGCGCACGGCGGCCACCTCACCCACGGCATGCGGCTGAACTTCTCCGGCAAGCAGTTCCACGTGGTCGCCTACCACGTGGACGCCGCCACCGGCCTGGTCGACATGGCCGAGGTCGAGCGGCTCGCCAAGGAGCACCGCCCGAAGGTGATCATCGCCGGCTGGTCGGCGTACCCGCGGCAGCTGGACTTCGCCGCCTTCCGCCGGATCGCCGACGAGGTCGGGGCCTACCTGTGGGTCGACATGGCGCACTTCGCGGGCCTGGTCGCGGCGGGTCTGCACCCCAACCCGGTGCCGCACGCCGACGTGGTGACCTCCACCACGCACAAGACCCTCGGCGGCCCGCGCGGCGGCATCATCCTGGCCCGCAGCAAGGAGTTCGCGAAGAAGCTGAACTCCTCCGTCTTCCCCGGCTTCCAGGGCGGTCCCCTGGAGCACGTGATCGCGGCGAAGGCGGTGTCCTTCAAGGTCGCCGCCTCCGAGGAGTTCAAGGAGCGCCAGCGCCGTACAGTGGAGGGCGCGAGGATCCTCGCCGAGCGCCTGACGGCACCGGACGCCCGCGCGGCCGGGGTGAACGTCCTGTCCGGCGGCACGGACGTGCACCTGATCCTGGTGGACCTGCGCGAGTCCGAGCTGGACGGGCAGCAGGCCGAGGACCGCCTGCACGAGGTCGGCATCACCGTCAACCGCAACGCGGTCCCGAACGACCCGCGGCCCCCGATGGTGACCTCCGGCCTGCGGATCGGCACGCCCGCCCTGGCCACCCGCGGCTTCACGGCCGAGGACTTCACCGAGGTCGCGGACGTGATCGCCGAGGCGCTGAAGCCGTCCTACGACGCCGAGGCCCTGAAGGCCCGGGTGAAGGCGCTCGCCGACAAGCACCCGTTGTACCCGGGTCTGAACAAGTAAGTCCCCGTGGGGCACCCGGAGGATCCCGGGTGCCCCGCATCCCCCGTCCTGCTGTCTTGAGGAGTGACCGTGGCCATCTCGGTCTTCGACCTGTTCTCGATCGGCATCGGCCCGTCCAGCTCCCACACGGTCGGCCCGATGCGTGCCGCACGCATGTTCGCCCGCCGCCTGCGCAACGAGGACCTGCTGGGCTCGGTCGCCTCGGTGCGCTGCGAGCTGTACGGCTCGCTCGGCGCCACCGGGCATGGCCACGGCACCCCCAAGGCGGTGCTGCTCGGCCTGGAGGGCGCCTCCCCGCGCACCGTCGACGTGGAGACGGCCGACGAGCGGGTGGAGAAGATCAAGTCCTCCGGGCGCCTGCACCTGCTCGGCGAGCACGAGATCGCGTTCTCCTTCGACGACGACCTGGTGCTGCACCGCCGCAAGGCGCTCCCGTACCACGCCAACGGCATGACCCTGTGGGCGTACGACGCGGCGGGCGCCGAGGTGCTGACCAAGACGTACTACTCGGTGGGCGGCGGCTTCGTCGTGGACGAGGACGCGGTCGGTGCGGACCGGATCAAGCTGGACGACACGGTTCTGAAGTACCCCTTCCGCACGGGCGACGAGCTGCTGCGCCTGACGAAGGAGACGGGCCTGTCGATCTCCTCCCTGATGCTGGAGAACGAGCGGGCCTGGCGCACCGAGGAGGAGATCCGCGCCGGCCTGCTGGAGATCTGGCGGGTGATGCGCGAGTGCGTCCAGCGCGGCATGACCCGCGAGGGCATCCTGCCGGGCGGGCTGAAGGTCCGCCGCCGCGCCGCCGTCACCGCCCGCCAGCTGCGCGCCGAGGGCGACGCCGCGTCCCGCGCCATGGAGTGGATCACGCTCTACGCGATGGCGGTCAACGAGGAGAACGCGGCCGGCGGCCGGGTGGTGACCGCCCCCACCAACGGCGCGGCCGGCATCATCCCCGCCGTCCTGCACTACTACATCAACTTCGTCCCCGGCGCGGACGAGGACGGCGTGGTCCGCTTCCTGCTCGCCGCCGGCGCCATCGGCATGCTGTTCAAGGAGAACGCCTCCATCTCCGGCGCCGAGGTCGGCTGCCAGGGCGAGGTCGGCTCCGCCTGCTCGATGGCGGCGGGCGCGCTCGCCGAGGTGATGGGCGGCACGCCGGAGCAGGTGGAGAACGCCGCCGAGATCGGCATGGAGCACAACCTCGGCCTGACCTGCGACCCGGTGGGCGGCCTGGTGCAGATCCCGTGCATCGAGCGCAACGGCATGGCCGCAGTCAAGGCGGTCACGGCCGCCCGCATGGCCCTGCGCGGCGACGGCTCCCACATGGTCTCCCTCGACAAGGTCATCAAGACGATGAAGGACACCGGCGCGGACATGTCGGTGAAGTACAAGGAGACGGCGCGCGGCGGCCTCGCAGTGAACATCATCGAGTGCTGAGGGCATGACGGCGGGACCCCTGGGGCCGTGGGGGCGCCGCCGGTCGTCCGTGGGTGGTGCTGAGCTGATGTTCGACCGCTGCGGAGGATCGGCCGCCGGGGTGACGGGGCAGAACTCAACCGACGACTCCTCCCCCCACGGCATCCTGAGGGAGTTCCCATGCTGCACGGCATCGACGTGAGCGCCTATCAGTCCGCCACGTACGACACGCACGGCCTGTCCTTCGTCTTCATCAAGGCGACGGAGGGCCGTTCCTACGTCAACTCCAAGCTGAGCGCCCAGACCAAGCACGGCCGCGACGCGGGTCTCGTCGTCGGCTTCTACCACTTCCTGTGGCCGGGCAACATCACCGCCCAGGCCGAGTACTTCGTCTCCCACACCCCGGAGAAGGCCGGTGACGTCCTGGCCGTCGACTGGGAGAGCACCGGCGAGGGCACCCACGCCTCCAACGCGGAGAAGGACCGCTTCATCCGCAAGCTGAAGGAACTGCGGCCGCACAACCGGGTGGTCCTCTACACCAACCGGCATTTCTGGCTGACCGTCGACACCACCTCCTACGCCGGCGACGGCCTGTGGATCGCCGACTACGTCACCGCCGGCCACCCCCGCATCAAGGCCAAGTGGCGCTTCCACCAGTACACCGACGATCCGGTGGACAAGAACGTGGCGAACTTCGCCGACAAGGACGCGCTGCGGGAGTGGGCCAAGGGCGTGTGACGGGCGCCGCGGCTCTCCGGGCCGCCCGGACGTTGCTCAGGCCCGGAAGTCCGCCGGGCGCTGCGGCGAGGCCTCGGCCAGGGCCTTGGTGACGGCCTCGGCGCCGGCCCGCAGCCCGTAGACCGGGGTGCCGGGCTGCTGGCGCCAGGAGTCGTCGATGCCGCCGGAGTCCACGGTGTCGAAGCCGAGCTGCTCGATCAGGGCGCGGACCTTCGCCTTGGCCGCCGCGTCGTCGCCCGCTACGGGGAGCGCGATGCGCTCCGGGTCGCCGGCCGGGCGGTGGCGATCCAGGATGTCCTGGGCGTAGGTGCCGTTGAACGCCTTGATCACGGGGTGGCCGAGGTGCCGCTCGGTCCAGCGGCTCTCGGTGAGGCCCTCGTCCTCGATGGCCGCGATCCGGCCGTCGCGCTGAGGGTAGTAGTTCCCGGTGTCGATCACGGCCACGCCCTCGGCGGCCTCCGCCAAGAGGTCGGAGGGCAGGTCCGGGACGGCCTTCAGGGGGACGGTGACCACGACGATCTCCGCGCCGCGTGCCGCGTCCTCGGCGCGCACGGCGGTCGCGCCCGTCTCCTCGGCCAGTGCCCTGAGCGTCTCGGGACCGCGCGAGTTCGCCACGGACACGTCGTGTCCGAGGGCGGTGAGCCGCCGTGTGAGGTTGCCGCCGATGTTGCCCGCGCCGATGATGCCGATCTTCATCTCTGCTCGCCTCGCTCTGGTGAGGTCGCTACCGGTGTGCCTGTACGGCTGGTGCAGGTCACCTCCAACCCCGGCGCGGCGTCGGCTATTCCGCGCGTCCCCCGCTCGGGGGACGGTGCCGGCGGCCGCCCCGCATGCCGAGGGGCGCCCGGCGCGGCTCGCCGGGCGCCCCTCGCACACGGGTCACTTGTTCAGGTAGGTCCAGAACTCGTCGAAGGACAGGAGCTTGTCGCCGTCCAGGTCCCGCTGCTTGATGAGGGCCTCCGCGACCGTCTCGGTGACGTTCCAGTCGCCTCCCTGGGCCAGGGCGGACTTGAACTCGGCGGCGGTGATGTATCCGTCACCGTCCGCGTCGATCCGCTGGAACTGCTTGCGTGCTTCCTCGATGTCCGCCACCGGTCCGCCCCTTTTGCGTCGCGTCTGGTCTGTCGTGCTGTCGTACCGTCGTACTGACGCAGGTCAGATTAACGGCCCGGCCACGCCTTCAGTGCGGCGACCACCCAGGCGAACTCCTCCCGGTACGCCGGCGGCTCCTGCTCGCCCTTGATCACGGCCGTCAACTCCCGGTAGCGGGCGACCTCGTTGCCCAGGTCGATGCGGCGCAGGACGGCCGCCCGGTCGGTGTCCGCGCCGAGCAGTTCGGTCAGCACCGCGTCCGCCTCGGGGTCGGTGGGCGCCACGCCCCGGTCCCGGGCGGCGCCGACCAGGTCGACGAGCCGGCGGAGGAACCACATCGAGGAGCCGGCCGGGCTGCCGGGGGCGCGGTCGGCGGCGTTGAACTCGATCATCTTGCGCATCGCGGCCCGGAAGTCCGGGTCCTGCAGCAGTTCCGCCAGCTCCACCCAGGCGTCGACCTGCTCCGGGGTGGGGTCGTCCGGCAGGTCGGCGCCGAGCGAGCGGGTCCGCTCCCGGATCCAGGGGTCCGCCGTGTCCAACCCGTGGAAGATCTCCTCCACGAAGTCGTCCACGATCCGCTGCCGCTCGGCCGTCGACAGCCGTGCCAGTTTGTTCATCAGAGCCGTCTCCTCCGCGCTCGATCCACGTCGCGCGACCGTCGACAGCACCGCGCGGGTCACCTTCAGGGACCGGATCTGCGCGTCCAGCGCCGCCACGTGCGCCGCCGCGACCTGCGCGACGGTCCGCTCCCCCGCCAGCACCCGACGCACGTCGTCCAGGCCCAGGCCCAGCTCGCGCAGGGTACGGATCAGCTCCAGGCGGGCCACGGACGCGGCGTCGTACAGGCGGTAGCCGCCCGCGGAACGGGCCACCGGGGGCAGGGCGCCCTCGTCCGACCAGTAGCGGATGGTCCGCACGGCCAGCCCGGTGGCCCGGGCCAGCTCGCCGATGGTGAGGAGTGCTGTGCTGTCGTCGGTCACATCGGCGAGTCTGAACCCTCCAGCGGGTGGAGACTCAAGCGCCGCCCAGTGCCACGGCCGGTAGTGCGGGTTGCTGCGGCACTCGCTCAGGATCTCCGTCTTCGTCGCCCTGTCGACGGGGCAGGCGCCGACGATGTACTGGCGGGCGGTGCCGCCGGGGGAGGCGACCTCGACCTGGTCGGCCCCTTTGTGGGGGTCACCGATCGTCTTGTTGACGTCGATGCCGCCCGGGGCGTCGATGTAGTAGTTGAACTTCGACTTCCAGGTCTTGTACAGGTCGTGGTCGTACGTCGTCGAGACGTACGGCGAGGGCTGGTTGACCAGGACGTACTGCTCGATGTCGTACTGGCCGCCGAGCACGTCGCGGGGGAAGAAGCCCTCGTCGAAGATGGCCGCCGGGTCGCGGTTGTCGTTGCGCCACAGGGTGCCGCAGGTGGTGCGCCAGGCCGGGTCCGGGGTGATCCGGGTGACGTCGACGCGCCGGTCGGCCGCGGCCTTGATCCTGTCGTCGAACTGGGGGCAGGCCGGGGCGGCCGCGGCCTTGGCGGGCGCTGCGGCCGGGTGCCCGCCGGCGGCCGTGGTGGTGGGCGCGGTGGCGGCCGTGGTGGCGAGGACGGCCGCAAGGGACAGCGCGGCGGCGGCCGCGCGCCGCCGCAGACGAGTGATGGTCATGCGCAGCACGATCGCGGAACGGCGGCGGCGCGGCGAGGACCGTCACCCGTGCGGAGGCGTGTCCCGGGCGAGGGTTGTCGCCGCCGGCGGGCGCGGCCCGTCCTGTGCCAGGCGTCCGGCGGCCGGTGTCACGCGCCGGGCGCCGGGCGCCAGGAGTCAGGAGTCAGGTGTTCCGTGTCGGTGTCAGGTGTCCCGTGTCAGCGGAAGACGCCGGTGTGGCCGAGGGAGTACCGGCCCGGCTGCGGGTAGACCGCGAGGCCGTGCGGGCCGCTGCCGACCTTGATGCGGGCGAGCTGCCTGCCGGTGCGGGTGTCGATGGCGTACACCTCGGAGTGGTAGCGCCCGGACAGCCACAGCACCTTGCCGTCGGCGGAGACGCCGCCCATGTCGGGGCTGCCGCCCTGGGGCAGGCGCCACTTCTTGGTCAGCTTGCCGGTGGTGAAGTCGAAGACGGAGACGGTGCCCTCGCCGCGGTTGGAGATGTACATCTCGCGCGAGTCGCGGCTGACGTAGAGGCCGTGGGCGCCCTTGCCGGTGTGCAGGAACGTCGGCTTGCCGAACGTCCTGCCGTCCAGGATCCACACCCCGTCGGCCACCATGTCGGCGATGTAGAACCGCGTGCCGTCGGGCGAGAGTTTCACGTCCTGCGGCATGGCGCCGCGCACGGCCAGCTTCTGCTGCCCGATGACCTTCATCTTCGCCGTGTCGACCTTGAGCAGTTCGCCGCTGAACTCGCAGGAGACGATGAAGTAGCGGCCGTCCGGGGAGAAGTCGGCGTGGTTGACGCCGGCGCAGCCGACCGGTACCGCCTTGGCCACCTTCATGGTGTGCGCGTCGCGGAAGACGAGCTGACGGTCCTTGGAGGCCATCACGACGGCGTACTTGCCGTCGGGGGTGAAGTACAGGTTGTACGGGTCGTGCACGGCGACGGGCTTGCCCGCCTTGCCGGTCCTCGGGTCGATCGGGGTGAGCGAGTTGCCGAGGTCGTTGTTGACCCACAGGGTCTTCAGGTCCCAGGACGGCACGACGTGCTGGGGCTGGCGGCCCACGGGGATCGTCTCCAGGATCTTGTAGGTCCGGGGGTCGATGACGGTGACCGTGTCGGAGTTGGTGTTGGGGACGTAGACGCGGGAGGGGAAGTCCTTGACGGCGGCGGAGAGCCGGCCCGGGCGGTCGGCGGCGTAGACGTCCTTGGGGTCCAGGACGGGCGGCATGCCGGGCAGCGCGTCGGCGTTCTGCCGCTTCGGCCGCTGCGGCTGGGCGGGGGCCTTGCTGCCGAGGGCTTCGTCGGCGTGGTGCCCGGAGCCACCGCTGCAGGCGGGCAGCACGGCGAGCGCGGCGCAGGCGGCACCGGCGAGAAGGGCGCGGGTGATGCGGGAGGGGGACATGGCGTGCATCAGCTCAGCAGCTCCGTGGTGGTGACCGCGTGCAGGCCGCGGCGGTCGAGTTCGGTGAGGAGGTCGGGCAGGGCGGCGGCGGTGTCCGGGTAGCCGAAGTGCAGGCTCACGACGGATCCGTTGCGGACCGCCGCCAGCACGGTGCGGGTGACGGCCGGGGCGCCGGGCCGGGTGTAGTCGAGGGAGTCGACGTCGTACGACAGCACGTGCGGGTATCCGGCGGCGCGGGCCAGGCGCTCCACCAGCGGGGCGGCGGTGGGGGCGCGCGAGGGGCGGAACCAGGTGCCGATCGAGCCGGTGAGGCGCCTGAGGCGGTCCGCGCAGTGGGTGATCTCCGCGCGGGCGTCGGGCTCGGACAGGGTGTTGACGGACAGGTGGCGCTGGGTGTGGTTGCCGAGGTCGTGTCCGCCGTCCAGGATCCGGCGGGCCATCTCGGGGTGCTCGTCCAGCCAGGCGCCGACGGCCAGCACGGTCAGCCGGGCGCCGTGCCGCTCGGCGGTGGTGAGCAGGGTGCGGGCGAGGGCGGGGCGCGCGAGGCGGGGGAGCGGGGGCCGGCGCGGCGGCGGGATGAACCCGGCGGCGGGCCGGGCGGTGCTGCTGGTGATGACGGGCAGCAGGAC
>NZ_LR732544.1:5033384-5053813 GCF_902506575.1 Streptomyces mexicanus | reverse complement strand
GCCGGGGGACGCCCCGGAGGGGGTGTCGGGCGTGGCGGAGTGCGGGGCGGCACCGGTGGCGGAGCAGCCGGCGGCCAGCGCGCCGGAGGCGACGAGCCCGGCACCGGCCCGCAGCACGCCACGGCGGTCGGTGGTGGTCACCCGCACCATTTAAGAGGCGTACGGTAAGAAAACGGGCGATTCACCCTTACGACCGCAGGTGGGCGTCGGTCCACCGTGGCGAGGGCGCCGGGCGAGCGGGACACCAGACCGACGGGCGCCGGGCGAGCGGACGTCAGGTGAGCGGGACGCCAGACCGGCGGGACGCCAGACCGGCGGGGCGCCCGACCGGCGGGACGCCAGACCGGCGGGACGCCAGACCGGCGGGACGCCAGGCAAGCGGTACGTCACGTGGGCAGCGCGTCAGGCGGCGGAGTGTCAGGAGAGCGGTTTTTCAGGCCGCCGGGCGCCGGGCGAGCCGTACGTCACGCCGGCGAGAATCAGGCGGCGGGGTGTCAGGTCGGCGGCGCGTGTCGCGGCGCCGGCTCAGCGTTCCGCGACCCGCATCTCGAACCAGGTCGTCTTGCCCCGCGGCAGCAGGTCCACGCCCCAGCGGTCGGCCAGCTTGTCCACCAGGAACAGGCCGCGCCCGCTGACGTCCAGGTCCTGCACCGGCATCAGGCACGGCAGCCCGCGGGAGGGGTCCCGCACCTCGACGCGCAGCCGGCCGCGCGAGCGGCGCATCCGCAGCCCGAACGCCCGGGCGCCGGTGTGCCGGACGGCGTTGCCGACGAGTTCGGAGACCAGCAGGACCGCGTCCTCCGTCAGCCGGGAGGACAGACCCCACTGGCGCAGGACGACGACCTGGACGAGGCGGCGCGCGGTGGCGGCGGACTCCGGCCGGGACGGCAGCGGAATCTCCCTCTCCGAGGGGTTGCCGTACAGTTCCAGTGCGGTGAGCGCCCGTTCGTCTTCCGTCCCGGGCGACCAGCGCGCCGCGGCCGCATGACTGCGCCCCCGCGGCTGTTCGATGCCCTCCAGCCCCGCCATGCCCCCATCATGGCCGCCCGTGGCACCCGTCGTGGCCGTTCCGGCGGAATACGCCCCTTGAGCGCCCCCGTTCAGCCACGCGCGCCCGGCATATGCCATCGGCAGTTCGAGCCCCGAAGCGGCCCGTGCGACCTGCGTGAACACAGGCAGCGACAGCTGCGGGGCGGTGCGCTCGACGCGACCGCCCCGCACCACCCCGACCCCGCGCAAACGCCCCTTCGAGCGAACCGGGATCAGACGGCGTGTCAACAGCAAGTGATTTTGGCGAGATTTCGCCGTGTGGGACGACGACGGCTCAGCGGAACTTGGCCTTCCCGGGCCCGTCCTCCACGAAGCTGCGCATGCCCCGCTCGCGGTCCTCCGTGGCGAACAGCCCCGCGAACCAGTTCCGCTCGACGGCCAGGCCCGTCTCGATGTCGGTCTCCAGCCCGGTGTCGATCGCCTCCTTGGCGGCGCGCAGCGCGATCGCCGGTCCCTGGGCGAGCCTGGCGGCCCACGCGTGCGCGGTCTCGTAGACCTCGGCGGCCGGGACCACCCGGTCCACCAGGCCGAGCGCGAGCGCCTCGTCGGCCTTGACCTGGCGGCCGGTGAAGATCAGGTCCTTGGCCTTGGAGGGGCCGATCAGGCGGGACAGCCGCTGGGTGCCGCCGGCGCCGGGGATGAGGCCGAGCAGGATCTCCGGCTGGCCGAGCTTGGCGTTGTCCGCGGCGATGCGGTAGTCCGCACACAGTGCCAGCTCGCAGCCGCCGCCGAGCGCGTAGCCGGTGACCGCGGCGACCACCGGCTTGGGGATGCGGGCCACGGCGGTGAAGGAGTCCTGCAGGGCGCGGGCGCGCAGGACCATCGCCGTGTGGTCCATCACCTGCATCTCCTTGATGTCCGCGCCGGCCGCGAACACCTTCTCGCCGCCGTAGAGGACCACGGCGCGCACGTCCTCGCGGCGGCCGGCCTCCTCGGCGAGTTCCTTCAGCCGGTCCTGCGTGGCGACGTCGAGCGCGTTCATGGGCGGGCGGTGAAGGCGCAGCGTGCCGACGCCCTCGGCGACTTCCAGAGTTACGGTCATGGGAAGCAGGTTAACGGCGACTAACGGGCGCGGGTCAGTGCCGTGGGACACACGGGGCCGGCGCCCGGGGGCTCGCCCGAGCGCCGGCACGGCACGGTGGCGGCCCGGCTCACTTCT
Source organism: Streptomyces mexicanus (assembly GCF_902506575.1). GTDB lineage: Bacteria > Actinomycetota > Actinomycetes > Streptomycetales > Streptomycetaceae > Streptomyces > Streptomyces mexicanus. The sequence continues at coordinate 5,051,604 of NZ_LR732544.1, read as the reverse complement.
TCCAGTCGGCCCAGGACATGTTCCAGCCGTTGAGGCCGTTGTCCGGGGCGACGGTCCGGTCGTGGGAGTTCTTGACCTCGACCACGTCGCCGATCATCGAGTGGTCGAAGAACCAGGCGGCCGGCACGCCGGGGTCGTAGCCGCCGCGCACGTCGCGCAGGCCGACGCAGCCGTGGCTGGCGTTGTAGTTGCCGAAGGCGCCGCCGCCCCAGTAGTTGCCGTGGATGAAGGTGCCGGAGGTGGTCAGGCGCATGGCGTGCGGGACGTCCTTGATGTCGTACTCGCCGCCGTAGCCGACCGTCTCGCCGTTCATGCGGGTCACCGTCAGCTTCTCGCTGATGACCATCTTGCCGTTCCAGGTGTCGTAGCCGGGCTTGCCGGTGGTCACCGGGATCGTCTTGACCACCTTGCCGTCCCGCATGACCTTCATCGTGTGGCCGGCCGCGTCCACGACGGACACCTGGTTGCGGCCGATGGTGAAGGAGACGGTCTTGGACTGCTTGCCGTAGACGCCGGGGCGGCCCTCGACGCCGTCGAGGTTCAGCCTGACGGTGACCTTGGTGCCGGACTTCCAGTAGTGCTCGGGGCGGAAGTCGAGGCGGTCGTTGCCGAACCAGTGGCCCGCGACCTCGACGGCGGGCTCGGTGGTGATCTTGATGGCCTTCTCGACGGCCTCCGGGTGCGTGATGCCCCGGGTGAAGCGGAGGGAGAACGGCATGCCGACGCCGACCGTGGAGCCGTCCTCGGGGGTGAAGGTGCCGACGAAGGTGTTCTTCGGGGTCAGAGTGGTGAAGCTGGAGTCCTCGGCGGCCTGGCGGCCGGCGGAGTCCTTGGCGACCGCGTGGACCGTGTACCGGGTCGAGGCGGCCAGGTGGGTGGACGGCGTCCAGGAGGTGCCGCCGGTCAGCTTCCCGGGTATCTCGGTGCCCTTGGCGTCCTTGACGACGACCTGGGTGAGTGTGCCCTTGGTCGCGCTGACCTTCAGCGCGCCGGTGGTGTCCACGGACTGCGCCCCGTCCTCGGGCGCGATGGTGACGACGGCCTGCGACTGCTTGCTCTGCGCGCTGTCGGCGTCCTTGTCCTTGTCCGTCCCGGACCCCGAGCCGCCCCCGCCGCACGCGGTGACCGCGAGCAGCAGCGCCCCGGAGATCAGCACCGGCAGGCCCCGGCTCCCCCGCCGTGCCCGTCGTCCGCGCCGTCCGTCCGCGTCAACCGACGCCCCCGATATCGGCCGCAGGTTCACGTCGTCTCTCCCCTCCCCGGGCGGGTTCGACCCGGCCCCCCGCGTGTCTCACACACGCACGGGCGCATAGTAACCACAAGGTCAGGGGCGGGACGTCCGGCAATTGTCACTGTTGCGTCCCAAGTTCGGCAGCCCCCGGAACCCCCTGTGGATCGTTCCCGCGACAGGGGTCCGGCAGTCCCCCGCGACGGCGGCCGCCCGCGGCACGGAGCCGGCTCCCTTCCTCAGCCGGCTCCGTGCCGGCCGAGCGCGCTGCCCGCCTTCCACTCCCGCCAGCCCATGTTCCATCCACCCAGGCCGTTGTCCGCGGCGACGGTCCTGTCGTCGCTGTGCACGACCTCCACCACGTCACCGACGAGGCTGCGGCGGAAGAACCAGGCCGCCGGGGTGTCGCCGCCGCCGCCCTTGACGTCCTCCAGGCCCACGCAGCCGTGGCTGACGTTGGTGCGGCCGAAGGGCTCCGGGGAGGACCAGTAGTTGCCGTGCACGAAGGTGCCGGAGGCGGTGAGCCGCAGCGCGTGCGGGACGTCGGGGATGTCGTACTCGCCGCCGAAACCGACCGTGCGGCCGTCCATGCGGGTGACGTCCAGCATCTCCATCACCACCATCTTGCCGTTGTACGTGGGGTGTTCCGGCGCGCCGGCGGTGACGGGCACGGTGGCCAGCAGCACGCCGTCGCGGTGCACCCGCATGGTGTGCGCCGCCGCGTCGACCACCGAGACCTGGCTGCGGCCCACGGTGAAGGAGAACGTCTTGGACTGCAGCCCGTACACGCCCGGCGCCGCGCGGACGTCGCGCAGCCGCAGTGCGACGGTGACCTCGGTGCCGGGCCGCCAGTAGTGCTCGGGCCGGAAGTCGAGGCGGTCGGCGCCGAACCAGTGCGGGCGGACCTCCACGGGCGGCCGGGCGGTGACGCGGACGGCGCGCTCGACGGCGGCGCGCTCGGCGACCGGACGGCTGAACGCCAGGGAGACGATCATCCCGGTGCCGACCAGGGAGCGGTTCTCCGGGGTGACGTAGGCGATGACGCGCTCGCGGGGGACGTAGGTGGTGAAGCTGGTGTGCCGGGCCGAGCGGCGGCCGGATCCGTCGACGGCGACGGCGTCGACGGTGTACCGGGCGGCGAGCGCCAGGCGGTCCTCGGCGGGTCGCCAGGTGCGGCGGTCGCGGGAGAGGTGCCCGGGCACGGGGGTGTCCTGGGCGTCCTGGGACCGGACGACCCTCACGGACTCCAGGTGGCCGTCCACCGCGCGCACGCGCAGCGTCGTGCCCGGCGCGACGCCCTTGCTGCCGTCGTCCGGCCACACGCGGATCACCCCCGCGGCCGCGGGCGGTGCGCCGTGGGCGCCCTTCCGTGCGCCGGGGCCGCCCGGGGCGCAGCCGGCGGCGCCCGCCGACAGGGCGGCGATGCTCAGTACGGCGGCCAGCGCGGCCCCCACGCGCCGTGCGCGCCGTTGTACGTGCCTCACGGGCTGCCCAACGACCGGCCCGCTCCCGGGAAACGTGAGTGCGAGCCACGCGGTGGGCAGAACACTGAGGAGGACCACACGACGGGGAGCCGCGCCCGGGAAGGAGCCGCACGAGCGGGCCGGAAGGCCGACGAGCCGCAACAGCCGAAAAAAGGGGCCGACTCAGGTGTCCAGCGCAGCCGAACGGGAGGCGGTGGCGGGCGGGCGCGCCACCGGGAACGGGCACACCACGCACGACCGTCACACCACCCACGAGGGTCACACCACCCACGACGGTCACGCCACCCGCGACGGTCACACCCCGGTGCGGCCGGCCGTCGTCGTGGGCGGTGCGCGCCGTGCCGCGCCGCCGCCCGCCGTGCCCGTGTGGCCGGGCGCGCCGACCCCGCTGGGCGCCCGGTTCCGTACCGGCCCGGACGGTGTGGCGGGCACCAACTTCGCGCTGTGGGCGGGCGGGGCGGAGGCCGTCGAGCTGTGCCTGTTCGACGAGGCCGGCAAGGAGACCCGGGCCCGGCTCACCGAGCTGACCCACGAGATCTGGCACGGCTTCGTGCCCGGGGTGATGCCCGGTCAGCGCTACGGCTACCGGGTGCACGGCCGCTGGGACCCGTGGACCGGCGCCCGCTGGAACCCGGCGAAGCTGCTGCTCGACCCGTACGCGCGCGCCGTGGACGGCGAGTTCCGGCTGCCGCCGGAGGTGTACGGGCACGTACGGGACTGGCCGGACCAGCACGTCGCCGACACCGTGCGCGACGAGCGGGACTCCGCGCCGTTCGTGCCCAAGGGCGTCGTCGTCCACGATGACGACGACTGGTCCGACGACCGCCGGCCCAAGACGCCGTGGGCGGACTCGGTGATCTACGAGCTGCACGTGCGCGGCTTCACCAAGCTGCACCCGGGCATCCCCGAGGAGCTGCGGGGCACGTACGCGGGCCTGGCGCACCCGGCGGCGATCGAGCACCTGGTGAGACTGGGCGTGACGGCGGTGGAGCTGCTGCCGGTGCACCAGTTCGCGCACGAGGACCACCTGCTGCGCCGCGGCCTGCGCAACTACTGGGGCTACAACTCCATCGGCTACTTCGCCCCGCACGCCGGCTACGCCGCCTCGGGTACGACGGGCCAGCAGGTCGGCGAGTTCAAGCGGATGGTGCGCGCGCTGCACGCGGCCGGCATCGAGGTCATCCTCGACGTGGTCTACAACCACACCGCGGAGGCGGGCGAGTACGGCCCCACGCTGTCCCTGAAGGGCATCGACAACCAGCGCTACTACCGCCTGACCCCGGACGCGCGCCGCTACGCCGACTACACCGGCTGCGGCAACACCCTGAACGTCGTCCAGCCGCACGTGCTGCGCCTGATCACCGACTCGCTGCGGTACTGGGTGACCGAGATGGGCGTGGACGGCTTCCGCTTCGACCTGGCGGCGGCGCTGGCCCGCTCTATGCACGACGTGGACATGCTCTCCCCGTTCCTCGCGGTGATCGCCCAGGACCCGGTGCTGCGCCGGGTGAAGCTGATCGCCGAACCGTGGGACATAGGCTCCGGCGGCTACCAGGTGGGCGCGTTCCCGCCGCTGTGGACCGAGTGGAACGACCGCTACCGCGACGCCGTACGGGATTTCTGGCGGCACGCCCTGCCGGACGTGCGGGAGATGGGCTACCGCCTGTCCGGCTCCAGCGACCTGTACGCCTGGGGCGGACGCCGCCCCTACGCCTCGGTCAACTTCGTCACCGCGCACGACGGTTTCACCCTGCGGGACCTGGTGAGCTACGACCGCAAGCACAACGAGGCCAACGGCGAGGGCAACCGGGACGGCACCGACGACAACCGCTCCTGGAACTGCGGCGCGGAGGGCGAGAGCGACGACGAGCGGGTGCGGGCGCTGCGCCGCCGGCAGCTGCGCAACCTGCTGACCACGCTGCTGCTGTCCACGGGCGTGCCGATGCTGGTGGCCGGCGACGAGCTGGGCCGCACCCAGCGCGGCAACAACAACGCCTACTGCCAGGACAACGAGATCGGCTGGCTGGACTGGACCCTGCTGGAGGACCCCGGCTGGCGGGCCCTGTTCGACCTCACCTCCCGTCTGATCGCGCTGCGCCACCGCCACCCGGTGCTGCGCCGCCGCGCGTTCTTCTCCGGGCGGGCGCACTCGGCGGACGGTCTGCGGGACCTGGCCTGGTTCACCCCGCGCGGCACGGAGATGACCGAACCGGACTGGTACGCGCCGGCCGCCACGCTGGGGATGTACCTGTCCGGCCGGGACATCCCCGGCCGCGACGAGCGCGGCGCCCCCGTCCTCGACGACAGCTTCCTGGCCGTGCTGCACGCCGGGGAGCGCCCGGTGAGCTTCGTGCTGCCCGGGCCGCCGTGGGCCCGGCGCTACGAGGTGGTCGTGGACACCTCGCGGGAGGAACAGGCGGACGCCCCCGGCGTGACCCACCGGTCGGGGACGGCGGTGACGGTGCCGGAGCGGTCGGTGCTGCTGCTGAGGGTCGCGGAGTAGGGGCCGGGCGGGGCGGCGGCGCCCAAGTCCGCCGGGGGCGGGCGGTTCCACACTGTGGACGTGTGCTTGACGGCCGGGACCACGCGCCGGCACCGTGCTGATCATGAGGCTGACCGCTGGACACCGGAGCGTGCGCGCCACGCTCGTGGCGCGGCGCCACGTCGACCTGTGCCGGTACTGCAGCGCCCTGTGTCGCTGAACACTCCGGCCCTCGGGCTGCTGAACCCCTGAGGCACTGAGCCACTGAGCGGTCCCGGCCGCCCGGCGCCGGGCGGCCGGAGCCTTCCTGCCGCCGCACACTCCTGTGCCGCTGCCTGCCGCACAGCCCTGCGGCGCCCGCTCCCGCGGTGACTCCTGCGCCTTGACGTCCCGTTTCCTCTGAACGCCGTTTCCCCTGGACCCCGTTCTCTCTGGCCCGTCCGCGCGCCTTCCGCGCGCCCTCTTTGCTCCCGGAGGCCCTCGCCATGCCAGACATATCTCGTATGTCCCGCCGCACCTTCGGTGGTCTTCTCGGCGGCGGTGCCGTCCCCGCGGTCGCCGGCCCGGCCTCCGCCGCCGGTCCCGCACCCGCCACCGCCTCCCCCTCCGAGCGCCCCTTCCGGGCCCGCACCGGCGGTGCCCGCACCACCCGGCGCCCCAACGTCCTCTTCATCCTCGGCGACGACCTCGGCTGGGCCGACCTGTCCTCCTACGGCGCGCCCCACATCAAGACCCCCCACCTCGACCGGCTGGCCCGCGAGGGCGTGCGCTTCACCCAGGCGTACTCGGGCTCCGCCACCTGCTCCCCGACCCGGTTCAGCCTGTACACCGGCCGCTACCCGGGCCGTACCAAGGGCGGGCTCGCCGAACCGATCGGCAACCGGACCCAGGGCCTGGACCCCGGCCACCCCACCCTCGCCTCCCTGCTGAAGAAGGCCGGCTACGCCACCGCGCTCATCGGCAAGTGGCACTGCGGCTGGCTGCCCGACTACAGCCCCACCAAGTCGGGGTGGGAGGAGTTCTTCGGCAACTTCGGCGGCGCACTGGAGTACTTCTCCAAGCTCGGCCAGCTCGGCGACTACGACCTGTACGAGGGGGACGCCACCTACCAGGACCTGCGCTACTACACCACGGTGCTGACCGAGCGGGCCGTGGAGTACGTCGGCCGGGACCACGACAGACCGTGGCTGCTCAACCTCAACTTCACCACCCCGCACTGGCCCTGGCTGTCCGAGGACGACGCGGAGACGGGCGCCGGGATCGCCGCGAAGATCCGGGCGGGCGATGTGCTGGGCGCGCTCCAGCACGGCGACGGCGGCTCGGTCGAGAAGTACACGGAGATGGTGCAGAGCCTGGACGCGGCGATCGGCACGGTCCTCGCCGCGCTGCGCCGCTCCGGGCAGGAGGAGAACACCGTCGTCGTGTTCGCCAGCGACAACGGCGGTGAGCGGTTCTCGTACCAGTGGCCGCTCAGCGGCGGCAAGTCCGAGCTGCTGGAGGGCGGCATCCGGGTGCCCACGATCCTGCGCTGGCCGGCCCGGATCGACGGGCGGCAGGTCAGCCACGAGCCCGTGTACTCGCCGGACTGGACGGCGACCCTGCTGGAGCTGGGCGGCGCCCGGCCCGATCCGGCGTACCCGCTGGACGGGCACAGCCTGGCGGGCTATCTGCTGCGCGGCGAGCGGCTGCCCGAGCGCGACCTGTTCTGGCGGGTGCGGGGCAACAGGGCGCTACGGCGCGGCGAGTGGAAGTACTACCAGGACGCGCACGGCACCGACCACCTGTACCACCTGGCCACCGACGCCCGCGAGCAGGCCGATCTCGCCGCCGACCGGCCCGAGCTGCTGGCTGAGCTGAAGGCGGCGTGGGAGAGGATCGCGGCGCAGCTGCTGCCGTACCCGGCGTCGTCCTGACACACCGGCCGCCGACCCTTCCGGCCGCCTAGCCGAGGATCCCCCGGTCGTAGGCGACCGCGACGGCCGCCGCGCGGTCGTTGACGCCGAGCTTGGCGTACAGGTGGGTGAGGTGGGTCTTGACGGTGGCCTCGCTGATGAACAGCTCCCGGGCGATCTCCCGGTTGGAGGTGCCCTTGGCGACCAGGGCCAGCACCTCGCGTTCGCGGGCGGAGAGGGGCTCGTTGCCGGGGGCGGGGCCGCGGACGGCGGAGACCAGGCGGGAGGCCACGGCCGGGGAGAGGACGGTGCGGCCCTCGGCGGCGGCGCGCACGGCGGTGAACAGCTCGTCGCGCGGGGCGTCCTTGAGCAGGTAGCCGGTGGCGCCGGCCTCGATCGCGGGCAGCGTGTCGGAGTCGGTGTCGTAGGTGGTGAGGACCAGGACCTTGGCACGGGCGCCGCGCCGGGTCAGCTCGCGGATGGCCTGCACGCCGGAGCCGCCGGGCATGCGCAGGTCCATGAGGATCACGTCGGGGTCGAGCGCGGCGGCCCGCTCCACCGCCTCGACGCCGCCCGCCGCCTCGCCGAGGACGGTGAAGCCCGGCGCGGAGGCGAACATGCCGCGCAGACCGTCCCGCACGACGGGATGGTCGTCGACGATCAGCAGGGAGATCACGGCGTCATCGGTCATCGCGCACCAACGGTACGCGAGCGGAGACCGCCGTGCCGTGGCCCGGCTCGGACTCGACGGTCAGCGACCCGGCGATGCGTGCGGCGCGGGCGCGCATGCCCTCCAGGCCGAACCCGCCGGAGCCGGTGCGGGCGGGCACGGCGAGCGGGTCGAAGCCGCGGCCGTCGTCGCGGATGTCGAGGGAGACCTCGTCGCCCATGAAGGACAGGGTGACGCCGACGCGGGAGGCGGCCGCGTGCCGGGCGGCGTTGGACAGGGCCTCCTGGGCGATGCGCAGGAGGGTCGCGGAGACCTCGTCGTGCAGGGGTTCGGCGGTGCCGGTGACGGTGAAGTCGGCCCGTACGCCGGTGCGCCCGCCCCACTCCGCCACCGTCGTCTTCAGCGCCTCGGGCAGCCCGGCCCGCTCCAGGGCGACCGGGGCGAGGTTGTGCACGGAGCGGCGGGCCTCGCCCAGGCTCTCCCGGGCCAGGTCCATGGCGCGCGCCACGTGCTCACGCGCCACGGCCTCGTCCGGGGTGTTCGCCACGACCTGGAGCTGGGCGATGATGCCGGTCAGCCCCTGGGCGAGGGTGTCGTGGATCTCGGCGGCCAGCCGGCGGCGCTCGTCGGCCACCCCGGCCTCCCGGGCCTGGACGAGGAGCTGGGCGTGCAGGGCGGCGTTCTCGTCGAGGGCCTGCTGCAGGGCGGTGTTGGTGCGCTCCAGTGCGTCGATGGTCTCGGCCTGGACCCGGGAACGGGTCTGCTCCTGCAATGCGTACCGGGTGAACACACTGACCAGGCCCATGTTGACGGCCAGGACGAGGAAGAAGCCGAGCCACAGGATCCACCCGTGCGGCGGCCAGCCGCCGATCTCGCTGCCGGCCATCGTGATCGCGGTCAGGAACAGACCGGGCATCACCAGCCGGTTCGGCAGGTCCCGGGCCGCGGTGTAGTACCCGGTCACGGCGTAGAAGGCGAAGAACGGGTTGGCCCAGGTCAGGACGAAGGCGATGGCCCAGCGCAGCAGGTAGAGGCAGACGCCGGTCCGGCTCGGGTCCGGCCGCTTGCGCCGGACCCTCCCCCAGTACAGCTGCAGCGCGACGGCGGCGGGCACGAGGACGGCACAGACGATCACACCGTGCCGGTCCATGCCGACCGCGCGGGCGGAGAGCGCCGTCGCGACGACACCGACGCCCAGCAGCGCCCAGGGCCCCCACGTGTCGAACGAGGCCCGGTACTGGTGGAGCGGGTGGGTGTCCGTCATGCCCCCAGTGTCCGGCACGGCCCGCTCACTCCCAGCGGAACCAGCGGGCCGCCCCCGCCGTCAGCAGCACTGTCCAGCCCGCGAGCACGCCCAGGTGGGTCCAGCCGGGCCAGTCACCGGCGGCCGCCTCGCCCAGGGCGCGGGCCGCCGCACCGAACGGGGTGAGCTGCACCACCCGGGCCAGCGCGTGCGGCATCTCCTGCACCGGCAGCCACACGCCCGCGCAGAACATCATCGGGAAGAACACCGCCGAGCCGATGGCACCCGCGATCTTCGTGGTGCGGGACAGCGCGGAGACGACCGAGCCGAGGGCGAGCGCGGAGGCGGCCGCGAGCAGCAGGGCCAGCAGATAGCCGGCCGGCTGCGCGGGCAGCCGCACGTCGAAGGCGAGCCGGGCGACGGCGAGCGCGAGCAGCGCCGAGGCCAGCGCCACCGTGCCCTGCACGATCATCTGCGCGGTCAGCAGGGCGGCGGGCCGTACCGGGGTGAGCCGCATCCGGCGCAGGATGCCGCGCTCCCGGTGACCGGTCAGGACCTGGGGCAGCGCCTGCACCCCGGACATGATCAGGGCGATCAGGACGGCGATGGGCGTGTAGGCGTCGACCGGGCGCAGCCCGCCGAGCGCCGTGTCGGCGTCCCGGAACGACGGGATCGAGCCGAGGATCACCAGCAGCAGCGTCGGGAACAGGACGATCCAGAAGACGGCGCCGGGCTCGCGGCGGAAGAGGCGGAACTCGGTGCGCAGGACGGCGGTGTCGATCGGTGCGATGGTCATGCCGTGGCCTCCCCGGCCCGGTCGTCGGTCAGGTCGAGGAACGCGTCGTCGAGGGTGGCGTCCACCACGCGCAGCTGGTGGGCCGTGACGCGGTGCCGGGCGAGCAGGGTGATGACCGCGTTCACCGTCTCGTCGGTGCCGGACAGCGTGATCCGGCCGTCCCTGTGCTCGACGGAGGCGACGGCCGGGAGGCCGGCGAGGTCGTGGTCGTCCAGCGGGGCCGAGGGGGTGAAGCTGATGACGGTCGCGCCGGCCGAGCGGCGGATGAGCCCGGCCGGGGTGTCCAGGGCGGCCAGCCGGCCCTTGTCGATCACCGCGATCCGGTCGCACAGCCGCTGCGCCTCCTCCATGAAGTGGGTGACCAGCAGCACGGTGACGCCGCCCGCCCGGACGTCCTCGATCAGCTCCCAGGTGTCGCGGCGGGCGCGCGGGTCCAGGCCGGTGGTCAGCTCGTCCAGGACGACGATGCGGGGCCGGCCGACGAGGGCGAGCGCGATGAACAGCCGCTGCCGCTGTCCGCCGGACAGCTTGGCGAACCGGGTGGAGAGCTTCGGGGCGAGACCGAGGCGTTCGGCGAGCGGCCGCCAGTCGGCCGCGTCCGGGTGGAAGGAGGCGTACAGCTGAAGCGCCTCGCGCACGGTCAGTTTGGGCTGCAGCTCGCTCTGCTGGAGCTGGGCGCCGAGGATCCGGGTGACCTCGTCGTGGTCGTCGACGGGGTCCAGGCCGGCCACGCGCACCCGCCCGGCGTCGGGGACGCGCAGGCCCTCGACGCACTCGACGGTGGTGGTCTTGCCGGCGCCGTTGGGGCCGAGGATCCCGAAGATCTCCCCTTCCTCGACGGCGAAGGACACGCCGTCGACGACGGGCCGGCCGCCGTAGGACTTGCGCAGTTCGCGGACTTCGATGACGGACATGCCCTCTACGGTCCTGCGGGCGCGGGGGCGCGGGCATCGCCCGACGCGCTCGAAGCGGCGTCAGCCGATCGGTTGATACCGCCCTACGACCGGGCGGCGTGCGAGCCCCGGGGGGAGCGCGAACGCGCAGGTCGTAGGACCGACGACGGAGCAGGGCCCGGCCGAAACTCGGTGGGCGGCGGCGCGGGCGGTCCGTAGGCTCCCTCGTGATGCCCACGACTCTCCCCTCCCCGCCCGAGGACGGCCCGACCGGCCCGACCGGTCGTTCGGCCGTCCGCACGCTGCTGCGGCTGTGGCCGTACGTACGGCCCGTGCGCGCCCGGCTGTGCGCCGCCGCGTCCGTGGCGATCCTCGCCTCCTGCGTGGGGCTGGTGATCCCGCTGGTGCTGAAGTGGCTCGTGGACGGCCCGGTCGCCGACCGGGACGGGGACGGGGTGGCGCGGGGCGCGCTGTACCTGCTGCTGCTCGGGGTGGCCGAGGCACTGCTGTTCGGGCTGCGGCGGTGGCTGGTGGCCCGCCCGCTCTCCCGGGTGGAGGCACAGCTGCGGGCGGACCTCTACGCGCACGTCCAGCGGTTGCCGGTGGCCTTCCACGACCGGTGGGCGTCGGGGCAACTGCTGTCCCGGGGCACGACCGACCTGATGCTGCTGCGCCAGTTCCTCGCCTTCTCGCTGACGTTCCTGCTGGTCAACGGCGTCACGATCCTGGTGGGCATGGTCGTCATGCTGCTGCAGGACTGGACGCTGGGGCTGGTGATGCTGGCGCCCGCCGTGCCGCTGGTCGCGTTCAGCGCGGTGTTCGAGAAGCGGTACGCGCGGGCGGCCCGGCTGGCGCAGGACCAGGTCGGGGACCTGACGACGGTGGTCGAGGAGAGCGTCCTCGGCATCCGCGTCATCAAGGGCTTCGGCCGGCACCGCAGCCAGGCCCGCGCGTTCCGTGAGCTGTCGTGGCGGCTGCGGGACACGGAGCTGCGCAAGGCCCGCCTGCTGGCGAGCATCTGGGCGGTCATCATGACCCTGCCGGAGGTGGCCATCGGCGCCACGCTGGTGGTGGGGGCGGTCCAGGTCGCGGACGGCTCGCTGTCGGCGGGCACGCTGGTCGCCTTCCTGTCCACGGCGCTGGCCCTGCGGTGGCCGGTGGAGTCGATCGGCTTCCTGCTGGCGATGAGCCAGGAGGCGGCGACGGCGACGGAACGGTACTTCGAGGTGATGGACGCGCAGCCGGAGGATTTGTCGGTGCGCCCCGCGGGCGGGCCGCCGGTCCCCGCCGCGGCGGACGGCCTGCGGTTCGAGAACGTCCGCTTCCGCTACCCCGACGCCCCGCCCGGCTCCCCGCCCCTCCTCGACGGCATCGACCTGCACATCCGTCCCGGCGAGTCCCTGGCCCTGGTCGGCGCGACCGGGAGCGGCAAGACGACCCTCACCGCGCTCGTCCCCCGCCTGCACGAGGTGACCGGGGGCCGGATCACCCTGGACGGGCGGGACATCACCACCCTGCCCCGCGAGGAGCTGCGCGCGATGGTCGCCGTCGCGTTCGAGGAGCCGACGCTGTTCTCCGCGAGCGTGGCCGACAACGTTCTCATGGGCGGCGACGGCGACACGGACACCGCCGAGCTGCACCGCGCGCTCGCCGTGGCCCAGGCCGACTTCGTGCACACCCTGCCCGAGGGCACGGCGACCCAGGTCGGCGAGCAGGGCCTGAGCCTGTCGGGCGGCCAGCGCCAGCGCCTGGCGCTGGCCCGGGCCGTCGTGGGCCGCCCCCGCTTCCTGGTCCTGGACGATCCGCTGTCCGCGCTGGACGTGCACACGGAGGCGGCCGTGGAGGCCGCGCTGCGCCAGGTGCTGGCGGGCACCACCGCGCTGATCGTGGCGCACCGCCCCTCCACGGTGCTGCTGGCCGACCGCGTCGCCCTGCTGTCGCACGGCCGGATCGCCGCCGTGGGCACCCACCACGAACTGCTGCGCACCCACCCCGAGTACGCCCACCTCATGTCGGGCCGGTCCCCGGCAGGAGAGGAGGAGGACGACCGATGAAGGACGAGCGATGACGGCTCCCACGACGTCCGCCCCGGCCACCGGGGACCCGGACGGCGTCCCGCCCGCCCGGGAGAGCGGCCAGGACACCGGCGACCCCTTCGACCGGGACGTCCTGCCCACTCCCCCCGGCGCCACGGCCGCCCTGCTGCGCTCGCTGCTGGCGCCGATGAAGGCGCGGGTCGCGGGCACCACCGTCCTGCTGCTGCTCCAGCAGGCGGCGGTGCAGGCGGGCCCGCTGCTGGTGGCGTACGCGATCGACACCGCCGTACCGGCCTTCCGGCGTCACGACCACGGGCCGCTGGCCGCGGTGGCCGCCGGCTATCTGCTGTGCGCGCTGGCGGCGGGGGGCCTGCAGGGGGCGTTCATCGTCGCCTCGGCCCGGGTCGACCAGGACGTGCTGCTCGACCTGCGCGGCCGCATCTTCCGGCACGCGCAGGCGCTCAGCGTGGACTTCCACGAGCGGTACACCTCCGGCCGGCTGATCTCCCGGTCCACCACGGACGTGGAGTCGCTGCGCGAACTGCTCGACGAGGGGCTCCAGGAACTCATTTCGGTCGTCCTGTCCTTCGTCTCCATCTCGGCGATGCTGCTGTGGCTGGACGCCGGGCTCGGCGCGGTCGCGGTGGCGTCGTTCGTGCCGCTGTACCTGCTGGTGCGGCTCTACCGGCGGCGTGCGGGGCGGGTCTACCGGGAGCGGTCCACGGCGATCGCCGCGGTGATCGTGAAGTTCGTGGAGACGGTGAACGGCATCCGGCCGGTACGGGCCTTTCGCCGTGAGGCCGCGAACGACGCCGAGTTCCGCGTCCTGAACCGGCGCCACGAACGCGTCAACGGCGACGCGCTGCTGGAGATGGCCCGCTATGTGGTGGGCTCCCGGCTGGTGGCCAACACGGCGGTCGCGGGCATCGTGCTGTGGGGCGCCTGGCGGGTGACGGACGGCTCGCTGGAGCTGGGGGTGCTGGCCGCGGCGGTGCTGTACCTGCGCCGGCTGTACGACCCGATCGACCGGCTCGGGATGTTCCTCAACTCCTACCAGTCGGCGGCGGCCTCCCTGGAGAAGATCGCCGGCCTGCTCGCGCAGACCCCCTCGGTCCCGGAACCGGCCGCGCCCCGGCAACTGCCGCCCGCGCGCTCCCACCTGCCCGGCCGCGAGGTCGTCTTCGACGGCGTCCGCTTCGGCTACCGCACCGGCGGCGAGGTGCTGCCCCGCTTCGACCTGACCCTCCCGGCCGGGCAGACCGTCGCGGTGGTCGGCTCCACGGGCGCGGGCAAGTCGACGCTGGCCAAGCTGCTGGCCCGGTTCTACGACCCGACCGAGGGCCGGGTCCTGCTGGACGGGGTGGACCTGCGCGACCTGCCGATGCCCGAACTGCGGCGCGGCGTGGTCATGGTGACGCAGGAGGCGTTCCTGTTCTCCGGCACGGTCGCCGAGAACATCGCCCTGGGCCGCCCCGAGGCGAGCCGGGAGGAGATCGAGCGGGCCGCGAAGGCGATCGGCGCGCACGACTTCATCACCACCCTGCCCGACGGCTACGACACCGACGTGCGCAAGCGCGGCGGGCGCATCTCCGCCGGCCAGCGGCAACTGGTCGGCTTCGCCCGGGCGTTGCTCGCCGACCCGGCGGTGCTGATCCTCGACGAGGCGACCAGCTCCCTGGACATCCCCGGCGAGCAGGCCGTGCAGCGCGCGATGGCCACGGTCCTGAGGGGCCGTACGGCCGTGGTGATCGCCCACCGGCTGTCCACGGTGGAGATCGCCGACCGGGTGCTGGTGATGGAGCACGGCCGCATCGTCGAGGACGGCACCCCGGCCGAACTCATCGCGGGCACGGGCCCGTTCGCGGGTCTGCACCGGGCGTGGCGGGACAGTCTGGCCTAGGTTCCCGCCGTTCGACGACCGCGCGTCGATGGCGCTCGGGCATGTGACAGGGTGTGGACGCTCGGCGGCACCACCGCCGTGCGACCGCGAGCACCACCGCCGCGGTGCGACCGCAAGCGGCACACCGCGGTACGACACCGAGCAGTACCACCGCAGTACCACCGCAGTACGACAGCAGTACGACCGAACGCGACGGAAGAGGTTTCCCGGGCATGGCCGTCATCCACAGGACCACCCTCAAGCCGACCAAGCTGGAACTGCTCGCCTCCTGGCTGCCCTCCCGCCCCTGGTACGCGGGCGAGGGGGACGAGCCGCAGCTGACCAAGGCCGGTGGGTTCCGCCTGGACGACCCGGACGGCGAGGTCGGGATCGAGTTCATGGTGGCCGGCGACGCCTCCGGAGCCGAGCCGGCCGACTACCTGGTGCCGCTCACCTACCGCGGCGCCCCGCTCGACGGCGCGGAGCACGCTCTGATCGGCACCACGGAGCACGGGGTGCTGGGCCGGCGCTGGGTGTACGACGGCTGCCACGACCCGGTGCTCGTGGAGCAGGTGACGGCCCTGATCGAGGGCCGTGTCCAGGCCCAGGCGCAGAGCATCACCGACACCCCCGACCGGGAGGTCGTCCGCTCCTTCACCAGAACGGGCCCGGTGCCCACCGCGTTCGCCGTGCGCGCGGACACCGCCGAGCACACCGATCTGGTGGCCCCGGACGGCACCGTCCTGCGTCTGCTGCGCGTCCTGCGCCCCGCCGCCGAGCGGCCCGTCCCGGCCCCGCCGGGAGCGACCGGCCACGTCGCCGGCGCCTGGGACCTGCCGGACGGCACGCGCGCCCAAGGGGTGTTCTTCGTCCTGCGCTGAGGGGCCGGGCCTTTTTCGACATCCCGGCGATGGGGACCGTAGGCGACGGGGGTGGTGAGCGGCGCGGAACCGGTTCGTATAACGGACGTGAACATCCGGTCAACGGACCGTTTCCGGCCAACTTGGATCCACTGCTGACGCGCTCCTGACAAGACGCGGGATCTCCTGCCACGCTTCCCCTCGGCCGTCCACGGCCACCCCACAGCACCACCGCACACAGCACTTCGGTTCTGCCCCGGGCGCTTCACCCCGCGTCCGGTTCTCCCCGGGCCGCGCAATCCGCGGCCACGCAGAAGGAGTCAGTGGTGAGTAGCAGCAGCTCTCGCAGACGCACCTCCCCCACCGCCCACCGCCGGGCAGCGGGTGTCGCCCTGGCCGGTGTCGCCGCGCTGGTCGCGGCGGCCGTGCAGTCGGGCACGGCGAGCGCCGCCCCGGCGCCCCACCCCGTGAAGCTCGTCCCCGCCCACGTCGCCGTGAAGCTCACGCCCGCCCAGCGCGCCGGGCTGATCCGCGACGCCGCCGGCGCCACCGCGCGCACGGCGAAGGACCTGGGCCTGGGCGCCCAGGAGAAACTGGTCGTCAAGGACGTCGTCAAGGACGCCGACGGCACCCTGCACACCCGCTACGAACGCACCTACGCCGGGCTGCCCGTCCTCGGCGGCGACCTGATCGTGGACACCGCGCACGGGAAGACCGCCCGGGTGCTCAAGGCGACCAAGGCCGCCGTGAAGGTCGCGAGCCTCACTCCGAAGGTGTCCAAGGCGACCGCCGAGCAGCAGGCCCTGCAGCGCGCCAGGACGCTGGGGGCGGACCGGGCGACGGTCGACCGGTCCTCCCGCCAGGTGATCTGGGCGGCGAGCGGCACGCCGGTCCTCGCCTACGAGACGGTGGTCGGCGGCTTCCAGGACGACGGGACCCCGCAACAGCTGCACGTCGTCACGGACGCGAGCACGGGCAAGGAGCTGTACCGCTACCAGGGCATAGAGACCGGCGTCGGCAACACGCAGTACAGCGGTCAGGTCACGCTGACGACGAGCCAGTCGGGGTCGACGTACACGCTCAACGACACCGCGCGCGGCGGCCACAAGACGTACAACCTCAACCACGGCACCTCCGGCACCGGCACGCTGTTCAGCCAGTCCAGCGACACCTGGGGCAACGGCACCACCTCCAACCCGGCCACCGCCGCCGCCGACGCGCACTACGGCGCCGCGGTCACCTGGGACTTCTACAAGAACACCTTCGGCCGCAACGGCATCCGCAACGACGGCAAGGCGGCCTACTCCCGTGTCCACTACGGCAACTCGTACGTGAACGCCTTCTGGGACGACAGCTGCTTCTGCATGACCTACGGCGACGGCTCGGGCAACGCCGACCCGCTGACCTCGCTGGACGTGGCCGGCCACGAGATGAGCCACGGCGTCACCTCCGCCACGGCCGGGCTCAACTACTCCGGGGAGTCCGGCGGCCTGAACGAGGCCACCTCCGACATCTTCGGCACGGGTGTGGAGTTCTACGCCAACAACGCCACCGACAAGGGCGACTACCTGATCGGCGAGAAGATCGACATCAACGGCGACGGCACCCCGCTGCGCTACATGGACAAGCCCAGCAAGGACGGCGCCTCCGCCGACTCCTGGTCCTCCTCCGTGGGCAGCAAGGACGTCCACTACTCCTCCGGCGTCGCCAACCACTTCTTCTACCTGCTCAGCGAGGGCAGCGGCGCGAAGGTCATCAACGGGGTGAGCTACAACTCGCCCACCTCGGACGGGCTTCCGGTCACCGGCATCGGCCGGGACAAGGCGCTGCAGATCTGGTACCGGGCGCTGACCACGAAGTTCACCTCCACCACGAACTACGCGGCCGCCCGCACCGGCACGCTCGCGGCGGCGGGTGAGCTGTACGGCACCACCAGCGCCGAGTACAAGGCGGTGCAGGACGCCTGGGCGGCGGTCAACGTCGGCTCGCGCTCCGACGGCGGCGGCGGAGGCGGTGGTGGCGGCGGCTCCACCTTCGAGAACAGCGCCGACGTGCAGATCCCGGACTACGGCTCGGCGGTCACCTCGCCCATCACGGTCACCGGGCGCAGCGGCAACGCGCCGTCGAACCTCCAGGTTTCGGTCGACATCGTGCACTCCTGGAGCGGCGACCTGCAGATCGACCTGGTCGCGCCGAACGGGGCGACGGCCCGGCTGAAGAACAGCGGGTACGACCCGACGCCCGACGTGCACCAGACCTGGACGGTCGACGCCTCCTCCGTGGCGGCCAACGGCACGTGGAAGCTGCGCGTCCAGGATCTGGGTCCCGGCGACACCGGCTACATCGACGACTGGAAACTGACGTTCCCGTAAACCGCCCCGAGCCCCAGGCCAGGGCGCCGTTCCGGCGGCGCGACACCCGGAACGGCGCCCGTTCACCTCGCTGAAACACGAATCGGACAGCCGATTTTCGGCCAACATCCCGGCGGGGTCATGACATGCACCCGCCCGTGATGCCCCTCTTCCTGCCCCCGCCGCACGAGCACAGCAACCTGACATCCGCTCCGGCCCGGCAACCCCACGCCGGCCGGACTCCCCCACCGAAGGAGCTTGTGTGACTCCCCGCATCGCGCGTCACAAGCGCACCACGCTGGCCGTCGCCACCGCCGTCGCCACCGCGGCTCTCCTCGGCACCGGTCTGACCGCCAGTGCCTCGGCCCAGACCCCGGCCGGCACCACCGCCCGCGCCCCCCTGGAC
>NZ_LR732544.1:5027966-5033283 GCF_902506575.1 Streptomyces mexicanus | reverse complement strand
GCCGCCCCCACCGCGCTGACCGCCGCGGCCCGCACCTCCCTGCTGCAGCAGGCGCAGGCCGACGCCGCCGGCACCGCCCGGCAGATAGGTCTGGGCACCCAGGAGAAGCTGGTCGCCAAGGACGTCGTCAGAGACACCGACGGCACGGTGCACACCCGCTACGAGCGCACCTACGCCGGCCTGCCCGTCCTCGGCGGCGACCTGATCGTCCACACCTCCAAGGCCGGGAAGACCGAGGGCGTCACCAAGGCGACCGGCGCGGCCATCAAGGTCGCCTCGCTCACCCCGAAGGTCGCCGCGGCCACCGCCCAGAAGCAGGCGCTGGGCCTGGCCAAGGACGCCGGCTCGGCCGAGACCACCGCCGACCAGGGCCCGCGCAAGGTGATCTGGGCGGCCACCGGCAAGCCGGTCCTCGCCTACGAGACGGTCGTCGGCGGCTTCCAGGACGACGGCACGCCCAACGAGCTGCACGTCATCACCGACGCGGCCACCGGCAAGAAGCTCTACGAGTACCAGGGCATCGAGACCGGCACCGGCAAGACCCTGTACTCGGGCACGGTCACGCTCGGCACCTACCTGTCGGGGTCGACGTACCAGCTGTACGACACCTCGCGCGGCGGCCACAAGACGTACAACCTGGCCCGCAGGACCTCCGGCACCGGCACCCTGTTCACCGACGCCGACGACGTGTGGGGCACCGGCACCGCCTCCAGCTCCTCCTCCGACCAGACGGCCGCCGCCGACGCCGCCTACGGCGCGCAGGAGACCTGGGACTTCTACAAGAACACCTTCGGCCGCAACGGCATCCGCAACGACGGCAAGGCCGCCTACTCCCGCGTCCACTACAGCAGCAACTACGTCAACGCCTTCTGGGACGACAGCTGCTTCTGCATGACCTACGGCGACGGCTCGGGCAACACCCACCCGCTGACCGCCCTGGACGTGGCCGGCCACGAGATGAGCCACGGCGTCACCTCCGTCACCGCCGGCCTGAACTACTCCGGGGAGTCCGGCGGCCTGAACGAGGCCACCTCCGACATCCTGGGCACCGGCGTGGAGTTCTACGCCAACAACCCCTCCGACCCGGGTGACTACCTGATCGGCGAGAAGATCAACATCAACGGCGACGGCACCCCGCTGCGCTACATGGACAAGCCCAGCAAGGACGGCGCCTCCGCCGACTACTGGTCCTCCTCCGTGGGCAGCAAGGACGTCCACTACTCCTCCGGCGTCGCCAACCACTTCTTCTACCTGCTCAGCGAGGGCAGCGGCGCGAAGACCGTCAACGGCGTGAGCTACAACTCGCCGACGTACAACGGCTCCACGGTCACCGGCATCGGCCGCGCCAAGGCGCTGCAGATCTGGTACAAGGCGCTGACCACGTACATGACGTCGACCACCAACTACAAGGGCGCCCGCACGGCGACCCTGAACGCGGCGTCGGCGCTGTACGGCTCCTCCAGCGCCGAGTACAACGCGGTGGCGGCGGCCTGGTCCGCGGTCAACGTCAACTGACGCGAGCGGCCCACCGCCGACCCGGCGGGTGAACTCCGCGCGGCCCCCGGAGGGCATTCCTCCGGGGGCCGCCTACTCTTGGGTCACATGTCTGCCGAGGACTTCACCTACGAGGAGGTCGGCGCGACCCGCGTGCAGGGCCGCTGCCCGCCCGGTTTCCGCCCGCTGCACGTGCGCTGCCGCATCGGCGAGGGCGAGGAGGTCTTCCGGCGGGCCGCCGAGGCCGTCATGACCTGGGAGATGCACCGCGCCGTCGGGGTCGGCGTCGACGCGAGCACCGAGCGTGCCGCGCCGGGCGCCGAGGTCACCGTCACCCTCGCCGGCGTGATCAAGGCGCCGTGCCGGGTGGTGTGGACGCTGGAGGAGCCCCGCCGGGCCGGCTGGGCGTACGGCACCCTGCCGGGCCATCCGGGGAACGGCGAGGAGTCCTTCGTCGTGGACCGCACCGGCGACGGCACGGTCTGGCTGACCGTGACCGCCTTCAGCCGCCCGGCCACCTGGTACGCCCGCGCCGGCGGCCCGGCCACCCGCGGCTTTCAGCACGCCTACGCCCGGCGCTGCGGCGCCGTCCTGCGCAGGCTGTGCGCGGACATCCCCCAGGACTGACACCGCGGCCGCCCGCGTACCGGTGGGCCGCGCCCGGCGAGACGCGGACCGTGCGGCGGCCGAGCGGCGTCAGGCCGCACGGCCGCACCCGGTCAGCGCAGCAGTACCCCGGCCCCCTCCCCTGCCTCCTGGGCGGGCACCGTGACCAGGCCCAGTTCGGCCGGTGAGGCGAGCAGGCGGTGGGCGGGCAGGACGCGGACGGTGTAGCCGTAGGGGCCGGTGCGGTCCAGGCCGAGCGGGCCCTCGTAGACCCAGTGGCCGTCGGGGCCGGCCTCGCCCGTGGGCTTGAGCGGGACCGCGGTGGCGTCCGTGATGCGGTCCTCCTCGTCGACCCGCCCGGAGACGGCCTGCACCTCCACGTCGTCCGGGCTCAGGGAGCCCAGGGACACGCGCACCCGCAGACCGAGGGTGGAGCCCAGCTCGGCGGTGGCCGCCGGCAGCGCCCCGGTGCGCTCGGCCGGCGGCGCGGAGGTCTCCACGTGGTCCACGCTCACCTCGTGCCAGGCCGAGCGCACCCGCGCCTTCCAGGCGGCCAGGTCGCGCGCCGCCTGCGCGTCCATGGCGCGGTGGGCGTGCGCGGCGGGCGTGTAGAGCCGGTCGACGTACTCGCGGACCATGCGCCCGGCCAGCACCTTCGGGCCGAGCAGGGTCAGGGTCCGGCGCACCATCTCGATCCAGCGGTCGGGCAGCCCGGCCCGGCCGCGCTCGTAGAAGCGGGGCGCCACCCGCTGCTCCAGCAGGTCGTACAGCGCGGCGGCCTCGATGTCGTCGCGGTGCTCGGTGTCGTAGCCGACGCCGTCCGCGGTGGGGATGGCCCAGCCGAAGTCCGGCTGGTACCACTCGTCCCACCAGCCGTCCAGCACGGATAGGTTCAGGCAGCCGTTGAGGGCGGCCTTCATCCCGGAGGTGCCGCACGCCTCCAGCGGGCGCAGCGGATTGTTCAGCCACACGTCGCAGCCCTGGTACAGCTTCTGCGCCATCGCCATGCCGTAGTCCGGCAGGAACACGATCCGGTGGCGCACCCGCGGGTCGTCGGCGAAGCGGACCAGTTCCTGGATCAGCCGCTTGCCGCCGTCGTCGGCCGGGTGGGCCTTGCCGGCGACCACGATCTGGATCGGCCGCTCGGGGTGCAGCAGCAGGTCCATCAGCCGGTCCCGGTCGCGCAGCATGAGCGTGAGGCGCTTGTACGACGGCACCCGGCGCGCGAAGCCGATCGTCAGCACGTCGGGGTCGAGCACGCCGTCGATCCAGCCCAGCTCGGCCGTGCCGGCGCCGCGCTGCCGCCAGGACGCCCACAGCCGCCGGCGCACCTCCTCCACCAGGCGTGCGCGCAGCTCACCGCGCAGCGCCCAGATGTCCTCGTCGGGGATGTCGGCGACCGAGTCCCAGCGGTCGGAGCCGCCCACGGTCAGCGCGTCCTCGGCGCGCTGGGCGCCGATCTGCCGGGCGCCGAGCCGGAACACCTCCGGGGCCACCCAGGTCGGGGCGTGCACGCCGTTGGTGACGGAGGTGATCGGCACCTCGTCGGGGTCGAAGCCCGGCCACAGTCCGCTGAACATCTCCCGGCTGACCCGCCCGTGCAGCAGCGACACGCCGTTGGCGCGCTGGGCGAGCCTGAGGCCCATCACGGCCATGTTGAACAGGTTGGGCTCGCCGCCCGGGTAGGTCTCCAGGCCCAGCTGCAGGATGCGCTCGACGTCGATGCGCGGCAGCTCGGCGTCGGGTCCGAAGTGGCGGGCGACCAGTGCCCGGTCGAAGCGGTCGATGCCGGCCGGGACGGGGGTGTGGGTGGTGAAGACGGTGCCCGCGCGCACCGCCTCCAGGGCCGCGTCGAAGTCCAGCCCCTCCTCGGCCAGCTCCGCGATCCGCTCCAGGCCGAGGAACCCGGCGTGCCCCTCGTTGGTGTGGAACACCTCCGGCTCGGGGTGCCCGGTCAGCCGGCAGTACGTCCGCACCGCCCGCACCCCTCCTATGCCCAGCAGCATCTCCTGCAGCAGCCGGTGCTCGCTGCCACCGCCGTAGAGCCGGTCGGTCACCGCGCGCTCGCCGAGGTCGTTCTCCTCCACGTCGGAGTCGAGCAGCAGGAGCGGAATCCGGCCGACTTCCGCGCGCCAGATCCGGGCGTGCAGCGCGGTGGAGCCGGGCAGGGCCAGTGAGATCCGGGCGGGGCTGCCGTCGGCCTCCCTGAGCTGGGAGACCGGCAGCTCGTTGGGGTCGAGGACCGGGTAGTGCTCCTGCTGCCAGCCCTCCCGGGACAGGGACTGGCGGAAGTAGCCGTGCCGGTAGAGCAGGCCCACCCCGATCAGCGGAACGCCCAGGTCACTGGCCGCTTTGAGGTGGTCGCCGGCGAGGATGCCGAGGCCGCCGGAGTACTGCGGCAGCGCGGCGGTGATGCCGAACTCCGGGGAGAAGTAGGCGATGGCGGCCGGCCTGCTCTCCGGCTGCGCCTGGTACCAGCGCTCGCCGCCGACGTAGTCGCGCAGGTCGTCGGCGACCGCGGTGAGCCGGCGCAGGAAACGGCGGTCGCCGGCCAGCTCGGCCAGCCGCGCCGGGGGCACGCTGCCCAGCAGCCGCACCGGGTCGCCGCCCGAGGACGCCCAGCGCTCGGGGTCGACGGACTGGAAGAGGTCGCGCGTCTCGGCATGCCATGACCAGCGCAGATTGCGGGCCAGCTCGCTGAGGGGTCGTAGGGGCTCGGGAAGAACGGGACGGACGGTGAACCGACGGATCGCCTTCACATTCCACCTCGGCGCGTTCGCTGATGGACGCACGGCACGGTGCGCTTCGCTGGAAGGACGCACCACACTGTGCGCCCCGTCACACAGCACCGTACCCGCGCGGGGGCGGCCACCGCTCAAGGCTTCACCCCCGCGTGGACCGGTGCGAGGCGGACTTCACGCGGAGTTCATGTGCGGCCGACTTTGTGTGTGGACATACGCGGGAGTAGTTAACAAAGTCCCGGATTGCTCACCCGAACAGGGTGGGAAGGCTCCAGCGGTACACCCTCTACAGCACCACCCGCAGGACCCACCTCCCCACACACATCCGCCCACACCCTCGTTGACGCGGACAGGAGCGGTCATGCCCGCCACGCACCACTCGGCACCACCCCCGAGCACCAGCACGTCCACCCGTACGAGTACGAGCACGAGCACGGCCCCCGGCGCGAGCGGCACGCGCCCCCACGACCCCGGCC
>NZ_LR732544.1:5014815-5027865 GCF_902506575.1 Streptomyces mexicanus | reverse complement strand
CGCCCGGCCCGGTACGCGGCCTCCGCGCCCCGCCGACCCGCCGGCCGCCCACGGGGGCCGGCGGGTCGGCGGGGCGCGGAGGCCGCGTACCGGGCCGGGCGAGGACACGCGAGGACGCCAAGGCCGTCGGGGGACGCGCAAGGGTGCGACGAGTGCGACGAGGCTGCCGTGGACGCGGAAGGTCGCCTAACGCGACCGTCGTGCTCCGGGCCCGTGCCCGCGGGCCGGGTCGCGCGGGCACGTCGGCGGCGCGCGAGGCGTCCTGCGCGCGGGTCTCCCCGGAAGGTCTATCGTGTCCCGCATGTCCGTCCCCGAACTGATCCGCATCGTCTCCCGCGACTCGCCGATGGCGCTGGCTCAGGTGGAGCGTGTCCGGGCCGAGTTGGCCGCCCTGCATCCCGGTGTGCGCACCGAGGTGGTCCCGGTGAAGACCACCGGCGACAAGTGGCTCGGCGAGCTGTCGAAGGTGGAGGGCAAGGGCGCCTTCACCAAGGAGGTCGACGCCGCGCTGCTGGCCGGCGAGGCCGACCTCGCGGTGCACTGCCTGAAGGACGTGCCGGCCGACCGGCCGCTGCCGGCGGGGACGACGTTCGCCGCGTTCCTGAAGCGGGACGACATCCGGGACGCCCTGGTGCACCCGGGCGGGCTCGGCCTCGACGAGCTGCCGCCCGGGACGAGGATCGGCACCTCCGCGGTGCGCCGGATCGCCCAGCTGGCGGCCACCCATCCGCACCTGACGTGCGTGCCGTTCCGGGGCAACGCCAACCGGCGGCTGGACAAGCTCGCCGCCGGGGAGGCGGACGCGCTGCTGCTGGCCGCCTCCGGTCTGGAGCGCATCGGGCGGACGGACGTGATCAGCGAGGTGCTCTCCCCGGAGACGATGATGCCGCCGATCGGCGCGGGCATCCTGGCCCTGCAGTGCCGCGAGGACGACACGGACCTGATCGAGGCCGTCGCCGGGCTCGGCGACCCGGACACCCATCGCGCGGCCACGGCCGAGCGTATGTTCCTGCACGTGCTGCAGGGGCACTGCAACAGCCCGATCGCCGGATACGCGCAGGTGGACCGCAGCGGAGAACTGTCCCTGCGGGCGTGTGTGTTCACCCCGGACGGCAAGACGCGGCTCAACGCCCACGAGTGGGCGGGCCGGCTGGACGCCGCCACGCTCGGCACGTCGGTGGCCGTGGCGCTGCTGCGGCAGGGCGCCCGGGAGATCATCGACGGCATCGCCCACTGAGGCGCGCCCCGTCCGGGCTCGGCCCACGCGTCGCCACGGACGGGTTCGGCCCACGCGTCGCCACGGGCGGGCTCCTGTCCACGAGCGCACGGGCCGGGCGAAGTCGGCCGGCGGTCAGTCGGTGGTGCCCGGTCCGGCCTGGTCGCGCAGGAAGTTGCTGACCTGGTGCGCCAGCTCGCCCTGGCCGCCGCCGCAGGCGGTGCTCGCGCCGACGGACTCCTCCTGCGCGCCGATGCCGCCGGTCCACAGCCGGCGGTCGGTCCACTCGTCGTCGACGCGCAGCTGGACCTGGACGTCGACCGGGGCGAGGGAGGCCTCGGGGGCCGCCGCGTAGAGCACCGCGGTCGCGCGGCGCAGCGGGTAGACGTCGTAGCCCTCGATGAACTGCGAGTTGCGCCAGTCCACGAACGCGGCCTCGCCGTCCGGGCCGGTGCGCACGTCGACCTGGCCGTCCTCCAGGTGGATGCCGTAGCGCCGGGAGCCGCGGTTCTCGACGGTGATCCGGACGCGGAAGTACGTCAGTCCCTCGGCGGCGTCGTCGCGCCCGCGCGGCGGCTCGGCCTGCTCCAGGCGGTGGACGCGGACCCGCAGACCGGCATGCTCGTCGTACTCGTGCCAGTCCCCGACCACGTTCGGCTCGTACACAGTCCACCTCTCGACTTCCAGGAGCTGCTTCCTATCCGGGCGCCGAGTGCACTGTCAAATGAATCGAATGCGGCGTGTTCCCGGGAATTCCGCGGCATTTGATCAGTGATCAAGCCGTGCGCTGGAGGAATCCCCGTCGCGGGCCGTTCCCCGGCCGGGGCGGCCCGGGCCGCCGAGGTGCCGCACATCACTCCGTTCGGCGCACTCAGCGCACTCAGCGGGCGAGTCGGCCCAGCAGCGAGGAGGCCGCGGTGATGCCCAGCGCGGCGGCCAGCAGTAGGACGCCGAAGTCGAGGGCCAGGTGGGTGGAGGTGCCCAGCAGCAGGCCGCGCAGCGCGTCGACCTGGTAGCTGAGCGGGTTGGCCTTGCTGACGGCCTGCAGCCAGCCGGGCATGACGGCCACCGGGTACAGGGCGTTGGAGCCGAAGAACAGCGGCATGGTGATCGCCTGGCCGATGCCCATGAGGCGGTCGCGGCTGAGCACGATCCCGGCGATGGTCATCGACAGGCAGGAGAAGAACGCCGAGCCGAGGACCACGGCCGCGGCCACGCCGAGCAGCCGGAGCGGGTTCCAGGTCAGCGCCACGCCGAGCAGGGCGGCGATGACGACGACCACGAGCGCCTGGATCAGCGACTTGACCCCGGCCGCGAACGCCTTGCCGGTGACCAGGGCCGAGCGCGGGGTCGGGGTCACCAGGAGCTTGTTGAGCACGCCCGCGTCGCGCTCCCAGATGATCTGGATGCCGTAGAAGATGGCGATGAACATGGCGGACTGGGCGATGATGCCGGGCGCCATGAAGTCCAGGTACGGGGTGCCTCCGGTGGGGATCGCCCGGATGCGGGTGAAGGTCTGACCGAAGATCAGCAGCCACAGGGCGGGCTGGACGGCGCGGGTGTACAGCTCGGTGCGGTCGTGGCGCAGTTTCTGCAGCTCCACCGCGCACAGGGCGGCGATGCGGGCGGGCAGCAGCCGCCAGCCCGCGCGGGGCTCGGGCGCCCGCACGAGCAAGGCGATGCCGTCCGCGGCGGCGGGGTCAGCCGACACGGTGGGCGGTGCGGCGGGTGCTTCGGACATCGCGGAAATCTCCTGAGGTGTCGTCGAGGCCGCTGCCGGCCACGTCGCGGAAGACGTCCTCCAGCGTGGGCGGCGTCCCCTCGGCCGTCCGGCCCTGGGCGCGGCGCCGTTCGGCCAGGCCCTGGCGCAGCTCGGCGGGGGTGCCCAGGGCGCGGGTGCGGCCGCGGTGCATCAGGCCGACGCGGTCGCAGTACTGGTCGGCCTCGTCCATGTAGTGGGTGGTGACCAGGACGGTCATGCCGGTGGCGGCGCGTACGGCGTTGATGTGCTCCCACACGCCGGTGCGGGCGATGGGGTCCAGGCCGATCGTGGGTTCGTCGAGGATCAGCAGGCGGGGCGCGCTGACGAGGGCCTGGGCCAGTTCCAGGCGGCGCACCATGCCGCCGGAGTAGGTCTTGGCCGGCCGGTCGGCGGCGTCGGTGAGGTCGACGGCGGCCGGCGCCTGGGCGACGCGGGCGGCACGCTCCCGGCGCGGCACGTCGAAGACGCGGGCGAACAGGGTGACGTTCTCCCGGCCGGTCAGGGCGGCGTCGGCGGACAGCTGCTGGGGGACGTAGCCGAGCAGGCGGCGTACGGCCATGCGGTCGGCGGCGGGGTCGTGGCCGAAGACGCGGACCATGCCGGCGGGGACGGGCAGAAGTGTGGTGATGCAGCGGATCGCGGTGGTCTTGCCGGCGCCGTTCGGGCCGAGCAGCCCGAACACCTCCCCCTGCCGCACGGACAGGTCCAGGCCGTCGACGGCGCGAGTGCCGCCGAAGGCGTGGACGAGCCCGGTGCAGGTGACGGCGTCGGGTCCGGCCGGCCGGTCCGTGGGGTCGTGGGCCACGGGCCGGCCCGTGGGGTCGTCGGTCATGGGCGGTCGGCCTCCTCGCGCAGGTTCTCGGCCAGCCTGCGCAGGGCGGGGATCGCCGCGCGCAGCGCGTCCTGGTCCGCGGGCTGGAGCCGGTCGAATTGGCGGCGCACCAGGGCGGCCCGGCGCTGCCGCCAGTCCTTCAGCCGCGCCCCGGCCGCCTCGGTCAGCCGCAGCCGTGCGGCCCGCCGGTCGGCGGGGTCCGTCTCCCGGATCAGCTGCCCGTCCCGGACCAGCTGGTTGACGAGCGTGGACACGGAGTTGCCGGCCAGGTGCAGCTCCTTGGCGGCCTCCGAGACACCGAGGCCGGGGCGGGACTCGACCAGGCGCAGCAGCTCGATCTCGGCGCCGCGCGGCCGGGTGCCGGTCGTCCCGGCCCGCAGCCGGCGGCGGATGGACCGCTGCAGGGCGCCCAGCGCGTCGGCCAGCTCCTCGGCGGACCAGAGGGGTTCCATACGCGGCAGATTACCTCTGTAGCAGAGGTAACGAACCGGGCGGCGGTCAAAGAGACGGTCAAGCCGGAGAGCCGGGGGCGCGCCCCACCGCACGGCGGCCACTGCACACCCGGCGGTCACCGGCCCGGCAGCCGTCCGACCCGGCGGTCACCCGGCCCGCAGTCAGCGACCCGGCGCATTTTTCTCACCGTTCGAAGTGATTGAAATGCACAGCATTTCCCGCGCGGCAATTCAACACACCGGTCGACCATTCATATTCGCTCGGTCGCACACCGTCACCGATTTACGGAATTGTTTTGGAATCGCCGGGTTCGGGAATTCCCTTTTCAGTGCTTCGGACAGGAGGCACGTCCGTGGGAGCCGGCGCGCCCGGCCCCGATGCCTCTTGGCCGAGGCCCGCGCGCGCGACTCCCGTGGTGTCCGTCCATCCAGCACCTGCTGAGGGAGGCGCAGCGTATGCGTACCACCGGCAGAACAAGGCCCCACCCGCACGACGACGCCCCGGACACCGCGGCGGCGTTCCAGCGGCTGTCCCGCCTGCCCGACGGGCCCGAGCGCAAGGCGCTGCGGGACGAGCTGGTCCAGGTGTGGCTGCCGATGGCCGAGCGGATCGCCGTCCGCTTCCGGGGCCGCGGCGAGGCCCTGGAGGATCTGTACCAGGTGGCGGCGCTCGGCCTGGTCAAGGCCGTCGACCACTACGACCCACGGCGCGGTTACGCGTTCGAGGCGTATGCGGTACCCACCGTCACCGGTGAGATCAAGCGGCACTTCCGCGACCACATGTGGACCCTGCACGTCCCGCGCCGGGTGCAGGACCTGCGCAACCGGGTACGGCGGGCGGCGAAGGAGCTGGCGCAGACGACGCCGGGCCGGGTGCCGACGGTCGCCGAGATCGCCGAGCACACCCACCTGAGCGAGAGCGACGTGCGCACCGGCATGGAGGCCCTGGACTGCTTCGCCGCGCTGTCGCTGGAGGCGGAGGTGCCGGGCACCGACGGCTACGCGCTCGGCGACGGCCTGGGCGAGGCCGACCCGCGCTACGACCTGGTGGTGGACCGGGTGGCCGTACGGCCCTGTCTGGAGGCACTGCCCGAACGCGAGCGCACGATCCTGTACCTGCGCTTCTTCCGGGGCATGACGCAGAGCCGGATCGCCCAGCAGCTCGGCATCTCGCAGATGCACGTCTCGCGCCTGCTCAGCGGCTGCTTCGCCCAGCTGCGCGAGGAACTGCTCGCCGAGACGAGCTGAGCGCGAGGGCGCCGTTCGGGCAGACGGGCCGGAGTACGGCCGTGCCGCTCCGGCGCACGCGCTGGAGCGCGGCCGGGCGTTTCGGCGGACCGATGAGTGCGGCCGTGCCGTTTCGGCGGCATCCGGAGGGTACTCGGCAGGCGGCCGCGGGGGTTCCGGTCGGACACTGGTGTGTGACCGGTGGCCACCGGTGGACGAGACCAGGACGTGCGATGAACCACGACACGAAACCCTCCAGCCACACCACCGGCGTGGTCTCCACGCACGCCGTGTGCGGCGCCCCCTGCTGGGTCAGCCTGACCAGTCGCGACCTGCAGGCCACACAGGACTTCTACCGGGCCGTGCTGGGCTGGGAATGGCGTACGGCCAGACTCGGCGACCGCTTCCGGATCGCTCTGGCGGACGGGGCCCCCATCGCGGGCATCGCGGCGGTGGCCTCGATGTGGCAGATGGCCGTCGCCTGGACGCCGTACTTCGCCGTGCACAGCGCGGACGACGCCGTCGCCCGGGTGCAGGAACGCGGCGGCACGGCCGCGGTCGGCCCGATCTCGCTCCCGCCCGGGCGGGCCGCGCTGCTGGCCGACCGGGACGGCGCCACCTTCGGCATCTGGGAGGGGGAGCTGTTCACCGACTGGGAGACCTGGCGCAAGGCCGCGCCGGCCTTCATCCGGCTGCACACCCGCGACGCCTTCGACGCCGCGATCTTCTACGGCGAGGTGCTGGACTGGGCCTCGGAGCGGCCGGGCTGCGTCGAGGTCCGCTACGAGGGCGACGAGGTGGTGCTGCGCAGCCACGGGGAGGTGGTCGCGCGCATCGAGTCCGGGGCGCTGGAGGCGGCGCCCGACCCGACGATCCGGCCGCACTGGCAGATCCACTTCCGGGTCGCCGACGTGGCCGCCTGCGCCCGCGCCGCGGAGTGCCACGGCGGCAGCGTCCTGCGTGAGGACGCCGACGAGGCCGTGCTCCGCGACGCCGACGGCGCCCAGTTCACGGTGACCTCCCGCCGCGGCGCCTGAGCCCGAGGAGGGCGGCGCGGCGCGAAGCTCGCCACCACAGCGCCCGCCCCCGGGACCGCGTGCCGCGGTGCCGGGGGCGGGCGCTGTGGGTGACCGTGCCGGCGGGCCTGTGCCGTCAGCGGTCGGTGCGGGGCGGGCGGGAGAGGAGGACCAGGCTGCGGGACTCCACGCGCAGGACGCCGGAGTGCTTGTGCTCGGCCTCGTCCGGGGGCCCCTGGGCCTCGGCGGTGTCGATGAGGGTGGTCCAGCGGTCGCCGTATGCCGCGCCGGGCAGGCGGAAGTCGACCGGTTCCCAGTAGCCGTTGAGCAGCAGCAGGAACGAGTCGTCCACCACGCGCCGGCCCTCCCGGTCGGGCTCGGCGATCGCGTCGCCGTTGAGGAAGACCGTCACGGAGTGCGCGTCGGAGCGCTGCCAGTCCTCCTCGGTCATCTCCACGCCGTCCGGCCGCAGCCACACCAGGTCCGGCAGCGGCTGGTCGTCGCGGGTGGCCGTCTCGCCCTGGAAGAAGCGGCGGCGCCGCAGGACGGGGTGGGCTGCGCGCAGGCCGATGACGTACCGGGTGAAGTCCGCCAGGTCCCGCTGCTCCTCGCTCAGGTGCCAGTCCACCCAGGAGATCTCGTTGTCCTGGCAGTAGGCGTTGTTGTTGCCGCGCTGGGTGCGGCCCAGCTCGTCGCCGTGGCACAGCATCGGGATGCCCTGGGACAGCAGCAGGGTGGCGAGGAAGTTGCGCTGCTGGCGGGCGCGCAGTTCGAGGACGGCCGCGTCGTCGGTGTCGCCCTCCGCGCCGCAGTTCCAGGACCGGTTGACGCTCTCGCCGTCCCGGTTGCCCTCGCCGTTGGCCTCGTTGTGCTTGTCGTTGTACGACACCAGGTCGCGCAGGGTGAAACCGTCGTGCGCGGTGACGAAGTTGACGCTGGCGCGCGGCCGGCGCCGGTTGTGCGCGTACAGGTCGGCGGAGCCGGTCAGCCGGGAGGCGAACTCGCCGAGCGTGTGCTTCTCGCCGCGCCAGAAGTCCCGTACGGCGTCCCGGTACTTGCCGTTCCACTCCGACCACAGCGGCGGGAAGTTGCCCACCTGGTAGCCGCCCTCGCCGACGTCCCAGGGTTCGGCGATGAGCTTGACGCGGCTGATCACCGGGTCCTGCTGGATCAGGTCGAAGAACGCCGAAAGCCGGTCCACCTCGTGGAACTGCCGGGCCAGCGTGGCGGCCAGGTCGAAGCGGAAGCCGTCGACGTGCATCTCGGTGACCCAGTACCGCAGCGAGTCCATGATCAGCTGCAGCACGTAGGGGTGACGCATCAGCAGGCTGTTGCCGGTGCCGGTGGTGTCGTAGTAGTGCGCCCAGTCGCCGTCCACGAGCCGGTAGTACGAGGCGTTGTCGATGCCCCGGAAGGACAGGGTGGGGCCCTTCTCGTTGCCCTCGGCGGTGTGGTTGTAGACCACGTCGAGGATCACCTCGAGCCCGGCCGCGTGCAGCGCCTTGACCATCGACTTGAACTCGGCGACCTGCTGGCCGCGGGTGCCGTGGGCGGCGTAGCCGTTGTGCGGGGCGAAGAAGCCGATGGTGTTGTAGCCCCAGTAGTTGGACAGGCCCCGGCCCTGCAGCACGCCGTCGTGCACGAACTGGTGGACCGGCATCAGCTCCACGGCGGTCACGCCCAGCGAGGTCAGGTGTTCGATCACCGCCGGGTGCGCGAGTCCCGCGTAGGTGCCGCGCAGCTCGGGCGGCACCTCGGGGTGGGTGCGGGTCAGGCCGCGTACGTGCGCCTCGTAGATCACGGTGTCGGAGTAGGCGCGGCACGGCGGCCTGTCGCCGCCCCAGTCGAAGGACGGGTCGGTGACCACGCCGAGCATGGTGTGCCCGGCGCTGTCGGCCGGGTCCGGACCGCCCGGGTCGCGCTCGTACAGCGAGCGGTGGTTGTCGACCTGCCCGTCCACCGCCCGGGCGTAGGGGTCCAGGAGCAGCTTCTTGGGGTTGCAGCGGTGGCCGGCGGCCGGGTGCCAGGGGCCGTGCA
Organism: Streptomyces mexicanus; assembly: GCF_902506575.1. GTDB lineage: Bacteria > Actinomycetota > Actinomycetes > Streptomycetales > Streptomycetaceae > Streptomyces > Streptomyces mexicanus. Next base: position 5,019,323 of record NZ_LR732544.1, on the reverse strand, counting down.
CCCGGTAGCCGTAGCGCTGGCCGGGGCCGATCCCGGGCAGATAGCCGTGCCAGACGAAGCCGTCGGCCTCGGCCAGCGGGACGGTGCGGTGGGCGCCCGAGTCGTCGACGAGGACCAGTTCGACGTGCTCGGCGACCTCGCTGAACAGGGCGAAGTTGGTGCCGTTGCCGTCGTAGGCCGCGCCCAGCGGGTAGGGGTACCCGCTCCAGACGGCGGGTACCCCTGTGCGGCGCGAGCGCCCCGTCACCGGGCCTCCTCCAGCAGCCGGCCCGGTTGCGGATCGGCGGCGGGTGCGGCCAACGCGACCACCGGCAGCTCGCGGGGCGTCTGCAGGCCCTCGCTGAGGGTCGGCTCCGGGGCCTTCGGGACCAGCGGGACGCGGACACCGGCGCGGGCCCGCTGCGAGAACCAGATGACCTTGCTGCCGGTCTCGGAGGCGCAGCACCCCCAGCCGTCGCTCGTCGCCGCGATGCGGGCCAGGCAGCTGCGCAGGTCCTGGTCGGGACGCAGGTCCTGGTTGTTCTCCGCGACGGCGGTGATGAGGTGCTGGCCGGTCCACCACATCTCGATGGACGTGTGCTTGTCCCGGGCGTGCTCGTCGATGGCCTTCAGCAGCATCTCGGCGCCGCCGCACACGGGTTCGACGAGGTCCTCCAGATCCCAGAACCTCAGGTGAGCGGCCAGGATGCGCCTGACCTGTCCGACCCGTTCCGGGCTGACTTCCACGTCGAGGTGGTAGTAGCAGGGCACTGCGGTCTTCATCGTCGTTGGCTCCTCACCGGCGGGACTCGCGCTCCTGGAGGCCCTTGCTGGCCCCCGCCCCCGAGTGCGGAGCGTGAGCACGTGTTGCCTCTGAGTCAGATCCACAGTGAGTGCGCTACGCCATTCGTGCAACCCGAGCGGCGACGACCGTGGTGCGCGCAGTCGGGTGACGTCATGGAAGATCCAACAGGACGCTGGGTCCTCGACCAGGCACCATGAGTGAAAGTCTCGAGCGCCGTGAACGGCGACCGCGCTGCGTCATGCGCGCGAGCGCCGCCCCGACCGTCGGGGAAACGTGCCCATCGAGCGCTCCCGAAAGGTGATCGGCGCCATGCTGCTACCCGCCAAAGCCGAAGTCGCACGGCATCTGCGGCGCTACCGGTCGTGGGAACGCGCCATGCTCGCGCATCCCGACGACCGCAGGGTGCGGGCCACCTTCGAGGACGCGGGCTACACCTTGTGCGTGCTGATGGGAAAGCGCTGCGCACGGGAGGCCGCGGACGCCGCCGAGCGGTATCTGCGCACCAGCCTCGTCACCTACCTGCGGGAACAGAGCGACCGGCCGCACGTCGGCGGCGTCGTGGGGCGGCGGGGCCGGCGCAAGGCCACGGAGCGGCGCTCCCCCGCCGGGACGTAGCACCCGCCCCGGGCGCGGCAGGGCCCGCGCCCGGGGCACCGAGCAGGACGAGCCGCGGCAGAGCGGGCCCCGGCACGGCAGGACCTACGGCAGGACGAGCAGGACACGACCGATTCCGATCAGGCCAGGCGGACCCCGACAGGCCCGGGGTTCCGGCAGGGCCACGGATCCCGGCCGGGCGCGCCCGGCCTCGGACACAGTGGAGGTGACACCCATGAGTTCGACCCCGAGTCCGGCCCCGGTCGTCGGCCGCATCCCGGTGCGGGACGTGCGCCCGGCCGTGGAGGGCGGCAGGCATCCGGCGAAGGCGGTGACCGGCGAGTCGTTCCAGGTCACCGCCACCGTGTTCCGGGAGGGCCACGACGCGGTCGCCGCGAACGTCGTGCTCACCGATCCGCAGGGCCGGCCCGGTCCGTGGACGCCGATGCGCGAGCTGGCGCCCGGCACCGACCGCTGGGGCGCCACCGTGACCCCCGGCGCGCCCGGCCGGTGGACGTACCACGTGGAGGCGTGGAGCGACCCGGTCGCCACCTGGCGGCATGCCGCCCACATCAAGATCCCGGCGGGGCAGGACGCGGGTCTGGTGCTGGAGGAGGGGGCCCGGCTGCACGAGCGGGCGGCGGCGGGCGTGCCGGAGGGGCCCGAGCGCGACACGCTGCTGGGCGCCGTGGCTCAGCTGCGCGATCAGGACCGGCCGGCCGCCTCCCGGCTGGCGGCGGCGTTGACGCCGGAGGTGGACGCGGTCCTGGCCCGGCATCCGCTGCGGGAGCTGGTCACCGCCTCGCAGCCGCTCGATCTGCTGGTGGAGCGCGAGCGGGCCCTGTACGGCGCCTGGTACGAGTTCTTCCCCCGCTCCGAGGGCACCCCCGACCAGCCCCACGGCACCTTCCGCACCGCCGCCCGCCGCCTGAAGCCGATCGCCGACATGGGCTTCGACGTCGTCTACCTCCCGCCCATCCATCCCATCGGCACCACCCACCGCAAGGGCAGGAACAACACCCTCACCGCCGGCCCCGACGACGTCGGCGTGCCCTGGGCCATCGGCTCCCCCGAAGGCGGCCACGACACCGTCCACCCCGCCCTGGGCACCCTCGAGGACTTCGACGCCTTCGTCGCCGAGGCCCGCGAGCTGGGCCTGGAGATCGCCCTGGACTTCGCCCTGCAGTGCTCCCCCGACCACCCCTGGGTCCACAAGCACCCCGAGTGGTTCCACCACCGGCCCGACGGCACCATCGCCTACGCCGAGAACCCGCCCAAGAAGTACCAGGACATCTTCCCCATCGCCTTCGACGCCGACATGGACGGCCTGATCGCCGAGACCGTCCGCATCCTGCGGCACTGGATGGACCACGGTGTGCGGATCTTCCGCGTCGACAACCCCCACACCAAACCGGTCGTGTTCTGGGAACGGGTCATCGGGGAGATCAACGCAACCGACCCGGACGTGATCTTCCTGGCGGAGGCGTTCACCCGGCCCGCGATGATGCACACCCTGGCCCAGATCGGCTTCCAGCAGTCCTACACCTACTTCACCTGGCGCAACACCAAGCAGGAGCTGACGGAGTACCTCACCGAGCTGTCCGGCGAGGCGGCCGCCTACATGCGGCCGAACTTCTTCGCCAACACCCCCGACATCCTGCACGCCTACCTCCAGCACGGCGGCCGGCCCGCCTTCGAGGTCCGCGCCGTCCTCGCCGCCACCCTCGCCCCCTCCTGGGGCATCTACAGCGGCTACGAACTGTGCGAGAACACCCCCCTCACAGAGGGCAGCGAGGAATACCTCGACTCCGAGAAGTACCAGCTCAAACCCCGCGACTGGGACGCGGCCGCCCGCGAGGGCCGCACCATCGCCCCCCTCATCACCAAACTCAACGACATCCGCCGCCGCAGCCCGGCCCTGCACCAGCTGCGCGATCTGCACTTCCACCACGCCGACAAGGACGCGGTGATCGCCTACTCGAAGAGGCGCGGATCGAACACGGTTCTGGTGGTCGCCAACCTCGACCCCCACCACACCCAGGAGGCCACGGTCTCGTTGGACATGCCGCAACTCGGCCTGGACTGGCACGAGTCGGTGCCGGTGCGGGACGAACTCACCGGCGAGACCTATCACTGGGGCAGGGCCAACTATGTGCGACTCGAACCGGGCCGGCGGCCCGCGCACGTCTTCACGGTTCTGCGACCGTCCACCCCGCAGATCGGAGGGTCACCCACAACATGATCGTCAATGAGCCCGTTCCGGACACCTTCGAGGACACACCCGCCAGGGACCGGGACCCGGAGTGGTTCAAGCGTGCCGTCTTCTACGAGGTGCTGGTCCGCTCCTTCCAGGACAGCAACGGCGACGGCATCGGCGACCTGAAGGGCCTGACCGCCAAACTCGACTATCTGCAATGGCTGGGCGTGGACTGCCTGTGGCTCCCGCCCTTCTTCAAGTCCCCCCTGCGCGACGGCGGTTACGACGTCTCCGACTACACCGCCGTCCTGCCCGAGTTCGGCGACCTCGCCGACTTCGTGGAGTTCGTCGACGCCGCCCACCAGCGCGGCATGCGCGTCATCATCGACTTCGTCATGAACCACACCAGCGACCAGCACCCGTGGTTCCAGGAGTCCCGCAAGGACCCCGACGGCCCCTACGGGGACTACTACGTGTGGGCCGACGACGACAAGCAGTACCAGGACGCCCGGATCATCTTCGTGGACACCGAGGTGTCGAACTGGACGTACGACCCGGTACGCAAGCAGTACTACTGGCACCGCTTCTTCTCGCACCAGCCGGACCTGAACTACGAGAACCCGGCCGTGCAGGAGGAGATGATCTCCGCGCTGAAGTTCTGGCTGGATCTCGGCATCGACGGCTTCCGTCTGGACGCGGTGCCCTACCTCTACCAGCAGGAGGGCACCAACTGCGAGAACCTGCCCGCCACGCACGCCTTCCTGAAGCGGGTCCGCAAGGAGATCGACGCCCAGTACCCCGACAAGGTGCTGCTGGCGGAGGCCAACCAGTGGCCGGAAGACGTCGTCGACTACTTCGGCGACTACACCTCCGGCGGCGACGAGTGCCACATGGCCTTCCACTTCCCGGTCATGCCCCGCATCTTCATGGCGG
>NZ_LR732544.1:4949457-5014714 GCF_902506575.1 Streptomyces mexicanus | reverse complement strand
CTCCTCGCTGCTGCACTGGACCCGCCGCATGATCGAGATCCGCAAGCAGAACCCCGCCTTCGGACTCGGCTCCTACACCGAACTGCAGTCCTCCAACCCGGCGGTGATCGCCTTCCTGCGCGAGTACGAGGACGATCTCGTCCTGTGCGTGAACAACTTCTCGCGGTTCGCGCAACCCACCGAACTCGACCTGAGCGCGTTCATCGGACGGCACCCGGTCGAGCTGTTCGGCGGGGTGCGCTTCCCGGCCATCGGGGAGCTGCCGTACCTGCTGACCCTGGCAGGGCACGGGTTCTACTGGTTCCGGCTGCGCAAGGACGCGGCCTAGGCGGCCCGGGGCGGGGCGGGCGGTTCCTCCCGCCCCGCCCCGGGGCACGCGTCAGTCACACCCGACCAGCGATTGGACGCGACGCCATGTCGGAAGCCATGTCGCAAGCCGTCACCCGCTCCACCACCGGTCCGGCCACCGCCGCCGGTCCCGGCCTGCTCGCGTCACTGGATCCCCTGCTGCGCGAGTGGCTGCCCCGGCAGCGCTGGTTCGCGGGCAAGGGCCGCCCGGTCACCGGGTTCTCGCTGGTCGCGGCCACCGAGCTGCTGCCGCTGGAGGGCAAGCTGGGCCTGTACCACCTGCTGGTGCGCGCCCACCAGCCGCTGGCGCCGGTGCCGGGCGCCGGCGTCGAGGACGGCATACCGCACCCCGGTGACTGCTACCAGCTGCTCATAGGCGTGCGCGAGGCGCTGCCGCCCCGGCTGGCGCCCGCGCTGATCGGCCACGTCCACGACGGCCCGCTCGCCGGCCGCACCGTGTACGAGGCCCTGTACGACCCCCGGCCCGCCGAGGTGATCCTGGAGGCGCTGCGCACCCAGGCCCGCATCGGCGGGCTGCGCTTCGTCCGGCGCGACGAGATACGCCCCGACCTGGTGCCGCGCCTGATGACCGCCGAGCAGTCGAACTCGTCCGTCGTCTACGGAGACACGTTCATCCTGAAACTGCTGCGCCGGGTGGTGCCCGGCACCAACCCCGACCTGGAGCTGCCGCTGGCGCTGGCCCGCGAGGGCTGCCCCCGGGTGCCCCCGCCCACGGCCTGGGTGACGGCCGAGGCCGCCGAGACGGGCGCCGAGGAGCCGTACGTCCTCGCGGTGCTCCAGCCGTTCGTGCAGGGCGCCACGGACGGCTGGGAGCTGGCGCTGCGCGAGCTGGCCAAGGGCGAGGACTTCAGCGCCGAGGCCCGGGCGCTGGGCCGGGCCACGGCCGAGGTGCACACCGCGCTGGCCCGGGCCCTGCCCACCGTCACCCTCGGCCACCTCCAGCTGCAGTCGCTGGTCGAGGGGATGACCGCGCGCCTGGAGGCGGCGGCCCAGGCGGTGCCCGCGCTCCGGCCGTACGCGCCCGCCCTGCACTCCGCCTACGAGGCGCTGGCCGACCTGGCCGCCGAGGGTCACACCTGGACCGCCCAGCGCGTCCACGGCGACCTGCACCTCGGGCAGTGCCTGCGCGCACCCGCCGGGGACTGGTCGCTGATCGACTTCGAGGGCGAGCCGGCCAGGCCGCTGGCCGAGCGGCGGATGGCGCAGCCGGCGGTGCGGGACGTCGCCGGGATGCTGCGCTCCTTCGACTACGCGGCGCACTCCGCGGGCGGGCCGCCCGCCCTGGAGTGGGCCGCGGCCTGCCGGGCGGCGTACTGCACCGGGTACGCGGAGGCCGGTGGGAACGACCCGCGCACCGATCCTGTCCTGTTGCGCGCCTGCGAGACCGACAAGGCGGTATATGAGGTGGTCTACGAGGCACGGCACCGCCCCGACTGGCTCGCGGTCCCGCTGTCGGCCATACGCCGCCTGGCCGGCCCGGGCCCCCCCCCGTCTTCTATACACATCTGACGCTGCCGCCGACTCCTTCTGTGGCGACCTTTCTTGCCGCCCCTTGCTTTCTAAACAATATACATCTCACTGTGCCTTCTACGGTACCTACTACCCTCCCTTCTGCCTATGTTCTGTATCCTTTTGACCTCCCTCTTGACCTTGTTTAACGGTTCGTCATTGTGTGGCTCGTGTCAGGTGGAGATTTACCACATGGTGACGATTAGTATAGCACCATCTGTAGACTTCACGTGGAGCTATGGTATGTTTTTTTTTTTTTCGCGATCCGCGTGCTACTGCGAACTCCACGTAAGGAGTCGTCGGCAGCGTCGGATGTGTATAAGAGGCAGCCCTCGTCCTCCGTCTCCCCCGCCGTCCCGTTCGAGGACCGGGAGCGGTTGATCAACGGGACGCACCACGACCCGCACGCCGTGCTCGGCGCGCACCCCGTGCCGGGCGGGATCGCCGTGCGGGTGTTCCGGCCGTACGCGCTGGGGGTGGCCGTGCACGCCGAGGGCGTGCAGGTGGAGCTGCGGCACGACGGGGACGGGTTCTTCTCGGCGCTGCTGCCGCTCGCGGAGGTCCCCGCCTACCGGCTGGAGGTGGCCTACGAGGGCACGGTGCTGCACACCGAGGACCCCTACCGCTTCCTGCCCACGCTCGGCGAGCTGGACCTGCACCTGATCGGCGAGGGGCGGCACGAGCAGCTGTGGCAGGTGCTCGGCGCGCACCCGATGACCCACCAGGGGGTGGAGGGCACCCGGTTCTCGGTGTGGGCGCCCAACGCGCGCGGCGTGCGGGTGGCCGGTGACTTCGACCTGTGGGACGGCACCGCGTACCCGATGCGGTCGCTGGGCGCGAGCGGGGTGTGGGAGCTGTTCGTGCCGGGCATCGGCGAGGGCGAGCTGTACAAGTTCGAGATCACCCGGCCGGACGGCTCCAAGACACTGCGCGCGGACCCGATGGCCCGCCGCACGGAGGTCCCTCCGGCGACGTCGTCGATCGTGCACGCCTCGCACCACGTGTGGGGCGACGAGGAGTGGCTGGCGCGGCGGGCGGAGCGGCCCGCGCACGAGGCGCCGATGTCGGTGTACGAGGTGCACCTGCCGTCCTGGCGGCCGGGCCTGACGTACCGGGAACTGGCCGAGCAACTGCCCGCCTACGTCAAGGACCTGGGCTTCACCCATGTGGAGCTGATGCCGGTCGCCGAGCATCCCTTCGGCGGCTCCTGGGGCTACCAGGTCACCGGCTTCTACGCGCCCACCGCGCGCCTGGGCACGCCGGACGACTTCAAGTACCTGGTGGACGCCCTGCACCGGGCGGGCATCGGCGTGATCGTGGACTGGGTGCCGGCGCACTTCCCGCGCGACGACTGGGCGCTGGCGCAGTTCGACGGGCGTGCGCTGTACGAGCACTCCGATCCGCTGCGGGCCGCGCACCCGGACTGGGGCACGCTGGAGTTCGACTTCGGCCGCCGCGAGGTGCGCAACTTCCTCGTGGCCAACGCCCTGTACTGGTGCGAGGAGTTCCACATCGACGGGCTGCGCGTGGACGCCGTGGCCTCCATGCTCTACCTGGACTACTCGCGCGAGCCGGGCCAGTGGACGCCGAACGTGCACGGCGGCCGGGAGAACCTGGACGCGGTGGCGTTCCTGCAGGAGATGAACGCGACCGTGTACCGCAGGGTGCCGGGTGTGGTGACCGTGGCGGAGGAGTCGACGGCCTGGGACGGGGTGACCCGCGCGACCCACCACCGGGGCCCGAGCGGCTTCGGCGGGCTCGGGTTCGGGCTGAAGTGGAACATGGGCTGGATGCACGACTCGCTGCAGTACATGAGCCACGATCCGATCCACCGCCGGTACCACCACGGCGAGATGACGTTCTCGATGGTGTACGCCTACAGCGAGAACTACGTGCTGCCGATCTCCCACGACGAGGTGGTGCACGGCAAGGGCTCGCTGGTGTCGAAGATGCCCGGCGACTGGTGGCAGCAGCGCGCCAACCTGCGCGCCTATCTGGGCTTCATGTGGTCCCACCCGGGCAAGCAGTTGCTGTTCATGGGGCAGGAGTTCGCACAGGGCGCCGAGTGGTCCGAGGCACGCGGCCCGGACTGGTGGCTGCTGGACCCGTCCTACGGTGCGGCGGCCGACCACCGGGGCGTGCTGGACCTGGTGCGCGACCTGAACGCCGTGTACCGCGCGACGCCCGCGCTGTGGGCGCGGGACGTGCACCCCGACGGCTTCCAGTGGATCGTCGGGGACGCGGCGGACGACAACGTGTTCGCGTTCCTGCGCTACGACGACCGGGGCTCCCCGCTGCTGGCGGTGTCGAACTTCTCCTCCGCGGTCCGCCCCGACTACCGCCTCGGCGTCCCGGACGACGTGCCCGCCTGGGCGGAGGTCCTCAACACCGACGCGGCCCGCTACGGCGGCAGCGACGTCGTGCACCCCGACCCCGTCAAGCCGGAGCCGCAGGGCTGGCACGGCCGCCCCGCGAGCATCCGGCTGACCCTGCCCCCACTGGCCACGGTGTGGCTGCGGCCGGCGTAGGCACCGTCGTTCGGACCACAGCCGCCGGTCCGGACCAGAACCTCAGGCCCGGACCGGAACCGCCTTTCGGACCGGAACCGCCGGTCAGGCCAGGGCCTCGGCCAGCGGCGCCGGCAGCTCGCCGGTGTGCAGCACGCCGAGGCGCTGGGTGGCGCGGGTCAGGGCCACGTACAGGTCGCTGGTGCCGTAGCGGGCGGGCTCGACGACGAGGACGGAGTCGAACTCCAGGCCCTTGGCCTGGCGCGGGTCCAGCAGGACGACCGTGCGGGTCAGGTCGGGCTCGGTGCCGGCCGTGACCCCGTCCAGCCGGGCGGCCAGCGCGCGGTGCAGGGCGCGCGGGGCGATCACCGCGAGCCGGCCCTCGTCCGGGGTCAGCTCCGCCACGGCCTTCTCCACGGCGCCGGGCAGGTCGTCCGTGGCGCGCGCCCAGGGCCGCACCCCGGTCGAGCGCACGGAGCTCGGCGGCCGGAAGTCCGGGTTCTCGGCGCGGACCACGGCCGCGGCGACGTCCATGATCTCTGCGGGCGTGCGGTAGTTGACGCCGAGGCGGGTGTGCTCCCAGCGGTCCTCGACGTAGGGGGCGAGGATGTCCTCCCAGGAGCCGACACCGGCCGCCTCCGCGGTCTGCGCGGGGTCGCCGACCAGCGTCATCGAGCGGGTGGGGCAGCGCCGCATCAGCAGCCGCCACGCCATCGGCGACAGCTCCTGCGCCTCGTCGACGATGATGTGCCCGAACGCCCAGGTCCGGTCGGCCGCGGCCCGCTCGGCGGCGCTGCGGTGGTCGGCCTCCTCGTGGCGCTCGGCGAACCGCTCGGCGTCGATGATGTCGTGCGCGGACAGGACCTCGGACTCCTCGTCGTCCTTGTCCTCGAACTCGTACGTCCGCGACGCGTACGACACGTCCAGCACACCTTGCGCGTAGGCCACCTGCGTCTCGCGCTCGGCCTCGGCGCGGGCCCGGGCCGTCCGGTCGTCCTCGCCCAGCAGCTCGGCGGCCTCGTCCAGCAACGGCACGTCGGCGACGGTCCAGTGGCGGGTCACCGGCCGGCGGACGGCGGCGGCGTCCTCGGCGGAGAGGTACCCCTCCGGCTCGGCCAGGAAGTCCGCGACCAGGCGCTGCGGGGTCAGCCGCGGCCACAGCTGGTCGATGGCCGCCCACACCTCGGGGTTCTCGGCCAGCTCGTCGCGGATCTGGGTGATGTCGGCGGCGTCGAGCAGGCTGGAGCCGTCGTAGGGGTCGGTGCCGACCCGCTCGGCGTACAGGTCGGTGAGCGTGTTGAGGATGTGGCCCTCGAAGTGCTCGCGGGCCGCGTTGTGCGGCAGCTTCGCGGCGCGGGTGCGGTCGCGGGCCACCCGGACCAGGTCGTCGTCGAGCATCAGCACCTCGCGGTCGTGCTCGATCGGGATCACCGGGTCGGGCAGCGCCTGCCGGTCCCGTACGACGGCGGCGAGCACGTCGGCCATGTCGGCGCGGCCCTTGACGGCCGCGGCCTCGGGGGTGTCGCCGGCCGTGGCCTTCACGCCGGGGAACAGCTCGCCGACGGTCGCCAGCAGCACACCGGTCTCACCGAGCGAGGGCAGCACCTCGCCGATGTAGCCGAGGAAGGCGGGGTTCGGGCCGACGATCAGCACTGCGCGCCGGGCGAGCAGCTCGCGGTGCTCGTAGAGCAGGTACGCCGCCCGGTGCAGGGCGACCGCGGTCTTTCCGGTGCCCGGGCCGCCCTCCACCACGAGCACGCCGCGGTGCGGGGCGCGGATGATGCGGTCCTGGTCGGCCTGGATGGTGCGCACGATGTCGCCCATCCGGCCGGTGCGCGCGGAGTTCAGCGCGGCCAGCAGCACCGCGTCGCCGGTCGGGTCCTCGTGGCCGGTGCGGGTGGTGTCGCCCAGGTCGAGGATCTCGTCGTGCAGGGAGGTGACCCGGCGGCCCTCGGTGGAGATGTGCCGACGGCGGCGCAGCCCCATCGGGGTGTGGCCGGTGGCCAGGTAGAACGGCCGGGCGACGTCCGCCCGCCAGTCGATCAGGATCGGGGTGCGCTCGGCGTCGTCGGCGCGCAGGCCGATCCGGCCGATGTGGTGGCCGGTGCCGTCGGTCAGGTCGATCCGGCCGAAGCACAGCGAGCCGTCCACGGCGTTCAGCGCGGCGAGCACCGCCGAGCGCTCCGCGACGAGGATGTCCCGTTCCAGCCGGGCCTGCATGGGCTTGTCGCCCTGCGAAAGCGCGTCCGCGACGGCGGCCTCGGTGGCACCGCGCAGCGCGTCCACGTGCGCGTACAGGCCGTCGATGAATTCCTGCTCCCGCCGCAATTCACCGTCGTGAAATTCGGTGTTTGACAATTCCGCTCCCGCCCGGATATACTGTGCTCAGTAAGGCTTCTTGGTGACCCGACTTTCCGGAAGTCACGAATCACCGAATATACGCAAGGAAATCCCCCGAACGCAATTGCGCGGGGGATTTCCTTGCGTCCGGGCGAGCGTCCGGCCTGCTCCGAGGGCGCTGATCAGAGCACGTCGGCCAGCTCCTCCAGCAGCCGCCGCTTGGCCCGCGCCCCCACCATCGACTTCACCGGCTCCCCGCCCCGGAACACCATGAGCGTCGGGGTCGCCAGCACGCCGTGGGCGAGCGTGGTCCGCGGATTGCGGTCCACGTCCACCTGCACGATCTTCAGCCGGTCGCCCTCTTCCGCGGCGATCGCCCCGAGCACGGGCGCCAGCTGCCGGCACGGCCCGCACCACTCGGCCGTGAACTGCACCAGCACCGGCAGCTCCGCCTGAAGCACCTCGGCCGCGAAGTCCGCGTCGGTCACCTCGGCCACCCCGGCCACCTGCTTGATCATCGCTCCCGCCCTTCCGGCGCCCCCTGGGGCACCAGCTCGCACCTGGGTTCCGGACCCCCCGGAACCAGCGCCTCGGCCACCAGCGCGTCCCGCGCCCTCTCGGCGCGCGCCAACTGCCCGGCGACCCTCTCCCGCACCGCCCGCAGCTCGCCCATCAACGCGTCCAGCTCGTCCAGCTTGCGCCGGTAGACGGCGAGCGAGTCCGGGCAGGAGTCGCCCTGAGGGTGCCCGGCCCGCAGGCACTCCACGAAGGGCCGCGTCTCCTCCAGTTCGAACCCGAAGTCCTGGAGGGTTCGGATCTGCCGCAGCAGCCTCAGGTCCCGCTCGTCGTAGACACGGTGCCCCCGGGCATCCCGCCGCCCGGGCAGCAGCCCGCGGGCCTCGTAGTACCGCACCGCCCGCGCCGTGGTCCCGGCCCGCTCGGCCAGCTCACCGATTCGCATGAGCACGACCGTAGGGCTTGACGTCGGCGTCAAGGCAACGGGTGGGCGCCGCCCGTGCCCGGGCGAACGCAGCACCCCGCTCAGATCGCCCGCGCCCTCACCTCCGCCCACACGGTCTTGCGCGGCGGCGGGCCGGAGACGACGCCCCAGCGGTCGGCGAGGGCGTCCACGAGCAGCAGGCCGCGGCCGGACTCGGCGTCGGCGGCAGCCGGCCGCACCCGGGGCAGCCGGTCACCGCGCGTGTCGGTGACCTCGATCCGGAGGGTGTCGCCGACGACGTACAGCAGCAGCCGGAAGTCCCGGCCGGGGACGCGGCCGTGGGTGGCGGCGTTGGCCGCCAGCTCGGCGACGATGTGCTCTGCCGGGTGCAACGGCAGGCCCCAGGTGCGCAGTTGCTCGGCGGCGAGCAGACGGGCGAGGCGGGCACCGCGGGGCGTCGGGGACAGTTGCAGGCTGAAGTTGCGGACGGGACCGCCGAGTCGGGACGGCGGGTCGGTGATTTCTCGGTTCACGTCACCCAGCGTGGCGGCTTCCGCCTACCGTGATGCGTGAGGGGGCGGTTGCGTAGGGTCACTGTCCAGTGGTTGTCCGGTGCTGTCCTGGCTGTCCTCACCGTTGGCACGGGTAGGGCGCCGAGGTGCGGTGCGGGACGAAGGAGGGGCGCGGATGTCGCAGGAGGAGCAGGCCGTAGGGCTCAGGAGCGAGGCGGACGAGCCGGGGTGGGAGGTGGACCCGGACGACGAATGGGGCGTGGCGGTGATCACCACCGTGGGGCGGCAGTTGAAGCTGCGGCGGGAGGCGGCCGGGATGCGCGCCGGCGAGTTCGCCAAGGCCGTGGGGTACAGCGAGGACATGGTGTACAAGATCGAGGGCGGCAAGCGCATCCCCCGGCAGGAGTACCTGATCGCGGCCGACGAGTTGCTGAACGCGGACGGACTCATCGCGGCGACCTGGGAGGACGTGAAGAAGGTCCGGTACCCGAAGAGGGTGCGGGAGCTGGCGAAGCTGGAGGCCCAGGCGGTCGAGATCGGGGTGTATGAGTGCAACAGCGTCCACGGGCTGTTGCAGACGCCGGAGCACGCGCGGGCCGTCATCGGCGCGGCCCAGCCGCCGTATTCGCCCGATGACGTCGAGCGCATGGTGGCGGCACGGCTGGCCCGACAATCGGTCTTCGACCGCGATCCGGCGCCGTCGATCCACTTCGTCCTGGAAGAGGGGGCCCTACGTCGTCCGATCGGGGGCACAATTGTGTGGCGTCACCAGCTCGAACGGCTGCTGGAGGTGGGGCGGTTGCACAACGTCGTGCTGCAGGTGATGCCGATGGACTGCGACACCCACTCGGGGCTGGACGGCCGTATCGAGCTGCTTAAGTTCGCGGACGGCACTGCAGTGGGTCGCGCCGACGGCGCGTTCAACGGCCGACCGACCCACGATCCCCGGCGCCTACGCATCCTTGAGCTGCGGTATGGCACCATCCGGGCTCAGGCACTCTCGCCCCGGGAGTCGCTGGCCTTCATCGAACAACTGCTGGGAGAGACATGATCCGCAAGCCCACCACCGGGGACACCTCCGAGCTGGCGTGGTTCAAGAGCAGCTACAGCAGCGGCAACGACGGCAACTCCTGCGTCGAGGTCGCCCACGCTCCCGGCACCGTCCACGTCCGCGACTCCAAGAGCGTCGGCGGTCCTCAGCTCGCCCTCGCCCCGGCCGCCTGGGCCGACTTCGTGACCTACGCGTCGCGCGGCTGATCCGAAACCGACCACCCCACAGGCCCCGTCTGGTCAGGCGGGGCCTTCGCCGTCCCCTGTCCTGCTCGCTCCGACACGCAAGGGACGTGCCCGTGTTCACCGCGATATTCCGCGATCAGGTCGGCTACCTGGCCGCCTGCACTGTGACCGCTCTCGTGCTCGCGGGCGCGGCCTGGGTACTCGCCCGCAGGCTGGGTGCCGCGCACGGGGGGTGGTGGTCGGGCCTCGCCTTCACCCTCACCGGCGTACTGGGTGTCACGTTCATGGACGCCGGCCGGGCGAGCGGTGAGTGCGTCCTCAACCACCGGTTCGCCGAGCCGTTCCACACCACCCAGGGGCTGTGGAACCTCGCCATGACGGTGCCGGTCGGCTTCCTCGCCCTGATGGCCGTCCGGCGTCCGCTGCCCGCCCTGGTCGGCGTCGTCGTGCTGCCGCTGGGCATCGAGTTCACCCAGGCCACCGTGGACGGTCTGGGGCGCGTGTGCGACAGCTCGGACGCCGAGATGAACATCCTGGGCGGACTGGTGGGCTGGACCGTCGCCGCGATCGTGCTCACGGCCCGCCGGACGGTCGTCTGGCGGGCCGGGCTGAAGGGCGCGCTGATCGCCTCGCTCGCGTTCCTGGTCCTCGGCACGGGAGTCGCGCGCCCGATGCTCGCTTACACGAACGTGGACGGCACCGGCCTGTCCGCGGCCGACCCGGAGCAGAAGCGGGCCATGGAGGCCGCCGTGCGGAAGGCGTTCGGCGATCGGTACACGATGGGCCGAGTCTATGCGCAGCCGTGCACGGGAGCGCCGTGCACGAACATCGTCTCCATCCTGCTCAGCCGCGGGAAGGACCATCCGCAGGAGTTCGGTAACGGCACCCTGTCCTGGCCGGACAAGAGACACCTGAACGTGGTGCTGGAGGACGGGGACCGTCTCACCGTCATGGGCTACCCGGTGGCCGGCGCGAAGGCGCCGACGCGCGCCCAGGACGCCTACCGCGTGGCCGAGTCCTACGCCCGGCAGCGGTACCCGTGGGTGGCGGACGCGGACGTCCGGCGGACCTCTCCCGTGGGCGAGAAGGCCCGGCAGGGCTGGGTCACCCGCTGGCGGTGGACGCACAACGGCGTGCTGATGCCCAGGATGCTGGACGTCCAGGTGGACAGGGCCGGACGCATCGCGCAGATCGACGTCACCCTGGGCCCGTCCCGGGTGGACCTCGCGCGGGCCAGGATCGGCGCCCGGCAGGCCGAGGAGGCGGTCCGCGAGGAAGTGACCGCACGGCTGCGGCGCAATGGGAACGCCGACGCCGCGTTCGAGGTCAAGGCCCTCAAGCTGAAGGCGGTCTCCCAGGACGGCGTCTGGACGCCCCAGTGGCTCGTGCAGGTGACGGACGATGTGAGGCCGGCGCCGGACGACACGGCGCAGGAGCCGTACTCCGGTGACCGGTACCGCGTGAACGCCCTCAGCGGAGAGGTGTTCGACTACGACACGGCCGACTGAGGCCCCGCCCGCTCAGACCAGCGCGCCCGCCGACTCCTCCACCTCCAGCAGGGAGGCGCTGCGGCGTTCCTCGTCGAAGGCGCGGCGGCCGCCGCGCAGGCCGAAGAGGCGTTTGGCGACGGCGATGTAGAGGACGGCGAGGATGTTGAGGACCAGGGTGGCGATCTTCAGGGCGCTGACGTGCTCCGTCAGCTCGTAGATCTCCAGCGGCAGGAACGCGGCCGTGGCCACCACCGTCAGGTACTCCGCCCAGCGCTTGGCGTACCACAGGCCGACCGCCTCGATGATCTCGATCAGCGCGTAGGCCAGCAGCAGGGCGGCCACCAGGAGCAGGGTGGAGTGCTGGTAGCCGAAGGTCTTCTGGATGGTGCCGACGACCGGCGAGTGGTCGAGGTCGTAGTGGAAGTGCCGGAAGACCGGGCGGAAGACGTCCAGGTACTCGTCGAACAGCCGCCGGACCGCGTCCTTGCTGTTGCTGAACTTCCAGACGGCCACCGCCGCCAGGACGATGAACACCCCGCGCACGGCCCGTTCGAGGGCCAGGAAGCGCAGGACGAACAGGTCCCGCAGCACCTTGCCGCGCGGCACCAGCGGGGCCTCCGCCGCCGGGCCCGCGCCGTGCGGCTCGCCCAGGACGAAGTCGCCGCAGCGCAGGCAGCGCCACACCTCGCCGAGCGCGGTCTGGGCGTGCAGCCGGATGCGCAGCCGGGGGTCGTCCGGGGCGTAGGTCACATGCCCCTTGCGCGCGCAGGTGCGCCGGTTCCAGTCGATCGCCATCCCCCGAGTGCCTCCATCCACGTGCGGGACCGGATGTGCACGGCCGTGCCGTGACCGGTTGTTTCCGGCCACGGCACGGTAGTGCGTCGGGGTAAGAGACGCAGGCCCAGGGGTGTCAGTTCACCGGTGTCAGTTCACCCGGTCGTCCACCGGCTGCTTCGTCTCCTTCGTTCCCTTGGTCTCCTTCGCCGCTTCGTCCGCGTCCGTCGGTTCCGCGTCCGTCGGTTCCGCGTCCCGCCGGGTTCCGCGCGGCAGCAGCAGGGCCACCACGACGGTGCCCACGCCGAGGATCACGGCGCCGACCAGGCTGGTGTGGGCCACCGCGTCCGCGAAGGCGGAGCCGACCGCGTCCTTCATCTGGCGGGCGCCCTGGGCGAGTTGCCCGGCCTGGGCCTTGAGCTGGGCGGCCTGGTGGGGGTCGGTGGCGTGGGCCGCCTGCGCGGCGAGCTGCCGGGCCTTCGCCCCGATGCCCTGGGCGACGGCGTATCCGGCGCCGACGGAGTCCTGCGCGGTGGCCAGGGCGCTCGCGGGGAGCTTGCTGCCGGCGACGGCGTCGGAGAGCCGGCCGGAGTACGCCGTGGACAGCAGGGAACCGAGGATCGCGATGCCGAGGGAGCCGCCCAGTTCCAGCGAGGTGTCGTTCACGGCGCCGCCGACGCCCAGCTCGGACTCCGGGAAGGAGCCCATGATCGCGTCGGTGCAGGGGGACAGCGCGAGACCGATGGCCAGGCCCAGGATGATCAGGGGGGATACGAAGTCGCCGTAGGAGGAGGTGCCGTCCACCCGGGTGAGCAGGGCGAGGGCGGCGGTGCCGCCGGCCATGCCCGCGGAGACCGTCCACTTCATGCCGACGCGCGGGGTGAGGTAGCCGGTCAGGGCCGAGCCGACGAAGACGGCGCCCGCCAGCGGCAGCATCCGCACGCCGGTGGCCAGGGCGTCGTAGCCGAGGACGAACTGCAGGTGCTGGGTGAGGTAGTAGAAGGCGCCGAAGACGGCCAGGAAGAACAGGGCGACGGCCAGGTTGGCGCCGGCGAAGCGGCGGGCGGTGAAGCGGCGCACGTCGAGGAGGGGCCGCGGGTGGCGCAGCTCCCACAGGACGAAGGCCACCAGGCCCGCGCCCGCGACGACCGCGGCGGTGACCGCCTTGGTGTCCCAGCCGAAGTGCGGCCCCTGGATGATCATGTAGACGAGGGAGCCGGTCCAGAGCACGGACAGCAGGCCGCCGACGTAGTCGATGCGGTCCTGGTGACCGGCCCTGGAGGGCGGGACGAGGGCGAAGGCGGCCACCAGGGCCACGGCGGCCACGGGCACGTTGATCAGGAAGGTCGAGGCCCAGCCGTGGTCCTTGAGCAGGGCGCCGGCGACGACCGGGCCGGCCGCGATCGCAAGGCCCGCGGTGGCCGTCCACAGGGTGATCGCCTTGGCACGTTCGGCGCGCGGGAAGGTCGCGGCGAGCAGGGAGAGCGTGGCCGGCATGATCAGCGCGGCGCCGACGCCCATCACCGCGCGGGCGGCGATGACGGTGGCCGCGCTGCCGGCGAGGGAGCCGAAGACGGCGCCGCCGCCGAAGACCACCAGGCCGAGGACGAGCGCGCCGCGCCGGCTGTACTTGTCGCCGATCGCGCCGAGCAGCAGCATCAGCGCCGCGTACGGCACGGTGTAGGCGTCGATGACCCACTGCAGGTCGGCGCTGGACAGGCCGAGATCGCGGGTCATCTCGGGTGCGGCGACCGTGAGGGCGGTGTTCGCCATCACGATGATCAGCAGGCTCAGGCAGAGCACGAGGAGCGCCCACCAGCGCCGGGCGTAGGGGCGGTCCATCCTTTCGGCCGGTTCGGTCAGGACGAGTCGCATGGCTCAGGTCGCCTTCCTCGGATGCGCGACGGGGGTACTGCACAGCGAGTTGCACAATGACGTGCAACTACACATCCTTGTGCAAGGTACGCCTCTGCACACCACTGTGCAAATCCGCGGGAGGGCAGAATGTCAGCCATGACCACGGGTAACACCAGCCGCGCCGACGCGAACCGGCGCCGCATCCTGGACGTGGCCCTCGCCGAGCTGCTGCGGGACCCCGACGCGTCCATGGACCAGATCGCGCGCGCCGCGGGTGTCGTACGGCGCACGGTGTACGGCCACTTCCCCAGCCGCGAGGCCCTGATCGGCACGCTCGTCGACGACGCGGTGCGGGCGCTCGCGGACGCGCACGCGGCGGGACGGGCCGGAGTGGAGGACCCGGCGGAGGCGGTGGCGCGCTCGGTGCTGGCGATCTGGCCCATCGCCGACCGCTACCGGCTGCTGGTGGCGCTCGCCCAGCGCACGGTCACCATGCAGGGCATCCGCGAGCGGCTGGCCCCCGTGCGCGGCGAGACCGTGGAACTCCTCCAGCGCGGGCTCGACCAGGGCGTGTTCCGCTCCGCGCTGCCCGCGCCCGCCCTCGCCTACGTGCACGAGCAGGTGCTGTTCGCGCTGATGGAGGCCGTGAACGACGGCCTGGTGCCGGCCGGCGAGGCGGGCCGCGCGGCGGCGACGACCGTCCTGACCACCGCGGGGGTGCCGGCGTCACCGGCCGGGGCCCTGGTCAGCAGGATCGCCGACCGCGCGGACGGGGAGAACACGCGAGCGGCCGGGCCCACCTGAGGTGGACCCGGCCGCTCGGCCGCGTGGGGCGGGGGTGCGGACGGCCGGACGCCCGGCCCGGGTTCAGGCGGGGCCGGGCGTCCGGAGTCGGGGGCGGCGCGGACGGCCGCCTCAGGCCGTGGCCAGTTCCTTCTGGCCGTCCTCGCGCTGTTCGGGCCGCTCCGCCGACGCGCCCTCGGAGTCGTCCAGCAGCGTCCGCTCGTCGAACGGCAGCTCACCGGCGAGCACCCGGCGCACCCGGTCCTTGTCCACCTCGTGGGTCCAGGTGCCGATCAGCAGGGTGGCGACGGCGTTGCCCGCGAAGTTGGTCAGGGCGCGGGCCTCGCTCATGAAGCGGTCGATGCCGACGATCAGGCCGACGCCGTCCACGAGGGCGGGCTTGTGGGACTGCAGGGCGCCGGCGAGCGTGGCGAGCCCGGCGCCGGTGACACCGGCCGCGCCCTTGGAGGCGATCATCATGAACAGCAGCAGGGTGATCTGCTGGCCGATGGACAGCGGCTGGTCCATGGCGTCGGCGATGAACAGCGAGGCCATGGTCAGGTAGATCATGGTGCCGTCGAGGTTGAAGGAGTAGCCGGTCGGCACGGTGATGCCGACGACCGGGCGGCTGACGCCCAGGTGCTCCATCTTGGCGATCAGCCGGGGCAGCGCCGACTCCGACGACGAGGTGGACAGGATCAGCAGGAACTCGCGGCCCAGGTACTTCAGCAGCTGGAAGATGTTGACGCCGGCCACCAGGCGGGTCATCGCGCCGAGCACCACGATCACGAACAGCACACAGGTGACGTAGAAGCCGATCATGATGGTGGCCAGGGCCTTGAGGGCGTCCACGCCGGTCTCGCCGACGACGGCGGCCATCGCGCCGAACGCGCCGATCGGGGCCGCCCACATGATCATGGCGAGCACGCGGAAGACCAGCCGCTGGATGTGCTCGATCCCGCGCAGGACCGGCTCGCCCTTGCGGCCCATGGCCTGCAGCGCGAACCCGACGAGCAGCGCGACCAGCAGCGTCTGCAGCACCTGGCCCTCGGTGAACGCCGAGACGAGCGTGGTCGGGATGATGCCCAGCACGAAGTCGACCGGGCCCTCCTTGGCGGCGTCCGCCTGGGCGTGGCCGACGCCCCGGACCGCCTCGGTCAGGTGCATGCCGCTGCCGGGATGGACGAGGTTGCCGATCACCAGGCCGATGGCCAGCGCCACGAACGACATCACGATGAAGTAGCCGAGGGCGAGCCCGCCCACCTTGCCGACCTTCGCGGCCTTGCGCACCGACCCGACGCCGAGCACGATCGTGCAGAAGATGATCGGCGAGATCATCATCTTGATCAGGTTCACGAAGCCGGTGCCGAGCGGCTTCAGCTCCTTGGCGAAGTCCGGCGCGGCGAATCCCACGATCACGCCGAGGACCACCGCGGCGATCACCGCTATGTACAGGTAGTGGGTGCGGTCCCGCTTGGCGGCGGGGCCGGGCCCTGCTGCGGGCGCGGCAGGTGCCGTATCGGCTGCGCTGGTCACGGCGGCCCTCCTTGACGACGTCGTCGGCATCACCGGCGTGCGGCTCACGTCCGGGGGATATCGGGGATGCCGTGACTATCTCGTGCCGTGTGAGGGCGGTCACCCTTGCGTTCATTTAGTTCACGCCACGGCGGGGAGGCAGACTGACGGCATGCGCATACCCGACCTCCCGAGACCTCGCAGCCTGGCGGGCCAGCTCTTCGCGATGCAGGCCGTGCTGCTGGCTCTCGTGGTGGCCGGATATGCACTGTTCACGTTCGTCAGCGACCGCGGGCAGGCGGAGGCGGCGGCCCGCCGCCAGGCCACCGCGGTGGCCCGCTCGATCGCCGACTCCCCCTCGGTGCGGACCGCGATCCGCACCGCCGACCCCACGGCCCGGCTCCAGCCCTACGCGCTGAAGGTGCAGCGCGACACCCAGGTCGACTTCGTCACGATCATGAACCCCGAGGGCATCCGCTGGACCCACCCGGAACCGGACCAGATCGGCAAGCGGTTCCTCGGCACCATCGCCCCCGCGCAAAAGGGCCGCTCCTTCACCGAGACCTACACCGGCACCCTCGGCCCCTCCGTCCGCGCGGTCACCCCCGTCGAGGACACCGACGGCCGCGTGATCGGCCTGGTCAGCGCGGGCATCAAGGTGGAGGCGATCAGCGCGCGGATCCAGGAGCAGGTCACGGCGCTGTTCGCGGTCGCGGGCGGCATCCTGGTGCTCGGCGCGCTGGGCACGTACGTCATCAACGCCCGGCTGCGGCGGCACACCCACGGCATGGGCGCCGACGAGCTCAGCCGCATGTACGACTACCACCAGGCCACGCTGCACGCGGTGCGCGAGGGGCTGCTGATGCTGGACGCGCAGCACCGGGTGGCGCTGATCAACGACGGCGGCCGGGAGCTGCTGGGCGTGGGCGGCCCGGCCGGCGAGGCGGACGTGGTGGGCCGCTCGGTGGCCGACCTGGGGCTGCCGGCGCCGCTGACCGGGGCGCTGCTGGCCTCGGAGCCCCGGGTGGACGAGGTCCACCTGACCGCCTCCCGGGTGCTGGTGGTCAACACCTCCCCGGTGTCGGGCGGGCAGCGCCGCGGCACGGTGGTGACCCTGCGGGACGTCACCGAGCTGCAGTCGCTGATGGGCGAACTGGACTCCGAGCGCGGCTTCACCCAGGCGCTGCGCTCCCAGGCGCACGAGGCGGCGAACCGGCTGCACACGGTGGTGTCGCTGATCGAACTGGGCCGCGCGGAGGAGGCCGTGGAGTTCGCCACCGCCGAACTGGAACTGGCCCAGGCGCTCACCGACCAGGTGGTCGCTGCGGTGAGCGAGCCGGTGCTGGCCGCGCTGCTGCTCGGCAAGACGGCGCAGGCCAACGAGCGGGGCGTCGAACTGGTGGTCGGGCAGGACAGCGGCCTGGACGACGGACTGCTGCCGCCGAGCCTGCCCTCCCGGGACCTGGTGACCATCCTCGGCAACCTCGTGGACAACGCGGTCGACGCGGCCCAGGGCGGCGTACCGGCGCGGGTGACGGTGACAGTGCGCACGGCCGGGGACGAGCTGGTGCTGCGGGTGGCGGACACCGGTCCGGGCGTGGACCCCGCCCACGCGGACCTCGTCTTCGAGCGCGGCTTCACGACCAAGCCGACGGGACCGGGCGGCCGGGGGCTGGGCCTGGGCCCTGGTGCGGCAGGCGGTGCACCGGCACGCCGGAACGCTCACCGTGCGGGAGGCGGAGGGCGGCGGCGCGGTCTTCGAGGCGCGGCTGCCGCTCGGCGGCGGGGACGAGCGGCGCGCGGCCGAGCGGGCCGGCACCGGGACGGCCGGAGGCGCGGCATGAGCCGGACAACGGCGGACCCGGAGCCCATCCGCGTGCTGGTCGTCGAGGACGACCCGGTCGCCGCGGACGCGCACGTGATGTACGTGGGGCGGGTGCCGGGCTTCGTCGCGGTCGGCAAGGCCCGTACCGGCGCCGAGGCCCGGCGGGCACTGGAACGCACCCCGGTGGACCTGCTCCTGCTCGACCTGCACCTGCCGGACGTGCACGGCCTGCAGCTGGCCCGCACCCTGCGGGCGGCCGGCCATCACGCGGACGTGATCGCGGTGACCTCGGCCCGGGACCTGGCGGTGGTGCGCGAAGGGGTCTCGCTGGGGGTGGTGCAGTACGTGCTGAAACCGTTCACCTTCGCCACACTGCGGGACCGCCTGGTCCGCTACGCCGAGTTCCACGCGGCGGTCGGCGAGGCCAGCGGCCAGGAGGAGGTGGACCGGGCGCTGGCGGTGCTGCGCGCCCCGGCCCCGCCCGCCCTGCCCAAGGGCCTGGGCGCGCCCACCCTGGAGCGGGTGACGGGCGCGCTGCGCACGGCGGAGGACGGCCTGACCGCGGCCGGGCTCGCCGAGGCGGTGGGCATCTCCCGGATCACCGCCCGCCGCTACCTGGAGCACCTGGTCCAGGCCGGACGCGCGGCCCGCCGCCCGCTGTACGGGCAGGTGGGCCGCCCGGAGCTGGTGTACCGGTGGGTGCCGGACGCGAGCGGCCGGAGCAGGTAGGAGGCGCCG
This sequence comes from Streptomyces mexicanus, assembly GCF_902506575.1. GTDB lineage: Bacteria > Actinomycetota > Actinomycetes > Streptomycetales > Streptomycetaceae > Streptomyces > Streptomyces mexicanus. Next base: position 4,996,319 of record NZ_LR732544.1, on the reverse strand, counting down.
AAGCCGGGCGTGGGGCGTCGCCCGGGCGCGGGACACCGGCGGGACGCGGGGCGTCACCTGGGCCCGGTGCGGGGGCTACGGAACCGTACGTTCCCACAACCGGTGATCCTGGTGGAACGGACCGTGGTCACCGGCCTCGCGGGCCCCTAGCTTGTGCCCGTGCACCGACCCTCAGTTCCTCCGCTCCCCCCGGACCGGCCCCGCCCGTCCGGACCGTCGCCCGCCCTGCCGTTCAACGCGCTCGCCGCGCGCCGGATCCGGGCGGGCCTGGGCATGGGCCCCGAGCACGTCGCCCACACCCTGCGGATCTCCTACGGGCTGCCCCACGTCACCCCCGATCTCGTCACCGCCTGGGAACGCGGGACCGCCGCCCCGTCCACCCCGGAGCTGACCGCGCTCGCCGGTGCGCTGTGGTGCGCGCCCGGCGACCTGATCGGCCGGCCGCGCACCCTGCGCGAGCACCGCATCGCCCGCGGCCTGGCCGCGGAGGCCGTGGCCCGGGCCGTCGGGCTCGACCTGGCCCGCTACCGGCGCATGGAGGACGGAGACGACTGGCGCGGCACCGAACGCCAGTCCGCCGCGCTCGCCGAGGTGCTGGAGCTGTCCGTGCCGGACTTCGTCGCCGTCACCGGGCGCGAGGAACGGCTCGCCGGACTGCTGCGCAGCGCGGTCGGCACCCGCTGGCAGGCGTACGTGCGCCCGGTGGCCGAGGTGGTGCCGCTTCCGCGGCCGGTGCTGGAGCGGACGCTGCGCGCGCTGCACCAGGACTACCAGGGGCGGATGGTGGCCTCGCTCAGCTGGAGCGGCACCAAGGCCGCCGGCGCGGCGGGCGACGCCGGCCGGGCGTTCCTGGAGCGGATCGTGGAGCACTTCTGGCAGAAGGTCGGGCCGTAGGCACAACCGCCCCGGCGGCCCGTCGCTCCCGGGCTGGAAGACCGACCCCTGGAAGACCGACTCCTAGAAGACCGACTCCGCCTCCTCCATCCGGTCCTTGGGCACCCTCTTCAGCTCGGTGACCGCCTCCGCCAGCGGCACCATCACGATGTCGGTGCCGCGCAGCGCGGTCATGTGGCCGAACTCGCCGCGGTGCGCCGCCTCCACCGCGTGCCAGCCGAAGCGGGTGGCCAGGACGCGGTCGTAGGCCGTGGGCACGCCGCCGCGCTGGACGTGGCCCAGGATGACCGGCTTGGCCTCCTTGCCGAGCCGCTTCTCCAGCTCGTACGCCAGCGCCGTGCCGATGCCCTGGAAGCGCTCGTGGCCGTACTGGTCGATCTCGCCCTTGCCGTAGTCCATGGTGCCCTCGGCGGGGTGGGCGCCCTCGGCGACGCAGATCACCGCGAACTTCTTGCCGCGCGCGAACCGCTCCTCGACCATCTTGACCAGGTCGGCCGGGTCGAAGGGGCGCTCGGGCAGGCAGATGCCGTGGGCGCCGGCAGCCATGCCGGACTCCAGGGCGATCCAGCCCGCGTGCCGGCCCATGACCTCGACCACCATCACACGCTGGTGCGACTCGGCGGTGGTCTTCAGGCGGTCCATGGCCTCCGTGGCCACGCCGACGGCGGTGTCGAAGCCGAAGGTGCGGTCGGTGGAGGAGATGTCGTTGTCGATCGTCTTCGGCACGCCCACCACGGGCAGGCCCGCGTCGGAGAGCATGCGCGCGGCGGTCAGCGTGCCCTCGCCGCCGATCGGGATGAGCGCATCGATGCCGAACCGGTGGATCATGTCGGAGGCGTTCTCGCAGGCCTCCCTGAGCCGGTCGCGCTCCAGCCGGGAGGAGCCGAGAATGGTGCCGCCGCGCGCGAGGATGCCGCTGACCGCGTTGAGGTCCAGCTCGCGGTAGCGGCCGTCGAGCAGGCCCGCGTAGCCGTCCTCGAAGCCGATGACCTCGTCGTCGTACATCGTGACCGCTCGGTGCACGACCGACCGGATCACCGCGTTCAGTCCCGGACAGTCGCCGCCTGCCGTGAGAACTCCGATACGCATCGTGCTGTCGTCTCCTGCTCACTGTTGATACCGGTGATCCTGTCCGATTGTTTCACGTCCTGGAGCCGGCGATGCCTTGACGGGCGCCTTATCTAGCGGCGGAGGTATTGTCAAGAGGGTCCGCTCATCCCGGCGGGCGTTTTTTTGCCCGGGCGAGCGACAGATCAGCACATCCCTGACGAAACGGAGAGCCCGCGTGACCCGCAGCGTGTACGTGACCGGCATCGACCGCGGCGACGGCCGTCAGGTCGTCGAGCTGGGAGTCATGGAGCTGCTGACCCGGCAGGTCGACCGGGTGGGCGTCTTCCGCCCGCTCGTCCACGACGGCCCCGACCGTCTCTTCGAGCTGCTGCGCGCCCGCTACCGGCTCGCCCAGGACCCGGCGACCGTCTACGGCATGGGCTACGAGGAGGCGTCCGCGCTCCAGGCCGAGCAGGGCACCGACGAGCTGGTGTCCGTCCTCGTCGACCGCTTCCACCGGGTGGCCCGCGACTACGACGTGGTGCTCGTGCTGGGCACCGACTTCGCCGACACCCAGCTGCCCGACGAGCTGTCGCTGAACGCCCGCCTCGCCAACGAGTTCGGCGCCTCGGTGATCCCGGTGGTGGGCGGACGCCGGCAGAGCGCGCAGTCCGTGCTCGCCGAGACCCGCAACGCCTACCGCGCCTACGACGGCCTGGGCTGCGACGTGCTGGCCATGGTCACCAACCGGGTGGCCCGCGAGATGCGCGACGAGATAGCCGGGCACCTGGCGGACCGGCTGCCGGTCCCCTGCTGGGTGGTGCCCGACGAGCCGGCCCTGTCCGCGCCGACGGTCGCGCAGATCGCCCAGGTCCTGGACGGCAAGGTGCTGCTGGGCGACGACGCGGGCCTGGCCCGCGACGTGCTGGACTTCGTCTTCGGCGGCGCGATGCTGCCCAACCTGCTCAAGGCCCTGACCCCGGGCTGCATGGTCATCACCCCCGGCGACCGCGCCGATCTGGTCGTCGGCTCGCTGGCCGCGCACAGCGCCGGCACCCCGCCGATCGCGGGCGTGCTGCTCACCCTGAACGAGGAGCCCGGCGAGGAGATCCTGACCCTGGCCGCGCGACTCGCCCCGGGCACCCCGGTGATCTCGGTCACCGGCAACAGCTTCCCCACGGCCGAGCGCCTGTTCTCCCTGGAGGGCAAGCTGAACGCGGCCACCCCGCGCAAGGCCGAGACCGCGCTCGGCCTGTTCGAGCGGTACGTCGACACCGCCGACCTGAGCAAGCGGGTCTCCGCGCCCAGCACCGACCGGGTCACGCCGATGATGTTCGAGCACAAGCTGCTGGAGCAGGCCCGCTCCGACAAGCGGCGGGTGGTGCTGCCCGAGGGCACCGAGGAGCGCGTGCTGCACGCGGCGGAGGTGCTGCTGCGCCGCGGCGTGTGCGACCTGACGCTGCTCGGACCCCAGGACGCCATCCGCAAGAAGGCCGCCGACCTCGGCATCGACCTCGGCGACAGCCTGCTGATCGACCCGGCCACCTCCGAGCTGCGGGACGCCTTCGCGGAGAAGTACGCCCAGCTGCGCGCCCACAAGGGCGTCACCGTGGAGCTGGCCTACGACGTGGTGTCCGACGTGAACTACTTCGGCACGCTGATGGTCCAGGAGGGCCTGGCCGACGGCATGGTGTCGGGCTCGGTGCACTCCACGGCCGCCACCATCCGCCCGGCCTTCGAGATCATCAAGACCAAGCCGGAGGCGTCGATCGTCTCCTCGGTGTTCTTCATGTGCCTGGCCGACAAGGTGCTCGTCTACGGCGACTGCGCGGTCAACCCCGACCCGGACGCCGAGCAGCTGGCCGACATCGCCGTCCAGTCGGCGACGACCGCCGCGCAGTTCGGCGTCGAGCCGCGCATCGCGATGCTGTCGTACTCCACCGGCACCTCCGGCTCGGGCGCCGACGTGGACAAGGTGCGCGAGGCGACCGAGCTGGTGCGGCTGCGCCGGCCGGACCTGATGATCGAGGGCCCGATCCAGTACGACGCGGCCGTGGAGCCGTCGGTGGCGGCGACCAAGCTGCCCGGGTCTCAGGTCGCCGGGCAGGCCACCGTGCTGATCTTCCCGGACCTGAACACCGGCAACAACACCTACAAGGCCGTGCAGCGCTCGGCCGGCGCGATCGCGGTGGGCCCGGTGCTGCAGGGCCTGCGCAAGCCGGTGAACGACCTCTCGCGCGGCGCCCTGGTCCAGGACATCGTCAACACCGTCGCGATCACCGCGATCCAGGCCCAGGCCCAGTCCCCCGCCCGGTGACGCCCCAGCACACCCCCGAGAAGAGAGTTTTCCCCACCGTGACCGCCACCCGCGTCCTCGTCCTCAACTCCGGCTCCTCGTCGGTGAAGTACCAGCTGCTCGACATGCGCGACGCGAGCCGGCTCGCCGTCGGCCTGGTCGAACGCATCGGCGAGCAGACCTCCCGCCTGAAGCACACCTGCGTCACCTCCGGCGACACCCACGAGCGCAGCGGCCCCATCGCCGACCACGACGCCGCCCTGAAGGCGGTCTCCGAGGAGCTGGCCAAGGACGGGCTCGGCCTGGACTCCCCCGAGCTGGCCGCGATCGGGCACCGGGTGGTGCACGGCGGCATGTTCTTCACCGAGCCGACCGTCATCGACGAGGAGGTGCTCACCGAGATCGAGCGGCTGATCCCGGTGGCGCCGCTGCACAACCCGGCCAACCTCACCGGCATCCGCACCGCCATGGCGCTGCGCCCGGACCTGCCGCAGGTCGCCGTCTTCGACACCGCCTTCCACACCACGATGCCGGAGTCCGCGGCCCGCTACGCCATCGACACCAAGATCGCCGACCGGTACCGGGTGCGGCGCTACGGCTTCCACGGCACCTCGCACGCCTACGTCTCCCGCGCGACGGCGAAGCTGCTGGGCAAGGCGCCCGAGGACGTCAACGTGATCGTGCTGCACCTGGGCAACGGCGCGTCGGCCTCGGCGGTGCGCGGCGGGGTGTGCGTGGACACCTCCATGGGGCTCACCCCGCTGGAGGGCCTGGTGATGGGCACCCGTTCCGGTGACCTGGACCCGGCCGTCATCTTCCATTTGCAGCGGGTTGGCGGAATGTCCATGGACGAGATCGACACTCTTCTCAACAAGAGCAGCGGTCTGTTCGGTCTGTGCGGCGACAACGACATGCGGGAGATACGGCGCCGGATGGACGAGGGCGACGAGCAGGCGCGGCTCGCGTTCGAGATCTACATCCACCGGCTGAAGAAGTACATCGGCGCGTATTACGCGGTACTCGGCACGGTGGACGCGGTCGCCTTCACGGCGGGTGTCGGGGAGAACGCCGACTTCGTGCGCGCGGCGGCGGGGGCGGGCCTGGAGGGGCTGGGCCTGGCGGTCGACGAGGACCGCAACGCCCGCCGCGGCGACGAGGCGCGGCTGATCTCGCCCGAGGGCGCCCGGGTGGCCGTGGCCGTGGTTCCGACGGACGAGGAAATGGAGATCGCCACGCAGACCTACGCACTGGTCGGAAAGGCCGCCTGAAATTCGACCGGCACTCGCCTGAGCGCGGACGCGCCCATTTGTATTTTCCGCCAGACGGAATATTCCGCAGCGAAACAAACCGATAGGATCGCCCCATGCGCCGTTCGAAAATCGTCTGTACTCTCGGCCCCGCGGTCGACTCCCACGAGATGCTCGTGTCCCTGATCGAAGCCGGCATGAACGTGGCCCGCTTCAACTTCAGCCACGGCACCCACGCCGAGCACCAGGGCCGCTACGACCGGGTCCGGGCCGCGGCCAAGGAGACCGGCCGGGCCGTCGCCGTCCTCGCCGACCTCCAGGGCCCGAAGATCCGCCTGGAGACCTTCGCCGAGGGCCCGGTGGAGCTGGAGCGCGGTGACGAGTTCACCATCACCACCGAGGACGTCCCGGGCGACAAGCAGATCTGCGGCACGACGTACAAGGGCCTGCCGGGCGACGTCTCGCGCGGCGACCAGATCCTCATCAACGACGGCAACGTCGAGCTGAAGGTCGTCGACGTCGAGGGCCCGCGGGTGCGGACGATCGTCATCGAGGGCGGCGTGGTCTCCGACCACAAGGGCATCAACCTGCCCGGCGCGGCGGTGAACGTCCCCGCGCTGTCCGACAAGGACGTCGAGGACCTGCGCTTCGCGCTGCGCATGGGCTGCGACATGGTCGCCCTGTCCTTCGTCCGGGACGCCAAGGACGTCGCCGACGTCCACCGCGTCATGGACGAGGAGGGCCGCCGCGTCCCGGTCATCGCCAAGGTGGAGAAGCCGCAGGCGGTGGAGAACATGCAGGACGTCGTGATGGCGTTCGACGGCGTGATGGTGGCCCGCGGCGACCTGGCGGTGGAGTACCCGCTGGAGAAGGTCCCGATGGTGCAGAAGCGCCTGATCGAGCTGTGCCGGCGCAACGCCAAGCCGGTGATCGTGGCGACCCAGATGATGGAGTCGATGATCACCAACTCCCGCCCGACCCGCGCCGAGGCCTCCGACGTGGCCAACGCGATCCTGGACGGCGCGGACGCGGTCATGCTGAGCGCGGAGTCCTCCGTCGGCGCGTACCCGATCGAGACCGTCAAGACGATGTCGAAGATCGTCACCGCGGCCGAGGAGGAGCTGCTGTCCAAGGGCCTGCAGCCGCTGGTCCCGGGCAAGAAGCCGCGCACGCAGGGCGGTTCGGTGGCCCGCGCCGCGGCCGAGATCGCCGACTTCCTCGGCGGCAAGGGCCTGGTGGCCTTCACCCAGTCCGGTGACACGGCCCGCCGGCTGTCCCGCTACCGCGCGGCCCAGCCGATCCTGGCGTTCACCACCGACGAGTCCACCCGCAACCAGCTGGCGCTCAGCTGGGGCGTGGAGCCGCACGTCGTGCCGTTCGTCGCCAGCACCGACGAGATGGTCGACCTGGTCGACCAGGAGCTGATCAAGCTCAAGCGGTTCAACGAGGGCGACGTCGTGGTCATCACCGCCGGCTCCCCGCCCGGCGTCCCCGGCACCACCAACATGGTCCGTGTCCACCACCTGGGCAACACCGCGCGCGACTGACGGCGCGAGAGTCACGTCGAGGGCGCCCCTGCCGGGATCGGCGGGGGCGCCCTCGACGTGTGCGGCCGGTTGCGGCGGCGGTCCGTGCGCGGCTCGGGACGGCCGGGCGGCGGACCGCTCAGCCGATCCCGTCGGTGGTGTACAGGTGCATGCCGGGCACGTGCAGGTTGCCGCCGAACTGGGCCGCCTGCACCACGTGCACCTTGGTGAAGTAGATGATCGGGATGTTCAGCGGGGGCGGGCTGTCCGGGCTGAAGGTCACGGGGATCAGGCCGAGCAGATTGCCGGAGATGGACTCGGTGTACATCACCGTCTGCCCGCCGGTGATCGTGGACATCGAGCCCTTGGCGGCCTGCACGTGGTAGGTCTTGCCGGCCTGCTTGTCCTTCACCGTCTGGTGCAGATCGCCGATGTCGGTGCCGTCGGAGATGACGTACTTCAGCACCTTCTTGACGGCGCCGCTCGCGGTCCTCACCTCCACGACGCCCTTGTACTCGGCGCCCTTGAGCAGCAGGGAGCTGGCGTCCAGGTACCAGGGGTCGTCGGCCAGGGGCACCGTGTTGTCCACGCCGCCCTGGGCGTCGGTGGCCTTGGGGCAGTTCTCCGGGTCGGTGGACGCACTCGCCGACGGACTCGGGCTCGCCGAGCCGGTGGCCGCACCCGCGGTGTCCTTGACGGTGTCCGCGAGCTTGCCGGCGGTGTCCGTGAGCTTGCCGGTGGTGTCCTTGACGGTGCCGGTGACGTCGCCCGCCGCCTCGGACGCGGTGCCGGTGGTGTCCTTCACCGTCTCATCGACGGTGCCGGTGACCTTCTCGGTGGTGTCCTTCACCGTCCCGGTCACGCTGTCGGTCGCGCCCGCGGAGGGCGTGGCGGAGGCGGAGGGCGTCGTCTGCGCGTCCGTGTGCGTGCCGCCGCCCAGCAGGTCCCCGAGCGCGTCGCCGAGCCCGCCCAGCAGTCCGCCGCCCTTGCCCGCGGTGGCCGAGGGGGACGGCGTGGCGGAGGCGGTGGGCGCTGCGGCCTTGTCGTCGGCACCTGAAGCCGGCGAAGAGGCCGTGTCCGAGGAGGAGGTGCCCGAAGCCTTGTCCGCGCCGTCCGTGGCGGCGTCATCCGTCCGGTCGCCGGTCGCGGACTGCCCGGGCTTGCCCGTGGAGGCCGTCGCCGACGGGGTCGGCCCGGAGGAGGCGTCCTTGCCGTCCTTGGTGTCCTTGCCGTCCTCGGCGGAGTCGTCGGCGCTCGCGGAGGCCGACGGCGTGGGCGAGGCAGCGGTCTTGTCCTTGCCGTCGCCGAGCGCCGCCACGCAGTCCTTGTACTCGTCCGCGGTCAGGCTCTTGGCGGACGGCGCCGGGGTGTTGTTGTCCGCCAGGGCGAGCGAGGACGTGAAGCCCATCCCGACGATGACCGCCGTCGGCATCGCCGCCATGGCGATCGCCTTGCCGGCCGGCATGTGGAACCTGGTGAACAGTGGCTTCCTGGGGGCCGCGTGGCGCGCCCCGGTTCTCGCACGGGACCTGTCCGCATCCGCCCCGTGGGTCACCTCGTCAGCCGGCACTGTGCCTCCCGTTCGCCCCGTTGGCCGGGCTCGTTCCTGACAGGTCGTTCGACTGGTTCGTCCCGTTCCCCACCGGGCCGGGCGCGGCATCGGGAGCACCGCCCTGCCCCCGGCCGGTCTCCTGCGCGTCCTCCGGCGCGGGCGGCACACCCGGCGCCCACGACACGGCCAGCGCACCGCCGACGAGGGCGAGCAGGAAGCCGATGACGAAGCCGCCGAAGTTCGACACGGGGATGGACACCAGCGCCAGCAGGATCGACGCGACGCCCGCGAAGACCCGGATGTGCTTCTGGAACCACAGGCTGATGCCCAGGACGATGAGCAGCACGCCGATGATCAGGGAGCCGGCTCCCGCGGTGGTGGCCATCGCCAGGGTCAGGTGGCCGAGCTGGAGATGGGCGTACGGGAAGTAGATGATCGGAAAGCCGCCGAGCAGGACGAGCAGACCGGCCCAGAACGGTCGCGTGCCCCGCCAGGCGCGGAACTGCAGCCTCCGGCGGGTGAACTGGCCGGGTACGGCGGAAGTCTCGGCGCTCATGGAAAACAGCTCCCTGGTGCGGCTTGCTGTGAAGGGTGGTACGTGGGTGGTGTGGGGGGTGTGTGAAGGAGCGGCAGGAGGCGGAACGGGCGGGGGCGCCGTCGGCTCCCCCGCCCGTCACCGAGTGCTCAGTAGCACTCGTGCTTGCCCGTCTGCAGCTTCATGTGCAGCCCCGGCAGCTTGAAGGTTCCGGCGGTGGTCGCCCACGCCGTCTGCTTCACATCGGTCAGGGTCGCCGACTCGGCCTGCTGGGCGAAGCCGTAGGGATTCGTCTTCTTGTTCGCCACTTCGTCCTGGTTGAGGCCGGGACCCTTCTTGGCGTCCTTCGCGGCCACACCGATGTCGATGTTGCGGAACGTGGCGTCGGCACCGAGGTCCTCGACGTCGATGTACAGGTTCTTGGCGTAGACCTGCCGCTGCTGGTCGGTGCTGTCACCCGCCGTCAGCGTCAGGCTGACGGCTCCTCCGAACAGCGGGACCGGAGTGACGACGGACTGGCAGAGCTTCTGGATGCGCGCCTCGCTGAACGCCGAGACCGCGACCGGGTGATCTGCCTTCTCACCGGTGAGGGTGTAGCCCGAATCGATCGCGCCGTACTGCTCGAAGCCCGTGCCCTCGAGCGACTTGGCCGTCACCTTGAACGACTGGCCCGACACACTGAACGACGCGGCGAGCGCACCCTGCGCCAGCGCCACGCCTATCGCCGCCGTCGCGGCCACGCTGGGCACCATCACCACAGCGAACCGCTTCCATCTGGTCCCGCCACGCACCTGGGACTCCATATTTCCTCCTTCTCGGACGTACATCTCCTGGCCTCGGCTCAGCCCCCGGTCGGCGGCTGGAAGCCGGGCAGGGATGGGAGAAGTGCTACGTCCTCGGGAAGGAGAGCGCCCGCGCTCGGTGGCGCGTACCGCGCCCGAATCACCGGCGATCACCCCCGAGCGACAACCACTGGTCGCGCCTGACACGCATCACGCACAACCCTGCTGGACAGGCTTCGCCGGCCGGCGAAGACCCCCCTGTCCAAGAGCCGGCGCCACTGCCGCCGGTTCTGCTCGGTGGGGACCCAGACATCCCGTGACCCGATTGGCTGTCGGGGTACGGGAATGGACCGAGCGTGGCCGATCGTGGTGCATTCTCGCCGCCCGCACAAGGGGGTTCGTTACTCACTAGTAACGGCCGGATAACCGCGTGACGACAGACCGATCCCGAACGGCGACACTCGGTGGTAACAAAGGCCAGGACAAAACTGTCGATGCCCGGACGGAAGCGGGCACATCAACGGCCGGGACTTACTTGCAGTAACAGCGGCCGCGATGACCAAGTTTTGGTAAAGCGCGGCCGCTGTGACGACGTGTCGGCAGATCTTTCACCCGGGCATCACATGCCCGGGCGTTTAACGACTGGTCAGCAGACCGGTCCTCACCGGGCTCAGAACAGCGCCCGGGCGAGCGCCCGTCGGGCCGCCGTCACCCGGGGGTCCTCGGCGCCGACGACCTCGAACAGCTCCAGCAGCCGCAGCCGCGCCGCGTCCCGGTCCTCACCCGCCGTGCGCTGCACCGTGTCGATGAGCCGCCCGAAGGCGTCCTCCACGTGCCCGCCCACCAGGTCCAGGTCGGCGGCGGCGATCTGCGCCGCCACGTCGGACGGCTTCCCGGCCGCCTCCTGACGCACCTTCTGCGGGTCCATGCCCTGCACCCGCTGGAGCAACTCGGCCTGCGCGAGGCCCAGTTTGGCCTCCGGGTGGGCCGGGTCGTCGGCCAGTACGTTCTTGTACGCCTGGATGGCGCCGCCCAGGTCACCGGCGTCCAGGGCCTGCGCCGCGGCGTTCAGCGCCGCGTCGTGGGGGCCGGCCGGCTGCTGCGGCTGGGCGCCCGGCTCCGCCTCCGCGTCGACGGTCAGGCCGGTCAGGCCGAAGCGCTGCTCGGCGACCTGCACCAGCTGGTCCAGCGTCTGCCGGATCTGCGCCTCGCCCGCCGCACCCTGGAACAGGGGCAGGGCCTGGCCGGCGACCACCGCGAAGACCGCGGGGATCCCCTGGATCCCGAACTGCTGCATCAGCAGCTGGTTGGCGTCGACGTCGATCTTGGCGAGGAGGAAGCGCCCGTTGTACTCGACGGCCAGCCGCTCCAGGACCGGGCTCAGCTGCTTGCAGGGCTGGCACCACTCGGCCCAGAAGTCGATGACGACCGGCACCTCGGCGGAGCGCTGCAGGACGTCGCGTTCGAAGGTGGCCTCGCTGACGTCGATGACGAGGTCGGCCGGGGAGACGGCGCCGGTTCCACCCTCCCGGGCGGCCTGGGCGCGTGCCTGCTCCGCCTTCGCCTTGGCCTCCTGGGCCGCCTTCACCGCGGCGAGGTCGACGACGCCGCTCATGGACATGTTCCGTGGCTGCATGCGTCCATCCTCCCCCGTTCCGCCTCTCTGAGTGAAAACCGCCGTCAAAGCCGCTACCGGCCGGCCGTGCCGGGCGCCTGGTCCCCACCGGGTGCCCGAGCCGTGCGCGGTGCCGCCGTGCCGTCACGCGGGCGGGTCGTGCCGCGCCGGCCGCGTGACGATGTGTGCGTGTCGCTGTGCGTGGTGCTGTGTGGTCGTCGCTCGGGCGCGGGCCTCGGCCCACGCTTTCGCTACGACCCGTAGCGTAATGGCAGGCGACGCCTCCGCGAAAGCGCCGGCCGGTGATCTCCCTCACCACCACACGGAACCGCCCGGTTTCCCTCCGGTTATGGTCAAGGGATGCAGAGCCGCACCCCGCACGCCCGCGCCGGCCGTCCGCGCAGCGCCGCCGCGGACGCGGCGATCCTGGCCGCCACCCGCGCGGCCCTGGTGGAGCTGGGCTGGTCGAAGCTCACCCTGGGGGACGTCGCCGGCCGCGCCGGGGTTGCCAAGACGACGCTGTACCGGCGCTGGGCGGGCAAGAACGAACTCGTCGTGGACGCGGTCGCCGAACTCTTCGACGAACTGCGCCTGCCCGACCGCGGCAGCCTGGCCGCCGACATCGAGGGCGTGGTGCTGCAGTTCGCGGCGATCCTGGCCCGCCCGGAGGCCCGCAGCGGCCTGATGGCCGTCGTCGCCGAGTCCACCCGCGACGAGGCGCTGCGGGAACGGATCCGCACCTCGATCGTGGACCGCCAAAAACGGCTGGTCCTGCAGGGCCGGGCCCGCGCCCAGGCACGCGGCGAACTGCCCCGGGAGGACGACGCCGAGACCGCGGCCCGCACCGCCGACCTCATCTTCGACGTGGTGGCGGGTGCGGTGGTCCACCGCACCCTGGTCAGCGCGGAACCGGCGGACGAGGAGTGGGTGCGCAGGTTCACCCAGGTCCTGCTGCAGGGGCTGGGCGCGGTGTCCGGGTAGCCGCGGGCGGTCGGGCGGCGCGCGCCGGCCCGTCCGGCGCGGCACCGGCGGGCGCCTCAGCGCCGCGGCGGCCCTGCGCCCCGCCCGCCTGCCCGCCCGCAGCGGCTTCGGGCCTCAGAACCCGGCCGGCTCGGTGTACACCCCCCACTCCTGCCGCAGCGCCTCGCAGATCTCGCCGAGGGTGGCCTCGGCCCGCACGGCGTTCAGCATCGGCTCGATCATGTTGGCGCCGTCCCGGGCCGCCGCCAGCATGGCGTCCAGCGCGGAGCGCACCGCCGCGTCGTCCCGCGCCGCCCGGCGCTCGGCCAGCACCCGCACCTGCTCGCGCTCCACCTCGTGGCTGACCCGCAGGATCTCCAGGTCCCCGGTGACCGACCCGGTGTGCACGTTGACGCCGACGACCTTCTTGTCGCCCTTCTCCAGCGCCTGCTGGTAGCGGAACGCCGACTCGGCTATCTCGCCGGTGAACCAGCCGTCCTCGATGCCCCGCAGGATGCCGGAGGTCATCGGCCCGATGGGGTGCTGCCCGTCGGGGTGGGCGCGCAGTCCGCGCTCCTTGATCTGCTCGAAGATCTTCTCCGCGTCCGCCTCGATCCGGTCGGTCAGCTGCTCGACGTACCAGGAACCGCCCAGCGGGTCGGCGACGTTGGCGACGCCGGTCTCCTCCATCAGCACCTGCTGCGTGCGCAGTGCGATCTCGGCGGCCTGCTCGCTGGGCAGCGCCAGGGTCTCGTCGAGGGCGTTGGTGTGCAGCGAGTTGGTGCCGCCGAGCACCGCCGCCAGGGCCTCCACGGCCGTGCGGACGACGTTGTTGTACGGCTGCTGCGCGGTCAGCGAGACGCCGGCGGTCTGCGTGTGGAAGCGCAGCCACTGCGCCTTGTCGGACTTCGCGCCGTAGACGTCCCGCATCCAGCGGGCCCAGATCCGGCGGGCCGCGCGGAACTTGGCGATCTCCTCGAAGAAATCCACGTGCGCGTCGAAGAAGAAGGACAGGCCCGGGGCGAAGACGTCCACGTCCAGACCGCGGCTGAGGCCCAGCTCGACGTAGCCGAAGCCGTCCGCGAGCGTGTACGCCAGCTCCTGCGCGGCCGTCGCGCCCGCCTCGCGGATGTGGTAGCCGGAGACGGACAGCGGCTTGTAGGCGGGGATCCTGGAGCTGGTGTACTCCATCAGGTCGCCGATCAGGCGCAGGTGCGGCTCGGGCTGGAAGAGCCACTCCTTCTGCGCGATGTACTCCTTGAAGATGTCGGTCTGCAGGGTGCCGTTGAGCGCGGAGACGTCCACGCCCTGGCGTTCGGCGGCGACCAGGTACATGCAGAAGACGGGGACGGCCGGGCCGCTGATCGTCATCGAGGTGGTGACCTCGCCCAGCGGGATGTCCTTGAACAGGACCTCCATGTCGGCCGCGGAGTCGATCGCCACCCCGCAGTGGCCGACCTCGCCCAGCGAGCGCGGGTCGTCGGAGTCGCGGCCCATCAGCGTGGGCATGTCGAAGGCGACCGAGAGACCGCCGCCGCCCGCGGCGAGGATCATCTTGTAGCGCTCGTTGGTCTGCTCGGCGTTGCCGAACCCGGCGAACTGCCGGATGGTCCAGGTGCGCCCCCGGTAGCCGGTCGGGTACAGGCCGCGCGTGAAGGGAAACTCACCAGGCCAGCCGATCCGCTCGAAGCCCTCGTAGGTGTCCCCGGGCCGGGGTCCGTACACCGGCTCCACGGGGTCGCCGGAGAGCGTGGTGAAGTCCGCGTCGCGCTTGCGCGCCGCGTCGTACCGGGCCTGCCAGCGGCGGCGGCCCTCTTCGATGGCGTCAGCGTCCATGCTTCGAATTTACTAGGACGTCCTAGTAAATGTCGACGGCTGACCGCCGCACGGGGTCCGCGCGGCGGTGGGGGCTACGCCTTGGCGGCGGCCGGAGCGGGGCCGTCGACCTTGGCCTCCAGCTCGCGGCTGATCTTCCGCTCGACGAAGAAGGCGGCCGTCGGAATCGTCCCGGCCAGCAGGACCCACAGCTGGCGGCCGACCGGCATCTTCGCCTTGGAGCCCAGGTCGAAGGCGAAGATCAGGTAGATGACGTACAGCCAGCCGTGCGCGATGGCGACGACGCGGGTGAAGTCCGCGGCACCGTCGATGTCCAGCCCGTACTTGGCGATCATGCTCAGGCACAGGAGCACCAGCAGGACGCCGGTGACGTAGGCCATGACGCGGTAGCGGGTCAGCACGCTTCGTTTCATGGAGTCGAGCGTAACCGCACGTTCCGGTAGATCTTGGGCGGGGTCGCCCGGTCGGAGGCGCCCGGCTCCCCCGGGGCGGCCGGGCCGCTCAGCCCTCGTCGAAGTCGTGCGCCGCCACCCGCAGCGGGCGCAGCATCGCGAAGATCTCCGCGCACTCCTCGGCGTCGTAGACGCCCAGGCCGAAGTCCATCGCCATCAGGTCGCGCGTGGCCGACTCGACCACCTCGCGCCCCTTGTCGGTGATGACGGCGAGGGTGCCGCGCCCGTCGTTGGGGTTGGGGCGCTTGGCCACCAGCCCGGACTTCACCAGGCGGTCGACGGTGTTGGTCACGGAGGTGGGGTGCACCATGAGCCGCTCGCCGATCTTGGACATCGGCAGTTCGCCGGCCTTGGAGAAGGTGAGCAGCACCAGGGCCTCGTAGCGCGCGAACGTCAGCCCGTACGGCTTGACCACCGCGTCGACCTCGGCCAGCAGGATCTGGTGCGCGCGCATGATGGAGGTGATCGCCGCCATGGACGGCACATTTCCCCAGCGCTGCTTCCAGAGTTCGTCGGCTCGGGCGATGGGGTCGAAGGGGAGACTGAGGGGCTTGGGCACGTCATCACACCCTACCCGGCGGTCATATCGTGGTCAGCCCTGTCTCGCGGATCGGTCCGCATGGTGACCTCGGGTGGTCGGGCCGGGGCGCCGACGGGGCATGGCGCGGGCGCCGGCGGGGCATGCCGACGGACGGATCGCGCGGGTGGGCGCCCGGCACCGGACGCGCCCGCGCGGGCCGCTCCCGGCCCCGCGGGGGCCGTGGTGCCGGTGCGGGGCCCTACTGGGCCAGGTGCCGCTCGACCGTCTCCACCTTGCTCGTCAGGCCGTCCGTGACGCCGGGGCGGATGTCGGCCTTGAGGACCAGGGAGACCCGGGGGGCGCGGGCCTCCACCGCGGCCACGGCGCGCTTGACCACGTCCATGACCTCGTCCCACTCGCCCTCGATCGAGGTGAACATCGCGTCGGTGCGGTTGGGCAGACCGGACTCGCGGACCACGCGGACGGCCTCGGCGACGTACGCACCGACGTCCTCGCCGACGCCGAGCGGAGTGACGGAGAAGGCGACGATCATGCGTTCACGACCCCTTCGCGACGGGCGCGGGAGGCGATCACCGCGTCCTCGGCGGCCCGCTTGAGCTTGCGCTCGGCGAAGAAGCCGCCGGTGGGCAGGACGGACAGGACGAAGTAGAGCGCGGCGGTCTTCAGCGGCCACTTCGTGCGGTTCCAGGCGTCGGCCCAGAAGAGCACGTAGAGGATGAAGAGGATGCCGTGGATCGACCCCATCACGGGCACCGCGTTGAAGTCCGTGGTCCGCTTCAGGACCGAGCAGACCAGCAGGAGGATGAAGGACACCGCCTCGGGGGCGGAGACCAGGCGGAGGCGGCGGAGGGCGGTGGCGGTTTTGATGTCCACGGGTCACCTTCGGTGAGAGAGACGCTCAGTTTGTGAACGCGGGCACAAAGTCTCCGTCCATTGTGGCAAACCGGTCGCCGTGCCCGTCCTCAGGGGGTGTCTCGGCGGGATGCCGGTCCGGATGCCGGGGTGTCTCGGCCGGACACCGGGGTGTCTCGGCCGCACACTCCGAGCCGGACCCCTAAGGGTGCGGTCCGGGGTCTTCTCCACCCGTGGGCCCTGTCGGTGGGCGGGCGTGCGCCGCTACCTTCGCAGCGTGGCGATGTTCCGACTGCAAGGCAGCAAGGTGCTCGCCGTCGAGATGACCGGGGACGCCGTGAAGGCGAAGAACGGCTCGATGGTCGCCTACGACGGGCAGATGGCCTTCAAGAAGCTGACCGGGGGCGGTGAGGGGCTGCGGGGCATGGTGACGCGGCGGCTCACCGGGGAGCAGATGACCGTGATGGAGGTGCGGGGGCAGGGGACCTGCTGGTTCGCCGACCGGGCGTCGGAGATCAATCTGGTGCGGCTCGCGGGCGACAGGCTGTTCGTGGAGTCGAGCAATCTGCTGGCGACGGAGGAGGGGCTGAGGACGGGGACGACGTTCACGGGGCTGCGCGGCGCCTCGCAGGGCAACGGGCTGTTCACGACGACCGTGGAGGGGCACGGGCAGGCGGCGATCCTGTCGGACGGCCCGGCGGTGGTGCTCCGGGTCACGCCGCAGTACCCGCTGATCGTGGACCCGGGGGCGTACGTGGCGCACCAGGGGAATGTGCGGCAGTCCTTCCAGTCCGGGGTCACCTTCCGCACCCTGCTCGGCGAGGGCGGCGGGGAGGCCTTCCAGATCCGGTTCGAGGGCGACGGGCTGGTGTACGTCCAGCCGAGCGAGCGGAACACCGTCGCGGGGGACGTCTGACATGGCCTTCCGGGAGATCAACGCGAAGATGGTCGAGGCCACGGTGGTGCCGGGGCAGCGGCTGTTCAGCCAGCGGGGGGCGATGCTGGCGTACCGGGGCGAGGTGTCGTTCACGCCGAACGTGCAGGGCGGTCAGGGCGGCGTGATGTCCATGATCGGGCGGCGGGTCGCCGGGGAGGCGACGCCGCTGATGACCGTGGAGGGCAGCGGGACCGTGCTCTTCGGGCACGGCGGGCACCATGTGCACGTCATCGAGCCGGCGGGCGACACCCTCTACGTGGAGGCGGACCGGCTGCTCGCCTTCGAGGGCACGCTGCGGCAGGGCACGATGCCCCCGCACCCACCCGGATCTCGGGCTTGTGGTGGCTGGCCACGGCGGGCACCGGCTGGGTGGCGCGACGGTGCACGGACCTGCTGCCGCAGCTGGTCGCGCTGGCCGCCGAGGATCTGCGGCATCAGGTCCGCGGCACCGGTGCGCAGCTGGACGTGCGCGCGTCCGCCGCGGTGACGGCCGCTCTCGCGGGGTTGCCGGCGAGGACGGGATGGGCCTGCTGACGCCGGGCGGACGGGGTCCGGCCGGGGTGAGCGCCGGTCGGACCGGGCGCGTCAGCAGCCGCAGTCGCCGTCGCCGACGGGTGCGGTGAGCGGGTCGGCGGTGCGTCGCTCACCGCCGCGCCAGGTCTCGTAGGCGAAGCCCTCACGCACCCAGTACTCGAAGCCGCCGAGCATCTCCTTGACCTGGTAGCCGAGTTCGGCCAGGGCGAGGGCGGCCCGGGTGGCGCCGTTGCAGCCCGGGCCCCAGCAGTAGGTGACCACGGGGACGGACGGGTCGAGGAGGGCCGGGGCCTGCTCGGGGATGAGCGCGGTCGGCAGGTGGACGGCTCCGGGGAGGTGCCCCTGGTCCCAGGACTCGGTGGAGCGGGAGTCCAGCAGGACGAACCCCGGGTGGCCGCCGGCGGCGAGCGCGGCGGCGACGTCGGACACGTCGGCGTGGAAGGCGAGGGCGGCCCGGAAGTGGGCGGCGGTCGGTGCGGTCATCGGGAAGTCCTTGCCTGGTCGGGATCGACACCGGCAAATCTATGGCCCAAGATCACGCCCGCGAAGGGGCGATCCCCGGTGAACGGCTTGATCGACCGGGGATCGAGCTGCTATCCCTCGCCCATGACCGCGTTTTCCCCGGACGCCACCGACTGGCGCATCCTCGACGTCCTCCAGCGGCAGGGCCGCGTCAGCTTCGCCGATCTCGCCCGGGTGGTGTCCATGTCCGCCAGCGCGGTCACCGAACGGGTCCGCCGTCTGGAGGAGGCGGGCGTCATCCAGGGGTACGCGGCCGTGGTCGACCCCGAACGGCTGGGGCTGCCGATCCTCGCCTTCGTCCGGCTGCGCTACCCTCACGGCAACTACAAGCCGTTCCACGACCTGGTCGCGGCCACCCCGGAGATCCTGGAGGCCCACCACGTCACGGGTGACGACTGCTTCGTCATCAAGGTGGCCGCGCGCTCCATGCGGCATCTGGAGGAGGTGTCCGGCCGGATCGGCGGGCTGGGATCGGTGACCACGAGTGTCGTGTACTCCTCGCCGCTGCCCCGGCGCGCCCTGGTGAACTGACCGGCCGCCGACCGAGAGGACCGCCGGGAGCTTCGCCACCGTGTGGACGACGCACCGGCAGACGCGCGTGGCGGCACCCGCCCCACGCCACCGGCACGGCCGCACCGGCCGGTCGTCGTGGGCCGGTCCCTGGGCGGCCACACCACTCATGCCCTGGCAGCCGCGACGGGCCGGCCCGGTACGGGGAGGTGCCGGGGTCAGAAGGGGCGCGCGGGCATGGGCGTCGCCGCGCCGTCGATCACGGCGACACAGCGGGGCGCGCCGGGTTCGAGCGTGACGTCGACGGTCACGGTCACCGGTGGATCGGTGGGCAGCTCGCCGCAAAGGAGCAGGGGGCGGCGCCCGCGCAGGTCGGCGCGGCCGGTTTCCTTGCCGTCGATGAGCAGCTCGACCGCCCCGCGGCGGCGGCCCTCGACGTTCACGGTCACCGAGTGGCCCCTGGCATCCAGGTGGAAGTGGTGACGCGGGCCCATCAGGTGTCTCTCCCAGGGATCGGCAGGCGCTGTCGGCCTGTGCGGCTCCTTCCATTCTGGGACAGGACCGGCTCACGGCAAAGCGTGGGTAAAAGGGGAAGGGGAGCGGGCCGGGGCCGTCCGCTATCCGCCCGGGTCCGCGGCAGCGGCGGTGACCTCGAACCAGACCGACTTGCCGCGCCCGCTCGGAGAGTTGCCCCACGCGGAGGCCACCGCCTCGACGATGACCAGACCCCGGCCGTGTTCCGCGTCGGCGTCGACCTCCTCCGTGACGGTGATGGGGGCCGGCATCGGAGGGCGCGGGTCGCAGTCGCGCACCTCCACGCGGATGCGGTCCGGGTATTCGCGCAGCCTGACGTCGACGTCGCTGTCGGCGTGGACCAGCGCGTTGGTGACCAGCTCGGTGGCCAGCAGCTCCACGTCGTAGGAGACCTCCCGCCAGCCCCATTCACGCAGCTTCGCGTGCAGGAAGTGCCGGACCTCCCTGACCGCTTGGAGGTCGTGGCGCTGAACGGACATCCGGCTGACCCTGCGGTGTGCGCCCGGCAGTGCCCCGTCGTAGCGGGCGAGCAGCAGGGCCACGTCGTCCTCGCGCTCCTCCCCCGCGTCCTCCCCGGTGATGCCGAGGAGCCGGGTGGCCAGTTCCTCCAGGCGCTGCTCGTCGGCTTCGGCGAGGAGGCGGCACAGGGTCTTGGTCCCGGAGACCAGGTCCGTGCCCCGGGAGTGGATCAGGCCGTCGGTGTACAGCGCGAGGACGGTCCCGGGAGGGAGGGTCACCTCCACGGAGTGGTACACCGTGTCCGGCGCGACCCCGAGCGGGATCCCCGCCTCCGGGTCCGCCACCTCGACGCTGCGGTCGGGCAGGCGCAGCAGGGGGCTGGGGTGTCCGGCGCAGGAGATCTCGGCCGTGCCGGCCGCCCGGTCCAGCCAGATGCAGCTGCAGGTCACGAACAGGTCCGTGCCCAGTTCGGCCAGCAGCCGGTTGGTCCGGCCGAGTACGTCGGCGGGTCCGTGCCCCTCGGTGGCGTAGGCCCGCACGACACTGCGGATCTGGCCCATGATCGCCGCCCCGGTCGGGCTGTGCCCCTCGACGTCGCCGATGACCAGGCCCACGTTGCCGTCCGGCAGGGTGAGCACGTCGTACCAGTCCCCGCCGACGTCGGCGCCCGGGGCCGGCACATAGCGGGCCGCGGTGTCCAGTTCCTCCAGATGGGGGAGCATGTGGGGCAGCAGCCCCTGTTGCAGTCGGCGGACCACGGCGTGCTCGGTCTCGAAGTGCCGGGCCCGGTCCAGGGACTGGGCGAGCAGGCCGGTCATGGAGACCAGGACCGCCCGGTCCTCGGCGCCGAAGCGGCGCGGGTGGTCGAAACCGAGGACGAAGGTGCCGGTGACGCGGCCCTCGCTGACCAGCGGCAGCAGTGCGCACGCCCGCACGCCCTCGGCGAGCGGGCCCAGGTGTGCCGCCGCCAGGTCGGTGTCGTTCTCCAGGAAGAGCGGTTCGCCCGGGGCGGGCACCGGGCCGGAACGGGTGACCTCCGGCGGGTACCCGGTGTAGCCGAGTACGCGCGAGCGGCCGTCGTCGAGGACGGAGACCAGCATGCTCTGCGCGTCGAAGGGCGCCATGATCCGCTGCACCACCGTCTCGATGACGTCCTGCGGCCGCACGGCCTGCGTCAGCGCGGACGCCACCTTCTGGAAGTCGTAGAGGAAGGACACGTTCGAACCGAGGGTGTCCTCGGCTCCCGGGAGCAGGAAGAACGGCACCGACGCCGGGCGGGCCCGCGCATGCCGCTGCCGGGCGATGTCCAGGTCGTGCGCCATCGCGTCCGCCCACCGGGTGCATCGCTTCTTCTCCTCGGGCAGGAGCTGCCGGGGTCCGAGCGGGGGCACCCACAGCAGCGTGAGGACGCCCACGTCGTGCCCGGCGGCCGCCACGGGCGTCGAGGCGACCGTGTAGGGGAACGGCATCGTCACGTCGGCGGTCGAGGGGGCCGGCAGGGTGCCGGGGCAGGAGCCGATGATCTGCTCGCCGGTCCGGTAGGCGACGGCCGGGGTGTACCTCTCGTTGTCCACGCCGATGCCTTCCAGCGCGGTGTAGAGGGAGACGGGGGTGCCGACGACCGTCACCGCGGCGAGTGACCGTCCCTCGTCGACGGGCACGTAGGCGATGCCGGTACTGGCGCGCAGCTCCTGCACGGCGCGTCGCAGCGCCGCGGCCAGCCGGCTGTGATCGTTGTCGCTCACCACGGTGCTCCTGACGCGCGCGGAGGACGACCTGGCGTCGTGTGGTCCACCTCAAGGTAAACACGCCCGGGCCGGCGACGGCACGAGGAGGCCGGCTCCGGCCTGCGCCGAACGGCCCGTCTGGAGATCGGTTCGGCTCGCCCCCCGGGAATCGGCGAGGGCGGTCTTCGGCCCTCCTCGGTGGCTGCGCCCGGGAGTGCGGTCGATGGCCGGGCTGGTCCTGTTGTGGACGCTTCATCCACCAGGGCGTCCGGAGAATGGACGTCCCGTCCATTGAGGTGGGCCGGTGCGGTCCCTAGCGTGCTGTCATGCGCGACGAATCGACCACCGCTGCCCTGACCGAGCGGCTGGGCCGCGAACTGCCGGCCGGCCGGTTGCTGACCGACCCGGCCGCGACCGCGGGCTACGCCCACGACGAGGCCGAATGGGCGCCGTACGGCGCACCCCTCGCGGTCGTCCGCCCGAGGACGGCCGCGGAGGTGCCGCGGGTCGTGCGGGCCTGCCGGGACCACGGGGTGCCGATCGTCACCCGCGGCGCGGGTACCGGGCTGTCCGGCGGTGCGAACGCGGTGGACGGCTGTGTCGTCCTGTCCACCGAGACGATGACGACGATCAAGGAGATCGACGCGCTGGAGCGGCTCGCGGTGGTGGAGCCGGGCGTGGTCAACGACCACCTGCGGGCCGCGTGCGCCGAGCGGGGACTGTGGTATCCGCCGGACCCCGCCAGCGCCCCCTGGTCGACGATCGGCGGCAACGTGGCGACCAACGCCGGCGGTCTGTGCTGTGTGAAGTACGGCGTCACCCGGGACTACGTGCTGGGCCTGGAGTTCGTCACCGGCACCGGCGAGCTGGTCCGGGTGGGCCGCCGCACCGCCAAGGGCGTGGCCGGGTACGACCTGACCGCGCTGATGGTCGGCTCGGAGGGCACCTTGGGGGTGATCACCGAGGTGACGGTGCGGCTGCGGCCGCGCCGGCTGCCCGAGCACACCGTCGCCGGGTACTTCTCCTCGACCGTGGACGCGGGGCGGGCCGTGGCCGCCGTGGGCGCCGCCGGGCTGACCCCGTCGGCGCTGGAACTCGTCGACCGGCACTGCCTCGCGGCGGTCGACGCCTGGAAGAACATGGGCCTGTCGACCGAGGCGGACGTGGTGCTGCTGGGTCGCACGGACGCCCCCGGCCCCGCCGGCGAGGAGGAGGCGGAGGCGATGCGGCGCTGCTTCGCCGAGGCGGGTGCGACGTACGCCGTGCGCTCCACCGACCAGCAGGAGGCCGACGCCCTGTTCGAGGCCCGCCGGCTGGCCTATCCGGCGCTGGAGCGGCTCGGCCCGGTGCTGACCGAGGACGTGTGCGTGCCCAAGGCCGCGGTGCCGGAGATGCTGGGGCGCATCGACGCGATCGCCGCCCGGCACGAGACGCTGATCGCCAACATCGCGCACGCGGGCGACGGCAATCTGCATCCTCTGCTGATCACGCCGCCCGGGGACGAGGCGGCCAGGAAGCGGGCGCAGGCCGCGTTCCACGAGATCATCGCCGAGGCCCTGGCGCTGGGCGGCACGGTCACCGGGGAGCACGGGGTGGGCCTGCTCAAGCGGGACGGCCTGGAAAGCGAGCTGGGCCCGGAGGTGCTGGCCCTGAACCGGGCGATCAAGGACGCCCTCGATCCGCAGCACCTGTTCAACCCCGGCAAGGTGGTGGCCCGGGGCGCAGGGCGCTGACGGCCGGCTGCGGCCGCGCCCTGCCCGGTGATGCCCCCTGGCGCCGCCTGCCCGCCCGGCGGTGTCCGGTGCGGCCGCCCCGCCCGACGATCACCGGTGCCGCCGCCCCGCCGGACGGTGCCCGGTGCCGCCGTCCGCCCTACGGCTTGCGGGCCAGCCCGGCGGAGATGAGCCGTTCCCAGACGGTGAGGTCCCGCTCTCCGCCGTGCAGGGGGCTGTCGACCGCCTCGGGGCGCCACAGGGGTGCGGGGACGACGCCGGGGTCGAGGATCTCCAGGCCGTCCAGCAGGGACTCGATCTCCTCGTCGGTGCGCCACCGGCCCCGGCCGAAGGTCTGTTGCAGCACCCGCTCGGCCTCCTCCGTCTCCGGGTTGTTGCCGGAACGGAAGTGGCTGACGAAGAAGTAGCTCCCGGAGGGCACGTGGTCGCGCCAGTAGCGGACGATCCCGGCGGGGTCCTCCTCGTCGTTGACGTGGTGGAGGATCGCGCTGAACATGACGGCGACCGGGCGGTCGAAGTCGATCAGGTCCCGGGTGTCGGGGTGGGTCAGGACGCCTTCGGGGTCGCGCACGTCGGCGGCGACGACGCGGGTCCGGTCGTTCTCCTCCAGCAGCGCCCGGCCGTGGACCAGCACCTGGGGGTCGATGTCGACGTACACGACCCGGGACTCCGGCGCGTGCCGCTGCGCCACCTGGTGGACGTTGTCGGCGGTCGGAAGGCCGCTGCCCAGATCGATGAACTGCCGTACGTCGGTGGTCGTCGCGATCTGGCCGACCGCCCGTGTCAGGGCCGCGCGGTTGGCGAAGGCGATGGCCACCGAACCGGGAAGGTCGCGTTTGAACACGTCACCGATCTCCCGGTCCACGGCGTAGTTGTCCTTGCCGCCGAGCAGGTAGTCGTAGACGCGGGCGATGCTGGGCCTGGTCGGGTCGATGGAGATGCCTTCATCCGTCATGGCGACCATCCTGCCCTGGGACACCGCCTGTTGACCATCACTCGGGCTGCGCACCGTCCCCGGGCAGGGGCGCTCCCGGAGGAACAGCGCCTTCGGCCGCACCGGCCCGCGGATGCTCGGCCGGCAGTGCCACCACGAGGCGGTCCCGGCGCAGGGGGTGGACGGCGGGGGACGGGTCGAGCCGCACTGACCTGGCCTGCTGAGCCGGCCGCCGTCGGCGGACATCGTGCCGGTCGGCCTCGCACCGCGGAGCGACGCTCCGGCCGGGTGGCCGGCGGACGTCTTCGCCGCGCAGGCATCCGGGAACGCAGTGTCACACCGTCCGGTTCTCCGAGCTGACCATCCAGGCGTACTTCTCCAGGGAGTCGATGATCCCGTGGAGCAGGTCAGCCGTGGCGGGGTCCTCGCTGTCGACCTGGTCGTGGTGGGTCCGCAGCGTGTCGACCGTGGCGCGCAGGCGCGTGGTGACGAGATCGACGACGGTGCTCACGTTCAGCTCGCCGTCGGGGAACGCGGGGAGCGTGGTACCGGCTGCCACGGTGTCGGACCGGCCGTCCGGCCGGGCCGCGAGAGCACGCATGCGTTCGGCAATGGTGTCGGCCGCCTCCCGGGCTTCGTCGACGATCTCGTCGAGCTGCAGGTGCAGGTCCCGGAAGTTGTGGCCGACGACGTTCCAGTGGGCCTGTTTGCCCTGGAGATGCAGTTCGACGAGATCCACCAGGATCTGCTGCAGAGCCTGGGCAAGCTGCGGTGAGGCCGTGAATCCGGCGACATCGCTCTCCGCACGTCGGGAAGCACCGGGGGCAGCGGTCATGGAGTGACTCCTCTGTGAATGCGCGACACAGCAGCCCCCTGGAACAGGAGAGCCGTCTTCCTACCGATCAAGCGTAGGGACGTCTCCCCGGGCTGCCACCGCGCGTGATCCGCTCGGGCGGACACCCGCGTCGGGGGACAGCGTGTCCCTCCCCCGTCACCGCCCCGCCTGCGCGCGGCGCGCCGTGCCGAAGCGGCGCTGATAGGCGGCAGGGCTGATGGACAGCTCCCGTGCGAAGACCCGGCGCAGACTCTCGTAGCTCGGGAATCCCGCCGAGGCAGCCGCCTGGGTGGCGGTGTACCCCTGGTCGAGGAAGGCCTTGGCCAGGTCGAACCGGATCGCCTCCACGTACCGGGCCGGCGTGGTCGACAGCTCCTCGCGGAACAGTCGCGTCAGATGTCGGGGACTGACGTTGAGGTGCTGGGCGAGTTCAGCGAGGGAGTGGCGTCCCGCGGGATCGGCCTGGACGAGTTCGAGGACCCTGCGCAGCGCGGGCGACCGGGGCGGCGGGCCCTGCAGCGGAGGAGAGAACTGCGACTGACCGCCCGCGCGTTGCAGGTAGACCACCAGGGCGCGGGCGACGTTCCGGCTGAGTTCGGCACCGTGGTCCTCTTCCACCAGAGCCAGCGCCAGGTCGATGCCCGCGGTGACCCCCGCCGAGGTGTACGTGGTGCCGTCGCGTACGTAGATGGCGTCGGGCTCCACGTGGGCCCTCGGACAGCGGGTGGCGAGTTCGGCCGCCACCTGCCAGTGAGTGGTGGCACGCTTTCCGTCCAGCAGCCCGGTGGCAGCGAGGACGAACGCTCCCGAGCAGACGGAGGCCACACGGCCGGAGCGGCTGGCCAGATCCCTCGCGGCCTCGACCAGATCGCGCCCGACGGGAGTCCTCGGATAGACGTCGCCGCCCGGCACCACGAACGTGTCCGGGGCCGGCTCCGAGTCGGGGGTGCCGTCGACGGTGATCCGGATGCCGACCGAGGACGTGACATCGTCGCCGGTCGTCGACAGCAGGACGATCCGGTAGTCGGCGCCGAGTCGATTGGCCTCCGCGAACACGTCGGCAGGACCGGCGACGTCCAGGAGTTTCACCCCGTCGTAGACGAGAAGGGCGACCCGGTGCTGCACGTGTGAGCTCACCGTCTTCTTCCTCGGGCATCTACGATTGACTGATGCACGGCCGGACCCGGGCTGCACGATCCTCACCCGGAGCCGCGGCGCTGTCCACTCGTCCCTGCGCCACATCCCCCACGCGGACATCGTGGCCCGCGGCGGCGCCGGGAGACCGGCGACGGCGCCGCGGCACAGGCCAGGCGGTCGTCGCCCGCGAGCGACCAGTGTCTCATCCGCCATCGCCCGGCTGCGGCAGGCCCGATCAGTCCTGCGCACCTCTTTCCGGCGCCCCTCGGTGTCGACCTTGGAGGTGCGGGATGCCTTTCGAGGGGGATTACGTTACAGTCATTGACTGTAACGACAGTCGGCCGGCGGCTCGGCTGCCGACCCTTGCTTCTACGCCGGAGGACGGTCATGGCGACTGACTACGAACGCGGTCGGGTGGGGTTGCTTCTCGTCGACCTGGTCAACGAGAACTTCTCCGAGGACGGCAACGCCTACTCCATCTACGCCCCCGAGTTCGAACGGCTGGGCACGATCGACAGCCTGAAGAAGCTCATCGCCGGGGTGCGGCAGCGCAAGGACATCCCGATCTTCTACTCGAGGACCTCCTTCACCGACGAGGACTACTCCTCCTGGAAGCACGTCTCCGGGATCCACCGGCAGATGTTCGACAACCGCCTGTTCCGGGCGGACACCTGGAACACCGAGTTCTACCCGGACCTGGCCCCC
Source organism: Streptomyces mexicanus (assembly GCF_902506575.1). Taxonomy (GTDB): domain Bacteria; phylum Actinomycetota; class Actinomycetes; order Streptomycetales; family Streptomycetaceae; genus Streptomyces; species Streptomyces mexicanus. The sequence continues at coordinate 4,969,614 of NZ_LR732544.1, read as the reverse complement.
CGGCCGGGCGACGTCGTCCTCCCGCCGCACAAGAGCCTCGACGTGCTCCACCACACCGACCTCGAGTTCCAGCTGCGCCAGCGCGGCGTCGAGTACCTCGCGATCGCCGGTGTCTCCGGGATCATGGCCGTGGAGTCGACGGCCCGCACCGCGATGGAGCGCGGCTTCCACGTCACGACGTTCACCGACGCGATCGCCGCTCCCGGTGGCCTGGTCACGTACCAGGCGATGATGCGCGGCCTGAACATGGTCTCCCACCGTGTGGTCGGCGTCGACGACTTCCTGGCCTCGCTCGACGAGCCGGCCCGGTAGCACCTGACCGGCAGGGCGTCCAGGGGAGAAGCCGGAGCATGCGGCGAGCACGAGTGAGGCCGGCGGGCGTGCGGGATCGGTTCCTGGCATCCGATCCCGGACTGCTCCGGCTGCTGTCCGCTCTCAGCACGGTCTGCGCGGTGCTGCTGACGCTCGGCGCCCTTGCGGCGGTGGACGCGTCGGTGCCGATCCTGGTGACGGGCGCGCTCACCGCCATGGTCAGCACGGTGGCGGTCACCGAGCGTCGTCCGCGCGACCAGGCCCTGACCCTCGCAGCCGGAGTGCCCGTCGCGCTGGTCGTCGTCGTGGTCGGCAGCGCGCTGACGCCGTACCGGGTCCTGGCCGACGTGGTGTTCGTGGCAGTGATCTTCACCGCCCTCTACATCCGGCGGCTGGGGCCGCGTGCGACGACGCTCGGCGTCTTCGCCTTCCAGCTGTTCTTCGTGACCCAGTTCGTCGGAACCCGCCTGGCGCAGCTGCCGCACCTGGTGCCGGCCGTGCTGGTGGCCTTCACCGCCTCCGCGCTGGTCCGGTTCGCCCTCCTGCGCTCGCCGCCGGAGCGGACGCTCATGCGGCTGCACCAGGCGTTCCGGCTGCGGCTGGCCCTGATGCTCGACGCCCTGATCGAGGTGGTCGACGGCGGACCGGGTACGCCGCGGGCCGAGCGTGCGGCCGACGACCTTCGCCGGCAGGCGGCCAGGCTGCACGCGGGGGCACTGATGATCCAGAGCCGGCTGGAGACCGGAACACCCGACCGGGGCGTCGCCGCCACGATCCAGCGCCGCGTGGCGGAAGCGGAGACGGCCGCGGAACGGCTGGCCGTCCTCGTGCTGCGGCTGGTGTGGCCCGCCGCCGACATCGACACCCTGACCCGGCACCCGACGCCGGTCCACCGCACCGGCTCCCGTCTCGACGTCCGGGTCGCGGTCTGGCTGCCCGCGCTCGCCTCGAAGCTGCGCGCGCTGCGCGCCGCCGTCCGTCCTGACCCCAGGCGGCCCGGACGGACGGACAGCACCGAGTCGTGGGCCGATGGCGCGCAGGCCCGCGACCGGCTGCTCGGCCACCTCGACGACGAGCCACTGTCCGACGCGCCCCCGGCGGTACAGGACGCCTTGCGCTCCGCCGGGGACTTCGCGTGCGCCCTGTCCGACCTGCGCCTGGCCGTCGACGCGCAGGCCCCTGCGCCCCGGGAGACCCCCGAGGCGGCGCGGTCGGCCAAGGGGCAGGGCCCGCAGGGCTCGGGTCCGGCGGAGGACGTGGCACCGGAGCGCGAGGGCCGCCACGTCCGTCCCACCACCAGGACCGCGCTGCAGGTGGCCACCGGATCGGCGCTGGCCGTCGTCGGTGGCGAACTGCTGTCGCCGCAGCGCTGGTACTGGGCGGTGTTCACGTGCTGGGTGGTGTTCATCAGCACCTCCTCCACCGGCGACGTCCTCGTGCGGGGGTACCGCCGGCTGGTCGGCACCGTGACGGGTGTCGTCGCCGGTCTCGCCCTCGCCGCGCTGATCGGCGGCCATCCCTGGCCGGCCTTCGCCCTGGCGGTCCTCAGCGTTTTCGGGATGTACTACACGGCCACGGTGTCCTACACGCTGATGTCGTTCTTCGTCACCACGATGATCGGCATGCTGTACGCCCTGCTGCACGCCCTCACCCCGGGCGTGCTGGTGGTGCGGATCGAGGAGACCGCGCTGGGGATCGCGTGCGGGCTCGCCGCGGCGCTGCTCGTGCTGCCGGCGCCGACCCGGGAACGTACGGACCGGTTGCTGCGCGAGGTGCTGGAGCGGCTGCGCGCGGTGCTCGCCCGGTCGCTGGCCCGGTTGTGCGGAGAGCCCGACGGTGATCTGCTCGGGTCGGCCCGCGCGCTGGATGCGGCCCTGGACGGCCTGCGTCTGGCGGTGCAGCCGCTGATCACTCCGCTCAGCCCCTTGCGGTCCCGGCGGCGCACCGCGCTCGCCGTGCTGGGGCTGCTCGAGACAGCGGCCCTGCACACGCGCAGCCTGGCCGGCACCGCCGAACTGATGCCGGCCGGCATCCGCATCGGCACCGAGCACTGCCTCGTCGACATGGCCGTCCGGATCGACCGCAACCTGGCGGCCCTGATCGGCCAGACGGCCGGCGGGGACGCCACCCCGCTCGAGCGCGGCCCCGGGACGACCGCCCGGCCGGCACTGGGTGAGGAGGGGGCACGCGCCGAGGACGTCCGCACGACGCGGCGGGTGCTACGGCATCTGGAACGCGTGGACCGGAGCGTCCAGGGCCTGGCCCGCACGCTCGGCGTACGCGTCCGTGACGACCCCTGACCCCGGCGCCGGGCCGGGCCCGGGGGCGCGTGGCACGGGACACGTGGCTCCGGGCACGCGGTCTGCGGCACCCGTCGCGGGACGCCTGCCTCGGAAGCTCGGCCCCGGGCGCCTGGCTCACCTCGCCGGGCCCGTACCCCGGCGCGACGAGCGCAGCCCAGCCGTCGCGACGCCTTCCACCGACCGGCCTCGCCGCATCGCAGGAATCTCCCCTGCCGGGAGCGTGCCGACTCACGGCTCGGCTCACGCCGTGAGTGAACTACCGGTCGGCCTGTCCCGTCAAGGCTTCACATCACCGATCGCTGCCACGACGGCACGCAACCGGCTCACGACCACGTCAATCGCAACTCACGGGCGACTCCGGGGACTTGCTCCCTTCAGGCTGTGAACGCGCATCCTCTTGACGCACGCCCTGAGCCGTCATTTACTCACGGCTCGCACGCCCCCGTCCCCCACCTCAAGAAGGGCGGCGCAGTATGAGAAGACCCCTGCGCGCGGCTCGGCTGCTCCTTGCCGCACTGCTGGCCACGACCGGCCTGACCACACTCGGCACTGCGTCCGCGCACGCGGCCGGCGAGCAGGTGACGGCCTGGCTGACCACGACCGACGACTCCGGTGGCCGGCACGTCGTGCGCGGCCTGGAGCCGCAGACGCCGTTCTCCTTCCAGGCCGGCACCGGTGGCGGCGGGGAGAACATCACGGTCGACGAGAACACCCGGTACCAGACCTTCACCGGCGGCGGAGCGTCGTTCACCGACACCGCGGCTTGGCTCATGAACAGCAGCGGAGCGCTGTCCCAGGCCACGCGGGACGCCACCATGCGCAAACTGTTCTCGCCGTCCGATGGGATCGGCCTGTCGTTCCTGCGCAACCCCATGGGCGCCTCGGACCTGGCCCGTTACGGGTACACGTACGACGACGTGCCGGCCGGCCAGAGCGACCCGTCGCTGGCGAAGTTCTCCATCGCCCACGACCTGGCGGACGTGGTGCCACTGACCCGGCAGGCGCTGCAGCTCAATCCGTCGCTGACGGTGATGGCCACACCGTGGACGGCGCCCGCCTGGATGAAGGACAGCGGGCAGCTCAACGGCGGCTGGCTGAAGGCGGAGGACTACGGCGCCTACGCGTCGTACTTCGTGAAGTATCTCCAGGCCTACCGCGACCAGGGCATCCCGGTTTCCTACGTGACGGCGCAGAACGAGCCGACGTGCTGCTCCGGGTATCCCTCGATGAGCTGGAACGCCTCCGGCCTGGCCTACTTCACCAAGAACGAGCTGCTGCCCAAGCTGCAGTCGGCGGGCCTGACGACCAAGGTTCTCGCCCACGACTGGAACTGGGACACCTACGACTCCTACGCCGCCCAGACGGTGGACGACGCCGCGGTGCGCTCGCACCCGAACTTCGGAGGCATCGCCTGGCACGGCTACGGCGGCGACGTAGCCAAGCAGACGAGCGTCCACAACCAATACCCGCAGCTGGACGCCTTCGCCACCGAGCACTCGGGCGGCACCTGGATCGAGAACCAGCAGCGCGAGGACATGCACGACATCGTCGACTACACCCGCAACTGGGCGAAATCGGTGACGAAGTGGTCGCTGGCGGTGGACCAGGACCGGGGGCCGCACAACGGCGGGGGCGGCCCCTGCAGCGGCCTGATCACGGGGCACAACGGGGACGCCCGGTCGGGCCAGGTCGACTACACCGTCGAGTACTACGACATGGGTCACCTGACCAAGTTCGTACGACCGGGCGCGCAGCGTATCGCGTCGACCGCCTCGGCATCGGTGCCGAACGTGGCGTGGCGCAACCCGGACGGCAGCAAGGCGCTGATCGCCTACAACGACGCGTCGAGCAGCAAGACGATGACCATCGACTGGGGTTCCCAGCACGCCACTTACACGCTTCCCGGCAAGACGTCGGCCACGTTCACCTGGGCGGGTGCGCAGTCGGGCGGCGGAAGCCGGTCGGGAACGTTCGTCGGGATGGCGGGCAAGTGCCTGGACGTGGCCGGCGGCGCGGCCGTCAACGGTACGGCCGTGCAGCTCTACGACTGCAACGGCACGGCCGCCCAGCAGTGGACGGTGCAGGCGGACGGGTCGATCCGGGCGCTCGGCGCATGCCTGGACGTGGCGTCCGGTTCGACGGCCGACGGTGCGAAGGTGCAGCTCTACGAGTGCAACGGCACCGGGGCGCAGCAGTGGTCGTACAACGCCTCGACCGGTGACGTGGTGAACACGGCCGCGGACAAGTGCCTGGACGTGACCGACAATTCCTCGGCCAACGGCACCCGGACGCAGATCTGGTCGTGCACGGGGGCGTCGAACCAGAAGTGGCAGCTGAAGTGAGCATCCGCCGACCGCCCCGTCACCTGCCCTCTGCCGGGCGGTCGGCACACCCCGTCGGACGAAGGATGCGTTGAGCCCGCCGGGACGGGTCGCTCGGCCCGAGCCGGGGCTCCCGGCACACGCGCCGCAGGCCGGGGTCCGGGCCGCCGCCCGTTCGCTGCGGCCGGCCGTGCGACCGCACCTGCTCGCTCCGGCGCCGCCCTACGCGGCGGCCGTGGCGGACCGGGAGGGACGGATGTCGTACGAGATGCGTCCGGCGGGCAGGTAGAACAGCGCGATCAGCGCCCCTCCCCGCACCTCGGGGTAGTGGTGGCTGCCCGGAGCGGGCGCGGTCCAGCCGGGCCCCTGCCAACCGTTCGGCCCCGCCAGCTGGGCTTGGGGGTCGATGGGGGCCACGAGGTTCACTTCGCCGTACGGATGCGCGTGGTACTGGCCCCGGTAGCGCTCCACGCTGTTCATGTAGACGGCCGTGATGCTGAAGTAGTGCGTCTGCGCCGACGGTTCGGCGATGAGGCTGCGGCGGTAGCGGGGGCCGTCGACCTCGACGTTGGCCGCCCAGCCCTCCTCCAGGACGCCGATGGTGATCAGGCGCGCGAGGTCCTGGTAGAGCTCGCTGTCGGGGCCGTAGGCGGTGTTCAGCCAGCTCTCCAGGTCGTCGCCGGCCGTGCGGTTCCTGACCTCGGCCAGGAACGGGATGCTGCGCTCGATCAGCGCCTTGCGGTTGTCGTCGCTCATGGGCGGAGTCCTTTCGTGTCGCCACGGGTCTGACACGAGAACGATGCCTCGACATTTCGTTACAGTCAACAGCTGTAACGAAATGCGGGTGCCGATCGGCATGGGGTGAAGCGCCGTCGGGTGTGCCCCGGGGCCGCACTCGCGCAGCGCCGCCCCGAAGAGCTCCTCTCAGGCGGACCCGGCCTCGCCGTCCACGGCGAGCATGGGCCAGACCGTGGCGACGATCCGTTCGGCGAAGTCGTCCGGCACGCCGCGACCGGTCCGCAGGTAGTCCGCGAAGTAGCTGCCGAAGCAGAGCGTGACGATCATGTCCAGGTCCACGTCCTCGCGCACGGCCCCGCGGCGCTGCAGCGAGACCAGCGTCATCAGCAGTTCCTCGCAACGAGGCCGCACGCCGTGCTCCCGCAACTGCTCCAGCAGGCCGGGCGCCCGCTCCACCTCGGCCATGAAGTTGCCGTGCAGGGACATGGCCCGATCGTTGTGGTAGCGGGGATCGAGGCGCCGAACGGCTTCGACGAGCGCCTCGCGCGGAGTCAACTGCTCCATGTCCAGCGGAGGATAGGCCTCGCGCTGCTTGCGCAACCCGTACTGCAGGGCGTCGATGACGAGGTCGTACTTGTTCGCCCACCGCCGGTACAGGGTCGGCCGGGTGACACCGGCGTCCGCGACGATGTCCCCGATCGTCATGGACGAGTAGCCGTCGGTGGCCAGCCGCTCGCGTGTGGCCCGGATGATCGCCTCCTCGATCGCCGGGTCCCGGGGCCGTCCGCCTGCGGGCGCCGCCGACTCCGCCCCCGGGCGCCCCGCACGCCCGCCGGCCCGTTCACCGGAACGCGTCGTCTTCGCCTTCGCCATCTCATCCCTTCCGACACACAAGCCGACCGGAGCCGGGTCGTCCATCGGCTCCGTCGCCGCACCAGCACATTACGCGACCGCAGGCCCACCACCAGCAGCGCCTTCGATGCCCGTGGAGGAAAGCCCGGGGGATGCCCACGTGGGTCGCGCCGTGGTCGCCGACGGAGGCCGCGGCCCGGCCCCGTCGGCGCGGTTTGGCTGTCCCCCGGGCGGGATCCGGGGCGCCGTGCGCGGTGTCGCGTCAAGCAGCGCGCTCCGGTGCGCGACCCGGCGCCGAGGGGTGCCGAAGGCCGCACCGCGCCGATCGGCCGGGCGGCGGCGCGGTGCGCGCTCGCCGCGAGGTCATTCGGCCGCGGGCGCCCACAGGGGCTCGGTGACCCTCGCCCCGATGTCGTGACCCCAGGTGTTGCGGCTGGCCACCTCATGGATCGGTCGCCGGTTCGCCGCCACACCCCAGCGGCCGAGCGGGTAGCCGAGGGCGAGCATGACGTTCATCTTCCAGCCCTCAGCGGTGGGCACTTGGAGCAGCTTGTGCACGGCCTCCTCCTGGTACCGCAGGACGGTCGTGATGACACCGCCCACCCCTTCCGCCCGCGCGGCGAGCAGGGCGCTCCAGATGGCGGGGTAGATGTTCGCGCCACCGTGGTCGTCGATGGAGAACACGAAGAGCAGCAGGGGGATGTCGGTGAAGTGCTCGGTGAAGTAGTCACCCGAGTCCTTGATCCTGCGCATCGTGGCGGCGTGTTCCTCGGGGTCGTGGATCGTCTTCGCCAGTGCCCCTTCGGCGATCTCGGCGTACTCCTGCCGGCGGCAGGCGCGGTACAGCTCGGCGATCTCGCTCTTGCGTGCGGGGTCGTCGACCACCAGGAAGTGCCAGCGCTGGGCATTGCCGCCGTTCGGCGCCCGGATGGCGGCGTCGAGGATGCGGCACTGCGTCTCCAGCGGGATGGGGTCCTTGCGCATGCGCCGCATCATCCGCGTGGTGTACAGGGCCTCGTATACGTCCATCCGCTCCTCCTGGGACGGCGATGACGGAGATCGCGCGGCGCCGTCGGGCCGCCGACCCCCCGACGTGTTCGATCACCGCACACCGGGGTTCCTTACGGCCGCCGGGATGCTGAGGCGGGCTGGAACGAGGAGGCAAGGTGGGGCGCGGCGTCACCTATGACGCTCCCCCACCGGCGCGTGTGCCGCAAGGGGAAGCGGCGCAGCCCCCCGCCGTGCCACGGGACACCCGTGCTCCTTGACACGGATCCGGTACCACTGCACTCTGCCAGCAATCAGCAGGGGTCTACCGGGGAGTGGAATCGATCTGGTCGCCAACGCCTCGCAGTGCCCATGAGACACCGCATCCGGTGCCGCCTCGGCATGCGCACGAGCGCCGGACCGTACGGTCTTCCGTCTCCCTGCCCCACCCCGACCCTCGACAGGCGCACGTGCCGTCCCGCAGCCCGCCACGGCGCCGACCCGTGGCGCGGCCCCTCCTCTCCGGTGGCGTAGAAAAGGGTGCTCCATGATCCTCGCCGACTATCAGCAGAACTACAGTCCTGTGGGCGATTCGCTGGGACTGTCGTCCATCATCGCGATTCTTCCGCTGCTGGTGCTGTTCGTGCTGCTCGGTGTGGTGCGGATGAAGGCGTGGCTGGCTTCGCTGATCTCTCTTGTCATGGCCGTGGTGCTCGCGGTCGCCGTGTACTCGATGCCCCTCGTCGACGCGCTCGACAGCGGGTTGCTGGGGGCCGCGTTCGGCTTCTTCCCGATCATGTGGATCGTCATCAACGCGATCTGGATCTACAACCTCACCGTCGAGACCGGTCACTTCGACGTACTGCGCAGGTCGTTCGCGTCCATCAGCGACGACCAGCGGGTGCAGGCCATCCTCATCGCGTTTTCCTTCGGCGCCCTCATGGAGGCGCTGGCCGGTTTCGGCACGCCGGTCGCGATCAGTTCGGTGATGCTGATCGCGCTGGGCTTCGAACCGCTCAAGGCGGCCACGGTCGCCCTGGTCGCCAACACCGCTCCCGTCGCGTTCGGGGCGATAGCCGTGCCGATCACCACACTGGCGGGCGTCACCGGCCTGCCCGTGGACGACCTCGGCGCGATGGTGGGGCGGCAGACGCCGATCCTGGCGCTGTTCGTGCCGTTGGCCCTGGTGTTCATCGTGGACGGCCGCCGAGGTCTGCGGCAGACCTGGCCGCCGGCGGTGGTGTGCGGTGTGTCCTTCGCGGTCTTCCAGTACCTGTCCTCGAACTTCTGGTCCGTGCCGCTCGCCGACATCGTCGCCGCGCTCGCCTCCGCGCTGGCGGTCCTCGGGTTCACCCGGGTGTGGCGGGCCAGGGAGACATATCGGGAGAGCGGCGACAGGGGTGGCCTCGACGGTGCCGGCGACGACTCGCGCCGGCCGCGGCCCCCCGCCGCCGAGCCACGCCCGAACGGCGGCGAGCCGGTGGACACCCGGGCAGTGGCCGGAGCCCGCGCGGACTCCGGCCACGACACGCACGACGCGCCGTCGGCCGTCTTCAAGGCGTACGCGCCGTACCTGGCCGTCATCGTGGTGTTCGTCCTGGCCACCCGCGTACCGGCCATCACCGGGAAGGCCCCGACCGAGGTCGGCGCGAGCGGCACGGGCCTGGAGTCGGTGACGCACATCATCGACTGGCCCGGGCTGCACATAGCCAAGCCGAACGGCGACCCGGTCGCCACCACCTTCAAGCTCAACTACCTCTCGGCCGCCGGGAGTCTGCTGCTGATAGCCGGCCTGACCAGCATGGTACTGATCGGGATCGGACCGCGCCGCGCCCTGCGCGCCTACGGACGTACCCTCGACCAGCTGAAGTTCGCGGTGCTCACCGTCATGCTCGTCCTGGCACTCGGTTACATCATGAACGAGTCCGGCGAGACCACCACACTGGGTCTGTGGGTGGCCGGCGCGGGCGGTGCCTTCGCCCTTTTGTCGCCTGTGCTCGGCTGGCTGGGCGTTGCCGTCACCGGCTCCGACACCTCCTCCAACTCCCTGTTCGGCGCCCTCCAGGTCACCGCCGCCCACCAGGCCGGTCTGTCCCCCACCCTCATGGCCGCGGCCAATTCCTCCGGTGGCGTGCTGGGCAAGATGATCTCTCCGCAGAACCTCGCCATCGCCGCTGCCGCGGTCGGCTTCCAGGGCCGCGAGGGGCTTCTCTTCCGCCGGGTCATCGTGTGGAGCGTGGTCTTCACGGCCTTCATGTGTGCGCTGGTCTACCTGCAGAGCACCCCGGTGCTCGACTGGATGGTCGTGCGCACGTCGGCCACCACACCCTGACAAGGACGTGTCGGCGGCGCCGGTGCCTGACACGGAAGACCTGCGCGAGCCGTGACGCCACCGCGCCGCACCACGTCGGCGGCCCAGGGGCCCGGTCGGGCCGGTGATGTGCTGCGCGGGCCGGCTCCGCTCCACCACGCCACGGCGAGGAGCCGGGCGATGTCCGCGGTGTCGTAGCGGGTGCGGACGCGCCGATCCGGACCCGCACCTCCCGGAACGGGCCGCACAGGCGGCAGTCCTCACGGCTGCCGCGGGCGCCTTCTCCCAGCCCCTGTTCGCAACCGCGTCCGCGAGGCCGGCCTTCGTGGGCGCGCCCACGGCGGCGTGCGGCGGGTCGCCCCCGGCGACGTGCCGGGCGGCCGCGGGCCACCGGAAGCGGCCGGGCGCCCGTCGGCGGCGACCTGCACAGCCGCGCTCGGCCTCCTGCGGTGGACACGCCGGGCGCACACTGGAAACGGAAGGCCATGGGCACAGGAGCCGGACAGGGAGGTGCGCCGTGAGCACCCTCGAAGAACATGTGGACGTCTCGGTGCCGCTCGACCGGGCATGGGAGGGCCTGCACCGGATCGAGGACTATCCGCGCTTCGTGGCGGGCGTCCGCGACGCCCGGGCGGAACAGGCGGGCCGGACGCATCTCGACATCGAGGCCGGCGGCCGCTCCCGGGAGATCGAGGCCGAGGTCTCCGACCGCCGGGAGCAGCATGTGGTGGAGTGGCGGACCACCGGCGCTCCCGACCTGGCGGGGTCCTTCTCGCTGCAGCCGATCGACGACGGCCACACCCGGGTCCAGGCACGCGTGGAGTACGACCCCCGCGCTCTCCGGGACGCCTTCGGCGGGCCGAGGGGCTTCGCCCAGGCGACCGCGATAGAACGGCTCGTCCGCAGTGACCTGGAGCATTTCAAGGATTGCGTGGAACAGGGACGGTGAGCGGCGGACGCCCGGCGCCGTGGCGGTTCCCGACGCGAGCGCTGGGTACGCGGTGCGCCAACGGATCCGGATCGCCCACGATCCACCGGATCGGCACGTGGCCGACCACGTCCGCGGGACCGGCACGTGGCCGTACACGTGGAAAGACACGTGGAAAGACACGTGGAAAGGCACGTGGAACAGCACGGGGAAGAAGTTGATGCCGGTGATCTCCCAGATGGTCCTGGTCCACACCAGCGACGCCGCGCTCCCCGGTGACCTCGTCGTCCCGACACCGGCCCGGGCCGTGGTGCTGTTCGCGCACGGCAGCGGCAGCTCCCGGCACAGCTCCCGCAACCGGGCGGTGGCCGCCGAGCTGCGCACCGCCGGAGTCGGCACGCTGCTGCTGGACCTGCTCAACGAGCGGGAGGAACGGCACGACGCGCTCACCGCCGAGCACCGTTTCGACATCCCCCTCCTCGGCCGGCGGCTCGTGGGCGCCATCGACTGGCTGCGGACGCAACCGGACACCCGCGGCCTGCCCGTCGTCCTGTTCGGCGCGAGCACGGGCGCCGCCGCGGCGCTGGTGGCCGCGGCCGAACGCCCGGAGCGGGTGCTGACCGTCATCGCGCGGGGCGGCCGGTGCGATCTCGCCCAGGACGCCCTGACACGGGTGCGGGCACCGGTCCTGCTCATCGTCGGCAGCCAGGACCGGCAGGTGCTGGCGCTGAACGAGGAAGCGGCCCGGCGGCTGCGCGCCCCGCACGCCCTGCACGTCGTTCAGGGGGCGACGCACCTGTTCGAGGAGCCCGGTGCGCTGCAGGAGGTCGCCGCGACGGCCAGGCGGTGGTGCGAGGAACGGCTGCGTGCCGCGTCCGGGCACCGCAGGACGCCGCAGGAGGAGACGTGAGCGGCCCACGGGACGAGCGACGACACCGGGTGAGGTCAGCGGCCGTGGGGTGGGCGCCGTGACGGGCGGCGAGGACCCGGTGCTGGCGGGGGTCGACGACACGTCGCACGCCTGGCGCGCCGCCGACTGGGCGGCCGGGGAAGCGGGGCTGCGCGGCAGTGCGCTGCGGATCGTCCACGCCGTCGGCCCGGGCCCCGAGGTCGGATACGACGAGACCGGGGCGGGACTGAGCCGACCGGTGTTCGAGGCGGCGACCGGGATGCTGGACCGGGGCCGCACCCGGCTGGCGGCGGGCCGTCCGGGACTGCGGATCGACGCCGTCCTCGCCCACGGCCGGCCGGCCGAGGCGGTCCTGGACGAGGCCGGCGACGCCGGCCTGATCGTGGTGGGCACCCGGGGCCGGGGCGGTTTCACCGGTCTGCTGCTCGGCTCGGTGAGCCTGAAAGTGGCGGCGCACGCCGACCGCCCGGTGGTGGTCACCCGCGGGGATCCGGGCCAGGTGGCGGACGGCGCCGTCGTGGTCGGGGTGCGCGACGACAGGGACGCGGCGGCGGTGCGGTTCGCACTGGCCGAGGCGGGGCTGCGGCACACGGGTGTGCGCGTGGTCCACGCCTGGTCGCCGGTCGCCGAAGCCGGCCTGGTGGTGCCCGAGGTGGACAGCGTCGACGCGGAGCAGCGCGCCCGCCGCCGGCTGCTGGACCGCCTCGCCCGTCCCGACGGGGACGCCCCGCAGGTGCCCGTGGAGACGGAGCTGGCCCTGGGATCACCTGCGGAGGCACTCGTGGAGGCGTCGCGGCGGGCGTCGCTGGTGGTGCTGCCCCGCCACCCGGTCGAGGGCCGGCTCGGGCTGCCCCTGGGGTCGGTGACCCACGCGGTGCTGCACCACGCTCAGTGCCCGGTCGCGATCGTGCCGGTCCGTTAGGGGCTTCTGGGTCTTCGCACCAGGCCCCGGCCCGGCTCGTGTGCCGTGCCGGCGGTCCGGCGAAGTGCGCCGTTCCGGCGGTACGGCGAGGTGTGTCGTGCCGGACCGCCGGATCCTCACGCCGCTGTCGTCGGTCCGACGGGTTTCGGCGCACCACGTCGACGAGTGACCGGTCGGTGATCTTCGCGGGCGATCTGGGCCACGGGTCGGGCGGAGAGGACACCGCCGACGGGCAGCGGCAGCCACGCGGCGACCGTGTCGCCGGCCCCGCCCCGAACGACGGCCACCCCGGCGCCGTCGGCGACCACGGCGGCGGCAGGGGCGGGTCCGGGGGAGCGCGGGTCAGGTCTTGCGCAGGTCGGGCGCGGGCACGCCGATGAGCAGGCGGCGCAGGGCGTCCCAGGCCGTGTGCACGGCGCGGGCCACGGCCGGCGGGTCGCTGCCCATGATCCGTGCCCAGGCCCCGCACTCGTCGGGCAGCTCGCTCACCCCGAAGGACACCGCGCACGTGCGCAGCGCCTCGTGGAGGGTGTCGGCGACCTGGGCGGCGGGTGCGAGCGGGGTGAGCGCGTAGAGCGTGGCCATCAGGTCGTGGGCGCCGAAGACGGCCGGGCCGGTGACCGAGCCGGGCTCGTGCGGGTCCAGGCGTACGGTGTCGATCACCAGCGGTTCGCCGTCGGGGCGCGTGATCTCCAGGTCGCTGAACAGCATGCGGTAGGCGTGCCGTTCGCCGCGGGCGAGCCGGCCGGCCGCGATGGTCTCGCCCAGCAGCACGGTGGCGGTGGGGTCGGCGACCACGTGGGTGTGCTGGTAGAAGCGCGCGTCCCGGTACGGGATCAGGGCGTCGGGCAGGTACTCCACGTAGCTGCCCGCCTCGGCGGTGAGGCGGACGACCTGGGTGGCGTGGTCGAACTCCATGCGGTGCAGCTTGGTGGCCGCCTGTGTGGTCAGGTGGACCGCGGTGCCGGGTCCGCAGTCGATGTCGATGCGGTTGCGGTCGGCCTGCACGACACCGCCGCCGACGGACATCAGATAGGTCACCGGCATGTCGGGCCGCTGCGGATCGACGTACAGCGGGCGCATGATCTGCAGGGGTGACTTCTGGTAGCGCTGGACGAGTTCGGTGCGGTCGCCGACGCGCGCGTAGCGCAGTTCGAGCAGGCCGACCTTGCCGGGGCGCCCGGCGGCCAGGGTGTCCGGGGTGCCGGTCAGGGCACGCATCCGCTCCGGTACCCGCCGGGGTTCGTAGTGTGCGGGGTCCAGCCGCGCGGGCGCCGTGGTCATGCGGAGACCGCTCCCTGGCCGGCCGGTCGGGCGGCCTCGTGGGCCAGGAGGAAGTCGGCGATCGCGTCCAGGCCCTCCCCGGTGAGGGAGTTGGTGAGCTGCACCGGCCGCCCCTGCCGGACCTGGTGGGCGTCCGCCTCCATCCGGGCCAGGTCGCACCGCACGTACCGGGCGATGTCGATCTTGTTGATGACGAGCAGGTCGCACTCGGTGATGCCCGGTCCCCGCTTGCGGGGCATCTTGTCGCCCTCGGCGGTGTCCAGCACGAACAGGAACAGGTCGACGAGCGCCGGGCTGAAGGTGAGGGTCAGGTTGTCGCCGCCGCTTTCGAACAGGAGGGTGTCCACCTCCGGGAAGCGCTCCAGGATCTCGTCGGCGGCGGCCTGGTTCATCGTCGGGTCGTCGCGGACCGCGGTGTGCGGGCACGCCCCGGTCTCGACGCCGACGATGCGGTCCGCGGCGAGGACGCCGTCCAGGGTGCGCCGGACGTGGTTGGCGTCCTCGGAGGTGTAGATGTCGTTGGTGATCACGGCGGGGGTGCGGCCGCGGGCGATCAGCACCGGCACGAGCGCCTCGATCAGCGCTGTCTTGCCGGAGCCGACGGGGCCCGCGACGCCCACGCGCAGCACGCCGTCCTTGGGGCGCTGCACGAGGTCGTCGTCGTGGTCGTGGTGGTGGGAGTGGCGTACCTGGGTGGGGTCGTGCATGGTCGTCCTCGTCGGAAGTGGTGGGGTTCGGAAGGGGTGGTGCGGTGTGTGGACCGGGGGCCGGGTGCTAACTCGCGAACAGGCGGGCCTCGGCGCGCTCGTGCCGGCCGGCCATGACGTCGGCCACGGGGACGCATCCGCCGAGGTCGGCCAGGTCGCGCCGCAGGGCCGCCTCGACGGTCTCCTCGATCACGGGCGCGGCGGTGTGCAGGACGACCTGGGCCCGGCGGTGGTCGGTGAGCCGCAGCCGCAGGGCCGCGCCGACGAAGCTGGCCGCGAACGCGAACAGTTCGCAGGTGACCGCCTGCCGGGTGGTCAGCCCGTTGCCCGCGTGGACGGCGGCGGCCACCACCGGCTGGCAGCCGCGGACCGCGCCGTCGGCGTACAGCTCCCGGTACCGGGCGACCTGCGGGGTGGCGTAGACCTCGCCGGCCAGGTCGAGCAGCTGCCGTCCGGTGCGCACGGCGGCCTGCCGGGCCTCGCGGCCCAGTTTGGTGGCGTACAGCCGCCGTTCGACGGCCACCACCTCGTCCCAGTCCTGCGCGCCCACCGCGCGGTGGGCGAGAGCCAGGGCGGTGGCGTCGGCCGGTCCGGCGCTGTGCCGCAGCAGGTCGGCGAGGAGGGCGGGCAGGGTGCGCGGGGTGACCGCGCGGGCCTGCTGGAAACCCTCCAGGCCGTGGGAGAGGGTGTAATAGCCGCTGGGGAACGCCGAGTCGGTGAGCTGAAGCCCCGACAGCAGCGCCGCGGTCGGCATCGGTTCGTTCACACCTGGTCTCCGTTCTGCCGGGTGTCCGTCGTCTCCGCCCGGGGGTCCGGCTGTGGTGGTCCGGCTCGGTCGTGGTGCCGTGGGGCGCGCGGGCCTACCGGGCGCCCCGTGCGGCGCCCGCGCGTCAGACGATGTAGAAGAGGTGGTTGAGCGGGAGGCGCTCGGCGGGCTCGATGGTGGCGGGCTCGCCGTCGACGGTGACCTTGTAGGTCTCGGGGTCCACCTCGATGCGCGGCAGGGCGTCGTTGCGGACCATGTGCTGCTTGCCGATGGAGCGGCAGCGCTGCACCGGCTCGATCCGCCGCCGCAGGCCCAGTTCGCCGGGGACGCCGGCGGCGATGGACGCCTGGGACATGAAGGTGACCGAGGTACGCGTCCGGGCGCGGCCGTAGGAGCCGAACATCGGGCGGTAGTAGACCGGTTGCGGGGTCGGCAGGGAGGCGTTCGGGTCGCCCATCAGCGCCCAGTTCACCATGCCGCCCTTGATGATCAGCTTGGGCTTGGCGGCGAAGGAGTGGATCGGCCACAGCACGATGTCGGCGAGCTTGCCGGGCTCCAGCGAGCCGATCACGTCCGCGGCGCCCACCGCGATGGCCGGGTTGATGGTGAGCTTCGCCAGGTAGCGCAGCACCCGGGCGTTGTCGTTGCGGGAGCTGTCCTCGGCCAGCGCGCCGCGCACTTCCTTGCAGTGGTGCGCGGTCTGGAAGGCGCGCAGGAAGGACTCGCCGACCCGGCCCATGGCCTGGGAGTCGGAGGAGAAGATGCTGATCACGCCGAGGTCGTGCAGCACGGTCTCGGCCGCGATGGTCTCCGCCCGCACCCGGCTGTCGGCGAACGACACGTCCTCGGGGATGTCCCGGGACAGGTGGTGGCAGACCATCACCATGTCCAGCAGTTCGTCCACCGAGTTGATGGTGTACGGCAGCGTGGGGTTGGTGGAGGACGGCAGGACGTTGGGTTCGCCGGAGACGCGCATGATGTCGGGGGCGTGACCGCCGCCCGCGCCCTCGGTGTGGAAGGTGTGGATGGTCCGGCCGTCGATGGCGGACAGGGTGTCCTCGAAGAAGCCGCCCTCGTTGAGGGTGTCGGTGTGGATGGCGAGCTGCACGTCGTGCTCGTCGGCGACCCTGAGCGCGTTGTCGATGACGGCCGGGGTGGCGCCCCAGTCCTCGTGGACCTTCAGTCCGGCCACACCCGCCTCGACCTGCTCGCGCAGTGCCTCGGGCAGGCTGCCGTTGCCCTTGCCGAGCAGGCCCACGTTGACCGGCAGGTCCTCCACCGCCTCCAGCATCCGGTGGATGTTCCACGGGCCGGGGGTGCATGTGGTGCCGTTGCTGCCGTCGGTGGGGCCGGTGCCGCCGCCGAAGAAAGTGGTGATGCCGTTGGACAGGCCCTCCTGGGCCTGCTGGGGCGAGATGAAGTGGATATGGGTGTCGATGCCGCCGGCGGTGGCGATCAGGTGCTCGCCGGAGATGACCTCGGTGCCGGGGCCGATGACCAGCTTGGGGTCGACGCCGTTCTGCACATGCGGGTTGCCGGCCTTGCCGACGCCGACGATCAGGCCGTCGCGCACGCCGATGTCGCCCTTGACGACGCCCAGCACCGGATCGAGGACCACCACGTTGGTGATCACCAGGTCCAGGGCGCCCTCGCGGTTGAGCGCGGCGGGGTCCTGGGCCATGCCGTCGCGGATGGCCTTGCCGCCGCCGTAGACGGCCTCGTCGCCGTAGGAACCGGCGTTGTAGTCGTGCTCGACCTCGACCACCAGGTTGGTGTCGGCGAGGTGGAACCGGTCGCCCACGGTGGGGCCGAACAGGTCGGTGTACTGCTTGCGGGGGATGATCGCCATCAGTGGTCGGCCCCTTCGGTGTCGGTGGCGGCGCCGCCGGTCTCGCGGCCGGTGTCGGCGAATCCCAGGTCTGCGGCGCGGCGCAGGGCGGCGCCGCGGGTGTCGGCGGTGTTCAGGCCGCCGTTGACGAGTGCGGCGAACCCGACCAGGCGCCGGGTGCCGCCGGAGGCGACCAGCTCGACCTCGCGGCTGTCACCGGGCTCGAAGCGCACGGCGGTGCCGGACGGGATGTCCAGGTGCATGCCGTAGGCGGCCTCGCGGTCGAACCGCAGGGCGCGGTTGGCCTCGAAGAAGTGGTAGTGGGAGCCGACCTGGACGGCGCGGTCGCCGGTGTTGGCGACGGTGAGGCTGACCCTGGCCCGGCCGGCGTTGATCTCCACGGGGTCGTCCCCGTAGAGGTAGTGTGCTCCACCCGACATCGTTGTCTCCTTGTCCTGGGCGGTGGTGGGGTCGGCGGTCAGGCGCTGATGGGGTCGTGGCAGGTGACCAGCTTGGTGCCGTCCACGAACGCCGTCTCGACCTGCAGCACGGTGAGCATCTCGCGCACACCGGGCATGACGTCGTCGGCCGTGACGACCTTGCGGCCCAGTTCCATGCACTCGGCCACGGTGTGGCCGTCGCGCGCGGCCTCCAGGACCGCTTCGGTGATCAGCGCGGCGGCTTCGGTGACGTTGAGTTTGGTGCCCCGGGCCCGGCGCCGTCGTGCCAGGTCCGCGACCACGTAGACGTGGAGCTTGTCGATTTCGCGGGGTGCGAGGTTCATGGCGTCACTTCGCTTTCTCGAAGGAGATGCCGGGCCGGTCCAAGGCGGGAGCGGCCGCGAGGAAGAGCCAGGTCGTCACGACGAACGGCCAGGTGTAGGGAGATCCGCCGACGGGCTGGGCGAAGGCCAGCCAGGCGGCCGTGAGGGGGACCGTGGCCACGGCGGCCAGTGCGGCGTATCCGGCGCTCCACGGTGTGGGGGTGAGGAAGGTGGCGCCGAGCGCGAGGGCGACGAGCACGGCGTTGTAGCCGTACAGGCCTTGGGCGATCCGGTCGGCGGGCAGGCCCATGACGCAGGCGGTGAGGATCGCGGCGACGCTGCCGCCGGCGGCGGCGACGGCGGCCTTGCGGGAGGCGACGAGCAGGCCGACGAGCAGGATCAGGCCCGCGTACCACCGGTCGAGCAGGAAGACCTGGCCGATGTTGTCGCAGAAGGCACGGCCGAGTTGCGCGGCCGACAGGGAGGTGAACTCCGGCCGGGGCTCCCAGGGGGCGGCCGTGGCCGGCGCGGTCGGCAGCGCGACCGCCAGTACCCCGGCGACCACGCAGAACGGAGCGGTGAGCACCGGCAGTCCGAGCCGACCGAGCAGCCGGCCGGTCGCCGCGGCCAGGACGGCGCAGACGGCCCCGGCCAGGACGGCGAGCAGCGCGGTGCGCCAGGAGACGCCGAGCCGGCTGACGACCGCGATGCCGGTCAGGCATCCGCAGTAGCCCTCCAGGCCCTGGCTCACCCCGTCCCGGTCCGCGCCCAGCACGACCGCGGCCAGCGTGGAGGCCGCCGCACCGAGCAGTCCGTAGACGCCGATCCGCCAACCGCCCGTGAAGAGCGCGATCGTGAAGAGCAGTCCGGTCCACGCGCTGGGGCTGAGCGCCACCTGCGCCACGCCGCGCAGCTGTACTCTTCCGACATCGGCCGGAGCCCAGCGCATGGGCCGTGCCACCTGCCCCGCCGTCGGCATGACTGCTCCCTGATGGACGCGCACGAACGTGCCAACACCCGTCCGATCGCCGGGAGATGGCCTTGATCAACAACTTGTTGAAGCGTACGCCTCGCGCCGGACGGGACCGTTCGGCGACGAAGCGTGACGAGGAGTGAGCCCAAGGATATCGCCGCAGGTGACAGGGTCCGTCTCACGTCCGCGGCAGGTGACGGAATTGCACGTTGTTGGCGGTTCTTGGGAACTCCTTGGACTCAGCGAGACGAAAATTCGACCGACGGGGCGGCCCGGAAACGGCGACGACCGGTGACGACCGGCACGGTGGTCACCGGGGGGTGGTCGGTGCGCGGGGCCGCCCCTGCTCGTAGGCTTCCGCCATGACCACGAAGACACCCTCTCCGACCCCGCGCGAAGCCTTCGACCTGCTGATGTCCGGCAACCAGCGCTTCGTCGCGGGCACCCCCGAGCACCCCAACCAGGACGCCGCCCGCCGCACCGAGACCGCACCGGTGCAGCACCCCTTCGCGGTGCTGTTCGGCTGTTCCGACTCCCGGCTCGCCGCCGAGATCATCTTCGACCGCGGCCTGGGTGACCTGTTCGTGGTGCGGACCGCCGGCCACGTCATGGGACCGGAGGTACTCGGCAGCATCGAGTACGGAGTCGGCGTGCTCGGCTGCCCCCTGGTGGTGGTGCTGGGCCACGACTCCTGCGGCGCCGTCGCGGCCACCCGGGCCGCCGTCGCGGACGGCACGACCGCCGACGGGTACGTGCGGGACGTGATCGAGCGCGTGACCCCGAGCGTGCTGGCCTCGCGCGCCGCCGGGCACACCGAGGACGCGGACTTCATCGCCGAGCACGTGCGTCGCAGTGTGGACCTGCTGCTGGACCGCTCCCGCGCCCTCGCCGAGGCGGTGGCGGACGGCCGCGCCGCCGTGGTGGGCCTGTCCTACCGGCTGGTCGACGGAACCGCCCACGTGGTCACCACCCGGGGCCTGGAGGAGGCGGCCGGCACCGCGGCGTGAGGCCGGGCGACGGCGCCGGACCGACCCGGCGCCGTCGCCCTCAGGGGCGAGGGCCGTGAAGCCCTCTCTGTCCGGGGCCACCGCACCGCGTACGGACTCTCGTCGCCCCAGCGGATTCGGCTGAGCCCCTGGGACCGGCGCGAGGACCGCCCGACCGCGCGACAGCCGGCCTTCGCCCGGAGCGCACCACGGCGAGCGGCCCGGGCGAAGGCCGGCTGCGGTGCTCCGCCGGAAGGGCGGGGCAC
>NZ_LR732544.1:4929547-4949356 GCF_902506575.1 Streptomyces mexicanus | reverse complement strand
CCGGGGAGGCGTTCCAGCTGGAGCTGAGCGGCAGCGGCGCGGTGTTCGTCCAGGCATCGGAGGAGAAGCTGTGAGCGGGCCCGTGGTGTACGACCCGGCGACGCTGCCGGCCGACGACAACGTCAACGCGTACACCTTCTGCGTGGAGCTGCGGGGCGGCCAGTGGTTCCTGCAGAAGGGGAAGATGATCGCCTACTACGGGGCGATCGAGTTCAACGGGGTGGGGCACGGGCGGCTGGACCGTCTGGTGCGGACGTCGTTCCATTCGCCTCTGCACGCGGCCGACTGGGTGGTGGCCGAGGGCACGGGCAAGATGCTGCTGGCCGACCGGGCCTTCGACGTCAACTCCTACGATCTTGACGACGGTAATCTGACCATTCGCTCGGGCAATCTGCTCGCTTTTCAGCCAAGTCTCGCCCTCAAGCAGTCGATCGTGCCGGGTTTTCTGACCCTGATCGGAACCGGAAAGTTCGTGGCCGCATCGAACGGACCGGTGGTGTTCATGGAGCCGCCGCTGCGGGTGGACCCCCAGGCGCTCGTCGGCTGGGCCGACTGCCCCTCCCCGTGCCACCACTACGACCATGGCTACCTGACCGGGGTGCTGGGCGGCCTGCGCGCGCTGACGGGCATCGGCGGGACCTCCGGGGAGGAGCACCAGTTCGAGTTCGTGGGCGCCGGGACGGTGCTGCTGCAGTCGAGCGAGGCCCTCATGGCCGAGCAGGCCACGGGCGTGCCTCCGGACGAGCCGGGGGTACCCGGCCCTGCGGGGATGTCCGGAAGTCGCGGACCGCAGGGCGCCGCACCGCGTCTTCCCGGACAGCTGGGAGACCTCCAGCGTCGCTTCGGGCTGTGAGCGGTAGTCTGCGGAATGTGACGGCTCGAACGCGTGCGCGCCGTCGCGGAACACCCCAGCTCGTTCGGATTTCAACTTCTTAGGTAGACTTCATTCATGGAGACCGAGACGGCCACGCGCTGGCTGACCGATGCGGAGCAGTGCGCCTGGCGCACCCACCTGGAGGTCAACAGGCTGTTGACGTACCAGCTGGAAAAGGATCTGCAACCGTTCGGCCTGACGATCAACGACTACGAGATCCTGGTCAATCTGTCGGAGTCGGAGGACGTACGGATGCGGATGAGCGACCTCGCCGCCGCCCCCCTGCAGTCCAAGAGCCGCCTCTCCCACCAGATCACGCGCATGGAGAACGCGAACCTGGTGCGCCGCGAGAACTGCGAGTCCGACCGCCGGGGACTGTACGCGGTCCTCACCGACCACGGCCTGGAGACCATGCGGAAGGTCGCCCCGCACCACGTGGCGTCGGTGCGCCGGCACTTCATCGACCTGCTGGACCCCGAGGCGCTGGCGCACCTGGACAAGGCCCTCAAGCCCATCGCGGAGCACCTGCGCGCCCAGCGCGGGCGCCCCTGACCGGCCCCGGCACGACGACGGGCGGAGCCCGCGAAGGGCTCCGCCCGTCGTCGTCGCGCGGTCGTGTGGCCGTCCCCGGGGCCCGTCGGAAAGGCCCTACGCCTGGGTCAGGCCCGCCACCAGTTCGTCGGCCGCGCGGTACGGGTCCAGCTCGCCCGCCACGATCCGCTCGGCCAGCGCGCTGAGGCGGCGGTCGCCGTGCAGGTCGCCGATGCGCTCGCGCAGGGCGGTCACCGCGATCGTCTCCACCTCGCGGGCCGCACGCGCCCGGCGGCGCTCGGCGAGCACCCCGTGCTCCTCCATCCACGCCCGGTGCTTCTCCAGGGCCTGGACGACCTCGTCGACCCCCTCCCCGCGGGCCGCCACCGTCTTGACGATGGGCGGGCGCCAGTCACCCGGGGCGCGGGCCTCGCCCAGGCCCAGCATGTGGTTCAGCTCGCGGGCCGTGGCGTCGGCGCCGTCCCGGTCGGCCTTGTTGACCACGTACACGTCGCCGATCTCCAGGATGCCCGCCTTGGCCGCCTGGATGCCGTCACCCATGCCGGGGGCGAGCAGCACCACGGAGGTGTCCGCCTGAGAGGCGATCTCCACCTCCGACTGGCCCACCCCGACCGTCTCGACCAGGATCACGTCGCAGCCGGCCGCGTCCAGGACGCGGATCGCCTGCGGCGCGGCCCAGGCCAGGCCGCCCAGGTGGCCCCGGGTCGCCATGGAGCGGATGTACACCCCCGGGTCGGAGGCGTGCTCCGACATGCGCACCCGGTCGCCGAGCAGCGCACCGCCGGAGAAGGGCGAGGAGGGGTCCACGGCCAGCACACCGACCCGCTTGCCCTGCTTGCGGTAGGCGGTCACCAGAGCCGAGGTGGACGTGGACTTGCCGACGCCCGGCGAGCCGGTCAGGCCGACCACGTAGGCGTTGCCGGTCAGCGGGGCCAGCGCCGCCATGACCTCTCTGAGCTGCGGTGACGCCCCCTCCACCAGGGAGATCAGCCGGGCCACGGCCCGCGGCCGGCCTTCCCTGGCCTGGGCCACCAGCGAGGAGACGTCCTGCATCACAGCTCCGTTCACGTCCGCGTCTTCGTCGTTCGCCTCAGGGGGCGCTCCGCCTCGGGGGCGCCTCGGCCGGCCCGGACAGGCCGGCCGGAAGGGGCCTCACGCCCGGGGCACCCGCAGGATCAGCGCGTCGCCCTGGCCGCCGCCGCCGCACAGCGCGGCCGCGCCGACACCGCCGCCGCGCCGCTTCAGCTCCAGCGCCAGGTGCAGCACCAGACGGGCGCCGGACATCCCGATCGGGTGACCCAGAGCGATCGCGCCGCCGTTCACGTTCACCTTTTCGGTGGACACGCCGAGGTCCCTCATGGACTGCACGGCGACCGCGGCGAACGCCTCGTTGATCTCGATCAGGTCCAGGTCGGAGACCTCCAGCCCCTCCTTCTTCAGGGCGTGCCGGATGGCGCCCGACGGCTGGGAGTGCAGCGAGTTGTCCGGACCGGCCACGTTGCCGTGGGCGCCGATCTCCGCGATCCACTCCAGGCCCAGCTCCTCGGCCTTCGCCTTGCTCATCACCACCACGGCCGCGGCGCCGTCGGAGATCTGCGAGGAGGACCCGGCGGTGATCGTGCCGTCCTTGGCGAAGGCCGGGCGCAGCTTGGCCAGCGACTCCACCGTGGTGTCGCCGCGGATGCCCTCGTCCTTGCTGAACAGCACCGGCTCGCCCTTGCGCTGCGGGATCTCCACGGGGGTGATCTCGGCCTCGAAGACGCCGTTCTTCTGCGCGGCGGCGGCCCGCTGGTGGGACAGCGCGGCGATCTCGTCCTGCTCGGCGCGGCCGATGCCCAGGCGCGTGTTGTGCTTCTCGGTGGACTCGCCCATGGCGATGCCCTCGAAGGAGTCGGTGAGGCCGTCGTGGGCCATCGCGTCGAGCATCTCGACGGCGCCGTACTTGAAGCCCTCACGGGACTTCGGCAGCAGGTGCGGGGCGTTGGTCATGGACTCCTGGCCGCCGGCGACGATCACGTCGAATTCACCCGCGCGGATCAACTGGTCGGCGAGGGCGATCGCGTCCAGGCCCGACAGGCACACCTTGTTGACGGTGAGCGCCGGGACGCTCATCGGGATGCCGGCCTTCACCGCGGCCTGCCGGGCCGGGATCTGGCCCGCGCCGGCCTGCAGCACCTGCCCCATGATCACGTACTGCACCTGGTCGCCCCCGATGCCCGCACGGTCGAGGGCGGCCTTGATGGCGAAGCCGCCGAGGTCGGCTCCGGAGAAGGACTTCAGCGAGCCCAGCAGCCGCCCCATGGGCGTGCGGGCGCCCGCGACGATCACCGAGCTGGTCGTTCCCGAGGTTCCAGAAGGCATGAGCTGCGATCCCCTTACCGGCCTCACGGCCGAGGAGTGAACGAGGGTTTACGTCGAATGTACTGAGCGGTACTGCACCCGTCATCGGCCTTTCGGTGTGATCGCGCGCACGTTGCGTAACCATCCGTGGAGCGCTCCACTGAAACCATGTTGACGCGAATCGACCACATCGGGATCGCCTGCCACGACCTCGACGCCACCGTCGAGTTCTATCGCTCCACGTACGGCTTCGAGGTGTTCCACACCGAGGTCAACGAGGAGCAGGGCGTGCGCGAGGCCATGATCAAGATCAACGAGACGTCCGACGGCGGCGCCACCTACCTCCAGCTGCTCGAGCCGACCCGCGAGGACTCCGCGGTCGGCAAGTGGCTGGCCAAGAACGGGGAGGGCGTCCACCACATCGCCTTCGGCACCGCCGACGTGGACGGCGACGCGGCGGACATCCGCGGCAAGGGCGTGCGCGTGCTCTACGACGAGCCGCGACGGGGCACCATGGGCTCCCGGATCACCTTCCTGCACCCCAAGGACTGCCATGGCGTCCTCACAGAACTGGTCACCTCCGCGGCTGTTGAGTCGGCCGAGCACTGACCGACGTACATAAGGGCCGGTAGGGTTGGGGGCGGTCGTACCCACAGGGGTGCGGCCGCTTGCCGGGGTCCGGGTTTCGGGGGACGGGCGACGGGGCAGCAGCCCATGCTCCGCCGAGGATCTGACACCATTCCCCGGGGGCCCCGTTCGGCGGATGGACGGAGCTCGTTTCACAAGCTTGCGACCAGGGGACGGATGGGACCGCGCAGTGCGGGGCTACGAACGCCAGGAGCGAGAGCCGGCGGCTGACGTCGACCACCTGACTCGGTTCGAGGCCGAGATGGAACGGCTGAAGACCGAGCGGGAAAAGGCGATCCAGCACGCCGAGGACCTCGGCTACCAGGTCGAGGTGCTGCGCGCCAAGCTGCACGAGGCGCGCCGCACCCTCATGTCCCGGCCCGCCTACGACAGCGCCGACCTCGGCTACCAGGCCGAGCAGCTGCTGCGCAACGCGCAGATGCAGGCCGACCAGATCCGCGCGGACGCCGAACGCGAGCTGAGCCAGGCCCGCGCCCAGACCCAGCGCATCCTGCAGGAGCACGCCGAGCAGGCCGCCCGGCTCCAGGCGGAGCTGCACCAGGAGGCGGTCACCCGCCGCCAGCAGCTGGACCAGGAGCTGGCCGAGCGCCGCCGCACCGTCGAGTCGCACGTCAACGAGAACGTGGCGTGGGCCGAGCAGCTGCGCGCCCGCACCGAGCAGCAGGCCCGCCGGCTGCTGGACGAGTCCCGCGCGGAGGCCGAGCAGGCGCTGGCCGCCGCCCGCGCGGAGGCCGAACGGCTGACCGTCGAGGCCCGCCGGCGGCTGCAGAGCGAGGCCGAGGCGGCCCGCGCGGAGGCCGAGCAGATCCTGCGCCGCGCCCGCACCGACGCCGAGCGGCTGCTGAACGCCGCCTCCACCCAGGCCCAGGAGGCCACCGACCACGCCGAGCGGCTGCGCACCACCACGGCCAGCGAGTCCGAGGCCGCCCGCCGGCAGGCCGCCGAGCTGAGCCGGGCCGCCGAGCAGCGCATGGCCGAGGCCGAGGAGGCGCTGCGCAAGGCGCAGGCCGAGGCGGAGAAGACGGTCGCCGAGGCCAAGGAGGCCGCGGCGAAGGCGCTGGCGAGCGCGGAGTCGGCCAACGAGCAGCGCACCCGTGTCGCCAAGGAGCAGGTGGCCCGGCTGGTGGAGGAGGCCACCAAGGAGGCCGAGTCCACCCGTGCCGAGGCCGAGCAGCTGGTCGCGGACGCCCGCGCCGAGGCGGAGAAGATCGTCGCCGAGGCCGCGGAGAAGGCCCGTACGGTCAGCGCGGAGGAGGCGGCCACCCAGCTGTCGAAGGCGGCGAAGACCGCCGAGGACGTGCTGAACAAGGCCTCCCAGGACGCCGAGAAGACCACGAAGGCCGCCGCCGAGGAGGCCGAGCGCATCCGCCGCGAGGCGGAGGCCGAGGCGGACCGGCTGCGCGCCGAGGCGCACGACATCGCCGAGCAGCTCAAGGGCGCGGCCAAGGACGACACCAAGGAGTACCGCGCCAAGACCGTCGAGCTGCAGGAGGAGGCCCGCCGGCTGCGCGGCGAGGCCGAGCAGCTGCGCGCCGAGGCGGTCGCCGAGGGCGAGAAGATCCGCGCCGAGGCGCGGCGCGAGGCCGTGGCGCAGATCGAGCAGGCGGCGGGGACCGCCGAGGAGCTGCTGGCCAAGGCCAAGGCGGACGCCGACGAGCTGCGCCGCACCGCGACGGCGGACAGCGAGAAGGTGCGCACCGAGGCCATCGAGCGCGCCACCGCGCTGCGCCGGCAGGCCGAGGAGACGCTGGAGCGCACCCGCAAGGAGGCCGAGCGGCACCGCGCCGAGGCCGACGAGCAGGCCGAGGCCGTCAAGGCGGACGCCGAGCGGGCCGCGCGCGAGCTGCGCGAGGAGACCGAGCGGGCACTGGCGGCCCGGCAGGCGGAGGCCACCGAGGAGCTGACCCGGCTGCACACCGAGGCCGAGGAGCGTCTGGCAGCCGCCGAGCAGGCGCTGGCCGACGCCCGTGAGGAGGCCGACCGGATCCGCCGGGAGGCCGCCGAGGAGGCCGACCGGCTGCGCACCGAGGCCGCCGAGCGGATCCGCACCCTGCAGCAGCAGGCCGAGGCGGAGGCCGATCGGCTGCGCACCGAGGCCGCGGCCGACGCCTCCGCCTCCCGCGCGGAGGGGGAGGCCGTCGCCGTACGGCTGCGCTCGGAGGCCGCCGCAGAGGCGGAGCGGCTCAAGGCCGAGGCGCAGGACACCGCCGACCGGGTGCGCGCGGAGGCGCAGGCCGCCGCCGAGCGGCTGGGCGCGGAGGCGTCCGAGACGCTGGCCGCCGCCCAGGAGGAGGCCGCCCGGCGCCGCCGTGAGGCCGAGGAACTGCTCGCCTCCGCCCGCGAGGAGGCCGGGCAGGAGCGGGAGCGGGCCCGCGAGCAGAGCGAGGAGCTGCTGGCCTCCGCGCGCAAGCGGGTGGAGGAGGCGCAGGCCGAGGCCGCCCGGTTGGTGGAGGAGGCCGACCGGCGCGCCGGCGAGATGGTCGCCGCCGCCGAGCAGCACGCCCAGCAGGTGCGGGACTCCGTGGCCGGGCTGCACGAGCAGGCGCAGGAGGAGATCGCCGGGCTGCGGTCGGCCGCCGAGCACGCGGCGGACCGCACCAAGCGAGAGGCCCAGGAGGAGGCCGACCGGGTCCGCGCCGACGCCTACGCCGAGCGGGAGCGGGCGAGCGAGGACGCCTCCCGGCTGCGCCGCGAGGCGCAGGAGGAGGCCACCGCCGCCCGCGAGCTGGCGGAGCGCACGGTGACGGAGGCCGCCACCGAGGCGGAACGGATCCGCAAGGACGTCGCCGAGCACGCCCAGCGGGTGCGCACCGAGGCCTCCGACACGATCGCGCAGGCCGAGCAGGACGCCGCGCGCACCCGTGCCGACGCTCGCGAGGACGCCAACCGCATCCGTTCGGACGCGGCCACGCAGGCGGACACGCTCATCTCCGAGGCGCGTTCGGAGGCCGAGCGGCTGCAGAACGAGACGGCCGCCGAGGCCGAGCGGGTCCGCACGGAGGCGATCGCCGAGACCGAGCAGCTGCGGGCGGACACGATCGCCGAGACCGACCGGCTGCGCACCGAGACGGCCGAGGAGGCCGAGCGGGTGCGCACCGAGGCGCTCACCGAGGCCGAGCGGGTGCGCTCCGAGGCGGCCGCCAAGGCGGAGAAGCTGGTCTCGGACGCCACCGGGGACGCCGAGCGGCTGCGGGCCGAGGCCGCGGAGACGGTCGGCGCGGCGCAGAGCCGCGCCGAGCGGATCCGCACCGAGTCCGAGCGGCTGAAGGCGGAGGCGGAGGCCGAGGCCGAGCGGACGCTGGCCGCCGCCCGCGAGGAGGCCGAACGCACCCTGGACGAGGCCCGCAAGGACGCCAACAAGCGGCGTTCGGAGGCGGCCGAGCAGGTCGACAAGCTGATCTCGGAGACCACCGCCGAGGCCGACAAGCTGCTCACCGAGGCGCAGGCGAGCGCGGTGAAGACCACCGCGGACGCCGAGGCCCAGGCCGACACGATGGTGGGCGCGGCCCGCCAGGAGGCCGAGCGGATCGTGGCCGAGGCGACCGTGCAGGGCAACACGCTGGTGGAGAAGGCCCGTACCGACGCCGACGAGCTGCTGGTCGGCGCCCGCCGGGACGCCACCCAGATCCGCGAGCGCGCCGAGGAGCTGCGCGAGCGCATCACCTCGGAGATCGAGGAGCTGCACGAGCGGGCCCGCCGCGAGGCCGCCGAGACGATGAAGTCCACCGGGGACCGCTGCGACGCGCTGATCAAGGCGGCCGAGGAGCAGCTGGCCAAGGCCCAGGCCAAGGCGAAGGAGATCGTCTCGGAGGCCAACTCCGAGGCGGGCAAGGTCCGTATCGCCGCGGTGAAGAAGGCCGAGGGCCTGCTGAAGGAGGCCGAGCAGAAGAAGGCCAAGCTGGTCGCGGAGGCCGAGGAGCTGAAGGCCGAGGCGGTCCGCGAGGCCCGGCGCACGGTGGAGGAGGGCCGACGCGAGCTGGAGGTGCTGATGCGCCGGCGCGAGGACATCAACGCCGAGATCTCCCGGGTGCAGGACGTCCTGGAGGCGCTGGAGTCCTTCGAGGCGCCCGCCTCCGGCAAGGACGGCGGCGTGAAGGCGGGCGCGACGGTGGGCGCACCCCGGTCGGGTGGCAAGGCGTCAGAGGGGTAGCGTAGAAGGGGAGTTCCGGGCGCTCGCGGGGAAGCGTCCGGAGATTCGCCCTGGTCGTTGACAAGAGCTGCGGCGGTCCGCCACTCAAAAGAGGTGTCATTCTCCAGATCAAAAACGTATCCGCTCGATGACACACCGCTTCGGCCCCTAGGATTCGACCTATCACCTCACCGGTCTCATTCGACAGGAACCCCATGAGCGACACTTCCCCCTACGGCTTCGAGCTTGTGCGGCGTGGGTACGACCGCGCTCAGGTGGACGAACGTATCTCCAAGCTCGTCTCCGACCGTGACAGCGCTCTCGCCCGCATCACCGCCCTGGAGAAGCGCATCGAGGAGCTGCACCTCGAAACGCAGAACGCCCAGGCACAGGTCGCCGACGCAGAGCCGTCGTACGCGGGTCTCGGCGCGCGGGTCGAGAAGATCCTGCGCCTGGCCGAGGAAGAGGCCAAGGAGCTGCGTGAGGAGGCCCGGCGCGCGGCCGAGCAGCACCGCGACCTCGCCGAGTCGGCGGCCCAGCAGGTCCGCAACGACGCCGAGGCGTACGCCGCCGAGCGCAAGGCGAAGGCCGAGGAAGAGGGCATCCGGATCGTCGAGAAGGCGAAGTCCGACGCCGCCCAGCTGCGTGCCGAGGCGCAGAAGGACGCGCAGTCCAAGCGGGAGGAGGCGGACGCCCTCTTCGAGGAGACCCGCGCCAAGGCCGCGCAGGCCGCCGCCGACTTCGAGACCAACCTCGCCAAGCGCCGCGAGCAGTCCGAGCGCGACCTGGCCTCGCGTCAGGCCAAGGCGGAGAAGCGGCTGGCGGAGATCGAGCACCGCGCCGAGCAGCTGCGCCTGGAGGCGGAGAAGCTGCGCACCGACGCCGAGCGCCGGGCCCGCCAGACGGTGGAGACGGCGCAGCGCCAGGCCGAGGACATCGTGGCCGACGCCAACGCCAAGGCGGACCGCATCCGTTCGGAGTCCGAGCGCGAGCTGGCGGCCCTGACCAACCGCCGCGACTCCATCAACGCCCAGCTGACCAACGTCCGCGAGATGCTGGCCACGCTCACCGGTGCGGCGGTGGCCGCCACCGGCGCGCCGTCGGACGAGGAGCCCGTCTCCCGCGGGGTTCCGGCCCAGCAGTCCCGGTGACGCGACTGCCGGAGCACGGAGTGAGGGAGTAACGGAGCACTCCGCAGGAGACCGAGCAGCGCAGAGCCCCTCGCCGCCTTCCGGTGGCGGGGGGCTCTGTCCGCATCTAGCGTGGCCGCATGATCGAGCTTGCGGGGCTGACCAAGCGCTACGGCGAGAAGGTGGCGGTGGACGACCTGACGTTCACCGTGCGGCCGGGCATTGTCACGGGGTTCCTCGGGCCCAACGGCGCCGGCAAGTCCACGACCATGCGGATGATCCTCGGCCTGGACCACCCCACGGCCGGGGACGTGCGCATCGACGGGCGGCACTACCACGAACTGACCAACCCGCTGACGTACATCGGCGCCCTGCTGGACGCCAAGGCCGTGCACGGCGGGCGCACCGCGCGCAACCACTTGCTGTGCCTGGCGCAGAGCAACGGCATCCCCGCGCGCCGGGTGCGGGAGGTCCTGGAGACGGTCGGGCTGACGGCGGTCGCCCGGAAGAAGGCCAAGGGCTTCTCCCTCGGCATGAGCCAGCGGCTCGGCATCGCGGGGGCGCTGCTCGGCGATCCGCGGATCCTGATGTTCGACGAGCCGGTCAACGGCCTGGACCCCGAGGGCATCCACTGGATCCGCGGCCTGATGAAGTCGCTGGCCGCCGAGGGACGGACCGTGTTCGTCTCCTCCCATCTGATGAGCGAGATGGCGCTGACCGCCGACCATCTCGTCGTCATCGGGCAGGGCCGGCTGCTGGCCGACACCTCGATGGCCGACTTCGTCGCGGACAACGCCCACGCCCGGGTCCGCATCCGCACCCCCGACCGTGAGCGGCTGCTCGACGCGCTGCACGAGGCCGGGATCACGGCGGTCGAGGCCGGCGGCGGGGTGCTGGAGGTCGAGGGCGGCGACTCGGAGCGCATCGGGGAGCTGGCCGCACGCCACCAGGTGGTGCTGCACGAGCTGAGCGTGCGGCAGTCCTCGCTGGAGGAGGCGTTCATGCGGCTGACGGCCGAGGCGGTGGAGTACCACGCGCACAGCGCGCCCCCGGCCGGGCCGTGGGGCGCGGACGGGGACACGACGACCTCCCGGACCGTGGCGCAGGCCGTGGCCCGGACGACGGCGGAGGGCTGAGGCATGGCGGCGACGCAGGTCATCCGGTCCGAATGGACCAAGATCCGGTCGGTGGCGTCCACGGTGTGGACGCTGTCCCTGGCGGTGGTCGTCACCCTGGCCGTCGGCATGCTGATCTCCGCGCTGTCCCGGCACGAGTTCGGCACCATGGACCCGCGCGCCCAGATGTCCTTCGATGCGACCCTGGTCAGCTTCGCGGGCATGACGCTCGGGCAGCTGGCGATGATCGTCTTCGGGGTGCTGGTGGTGTCCAACGAGTACAGCACCGGCATGATCCGCACCTCGCTGGCCGCGGTCCCGCGCCGGGCCACCTTCCTGGCGAGCAAGGTGGCCGTGGCCACCGGCCTGGCGCTGGTGGTGGGCATGGCGACCAGCTTCGCCGCGTTCTTCCTCGGGCAGGCGATGCTCGGCTCGCTGCGGACCTCGCTGGACTCCCCCGGGGTGCTGCGGGCGGTCGTCGGCGGCGGCCTGTACATGACGCTGATCGCCGTGTTCTCCATGGGGGTGGCCGCGATGCTGCGTTCGCCGATGCTGTCGCTGGGCATCCTGATGCCGTTCTTCTTCCTGATCTCCAACATCCTCGGCAATGTCTCGGTGACCAAGAAGGTCGGCCGGTTCCTGCCCGACCAGGCCGGCAGCCGCATCATGCAGGTGGTCCCCCGGGCCGGCGACGACACCCCGTACGGACCGTGGGGCGGTCTGGGGATCATGGCGCTGTGGGTGATCGCGGCGCTCGCCGGCGGTTACGCCGTCCTGCGCCGGCGGGACGCCTGACCGGCACCCCGTCCCACGGCAGGCTTTACTTTCTCTTGGCCGGAACCGTCAGCGCCCCGTTATCCTCCTAACCCTTACGGGGGCGGCGCGCGCCCCGCTGTCCTGAACGTCGGGACGGGTACCTTCCGATGGGACCGGAGCATGATCGAGGCAGTCGGCCTGACCAAGCGCTACGGCGACAAGACCGCGGTGCACAACCTCTCCTTCCAGGTGCGGCCGGGGGCCGTCACCGGCTTCCTGGGACCCAACGGCTCGGGCAAGTCGACGACGATGCGGATGATCCTCGGCCTGGACAACCCCACCGCGGGCACCGTGACGATCGGCGGCCACCCCTACCGCGAACTGCCCAACGCGCCCCGCCAGGTGGGCGCCCTGCTGGACGCCAAGGCCGTGCACGGCGGGCGCAGCGCCCGCAACCACCTGCTGTCCCTGGCCCAGCTGTCGGGTATCCCGGCCCGCCGGGTCGACGAGGTGCTCGGCGTGGTCGGCCTGCAGGACGTGGCCAGGAAGCGCTCCAAGGGCTTCTCCCTGGGCATGGGGCAGCGGCTCGGCATCGCCGCGGCGCTGCTCGGCGACCCGCAGGTGCTGCTGTTCGACGAGCCGGTGAACGGTCTCGACCCCGAGGGCATCCTCTGGGTGCGCAACCTGATGAGGGCGCTGGCCGCCGAGGGCCGGACCGTGTTCGTCTCCTCCCATCTGATGAGCGAGATGGCGCTGACCGCCGACCATCTCATCGTCATCGGGCGCGGGCAGCTGCTCGCCGACATGAGCGTGCGGGACTTCATCGCCGCGAACTCCGCCGGCTTCGCCCGGGTGCGCACGCCCGATGCCGAGCCGGAGCAGCGCGAGAAGCTGACGTCCGCGCTGACCGAGGCCGGCGGGCAGGTGCTGCCCGAGCAGGACGGGGCGCTGCGGGTGACGGGGCTGGCGCTGCCGCGCATCAGCGACCTCGCGCACGAGGCCGGCGTGCGGCTGTGGGAGCTGTCGCCGCACCAGGCGTCGCTGGAGGAGGCGTACATGCGGATGACGCAGGCCGCCGTCGACTACCGCTCGACCACCGACCAGAAGGCCGGGCTGACGCAGCCGCTGCCGCCCGGCGCGCAGCCTCCGCTGCCGGTCCCCGGCCAGGGACAGCCCGGCTGGTACGCCCCGCCGCCCCCGCAGGGGCATCCGGGGCCGTACGGGCAGCCCGGGCAGCCGGTGGCGGGCCAGGGCGGCCCCCACGGCGCTCGGCCTACGTCGCCGTACGGCCCCGCAGGGGGCGGCGAACCCCTACCCGCAGGCCGCCCCTGCGGGGCCCGAGCACCCCCTGCCGGGCCGCGCCCAGGCCTGGCCGGTGCCGGCCGCGGTCGCCCGGGGCCGGGTGACCCTCGTCGACGCCTCGGCGGCTCTGCGGCTGCCGGGTGTCCTGGCCGTGCTCACCCACTCGCACGCCCCCCGGCCCCCCGCGCCGCAGGCCCCGCCGCCCGCCTGGGAGGCGGGGGGCGGTTACACCTCGCCGATCCCCGTCGTGCGCACGCACCTCGGGCACGCCCTCGCCTCGGAGTGGACGAAGATCAAGTCGGTCCGCTCCACGATGTGGACGCTCGGCGTGTACGTGCTGCTCGTGCTCGGGATCGGGCTGCTGACCGGCCTGGTGATCGCGGGGACCTCCACGGACCTGTCCGGGGAGGAGAACACGCTGTCCCTGGGGTTCTTCGGGCTGCTCGTCGGCAGCATCTGCCTGATCACGCTCGGCGTGCTGACGACGGCGTCCGAGTACGGCACGGGCCTGATCCGCACCACGATGACGGCGTGCCCCAACCGGGGCCGGGTGCTCGCGGCGAAGGCGCTGGTGTTCTTCCTGCTGGCCTTCACCATCACGCTGGTGTGCACCACGCTCGTCGCCTTCGCGCAGACGGCCCTGCTCCAGGGCAGCGGCGCCCGGCAGCCCACCGGCGCCGAGTGGCTCAAGGGAACGGTCGGCGTCAGCCTCTACCTGGCCCTGCTCGGCCTGGTCTCGCTGCTCATCGGCTCGATCCTGCGGCACTCCGCCGGCGCCATCACCATCATGATCGGCGTCGTCCTCGCGCCGCTGGTGCTCGCGCTGTTCATGTTCACGCGGTCGCTGGAGAAGGTGCGCACCGCCCTGTTCGAGTACTCCATCCCGAACCAGTTGAGCGTCTTCTACTCCAACTCCCTGACCCGGTCCGGCCCTTCGGGCTGGGACCCGCTGTGGATCATGCTGGGCGTGGCGGCCGTCGCGTTCGCGGGCGCCTGGGCGCTGCTGAACCGGCGGGACGTGTAAGGGCCGCCGCGACGGCGGTTGTCAGAACCTCGGCGCGTTACGGGACCGCTGCACCCGCGTGGTGCGGCGGTCCCTGGCGTTCCAGCACGCCTTGTGCCAGTGCCGGCGGTCGTCCACCCCGGTGTACTCGGGCCAGGCCACCACGTGCGGGACGCCGGAGCCGATCATCTGGTCGCAGCCCGGGCAGCGGTAGGTCTTGCCGGCCGCGCTCGCGCCCGCGACATGGCGCACGCTCCACTCCTCGCCCTGCCAGCTCTCCGTGAACTGCCAGCCGCCGTAGCGGTTCGCTGCGTCGTCCTCGGCGCTCCGGCCGAAGGAGCCGGAACCCTTGGGGCGGTTGCGACGCGGGGACACGGAACACCTCACCGGGTCGGGCGGAAGGACACGTCTGCTCCAGCGTACGCGCCGACGGGGACCGGTCAGGCGCCTGGCGCCGGACTCCGGCCGCACCGCCACGGCCGCCGCGCTGCCGGCGTGCTGCCGCCGCCGCTGCCGCCGCGGCGCTGCCGCCTCTGACGCCGCCCACGCGGCAGGAATTCGGGGGATTCCGCAGACAATCCGCAAATCCCTTCGCCAGGCCGTGTCCTCGGCACGTGTCGGCCGGTTATGCAGGGTGGGGGAGCTCCGTGTCGGAGCCGAGGAAGCAGGAAAAGCAATGCACGTGGGAAGCTTCGTGTTGGCCGCCCAGTTCCCCGGGCAGGGCCAGGGGGAGGCGCTGCACCGCGCCGTGCGTACGGCCGAGGTCGCCGAGGAGGCCGGGCTGGACGCGGTCTGGCTCGCCGAGCACCACTTCGTACCGTACGGGACGTGCCCGTCGGCCATCACCCTCGCCGCGCTGCTGCTGGGCCGCACCCGCACCCTGCGGGTGGGCACGGCGGTCAGCGTGCTGCCCACCGTCCACCCGGTCGCGCTCGGCGAACAGGCCGCGCTGCTGCACGTCACGAGCGGCGGACGGTTCTCGCTGGGCGTGGGGCGCGGCGGGCCGTGGGTGGACCTGGAGGTGTTCGGCGCGGGCCTCAAGGCGTACGAGACGGGGTTCCCGGAATCCCTCGATCTGCTGCTGCGCTGGCTGCGCGAGCCGTCGGTGTCGGCCGGCGGGGAGCGGTTCCGCTTTCGTGAGGTCCCGGTCGTCCCGAGCCCGTCGCAGGCGCTGACGGACGCACCGGGGCCCGAGGTCGTCGTCGCCTGCACCTCGCCGACGAGCGTCCGCCTGGCCGCCGAGCGCGGTCTGCCGATGCTGCTCGGGATGCACGTCGGGGACGAGGAGAAGGCCGAGATGGTCGACCTGTGGCGGCGCTTCGCGCAGGAGGCCGGGCGGAGCGAGGAGGAGATCCGCGGCGCGGCGCACGTCTCGGCGGGCGTCTGCCAGATCGCCGACGGCCGCACGGAGGCGGCGGAGACGCTGCTGAAGGCGATGCCCGGCTGGCTCAAACAGGGTCTTGAGGCGCATGTCACGGTGGACGGCCGCACCCGTCGGATGCGCGATCCGCTGGGCTACACCGAACTGCTCTGCGGGCTGCACCCGGTGGGCACCCCGCGGCTGTGCGCCGACCGGCTCGCGGCGACCGCCGAGCGGACCGGCATCTCCCGTTTCGCGCTGCTCGTCGAGGGTTCCGGCGACCTCGCGGCCACCGAGGAGAACGTACGGCGGATCGGCGCCGAGGTGCTCCCCCGGCTGGGCGCGGACGCCCGCCCGCGGCCCGGCGCCGACGCACTCCCCCGGCTCGGCTGAGCCGCCGGCGGGGGCATGCCTGCCGCCCCGGCACTGTCATGCACCTCCCGCGGACGGGGCGGCAAG
The DNA here is from genome assembly GCF_902506575.1 of Streptomyces mexicanus. Classification (GTDB taxonomy): domain Bacteria; phylum Actinomycetota; class Actinomycetes; order Streptomycetales; family Streptomycetaceae; genus Streptomyces; species Streptomyces mexicanus. Next base: position 4,933,688 of record NZ_LR732544.1, on the reverse strand, counting down.
CAGGCGGTCACCGCGTCAGCAGTCCCTGAGTTCGGGCGACTGGTTGAGCAACTGGCTGCGCACCGACGTGAACCGGGCCAGCGGCTCGTCGGCCGAGGCGTCCAGCGGGAACACCGCCACCCGGTGGCAGTTCTGGAAGGCCAGCCGCACACCGAAGTGCCGCTGCAGCGCGCCGCGTATCGCGTCACTCGCGAGCGCACGCAGCAGCTGACCGCGTGCGTGCTCGTCCGGCGGGGGCGTCTGGTTGTCGGCGAAGGCACCGCCGTCCACCTTCAGCTGGGCCACCAGGGAGCTGATCATCTCCCATGCGTAGGGCAGGGAGGTCCGGACGCAGTCGACGAATTCCGCTTCGTCGACCTCGCCTCGCTCGGCCTTGTCGAGTAGGGCCGGTGAGACGTCGAGCGACATGGGTTCTCCTCTCGCACCCCCGACGAGCAGGGGTTGCCGGACAGATAAGAGGGAGTCCGCGATACCGAACACGGTGAGTACACACATCGCGACCTCCCGTTCCTACGGTAGGCAACGAAACGAAGGCCCACTAGGCAAATGCACATACAGGTCGGTCGAGTTGGGCACACAATCGGCCACGAGTGAACACGGATGATCCAGGGGAAAATGGGGCGCCGCACAGGCGGCGCACAGCCGCCGCACGACGGTCGCCGAGGGCCCGGAGACGAGGCGCCGGCGGCCGAATCGCGCGCGGCGCGGTGTGTCGAGTAGCGTTGCCGACCATGCGTCTCGTCATTGCCCGATGTTCCGTCGACTACGCCGGGCGGCTCACCGCCCACCTGCCGTCAGCGCCCCGTCTGATCCTGGTCAAGGCGGACGGCAGCGTCTCGATCCACGCGGACGACCGCGCGTACAAGCCCCTGAACTGGATGTCGCCGCCGTGCACGCTGAAGGAGGACGCGGGTGACGGCGACGGCACGGCGGGTGTGTGGACGGTCGTCAACAAGGCGGGCGAGAAGCTCATCATCACGATGGAGGAGATCCTCCACGACTCCAGCCACGAACTCGGCGTGGATCCGGGGCTGATCAAGGACGGTGTGGAGGCGCATCTGCAGGAACTCCTCGCCGATCGCATCGAGACGCTCGGCGAGGGTTACACGCTCATCCGGCGCGAGTACATGACGGCCATCGGCCCGGTGGACATCCTGTGCCGGGACGGCTCGGGACAGACCGTCGCGGTGGAGATCAAGCGGCGCGGCGAGATCGACGGGGTGGAGCAGCTCACCCGCTATCTGGAGCTGCTCAACCGCGATCCGCACCTGGCGCCGGTGCGCGGCATCTTCGCGGCCCAGGAGATCAAGCCGCAGGCGCGGGTCCTCGCGACCGACCGCGGCATCGCCTGCCAGGTGCTCGACTACGACGCCCTGCGCGGCATCGAGGACGACAAACTGCGGCTGTTCTGAGGCGCCCGCCGGATCTCCGGAGGCGTGCACGGCCAGGGGCCGGGTCCGTGGACGACGGACCCGGCCCCTTCTGTCTGCCGTCGACCGTCCTGGGCCGGCACGACCGCTCGTGCCGGCCGCCCTGTGCCGCCGTGACCGCGCGGGCTGTCGTGGCTGCCCTGTGCTGCCCTGTGCTGCCTTCTGCCGCCCTGGCCCGCTCGTGCCGCCGTGGCTGTTGCCGTTACGGCGGTCAGGCGGCCGTCGCGCCCGCGGAGCCGGAGGACGCCGAAGCGCCGGACGTGGACGGGACGGGGGCGCTCGCCGAGGTGCTGGAGGCCGGGGCGCCCGCCGAGCCACCGGACGTCGGCGAGGAGCCGCCGGTGGTCGGGTCGGTGCTGCTGCCGCCGTCGGAACCGCCCGTCGTCGGGTCGGTGCTGCTGCCGCCGTCCGAGCCGCCCGTCGTGGGGCCGGTGCTGCTGCCGCCGTCCGAGCCGCCCGTCGTCGGGTCGCCGCCGCCTCCGCCGGCGGGGCCGCTGCCCCCGCCGGTGGTCGGGTCGCCGCCCCCGCCCGCCGGGCTGCCGCCGGTGCCGCCGCCGGTCGGCCCGGAGCCGGTGCCTCCCGTGGTGCCTGTGGTCGTGCCGCCGCCCGAGGAGCCGGTCGGCTTGGGCGACGAGCCGGAGGACGTGCCGCCGCCGGACGGCTTGACGCTCTCCGAGGGCTCGGCGCCCGTGGCCGGCGTCGGGTCGTCGGCCGTGCCGTAGGTGCCGTCGGGGCCCGGGTCCGTGGGCCGGCTGGTCGCGGTGCCGGCCGCGCCGCCCACGGGTACGGCGCCGCCGCCGGTGCCGTCGCCCTTCGGCGGGGTGTCGGCGCCCAGGCTGCCGTCGTCCGCGCCCTGGCTGGCCGACGGATTGCCGCCGACCTTGTCGGAGGGGGTGTCGGCGTCGTTGTGGGAGGTCGCGCCGAGCGTCACCACCGTGCCGAGGACGGCCGCCAGCAGCGCCCCCGCGCCCGCCGCCACCAGGTTGCGCCGGGCGAGCGCCTTGATGCCGCCCCGCTTGCCGGGCCGCCCGCCCGCGAGCGGGCCGGCCGGCCCGGTGGAGGGCCGATCCGCGGCCGACGGCTGGTAGGTGACCAGCGTGGCGGTGTCACCGGTGGAGGGCCGAAGCGTCGGGAAGGGCGCGGGGACGCCGCCCGGCGGCGAGGCCGACTCCTCGGTACGGGCGTCCGGCACCTCCTCCGCCGCCGGGGCGCCCAGGCCCGGCACGGCGTCCGGACCCGGCAGCGCGCCCGGGCCGGGTGTCATGCCGGAGCGGTCGGCGACGAGGGCGAGGGCGCGGCGGCCGGCGACGGTGCCGCGCTTGTCGGCGAGGGCGCCGCGCAGGCCGATGGAGGCCTCCAGCTCGGCCCGGGCCCGGTCCAGCAGCCCGCCGCAGAGCGCGAGGACACCCAGCTCGTGGTGGAAGTACGCCTGGTCGGCGACCGACCCGGCCAGCCGGGAGGCCTCCGTGCCGAAACGCAACGCCCGTTCCCAGGCGCTCCAGTTGCCGCCCGCGGCGAACGCGGGGGCGGCGGTGCGGGCGAGCCGTACGGCGGGGCTCTCCTCGCCGTCCCGCACCGGCTCGGTCAGCGGCACCAGCACGGACAGTGCGCCCAGCACGGCGTCCGCCTCGGCGCACACCCGCGCGGGGCCGACCGAGGGGTGTCCGGCCCACCACGTGTAGTGCCCGGCGGCGGTGCGGGCCGACTCCTCGATGTCGTCGCCGAAGCCGGCGGCCTGCAGCTGGGTGAGCACCCCGGCGGCGAGCCGGTAGCGGCGGCCGGCCGGGGAGACCAGGCCGCAGGCGGTCAGCTCGCCGAGGGCGGCGTCGGCGTGGGTGTCCCCCACCAGCGCGGGCAGGTGCGCCTGGTGGGGCACCTCGCCGCCGAGCGCGACGGCGAACCGCAGGGTGTCGCGGGCGCAGGCGCCGAGCCGGGAGGCGAGCAGCGGGGCGGGGGCGGCGGCCTCGCCGAGCGGGGGCAGCGGCACGTGCGCGCCGTCGCCGCCGTCGACGGGGCCGTCGACGGCCGAGGTGTCCGCGAAGACGCCGAACTCCTCCACCGCCTCGGCGCCGGCCCGCAGCCGGTCGCGCTGGCGCAGCAGGGCACCGGCCTGGACGAAGCGCAGGGGCAGTCCCTCGGACTCGAACCACAGGTCGCCGGCCCAGTTGGCCTCCTCCTCGGTGAGGGGGCGGCCGACGACCTGCTCGATGAGGGCGACGCCGTCGGCGCGGTCGAGGCCGCTGAGGAAGACCTCCTCGACGTCGGCCTCGGCGGACGGCGCGGGCACGTCCGGGGTGGCGGCGAGCAGGAAGGCGCACTCGGGGGTCGCGTCGAGCAGCTCGTCGAGGGCGCTGCCGCCGAACTCCAGGTCGTCCAGGACGACGACGGCGCCGATCTCCCGCACGTACGTGAGCAGTTCGTCCCGGCCGGGACGGTGCCGGGGCGCGTCGTGGACGGCGTGGAAGAGGTCGTACAGCAGGTCGCCGGCCGTGCGGCGCAGCCCGTTGAGGCGGACGACGCCGTCGGGCGCGAGGTCCGCGCAGTCTTCGGCGACGAGGTCGAGCAGGCTGGTGCGGCCGGAGCCGCCGGGGCCGGTCAGGCGCACGGACCGGCCGCGGGCCAGCAGCCGCACCAGCCGCTCGCGTTCCTCCTGGCGGCCCACGAGGGGCTGCGCGGTGCGGGCGGGTCCGTGCGCCTGACCGGCCCCGGCG
>NZ_LR732544.1:4923489-4929446 GCF_902506575.1 Streptomyces mexicanus | reverse complement strand
CCCGGGGAACGCCCTGGCCGGGCGGCACGGTCGGCCTCGGCGCGGTCGGCCTCGGTGTACCGGGGCGCCCGGCCAGGGCGTTCCCCGGGCGGGCAGACCTCGATCTCGCTGCCGTCGACGGGGTTGACGGTGAGCAGGAAGTCGCCCGTGACGAGCTGCACCGTGCGGGCCGGTGCGGGCGCGTGGGGCGCGATGTCGGATGCGAGGGATTCCCTGGGCGGGCGCCGGCCCGGCGTGCGGCCGTCGCCGTCCTGGCCCATGTCCTCGGGCTCCCGGTCGTTCGGGTCCATGGGTTCCATAGGTTCCAAGCCCCCCAAAAGCGTCTCGTGTGCTCGGGCTCGGCGACCGAGCCCACCCTCCCGGCCTTGCCGCACACCACGCTGTCGCTTCTGGTCCGGGCCCGCTCGAGGGTTGCGAGGCAGCGGGCGACCGAACCCTAAACCTTCGCACAGTATCCCCGACAGCCCGGGGTACCGGCCCGCCCGAGACGTCACAGTCTCGTGAGGATTGCGCGCGTCGTACGCTTCGCCGCGGTCGGGCAGCATCACACCGGTCGCCCTGGTCACGGGCGTACGCGACCGTGACCGGGAACGCGCGCAGGGCCCGGGACGAGCGCGCGTCAGCAGGCGGCCGGGCGCAGACCGTCGGGCGCGGACCACCGGATGCACCCACCGGACGCGGCCGGTCGAGCGGGACCGGCCGGGTGGGACGAGCGGGGCGGGCCGTCGTCCGGTGCGCGCCGGCCCGGCGGGTGGCCCGGCAGGCGGGGCGGCCGGGCTCAGACGCGCGGCAGCGTCTCCGCGCCGATGCCGCCCTCGATGGCGAGGATCCGGTGCAGGCGGGTGGCCACCAGCAGGCGCTGCATCTGCGGCGGTACGCCGCGCAGCACCAGGCGCCGGCCGCAGCGGCCGGCGCGCCGGTGGACGCCCATGATCACGCCGAGCCCGGTGGCGTCCCAGGAGTCCAGTTCGGACAGGTCCAGGACCAGGTCTCCCACGCCGTCGTCCACGGCCGAGTGCAGGGCCGTACGGGCGTCCGCCGCGCTGCGGACGTCGAGGCGGCCCCCGACGACCACCTGGGCGTGGTCGCCCCTGATGTACATATGCGCTCCCCGTGAATGCGGTGGCGTGCTCCGTGCGACGGTTGGCTGTGCACCGTCTGACTGTGTGAGCCGCGGTGCGGTTGCTGGTTGTTGGCGAACCGATACCGAATTCACCCCGAAGGGTGATACGGGCGTTGCGTCCGCGGACTCAGTGCTTGTAGAAGCCCTGCCCGCTCTTGCGCCCGATGTCACCGGCGTCCACCATCCGGCGCATCAGCTCCGGCGGGGCGAACTTCTCGTCCTGGGTCTCGGTGTAGATGTTGCTGGTGGCGTGCAGCAGGATGTCGACGCCGGTGAGGTCGGCCGTGGCGAGCGGGCCCATGGCGTGGCCGAAGCCCAGCTTGCAGGCCAGGTCGATGTCCTCGGCGCTGGCCACGCCCGACTCGTACAGCTTGGTGGCCTCCACCACGAGGGCCGAGATGAGGCGGGTGGTGACGAAGCCGGCCACGTCCCGGTTGACGACGATGCAGGTCTTGCCGACGGACTCGGCGAACTCCCGCGCCGCGGCGAGGGTTTCGTCGCTGGTCTTGTAGCCGCGGACCAGCTCGACGAGCTGCATCATCGGCACCGGCGAGAAGAAGTGGACGCCCACGACCCGCTCCGGGCGCTCCGTCACGGCCGCGATCTTGGTGATCGGGATGGCGGAGGTGTTGGAGGCGAGCACGGTGTCCTCGCGCACCAGCTTGTCCAGCGCGCGGAAGATCTCGTGCTTGACGTCCAGCTTCTCGAAGACGGCCTCCACGACGACGTCGGCGTCGGCGGCCGCGTCCAGGTCGGTGGTGGCGGTGATGCGGGCCAGGGCGGCCTCGGCGTCGTCCGCGGCGAGCTTGCCCTTGCTCACGAACTTGTCGTACGAGGCCCTGATGCCGTCGGTGCCACGCCTGAGAGCCTCGTCGGTGACGTCCCGCAGGACGACCTCCCAGCCCGCCTGCGCGGAGACCTGGGCGATGCCGGAACCCATGAGGCCGGCCCCGATGACGGCGAGCTTCCGTGCCACTGACGACTCCCCTTCGAACGACTGCGCGGGCTTGCTCCGCTGTGAACGGCTGCGCGGGCCGGGTCCGCTGTGAGGGCTCGGTCCGCGGGAGCGCTCACCCGCTGGTGACGTATGGCTCCTGGGCGGACACTAGCGCCCGTTCGGGGCTGTGTGACCGGTAAGTAACGCGCGTCACGTCTCAATTGACGGACATCACACCCGCAGGTGTCAGCCGGCGCCTCGGACGGCGTAGTTGAGCACCTTTTCGCTCACCAGGTCCTCGATGTCGTCGAGGAGATCGAGGACTTCCCGGGACACTTCGTTCGGGTGGCGCCCCTTGAGCATCTCGCGGCCGATGGTGACGAAGACCGTCTGCTGGATCCAGCAGATCTGACCCGCCATCAGCCCCGGCAGCGGGTCGTCCGGCGCCGCGCCCGTCTCCTCGCGCAGCGCGGACTCGAGGGTGTCCTGGCTCTCCTGCTGCAGGCTCCACAGCCGGGACCGCAGCGTCGGCGCCTCGTGGACGACGCGCATGAAGCGGCCGTAGCCCTCCATCAGGCCGACGCGCGGGGAGACGGCCTCGACCTCCTCGCGCAGTTCGCGCAGGACGGCCCGGGCGGCCGACTCGCCGACGGCGCGTCCGCGCACCCAGCGGGCGAGCCGCTCGACGACGCCGGCGGCGCGGTCGAGGAAGAGGTCCTCCTTGGCGGGGAAGTAGTTGTAGACGGTGTTGACCGAGACGTCGGCGGCCTCGGCCACGTCCGCCATCGTCACCGCCGCGAAGCCCCGTTCCAGGAAGAGTCCGGTGGCGATGTCCGAAATGCGCTGCCTGGTCTGGCGCTTCTTGCGCTCCCTGAGCCCCTCTGCCATGCCCCCATCGTAGAGCGATCAGGCCATTTTTGAGGCATCCCTAAACTTGGGGTGGTTGCAAGTTTTCAGTGACTCTGTTTTTCTGGGAGTCATGGCAGCAGTCATCAGCGCGGCCGGGCTGGCCCGCACCTTCCAGACCAAGCGCGGCCCGGTCCAGGCCGTGCGCGGCATCGACCTCACCGTCCACGAGGGGGAGATCCTCGGCTTCCTCGGCCCCAACGGCGCCGGCAAGACGACCACCCTGCGGATGCTCACGACCCTGCTGGCCCCCACGGGCGGCACCGCCACGGTCGCGGGGTGCGACCTGAGGACGGACCCGGTCGGCGTGCGCCGGGCGTGCGGCTACGTCGCGCAGTCGGGCGGGGTGGACGCACAGATCACCGTGCGGGAGGAACTGGTCACCCAGGGCCGGATGTACCGGCTCCCCAAGGCGGTGGCCGTCGAGCGCGCCGGGGAGCTGGCGGACGAGCTGGGCCTGACCGGGCTGCTCGACCGGAAGACCGCCGCGCTCTCCGGCGGCCGGCGCCGCCGCCTGGACATCGCGATGGCGCTCACCCACCGCCCGCGCGTGCTGTTCCTGGACGAGCCGACGACCGGCCTGGACCCCGGCAGCCGCGCCGGCCTGTGGGACCTGGTGCGCCGCCTGCGCGACGAGCACGGCACCACGGTCTTCCTCACCACCCACTACCTCGACGAGGCCGACGCCCTCGCCGACCGGCTGGTCGTGGTGGACCAGGGCGTGGTGGTGGCGCAGGGCACGCCGAGCGCGCTCAAGCTGGAGCACGCCGGCTCGATCGACGCCTCGCTGCAGGACGCCTTCCTCGCCATCACCGGCCGCGGCCCCCGCCCGGCCGACGCCACCCCCATCGCCGTCTAGCACCGAGGACCATGGGAACCCGCATGCTTGTCCACGACACCGCCCTCATCTACGGGCGCTACCTGCGCCAGTCCCTGCGCTCCCGCTTCGCGCTGCTCTTCGGCATGCTCACGCCGCTGCTCTACCTGCTCTTCTTCGGCCCGCTGCTCACCGGTCTCCCCCTGGGCGGCAAGGGCAGCTCCTGGCAGACCCTCGTGCCCGGCCTGCTGCTCCAACTCGGCCTGTTCGGCGGCCTGTTCGCGGGCTTCACGATCGTCATCGAGAAGGGACAGGGGGTGGTGGAGCGGATGCGGGTGACCCCGGTCAGCCGGCTGGCGCTGCTGCTCGGGCGCGTCCTGCGGGACGCCACCGTCCTGCTGTTCCAGGCCGTGCTGCTGGTGCTGGCCGCACTGGTGATGGGCCTGCGGGCGCCGCTGTGGGGCGTGCTCATCGGCTTCGGCTTCGTCGCGCTGCTCACTCTCTCGCTGGCCTCGCTGTCGTACGCGCTGGGGATGAAGGCCGACGCCCCGCAGGAGTTCGCGCCGCTGGTCAATGCCGTCTCGATGCCGTCCATGCTGCTGTCCGGCCTGATGCTGCCGATGAGCCTGGCGCCGGCCTGGCTGGACGTGCTCTCCCACTTCGTGCCGTTCCGCTACCTCGTGGACGCGGTGCGCGACGCCTACGTCGGCTCGTACGCCGGCGCGCACGTGCTCTACGGCGTCCTGGTGGCCGTCGGCTTCGCGGCGCTGTCGGTGACGGTGGGCACACGTGTCTTCCGCCGGGCCGGTGCGTAACTACGCTGGGTACATGGTCAATCTGACACGCATCTACACCAGGACCGGCGACCAGGGCACCACCGCCCTCGGGGACATGAGCCGGGTCGCCAAGACCGACCTGCGCATCGCGGCGTACGCCGACGCCAACGAGGCGAACGCGGTGATCGGCACGGCGATCGCGCTGGGCGGCCTCGACGAGGAGGTCGTCAAGGTCCTCGTCCGTGTGCAGAACGACCTGTTCGACGTGGGCGCGGACCTGTCCACGCCGGTGGTGGAGGACCCGAAGTACCCGCCGCTCAGGGTCGAGCAGTTCTACATCGACCGGCTGGAGGCGGACTGCGACCGGTTCAACGCCGAGCTGGACAAGCTGCGCTCCTTCATCCTTCCCGGCGGCACGCCCGGCGCGGCCCTGCTGCACCAGGCGTGCACGGTCGTCCGCCGGGCCGAGCGGTCCACCTGGGCGGCCCTGGCACGCCGGGGGGAGAGGTGCACCCCCCCCCCGCCCCCCCCCCCAACCCCCCTGCCCGCCCTGCTGTTCATCCTGGCGCGGACGGCGAACAAGGAGACCGGTGACGTACTGTGGGTGCCCGGCGGCGAACGGCAGTGACAGCGCGGGGGGGTGCGGGGCCGGCCCCCGGCCCCCCGCCGCGCCCCGGCCGCGGGTGCGCAGGGGGCGGGCGCGCGTCGGGGACGCCGGAGGCAGGGGCGGCGCACGTCAGGGACGCCTGAGGGCAGGGGCGGCGCGCGTCGGGGCTGCCGGTACGCAGAGACTGAGGCACGCCGGGGACGCGCCGCCGGATCCACACTGGTCCAGACCTCTTGACCCCTGGTCCAGACCTTTCTACTCTCGCAGGACCGCGGGCGTGAAGGCTCAGTCACACCCTGCACCTGTCATGCTCTTGACAATCTCCCCGACAAGGAGGCGCGGATGCGCTTCACACACAGAGCCGCGGCAGGGTTCGCGACCCTGTTGCTCCCCCTGGCCGGACTCGTCGGACTCTCGGGCCACGCCCAGGCCGCCGCCGACGCGGCCACGGCGACCGCCACCTTCACCAAGACCAGCGACTGGGGCACCGGCTTCGGCGGCCAGTGGACGATCAAGAACACCGGCTCGGCCGCCATCAGCTCCTGGACCGTGGAGTGGGACTTCCCCTCCGACACCAAGGTCACCTCCGCCTGGGACGCCACCGTCACCAACTCCGGCACCCACTGGACCGCCAAGAACGTCGGCTGGAACGGCAGCATCGCCCCCGGCGCGTCGGTCTCCTTCGGCTTCAACGGCTCCGGTCCCGGCTCCCCGTCCGGCTGCAAGCTCAACGGCGGCAGCTGCGACGGCGCGCCGACCGTCCCCGGCGACAACCCGCCCTCCGCGCCCGG
>NZ_LR732544.1:4878892-4923388 GCF_902506575.1 Streptomyces mexicanus | reverse complement strand
GCGGAGAGATGGCAGGAGAGGCACAGGAGTGTACAGTGAGAGATGTGCCGAGAGATGAGAGAGTGGCGGCCGGAGGGCGTGGGAGAGGGGTAGGGGTGAGAAGAGGCATAGGGAGGGGAAAGGGGGGAGGGTAGGGGGTCGTCGGCAGCGTCGGAGGTGTATAAGAGACAGCTCCGCGCCCGGCACCCCCACCGCCTCCTCCGTCACCGACACCTCGGTGAAGCTGAGCTGGGCCGCGGCCACCGACGACAAGGGCGTCAAGAACTACGACGTGCTGCGCGACGGCAAGAAGGTCGCCACCGTGACGACGACCTCGTACACGGACACCGGCCTGAGCGCCGGCACGGACTACTCCTACACCGTGCAGGCCCGCGACACCGCGGACCAGACCGGCCCGGTCAGCGGCTCGGTCGCCGTGCGCACCACCGGCGGCACGACCACTCCCCCGCCCACCGGCGGCGGCAGCAAGGTCAAGCTCGGCTACTTCACCGAGTGGGGCATCTACGGCCGCAACTACAACGTCAAGAACCTGGTGACCTCCGGCTCCGCGTCGAAGATCACGCACATCAACTACGCCTTCGGCAACGTCACCGGCGGCAAGTGCGCCATCGGCGACTCCTACGCCGACTACGACAAGGCGTTCACCGCCGACCAGTCCGTCAGCGGCGTCGCCGACACCTGGGACCAGCCGCTGCGCGGCAACTTCAACCAGCTGCGCCAGCTGAAGGCCAAGTACCCGAACATCAAGGTGCTGTGGTCCTTCGGCGGCTGGACCTGGTCGGGCGGCTTCGCCGACGCCGCGAAGAACCCGGCGGCCTTCGCCCAGTCCTGCTACGACCTGGTGCACGATCCGCGCTGGGCCGACGTCTTCGACGGCATCGACATCGACTGGGAGTACCCGAACGCCTGCGGCCTGACCTGTGACACCAGCGGCCCGGCGGCGTTCCGGAACCTGATGTCCGCGCTGCGCGCCAAGTTCGGCAAGGAGCTGGTCACCGCCGCCGTCACCGCCGACGGCTCGGCCGGCGGCAAGATCGAGGCCACCGACTACGCGGGTGCCTCCCCGTACGTCGACTGGTACAACGTGATGACGTACGACTTCTTCGGCGCCTGGGACGCCAAGGGCCCCACCGCCCCGCACTCCCCGCTCACCTCCTACACCGGCATCCCGAAGGCCGGCTTCACCACCGCCGACGCGATGGCCAAGTTCAAGGCGCAGGGCGTGCCCGCGAACAAGCTGCTCATCGGCATCGGCTTCTACGGCCGCGGCTGGACCGGCGTCACCCAGGACGCCCCGGGCGGCACCGCGACGGGCGCGGCGAGCGGCACGTACGAGGCGGGCATCGAGGACTACAAGGTGCTCAAGAACAGCTGCCCGGTCACCGGCACCGTCGCCGGCACCGCGTACGCGCACTGCGGCACCAACTGGTGGTCCTACGACACCCCGGCCACCATCAAGTCGAAGATGGCCTGGGCGAACAGCCAGGGCCTGGGCGGCGCCTTCTTCTGGGAGTTCAGCGGTGACACCAGCGACGGTGAGCTGGTGAACGCCCTCAGCAGCGGCCTGTCGTAAGCGGACGAGGCCCGGGAAACACGAAGCTCCCCCGGTCGGCGGGCCGAGGGAGCTTCGTCATGAGGACCGGAGTACCGGAATGCGGGAGTGCCGGAGTGCGGGAGCACAACGTACCCCTGCCTAGGCGACGTTCACCCGCTGTCCGGGCGGGGCCGCCTCAAGCCAGGCGAGGAAGCCCGTCAACGCGTCCTCGCTCATGGCCAGTTCCAGGCGGACGCCGCGGTGCACGCAGACGAGGATCACCGCGTCGGACAGCAGCGCCAACTCCTCCTCGCCCTCGGGCAGCCGGCGGCCGGCCACCTCGATGGAGGCGCGTTCCAGCAGGCGGCGCGGACGGGGTGCGTAGGAGAACACGCGGAACCACTCCACGCGGTCGCCGTTGTAGCGGGCGACCCCGTAGCTCCAGCCCTTGCCGCTGGTGTCGGGGTCCTCGGCCACCTCCCAGCGCAGGCTGCAGTCGAACGTGCCGCCCGAGCGCTGGATGAGCCGGCGGCGCAGCCCGAAGACGAACAGTCCCACCACCACGAGCGCGACCACGATTCCGCACACAGTCAGAGCGAGGACCATCGGCACCGACCTCCTCGTCTCCTAGGTAATGGAACGGAAAAAACACCCACATCCGCCTCAGCCGCGGCCGGTACCGGATTGCTCCGGTACCGGCCGCGGCTGAGTGGTGTCATCACATCGCGAGCTGGGTTCAGCGCGCCGCCGTGGCCGCGCGCAGTCGTACGTCCGCACGGCGCTCGGCGTGAGTGTCGCCCTCTGCCTTCGCGCGCTCCAGCTCCCGCTCCGTGCGCTGGACGTCGATCTCGTCCGCCAGCTCGGCGATCTCCGCCAGCAGCGACAGCTTGTTGTCCGCGAACGAGACGAAACCGCCGTGCACCGCGGCGACGACCGTCCCGCCGTCACTCGTACGGATGGTCACCGGGCCCGACTCCAGCACACCGAGCAGCGGCTGGTGACCGGGCATGACGCCGATGTCGCCGGACGTGGTGCGCGCGACGACCAGGGTGGCCTCGCCGGACCAGACCTGGCGGTCGGCGGCGACCAGCTCGACGTGCAGCTCAGCAGCCAAGGGTGGCTCCTCGGGTCACCACCCGGCAGGGGTGCCGGGTGTTGGGGTCAATTCTAGTAGGCGTGCGTGAGGGGGCGGGACGCTCCCGCCCCCTCACACGAACTCACGGGTGAGTTCAGGAGACGCCCAGCTCCTTCGCGTTCTTCTTCAGGTCCTCGAGACCACCGCACATGAAGAACGCCTGCTCCGGGAAGTGGTCGAACTCGCCGTCGCAGATCGCGTTGAACGCGGCGATCGACTCGTCCAGCGGCACGTCCGAACCGTCCACGCCGGTGAACTGCTTGGCGACGTGGGTGTTCTGGGACAGGAAGCGCTCCACACGACGGGCCCGGTGGACGACGAGCTTGTCCTCCTCGCCCAGCTCGTCGATACCGAGGATCGCGATGATGTCCTGGAGGTCCTTGTACTTCTGCAGGATGTTCTTGACGCGCATGGCGCAGTCGTAGTGGTCCTTCGCGATGTACCGCGGGTCCAGGATCCGGGACGTGGAGTCCAGCGGGTCCACGGCCGGGTAGATGCCCTTCTCGGAGATCGGACGGGAGAGAACCGTCGTCGCGTCCAGGTGGGCGAAGGTGGTGGCCGGGGCCGGGTCGGTCAGGTCGTCGGCGGGGACGTAGATCGCCTGCATCGAGGTGATCGAGTGACCGCGGGTGGAGGTGATGCGCTCCTGCAGGAGGCCCATCTCGTCGGCCAGGTTCGGCTGGTAGCCCACCGCGGAGGGCATGCGGCCCAGCAGGGTGGAGACCTCGGAACCGGCCTGGGTGAAGCGGAAGATGTTGTCGATGAAGAACAGCACGTCCTGCTTCTGGACGTCGCGGAAGTACTCCGCCATCGTCAGGCCGGCCAGCGCCACGCGCAGACGGGTGCCCGGCGGCTCGTCCATCTGGCCGAAGACCAGCGCGGTCTTGTCGATGACGCCCGACTCGCTCATCTCGTCGATGAGGTCGTTGCCCTCACGGGTGCGCTCACCGACACCGGCGAACACCGACACACCGTCGTGGTTGTTGGCGACGCGGTAGATCATCTCCTGGATGAGCACCGTCTTGCCGACGCCGGCGCCGCCGAACAGACCGATCTTGCCGCCCTTGACGTACGGGGTCAGCAGGTCGATGACCTTGACGCCGGTCTCGAACATCTCGGTCTTCGACTCGAGCTCGTCGAAGTTCGGCGCCTTGCGGTGGATCGGCCAGCGCTCGCCGTCGTAGCTGGCCTCGACGTTCAGCACCTCACCGAGGGTGTTGAACACCTTGCCCTTGGTGAAGTCGCCGACCGGGACGGAGATGGGCGCGCCGGTGTCGGTCACCGGGGCCTGGCGGACCAGGCCGTCGGTGGGCTGCATGGAGATCGCCCGGACCAGGCCCTCGCCCAGGTGCTGGGCGACCTCGAGGGTCAGGGTCTTCTTCTGGCCCGCGTTCGCCGGGTCGGAGACCTCGACGTGCAGGGCGTTGTAGATGTCCGGCATCGCGTCGACGGGGAACTCCACGTCGACGACCGGGCCGATGACCCGCGCGACGCGGCCCGTCGCCGTGGCCGTCTCAACAGTGGTGGTCATTAGTAGTCACTCCCCGCGGTCGCGTCGGCCAGGGCGCTCGCGCCACCGACGATCTCGCTGATTTCCTGGGTGATTTCGGCCTGGCGGGCCTGGTTGGCAAGCCGGGTGAGCGTCTCGATCAGCTCTCCGGCGTTGTCCGTCGCCGACTTCATCGCGCGCCGCGTGGCGGCGTGCTTGGAGGCGGCCGACTGGAGCAGCGCGTTGTAGATGCGGCTCTCCACGTAGCGCGGCAGCAGGGCGTCGAGGACGTCCTCCGCCGACGGCTCGAAGTCGTACAGCGGAAGGATCTCGTCCTTCTTCTGCGTCTGCTCCGCCACCTCGTCGAGGCGCAGCGGCAGCAGCCGGGAGTCGACGGCCGTCTGCGTCATCATCGAGACGAACTCGGTGTAGACGATGTGGAGTTCGTCCACGCCGCCGTCCGCGGTGTCCTTCTCGATGGCCTCGATCAGGGGGGCCGCCACCTTCTTGGCGTCCGCGTACGAAGGCTCGTCGGTGAAGCCCGTCCACGATTCGGTGATCTTCCGCTCGCGGAAGTTGTAGTGGGCCACACCGCGCCGGCCGACGATGTAGGTGTCGACCTGCTTGCCCTCGCGCTCCAGGCGCTCGGTCAGCTGTTCCGCCGCCTTGATGGCGTTGGCGTTGAACGCGCCGGCCAGACCGCGGTCGCTGGTGAGCAGCAGGACCGCGGCACGGGTCGGGTTCTCCGCCTCCGTGGTCAGCGGATGCTTGGTGTTCGAACCGGTGCCGACCGCCGTGACCGCGCGGGTCAGTTCCTGCGCGTACGGCGTGGAGGCCGCCACCTTGCGCTGCGCCTTGACGACGCGCGAGGCGGCGATCATCTCCATCGCCTTGGTGATCTTCTTGGTCGCGGTGACGGATCGGATGCGACGCTTGTAGACCCGGAGCTGGGCTCCCATGAGTCAGGTCCCTTCCTTACGTCACTTGGCGGCGGCGGCCGGGGTGTCCTCGCCGAGCAGCTTGCCGTCCGAGGTCTCGAACTGCTTCTTGAACTCCGCGATGGCGTCCGCGACGGCCTGCAGGGTGTCGTCGGACATCTTGCCGCCCTCCTTGATGGAGGTCATCAGGCCCTGCTCCTTGCGGTGCAGGTACTCCAGCAGCTCCTTCTCGAAGCGGCGGATGTCGGCGACCGGGACGTCGTCCATCTTGCCGGTGGTGCCGGCCCACACGGAGACGACCTGGTCCTCGGTGGCCATCGGCTGGTACTGGTCCTGCTTGAGCAGCTCGACCATGCGCTGACCGCGCTCCAGCTGGGCCTTGGAGGCGGCGTCCAGGTCGGAACCGAAGGCGGCGAACGCCTCCAGCTCACGGAACTGGGCGAGGTCCACGCGCAGGCGGCCGGAGACCTGCTTCATGGCCTTGTGCTGGGCGGAACCACCGACGCGGGAGACGGAGATACCGACGTTCAGCGCGGGGCGCTGACCGGCGTTGAACAGGTCCGACTCCAGGAAGCACTGGCCGTCGGTGATGGAGATGACGTTGGTCGGGATGAACGCCGAGACGTCGTTGGCCTTGGTCTCGACGATCGGCAGACCCGTCATCGAACCGGCACCCATGTCGTCGGAGAGCTTCGCGCAGCGCTCCAGCAGCCGGGAGTGCAGGTAGAAGACGTCACCCGGGTAGGCCTCGCGGCCCGGCGGGCGGCGCAGCAGCAGGGAGACGGCACGGTAGGCGTCGGCCTGCTTCGACAGGTCGTCGAAGATGATCAGGACGTGCTTGCCCTGGTACATCCAGTGCTGGCCGATGGCGGAACCGGTGTAGGGCGCCAGGTACTTGAAGCCGGCCGGGTCGGAGGCCGGGGCGGCGACGATGGTGGTGTACTCCAGCGCGCCGTTCTCCTCCAGCGAGCGGCGGACCGACGCGATGGTGGAGCCCTTCTGGCCGATGGCGACGTAGATGCAGCGGACCTGCTTGTTCGGGTCGCCCGAGCGCCAGTTGTCGCGCTGGTTGATGATCGTGTCGACGGCCAGGGCGGTCTTGCCGGTCTGGCGGTCGCCGATGATCAGCTGGCGCTGGCCGCGGCCGATCGGCGTCATGGCGTCGACGGCCTTGTAGCCGGTCTCCATCGGCTCGTGCACCGACTTGCGCTGCATGACCGTGGGGGCCTGCAGCTCGAGGGCACGGCGGCCCTCGGTCTCGATCTCGCCGAGGCCGTCGATCGGGTTGCCGAGCGGGTCGACCACACGGCCGAGGTAGCCCTCGCCGACCGCGACGGACAGGACCTCACCGGTGCGGGTGACCGGCTGGCCCTCCTCGATGCCGCTGAACTCACCGAGGACGATGGCACCGATCTCGCGCTCCTCCAGGTTGAGGGCGAGGCCGAGGGTGCCGTCCTCGAACTTCAGCAGCTCGTTGGCCATGGCCGAGGGCAGGCCCTCGACCTTCGCGATGCCGTCGCCGGCAAGGGTGACCGTACCGACCTCCTCGCGCGAGGCCGCGTCCGGCTTGTACGACTGGACGAAGTTCTCCAGCGCGTCCCGGATCTCCTCCGGCCGGATCGTGAGCTCCGCCATCTGGGTTCCCTGCTCTCCTTGTTGGGCCCGAAGTTTCACTCGGGGGGTATGCCACGAGTCGGGGACTCCCCCCGATAAGAGGTGAATCCTCTGCACGGCCCAACCAGGGCCGTCGTTAACGTCTTGCTGTTGAGTTGCTGCTAGCTCGCCATGCGGCGGGCGGCGTCGTCGAGCCGGTCCGCGAGGGAGCCGTTGATGATCTCGTCGCCGACCTGCACCCGGATCCCGCCGATCAGCTCGGGGTCCACGTCGAGGTTCAGGTGCATCTGGCGGCCGTAGAGCTTGGCGAGGGCGGCGCCCAGGCGCCGCTTCTGCGTGTCGCTCAGCGGGACCGCCGAGGTGACGACGGCGATCATGCGGTTGCGGCGGTCGGCGGCGAGCTTGGACAGGGACTCCAGTCCCGCTTCCAGGCTACGTCCCCGCGGCGCCGTCACAAGGCGCGTGACCAGACGCTCCGTGATGGCATCGACCCGTCCGCCGAGCAGCCGGCGCAGCAGCTCGGACTTGGCCGAGGCGCTCGCGGCCCGGTCGGCCAGCGCGGCGCGCAGCTCGGTGTTGGAGGAGACGATCCGCCCGAAGCGGAACAGCTCGTCCTCCACGTTGTCGAGCGTGCCCGTCCGCTCGGCCGTGGTGAGGTCGGCGAGGTTCGCCAGCTCCTCCAGCGCGTCCACCAGGTCCCGCGGCTGCGACCAGCGCGCGCGCACCATGCCCGACACCAGGTCCACGGTCTGACCGCCGACCTGGCCGCCCAGCAGGCGCTGCACCAGCGCGGCCTTGGCCTCACCGGGCTGCGCCGGGTCGGTGAGGACCCGACGCAGGCCGACCTCGCGGTGGAGCAGTGCCGTGACGGCCGCCAGTTCGTCGGCGAGCCGCGCGGCGGAGGCGGACGTGGAGTCCGTCAGCGCGTCGAGACGCTCACGTGCGGCGGTCAGAGCCTCACGGCTCGCTCCGTTCATCGCGCGGCCTCGGCCTTCTCCTCGAGTTCGTCGAGGAAGCGGTCGATCACACGGCTCTGCCGGGCGTGGTCCTCGAGGGACTCGCCGACGAGCTTGCCGGCCAGCTCGGTGGCCAGCCTGCCGACGTCCTGGCGGAGCGTGGCCGCGGCGGCCTTGCGGTCGGCCTCGATCTGGGCGTGGCCGGCGGCGACGATCTCCTCGCGCTGACGCTGGCCCTCGGCCCGCATCTCGGCGATGAGCGCGGCGCCCTGCTCCTGGGCCTCCTGGCGCAGGCGAGCGGCCTCGTGCCGGGCCTCGGCGAGCTGGGCCTTGTACTGCTCGAGGACGCTCTGGGCCTCGACCTTCATGGCCTCGGCCTCTTCGATACCGCCTTCGATCGCCGCGCGGCGCTCCTCGAGAACCTTGTTGATGTTCGGCAGGAGCTTCTTCCCGAGGAAGAAGAAGACGATCGCGAAGGTGATGAGGCCGATGACCAGCTCGGGGCCGGGCGGGATGAGGGGGTTCTGCTGCTCCTCCGCCGCCAGCTGCACCAGCTGCTGTGTCAGCTGCATGTCATCAGTGCCTTTCCCTGATGGGGGTGGGTCGTCGGCCGCGGTTTACTTGTAGGTGTAAACGAACGGCATGACGATGCCGATGAGGGCGAGCGCCTCACAGAAGGCGAAGCCCAGGATCTGGTTGGCACGGATCAGACCGGCGGCCTCGGGCTGGCGGGCGAGCGCCTGGGTGCCGTTGCCGAAGATGATGCCGATGCCGATGCCGGGACCGATGGCGGCGAGGCCGTAGCCGACGGAGGCGATGGAGCCGGTGACGGCGGCGAGGGTCTCAGTGGCAGCCATGCTGATTCTTCCTTCTCTTTCAAGGACCGGTGGGGGTTGGCCACCGGACGACTGTGACGGGGCGGTTCGTACGGCTCAGTGGTGCTCGGCGAGAGCGCCCTGAACGTAGGAGCAGGCCAGGAGGACGAAGACGTACGCCTGGACGGCCTGGACGAAGAGCTCGAACAGGATCATGACCATGGCCATGACGAACGAGACGGCGCCGGCGACGATCAGCCACTTGTTCATCAGGTACCAGCTGGCGACGGTGAACATCACGAGCAGCAGGTGACCGGCGAACATGTTGGCGAACAGACGCACCGCGTGCGTGAACGGCCGGACCAGGACGTTCGAGAAGAACTCGATGACCACCACGAGCGGCAGCACCGGGCCGAGCGACTTGTCGTAACCGGTGAGGTTCTTGAAGCCGCCGGCGAAGCCGTGCTTCTTGAACGTCAGGACCATCCAGGTCACGTAGACGATCGCGGCCAGGGCGGCCGGGTAGGCGATGATCGACGTGACCGGGAACTGGGCGACCGGGATGATCGACCACAGGTTCATGATCCAGACGAAGAAGAAGATCGACACCATCAGCGGGACGTACTTCTCGCCCTCGCGCTTGCCGAGCGTCTCGTAGACGATGCCGCGGCGCACGAAGTCGTAGCCGGCCTCACCGACCATCTGGAGTTTGCCGGGAACGACCTTGGCCCTGCTGAAAGCGGCCCAGAAGAAGCCGACGACGACCACCGTGGTGACGATGGCGAGCAGCATCGGCTTGTCGAAGTCGTAGCCGCCGACGGTGAACATCGGCTTGAAGATGAAGGAGTGCAGGCCCGGCGACGGAAAGCCGCAGCCGTTCTCGGCGAAGACGCGGCAACTCCAGTCAAAGGCGAGCGTGGTCTGGTCAGCACTCACCGCGGGCTCCTTCGGCGTGGCGCATGGATACGGCAACCTCGTTGTGTCGGCGCGGCGCGCAGCCGCGGGTCGGCACCGGACTGGTGTTACGGATGTGGGGGCGGCCGGCGGGCATCGAGCCTCGCGATCGAGCAGGCGTCAGCTCAGATGCCCGCGCCCGCGATGCCGCAGTTGGCACCGGACGATAGCAGGAGATCACACACGTCTTTATCCCGGCCCTACCCCTCACGACGAGGACCCTGTCTTCTGGGACTTCTCGTTCTTCTCGGAGTCCGGTTCCACGTAGAAGATCTTGGACTTCATGTGCGCGCGCGCCTGTGCGGCCATCCATACGACGGTCGCGACGACGAGCGAGAACGCGAACGCCTTCGCATTGAACAGAGAGGTGCCCTTGAAGAGGGCCAGGAAGATCATGAGCAGCAGGAGTTGGGCGACATAGAGCATGAGGCCCATGGCCTGGAACAGCTGCGGCAACGACTTCGCCGTCCACTGCAGCACGTACAGGCCGATCCCCATGTAGAGAATCGCGAGGGCTGCACCGACCACGGCTCCGATCGCGCCCTTGCCGCCGGCGACCGCACCGCTGACCGCCACCGCGACCACACCGACAGCGGCGGTGGGCACTGCGGTGTGCAGTAGGTTCCGGACGTCATTGGACGGCATGGCGGCAACTCCGCTTTCACAGGGGGCAGGGGTGTCGTCATGGACGAGCGTAGTCCCCGGTTCGGACGAGGGTCCTCCACACCAAGGGGCCCTCGCACTCGGGTCCTTCGGCTGTATCCGGGGTTCTCGTGAACCGTATCACAAACTATTTGATGAGGTCTTTACCTGCTGGGTGTGCTTGCTGTCACACATGAGATCGACAGTGCCCGAGTGTGCAAAAACGTGACCAATTTGCCCGGAAACGCGGGAGATTGCACCCCCATGAATCGGCAACGCTTTAGTCAGATTCTTACCTTGGCCGTCAGCGCGAGGTTTCCGCTTTCCGCCCGTCCAGGAGACGCGAACGGGCGCCCAGCGCACTCGCTCCGTTGACACCCGCCACGGTCGCCGCGATGCGCGCCGCCCGCTCCCCGCTCTCGCCGGCCTCGGCGGCAGCGGCGCCCTCGCAGGGGGCGTCGGCCGTGGCCGGCCCGGAGGCGGCCGGGGCCGTCCGCGGCGCCGCACCCGGGCGACGGCGGCGGTAGCGCGGCGGCACGAACCGCTCGGCCCAGCGCGGCGCCCGGGGCGTGAACCGTGGCAGCAGGAGCAGCACCAGGCCGATGAAGCTGAGGACGACGATGCCCAGCACGATCCACATCGACGCGGAGTTCACCGAGTACGCCAGCGCCCCGAAGCCGATCAGCGCCGCCCAGAAGTACATGATCAGCACGGCCCGGCTGTGCGAGTGGCCGATCTGCAGCAGCCGGTGGTGCAGGTGGCCGCGGTCGGCGGCGAACGGCGACTGGCCGCGCCAGGTGCGCCGCACCACGGCGAAGATGAAGTCGCTGGCCGGGATCGCGATGATCGTCAGCGGCATCAGCAGCGGGATGTAGACCGGCACCATCTGGTGCACGGAGTTGCGCTCGGAGCCGGTGAACAGGTTCATCAGGTCCGGGTCGACCTGCCCGGTCACCGAGATCGCGCCCGCCGCCAGCACCAGGCCGATCAGCATCGAGCCCGAGTCGCCCATGAAGACCCGCGCCGGATGCATGTTGTGCGGCAGGAAGCCCAGGCACATGCCCATCAGGACGGAGGCGAAGAGGGTGGCCGGGGCGGCGGCCTCGATGCCGTACGAGTACCAGATCCGGTAGGCGTACATGAAGAACGCGGCGGCCGCGATGCACACCATGCCGGCGGCCAGGCCGTCCAGCCCGTCGACGAAGTTGACCGCGTTGATCGTGATCACGACCAGCGCCACCGTCAGCAGCGTGCCCTGCCACTGGGTGAGCGCGACCGTGCCCACGCCCGGGACCGGCAGCCACAGGATCGTCAGACCCTGCATGACCATCACACCCGCCGCGATCATCTGGCCGCCCAGCTTGATCAGCGCGTCGATCTCGAACTTGTCGTCCAGCACGCCGATCAGCCAGATCAGCGCGGCCCCGGACAGCAGCGCCCGCGGCTCGTTCGACTTCTGGAAGACTTCGCTGAGGTTGGTCAGGTGGTCGGCGGCCAGCAGGCCCGCGCACAGCCCGAAGAACATCGCGATCCCGCCCAGGCGCGGAGTGGGTTCCCGGTGCACGTCACGGGCCCGGATCTCCGGCATCGCCCCCGCCACGATCGCGAACTTGCGCACCGGCCCTGTCAGCAGGTACGTCACCGCGGCCGTGATGCAGAGCGTCAGCAGGTATTCACGCACGGGCTTCCCCACAGGTCTCGCTGGCCATCTCCGTCCCACACCCTAGCGACGCAGGCATATGTATGGGGACTTCCGGGTAGCGACGATGGTTGCACGTACGTCTGTGTACCGGTTTGTACGGCCCCCCGGCGTGCGCCGCCCCGCCGTACGGCCGCGCCGCGCGCCCGGTGCCCCTCACCGCGGATACGGCGGGAACGCGGCGGCCAGCTCCCGCACCTCCGCCCGGGCCCGGGCGGCGTCCAGATCGCCGCGCAGCACCTTGCCGAACAGCACGCCGATCCACTGCATCTCCTCCTGCGCCATGCCCTGCGTGGTCACCGCCGCGGTGCCCAGGCGCAGCCCGCGGGAGTCGGTGTGCGGCAGCGCGCAGCAGTCCAGCACGATCCCGGCGGCGGCCAGCCGGCCGCGCGCGGTGCGCCCGTCCACACCCAGCGGGGCCGGGTCGGCGGTGATCAGGTGGGTGTCGGTGCCGCCGGTGGTCACGTGCAGGCCCTCCGCGGCCAGCTGGGCGGCCAGCACGCGGGCGTTGGCGACCACCTGGTGGGCGTAGGCGCCGAACGCGGGTGTGGCCGCCTCGGCGAACGCCACCGCCTTCGCGGCGATGGTGTGCATCTGCGCGCCGCCCTGGGTGAAGGGGAACACGGCCCGGTCCACGCGCCCGGCCAGCTCGGCGGCGCACAGGATCATCCCGCCGCGCGGCCCGCGCAGCACCTTGTGCGTGGTGGCGCACACCACGTCGGCGTACGGCACCGGGCTGGGCGCCGCTCCCCCCGCGACCAGTCCGATGGGGTGCGCGGCGTCGGCGATGAGGTAGGCGCCCACGTCGTCGGCGACCGACCGGAAGAAGGCGTAGTCGAGGTGGCGCGGGTAGGCGATCGAGCCGCACACGATCGCCTTGGGCCGGTGCGCCCGCGCCAGGGTGCGCACCTGCTCGTGGTCGATGAGCCCGGTCTCGGCGTCCACGCCGTAGCCGACGAAGTCGAACCAGCGGCCCGAGAAGTTCGCGGGCGAGCCGTGCGTGAGGTGCCCGCCGTAGGGCAGCCCGAGGGCGAGGACGGTGTCACCGGGGCGCAGCAGCGCCGCGTAGGCCGCCAGCACGGCCGAGGAGCCCGAGTGGGCCTGCACGTTGGCGTGGTCGGCGCCGAACAGCGTCCTGGCCCGCTCCACCGCGAGCCGCTCGGCGGCGTCGACGATCTCGCAGCCGCCGTGGTGGCGGGCGCCCGGATAGCCCTCGGCGTACTTGTTCGCCAGCGGGGAGCCGAGCGCGGCCAGCACCGCCGGCGAGGTGAAGTTCTCCGCCGCGATCAGTTGCAGCGTCGTCGCCTGCCGCGCCAGCTCCCCCAGCAGGATGTCGGCCACTTCGGGGTCCTGCCGCCGCAGGACATCGGCCTCGAGGGCGGGGATGACCGACATGGTGGTCTCCGGACGGTCGACGGTGACGTACGTCCAATGTAGGCCCGCGCCGGACCTGCCGCGCGGCTGTTACGCCCCGCGGGTACCCCGCGGCGCCCGCCCTCTCACGCCCGCGCCGGCACGCCCGTCAGCGCCGTCACGACCGGGTCCAGCGCCTGGTGTATCTCGTCGCCGATGGACCGGAAGAACGGCAGCGGGGCGCCGTAGGGGTCGTGCACCTCGTCGGCCTCCGCGGTCGGGGCCAGGAGCCACCCGCGTAGAGCGGCGGCGGCGCGGACCAGGGCCCGCGCGCGTTCCACCACGCCGTCCTCCAGCGGGGGCAGCGTGGCCGGGTCGATCGCCTTGACCAGGCGGGTGAACTCCTTGAGCGTGAAGGTGCGCAGGCCCGCCGAGTGCCCCATCGAGATCACCTGGGCGCGGTGGTCGCGGGTGGCGGTGAGCACCAGGTCGGCCGTGATGACGTGCTCGTCGAGGAGTTCGCGGCCCACGAAGCCGGAGGCGTCCGCGCCGAAGTCCGCCAGCACCGTCTCGGCGTTGGCCTCCATCGGCGCGCCCTCGTGGCCCCAGGTGCCGGCGCTCTCCACGATCAGCCCGCCACCGGCCGGGTCGCCGAGCCGGTCCGCCAGGAAGTGCCGGGTCAGCCGCTCGGTGATGGGCGAGCGGCACACGTTGCCGGTGCTGACGTGGAGGATGCGGAAGGTGTCGCGGGGCGTGTCCGCCCGGTCCTGCTCGCCTATGCCACGCCCCGTGTCGGGCGGCGTCAATTGGCCACCTCGAGGTCGGGTACGACCTTGCGCAGCTCCTCGGGCGACAGGGCGCCCTCGCGGAGCAGCACGGGCACCTCACGGGTGACGTCCACGATGGAGGACGGGGTGTTGCCGGGGATGGGGCCGCCGTCGAGGTACACGGAGACGGCGTCGCCGAGCATCTCCTGGGCGGCGTCGCAGTCCTCCGGCGCCGGGTGCCCGGTGACGTTCGCCGAGGTCACCGCCATGGGGCCGACCTCGGTGAGCAGTTCGATGGCGACCGGGTGCAGCGGCATGCGCACGGCGACCGTGCCGCGGGTCTCGCCCAGGTCCCACTGCAGCGACGGCTGGTGCCTGGCGACCAGGGTCAGCGGGCCCGGCCAGAAGGCGTCCACCAGCTCCCAGGCCTTCTCGGAGAAGTCCGTGACCAGCCCGTGCAGGGTGTTCGGGGAGCCGATCAGGACCGGCGAGGGCATGTGGCGGCCACGGCCCTTGGCGGCGAGCAGGTCGCCGACGGCCTCGGAGGAGAACGCGTCCGCGCCGATGCCGTAGACGGTGTCGGTGGGCAGCACCACGAGTTCGCCCCGGCGGACGGCGGACGCGGCCTCGCGCAGACCGGTGACGCGGTCGGTCGCGTCGTTGGTGTCGTATCGCCGTGCCATGGTCAGCGGGCCTCCTCGTACACGTAATGCGGGACTCCGGTCACGCCTGTCGTCGGGGTCACGGCAGCGCCTTGCGGGCAGTGGCGAACCGGGGGCGGTTGTTGAGGTCGGGGTGGTCGGCCGCGTCCGCCCAGCCCCGTTCCTCGGTGAAGATCCACGGCACCTGGCCGCCCTGGGTGTCGGCGTGCTCGATGACGACGACCCCGCCGGGGCGCAGCAGCCGGTGCGCGGTGCGTTCGATGCCCCGGATCAGGTCCAGGCCGTCCTCGCCGGAGAACAGCGCCATCTCCGGGTCGTAGTCGCGGGCCTCCGGAGCGACGTACTCCCACTCGGTCAGCGGGATGTACGGCGGGTTGGAGATGACGAGGTCGACCTGGCCGTCGAGGTCGGGGAAGGCGGTCAGGGCGTCGCCCTGGCGCAGATCGACCCGGGATCCCGCCATGTTCTTGCGGGTCCACACCAGCGCCTCCTCGCTCAGCTCCACGGCGTGCACGCGCGAGCGCGGCACCTCCTGGGCGAGGGCGAGCGCGATGGCGCCGGAGCCGGTGCACAGGTCGACCACGCACGGCTCGGCCACGTCCATGGCGCGCACGGCGTCTATCGCCCAGCCGACCACCGACTCGGTCTCGGGCCGGGGCACGAACACCCCGGGCCCGACCTGGAGTTCCAGGTACCGGAAGTAGGCCCGCCCGGTGATGTGCTGCAGCGGCTCGCGCTGCTCGCGGCGGGCGACGACCTCCCAGTACCGGGCGTCGAAGTCGGCGTCCTTCACGGAGTGCAGCTGGCTGCGCTTGACGCCGTGCACGAACGCGGCCAGCTCCTCGGCGTCGGTGCGCGGCGAGGGCACGCCGGCGTCGGCCAGCCGCTGGGTGGCCTGCGCCACCTCCGCGAGCAGCACGCTGCGGGGGCCTGGGGGTCGCCCCCCAAATTCTTGCTGCACGCTGGTCCTCCGTGCTCGGTGCTCGTACGTGCTGTCCTGCCGTGCGATGCCGCCGGCGTGCGCCGCCGGGCGGCGCCCGTGCGCCTTACGCGGCCGCGAGCTTGGCGGCCGAGTCCGCGTCCACGCAGGCCTGGATCACCGCGTCGAGGTCGCCGTCCAGGACCTGGTCCAGGTTGTACGCCTTGAAGCCGACGCGGTGGTCGGAGATGCGGTTCTCCGGGAAGTTGTAGGTGCGGATCTTCTCGGAGCGGTCCACGGTGCGGACCTGGCTGCGGCGGGCGTCCGCGGCCTCCTTCTCCGCCTCCTCCTGCGCCATGGCGAGCAGCCTGGAGCGCAGGATACGCATCGCCTGCTCCTTGTTCTGCAGCTGGCTCTTCTCGTTCTGGCAGGAGGCGACGACGCCGGTCGGGATGTGCGTGATGCGGACCGCGGAGTCGGTGGTGTTCACGGACTGGCCGCCGGGACCGGAGGAGCGGTAGACGTCGATGCGCAGGTCGTTCGGGTTGACCTCCACGTCGACCTCCTCGGCCTCCGGGGTGACCAGGACACCGGCGGCGGAGGTGTGGATACGCCCCTGCGACTCGGTGGCGGGCACCCGCTGCACGCGGTGCACGCCGCCCTCGTACTTCAGCCGCGCCCACACGCCCTGGCC
Organism: Streptomyces mexicanus; assembly: GCF_902506575.1. Classification (GTDB taxonomy): domain Bacteria; phylum Actinomycetota; class Actinomycetes; order Streptomycetales; family Streptomycetaceae; genus Streptomyces; species Streptomyces mexicanus. The sequence goes on along the minus strand of NZ_LR732544.1, from coordinate 4,907,217 downwards.
GGGCTCGATCTGCCCGCGGGCCTTCACCGCGACCTGGACGTCCTTGTAGCCGCCCAGCTCGGACTCGGTGGCGTCGATGATCTCGGTCTTCCAGCCGACGCGCTCGGCATAGCGCAGGTACATGCGCAGCAGGTCGCCGGCGAACAGCGCCGACTCGTCGCCGCCCGCGCCCGCCTTGATCTCCAGGATGACGTCCTTGTCGTCACTCGGGTCGCGCGGGACCAGCAGCAGGCGCAGGCGCTCGGTCAGCTCCTCGCGCTGCTTCTCCAGGTCCTTGACCTCGGCGGCGAACTCCGGGTCGTCGGCGGCCAGCTCGCGCGCGGCCTCGATGTCGTCGCCGGTCTGCTTCCAGGAGCGGTACGTGGCGACGATCGGGGTCAGCTCGGCGTAGCGCTTGTTGAGCTTGCGCGCGTGTCCCTGGTCGGAGTGGACCGACGGGTCGGCGAGCTTCTTCTCCAGGTCGGCGTGCTCGGCGACGAGCTCCTCGACGGCCTCGAACATCTTGCGGCTCCTGATACTGCGGGGTGGGGGAAGGCGGGCGACCAAAAACGCCGGTCCCGGCGCACCCTCGGTGAAGGGTACGGCCGTGGACCGGCGAATGGGGGCTCGCTACTTCTTGGAGCCGGCGGCAGCCTTGCCGAAGCGGGCCTCGAAGCGGGCCACACGGCCACCGGTGTCGAGGATCTTCTGCTTGCCCGTGTAGAACGGGTGGCACTCGGAGCAGACCTCGGCCCGGATGGTGCCGGACTCGATGGTGCTGCGGGTGGTGAACGACGCGCCGCAGGTGCAGCTGACCTGCGTCTCGACGTACGCGGGGTGGATGTCGCGCTTCAAGGTGTCTCCTAGGTTTCGGGAGGGCGCCGGGTCGCCGCCGCGGGCTGCGGGGGCGTGAACCGGGGCCGACGTACCAGTCTGCCAGGACTGGCGCCATCTCCCAAAACCGGGGGCGGGGGTGTTCTATTCCGCCGCGGGCGGGGGACCCGCCGGGTCCGCCGCGAGCGGGGGACCCTGCGGGCCGGTGATCACTGCGCCCGGCCGCTGCTCACCACGTCCCTGGCCTCGCCGGTGGCCGTGCCCTCGGTGGCCGTCCTCGGGATCGGCCGGTCGTTCCTCAGGGCCGTCCAGACCTGCCGGGCCTTGGGTTCGTCGATGACGACGCGATTGGCGTTGCCGGTGTCGTACTGCACCGGCATCGTGACCATGGTCATGTGCGAGGAGCTGATGCCCTTCAGGCCGTCGGCGAAGGAGATCAGGGAGTTGACCGAGCCGAGGTCGGAGTCGGTGGTGACGGACTTGGTGGCGGTGTCGGCCAGGTCGTAGAGCTTCTTGGGGTTGCTGAACACCCCGACGTGCTTGACCTGGTCGATCAGCGCCTTCACGAACGCCTGCTGGAGCTGGATGCGGCCCAGGTCGGAGCCGTCGCCGACGCCGTGCCGGGTACGCACCAGGCCGAGCGCCTGCTGGCCGTTCAGGGTGTGCGTGCCCGCGTCCAGGTTCAGGTGGCTGTCGGGGTCGTGGATGGCCCGGGTGGTGGTCACCCGCACGCCGCCGAGGTCGTCGACGAGCGTCCGGAAGCCGCTGAAGTCGACCTCCATGTAGTGGTCCATGCGCACGCCGGTGAGCGACTCGACGGTCTTGACGGCGCAGGCCGCGCCGCCGGTGGAGTACGCCTCGTTGAACATCACGTTCCGCGCGGCCGGGTGCTCGGTGCCGTGGGCGTCGGTGCACTCGGGGCGGTCGACGAGGGTGTCGCGCGGGATGGAGACCACACTGGCCTTCTTGTGGCCCTTGTAGACGTGGACGATCATCGCCGTGTCGGAGCGGGCGCTGCCGTCGTCGGTGCCGCCGCCCAGCTTTCGGTTGCCGCCGGAGCGGGTGTCGGAGCCCAGGACCAGGATGTTCTCCGAGCCGTTGTCCGCCTTCTTCGGCCGGTCGCCGCCGAGCATCTGGTTGATGTCGACGGTGGTGAGGTTGCCGTTGAGCTTGAGGTACAGGTACCCGGCGCCGGTGCCGCCCAGCACCACGATCCCGGCCGCCGTCCAGGCCATCACCGTCAGGGCCCGGCGGCGCGCCGTGGGGGGCTTGCGGCGGCGTCCCTTGCCGGCGCGGCGACGGGGGGCGGTGGAGCCGGTGTCCCCGGGTATGCCCGGGCCCGGCGTGCTCTCGGGGGACATGTACTCCTCAGCTCTCGTATCCGGTCGGTCACCCCCTGCTGTCAGGGTCGGCCCCGGCCTGTAGGACCGCGTACCGCGCCGGCGGCGCTCGTACCGTCAGACGGGGCAACTCGGGACAGGGTTGCACAGCGCTCTGTGCCGGCTGTGCGCCCGGAATGCGCGCCGCGTGTCGGCAGGTCACGGAAAGCGGCGGGCTCACCTGCGGTTTCGCGGCAACGGCCGGAGGCGGTCACGGCCCCTGCCGCGCGCGGTTGCTGTGGCAAAGGTCTCGCCGGTCCGGCCCGGCGGCGCAGGGAAGGTCGGCCGCCCGCCCGTGCGGCGCGGCGGTCCGTCGGAAAGCCCGCCCGCCCGTGCGACGACGGCGAGCACGGGCCGTGCGGGAACGGCGAAGGGCCGCCCCCGTGCGGGAGCGGCCCTTTCCGGCTGATCGCGTACCTCAGTCGCCGTTGCCCGGCGTCGGGGTCGTCTTCTGGATCTGCATGAGGAACTCGACGTTCGACTTGGTCTGCTTCATCTTGTCGAGCAGCAGCTCGATCGCCTGCTGCTGGTCGAGCGCGTGCAGCACCCGGCGCAGCTTCCAGACGATGGCCAGCTCCTCGGCGCCGAGCAGGATCTCCTCCTTGCGCGTGCCGGAGGCGTCGACGTCGACGGCCGGGAAGATGCGCTTGTCGGCGAGCTTCCGGTCGAGCTTCAGCTCCATGTTGCCGGTGCCCTTGAACTCCTCGAAGATCACCTCGTCCATGCGGGACCCGGTGTCCACCAGGGCGGTGGCGAGGATGGTCAGCGAACCGCCGTCCTCGATGTTGCGGGCCGCACCGAAGAACCGCTTCGGCGGGTACAGGGCCGTGGAGTCGACACCACCGGACAGGATGCGGCCGGAGGCCGGGGCGGCCAGGTTGTAGGCGCGGCCCAGGCGGGGGATCGAGTCCAGCAGGACGACCACGTCGTGGCCCAGCTCCACCAGGCGCTTGGCGCGCTCGATGGCCAGCTCGGCGACCGTGGTGTGGTCCTCGGCCGGGCGGTCGAAGGTCGAGGAGATGACCTCGCCCTTGACCGACCGCTGCATGTCGGTGACCTCTTCCGGACGCTCGTCGACGAGGACGACCATCAGGTGGCACTCGGGGTTGTTGTGCGTGATCGCGTTGGCGATCGCCTGCATGATCATGGTCTTGCCGGTCTTCGGCGGGGCCACGATCAGACCGCGCTGGCCCTTGCCGATGGGCGAGACCAGGTCGATGATGCGGGTGGTCAGCACGCCCGGGTCCGTCTCCAGGCGGAGGCGGTCCTGCGGGTAGAGCGGGGTCAGCTTGTTGAACTCCGGGCGGCCGCGGCCGTGTTCGGGCGCCATGCCGTTGACGGAGTCCAGGCGGACCAGCGCGTTGAACTTCTCGCGGCGCTCGCCCTCCTTCGGCTGGCGCACGGCACCGGTGACGTGGTCGCCCTTGCGCAGGCCGTTCTTGCGGACCTGGGCGAGGGAGACGTACACGTCGTTCGGGCCGGGCAGGTAGCCGGAGGTGCGGATGAACGCGTAGTTGTCGAGGATGTCCAGGATGCCCGCGACCGGGATCAGGACGTCGTCCTCGGTGATCTGCGGCTCGGACACGTCGTCGCGGCCACGGCGGCCACGGCGGTCGCGGTAGCGGCCGCGACGGCCCCGGCGCCCGCCCTCGTAGTCGTCGTCGTCCTGCTGGCGGTCCTGGCGGCCGCCGCCCTGCTGCTGGTTCTGCTGCTGGCGCTGGCCCTGCTGGTCGTCGCCCTTGCCGCGGCGGTCGCGGTCGCGGCCGCGCTCACGGCGGTCGCGGCGGCGGCCCTCGCCGCCGTCACCGGCGTCACCCTTGGCGTCGCCCTGCTGCGGCTGCTGCTGGCCCTGGGCCTGCTGCTGAGCCTGCTGCGACGACTGCTGGGCCTGCTGCGGCTGGGCCGGCGTCTCGGCCTTCGGCTCGCTCTTGGCCTCGGCGGTGACGGTCTCGGGGCTGCCGGACGGGCTGCCCGCCTCGGCGGTGGCCCGGCGCCGGCGCCGCTCCGCGGGAGCGTCATCGCTGGCGGGCTGCCCGGGAATCTCGATCTGCTGCTGGGCCGCGGCCTTCTCGGCAGGGGCCTCGGCCGCCTTCTTCGAGGCGGCGTCGTCGCCCGTACGGGCGCGAGAGGTGGCGCGGCGCTTCGGCTTGGTCTCGGTGGCGGCCGCGTCGGCCTTGGCGGGGGCGGATCCCCCTGCGGCCTGCGCCTCCTTGATGACCTCGATCAGCTGGCTCTTGCGCATGCGCGCCGTGCCCCTGATGCCGAGGCCGGATGCGACCTGCTGCAGCTCGGCCAGCACCATGCCCTCGAGGCCGGTGCCACGGCGCCGCCGGGAGCCGGCACCGGTGGCAGGCGCGGAGGCGTCCGTGGCGGGCGCGGCAGCGGTCTCCTCGACACGTGCGCCCATCAGATCGGTGGTGTCGCTCACGAAGGGTCCTTCCCTGGAGCGGACGTCGGCCTGTCTGGCTCGGCGACCGGTTGTGCTGTCCGGCTTCGGTCCTTGCTGTGTGGACCGTGCCGGGGCGGTGGTCCGCCAAAGCGGCGGAAGAAATATCTGGTGATGACGCTTCCTCGCGGCGTGACACCCGGTGTCACGCGTGGTCGCGTCGATTCCGGTACTCCCCCAGAGGGGGTTGCCCCACCTGTGGAGCGCTCAGCGTCCGCGTACGACGTACTGCCCGGATACGGCGTAGAGAACACGGAGTGTCTTGGGGAGCTCCCGGAAGAATGTTGGTCCCGGACGGGGACACGAAGCACCTCGCCGTGGTCAGGTCGGGTGCAGACTTGAGGTTAACACTACCGGACCCAACAAACATTCCCCCTCTCCATCATCCGGCAATCGCGTGTCAGCCCGCCAGCGGCAGCACGCTCGCGCCGTGCAGGTCCAGGCTGAGCCGGTTGGCGGCCCAGCCGCTGCCGGCCAGCTGTTCCACCTTGTCGGCGGTGCCCGCGTCGGCCAGGGCCATGACCGTGGGGCCGGCGCCGGAGATGACCGCCGGGACGCCGTCGGCGCGCAGCCGCTCCACCAGTGCGGCGCTCTCCGGCATCGCCGGGGCGCGGTACTCCTGGTGGAGACGGTCCTCGGTGGCGGGCAGCAGCAGCTCGGGGCGCCGGGTGAGGGCCTCGACGAGCAGGGCGGCGCGTCCCGCGTTGACGGCCGCGTCGACGTGCGGCACCGTGCGCGGCAGCAGGCCGCGCGCCGTCTCGGTCAGGACCGGCTTTCCGGGGACGAAAACCACCGGAACGATGGAATCGCAGGGCTCCATCCTGATGGCCCGGGCGGCGCCGGTCTCCATCCAGGACAGGGTGAAACCGCCGAGCAGACAGGCCGCCACGTTGTCCGGGTGGCCTTCGATCTCGGTGGCGAGTTCGAGCAGCGCGGTGTCGTCGAGTTTCGCTTCGCCGCCTATGGTCACGGCGCGGGCGGCGACGATGCCGGCGCAGATGGCGGCGGAGGAGGAGCCGAGGCCGCGGCCGTGCGGGATGCGGTTGGCGCAGACGATCTCCAGTCCGCGCGGCTGTCCGCCCAGGACGTCGAAGGCGGTGCGCAGGGAGCGTACGAGGAGGTGGTTCTCGTCGCGCGGCAGCGTCTGGCTGCCCTCGCCCGCGATGTCGATGTGCAGCCCGGAGTCGGCCACCCGGACGACGACGTCGTCGTAGAGCCCCAGCGCGAGGCCGAGGGCGTCGAAGCCCGGGCCGAGGTTGGCGCTGGTGGCGGGGACGCGCACCCGGACGGCGGCGGCGCGGAACGCTGGACCGGCCATCGCTCGTTGACTCTCCTTGAGCTGCGTGACGGTCGAGTGTCGTTCGAGGCGGTCTCGACGGACATCCGACCGGCGTTCGGCTGACGTTCGACAGGACGTGAGGACCCTCGGGCCGCGGCCGCGGAGACGACGCGGCGCCGCACGCAATGCGAAGGCATATGCGCCGGATGGGTTCAGTACAGCCTATCGAAGGAAGGTTCTGTGGCGACATAGGGCGCACAGGAGGCGCACGATGCGTGTCGTAAGCCCCTTGTGCCCCCCTCATCAGCGTCCCCCGGGGAAGGCGCGCCGGAACATGGCCCGGTTGCGCGACGCGCCGCACAGCGCCGCACGGGTCGCGGGCGGCGCGGGGGCGTGCGCGGCTGGGCTCGGAGCGCGGGACGGGCGACGTACGCGGTCCGGGGTGCCGGGCGCGGTGGCGTGCGCGGGACGGTGCCCGAACCGAGTCGAGCCACGAGGAGCCGCGCGTGCCGCGCGGAGCCGCTCGCCTGCGCCGCAGGTGACGTACGCCACGTGCGGCGCCGTGACCCCGCTACCGCAGGTGGCAGCGGTCGCGCCGACCGGCGAGCGGGCCGGACGGGCGGAGGGGCGGGGCCCGGCCCGCCGGCGCGGCCCCCGCCCGGCCGCACCCGGCCCGCAGCCGCCGCGCCCGGCCCGCCCCCCCCCCCCCCCCGGCCCCGCCCCGGCGCCCCCCCCCCCCCCCCCCCCCCCCCCCCCCCGCCCCCCCCACCCCCCCCGCACCCCCTCTCTCACGCCGAGCTGACGCTCGACCAGGCCGAGGGTGCGCAGGGCCAGGTTGACGAACGTGGAGCCGATGCTGGCGCGCAGCCGCCGCAGCTCGGCGGTGCTCTCGGCGAGTTCGGCGCGCAGTTCCTCGCCGGGGCCGGGCGCCCCGCGCCGCGGGCCGGCCCGGTGCGCGCCGCCCGGCGTCCGCGTCAGGCCAGGCCCAGCCGCTCGGCCGCGGCGGCCGCGTCGACCGGGACGGTGACCGGCTGCGGGGCGCCCGCGACGGCCCAGTCGGGGTCCTTGAGGCCGTTGCCGGTGACGGTGCACACGATCCGCTGCCCCGGGTCCACCTTGCCCTGCTCGGCGGCCTTCAGCAGACCGGCCACGGACGCGGCGGACGCCGGCTCGACGAAGACGCCCTCCTGGGCGGCCAACAGCCGGTAGGCGCGCAGGATTTCACGGTCCGTCACCTCGTCGATGGCGCCGCCGGACTCGTCGCGCGCGGCGAGGGCGAACTGCCAGGAGGCCGGGTTGCCGATCCGGATCGCGGTGGCGATGGTCGAGGGGTCCTTGACGACCTCGCCGCGCACGATCGGCGCGCTGCCGGAGGCCTGGAAGCCCCACATGCGGGGGGTCTTGGTGGAGACGCCGTCGGCGGCGTACTCCTTGTACCCCTTCCAGTAGGCCGTGATGTTGCCCGCGTTGCCGACCGGCAGGACGTGGATGTCGGGGGCGTCGCCCAGCATGTCCACGATCTCGAACGAGGCCGTCTTCTGGCCCTCGATACGCACCGGGTTGACCGAATTGACCAGCGCGACCGGGTAGTTGTCGCTGAGCGCGCGGGCGAGCGTGAGGCAGTCGTCGAAGTTGCCGTCGACCTGGAGGATCTTGGCTCCGTGGACGAGGGCCTGGCCCATCTTGCCGAGGGCGATCTTGCCCTGCGGCACCAGCACGGCGGAGACCATCCCGGCGCGCACGGCGTACGCGGCGGCGGAGGCGGAGGTGTTGCCGGTGGAGGCGCAGATGACCGCCTTGGCGCCCTCCTCCTTCGCCTTGGAGATGGCCATGGTCATGCCGCGGTCCTTGAAGGACCCCGTGGGATTGGCGCCCTCGACCTTGAGGTGGACCTCGCAGCCGGTGCGCTCGGAGAGCACCTGCGCGGGCACGAGCGGCGTACCGCCCTCACGGAGTGTCACGACCGGCGTGGTGTCGGATACCGGCAGCCGGTCCCGGTACTCCTCGATGATTCCGCGCCACTGGTGGGTCATTGCTGGTTACTCTCCTTCAACCCGCATGATGCTGGCGACACCGCGGACGGTGTCGAGCTTGCGCAGCGCCTCCACGGTCCCGTTGAGGGCTGCGTCGGAAGCACGGTGGGTGACGACGACGAGGGAGGCCTCCCCGTCCTTGCCCTGCTGACGGACCGTGTCGATGGACACGCCGTGCTCGGCGAACACGGTGGCGACCTGGGCGAGGACGCCCGGTTTGTCCGCCACGTCCAGGCTGATGTGGTAGCGCGTGACGACGTCGCCCATGGGCGAGACGCGCAGCGCGGCGTACGCCGACTCGCCGGGCCCGGTGGCGCCGCTCAGCCGGTTGCGGCACACGGCGACGAGGTCGCCGAGGACGGCGGAGGCAGTGGGCGCCCCGCCGGCGCCGGGGCCGTAGAACATCAGCTGCCCGGCGGCCTCCGACTCCACGAAGACGGCGTTGTACGCGCCGCGCACGGAGGCCAGCGGGTGGCTGAGCGGGATCATCGCGGGGTGCACGCGCGCGGTGACGGAGGCACCGTCGGCGGCCCGCTCGCAGATGGCGAGCAGCTTGATGGTGCAGCCCATCTCCTTCGCGGAGGCGAAGTCGGCGGCGGTGACCTCGGTCATGCCCTCGCGGTAGACGTCGTCGAGGCGGACGCGGGTGTGGAAGGCGATCCCGGCGAGGATCGCGGCCTTGGCGGCGGCGTCGAAGCCCTCGACGTCGGCGGTCGGGTCGGCCTCGGCGTACCCGAGCGCGGTGGCCTCGTCCAGCGCCTCCTGGTACCCGGCGCCGGTGGAGTCCATCTTGTCGAGGATGAAGTTGGTGGTGCCGTTGACGATGCCCAGCACCCGGTTGACCTTGTCGCCCGCCAGGGACTCGCGCAGCGGCCGGATCAGCGGGATCGCCCCGGCGACGGCGGCCTCGTAGTACAGGTCCCGGCCGTTCTGCTCCGCCGCGGCGTGCAGCGCGGCGCCGTCCTGGGCGAGGAGGGCCTTGTTGGCGGAGACGACGGAGGCGCCGTGCTCGAAGGCGGTGGTGATGAGCGTGCGGGCGGGCTCGATGCCGCCGATGACCTCGACGACGACGTCGAGGTCGCCGCGTTTGACCAGGGCGGTGGCGTCGGTGGTGACGAGCGCCGGGTCGATGCCCTCGCGGGCCTTGGAGGGACGGCGGACGGCGACACCCGCCAGCTCCACGGGAGCGCCGATCCGGGCGGCGAGGTCGTCGGCGTGCGTCGTCATGATGCGCGCCACCTCTGAGCCGACAACTCCACAGCCCAGCAGCGCCACCTTCAGCGGACGCGTACGCATCATCCGACCTCGTTTCCTCATACCGTCTACGGTGGGACCAGTCTCACTCACCGGACCGGACTTTCTGCCTTTCGTCCGGATCGTGAGACGTTTATTTCATTTTCGCCGGGCCGGGAGACAGGAGATCTTCCGGCGCGGAGTGCCACGTCGCCCGACGCCCGCCCGTGTCACCGGACGCGGCCCGTGTCACCCGACGTCGAGACGCAGGAGGTCCTCCTCCGTCTCGCGCCGGACGACGACGCGGGCCGCGCCGTCGGCGACGGCGACGACCGGCGGGCGCAGCACGTGGTTGTAGTTGCTGGCCATGGACCGGCAGTACGCGCCGGTCGCCGGCACGGCGATCAGATCGCCCGGGGCCAGGTCGCCCGGCAGGAACGCGTCCTTGACCACGATGTCGCCGCTCTCGCAGTGCTTGCCGACGACGCGCACGAGCATGGGATCGGCGTCGGAGGTCCGGGAGACCAGCGCGACGGAGTACTCGGCGTCGTACAGGGCGGTGCGGATGTTGTCGCTCATCCCGCCGTCGACGGAGACGTACGTGCGCAGCCCTTCCAGCGGCTTGATGGTCCCGACCTCGTAGAGCGTGAAGGCGGTCGGGCCCACGATGGCGCGCCCCGGCTCGACCGAGATGCGCGGCACGCGCAGCCGGGCGGCCTCGCACTCGCGCGAGACGATCTCGGTGAGCGCCTTGGCGATCTCGTGCGGCTCCCGCGGATCGTCGTCGCTGGTGTACGCGATGCCGAGGCCGCCGCCGAGGTCGATCTCGGGCAGCTCGACACCGTGCTCGTCGCGGATGTCCTTCAGCAGCCCCACGACCCGGTGCGCGGCGACCTCGAACCCGGACATGTCGAAGATCTGCGACCCGATGTGGGAGTGGATCCCGATCAGCTCCAGACCGTCGAGCCGCAGCGCCCGCCGCACGGCCTCGGCGGCCTGTCCGCCGGCGAGCGGGATGCCGAACTTCTGGTCCTCGTGGGCGGTGGCGATGAACTCGTGCGTGTGCGCCTCGACCCCGACGGTGATCCGGATCTGCACCTTCTGCCGCTTGCCCAGGGACTGCGCGATGTGTGCGACGCGCACGATCTCCTGGAAGGAGTCGAGCACGATCCGCCCCACCCCGGCCTCGACGGCGCGGTGGATCTCCGCCGAGGACTTGTTGTTGCCGTGGAAGGCGATGCGCTCGGCGGGCATCCCGGCGGACAGCGCGGTGGCCAGCTCGGTGCCCGAGCACACGTCGAGGTTCAGCCCCTCCTCGTGCAGCCACCGCACGACGGCCCGGCACAGGAACGCCTTGCCCGCGTAGAAGACGTCGGCGTCGGCCCCGAAGGCGGTGCGCCAGGCGCGGGCCCGCGCGCGGAAGTCGGCCTCGTCCAGGACGTACGCGGGCGTCCCGAACTCCTCCGCGAGCCGGGTGACGGGAATCCCGCCGACGGTCACGACGCCGTCCGCGTCCCGTGCGACGGTCTGGGCCCAGACCTTCGGGTCGAGGACGTTGAGGTCGGCCGGCGGGGCGGCGTAGTGCCCCTCGGGCAGGACATCGGCGTGACGGGGCCCGGCGGGGGGTGCGGAACGGCTCATGTCGGGTACGTCTCTCTGGCTCTCAGAGGTGGTCGGGTGCGTCGATGCCGAGCAGGGACAGGCCGCCGGCCAGCACCGTCCCGGCGGCTTCGGCAAGGGCGAGCCGGGCGCGGTGGGCGGCCGAGGGTTTCTCCTCGCCGAGCGGGAGCACGGCGGGCAGGAGGGGCAGCACGGCATCGGCGACGGTGACGAGGTGCCGGGCGAGCCGGTCGGGCGCACGGTGCGCCGCGGCCCGGGCGAGGACGCGAGGATGATCGGCGAGCGTGGCGAGCAGCGGCCGCGCGACGGCCGGGACATGGGTGGCTCCCGGCTCGGGCCCGAAACCGAGAGCGGCGGCGTTGCGGTGCAGGGCCCGGGTGCGGGCGTGGGCGTACCGGACGCGGAAGAGAGGGTTGCTCTCGCGCTGGACGAGGTGCTCGGCCCCGATCCGGGGCCGGTCGTGCCCGGCGGGATGCAGCAGTGCCCACCGCCCGGCATCGCGCCCGAGGGCGAGGACGTCGGCGGCGGGCACGGGGGCGGGAACGGGACGCACGAGAACAGGGGCCGCACCGGCACCCACGGCCTCACCGCCCTCGCTGTCGGCAAGCCCGTCGACCTCGTCGAGGCCGACGTCCCGCACCGCGAACAGCTCACCCCATTCCCGCGGAACCGGACCGGCGCAGACGACGCGGACGCCGGCCCCCTGGGACCGGAGCAGCCGGGCGAGGGCGTCGGCGACGACGAGGGCGCGCAGGTCGGCGGGACACCGCAGCCGAACGTCCTGGGCGGTGCCGTGGCACGCAGTGTCGGACGATGCGAACCGGTAGCCGTACCCGTACCGAACGCCGTCCCGCAGGACGTCCTCCACCAGCCGCACGGAACCTCCCTCGGCCTGCCCGTCCTCAAGACTGATGTTGAGGAAACCGGGCCCGGTGACGACGACGTCGCGGATGCCGTCGAGGGCGAGGAGGTGGGAGCGCAGCACCTCGGCGACGCGCAGCGGAGGCTGACCGGCGGGCCGGGCGAGCCGGAGGGCGATGGCGGTGGCGTAGTCGCCACAGCCGCCGGGCCCGGGCGGCGCGACGACCGCCCGCTCCGGAACGCTCACGCACAGCTCTCCCCCGTCGACAGCACGACGTACCGCGCGCAGCACGGTGCGGGAGAGTTCCACGGGGGTCACGGGACAAGCGTAGGGGAGGAGGCGGGTGGGCAGGCGAACGGATTTGCCGAGGTATCGCCATGTGGACGCCCGCCACCCATGATCGGACGCCCGGCCGCGACCGCGCTGCCCGATCACCGCGCCGGAGGATCAACCCGGGTTGCGCCCGGATCAACCCCGGTTGCGCCCGGACTAGCCCGGGTCGCAACGGCATCGACCCCGGTCTCGCCCGATCGACCCGGTCTCGCCCGGATCAGCTCTGGTTGCGCCCGGCCCGCTCGGCATCCCCCGGGCCGCCGGGCCCTCCGGGACCGACACCTCGCACCCGCCCCGCGACCAGGTCCAGCACGAGCCGCACCAGCTGGGCCGGCTCGAACGGCTTGGCGAGGAAGGCGTCGACGCCGACATCGAGCCCGGCCTCGACCTCGCGCTGCGTACAGGCGCTCACCAGCGCGAGAGGAAGATCACGGGTACGGGGATCGGCCCGCAACCGGGCCGCGGTGGCGAGCCCGTCCAGCCGGGGCATGACGACATCCAGGGTGACGGCGTCGGGCCGCACCCGATGCACGACATCCAGACACTCGACCCCATCGGCCGCGGTCACGACCTCGAGCCCCTCGAGCTCGAGATTGACCCTGATCAGCTGCCGGATGACCTTGTTGTCGTCCACAACAAGCACCCGGCCCGAAGCGCCTGACACAACTCGAGAGTAGGTCGGCACCGGCCACCGCGTCCGGGTTTTCCCCACTTCCACCCCGTCCGGGCGACGGGGTGGAAGTGGGGTGGACGCGTCCGGGCCGGCGGCCACCCCGGAAAACGTTCATGACCACCCCCGCGGAGCTGGTAGTGTTCTACTCGTCGCCGCGCAGAGAGCGCGACGAACCCCGCCCCCGTAGCTCAGGGGATAGAGCAACGGCCTCCGGAGCCGTGTGCGCAGGTTCGAATCCTGCCGGGGGCACACTGTGTAAGTGTGCCTAAGACCCCGTGACCAGCGGAAACGCTGAGTACGGGGTCTTTTTGTTTGTGCAGGCGTGTGCCGTCCGGAGCGGCCGTATGTCGGGGGCTGTCGACTATTCGAGGACAGATGTTGGAGCGTCTGCCCAGGTCAACCCCTGCAAATGGGAAGGCCCCCGGACGAGTCCGGGGGCTCACGCTCCTCAATGACCGTAGCCCTTCGCCGACAGGAGCCCGCGACTGCCAGCGGCAGCCACACGCAGCCTGCCGGCCAACGTGATTGCTACGGCTCAGCCCGTCGCCGCCCCTCGCTTGGACGATGCTCGGCGGGGTGTCGCACGATCCAAATGGACCACCACGGTGGAGTAAAAGCGGTGCACCGCGTCGTCGACGCTACGGATGAAGCCGGACTCGGCGTTGCCGCGGCTGCTTCCCATGCTCTTGACCAAAGACAGGCGGAAGCCGGTGATGCGGGTGCCGCTGTCCTTCGGGAGCATGTCCGCCGGCTCGGGGCGGAGCCGTTCCAGGGTGCCCCGCGGGCCACCTTGCTCCCCGTCGACAAGGGTTTCGATGTGGAGAGTCGCTGGTGCTTCTTCCAAGTTCCGGATGAGCCGTTTCGCCCAGGACAGGGGGTAGCCCTGCTCTGGTGCAGGGATCTCGATAGAGGTGCGCAGCTTGCCTGTGCGGAGGTCCGCGCTGACCGCCAGGATGCCGGGCGTTCCCTCGATGCGCAGTTCCGCCTGCAGTTTTCCATCGAGGCAGAGCTGATCGGCGAAGCGGCTCCGGCGTGCCCCTGGATCCGTTCCCCGCCTGATGCGCTGCACAGGCAGTACCTTCTGCCCCAGTTCGCCGCCGAGCCCGAGACATACCTGCCGGATGAGCCGCTCCCAGCTCTCGACGACCTCCAGTGCGCGCGAGTCTCCCTGGCACAGGGTTTCGTCGTCGATTCCGTTGCGTACGGGGACCCAGGCCGGACCCATGTTCTGGAAGCCGTGGCAGCCGGAGTTGTCGTGCTGCAGGTAGTACAGCAGCTCCTGCAGCAGCCAGGCGTGCGCCGCGTTGCCGACGCCCTCGTGGCGGATCAGCATCTGTGCCTGGTGCGTGACTTCTGCCCAAGAAAGGTGCCATAGGGCGACCTTGTGCTTGCGCCGTCCGTCGATCTTCACGTCGACGAGCGGGCTGCCCTCCAACGCTACGTCGTTCGACAGCGTGATCACGGCCTCGTAGCCACGGCGCGCGGCGATGTCCATGTACGCCTGCACCTGATCAGCCTTGAGGGCGTTGCCGTTGGTCTTCGTCTCGACCAGGGCCGTCCACAGCTTGCCGGCCCGCTCGACGCGAATCACCCCGTCGGGGCGCCGCGGGGTGTCGCCGTGCGGCAGGGTGACCTCAGTGAAGGTCTCCATCCGACCTGCCGGCGCTCCAAACGCTGCGGTCAGTCTCCTGCCGAACTCCGGCACCTGCGCCATCACCGACAGCAGCACCGAGGTGGCCCGCATTTCACGGTCCCGGTCGCTCTTCAGCGCCGACACTGGAAAGAGCCGGGCCTCCCTCCACGACTCGTTCTCCGCCAAGGTCTTCTTGGCCACCTTGGGCAGGGTGATCTTCTTCTTCGCGGTACGAGGTCGAGCAGTCGTCGGCTTCCGTGACTCGCTGCCTTCGGGTTGACGAGGAGACGGAACGTGCTCGGGCGCTCGTTGTGGACTCAGCTCATCAACCGCAACCGAGGCCGTCACGCCCTCATGATCGACGCTCGCCTCATCGTCCTGCGCTTCTACTGCTTCCGCGTCGTCCTCGATATCGACGCCGAAGTCCGTTGCCAGACCGGCGAGACCGGTGGCATAGCCTTGACCGACAGCGCGGAACTTCCACTCGTCTCCGCGCCGATACAGCTCACCGAAGATGATCGCGCTCATCGAGTCGACGTCGTCGATGGCAAAGCGAAGAAGGTCCTCACCAGCTCCGTCGGCCAGCGACAGCCGCACGTCCTCAAGCTCACCGAAACGCGCTCCGTTGTAACGGCTAGCAGCCACAACTATGCGGTCGACATGAGCAGGGACCGCAGTCAGATCGAAGCTGATTCGGTCCTCGTTTCCGTCCGCCGTCGGCATTTTACCCAGAAGCTGCACACTGCCGTCAGCGGCAACTGGGTTGTTGTAGAAGTAGAAGTCGGTGTCGCTACGAACCTTTCCGTTCAGGTCCAGCAACAGAACCGAGACGTCTGCGTCGCCTTCGCCGGTCGGGCTCCCCCAGCCCAGACTGACGATCACCGAACCGACGTTCTCACTCAGGGCTGACAGCGCTACATTCGAGCCCTTGATCATTTCATGCACAATGCCCCCCAACCAACGCAAGCCGGGCACACAAGTGCTTACGTCCCAGCCGCCTGACAAGCGACGCAGTATGACGCGCCGCGCACAAGTAACTGTAGTGCTCACGGAGCGGAGCGCGAGGCCAAACGGGACCTTCGTACCTCCCCCAGATCGGCTGCATCAATGGCTCAGCCCCCAGACGAAGCCGGGGGCCTGAGCTTGATGCCGTACATGATCATTCGTACTCACGCAGCAACTCTTCGATCTTGCGGTTGGCGATCTCCTGCCGCCCGTCGATGCACTTGGCGTAGCGGTTCAGCAAGACCTCAACACTGTTGCCCGCGCGTTGGCCCACCTCGGTTGGATCGACCCGGAGTTGAGCCACGTCGACAACGCCGAATGTCCGAGATCGTACGGCCGAGCAGCGAGCGGCGAAGCGACCGCGGCCGGCGGGAGCGCCAGCGCCCGAGCTTCTTGCCAGACGCGGTAGTACGTCGAGGACCCGACCACTCCCCCGCGCTCGTCAGTGAACAGCCGCCCGTTATCAGCCGCGCCGAACGTATCGAGATGCTGCCGAAGAATGGTGACGAGTTGGGGCGGGATCGGCACGAGCCGGACCGCTTCCGCCGGCCGGTTCTTGAGACCTCGGTCATCGTGGGCTTCGCCGGAATCCGTCCACTGCTTGCCGACACTGGGACGCGTCCAGTTCAGCAGGGCCGTCCCCCAGCCAGCCTCAGGCAGCTTCACGTCCGCACTGGTGAGGCCGACGGCCTCAGCCGGACGCAGAGCGCCGTAGTACATGCAGGCAAAGAGGCCGACGAGCCGACGGCCACGCGCACGGCCGTACCCACCGACGTACGAGACCGCGGTCAGCAAGGAGCGAGCCTGCTCAGGATTGGCGACCACCCGGGGATCGACCTCCCCGGCGACCTTCGGCCCCGTGGCACCTGCGGGCCGGTGCCACCTTCCGGTTCAGCGCTTGTGAGGACGCCGTTCCTGGCATGGGTGCCGCGTCGGGAAGCCGGAATCACCCCAGCCGGAGGGGCCTGTGCGGGGCCGCTTTGTACGGTTAGACAATCCTCGGCGGGCGGCGCAGCATGGATTTGTTGGGAGGTGTGAAGATCGCGGGTCCTTGGGGTGTCGCCACCTGCGGGCTCCCGGGTCGACCGAATCGCGAGCGATCACACGGCTATGGTCTCAGACGATCTCCCTGCCTCTTCTCTCTCGGTGAAGAGCAGGCCATCCGTACACCTGGCTCTCCTCGGTGGTTTTGATCTCGTAGTCGATGACGTTCCGGTGGCGGTCCCGGTGGGCTCCAAGCGGCTCCTGGCGTTCATCGCACTCAATTACCGCGTTTCCGTCCCCAGGGCCCTGATCGCCGGAAATCTGTGGCCCGACGTGTGCGAACAGAAAGCTCACACGAACCTCCGGGCAGCGCTGACACGTCTGCACGACCTCGGCCGGATGGCGCTGGACGTCTCTCCCTGCGAGGTGCGTCTCGCGCGGAAGGTCACCGTCGACCTCTACGACGCCCGTTCGCTGGCCCAGCACATCCTTGATCCCCGCGTCCCGGCCGAGGATCTCGAGCTCAACGCAGCGACCGTGGACCAGCTCTCCGCCGATCTGCTGCCCGGGTGGTACGACGAGTGGGCTGTACTGGAGGCGGAGAAATGGCACCAGCTCCGACTCCATGCCCTTGAGCAACTGGCCGGAGAGTTCATCGACACCGAGCAGTTCGCCGGGGCAGTCACTGCCGCCCACACGGCCGTGCAGGCGGATCCGCTGCGGGAGAGCAGCCAGGCCTCGTTGATCCGCGCCCACCTGGCGGAAGGCAATTTGGCTGAGGCGCTGGAGCACTTCGAACGCTACGCGCGGCGCCTTCGCAACGAGTTGGGACTCCGTCCCACACAACGGCTGCGCCGGCTCGTGGCCGGGCTGCGGCAACCGCGCACGGGGCAGTCGTCCCGGGAGGCGGACATCAGGGACCGCGACGCAAACGCAAGGAGCCGGGCCGGACCGCGGTGAGGGCTCAGGAACCCGCCACGTTCCTGCGTGGCGGGTTCGCTGTGCCGACGCGGGGCGTGGAGGCCGCTAGGACGACTGGTTGTTCTGGTTGCCGCCGAAGTTCCCGGACGACTGGTTGTTCTGGTTCCCGCCAAGGTTACCGGAAGCCTGGTTGTTCTGGTTCCCGCCAGTGTTACCGGAGGCCTGGTTGTTCTGGTTCCCGCCACCGTTACCAGAAGCCTGGTTGTTCTGGTTCCCGCCACCGTTACCAGACGCCTGGTTGTTCTGGTTCCCGCCACCGTTACCGGAAGCCTGGTTGTTCTGGTTCCCGCCACCGTTACCAGAGGCCTGGTTGTTCTGGTTGCCGCCAGCGTTCCCGGACGACTGGTTGTTCTGGTTCACACCCCTGTTACCAGAAGCCTGGTTGTTCTGATTGACGCCGCCCCTGTTACGGGTCGACTGGTTGTTCTGATTGAAGCCCTTGCAGGACTTCTTGTTCTTGCCGCACGGTGCTGTGGGTGCCGCCTTTGGCTTTGCTGCGTCCTGGTGCACAGCTGTGGCGGTCCCCACTCCCCCGCCGAGAGCAAGCGTCGCGGCCAGCCCGGACGCGGCGATCAGGCGAGGTATGCGATGCCGGATGTTCGTCACCATGGTGGTTTCCTTCATCTGAAGGCAGTTTTCCGCTTGCACCAAACATCATGAGGCGCGGGGCATCACCTTCCCGTGACGCAGGCGTGACCGGAGCGACCTCTTCGCGACGAACTGCCTCTGCGGGCAGGGTGGAGGCCCGCCCGCCCTGGCGAAATCAACCGGGAAAACCGACGCGAACCCGCCACGGGGGCCGTGGCGGGGTCGCGTTGTGTTCGCTGTTCGGCAAAAGCCGACGCCTTCAACTATTCGACCCGGACGCAGTCTGCTTCTCCTGCGGATTCGACTGCTGGATGGCCAGGGCGAGCTAGTCGGCCGCCATCGTGGGCCCGTTCACCTGGATGTTCTCGTTGCCGCTGCCGGTCACGCTCGTCGCCTGGTTGTTCTGGTTGACGCTGCCGGTGACGCCCGTCGCCTGGTTGTTCTGGTTCACGCCACCGGAAGAGCCGTTCACCTGCACGTTCACGTTGCCACCACTGGAACCGGCGTTGCCGCCCCCCGAGGCGCCGTACGCCTGCCTGGTCCCGGTGTCGTCCCCCGAGGCGCCGTTCACCTGGTCGTTCCGGTTGTCACCCGACGCACCGCTCACCTGGTTGTTCTGGTTGACACCCCCGGTGACACCCGACGCCTGGTTGTTCTGGTTCACGCCACCGGAAGAGCCGTTCACCTGCACGTTCACGTTGCCACCGCTGGAACCGGCGTTGCCGCCCCCCGAGGCGCCGTACGCCTGCCTGGTACCGGTGTCGTCCCCCGAGGGGCCGTTCGACTGGTCGTTCCGGTTGTCACCCGACGCACCGCTCGCCTGGTTGTTCTGGTTGACACCCCCGGTGATACCCGACGCCTGGTTGTTCTGGTTCACGCCACCGGAAGAGCCGTTCACCTGCACGTTCGAGTTGCCGCCCCCGGAGGCACGGTCCGCTTTTCCGTTGTCGTTCGACCAGGCAGTGGTCCTCATCAGCCGGTGCGGCGTCCACAGGAGGCCGTCCAGCAGGCTCACGGTGTGCGCGGCACGCGCGGTCTGCGCCGTCGCGCTGCGCACGGTCGTCTTCTCCGCCGCCATGTGCTGCACGTACGGGATGAGGCGGTCCACCAAGCCGGCGGCGAGGAACGGCTGCGTTCCTGCGTGCGGGAAGGTGCTGTAGTCGGCGGCACAGGCGGTTCCCGAGCCGAGAGCGACCAGGCCGCCGACCGTTGCGGCGGCGATCGCGGCCTTCTGGAGCATGCGCATGAAACTTGCCCTCCGTGCGTCTGCAGCGCAGAACTTGAGACCCATCGCAATGGGATGATCACTCAAAGTAGCTGCGCTGGGGGCGGGCCTTACTTCAGGAACGCGTGTCGCATCGCCGATCACCCGTTCACCGCTCCGGCAGCGGCGCACGCTCGCAGGTGTCCTGCGCCATCCCTAGGAGGGGGTCCGGCGTCGGCGCACGGTGAGCCACGTGCCTCGGGGCGCCTTGGCCGACTCCTCCGTCGCCCGCAGCTCCACCAGGTCCGGGAAGCGGGTCCGTAGCTCCGACTCCAGGCGGGAGTGGAGGGTGAAGCCGGCGGCCGGGCAGTGGGTACAGGTGCCTGCCATGCGCACTTCCGCTCGGCGGTCGTGGGCGGAGACGATCGTCACCTCGCCGCCGTGGGAACGGATGTAGTCGCCCGCGGGGCCGGCCAGGACGTCCTGCAGTGCGGCGCGCAGCAGGTCGTCCTCGGTGACCTCGTCGGCCGGGCGCCACTGCTCGGGGTGCCGGAGTGCGGTGCTGAGCGCGTCGCGGACCTGGGCTCCCAGGGCCGACCAGCTTCGGCCGTCGGCGAGGCGGATCACCACGGCCCGGGTCTCCACCTCGATGGAGGCGATGTCCCCGGAGTGGAGCATCGCGCCGAGTTCGTCCGGCGCTTCGGTCATCCGGCCGACGACCGGCAGCGTGCCCGCAGGGATCACCCAGCGGACCGTCTGCGGGTCGGCCCCGGCCTCGGGGTGCATGGGGACGACGGGGGCGCTGGAGCCTCCGTTCACGTCAGCGCTCCTACGACGGTGTGCGTGAGGAAGGCCATGGTCCAGGCCAGCACGAACATGTAGCCGAAGGCGACCGCGGGCCATCTCCAGGAGCCGGTCTCGCGGCGCATGACGCCGATGGTCGACATGCACTGCAGGGCGTAGAGGAAGAAGACCAGCAGGGCGGCCGTCGTGGCCGGGGTGAACAGCTTCTCGCCCTGGTGCGGCCCGTCGGTGTAGGTCATGTGGGTCAGGGCCTCGGCGGGCTGGTCGGGGTTCTGAGCGGCGGCGACCTGGCCGAGGGTGGCGACGAACACCTCGCGGGCGGACAGCGAACCCAGGACACCGATGTTGATCTGCCAGTCGAAGCCGAGGGGTTCGAAGACGGGTTCGATGGCCTGGCCGATGTCGGCGGCGAAGCTGTGGTCGACCTCGTAGGCCGAGACCGCGGTCCGGTCGGCCGGGTCGATCCCGGCGGAGCGCAGGTGCGCGTCGCTGTGCATGGGCAGGCTGAGCAGCAGCCACAGCCCGACGGTGACGAGCAGGATGATCCGGCCGACCTTGGACAGGAAGCCCTTGCAGGCGCTCCAGATGGCGTCGGCCACCGAGCGCAGGCGCGGCAGGCGGTAGGACGGCATCTCCATGTAGAACGGCAGCACCGGACCGCTCCGGCTGCTGAACCGTTTGAAGACCCAGGCCGTCGCCATGGCCGAGAACGCGCCGGCGAGGTACAGGGCGAACATGACGAGACCCTGGGCGCCGAAGGGACCGACCCTGGTGTCGGGGCTCACCAGCAGGCCGGTCAGCAGGACGTAGACCGGCAGGCGCGCCGAGCAGGTCATCAGCGGCGCGCCCATCATGGTCGCGAAGCGGTCCTTGGCCGACGGCAGGGAGCGGGTGGCCATGATGCCCGGGATGGCGCAGGCGAGGGCGGACAGCAGGGCGACGAACGCCCGGCCCTCCAGGCCTGCCTTGGCCATGAGCCGGTCCATGAGGAAAGCCGCGCGGGACAGGTAGCCGCTGCCCTCCAGCAGCGAGATCATGAGGAAGAGAAGGGCGATCTGCGGCAGGAAGACCAGGACGCCGCCCACGCCGCCGATCAGGGCGTTGCCGAGGAAATCGGACAGCAGCTGAGGGGAGACGTGCTCGGTGACCTGCGTGCCGAGCCGGTCGAAGACGCTCTGCACCGCGTCCTGCAGCGGGGTCGCGACGGTGAAGATGATCTGGAAGAACACGAACATCGTCGCGAAGAAGATGAGCGTGCCCCACAGGGGGTGCAGCAGCACGGAGTCGATGCGCCGGGTGCGGCGGTCGGCCTCGGGGACCTCATAGGCCGCGCTGTGCAGCAGCGACTCCACCCAGGCCCGCCGCTGGGAGGGGTCGGTGGGCGGCGGGACGACCGGCCGCTCCCACGCGGACCGGTCGAGCAGCATGGACTGCAGCTCCGCCAGGTCGTTGCGTGAGCCGCTGGTGACCCCGACGACCGGCACACCCAGCGCCCGGCGCAGGGCGGCGACGTCGAGGCTGCCGCCACGGCGGGCCAGCTCGTCGCGGAAGGTGAGCACCACGCAGATCGGCAGGCCGGTCTGCATGACCTGGGCGAGCAGCCCGAGGGAACGGCGCAGCGTCGTCGCGTCGATCGTGACGAGGACGGCCTCAGGAGTGCCGAGGTCCGGGTTCCCCGGGTCGAGCACATCGGCGACGACCTGCTCGTCCGGGCTGATCGGGTCGAGGCTGTAGGTGCCGGGGAGGTCCTCGATGACGACTTCGTGCTCGCCGACCCGCGCGACGCCCTCGTAACGGGCGACGGTCACCCCGGGGTAGTTGCCGGTCTTGGTCCGCAGGCCGGTCAGGGCGTTGAACAGGGTGCTCTTGCCCGAGTTGGGACTGCCGACCAGGGCCAGGCGGGTCCTGCCGGTGACCGCCCGGGCCGACACCGGACCGCAGTGCGCGCTCACGCCGTGCGCCGTACGTGGATGCCGGCGGCCTGCTCCTTGCGCAGGGCCACCTCGTAGTCCGCGACGTGGAAGACGACGGGGTCGCCGAGCGGTGCCTTGCGCAGCACGGTGACCTCGGCACCGGGGGCGAACCCCAGGTCGAACAGGCGTCGCGCGGTGCTCGGCTCCACCGACTCGTCGATGTCGGTCACCTGGCCTCTCATGCCGGGTCGCAGGTCGGCCAGTCGCGCGTCCTGCGCGGATTCCGCCGGTGCGGCTGTGTCGCCCTGCCGGCGCGCGTCCCACTGCACTGAGACCATCGACATCCTCAACCCCGCGATCACCTGGACTTCTTAGGGAAGGCTAACCTTTTGAACCGGTAGCAACGATATCGCCCCTTCCTGTGACCGCCCGCACCGGCCCACCGGCGCTCGCGCATCGTGTCGGCGGGGCACGGCCGAGCCGGCCCGGGACGGAAGGGGCTCATCGAAGGGGCTCGCCGTCTCGGTCCGGGACGGAAAGGGCTCATCGAAGGGGCTCGCCGTCTCCGTCCGCGGTGGTGTGGCGGGGCCCGGGACCGCACCGGGCGCGGTCCGCAGGCGGCGGTCGGCCGGGGCGCATCCCGCAAGACACCTGCGCAGATGCGAACGAGGCCGGATGCGACCTTTCAGGGACTTGCGTGGCCGCTCACACTCCTACGCATGGGGGCATCTCAGGGCAATGGGTGTGGTCCATGCCAGATGTGCGGTAAGCGTGATGCCACCGTGCGCGGGCGCGGCAGGATCGGCCTCCTGGCCGAACTCTGTGAGGCCTGCTGGCAGCGACTGGCGAACGACATCGCCGAGGAGGAAGGTGCCACGGCCGCGCCGCTGCCGGACCCGGACCCCGACACCATGACCTGGATCGAGCCGCCGGCCTGCCCCGAGTGCGGTGCGGAGGTGCGCGTGTACCCCACCAACTACGACCGCTGGGTCAGCCTGGCGACCCGGGAACGGCCCGCGAAGGACGTGCCGCCGCGGTATCGCTGGCGGCTGGTCCCGACGGCGGGCGGCCTCGTCGCCGTCCGTGTCCGGGGGATCGAGCCGCTGCTCGGTGATCCGGTGGTGCCGGATCACCGGATGTTCTGCGTCGCGGAGGAGGACGGCGCCGACGACGGCTGGGGCGCGCGGTGACCGTGCCTCATCCGTGTCCGGTCGTCAGCCTGTTCCTGTCGTGAGCTGCACACGCCGGGAACACTCCGGTCCCCGAGTCCCTTACTGGGTGGTGCCGTTGAGTGCGGATCAGGTGTCAGGCCGTCGTGTTCTTCCGTTCGGCACCCGCGCCTTCACCGCACCATGGCGCGGTTTCCGGTCCTTGGCCGGCCCGCGCCTGTCGCACACCCCGCGCGCGCACGAGGGGGTGATCAGGGGGCTGCCCGTGCCGGATGTCAGGCGAACAGGCAGCCCGCGATGTCGGGCCGCGGCTTGCTCTTGACGCGCTGTCCACGGGGCTGCGGCTTCTTCTGGTTTTTCGAGGCGCTCCCGCCGTCCGTCACGGTTCCTCGCGCCGGCGGCCCGCCCCGCTTCGGTTGTGACGTGCCGTAGGTCACAGCCCTGGCCCACCCTTGCCCCTCGGCGTGAGCTGCCGCACACCGGCTCGAGGAGCGGAACCGTCAACTCCGCGACTGAGCGGGCGGATTGAGGGAAGGAGCTTGGACATCCCATTTGATCCCTGTGTCCAGCGCCATAGCTTTTCGGGGCTTTGCCCCTTTCACTCGGGATGTCCCTCGAACGACACCTCGGGTCACAGGAAGCAGTGCTGATATGTCCCATTCATCCGAGATGCCGCAAGTCCCCCTCCACCCCCACACGGTGACCGCCGCCGAGGTGGTCCCCGGGGATCTGCTGGCCCTGTCCCAGGAAGAGGCCGAGCGCCGGCAGTGGTGTGTCGTGATGCACACGCTGCCCGAGTCCCCCGACACCATCCGGTTCACCCTGCGGCCGCCGCTGGGTGGCGTGGACCGCGACGAGGTCCTGACGCGCGGACAGCAGGTCGTCGTGGCCGGCCGGCGGGTCGACGTGGCCGCCGTCCCGGCCGTGTCCACCCCGCTCCTGGACACCGTGGAGTTCCACGACGGGGACCGGGTGGGCCGGCTGCGGGCCGTCGATCCGGAGGGCGCCGAGGTGACGTACGAGCGGCGATGGGGCCGGTGGCACCGGGACCCGGACGCCCCCGTCACGCCGGACGGCGAGCACGTGACCGACGACGACGTGCGCGGCTGGGCCGCCGACGCCGACCGTGCCGGGTACGTCGTACGGCACCACGCGCGTCCCCGGCGCGAGCCCGCCCCCGTCGTGCCGCGGCGGGTCGTCGTGACCGGGCTCGGGGCGATGACGCCGCTGGGCGCCGGGGTGGCGGAGCTGTGGCAGGGGCTGCTCGACGGGCGGTGCGGCATCCGGGAGCTGCAGGGCGAGGAGTTCCGGGAACTGCCCGTGCGGGTGGCCGGGGTGGTGCCCGTGGACCCCGCGATGCTGCTGCCCCGGGCGGCCGCGCGGCGGATGAACCGGGCCGCGCAGTTCGCCGTGCTCGCCGCCCGCGAGGCCTGGGCCGACGCCGGGTTCGCCGCGGGCGGGACCCGGGACAGCGGCCTCGACCCGGAGCGGGTCGGGGTCAGCCTCGGGGCGATCCTCGGCGACGCCTCCGTGCTGGTCGGCGGCGACCGCAAGCTGCGGGACAAGGGCCCGCGCGCGGTCTCCCCGCTCACCACGCCCATGACGGTGCCCTCCCAGGCGGCCTCCCAGGTCTCGCTGGACCTGCACATCACCGGGGAGGCCCGCACCGTGACGGCCGCCTGCGCCTCGGGGACCGAGGCGATCGGGCAGGCCATCGACCGCATACGGTACGGGCGCGTCGACGTCGCCCTGGCCGGGGGCGCCGAGGCCGTCGTCACCCCGGCGATCATGGCGTCGTTCGCGGCCATGCGCGCCCTGTCCGGCCACGGGCTGAAGGACGGGACCTCGCCCTCGCGGCCCTTCGCCGAGGACCGCGACGGGTTCGTCAACGCCGAGGGCGCCGGACTGCTCGTCCTGGAGGCCGAGGAGCACGCGCGGGCCCGGGGCGCCCGGATCTACTGCGAGGCCGCCGGCTGGGGGGTCTCCGCCGACGCGCACCACATGGCCGCGCCCGACCCGTCGGGCACCGGCGTCGCGCTGGCGCTGCGGCGGGCGATACGGGACGCGGGCGGCCACGTCGTCGACGTCGTCCACGTCAACGCGCACGCCACCGCCACCGTGGAGGGCGACCTCGCCGAGGCCAGTGCGCTGCGCGCCGTCCTGGGGCGGCCGGGCGTGCCCGTCACCGCGCTCAAGGGGCACCTCGGGCATCTGCAGGGGGCGGCGGGAGGCGTGGAGGCCGTCGCGGCGGCGCTCACCCTGCACCACGGGGTCGTGCCGCCGACCATCGGGTGCGCCCGCGTGGACGAGGAGATCGGGCTCGACGTGGTCACCGGCGCCCCGCGCCCGCTGCCGGCCGACGGCGACCTCGTCCTCAGCAACTCCTTCGGCTTCGGCGGGCACAACGCCGTCCTGGCGCTGCGGCGCCGCTGACGCCGCTCGCCCGGCCGGGGCGCGGAGGCCCCGGCCGGGCAGGGGGAGCAGATCGGGGGGTGTGCCGGTGGGGGTGGAGGTTCACGCCGTGCGTTTGCGGGCCGCCGTCTTCTTCGCGGCCGTCTTCTTCGCCGCCGCCTTCTCACCCGTCCGTGCCGCCGTCTTCTTCCCCGCCTGCGCCGACTTCGACCCGGCCGCCTTCTTCTCCGAGCCCGCGGCGGCGGCCTTCTTCGCCGCCGTCTTCTTCGCCGTCGACCGTTTCCCGGCACTCGCCTTCTCGGGGGCCGTACGGGCGGCGGTCTTGCGGCGCGGCAGGTGCCGGACCTCGGCCTCCTCCGCCGCCGCCTCGGCGCCCCCCTCCCCCTCGCCCACGGCCTCGCCCCGGGACTGCCGGGCGGCCCGCACGCTGTTCTCCAGGGCCGCCATCAGGTCCAGCACCTTGCCGCCGGGAGCCGGTTCGGGGGTCTCGGGAGGTGCCTCGCCGGACACCTTGGCCGCGATGACCTCCTCCAGCGCCTCGCGGTACTCGTCGTGCAGGTCCGCGAGGTCCACCTCGCCGAGGGTGTCCATCAGGGCGTCCGCCAGGTCCAGTTCCTTGTCGCGGACCGTGACGTCGACGTCCGGGGCCACGCCCTGCGGGGCGCGGATCTCGTCCGGCCACAGCAGGCCGTGCATGGCGATGACGTCGTCCACCACGCGGAGCATGCCCAGCCGCTCCCGGCCGCGCAGGGCGAACTTCGCGATCGCCACCCGGTTGCTGCGCTTGAGGGCCTCGCGCAGCAGCGTGTACGGCTTGGCGGCGGGGGCGCCGCTCGCGGCCAGGTAGTAGGCGTGCTCCATCTGCAGCGGGTCGATCCGGTCGGCCGGGACGAAGGCCACGATGTCGATCGTCTTCGCGGTCGGCAGCGGCAGGTGGGCCAGGTCCTCGTCGGTGATCGGGATGATGCTGCCGTCCGCGTCCTCGTAGCCCTTGCCGATCTCCGCCTGGGTGACCTCGCGGTCCTCCAGTTCGCACACCTTGCGGTAGCGGATGCGGCCGCCGTCCTCCGCGTGGATCTGGCGGAAGGAGACGGAGTGGCTCTCGGTGGCGTTCACCAGCTTGATCGGGATGCTGACCAGGCCGAACGAGATGGCGCCGTTCCAGATGGATCGCACGTGCAGCACCTTCCGCGGTCGTCGTGGCGTGCGGGGTCGGGTCGGTTCGGGGCGGTTTACGCCGTTTCCTCGCGATTGCGTGGTTTTCTTATCGTATGGCGCCGATCACAGAGGTGGAGGGGCGACGGCTCGCGCTCAGCAACCTGGACAAGGTGCTGTATCCGGCCACCGGGTTCACCAAGGCCGAGGTGCTGCACTACTACGCGACGATCGCCGACGTGCTGCTCCCCCACCTGCGTGACCGGCCGCTGTCCTTCCTGCGCTATCCCGACGGGCCGGACGGGCAGGTCTTCTTCGTCAAGAACGTGCCGCCCGGTACGCCCGAGTGGGTGATGACCGCCCGGGTGCCGCGGTCGGAGGGGCCGGCCCGGATGGTGCTGGTGCAGGACCTGCCCAGCCTGATGTGGGCGGCCAACCTGGTCACCGAGTTCCACACCCCGCAGTGGCTGATCGACACCCCGGGCGAGGCCGACCGGCTGGTGTTCGACCTCGACCCGGGGCCGCCGGCGACCGTGGTCGACTGCTGCCGGGTGGCGCTCTGGCTGCGCGAGCGGCTGGCGCGGGACGGGGTCGAGGCGTACGCGAAGACCTCCGGGTCCAAGGGGCTGCATCTGCTGGCCGCGGTGCGCGGGGCGTCCAGCGAGCGGACCTCCCGGTACGCCAAGGATCTGGCCGTGGAGGCGGAGCGCGCGATGCCGCGGCTGGTGCTGCACCGGATGACCCGCAGTCTGCGGCCGGGGAAGGTGTTCGTCGACTGGAGTCAGAACGCGGCCCGCAAGACCACCGCCGCGCCCTACACGCTGCGGGCGCGGGCGGAGCCGATGGTGTCCGCGCCGGTGACGTGGGAGGAGGTCGCGGAGTGCCGCGCGCCCGGACGGCTGGAGTTCCGGGCGGCGGACATCGCCCCGCGGCTTCAGGACTTCGGTGACCTGCTGGCACCGCTGCTCGATCCGGGGCGCGCGGCCGAGCTGCCGTGAGCGCCTCGGGCCGGCCCGCCCCCGCCGTCAGGTGCCGCCGTGCGTGCGAGCGGGTCGGCCTCCGCTGCCGCGTACGCGAGTGGGCCGCCCCCCTGCCGTGACCGCGAGCGGGAGCGCGGGAGCGCGGGAGCGCGGGAGCGCGGGAGCGCGGGAGCGCGGGAGCGCGGGAGCGCCCAGGGCAGGCTTACAGCCTCGCCCACGTCCGCCGGTCCCGGGGCGGATTCACAGCCTCGCCCACGTCCGCCGGTCCCGGGCCATGGCGTGCAGGGCCTCCACGTCGGCCGGTTTCAGGACGCCGCCCAGCCGGGCCAGACGGGGCAGGTCCCGGTCCTCGAGGACGCGGACCCCTCTGGGCGGGGCCGTCACCCGCACGTCGGCCGGTGCGATCAGGACCAGCGCGGGGCGGACCTCGGCGGTGAGGGCGTAGGAGGCGCGGTCGGCGGCGGCGCGGACCCGGCGGACGAGGGGCTCGGGCTCGTGGCGGCCCAGCGTCACCAGCGGGTCGGCGACCCGGACGCGCTGCTTGCGGGCGTACACGGCGTGCACGGCGAACAGTCCGCCCGGGCCGATCACCAGATGGTGGATGCGGTCGCCGCCGGGCAGCGGCACCGAGTGCACGGTGCGCCAGCCGGCGCCGTCCAGCCGGTCCAGTGCGTCGCCGGCCGTCTGCTCGGCGGCGAGCGCCCGGCGTCGGGGGTCGGGGCGCAGGCGGTGGGCCGGGCCGGGTTCCCGTTCCAGGGCGATCAGCAGGGCCTCGCCGGGGCGGTTCGGGGCCAGGTCGTCGTCCGGGTGGAGGCTGAGCCGGGCC
>NZ_LR732544.1:4778218-4878791 GCF_902506575.1 Streptomyces mexicanus | reverse complement strand
GTCCTGGACGCCGTGGCACGCGGGGTCTGCGCACAATGGTGAAGGCCGTAACCAGCAGGACCCGCGGGCCGCCGCCTCCGGGCACCGGCCCCGACCCGCCCACCCCGGGCGCCGGGACCCCCCCGCCGACCGGCCGCTCGGCGGCCACCCGGCGACCGCGCTGCGCGCCACCCTGACCGACGGCGCCCCGCCTGCGACGGACTCCTCGGCGCCGGCCTTCCCCCCCGCCGCGCCGCTCCGGCCCCGCCTGGCGCTGCGCCGCTGCGCCCCGCCGCCGCTGGCGCCTGGCGCCGCGGTTGCCGTGCCCGCCGCCGACGACACCCCCCTGCCCGGCACCGGCGCCGAGGACCCCCGCTTCTACCGCGGCCGGGTCACCGCGCGCGGCGGGCTCGCCCTGCGCACCAGCCCCGAGCGCGGCAGCAAGGTGATCCGAGTCGTCCCGCGGGGCGAGGAGGTGTGGATCCACTGCAAGACCGACGGCGAGAACGTCGACGGCAACCACCTGTGGTACCTCCTCGTCGACGGCGCCTGGGCCTGGGGCTCGGCCCGCTACATCGACAACATCGGGCCCGCGCCCCGCTGGTGCTGACACCCGCCAGGAGCGCGGCCGCGGCGCACCCGGCCGCGCCGGCCACCGCCCGCCTCCCCCGGCGCCGGGGCGTCGAACTCGCCCTCCTCGTGCTCGCCGTGCTGCTGTCCGTGTACGGCTACTGCGCCGTCGGCCTGGCCAAGTCCGGCACGATCCCGCCCGGCGCCGCCGGTTACGGCGCCGGGCTCGGCGGACTGGCCCTGCTCGCGCACTGCGCGGTCCGGCTGCGGGCGCCGTACGCCGACCCGCTGCCGCTGCCCATCGGGGTGCTGCTCAACGGACTGGGCCTGGTGCTGATCTACCGGCTCGACCTGGAGACGCCCGGCGAGAGCGCGGCGCCGGCCCAGCTGGTGTGGTCCACGCTGGGGGTGACCCTGTTCACGCTGGTCGTGGTCGTGCTGCGCGACTACCGCTGGCTGCAGCGCTACTCCTACGTGTGGGGCGCGGCCGCGCTCGCCCTGCTCGCACTGCCGATCCTCTTCCCGCCGATCAACGGCGCCCGGATCTGGATCCGGCTGGGCGGGCTGTCCATCCAGCCCGGCGAGTTTGCCAAGGTGCTGCTGGCGGTCTTCTTCGCCGCGTATCTCGCCGACCACCGCAACGCGCTGGCGTACACCGGCCGCCGGGTGTGGCGGCTGCAATTGCCCACCGGGCGGGTGCTCGGGCCGGTGGTGGCGATCTGGCTGCTCAGCGTCGGCGTGCTGGTGCTGGAACGGGACCTGGGCACCTCGCTGCTGTTCTTCGGGCTGTTCGTGGTGATGCTGTACGTCGCCACCGGCCGCACCGGCTGGATCGCTCTCGGGCTGCTGCTGGCCGCCGCCGGGGCGGTCGCCGTGGGCTGGCTGGAGCCGCACGTGCACAGCAGGGTGCAGGAGTGGCTGCACCCGTTCGCGTCCATCGAGGCGGGCCAAGGGCCGGGGCAGGTGGCCCAGTCGCTGTTCTCGTTCGCGGCCGGCGGGGTGCTCGGCACCGGGCTGGGCCTCGGCCACTCGATCCTGGTGGGCTTCGCCGCCAAGTCGGACTTCATCCTGGCCACCGCCGGGGAGGAACTGGGCCTGGCCGGGCTGTCGGGGGTGTTCCTGCTGTACGCCCTGCTGGTGGAGCGCGGCTACCGGGCGGGCCTGGCGCTGCGGGACCCGTTCGGGCGGCTGCTGGCGGTCGGGCTGGCCTCGATCGTCGCGCTGCAGGTGTTCGTGATCGCGGGCGGGGTGACCGGGCTGATCCCGCTGACCGGCATGGCGATGCCGTTCCTCGCCCAGGGCGGCTCGTCGGTCGTGACCAACTGGGCGATCGTGGCGCTGCTGATCCGGGTGAGCCATGTGGCGCGCCGGCAGTACGACGGGAAGCCGGCACCGTGAGCATCCGACGGCCGGGGCCGGGGCCGGGGACGGGCGGGGAGGGCGCGCGGTGACCCGGTACATCCGCCGTGCCGCCGCCTTCTGCGTGCTGCTGCTGGTGGCGCTGCTGGTCAACACGGCCTGGCTGCAGGTGCTGCAGGCCCCCTCCTACGGCGGCAACCCGGCCAACCGTCGCCCCACCATCGCCCGCTACGAACGGCCGCGCGGCCAGATCCTGGTCGGCGGCCGGGCGGTCACCGGCTCCCGGGACACCGGCGAGCAGCTGCGCTACGAACGCACCTACACCGACGGCCCGTTGTACGCGCCCGTCACCGGGTTCGCCTCGCAGCGCTACGGCACGACGTTCCTGGAGCACGCCGAGGACGCGGTGCTGTCGGGGACGGACCCGCTGGTGGCCGGGCTCCCGCTGTTCGCCGCCGGCCCGCGCGCCCCGCCGGCCGGCGGCGACGTGGTCACCACCATCGACCCGGGCGCGCAACGGGCCGCCTTCGACGGGCTGGGCGGGCGCAAGGGCGCGGTCGCGGCGGTGGAGCCGACGACGGGCCGGATCCTGGCGCTGGTGTCCACACCGTCCTACGACCCGGCCGAGCTGTCCGGGAACGGTCCCGCAGTGGCGGCGGCCTGGGCGCGGCTGACCGCCGACCCGGACCAGCCGCTGCTCAACCGGGCGGTGCGGCAGACGTATCCGCCCGGTTCGACGTTCAAGGTGGTCACCGCCGCGGCGGCGCTGGAGGCGGGCGTGGTGCGGGATCTGGACGCGCGGACCTGGTCACCGGACCCCTATCGGCTGCCCGGCAGCACCACGCGCCTGGTCAACGAGGGCGAGGGCTGCCGGAACGCCTCCCTGCGCCACGCCTTCGAGTGGTCGTGCAACACGGTGTTCGCGAAGCTGGGCGTGGACGTGGGCGCCGAGGCCATGAAGGAGACGGCGGAGCGGTTCGGCTTCAACGACTCCGGGCTGCGGATCCCGTTCTGGGTGGCGCCGAGCACGTTCGACGCGAGCGCGGACCGGGCGCAGCTGGCGCTGTCGTCGATCGGGCAGTTCAACACGCGGGCCACGCCGTTGCAGATGGCGATGGTGGCGGCGGCGGTCGCGGCCGGCGGGCAGGTGCCCACGCCGTATCTGGTGGAGCGGACCGTGCGGCCCGGCGGGGGCGTGGTGTCGGCGGCCGGATCGCGGCCGCTGCGGCAGGTGATGGGCCCGGCGACCGCGGCACGGCTGCGGGAGCTGATGTGCGACGTGGTCACCGACGGCACCGGGGGCAACGCCGCGATCCCGGGGGCGATCGTGGGCGGCAAGACCGGCACCGCGCAGCACGGCGTGGGCAACTCCGGGACGCCGTACGCCTGGTTCGTCTCCTGGGCGCAGGGCGCGCGGGACCTCTCCCCCCGGGTCGCGGTGGCCGTGGTGGTGGAGGACGCCGCCGCGCGGCGCGGGGACATCAGCGGCGGCGGCACCGCGGCGCCGATCGCGCGGGCGGTGATGGAGGCGGTCCTGCGCACGCCTCCGGCGCCGTGACGCCCACCCGGTGAGACGAGGGGCCGTCGAGGGACGGCGAGGGAGCGTCGAAGGACTTCGCAGGCGCGCTCGACCGGGCCGACGCGGACGCGGACACCCCGCTGCGCACCTCGCTCCCGCCCGGGTGCGTTCCCGTCCCGCGGGACGGGAACGGGCCCCGGGCCGGCCGTCAGCCGAGCGGCTTGACGCTCTCCGTGCGGACCTGGCGGGTGAGCCTGGCGTAGGACCCCAGGTCCACCTCCGAGGCGTCCTGGTGGAGCGTCTTGGCGGTCATCACCGCCACGATGGCCCCGGTGTTGCCGTCCGCCCAGACGCACGCCGGGTAGGTGAGGGTGGTGCCCAGCTTCTCCTGGGTGAGCACCTCGCAGCTGACCGTGGGCTCGCCGCTCTGCGTGAAGTCCTTCGGACCGGCGGCCAGGGTGACCCCGTCGGCGTCGGTGGCGCCCTTGAGCATGTCGCGGCGGGCCCTGTCGGTGTTCTTGAGGCGGCCGTACATGCCGGAGATCACCAGCGCGCCCTGGGTCTGGTCGCCGCCCTGGCTGTACTGGCCGACCACCGCGTGGATGTCCTTGGCGTCCCAGGCGCCGTCCGCCTCGTCCTCGATCTTCTGGCCCTCGGAGTCGGAGAGGTCCCGGGCGAGTTCGACCCGGCCGTCGATCGGCGTTTGGGGCGGGGTCAGCTTGTTCTCCCCCCCCGGGAACCCGCTGCCGCCCGCGTTCCCGACCGGCGCGAGCCCCCCGCCGCCGATCACGATCAGGCCGACGCCCCCGCCGACGATGCCGACGATCAGCCCGACCCGCCGCTTCTTCGGCGGCGGCCCCATCGGAGGGACACCCCAGCCCTGCGGCTGCGGCGGGTACGGAGCCTGGGCGTACGGGGTGCCGTACGGGGTGCCGTGCGGAGTGTTCTGGGGACCGGCCGGCACGGGCGGCTGCTGACCGTAGGGGCCCGGCGGCGGGGGCGACTGCTGCCCGTAGGGACCCGGCGGCGGGGGTGGCTGCTGTCCGTACGGCCCGGGTGCCGGAGGCGGCGGGGCGCCGTACGGGTTCTGAGGGCTCTGCGGGTGCTGAGGGTTCTGCGGCGGCGGAGGCATGGACACGCCAGAACGGTACTGCACACGGGTGAGGCGGCGGACGGGCTCCCCGGTCCTTCGCCGGGCGGCCTGTTGCGTGGGGCTGCACGGGGGGCCGGGGGTCGATCGCTGTGAGGCCGATGGTGAGGGGGACGACGCGCCCGTCGCACGAGTGATCAGTCCCCGGCGTCTTGGCCGGCCTCGATGGCCTCCTGGACCTCCGCCACGCGCTCCTTCTCCTCCGCCGCGAAGCGTTCCGCGTCCAGCTTCTCGGCGATCTCCTCGTCCTGGGCCATGAGCAGGTCCAGGCTGGAGTCGCCCAGCTCCAGAACGCCCATGTCCACGTAGGCCTGTTGCAGCCGCTTGCCCCACAGGCCGATGTCCCTCACGCAGGGCACGATGCGGCTGAACAGCAGCCGGCGGAAGAGCTGGAGGAACTCCGAGCGCTCGCTGAGCTGTTCGGCCTCGGCGCGGGGGATGCCGAAGTTCTCCAGGACCTCCACGCCGCGAAGGCGGTCGCGCATCAGGTAGCAGCCCTCGATGACGAACTCCTCACGTTCGCGCAGTTCGGCGTCGGTGAGCTGCCGGTAGTAGTCGCGCAGGGCCATGCGGCCGAAGGCCACGTGGCGCGCCTCGTCCTGCATGACGTAGGCGAGGATCTGCCGGGGCAGCGGCTTGTTCGTGGTGTCGCGGATCATGCCGAAGGCGGCCAGGGCCAGGCCCTCGATGAGCACCTGCATGCCCAGGTAGGGCATGTCCCAGCGGCTGTCGCGCAGGGTGTCGCCGAGCAGGGACCGGAGGTTGTCGTTGATCGGGTAGACCATCCCGATCTTCTCGTGCAGGAAGCGGCCGTAGATCTCGGCGTGCCGGGCCTCGTCCATGGTCTGGGTCGCCGAGTAGAACTTGGCGTCCAGGTCGGGCGCGGACTCCACGATCCGCGCGGCGCAGATCATCGCACCCTGCTCGCCGTGCAGGAACTGGCTGAACTGCCAGGAGGCGAAGTGCCGGCGCAGCTCGCCCTTGTCCCGGTCGGTCATCCGGTCCCAGTACGGAGTGCCGTAGAGGGTCATCGCCTCCTCGGGGGTGCCGAGCGGGTCGTGCGGATCGACCTCCAGGTCCCAGTCGATGCGCTTGAGCCCGTCCCACTGCTTGTCCTTGCCCTTCTGGTACAGGGCGAGCAGGCGGTCGCGGCCGTCGTCGTACTCCCAGCTGAAGCGGGCGTCCCCGCTCGCCGGTACCTGCCAGTGCGACGCGCCGGGGTCGTTCGCGTACAGGTCGAAGGTCGGCATACTCCGCAGGCTCACACGTAGACGGCGGGTCAACAAGTCGTGCGCAAGGGATTGACGGCCTTGCTGACACGCAGTCTCATAAGAGGCGGGCGACGTGACTGACGGGTAACCAGCCGTTCCCGCCACGACCGGCCCGGCCCCGCACGCGTGCCCGCCTGCACCACACCGGCCCGCCCCCTGCACCGACCAGACCCCGTACGACGAGGTGGACAGCCATGACGACCGTGACGGAAACCGACGCGCTCGCCGGACTGCGCGACGCCCTCGGCGCGCTCAAGGACCGCGAGCAGGTCGCCGAGCGGCTGCTCGACTCCTCCGCCAAGCACTCCTTCGACCCGGACAAGGAACTGGACTGGGACGCGCCCTTCGAGGAGGGCAAGTGGTTCTGGCCGCCGGAGCTGGTGTCCCTGTACGACACACCGCTGTGGAAGCGGATGAGCGAGGAGCAGCGGATCCTGCTCTCCCAGCACGAGGCCGCCGCGCTCGCCTCGCTCGGCATCTGGTTCGAGCTGATCCTGATGCAGCTGCTCGTGCGGCACATCTACGACAAGCCCGCCACCAGCGCCCACGTGCGCTACGCCCTCACCGAGATCGAGGACGAGTGCCGCCACTCCAAGATGTTCGCCCGGGTGATATCCCGCGGCGGCACGCCCTGGTACCCGGTGAGCCGGGTGCACCAGAACCTCGGCCGGCTCTTCAAGACCATCTCCACCACGCCCGGCTCCTTCACCGCCACCCTGCTCGGCGAGGAGGTCCTGGACTGGATGCAGCGCCTGACCTTCCCCGACGAGCGGGTGCAGCCGCTGATCCGCGGGGTGACGCGCATCCACGTGGTGGAGGAGGCGCGGCACGTGCGCTACGCCCGTGAGGAGCTGCGCCGGCAGATGCTGACCGCGCCGCGGTGGTCGAAGGAGTTCACCCGGGTCACCTCCGGCGAGTTCGCGCGGGTGTTCTCGGTGGCCTTCATCAACCCCGAGGTGTACACGAACGTGGGACTGGACAAGCGGGAGGCCATGGCGCAGGTCAAGGCCAGCGCGCACCGGCGGGAGATCATGCAGACCGGCGCCAAGCGGCTCACCGACTTCCTGGACGACATCGGCGTCCTGCGGGGCGTGGGACGGCAGCTGTGGCGGTCCTCGGGGCTGCTGGCGTAGCCGGATGCCGCAGGAGGCGGGCGTGAGGTGGGGGCGGGCGGCGATCGGACCGCACGGCCGGCCGGGCCGTGCGGCGATTACGCTGCCGGTCATGAGCCCTGCCGCCCCGACCCCCGCCTACCGCCGCCTGAGCGTCGAGGAACGCCGCGCCCAGCTGCTGGAGGCGGCCCTGTCCCTCTTCGCGCACCGGGCGCCGGAGGAGGTGTCGCTGGACGACGTGGCGGAGGCCGCCGGGGTGTCGCGGCCGCTGGTGTACCGGTACTTCCCCGGCGGCAAGCAGCAGCTGTACGAGGCCGCGCTGCGCTCGGCCGCCGAGGAGCTGCGGCACTGCTTCGACGAGCCGCACGAGGGGCCGCTGCCGGCCCGGCTGGCCCGCGCCCTGGACCGCTACCTGACGTTCGTCGACTCGCACGACGCCGGGTTCACCGCGCTGCTCCAGGGCGGCAGCGTGGTGGAGACCTCCCGCACCAGCGCCATCGTGGACGGCGTGCGCCGGGCCGCCGCCGAGCACATCCTCAGCCACCTGGGCGTCAGCGACCCGGGACCGCGGCTGCGGATGACCGTGCGGATGTGGATCACGGCCGTGGAGGCCGCGTCGCTGATCTGGCTGGACGAGGACAAGCAGCCGCCCGCCGAGGAGCTGCGGGACTGGCTGGTGGAGCAGTTCACGGCCGTGCTGACGGTGACCGCGGCCCGGGACGAGCAGACCGCGGCGCTGCTGCACGCGCTGACGTGACCCCCTCGCCCGCCGGTGCCCGCGGACCCGCCGCCGGATGGCTGACACTGGGGGCGTGAAGAGCGAAGACACCCCGTTCGAGGGCGGCCCCATGGACGGGCGGGTGCTGCCCGTGCTGGTGGGCCCCACCGGGAACCCCCCGAAGACGTACCGCATCCCGGTGCCGGACGCGGCCGGCGGACCGCCCACCGTACTGGTCTACCGCCGGGTGCCGCGTGGGCACAGCAAGAGGCTCGGGCTGCCGCGCGGCTGGAAGTACACGTTCGACCCCGAGGGGCGCGGCGGCGGCCGGCCGAAGTGGCCGTGGTCCAAGCCGGAGCCCCGCACCGGCCGGGCACCCGGGAACGGGTCGGAGGGCAAGCCGACAGACACGGGCGAGTGAGCATGATGCGCCACACGGCCGACAAAAGGCGCACAGAGCCACACATAGTCCGTTCATACGTCGAATCCTCACGGTGCGGGAGCGGAGAGGCCGCTCCCGTGACGGAGGTGATGACGTGTCAGGACGCGTCCTGCGTCTGGTGTGCACGACGGCGGTGGCGGCACAGGCCGCCCTCGCGCCGGTGACCGCCACGGCCGTACCACAGCCGCAGCCGCAGCCGACCCCGCACGCCCGGCCCGCGCAGCCGGCACTGCCGACACAGTTCGGCCGGCCCGCGCCGCCGGCCGAGCCCGCGCAGCCCGGAGAGCCGGCCCGGCCCGCCCGGCTGTCCGTCGCGCAGGCGCTGACGGATCTGCGGAAGCTGTACCGGCTGGCCGCGCAGGCCACCGACACCTACAACGCCACCGCCGTGCAACTGGCCCGGCAGCGCGCCGAGGCGGTACGGCTGGCCACCGCCCTCGCCCGCGCCCGGGTCGCCCTCGACAAGAGCCTGAAGGACGCCGGCCGGCTCGCCCGGGAGCAGTACCAGGGCGGCAACGACTTCTCCCCGTACCTCAGGCTGCTGCTGGCCCGCGACCCGCAGGCCGCACTGGAGGACGGGCATCTGATCGGGCAGGTGGCCCGGCAGCGGGCGCAGACGGTGCGGCGCCTGGCCGACAACGAGAAGAAGGCGGCCTACCTGGCCCAGCGGGCGCGCGCCGCCTACGACGAGCGGCTGGCCCTCGCCCGGCGCCAGCAGCTGGCCCGCGACGACGTGCGGCGCCGGCTGGGCCAGGTGGAGAAGCTGCTCGCCGGGCTCAGCGCGCAGCAGTTGGCGGAACTCGCCGCGTTCGAGCAGGCGGGGGCCGGCCGGGCACAGGCCCGGCTGACCGCCGCCGGGGCGCTCGGCCCGGACGCCGCCCCGACCGAGGCGGGCGAGAAGGCGGTGCGCTACGCGCTGCGGCAGCTGGGCAAGCCCTACCAGTGGGGTGCGACGGGCCCGGCGGCCTACGACTGCTCGGGCCTGACCTCGCGGGCCTGGGCGCAGGCCGGCACGCCGATCCCCCGCACCAGCCAGGAACAGTGGGCCCGGCTGCCGCGGGTGCCGCTGAACCGGCTGCGCCCCGGCGACCTGGTCGTGTACTTCCCCGAGGCCACCCACGTGGCCCTCTACCTGGGCGGCGGCCGGGTGGTGCAGGCACCGCGGCCCGGGTCGCGGATCAAGGTGTCACCGCTGGCCTCCAACCCGGTGCTGGGCGCGGTGCGGCCGGATCCCGGCGGGGCGCCGCTGGAGCGGTAGGTGCCGCCGCGGCTCCCCGCCGCCGCGCTTGCCGGGCGCGGTCCGTCAGGCGGCCTCGCCCGCGCCCGTGACCTCGGCCAGGTAGGCCTGGGTCTTGTCCGGGTCGTAGAAGAAGTTCTCGAAGTCGGCGGGGTTGTTGAAGCCGTTGGCGAACCGGTCGGCGACCGGCTGGAGCTGACCGGCGGCGCCGATCAGGTTCAGGACGTGCTCCGGCGGCGGGGCGAGCATGGTGTTCGTCCACTTGGTGACGTGCTGGGCGGTGTTCCAGTAGCGGTCGAACGTCTGCTGCATCCACTCCTCGTCGAACGGCTTGTCGCCGTGCTCGAGGATCGAGGCGAGGTAGGCGGCGGCGCACTTGGACGCCGAGTTGGACCCCTGGCCGGTGATCGGGTCGTTGGCGACGACGACGTCCGCCACACCCAGGACCAGGCCGCCGCCGGGCAGCCGGCCGATCGGCTTGCGCACGGTCGGGGCGTACCGGCCGGCCAGCGTGCCGCCGGCGTCCGTCAGCTCGACCTTGCCGGCCCGGGCGTGCTCCCAGGGGACGTAGCGGGCCATCAGGTCCAAGGTGAGCGACAGGTGCTCGGCCGGGTCCTTGACGCCCTTGAAGACGTCCAGGGGGCCGCCGGGGATGCCCTCCCAGAACAGGATGTCGGCGCGGCCGGAGAGCGTGTAGGTCGGCATGATGAACAGCTCGCCGACGCCCGGGACCAGGTTGCAGCGGACCGCGTCGAACTCCGGGTGCTCCGGGCGCGGGCCCAGGCCGTGCACGTACGCCACCGCCAGCGCGCGCTGCGGCTCGCTGTACGGGGAGCGGGAGGCGTCGCGCTCGAACATCGACACCAGCTCGCCCTTGCCGGCCGAGACCAGCACGAGGTCGTAGGCGCGGGAGAAGTAGTCGAGGTCGCCGACCGCGGCGCCGTGGATGACCAGCTGGCCGCCGCGCTGGGCGAACGTCTCCATCCAGCCGGCCATCTTCACCCGCTGGTCCACCGACTGCGCGTACCCGTCGAGCCGGCCGACCCAGTCGATCGCGCGGGCCGCGGGGCCCTCGTTCCACGAGCCGGGCGCGGCGACCGAGACGCCCAGGCCCTCGATCCTGGGGGCCTGGGACTCCCAGAAGTTCAGCTGCAGGTCGCGCTCGTGCTGGAGCGCGGTGTGGAACATGCACTGCGTCGACATGACCCGGCCGGAGCGGATCTCGTCCGCGGTCCGGTTGGACATCAGGGTGACCTCGTACCCGTGCGACTGGAGGCCGAGGGCGAGCTGGAGACCGGACTGGCCGGCCCCCACGACGAGTATCTTGCGCATGCGGGTGGTGCCTCCTACGACTTCTGGACTGCTCGAAGGATCATTCGGGGGTTTCCTCGAGTGCGTGGGCCACGAGGGCCAGCAGGGTCTCGATCACCGAGATCCGGCGCCGCGCGTCCATGATCATGACAGGTATGTGCGGGGGGACGGTGAGCGCCTCCCGTACGTCCTCCGGCTCGAACAGCTCGCTGCCGTCGAAGTGGTTGACGGCGACGACGTACGGCAGGCCGCAGCTCTCGAAGTAGTCCAGGGCCGGGAAACAGTCCTTCAGCCGGCGGGTGTCGGCCATGACGACGGCGCCGATCGCGCCGCGCACCAGGTCGTCCCACATGAACCAGAACCGCTGCTGGCCCGGCGTGCCGAACAGGTACAGCACCAGATCGTCGTCGAGCGTGATCCGGCCGAAGTCCATGGCCACGGTGGTGGTCAGCTTGCCCGGCGTGGCGGTGAGGTCGTCGGTCTCCTGGCTCGCCTCGGTCATCAGCGCCTCCGTCTGCAGGGGCGTGATCTCCGAGACGGAGCTGACCAACGTGGTCTTGCCGACGCCGAAGCCGCCGGCCACCACGATCTTCGTGGCGATCGGGGCACGGCTGCGGTCCGTCTGCCAGGGCTGCAAGGTCTCGTCGGGCTCGACGAGTGGGGCGACGCCGCGGGCGGCGTCAGAGACGGCGGAGTCCACTCAGCACCCTTTCCAGCAGAGCGCGGTCCGGACGACCGGTGCCGTGACCGGTCCCGGTGCCGTACACACGGATCTTTCCCTGGTCCGCGAGGTCGCTGAGGAGCACGCGGACCACACCGAGCGGCATCTTCAGCAGCGCGGCGATCTCGGCCACCGTGCGCATGCGGCGGCACAGCTCGACGATGGCCCGCATCTCCGGCATGACCCGGGCGGACAGCGGCGCACTGGTCAGCTCCTTGCGCTCCTCGGGAGCCTCCAGCGCCGCCACGAACGTCTCCACCAGCAGGACGTGCCCGAAGCGGGTCCGGCCGCCGGTGAGCGAGTACGGGCGGACCCGGGCGGGTTTTCGGTCCCCGCCGCGGACCGGCAGCTGCTGTTTGCCCGGACGGCCCATCGGGCCGGGCAGGGGACTGCTCATCGCACTGCTCATCGGGTACTCCCGGCCGAGTCGGACTCCAGGGATTTGCGCAGCTCGCTGCGGAGTTCGGGGGTGAGGACGTGACCGGCGCGGCCGACGAACAGCGCCATGTGGTACGCCACCACGCTCATGTCGCAGTCCGCCGAGCCGTGCACGCCGAGCAGCGAGCCGTCGCTGATCGACATCACGAGCAGGCTGCCCTCTTCCATGGCGACCATGGTGTGCTTGACCGTGCCGCCGTCCATCAGCTTGGCCGCGCCGACGGTCAGGCTGCCGATGCCGGAGACGATGGTGGCGAGGTCGGCCGCCGAGCCGCGCGGGCCGCCGCGGCTCTCGCCGCGGGCCGCGCGGGCCTGTTCGACCTGGGCCTGGTCGGAGGAGAGGAGCAGCAGGCCGTCGGAGGAGACCACGGCGACGGACTCGATGCCGGGAACCTCCTCGACGAGGTTGGTCAGCAGCCAGTGCAGGTTGCGGGCCTCACTGCTCAGTCCGAAGGTAGTGGGCGCTGTCAACTGCTTGCCTCCTCGACTGTGCCCCCCGTGGCTTCATCGGCTGATGGGTGACCGGCCGGCGTGATGGGTGCCGGCCGTCGGGTCTGGGCCGTGCGTTCCGCGATCTCCGCCTCCACGTCCCGGTATCCCGCCTGCGCTCCCTTGCGGAAGCCGCCCAGGCGGCGGCGCAGCGCCTCGGCGTCCACCGACCCGGTGCGGCGACGGGGCGCCTGCGCGGGCGCGGTGATCTTCGGGGTGCGCTTGGGCAGCCCCTTGGCGGTGACCTGCTCCTCCGGCGCGCGTGCGTGCTCGGTGTCGGTCTCGGGCTCCGCCTCGGTCGCGTGTCCGGCCGGGGTCCCGTACGCGCCCGTGGCACCGCCGTCGGCGGCCTCCCGGCCCGCGGGCCGCTTCGCCTGGGACGGGAGCAGCAGCTCCATCGTCGTCTCGGCCGGGGACTCCGCGGGCACGGCCCGTTCCTCGGACGCCGGCTGTCCCTCGGACACCGGCCGTTCCTCCGGCGCCGCCCGTCCGCCGGGCACCGACGTCTCCTCGGTGGCCACCGGATTCCCGCGGGCGACCGAATCCTCGAAGGCCCTCGAACCCCCGGACGGCTCCGTTTCCCCGGACACCGCCGCTTCCCCGGTCGCGGCCCGCTCGCCGGAGACCGCGGTCTCCTCGGGCGCCCCCCGCTCGCCGGTGGCCGCCGCTTGCCCGGCCGCCTCCGACTGCCGTACCGCCTTCTCCGCCAGCGCCACGAGCGGGTCGCCGTCGTGGGCGCGGGCGTGCAGCACGTTGGAGTTGACCTCGGCGTTCGCGCCGGGCAGGGAGAACGTCTGGGTCTGGGTGCTGCCGGGGCCGGGCCCGGCCGGGGCCGGCACCGCGGAGGCGGGGGCCGCGGCCAGGACCTGCTGGGGCACCACCACGACCGCCGCGGTGCCGCCCTGCTTCTGCTCGCGCAGCTGGACGCGCACGCCGTGCCGGTGGGCCAGGCGCGCGACCACGTACAGACCGAGGCCCAGGCCGTCCTCGCCCTCCTGGTCGTAGGGGGCGTCGGGGTCGAA
Source organism: Streptomyces mexicanus (assembly GCF_902506575.1). GTDB lineage: Bacteria > Actinomycetota > Actinomycetes > Streptomycetales > Streptomycetaceae > Streptomyces > Streptomyces mexicanus. The sequence goes on along the minus strand of NZ_LR732544.1, from coordinate 4,865,453 downwards.
GTCGGCGAGGCGGGCGTTGAGGCGGGCCATGCGGTCGCCGGCCATGCCGATGCCCTCGTCCTGGACGGACAGCATGATCTCGCCGTTCTCCAGGAGCCAGCCGGAGACCTCGACCGGCTGGTCCGGCGGGGAGAACGAGGTGGCGTTCTCCATGAGTTCGGCCAGCAGGTGGGACAGGTCGTCGGCGGCGAAGCCGGCCACGTGGGCGTGCGGCGGCAGCGCGGCGATGCGGACGCGCTCGTAGCGCTCGATCTCGCTGACCGCGGCCCGCACCACGTCGACCAGCGGGACCGGCCCGGCGTGCTGCTGGACGTGCTCGGTGCCGGCCAGGACGAGCAGGTTCTCGTTGTGCCGGCGCATGACCGTGGCGAAGTGGTCGAGCTTGAACAGGGTGGCCAGGCGGTCGGGGTCCTGCTCGCGGTCCTCCAGGCCCTCGATGACGCCGAGCTGACGCTCGACCAGGCCGAGGGTGCGCAGGGCCAGGTTGACGAACGTGGAGCCGATGCTGGCGCGCAGCCGCCGCAGCTCGGCGGTGCTCTCGGCGAGTTCGGCGCGCAGTTCCTCGCGGGCGTCGGCCATCTTCTGCCGCGGGCCGACCAGGGGCTTGCGGTCGGCCTCCGGGGTGGCGACCCGCTCGGCGGGGGCGACCGCCTGCGCGTGCAGGGTGTTGACGGAGCGGACGACCTGCGCGAACTCGTCGTTGCGGCCGGTGAAGCGGATCGGCTCCTCGGCGGCGGCGTCCGCGGCGCCGGCCAGGCGGGCCGAGCCGAGGCGGAGCACGGCGAGCGGGCGGGTCAGGGTGCGGGCCAGGGCGGTGCAGACGCCGAGGGCGACCAGCAGCACGGCGCCCAGCACGGCGATGCGCAGCTCCAGCGCGGTGACGTCGTCGTCGCGGAGCTTCGCCAGGTCCTTGGTGCGGTGGTCGTACAGGGAGGACTCCGCGCCGCGCATCAGGTCGATGCGGGCGGTCAGCGCGGTGTCCAGCTTCTTGGTGCTGGTGTTCAGGTCCGAGTCGGACAGCTCCGGCCGGGCCGTGAGCCGGTCGAGGTACTTCTCGGCGGCGTCCGCCTCGGGCCCGGTGACGGTGGAGTCGTAGGAGGCGCGGACCGCCTCGGGCGCGGTCTCGCGGAACTGGGCGAGGGCCGCGTCGGAGCGGACCCGGGCCTGCTGCGCGGCGGCGCTGAGGGCGTCGCGCTGATCGGCGTCGGACTTCGACGAGCCGGCCTGCTGGGTGGGCAGGCCGGTGACCGGGTCGATGACGGTCTGCGTGGTGTGCGGCACGTTCAGGGCCGCGAGCAGCAACCCGCGAGCGGCGGCGGCCTGCTGGACAGCGGTGTCGAGGTCGGCCAGGGCGTGCGCTCCGGAGCCCGCGCGCGCCGGCATCTGCTCGGCCAGCTGTTCGGCCAGCCGGTGCAGGTCGGCGATGGTGGCGGAGTACGCCTGGTGGGCCTGCAGGGCGCTGCTCTGCCCGGTGAGGGCCGCGCGCCGCACGGCGGCGATGCCGTCGAGGTCCTTGCGCAGCCAGGCGGGCGTGTCGGTGTTCGCACGCAGTTCCTCGACCTGGCGGTCCACGCGGGTGCTGCGCTGCTCCGAGGGCGCCTGGGACTTGGGGCGGCCGGCGGCGAGATAGGAGGTGACCTCGTCGCGTTCGTCGGCCAGGGAGTGGGCGAGGGCGAGCGCGTCCTGGGTCTGCCCGGCGAGGGTGACCAGGTCCTGGGAGTCGCTCAGCTGCCCGGAGGCGCCGATCACGGCGGGGGCGCCGGCCCCGGCCACGGCTGCGGCGACGACCGCGACGGCGATGACGAGACGGTTGCGCACATGGGTGGGACGGCCCTTGCCGACGGCAGGGGCGGGGGCGGCGGAAGGGGTGCCGGGCGTCCGTTCAGGACCCCCCGCGGTGGCCGTCTGCTTGCCTGTGCGCCGAGGCCGCTTCTTCTGCACCGGTGCTCGCATTCCTGTACTCGAGTACTTCTGGGCCCGGGTGGCACTCCGTCGGCTGGTGCGACGGGCGCGTACACCCTCCCCCGGCTCCTTCACTGCGTGTGAGCAGGGGGACCTGCATCGGTTTCCGACCCTCCCAGTGCCGGTGGGCAGTGGGCCCGCATCGTCCGACCGGCCACCCGAAGGAGTGAACCTCGGAGGGGAGTTGGCGGGCAAGTTCCGGCGGCGCGTGCCCGCGGGTCGTGCGGCGGGCCGGTTGGACGCCGGGCCACAGGCTTTGGCAATATTCGCCGCCACACCTTGCCGGAGTGCGCTATTCCACCCCAAATCAGGCGCGTGACCTGCCGACAGTCGTCATTTCGAAGGCGGTCGGCGGTCTTTGGTGAACCTTGTGAAGGGGTCGTGCAGACTGGCCGAATGCGTACCGAGGTTGTTTCCGAGCCGGGCCGCGCCGACCGCGCGAACGAGGACTTCGCCGCTGTCGCGGTTCCCGCTTCCGGACAGGGCGGCTGCCTGGTCGTCCTGGACGGCGTGACGCCCCCGGCGACCGGGACGGGGTGTCTGCATTCGGTCCCGTGGTTCACGGCCCGGCTCGGCGGCTCACTGACCGAACTGACCGTTTCCGCCCCAGATCTGACGCTGCGGGAGATACTCGAGCGGGCGATCGCCCGAACCGCCGACGCACACGCGTCGACCTGTGACCTTTCTCACTCGCGGACCCCTCAGGCAACCGTGGTGCTGGCCCGCTGGTTGTCCGACGCGGTCGAGTACCTGGTCCTGTCCGACTCGGTGCTGCTGGTGGAACGCGCCGACGGCTCGGTCGCCCCCGTCCTGGACGACCGGCTGGCCCGGCTGCCCCGGTCGGCGCTCGCCACCGACGCGCTCGTCGACGCCACGCTGCGCAACAAGGAGGGCGGCTTCTTCACGGCGGCGGCCGACCCCTCGGTGGCCGGCCGGGCGGTGACGGGCACGCTGCCGCGCGACGAGGTGCGCGCCCTGGCCGCGCTGACGGACGGCGCGGCACGGTGGGTGGAGACGTTCGGCGAGGGGGACTGGGCGCAGTGCCTGGCGCTGGTGCGCAAGGAGGGCGCAGGCGGGCTGGTGGAGCGCGTACGGGCGCTGGAGACGGCGGACCACCGGGAACGGGCCCGCCTCGGCCGCGGCAAGACGCACGACGACGCGACGGTGGTGTACGCGGAGCTGTGACCGCTCGGGCGCCGGGCCCCGGCGCACCGGGCCGGGTGAACGCCGGGCGGGTCTGCTTGCCGTCCGGCGGTGACGGCGGGCCGGGCGAATCGCGCGGCTACTTGTCCATGACCGCGTTCAGCTCGTGCAGGAGCCTGGCCAGCTCGGCGACCTCGTGGCGGTCCCAGTGGGCGAGCTGGCTGACGTAGCGGCGCCGGCGGGCCTCGCGCACCTGGCCCACCCGGCGGCGTCCCTCGTCGGTGAGCGCCACCAGCCAGGCGCGCCCGTCCGCGGGGTCGGGCTCGCGGCCCACCAGGCCCAGCTCCTCCAGGGCGCGCAGCTGACGGGACATGGTGGCCTTGCCGACGCCGATGTATCCGGCGAGCGCGGTGGCGCGCTGGCTGCCGCACTCCTCCAGCCGGATGAGCAGCCCGTAGGCGGCGGGCTCCAGGTCCGGGTGGACCTCGCGGGCCATCTCCCCCTGGTTGGCGCGGGCACGCCGCAGCAGCACCGTCAGCTCCCGCTCCAGGGCCAGGAACGGCCGGTCCGCACCGCTCGGCGCCGTCTGGCCGGACGCGGCGTCACGCCCGGCGTCTTTTGCCTCTTCCTGCACGTCAGCCCCTGCCCGAAGTTTCCCGATGCTGAAAGTTTCCGCCCGTCGCCCCCATCGCCGCAGCTCCGTCAGTATTTCGCAGGCGTAGACCAACGGCAGCCCCCGCCCCCTCTTCCCAGGCGTCGGTCTACGTGCGTAGCGTCTTACCCGGTGTCAATGGCATGCTCACGTCAGCACGGTTCCCGGCGGGTCTTCCTTGATCCGCTCTGCCTCCGTGCGACCGTGGATCATGCCCGCGTTTTCCCCCACCGAGCATCACCCAACTTTCGGAGGCACGTCATGCCCGTGCACAGATCCGGAACGGCCCGCGTACGTCGGCTGACCGTCGCGGGAGCCCTGCTCGCAGCCTTCTCGTTCGCGTTCACCGTTCCGTCCTCGGCCGACACCACCCCCGCCCGCGGCTCCGCCTACATGGGCATGGGCGTCCTGGCGCACGACGGCCGCAGCGGCACGCCCACCACCAGCGACGCCACCCAGACGGAGGGCGTCGACGTCTCCGGCTACCAGGGCAACGTCGCCTGGTCCACGCTGTGGAGCAGCGGCGTCAAGTGGGCCTACACGAAGGCGACCGAGGGCACGTACTACACGAACCCCTACTTCACCCAGCAGTACAACGGCTCGTACAACGTCGGCATGATCCGCGGCGCGTACCACTTCGCGACCCCGGACACCACCAGCGGCGCCACCCAGGCCAACTACTTCGTCGACCACGGCGGCGGCTGGTCGCGCGACGGCAAGACCCTGCCCGGGGCCCTCGACATCGAGTGGAACCCCTACGGCGACGCCTGCTACGGCAAGTCCGCCAGCGCGATGGTCAGCTGGATCGCCGACTTCCTCAACACCTACAAGGCCCGCACGGGCCGGGACGCCGTCATCTACACGGCCACCAGCTGGTGGACCCAGTGCACCGGCAACTACGGCGGCTTCGCCTCCAACAACCCCCTGTGGATCGCCCGCTACGCCTCGACGGTCGGCACCCTGCCGGCGGGCTGGAGCTACTACACGATGTGGCAGTACACCTCCTCCGGCCCGACCGTCGGCGACCACGACAAGTTCAACGGCGCACTGGACCGGGTGCAGGCGCTCGCCAACGGCTGAGCACCACCCCACCGGCCGGGGGCCCGGGGGTCGCCCCCCGGACCAGCACAGCAACGGCGCACCGGACCGGGTGCAGGCGCTCGCCAACGGCTGAGCACCACCCCACCGGCCGGGGGCCCGGGGGTCGCCCCCCGGACCAGCACAGCAACGGCGCACCGGACCGGGTGCAGACGCTCGCCGACGGCTGAGTCCCTCCCTGACCGTGCGCGGCGAAGGCCCGGGCCTCCCTCACGGGGCCCGGGCCTTCCTTCATCCGGCCGCGTCCGTCACGCCGCGACCGGAACCTCCGGCTCCGCGCCGCTCGTCGCGGGCGCGAGGGCCAGCTCCAGGACCTGGCGGACGTCGGTGACGGTGTGGACGTCGAGCTTGTCCAGCACCTCCGCGGGGACGTCGTCCAGGTCGGGCTCGTTGCGCTTGGGGATGATCACCGTGGTGACGCCCGCGCGGTGCGCCGCGAGCAGCTTCTGCTTCACCCCGCCGATCGGCAGCACGCGCCCGGTCAGCGAGACCTCGCCGGTCATCGCCACGTCGGTGCGGACCAGCCGGCCGGACAGCAGCGAGGCCAGCGCGGTGGTCATGGTGATGCCGGCGCTCGGGCCGTCCTTGGGCACCGCGCCCGCCGGGAAGTGGATGTGCACGCCCCGGTCCTTCAGGTCGCCCACCGGCAGCTCCAGCTCGGCGCCGTGGCTGCGCAGGAAGCTCAGCGCGATCTGCGCGGACTCCTTCATGACGTCGCCCAGCTGCCCGGTGAGCGTCAGTCCCGCCGCGCCGGTCTCCGGGTCGGCCAGGGACGCCTCGACGTACAGCACGTCGCCGCCCGCGCCGGTCACGGCCAGTCCCGTCGCCACACCGGGCACGGACGTGCGGCGCTCGGCGGGGTCCTGGGCGGACTCGGGCACGTGGTGCGGACGCCCGATCAGGCCGCGCAGGTCGGCGTCGGTGATGGTGAACGGCAGCTCCCGCTCGCCCAGTTCGTGCTGGGCCGCCACCTTGCGCAGCAGCCGCGCGATGGACCGCTCCAGGGTGCGCACGCCCGCCTCGCGGGTGTACTCCCCGGCGAGCTTGCGCAGCGCGCTCTCGTCGATGGTGACCTCGTCCTTGTCCAGGCCGGCCCGCTCCAGCTGGCGCGGCAGCAGGTGGTCCCGGGCGATGACGATCTTCTCGTCCTCGGTGTAGCCGTCCAGCCGCACGATCTCCATGCGGTCGGCCAGCGCCTCCGGGATGGCCTCCAGCACGTTGGCGGTGGCGAGGAAGACGACGTCGGAGAGGTCCAGCTCCACCTCCAGGTAGTGGTCCCGGAAGGTGTGGTTCTGCGCCGGGTCCAGCACCTCCAGCAGGGCCGCGGCCGGGTCGCCGCGGAAGTCGGAGCCGACCTTGTCGATCTCGTCCAGCAGGACCACCGGGTTCATCGACCCGGCCTCCTTGATGGCGCGGACGATCCGGCCGGGCAGCGCGCCGACGTAGGTGCGGCGGTGACCGCGGATCTCCGCCTCGTCCCGCACACCGCCGAGGGCGACGCGGACGAACTTGCGTCCCATGGCGTGGGCGACGGACTCGCCGAGGGAGGTCTTGCCGACGCCGGGCGGGCCGACGAGCGCGAGCACGGCACCGCCGCGCCGCCCGCCGATCACGCCCAGACCGCGCTCGCTGCGCCGCTTGCGCACGGCCAGGTACTCGGTGATGCGTTCCTTGACATCCTGCAGGCCGGCGTGCTCGGCGTCCAGGATCGCCTTGGCGCCCTGGATGTCGTAGGCGTCCTCGGTCCGCTCGTTCCAGGGCATCTCCAGGACGGTGTCCAGCCAGGTGCGGATCCAGGACCCCTCCGGGGACTGGTCACTGGCCCGCTCCAGCTTGTCGACCTCCTTCAGCGCGGCCTCGCGGACCTTCTCGGGCAGGTCGGCGGCCTCGACGCGGGCCCGGTAGTCGTCGGACTCCTCGCCGTCCTTGTCGCCGTTCAGCTCGCGCAGCTCCTTGCGGACGGCCTCCAGCTGGCGGCGCAGCAGGAACTCGCGCTGCTGCTTGTCGACGCCCTCCTGGACGTCCTTGGCGATGGTCTCGGCGACCTCCTGCTCGGCGAGGTGGTCGCGCAGCTGCTGGGTGGCGAGCTTGAGGCGGGCCACCGGGTCGGGGGTCTCCAGCAGCTCGACCTTCTGCTCGGTGGTGAGGAACGGCGAGTAGCCGGAGTTGTCGGCGAGCGCGGAGACGTCGTCGATGGCCTGCACCCGGTCCACGACCTGCCAGGCGCCGCGCTTGCGCAGCCAGGCGGTGGCCAGGGCCTTGTACTCCTTGACCAGCTCCGTCACCTGGCCGGGCAGCGGATCGGGCACGTTCTCCTCGATCCGCGTGCCCTCGACCCACAGCGCCGCGCCCGGCCCGGTGGTCCCGGCGCCGATCCGCACCCGGTCGCGGCCGCGGATCAGGGCGCCCGGGTCGCCGTCGGCCAGCCGCCCGACCTGCTCGACCGTGCCGAGCACGCCGGTCTTGGCGTAGGTGCCCTCGATGCGCGGCACCAGCAGCACCCTGGGCTTGCCGGGCTCGGACCGGGCGGCGGCCTGGGCGGCCTCCACCGCGGCGCGCACCTCGGCGTCGCTCAGGTCCAGCGGGACCACCATTCCGGGCAGCACGACCTCGTCGTCGAGCGGCAGCACGGGCAGGGTGAGCGATGTGAACGGCGCGGACTCAGCAGCCATGATCTCCCCTTCGGCAGTCAAGTTGAGCTATGCCGACTCAATGCTCCGCAGTCCCGGGATGTTCCCCACCCCGTGTTCGCTCTGAGCGATCAGGGGGAGACAGTGCGCATATGACAGATAAGGGAGCTATCACCACAGGCGGGATATTCACCTGATCCGGCGGCCGGAGGTGCGGCAGGATGCGCCCCATGACCGCCTCGTACGAGACTCCTGTGGTGCTGGACCGGCGCGAGGGCCCCCATGGCGAGGTCGTGCTGCGCCGGCACGGTTCGCTGCTGCAGATCATCGCCAACGGCTGCTTCCTGATGGACACCTCCGACGGCCGGTCCGAGCGGCTGCTGGTCGACGCCGCCCTGGCGGCGCTGGACGACCGGCCCGGGCCGCGCGTGCTGATCGGCGGCCTCGGCGTCGGCTTCTCCCTCGCCCACGCCGCCCGCCAGGAGCGCTGGGGAGCGATCACCGTGGTCGAGCGGGAACGCGCGATCGTCGACTGGCACCGCGCCGGCCCGCTCGCCGACCTGACCGCCGAGGCGCTCGCCGACCCGCGCACCGAGGTCGTCGAAGCCGATCTCCTGACCTACGTCAATGAGACATCCGCCACGTTCGACGCGCTGTGCCTGGACATCGACAACGGCCCCGACTGGACCGTCACCGAGGACAACCGCGGACTGTACGCACCGGCCGGACTCGCAAGCTGCGCAAGGGTGTTGAGGCCCGGCGGAGTGCTCGCGGTGTGGTCCGCGAAGCCGTCTCCGGAATTTGAAGGAACCTTGCAGAATGTCGGGTTCCAGCAGGTGCGCACCGAAGAGATCCCCGTTGCCCGGGGCGTTCCGGACGTCGTCCACCTCGGCGTCCGACCTGGATAGCAAAGGCCCGCTGACTCCCCGTACGCTGCTGCCCTGACGCCGATCATTCAAGCGTCAATCGCAACCACGCGCAGTCAAGGAATCACCCCACGGATTCCGGAAGCACACCTCAGGGGCGGGCGATGGAGCAGACACACACCTCGCACAACGGCACGACGGCGGGTCCCGGCGCGCAGCGCCGGGTCCTGGTGGTCGAGGACGACCAGACCATCATGGACGCCATCGCCACCCGCCTGCGCGCCGAGGGATTCCTCGTGCAAACGGCGGGCGACGGCCCGGCCGCCGTCGACGTCGCGGAGGCCTGGCAGCCCGACCTGCTGATCCTCGACGTGATGCTCCCCGGCTTCGACGGCCTGGAGGTCTGCCGCCGTGTGCAGGCCCAGCGGCCGGTGCCGGTGCTGATGCTCACGGCGCGGGACGACGAGACCGACATGCTGGTCGGGCTCGGGGTCGGGGCCGACGACTACATGACCAAGCCGTTCTCGATGCGGGAGCTGGCCGCGCGCGTGCACGTGCTGCTGCGCCGGGTGGAGCGGGCCGCGCTGGCCGCGGCGACGCCGCGCAGCGGCATCCTGCGCCTGGGCGAACTGGAGATCGACCACGCCCAGCGCCGGGTGCGGGTACGCAGCCAGGACGTGCACCTGACGCCGACGGAGTTCGACCTGCTGGTGTGCCTGGCGAACACCCCGCGCGCGGTGCTCTCCCGTGAGCAGCTGCTGGCCGAGGTGTGGGACTGGGCGGACGCCTCCGGCACCCGGACCGTCGACAGCCACATCAAGGCGCTGCGGCGGAAGATCGGCGCCGAGCGGATCCGCACGGTGCACGGCGTGGGCTACGCCCTGGAGACGCCGACCCCATGAGCGACGGGCCGGCCGCACGGAGGGGCCAGGGGCAACCCTGGGGTGGCGTACGCCCGTTCTCGATCAAGACCAAGCTGGGCGCGCTGGTCGTCATCTCGGTGCTGATCACCACGGGTCTGTCGATGATCGCGGTGCACACCAAGACCGAGCTGCGCTTCATCATGGTCTTCTCGATGATCGCCACCCTTCTGATCACGCAGTTCGTGGCGCACTCGCTCACCGCGCCGCTGGACGAGATGAACGCGGTGGCGCGGTCCATCTCGCACGGTGACTACACGCGCCGGGTGCGCGAGAACCGCCGCGACGAGCTGGGCGACCTGGCCCAGACGATCAATCGCATGGCGGACGAGCTGGCCGCCCAGGACCAGCAGCGCAAGGAACTGGTGGCGAATGTCTCGCACGAGCTGCGCACGCCCATCGCGGGCCTGCGCGCCGTGCTGGAGAACATCGTGGACGGGGTCACCGAGGCCGACCCCGAGACGATGCGCACGGCGCTGAAGCAGACGGAGCGGCTGGGCCGGCTGGTGGAGACGCTGCTGGACCTCTCCCGCCTGGACAACGGTGTGGTGCCGCTGAAGACCCGGCGGTTCGAGGTGTGGCCGTACCTGGCGGGCGTGCTGAAGGAGGCCAACATGGTGGCCGCCGTGCGCGCCGGCATCGCCTCCGGCTCGGGCGGCCACACCCGTACCGACGTGCATCTGAGCCTGGACGTCTCGCCGCCGGAGCTGACGGCGCACGCCGACCCCGAGCGCCTCCACCAGGTGGTCGCCAACCTCATCGACAACGCCGTCAAGCACAGCCCGCCGCACGGGCGCGTGACGGTCAAGGCGCGGCGCGGGCCGCAGGAGGAGTCGCTGGAGCTGGAGGTGCTCGACGAGGGGCCGGGCATCCCCCGCTCGGAGTGGCACCGCGTCTTCGAACGGTTCAACCGGGGCGCGGTCAGCCGGCCGCACGGCCCCGGGAGCGACGGTGGCACCGGGCTCGGCCTGGCGATCGCCCGCTGGGCGGTGGACCTGCACGGTGGCCGGATCGGTGTGGCCGAATCCGAGCGCGGCTGCCGGATCCTCGTCACCCTTCCAGGGCTTCCCTCATCACCAAGTTGACGTAAAGTTCGATCCGGAACCACAAGATCCACAACCGTCCGCGCAGCCGGACACGTGTGATCAGGTGAGATCAGGCAGGGGCCTGCACCCGGACCGGGTCAGGCCCGGGTACCCCCTTCCCTTTCGGGGGCGAACCACGGTTGTTTCCCGCCATTTCAAGCCCCGAAACACAGCTTTCGATGTGACTTACACGACGATGAACGGGCTCGACCTGACCTTCACCGTCGGAGAGGCGTAGCCTTTATTCCCGCTGTCCATCACCTTGTGAAGCGGAAGAGGGCGGTTGCCGCCGTGTCGCCACAGTCCCCCAGTAACTCGAGCATCTCCACCGAGACCGACCAAGCAGGGAAGAACCCCGCGGCCGCATTCGGTGCCAACGAGTGGCTCGTCGACGAGATCTATCAGCAGTACCTCCAGGACCCGAACTCCGTAGACCGCGCCTGGTGGGACTTCTTCGCCGACTACAAGCCAGGAGCAGCGGCCGCTGACTCCTCGGCCCCGACGGCTCCTGCGGCCGCGGGGGCCGCAGGCACCACCACGGCTCCCCCGGCGCCCGCGGCTCCGGCCGCGCCCGCCGCCGCTCAGCCCGCGCCCGCCGCCCAGGCCCCGGCCGCGCCCGCCCAGGCCGCCGCTCCGGCCCCGGCGAAGCCCGCCGCCCAGGCCCCGGCGCCCGCGAAGCCCGCCGCCGCCAAGCCCAAGCCCGGTGCGAGCACCGGCTCCACCGGAGCGGCTGACGCCGCGCGATCGTCTGCGACCGAGGCCCCGGCCGGCCCCGAGTACGTCACGCTGCGCGGCCCGTCCGCGGCGGTCGCCAAGAACATGAACGCCTCCCTGGAGCTGCCCACGGCCACGTCCGTGCGCGCGGTCCCGGTGAAGCTGCTGTTCGACAACCGCATCGTCATCAACAACCACCTCAAGCGGGCCCGGGGCGGGAAGATCTCCTTCACCCACCTCATCGGCTACGCGATGGTGCAGGCCATCAAGGCCATGCCGTCGATGAACTGGTCGTACGGCGAGAAGGACGGCAAGCCGACCCTCATCAAGCCGCCGCACATCAACCTCGGCCTGGCCATCGACCTGGTGAAGCCCAACGGCGACCGCCAGCTCGTCGTCGCCGCCATCAAGAAGGCCGAGACGCTGAACTTCTTCGAGTTCTGGCAGGCCTACGAGGACATCGTCCGCCGCGCCCGCGAGGGCAAGCTGACGATGGACGACTTCACCGGCGTCACCGTCTCGCTGACCAACCCCGGCGGCCTGGGCACCGTGCACTCCGTGCCGCGCCTGATGCCCGGCCAGTCGGTGATCATGGGCGTCGGCTCCATGGACTACCCGGCGGAGTTCCAGGGCACCAGCCAGGACACCCTGAACAAGCTCGGCATCTCCAAGGTCATGACGCTCACGTCGACCTACGACCACCGGGTGATCCAGGGCGCCGCCTCCGGCGAGTTCCTGCGCCTGGTCGCCAACCTGCTGCTGGGCGAGAACAACTTCTACGACGAGATCTTCGAGGCGCTGCGCATCCCCTACGAGCCGGTCCGCTGGCTCAAGGACATCGACGCCTCCCACGACGACGACGTCACCAAGGCCGCCCGCGTCTTCGAGCTGATCCACTCCTACCGGGTCCGCGGCCACGTCATGGCCGACACCGACCCGCTGGAGTACAAGCAGCGCAAGCACCCCGACCTGGACATCGTCGAGCACGGCCTCACCCTGTGGGACCTGGAGCGCGAGTTCGCCGTCGGCGGCTTCGCCGGCAAGTCGATGATGAAGCTGCGCGACATCCTCGGCGTGCTGCGCGACTCGTACTGCCGCACGGTCGGCATCGAGTTCATGCACATCCAGGACCCCAAGCAGCGCAAGTGGATCCAGGACCGCGTCGAGCGCCCGCACTCCAAGATGGAGCGCGAGGAGCAGCTGCGCATCCTGCGCCGCCTGAACGCCGCCGAGGCGTTCGAGACGTTCCTGCAGACGAAGTACGTCGGCCAGAAGCGCTTCTCCCTGGAGGGCGGCGAGTCCGTCATCCCGCTGCTGGACGCGGTCATCGACTCCGCGGCCGAGTCCCGCCTGGACGAGGTCGTCATCGGCATGGCCCACCGCGGCCGCCTGAACGTGCTGGCCAACATCGTCGGCAAGTCCTACGCGCAGATCTTCCGCGAGTTCGAGGGCAACCTCGACCCGAAGTCGATGCACGGCTCCGGCGACGTGAAGTACCACCTGGGCGCCGAGGGCACCTTCACCGGCCTGGACGGCGAGCAGATCAAGGTCTCCCTGGTCGCGAACCCCTCCCACCTGGAGGCGGTCGACCCGGTCCTGGAGGGCGTCGCCCGCGCCAAGCAGGACATCATCAACAAGGGCGGCACGGACTTCACCGTCCTGCCGGTGGCGATCCACGGCGACGCGGCCTTCGCGGGCCAGGGCGTGGTGGCCGAGACCCTGAACATGTCGCAGCTGCGCGGCTACCGCACCGGCGGCACCGTGCACATCGTCATCAACAACCAGGTCGGCTTCACCGCCGCCCCGGAGTCCTCCCGCTCGTCGATGTACGCGACGGACGTGGCGAGGATGATCGAGGCCCCGATCTTCCACGTCAACGGCGACGACCCCGAGGCCGTCGTGCGCGTGGCGCGGCTCGCCTTCGAGTTCCGCCAGGCGTTCAACAAGGACGTGGTGATCGACCTCATCTGCTACCGCCGCCGCGGTCACAACGAGTCGGACAACCCGGCCTTCACCCAGCCGCTGATGTACGACCTGATCGACAAGAAGCGCTCGGTGCGCAAGCTGTACACCGAGTCCCTGATCGGTCGCGGCGACATCACCCTGGAAGAGGCCGAGCAGGCGCTGCAGGACTACCAGGGCCAGCTGGAGAAGGTCTTCACCGAGGTCCGCGAGGCCACCTCGCAGCCGGTCGGCGCCGCCGCCCCGGAGCCGCAGGACGGCTTCCCGGTCGCGGTCCCCACGGCCGTGTCCACCGAGGTCGTCAAGCGCATCGCCGAGTCCCAGGTCAACATCCCCGACCACATCACCGTCCACCCGCGGCTGCTGCCGCAGCTGCAGCGCCGGGCGGCCATGGTCGAGGACGGCACGATCGACTGGGGCATGGGCGAGACCCTCGCCATCGGCTCGCTGCTGCTGGAGGGCGTCCCGGTCCGGCTGTCCGGCCAGGACTCCCGCCGCGGCACCTTCGGCCAGCGCCACGCGGTGATCATCGACCGGGAGACCGGCGAGGACTACACCCCGCTGCTGTACCTGTCCGAGGACCAGGCCCGCTACAACGTCTACGACTCGCTGCTCAGCGAGTACGCGGCGATGGGCTTCGAGTACGGCTACTCGCTGGCCCGCCCGGACGCGCTGGTGATGTGGGAGGCCCAGTTCGGCGACTTCGCCAACGGCGCCCAGACGGTGGTGGACGAGTTCATCTCCTCCGCCGAGCAGAAGTGGGGCCAGACCTCCGGCGTCGTCCTGCTGCTCCCGCACGGCTACGAGGGCCAGGGCCCGGACCACTCCTCGGCCCGCCCCGAGCGGTTCCTGCAGCTGTGCGCGCAGAACAACATGACGGTCGCGATGCCGACCCTGCCGTCGAACTACTTCCACCTCCTGCGGTGGCAGGTGCACAACCCGCACCACAAGCCGCTGGTCGTCTTCACCCCGAAGTCGATGCTGCGCCTGAAGGCCGCGGCCTCGAAGGCGGAGGAGTTCACCTCGGGCCAGTTCCGCCCGGTCATCGGCGACGCCTCGGCCGAGCCGAACGCGGTGCGCAAGGTCGTCTTCTGCGCCGGCAAGGTCTACTACGACCTCGAGGCCGAGCGGAAGAAGCGCGGCGTGACGGACACGGCGATCATCCGCCTCGAGCGGCTGTACCCGCTGCCGGGTGCCGAGCTGCAGGCGGAGGTCAACAAGTACCCGAACGCCGAGAAGTACCTGTGGGTCCAGGAAGAGCCGGCGAACCAGGGTGCCTGGCCGTTCATCGCGCTCAACCTGATCGACCACCTGGACCTGGCGGTCGGCGCGGACATCCCGGCGAGCGAGCGCCTGCGCCGCATCTCCCGCCCGCACAGCTCCTCCCCGGCCGTGGGGTCCGCCAAGCGGCACCAGGCGGAGCAGGAGCAGTTGGTGCGCGAGGTGTTCGAGGCGTAGTCGCCGCCCTCGCGGGCCGTACGTGACCGGGCCGCACCCCCGCCGACGGGGGTGCGGCCCGGCCGTTTCCGGGGTGCGATGCGGGTCCGCGCGCGCACTTATCCTTGACCTCATGTACTTCACTGACCGTGGCATCGAAGAGCTGGAGAAGCGGCGGGGCGAGGAGGAGATCACCTTCGAGTGGCTCGCCGAGCAGCTGCGGACCTTCGTCGACCTGAACCCGGACTTCGAGGTCCCGGTGGAGCGGCTGGCGACCTGGCTGGCCCGCCTGGACGACGAGGACGACGAGTAGAGCGCCGGGGGACCACCGGGCAGACGGACAGTATGGAGCGCCCCTGCGGGGGCGCTTTCGCGTTCGCGATGTGTCGTGACTGCCCTTGACTTCCTCCCGGCGCGATATATCGTGTATTGCAGGGGACGCGATATGGCGTGTCGACCCTGTGCCGCGTCGCCGCCGGTCCTGCCCCCGGTCCTGTCTCCGGCCTGCTCACCGCGTGGCCCGGTCCGTCCCAGGAGGTCTGCCCCATGTCCGAGTGGTCCGTAGGCGAGCCGGCGAAGCTCACCTTCGACGAGCCCGTGACCCAGCTCAACGTCCGCATCGTCCAGGGCACGGTCAACGTGGTGGGCACGGACGAGGCCACCGCCCGCCTGGAGGTCTCCGCGATCGACGGGCCGCCCCTGGTGGTCACCCAGCAGGGCGGGACGCTGACGGTGGCGTACGAGGACCTGCCCTGGAAGGGCTTCCTGAAGTGGCTGGACCGCAAGGGCTGGCGGCGCAGCGCCGTCGTGTCCCTGGCCGTCCCGGCGAGCACCCGGGTCGAGGTGGGCGTGGTCGGCGCCGCCGCCGTGGTGTCCGGCATCGACGGCGCCACCGAGGTGAAGGGCGTCTCCGGCGACACCACCCTGGTGGGCCTGACGGGCCCGGTCCGCGCGGACACGGTCTCGGGCAGCGTGGAGGCACAGGCCCTCTCGGGAGACCTGCGGTTCAACTCGGTCTCCGGGGACCTGACCGTGGTCGAGGGCGCCGGCTCCTCGGTCCGGGCGGACTCGGTGAGCGGCTCGATGATCGTCGACCTGGACCCGGCGGGCCGTCCCACCGACGTCAGCCTGACGAGTGTCTCCGGTGAGATCGCCATCCGGCTGCCCCACCCGGTGGACACGCAGGTGGAGGCGAACACCGCGAGCGGCACGGTGTCCAACGCCTTCGAGGACCTGCGGGTCGGCGGCCAGTGGGGCGCCAAGCGGATCACCGGCCGGCTGGGCACCGGCCGCGGCAGGCTGAAGGCGACGACGGTCTCCGGTTCCATCGCCCTGCTGCGGCGCCCGCCGGCGGAGGAGGAGCCCTGGGAGGCCGCCCCGGACGCCGCCCCCGGCGGCAGCACGCCGGCCCCCGGGAGCGGCCCCCGCTCCGACGGCCCGACCGCAGGCACGGCCGCCGACCCGACCGACGGCACGATCGACGGCCCGACCGACAAGAAGGTGCTCTGACATGCCTCCCGTCTTCGCTCACGGCCGCCTCCGCCTGTACCTGCTCAAGCTGCTGGACGAGGCCCCGCGCCACGGCTACGAGGTGATCCGCCTCCTGGAGGAGCGCTTCCAGGGCCTGTACGCGCCCTCGGCGGGCACCGTCTACCCCCGGCTGGCCAAGCTGGAGGCCGAGGGTCTGGTCACCCACACCACCGAGGGCGGCCGCAAGGTGTACGCCATCACGGACGCGGGCCGCGCCGAACTGGCCGACCGCAGCGGTGAACTGGCCGACCTGGAGCTGGAGATCCGCGAGTCGGTCGCCGAGCTGGCCGCCGAGATCCGCGCCGATGTGCGCGGCGCCGCGGGTGACCTCCGCCGCGAGATGCGCGCGGCCGCCTCGCAGGCCCGGCAGGGCGCCGGCGGCACCGGCTCCGGGGAGTACGGCGGCATGGACGAGAGGGAGTCCTGGCGTGCCGCGAAGGAGGAGATGCGGCGCGTCAAGCAGGAGTGGAAGGAGCAGGCCCGGCGCGCCAAGGACGAGAGCCGCCGGGCGCGCGAGGAGGCCCAGCGGGCCCGCCGCCAGGCCAAGGAGGCGCAGGAGCGGGCGCGGGCCCAGGCGCAGGAGGAGCTGCAGCGCATCGCCCGCCGGATCCAGCAGCAGGTGCAGGACCACTTCGCCCGGGGCGACTGGCCGCTGGGGGTGCGGGAGGGCCTGTCCGAACTGGCCAAGGAGTTCGGCGACTTCGGCAAGGACTTCGGGAAGGATCTCGGCAAGGACTTCGGTTTCGGCCGTCCGGCGAACGGCGCCCGGGCGTCGCGTCCCGAGTACTCCGGGACCCCGGAGGACTTCCCCGCCGGGTACGAACCGGCCTGGGCGCACGAGGACCTCACCGGCGACCCGGCCCGCGACCTGGACCGGCTGCTGGACCGCTTCCGGGACGACACCCGCGACGCGGCCCGCGACCACGGCGTCACCGCCGACCAACTCCGCGAGGCCCGGCAGCACTTGTCCACCGCCGCCGCCCGCATCGGAGGACTGCTGCGCACCCCGAAGGCCTGACGCGAAGGCGAGGCCGACCATCCAGCGGCGGCTTTCTCGGCGGCCCTTTCTCGGCGGCCCGCCCTCCCGCTCCTGCCCTCGCGGGCCGGCCCCGCCGCCTCAGCCGGCCTTCGCCTCTCCCTCGCCGTACAGCACCCGGGTCACCGACGCGTACGTCACCCCGTGGTCGGCCAGTACCTCGGCCGGCACGCCCGGCAGGACGGTGAGCGCCAGCAGCAGGTGCTCGTCGCCGATGCGCCGGTCATGGCGGGCGAGGGCGAGGCGCAGGGACTTCTCCAGTACGTTCCGGGCCGACCGGCCGAAGCCGGGCCGCCGCCCGGGCCGGTCCCTCCGGTCGCCGGACATCGCCCCGACGCCGTGCGCCTCCTCCACGCGGGCCACGATCTCCGACACATCGATCCCCAGCCCCGCCAGCGCGTCCGCGTCGGCCCGGGTCAGCCCGGCCCGCCGCCGCGCCTCGGCCAGGGCCCGCCGCACCGGCTCCCGCCGCTCGGCGAGCCCGAGGGCGGCGAGCACGAAGGAGGCCCGGCTGCCCTCGCGCTCCAGCAGGGCGAGCAGCACATGCTCGGCGTCGACGCTCTGCGCTCCGTCCGCCTCGGCCCGGGCGAGCGCCCTCTTGACCACGTCCCGGGCGTCCCTGGTGAATCGCTCGAACATCAACGCCTCCCGTACTTCTTGTGCACGGCCTGCCGGCTCACCCCGAGTTCGGCGGCGATCTCCTGCCAGGACCAGCCCTGGTTGCGGGCGCTGCGCACCTGCACCGCCTCCAACTGCTCCAGCAGCCGGCGCAGCGCGGCGACGGCCCGCAGCCCGACCCGCGGATCGCGGTCTCCCGCCCGCTCGGCGAGATCTGTCGCTTCGGTCATGATGTCAACGTAGGTTGACACCCGGTGCTTGTCAATGAAAGTTGACAGGACAGGCCGGAAAAAGGCGGGCCCGGTCGCCCGGGCCCGCCTGACGGCGCCGCGCCTCTCAGGAGGCGGTGAGCACGATCTTGCCGAACTGGCCGCCGGACTCCATCCGTTCGAACCCCTCGCGGGCCCGGTCCAGCGGAAGGATCTCGTCGATGACGGGACGGACACCGGTCGAGGCGCAGAAGGAGAGCAGGTCCTCCAGCTCGTCCTTGGTGCCCATCGTCGAGCCGACCACCTTCAGCTCCAGGAAGAAGATGCGGGTCAGCTCGGCGTGGGAGGGCCGGTCGCCGCTCGTGGCACCGGAGATGACGATCGTGCCGCCGGGGCGCAGCGACTTCACCGAGTGGGACCAGGTGGCCGCGCCCACGGTCTCGATCACGGCGTCCACCCGCTGCGGCAGCCGCGCCCCCGTCTCGACGGCCTCCACGGCGCCCAGTTCCAGGGCCCGCTTGCGCTTGGCCTCGTCCCGGCTGGTGGCGAACACCTTCAGGCCCGCGGCCTTGCCGAGCACGATCGCGGCGGTGGCGACGCCGCCGCCGGCGCCCTGCACGAGCACCGAGTCACCGGGACGCACCCCGGCGTTGGTGAACAGCATCCGGTAGGCGGTCAGCCAGGCCGTGGGCAGACAGGCGGCCTCCTCGAAGGAGAGCCCCTTGGGCTTGGGCAGCAGGTTCCAGGTGGGCACCGCGACCTGCTCGGCGAAGGTGCCCTGATAGCGCTCGGTCAGGATGGACCGGGGCTCGTTCGGCCCGACCCCGTGCCCGCTCTGTCCGATGACGGAGTGCAGCACGACCTCGTTGCCGTCCTCGTCGACGCCGGCGGCGTCGCAGCCGAGGATCATCGGCAGCTTGTCCTCGGACAGGCCGACGCCCTTCAGGGACCACAGGTCGTGGTGGTTCAGGGAGGCGGCCCTGACGTCGATGGTGCTCCAGCCGGGGCGGGCCTCGGGGGCCGGGCGCTCCCCCGTCTCCAGTCCGTTCAGCGGCTGGTCGCGGTCGATTCGGGCGGCGTAGACAGCGAACATGACCTTGACGATAGGGGTGCCGACGCGCCTGCGGAACCTCGCCACCCTGTGACACACACCCTCTTGCCAAGCCCGCCGCTCACACCGCGCCGCCTCACGCGCGACCGAGCAGCCCCGCCCGGGCACGCGGAGCAGTCCCGCCGGCGATGTCGAGCAGTCCGCCCGGGGACGCGGAACGGCCCCGCCCGTGCGGGCGGGGCCGTTCGGGTCAGGCGGAAAGGCCGACCGGGCCCGTGCGGTCGGGCCGGGGTCAGCGCCGGGCCACGCCCTCGGCGCGGGCCGCCGCCGCGACCGCCGCCGTCACGGCGGGGGCGACCCGCTCGTCGAACGGCGAGGGGATCACGTAGTCCGCGGCGAGGTCGTCCCCGACGACCCCGGCCAGCGCCTCGGCGGCGGCGATCTTCATGCCCTCGGTGATCCGGGTCGCCCGGACCTGCAGCGCGCCCGCGAAGATGCCGGGGAACGCCAGGACGTTGTTGATCTGGTTGGGGAAGTCCGACCGCCCGGTGGCCACGACCGCCGCGTACTTGTGCGCGACGTCCGGGTGCACCTCCGGGTTCGGGTTGGCCATGGCGAAGACGAACGCGCCCTCGGCCATCGACGCCACGGCCTCCTCGGGCACCGTGCCGCCGGAGACGCCGATGAACACGTCCGCGCCGGCCAGCGCGTCCTGAAGGGACCCGCTCAGCCCGGCCTTGTTGGTGAAGGAGGCCAGTTCCCGCTTGACCGGGGTCAGGTCGTCCCGGCCCGCCGAGACGATGCCCTTGCGGTCGGTGACCGCGACGTCCCCGATGCCGGCCTCCACCAGCATCTTGGCGATCGCGACCCCGGCCGCGCCCGCGCCGGAGATGACGGCCCGCAGGTCGCCGATGGTGCGCCCGCTCAGCCGCGCCGCGTTGCGCAGCGCCGCGAGCGTCACGACCGCCGTGCCGTGCTGGTCGTCGTGGAAGACCGGGATGTCCAGGCGCTCCTGGAGCTTGCGCTCGATCTCGAAGCAGCGGGGCGCCGAGATGTCCTCCAGGTTGATGCCGCCGAACGACGGCGCCAGACGCACCACGGTGTCGACGATCTCGTCGGTGTCGGTGCAGTCGAGTGCGATCGGCACCGCGTCCACGCCGCCGAACTGCTTGAACAGAATCGCCTTGCCCTCCATCACCGGAAGGGAGGCCTGAGGACCGATGTCCCCGAGTCCCAGCACGGCCGTGCCGTCGGTGACGACGGCGACCACGGACGACTTCCACGTGTAGTCGTGCACCAGCTCGGGCTGCTCGGCGATGGCGGTGCACACCCGCGCGACGCCGGGCGTGTACGCCAGGGACAGGTCGTCCTTGTCGCGGACCGGCACGGTGGCCTGCACGGCCATCTTGCCGCCGCGGTGCAGCGCGAAGGCCGGATCGAAGGAATCGAGCGGCTCTGCCCCGCCGTCCTGGTCCGTACTGTCGCTGCGAGGATTGACGATCTCCGCTGCCACTTTCTTTCTACCCCTTAATGATTCATGGATTGAGGGTGGCCACTCCTGGTGAGGAGTGGGCGGGACCGCGTACGACCCAGTCGGTGATGCGTTCGGGCACGTACGCGACGGGCGCGCCGCACACGCGCCCTGAGCCCCGGATGAGGGGTGTAAAGAACCTTCATACCGGACGGACGGCGCCGACGACGAGTCGATAACGCGAAGGTCACATGACGGCGAGCCGACACATGGCTCAATATGGGGACAAGTCCCGGCCGATGGCGCGACACAGGCTCAAGGCGGCTCAAAAACACCGCTCCGACGGCCCACATCCCGAGATCAACAGAAGATCTTCCGGCGGGAATGGGATGTTCCCGCAGAGCGTCCCGCGGCAGCGGACGGCGATGCGCGGTTCCGAGGCCACCCGTTATGCGATTTTGACATCGCGATTGCCCTGAATGGCGCAGACCGAATGGCAAGATGCGTCAATCACACGAGGTCGCGACACCCGAAGGCGTGTGCTGTCGTCGACCGATCGGCAACTCCACCCACCCGCCGGAGGAACCCACCATGACCGCACGCTCCACCCGTCGTCCGACCGCCGCGCAGTCCCGTCTGGCCGTGGTCGGTGCGATCGCGGTCGCAGGCGCCCTGACGCTGACCGGCTGCGGTGACCAGACCAAGGACAAGGACACGTCCCCCGGCAGCTCGTCCGCCGCCTCGGCACCGCTGGCCGACAAGCTCCCGGCGGATATCCGCGACAAGGGCGTCATCAAGGTCGGCTCGGACATCGCCTACGCGCCGGTCGAGTTCAAGGACAAGTCCGGCAAGGTCGTCGGCCTCGACCCGGACATCGCGGCCGCCCTGGGCAAGCAGCTCGGTGTCACGTTCGAGTTCGACAACGGCACCTTCGACGCGCTGCTCACCGGTCTGCGCTCCGGCCGCTACAAGGTCGCCATGTCGGCGATGACCGACAACAAGAGCCGCCAGCAGGGCGTGGACCCGACCACGGGCAAGAAGGTCGGCGAGGGCGTGGACTTCGTGGACTACCTGCAGGCCGGCGTCTCCCTCTACACCCGCAAGGGCGACACCGAGTCCATCACCACCTGGTCCGACCTGTGCGGCAAGAAGCTCGCGGTGGAGCGGGGCACCGTCTCGGAGGACCTCGCCAAGACCGAGGCCAAGAAGTGCCCGGGCGGCAAGAAGCTCACCATCGAGGCCTTCGACGACAACCAGCAGGCCGAGACCCGGCTGCGCTCGGGCGGCGCGGACGCGGTGTCCGCAGACTTCCCGGTCGCGGCGTACGCGGTGAAGACCTCCGGCGGCGGCAAGGACTTCCAGATCGTCGGCGAGCAGGTCGAGGCCGCCCCCTACGGCATCGCCGTCAGCAAGGAGGACACCCAGCTGCGCGACGCGCTGCAGGCCGCGATGAACGCGATCATCAAGAGCGGCGAGTACCAGAAGATCCTCGAGAAGTGGGGCGCCCAGGACGGCGCCGTCAAGGAGTCCGTCATCAACGGCGGCAAGTGACCGCGCCGAGCGGGCACTGAAAGGCATCACCCGTGACTGCTGACATCGACAAGACGGCGGGGCCCAAGGACACGCCCCCGGCCGGACCGCAGCCCGTCAAGGCCATTCCGGTCCGCCACTACGGACGGTACGTCGCCGCCCTGGTCGCGCTCGCCCTGCTGGCCGCGATCGTGTACGCGTTCAGCCAGGGCAAGATCAACTGGCATGCCGTTCCCGACTACTTCTTCGACCACCGGATCATCACCGGCGTCGGCAAGACCCTCCTGCTGACGGTGCTGTCGATGCTGATCGGCATCGTCGGCGGCATCGTGCTGGCCGTGATGCGCCTGTCGAAGAACCCGGTGACCTCGGGGATCGCCTGGTTCTACATCTGGTTCTTCCGCGGCACGCCGGTGCTGGTCCAGCTGTTCCTGTGGTTCAACCTGGGCCTGGTCTTCGAGTACATCAACCTGATGCCGCTCTACAAGGACTACTGGTCGAACTTCATGACGCCGCTGCTGACGGCGCTGCTCGGCCTGGGCCTGAACGAGGCGGCGTACATGGCGGAGATCTGCCGCGCCGGACTGCTCGCCGTCGACGAGGGCCAGACCGAGGCCGCCCACGCGCTGGGCATGAGCCACGGCAAGACCCTGCGCCGGATCATCATCCCGCAGGCCATGCGGGTGATCGTGCCGCCGACCGGCAACGAGGTCATCAACATGCTGAAGACCACCTCGCTGGTCGCGGCCGTGCAGTACCCGGAGCTGTTCCGCTACGCCCAGGACATCGGCCAGGTCTCCGGCGCCCCGGTGGAGATGTACTTCCTCGCCGCCGCCTGGTACCTGATCATGACCTCGGTGCTGAGCGTCGGCCAGTACTACATCGAGCGGTACTACGCCCGCGGCTCCAGCCGCCAGCTGCCGCCCACGCCGTGGCAGAAGGTGAAGGCGAACGTGTTTTCCCTCGGCCGGCCCAAGGGAGGCATGGCATGACCGACAAGCTCACCAAGCAGGACGCGCCCGTGCGCCGCACCGACGTGCCGATGGTCAAGGCCGAGGGCGTGCACAAGTCCTTCGGCCAGGTCGAGGTCCTCAAGGGCATCGACTTGGAGGTCAGGCCGGGCGAGGTGTTCTGCCTCATCGGTCCCTCCGGCTCCGGCAAGTCGACCTTCCTGCGCTGCATCAACCACCTGGAGAAGATCAACGCCGGCCGGCTGTACGTCGACGGCGAGCTGGTCGGCTACCGCCAGCAGGGCGACAAGCTCTACGAGCTGCGCGACCGCGAGGTCGCCATGAAGCGCCGGGACATCGGCATGGTCTTCCAGCGCTTCAACCTCTTCCCGCACATGACGGCCGTGGAGAACGTCATGGAGGCGCCGGTCCAGG
This sequence comes from Streptomyces mexicanus, assembly GCF_902506575.1. Lineage (GTDB taxonomy): Bacteria > Actinomycetota > Actinomycetes > Streptomycetales > Streptomycetaceae > Streptomyces > Streptomyces mexicanus. The sequence continues at coordinate 4,842,154 of NZ_LR732544.1, read as the reverse complement.
TCAAGGGCGCCCGGCGGGCCGACGCGCACCACCGCGCGATGAGCCTGCTGGAGCGCGTGGGCCTGGCCGACCGGGCCGGGCACTACCCCTCGCAGCTGTCCGGCGGGCAGCAGCAGCGCGTGGCCATCGCCCGGGCGCTGGCCATGGACCCCAAGCTCATGCTGTTCGACGAGCCGACCTCGGCGCTCGACCCCGAGCTGGTCGGCGACGTCCTGGACGTCATGCGGGACCTGGCCGAGTCCGGCATGACGATGGTCGTGGTCACCCATGAGATGGGCTTCGCCCGCGAGGTCGGCGACAGCCTGGTGTTCATGGACGAGGGCGTGGTGGTCGAGTCCGGCCGTCCGCGGGACGTGCTGACCAACCCGCAGCACGAGCGGACGCAGTCGTTCCTGTCGAAGGTGCTGTAGCCGACCCGCCCGATCGAGCGGCGCGAAGGGGCGGTACGGACTTCCCGTACCGCCCCTTTCCGTGTCCCGGTGCCCCTACTTCAGCGCCAGCAGCAGCGTGTCGGACGGCGAGCACCACACCGGCCGGGCCTCCGCGAAGCCCTTCTCCCGCAGGACGCCCGCGTGCCAGGCGGCGGAGGGCGTGTCGCCGTCGGCGTGCTCGCCGTAGATCTCGAAGCGGCAGGCCGTGGGCTCGGCCAGCACCGGGTCCTTCGCGGCCAGCTGCCACCACTCGGCCCAGTCCAGGGCGCCGTCCTTCTTGGCCCGCTCCATCCGCGCGTGCCGCTGGGCGCGCTCGGCCGCGTTGATCCGGGGGGTGGTCTCGTCGATCATGTGGTCGGCGTTCATGAAGACACCGCCGTCCCGGACGAGGTCCGCGATCTGCCCGTAGAGGGCGGCGAGGGGTTCGCGGTGCAGCCAGTGCAGGGCCGTGGCGGTCAGCACGGCGTCGTAGGAGTCGTACGGCAGCTTCGCCGTCCAGTCGGGGTCCTTCAGGTCGGCGGTGACGAAGGCGACCCGCTCGTCGCCCTCGAAGGTGCCGCGCGCGATGGCGAGGAGCGCCGGGTCGAGGTCGACTCCGGTGCTCGTGGCCTCGGGGAACCGGCTCAGCAGGCGGGCGGTGATGCTGCCGGTGCCGCAGGCCAGGTCCAGGACGCGCGGCGCGGTGCCGACCAGCGCCTCCACCATGTCCAGCATGATCCGGAAGCGGTCCTCGCGGTCGGGCATGTACCACTCCTGCTGCCGGTCCCAGCTGTTCTGCCAGGCCCGCCAGTCCGCTCCGGCGGTGGTGCCCGCGCTCGTGTCCGTCATCGTTCCCCTCCTGGACGCCTACGGCGTAATACCCTGAAAGCACGACCGGCCGTTACAAGACCGCGCTCGCCACCTTAAGGCGAATGGGTAAGGACTACAAGTGGAACTGGCCTATTACTCGGATTATGCCGTGCGGCTCGTCAACAGCGAGGAACCCGCGCGGGGCAAGGACACCCTGACGTCGGTGGAGGCCGTGCGGGAGCTGTTCGGCGTCAACGCCTCGGCGGCACGCCGCGCCACCGAGGCCGACGTGACCCGCTTCCGTTCGGTGCGCAGCCGGCTGCGGGCCGTCTTCGAGGCGGCCGACCAGGGCGACGAGACCCTGGCGGTGGCGCTGCTGAACTCGCTGCTGCTGGAGTTCCCGGTCAGCCCGCAGATCTCCGGGCACGACCAGCGCGACGAGGACGGCCGCCCGCTGTGGCACATGCACCTGGCCGACCATCCGTCCAACGCCACCTCCGGGTACGCCGCGATCGCCGCGATGGGCCTGGCGTTCCACCTCACCGAGTACGGCGTGGACCGCCTCGGCCTGTGCCAGGCGGCTCCGTGCCGCAACGCCTACCTGGACACCTCCACCAACCGCTCGCGCCGCTACTGCTCCGACCGCTGTGCCACCCGCGCCAACGTCGCCGCCTACCGGGCCCGCAAACGCCTGGAGGCCGACCGGTCGGACAGCACGGGCCGGGCCGCCGACAGCGCCCAGCGCACCAGCGCCAGCGGGGAACGCCGAGCCGAGGTGCGCGGCCGGTAACGGAACCACACCTTCCCGAGCACCAGCTCCTCCGGCACGGTCCCGTAGTCGGTGCTGTCGCCCCCCGCGTACGCGTTGTCGCCCAGCACCCACCAGCCGCCCTCGCGCCGCTCGGCCGCACGCTTGACGACCAGCAGGTCCTGCTGGAAGGGATGGCGCAGGACGACCACGTCACCCGGCCGGATCCGGGCCCCGTACTGCACCACGAGCCGGTCCCCGTGGTACAGCGTGGGCACCATGGACGGCCCGGTCACCTCCGCCAGGCCGAAGGGCAGTACGGCAGCCCTGCGCTCGGTCTCCTGCGACAGCTCCGGCATCGCCGGCACCTCCCCGGTCCGTTCCTCCACCAGTCTCAGTCTGACCCTGGACTTTTGTCCTAAGCCCTAGGGGGCACTCGCGAAAACACGCCTTGCAGGGAGTAATGTCCCACCTGAGAAGACGATCACGAGGAAGGAATGCTCCATGCTTTCCCGCCTGTTTGCCCCCAAGGTCAAGGTCAGCGCCCACTGCGACCTGCCCTGCGGCGTGTACGACCCGGCCCAGGCCCGCATCGAGGCGGAGTCGGTGAAGGCCGTCCAGGAGAAGATGGCCGGCAACGACGACCCGCACTTCCAGGCCCGCGCCACGGTCATCAAGGAGCAGCGCGCCGAGCTGGCCAAGCACCACGTGTCGGTCCTGTGGAGCGACTACTTCAAGGCTCCGCACTTCGAGAAGTACCCGGAGCTGCACCAGCTGGTCAACGACACCCTGAAGGCGCTCTCCGCCGCCAAGGCCTCCACCGACCCGGCCACGGGCCAGAAGGCGCTGGACTACATCGCCCAGATCGACAAGATCTTCTGGGAGACCAAGAAGGCCTGACGGGGCGTCACTCCGCCTTGACCTGCAATTCCTTTGCGTTGCAGCGTCTTTCCACCGCACCCGGCCGCTCCCGGGCGCCGCATCCGGCGCTTCGGGAGGGGGCCGGGTGCGGTCGTTCGTGCCCGGGGCCGCCCGCTACGTACCGGTGCCTGCGCCGGGCCGGTGGCAGCGGCGCCCGCTGCCACCGGCCCGGCGCACAGGTGAGGCGGGTCCCGCCCCCCGTGGGGCAGCGCGGAACCCGCCGACGACCACCCTGCCCGCCGGACCGGAGACCGGAGCACCCGGCGGCCGTACGGGGTCAGGAACCGTACGGCCGTGGCGGGTGCTCCGGGGTCTTGGCCGTGCCGGACCGCTGCGCGCGGGCCTGCCCAGCCGGTGCGGCGCTCAGCTGGTGCGGCGGGTCACGAACTCCGCCAGGGCGGGCAGGCCGCCCGCGGCCGCGGGGTCCGGGACCGCGCGGGCCAGGTCGTGGACGGCCCGCGCCATCCGGTCGGCCGCCTCGGACTGGGCCCAGTCCCGGCCCCCGGCGCGCTCCACCACCAGCGCCGTGCTCTCCTCCTCGCCCTCACGGTGCGGCCGGGCGTAGATCTCCGCGAGTTCGGTGGCCTCGGGTGTGCCCGAGGTCAGCGCGGCGACGACCGGCAGGGACTTCTTGCGGGCCGCGAGGTCCGCTCCGCAGGGTTTGCCGGTGCGGGCGGGGTCGCCCCATATGCCGATCACGTCGTCGATGAGCTGGAACGCGAGCCCCGCCTGCCGGCCGAACGCGTCCAGCGCCTCCACCTCCTCCTCGCCCGCCCCCGCGTACAGCGCGCCGACCGCACAGGCGCACCCGAGCAGCGCGCCCGTCTTGGCCTCGGCCATGGCGAGCACTTCGGTGAGCGTGACGTCCCGGGGGTCGCGCCGCTCCAGGGCCGTGTCGGCGTGCTGGCCGGCGCACAGCTCGACGACGCAGGCCGCGAGCCGGGCGGCGGCCGCCGGGGACGCCGGGTGCCGGTCCTCGGCGAGCAGGCGCAGGGCCAGCGCCTGCAGGGCGTCCCCGGCGAGGATGGCGTCGGCGTCGCCGAACACCGTCCACGCAGTGGGGCGGTGCCGGCGGGTGGTGTCGCGGTCCATCACGTCGTCGTGCAGCAACGTGAAGTTGTGCACCAGCTCCACCGCGGCGGCGGCCCGTGCCGCGTCCGCCCGCGCCGGGGCCCCGCCCAGTGCGGTGGCCGCGGCGAGCACCAGTGCCGGGCGGATCGCCTTGCCCGCGGGGCCGGCCGTCGGTGTGCCGTCGGCCTGCTCCCACCCGAAGTGGTAGCGCGCGATGCGGCGCATCGAGTCCGGCAACGAGGCGACGGCTGCCCGCAGTTCGGGATCCACCTCCGCCCGGGCACCCTCCAGGATCACCGCGGCGTCGTGCCCGTCGGCCGCACCTCCCGGACCGTCGGCGGCACGGTCCGCGGGCTGCCGGGGGAACGGCTCGGCGGGGGCCGCCGCGTGGGGCGGTGGGCCGCCCACGGCGGGCTGCGCGCCGGCTGGGCACCGTGTCGTCTCCGTCATGAACTCGGCCATCCGCTCCCCCTCGGAGAATCCGCGAACCAGGGCGCCCGGCCGGCCGGGGCCGGGCGGGCACCCCGGGGATCTACCCGGCCCGGCCCGTGCGGACACCGCGGTCCGGTCGCGGCCGGTGTCAGCGCCAACGGCCGACCTCGATGTTCTCCAGGACCCCGAGCGCGTCCGGCACCAGCACCGCCGCCGAGAAGTACGCGGTCACCAGGTACTTGATGATCGCCTGCTCGTTGATGCCCATGAACCGCACCGACAGGCTCGGCTCGATCTCGTCCGGGATGCCCTTGGCGCGCAGCCCGATGACGCCCTGGTCCTCCTCGCCGGTACGCATGGCGATGATCGAGCTGGTGCGGGCCTCGGTCACCGGGATCTTGTTGCACGGGAAGATCGGCACTCCGCGCCACGTGGGGATGCGGTTGCCGCCGATGTCGATGGTCTCGGGGACCAGGCCCCTCTTGTTCAGCTCGCGGCCGAACGCGGCGATCGCGCGCGGGTGGGCGAGGAACAGCTTGGTGCCCCGGCGGCGGCTGAGCAGCTCGTCCATGTCGTCGGGGCTGGGCACCCCGTCGTGCGGCTGGATGCGCTGGTCGTACTCGCAGTTGTGCAGCAGGCCGAACTCGGGGTTGTTGACGAGTTCGTGCTCCTGGCGTTCCTTCAGCGCCTCGACGGTCAGGCGGAGCTGCTGCTCCGTCTGGTTCATCGGCTGGTTGTAGAGGTCGGCCACGCGCGTGTGGATGCGCAGGACGGTCTGGGCGATGCTCAGTTCGTACTCGCGGGGCCTGGCCTCGTAGTCGACGAACGTGTGCGGGATGTCCGGCTCGCCGCTGTGACCCGCGGCGAGTTCGACTTCCTTCTCGCCGTACTTGTTGGTGCGCTGCCCCGGGATGGAGCGCAGCCGCCGCAGGTGCTCGCGCAGCGAGTCGGCGCGCTCGGCGACCTGCTGGAAGTCGTGCCGGGACAGGACGAGGACGGTGCACGCGGTGTCCGCGCGGACCGTGTACTCCCAGATGGCGTCCGGGTCGAGCAGGGCCTGCTCGCCGAAGTGCGCGCCGTCGGCCAGGACGCCGAGGACCTGGTCGTCGCCGTAGGGGCCGGTGCCGACCTTCTCGACCCTGCCGTGCGCCAGCAGGTAGACCTCCTCGGCCTGGTTGCCGAAGGAGGCGATCACCTGGCCGGCGCCGATCTCGCGCTGCCGGCAGCGCTGGGCGAGTTCGGAGAGCACCTCGTCGTCCTCGTACCCTCGCAGGGCGGGCAGTTCGCCGAGTTCGGCGGGGATCACCTCGACACGGTCGCCGGTCTTCACGAACGTGATCCGGCCGTCGCCGACGGCGTAGGTGAGTCGCCGGTTCACCCGGTACGTGCCGCCCTGGATGTCGACCCACGGCAGCATGCGCAGCAGCCAGCGGGAGCTGATCTCCTGCATCTGGGGTACGGACTTGGTGGTGGTGGCCAGGTTCCGCGCGGCCGCCGTGCCGAGGCTCTGCTGCGGCCGGCCCTGCTCCGAACGGACCTCTTCGCCTACCGACATAGAGAATTGCCCTCCCGCTCATGCCCGGCACGATCGGCGCCGGCATCGATTTGCGGGTGCCACACTTCCATCACCCACCGTGCTCGTGCTATTACACGAAAGAGCGGGAATGGATCAGCTCGCGGCGGGGCAGACATCAGGGTCCCGCCCGGGCGGACCGCCGGGCGCGGGACACCGCGGCCCCGGACACAATGGCCAGGTGAGCAGCTCCACCGTCCCCGACCTCGCCGCGCTCGGCCCCCGGCTCCCCTCCCCCGTGCAGGAGGTGGCCGACGACCGCTTCGCCCGGCGCGGTCTGCGTCTGCTGCTCAAGCGGGACGACCTGATCCATCCCGAGCTGAGCGGCAACAAGTGGCGCAAGCTCGTCCCGAACCTGCGGGCGGCGGCGGGCCGCCGGATCGTCACGTTCGGCGGCGCCTACTCCAACCACCTGCGGGCCACCGCGGCAGCCGGCCGCCTGCTCGGTGTGGAGACCATCGGCGTGGTCCGCGGCCAGGAGCTGGCCGACCGCCCCCTGAACCCCTCCCTGGCCCGCTGCGCGGCCGACGGGATGCGGCTGCACTTCGTGGACCGCTCGACGTACCGCCGCAAGGCCGAGCCGGACACCCTGGCGGCCGTGCTGCGCGCGGTGGGGGCCGAGGACGCCCACGTCGTGCCCGAGGGCGGCAGCAACGCCCTCGCCGTCCACGGCTGCCGGGCGCTCGGCGCGGAACTGGGCGAGTGTGCGGACGTCGTGGCCGTCGCCTGCGGCACCGGCGGGACCCTCGCCGGGCTGGCCGCCGGGCTGCCCGAGGGCCGCCGCGCACTGGGGATATCCGTCCTCAAGGGCGGCTTCCTGACCGCCGCGACACAGGCCCTGCAGGAGCAGGCTTTCGGTGCCCGCCGCGGCACCTGGTCGCTGGACGACCGCTTCCACTGCGGCGGCTACGCCCGCACCACCCCCGAACTGGACGCGTTCGCCGAGGACTTCGCCGACCGCCACGGCGTGCCCGTCGAGCGCCTCTACGTCGCCAAGCTGCTGTACGCCCTGGTCGCCCTGGCCGACGAGGGCGCCTTCCCGCGCGGGACGACGATCGCCGCGGTCGTCACGGGCCGCCCGTTCCCGGAACACACCTGAGCCGCGCGGTGGCCGAGCCCTGCGGTCCTCGGGGCGGCCCGCCGGGCCACGCGCGCCTCTGCCGGCACCGGACCGGCAGGCCCCGCCCGTGCCGCTCAGGCGCCCCCCGTGCCCCTCAGGCGGCCTCCCGGTAGGCGGCCGCTTCCTCCAGGTCCAGCCGGCGCAGCAGGGTGCGCAGCATCTCGTCGTCGATGTAGCGGCCGTCCCGCAGGCGCACGAAGACGGCGCGCTCGGCGCTGATCATGTCCCGTGACAGGCGGCGGTAGGTGTCGTCCACCGACTCGCCGGTGACCGGGTTGGTCTGCCCCAGGCGCTCCCAGACGGCGTTGCGGCGGCGCTCCAGGACCGCGCGGAGCCGGTCGGCCAGCGGCGGGGGCAGCGCGGTGCGCCCGTCGGCGAGGGGTTCCTCCAGGGGCCGTTCGGCGGCCGGGGAGGCCTGCGCCTGGGCGTTGGCCTCGGCGAGCGTGGCGGCCCGCGGGTCGCGGCCGGGGAACTTCAGGAAGCGGATCAGCGGCGGCAGGGTCAGCCCCTGCACCACCAGGGTGCCGATGACCGTGGTGAAGGTCAGGAACAGGATCATGTTGCGCTGCGGGAACGGCGCCCCGCCGTGCACCGTCAGCGGGATCGAGAAGGCGATCGCCAGCGACACCACGCCCCGCATCCCGGCCCACGCGGTCACCATCGCGCCCCGCCAGGTGGGGTTCTCCTCCCGCTCCCGGACCCGGCGCAGGAGCCGGGGCACGAACGCCGACGGGTACACCCACACGAACCGCACCGCCACGACCACCAGGAAGACGACGATCGCGTACCAGGCGGCATCGGTGCCCCGGTAGGCGCCCAGCCCCCGCAGCACCACCGGCAGCTGCAGGCCGATCAGCGCGAACACCGCCGACTCCAGGACGAAGGCGACCATCTTCCACACCGCCTCCTCCTGGAGCCGGGTGGCGAAGTCGACCTCCCAGGCGCGGTGCCCGAGGTAGAGGGCGACCGTGACGACCGCGAGCACCCCGGAGGCGTGCAGCTGCTCGGCGACGCCGTAGGCGACGAACGGGATCAGCAGCGAGAGCGTGTTCTGCAGCAGCGCCTCCTTCAGGTGGGTGCGCAGCCAGTGCAGCGGTGCCATCAGCACCAGGCCGACGCCCACCCCGCCGAACGCGGCGACGAGGAACTCCTGCACTCCCCCGGCCCAGGTCGCGCCCTCGCCGACGGCCGCGGCCAGCGCGACCTTGTAGGCGGTGATCGCGGTGGCGTCGTTGAGCAGCGACTCGCCCTGCAGGATCGTGGTGATCCGCGAGGGCAGCCCCACCCGGCGGGCCACCGCCGTCGCCGCGACCGCGTCCGGCGGCGCCACCACGGCGCCCAGCACCAGCGCCGCCGTCAGGGGCAGTCCCGGCACGATCAGGTAGGCGGCCCAGCCGACCGCGAAGGTCGCGAACAGCACGTACCCGACCGACAGCAGCGCCACGGGTCGCAGTTGCGCGCGCAGGTCCAGGTAGGAGCTGTCCACGGCCGAGGTGTACAGCAGCGGGGGCAGCAGCAGCGGCAGCACCACGTGCGGGTCGAGCGTGTAGTCGGGGACCCCGGGGAGGTAGGCGACCGCCAGGCCGACGGCCACCAGCAGCAGCGGCGCCGGCACCGGGGTGCGCCGGGCCGCCCCGGCCACCGCGGCGCTGCCCGCCACCAGCAACAGCAGCGGCATCACGTCCATCGTCCTCGCCCACCCATCGTCGCTCTCCACCCCGCTCGACCACGCACCGAGCCGTGCGCGCGTCGTAACCTGGCAATCATGAAACAGTGCACGCACGCCGGCACGCTGCCGCACCCGGAACCCGATCCGCGCAGCGAGACGTGCCTGCAGTGCCTGGCCGACGGCACGCATCCGGTGCAACTGCGGCTGTGTCTGACCTGTGGCAAGGTGGGGTGCTGCGACTCCTCCCCGGGGCGGCACGCGACCCGGCACCACGAGGAGACCGGACACCCGGTGATGCGGAGCTTCGAGCCCGGCGAGGACTGGCGCTGGTGCTTCGTGGACCACGTCCTGGTGTGAGCCCGCACCGGGACGGTTCGACCCGCTGACGTCCGGGTACGTCAACCCGGCACGCGCTGTTCCCATTTGGGCCCGCCGAACCTCTAGCCACGGAGCGTATCCGTGTGTTTACCATGAGTGACAGAGCAGGGTTGGGGTCCCGGGACAGGAATGCCGGGAGCGCGGTAGCGTCACCGCTGAACCACGCATCGCGTGACCCGGGGGGTGACCCTCGGCCCCGAGAAGCTTGTACCACCTTGGAGGTGAGGGTGTCCCAGATCGACGGCGAACCCGCGGCGAACCAGGACTTCGTGGAAGTCCGGCTGCCGGCTGCGGGTGCCTACCTGTCGGTGCTGCGGACGGCCACGGCCGGCCTCGCGGCCCGTTTGGACTTCACCCTCGACGAGATCGAGGACCTGCGCATCGCGGTCGACGAGGCCTGCGCGATCCTGCTGCAGCAGGCCGTGCCCGGCTCGGTGCTCAGTTGTGTCTTCCGACTGGTCGACGACTCGCTCGAGGTCACCGTCTCGGCTCCGACCACGGACGGTCACGCCCCCTCGCGGGACACCTTCGCATGGACCGTCCTGTCCGCCCTCGCGGGCAAGGTCTCCTCCGCCGTGGACGAGGACAAGACCGTGTCGATCAGCCTCTACAAACAGCGCGGCGCCGGACCCGGTCCGGCGTGAGGAACGGGGACGGGCCGGTGCGGGACGAAGAACACGGCACACGGGAACTGCCGACGGAGGGCGCCATCCCGCCCTGTGCGGACGGGGCCGGGAGCCGGGGCCAGGACGGCCCGACCGGTCCGGGCGACCCCAGGGGCAGGGGTGACACGGCCCGCCGCGGTGGCACGGCGAACCGCGCCGGTGCCGCCGCCGCGGCGGGACAGGCAGGCACGACAGGGCAGGCCGGTCCCGGCGGGCCGGGCGGGGACGGCAGGCCGCCGCACCCTGCGGGCGGCATCGAGGGCATCCCCGAACAGGCCAGGCCGCACCCGGACGACGACCCGCTGAAGCTCGCTCTTCCGGGCGAGACACGGCAGGGACGCGACACCGTGCGGGGCACGCCGGCACCGGCGCGCGGCGGCGTCCGCGCCGGCCATGGGGGACCTCCCCCTCCGGACGGGCCCGGCACGGGGGAGGAGGCGAGGGCTCGGGGAAGGGCGACGGGCGGGACGATGAGCGAGCACGAGCGACACTCCGAGGACGCCGCGCAGAGCGTCCCGAGCGTGCCCGGTACGCGGCACGACTCCCATGACCGCAGTGGCGCACGCGCGCTGTTCGTCCGGCTGCGCACCCTCGACCAGGGCAGCGAGGAGTACGCCGAGCTGCGCAACCAGCTGGTCCGCATGCACCTGCCGCTCGTCGAGCACCTTGCGCGCCGCTTCCGCAACCGCGGGGAGCCGCTGGACGACCTCACCCAGGTGGCCACCATCGGGCTGATCAAGTCCGTGGACCGCTTCGACCCCGATCGCGGTGTGGAGTTCTCCACGTACGCGACGCCGACGGTGGTCGGCGAGATCAAACGGCACTTCCGGGACAAGGGCTGGGCGGTGCGGGTGCCGCGCCGGCTGCAGGAGCTGCGCCTGTCGCTCACCACGGCGACGGCCGAGCTGTCCCAGCTGCACGGCCGCTCCCCCACGGTGCACGAGTTGGCCGAGAAGCTGTCGATTTCCGAGGAGGAGGTCCTGGAGGGCCTGGAGTCGGCCAACGCCTACTCCACGCTGTCCCTGGACGTCCCGGACACGGACGACGAGTCCCCGGCGGTCGCCGACACCCTGGGCGCGGAGGACGAGGCGCTGGAGGGCGTCGAGTACCGCGAGTCGCTCAAGCCGCTGCTGGAGGACCTTCCGCCGCGTGAGAAGCGCATCCTGCTGCTGCGGTTCTTCGGCAACATGACCCAGTCCCAGATCGCGCAGGAGGTCGGCATCTCGCAGATGCACGTCTCCCGTCTGCTCGCCCGCACCCTCGCCCAGCTGCGGGAGAAACTGCTGGTGGAGGAGTAGGGCGGCACCGAAGACCCGCCGTGCGGGCGCACCGGAGGGCCTGCGGAGCGTGCCGGCCAGAGCGGCTAGCGCTGCTCGCCCTCCCGGGCGCGGCCCGGGCCCTTGATGCCCAGCGCCCGGGTCGTGGCCGGGTTGACCAGGAGGACCAGGGCAGCCACCGCCACGGCCGTGAGCGCGATGCCCGCCGGGACGGCCGCGCCGTCGGCGTGCAGCAGGCTGTAGGCCACGGGCAGCGCCATGATCTGGGTGATCACCGCCGGGCCGCGGCTCCAGCCGCGCCGCAGCAGCAGCCCCCGCGCGGCCAGCAGCGGCAGCAGCGCGAGCAGCAGCACGGTGATCCCGCCGGTGACGGCCTGCTGCCGGTCGCCACCGTCACCGGTGACACCGAGGACGAGCATCCACAGGCCGCCGACGAGCAGCGCGAGCGCCTCCAGCGCGCACAGCGCCGCCGCGTACGTCAGCCGCCGCGGCCGCACTCCGGTGGCGTCCGTGGTCTCGGGGGTGGGGTTCTGCTCACTGCTCACCCCATGAAGGGTAGCCCTCGCGCCGCGGCGTTCCGTGTCCAGGCTCACGGCCGCCGCTCTTACCGGATCCCTACCTCGCCCTGGGCTCGGTACTGCCCGGTAGGTACGCTGCACCTCATGCGTGCACTTCTCGTGGTCAATCCGGCGGCAACCACCACAAGCGCACGTACGCGCGATGTCCTGATCCACGCGCTGGCCAGTGAGATGAAGCTGGAGGCGGTCACCACCGAGTACCGGGGCCACGCCCGCGACCTGGCCCGGCAGGCCGCGGACGGCCGGGACGTGGACCTGGTGGTGGCGCTCGGCGGCGACGGCACGGTCAACGAGGTGGTCAACGGCCTGCTGCACCGGGGCCCGGACCCCGAGCGCCTGCCCCGCCTGGCGGTGGTGCCGGGCGGCTCCACCAATGTCTTCGCCCGCGCGCTGGGGCTGCCCAACGACGCCGTGGAGGCCACCGGCGCGATCCTGGACGCCCTGCGCGAGGGCAGCGAGCGCACGGTCGGACTGGGCCTGGCCTCCGGTACGCCCGGCAGCGCCGACGCCGCGGTCCCCGAGCGCTGGTTCACCTTCAACGCCGGGCTCGGCTTCGACGCGGGCGTGGTCGGCCGGGTGGAGCAGCAGCGCGAGCGCGGCAAGAAGTCCACGCACGCCCTGTACGTGCGGCAGGTGGTCCGCCAGTTCCTCGGCGAGCCCAGCCGGCGGCGCGGCTCGATCGCGCTGGAGCGGCCCGGCGAGGACCCGGTCACGGATCTGGTGGTGGCGATAGTGTCGAACACCTCACCGTGGACCTATCTGGGCAATCGCCCCATGTACACCTCACCCAAGGCCTCCTTCGACACCGGGCTCGACGTGCTGGGTCTCAGCCGGCTGTCCACGGCCGCGGTTGCCCGGTATGGCACCCAGTTGCTCACTTCGTCCCCGGAGCGCGGCCCCCAGGGCAGACACGCCGTCTCACTGCACGACCTGAGCACGTTCACCTTGCATTCGAAGGTGCCGCTGCCGCTTCAGATGGACGGCGACCACCTGGGACTGCGTACGAGCGTGACGTTCACAGGCGTACGCCGTGCACTGCGTGTGATTGTGTGAGTGGAAGGGGCAAAAGTCCTTTCACTCGAACGTTTAGGCCAGGATCCACCCCATGGAAGTACGGCTGTGACCTAGTCGACACCGAGGAATCAAAAAAAACTTCCCGGAAGGGGTTGTATCCGCCGCCGAGGTTTGCGAGTCTCTACGTGGCGATCAGGACGGCGCCCTCATCGGGCCCCGGAGATCGCCGGAACCCCTCTTCAATCCACAGGACCACGCCAGGGCAACCTGACGGTAGGCCCTTCACTTGTTGAGGGATTCGTGAAAGCGTTCACATTCACAAGCAACGAGCACGTAACACCAAGGAGAGGTAGCAGCCATGGACTGGCGTCACAACGCCGTTTGCCGCGAGGAAGACCCCGAGCTCTTCTTCCCCATCGGCAACACCGGTCCTGCGCTGCTGCAGATCGAGGAAGCCAAGGCCGTCTGCCGTCGCTGCCCGGTTATCGAGCAGTGCCTGCAGTGGGCGCTCGAGTCCGGCCAGGACTCCGGCGTCTGGGGTGGTCTCAGCGAGGACGAGCGCCGCGCGATGAAGCGCCGCGCCGCCCGCAACCGGGCCCGTCAGGCCTCCGCCTGACCACGGCCACCCCGCTGACAGCCTGAGCTTGGCGGCGCGTACAGCGAGTACGCATCTCCCGCCCCCGAGCCGCAGCGCGCAGTACCCCCGATGCTCCCCCGAGCTCTTCCAGCAGGGGGTACCCCCACCCAGGTGGGCAGCACGAGCGACTAGCCCCGGACCATCGAGGTCCGGGGCTCTTTGCTGTGTGCGCCCGGCCGGCACACCGCCGGGCCGCCCGATGAACGGGCGGATCCCGTGGACTACTTGTGCGTGGGCACCGGAAGATCGAGGATCACCCGGGTGCCCCGCTCGGGAGCGGGAACCATGTCGAACGTCCCGCCCAGCTCGCCCTCGACCAGGGTGCGCACGATCTGCAGGCCGAGATTGCCGGAGCGGTGCGGGTCGAAGTCCTCGGGCAGGCCCACGCCGTCGTCCTGGACGGTGACCAGCAGCCGCGCCTCGCGCGAGGTGCCGCCGCGGATCGCGGAGACCTCGACCGTGCCGGTGTCGCCCTGCCGGAAGCCGTGCTCCAGGGCGTTCTGCAGGATCTCGGTCAGGACCATCGACAGAGGGGTGGCCACCTCGGCCTCCAGGATCCCGAACCGGCCGGTGCGCCGGCCGGTCACCTTGCCCGGTGAGATCTCGGCGACCATCGCCAGCACCCGGTCGGCGATCTCGTCGAACTCCACGCGCTCGTCCAGGTTCTGGGACAGCGTCTCATGGACGATCGCGATGGACCCCACCCGGCGCACCGCCTCCTCCAGGGCCTCCCGGCCGCGCTGGGAGTCGATGCGCCGGGCCTGCAGGCGCAGCAGGGCGGCGACCGTCTGGAGATTGTTCTTGACCCGGTGGTGGATCTCCCGGATCGTCGCGTCCTTGGTGATCAACTCGCGCTCGCGGCGGCGCAGTTCGGTGACGTCCCGCAGCAGCACCAGGGAACCGATGCGGGTGCCCTTGGGTTTGAGCGGGATGGCCCGGAACTGGATCACCCCGTCGCTGGCCTCGATCTCGAACTCGCGCGGCGCCCAGCCGCTGGCCAGCTTCACCAGCGCCTCGTCCACGGGGACGCGGGACGGGGCGAGTTCGGCCGTGGCCTCACCGAGGTGCTGGCCGACGAGGTCGGCGGCCAGACCGAGGCGGTGGTAGGCGGACAGCGCGTTCGGCGAGGCGTACTGGACGATGCCGTCCGCGTCCAGCCGGATCAGGCCGTCGCCGACGCGCGGGGACGCGTCCATGTCGACCTGCTGGTCCGGGAACGGGAAGGAGCCGGCGGCGATCATCTGCGCCAGGTCGGAGGCGCTCTGCAGATACGTCAGCTCCAGCCGGCTCGGGGTGCGCACGGTCAGCAGGTTGGTGTTGCGCGCGATGACACCGAGGACCCGGCCCTCGCGCCGCACCGGGATGGACTCGACGCGGACCGGGACCTCCTCGCGCCACTCCGGGTCGCCCTCCCGTACGATCCGCCCCTCGTCGAGCGCGGCGTCCAGCATCGGGCGGCGGCCGCGCGGGACGAGGTGGCCGACCATGTCGTCCTGGTAGGAGGTCGGGCCGGTGTTGGGCCGCATCTGGGCGACGGAGACGTAGCGGGTGCCGTCCCGGGTGGGCACCCACAGCACCAGGTCGGCGAAGGACAGGTCGGAGAGCAGCTGCCACTCCGAGACCAGCAGATGGAGCCACTCGAGGTCGGAGTCGTCGAGCGCGGTGTGCTGGCGTACGAGTTCGTTCATGGAGGGCACGTCTGTGAGCGTACCTGCACGTTTGTACGGTGCTGAAATGTACGCGTGCCCGGCCCGGCCGCGCGCGGGGCGCCGGGCCTCACGGGCCCTTGAGACACCCGCGGGCCGCGGCGCCTGGGAGGGACCCTCAACCCTCCCGGCACCGCAGCCCGGAGCATCATCGGCCGTGGGGTGTGCGGTCCCGGTCGGCCGAAGGTGAGGAGCCGGGCAGTCAGGGCAGAGAGCACCGGTTCCTCGGTCCGTCCTCCTGTGCGGGGGAGGACGGATGCTGTGCGTGCGCGTCGTGCGCGGACGGGCCGCGCGGTCGGCTGTCGGAGGCTTCCCCGTCAGGGGCTTCCCCTCGATTCTGGACTAGACCAGTCGGACCTGTCCATGAGCGGGAAGGTCTTCGTCGCGGTTTTTCCACCGGCCGTCCGCGCCGGTGCGGGGCTGCCCCCGCGAACCGTCCCGGACCGGCCGGCCGCTCCGCGTCCCGGCCCGCATCATGCAGCAGCCTAGCCCGCCCGGCTCAGCCGCGGGGCCAGACGGCCATGGAGATCTCCGCCAGCGCCTGCAGTTCCTCCCGGCCGGCGCCGTCGCGCGCCTGCTGCGACATGCCCTGGATCAGGGCGCCGACATACCGCGCGAGCGCCCCGGCGTCGGTGTCCGCGGGCAGCTCCCCGGAGGCGATGTCCGCTCTTATGCGGCGCTCGAAGGCGGCGATGTTGGCGTTGCGCCGCTCCCGGAGCAGCTCCTCGACCTCGGGAGTCGTGCAGTTGGTGGCGGCGTGGACGACCAGGCAGCCGTGGGGGTGGCCCGGCGCGGTGTAGGTGACGGCGGCCTCCCGCAGGATCCGCTCGACGGCGGCCCGGGCGGTGGGCTCCTCGGCCAGGGCCCGGTCCCCGAACGAGCCGTAGCGCTCGCCGTACTCGCGCACCACCTCGGCGAACAGCGACTGCTTGTCGCCGAAGGCCGCGTAGAGACTGGGGGCTCCGATGCCCATGACCCGGGTGAGGTCGGAGACCGAGGTGGCCTCGTAGCCGTGCTCCCAGAAGGCCATCAGGGCCTTCTCCAGCGCGGTGGCCCGGTCGAACGACCGGGGGCGGCCACGGCGCCGCACTCTCCCGGACTCACCCGCCGCACCCGCTTCGCCTGCCGCGACCTGCTCGTCCGTCTCCTGCTCGGCCACCATGGGGTGATTTTATAGCGGGCACTAGAGAAATGACAGCGGACCGGTGTACGGTTTTTTTGTAGCGACCGCTAGGAAAATACGTGGGGGTTGGACATGCACGCACACACGAGCACGGCCGACAGCGGCAAGCCGCTCGCCGGCAGGACCGCCCTGGTCACCGGGGCGAGCCGGGGCATCGGGCGGGGCATCGCCGAGCGACTGGCCCGCGACGGGGCACGGGTGGCCGTGCACTACGGCCGCAACGAGGCGGCGGCGAAGGGGGTGGTCGCGGCGATCGAGGCGGCCGGCGGCTCGGCGTTCGCGATCGGTGTCGAACTGGGGCTCCCCGGGGACGCCGAGGCGCTGTGGGAGCAGTTCGACCGGCACGCGGACGGGCTGGACATCCTGGTGAACAACGCGGGGATCGGTACGGCCCCGCCCCTGGAGGAGATCACCGAGGAGGAGTACGACCGGGTCTTCGCGGTCAATGTGAAGGCGCCGTTCTTCCTCGTCCGGCAGGGGCTGGGGCGGCTGCGCGACGGCGGGCGGGTCATCAACGTCTCCTCCGGCCTGGCCCGCACCGCCGTCATGCCGGACAAGGTGGCCTACGCCATGACCAAGGGGGCACTCGACGTCTTCACCCGCGACCTGTCCAAGACGCTGGGGCCGCGCGGCATCACGGTCAACTCGGTGGCGCCGGGGATCATCGAGACCGACAACACCGCCGGGTGGCTGCACGGCACACCGGACGGCTGGGACACGGCGGCGTCGATATCGGCGCTCGGCCGGGTGGGCACGCCGGCCGACGTGGCGGACGTGGTGGCGTTCCTCGCCTCGGACGCGGGGCGCTGGGTGACGGGCAGCTGGGTGGACGCCACGGGAGGCTCGCTGACGTAGGGATTCACCGCCGCGCAGGCGCCGAGCATGGGCGCTCTCGCGGGGCCGGCGGAGGGTGTCGTACCGAGGTGGCGCGAGGGGCCGTTCTGCTAGATTGGTCTAAACCACATGGCCCCTCGTTACCGGGTCCAGTCCTCATCTCGGCTCTCCTCAGATCGGCAGGCCCAAGGTGGAAGTTGTCATCGTTCCGGACGCCAGGGCGGGCGGCGAACTCATCGCCGAGGCCATGGCGCAGCTGCTGCGACGCAAGCCCGACGCCCTCCTGGGCGTCGCCACGGGTTCCACCCCGCTGCCCGTCTACGAGGCACTGGCGGCCAAGGTGCGCTCCGGTGCCGTGGACACCTCGCGGGCCCGGATCGCCCAGCTCGACGAGTACGTGGGGCTGCCCCCGGACCACCCCGAGTCCTACCGCTCGGTGCTGCGGCGCGAGGTGCTCGAACCGCTCGGGATCGGGATGGAGGCGTTCCTCGGCCCGGACGGCACCGCCGAGGACGTGCAGGCAGCGTGCGAGGCGTACGACAGGGCGCTGGCCGAGGCCGGCGGGGTCGATCTGCAGCTGCTCGGGATCGGCACCGACGGGCACATCGGGTTCAACGAGCCGTGTTCCTCGCTCGCCTCGCGGACGCGCATCAAGACGCTGACCGAGCAGACCCGGGTGGACAACGCGCGCTTCTTCGACGGCGACGTCGACCAGGTGCCGCACCACGTCATCACCCAGGGCATCGGCACGATCCTGGAGGCCCGGCACCTGGTGCTGCTCGCCACGGGCGAGGGGAAGGCCGACGCGGTGGCCGCGAGTGTGGAGGGGCCGGTGGCCTCCTTCTGCCCCGCCTCCGCGCTGCAGCTCCACCCGCACGCCACGGTCGTCGTCGACGAGCCGGCCGCCTCGAAGCTGAAGCTCGCCGACTACTTCCGCCACACCTACGCCCACAAGCCGCAGTGGCAGGGACTGTAGCCCCCGCCTGCCCACGCCGAAGGCGCCGGCCGCCCCGGAAGGGGTGACCGGCGCCTTGCCGTCCGGGCCACGGCCACGCCCGACGCGGGCGCGCGGGCCGCGGCCATGCCCGACGCCGGCGCGCGGGCCACGGCCGTGCCGGGCGTCGGGCGCCCGCGGGGCGGGCACGCCCGGCTGTGGGCGCGTGCCCGGTGTGGGCCTCGGTTCACGCCGGACCGGCCCTCAGCCGGGCGCTCGCGCGGTGGGGTCGCCGGGGCTACGGCTCCGCGACGGCCTCCGTTGCCGCGATGGCCTCCGCCGCCGCCCGGCCGCAGACGCGGGCCGCGCCGTGGGTGGCGAGGTGAAGGGCGCCGCGGGGCGGTGCCTGCGGGAGGCCCATCTCGACGACGACCGTGTCGGGACGGGCCGCGAGCAGGGTGTCCAGGGCCGCCGCCATCCAGGGGTGGCGGTGCTCGTCGCGGACGACGGCCACCACACGGCGCTCGCCGGCCGCCGCCAGGGCCGCACGGCCCGCGTCCTCGCCGGTGAAGCTGCCGGTCGCGGTGCCGGGCAGCAGGCGGGCCAGTTCCGCGGCCACGCCCCAGGGCGTCTCCACGCCGACCGCGATGTTGGCGACCGGGGTGAAGACGGCGACGTAGGGCGGTGCGGTGAGCGGGGTGAAGGTGTCGGAGACGGTGGCCCGCAGGGCGCGGCGGGCGGCGCGCAGCCCGACCTCGGGGTCGGCGGGGGCGGCGTCCGGGCCGGTCCGCGCGGCGCCGGCGGTCCAGCGGGCGAGGGCGCGCACCCGCTGCGCGGCGTCCGCGAGGCGTTCCTCGGGCAGTTCGCCGGAGCGGACCGCCGCGACCAGGGCGTCGCGCAGGCCGCGGATCGTCTCGTCGTCGGCGAGGCCGCCGCCCACGCAGATCGCGTCGGCGCCGGCGGCGATGGCGAGCACGCTGCCGCGCCGGATGCCGTAGGTGTCGGCGATGGCCCGCATCTCCATGCCGTCGGTGACGATCAGGCCCTCGTAGCCCAGTTCGCCGCGCAGCAGGTCCGTCAGCACCGGGCGGGACAGGGTGCCCGGCCGGTCCGGGTCCAGGGCGGGCACGAGGATGTGGGCGCTCATCACCGCCTTGGTGCCGGCGGCGATCGCCGCGCGGAAGGGGGCGAGTTCGCGGGCCCGCACCGCCTCGGCGTCCACGTCGATGCGGGGCAGGGCGTGGTGGGAGTCGACCGCGGTGTCGCCGTGCCCGGGGAAGTGCTTGGTGCAGGCGGCCACGCCCGCGGACTGCAGGCCGGTGACGTAGGCGGCGGTGTGGCGGGCGACCAGGTCGGTGGCGGCGCCGAAGGAGCGGACGCCGATGACCGGGTTGTCCGGGTTGGAGTTGATGTCGGCGGAGGGGGCCCAGTTGAAGTTCACCCCGCACTCGGCCAGGCGGCGGCCCAGTTCGCGGGCCACGGCCCGGGTCAGCTCCACGTCGTCCACGGCGCCGAGCGCGTGGTTGCCGGGGAAGCTGGACCCGGTGCGCACCTCCAGGCGCGTGACGTCGCCGCCCTCCTCGTCGATGGCGACCAGCACGTCCTCGCGTTCGGCGCGCAGTTGGGCGGTCAGGGCGGCGAGCTGTTCGGGCGAGGCGATGTTACGGCCGAACAGGCCCACGGAGGCCAGGCCCTCCCCCAGCCGCCGCAGCAGCCAGGTGGGGGCGCTGGTGCCGGTGAAGCCGGGCTGGAGGACCGTCAGCGCGTCCCGTGTCAGGGTGTCGGTGCCCCGGGCGAATGTGGTCATCGGGTGGTGTCATCCCTTCACGGCGCCCGCGGTCAGACCCGCGGCCATCTTGCGCTGGACGAGCAGGAAGAGCACGACGATCGGCACGGCCATCATCGTGGCGCCGGCCATCATGGGGGCGTACTCGGTGCCGTGCTTGGTGGTGAAGTTGCCGAGCCAGACGGTGGCGGTCTGATGCTCCTGGCTCATCAGCATCAGGGCGTACAGGTACTCGTTCCAGGCCTGGATGAAGCCGTACACGGAGGTGGCGACCATGCCGGGGGCGAGCAGCGGGAGGACGACGCGCAGGAAGGCGCCCGTGCGGGAGCAGCCGTCGACCATGGCCGCCTCCTCCAGTTCCCGGGGGATGTTGACGATGAAGCCGCGCAGCGTCCACACCGTGAAGGGGAGGATGAAGGTCAGGTAGGTGACGATGAGGCCGGTGAGCTTGTCGTACTGGCCGAGGTCGTTCAGCAGCAGGAAGACCGGGATGATCATGGCGACCAGCGGGACCATCTGCACCGCCAGGATGCCCACGATCACGATCTTGCGGCCGCGGAAGGCGAACCGGGAGATGGCGAGCGCGGCCAGCATGCCGACCACCATGCCGATCACCACCACCGACAGCGACACCACGAGGCTGCGTCCGACCGGGCCCCAGAAGTCGGCGATGTCGAGCGCCCGTTTGAAGTTGGCGAGCGTCAGGCCGGTCGGCAGCAGGCTCGGGTCCGGGTCGATGGCGTCCTTGGCCGGCTTGAACGCGGTGTCGAGCATCCAGTACAGGGGGAAGCCCAGGACGAGGAAGACCACCAGGCCGAGCAGGTTCCAGCCCAGCTTCGGCGTCCGGCGGCGCCCCGGAGCGACGGCCGTGCCGCCCACGCCGCTCGGGCCGCCCACGCTGCTCGTACTGCTCATCCCGCTCACTCGACGTCCCCGATCTTCAGCATCTGGCGCATGTACACGGCGACCACGCCCAGCAGCAGCACCACGGTGAGCAGGGCGATCGCCGAGCCCTGGGCGTAGTCGTTGACCTGGAAGGCACGGTCGTAGGAGTAGGTGTTGAGGACCTGGAACTCCGCCTCGGGGTGACCGCCGCGCATGACGAACACCTGCGGGAAGACGCCCATGTCCCAGATCACCGACAGGGTCGTGAGCATCACGATGATCGGCTTGAGGATCGGCAGGGTGACGTAGCGGAAGACGCCCCAGGCGCCGGCGCCGTCCAGCCGCGCCGCCTCCTCCAGCTCCTTGGGCACCTGGGTCAGGCCGGCGCCGAGCGTGATGACGACGAACGGCACGGCGCCCCACACCACCAGCAGCATGATGACGGCGAGGCCCTGGGGGCCGCTGGCGAACCAGTTGTGGCCGATCATGTGGACGCCGGGCAGCTTGCTCAGCAGCGCGTTGAGGATGCCGTAGTCGGAGTCGAAGAGCCACTTGAAGACGGTGGTGGCCACGATGACCGGCATGCCCCAGCTGGCCACCAGCACGATGTTGACGAGGGTCTTCATCCAAGGGGACACCCGCTGCAGCAGCAGCGCGACCGCCATGCCGAGGACCATGGTCAGCAAGACCGCGCCGGCGGCGAAGACGAGCGTGCGCAGCACCACCGCCCAGAACTCGCCGTCGCCGAGCACCGCGCGGAAGTTGGCGAAGCCGACCCACGTCGCCCCTTGGAACCCCCACAGTTGGGGCTGGCCGAACTTCTGGAACGACAAGGTGACCAGCCGCACCAGCGGATAGGCCATGACCAGGGCCAGGACCAGCAGGCAGGGCGCGAGCAGCAGCCAGGGCGTCGCGGCGCCACCCGAGCCGCGCGGTCTGCGGGGCCGGTCCCAGGCGGCCGGTGGCGGCGCCTGCCGCGGTGGCGGCACCTTGGCAGGGGTGGTCGTGTCTGCGGCACTCATCGCGCGCTCCTCAGCGGTCCCTCACGGTCCAACGAGAGGTCGTACGGGCCGGGCAGGGGCGCGTACGACGGCCGGCAGGGCCCCGCGCGGCGGCGGGACCCTGCGCCCGGGTCACTTGGTGTTGATCACCTTGTCGATCGCGGCGTCCGCCTCCTTGGCGGCCGCCTCGACCGACTTCTTGCCGGTGCCGATGCTCTGCAGCATGGTCTGCAGCACCTGGGCCTTCTCGACCTGGCCCCAGCCCGGGGCCATCGGGACGAACCAGTTGGACTCGGCCGCGGTGGCCGGGACCGCGGTCTTCGGGTCGTTCTTCAGCGTCGCGAGGTCGGTCTTGTTGTTGGGCAGGTTGCCCTTGGCCATCAGGCCCTTCTGGCCGGACGGACCGGTGAAGGCGTTGATCCACTCGGCGGCGAGGGCCTGCGCCTTGGACTTCACGGGGATGGCGAGGTCCGAGCCGCCGAGGAAGACCGGCATGTTCTTGCCGGACGGGCCGGGCATCACGAAGTTCTCGATCTTGTCGGCGAGCTTGCCGACCTTGTCGTTCTTCGGATCGGCGGCGGTCGCGCCCTCCCAGGCGGCGGCGAAGATCATGCCGGACTTGCCCTGGCCGTAGACGATCGGCCGGTCGGCCTCGTCCTTGGTCTTGTCCCCGTGCATGTACGTGTCGAGGACCGCCTTGTAGGCGTTCAGGCCCTTGAGGGACTCCGGCGAGGACAGGTTGGCCTTCCACTGGCCGCCCTCCTCCTTGGCGATGGACCCACCGGCGTCGTAGACGAAGGACATGGCCGCGTACCAGTCGCGGCTGGGCTGGTACCAGGCGCTGAACTTGTCGCCCTTCTTCTTCTGCACCTTGTCCAGGTCGGCGGTCAGCTCCTGGTAGGTCTTCGGCGTCGACTTCACACCGGCCTCGGCGAAGACGTCCTTGCGCCAGTTGGCGACGCGGCCGCCCGCGTAGTAGGGGACGCCGTAGGTCTTGCCCTCGTAGGTCACGGACGCCTTCAGGCCGTCCAGCCAGGCCGAGGAGCCCGTGAACTTCGCCGCGTCCACCGGGGCGAAGGCGCCCTTGACCATGTAACCGAGCATCTCGGTGTTGCCCATCTCGACCACGTCGGGGGCCTTGTCGGTGGCGAGGACGGCGTCGAGCTTGGCGTTCTTGTCGGGCCAGCCGTAGTACTCGTGCTTGATCTTCAGCCCCGGGTGCTTCTTGGTCACCGCGTCGTCGGCGGCCTTGACCAGCTCGGGCCAGTTGTTCTGGGCGTCCACGGTGAGCCAGACGGTCAGTTCCTTGGCGTCCGCGCCCTTGCCCGAGCCCCCGCCCTTGTCGTCGCTCCCGCACGCCGCGATGGAGACCATCATGCCCGCGATACCGATCGCGGCAACCAGCTTGCGCTTCACGCCACCCTCCTCAGGGATGCCACAAACCCCCCTGCCTCCCCGCGGCTGGCGACGGTCGAGCGTCGGCGCACACCGCCCATGGGGCCGGGACTGGACCAATGGTGTAGACCAGTACGGGGGAGCTTGGCCCAGACCAATAGGGCTGTCAAGGGTGCGCCGACCCGCTCAGGTGGTCCGTTACGCGACCGCGATATGCAGGGACCTTTCATTGCTCATCCGGTCAAACGGGCGCCCGCGCCGCACCGGACCACTCGCGGCCATCTCCCCTGCCGTGCCCGCCGGTTCGCGTGGGACCGCGCCCACACGACGGCTGCTGGACTAGACCAGCAGGGGTCACGACGGTATACAGAGGAGATCACGGAGCGTGCGGGTGAGGACCCGGCACAGCGAGCCGTGCCACGATGTGAGCCGTGGCCGATGGGATGTCGTCGGTCGCTTCGGCACTGGAGCCGGGAAGGCAGAGCATGAGCACCGACGTCAGCAGTGCGGAGAACGAGGGTGGGGCGAGTGTCCGTACCGCGCGCGTGCCCAAGTACTACCGCCTGAAGAAGCACCTGCTCGACATGACCCGGACGCAGGCGCCCGGGACGCCCGTCCCGCCCGAGCGGACGCTGGCGGCCGAGTTCGACACCTCGCGCACCACGGTGCGCCAGGCGCTGCAGGAGCTGGTGGTCGAGGGCCGGCTGGAGCGCATCCAGGGCAAGGGCACCTTCGTCGCCAAGCCGAAGGTCTCCCAGGCGCTGCAGTTGACCTCCTACACCGAGGACATGCGCGCCCAGGGCCTGGAGCCCACCTCGCAGCTGCTCGACATCGGCTACATCACCGCCGACGACCGCCTCGCGGGCCTGCTCGACATCACCGCCGGCGGCCGGGTGCTGCGCATCGAGCGGCTGCGCATGGCCAACGGCGAGCCCATGGCCATCGAGACCACCCACCTGTCGGCCAAGCGCTTCCCGGCGCTGCGCCGCAGCCTGGCGAAGTACACCTCGCTCTACACCGCCCTCGCCGAGGTCTACGACGTCCACCTCGCCGAGGCCGAGGAGACCATCGAGACCTCGCTGGCCACCCCGCGCGAGGCGGGCCTGCTCGGCACCGACGTGGGCCTGCCGATGCTGCTGCTCTCCCGGCACTCGCTGGACCGCACCGGCCGGCCGGTGGAGTGGGTGCGCTCGGTCTACCGCGGCGACCGCTACAAGTTCGTCGCCCGCCTCAAGCGGCCGGTGGACTGACGCCGGGCGGCCCGTGGCCGAGCGAGCGACGTCGAACACATGGGCGAACCCGAACCGTTATCCGCTCGGGTAACCGATATACGGACAAGGGGTTCCGTTCCCTCGGCACGTGACCTAGATTGCCTGCGCATTACACAGGTGATCAGGAACGATCACGGTGCTCAGCGAGGGGACGGAGCCACACATGTCAGATGCCCCAGAAGTCGGCAGAGGGGTGGTGACACCCGTGCGGGTGGTCATCGGCCTCTGTCTCGTCGCGCCGTTCGTGGCGATGCTGTGGGTCGGGTCGTACGCCAAGAGCGACCCCACGTTCATCGGCATCCCGTTCTTCTACTGGTACCAGATGCTCTGGGTGCTCATCTCCACGGCGCTGACGATGATCGCGTACCGGCTGTGGCAGCGTGACCAGCGCGCCCGCGCGTCCCGGGGGACCGGCGCGGCGGCGAAGGGCGGTGCGGCGAAGTGAAGGACGGCGTCAACGGCGTCGCGCTCGGCGTCTTCATCCTCTTCTTCCTGCTCGTCACCGTCATGGGCTTCCTGGCCGCCCGCTGGCGCAAGGCCGAGAACGAGCACAGCCTCGACGAATGGGGCCTGGGCGGCCGGTCGTTCGGCACCTGGATCACCTGGTTCCTGCTCGGCGGCGACCTGTACACGGCGTACACCTTCGTCGCGGTGCCCGCGGCGATCTACGCCACCGGCGCGGCCGGGTTCTTCGCGGTGCCGTACACGATCCTGGTCTACCCGCTGATCTTCACGTTCCTGCCGCGCCTGTGGTCGGTCTCGCACCGGCACGGGTACGTCACCACCTCGGACTTCGTGCGCGGCCGGTTCGGCTCCAAGGGCCTGTCGCTGGCCGTGGCGGTCACCGGCATCCTCGCCACCATGCCGTACATCGCGCTCCAACTCGTCGGCATCCAGGCGGTGCTGGACGTGATGGGCGTGGGCGGCGGCGAGAACACCAACTGGTTCGTGAAGGACCTGCCGCTGCTGATCGCCTTCGGCGTGCTGGCCGCGTACACCTACTCGTCCGGTCTGCGCGCCCCGGCACTGATCGCGTTCGTGAAGGATGCGCTCATCTACATCGTCATCGCGGTCGCGATCATCTACATCCCGATCAAGCTCGGCGGGTTCGACGACATCTTCGCCAAGGCGGGCGAGAAGTTCGCCAAGACGGGCGCGGGCGCCGTCACCCCGCCGCACGGCGCGCAGTGGACGTACGCGACGCTCGCGCTCGGCTCCGCGCTGGCGCTGTTCATGTACCCGCACTCCATCACCGCGACGCTGTCCTCGCGCAGCCGTGAGGTGATCCGCCGCAACACCACGATCCTGCCGCTGTACTCGCTGATGCTGGGCCTGCTGGCGCTGCTGGGCTTCATGGCGATCGCGGACGGGATCACCGTGAAGAACGGCCAGCTGGCCATCCCGCAGCTGTTCGAGAACATGTTCCCGGACTGGTTCTCCGGGGTCGCCTTCGCGGCCATCGGCATCGGCGCGCTGGTGCCCGCGGCCATCATGTCGATCGCGGCCGCGAACCTGTTCACCCGCAACATCTACAAGGACTTCATCAAGCCGGACGCCACGGCCGCGCAGGAGACCCGCGTCTCCAAGATCGTCTCGCTGCTGGTGAAGGTGGGCGCGCTGGTCTTCGTCCTGACCATGGACAAGACGGTCGCCATCAACTTCCAGCTGCTGGGCGGCATCTGGATCCTGCAGACCTTCCCGGCCCTGGTCGGCGGCCTGTTCACCCGCTGGTTCCACCGCTGGGCGCTGCTCGTCGGCTGGGCGGTCGGCATGGTCTACGGCACGGTCGCCGCCTACGGGGTGGCCTCGCCGACGCAGAAGCACTTCGGCGGCTCGGCCAAGGAGATCCCCGGCATCGGCGAGATCGGCTACATCGGCACGACGGCGTTCGTGCTGAACGTCGTCGTCGCCGTGATCCTCACCTTCGTCCTGCGGGCGGTCAAGGCGCCCGACGGCGTCGACGAGACCCGGCCCGAGGACTACACCAAGGACGCCGGCGACCCGGGCGTCCAGGTCGAACTGCCGCCGGCCACGGCGGGTTCCGCCCACTGAGCCCTGCGCCGCCGACCACGGGCCGCCGGAGGATTCCGGCGGCCCGTGGTCGTACCCGTGCGGCACACTCGGGCCCATGGACATCGTGATCAGGGCGGCCGAGCCCGGCGAGTACGGCATCCTCGGGGAGATCACCGCCGAGGCCTATCTGCGCGACGGACTGCTCGACTTCGGGGAGAGCGACGCGTACCTGGAGGAGCTGAGGGACGTGGCCAAGCGCGCGGCCGCCGCCGAGGTGCTGGTGGCCGCGGCGGACGGGAAGGTGCTCGGCGGCGTCACCTTCGTGCCCTCGGGCGGGCCCATGGCCGACATCGCCGGGCCCGGTGAGGCCGAGATACGGATGCTGGCGGTCGCACGCGAGGCGCGCGGCCGGGGCGCCGGGGAGGCTCTGGTGCGGGCCTGCGTGGAGCGCGCCCGCGCCGTGCCCGGCTGTGTCCGCCTGGTGCTGTCCACCCAGCCCACCATGCACGCCGCCCACCGCCTCTACGAGCGCCTGCGTTTCGTACGGGTGCCCGAGCGCGACTGGAACCCGCTGCCGGACCTGGACGACATCACGCTGCTCGCCTACGCGCTGACGCTCTGATCCGCACCCCCGCGGCGCACGCACCACGACACACCGCGGACACAACATATGGGGGTGGCTTCCTCACCCGGCACTAGATGTATGCTCATGCTCGCTGTCGCCGCAGGGGAATCCGGTGCGAATCCGGAACTGTCCCGCAACGGTGTACTCGTCCACGTATGCCCGCATGCCGCCGCCCGAGGCCGCCCGCGCGCCCACGTCACGAGCTCAGTCCGAGGACCTGCCGACAGTGCGCCCGGCCGTCCGGTCCGGGTGCCCGACGTCCGGGCCTCGTGGAATGGGCCGGTGGACGCGGCGCCGCCGTGCGCCCGTGGCTGCCCGCTGCCCTCGCCGAGGTTCCGAGCCGAGCGAGGGAGAGCCCACGTGACCATCGCGCCAGCCGATCCGGCCTCAGCCACAGCGCCGGAGAGCGACGCTCCCGGTGCCGCGCTGCTGCGCACCCTGACCGAGCTGACCGCCGACCTCCCCGACACCGACCCCGGACGGGTGGCCGCCGCCGCGCTGCGCGGCCGCTCGGCCCGCGCCGACGAGGCGGAGCTGCGGGAGCTGGCCTGCGAGGCGGCCGCCGGGCTCATCTCCGAGGACCCCGCCTACTCGCGGCTCGCGGCCCGGCTGCTGACCCTCTCCCTGCGCGCCGAGGCCGCCTCGCAGGGCGTCACCTCCTTCACCGAGTCCGTCGCCGTCGGCCACCGCGAGGGGCTGATCGCCGACCGGACCGCCGCGTTCGTACGCCGGCACGCCGCGCGCCTGGACGCGACCGTGGACCCGGCCGCCGACGACCGGTTCGGCTACTTCGGGCTGCGCACCCTGCACAGCCGCTACCTGCTGCGGCACCCGCTCACCCGCAAGGTGATCGAGACGCCCCAGCACTTCCTGCTGCGGGTCGCCGCCGGCCTCGCCGAGGACGACACCGACCGGGCCGTGGACGCCGTCGCCGCGCTGTACGGGCTGATGAGCCGCCTGGACTACCTGCCCTCCTCCCCCACGCTGTTCAACTCCGGCACCCGGCACGCCCAGATGTCGTCCTGCTACCTGCTGGACTCCCCCCGGGACGAACTGGACGGCATCTACGAGCGCTACCACCAGGTCGCCCGCCTGTCCAAGCACGCCGGCGGCATCGGCATCGCCTACTCCCGCATCCGCGCCCGCGGTTCGCTGATCCGCGGCACCAACGGGCACTCGGGCGGCATCGTGCCGTTCCTGAAGACCCTGGACGCCTCGGTGGCGGCCGTGAACCAGGGCGGCCGGCGCAAGGGCGCGGCCGCGGTCTACCTGGAGACCTGGCACGCGGACATCGAGGAGTTCCTGGAGCTGCGGGACAACACCGGCGAGGACGCCCGCCGCACCCACAACCTCAACCTGGCGCACTGGATCCCCGACGAGTTCATGCGCCGTGTGAACGCCGACGAGCAGTGGTCGCTGTTCTCCCCCGCCGACGTGCCGGAGCTGGTCGATCTGTGGGGCGAGGAGTTCGACGCCGCCTACCGGGCGGCGGAGGCGAAGGGCCTGGCGAGGAAGACGCTGCCCGCCCGCGACCTGTACGGCCGCATGATGCGCACCCTCGCCCAGACCGGCAACGGCTGGATGACCTTCAAGGACACCGCCAACCGCACCGCCAACCAGACCGCCGAGCCGGGCCACGTCATCCACTCCTCCAACCTCTGCACGGAGATCCTGGAGGTCACCGACGACGGCGAGACGGCGGTGTGCAACCTCGGCTCGGTCAACCTGGGCGCGTTCGTGCGCGAGGGGGACATCGACTGGGAGCGGCTGGACGCCACCGTCCGCACCGCCGTCACCTTCCTCGACCGCGTGGTCGACATCAACTACTACCCGACCGAGCAGGCGGCCCGGTCGAACGCGCGGTGGCGGCCGGTGGGCCTGGGCGCGATGGGCCTGCAGGACGTCTTCTTCCGGCTGCGGCTGCCGTTCGACTCCCCCGAGGCCAAGGCCCTGTCCACGAAGATCGCCGAGCGGATCATGCTCGCCGCCTACGAGGCCTCCGCCGACCTCGCCGAGCGGCACGGCCGGCTGCCCGCCTGGGACAAGACCCGTACCGCCCGGGGTGTGCTGCACCCGGACCACTACGAGGTGTCCCTCGCCTGGCCCGAGCGCTGGGCGGCCCTGCGGGAGCGGATCGCCGCCGTGGGCCTGCGCAACTCCCTGCTGCTGGCCATCGCGCCGACGGCCACCATCGCCTCCATCGCGGGCGTCTACGAGTGCGTCGAGCCGCAGGTGTCCAACCTGTTCAAGCGCGAGACCCTCTCCGGCGAGTTCCTCCAGGTCAACTCCTACCTGGTGCGGGAGTTGAAGGAACTGGGCGTGTGGGACGCGCGCACCCGGGAGGCGCTGCGCGAGGCGAACGGCTCGGTGCAGGGCCTGACCTGGCTGCCGGAGGACGTACGGCGGCTGTACCGCACGGCGTGGGAGATCCCGCAGCGCGCGCTGATCGACATGGCCGCCGCCCGCACCCCGTTCCTGGACCAGGGGCAGTCGCTGAACCTGTTCCTGGAGACGCCGACCATCGGCAAGCTCTCCTCGATGTACGCCTACGCCTGGAAGTCGGGCCTGAAGACGACGTACTACCTGCGCTCCCGCCCGGCGACCCGGATCGCCCGCGCGGCCCGGGCGCAGACCCCCGCCACCGTCCCCGCGCAGTCCGCCGCCGATCCCGAGGCGGTCGCCTGCTCCCTTGAGAACCCCGAGTCCTGCGAGGCCTGCCAGTGATGACCCAGCCCACCCCCGCCCGTCCCCGGAACCTCCTCGACCCGGGCTTCGAGCTGACCCTGCGCCCCATGCGCTACCCGGACTTCTACGAGCGCTACCGGGACGCCATCAAGAACACCTGGACCGTGGAGGAGGTCGACCTCCACTCCGACGTCGCCGACCTGGCGAAGCTGAGCCCGGGCGAGCAGCACCTCATCGGGCGGCTGGTGGCGTTCTTCGCGACCGGCGACTCGATCGTCGCCAACAACCTGGTGCTCACGCTCTACAAGCACATCAACTCCCCCGAGGCGCGCCTGTACCTGAGCCGGCAGCTGTTCGAGGAGGCCGTGCACGTCCAGTTCTATCTGACGCTGCTGGACACCTACCTGCCCGACCCGGACGACCGGGCGGCGGCCTTCGCGGCGGTGGAGCACATCCCCTCCATCCGGGAGAAGGCCGAGTTCTGCTTCAAGTGGATCGACTCGGTGGAGGAGATCGACCGGCTGGAGACGAAGGCGGACCGCCGGCGTTTCCTGCTGAACCTGATCTGCTTCGCCGCCTGCATCGAGGGCCTGTTCTTCTACGGTGCCTTCGCCTACGTCTACTGGTTCCGCAGCCGCGGCCTGCTGCACGGCCTGGCCACCGGCACCAACTGGGTGTTCCGGGACGAGACGATGCACATGTCGTTCGCGTTCGACGTGGTGGACACCGTCCGCAAGGAGGAGCCGGACCTCTTCGACGAGGAGCTGGGCCGGCAGGTCACCGCCATGCTCCGGGAGGCCGTCGAGGCCGAGCTGCAGTTCGCGCGCGACCTGTGCGGGGACGGCCTCCCGGGGATGAACACCGACTCGATGCGGCAGTACCTGGAGTGCGTCGCCGACCAGCGCCTGGCGCGGCTCGGCTTCGCCCCGCTGTACGGCTCGGAGAACCCCTTCTCCTTCATGGAGCTGCAGGGGGTTCAGGAGTTGACCAACTTCTTCGAGCGGCGTCCCTCGGCGTACCAGGTGGCGGTGGAGGGCACCGTCGACCTGGACGAGGACTTCTGAGCCTCCTCACGTTCCCTTCGTACCCGACGGGTCTCCTGGTCCGCGTGTCCCTCCTGCGCCCGGCGGATCCGGCGGTCGATGCGCGCCTCGCGCACGGCGCCGATCGCCGACGGCAGGATCATCAGGATCAGGAGCCCGAGGGTCGCCAGCAGTCCGATCAGTCCTTGTACCTGGTCTGCGTTCATGGACACCACTGTCGCGCCGGACGCCCCTGACCGTCAGTGGCAGGACTGCCGCACACCTTCAAATTCCTGCCACCCATGGGGCACACTGGCGGCATGCTGCAGAACGTGGCCGCCGTGCTGCTGAACGGCGTGCACCCCTTCGAGCTGGGCGTCGTCTGCGAGGTCTTCGGCATCGACCGCAGCGACGAGGGGCTGCCGGTGTACGACTTCGCCGTGGTCTCCGCCGAGGGGCCGGCGCTGGGCACCCATGTCGGCGGCCTGGGCGTGACCACCCCGTACGGGCTGGACCGGCTCCAGGAGGCCGACCTGATCGCCGTGCCCGCCGGGGAGGAGTTCACGCGCCGGGAGTACCCGCCCGACCTGCTGGACGCCCTGCGCCGGGCGGTGGACCGCGGGACGCGGGTGCTGAGCGTGTGCTCCGGCGTCTTCGTGCTGGGCGCCGCCGGGCTGCTGGACGGCCGGCGCTGCGCGGTGCACTGGCACCACGCGGCCGAGCTGGCCCGGCAATACCCGCGCGCGGTCGTCGAACCGGACGTGCTCTACGTCGACGAGGACCCGGTGATCACCTCCGCCGGCACGGCCGCCGGCATCGACGCCTGCCTGCACATCGTGCGCAAGGAGCAGGGACCGCAGGTCGCCAACAAGATCGCCCGGCGCGTGGTGGTGCCGCCGCACCGGGACGGCGGTCAGGCGCAGTACATCGAACGGCCGCTGCCGCGCTCGCGCTGCGACACCGTCGGGGAGGTACTGGCCTGGATGGAGGAGCACCTGGACCGGGAGATCACCGTGGACCAGCTCGCCGCCCGCGCGCACATGTCACCGCGCACCTTCGCCCGCCGCTTCCAGCAGGAGACGGGGACGACGCCGTACCGCTGGCTCCTGCGCCAGCGGGTGCTGCTGGCGCAGGAGCTGCTGGAGGCGACCGACGAGACCATGGACGCGATCGCCGACCGGGCCGGGTTCGGCACGGCGGCGGCGCTGCGCCACCAGTTCCTGCGGGCGCTGGGCACCACCCCGCACGCCTACCGGCGCGCGTTCCGCGGCCCGCGCGCCGCCTGAGCGCGCGGGCGTCGCCCGCTCAGCGCGGCAGGGCCCGCAGCCGCAGGTCGCGCGGGCGCAGGGTGATGCCGATGCGCGGCCTGGGGTCGGAGCCGGGGGCCTGCTCGAAGCGGTAGGCGGAGGCGATCGCGGCGGTCAGCAGCGTCAGCTCGGCCATCGAGAAGTGGTCGCTGGGGCACTTGCGGTTGCCCACGCTGAACGGGACCATCGCGAACTTCGGGACCTGCTTCGCGCGTTCGGGCTGCCAGCGCTCGGGGTCGAACTCCGTGTGCCGGTCGTAGGAGCGCGGGTCGCGCTGAACGGCGTACGGGC
Organism: Streptomyces mexicanus; assembly: GCF_902506575.1. Taxonomy (GTDB): domain Bacteria; phylum Actinomycetota; class Actinomycetes; order Streptomycetales; family Streptomycetaceae; genus Streptomyces; species Streptomyces mexicanus. The sequence goes on along the minus strand of NZ_LR732544.1, from coordinate 4,809,913 downwards.
TGTAGATGACGTCCGCGCCCTTGGGAATGCGGTAGCCGCCGAGTTCGGTTTCGGCCACCGTCCGGCGCGTCAGAATCCATACGGCGGGATAAAGGCGCATCGTCTCGACGACGACATGCGCGGTGTAGGTCAGTTTTCGGACGTCCTCGAATGCGACCGGCCGGTCGCCCACGACGGTTTTCACCTCGTCGCGGATCTTGTCGCCCAGCTCCGGGTGCTCGGCGAGAACCAGCAACAGGGACATCATCGTGGAACCGACGGTTTCGCTTCCCGGGGTGAGGATGGCGATGACCTGATCGTGGATCTCCTGTTCCCCGATGGGCTCGCCATTGTCGTCCTTCGCCTCCAGCAAAGCCGTCAGCAGATCGTCCGGTTTTTGACCGCTCGCCCGGCGGTCGGCGACGATCTCGTCGACCAGGAGATGCAAATCGGCCAGCGCCCGGTTGAATTCGCGGTTGGCCTTGAACGGCACCTTGTAGAGGGGACCGAGCGGGACGACCATGCGCTGGTACATGCCGCTGAACAGGGTGGCGAGCGCGGAGCATATGCGGTCGGCGCGGGCGTCCATGTAACTGCCGCGCATCAGGCAGCGGGCGGCGACGCGGACGGCCACCCGGAAGGACTCCGCGGTGACGTCGAGCACCTCGCCCGAGCGCCAGCGCTCCACCAGCGCGTGCGCCTCCTCGGCCATGATCGGCCCGTACTCGGGGATGACGTCGAGCCGGAAGGCGGGCTGGATGGTGCGCCGCTGGCGGCGGTGCAGCGACCCGTTGGCGGTGGCCACGCCCTGCTTGCCGAGCAGGCTCTCCAGCGACTCCCACAGCGGCCCGGCGATGATGTAGTCGGGGCTGAGCGCGAGCGCGCCGGTCAGCTCGGGAGCGGTGACGGCGTACACCGTCTTCGGGCCGAGCCTGAGGCGGACGATGTCGCCGTGGTCGCGCAGCTGCGCCATGAAGGCGAGCGGGTCGCGCACCAGTTTCAGCCCGTGGCCGAGGACGGGGACGGCGCCGCCGGCCAGCGGCGGCTCGCCGTTGTGGCGGCCGCCTTCCGTACGGGTCCCTGGTTTCACCGACTCGACGGTCATTTCTCACCTGCCGTTTCGTTGTTGACGTACGGGGGCGTGGACCGGTCGTCCCAGCTGTCGACCCGGTACCGGCCGGATTCGTGGTGGAACCAGTAGACGGAGCTGAACCAGTTGCGCATATTGCCCAGGCAGGCCCGGACGGCGGTGCTCACTTCCTTTCCCCGTAGCGTCCCGTCCTCCAGCGCGTCGGCGAACCGTAACCCTTCCTGTTCCGCCACCAGGAATTGGGATATGCATTCCTCGACGCGCCTGCGAAGGTCCGCGATCGCCTGTTCGAGGGTCATTTTCTCGTGTGTGACGAGACTGATCCCGAGATTGTGGACCTCGTCGCCCGCGATTTCCTTGGGCAGGGAGCACAGGTCGTTGTACCAGGCGGCGAATTCCTGGCTGAGCAGGGCCGGGCGCCGGTATGCGGGGTGTTTCCGCACGGCGTCGGGGAGTTCCAGTCCGGCGCTCGGCTCCAGCAGGTCGGTCCAGATCCAGTGGGCGAAGGTGAGCCTGCGCAGCGCCAGGTACTCCTCGACGGTGGGCACCACGCCCTCGGTGCGGTTGCGGAACTCCCGGTCGTAGGCCTCGATCACCGCGTGGAAGTGGCGGGCGAAGCGCGCGTTCCACGTCTGCGGCAGGAACGAGTACAGCCGCAGCACACTGTCGGCGAACCCCGCGACCAGGGTGTCCTGGTGGTGCAGGTGGTCCCGGGGGGAGTCCAGCGCCGTGTGCAGCGCGCGGCGCAGCCGCCGCCAGGCGACGGGCCGGCCGTGCACGATGTCGCGGTCGTGGCGGTCGTCCCAGACGAAGAACCAGGCGCTGTAGTCCGCGATCGCCTGCAGCACCTCGTCGGGGGCGCCCAGGTAGTAGCCCGCCATCAGGTCGGTGTAGCGCAGCCCGTCGACGTGTTCGGCGACCTTGTCCGCCGGCATCAGCCGCATTTCCAGCAGCCAGCGGCGGGTGTTCTCCTGCAGCCGGGGCCAATAGGCGTGCAGTTGCCTGGGAAACTCCGCCTCGATCACCGGCAGAGCGAGCGATGGTGGTACGGCGACCGCTGTCGATGTCGGTGTGGTGCTGTATGGGAAAGCTGGCACGGACAAACCCCTCTCAGCCGCCTGCGGCGCCCGCCCCTTCGCTGTGCCCGGCGCACGCCGTCGCGTATCCCCGCCCTCCCATTCAGCACCACAACTGACCGGTCTGGGAACGGATTTGCTCCACTCACCACCTCGGATGCCGAGAATATCCCCTTGTGTGACTGATTCTGAATGGATGGCACTGCATGACGGATCGATTCTGCGTGCACACAGGTACGGCGCCCGACCGGTCGCGGGTCGGGCGCCGTGCGCACGGTGCCTCGCTCCGGGCGGCGGGCCCGGGGCCGTCGAGGGGACGTCAGTCGTTGGCCACCACGGGGTAGCGCGGCTCGTTCTCGGCCATCTGCCGCAGCGCGTCCTTGCGTTCCCGCTTGGAGAGCCGGTCGATGTACAGGTAGCCGTAGAGGTGGTCCGTCTCGTGCTGCAGGCAGCGGGCGAAGTAGCCGGTGCCGCGCACCTTGATCGGGTTGCCCCGCTCGTCCTGGCCGGTCACCTCGGCGTAGTCGGGGCGGGCCAGCGGCGCGTAGGCGGTCGGCACGGACAGGCAGCCCTCGTTGCTGTCGTCCAGGCGGCGGCGCTCGGCGGGCAGCTCGACCAGCTTGGGGTTGCAGACCACGCCCACGTGCCGCACGCCCGCGTCGTCCGCGCAGTCGTAGACGAACACCTTCAGATCGACGCCGATCTGGTTGGCGGCCAGGCCCACGCCCTCGGCGGTGCGCTGGCTGGCGAACATGTCCGCGACCAGCTGCTGCAGTTCCTCGCCGAACTCGGTGACGTCCTTGCACTCCTTGTGCAGCACCGGGTTGCCGACCACCGTGATCGGCCGCGAGGTCCCGCGCTCGCGCCAGGCCCGCTCGCGCTCCTCGCAGTCCTGCGTGTCGACGACGTACCCCTCGTCGTCGACGGGGAGCACGCCCGCGTGCTGCTGATCGGTGTCCTGCTGCGCCATGACCGACGTACGCCTTCCTGCAAGCCTGAGAGATGTAGCGGATACAGCCTAAAGGGGCCGGGGCCGCTCGCTTTGCCCGTGTCGGGCGCTCGGGGCCCGGCCGACGGGCTCAGCAGACCTCTTCCAGGTCCCGCCAGTCCCGCGAGTCCGGGCTGTCCGCCACCCAGCCGTCCAGCAGCCCCCGCACCAGCGAGGCCGGCGCGGCCACCCCGCACTCGCGCTCCGGTACCCACAGCTGCCCGTCGGTGCGGTGGCCCAGCGGACCGGGATGACCCGGCTCGCTGTGGTCGTGCGGGTCGAGGTGCACGCCGTCGCCCTCGTCGGAGGGCATCCGCGACTCCGAGCAGGTCCGGCACAGCAGCCGCACGGACGACGACCAGTCCTCGGCGGCGAACCCGGCGTCCGCGGCGAGCTGCTCCAGCGCGTCCCGGTCGGCCTCGGTGGCCGCCTCCAGGAGCACCACCCAGGTGGGCACCGGCGAGGGCGCCCACAGCTCGATCTCGTCGAACACGGGGAAGCTGTGCCCGTCCCCGGTGGTGCGCTCGCCGTGGGGCACGCCGTCGTGCAGCACCACCTCGCCCCAGCGCCGTCCCGAGGACGGCAGCGGGATGGACAGCACCTCGATCCGGGCCGGGTCCAGGCGCCGGCCCCACACCACCTCGGCCTCGCCCTCGGGCGACAGCCGCACCGCCGCGCTGCCCAGCTCCATGCCCACCGGCTCCCCGGCCGCGGTCGCCCCACCGGGCACCTTCAGGCCGTAGGCCTGCCAGGCCCGGCGGGCCAGCGGCCAGTCCTGCAGGGCGGTGGCGGCGATGCCGACGTTCCACCAGTCCGGCGCCCCGGTCTCCTTCTCCAGCAGCGCCACCGCCCGCAGACCCGCCGTTCTGGCCTGCTCCCAGTCGTGGCGGAACTTGTGCAGCAGGGCCAGGTTGAACCAGGACTCCGCCAGCCAGGGCTCCAGATCGGCGGCGCGCGTGAGCAGCGCGCCCGCGTCCTCGTACCGACCGTCACCGATCAGGGTGAACGCGCGGTCGGTGGCCTGCCGCCACGAGGCGGAGGGCCGGTGCCGTCCCTTGCCGAAGATCCTCACGATTCCGCCTGCCAGTTCCGTCGAGTGGGCTGGCCTCGCCCCCGGACACCCTTTCCTTCGCATCCAACCACGGACGCCTTCGAGGGCGCTCATTACCCATGGGTTACCCAGCGACGGGCAGGGTCAGACCGTCCCTCGCCAGCACCCGGGCCAGCGCGGCCAGCACCTCGGGCGCGTAGTCGTCGGCACCCGCCAGGCGCAGCTCCTCCAGTGCCTTCAGCGGTCCGCCGGGGCCGGCGTCGCGGGCCTTTTCGTCGTAGGCGTTCACGGCCCGCACGATCCGTGCGGGCAGCGGCTGCTCCGGGCACGGGTCGGCCTGCCGCTCCACCACCACCGCGACCTCGCGGTCCACCCCGGTCTGCCGCACCACCGCCCCACCGAGCAGGGCGATGCGCCGCTGCTCGGCGGCGGGCAGGTCGGCCGTCGCGCCCGCGGGCACCGGGTCGACCAGGCTGAGCTGCCCGATGTCGTGCATGAGGGCCGCGTACTCCAGCACGGTCAGCTCCGGCTCGCTCAGGCCCATCTCCCGGCCCACGGCCCGGCTGAGCACGGCGACCCGCCGGGCGTGCCCGGCCGGGGTGTACCCGGCGACCTCGGTGGCCCGGGCCAGCGAGGCGATCGTCTGCCGGTAGACGTCGCGCACGGCCGCGTACCGGCGGAAGGACAGCTGGGCGAGCAGCAGCGGCAGCGCGAACACCGGCAGCGCCCACAGCCCGGCGACGGCGACCCCCAGGGCCATCACCGCGCCCGTCGCGCACACCGCCGAGCCGATCCCGAGCAGACCGCGCAGCTCCTCCCGCAGCAGCGGGCCGAACGGCCACCGGGTACGGCAGTGGACCGGCACGGCGGCCAGCACCGCGCCGCACAGCGCGGTCAGCACCAGCAGCGCGAGCAGCACCAGGGCGTACGCCGGCCCGCCCCACCGCCCCAGCACCCCGGTGGCGTACAGCGGCTGGAAGCAGACGGCGGCGAAGAAGACGGTCAGCACCCGCCGGGCCAGGTGGTCCAGGGTGTCGCCGCGCCCCCGCGCGATGTGCGGCACGCTGCCCAGCAGGCTCGCGGCGAGCACCACGGCCCCCGCCTGGAAGGCGCCGTGGTGACTGGCCCGGCCCGCGTCCTCGCCGAGCAGCGCGTACGACAGCGCCCCGGCGGCGCCGAGCGGCGCGGGCTCGCGGACCTCGGGGCCGGCCGCGCCCGGCGTCCCCGACCACCGGGTCAGCTCCCCCACGAGGACGAGCACGCCGAAGGCGAGCGCGGCACCGCGCTCGGCGGGCCCGCTGTGCGCGGTGACGGCGAGCGAGACCAGCCCGACGAGGAGGGCGGCCCCGCGGACGAGGACGATCGCAAGCGGCCGCTTCATCGGCGGGCGGAACCTCCCGGGCGGGCCGCCGCACCGGACTCCGGCGGGACGGCGGCGCCCGAAGTCCCCGGACGGGCCGCGGCACCCTCGGCGGCCTCCGGTGGTACGGCCGCCCCGTCTTCCTCGGCTGCCCCGCCGGCTCCCGCCGCCCCGCCGGTCCCCCGCGCTCCGCCGTCCTCCGGCGAACGGGCCGGCGTGTGCGCCTCGGGCGGGGCCGCCGGTGCCGGTGTCCTGTCGTCGTCGGCGGTGACCGCCGGGTGCCAGCCGTGGCGGGCGAGGGCGCGGACCAGGGCCGTGACCATGCGCGGGGCGAACTGGGCGCCGGCGCAGCGGCGCAGTTCCCGCAGGGCCTCGGGCACCGGGCGGGGCCGCCGGTAGGACCGGGAGGACGTCATCGCGTCGAAGGCGTCGGCGACGGCGACCACCCGCGCGCACTCGGGGATCCGGTCGCCGCTGAGCCCGTAGGGGTAACCGCTGCCGTCCAGCCGTTCGTGGTGGTGCAGGATCGCCGCGCGGGCCTCGCCGAGGAAGGAGATGCCGCGGACCATCTCGTGGCCGTACTCGGGGTGCAGCTCGATCACCCGCCGCTCCTCGGGGGTGAGCGGGCCGTCCTTGCGCAGCAGCCGGGTGGGCACGCCCAGCTTCCCGATGTCGTGGAGGATGCCGGCGAAGCGCAGCACCTCGACGCGTTCGTCGTCCATGCCCAGCTCGCGGGCGATCATCATGGAGGCACGGCCGACCCGTTCGCTGTGCCCGCGGGTGTAGCCGTCCTTGAGGTCGACGGCCTGCACCAGCGCGCGGATCGTCGCCCGGTGCGCGGCCCGTTCGCGGTCGTACTGGGCGTACGCCCACCAGGACGCGCCCATCGGCAGCAGCACCAGCAGCGCGGCGACCGGCCCGTAGGGGCTGCGCCACAGCACGGCCATCATCAGCCCGGCCAGCCCGTGCACCGCCACCGGGGCCAGCGTGCGGGCGAACAGGCCGCGCCAGGCCCGGCGGAGCGGGACGTGCGCGCAGGTGGCGCGGATCCCGCCGTCCAGCGCGGTCAGCACCAGGCTGAAGGCCACCGCGGCGGCCCCGGCACAGCCGAGCGCGGCGGGGAAGCGGCACGCGGCGACCGTGTCGTGGCCGCCCAGTGCCGTGTGCGCGCGGGCGGCGGCCCACACGGCGAGGGCCAGCTGGGAGGCGCGCCAGGCACGGCGCAGCGGGTCGCTGTGCCGCCCGGCCCGTGCGAGCAGCGCGCCGGGCAGCGCGACGAGCGCGGCGGCGGACGGCGGCAGCAGGAAGGCGGCGGCCAGCAGCACGGGGTAGCCGGTGCCGGCGAAGCGGCGCCGGGCGAGCTGCTCGCAGCCGGCGTACAGCGCGGCCAGCGGGAGGACGGCCGCCCAGGGCGTACCGGTGCCCGGCGCAGCCGTCAGGGGAAGGGCCGGGAGCACGGGCAGCACGCAGGGCAGGGCGCCGAGGACGACGCAGGCGACGTACACACGGGCCCGTCGCGGCACCGCCTCCATGTCGCCCCTCCCCGTCCGGCCGCATCCCTGTCAGGGCCGCGAGCCTAGGGCGGGTCGGCGCTCCGCGGGCCAAGGGCCCGCGGATTGGCACGTACGGGTGAGGGGTGTTCGAGTGGCGTGCGCCCGGCCGGGCGCGCCGCGGCGCCTTCGGCGGTGCGGGCCGGTCAGGACTCCTGCGGGGTCGCCCGAGTCGTGCTCACGTCACGTTCAGGGGCGGCGGTCAGGTCGCGTTCGGAGACGACCTGACCGGAGCGGATCAGCTCGATCCGCCCCATGACCTTGGCGCGCAGGTCGGCGGGGACGTCGTCATGCCCGCAGCACCGCTTGACCAGCTTCTTCACGGCCTGCTCCAGGCCGTACTTCTCCAGGCACGGCGAGCATTCCTCGAAGTGGTGCTCGAACTTGGTGCGATCGACGTCCGGCATCTCACTGTCGAGGAACTCGTACAGATGGTCGAGTACCTCACCGCAGTCCGTCTCGTGCGGCTCTCCGCAGCTCATGAGCCCGAGCCTTTCGCTTCGTTCGACTCTCCGGCGCCGGCCGGGACGAGCCCGCGGTCACGGGCGTAGTCCTCCAGCATGCCGCGCAGCTGACGGCGGCCCCGGTGCAGCCGGGACATCACCGTACCGATGGGTGTCCCCATGATGTCCGCGATCTCCTTGTAGGCAAACCCCTCGACATCCGCCAGATACACGGCGATGCGGAATTCCTCGGGGATCGCCTGGAGCGCTTCCTTCACGTCCGAGTCGGGCAGGTGGTCGAGCGCCTGCGACTCGGCGGAGCGCAGACCCGTCGACATGTGCGACTCGGCGCGGGCGAGCTGCCAGTCCTCGATCTCCTCCGCGGCGCTGCGCTGGGGCTCGCGCTGCTTCTTGCGGTAGGAGTTGATGAAGGTGTTGGTGAGAATCCGGTACAGCCACGCCTTGAGGTTCGTGCCCTCACGGAACTGATGGAAGGACGCGTACGCCTTGGCGTACGTCTCCTGCACCAGGTCCTCGGCGTCGGCCGGGTTGCGCGTCATGCGCAGCGCGGCCGAGTACATCTGGTCGAGGAACTCGAGCGCATCCCGCTCGAAGCGCGCACTGCGCTCGGCGGACGACTCCGCGGACGCGTTCACGTCCGTGCCCTGGCCCTCGGGCAGCTCCGCCTGGCCGTTGTCGGTCCCAGTGACCGGACCCACCTCCTCAAGTTCCCGGGCGGAACCGAGACCGGTCCCACTCGACTCGGAGGATAGAACACGACCCGTGCCTGCCGCCGCTCGAAAAGGAGCGGTCCTGGCCGCGTGCAGCACCGTCCAGTCCAGGTCGGCGCTGCGCTTGCGGCTCGGGCAGATGGTCGAACCCATGCGGCGGACTTCCTCTCTACGACTTCGGTGCCGAGGCCTCAGCACTTCCGTCCGCTCACAACAGTGGTCCGCCCCGCGGCATTCCCGCCCGTCACGCGAGTGGCGCAGTCCACTGCACCACCGCGTCGGCGATGATCTCCAGCGCCCGCTCCTGGCTGATCTCCGCCTTCTTCGGCACGGCGAACCCGTGATCGCCGTACGGGACCTCGACCAGACGGAAGTCGCCGTCGGGGAACTCCTGAGGCCTGCCGAAGGGGTCCTTGCCGCCCTGGACGACGAGTGTGGGAACCCCGGTGCCCAGCAGTTCCTCGGCGCGGGACTTCTCCGGCCTGCCCGGCGGGTGCAGCGGGAAGCTCAGCGCGAGCACGGCGTGCGCGCCCAGCTCACGCGCCGTGCGGCAGGCGACCCGCGCCCCGGCGCTGCGCCCGGCGGAGACCACCGGCAGGCCGGGCGCGGCCAGCACGGGCCACACCCCGCGCCATCCGGCGTCCAGGGTCTTCGGCGCGGGCGCCACCTTCTTCCCGGCCACCCGCCAGGGCTGCTCGACCAGGGCCACGCTCACGCCGTGCGCGGGCAGGACGCGGGCGAGGGCCTGCAGGTCGCGGGCCTCGATGCCGCCGCCGGCGCCGTGGCCGGCGGCCAGCACCAGCCGCGCCTTCCGCGCCGGGTGCCAGGTGACACGGGCGGTCCCGGCCCCGGTCTCGACCGTCTCGGTCCCGACCGTCTCGGGCTTGCTGGAGATCATGTCAGAAGAGTGTGCCCTCTTCCGGGGCGGGAAGCTCCTTCAACAGCTCCGGGCCGTTGTTGCGGACGTTGCTGACGGCGGTGGAGACCGGATAGGCGCGCAGCAGGCCGGGCGGCGGCGGGGTGAGCAGGCCGCGCAGCTCCTCCAGGTCCGTGCGGTGCGGGTCCAGCCACGCGTCCCAGCGGTCGGGGGTGAGCATCAGCGGCATGCGCGGGTGGATGTCGGCCAGCGAGCGCGGCCCCTCGGCCGGGGCCACCGCGAGCGGGGTGGTCTCCGCCTCGGTGGTGATCACCGAGCAGGTCACCCACCAGGCCCGCGGATGGTCGTCGGGCAGCGTGCGGTCCCGCCAGAACTCGTACAGCCCGGCCATCGCGAACACCGACCCGTCGGCCGGGGTGACGAAGTACGGCTGCTTGCGCGGCCGCTTCCGCTTCCCCTCGACCTCCAGCTCCCGCTCCTGGACGCCGGTGACCCACTCGTAGTAGCCGTCGGCGGGCACGATGCAGCGGCGGGCGGCGAAGGCCCGCCGGTAGGACGGCTTCTCGTGCACGGTCTCCGCGCGCGCGTTGATCATCCGGGCGGCGCCCTCCGGCGACTTCGCCCAGGAGGGCACGAGCCCCCAGGTCAGCTTGCGCAGCTGCCGAACCGGACGCGGGTCCTCGGCGTCTTTCAGGGGGCGGTCCAGGACGACGTGGACCTCCTTGGTCGGGGCCACGTTGTAGTCGGGCGCCAGGGTCTCCTCCGGCTCCCACTTCTCCACTTCAAAGATTCCTGCGAGATCCTCGGCTCCGCGACTCGCTGCATACCGTCCGCACATGCGTGCCACACTGCCAGACTCCGTACCACCCGAGGGAGCCACCCGCGACCATGGCCAGCACCGCCGCCACCGCGCTGCCCGACCTCTGGGACCGGCTCACCGGTACCCAGCCCGACCCCGAGCTGTGGGTGGTGGTCGCCACCGCGCTCGCCGCGCTGGCCGTCGTGGTCCCGCACACCCTGTGGCGCGTGGCACGCAACGCCATCACCATCGCCCACGAGGGCGGGCACGGCCTGGTGGCGCTGCTCACCGGCCGCACGCTCACCGGCATACAGCTGCACTCCGACACCAGCGGCCTGACCGTCAGCCGCGGCAAGCCCTACGGCCTCGGCATGATCCTCACCGCCGCCGCCGGCTACACCGCTCCGCCGCTGCTGGGCCTGGGCGGCGCGGCGCTGCTGGCCGCCGGGCGGATCACGCTGCTGCTGTGGGCGGCCACGGCGCTGCTGCTGGCCATGCTGGTGATGATCCGCAACGCCTACGGCGTGCTCACGGTGGTCCTCACCGGCGGCACGTTCCTGCTGGTGTCGTGGCTGGCCGGCTCCCAGGTGCAGGCCGCGTTCGCGTACGCCGTGGTGTGGTTCCTGCTGCTGGGCGGGGTGCGGCCGGCCTTCGAGCTGCAGGCCAAGCGGTCCCGGGGCGGGGCCGGGGACTCCGACGCGGACCAGCTGGCGCGGCTGACGCACGTGCCGGCCGGGCTGTGGCTGTTCCTCTTCCACGCGGTGTCGCTGTGCTCGCTGATGGGCGGGGGGCGCTGGCTGCTCGGCGGGTGATCCCCACCGAGTCCGCCGCCGCGCTGCGCCCACCGATGCCGCCGCCGCGGCCCCGGACGCCCACCGTCCGAGGGGTCGGCCGACCGCCGCGTCCGGGCCGGCCGGGGAAGCCGACTGCCGTGGTCCGGCGGGCCGTCGGGACGGCGTACCGAACGGCGGTCCCGTTCACCGCCTCCTTATAGAGTGACCCCATGGCCCCGAACGACACGCACACCGCCCTTTGGCCCGCCCCGCACGCGAGCGGAGCCGTCGACGCGACGGTCCACGTGCCCGGGTCCAAGTCCGTCACCAACCGCGCCCTGGTGCTGGCCGCGCTGGCCTCCGAGCCGGGCTGGCTGCGCCGCCCGCTGCGCTCGCGGGACACGCTGCTGATGGCCGGCGCGCTGCGGGCGATGGGTGTCGGCATCGAGGAGACGGTGTCCTCCGCCACCGGCGCGGGCGCCTCCGGTGAGGCCTGGCGGGTGATCCCGGCGGGCCTGCACGGCCCGGCCACGGTCGACGTGGGCAATGCCGGCACGGTGATGCGGTTCCTGCCGCCGGTGGCCACGCTGGCCGACGGCCCCGTCCGCTTCGACGGCGACCCGCGCTCCTACGAGCGTCCCCTGCACGGCGTGATCGACGCGCTGCGCGCCCTCGGCGCCCGTATCGACGACGACGGCCGCGGCGCGCTGCCGCTGACCGTGCACGGCAGCGGTGCCCTGGACGGCGGCACGGTCGAGATCGACGCCTCCTCGTCCTCCCAGTTCGTCTCCGCCCTGCTGCTGTCCGGCCCGCGCTTCAACCAGGGCGTGGAGGTGCGCCACGTCGGGGCGACGCTGCCGTCCCTGCCGCACATCCGGATGACGGTGGACATGCTGCGCGCGGTCGGCGCCCAGGTCGACACCCCCGAGTCGGGTGGCGAGCCGAACGTGTGGCGGGTGACGCCGGGCGCCCTGCTCGGCCGGGACCTGACCATCGAGCCGGACCTGTCCAACGCGCAGCCGTTCCTGGCGGCGGCCCTGATCACCGGCGGCAAGGTCGTCGTCCCCGACTGGCCGGAGCGCACCACCCAGCCCGGCGACCGGCTGCGGGAGATCTTCACCGAGATGGGCGGCTCCTGCGAACTGACCGACTACGGCCTGGTGTTCACCGGTTCGGGCGCCGTGCACGGCATCGACGTGGACCTGAGCGAGGTCGGCGAGCTGACCCCGGGCATCGCGGCGGTCGCCGCGCTCGCGGACTCCCCCTCGACCCTGCGGGGCGTGGCCCATCTGCGGTTGCACGAGACGGACCGGCTGGCCGCGCTCACCAAGGAGATCAACGAACTCGGCGGCGACGTGACCGAGACGGCCGACGGCCTGCACATCCGCCCGCGCCCGCTGCACGGCGGCGTCTTCCACACCTACGAGGACCACCGCATGGCGACGGCCGGCGCGATCATCGGCCTGGCGGTCGAGGGCGTGAGCATCGAGAACGTGGCGACGACCGCGAAGACCCTGCCGGACTTCCCCGAGCTGTGGGCCGGGATGCTCGGGGCGTAGGACGCGGGGAGCAGGTCATGCGGCGCTACGGCAAGCACACCGACGAGGACGACATCCGCACCCGCCCCGGCCGCCGGGGCACGCGGCCCAGGACGAACATCCGGCCCAAGCACGAGGACGCGGCCCAGGGCATGGTGCTCACCGTGGACCGCGGCCGGCTGACCTGCCTCGTCGACGGCCGCACCGTCATGGCGATGAAGGCCCGCGAGCTGGGCCGCAAGGCGGCCGTCGTGGGCGACCGGGTGGCCCTGGTCGGCGACCTGTCCGGCACGAAGGACACCCTCGCGCGCATCGTCCGCATCGAGAAGCGCACCTCGGTGCTGCGCCGCACGGCCGACGACGACGACCCCTACGAGCGGGTGGTCGTGGCCAACGCCGACCAGCTGGCGATCGTCACCGCGCTCGCCGACCCCGAGCCGCGCCCGCGCCTGATCGACCGCTGCCTGGTGGCCGCGTACGACGGCGGTCTGGAGCCGCTGCTGGTGATGACCAAGTCGGACCTGGCCCCGCCGGACAAGCTCCTGGAGCTGTACGGGGCGCTGGACATCCCCTACGTGGTCACCAGCCGCGAGGAACTGGAGAGCGGCGCGGCGGTCCGGCGGGTGTGCGAGCACCTGGACGGGAAGGTCACGGCGTTCGTCGGCCACTCCGGCGTCGGCAAGACGACCCTGGTCAACGCGCTGGTCGCACAGGACAGGCGACGCGAGACGGGCCACGTGAACGCGGTGACCGGCCGTGGCCGGCACACCACCACCTCGGCGCTGGCCCTGCCCCTCGCGGACGGCGGCGGCTGGGTGGTGGACACCCCCGGGGTCCGGTCCTTCGGGCTGGCCCACATCGACCCCTCCCGGGTCATCCACGCCTTCCCCGACCTGGAGCCCGGCACGCAGGGCTGCCCGCGCGCGTGCAGTCACGACGAGCCGGACTGCGCGCTGGACGCGTGGGTGGCCGAGGGGCACGCGGACCCGGCCCGGCTGTACTCGTTGCGCCGGCTGCTGGCCACCCGGGAGCCAAGGGAGGGCGACTGACGGGGAATCAGGGGCCCGGGCCCCACCGTTGACCTCAGCGTTGTGTGCCCCGGCGGAGGTCAGGTAAGTGCATAATCGCACCGAGCCGGGGCGGCCACGGGGACGGACACACGGGAGGACAGCACATGGCGTGGCTGCTGGTCATCGTCGCGGGAATGCTCGAGACCGGCTTCGCGGTGTGCCTGAAACTCTCCCACGGCTTCACCCGCCTGTGGCCGACCGTCGCCTTCGCCAGTTTCGCCCTCGGCAGCTTCGGCCTGCTGACGCTGTCGCTGCGCCGGCTCGACGTGGGCCCGGCGTACGCGGTGTGGACCGGGATCGGGGCGGCGGGCACCGCGATCTACGGCATGGTGTTCCTCGGGGACCTGGTGTCGACGCTGAAGATCGTGTCGATCACCTTCGTCATCATCGGGGTGATCGGGCTGCAGCTGTCCGGTTCCGCGCACTGACCCGCGGGCCGCTCGCGCCCGTGGACGCCGGACCGGCTCAGGCGGGCCGGTGCCCGGGCAGCACGGCGCGCACCAGCTCGCCCACGCCCCGCTCGCCCGGCGGCGCCGCCACGCAGGACAGCGCCAGGCGGACCACCAGCTCGCAGGCGCCCGCCAGGTCCGCGGTGTCCACCGGGGGCCGGCCGGGGGCGGACAGGGCGGCCACGGCACGGTCGCGGACGAGCGCCAGCAGGTCGGCGGGCGACGGCAGCGGACCGTCGGCCCTGCGCTGCGCGGGCACGGCGGAGACGGACCGCGCCGCGGCCGGCGCCGGGGCCGGCAGCCACTCGCTCCAGCACCCGGTGAGCAGGGCCTTGACCAGCGCGTTGTCCCGGGCCGCCACGATGGTCCACTCGGCGACGGCGGTGAGCCGCTCGTGCGGGTCGCCGGCGGCGGCCAGGGCGCGGTCCACCCCGGCGAGGAAGCCGTCCGCCTCCCTTCTGACCAGCGCCCGCGCCAGACCGTCCTTGCCGCCGAACTCGTTGTAGAGCGTCTGCCGCGAGATGCCGGCCGCGGCGGCGACGTCCACCATCCGTACCGCGGACCACGGCCGACGGGCCAGCGCCGTGTACGCGGCCTCCAGCAGGGATTCCCGCGCTGCAGGCATCATCGCCTCCCCGGGGCGAGCGACTCTGCCGGACAGGTTTGACGCGCCCCGCGGCACTGTCAAGGGTGTGCGCGGCGCACCCGCGGCAGCGCGCTCCGGCGGCGCGGCGCACCCCGGCACTGCGCGCTCCGGGTGTTCGCCGCCGACGCACCCGGCCCCCTGTGGCCCCGGGCGTCCCGGGAGGGCTACCGTTCACTGCATGCCGGACTACCTCGACGACCTGCGCCTGGCCCACGTCCTCGCCGACGCGGCCGACGCCGCCACGATGGACCGCTTCAAGGCTCTCGACCTGAAGGTCGAGACGAAACCGGACATGACGCCGGTGAGCGAGGCGGACAAGGCGGCGGAGGAGCTGATCCGCGGCCAGTTGCAGCGCGCCCGCCCGCGCGACGCGATCCTGGGCGAGGAGTACGGCGTCGAGGGCACCGGCCCGCGCCGCTGGGTGATCGACCCGATCGACGGCACCAAGAACTACGTGCGCGGCGTGCCGGTGTGGGCCACGCTCATCTCCCTGATGGAGGCGGGCGAGGGCGGCTACCAGCCGGTCGTCGGCGTGGTCTCCGCGCCCGCGCTGGGCCGCCGCTGGTGGGCGGCGAAGGGCCACGGGGCGTTCTCCGGGCGCAGCCTGTCGCAGGCCACCCGGCTGCAGGTCTCCCGCGTGGCGAAGCTCGCGGACGCCTCCTTCGCGTACTCCTCGCTCAGCGGCTGGGAGGAGCAGGGGCGCCTGGCGGGCTTCCTGGACCTGACCCGCCAGGTGTGGCGCACCCGCGCCTACGGTGACTTCTGGCCCTACATGATGGTCGCCGAGGGCTCGATCGACCTGTGCGCCGAGCCGGAGCTGTCGCTGTGGGACATGGCCGCGAACGCGATCGTGGTGACCGAGGCGGGCGGCACCTTCACCGGCCTGGACGGCCGCCCCGGCCCGCACAGCGGCAACGCGGTCGCCTCCAACGGCCTGCTGCACGACGAGCTGCTGGAGTACCTCAACCGGCGGCCGTGAGCCGCCGCCCGGCACCCGAGAGCCGTCGTCGAGCCGCCCTTATCTGCCGTACTCGTCGAGCCCTCCTCACCTGCCCTACCTGCCGGGCACCGGCCCCGTGCCCGCCTGAGCGCATGCGGGCGGGCCCGCCCCCCCCCCCCCGCCCCCCCCCCCCCCCCCCCCCCCCGGCCCCCCCCCCGCGCCCCCCCCCCCCGCGCGCCCGCCCCCCCCCCCGCCGCCTCGCCCACCCCGGCGCCCCCGCCCCGGCCCCCCCGCCCCCCCCGCCCCCCCCCCCCCCCCCCCCCCCGCCGGCCCCCCCCCCCCCCCCCGCGGGGGGGGGGGGGGGCGGGCGGGCCGCGGGGGGGGCCCCCGCCCCGCCGCTTCCGGCAAGGGTCCAGTGCCGGAGATCAGCCGCGCAGGGCCTCGACCGCGGCCTGCAGCCGCTTGCCGAAGTCGGCGTCCGCCTGGCGGAAGTTGTTGACCGCGCGCTCGATGATGTCCTCGCGCGTGACCTGGGAGAGGGCACCCGCCAGGTTGTCGATCAGGCGGTCCTTCTCCTCGTCCGTCATCAGCCGGTAGAGGTTGCCGGCCTGGACGAAGTCGTCGTCCTCGGCGTGCAGCGGCGCCCGGTGGTCGCCGGTGACGCCGGAGACCGGGATCGGCTGCCACAGCGCCCGGTCGGTCTGGGCCGGGCCGCCGAAGCTGTTCGGCTCGTAGTTCTTCGCGCCGCCGTGCCGGCCGTCGTAGAGGAAGCCGTCGCGGGAGTAGGTGCGCGCCTCGGTGGCGTGCGGACGGTTCACCGGCAGGTGGTCGGCGTTGATGCCGACGCGGTAGCGGTGGGCGTCGCCGTAGGCGAACAGGCGGCCCTGGAGCATCTTGTCCGGGGACGGGCCGATGCCGGGCACGAAGTGCGCCGGGGAGAAGATCGACTGCTCGACCTCGGCGAAGATGTTCTGCGGGTTGCGGTTCAGCTCCAGCTTGCCGATCTCGACCAGCGGGTAGTCGCCGTGCGGCCAGACCTTGGTCAGGTCGAACGGGTTGAAGCGGTAGGTCGCCGCCTCGGCCGCGGGCATGATCTGGACGTAGACGGTCCAGGAGGGGTACTCCCCGCGCTCGATCGCCTCGCGCAGGTCGCGCTGGTGGGAGTCGGGGTCCTCACCGGCGAGCTTGTTGGCCTCCTGCTGGGTGAGGCACTTGATGCCCTGGTCGGTCTTGAAGTGGTACTTGACCCAGAAGACCTCGCCGGCCTCGTTGTTCCACTGGAAGGTGTGCGAGCCGAAGCCGTCCATGTGGCGGTACGACGCCGGAATGCCGCGGTCACCGAACAGCCAGGTCACCTGGTGCGTGGACTCCGGCGACAGGCTCCAGAAGTCCCAGACGTTGTCCGGCTCGGTGGAGCCGGTGTACGGGTCGCGCTTCTGGGTGTGGATGAAGTCGGGGAACTTGATCGCGTCCCGGATGAAGAACACCGGGGTGTTGTTGCCGACGAGGTCGTAGTTGCCCTCCTCGGTGTAGAACTTCACCGCGAAGCCGCGCGGGTCGCGCACCGCGTCCGCCGCACCGAGGTTGCCGGCCACGGTCGAGAAGCGCAGGAAGACCTCGGTCTGCTTGCCGACCTCGGAGAGGAACTTCGCCCGGGTGTACGGGGTGACGTCGGCGGTGACGGTGAAGGTGCCGTAGGCGCCGGCGCCGCGGGCGTGCACCACGCGCTCCGGAATGCGCTCGCGGTTGAAGTGGGCGAGCTTCTCCAGCAGGAGCTGGTCCTGGACGAGAACCGGGCCGCCCGCGCCCGCGGTCTCGCTGTTCTGGTTGTCGGCCACCGGTGCACCGGCTTCCGTAGTGAGCGGTCCCTGCGTCACGTCGCCTCCTGCGGCATACCTGTCTGATCCTGTCGCTTGGCCAAAGCCGTTCTCGATCCTACAATAGACAATGTCTAAGTCAAGCAGAGCTCCAAAGTCACACTTGTTCGGGATCTATTCCCCTGGCTGCTAGGCTGGTGCGTATGAGCGACCTTCTGGAACGGCTGCGCGGACGCGGATGGCGGATGACCGCGCAGCGACGCGTCGTGGCCGAGGTCCTGGACGGCGAGCACGTCCACCTCACCGCCGACGAGGTCCATGCGCGGGCGGTGGCCAAGCTGCCCGAGATCTCCCGCGCCACCGTCTACAACACGCTGGGCGAGCTGGTCTCCCTCGGCGAGGTCATCGAGGTCACCACCGACAAGCGCGCCAAGCGGTACGACCCGAACGCCCACCGGCCGCACCACCACCTGGTCTGCGCCGGCTGCGGCGCGATCCGCGACGTCCATCCGAGCGGCAACCCGCTGGCCGACCTGCCCGACTCGGAGCGCTTCGGGTTCACGGTCTCCGACGTCGAGGTGACCTACCGCGGCCTCTGCCCGAACTGCGCCTCGGCGTGACGCACGCCTGACAGCCCCGGCACCGCAGGGTGCCGGGGCTTTGTGCTGCCCGAGCGCGGGCGGGTGCCAAGCTCATGCACACGTGGGCGCGCTGCCCGTGCCCAGGGCAGAGCGAGGAGCCGACCGGACCCGAAAACACCGAGGGCCGGAATCCTTGATCGGATTCCGGCCCTCGGCCTTCAGTAGCGGGGACAGGATTTGAACCTGCGACCTCTGGGTTATGAGCCCAGCGAGCTACCGAGCTGCTCCACCCCGCGTCGGTGAATAGAACACTACGTGACGGACGGGGAAAGAAGCAAATCGCTTCTCCCGGAGCGTCACGCCGACAGCTCCTCCCGCAGCGCGTCCCGCAGCCGCGCCGCCCGCTGAGCGACCTCTCTGGGCCCGAGCGCCGCCGCCCGGTCCGCCCACCGCTGCCCCTCCGACAGCTCGCCGCGGCGCGCGTGGACGAGGGCCAGCCGCAGCGCCGCCCGCCCGTGCCCGGCCTCGGCGGCCCGCGTCCACCACACCACCGCCTCCGGCTCGCTGCCCTCGCGCGCGAGCAGCAGCCCCAGGTTGAAGGCGCCGTTGCGGGAGCCGGCCTCCGCGGCGGCCCGGTACCAGCGGGCCGCCTCCACCACGTCGCCGCGGGCCGCGGCCAGCATGCCCACCCGCACCTGCGCCCGACGGTGCCCCTGGCCGGCCGCCCGCTCGTACCACTCCTCGCACTCGGTCTTCTCCTGCACCGGCGCCCCCAGCTCGTGGGCCGGCGCCGGCGGCCGCCGCGCGTCGAGCAGGGTCGCCAGCCGGTACGCGGCCTCCGCGCTGCCGCCGCCGGCCGCGCACCGCAGGTGCCGCTCGGCCGCCTGCTCGTCGCCGGCCCGCAGCCGGGCCATCCCCACCTGCAGGGCCGCCTCGGTGTGCCCGGCGGCGGCCGCCCGCTCGTACCACCGCAGGGCCTCCTGCTCCTGGCCGCGCCCGGAGTAGAGGATGCCGAGGTTGAACGCGGCGTCCACGCTGCCGCCCTCCGCGGCCTTGGAGAACCACGGCTCGGCACCGCTCGTGTCCCCGCCCTGGAGCAGCAGCACGGCCAGCGCGTTCGCCGCCTCCCGGTGGCCGGCGTAGGCCGCGCGCCGGTACCACTGCTCGGCCTGCGCGGTGCGCCCCTGCTCGGCGCAGAGCAGGCCGAGGTTGTAGGCGCCGTTGATGTCGCCGGCGTCCAGCGCCGCCCGGTACCAGCGCTCGGCGGTCTGCGGCTCGCCGCGCTCGGCGTGCAGCGCGCCCAGGGCGTTGGCGGCGTTGCCGTCGCCGTCCTGGGCGGCCCGCAGCCACCACATGGCCGCGCTCTCGGTGTCCCCGGCGTCCCGCAGCAGGAACCCCAGCGCGCAGGCGGCGCGCGCCTCGCCGTCCTTGGCGGAGGTCAGGTACCAGCGGCCGGCCTCCTTCAGCTCGCCGCGCTTCTCCAGGATCGCGCCCAGGTGCAGCGCGGCCCGGCGGTGGCCGCGTGCGGCGGCCTGCCGGTACCACTGTTCGGCCTCGGCCTGCGGCCCGTCGGCGCCGTCCGCGGCGGACTCGCGGGCCGCGCGCTGGTCCAGTGCGCGGGCCAGCCGGTAGGCCGCCTCGCGGTGCCCGTGCTCGGCGGCGACCCGCATCCAGCGCTCGGCACCGGCGTCCCCGCGGTGCTCCAGCAGGTCGGCGAGCGCGTAGGCGCCGAGGACGTGGCCCTGCTCGGCGGACTGGCGCAGCCAGTACTCGGCGGCGGGCTCGTCGCCGCGCTCGCGGTGGTACCGGCCGAGCGCGTGCGCCGCCGCGGCGGAGCCGGCGACGGCGGCGATCCGCCACCAGCCGGCCGCCTCGTCGGCGTATCCGCGCTGGTGGAGGAGGACTCCCAGGTTGTTGGCGGCGGCCCGGTCACCGGCCGCGGTGGCGGCGCGCAGATGGGGTTCGGCTCCGTCCAGGTCGCCGCGGCGCAGCAGCATCGCGCCGAGGACGCTCATCGCCTCGACGTCACCGGCCTCGGCGGCCAGGCGCCGGCGTGCCAGCTCGGCGACCTCGTCGGCGGCGGCACCGGTCTCGTCCGGGGTGGTGCTGGTGATCTCCTCCGGTGCGGCCTGCGCAAATCGCCCTGTCTCGAACAGAGTTACCTTGTCCCCCATAACGTTCATCGTCGCACCACCTGCAACCCGGGTACACCTGGTATACCGCAGCCAGTGAGGTCACTTCAGCGTTTTGTCGACATGCCCACAGAGAGATAAGTCAAACACAGATCGCCCAACTCCCCACGGCGGCACGGCGGTACCACACGGCGGCACATGCGTTCGCACGTCACCGTGCGCACACGGCGAAGGCCCGGGTCCCGCCGGAGGGACCCGGGCCTCGCTCGCGTCCGCGGCGGTCAGCCGCCGCTCTTCTCGCCGGTCTTGGCGCCCTTGTCGCCGTTCTTGCCGCTGCCGCTGCTCTGCCGCTGGGCCTGCGCGTCCTCGGCCTTCTTGAGCGCTTCCTGCAACGCCTTCTGGGCCCTGCCGTAGGCCTCCCAGTCGATCGGCGACTTCTGCAGAGCGGCCTGGCCGTCGTCATAGGCCTTCTGGGCGTCCTTCAGGGCCTGTTCGACCGTCGGGTCGCCCGCTCCCGCACCCGGCGGGTTCGTGGTGCCGGTGTCGGGCGGGGGCGCCGAGCCGGGCGCTCCGAAGACCTTGTCCAGCGCCTGGTCGAGGCTGTTCTCGAAGGCGGTGGTGCCACCGTAGGTGACCAGGACCTTCCGCATCAGCGGGTACTTGAGCTGACCGCCGCGTACGTAGACCGGCTCCACGTAGAGCAGTCCTCCGTCGAGCGGGATGGTCAGCAGATTGCCGTACTCGATCTCCGAGTCGCCGTTTCTGACCTGCCGGACGAAATCGGTGATGTTCTCCTGCGAGTTGGAGTTGAACTGGCTCTGGACCTGCTTGGGGCCGTCGGCCGTCGTGCTCGTGCGCAGTTTCAGGATTCTGATCTGGCCGTAGTCGGGTGTGCCCGCCTGCGAGTCGACCGCCATGAAGGCGCTGAGGTTGTCCCGGCCGTTCGGCGTGAACGTCGTCGTCAGCGAGAACGCCTGGGACTTCTGGTCGGGCATCTTCATCGTCAGGTAGTACGGCGGCACCGCGCTGCCCGACTTGTTCGTCGGGTCGTCCGGCACCTGCCACACCTCGCTGCCGCTGAGGAAGGTCTGCGCGTCCTGCACGTGGTAGCGGGTGAGCAGCTCGCGCTGCACCTTGAACAGGTCCTGCGGGTAGCGCAGATGGGACATCAGGTCCGAGGAGATGGCCGACTTCGGCTCCACCGTGCCGGGGAACGCCTTCATCCAGGTCTTCAGGACCGGGTCCTCGGTGTCCCACTGGTACAGCTTGACCTCGCCGGTGTAGGCGTCCACGGTCGCCTTCACCGAGTTGCGGATGTAGTTGACCTGGTTCTGCTGGGCCACCACCGAGCGCGAGTCGTTGGCGGCGGTGAGCGAGTCCGCCGTCGTGTCGCCGAGGGTCGTACGGGAGGCGTACGGGTAGCCGTTCGTGGTGGTGTAGGCGTCGACGATCCACTGGATGCGGTGGTTCACCACCGCCGGGTAGGCGTCGCCGTCGATGGTCAGCCAGGGCGCCACCGCCTCGACGCGCTCCTTGGGCGTGCGGTTGTACAGGATCCGCGAGCCGTCGCCGATGGCGCCGGAGTAGAGGATCTGCGGTTCGCCGAACGCCAGCGCGTAGGCGGCCCGGTTGAGCGGGCTGGACAGGCTGACGCCGCTCTTGCCCCGGTAACTGGTGGTCTTCTCGCCGTCGTTGTCGGAGTAGTCGATCTCCTTCTGGGGACCGCCGACGATCGAGTACGTGGTGGTCTTCTCGCCGTAGTACACCCGCTGCTGGTACGTCCCGAGGTCGCCGGAGGGCGGCAGGTCGGACTCGGTGAACACCGGCTCGCCGTTGTCGGCGGCGGTGCCCTTGGCGGCGACGACGCCGAAGCCGTGGGTGTAGCGGAAGTGGTTGTTGATCCAGTTCTTCTTCGGGATGCCGGCCAGGTTCAGCTCGCGCAGGCCGACGACCGTGTCCTGGACCGTGCCGTCCTTGGCGGGGTAGCGGTCGACGTCCAGGTTGTTGGGGAACGTGTAGTAGTTCCGGATCTGCTGGAGCTGCTGGAACGTCGGCGAGACGATGTTCGGGTCGAGGATGCGGATGCTCGCGGTCTTGTCGACATCGTCGCGCAGCGTCGACTTGTCCTTGGTGGTGCTGGTGCCGGCGTAGTCCGTCACCTTCGCGTCGTCGATGCCGTACGCCGCGCGCGTCGCCTCGATGTTCTTGGCGACGTACGGGGCCTCCTTGGCCTGCTCGTTGGGCTGGACCTGGAACTTCTGCACGATCGCCGGGTACAGGCCGCCGATGAGGATCGCGGAGAGCACCATCAGGCCGAAGCCGATGACGGGCAGCTGCCAGGTGCGCCGCCACAGGGTGGCGAAGAACAGCAGCGCGCAGATGACCGCGATGCAGAACAGGATCGTCTTTGCGGGCAGATAGGCGTTGGCGTCGACGTAGCGCAGGCCGGTCCAGTTGCCCGTGGCCTTGAAGTCGCTGGACTTCACCGCCAGGCCGTACCGGTCCAGCCAGTACGCGACGGCCTTGAGAGCGACGAACACGCCGAGCAGCACCGACAGGTGACCGGTCGCCGCGGCGGTGGCGCGGGTGCCGGGCGAGGTCAGGCGCAGCCCGCCGTAGAGGTAGTGGGTGAGCGCGGCGGCGATCAGGGACAGCACCGCCGCGGCGAAGCCGAAGCCGAGCAGGAACCGGTACCAGGGCAGGTCGAAGGCGTAGAAGGAGACGTCGAGGTGGAACTGCGGGTCCTTCTGGTGGAACGGCACGGCGTTGACCCACATCAGCCAGGTCCGCCACTGGCCGGCCGCGGAGGCACCCGCGATCAGGCCCACCAGGGCGGTGATCCCGCACAGCAGCCACTTCTTGTACGGCGCGACCCCCATCCGGTAGCGGTCGAGGTTCTGCTGCTCCGTGGACATGGCGCTGAGCGGGGGCCGCAGCCGGTGCGCGAGCCAGACGTTGAAGCCGACGGCCGCCGCCATGAGCAGGCCGAAGACGAAGAACAGCCCGATCTTGGTCCACAGCGTGGTGGTGAACACCGACGAGTAGTGCACCGACCGGTACCACAACCAGTCCGTCCAGAAGCCGGCGAACATCGTGAACACCATGCCGAGCACGGCCAGCGCGCCCAGCGTCATCAGCAGGGCGCGGGCGCGCCGGGACGGGCGGCCGACTCTCATCCGCGGCCCGGACGGGCCCGACCCGCGGTCCGGCATCTGGAAAGCCAAGGGTGCACCTCGAAGTTCGCTGTTGATTCGCTGGCTGGTTCGCTGTCGGTTCGCCGGACCGCCTCAGGCCCCTGTGGCCGCGGACCGTGCGGTGGGCCCGGTCGTCGCCGGCCCACACCTATGCAACTTACTCACGGCATACGCGGTTCCCGGTTCCGGGCAGGAACGAGGCAGGATTGTGACCATGTCCAACACTCCCATGGCAGCGAGCCCGCTCACCCGGGCCGTACTCGAGATCGACGAGTACGCCTCCGGCCTCGGCTGGGACCAGCCCGCTCGCCTCTTCGCCCTCGTAGACACCGCGCGGCTGCGGACCCAGGAACCCGCCCTCGCGGCCCAGCTCGGCCTGGAGGACGAGCAGCAGACCTCCGGTCTCACCCCGATCGAGCAGGACGAGATCCCGTCGGACCAGCCGCTCGACGAGTTCCTCGCCACGATCGCCTGGCCCGACGCGGTGACCGGGTGCGCGCTGACCGTGGAGCGCCTGATGCTGCCGCCGTCCGCGGAGGCCGAGGTTCCGCAGGACCTGGGCGAGGCGGAGCTGGCGAAGTGGGTGGCCGGCCACCCCGAGCGCCAGGAGGTCCGCATGACGGTGGCGGTCCTGCGGGACGGCGCCCGCGAGTCGGCGCTGCGGCTGCGCGAGAAGGACTCCCCCACGGAGGTCCTCACGGGCTCCGATCTGGTGCCGGGCCTGGCGGAGGCGCTGGCGGCGACCTTCGAGGACTGAGCGGCGCCCGCCGCGGACCCGCGGCGCTCCGGCGCCGGGACGCGCACCGGCCGCGCGCGCCGCTCGGATCCGCGCGGCCGGTGCGCCCGGAGCCGGGTCCGTCCGGCCGGGGCGCACGGCCGGGTGCGGCGCGCGGCCGGGTGCGGCGCGCGGCCGGATGCGGCTATCGCGTGCACTTCGGCAGGGCGCCGGTGTTCCCCGAGCGGATGTCCTTCAGGGCGGCGAGGGCGTCGTGGATCGTGCCGACCTTGACCAGGGTGAGCCCCGAGGGGGTGTCCTTGGCGGCGGCCGCGCAGTTGTCGGCGGGGGTGAGGAAGTACCGGGCGCCCTGGTCGCGCGCGCCGACGGTCTTCATCTCCACGCCGCCGATCGGGCCGACCTTCCCGTCGTCGTCGATCGTCCCGGTGCCGGCCACGAACTTCCCGCCGGTCAGGCTGCCCGGGGTGAGCTTGTCGTAGATGCCCAGGGCGAACATCAGTCCGGCGCTGGGTCCGCCGACGTCGGCGAGCTTGATGTCGATGTCGAACGGGAACGTGTGATCGGTTCCGGCGGAGATCCCGACGACGGCGCGCTCGGCGCCGGTGTCGTGGGACCGCGCGGTCGTGATCGTGACGTCCTTGGTCGCCGTCGCCGTCCTGTGCTGCTTCTCCGCGGCGGCCTGGTCCTTGGCGGGGACGATGGTGAAGACGACGTCCTGGCCGGGCTTGTGCCGGGTGACCAGCTTGGCGACGTCCGAGGGCTGCTTGACCGCGGTGCCGTCCACGGCCTTGATCACGTCACCGGCGTGCAGCCTGCCCTGGGCTGGGCTGCCCTTGACGACGGTGGAGACGATCACCCACGACGTCACCGGGATGCCGAGTTCCTTCAGGGCCGCGACCTTGGCGCTCTCCTGGGACTGGCTGAACTCCTCGGCGTTCTCCTGGCTGGACTGCTCCTCGGTCTGGCCGTCGGGGTAGAGCGTGTCGTGCGGGACGACCTTGTCGTCGTGCGCCAGCCAGCCGTAGACCGCCTCGACCAGGTTCATCCGGTAGTCGGCGCTGGTCACCCGGACCGTCGTCATGTTCAGATGACCGTCGGTCGGGTAGGTCCGATGCCCGGAGATCTGCAGGACCGGCTCGCCACCGTGCTCACCCAGCGTGTTGACCGTCGGCCCCGGAGACATCTCCGCGTAGGGCACGGGGAGGAACACCCCCGCGCACAGGAGCGCGATCAGCATCAGGGTGGAGGCGAGCATCGTCGCGGTGCGGCGTGGCATGTCTCGACAGTACGGGACGGGTGTGTCGGCCCACCGTCAGGGCCGCTCGTCCGTCCACCGGTCTCATGTGCGGGACGTGGAGCGCTCCATGGCCTCGCGGAAGCGGGCGTAGCCGTCCAGCTCGGGGCCGTCGCCGCGCACCGTGCGGGTGCGGTTGGCCCATATCCCCCACAGTCCGGCGCCTATCGCAGCCATCAGCGGAATCAGCAACCAGGCGAGCGCCGCCATGCCGTCCTCCCAGCCCCATGCGAGCCCCTTCGGGCGACCGCAACCGAGTGATCAGCAGATTAACCATCCGCAGTGACAACGGTCCGGTCAGGGGGGCGGTTACGCAACCGCAAAAGCGGCGGGAGGGCGCCGCGTGGGGCGGACCGGCGGGCTCGACGCCGCTCGGCGCCGGAACTCAGCAGGCTCCGACCCATTCCTCCGTCCCGTCGGAGAACCTCTGGTGCTTCCAGATCGGCACCTCGTGCTTGAGGTCGTCGATCAGCTTGCGGCAGGCCGCGAACGCCTCCGCGCGGTGCGGGCAGGACACTCCCACGACGACCGCGAGGTCCCCGACCCGCAGATCCCCCACACGGTGCACGGCGGCCAGCGCCCGCACGGGGTACTCCGCGACCACCTTCTCGGCGATCCGCCGCATCTCGGCCTCCGCGCTGGGGTGGCAGGAGTACCCCAGTGCGTCGACGTCGGCGCCCCCGTCGTGGTTGCGCACCGTGCCCACGAAGAGCGCGGTGCCGCCGGCGGCGTCGTCCCCGACGGCCTGGAAGACCTCGTCCAGCGACAGCGCGGTCTCCCGGACCGCGATCAGCTTGATGGGATCGTCGGCGGTGCGCTCGCCGGGGTGATCGTTGGTGGGTGCCATACGCCCATCGTGCCGCACGCCCCTACGGGCGCGGAATAGCGTCATCGCCCGGCACGCGCGCGTGCGCGTTTGGAGCCTCCTACAGGAGACCGCCCGCGCCGCCCGGCGGTTCCCCGGCAGCCCGTCCCGGGGCCGCTCTCAGATGCGCCGGCGTGCCTTGCGGGCCCGGCGCACCACGGCCGCCGCGCCCAGCAGCGCGACCGTCGCCCCGGCGGCCCCGGCCGCCGTCGCGTCCTTGCGTCCCAGCCGCCGTCCGGCCACCGTGTGCCGCCCGGCGACCTCCTCCAGCAGCTGGGCCAGCACCTCCTCGTTGGTCCACTTCGGCCGCCATCCCGCGTCGTGCAGGCGGCTGCCGCTGACCACCCACGGGTACATCGTGTAGGCCAGGTCACCGGCCGGGGAGGGGGTGAGCCCGATGCGGTGCAGGCGGGCCGCCGCGCCGAGGGCGACCGCCGACGGCAGTTCCATCCGCCGGATCCCGCTCAGCTCCTCGACCTCCTCCTGCTCCAGCCAGCCGTCGCAGCCGACGGCCAGCTCCCCGTCGACCTTCTCCAGCACGGCGTACTCCAGCGCGCTGCACAGGTCCTCGACGTGGCAGAACTGCCAGGCGGGCCGCGACCCCGCCACGACCAGCAGCCGCGGGGACTCGAAGTACCTGGTCAGCGCCGTGTCGGTGCCGCCGACCAGCACGGCGGGGCGGACCACGGTGACGTTCAGGCCGGGGTGCGCCCGCGGGGCGCGCCGGGCCAGCCGTTCGATCTCCAGCAGGTCGCCCACCCCGGTCGCCTCCGCGGTGGCCCGCAGCTCGGCGTCCTCCGCCAGCGGGAGCTCGTTGTCGGGCAGCGCGCCGTAGACCATCGCGGAGGTGCACAGCACCACCCGGTGCACCCCGGCCGCGGCCGCGGCGGTCAGCACCGTCTGGGTACCGCGGACGTTGTAGGCGCTGCGGGCGGCCGGGTCGGTCTCCAGGTCCAGGTCGAGCGCCAGGTGGACGACGACGTCGGCGCCGCGCAGCCTGTCGGCGATCGCCGGGTCCCGCACGTCCAGGACGTGCCAGCGCGCCGCCGCGCACTCCCCGCGCCGCTCGTCGATGGCGACGACCTGCCCGACCTCGTCACTGGCGGCCAGTCGCTCGGTGAGCAGCGCGCCGACGCCGCTCGCGGCTCCGGTGACCGCGACGACGGGCCCGCGCACGGCGGAGGTGCTTTCATGGTTTCGCGCTGCGCGAACCTGCGGATCTGGGGAACTCACCGGGCGTCTCCAGCGGTTGTCTTCCATACGGGCGCGAATGACGCGTACGTACCAGGTGGCATCCATCCTGCCGCAGGCGCTGTGTCGGCGAAGCACCGAGGCCCTATCGGGCCGGGGTGTCTACGCTGGGTGGTGTTGTCGGGCAGCCGCGCCGCCGGAAAGAACCGGTGGCCTTACCAGCCGAGGAATCCCGTGAGTGACACCCCATTCGGATTCGGCCTTCCGCCGGAGGAGCCGGAGAACGGCGACGAGGGCAAGAAGAAGGACCAGCAGAGCGGTGGTGGGCAGGGACCGGCCAATCCGTTCGGCTTCGGCGGCCTGCCCGGAGCCGGAGGCTTTGGCGGCCCCGGCGCCGACAATCCGCTCGCTGCCATGTTCGGGTCGCTGAACCCCACCGACCTGGGAGCGGCCTTCCAGCAGCTCGGCCAGATGCTCTCCTACGAGGGCGGCCCGGTGAACTGGGACATGGCCAAGCAGATCGCCCGCCAGACGGTCGCCCAGGGCACCTCGGACGGCACCAAGGACGCCAGCGTCGGCCCCGCCGAGCGCACGGCCGTCCAGGACGCCGTCCGCCTGGCGGACCTGTGGCTGGACGACGTGACGTCCCTGCCGTCCGGCGCCGCCTCCGCGGTGGCGTGGTCCCGGGCGGAGTGGGTCGAGGCGACCCTGCCCGCCTGGCAGGAGCTGGTCGACCCGGTCGCCGAGCGGGTCGGCACCGCCATGGGCGAGGTGCTGCCCGAGGAGATGCAGGCCATGGCCGGCCCGCTGATCGGCATGATGCGCTCCATGGGCGGCGCCATGTTCGGCACGCAGATCGGCCAGGCCGTCGGCGTGCTGGCCGGCGAGGTCGTCGGCTCCACCGACATCGGCCTGCCGCTCGGCCCGGCCGGCAAGGCCGCGCTGCTGCCGGTGAACATCGAGGCGTTCGGCAAGGACCTGGGCGTGCCGCAGGAGGAGGTGCGGCTGTACCTCGCCCTGCGCGAGGCCGCCCACCAGCGCCTGTTCGCGCACGTGCCGTGGCTGCGCTCGCACCTGTTCGGCGCGGTCGACGGGTACGCGCGCGGGATCAAGGTCGACACCGCCAAGCTGGAGGACGTGGTCGGCCGGTTCGACCCGCAGAACCCCGAGCAGCTGCAGGACGCGCTGCAGCAGGGCATGTTCCAGCCGGAGGACACCCCGGAGCAGAAGGCGGCCCTGGCCCGTCTGGAGACCGCTCTGGCGCTCGTCGAGGGCTGGGTGGACGCGGTGGTGCACGCCGCCGCCAAGCCGCGTCTGTCGTCCGCGGACGCGCTGCGCGAGACGCTGCGCCGCCGGCGGGCCTCCGGTGGCCCGGCCGAGCAGACGTTCGCGACGCTGATCGGTCTGGAGCTGCGCCCGCGCCGTCTGCGGGACGCCTCCCGGCTGTGGGCCTCGCTGGCCGACGCGCGCGGGGTCGAGGGCCGCGACGGCCTGTGGGCGCACCCGGACATGCTGCCCACGGCCGCGGACCTGGACGACCCGGACGGCTTCGTGCACCGCGAGCAGCTGGACTTCTCCGAGCTGGACAAGATGCTCGGCGAGGCGGCGCGCGGCTCCGCGCCGAAGCCGGACCTGCACAAGCACGACGAGCGCGAGCAGGGCGAACGCGACGAGAAGGACGGCGACGGCAAGGGCGACGGCGCCGAGTGAGCCTTCACGACGACGCGGTCCTCGTCCTGAAGGGGTACGGGGACCAGGAGGAGCTGCGCGGGACCTATCTGGAGCACCTGGCGGCGCATCCGGACGGCCTGTGGAAGTCCTGCGCCGAGGGGCACATCACCGCCAGCGCCCTGGTGGTCGATCCCGAGCGCGGCCGGGTGCTGCTGACCCT
Organism: Streptomyces mexicanus; assembly: GCF_902506575.1. Classification (GTDB taxonomy): domain Bacteria; phylum Actinomycetota; class Actinomycetes; order Streptomycetales; family Streptomycetaceae; genus Streptomyces; species Streptomyces mexicanus. The sequence continues at coordinate 4,780,852 of NZ_LR732544.1, read as the reverse complement.
GCACCGGAAGCTGCGCATGTGGCTGCAGATGGGCGGCCACTGCGAGCGGCAGGACGCCACACTGGCACAGGCCGCGTTGCGCGAGGCGACGGAGGAGTCGGGCATCGCGGGGCTGACCCTGCTGCCCGGTGGCCCGGTCCGCCTGGACCGGCACCACACGCCGTGCGCCTGGCACCTGGACGTGCAGTACGCCGCCGTCGCCCCGCCCGGGGCCGTGGAGGCCATCAGCGACGAGTCGCTGGACCTGCGCTGGTTCGCCTACGACGAGGTGCCCGGCGTGGCGGACAAGTCGGTCGTGCGGCTGACGGAGGCCACGCGCGCCAGGCTGTGACGAGGTGACCGGTAAGGGGCGACCGCAAGGGCGGCCGCCCCTTACGCGTGCTCGGCTCCGGACGGTGCCCGGCCTCAGCTCCAGACGTTGCCCTGGTTCTGGCCCCGCGCCCCCTGCGCGCCCATGCCGAACTGCGCGGCCAGGCCCTGGCCGATCACCGCGTTCTGCGGCGGCAGCAGCTCGCTGGGTTGAACGAGCGCGTAGCCGCTGCCCATGAAGCTCAGCTCCCAGCCCTCACCGGTGCTGCCCCGGCGCCGCCACACCCCCGAGGAGTGCGTCTGGGCCTGCATCTGCACCCGCAGGCCGGTCGACCAGGCGACGATCGCATCGGCGTCGCAGCTGACGTACCTGTCCGGGGTGACCTGCATCAGCAGCGGCGCCCCGGAGGTCATCAGGGCGACCTTGCCGCGTCCGGTGATGTTCAGCTGGTACTTCCCCGAGCCGGAGATGCCGTACATGCTGTCCACGGCGATCACCTCGTGGTGCAGCGAGGAGTCCATCGCCAGCACATAGCCGCTGTCGACGGTCAGGCCGTCCTGTTCCACGTCCATGATGTGGACGTACTGGGCGAGGTTGGCGAGGTAGACGGTGCCCTGCCCGTGGCAGCGCATCAGGTCCAGGCCCTCGCCGGTGCGCGCCCGCGCGTAGGCCTGGCCGGTGCTCTGGTACTCGGCGTCGAACTCGATCAGGCCCTGGTAGGCGACCATGGTGCCCTTGCGGGCGAGGACGTCGTCGTGGCCCTCCAGGGTGACCCGGAGCATCTGCTTGTTCTGCAGGCTCCAGCGCTCCGGCGTCTGGACGTCGTTGAAGGCGAAAAGCGGGCTCTGCATGGTGTCGTCCTCTTCCCCTCAGCCCCGGACCCGCAGGCGGTCGGTGCTGTCCTCGCTGGGCTGCACGACGACGATGCCCTGGCCGGAGAAGGCCATCTGGTACGCCTCGCCGCTGCCCCGGCCGATCAGGGACTGCGCCTTGAAGCTGCGCTTGCCCTTGACCTTCAGGTTCGGGGACCAGGCGACGAGCGCGTCCGGGTCGACGTAGGTCTCGTCCTCGCCGCTGCCGCAGTCGACCACGATCGGCTCACCGCGGGAGGTGAGGGCGACCCAGCCCTGCCCGGAGATCTTCGTGTTCCACAGGCCCTGCCCGGCGAACTTGGCCAGCCCCTTGACCCGTTCGACGCCCCACTGCAGGCTCGCGTCGAAGGCCAGCAGGTTGGTGGCGTTGACCGAGATCGCGTCGCCGCCCAGGTTGACGACGACGACGTTCGCGCCGTAGTCGGCGAGGTAGAGCAGGCCGTCGCCGGAGCACTTCATCAGGGGGGCGCCCTCGCCGGTGATCCAGTCGCGGGCGATCTGGCGCACGGCCGGCGGGTTGGGCTCGTACTGGATGAATCCTTCGTAGGCGACCATCGAGCCCACGCGCGCGTAGAGGTCGTTTCCGGTCTGCAGGGCCACCTTCAGCATGTGGCTGCCGTGGTTCTCCATGCGGGCGGTGACGGGTGCGGGGGCGTAGCCCGCGAGCGGCTGGTTCATGACGGGCTCCCGTTAGACCTCGTAGGGCTGGACGACGACGAAGTTGCCGGGCGCCGCCCGGAACTGCAGGTTGACGCCCTCTCCGGTGTGGCCCGGGTAGGCGTTGCGACGCATGCGCACCTGGCTGGAGACGATGACCTGGGCGGCCGCGGACCAGGCGACGACGGCGTTGGAGTCGACGAACGTCGTCGGGGTCACGGGCAGCACGACGGGCGTGCCGTGCGTCTTGACGACGATGGTGCCGGTGCCCTGGAACTGCAGGGTGAACAGGGCACCGCCGGGGATGCCGTGCCCCTCGATGCGGCGCACCTCGTGGTGCAGGCTCTCGTCGAAGGCGAGCACGCTGTTGGCGGAGACGCAGATCGCGTCACCCTGCAGTTCGATCGGGTGCAGGTGGGTGGCGTCCTCGGCGAGGAACACCTGGCCCTGGCCGGTGCAGCGCATCAGCTGCATCTCCTGGCCGGTGGCGTTGCCCACGACGCGTCCGGCGAAGCCGGCGCCCTTGTAGCTGAAGTCGACCTTGCCCTGGTAGAGCACCATGCTGCCCTGCCGGGCCAGCACGGGCTGCCCGCCCGTGCCGAGGTCGACGCGGATCAGCTTGCTGTTCTGCAGGGTCCAGCGCTGCCCGGTGGGCGTCTCCTTGAACCGCTGCAGCGCGGCGCCCACCCCCGCGCCCTGCGGGGCGCCGTGCGGGACTGCCTGGGGTGCGCCGTAGGGGGCGGCGGCCTGGGGTGCGCCCGGGGCCTGCCCGAACGGCGGCTGCTGCCCGTAGCC
>NZ_LR732544.1:4733443-4778117 GCF_902506575.1 Streptomyces mexicanus | reverse complement strand
GTGGTGTCGCGGGCGGGGGCGCTCGGGGCATGGTCGCCGGAAAGACTCGTCACTCGCCGACGGTACCTCCGCCCCGCGCGCCCCGCCCGGTGCCACGCATCGCCGGGGGCCGTCCGTGAGGCGCCCGGGAATCGGGTGTGTGCCGCGCCGGCGGATCGGGGCATGCCGCGCCGAGGAAGCGGGGCCAGGACACGCCGAGGACTGGGCCGTGACGTGCCGCGGGGGCCGGTCCGTGCGGACGGACCGGCCCCCGCCGGAAGAGGTCGCCGGCCTCCCGTCGGGAGGCGGGCGTCGTGCGGTGCGGGCGGTTACTGCATGACCGCCATGGCGAGCGCCCGGCGGGCGCGCCGCGAGGCGCGCTCGGCCCGGCGCTGCATCCGGCGGGCGGTCGCCAGGCGCACGGCCGGGCGTTCCCGCTCCGCCTCCCGCAGTCGCTCGTGCATATGCGCACGAGCCATGGCCTCTGGGATGAGTTGCATCTCTCGGGTCCTGTTCTGGCGCGAGGCGTTCGCACCGGTGGTGATGACGTCTTCGGTCGCGGAGCCTGCGGGCTCACGGGTGGACGGCTTCATCGGGGCCTGCTTCTGGGGGTCGTGCGTGTGGGGGCGGTCGATCGTTCCGATGGTGTTCATGCTGTGACCGGGTTCTTGCGCGGGCGACCACGGGGCCGCTTCCGGGCGACGACGACACCCTGGACGAACAGCTCGCCACCCCAGACACCCCAGGGCTCGCGCCGCTCCTTGGCGCCGGCGAGGCAGGCCTCGATCAGCGGGCAGGTGCGGCAGAGGGACTTGGCGTACTCCACGTCCGCCGGCGACTCGGCGAAGAAGACCTCCGGGTCGTAGGAGCGGCAGGGGACGGGCACGCCGAGGTTCTCGATGGCGTCGTCGAGCGCGGTGAGCGCGGTGAGGGGGGTCAAGGCGGGGTCCTCCGTGAGACCGGGCTTGGGGATCGTGTCGGAAGGCGGTACGGACGGGGCGTGCGCTTCGAGTTGCACGGGTGTCTTCCTCGTCTGGTCGGTCCGGCCGGTCGGCCGGGTGTCGGCTGGGTACCGGGTTCTTTTGTTGTCCCGAGGCCCCTTCGCTCCGTCGTCCCGCTTGAGGGAAAACAGAAGGGCCGCGGATCCCGGATGGGGTTCCGCGGCCCTGAAGGCGCCGGCCTGATCGGCGATCAGGCTGGATCACTCCAGGGTTTTGGCCCACGGAAGGCCCACATCAGGTGGTGCTGCGTCGTCTGCTTCCGGATGCCGGCACCGGTCGCCGTAAAGGCATAGGCCTGCGCCTGTGCCGCTACCGCTTCCAGTGCCTCGGTCGGTCGCTCATTGCCCTCGCGGACGGTCAGGCCCGCGATGGGCAGGGTGGACTCCGGACGCATGCCACGCATGACGGACAGACCGGTGCCCTGGTCCGAGGCGCCGAGCATGCACAGGGAGACGACCGCGCGATCGGTCACTTTGGCGGTGCTGACGAAGCTGCTCTTGATGCTGATCACTGCAATCGCCTCCTCTCGGCGTCTTGGGGGACCGGGGTGATCCAGTCCGCGACGGATACGCAAGTACAGCACGGAATCAGGGCCTCAGGAAGGCCGCTGTCTCCGTGACCAAGAACCTATGGGGCTTCCCGGGGCGTGCGCAAACTATTTTTTCGACGAGTTGGCATCAGTCGGCCGCGCCGTCGCCACCGGGCTCGCGGCCTGCGCAGATGGCGAGAACGTCGGCGCCGTGGCGGCGCAGCTTGCGCATCGTGACCCCCGGGATGCGGGCCAGCTCCCGCTCGTCGTCCGGGACCGCCTCGGCGATCGCCATCAGGGTCCTGTCGGTGAAGACGCAGAACGCGGGCTGCCCGCTGCGCCGCGCCTGTTCCTGCCGCCACGCGCGCAGCCGCTCGTACAGGCCCTCGTCCATGTCGGAGGGGCAGTCGTCGCAGCGCATCAGCTTCATCTCGCCCGCGTCGGTCAGCGTGCGCCCGCACACCCGGCACCGGGCCGGGACGCGCCGGGTGCGCCGCGGCACGGCGTGCGGACCCGTGGCCGCTCCCCCGGTGCCCGCCACGGAGCCGTGTCCCCGCTCGACGCCGCCGGAGGCGCCCGCCGTGCCGCGGGCGGCGACGGCGGGCGAGCCGGGGCGCAGCCCGTCGAGGAAGCGGCTGGGGCGGCGGTTCGGCCGTCCGCCGGGCGAGCGGCACAGCGACCAGGAGACGTACAGCCGCTCGCGGGCACGGGTGACCCCGACGTACAGCAGGCGGCGCTCCTCCTCGATCTGTTCGTCCGTCCGGGCGTAGCTGATCGGGATCATGCCCTCGGCCACGCCGACCAGGAAGACCACGTCCCACTCCAGGCCCTTGGCCGAGTGCAGGGAGGCGAGGGTGACGCCCTGGACGGTGGGGGCGTGCTGGGCGCCGGCCCGCTCGTCCAGCTCGGCCACCAGGTCGCCGAGGGTGGCGCCCGGGTGGGCGGCGGCGAAGTCTTGCGCGAGGTTCACCAGCGCGGCCAGCGACTCCCAGCGTTCGCGCACGGCGCCCGAGCCGGCCGGGGGCTGCGGGGTCCAGCCCTTGCCGGAGAGCACGGCTCGCACCTGGGAGGGCAGGTCGGGGGCGTCGTCCAGGAGGGAGTCGTTGCCGCCGAAGCGGGCGGCGCCGCGCAGGGCGATCCCCGCCTCGCGCACCTCGGGGCGGTCGAAGAACCGCTCGGCGCCGCGCAGCTGGTAGGGCACGCCCGCGTCCGCGAGGGCCTGCTCGTAGGTCTCGGACTGGGAGTTGGTCCGGAACAGCACGGCGATCTCGCTCGCCGGGACGCCGGAGGCGATGAGGTCGTGGATGCGGCGGGCGGCGTCCTCGGCCTCGGCGACCTCGTCGGTGTGTTCGGTGAAGACGGGCTCCGGTCCGGCGGGGCGCTGGGAGACCAGTTCCAGCCGGTGGTCGGCGGCACGGCCGCGGGCCTGGGCGAGCAGGGCGTTGGCGAGGTGGACGACCTGCGGGGTGGAGCGGTAGTCGCGGACCAGCTTGACGACGGTGGCGCCGGGATGGCGGACACGGAAGTCGAGGAGGTGGTCGGGGGTTGCGCCCGTGAACGAGTAGATGGTCTGGCTGGCGTCGCCGACCACGCACAGGTTGTCCCGCTCGCCCAGCCACAGCTCCAGCAGGCGCTGCTGCAGCGGGCTGACGTCCTGGTACTCGTCGACCACGAAGTGCTGGTACTGGGCGCGGACCTGTTCGGCGATGTCACGGCGGTCCTGCAGGATGCCGACGGTCAGCAGCAGCACGTCCTCGAAGTCGATGACGGCCCGCTCCCGCTTGAGGTCCTCGTAGAGGGAGTAGACCTGGGCGACCTCGGCCGGGTCGCGCGGGGCCTCGCGGCCGGCCTTCGCGGCTGCGAGGGCGTAGTCGGCCGGGACGGTCTGGGTGACCTTGGCCCACTCGATCTCCGCGGTGACGTCCCGCAGCTCGCCCCGGTCCAGACGGATGCGGCAGGCGGCGGCCGCGTCCGCGACCAGCTGGATCTTGCGGTCGACCAGCCGGGGCATGGCACCGCCGATGGCTTTCGGCCAGAAGTACTGCAGCTGGCGCAGGGCGGCGGAGTGGAAGGTGCGGGCCTGCACGCCGTGCGCGCCGAGCTGGCGCAGCCGGCCGCGCATCTCCCCGGCGGCGCGGTTGGTGAAGGTGACGGCGAGCACGCTGGAGGGCTGCAGGATGCCGGCGCGCACCCCGTAGGCGATCCGGTGGGTGATCGCGCGGGTCTTGCCCGTGCCGGCGCCCGCCAGCACGCACACCGGACCGTGCAGCGCGGTCGCCACCTCGCGCTGCTCGGGGTCGAGCCCTTCGAGCACCGCGTCGGCAGAGTCCGGTACCTGCGGGAAGAGGGTGGAGTGCGTTGCTGCTGTCACACGGCCATGCTGCCAGGTCGCCGGAGACGGATGAGCCGGTTGTCCACAGGCGACCCCTTGCGGTCGTACTAATGCGACCGGCATCACGCCCCCTGGTGCGACAGGCATCACGCCCACCGGTGGCCGGCCGGTACCCCCCGCGGGAATGCCGCGCCGGTGTCGTGCGTTCACCCACTGCGACCATGACGTCCCGACCCGCCGAAGGAGCGCGAGAGACATGCCGGGCACTGTGACGATGTACAGCACCACGTGGTGCGGCTACTGCCGTCGGCTGAAGAGCCAGATGGACCGTGAGGGCATCGCGTACACCGAGATCAACATCGAGCAGGACCCGGAGTCCGCGGCCTTCGTCGAGAAGGCGAACGGCGGGAACCAGACCGTGCCGACCGTGCTGTTCGAGGACGGCACGACGCTGACGAACCCGTCGCTGGCGCAGGTCAAGCAGAAGATCGGCGCCTGACGCCGTCGAAGCGCTGAGCACGAGGGCGGCCCCCGAGGACATCTCGGGGGCCGCCCTCGTGTGCTGCCCGGAGCGCGTCGCTCACACGACGCTGCGCGTCGGCAGGGGCTTGCCGTACCAGAGCTCGATGAGCCGGGCCGCGATGGAGATGCCGTACGGCGGCAGCACCTCGCCGGAGTCGAAGGCGGCGCGCAGCTCGTCCCGGGAGAACCAGCGGGCGTCCTGGATCTCGTCGCCGTCGACATGGATGTCGGTGGTGGTGGCGCGGGCCATGAAGCCCAGCATGAGGCTGGAGGGGAACGGCCAGGGCTGGCTGGCGACGTACTCGACCTCGCCGATGGCGATGCCGACCTCCTCGTGCACCTCGCGGCGCACCGACTGCTCGATGGACTCGCCCGGCTCGACGAACCCGGCCAGCGTGGAGAAGCGGCCCTCGGGCCAGTGCACCTGACGGCCCAGGAGGATGCGGTCCTCCTCGTCGGTGACCGCCATGATCACCGCCGGGTCGGTGCGCGGGTAGTGCTCGGCGCCGCAGGCCGGGCAGCGGCGGATGTGGCCGGCCGCGGCGATCACGGTGCGCTCGCCGCAGCGGGAGCAGAAGCGGTGCAGCCGCTGCCAGTTCTCCAGGGCGACCGCGTGCACCATCAGGCCCGCGTCGCGGTCCGACAGCAGCAGTCCGGCCTCGCGCAGCCCCGCCGGGCGCGCGGACTGGTCCATGCGGCCGGGCAGGGAGTCCTTCTGCAGCGCGAAGTAGCTGACGCCGTCGGCGTCGGTGCCGAGGAAGTAGCGGTGCGCCTCGGTCAGCGGCGCCTCGAACGACGGGGTCATGACCAGCTCGGTGCGGCCGTCGGGTGTCTCGTCGATGAGCGCCTGCCCGCCGGAGACCACGAAGCAGCGGGTCGTGGGGTGGCTCCAGGCCGCGGCGAGCCAGGCCTCGTCGAGGCGGTGGTGGGCGGCACGGTCGATGCCGCTGGGCGCGGTGAGCGAGATGGGTCGGTCGGCGGTGTGGTCGGTCCAGGTGGTCACGTGTGCTTCCAACTCCCCCGGTGCAGGCGGTGATATCGGCGGCGGGTCAGCGGGGCGTACGGCGGGGGGCGGCCGGGTCCGGCGGGGCCTTGAGGTGCGGGGCGGTCCCTCCAGTGTGCCCCGGGCGCGACGGCGGCCCGGACGGGCGCGGGTCAGGGCGCATCGCGCCAGTGCCCGGCGAGGTCGTCCCACAGGTACGCGCTGGTCTCGACGCCTTTGAGGAGGAGGTCCAGCTCGACCTTCTCGTTCGGGGCGTGCCAGCCGTCGGAGGGGACGGAGATACCGAGGAAGAGGACGGGGGCGCCGAGGACCTCCTGCAGGTCGGCGGCCGGTCCGGAGCCGCCCTCGCGGGTGAAGCGGACCGGGGTGCCGAAGGCACGGCTCATGGAGCGGGCCAGGGACTGCAGCGCCGGGTGGTCCAGCGGGGTCAGGCAGGGGCGGGTGGCCGCGCCGAAGACGATCTCGTGCCGGATGCCGGCGGGCAGTTGATCGGCGGCCCAGGCCCGGACGGCCTTCTCCAGGTGGGCGGGGTCCTGCCCGGCGACCAGGCGGAAGGAGAGCTTCACCATCGCCGTGGACGGGATGATCGTCTTGCTGCCGGGGCCCTGGTAGCCGCCGCCGATGCCGTTGACCTCGGCGGTGGGGCGGGCCCAGATGCGCTCCAGGGTGGTGTAGCCGGCCTCGCCGTGCAGGGCGTGGGAGCGGGCGGTGCGCAGCCACTGCCGCTCGTCGAAGGGCAGCTCGGCGAAGAGTTCCCGCTCGCGGTCGGTGAGTTCCACGATCCCGTCGTAGAAGCCGGGGATCGCCACGCGCGCGTGCTCGTCGTGCAGCGCGGCCACCAGGCGGGCGGCGGCGGTCGCCGGGTTGGGGACGGCGCCGCCGAAGGAGCCGGAGTGGATGTCCTGGTCGGGGCCGTACAGCCGGATCTCGCACTCGGCCAGGCCGCGCATGCCGGTGCACACCGTGGGGGTGTCCTCCGACCACATGCCGGTGTCGGAGACGATCACCGCGTCGGCGGCGAGCCGGTCCGCGTGGTCCTCCACCAGCTGCCGGAAGTGCGGGGAGCCGGACTCCTCCTCGCCCTCGATCAGCAGCTTGAGGTGGACCGCGGGGCTGGTGCGGCCGGTGGCGGCGAGGTGGGCGCGCACGCCGAGGGTGTGGAAGAACACCTGGCCCTTGTCGTCGGCGGCCCCGCGCGCGTACAGCCGGCCGTCGCGGACGACCGGCTCGAAGGGCTCGCTGTCCCAGCCGTCCTCGCGGGCGGCGGGCTGCACGTCGTGGTGGCCGTAGACCAGGACCGTGGGGGCGTCGGGGTCGTCGCCGGGCCACTCGGCGAAGACGGCCGGGGCGCCCGGGGTCGGCCAGACCTCGGCGGTGGGGAAGCCGGTCTCCTTCAGCTTGGCGGCGAGCCAGTCGGCGCTGCGGCGTACGTCGGGCGCGTGGTCGGGCTGGGCCGACACGGAGGGGATGCGCAGCCACTCGGCGAGGTCGTCGAGGAAGGCGGTGCGGTGCTGCTCGATGTACGTACGGACGGCGCTGTCCGGGGTCTGGCTCATGCTTCCGAGCCTATCGGCCCGCGACGGCATCCCGTTCGGGCGGTTCGTCACACTGCGGCTCGCCGGGCGCCTCGCCGAGCAGCAGCCGCTCCAGCGCCGCCCGGTCGGGAAGGCCGCCGGGCCGTACGACCTCGCCGGTGCGCACGTACACGAACGCGGCCCGCACCCGCTCCAGGGGTATGCCGTGCTGTTCCGCCCAGGCCAGCCGGTAGACGGCGAGCTGGAGCGGGTCGGCATCGGGCGAGCGGTTGGTCTTCCAGTCCACGATCTCGTACGTCGCCTCGTCGCCGTCGCCGTCCTTGTAGACGGCGTCGATCCGGCCGCGGACGACCCGGCCGGCGATCTCCGTCTGGAACGGCGCCTCGACGCGGTGCGGCGTGCGGTGCGCGTACTCGGTGCGCTCGAACGCCTCTTTGAGCGCCTCCAGGTCGCGTTCGTCGGCGATCTCCGCGTCCGAGCCGGGCAGCTCCTCGGGTTCCAGCAGGGGCAGCGGCAGCTCCTCGAAGCGGCTCTCGATCCAGGCGTGGAAGCGGGTGCCACGGCGTGCGGCGGGTTGCGGGGGGCGCGGCATGGGGCGCGCGAGTTCCCGCGCGAACCCGTCCGGGTCGGCGGCCAGGTGCAGCAGCTGGGACGCGGTGAGGGTGGTCGGCAGGGGTACGTCGGTGACGCTCTGCCGGGCGCGGCGCAGCTCTCCGGTGAGCGCGTCGAGGTCGCGGTCCCAGGAGGCGACGAGGCGGGCCTCCTCGGAGGTGAGGGGGGCGGGCGTGTGCTCCTGCGGCGCCACCGTCTGGTGCGGGATCCGGGGACGCTCGGTGCTCCAGGAGTCCCAGTCGCCCGGATCGGCGGGATCACCGCCGTCACCGGGATCACCGGAAACGTCGTACGGTGGCTCGTCGTCCTCCGGTGGCGGGGGCCAGTCGGGGTCGTCGTAGGGGTCCGGGCCCAGGGCGGGCTCCGCCCGGTCGTCCGTGCGGCCGGTGAGGTCGTCCAGGTGGGCGCGGACGGTCGCGGCGGCCGCGCGGCGGCGGGCCAGGGCGGCCTCGTCCAGGGGCAGGGGCCAGACCTGGTCGGCGGCGGCCCGGTGCAGGGCCGGGTTCTCCTCGTCCTCGGCGGGTGGGTCGGCCCAGACCTCGATCTCCCCGTGTCCGGCGGCGCAGTGGTCGTGCAGGGCGAGCAGGAAGTCGGACGGCCCGCGGGGCTTCTTCTGGCTGGGTCCCCACCAGTGGCCGGAGCCGAGCAGCAGGGAGCGGGGGCGGGGGGAGGTGACGTAGCCCAGGCGCAGCTCCTCGGTGTGCTGGTGGTCCTTCATGGCCTCGTGGAAGGCCTTCAGGCCGCGCGCGTCCCAGCTGTCGACGTCGGGGAGGGTGTCGGCGTCGCCGCGCAGCGCGTGCGGCAGCACCTTGCCCTGGCTGGTCCACTTCTCGCGGCCCTGGCTGCTGGGGAAGGTGCCGGTGACCAGGCCGGGGACGGCGACGACGTCCCACTCCAGCCCCTTGGAGCGGTGCGCGGTGAGCACCTTGACGGTGTTCTCGCCGCCGGGCAGCGCGTTGTCCAGGCCCTTGTCGTACTGGGCGGCGGTGCGCAGGAAGCCGAGGAAGGCCAGCAAGGTGGCCTCGCTGTCGTCGGCGGCGAAGGAGGCGGCGACGTCCAGGAAGTTCGACAGGGTCTCGCGGCGGCGGGCGGCCAGGGCGTGCGGGGACGCCGACAGCTCCACTTCCAGGCCGGTGACGGCGAGGATCCGGTGCAGGACGTCCATGAGCGGGTCGGACAGGGAGCGCCGCAGGTCGCGCAGCTCGGCGGCGAGGCGCGCGAACCGCACCCGCGCCTCGGCGGAGAACGGCAGCCCGTCGTCGTCCCCGCGGCCGTCCAGGGGGGTCTCCAGGAACGTGTCGAGCGCGTCCGCCAGCGAGATCACCTCGGCGGGGTCGACGCCTTGGACGGCCTCGGCGAGCCGGCGGTCGGGGTCGTCGTCGCCGTCCACGCGCGCGTGCGCGACGAGCAGCCTCGCGCGCCGGCCGAGCAGCGCCAGGTCGCGGGGTCCGATCCGCCAGCGCGGGCCGGTCAGCAGCCTGACCAGGGCGGCGTTGGCGCCGGGGTCCTGGAGCACCTCGCAGACGGCGACGAGGTCGGCGACCTCGGGCAGGTGCAGCAGCCCGGACAGGCCGACCACCTCGACGGGGACGTCCCGGGCGACCAGGGCGCCCTGGATCTCCGCGAAGTCGCCGGCGGTACGGCACAGCACCGCGATCTCGCCCGGGGCCGTCCCCGTGCGCACCAGGTGGGCGATGGAGTCGGCGATCCAGGTGATCTCCTCGGCGTGGGTGCGCAGCAGGGCGCAGCGCACCAGGCCGTCGCGTTCGGCGCCGGGGGCGGGGCGCAGGGCCTCCACGCCCGCGTGCATCGCGCGCAGGGGTGCGGCCAGGCCGTTGGCGAGGTCGAGGAGGCGGCCGCCGCTGCGGCGGTTCTCGCTGAGCGCCTGGCGGGTGGCGGGGCGGCCGTCGGCGTGCGGGAAGTGCTCGGGGAAGTCGTCGAGGTTGGCCACGGAGGCGCCGCGCCAGCCGTAGATCGCCTGGCAGGGGTCGCCGACGGCGGTGACGGGGTGGCCGGTGCCGCCGCCGAAGAGGCCGGCCAGCAGGATGCGCTGGGCGACGGAGGTGTCCTGGTACTCGTCGAGGAGGACCACCCGGAACTCCTCGCGCAGGATGCGGCCGACCTCGGGGAGCCGGGCGAGGCGGGCCGCCAGGGCGATCTGGTCGCCGAAGTCGAGCAGGTCCCGCTCGCGCCTGGCGGCGCGGTAGCGCAGCACCAGCCCGGCCCGCCCCCGGCGGGCCGCGGCCGTCTCGGGGACCTTGCGCAGGTCGGCGTTGGACAGCTTGGCGCCCTCCAGGGTGCGCAGCAGACCGGTGTCCCAGGCGCGCAGGTCCTCGGGGCGTACGAGGTGTTCGGACAGCTCGGCGTCGAGGGCCAGCAGGTCGCCGACCAGGTCGGGGAAGGAGCGGGTGAGCGCCGGGTAGGGGCCGGGGGCCTCGCGCAGGACGCGCGCGGCCAGTTGGTAGCGGGTGGCGTCGGCGAGCAGGCGCGTGGTGGGCTCCAGCCCGATGCGCAGGCCGTGGTCGGTGAGCAGGCGGCCGGCGAAGGCGTGGTACGTGGAGACCACCGGTTCACCGGGCGGGTCGTCGGAGCCGAGGGCGTCAGGTCCCAGGGCGTCGGGGTCGGTGACGCCCGCCTTGACCAGCGCCGTGCGGACGCGTTCGGCCAGCTCGCCGGCGGCCTTGTTGGTGAAGGTCAGGCCGAGGACCTGCTCGGGGGCGACCTGTCCGGTGCCGACGAGCCAGACCACGCGGGCCGCCATCACCGTGGTCTTGCCGGACCCGGCGCCGGCCACGATCACCTGCGGGGCGGGCGGCGCGGTGATGCAGGCCGTCTGCTCCGGGGTGAACGGAATCCCGAGCAGCTCCTTGAGCTGTTCGGGATCGGTGATACGGGCGGGCACGTCGAAGAGGCTAGCCGCGAGGACTGACAGCCGAGGCCCGATCGCCTTCCGGCGCGGAAAGAAGCGCAGGTCAGCACGAGTGTCGGGGGCGTGGTGGTGGGGTACGTCACGCGACTTGCGGGACTCGAGCGGCTCACCTGCCCCGTGCGGGCCTCACCCGACTCACTCGACGACGTGCCGGCCCTCCGGGCGGGCGCTACAGGAGGACCGGAACGCGCAGTGCGTGCAGTGCTGCCCGGCCGTCGGCGTGAACCGCTCGTCGAGCACCTTCCCGGCGGCGGTGGCCAGCAGCTCGCCGACCCACTCCCCGTCGTCGCCGCCCAGCGGCTCCTGGGTCTGCACCTTGGGCAGGGCCTCGCCGCCGTCGCGCTTGGCCGCGCCCAGGCGCAGCTGGACCAGTTCGGCGCCGCCCGGCTCGGGCCGTACGCCGTCGAAGACACCGTCGACGGCGCCCTCGCGGACGGCCAGCTGGTAGACGGCGAGCTGCGGGTGGCGGGCCACCTCGGCGCCGGTGGGCGCCTGCTTGCCGGTCTTGAAGTCGACGACGTAGGCGCGCCCCTCACCGTCGGCCTCCACCCGGTCCATGGAACCTCGGACGCGCACCTCGTAGTCGCCCGCCTTCAGCGTCACGTCGAAGTCGTGCTCGCTGGCGACCGGGGTGCGTCCGCCGCGCTCCAGGACGTGCCAGCGCAGGAAGCGTTCGAGGGCCACGCGCGCGTGCTCCTTCTCCTGCGCCGACTTCCATGGCGCGTCGAAGGCGAGCGCGTTCCACACCGTCTCCAGGCGCTCCATGAGGACGGCCAGGTCGGCGGGGGTACGGCCGGAGGCGACCTCGTCGGCCAGGACGTGCACCACGTTGCCGAAGCCCTGGGCGGCGGTCGCCGGCGCGTCGGCCTTCACCTCCCGGCCGAGGAACCACTGCAGGGCGCAGGTGTTGGCGAGCTGGTCCAGGGCGCTGCCGGACAGCGCGACGGGCTGGTCGCGGTCGCGCAGCGGCACCTTGCTCTCGGTCGGCTCGGCCAGGCCCCACCAGCGGTCGGGGTGCGCCGCGGGCACCAGTGGGCGGCCCTCGTCGTCGGTGAGGGCGGCGAGCCGGGCCAGGCGGCGGGCGGCGGCCTGGCGCAGCGTGTCCGACACGCGCGGGTCGACGGTCGTGGCGCGCAGTTCGGCGACGAGCGCCGCCACGGACAGCGGGCGGCGGGGGCGTCCGGTGACGTCCTTGGGTGCGACACCCAGCTCGGCCAGGAAGCGGGAGGGCTGGTCGCCGTCGTCCGCGGGGGCCTTTACGGCGGTGACGACCAGGCGTTCACGCGCGCGCGTGGCGGCCACGTAGAACAGGCGGCGCTCCTCCGCCAGCAGCGCGCCGGGCGTGAGCGGCTCGGCCAGTCCGTCGCGGCCGATGCGGTCGGCCTCCAGCAGGGAGCCGCGGCGGCGCAGGTCCGGCCACAGCCCCTCCTGGACGCCCGCGACGACGACCAGGCGCCACTGCAGGCCCTTGGAGCGGTGCGCCGTCATCAGGCGTACCGCGTCGGGCCGCACGGCGCGCCGGGTGAGCGTGTCGGCGGCGATGTCCTGGGCCTCGATCTCCTCCAGGAAGTTCAGGGCGCCCCGGCCTCCGGTGCGCTCCTCCGCGCGCGCGGCGGTCGCGAACAGGGCGCACACGGCGTCCAGATCCCGGTCAGCGTTGCGGCCCGCGGCGCCGCCGCGCCGGGCGGCCCGCTCAAGGCGCGCGGGCCACGGCGTGCCCTGCCACAGGTCCCACAGCGCCTCCTCGGCGGTGCCGCCGGCGGCCAGGCGTTCCCGGGCCTTGCGGAGCAGCGCACCGAGGCGCTGGGCGCCGCGCGCGTACGTCGGGTCGTGCGCGACGAGGCGTTCCGGCTCGGCCAGGGCCCGGGCGAGCAACTGGTCCGAGGGCGGCGGCAGGGGGTTGCCCGCGGCCCGCTCCTCCTCGCGCAGCGCGCGGCCCAGGCGGCGCAGATCGGCGGCGTCCATGGCGGCGAGGGGCGAGGCGAGCAGGGTGAGGGCGGTGTCGGTGTCGAGCCAGCAGGCGTCCGGGGCTGCGTCCGGATCCCCATCGGGAGCCGGGCCGGAGTCCGTGTCGAGGTCCGTGCCGGAGTCGGTGGCGAGGTCCGGGCCGGAGTCCGCACCAGGTTCGGTGCCAGGGTCGGCAGCGGGTTCCGTGCCGGGCTCGGTGCCTGGGTCTCCATCGGGTTCCGGGCCGAGGTCGGTGCCGGGGTCGGTGCCGGGGTCGGTGTTGCCGCGTTCGGTGACGCAGGCACGGGTCCCGGCCGGCTCGGTCACGTCGCGCGTACGCGCTTCTCCGTCCGCGCCGGGCGTGCGCGCCTCGGGCGCTGGACCCTCGCCGGGGTGTGCGCCCGTCGCCTTCTCGCCGGGCCTCGGACGAGGGCCGTTCTCGGGGCGGCGGGCCGCCTCCGCGGTCGCCCCCGCGCGCAGGGCGGTCAGCAGCGGCGCCACCGCCGGGTCGTGGCGCAGGGGCACGTCGTCGCCGTCGACGTCCAGGGGCACGCCGGCCGTCGTCAGGGCGCGGCGCAGGGTCGGCAGGCTGCGCGCGCCGGCGCGCACCAGGACGGCCATCTCGCTCCACGGGACGCCGTCCTCCAGGTGCGCGCGGCGCAGGATGTCGGCGATGTTCTCCACCTCGGCGCCCGGCGTCGGATACGTGTACACCTCGACGCGGCCGCCGTCCCGCGCCGGGATCAGCTCCCGGTGGGCGCGGACCTGCTCGGCCGGGAGCCGGGTCAGCGGCATGCGCTGGGCCAGCAGGCGGGTCGCGGCCAGCAGCGCGGCGCCCGAGCGGCGGGAGGTGCGCAGCACCGCGACGGGGGCGGGGCGGCCGTCCGCGCGCGGGAAGGCCTGCGGGAACTGCAGGATGCCGTTGACGTCCGCGCCCCGGAACGCGTAGATCGACTGGTCGGGGTCGCCGAAGGCGACCAGGGTCCGGCCGTTGCCGGCCAGCGCCCGCAGCAGCCGCACCTGGGCCGGGTCGGTGTCCTGGTACTCGTCGACGTAGACCGCGTCGTACTGCGCGGCCAGCCGCGCGGCGACCTCGGGGCGCCGGGCGAGGAGCACGGCGCGGTGGACCAGCTCGGCGTAGTCGAGCACGCCCTGCAGGTCGAGGACGTCGAGGTACTCGGCGAGGAAGACGGAAGCGGCGTGCCAGTCGGGGCGGCCGATGCGGCGGGCGAAGGCCGCCAGCGCGCCGGGGCCCAGGCCCAGCTCGCGGCTGCGGGCGAGCACCGCGCGGACCTCGTCGGCGAAGCCGCGGGTGGTCAGGCAGGCGCGCAGCTCGTCCGGCCAGCGCACATGGGCCAGACCCAGCCGCTCCAGATCGACCTGGCCGGCCAGCAGCTCGCGCACGGTCACGTCCTGCTCGGGGCCGGACAGCAGCCGCAGCGGCTCCACGAACAGGCCGCTGTCCTGGTGGGCGCGGACCAGGGCGTAGCAGAACGAGTGGAAGGTGGTCGCCCGGGGGGCGCGGGCGGCGCCGGTGCGCAGGGCCATGCGGTCGCGCAGCTCGACGGCCGCCTTGCGGCTGAAGGTGAGCACCAGGATCCGCTCCGGGTCCTGGCCCCGGGCGATCCGCGCCGCCACGGACTCCACGAGCGTGGTGGTCTTGCCGGTGCCCGGGCCGGCCAGGACGAGCAGTGGACCGGCCTCGTGGTCAACCACGGCGCGCTGTGCCGCGTCCAGACGAGGGGGGTCGGGCCTGAGCGGCGGGGTACGGACCAGCCGGTAGGCGCCACGGTCCCCCTGCCGCGCCGGAGGGTGCGGCAGGTGCCTGGTGGTGGGAGAGGAGCTGCTCACGTGGTTCGCCGGTCCTGGTGGGTGTACGGAGGTCTGTCGGCGGCGCCGGGCGCCGTGGCCGAGGGGCCGGGCCACCGGACGGTCGGAACGGTGGCCCCGGGGTGAGGGGGACGCGTGCGGGCGACGTTACGCCGACGCCCGGCACGGAAGCAGGGCTTCCGCACAGCGCTCGCGCGACTCCCGGCAGGAGCACCGCTCGCGCAGGTCGGATCCGCCCCACGGTCCCCATCGGCCTCGTGAGCCTCGCCGGCCTCGTGGGTCCCTCGGCATACGAACGTACGACATGTCCTGGACGTGCCCCGATTCGCCCGTACGGGCGACGGGCTCCCCTCGGGCGGGCCGGATGGCGGAAGCTGTCAGGTGTGACCCTGCGCACGCTCGCCGCTGGGGCCGCCCCAGCGGGCGCGTCTCATGTCGAGGCGCGGCAGATGGCCCTCGGACGCCCTGGCCGCCTCCTTCAGGGGGGTGCCCTCGGCGCGGTAGTGGGCGAGCGCGCGCAGTTCGTGCCCGGGCAGCAGGATTCCGTCCGCGCGGACGACCCGCCACCAGGGCACCGCCCCGCCGTAGAGGGCCATGACGCGGCCCACCTGGCGGGGGCCCTTCTGCTCCAGCCATTCGGCGACGTCCCCGTAGGTCATGACGCGGCCCGGCGGGATCAGCTCGGCCACTTCGAGGACCCGCTCGGCGAACTCGGGCAGCGCCTCGCACGGGCCAGCGCCACCGTCGTCCGGAAGGCTCACTTCGCTCATCCGTCCCATCCTGCCCGATGCCACCGACACCGGGACCGGGCCGGGACCGGGCGCGCCCTCGCCCCCGGGCGGCGCTTCGGGCAGACTGTCGGCCCCCGCATATGCACCCTGATGTCCCCGTGTGTCGGTGGGGCATGCCACCATCGTGCGGGCGGTGACCGGTGATACGAGACCAAGAAGAGACCATGAAGCAGCAGGGTGCGCACCCCGACGGCGCGTCGGGCACCTCTGGCGCTTCGGCACGCCCGGACACCGGCCGGCCGCACGACACGAGGAAGACGGCGGAGCACAACGCGCCGGAGGAGACGCCGGCAGAACAGCAGGCCGAGCAGCACGAGGCCGAGCAGAAGGCGGTCGCCACGGAGAAGAAGACGACCGCCGCGCAGCAGCAGCCGGCGGAGAAGAAGCCCGCAGAGCCGGCAGCACAGACAGAGACGGCAGCAAGGACACAGAAGCCGGAGAAGGCCGAGAAGGCCGACAAGAAGCCGACCGAGAAGAAACCGGCTGACAAGAAACCGGCAGAGAAGAAACCGGCTGACAAGAAGCCGGACGAAGCCGCCGACGTCGCGCACATCGACGAGCTGGAGGGCGACGAACCGCTGCTCCCCGCGCGCGTGCACCGCCCCTCGGACCTGATGCGGCTGCTGGTGGGCGTGCTCGCGATCGCCGTCCTGCTGGCGATCGCCGCGTTCGCGCACGGCACCACCTCCGGCCTCGAACAGGACATCAACAAGGGCACCGGGCAGGCACCCGACCTGCTCATCAAGTTCGCCGGGCTGGCGTCCAGCATCGCGATCCTGCTGGTGCCGGTCGCCTTCGCGATCGAACGGCTGATCAAGCGGGACGGGCTGCGGATCGCCGACGGCGTGCTGGCGGCGGTGCTCGCCCACGGCGTGACGCTCACCACCGACCTGTGGGTGGCCAAGGCCGCCCCGGGCTCCATCCAGGAGGCGCTCACCCAGCCCTCCCCCGCCAACGTCCACGCGCTGACCGACCCCGTGCACGGCTACCTCGCCCCGGTCATCGCGTACATGACGGCGGTCGGCATGTCCCGCAGACCCCGCTGGCGCTCGGTGCTGTGGATCGTGCTGCTGCTCGACGCCTTCTCGATGCTGGTCACCGGCTACACGACACCGTTCTCGATCGTCCTGACGGTGCTCATCGGCTGGTCCATCGCCTACGGCACCCTGTACGCGGTCGGCTCGCCGAACGTCCGTCCCACGGGACGGACGCTGATGGCCGGGCTGCGCACGGTCGGGTTCCACCCCGTGAGCGCGGCCCGCGTGGAGGCGGCGGAGACGGCGGACAACGGCGACCGCGGCCGGCGCTACTTCGTCACCCTGGAGGACGGCCCGCCGCTGGACGTCACCGTCGTCGACCGTGAGCAGCAGGCGCAGGGCTTCTTCTACCGGCTGTGGCGCAACCTCACCCTGCGCGGCTTCGCCACCCGCTCCAGCCTGCAGTCGCTGCGCCAGGCCCTGGAGCAGGAGGCGCTGCTCGCCTACGCGGCCATCGCGGCCGGAGCCAACGCGCCCAAGCTGATCGCGACCTCCGAGCTGGGTCCCGACGCGGTGATGCTCGTCTACGAGCACACCGGCGGGCGCACCCTGGACGCGCTGGCGGACGAGGAGATCACCGACGAGCTGCTGCACCACGCCTGGCAGCAGGTGCGGGCGCTGCAGTCCCGGCGCATCGCGCACCGCAGGCTGGCGGGTGACGCGATCGTGGTGGATCGTTCCGGCGACGTGATCCTCACGGATCTGCGCGGCGGTGAGATCGCCGCCGGTGATCTGCTGCTGCGCATGGACGTCGCCCAGCTGGTGACGACGCTGGGCCTGCGCGTGGGCGCCGAGCGCGCCGTGGCCTCGGCGGTCGCCGTCCTCGGCCCCGACGCGGTCGCCGACTGCCTGCCCATGCTGCAGCCCATCGCCCTGACCCGCTCCACCCGCGCCACGCTGCGCAGGCTGGCCCGGGAGCGGGCGCAGCGGGAGCGCGAGGCGGTACTGGAGGCGTCGCGGCAGGCGAAGCTGGCACGGCTGGAGCAGGCGGCGCAGGACGGCGCACCGGCCGCGTCCGCGGCGTCCGACCGGTACGACAGGCCCGACAAACTGGCCAAGAAGGCCGAGCGGGCCGAGGCGCGGGCGGAGAAGCGGGCCATCGACGAGGCCATAGAGGAGGCCCGCGAGGAGGACCTGCTCACCCAGATCCGCCACCAGGTGCTGCGGATCCGGCCGCAGGCGCCGGTCGAGCCGGCCCGGCTGGAGCGGGTGCGGCCGCGCACGCTGATCAGTTTCATCGCGGGCGCCATCGGCGCGTACTACCTGCTGACGCAGTTGACGCACATCGAGTTCGGCACGCTCTTCGCGCACGCCCAGTGGGGCTGGCTGGCGGCGGCGGTGGCGTGCTCGGCGCTGAGCTACGTGGCCGCGGCGATGGCGCTGCTGGGGTTCGTGCCGGAGCGGGTGCCGTTCCCGCGGACCGTGGCCGCGCAGGTCGCCGGCTCGTTCGTGAAGATCGTGGCGCCGGCGGCGGTCGGCGGGGTGGCGCTGAACACGCGCTTCCTGCAGCGGGCGGGCGTACGGCCGGGGCTCGCGGTGGCGAGCGTCGGCGCCTCGCAGCTGTTCGGTCTGGGCTGCCACATCCTGATGCTGCTGTCCTTCGGCTATCTGACCGGCACGGAGAAGACGCCCTCGCTCACCCCGTCCCGGACGGTCATCGCGGGCCTGCTGACGGTGGCGGTCCTGGTGCTGGTGGTCACCTCGGTGCCGTTCCTGCGCAAGTTCGTCGTCACGCGCGTGCGGTCGCTGTTCGCGGGCGTGGTGCCGCGCATGCTGGACGTGCTCCAGCGGCCGCAGAAGCTCGTCACCGGCATCGGCGGCATGCTGCTGCTCACCGGCTGCTTCGTGATGTGCCTGGACGCCTCCATCCGGGCGTTCGGCGACGAGGGCACCTCGTTGAGCATCGCCAGCGTCGCCGTCGTCTTCCTCGCCGGCAACGCCCTCGGCTCCGCCGCCCCGACACCGGGCGGTGTGGGCGCCGTCGAGGCCACCTTGACGGTCGGCCTGATCGCCGTGGGCCTGCCGAAGGAGGTCGCCGCGCCCGCGGTGCTGATGTTCCGCCTGCTCACCCTGTGGCTGCCGGTGCTGCCGGGCTGGCTGGCCTTCAACCACCTGACCCGCAAGGGCGCCCTGTAGGGCTGGAGACCTGGAGACCACGGCTCCCCGCACCCGCCCCGGGCCGGCCGCCCCGCGGTCGTCCCCCGGACGGCTCGCGTCCCGCGCGACCGGCCGTGTGCGGCGCGAGGATGGGGGGCATGCAGAACCCGCGCGGGCTGCGCGCAGCCGCTGTGACGACGACCGCCCTGCTGGTGTCCGCCCTGCTGGCGGGCTGCGGCGGCGATGCCCCCGCCCCCGCGGATTCCGGGGCCGGAGTCCGCGGGGGCGGGAGCGTGGACCTGCCGGCCCAGAAACTGGACTGGAAGGACTGCCCCGCGCCCTCCGAGGCGGAAGGCGGCGGCGGCGCGCCGAGCCCGCTGCCGGGCGGCGCCCGGTGGCAGTGCGCCACCCTGCAGGCCCCGCTGGACTGGGCCAGGCCCACGGGTGACACGATCGGCATCGCGCTGATCCGGGCGAAGGCCGCCGGTCCCGGCAAGCGCATCGGCTCGCTGATCTTCAACTTCGGCGGCCCCGGCGGCTCGGGCGTCACCTCGCTGCCCGCCTTCGCCCAGGACTACGCGGCCCTGCGCACCCGTTTCGACCTGGTCAGCTTCGACCCGCGCGGGGTGGGTCGCAGCACGGGCGTGAAGTGCGAGAGCGACGCCCAGCTCGACCGGTTCTTCCAGCAGGACGCCACCCCCGACGACGCCGCCGAACGCGCCGCGTTTCTGAGGAACACCGAGCAGTTCAACGCGGCGTGCGAGAAGAACTCCGCGCGGATCCTGCCGCACGTCCGCACCACCGACGCGGCCCGCGACATGGACCTGATGCGCCAGGTCCTCGGCGACGACAAGCTGTACTACTTCGGCATCTCCTACGGCACCGAGCTGGGCGGTGTCTACGCCCACCTGTTCCCCCGGCACGTGGGCCGGGCCGTCCTCGACGGGGTCATCGATCCCACCCAGAACCCGGAGCAGACCGGGCTCGGCCAGGCCAAGGGCTTCCAGCTGGCACTCGACAACTTCGCGCGCGACTGCACCTCCAAGCCCGCCGAGTGCCCGATCGGCGCCACCGCGCAGGACGTCAAGGACCGGATCGCCAAGCTCCTGAAGGACCTCGACAGCAAGCCGATCCCGGGGCTCCCCCCGCGCGAGCTGACCCAGACGGCCGCGACGAACGGCATCGCGCAGTCCCTGTACTCCAAGGAGTTCTGGCCGTACCTCACCGAGGGCCTGGAGCAGGCCTACGACGGTGACGGCAGGATCCTGATGCTGTTGTCCGACGCGATGAACGGGCGCAACGAGGACGGGCACTACAGCAACCTGATCCCCGCCAACGTGGCCATCAACTGCGCCGACGAGAAACCCCGGTACACCACCGCCGACGTCGAACGCCGTCTCCCCGCCTTCCGGGCCGCCTCCCCGCTGTTCGGGGACTTCCTGGCCTGGGGCATGCTCAGCTGCGCCGACTGGCCGGTGCCCGGGGCCGCCGACCACCCCGACGTGAGCGCTCCGGGTTCGGCACCGATCCTCGTGGTGGGCAACACCGGCGACCCGGCCACGCCGTACGAGGGCGCGAAGAAGATGGTGAACGCGCTCGGCAAGGGCGTCGGCGTGGAGCTGACCTACAAGGGCCAGGGACACGGGGCCTACGACAGCAAGAACAAGTGCGTGCAGAGCACGGTGAACGCCTACCTGCTGAACGGCACGGTCCCCGAGCGCGGCAAGGTGTGCACGTGACGGCGCAGGACGCGGGCGGTGAACCCCACGGCAGCCGGCGAGCCGGATGCCACGGGCTCCGTCCGGGGCGCTACCACGAGTGAGAACGCGGTCGACCGCGACCGAGAAGCCTCCGGATCAGCAAGAACGCGCCCACGGCTATCAGGGCCGCTCCCATGAGGGTCAACATCGCACCGATGGCGACCAACAAGGCTCCCATGGCGGCCACAAGCGCTCCCAGCAGAACCAAGAGCGTCCCGATGACGAGCAGAAAGATCGCGAGGACGGTCACGGTAGGACCTCCTGTCCTCCCTCCCGCCCTGACTTCTTCCCCGCCCTCGGGTCGGCGATCCGCCCATCCGGTCCACGTCCGTGGAACTCCTCGCCCAAGACGGCCTCCAGCGGATCCGCGGAAGCCCACGGCCTCCGGACCGACCGGATGCCGTGGGCTTCCTCAGCCTCGCCGGTGGGCGAGAGCGGTGATCAGTAGACCGGCTTGTGCGGTTCGATCTGGTTGACCCAGCCGATCACGCCGCCGCCGACGTGGACGGCGTCCGCGAAGCCCGCGGACTTCAGGACGGCGAGGACTTCCGCACTGCGGACACCCGTCTTGCAATTCAAGACGATCTTCTTGTCCTGGGGCAGGGTCTCCAGGGCGGTGCCCATGAGGAACTCGTTCTTCGGGATCAGCCGGGCGCCCGGGATGGAGACGATCTCGAACTCGTTCGGCTCGCGGACGTCAATGATCTCGATGTTCTCGCCGTCGTCGATCCACTCCTTGAGCTGCTTGGGAGTGATCGTGGAGTCGGCGGCCGCCGCCTGGGCCTCCTCGGAGACGACGCCGCAGAAGGCCTCGTAGTCGATGAGTTCGGTGACGGTCGGGTTCTCGCCGCACACCGCGCAGTTCGGGTCCTTGCGGACCTTGACCTGGCGGTACTGCATCTCCAGGGCGTCGTAGATCATCAGCCGGCCCACCAGCGGCTCGCCGATGCCGGTGAGCAGCTTGATGGCCTCGTTGACCTGGATGGAGCCGATGGACGAGCACAGCACGCCCAGGACGCCGCCCTCGGCGCAGGAGGGGACCATGCCGGGGGGCGGGGGCTCCGGGTAGAGGCAGCGGTAGCAGGGGCCGTGCTCGGACCAGAAGACGGAGGCCTGGCCGTCGAAGCGGTAGATCGAGCCCCACACGTACGGCTTGTTCAGCAGCACGCACGCGTCGTTGACCAGGTAGCGGGTCGCGAAGTTGTCCGTGCCGTCGATGATCAGGTCGTACTGGCTGAAGATGTCCATCACGTTGTCGGCCTCGAGCCGCTCCTCGTGAAGGACCACGTTCACGTACGGGTTGATGCCCTGGATGGTGTCGCGCGCGGACTCGGCCTTGGAGCGGCCGATGTCGGACTGGCTGTGGATGATCTGGCGCTGCAGGTTCGACTCGTCGACCTCGTCGAACTCCACGATGCCGAGCGTGCCGACGCCCGCCGCGGCCAGGTACATCAGCGCGGGCGAGCCCAGGCCACCGGCGCCCACACACAGCACCTTGGCGTTCTTCAGCCGCTTCTGCCCGTCCATCCCGACATCCGGGATGATCAGGTGGCGGGAGTACCTGCGGACCTCGTCTACGGTGAGCTCATCAGCTGGCTCGACCAGGGGTGGCAGCGACACGGGGACTCCGTTGGTCGGTCAATCACTACGGTTGTTCTCCCCGTAACACTGCCACGGCCTTCTTCATTCCGAGACACCTGTTCCGACTCGCGAGACGATGTCGTCCCAGTAGCCGGGCAGGTCCTCGAAGGGGTCGGCGTGACCGCCGCGGTCCGTGCGGTCGGTGAGCCAGATCGTGGCCGCGCCCTGCCAGCGGGCGATGCGCAGCGCCTCGTCGAGATGGCCGTGCGGGACACCGTGCACGAAGTGGCAGAACCGCTCGGGCGGATGGTCGGCGGTCCACTCGGGGACCTGCGAGAAGCGGTAGCGGCTCCAGGGGCCGCTGAACGTCACCAGCTGGTCGGCGCTGTCCGCGTAGCCGGGGTGGGGATGGGTGCCGTGGCCGAGGACGAGGTGCGCGTCGGCGTGCAGGGCCCGCAGCGAGGTGATCGTGCGGCGGGTCTCCGGCAGCCCCGCGCGGTCGGCGGGACAGCGGTCCAGGACGAAGCCGTCGACCCGGTACCACTCCAGGTACCGGTGGGCGTCGGCGACCAGTTCGATACGGGGCCGCAGGCCGTGCGCGGCGTCGAGCCGGCCGAGGACGCGCACCCCCGCGTTGCGCAGCCGCCCGGCCGCGTCCAGGCAGTGCGGGTCGGGCTGCACGCCCGGGCCGCCGGCCACGTCCAGGACGACCCAGTGCAGGGGCGTCGCGGGGCGGGTGAGGGCGTGCCACACGCCCGGCGCGAGCAGGGGGTGCGCGCAGCCGGGGACGCCGAAGCCGGTCCGGGTGCCGGCACCGCCGCCGCTCCCGGCTCCGGCGCCCGAAACGCCCCGGGCTCCCCGCATGACCGGCGCGGCGTACGGCACAGGAGGCGGGGTGCGCGTCAGATGCGGCATGCCGCCTCCATCCAGATGTCGGCGAGGGACTCCTCCAGGCTGATCCGGGGCCGCCAGCCGAGCCGGTCGCGGGCGGTGCGCACGTCGGCCTGCTGCCAGCTGCCGCAGCCGTCCGGGTAGGGGAAGGCGACCGGGGCCGGGTGGTCGGGGTCGGTGCGCGGGTGCCCGATGGCGGGCCGGTGGTGGCCGCCGGGCGGGGCGTCGAGTTCGTGGAGGGCGCCGCCGTAGCCGGCGACGCGGGCGAGCACGGCGGCGGCGTCGCGCAGCCGGACGGCGCGGCCGGAGCCGATGTTGATGACCCCCTGGGCGGCCGACAGCGAGGCGGCGTGCACGGCCCGCGCGACGTCGCGGACGTCGACGAAGTCCCGCTGGACGCCCAGCCCGCCCAGCTTGAGCTCACCGTCGCCGGACTGCAGGGCGCGGCGCATGGCCTCGGCGAGCCGGCCGAGCGGGGATCCGGCCGGGGTGCCGGGCCCGGCGGGCGAGAACACGCGCAGGACGACGGCGTCCAGCCCGGAGCCGAGGACCAGTTCGGTGGCGGCGAGCTTGCTGACCCCGTACGGACCGCCGGGGCGGGGCACGGCGTCCTCGGCGGTGGAGGAGCCGGGCTGGCTGGGCCCGTACTCGGCGCTGCAGCCGATCTGCACCAGCCGGGCGCCGCAACCGCTGCGGCGCAGCGCCTCGCAGACGGTGGCGACGGCGACGGTGTTGTGCCGGGTCAGCTCGCGGGCGCCGCCCCGGGTGGCGCCCGCGCAGTTGATGACGACGCCGGGGTGGACCGCGTCGAGGAACCGGGTGAGCGCGCCCGGGCTGCCGGTGGCGAGGTCGAAGCGGACGTCGGCGTCGTCGCCGCGGCCGAGCGCGGTGAGCTGGACGGCCGGGTCGGCGAGCAGCCGGTCGGCGACGAAGCGGCCGAGGTATCCGTTGGCTCCGATCAGCAGAACCCTCATCGGGCGGCTCCCGGGGTGTGCGCTCCGGTGGCTCCGGATGCTCCGGACGCTCCGGATCGGACGGTGGTCATCTGGTCTTCTCCTTCAAGTCCTTCGGGTCCTTCAGGTCCCTCGAGTCCTTCGGTCCTTCAACGGGGTGGGCGCGGGTCCGTCGGGGGGCGACGACGGACCCGCGCCCACGCCCTTCGCCGCCCCCGCCGAGGCGGCACGGGCGGCCGGGCCGGTCCAGTGACCGGGGACCTGCGCCTCGGCGGGGGCGGCGAAGGGCAGCGGTGCGCCGGCCGCGTCCAGCAGGACGCGCCGGACCGGGCAGCGCGCGACGATGTCGAGGTACATGCCGTGGAACGCCTCGATGTTCTGCTCGACCGTGAACAGCTCCAGCGCGCGGGCGCGGGCGGCCGCGCCCAGGCGCGCACGGCGCTCGGGGTCGCGCAGCAGCGTCATGCACGCCTCGGCGAGCGCCCGCGGGTTGCGCGGGGGCACGACCAGTCCGGTGCCGCCGATGACCTCGACGACCGCGCCCACGTCCGTGGAGACGGTGGCGCTGCCGCAGAACATGGCCTCCACCAGGCCGACCGGGGAGCCCTCGACGACGCTCGACAGGACGACCACGGCACCCGCCGCGTACGCCTCGGCGAGGGTCGGCGCCTCGGGCCCGCCGACCTCCTCGAAGGAGACGGGGTTGTCCCCGACGGTGGGCGGCCCGTCGGCCTCGTCCGGGAAGAGCTGGGCGGCCAGCGCCCGGCAGTGGCCCAGATAGGCGGGCGCGTCGGGGCCGTGGGCCGTGCTCAGGATCCGCAGCCGCGTCTGCGGTCGCATCCGGTGCACCGCCGCGAAGGCGTGCAGCAGGGACACCAGGTCCTTGGCGGGCTCGACCCGGCCCACCCACACCAGCGTGTCGGGGTCGGCGGCCTGCGGCGCCTCGCCGACCTCGGCGAACGGGCCGGCGTCCATGCCCGGGTGGACGGTGCGCAGCCGGGCGCGGTCCGCGCCGCAGCGCTCCTGCCAGCGGCGGGGGTGCGCGTTGCCGTGGGTGCCGACGGCCGCCTGCCGGTAGATCTCGCCGGCGAGCCGGCCGTGGAAGGCGCCGAGCAGGGCGCGTACGGCCGGGGCGGTGCCGTCGGCGCCGGTGGCCAGGTAGTGCGCGCGCAGCGGCACGCCGTACTCGGTGACGAGCAGGGGGACGCCGCAGAAGTGGCGGGCGAGGAGACCGGGCAGGGCCGCGGTGCCGCCGGCCGTCGCGTGGGTGAGGTCGGCCGCGCCGAGACCGTCGGCCTCGTGCCAGTCGAGCGAGAGGGGGCGCAGGGCGCGCTCCAGATGCCCGGCGACCGCGAGCAGATCCGGCACGCGCGCCTCGCGCGCCTCACGCAGCGCGCCGGGCGCACGACAGGCGCGTTCCCATGTGCGTACGGCGCTCTCCGAGCGGAGCGCGTTCGCCAGGCCGCCCTCCTCACGGGCGAGTTCGGCCAGGCCGTACAGGGCGTTGGCGAAACGGTCCGCCTGAGCATCCGCCCCGCGCCCGCCCGGGCCGTCCTGGCCGCCCTGCCCGTCGTGGTGATCCAGGTGATCCGGGTGATCCAGGTCGTGGCCGCCGTCCCGGTCCCCCGCCCCGGTCAGCACCGCCGCCAGCTCCCCGTAAGCCTCGGTGAAGCGCCGGCGCGCACGCCGGCCGTACCGCACGCCGTCGTCCTCGGCCGTCCACAGCGGTGCCGTACGGACCCGGGCGACCTGGTCCGGCAGCGGCACCCAGCCCTCGTCCTCCTGCTGCCGGCTGCGGCTGAGCGCGTAGAGGTCGAACTCGTGCTGTCCGAGCCCGCGCACGAGCCGTTCGCACCAGAGTCCGGCGTCACCGCTCACATACGGGTAGCCACCCTCCGTCACCAACCCGATGCGCACGTGTGCACCTCCGCTCCCTCTCGCCTCTGCGTCGTGTGGGGAGCCGCCGTCGCGCCGGCGGCTCACAGCGGGACGAACGTATGCGGACATGCCGGTGGTGCGACGGACGGTTGTCCATCGCACCACCAAAAGGGGTGAACGGTCGTGACTTTCCCGTGCGGCGCGCGTTCGGACGCGCTAGCAGATCACCGTGCGCACGCACCGGCGGACACCGGCGCAGACCGGCGCGCGCACCGGCGCCCGGCGCGGAGGCCGACGCGGGGGCCGGCGCGGGCGGCCGGTCAACTCTCCGGGTACGGCCAGGGATTGGGCAGGCAGTGGATCCCGTCGTGGTCGAGGAACTTCGTCTGCTGCTGCATGACGGGCGCCAACGCGCCGTCCTTCTGGCACATGACGTGGTTGTGGCCGAGCCGGTGCCCCACCTCGTGGTTGATGAGCATCTGCCGGTAGGCGTAGATCCTGTCGCCGTACGTCTTCGAACCCTGCGCCCACCGGTAGGCGTTGATCATCACGCGCGGCGTGGCCGCCGAGTCGCAGGAGACGTTGTCCTCGGTGGTGTCCAGGCCGGACTTGGCGCACCAGGCGGCGGTGGTGCCCGGACTGGCCAGCGTGATCACGAAGTCGGGCGTGCCGGTGGAGACGCGCTCGAAGGTGCGGGCACCGTCGTGCGCCCAACTGCGGTCGTCGTTGAGGGTCTTCTGCACGGCGTCGGCGAAGAGCTGCCCGTCGAGACCGAGCCCGAGTTCGACGTCGACGCGGTAGGTGTACTTCCGCCCCGTGCCGGGCGCCTTCGCGGAGCCGGGGACCACCTCGAACCTGCCCGAGCCCTTGAACGTGGGACTCATGGCGTACTTGGTGCTCATCTTCTGGGCGTACGTCAGCTTCGGCGCGGCCTGCGCGGACGCGAGCGCACCGGCATCCGCGCCCTTCGCGCCGTCCGCGGCCCGGGCGTCCCGGGCCTGGTCGGTGGCCGTCTGCGCGTGCGCGTCGGAGCGGTCGTCGGCGACCTGGCCGGCGACGATGACGGCGAGCACGGTGGTGACGGCGGCGGCCGCGATACCGGTGAACGTGCGCCCCTTGCTGCTCCTGCCCGGTGCGGGTGCCCCGGCGGCCGGGGCACCTCCCTCGGCACCCTCACCACCGCCGCGCCGGCCGTCCGGGGAGACCGCCGGTGCGGCGGGTGCGGCGCCCGGGGGGACCTGGGAGGCGGAAGACGTCGAAGAGGCCGGGGAGACCGCGGGTGCGGGGTGCGCGGCGCCGCGGGAGCGGGGTGCGAAGACGCCCTCGTCGCCGTCGAAGGCGTCGAGGTAGTCCTGTCGCGGTCCACCGGCGGGCGGCGCCTGCCGCTGCCGGGGCATGGACGGCGCACCGGATCCGGCGGCGGAACGGGGGCCACCGGGCCCCACCGGCCCCCAGCCGCCGCCTGGTTCACGCTGCTCGGGATGCCCGCCCCGGGCCTGCGGCACCCCACCGGCGGGAGTGCCCTCCGGCACCCGGGGACCACCGTGCGCCCGGGGGCTGTCCCCCGCCCGCGGAACACCGCGCGCCGGAGTCCCGTCCGGAAGGCGAGGCACCCCCCCGCCCGCCGTCCCGTCGGGAAGGCGAGGCGCCCCCTGAGCCGGAGTCCCGTCAGGCAGGCGCCGAACACCGCGCGAGGGCGTTCCGCCAGGCACCCGCGGAACACCGTGCGCCGGGGTGCTGTCCGCCGCCCGCGGAACACCGCGCGCCGGAGTCCCATCAGGCAGACGAGGCACTCCCTGAGCCGGAGTCCCGTCCGGAAGGCGAGGCACCCCCCGGCCCGCAGTCCCGTCGGCAAGGCGAGGGATCCCGTGCGCGGGTGTTCCCCCGGGCAGGCGCGGGGCTCCCTGAGCCGGGCCCGCGCCCGGCCGTCCTTCGCCGTCCGGCCGCCCTTCGCCGTCCGGCCACCCATCGAGTGCCGTGGCGTCCCGGGGCTCGCGGGGGCCCCTGCGGCCCCGGCCGTCCCCTCCCGCAGCTGTCTCAGCTGATTCGGTTGTCTGCGCGGTCTCGCCCTTCGGGGCGGGGCCACGGCGGCTGTGGCGTCCCACGCGCCCTCTCAGCCCCCCATGCTCTCGTCGGTGTCCCCGTCTTCGGCCCGCGGGCCCGCCGTCTCCGCCAGCAGTTCCCGGAAGGCGGTGGCCACCGTCTCCGGGTACTCCATCATCGCCACGTGTCCCGCGTCCGGCAGGGTCAGCAGGCGCGAGTCACGGAAGGCGCGGGCCGCCCGCTGGGCCATGCGGAAGCCCACGAGCCGGTCCCGGCCGCCGTAGATCAGCAGCGTGGGCGCGAGGACCCGTTCGGCCTGGCGCCACAGCCCGTGCTGGCCGCCCAAGGTGTACGCGTCCACGATCCCGCGCGCCGAACGCGCCATCGCGTCCCAGAAGTATGGCAGTTGCAGCCGCCGTTCCATCTCCTGGACCGCGTTGCGGAATCCCTCGGGCGTGACCCGCGACGGGTCTCCGTAGCACAGGGCCATCATGCCGCGCACGCGCTGCTCGGCCGTCCACTCCCGGGTGAGCCGGGTGAACAGGGTGACCACGCCGGGCAGGGCGAGCAGCGCGGTCGGCACCGCCGTGCGCTGCACGCGCAGTTCGGGCAGCGCGGGCGAGACCAGCGTCAGCGTCCGTACGAGGTCCGGGCGCAGCGCGGCGACCCGCGTGGAGACGGCACCGCCGAGGGAGTTGCCCACCAGGTGGACCGGGCCCTGGCCGCAGGCGTCCAGATAGCGGATCACCGCGCGCGCGTGCGCGGTGACCGAGTAGTTGCCGTCGTCCGGAGGCGGGGAGTCACCGAAACCCGGCAGGTCGACCGCCTCGCCGTCGACGGTGTCCGCCAGCTGCGCCATCAGCGCGGACCAGTTCTGCGAGGAGCCGCCGAGCCCGTGCACGTACAGCGCGCGGGGCAGGCCCTCGCGCGCCGGCGGCCGGGAGCGCACGGCCAGGGTGATCCCCGGCAGCCGGACCGAGCGCAGTCGCTCCCCCTCCTCGACCCCGACGGGCGCCACCCTGGGAAGAACGTTGGCGGGCGGCACGGAAGGCAGCTCGGTCGAAGACATGCGGCAATGTTACGAGACGATCACGCAGTGGTTCATGTGTTCGCCATCACACGTTGCGTCCGCGGGTTGTGGCGTCCACATCGGGTGTCTCCTACGCTCGTACAGAGGGCACCCGATGTAGCCCCTGCTCCTCCAGGGACATCACAAGGACGTGCGCAGGGACGTGCACAGGAAGGGAGCCCAGCATGGAATTCGACCCCACCGATCCGGAGACGTTCGAGGGCGAGGCGCCGGAGAGCGGGAACGCCGCGGAGATCGCCGTCGAGGCCCCGGAGGGCGACGCCGCCGAGCAGCACGCGGACATCGCGCCGGAACACGACGACCCCTTGACGGATGTGGACCCGGCCCGCGGGAACGAGGCCGATCTCGTCGAACAGGCCCGCGTGGTGTCCCTCGACGAGGACGACTACCGGTGACGGGCGGCTCGCGGGACCGCCGCTGAGCAGCGACGGAGCGCTCGTATGCCCGGTCTGGACCCGTTCGAAACCTTGAGCAACGGTTTTTTCACCGTCCGGTACGTGAAATTCTGCGCTCGCACCGCGCACAGTACGGTTACCGAAAAGTACGATGGCGGCGCGGCGCACACCGCACAGGGACGACTTTGGGAGGCGGCGTGACAGCCATCGAGCAGACAGAGGCGGCACGCCCGCGAGGTACGCGCCTGCCGCGCCGTGCCCGGCGGAACCAGCTGCTGGGCGCCGCCCAGGAAGTCTTCGTGGCGCAGGGCTACCACGCGGCCGCGATGGACGACATCGCCGAGCGCGCCGGCGTCAGCAAGCCGGTGCTCTACCAGCACTTCCCGGGCAAGCTCGACCTCTACCTCGCGCTGCTGGACCAGCACTGCGAGGCGCTCATCCAGTCCGTGCGCAGCGCGCTGGCGTCGACCACCGACAACAAGCAGCGGGTGCGGGCCACCATGGACGCCTACTTCGCGTACGTCGAGGACGACGGCGGCGCGTTCCGGCTGGTCTTCGAGTCGGACCTGACGAACGAGCCCGCGGTGCGCGAGCGCGTCGACAAGGTCACGAACGAGTGCGCCGAGGCGATCTGCGACGTCATCGCCGAGGACACCGGCCTGTCCCGGGCGGAGTCCATGCTGCTCGCCTCCGGGCTCGGCGGCCTCGCCCAGGTGGTGGCCCGCTCCTGGCTGCACAGCGACCGCAGTGTCCCGCGCGACCAGGCGGTGCAGCTGCTGACCTCCCTGGCGTGGCGCGGCATCGCGGGCTTCCCGCTGCACGGCAGCGAGCAGCAGCACCACTGAGTTCTCCCACCCGGTGGTCCCTTCCCGCGGGCCGTTCCCGTGCGCTGTTCGCTCCTGGCGTGGGGCGGCGCGGCGTACGGGTCGCCTCACCGGACTAATGTGTGCTGGGTACGGCGCGGAAGGCCGCGCACTTCACTGACCGTCGGAGGGACATAGCCGTGGAGGTCAAGATCGGCGTGCAGCACGCGCCCCGCGAGATCGTTCTGGAGAGCGGTCAGAGCCCCGAGGAGGTCGAGCGGGCGGTGGCCGAGGCGCTGACCGGCTCGACCAAGCTGCTGACCCTCGTGGACGAGCACGGCCGCAAGGTGCTGGTCCCGGCCGAGCGTCTCGCCTACGTCGAGCTGGGCGAGCCCGCCCCGCGCAAGGTGGGCTTCGGCGCGCTGTAGTCCGCGCCGCGGTACGAGTGACGGGCGGGGTTCCGCCGGCGGTGGCCGGTGGGGCCCCGCCCGTCGTGTGCCCGGGGCCGTCCTGCGCCCAGGCCCCTCGTGCGCCCAGGCCCGCCGTCGCCGGTCGCCCGGACCCGCCGCGTGTCACAGGCGGCGCACGAACAGCCCACAGGGGAGGGTTGCATTCCGCAGGTCAGGGGTAATGACGGGCTACGACCGTCCGGCACCGGCCGACCGCCTGGGAGGGACCTCATGTTCTTGGAAACGTCCGGCTCCGCCGTGCTCGGTCTGCTGCTCGGCTGGGCCGCGTTCCACCGCCTGTCCCATCGGCTGCCCTCCCGCCTGCTGGTGCTGTCGACGGCCGTCGCGGGCGCCCTCTTCGGCGGGTTCGTCACGCACAGCGCGCTGGACCCCGCCGGCCTGCTGCCCAGCCTGCTGGGCGCGGCGGTGGTGTCGGCCGCGTCCCTGTCGCTGCTGCTGCGCCCCGCGCGGCGGCTGCGCAGGCACTCCGCGCCGGCCTGATCCGCGGCGCGGACAGCCGCGAACACCGTGCGGCACAGCGAACACCGTGCGGCGACAGCGGACACCGCAGCGCCGTAGACGCTCCGGCTCCGGCCGGGACCGGCCGGGCCACCCCCGACCGGACCGGCCCTTGCTCGGTTCGTCGTGGCAGGCGGCAGGACTACGCCGCCAGCCCCAGCGCCGCCATCCGCTTGGTGTGCGCCTCGGTGATCCGGGAGAACATCTTGCCGACCTCGGCGAGGTCGAAGCCGTCCGCGACGCCGCCGACGAGCATCGTGGACAGCGCGTCCCGGTCGGCCACGACCCGCTGCGACTGCGACAGCGCCTCGCCCATCAGCCGCCGCGCCCACAGCGCGAGCCGGCCGCCCACCCGCGGGTCGGCCTCGATGGCGGCGCGCACCTTCTCCACCGCGAAGTCGGCGTGCCCGGTGTCGGCGAGGACGGCGAGGACCAGCTCGCGCGTGTCGGAGTCCAGGCGGACGGCGACCTCCCGGTAGAAGTCGCTGGCGATCGAGTCGCCGACGTACGCCTTGACGAGCCCTTCCAGCCAGTCGGAGGGCGCCGTCTGCTTGTGGAAGCCGTCGAGCGCGGCGACGAACGGGTCCATCGCCGCGGTCGGCTCCGCGCCGATCTCCGTGAGCCGGTCCCGCAACTGCTCGAAGTGGTGGAACTCCGCCGACGCCATCTTCGCCAGCTCCGCCTTGTCCGCGAGGGTGGGCGCCAGCTTGGCGTCCTCCGCGAGCCGTTCGAACGCCGCCAGCTCGCCGTACGCGAGCGCGCCGAGCAGGTCCACGACAGCGGCCCGGTACTGCGGGTCCGCGGCGGCACTCGCCCAGTCCTGGGCGGCGATCTGGGTGCGTGCGGCGGGGGCGTCGGGGGCGTTCTCAGGCGTGTCAGGGCTCGTCATGCAGCGCACAATAGCCCGCCCGTGGCACCCGGGACGTACCTGCTCAACCAGTGTGACGACGACTACGTGACCAAATCGGCCATCGCGTGTGCACCGATCCGGGGTATGGTGGTAATGCGCCTGCTGGGTACGCCGACGTATATCGACGTCCCCTGACAGGGCGCACGCATGAGGATGCCCGGTCGGTGGCCCGATCGGCTCCGACCCGACAGCCCTCCCTGGCCGTACGTCAGTGTACGTACGACGACCGGAGGGACACCCTCAGCGGTACGAGCGCTAGAGCGTCGGCTGTGGTCCCGTGCCACACGGCCCGCCCGCGTGGGCGGCCCACGTCCCCGGCACGGTCACGCGACACGACCCCCGCGCTCGCCTCGCGCCGCGCACACAGAAGAGGCATGACCCTGACTACCACGTTCCGAGACCTGGGGATCCTCCCCGAGACCGCCGAGGCCCTGGAAGCCGTCGGCATCACCACACCCTTCCCGATCCAGGAGATGACGCTGCCCGTGGCCCTGTCGGGCACGGACGTCATCGGCCAGGCCAAGACCGGCACCGGCAAGACGCTCGGCTTCGGCCTTCCGCTGCTGGAGCGCGTCACCGTCCCCGCCGACGTCGAGGCCGGACGCGCCACCCCCGAGGCCCTGACCGACGCCCCGCAGGCGCTGGTCGTCGTCCCCACCCGCGAGCTGTGCGTGCAGGTCACCAACGACCTGCTGACCGCCGGCAAGGTGCGCAACGTGCGGGTCACCGCGATCTACGGCGG
This sequence comes from Streptomyces mexicanus, assembly GCF_902506575.1. Lineage (GTDB taxonomy): Bacteria > Actinomycetota > Actinomycetes > Streptomycetales > Streptomycetaceae > Streptomyces > Streptomyces mexicanus. Next base: position 4,745,959 of record NZ_LR732544.1, on the reverse strand, counting down.
CCGGGCCTACGAGCCCCAGGTCGAGGCGCTGCAGAAGGGCGTCGACGTGGTCGTCGGCACCCCGGGCCGCCTGCTGGACCTGGCCGGGCAGAAGAAGCTGGACCTCAAGCACGTCAAGTGCCTGGTCCTCGACGAGGCCGACGAGATGCTCGACCTGGGCTTCCTGCCCGACGTCGAGAAGATCATCGACATGCTGCCGGCCAAGCGGCAGACCATGCTGTTCTCGGCCACCATGCCGGGCGCGGTGATCGGTCTGGCCCGCCGCTACATGTCCCGGCCCACGCACATCCGCGCCACCGCGCCGGACGACGAGGGCGCGACGGTGGCGAACATCAAGCAGTTCGTCTACCGGGCGCACTCCCTCGACAAGCCCGAGATGATCGCCCGCATCCTGCAGGCCGACGGCCGCGGCCTGGCGATGATCTTCTGCCGGACCAAGCGCACCGCCGCCGACATCGCCGAGCAGCTCCAGCGCCGCGGGTTCGCGGCCGGCGCGGTCCACGGCGACCTCGGCCAGGGCGCCCGTGAGCAGGCGCTGCGCGCCTTCCGCAACGGCAAGGTCGACGTGCTCGTGTGCACCGACGTCGCCGCACGCGGCATCGACGTCGAGGGCGTCACCCACGTCATCAACTACCAGTCCCCCGAGGACGAGAAGACCTACCTGCACCGCGTCGGCCGCACCGGCCGCGCGGGCGCCAAGGGCACGGCGATCACGCTCGTCGACTGGGACGACATCCCGCGCTGGCAGCTGATCAACAAGGCGCTGGACCTGGACTTCAACGACCCGGTGGAGACGTACTCCAGCTCCCCGCACCTCTTCACCGACCTCGGCATCCCCGAGGGCACGAAGGGCGTCCTGCCCCGCTCGGAGCGCACCCGCGCCGGGCTGGACGCGGAGGAACTGGAGGACCTCGGCGAGACCGGTGGCCGCGGTGGCCGCGGGCGCGCCGGCCGGGGCGGGCGCGGTGAGACGCGGCCGGCCGACCGGGACCGCGACCGCGACCGCGACCGCGACCGCGAGCGGGAACGCTCGGCACGCACGCCGCGCCGTCGCCGGCGTACGCGCGGCGGCGCGCCGGTGGACGCCGGCCCGGCGGCGGGTACGACCGCGAGTACGGCCACGGAGGCCGTGCCGGCCGAGTCCCCGTCCACCGAGGAGCAGGCCCCCACCCGCACCCTGCGCCGGCGGCGCCGCACCCGCAACGGTGTGCCGACCGCGTCGGCCGCACCGGCGGCACCGGTGGCGGAGCCCCAGCAGGCCGCGCCCGTGACGTCGGCGGAGCCCGCCGCGCAGTCCGCTGAGCCCGCGGCGTCCGCCGCGGTCGTGGCGGAGGCGCCGGCCCCCGAAGCCGCACCGGAGGCCCCGGCGAAGCCGCGCCGCCGCACCCGCAAGGCAGCGGCGGCCACCGAGACCCCCGAGGTCCCGACCCAGGCACCGGCACCGGAAGCGACCGCACAGGCCGCCACCGACACGGCCGAGGTCGCCGAGGCCAAGCCGAAGCGCACCACCCGCAAGAAGGCCGCCGCGGCAGCGGAGGCACCTGCGGACACCGCGCCCGAGGCCGCCGAAGCAGCCGAGGCCAAGCCCAAGCGCACCCGCAAGAAGGCCGCCGCCACCCCGCCGGCGGAAACCACCGCCGTCGAGGAGACCGAGACCAAGCCCAAGCGGACCCGCAAGAAGGCCACCGCCACCGCACCCGAGGCCCCGGCCACCACCGAGGACACCGCGGAGGCCAAGCCCAAGCGCACCACCCGCAAGAAGGCCGCCGCGGCAGCGGAGGCACCCGCGGACACCGCGCCCGAGGCCGCCGAAGCAGCCGAGGCCAAGCCGCGGCGCCGTACGCGCAAGGCCGTCGCACCGGCCGCCGGGGCGGAGATTCCCGCGCAGGCCACCGGTGAGGCGGAGGCCGAGGCGAAGCCGAGGGCGCGTCGCACCCGGAAGACGGCGGTCGCGGTGGAGTCCGCGGACGCCTGATCGACGCCACGCGCACGCCGCCGGCCCGGTCCACCCTCGTGGGGGACCGGGCCGGCGGCGTTCCGGCGCGTGCGGTGTCGTACCCCCTGCGCCGCTCGGCGCGCCCCCGGCGCGCCCGATAGCCTCACCGCATGAGCAGGCCCCCGACCTTCGTCCCGCCCCCCGGCGCCCGCGCCTACCGGCTGCGCACCGCACGCGGTGAGTTCGCCGTCGTGGACGCGCCCGTGGCGCCCGGCGCCGAGCCGCGCGGCACCGCGCTGCTGTTGCCGGGGTTCACCGGCAGCAAGGAGGACTTCAACCCGCTGCACGCCCCGCTGGCGGCCCGCGGCTACCGGACCGTGGCGGTGGACGGCCGGGGGCAGTTCGAGTCGGACGGGCCGGCGGACGACGAGTCGGCGTACGCGCAGGAGGAACTCGCCCGGGACGTCCTCGCCCAGGTCGAGGCGCTGGGCACCCGAGTGCACCTGGTGGGCCACTCCCTGGGCGGGCAGATCGCCCGCGCGGCCGTGCTCCTGGACCACTCCCCCTTCCGCTCGCTCACCCTGATGGCCTCAGGCCCGGGGCAGATCTCCGGCTCGCAGCAGCAGCGCGTGAAGCTGCTGCGGGACGCGCTGAAGGTGATGACGATGGCCCAGGTGTGGGACGTCATCCAGGCCACGGAGCCGCCCGAGGACGCCGACACGGGCTCCGGGCCGGACAGCGCCGCGCAGGCCGGGGGCACGCTCGATCCCGGGCTGACGAACGCGGAGGACCTGCGCCGCCGCTGGCTGGGCAACAAGCCCGCACAACTCCTCGCCACCGGACGCCAGTTGTGCACCGAGCCGGACCGGGTCGCGGAACTGGCCGCACTGGCGCTGCCGTTCCACGTGCTGTCGGGGGTGCGGGACGACACCTGGCCGGTGCCGCTGCTGGACGACATGGCCGTACGGCTCGGGGCCCGGCGCACGGTCGTCGACGGCGCCGAGCACTCCCCCAACTGCGACCAGCCGCTCGCCACCGCCCGCGCCCTGGCCGACTTCTGGGACGACACGGCAGGGTCGGACCCCGGGGCCGGCCCTGGGGCCTAGCTCCCGCCCCGGGTCCAGGTCACGCCCTCGTCCCCGTACTGCCTAGTACTGCGCCTGCAGGTGGTCCCAGAAGCCGTCGCGCAGGGCGCGGCGCAGGTCCGCCTGGCCGCGCAGCGAGTACTGCAGCACGCCCTCGGCCTCCACCAGCAGGTCCTGGTCCACCGAGCCGGGCAGGTAGGGATGGCCGGGCAGGAGTTCGACCACGGTGTCCCGGCCGCGCTCGGCCAGCCACTTCGCGGCGATCTGCGCGCCCACGAACCGCACGTCGTCGCGGGTCGGCCGGGCGGTGCCGGCCGGGGCGTAGGTCGCCGCGGTGCGCCGGGAGACGTACGGCTTGAAGAAGTCCAGGTCGAGGGTGCGCTGGCTGTCGACCTCCCACAGCAGCGGCTCGGCCTGGTTGCGGCCCTCGGGGGCCTCGATGCCCCACAGGTGGACGCGGGCGCCGTAGCCCTGGGCGGCCTCCACCGCGGAGACCAGGTCCTCGTCACCGCCGAGCAGGGCCGCGTCGCTGATCGCGCGGTGCCGGGCCAGCGACTCCAGGTCGCTGCGGATGAGGGAGTCCACGCCCTTCTGCTGGTTGTTGGCGTTGAGGTTGCCGAGGCGGACCTTGACGTCGGGCAGCTCGGCGATGGACTGCTGCTCGGCGGTGTGGATGCGGCGGCGAGCGCCGTCGTACCAGTACACGCGCAGCAGCCGGCTGTCGGCGAAGGCCGTGCAGGCGCGGTCGATGAGCGCGGCGATCAGACCCTCGGCGTCCAGATCGATGGCGCGGCGGTCCTCCGTCCCGGCGACGAGCCGGCCCACGGCGGCGTACAGGTACCCGGCGTCGACGAAGATCGCATGGGTCGAGGGTGTCTTGGCCACCTCGGCGAGCATGCGTTCCAGCAGCTCGTTCGTGCGGTCGATGCGGGCGGCCAGCGCCGCGTGGTCCTCGTGCATGCCCTCGTTCATCTCCTCCATTGTCCCGGCGGTCACGCTGTGAACACAACCGGTCTCGATCGGTCGAACCGAGGTCACTGAGCGGCCACTGGTTAGCCGTTCGAAAAATTTCTTTAGCGTAGGGAATGTTTCAGGTCCATAGTGGGTTGATCCCTGTGGAACGCGGGACACGGAAGCCCCGCGTTCCCCATCACCAGTAATTCTCCGCAGGAGGATGACCAGACGAAGGGAGAAGCCTGTGCGCTTCGAGATCATGCGACTCGACCACGTCAACGGCACGACCGTGGACAGCACCGTCGTGGACGCCGCCTCCGTCAACCAGATCGTCCAGCAGGCCGCCGCGATCGGACAGCGGCTCTGGATCCGGCCGGCCGACACCCCCGCCTCATAAGCGACGGGCTCCGCCTCAGCAAAGCTTCGAAGCCCCCGTACGGCGCTCGCGTCGTACGGGGGCTTCGTGCCTGCGGGGGGGGTTCGTACCTGCGGGGACTTCCTGCCTGCGGCCGTGAGGCCCTCACGACCTCACGCGCCGTGGATCACCTGCGTGACACCGTTGATGATCTGCTGCACGGCGATCGCGGAGAGCATCATGCCCGCCAGCCGCGTCACCAGCACCACGCCGCCGTCCTTGATGACCCGGATGATCAGCAGCGAGTAGCGCATCACCAGCCACAGCACCACGTGGATGGCGAGGATCGCCGACCACACGGATATCTGCGCGGTGACGCTGTCGGCCTTCTGCACGGCGAGGATGACCGACACGATCGCGCCGGGTCCGGCCAGCAGCGGCATGCCCAGCGGGACCAGCGCCACGTTGACGTCCTTGGTCGCCTTGGGCTCCTCGTTCTTGCCGGTGAGCAGGTCGAGCGCGATCAGCAGCAGGAGCAGCCCGCCCGCGATCATCAGCGCCGGGACGGAGACGTGCAGATAGCCGAGGATCTGGTGGCCGAGGACGCCGAACACGGCGATGACTCCGCCGGCCACGCAGACGGCCTGGAAGGCCATGCGCCGCTGCACCTTGCCGGGGCGCCCGGCGGTCAGCGCGAGGAAGATCGGTGTGATCCCCGGGGGATCCATGATGACAAAAAGGGTGACGAACAGGGAGCCGAAGACGGCGACGTCGAACATGCGCGTGGAACAGCCTTGCGGAAGAACGTGCGGAAGGGGGGTGGTGAGGAAGGGCGTCCGCGGCCGCCGTCACCGTGCCGGCCGGCCGTACGGCCGCACGGGAGCGTGCGCACCGTACGCAGGTGCCTGCCGGTCAGCGGGCGGGGCGGGCGGACGGCACCGCGCGGGAGCCGCACGCCTGGCGGCGGACCGGTGGCGTGCGCGGGGACGCGCGGGGTGCGCGGTCAGGCTCCGCCGGTGCCCGGGACCGGGAACGCGCCGGTCGCGCGGCGGGTGATCTCCCCGTAGACCTCGGGGTCCGTGGTGAACGCGCCGAGCGAGACGGTCTTGCGGCTGCCGTGGTAGTCGCTGGAGCCGGTGACCAGCAGCCCGAGGTCCTTCGCCAGGCCGCGCAGGCGCGCCCGGGTGTCGGGGTCGTGGTCCATGTGGTCGACCTCGATGCCGTCGAGTCCGGCGGCGGCCATCTCCGCGATCGCGGACTCCGGCACCGTGCGGCCCCGCTTGGCGGCGGCCGGGTGGGCGAAGACGCACACGCCGCCGGCGCCCTTGACCAGCCGGATCGCCTCGAAGGGATCCGTCTCGTGCTTCTCGACGTACGCCCGGCCGCCGTCGGCCAGCCACTGGTCGGTGAAGGCGTCGCTCACGGTGGGGACGACACCGAGTTCCACCAGCGCGGAGGCCACGTGCGGGCGGCCGACCGAGCCGTCCCCGGCGATCCGGGCGACCTGCTCCCAGGTGACCGGGACGCCCAGCGCGTTCAGCTTGGCGATCATGGCCTTGGCGCGCGGGACGCGGTCGTCGCGGACCAGTTCGCGCTCGGCCAGCAGCGCGGGCTCGGTGGGGTCGAAGAGGTAGGCCAGCAGGTGCATGCTGACGCCGTCGAGCCGGCAGGACAGCTCCGCGCCGGTGACCAGGGTGAGTCCGGCGGGCAGCGCGGCCCGGGCCTCGTCATGGCCGCGGGTGGTGTCGTGGTCGGTCAGCGCGACCACGTCCAGACCGGCCGCGGCGGCGTTGCGCACCAGCTCGGCCGGGGTGTCCGTGCCGTCGGAGGCGGTGGAGTGAGTGTGCAGGTCGATGCGCACGAAACTGACTCCAGGCGGTGACGGGACGGACGGTGACACCCAAGGATAACGGCCGGCAGGGCATGCCCTGTCACAGCCGGACCCGGCCCGCACCCCCTACAGGAGGCGCGGCCCGACGTCCCTCGCCCGCAGGTCGCCTCAGGGGTGCAGCAGCCGCGGCGACAGCGCTCCGCAGGGCACCAGCTCCACCTCGGCGCCCGCCTCCCGCAGGTCGGCCAGCACCAGCTCGTCGTAGAGCAGCAGCCCCGACTGCTCGGGCCAGACCACCGCCCACAGCCACAGCCCGCAGGCCTCGCCGACGAAGACCGCGCGGTCGGCCGGCGTGCCGGACACGAGCCACAGCGGGGTCGGGCGGCCACCGGCGAGCACCTTGGCGTCCGGCGGTTTCTCCACGTCCAGGGAGGACCCCGGGTCGGGGCCGTCGATGCCGGCGTAGCGGGCGCCGAGGCCCACGCCGAGTTCCTCGGCGACCAGGATCAGCTCGCCCATGCCGCCGAGCGGCCCGGGACCGGAGCAGGCCACCGCGGTGGCCCGGCCGCCGCCGCGGTCGTCACCGGCGTAGGCGACCCCCGTGAACAGCCAGCCCACCGGCAGCGGCCAGGGCATCCACACGGGCACCTGCGTGCGGTGCACGACGACGTTGAGGGCCTCGACGCTGGGCGGGATCACGGGCTGCAGCGGATGCACCGTCCCATGCACATCGCACTGCCAGGAGTCGCTGAAGAGTCCGGGAGCCCTGACCCGGCCACCGCACTTCGGGCAACTCGGTTCGCCCCTCATAGGGCCCCACGGTCCTACCCGGACCGCGCCGCGTCAAGGACGATCACCCGTCCGGACGGAACGCCGGGGCGGAGCACCGACCGGGAAACTAGATGCGCCTTGCATTAATTAGCTGGCCTAACTTACTATGTGCATAAGCCAACCATTACAAGGTGCATCTCACCTGGATTGGAGCACAGCATGGGCGCCGACCCCCTCGACGCGGGAGCGGGCAGCATCCTGCGGCAGCCCAAGGCGGTCTGGGCGACGGCGGGCGCGTCCGTCGTCGCCTTCATGGGCATCGGTCTCGTCGACCCGATCCTGCCGTCCATCGCCAAGGGCCTGAACGCCACCCCCAGCCAGGTCTCCCTGCTGTTCACCTCCTACTTCCTGATCACCGCGATCGCCATGCTGGTGACCGGCTTCGTCTCCAGCCGCATCGGCGGCCGCAAGACCCTGCTGCTCGGCCTCGCCTTCGTCGTGGTCTTCGCCGCGCTCGCCGGCACCTCCGGCTCGGTCGGCCAGCTGGTCGGCTACCGGGCCGGCTGGGGCCTGGGCAACGCGCTGTTCGTCTCCACCGCGCTCGCGGTGATCGTCGGCGCGGCGGCCGGCGGCAGCGCGGCGGCGATCCTGCTGTACGAGTCCGCGCTGGGCCTGGGCATGGCGTGCGGCCCACTGGTGGGCGCGCTGCTCGGCAACGCCAGCTGGCGCTACCCGTTCTTCGGCACGGCGTTCCTGATGGCCGTCGGCTTCCTGTGCATCACGGCGTTCCTGAAGGAGCAGCCCAAGCCCGCCCGCAAGACCTCGCTGCTGGACCCGGTCAAGGCCCTCGGCCACGGCGGTCTGGCCTCCGCGGCGATCTCGGCGTTCTTCTACAACTACACGTTCTTCACGGTGCTGGCCTTCACGCCGTTCGTGCTGAACATGACGCCGTACAAGTCCGGCGCGGTGTTCTTCGCCTGGGGCGTGCTGCTCGCGATCTTCTCGGTGCTCGTGGCCCCGCGGATGCAGGAACGCTTCGGCTCGCTGAAGGTGCTCGGCGGCTCGCTGGTGCTGCTCGCCGCGGACGTGGTGATCCTCGGCTACGGCGACCACACCACGGCGGTCGTGTGCACCGTCCTGTCCGGCGCGTTCATCGGCGTGAACAACACCGTCTACACCGAGCTGGCCCTCGGCGTCTCCGACGCGCCGCGCCCGGTGGCCAGCGCCGGCTACAACTTCGTGCGCTGGTTCGCGGCGGCCGCCGCCCCCTACCTGGCGCCGAAGATCGAGGAGTGGAGCGACATCCACATGCCGTTCGTGATCGCGGGCGCCACCGCGGTCGTGGGCGCGCTGGTGGTCCTGGTGCGGCGGCGGGCGCTGCGGCACGAGGCCGAGGAACTCCAGCCGCAGCACACCACCGAGGACGGCGTCTCGGTCTTCGCCAACTGACGCGCCGTCGGGCCGCCGCCGGTGACATCGGTCACCCGCGGCGGTCCCGGCAGGCGGCCGTTCGAAGCGGTCGGCGTTGCCGGGGGACGGCAGGCGGCCGTCGGAAGCGGTCGCCCGAGGTCGGTCGGTGGCCGTCCTCAGCGGTCGGCGATCGGCCGTCGGCGGTCAGTCGAGCGGCACGGACCTGCGGGCAGGATCCCGCAGGTCCGTGCCGTGCGTCAGCCAGCGCTCCTGCAGCACCTGCGCCCCGTGCACGCGCTTGAACGCCGCCTCGTTCGGGGTCATCGGCAGCAGCGGCAGGAACCGCACGGGATCCAGCGGCTCGTCCAGCTCCAGGTCCTCCACCAGCCCGCCCGGCTCGGCCACCAGCACCGAGGTGAACGGGGCGCCCGGCCACAGCGGCTCGCCCACGTCGAGCGACGCGCCCGGCGCCACCACCACGCCCTCCACTTGCGGGGACGCCCCGAGCACCGCCAGCGGGCGCAGCACCTTGTCGGTGTCGGCGCGGCCGTGACGCACCGACAGGACCAGCTCGGCGCGCGGCCCCTTCACGGGGTCGGCGACCAGCGCCGTGGGGTCGGTCATGGGGTGGGCCGACATGCCGAGGGTGGCGTAGCGGACGATCTCCCCCTCCTGGTCCTCGTCCCGGAAGCGCAACACCTCGATGCGGTCCGTGCCGAGGAAGGTGACCGCCGCGCGCGCGTCCGGCTCGCCCAGCGCGGAACGCAACCGGGCCTCGACCAGAGGAAGAACATCAACCATGCGGCGAGCATAGAACTCGTCAGCAGCGGGCAAAGCGGCACCTTGACACACCGGGCGGCTGATACTCTTACCCGGTGGTTCGGGGCGGCATGCAGAAGCATCGCGATCAGGCCCCGACGCCGAAGGAACTCCCTTACGAGGGACCGGCCGGAGGAGGTGGGGCTGTCATGGATCGAAGTCGACCGTGCAGTAGCACCCGCTCTTCCCGCCGCTGATGTAGCTGTCCTGGCTCCGGCTGACCGCCACCTCTCATCTGCGTGCCCCTGCGCGCGTCGAACGGAAGAGCACGTCGTCCGCCTGGTCGTCCGAACCGGTCGATCCGGCCGGCGCCTTAGGTCTGTCTGATCCGAATCAGTGACGAAGACCGTCACCGCGACGGTGCGGTGCTCCCCGCTTTGTGGACGTGCGAAACATCCTTCTTCCGCCGTCACCGGCAGAAGACCTTCCGCCCCGGGGGGCGGAAGACCTTCCGGCCCGCGTGCCCGCGGGTGGAAGACCCTGCAGGACGTCCTCATTCCGGGCAGTTCCAGCCGCCGCGCGGCGCCTCTTCGTCGCTCGTCGCGAAGGAGCCCTGCCATGTCCATGATCCGTGATCTGCGTGCCGTGGTCCGCCCGTCCCGCCCTGCGCCGCGCAAGGACAACGGCACCTACGACACCACCCGCGACCCGGCCACGCCCTCCGCCGTCGTCGACTGCGCCGTCTACCGCGACGGCGTGCGCGTGCAGACGGCCGCGCCGCTGTCGCCGCAGGAGGCCATGCGCGAGGTGCGGCGCGACGGCGGCTTCGTGTGGATCGGGCTGCACGAGCCGACGGAGGCCGAGTTCGCGGGGATCGCCACCGAGTTCGGGCTGCACCCGCTGGCCGTCGAGGACGCCGTCCAGGCCCACCAGCGGCCCAAGCTGGAGCGCTACGACGACTCCCTGTTCACCGTCTTCAAGACCATCCACTACGTCGACCACGACCAGCTCACCGCCAACAGCGAGGTCGTCGAGACCGGCGAGGTGATGTGCTTCACCGGACGGGACTTCTTCATCACCGTCCGGCACGGCGGCCAGGGCTCGCTGCGCGCGCTGCGCCACCGCCTCCAGGACGAGCCCGAGCTGCTGGCCAAGGGCCCCTCGGCGGTGCTGCACGCCATCGCCGACCACGTCGTCGACGGCTACATCGCGGTCGCCGCCTCGCTGCAGGACGACGTGGACGAGGTGGAGACCGAGGTGTTCTCCCCGGGCCGCGGCGGCACCCCGCGCGGCACCGACGCCGGCCGGATCTACCAGCTCAAGCGCGAGGTGATGGAGTTCAAGCGGGCGGTCTCGCCGCTGCTGCGGCCCATGCAGCTGCTGAGCGAGCGCCCGATGCGGCTGATCGACCCGGACATCCAGAAGTACTTCCGGGACGTGGCCGACCACCTGGCCCGCGTGCAGGAGCAGGTCATGGGCTTCGACGAACTGCTCAACTCCATCCTCCAGGCCAACCTCGCGCAGGCCTCCGTGGCGCAGAACGAGGACATGCGCAAGATCACCGCCTGGGCCGCGATCATCGCCGTGCCGACGATGGTGTGCGGGGTGTACGGCATGAACTTCAAGTACATGCCGGAGCTGCACTGGAAGTACGGCTACCCGGTGATCATGGCGATCACGGCCACGATCTGTCTCGGCATCCACCGCACACTCAAGCGCAACGGCTGGCTGTGAGCGGCCTCGTTACCCTTCTGCCATGACTAGCGAGCTGCTCGACCTGGCCCTCGTCGAGGAGGCCACCAAGAAGTCCGGCCTCATCTGGGTCGCGGCCCCGGGTGTCCCGGCCCGGCCCCTGTGGCACGTCTGGCACGCGGGCGCGGCCTGCCTGGTCGGCGACGGGCCCGGCGAGCAGCCGCTGACGCACCTGACCGACGGGGCCACGGCCGAGGTGACCGTGCGCAGCAAGGACAAGGGCGGCCGACTGGTCACCTGGACCGCGACGGTCGTGGAGCAGGCCCCGGGGTCCGAGGCGTGGCAGGAGACGGTGGCCGAGCTGAAGGGCAAGCGCCTGAACGCTCCCGACGGCGAGGCCGTCACCGAGCGCTGGGCCCGCGAGTGCCGCGTGGTGCGCCTGGAACCCACCGGGAGCACCGCGCCGCTGCCGGACGGCTCCCTGGCCGCGGCGCCGCTGCCCACGCCGGTGACGACCCGCCGGCCGGTGCCGGCCGGGCTGCCCCGGCTGCTGCTGAAGAAGCGCAAGCGGCGCGGATGAGCCGCTGCGTCTGACGGGCGGCGGGGCCTCGGGCGACGGCAGTCCCACGCGGCCGGGCCGACAAGTCGGCAGGGCGACGGAGCTACGGCGCGTCCCGCACCGCCCGGTCAGGAAGCCGGCAGCTGCTTGCCGTAGTCGACCGTCCGGCTCTTGTCCGGCTCGGCCAGCGGGACGCTCTTGTCCCACTCCGAGAAGGTCAGCGTGCCCGCGTCGCCCGCGCGCACCAGGCGCAGCGGGTAGGGCGTGCCCTTCAGGGAGACGTCCAGGGTGCCGCCGGTGCCGCCCGAGCCGGTGATGCGGATCGTGCGGACGCCCGCCTGCTCGTGGTGGCCGTCCTTGGCCAGCGTGCCGTGCAGCGTCAGCAGGCCGCCGAGCAGCACCTTCTTGTCGGTGAAGCCGCTGAACCGCTGGTAGGAGGGGTCGCCCTGCGGCACCTTGACGTACTTGCCGTCGAGCTTCTCGGCCGCCCCGGAGTCCTTGCCGTCTCCCTTCCCGCCGTCGGCGCGGCTCCAGAACGCGGCGTCCGCCTTCAGGTACAGCTGCTCGCCCACCCGCAGCAGGTCGAAGGTCGCCCCCTGCGAGGTGACCGACCCGGTGCCGCCGTCGGAGGACAGCCTCATGTCCAGCCGGTAGGTGCGGCCGTTGCTGACCACGTTCCCCGCCAGGCGGACGGAACGGGCCGCGTCCGCCGCCGCCCGGGTCCGGCTCTGGATCTGTCCGGCGGACAGCTTCCCCACCCCGTTGGTGCCCGCGTCCGGGTCCTGCCCCGAGCATCCCGCGAGCCCCGCGCCGGTGACGGCGGCCAGCGCGCACAGCGCGCCCCTCAGCGCGGCCCGGCGGATACGGCCCTGGGGAATCGCAGTCACAGGTGGCGCTGCCTTTCTGACGTGGGTCCGACGAGTCCGACGTGGGTCTGCCGGGCGTGAGCGACGTGGGCGACGCGGGCGAAAGGTGCGTCGGGTGCGACGGAGGACGCCCGATGCGGCGTACGGCAGCGTACCGGGGTCGGGGCAGCCCGTCGGAACCAGTCCGCCCGGGCGGCCGCCGGTCCGGACGGACCGCTCACCAGGGCGTACCGGAACGGAACGGACTAGCCTGAAGCGCACGTGAGTGGGCAAGCGGGAAAAGAAACCCATCCCACCC
>NZ_LR732544.1:4681303-4733342 GCF_902506575.1 Streptomyces mexicanus | reverse complement strand
AAAAGAAACCCATCCCACCCACCCGATGCCTCGCGCATCACGGAGCACGCAAAGGAGGCGCGGCCATGGCAGCGGGCGCCCCCCGGATCTTCGTCTCGCACCTGTCCGGCGTCGCCGCCTTCGACCCCAACGGCGACCAAGTGGGGCGCGTGCGCGATCTGGTCGTCATGCTGCGCGTCGGGCGCCGGCCGCCGCGGCTGCTCGGGCTGGTCGTCGAACTGCCCACCCGCCGCCGCATCTTCCTGCCCATGACCCGGGTGACCAGCATCGAGTCCGGCCAGGTCCTCACCACCGGCGTGCTCAACGTCCGGCGCTTCGAGCAGCGGCCCACCGAACGGCTGGTCTTCGGCGAACTGCTGGACCGGCGGGTGAAGCTGGTGGAGACCGGCGAGGAGGTGACGGTGCTGGACCTGTCGGTGCAGCAGCTGCCCGCCCGCCGGGACTGGGAGGTCGACCGGGTCTTCGTCCGCAAGGGCCGCAAGGGCGGCGCCTTCCGGCGCGGCAGGGGGGAGACGCTGACGGTGGAGTGGTCCGCGGTCACCGGGTTCTCCCTGGAGGAGCACGGGCAGGGCGCGGAGACCCTGCTCGCCACCTTCGAGCAGCTGCGCCCCGCCGACCTGGCCAACGTGCTGCACCATCTGTCCGCCAAGCGGCGCGCGGAGGTCGCCGCCGCCCTGGACGACGACCGGCTCGCCGACGTCCTCGAAGAGCTTCCGGAGGACGACCAGATCGAGATCCTCGGCAAGCTCCAGGAGGAACGCGCCGCCGACGTGCTGGAGGCGATGGACCCCGACGACGCGGCCGACCTGCTGGGCGAGCTGCCCGTGGAGGAACGGGAGCGGCTGCTGGGCCTGATGCAGCCCGGCGACGCGGCCGACATGCGCCGGCTGATGTCGTACGAGGAGCACACCGCGGGCGGTCTGATGACGACCGAACCGATCGTGCTGCGCCCGGACGCCACCGTCGCCGACGCGCTCGCCCGGGTCCGCAACCCCGACCTGTCCCCCGCGCTGGCCGCCCAGGTCTACGTCTGCCGCCCGCCCGACGAGACCCCCACCGGCAAGTACCTCGGCACGGTCCACTTCCAGCGGCTGCTGCGCGACCCGCCCTACAGCCTGGTCAGCGCCCTCGTCGACGACGACCTGCAACCGCTCGCGCCCGACGCGGCGCTGCCGGTCGTCGCCGGGTTCTTCGCCACCTACGACATGGTGGCCGCACCCGTCGTGGACGAGGCCGGCTCGCTGCTGGGCGTCATCACCGTGGACGACGTCCTGGACCACATGCTGCCGGAGGACTGGCGGGAGACCGAGTACCACCTGGACGAGGGGGCGGCTTCCCATGGCGGCTGAACGCGACGCCGCCCGCGAGCGGCACCCGGCGGGCGCCACCGCCACCGGCCGGCCCCGGGGCAGCCGGCTGGACCAGCCGCGCCCGCCCCGGCGCCGGCTGCTGCCCGAGTGGGACCCGGACGCCTTCGGCCGGATGTCGGAGCGCATCGCCCGCTTCATCGGCACCGGGCGGTTCCTGGTCTGGATGACGGTGGTGATCCTGGTGTGGGTGGTGTGGAACGTCGCCGCCCCCCGCCACCTGCGCTTCGACGAGTACCCGTTCATCTTCCTGACGCTGGCGCTGTCCCTGCAGGCGTCCTACGCCGCCCCGCTGATCCTGCTGGCGCAGAACCGGCAGGACGACCGGGACCGGGTCAACCTCGAACAGGACCGCAAGCAGAACGAGCGGTCCATCGCCGACACCGAGTACCTCACCCGGGAGATCGCCGCGCTGCGCATGGGCCTGGGCGAGGTGGCCACCCGCGACTGGATCCGCTCCGAGCTGCAGGACCTCGTCAAGGAACTGGAGGAACTCCGGGCCGACGGCGACGGGCAGCACCGGCAGCACCAGGAGAGCCGGCAGGGCGTATTCCCGGCCATCCCGGCAGAACACCCCGGCGGACGTGACGTGGACGACCGCTGACAGGGGTCCCGGGGCCGCCGCCGCGCGCCGTACCATCGTCGGTATGGCTACGGAAGACGCGGTGCGCGAAGCACTGGCGACGGTGAACGACCCCGAGATCAACCGACCCATCACCGACCTCGGGATGGTCAAATCGGTTCAGATCGGCGCCGACGGCGCCGTCGCGGTCACCGTGTACCTGACGGTCTCCGGCTGCCCGATGCGCGAGACGATCACCCAGCGCGTCACCGAGGCGGTCTCGCGCGTCGAGGGCGTCACCCGGGTGGACGTCACACTGGACGTGATGAGCGACGAGCAGCGCCGGGAGCTGGCGGCGGCTCTGCGCGGCGGCCAGGCCGAGCGCGAGGTGCCCTTCGCCAAGCCCGGCAACCTCACCCGGGTCTACGCGGTCGCCTCCGGCAAGGGCGGCGTCGGCAAGTCCTCGGTGACGGTGAACCTGGCGGCGGCGATGGCCGCCGACGGCCTGAAGGTCGGTGTCGTGGACGCCGACATCTACGGCCACTCGGTGCCGCGCATGCTGGGCGCCGACGGCCGTCCCACCCAGGTCGAGAACATGATCATGCCGCCGTCGGCGAACGGCGTGAAGGTCATCTCCATCGGCATGTTCACCCCGGGCAACGCGCCGGTGGTCTGGCGCGGCCCGATGCTGCACCGCGCGCTGCAGCAGTTCCTGGCGGACGTGTACTGGGGCGACCTGGACGTGCTGCTCCTCGACCTGCCGCCCGGCACCGGCGACATCGCCATCTCCGTGGCCCAGCTGATCCCGAACGCCGAGATCCTGGTCGTGACGACCCCTCAGCAGGCCGCCGCCGAGGTGGCCGAGCGGGCCGGGTCCATCGCCGTGCAGACCCACCAGAAGATCGTCGGCGTGGTCGAGAACATGTCCGGCCTGCCCTGCCCGCACTGCGGCGAGATGGTCGACGTCTTCGGCACGGGCGGCGGCCAGCTGGTCGCGGACGGCCTGACCCGTACGACGGGCACATCGGTACCGGTCCTCGGGTCCATCCCGATCGACGTGCGGCTGCGCGAGGGCGGCGACGAGGGCAAGCCGGTCGTGCTGAGCGACCCCGACTCCCCCGCGGGCGCCGCGCTGCGCGCCATCGCGGGCAAGCTCGGCGGCCGTCAGCGGGGCCTGGCGGGCCTGTCGCTGGGCATCACCCCGAAGAACAAGTTCTAGCGGCCCTGCGGCCCGCACAGGGCCGCCTGCGACGAGGTGACGAGCAAGGGCGCCGTCCCGCCGGGGCGGCGCCCTTCGCCGTCGGCCCGGGGGCGGCTCACGCGTAGGCGGTGATGTCCTTCACCACGGAGAATCCCAGGCCGTACGCGCTCATTCCCCTGCCGTACGCCCCCAGGTGCACGCCCTGCGAGGTCGTGCCGGCGAGCACCCAGCCGAACTCGGACTCGCGGTAGTGGAAGGGGGACGGGACGCCGTCCACGGGCAGCGAGAGCGTCGTCCAGTCCGGCCCGTCCAGGTCGTCGGCGAGCACCCACGCCGTCTCGGTCTGCTGTTCCAGCCAGTCGTCGCGCAGGGCGTGGTCCATCTGCAGCGGCCAGGTGAACGACAGCAGCCCCACCCCGGCCAGCCAGGCCGCCGAGGAGACGGAGGTCGCCTCCAGCTGGCCGGTGCCGTCGGACAGCCGGCGCTCGGGATGGGCGGCGACGGTGACGACGACCGCGAACTTCTCCCTGGGCTCCTCCGGGGAGCCGGAGACGAACTCGTTGCGCACCGACGGCGCGTCGCCGTGCCCGAGTGAACCGTGTTCCACGGAGTCGTCGGCCGAGGTGCCGACCTGCATCAGCCAGCGCGGACCCGTGAACGCCTCGTCGAGGCCGTACCACGGGAAGGGCGCCAGCAGGTAGTCGTCGACCGTGCGCCGCCCGGAGGGGAGTTGTGGTCCGTCCTCCGCGGCCGGTGCCTGCGCGACCGCCCTACTCGTCGTCTCCATCTGCCCGGACGCCTCCTCGCTCTCGTCGGACCGCGGCGGCCCGCCCCCCTTCGGGCGTACTCCTGCGGTCCGCACAACAACTCGGCAGCATATCGAGCCCGCCTCGGGCAGCCGGGAAAGCGCCCGGCGCGTGGGTCGCCGGGAGGGGGTACGCGGGGCCTTCAGGGCCCGGCGTCCGCCTTCCGGCGGGCGGGCGCCGGGGTGCCGCCGTACGGGTCAGGTGGCGTCGGCGTCGAAGGGCGGGCGGTCGTCGCGGCCCGGGGAGGCGGGCTTCTTGGTCATGTCCACCCGGCCGCCCGGCGCGGCGGACGACGAGCCGGAGGCGGAGGGCAGGGCCGACGGCGCGGGGTCGGTGTCGTAGCTGTGCACGGCGTCCGCGACCTCGGCCATCTCCTTCTTCAGGTCGAAGCCGTTGCGGATCTCCTTCAGCCCCAGGTCGTCGTTCTCCAGCTGCTTGCGCAGGAACGTCTTGGGGTTGAGGTCCTCGAACTCGAAGTCCTTGAACTCCGGGCCCAGCTCCTTGCGGATGTCCTGCTTGGCGCTCTCCGAGAACTCACGGATCTTCCGGATCGTGCGCATCACGTCCTGGATGACCTTCGGGAGCTTGTCCGGACCGAACACGAGCATGCCGAGGACGATGATCGCCGCCAGCTCGGGCAGTCCTATGTCGTTGAACACCTGAAGCTCCTTGCGATGTCCGTGGTCCTCGGGCCTCCGGTGGTCCGGTGTGTGCGGGTCTTTCCGTGGTCCGGGCCGGATCCACGGTACCCGGCCCAGGTGTCCCACGGGTACCGTCCCGCAGTGTCGGAGTGCGTGTACACGACCAGTTTTCCCGGTTGTTCGCCTTGCGGACGACGTGCGTTGTCCCGTGTCGCGGTGCGCGCCGGGCGTGCCTGTGATGTTGGCTGCAGTCGCCGGAGGGGCCGGCCCCCGCGCGGGCGGGCGGCCGGCGCCGGTCAGTGGGTCGCGGGCGAGCCGGGGGACGGGGTGGCCGAAGAGGCCGTGGACGTCGGGCCCGGGGCGGGCGCCGTCAGGAGCCCGTCCGCGGTGAGATGCGGGTCGGCGGACCAGGCGGTCAGGGAGATCGGCGGCCGGGCGAGCAGCGGGCGCATCAGCGGGGACATCACCGCGGCGCCGGCGAGCACCGGCGGCGGGGGGGGCAGGGGCCGTATCGCCCCCTGGGGGCGCCCGGCGGCCTGCGCGGGAATGCCGGGGAGCAGCGGCGCGGACAGCGAGGTGGGCGCCGCGGCCTGCGCACCGGAGGAGGTCGGCCGGCCCTGCGCCGGCGGCGGCCCCGCCGGCCGGCGCGACCGCGTCGCCTCCTGGCCCGTCGCCGCCGCCGCGCCGGCCGGGCGCGCCGGGGTCACATTGCTGCCGGCCCCCGAACCGCCGCGTGCCTCGGCGGCGGTGCCGGCCATCGTGCCCGTGGTCACTCCGCCCAGCGCGAGCGCGGCCAGCGACACCGCCCCGGCGGCGACGAAGGCGAACCTCAGACCGCGCAGGGCCGAACGCTCGCCCTCGGGCCGGCCGACGGGGTGGACGCGAAAGCCGCCGGAGCGCTGCGGTGCGGGCTCGGACAGATGCGGGCGGGCGGGGACGTAGCCGAACTCGAACGGCTCGCCGCGCTTGACGCCGAACACGCCCAAGGCCCCGGACCGTCCCGGTCCGGGGAGCGCGCCCGGCGGTCCTCCCCCGCCCGGCGGCGGGCCGCCGCCCTCGGGGTCGCCTCCCCAGGGCAGCCCCTGCAGGCGGGCCAGGAAGCTCTCGGAAGGAGGCGGGGGGGCCGCCTCGGCGAAGACGTTCTTCAGCCGGCGCTGTGCGTCGACCTCCGCCTTGCACTTCGGGCAGGTGGCGACGTGCGCCAGCACGCGCTCGCGCGCGTCCGGACCGAGTTCTCCGTCCACCAGGGCGGAGAGCCGGTCTCCCAGGTGCTGCTCGGCGAGCCCGCTCGCGGCGGGGTTGGGTCGTGATCCACTCACGCGGTCGCGCCCCCTCCCCCCAGTGCGGGAACACGGGGCACGAAGCGGCGGCGCTCGGCGCGGGCCTCGGGCGAGCGGTGCGCGAGGGCCTTGCGCAGCTGGGAGCGGCCGCGGTGGATGCGGGAGCGCACGGTGCCGAGCTTGACGCCCAGGGTCGCGGCGATCTCCTCGTAGGACAGGCCCTCGATGTCGCACAGGACGACCGCGGCGCGGAACTCCGGCGCCAGGGTGTCCAGGGCCTGCTGGATGTCCGCGTCGAAGTGGGCGTCGTTGAACAGCTGCTGGGGGGTGGGTTCCTTGCTGGCCAGCCGCTCGGCCGCGTCCTCGCCGAGCGCGTCGAAGCGGATGCGCTGCTTGCGGCGGACCATGTCGAGGAAGAGGTTGGTGGTGATGCGGTGCAGCCAGCCCTCGAAGGTGCCCGGGGTGTAGGTCGACAGCGAGCGGAAGACGCGGACGAAGACCTCCTGGGTGAGGTCCTCGGCGTCGTGCTGGTTGCCGGTGAGGCGGTAGGCGAGGCGGTACACGCGGCCGCTGTGGGTGCTGACGATCTCCTCCCAGGTGGGCGGAGTCCACGCCTGCCCGTCCGCGTCGCTGGAGAAGGTCGCGGTCTGGGCGCAGCGCTCGGCGTGGCTCGCGTCAGCAGCGGTGTCGTTCACGGATTTCGGCCTGCCCGCCGATCCGAGAAAGCGCCGCAGCACTCCTCCCCGATCCACAGGCACGGCCGCACCTCCCCTGTCGGCTCTGGTGGTGTCCAGTGGAGCCCCTACCATAGCCACCTCGTCCGTTAGCTCCGGATAAGCGGTTTTACGAGAATTTGACACGGGCTGCCACGGCTCGTGCTGCTGCGTCGGCACTTGCTCACCGTCCCGTTCCATCCCCTGCCCCCCGTCGGGCCCCGGACGTCTTCCGCGGCCGCCTTCCCACCCCTTCGAACGACCGGTCCCATCTGCGGGTTCCCGGCCCAGCGGATACAGTCACGCCCAGGCACACACGGGGACAGGAGAGGGTCATTACCGGCAACCGGCAGGCGAGCTGGGCGTTCGCCGACGCCTATGTCGCCGAGGACGACGCACTGCGCTGGGCCCGCGACCGGGCCCGCGAGGCGGGCCTGCGCTCGGTGTCGCCCAGCGCGGGCGCGGCGCTGCGCCTGCTCGCCGCCACCGTGGACGCCAAGGCGGTCGCGGAGATCGGCACCGGTACCGGGGTCTCCGGCATCCACCTGCTGCACGGCATGCGCCCGGACGGCGTGCTGACCACCGTGGACACCGAGCCGGAGCACCAGCAGTCCGCCCGGCAGGCGTTCCGCGCCGCCGGCTTCGCCGGCAACCGCGCCCGCTTCATCCCCGGCCGCGCCCTGGAGGTGCTGCCGCGGCTCGCGGACGCCGGTTACGACCTGGTGTTCTGCGACGGCGACCGGCTGGAGTTCCCGGAGTACCTGACCGAATCGATGCGGCTGCTGCGGCCGGGCGGCCTGGTGGTCTTCGAGGGGGTCTTCGCGCACGGGCGCACGGTGGACTCCGGGCCCCAGCCCACGGAAGTGCTGCGGCTGCGGGAGCTGCTGCGCACGGTGCGCGAGAGCGACGAGCTGATGCCGTCGCTGCTGCCGGTGGGCGACGGCCTGCTGTGCGCGGTCAAACGCTGACCGCCGCGCGGGGCGCACGCCGTGGGCACCCGGCGGAAGCGGAGCCGTTCGGGACACCCGCAGCGCAGCCGTTCGCGCGGGTCCGGGAAAAGGCTCGCGGGGCCAGGGTAAAGGGTCGTGGGCTCCGCGGAGACGTTTCCGGGCCCCGGGAAAAACAGCCGCCCCGGCACCGCGTACGATGCCGGGGCGACTGAAAACGGTATGGTCGCTTGCGCGTCAGCCGACGACCTTCTTCAGGGCGTCGCCGAGCGCGTCGGCCTCGTCAGGGGTCAGCTCGACGACGAGCCGACCGCCGCCTTCGAGCGGAACGCGCATGACGATGCCCCGCCCCTCCTTGGTCACCTCGAGCGGGCCATCGCCCGTCCGCGGCTTCATGGCCGCCATGCTCGTTCCCCTTCCTGAAACCCAGCTCATCGTCTAAGCCGACAGCCCATCGAAGGGCACGCGCGCGGTCCTCGCCCGCAACGGCCCCGGACACGCGACACCGGCATCGAACACATTGCTTCCCAGCCATTATCCCGCATCCCAGGACCCGATGACCAACATCAGTCCGCATCGCTTGGGCAACGCACGCGAGCAAAACCACTCAATTCGGGGATGTGGCTGCGATACTTCGCGCCGGCCCGCACACCCCGCGTCCGCCCGCGTGCCGGATTTCTTTGACGCAGGTCACACGAGCGCGCCGCGCCGGGACCGGTGATCTCCGTCATGCTGTCCTTCGAACCCAGGACGTACCGAGCGGTACGTCCCAGCCGTGACACCGGAGGGGATGCCCCATGGCCGACACCGTGCTCTACGAGGTCAGCGACGGACTGGCGACGATCACGCTGAACCGCCCGGAGGCGATGAACGCGCTGAACATCGCGACGAAGGCCGCCCTGCGGGACGCGGCCGAGGCCGCCGCGGCCGACGGCGCGGTGCGCGCGATCCTGCTGACCGCCGCCGGGGACCGGGCGTTCTGCGTCGGCCAGGACCTCAAGGAGCACATCGGACTGCTGCACAGCGACCGGCAGACCGGGTCGGGGCAGACGATGAGCACGGTGAAGGAGCACTACAACCCGATCGTGCGGGCGCTGGCCGGGGCGCCCAAGCCGGTCGTCGCCGCGGTCAACGGCGTGGCCGCCGGGGCGGGCTTCGGCTTCGCGCTCGCCGCCGACCACCGGATCGTCGCGGACACGGCGTCCTTCACCACCTCCTTCGCGGGCGTGGCGCTCACCGCCGACTCCGGCGTCTCCTGGACGCTGCCGCGGGTGGTCGGCCCGAGCCGCGCCACCGACCTGCTGCTCTTCCCGCGCAGCATCACCGCCCAGGAGGCGTACGAGCTGGGCATCGCCAACCGGGTCGTACCGGCGGCCGAGCTGCGCGCCGAGGCCGAGAGGACGGCGCGTGCCCTGGCCCAGGGTCCGACGCTGGCGTACGCGGCGCTGAAGGAGTCGGTGGCCTACGGGCTGACGCACTCCCTGACCGAGACGCTGGAGAAGGAGGACGAACTGCAGACGCGGGCCGGGCAGTCCGAGGACCACGCGATCGCCGTGCAGGCGTTCGTGAACAAGGAGAAGCCGACGTACCTGGGCCGCTGAGGCCGGGACGGGCCGCGCCGCCGCCGCCCCGGACCGCCGGTCAGGGGCGGCGGGCCACGCAGTCGGCGAGGTGGTCGTCGACCAGTCCGCAGGCCTGCATCAGCGCGTACGCCGTCGTCGGGCCGACGAAGCGCAGGCCGCGCTTCTTCAGCGCCTTGGACAGGGCCGTGGACTCGGGGGTGACCGCGGGGACGTCCGCGAGGGTCCGCGGCGCCGGGCGGCCGGTCGGGTCGGGGGCGTGGGACCAGATGAGGGCGTCCAGCTCGCCGGGGGACCACTCGGCGAGCACCCGGGCGTTGGCGAGGGTGGCGTCGATCTTCGCGCGGTTGCGGATGATGCCGGTGTCGGCGAGCAGCCGCTCCCGGTCGGCGTCCGTGAACCGCGCCACCGCGGCGATCTCGAACCCGGCGAAGGCGGCGCGGAAGCCCGGCCGGCGGCGCAGGATCGTGATCCACGACAGGCCGGACTGGAACGCCTCCAGGCTGAGCCGCTCGTAGAGGGCGTCGTCGCCGTGGACGGGCCGGCCCCACTCCTCGTCGTGGTACGCCACGTACTCGGGCGCGGACAGCGCCCAGGGGCAGCGCGGGGCGCCGTCCGGACCGGCGACCGGCCCGGCCCCGCCCGGCACGGGGGCCTCCGCCGCCGGTCCCCGCGCCTCGTCGGCCGCCTCGGTCGCGTCCGTCACCGCTCCTCCTGCGCTCACTGCTGCTCCTGTGCATCGGGCTTGTCCGCGCGGGCCTGCGACACGGCGGCCCGGGCGCCCGCCAGCGCGGACTCCAGGTCGGCGATCCGGGCCTCGCGTTCGGCGAGTTCGGCGCCCAGCCGGCTCAGCGCGTCGTCGACGTCCGCCATGCGGTAGCCGCGGACGGCGAGCGGGAAGCGGAGGTTCTCCACGTCCGCGCGGCCCACCGGGCGATCCGGGGGCAGCGGGTCGTGCAGCCGCTCGGGCGCCGCCTCGGGCAGCGGGCCGCTTCCCTCGCCCCCGCCGACCACGGCGAGCGTGACCGCGGCGACCACGACGGCGAGCGCGACGACCAGGAACAAGAACATAACCATCGCTTCGGTCCCCACGGAGTCTGTCGAACGGGTCGGGTGTGCCAGGGTCCGATCGTGCCATGCGAGGCTGACGGTTAGGGTCGCAGGCGGCCGAAGAGGCGGCCCGCACGGGCGGGCCACAGGTATCGCGGGAGAAGAGGTCACAGGGGATGCTCAGGCTGGGCAGGCGTGAATTCGGCGCGCACGAGCCGGTGATCATGGCGATCGTCAACCGGACCCCGGACTCCTTCTACGACCAGGGTGCGACGTTCCGCGACGAGCCGGCCCTGGCCCGCGTGGAGCAGGCGGTCGCCCAGGGCGCGGCGATCATCGACATCGGCGGGGGGGAGGCGGGCCCCGGCGAGGAGGTCACGGCCGAGGAGGAGGCCCGGCGCACGGTGGGCTTCGTGGCCGAGGTGCGGCGGCGGTTCCCCGACGTGGTGATCAGCGTGGACACCTGGCGCGCGGAGGTCGGCGAGGCGGTCTGCGAGGCGGGGGCGGACCTGCTCAACGACGCGTGGGGCGGCGTGGACCCGCGGCTGGCCGAGGTCGCGGCGCGGTACAAGGTGGGGCTGGTGTGCACCCACGCGGGCGGCGCCCAGCCGCGCACCCGGCCGCACCGGGTGACGTACGACGACGTCATGGCCGACATCCTGAAGGTCACCCTGGGCCTGGCCGAGCGGGCGGTGGCCCTCGGCGTGCCCCGGGAGTCGGTGCTGATCGACCCCGGGCACGACTTCGGCAAGAACACGCGGCACAGCCTGGAGGCCACGCGCCGGCTGGACGAGATGGTGGCCACCGGCTGGCCGGTGCTGGTGTCCCTGTCCAACAAGGACTTCGTGGGCGAGACGCTGGACAAGCCGGTCAAGGAGCGGGTGCTGGGCACGCTGGCGACGACGGCCGTCTCGGCGTGGCTGGGGGCGCAGGTCTACCGGGTGCACGAGGTCGCCGAGACCCGGCAGGTGCTGGACATGGTGGCGTCGATCGCGGGCCACCGCCCGCCCGCCGTGGCCCGGCGGGGGCTGGCGTAGGACGTTCGGCCCCCGCCGCCTCGGACACGGGTTCCGCCGCCGGCCGGGCGTTCCGCCCCCCCCGTCCCGGGCGGGGGGTCTCCGCCTGCGCCGTCCCGGACGCAGGGTTCCACCTCGCCGTCCCGGGCGGAGGGTTCCACCTCGCCGTCCCGGACGGAGGGTTCCCCCTCGCCGTCCCGGGCGGAGGGTTCCACCTCGCCGTCCCGGGCGGAGGGTTCCGCCTCGCCGTCCCGGGCGGAGGGTTCCGCCTGCGCCGTCCCGGACGGGCTTTCCGGTCGCCGCCGTCTCGGACAGGGGTCCCCCCGCCGTCCCGGGCCGGCTCCCTACCGGCCGGCCTCCTTGGACACCAGCGCCACCGCCTCGTCCACCTCGTCCGTCACGTGGAACAGGGTCAGGTCCGCCTTGGACGCCTTGCCCTCGGCGATGAGGGTGTGGGTGAGCCAGTCCACCAGGCCGCCCCAGTACGCGCTGCCGAACAGCACGATCGGGAAGCGGGTGACCTTCTGCGTCTGGACGAGGGTGAGCGCCTCGAAGAGTTCGTCGAGCGTGCCCAGGCCGCCGGGCAGGACCACGAAGCCCTGGGCGTACTTGACGAACATCATCTTGCGGACGAAGAAGTAGCGGAAGTTCAGCCCGATGTCGACATAGGGGTTCAGGCCCTGCTCGAAGGGCAGCTCGATGCCCAGGCCCACCGAGATGCCGCCGGCCTCGCACGCGCCCTTGTTCGCGGCCTCCATGGCGCCCGGTCCGCCGCCGGTGATCACCGCGAAGCCCGCCTCGACCAGGCCGCGGCCCAGCCGCACGCCCGCCTCGTACTCCGCGGAGTCCACCGGCGTGCGGGCGGAGCCGAAGACGCTGATCGCGGGCGGGAGTTCGGCCAGCGTGCCGAAGCCCTCGATGAACTCCGACTGGATGCGCAGCACCCGCCAGGGGTCGGTGTGCACCCAGTCGGTCGGGGCGCGCTCGTCCAGCAGCCGCTGGTCGGTGGTGCTCGCCTGGACCTGTCCGCGCCGCCGGAGGACCGGTCCCAGGCGCTGCTCCTCCGGTGGCCGCTTCTTGCCCTCGGGGTTGCCTGTAGCCATGTGCGCTCCCTCCGTGTGCGGTCTTTCCACCTCAGCGTAGATCTACGCGGGTTACGGGAGGGGGACCTCGGCATGTCCGGCGCGCAGCGCCCCGGGGTGCCCCGGCGCGGCCCGGTCCGCAGCGCTCCGTGGTGCCCCGCGGTGCCCCGGGGCGCCTGTCACCGCCACCCGGCCGTCGCCGCCGTCAGTCGGTCAGCCAGGCCCGCAGCCGCTCCTCGCCCGCGAGGATCTTGGCGGTGTCCACGCGCTCGTCCCGCTTGTGCGCCAAGTGCGGGTTGCCGGGGCCGTAGTTGACGGCCGGGATGCCGAGCGCGGAGAAGCGGGAGACGTCCGTCCAGCCGTACTTGGGCTGCGGGGTGCCGCCGACGGCCTCGACGAAGGCCGCCGCGGCCGGGTGGTTCAGGCCCGGCAGGGCACCGGGGCTGTGGTCGTCGACGACGAACTCCTCCACGCCGCAGTCCGCGAACACCTCGCGGACGTGGGCGATCGCCTCCTCCTCGGTGCGGTCCGGCGCGTAGCGGAAGTTGACGGTGACCACGCACTCGTCGGGGATCACGTTGCCCGCCACGCCGCCGGAGATGCCCACGGCGTTCAGGCCCTCGCGGTACTCCAGGCCGTCGATGACCGGATACCGCGGCTGGTACTGCGCGAGCCGGGCCAGGATCGGCGCGGCGGCGTGGATGGCGTTGGAGCCCATCCAGCCGCGCGCGGAGTGCGCCCGCTCGCCCTTGGTCTTCAGCAGCACCCGCAGCGTGCCCTGGCAGCCGCCCTCGACCTGGCCGTCGGAGGGTTCCAGCAGCACCGCGAAGTCGCCCGCCAGCCACTCCGGGTGCGCCTCGGCGACGTGCCTGAGGCCGTTCAGCTCCGCGGCGACCTCCTCGTTGTCGTAGAAGACGAAGGTCAGGTCGCGGTTGGGGGCGGGGACGGTGGCCGCGATCCGCAGCTGCACGGCGACGCCGGACTTCATGTCGCAGGTGCCGCAGCCCCACAGCACCCCGTCCTCGTCCAGCCGGGAGGGCACGTTGCCGGCGATGGGAACGGTGTCGATGTGACCGGCCAGGATCACCCGCTCGGAACGGCCCAGCCGCGTGCGGGCGACGACGTTGTTGCCCAGGCGGTCGACCGTCAGGTGCGGCAGGGTGCGCAGCGCGGCCTCGATCGCGTCGGCCAGCGGCTTCTCGGTGCCGCTCTCCGAGGGGAAGTCGACGAGCTGCGCGGTCAGCCGCGCGGCGTCCAGCGTCAGGTCAAGCGGGGTATCGGCCATGGCCTCGACCCTAACCCGCCGGGCGGTCCGTGCTCGACAGGCGAAGGGTTCGTCGACGTCCGGTGAACGGCCGCCGGCCCCCGGGTGACGAAGCGCCCCGGGGCAGAAGCGCGTTGACGCCCGGACACCCCCCGCCACCTGGCTCAACACCCCCTGCGTCTCCAGTACCTTGTAGGCGTGCCAGAGCCGTCCCCCACTTCGAAGCGTCGTGGCCGCCTCCTCAGGATCGGGGCGGCCGTTGCCGTCCTGCTCGCGCTCGCGGGTTACCTCACGGTGCAGTACCTGACGGGTGGCGCGGCCCCGGGCTGCAAGGTCGTCTCCGCGGGCGGCGGCGGCACGTCGTACGAGTTCACGCCGGAGCAGGCGGTGAACGCGGCGACGATCGCCGCCGTCGGCACCGGGCGGGGCATGCCCGAGCGGGCCGTGACCATCGCGCTGGCGACCGCCCTGCAGGAGTCGGGCCTGCGCAACCTCCGGCACGGCGACCGGGACTCCCTCGGCCTGTTCCAGCAGCGGCCGTCGCAGGGCTGGGGCACCCCGAAGGAGATCATGGACCCGACGTACGCGGCGGGCGTCTTCTACGAGCACCTCGCCGAGGTCCCCGACTACACCCGGCTGCCGCTGACCGTGGCCGCGCAGCGGGTGCAGCGCAGCGGCTTCCCGGAGGCGTACGCCAAGCACGAGCCGGACGCCACGCTGCTCGCGGCCGCCCTGACCGGGCAGGCCGCGGCCACGCTGACCTGCCAGGGCCGCCCCGCAGCCACCACCGCCACCGGCCCGAACGCGGTGCGGGCCGCGCTGGTGCGCGACTTCGGGCGGGACGTGCTGCAGGAGACCGGCGCGGTGGTGGCCGACCGCGGAGCCACGCCGACGCCCGCGCCGCGGCACGCCTCGGTCACCGACGGCCGGACCGTGACGCTGCCGGTGCGCGGCGGCGCCGAGGACGGGCGCAGCGCGCGGCAGCGCGGCTGGCAGCTGGCGCACTGGGCGGTGGCGAACGCCTCCGCGCTGCACATCGAGCGGGTCGCGTACGCCGGCCGGGAGTGGACCGCCGGTCTCACCGACGGCCAGTGGCACACGACGGACGCGAAGAACGGCGACCGGTCGGACACGGCGGACGCGGGCGCGGTACGCATCACGACCGGCGGCTAGGAACCACCGGCGGCCGGAAACGGCCGGCGGCCAGGAACCACCGGCGGCCACGGCAGATCTCCGGCTCCCCGCTCGGAACAGACCCTCCGGCCCCCGCCCGGACCCGGCCAGTGGCTCCCCGCTCGAACCGGACCTCCGACCCGCCGGGAACAGACCTCCGGCTCGTCACCCTCCCGGGTGGTGCGCGCCCGCCCGGGAGGGCCGTGGGCGCAGGCGTGCGCGCCGTCACTCCTCCCCCGGCCGGAACACCTGGAAACAGCGAGGCGGAAGGATTCAGCAGACGTCCCGGCGTTCTGCCTTTCGTCCGTTTTTGTGCGCAGCCGATAATGCGACGCATTGCCAACTCTTTACGTCGGCCCGCCGCAACCTTCGTCGGCTTCGAGCGGTAGTCACTGCGTCTTCACCGTTCTCTCCGTCGAAGGAGCAACATGTCCCTCCCCCTGACCCGCCGGATCGCCCGTGCCGCGCTGCTCGTCGCTGCGGGAGCGGCTGCCGGGGTCGGTGCGGCCGGCTCCGCCAGCGCTGCCCCCGAGCTGCCGGCCACCCCGAACATCGGCGGCCTGACCGCCCTGGACGGGGCGCACGTCGGCAACACCGTGGACGGCGCGGCGCAGCACCTCACCGGGGTCGCGGGTGACACCGGCAGCAAGGCGCTCAAGCAGACGGTGCCGGCCGCGGGCAAGACGGGGGGCAAGCTCGTGAAGCAGGCCACCCCGGTGGCGCAGAAGGCGGCCGGCGACGCCGCCGGGTCCGCGGCCGGAGTGGTCGCCGACACCGCCAGGACGGCGACGAAGGGCGGCCTGCCGACGCAGTCCCTGCCCTCGACCGGCCTGCCCCTGGGCGGCTGAGCGACGCGCGCACCGGCCGTAGGACTTCTCGGCACGGACACGGCGGCGCCGTAGGCACGCGACGGGGCCCGGGGACGTCTCCCCGGGCCCCGTCGCCTTCGTGTGCGCGGGCCGGCGCTCGAACCGGGCGCCTACCGCGCCAGGCGCGCCGCCGCCGCCTCGATCCGCTCGTCCGTGGCCGTCAGGGCCACGCGCACGAACCTCTCACCGGCCGGCCCGTAGAAGTCGCCCGGGGCGACCAGGATGCCGCGCTCGGCCAGGTGGGCGACCGTGTCCCAGCAGGACTCCTCCCGCGTGGCCCACAGGTAGAGGCTGGCCTCGCTGTGCTCGATGCGGAAGCCGTGCTCCAGCAGCGCCCGGCGCAGGACGGTGCGGCGGGCGGCGTAGCGCTCGCGCTGTTCGCGGACGTGGGCGTCGTCGCCGAGGGCCGCCACGACCGCGGCCTGGGTGGGCGCCGGCGTCATCATGCCGCCGTGCTTGCGGATCTCCAGCAGCGGGCCGAGGACCGCCGGGTCGCCGGCCAGGAAGGCGGCCCGGTACCCGGCGAGGTTGGACCGCTTGGACAGGGAGTGCACGGCGACGATGCCGTCGAAGGAGCCGCCGTTGACGTCCGGGTGCAGGACCGAGACGGGGTCGGCCTCCCAGCCCAGTTCCAGGTAGCACTCGTCGGAGAAGACCAGCACGCCGTGCTCCCGGGCCCAGGCGACGATCCGCGTCAGCTCCTCCTTGCCCAGCACCCGGCCGGTGGGGTTGGACGGCGAGTTGAGCCACAGCAGCTTCAGGTGCGCCGGGTCCAGGGCGGTGGGGTCGTCGTAGGCCTCGTGGTCCGCGCGGGCCAGGCGGGCACCGACCTCGTAGGTGGGGTAGGCCAGGCGCGGGTAGGCGACCTTGTCGCCGGGGCCGAGGCCCAGCTGCGTGGGCAGCCAGGCGACCAGTTCCTTGGAGCCGACGACCGGCAGGACGTGGCGGTGGGTGACCCCGCGCGCGCCCAGGCGGCGCTCCACCCAGCCGGTGATCGCGTCGCGCAGCTCGGGCGTGCCCCACACGGTGGGATAGCCCGGGGAGTCGGCCGCCGCGACCAGCGCCTTCTGGATCAGCTCGGGGACCGGGTCGACCGGGGTGCCGACCGACAGGTCGACGATGCCGCCGGGGTGGGCCGCGGCCGTCTTCTTGTACGGCTCCAGCTTGTCCCAGGGGAAGGTGGGAAGCCGGTCGGAGACTGCGGACACGGGGATCAGGCTCACTTTCTCGTCCGGCGCGGGCGGCGCCTGCGCCTGCGTACGCCCGGCACGGTGAGACGCCTCGGTCCCGTACGGCGACCGACCGCCGGGGGCGATCAGGCCGTACGGGACCGGGGCGGCACGGTGTGCGGGCCGCTCGGGGTTACTCGCCCTGCGGCGGCAGTGCGGCCACGAAGGGGTGGTCGCGCTCGATCAGCCCCAGCTTGCTGGCGCCGCCGGGAGAGCCCAGCTCGTCGAAGAACTCGACGTTGGCCTTGTAGTAGTCCTTCCACTCCTCCGGCACGTCGTCCTCGTAGAAGATCGCCTCGACCGGGCAGACCGGCTCACAGGCTCCGCAGTCGACGCATTCGTCCGGGTGGATGTACAAGGACCGCTGGCCCTCGTAGATGCAGTCGACCGGGCACTCCTCGATGCACGCCTTGTCCTTGACGTCGACACAAGGCTGCGCGATGACGTAGGTCACGCTGTCGTTCCTCCTCGATAGGGCGCTGGCGGGCCTCCTCAGGCTCCGCCGCCTGGCGCGCGGGAGCGCGGCGTCGTCGATGCCCGCCCCTAGTATCTCCGTTCCGGGGCATGATCCGAACAGGAGGGGTGAACTGACCTGTGGAAATTCCGGCGACAGGACGCTTCGAGGTCCGTATCACCGCTGCTGACGTGGGCAAACGGGTCTCCGTCCGGCGTTTGAGCGTACCCGGGGGGACGGGCGAGAAGTTCACCGACACGGTGGGCGTTCTCACATCATGGGACGACGGTGTGCTGCTGATCACACGGAAGGGCGGGGAGAGCGTCCGGATCGCGGAGAACGACCTGGTCGCCGGAAAGGTCGTTCCCGCGGCCCCCGCGCGCCGGCGCGGACCGGCCGCGTCGTACGAGGAACTCGCCCGGGTCACCGCGCGCGCCTGGCAGCCGGTGGAGAGCGAGCGGCTCGGCGGGTGGGAGCTGCGGGCCGCCGGCGGGTTCACCCGGCGGGCGAACTCCGTGCTGCCGCTCGGCGACCCCGGCCTTCCGCTCGACGCGGCGCTGGCCGCCGTACGACGCTGGTATGGCGAGCGCGGCCTGCCCGCGTACATCCAGACCGCCACCGGCGCCGAGGGCACCCAGGAGGTGCTCGCCGCCGGGCTGGAGCGGCGCGGCTGGGTGCGCGAGGTGACCGCCGAGCTGTGGATCGGGGCGCTCGCACCGGTCGCGGACCGGGCCGAGGGCTCCGGGGTCGTGCTGTCCCGCACGGCCGACGAGGCGTGGCGTGCGCGCTACCGGCGCAAGGGGCTGAGCGAGGTGGCGGTGAAGGTCCTGGAGGCGGGGCCGTCGGTGTGGTTCGCGGCGGTGCCCGGTGCGGCGGCGGGCGACCCGCCGGCCGCGATCGGCCGCTGCGTCGTGGACGGGCGGTGGGCCACCTTCAGCGCCGTCGAGGTGGACCCGGACCAGCGGCGGCGCGGCCTGGCCACGACCGTGATGGCCGCGCTCGCCCGGCGGGCCCTCGACGAGGGCGCCTCGGCGGCCTGCCTGCAGGTCGAGACGGACAACACCGGCGCGCAGGCGCTGTACGCCGGTCTCGGCTTCGCCCCGCACCACGCCTACCACCACCACCGCGCGCCGGAGCCGACGGCGGGGGACACCGCCGGTTCGGGCGGGTCGTGAAAGGGGCACGAACCAGCCATGCCTCCGCCCCCGTCTCTTCTACCCACCGGTCACGGCGGCCGGGCAGGGCCCGGCTACAACCAGCCCTTCTCCCGTGCGATGCGCACCGCCTCCGTGCGGTTGCGGACCGCGAGTTTCTGGATGGCCGTGGACAGGTAGTTGCGGACAGTGCCCTGGGACAGGTGCAGGGCCTTGGCCAGTTCGGCGTTGGTGGAGCCGTCGGCGGCGGCGCGCAGCACCTCGCGTTCGCGGTCGGTGAGCGGGTTGGCGCCCTCGGCGAGCGCGGCGGCGGCCAGCGTGGGGTCGATGACCCGCTCGCCGGCCAGCACCTTGCGCACCGCCTCGGCCAGTTGCGCGGCGGGCGCGTCCTTGACCAGGAACGCGTCGGCGCCCGCCTCCATGGCGCTGCGCAGATAGCCGGGGCGGCCGAAGGTGGTCAGGACGACCAGTTTGACGGCGGGCAGCTCGCGGTGGAGCCGGGCGGCGGCCTCGATGCCGGTGCAGCCGGGCATCTCGATGTCGAGCAGGGCCACGTCGACGGCGTGGGCGCGGGCGGCGGCCAGGACCTCGTCGCCGCGCGCCACCTGGGCGACGACCTCGATGTCCGCCTCCAGCCCGAGCAGGGCGGCCAGCGCCTCGCGGACCATCGACTGGTCCTCGGCGAGGAGGACCTTGATCGTGCTGCTCATGCCGGGGATCCTACGGTGCCGCCGGCGGCCAGCGGCACCCGGGCGACCAGCCGGAAGCCGCGCTTGACGCGGCCCGCCTCCAGCGTGCCGCGGGCCTTGTGCAGGCGCTCGGCCGGGCCGGTCAGGCCGTTGCCCGGGTCCTTGCCGGGGCCGCCCGAGCCGTTGTCCTCCACGGTGAGTTCGAGGAAGGCGCCGTCCAGGGTCTGGCGGCGCAGCACCTCCACCGTGCAGCGGCCGGCGCCGCTGTGCCGGACGACGTTGGTGACCGCCTCGCGCAACGCCCAGGCGAGCGCGGACTCGCTCTCCTCGGGCACGCCGTCCAGCGGGGGCTCGGCGGGCAGTTCGGCGCTGACTCCGGCGGCGGTCAGGGCGACCCGGGCGCCGGCGAGTTCGGCGGCCAGGCGGGGGCGCCGGTAGCCGGTGACGGCCTCGCGGACGTCGACCAGGGCCTGCCGGCTGACCTGTTCGATGTCGGCGACCTGCTGGGCCGCCTTGTCCGGGTGGGCGGGGAGCATGCGGCCGGCCAGCTCGCTCTTGAGCGTGATCAGGGACAGCGAGTGGCCGAGCAGGTCGTGCAGGTCGCGGGCCAGGCGCAGGCGTTCTTCGTTGGCGGCGAGCTGGGCGACGGTGGCGCGGGCCTGGCGCAGCTCGATCGTGGTGCGCACCAGCTGCCGTACGCCGGTCATGGCGAAGCCGATGAGCAGCACCAGCAGCAGGAAGGTCGCCATGTCGTTCTCGCCGTTGGACAGGCCGGTGAGCAGCATCGCCAGGGTGGTCAGCGGGACGGTCCAGTACGCGGTCTTCGGGGGGAAGGTCGCGCCGCAGGCGACGGAGACGTACACGAACAGGCCGACCCACTGCCCGCCCAGGGTGACGTTCAGCACGACGGCGAGCGTGCCGAGCGCGGCGACGAAACAGGCGACCACCGGGCCCGGGAACGGCCGGCCCATGTTCCGGAAGACCAGCGTGAGATAGGTGGCGGTGAAGGCCATCAGACCCACCCAGCCGGCCGCCGTCGCGGCGGTCGTGTGGGGTCCGGAGACCAGATCCTTCACCGGCGAGCCGAGGAAGATGAGCCAGGGCAGGATCCACACCAACTTGCGCACCACGTCGGCCCGGTCGCGCGGTGGCAGGCCGAGGGGCACCTGCCGCAGCGTGCTCGCCTCGTCGGGCCGCTGGTCGTGCGTCGTCATGGCGCTCACGCCTTCAGCGTGTCCTTCCGGTACAGCCAGGCGGCACCGCCCGCGAACAGGGCGAAGAAGACGACGAGGAGCGTGACGTCCTTCAGGTGCGGGGCCTGGCTTCGTTCGATGGCCTGTCCGAGAGCAGCGTACGCGTGCGTCGGCAGCCAGTCGGCGATGTTCTGCAACCACCGCGGGAAGGTGGTCGCCGGCATCCACAGGCCGCCGAGCAGCGACAGGCCGAAGTAGACGATCATCGTGATCGGCCGGACGGCGTCGCCGGTGGCGAGGTAGCCGATGGCCACGCCGAGCGCGGCGAAGACGAGGCTGCCGGCCCAGATCGCGCCGGTCAGGGCGCACCACTGCCAGGCGTCGAGCCGGACCTGCTTGACGGCGGCGGCCACCACGAACACGACGACGATGGACGGCAGGCTCACCACGGCGGCGCTCGCGGTCTTGGCGAGGACGTACCCGTGGCCGGGCAGCGGGGTCAGCCGCAGCTGGCGCACCCAGCCGCTCTCGCGCTCCTTGGCGATGCGCTCGCTGTTGCCCATCAGCACGGCGGTCAGGGCACCGAAGGAGGCCATGGAGACCATCATGTAGGTCGGCAGGGTCAGCCCGGTGCCGTCGATGCGCGCCGTGCCGTCGGACTGCCCGGCGATGATCAGGAACAGGATCGACGGGTAGAGCACCGAGAAGAACAGGAACTTCCGGTTGCGCAGGGCGCGGGCGAGTTCCAGCTTGATCAGGCTGCGTGAGGCGAAGGTGTTCACGACTGCTTGGCCTCCTCGGCCTCGGTGATGGCGACGAACGCCTGCTCGAGCCCGAGCCCGGCGACTTCGAGGTTGCGGGGGTAGAGGCCGAGCCCGTACAGGGCGTGGACGGTGGCGTCGGCGTCGGACGACTGGATCCGGACGGTGTGGCCGCTGACGTCGAGGGCGGTGAGGAACGGCAGTCGGCGCAGGGCCGCCTCGTCGATCGGCCCGTGCAGGTCGAAGCGGACGCGGCGGGCACCGGCCTTCGCCTTGATCTCGGCGGCCGTGCCGTCGGCCAGCAGCCTGCCCCGGTGCAGCACCAGCACCCGGTCGGCTACGGCGTCGGCCTCCTCCAGGTAGTGGGTGGCGAACAGCACCGTACGGCCCTGGTCGGCCTGCTCGCGCAGGGTGGCCCAGAAGGCCTGGCGGGCGGAGACGTCCATGCCGGTGGTCGGCTCGTCCAGCACGATCAGGTCGCTGTCGCCGGCGGTGGCCAGCGCGAACCGCACCCGCTGGGCCTGGCCGCCGGAGAGTTTGTTGACCTTGCGGTCGGCGATCTCGGAGATCCCGGCCCGGGCCAGCACGTCGTGCACCCGGTACCGCCTGGGGTGCAGGTCGCAGGCGAGCCGGACCAGTTCGGCGACGGTGACGTCCTCCATCAGGCCGCCGCTCTGCAGCATCGCGCCGACCCGGCCGGCCACGATCGCCTCGCGCGGGCCGGTGCCGAAAAGGGTGACCGAGCCGCTGTCGGCGTTCTTCAGGCCGAGCAGCAGGTCCAGGGTGGTGGACTTGCCGGCGCCGTTCGGGCCGAGCAGGGCCACGGTCTCCCCCGGGCGCAGGGCGAGGCTCAGCCCGTCCACGGCCCGTACGTCGCCGTAGCTCTTGGTCACCCGGTCGAACACCACGACCGCGGTCGCGGCGGCGGCGTCCGCGGCCGTCCCTGTCGTCGTACCTGTCGTCGTCATGCCCCCATGCTGTCCGCCGGGCCGGGGCGGGCGGCAGTGTCGGGGGTCCTGACTGCCGCATGACAGATGTCATGCGGCACGGGTGACGGCGGACAGGCCCTAGCTGGGGTCGGTGTCGATGACGCCGACCCGGTTGGTCTTGCTCATCAGGGCCGGGCGCATGGCGCTGATCACGTCCTGCACGGTGACGGGCGTCTTCTGACCCGTGCCGCGGGTGATCAGCACGCCGTCGAAGGCGCCGCCGTAGAGCTGCTTGAGCGCCGTCTCGTCGTAGGAGTCCACCAGCTTGCCGCCCACGGCCTTGACGCGCAGGAACTTCCACAGCGACTTCTGCGGGCTGAACACCACCGAGTGCGCCGGGTCCGTCATGACGGTCACCCTGCCGGACATCGCCGGCTCGGCGAACTGCTTCATCATCCGGTCGACCTCGGCGTTCGAGACCGTCGGGCGACGCGTGGTGGTGGGCACCCGCACGGGGGTGGTGGTCCCGGTCTCCACCTGGGTGCGGTACGCCTGCTCGACCGCCTGGACGGAGCGGGCCGCGTCGATGCTCTTGCCGGTCCTGCCGTACACGGCCACGGCCTTGCCCGGCTCGAACGTGATGGTGCCGTCGGCCGCCGACCCGGCGCCGCCCGCGGCCGTGCGCAGCGCGGCCTGCAACTTCTCCTCGTCGATGGGCATCTGCGGCTGGACCACGCGGTGGTTGCCGAACAGGGAGCCGATCACGGAGACCGGGTTGTAGTCGCTCTTCGCCGCCGCGCTGGCGGTGGCCTGGGTGTCGAACTGGAGCCCGGCCTGATCCGGTTTCAGCGACACGGTCTTTCCCTCCACCGACAGCTTCAGCGGCGCGTTCACCCGCTTGCCGAAGGCGTCGTCGAGCTTCTTGACCGCGTCGTCGCGGGTGCCGCCGCCGATGTCGACGCCGAGCACGGTGGTGCCCTTGGGCACGTCGGAGTGGTTCATCAGCAGCCCGGCGCCGTAGGCGACACCGGCCACGACGACCACGCCGCCGCCGAGCAGCGCCAGCTTGCTGCGGCCCTTCTTCTTGGCCTGCTTGCCGGACTTGGCGGAGGTGCCCTGCGGGGCCGGCGCGGACGGCTGCGCAGCGGACCGGGCCGCGGGCCCGGTGCCGCCGGCGCCACCCCGCAGCGGCGAGGCGCCGGGCTGGACGACGGGCATGCCGCTGGTGACGGTGTCCCCGGAGACGTTGTCCGGCCGGGGGGCGAAACCCGGGGCGGCGCCGGAGCCGGGGACCGGCCGCTGCGGGGTGAGGATCGCGGTGTCGTCGCTCAGCCCGCCGCCGGGACGCGCGGTGTGCGCGCCGGCCGCGCTCGCGCCCGCGTCGAGCCTGGCGTCACCGGTGACCGGACCGCCGGTGGGGCCGGCGGGGCCCCGCCGGCCCCCCCCCCGCCCCCCGCGGCCGCCGCGGGCGGCCGCCCCCCCCCGGGCGCGGCGGGCGCGTGGGGCCGGGCGGCACGGGGGGCGGGCCCGGCGGGGGGGCCGGGGGGTCCCTGCGGGCCGCCCCCCGGCCGGCCGGGGCCGCCGGGGACGCCCGCCCCACCCGGGCCGCTGGAGCCGCTGGAGGTGGGGGAGCCGGTGGACGCGCCGTCGTGGCCGCGCGCGCCGCCCGGGTCGCCGGCACCGCCGCCGCTGTGCCCGTTCTCGGCGAAGAACGGCAGGTCGTCGCGGCGCGGCTCGCCGGGGCCGCCGGGGCGGGAGCCGCCGAGCGGGCCGGCCGCCAGCGCCTCGGTCACGTCGAAGGAGCCGGTGCCGCCGCCGTGGCCCGGGGCGACGGGGCCGCCGGTGGCCCCGGGCAGCCCGGTGCCCTTGCCGTTGCGGGACGGCGCGCCGCCGCGGGCACCGCCGGGTACGTTCATGGAGCCGACGACGCCGCCGGGGCGCCCACCGCCTGCGGGACGCCCGCCGGCGCCCGGACGCGCGCCGCCCGGCGCGGTCGTGTCGGCGGAACCAGGACCGCCGGACGCCGCGGCCCCGTCGGCGGTGGTGGCCGCCCCGCCGCCGAACGCACCGGCACCGCCCTGACCGCTCTTGCCGCCCTGACCGCCCTTGTTCACCGGGGGCTTGCGGGGCGCGAACCAGTCGCTGGTCGCCTTCTCCTCGGCCGGGGCCGCCTGTTCGGCGCGTGCGGCCTCGGCCGTGCCCGAGGACGCCGCGGTGCCGTCCGGGATGCCCGCGTCACGGCCGTTGTCCGCGCCACCGCCGCCGAGAGCGCCGGAACCGAAGGGCTCCTGCTTGCCCCTGCCGGGCGCGCCGGGGGACTTCGCCCCGTCGGCGGCCCCGTCCGCCTCGGCGCCGGCCCCGGCGACGGGCTTGCGCACGACCACGGGCGGGATCGGCCGCGACCCAGGAATGTTGATCTTGATGCGGGTCGTCAGCGTGGTCTCGGTCTTGCGTTCCTCCGGCTGCGCGGCACCGCGGTCCGCGCCCGCGCCGTCGCCGGACGCCGCCGGGATGCCGTACGGCGGGGTCCCCGAGGGGTAGGCGGCTCCCCCGCGCCCGTGGGGCCCGGAGGACGGAGTGTCAGTTTCACGACTCAAGGCAGGTTCTCCCGGTTGGCTCCGCCGCCCGTTACGACCTGAGAGTGGGGGCGGCTCGGCGGCGCGCACCACCATACTGGCCACGTCGGGCCCGCATCCCTGGGCCATTGGGGAAACCCACACCGGACCCGCACGGGGGCCGGGGGAAGAAGCGGTACGTCATTTCCCAAGTCGGACGTCACGGCCATCCGGTTGCCGCGCCCGGCCGAGGGTGGCGCAGATCACAGCGACGGCCATGCCGCCGAGCAGGAAGAGATAGGAGCCGATGCCCGCCGCGAAGAGGAAGTCGCCCTCGGGGCGGCTGGCGGTGAGCAGCATGACGACGATCAGCCAGCCGGCCGCGCCCGCGCCCGCCCCGCCACGGCTGCGCAGGGCCTGCGCCCCGCCCAGGAAGAGCCCGGCGGCGCCCGCGAGGGCGAGCAGCAGCCCGCCGGGGAACCAGGCGGCCTGGAGCAGTGCCCCGGCGACGCCGACCACCGCGCCGAGCACGAACAGCCCCAGGTAGGCGGCGGCCCGCCCCGGGGAGGGCGGCTTGAGGGGCTGCGCCAGCAGGGAACCCGGCGCGGGCTCCCGGGCGGGCCCCCGCCCTGCCGGGCTCATGCGACCCCCTCGATTCCGGCGAACAGATCGGTCAGGTCCGCCTCGGCGCCCGGTCCGCGCACCACCTCGTAGTACTCGGTGGTGAACAGCGGCTGGGCGAGTTCGTTGGAGAGCGCGAAGCAGGGCTCGGCCACCTCGATCTGGGTGGCGTGCGCGCGCATCGCGGCGGCCTTGGCGGCGGCGGTGCGGCGATCGCCCTCGATCCGGACCGTGATCCGCTCGTCGGCGACGACGCCGGGGACGTCGTCCACGGTGGCGGACTTGGCGAAGGGCAGGCCGGGCAGGTCCTCGCGCAGCCGCGCGAAGGCGGCCTCGGCGACGGAGCGCGGCACCCGGTTCCAGCAGACCCGGGGGACGTCCCAGGGCGCGCCGAGGTCGGGGCGCACGGCGGGGTCGGCGGCGAGGTCCACGGCGCGCATGGCGATGCGGTGGGCCTTGATGTGGTCGGGGTGCCCGTAGCCGCCGTTGTCGTCGTAGGTCACGAGGACCTGGGGCCGCACCTCGCGGATGACGGCGACGAGGTGCCCGGCGGCCTCGTCGAGGTCGGCCTGCCACAGGCAGTCCGGGTCGTCGTTGTCGGCCAGCCCCATCATCCCGGAGTCCTGGTACCGTCCGGCGCCGCCGAGCAGCCGGGCGTCCTCGACTCCCAGCTCGCGCATCGCCGCAGCGAGTTCCTGCCGGCGGTGGGCGCCCAGCGCGGCCCCGCCCACATGCCGCAACTCGGGCGGAATCACCTCGCCCCGCTCCCCGAGTGTGCAGGTCACCAGGGTCACCAGGGCGCCTTCGGCCGCGTACCGGGCCATGGTCACGCCGTTGTTGATGGACTCGTCGTCGGGGTGCGCGTGCACCAGCAGCAGACGTCGAGCAGGCAGTTCCGTCATGGGTACCAGCCTACGAGGCCCGGCCCCGACGCCCGCGCGCCCCGGTCATCCGGTCGGGGCGCGGCGGACCGGGCGGGTCCGGGTCGGGACGCGGCGGGCCGGGCGGGGCCGCGCTCAGAACTTGATGCTGCCGATCATCCCCGCGATGTTCGTGGTGAGTTCGCTGATCGTGGGGGCGACCGTCGAGGAGGCGAGGTAGAAGCCCAGCAGCATGCACACGATCGCGTGACCGGCTTTCAGACCGGACTTCTTGATCAGCAGGAAGACGATGATCGCCAGCAGCACCACCGCCGAAATCGAGAGTGCCACGGCGGCTCACCTCCAAAGATCCCAGGACGCGGGGGGTGTCGGGGGTCGGGGTCTTGGTCGGACGGACTGGAAGACGGACGGGCAGCAGATAAATCCACACAACGGGCAGTGCGTTCATACCCACTATGCGCTAGTGATCATAACTATCCGCACCTGCGCGCAGGCCCGCGCACAGCCGCACAAGGGGGCGCATGGCCAATATGGTCGGGGCATGACGACCGAGCCTGTCTCCTTCCCCCGACGGCACGCGCGCACCCAGCGGTTCACGCTCGGCGCGCCCCGCGCGTTCACCGTGGCTCCCGACGCCTCGCGCGTCGTGTTCCTGCGCTCCGGCTCCGGCACGGACCGCGCGCACGCGCTGTGGACCCTGGACCTGGACGACCGCACCGAGCGCCTGGCCGCGGACCCGCGCGCCCTCCTCGGCGGCGCCGCGGAGGACCTCTCGCCCGAGGAGCGCGCACGCCGTGAGCGCAGCCGCGAGGGCGGCGCCGGGATCGTCGGCTACGCCACCGACGCAGCCGTCGAGTTGGCCTCCTTCGCGCTCTCCGGGCGGCTCTTCACGGCCGAACTGCGGGCCGGCACCACGCGTGAACTGCGCGTGCCCGGGCCGGTGATCGACCCGCGCCCGTCCCCGGACGGGCGGCACATCGCCTACGTCACCGGCGGCGCCCTGCGCGTGGTGGGCGCCGAGGGCGACGGCGACCGGGCGCTCGCCGAGCCGGAGGAGCAGTCCGTGACGTACGGACTCGCCGAGTTCGTCGCGGCGGAGGAGATGGGCCGCGCACGGGGCTTCTGGTGGGCGCCGGAGTCGGACCGGCTGCTGGTGGCGCGGGCGGACGACGCGCCGGTGGGGCAGTGGTGGATCTCCGATCCCGCGCAGCCCGGACGTGAGCCGGCTCACGTCCGCTACCCGGCCGCCGGCACCGCCAACGCGGACGTGCGGCTGTTCGTGATCGGCCTCGACGGGGCGCGCACGGAGGTCGTCTGGGACCGGGAGCGCTACCCGTATCTCGCCCGTGTGCACTGGTCACAGGCGGGGGCGCCGCTGCTGCTCGTGCAGGCGCGGGACCAGCGCAGCCAGCTGTACCTGGCCGTGGACCCGGACGCGGGGACGACCCGCATGGTGCACGCCGACGAAGATCCAACTTGGCTTGATCTTTTCCCCGGTGTGCCGTGCTGGAGCCCGTCCGGTCAGCTGGTGCGGATCGCGGACGAAGGCGGCGCGCGGGTGCTGGCGGTCGGTGAACGGCCGCTGACCGGGCCGCAGTTGCACGTCCGCGCGGTGCTGGACGTGTCGGACGACGACGTGCTGGTCTCCGCCTCGGCGGGCGCGGAGGCGGCCGAGGCGGAGATCGGCGAGGTGCACGTCTACCGCGTCAACGAGCTGGGCGTGGAGCGGGTGAGCCAGGAGGCGGGCGTGCACTCCGCGGTGCGCGCCGGGGGCGTGACCGTCCTGGTGTCCGCCACCCCGGACCGGCCGGGTGCGCGGGTGAGGGTGCTGCAGGGCGGCAAGCAGACGGCGATCATCGCCTCCCGGGCGGAAGATCCCGGTCTGACCCCGCGGGTGACCCTCACCCAGGGGGGCGCACGGAAAATCCCGTGCGCCGTGCTTATGCCTACGGACTACCCCCATGACACCTCCACTGCCCTGCCCGTCCTCCTCGACCCCTACGGCGGCCCGCACGGCCCCCGGGTGCTCGCCGCGCACAACGCGCACCTGACCTCCCAGTGGTTCGCCGACCAGGGCTTCGCGGTGGTCGTCGCCGACGGACGCGGCACCCCCGGCCGCTCCCCCGCCTGGGAGAAGGCCGTCCACCACGACTTCACGGTCACCCTGGAAGACCAGATCGAGGCCCTGCACGACCTCGCGAAGACCTATCCGCTCGACCTGGACCGGGTGGCCGTCCGCGGCTGGTCCTACGGCGGCTACCTCGCCGCGCTGGCCGTGCTGCGCCGCCCCGACGTCTTCCACGCGGGCATCGCGGGCGCCCCGGTCACCGACTGGCGCCTGTACGACACCCACTACACCGAGCGGTACCTGGGCGACCCGGCCGCGCACCCGGAGACGTACGCGAAGAACTCCCTCGTCACCGACACCGGTCTGTCCGCGCCCGCCGAGCCGCACCGGCCGCTGATGATCGTGCACGGCCTCGCCGACGACA
This sequence comes from Streptomyces mexicanus, assembly GCF_902506575.1. Lineage (GTDB taxonomy): Bacteria > Actinomycetota > Actinomycetes > Streptomycetales > Streptomycetaceae > Streptomyces > Streptomyces mexicanus. The sequence goes on along the minus strand of NZ_LR732544.1, from coordinate 4,704,833 downwards.
ACGTGGTCGTCGCCCACGCCCTGAGGCTGTCCTCCGCCCTGCTCGCCGCCGGTCGCCCGCACGAGGTGCTGCCGCTGTCCGGGGTCACCCACATGACCCCGCAGGAGCAGGTCGCGGAGAACCTGCTGCTGCTCCAGGTCGACTTCCTCAAGCGGTCCCTGGGCCTGGCGTAGCGGTGCGGCCCGAGGCGTGACGGCCACGGACGGGTGGCCGGCGGACACGACGGGCCGGGGCGGCATGGCGCGCCCCGGCCCGTCCACGGCACCCGCACGGCCGTACGTCCTCCAGTGTGCCGCGTGCACATATCGGCGCCGCTTCCATCAAGTTGCCCGCGCGTTAACGGACACGGCGGCCCTACGAGGCGTTCGTGGCGTTGTGCCCGTCGGCGTCGCGCGGCTCGGGCCGCCCCGCCTCCTCGCGCCCCTCGGGCTCCCTCGCCCCCTTGTGCTCCCCCGCCTGCTCGCGCCCCTTCGGCCGCACCGCCTGCCGCTCCGCCGCGAAGTGGCACGCCGAGTCGTGGGCGGCCGGGCCGCCGGTGTGCCGGAACTCCTCGGGCACCGCCAGCAGCGGGACCTCCACCGCGCAGCGCTCCTGCGCCTTGAAGCAGCGGGTGCGGAAGCGGCAGCCGGAGGGGATGTCGGCCGGGGAGGGCACGTCACCGCTCAGGACGATCCGCTCGCGCCGCTCGCGCGCCTGCGGGTCGGGCCCCGGCACCGCCGACAGCAGCGCCTGGGTGTAGGGGTGGGTGGCGTGCTCGTAGATCTGCTCGTCGGTGCCGGTCTCCACGATCCGCCCCAGGTACATCACCGCCACCCGGTCGGAGATGTGCCGGACGACGGACAGGTCGTGCGCGATGAAGACGTAGGACAGGTCGAACTCCGCCTGCAGCCGCTCCATGAGGTTGATCACCTGCGCCTGCACCGACACGTCCAGCGCCGAGACCGGCTCGTCCGCGACGATGATCTCCGGGCGCAGGGCCAGCCCGCGCGCGATGCCGATGCGCTGGCGCTGACCGCCGGAGAACTGGTGCGGGTAGCGGTTGACGTACTCCGGATTGAGGCCGACGACGTCCAGCAGTTCCTGGACCCTCCTGCGCCTGTCGCCCTTGGGCGCCACCTCGGAGTGGATCTCGTACGGCTCGCCGATGATGTCGCCCACCGTCATACGCGGGTTGAGCGAGGTGTACGGGTCCTGGAACACCATCTGGATGTTGCGGCGCACCGCCTTCAGGGCCTTGCCGGACAGCTTGGTGATGTCCTCGCCCCGGTAGCGGATCTCGCCCGCCGTCGGCTGCTCCAGGTGGCACAGCAGCCGGGCGACGGTGGACTTGCCGCAGCCGGACTCGCCGACGATGCCCAGCGTCTCGCCCCGGCCGAGGACGAAGTCGACGCCGTCGACGGCCTTCACCGCGCCGATCTGCTTGCGGAACACCACGCCCCGGGTGAGCGGATAGTGCTTGACCAGTCCGCGGACCTCGAGGATCGGCTCAGGCGCGGGCGCGGTCGGGGCCGTCGACGGCGTGGCCATCCAGGCACTCCCTCCAGAAGTGGCAGGCGCTGCCCCGCGTCGGCGAGACCTCGTACAGCGGCGGCACGTCCGTGCGGCACACCTCGCGGGCCATCGGGCAGCGCGGGTGGAAGGCGCAGCCGGGCGGGATGCGGGTGAGGCTGGGCGGCAGCCCCTTGATCGCGTACAGCTCCCGGCCCTTGTGGTCCAGGCGCGGGATGGACTCCAGCAGGCCGCGGGTGTAGGGGTGGGCGGGGCGCCGGTACAGCTCGTGCACGGGCGCCTGCTCCACGATCCGGCCCGCGTACATCACCGCGATCTTGTCCGCGACGTCCGCGACCACCCCCAGGTCGTGGGTGATCAGGATCAGGCCCATGTCGTACTCGCGGCGGAGTTCCGCCAGCAGGTCCATCACCTGGGCCTGGACGGTCACGTCCAGGGCCGTGGTCGGCTCGTCGGCGATGATCAGGTCCGGCTCCAGCGCCAGCGCCATGGCGATCATGATGCGCTGGCGCATCCCGCCGGAGAACTGGTGCGGGTAGTCGCGCACGCGCTGGGCGGCGGCCGGGATGCGCACCCGCTCCATCAGCTCCACCGCCCGCGCCCGCGCCGCGCGCCGGGAGGCGCCCCGGTGCACGACGAACATCTCGCCGAGCTGGTCGCCGACGGTCATCACCGGGTTCAGCGCGGACAGCGCGTCCTGGAAGATCATGGCCAGGCCCGCGCCCCGGATCCGCCGCCGCTCCTCCTCCTTGAGCGTGAGCAGGTCCCGGCCCCGGAAGAGCACCCGGCCGCCGGTGATGCGGCCCGGCGGCATGTCGAGGATGCCCATGATCGCCTGGGCGGTGACGGACTTGCCGGAGCCGGACTCGCCGAGCACGGCGAGCGTCTGGCCGGCGTCGACGGCGTAGCTGACCCCGTTGACGGCGTGGGCGACGCCGTCCCGGGTGCGGAACTCCACGTGCAGGTCGCTGACTTCGAGCAGCACGCCGTGCGTCACCTCAGCTTCGGGTCCAGGGCGTCGCGCACCGCGTCGCCGAGCATGATGAACGCCAGCACGGTGACCGCCAGGGCCCCGGCGGGCCACAGCAGCGCGTGCGGGGCGTTGCGGACGTAGGGCGAGGCGGCGGAGATCTCGATGCCCCAGGACACGCTGGGCGGTTTCAGTCCGACGCCGAGGAAGGACAAGGTGGCCTCCAGCGCGATGTACGTGCCCAGCGCGATGGTGGCGACGACGATCACCGGGGCGACCGCGTTGGGCGCGATGTGGCGCAGCAGGATCCGGGTGTTGGAGGCGCCCAGGGCGCGGGCGGCCTGCACGTAGTCGTGCTGCTTGGCGGTGATGACCGCGCCGCGCGCGATGCGGGAGATCTGCGGCCAGCCCAGCAGCACGATGAACCCGACGACCGGCCAGACGGTGCTGCTGGTGATGACGGACAGCAGGACCAGTCCGCCGAGGACGACCGGGATGGCGAAGAAGATGTCGGTGATCCGGGACAGGACGGCGTCCCACGCCCCGCCGAAGAACCCGGCGAGGCCGCCGAGGACGGAGCCGAGGACGGCGACCCCGAGGGTGGCGCACACGCCCACCGTGACGGAGGCGCGGGCGCCGTGCACGGTGCGGGTGTACACGTCGCAGCCCTGGCCGTCGTAGCCGAAGGGGTGGCCGGGGCGCGGGCCGTCCTGGGCGCGGGCCAGGTCGCACTGCAGGGGGTTGCCGGGGGCGATCAGCGACGGCCACAGCGCGATCAGGATGAGGAAGCAGATCACCAGGGCGGAGAGCAGGAAGACGGGGTTGCGGCGCAGGTCGTGCCAGGCGTCGGACCACAGCGAGCGGGGGCGGCCGGCCGGTCCGCCGGGGGCGGGGCCGCCCGGGTCCGGCGCCAGGCCGGCCGCCTCGCTCGCCGCGAGGTCCATGGCGCCGCCCGTGCCGGTGCCGGCGACCGGGCCTCGGGGCTCGCCGGGCTGCTCGAAGGGCTGCTGGTCAGGCATAGCGGATCCGGGGGTCGAGGACGGCGTACAGCAGGTCCACGAGCAGGTTGGCGACCAGGAAGACCAGCACGAGGACGGTGACGAAGCCGACGACGGTCTGGGTGTTCTGGCGCAGGATGCCCTGGTAGAGCTGGTAGCCGACGCCGTGGATGTTGAAGATGCGCTCGGTGACGATGGCGCCGCCCATCAGCGCGCCGATGTCGGTGCCGATGAAGGTGACCACGGGGATGAGCGAGTTGCGCAGCAGGTGCCGGACGACCACGCGGCGGCGGGGCAGGCCCTTGGCGACGGCGGTGCGCACGTAGTCGGCGCGCCGGTTCTCCGCCAGCGAGGTCCGGGTCAGGCGGGTGACGTAGGCCAGCGAGACGGAGGCGAGAACCAGGCCGGGCAGGATGAGCTGGTCGAGGGTGGCCTGCGGCGGCACCGACGGTCTGACCCAGCCCCACTTCACGCCGAGCAGCAGTTGCAGCAGCAGCCCGGTGACGAAGGTGGGCACGGCGATGACGACGAGGGTGGCCAGCAGCACGGCGGTGTCGACGGGCCGGCCCCGGCGCAGCCCGGTCACCACGCCCAGGGCGACGCCGACGACGACTTCGAGGACGATGGCGACGAGCGTGAGCCGGATGGTGACCGGGAACGCCGTGGACATCAGCTCCAGGACGGGCTGGCCGTTGAACGCGGTGCCGAAGTCGCCGGTGAAGACGTTGCCCATGTAGGTCGCGTACTGCTGCCACACCGGCTTGTCGAGGCCGAACTCCCGCTTGAGCTGGGCGGCGGTGGCGGTGTCGCAGGCGCGTTCCCCGCACAGGCCGGCCACCGGGTCGCCCATGACGTTGACCATCAGGAAGATCAGCAGGGTGGCGCCGACGAACACCGGGATCATCTGCAGCAGCCGCCGCGCGACGTAGCGTCCCATGGCGGCTCAGCCGACCCTGATCTCGTCGTAGACGGGGACGCTGAAGGGGTTGAGCGCCACGTCGTGCAGCCGGTCGGTGTAGCCGGCGCTGCCGTTCTGGTACCACAGCGGGATGGCGGCCATGTTGTCCCTGACGACGCGCTCGGCCTGCTGGAACAGCCGGATCGCCGTGGTGTGGTCGGTTTCGGCGTTGGCCCGGTCGACCAGGCGGTCGAACTGCGGGTTCGACCACTTGCCGTCGTTGGAGGAGGCGTTCGTGTAGTAGAGCGGCTGGAGGAAGTTCTGGATGAGCGGGTAGTCCATCTGCCAGCCGGCCCGGAACGGGCCCTTCAGGCGGTGCCGGGCGATCTGGTTGCGGAAGTCGGCGAAGGTGCCGACCGGGTTGCCGACGCAGGCGTGGTCGTCGCCGAGCGCGTTGTTGATGGAGTTGCACACCGCGTCCACCCACTCCTTGTGCGAGCCGGTGTCGGCGTTGTACGTGATGCGCACCTGGCCGCCGGGCAGCCCGCCGCCCTCCCGGACGAGCCGTCTGGCCTCGGCCGGGTGGTACTCGCAGGCCCGGCCGCACAGCCCGGCCTGGTAGCCGCCGTCCGTGCCGAGGACGGGTGAGGTCCAGTCGGTGGCCGGGGTGCGGGTGCCCCGGAAGAGGGTCCGGGTGATCTGCGCCCGGTCGATGGCCATGGACAGGCCGGTGCGCACCTTGCGGGCGCCGTCGGTGTTCCACGCCTTGTCGTAGAACGGGAACGCGAGGGTCTGCAGGATGCCGGCGGGGCTGTTGATGTACCGGCCGCTCAGGTCGGACCGGACGTTCTTCAGCTGGGTGGCGGGGATGTCGTCGACCAGGTCGAGGTTGCCGGCCAGCACGTCGGTGTAGGCGGTGTTGCTGTCGGTGTACACCATCAGCGTGACGCCGTCGTTGCGCGCCTTGTCGGGCCCGGGGTAGGCGTCCCACTTCTTCAGGTACATCTGGGCGCCCTTGGTGTACGACGCGATGGTGTACGGGCCGTTCCCGATCGGCTTGTCCAGCCAGTCCTTGTGGTGGGTGAAGAACGCCCGGGGCAGCGGGGCGAAGGCGGCGTAGCCGAGGGTGTCGGGGAAGGAGGAGAACGCCTGGGAGAGCCGGACGGTGAAGGTCCGCGGACCGGTGACCTTCAGCCCGGAGAGGGTGTCGGCGCTCTGGGTGCCGCTTGCGGGGTGGACCTTGTCGTAGCCCTCGATGTAGCCGAAGAAGTAGGCGTTCTTCTGGTTGTTGCGCAGGCTCGCGCCGTAGTTCCAGGCGTCCACGAAGGAGCGGGCGGTGACGGGTTCGCCGTTGCTGAAGCGCCAGCCGGGCTTGACGGTGATGGTGTAGGTGCGCGAGTCGGTGGTCTCGATCTTCTCGGCGAGCATGTTCTCGGCCTTGGCGGTGCGCGGGTTGTACCGCTTGAGCCCGCGGAAGATCATGTCGAGCACCTTGCCGCCCTGCACCTCGTTGGTGTTGGCCGGCTCCAGCGGGTTCTGCGGGTCGCCCCAGGAGGAGCTGAGCACGCTCCCGCCCGCCGGCCCCGCCCCGCTCCCGCAGGCGGCAAGCGCCAGCACGGCCGCCACCGCACCGGCGGCCCACGCGGCGCGCGCAGCTGCCCGCATGGGCGCCTCCTCGGGTGGTGCGGTGTGCCTCGGCGCGCCCGGCCCGGGTCCTGACGACGCGACCCGGGCCGGGCCGGCCTGCACACATATCAGCAGACAAGCCGCATGTCGCACCGCCGCCGCACCGGGCGCGCCGGGACTCCAGCCGTTCGGCCGAACGGCTCCACCGGTGCGGTACCGCGGCCGGCCCCGGCGATGCGGCCCTGCGGCCCGGCCCCGTGGTCCGGCCCCGTGGTCCGTCCAGCGCGCCCGCCCGGCCCTGCCTGGTGACGACCGCTCACCCGCTCGTACGATGCCGGCATGGACGGCGCAGTGAACTCCGCCCCTCCGGCTCCCGCCGCGGTGCTGCGTGCCGCCTACGACGCCCTCGCGGCCGTCGTGGCCCGCCTCGACGACGAGGCGTCCTGGCAGCCCACCGACTGTCTCGGCTGGGCGGTGCGCGACCTCGTCTTCCACTGCCTCGCGGATGCCCAGCGGGGGCTGGTGGCCCTGCACACTCCGGCCTCCGGACCGGTGACGCGCGATGCCGTCACGTACTGGCAGGACTGGCAGCCCGGTACCGTGGGCGCCGCCCACGGCCGCCGCTGGGCCCGGGTCGGCGCGAGCATGTTCCTGGAGTTCTCCCAGTTGCAGGAGCTGTACCTGGAGACCGCGGCGGCCGCGGTGGTGGCCGCTGAGGCGGCCGATGCCGGGCGCCGTGTGACCACGCAGGGCCAGGTCCTCACGGCCGGGGACCTGATGACGACCCTCGCCGTCGAGGCGACCTTGCACCACCTCGACATGCTCGCGGGGCTCCCCACCGCCCCGGCGCCGTCGAAGGCCGGACTCGCGGCGGTCCGGGACACGCTCGACGGCCTCCTCGGCCATCCCGTGGCGGCGGACTGGAGCGACGAGCACTACGCCCGGGTCGCCACCGGACGCGTGCCGCTGACGGAGTCCGAACGCACGGTGCTGGGGGCCGACGCCGACCGCCTCCCGCTCTTCGGGTGACGCGGCGGGTCGTAACGGCAGACGTGTGAGAGGCACCCGCCCTCTGCACGGGCGGGTGCCTCTCCTGCGCGGGGTGACACGAGGGTCAGGCCGCGTGCACGACGTCCTTCTCCTCGGCGAAGTGGCACGCCGACTCGTGCGCCGCGGGCGAGTCCGAGCCCTGGAAGCGCTCCGGGATCGCCAGCAGCGGGACCTCCTCGGCGCACTTGTCCTGGGCCTTCCAGCAGCGGGTGCGGAAGCGGCAGCCCGAGGGCGGGTTGGCCGGGGAGGGCACGTCACCGGTGAGGATGATCCGCTCGCGGTGCTCGCGGGCGTCGGGGTCGGGCACTGGGACCGCCGACAGCAGCGCCTGGGTGTAGGGGTGCGTCGGGTGGTCGTAGATCTGCTCGTCGGTGCCGATCTCGGCGATCTGGCCCAGGTACATCACGCCCACGCGGTCGGAGATGTGCCGGACGATCGACAGGTCGTGCGCGATGAAGAGGTAGGACAGGTTGAACTCGTCCTGCAGCCGCTCCATCAGGTTGACGACCTGCGCCTGCACCGACACGTCCAGCGCGGACACCGGCTCGTCGCAGATGATGATCTCGGGGTTGAGCGCCAGGCCGCGCGCGATGCCGATGCGCTGGCGCTGGCCGCCGGAGAACTGGTGCGGGTAGCGGTTGATGTGCTCGGGGTTCAGGCCGACCACGTCCAGCAGCTCCTGCACCTTGCGCCGCCGGTCGCCCTTCGGGGCCACCTCCGGGTGGATCTCGAAGGGCTCGCCGACGATGTCGCCCACCGTCATCCGGGGATTGAGCGAGGTGTACGGGTCCTGGAACACCATCTGGATGTTCCGGCGCACCGCCTTCAGCGCGCGCCCGGACAGCTTGGTGATGTCCTGGCCCTTGTAGAAAATCTCGCCCGCGGTCACCCGCTCCAGGTTCATCAGCAGCTTGGCGACGGTCGACTTGCCGCAGCCCGACTCGCCCACGATGCCCAGGGTCTCGCCCTGGTACAGGTCGAAGGAGATGCCGTCGACGGCCTTGACCGCACCGACCTGACGTTTGATCAGGATGCCCTGGGTGAGCGGGAAGTGCTTCACCAGGTTGCGCACCTGCAGGATCGGCTCGCCGCGCTCCGCGGGTGCCTCGATGGCGTCGACCGCCTCGTCCTCGGTGCGGGCCTCGACGACGTCCACCTCGGAGACGTTCGGCGTGGCGTCCTGCTGCTCGTCGTTCTTGCTGAGCTCAGCCATGGATCGTCTCCTTCCAGAAGTGGCACGCCGAGGCGCGGCCGGGCAGTTCCCCGCCGTCGCGCTCGGTGACCGGCATCAGGTCCGGGACCTGCTCGCGGCAGATGTCCTGGGCCTTGGGGCAGCGCGGGTTGAAGGCGCAGCCGGTCGGGATGCGCAGCAGGTTGGGCGGCAGGCCCTTGATGGCGTACAGCTCCTGGCCCTTCTGGTCCAGGCGCGGGATGGAGTCCAGCAGACCCCGTGTGTACGGGTGGGCCGGGCGCTTGTACAGCTCGTGCACCGGCGCCTGCTCCACGATCCGGCCCGCGTACATCACCGCGATCTTGTCCGCCACGTCCGCGACCACGCCCAGGTCGTGGGTGATCAGGATCAGGCCCATGTTGAACTCGCGCTGCAGTTCCGCGAGCAGATCCATCACCTGCGCCTGGACGGTGACGTCCAGGGCCGTCGTCGGCTCGTCGGCGATGATCAGGTCCGGCTCCAGCGCCAGCGCCATCGCGATCATGATGCGCTGGCGCATACCGCCGGAGAACTGGTGCGGATAGTCGTTGACCCGGGCCGCGGCGGCCGGGATCTTCACCCGGTCCATCAGCTCGATGGCCTTGGCCTTGGCCTCCTTGCGGGACATGCCCAGGTGCACCCGGAACATCTCGCCGAGCTGGTAGCCGACGGTCAGCACCGGGTTGAGCGAGGAGAGGGCGTCCTGGAAGATCATCGCGATCCTGGCGCCGCGGAGCTTGCGGCGCTCCTCGCCGGACATCTTCAGCATGTCCTGCCCGCGGAAGAGGATCTCGCCCTTCGGGATCCGGGCCGGCGGCATGTCCAGGATGCCCATGATCGCTTGCGCGGTGACCGACTTGCCGGAGCCGGACTCGCCGAGCACGGCGAGCGTCTCGCCCGCGCGGACGGTGTAGTTGACGCCGTTGACCGCCTTGGCCACGCCCTCCCGGGTGTGGAACTCGACGTGCAGGTCGCGGACCTCCAGCAGCGGTGTGCGCTCGTCGTCGGTGTGCCGGGTGGCGGGGACGGCGTCCTCGATGATGGTCATGGTTACGCCCTCCTCAGCGCAGCTTGGGGTCGAAGGCGTCGCGGACCACGTCGCCGAGCATGATGAACGCGAGCACCGTCAGGCTGAGCGCGCCGGCCGGGAAGAGCAGGGCGTGCGGCGAGGTCAGCCAGCGGTCCTGCGCGTCGCTGATCATCAGACCCCAGGAGATGGCCGGGGACTGGACACCGATGCCCAGGTAGGACAGCGACGCCTCGGCGGCGATGTAGACGCCCAGGTTCATCGTGGAGACGACCACGATCGGGGCGAGCGTGTTGGGCAGGATGTGCCGGAAGGCGATGCGCATCGGGCTCGCGCCGAGCGCCCGGGCCGCGGCCACGTAGTCGTTGTACTTGTTGCCGATGACCTCACCGCGCATGATCCGGTAGACCTGCGGCCAGCCGAGAATGGACAGGACGAAGGAGACGGTCCACACGTTGCTGCTGCCCACCATCGACATGATCAGCAGACCGCCGATGAGGATCGGCAGCGCGTAGAAGATCTCCGAGACGCGGGAGATCACCGAGTCCGCCCAGCCGCCCCACAGGCCGGCCAGCATGCCGATGACGCCGCCGAGCGCCGTGGTCAGGATGGTGGAGACCACGCCGACGATGATCGAGTTGCGGGTGCCCCACACCGTCCTGGTGTAGATGTCGCAGCCCTGGACGTCGTAGCCGAACAGGTGGCCGCTGGTCGGGCCGTCCATCGAGTGCTGCAGGTCGCAGAAGCCGTCGCTGAACGGGGAGCGCGCGGTGAACAGGCCGGGCGCGATGGCCAGCACCAGCAGGCACAGGATGACGAAGCCCGAGATGAGGAACATCGGCCGCTTGCGCAGGTCGCGCCAGCCGTCGCGCCACAGGCTCGCGACGCGCTCCGGTTTGCCGTCCGGTTCCGGCGCCTTGGCCGTGGGGCCGTCGGCGGGCACGGGCCGTTCGATGATCTGTTCACTCATAGCGGATCCTCGGGTCGAGCACGGCGTAGAGGACGTCGACGACGAGGTTGGCCACCAGGTAGATCAGGATGAGCAGGGTGACCAGGCCCACGACGACGGGCCCCTCGCGCAGGGAGACGGACTGGGCCAACTGACCGCCGATGCCGGGGAGGTTGAAGACCCGCTCCGTGATGATCGCGCCACCCATCAGCGAACCGAGGTCCATGCCGAGGAAGGTGACGACGGGGATGAGGGAGTTGCGCAGCGCGTGGATGCCGATGACGCGGCGCCGCGGCAGGCCCTTGGCGATGGCGGTGCGGACGTAGTCGGAGCGCACCGACTCGATCATGCTGGTCCGGGTCAGCCGGGCGATGTACGCCATCGACATCGCGGCCAGCACCAGTCCCGGCAGGACGTAGCTGGTGGGCCAGCCGTCCTCGATGCCCGCGACCGGCGTCAGCTTCCACTTCACGCCCAGTTCGAGCTGCAGGACGTTGCCGAGCACGAACACCGGGATGGAGATCAGGAACAGCGTGGCGACGAAGACCACGTTGTCCGCGAACTTCCCGCGCTTCAGCGCCGAGAGGATGCCGGCCAGGATGCCGATGACCGCCTCGAAGGCGAACGCCGTCAGCGCCAGCTTCAGCGTCACCGGGAAGCGCTGGGCGACGATGTCACTGATCGACCGGCCGGTGTAGGTGGTGCCCAGGTCGCCCTGGAACACGCCGCTGATGTAGTGCCAGTACTGCACCACCAGCGGGTCGTCGAGGTGGTACCGCGCGCGCAGCACCAAGGCCAGGTGGGGGTCCTGCTTCTCGCCCATCAGGGCCCTGATCGGGTCGCCCGGCAGCAGGAAGACCAGGCAGTAGATGAGGAACGTGACGCCTATGAGTACAGGGATCGCCTGCAGCACACGGCGCACGACGAATCGGCCCATTGGTTCTCCAAGGAATGCTGGCCCGACCGGCGCCCGGGGGGAAGGCGCTCGCCGGTCGGGCCCAACGGCGAAGAGGGTGGGCGCGGGGGAGCCGTCCGCTGCGGCGGTTCCCCCTGCCCACCCCTTGGCCCGCTACTTCAGTCGCGGACTCGGGTCTTCTGCTTCGCTCAGCTGAGCTTGACGGTGTCCCAGTCGATCTGGTGAGCGGTGATGTTCATCGAGGTGATCTTGTCGCTGAAGCCCGTGTTCAGCCGGTAGAAGTACACCGGGATGTACGGCATGTCCTTCAGCAGGACGTCGTCCGCCTCCTGGTACGTCTTGATCGCGTCGGCCGGGCTCGTCGCCTGGTCGCCGTCGCTCAGCAGCTTCTCGAACTGCGGGTTGGAGTAGCCCGCGTAGTTGGAGCCGTTCTCGATGGCGTCCTTGGAGAACACCGGACGGAGGAAGTCCTCCATGTTCGGGTAGTCCATCTGCCAGCCCATGCGGAAGGCGCCCTGGTACTTCTTGGCGTCCAGGTCGTTCAGGATGGTCTGGAACTGCTCGAACGGCTTGGGCGTCACCTTGACGCCGAGGGCCTTCTGGATCTGGTTGGCCACGGCCTCGACCCAGGTCTTGTGGTCGCCGTCCGCGTTGTAGCCGATCTCCAGGGTGTTGCCGGGCAGACCGCCGGCCTCCTGGTAGAGCTGCTTGGCCTTGGTCGGGTTGTAGGTGCAGGCATCGCCGCAGGCGCCCTTGCGGTAGCCCTCGATCAGCGGCGGGATGTAGTCGTCGGCCGCGGAACGGGCGCCCAGGAACACCTTCTTGGCGATGGTGTCCCGGTCGATGGACATGGAGATGGCCTGGCGGATCTTCGGGTTCTCGAAGGCCTTGTTGTACTTCAGCGGGAAGCCGATGTAGCCGATCGCGCCCTCGGGGACGTCGATGTTGTGGTCCGGCAGGTCCTTCTTGTACGTGGCCAGACCCGAGGTGGGGATCACCGGCAGGATGTCGAGGTTGCCCGCGACCAGGTCCTTATAGGCGGTGTCCTGGTTCGAGTAGACCTTGAAGTTGATGCCCTTGACCTGGTACTTGGAGGCGTCCGGGTACTTGGCGTACTTGGTCAGCTGGATACCCTCGTTGTCGACGAAGGACGTCTTCGCCTCGTAGGGGCCGTTGCCGATCGGCTTCTTGCCGAACGCCTTGGGGTCCTTGAAGAACGCCTTCGGCAGCGGCACGAAACCGCTGAACGACAGCTGGGTCGGGAACGCCGAGAACGGCGCGGTCAGGGTGACCTGCAGCGTGTTGTCGTCGACCGCCTTCAGGCCGGACATCTTGTGGACCGTGACCGTCTTCTTCGGTCCGGGGTTGAGGTCCGTGTAGCCCTGGATGTGGCTGAAGAGGGCGTTGGTCTGCTGCGCGTTCGTCTGGTCGGCGCCGTAGTTCCAGGCGTCGACGTAGGACTGGGCGGTGACCGGCTCGCCGTTGTGGAAGGTGTAGCCCGGCTTCAGCTTGATCGTCCAGACCTTGTTGTCCTTCGTGGTGATGGACTGGGCCTCGTCGTTGACGATCTTGTTGCTCGCGTCGATCTTGGTGAGACCGGTGAACAGGGCGTGGATGACCTGGCCGCCCTCGGTCTCGTAGGTGTTCGACGGAACGAGCGTGTTCTGCGGCTGGCCGATCTCGACCGACACCACGCCGTTGCTGCTACCGCCGGCATTGCCGTTGCCAGTGTGCCCACCGCCACCACAGGCGGTCGCGCCCATGGCCACGACTATCGCGACCGCGGCCCACCTGGCGCCCTTGGCACCACGCATGGGGCTCCTCCTCATGAGTCCATTGGTTCACCGCATGGAGGGGCACAGGACCATCACCGTCAACCGGTGCCTGAAAAGGTCAGGTGCCCCCGCGCTCGTGAGTCGGCGCCGCCAACGGCGTGACCCTTTGATCCGAGCTCTACGCGCCTAACTATCTGCCATGCGAACCGGACCGAACCACACCTTCGAGGTCTCGGTTCGATCACACCTGCCGCGTACTTCTTCCAAAATCCGGACAAAGGGTTTGGTGAAAGATCCCTGCGAAACGGACTTGTTACACAACTATCGGGTTGCCCTGTCCGGATAGCGGACAGAAGGGGAAGAAAAACCGGTTGCGCGGGGCCGCTCGATGGGCATACCGAACGCCCCCGGCGGCCTGCGGTACTCCGGTTCATGACGGAACGTGAGCGCGTGGGACAGACCGGCACGCACGACCGACAAGCCGCAGATTCCGGTCACTCTAACAACGGCGCACCCCCGCCTCCTTCTCCGCGGGGCACCTGACGGGCTGTTGTAGGGAAAACCCTTGACGGCCCTGACCGCCCGCGGGGCCTCCCGCACCGGGTCCCGGCGCCGTTCCCCGATGCGCGCGAGGGCCTGCCCGGCGGCTGCCGGACAGGCCCTCGTGCCTGACTGTGTGTGCGTCAGTTGCTGTGCTTGGCCCTGCTGGCCGCGCGGGCGCGCTCACGCTGGTCCAGGACGACCTTGCGGATGCGGACCGCCTCCGGGGTCACCTCGACGCACTCGTCGTCCCGGCAGAACTCCAGGGACTGCTCCAGGGAGAGCTTGCGCGGCGGGACGATCGACTCGGTCACATCGGCGGTCGAGGACCGCATGTTGGTGAGCTTCTTCTCCTTGGTGATGTTGACGTCCATGTCGTCGGAGCGGGAGTTCTCGCCGACGATCATGCCCTCGTACACCTCGGTGCCCGGCTCCACGAACAGCACGCCGCGCTCCTGGAGGTTCGTCATCGCGAACGCGGTGACGGCGCCGGCGCGGTCGGCGACCAGGGAGCCGTTGTTGCGGGTCTGCAGCGGGCCGGCCCACGGCTCGAAGCCCTCGTGGATGGAGTGGGCGATGCCCGTGCCGCGGGTCTGGGTGAGGAACTCGGTGCGGAAGCCGATCAGGCCGCGGGAGGGCACGACCCACTCCATGCGGACCCAGCCGGAGCCGTGGTTGGACATGTTGTCCATCCGGCCCTTGCGCACGCCCATGAGCTGGGTGACCGCGCCCATGTGCTCCTCGGGCACGTCGATGGTCATGCGCTCCATCGGCTCGTACGTCTTGCCGTCGATCTGCTTGGTGACGACCTGCGGCTTGCCGACGGTCAGCTCGTAGCCCTCCCGGCGCATGGTCTCGACCAGGATCGCCAGCGCCAGCTCGCCGCGGCCCTGCACCTCCCAGGCGTCGGGGCGCTCGGTGTCGAGCACCCGCAGGGAGACGTTGCCGATCAGCTCGCGGTCCAGGCGGTCCTTGACCTGGCGGGCGGTGACCTTGCGGTCCTTGACGGCCGCCTTCTTGTCGGCGCCCTTGCCGGTGGCGCCGCGGCCGACCAGCGGGGAGGTGTTGGTGCCGATCACCATGGAGATCGCCGGCTCGTCCACCTTGATCAGCGGCAGCGCGACCGGGGTCTCCGGGTCGGCCAGCGTCTCGCCGATCATGATGTCCGGGATGCCGGCGACGGCGCAGATGTCGCCCGGGCCGGCCTTCTCGGCGGGCTTGCGGGTGAGCGCCTCGGTCATCATCAGCTCGGAGATCCGCACGTTCTGCACGGTGCCGTCGCGCTTGATCCACGCGACCGTCTGGCCCTTGCGCAGCTCGCCCTGCTCCACGCGCAGCAGCGCGATACGGCCGAGGAAGTTGTCCGCGTCGAGGTTGGTGACGTGCGCCTGCAGCGGGGCGTCCTCGTCGTAGGTCGGGGCGGGGATGTGCTCCAGGATGGTGGAGAAGAACGGCTCCAGGCTGTCGGAGTCCGCCGGGACCGTGCCGTTCTCCGGCTTGGTCAGCGAGGCCACGCCGTCACGGCCGCAGGCGTAGACGATCGGGAACTCGATCTGCTCCTCGTCGGCGTCCAGGTCCAGGAACAGGTCGTAGGTCTCGTTGACGACCTCGTCGATCCGGGCGTCGGGGCGGTCCGTCTTGTTGATGCACAGGATGACGGGCAGCCGGGCCTGCAGGGCCTTGCGCAGCACGAAACGGGTCTGCGGCAGCGGGCCCTCGGAGGCGTCCACCAGCAGCACCACGCCGTCGACCATCGACAGGCCGCGCTCGACCTCGCCGCCGAAGTCGGCGTGGCCGGGGGTGTCGATGATGTTGATCGTGATCGGGTCCCCGCCGTCCTTGGGGTGGTACTTCACCGCCGTGTTCTTGGCGAGGATCGTGATGCCCTTCTCACGCTCCAGGTCGTTGGAGTCCATGACCCGGTCGTCGACCTGGTCCAGCTGGTGCGCGGCGAAGGCACCGGCCTGCTTCAGCATGCCGTCGACGATGGTGGTCTTGCCGTGGTCGACGTGGGCGACGATGGCGACGTTTCGAATGTCGTGGCGCGTGGCCATAGAAGGCGTACTCCCGGGGTGTGCGGACGGCTGCGCGTACGTCCTCGGTACGCGCGCCCTGCCGGGCTGAACACGCCACGGCCTCACCCCATGGTACGGGGCCGCGGCCGCAGGGACGGGGCGGGTGGCGTCCGCGCAGCTCAACAGCGGTCGCAGGGGTGCCGCGACCGCTGCTGGGGCCCGCCCTCCCGGGCGGACGACGCTCCTTTCGAAACACGCCCTAGGAGGACGCCCCCGGCGTCGGCTTCGCGCCCTTCTTCAGGAAGCCCATGTCCTCGTAGACCGGCGTGCCGAAGCCGAAGGCGCCCACGTTGGCGAGGGTGCTGCGGGTGGCCACCAGCTGGGGGCGCTGGTAGAGGGGGATGGAGCCGGCGACGGCCCAGATCCGGGCGTCGGCCTTGCGGATCAGCTCCCGCTCCTCGCCCTCGTCCAGGGTGGCAAGGGCCTGGTCGAAGAGCTGGTCGACCTGGTCGGTGCCGACCCGGGTGTAGTTCTGCTGGACGCTGAGCGAGCCGTCGGCGGCCGGGACGGGCTTGGCGTAGACGGGGCGGGCGTCGGTGGCCGGGTAGGCGGAGGACGGCCAGGAGTACAGCGCCAGGTCGTACTGGCCGGCGGCGATGTGGTCCCGGAAGTAGCTCTCGTCGGGCACCTTGGTGATCTGCGTGCCGATGCCGACCTGGTCGAGCATGGCCGTGACGCGGTCGGCGACCTTCTGCAACGTCTGCGCGCCGGGGCCGGAGGGCAGCACGAACCGCAGCGTGAGCGGCTTTCCGTCCTTGGCCAGCGGCCCGGAGACGGTGCCGGCCGGCGCGGCGGTGCCCTTGGGGGCGTACGCGCCGGGCGCGCCGCCCTGCGGGAGGTGCTCCTGGGTGTAGCTCCGGCCGTCCTGGGCGAGCTGCTGGGGCCCGCGGCCGTCGCGGTGCCCCTCCTCGCCCTGCCGCCCGTCCTGGCCGCTCGCGGCCGCCCGGTCGTCGTGGCGGGAGTGCCCCTTGCCGTCGCCGTTGTGCTCCACGTCGTCGTTCTCGCCCACGATGTAGGTGCCGTCGCCGCCCGGGCTCGGCGTCGCCCGGTGGCCCTCGGAGCCGGCGGCCTTGTCCCCCTTCTTCTGCTGGGCGACCGGCCCGCGCACCCAGCCGGCGTCCGAGAGCAGCGCCCGCGCCTGCGCGGCGTCCTGCTCGCCGAGGGCGTCGCTGTTGTCGGCGTAGGCGTCCTGGCCGGACAGGGCCAGGTGGCTGCCGACCGGCTGCGCGGGCAGGCCGAGCGGTTTCAGGACGGTCTCGGCCAGTTCCTTGCGGTTGAGCGCGTGGGCGACGGCGTGCCGGACGCGCTCGTCGGCGAGGGGGCCGTTCGCGCCGTTGAGGGCGAGCTGGGTGTAGGCGGGCTCCAGGGACTTGCGCAGGGTGAAGCCGCGCAGGGTCTGCTGCTGCTTCAGGTAGGTGGTGAGGGCGCCGCGCCCCTCCTGCACCGCCTGCCGTTCGGCGGCGGCGGCCTGCTGGTCGGAGCCGTGCAGGACCGCCCAGGAGCGCAGCGCCTGGGCGGCGGTACGGCCGCGGGACGGGCCCGGCAGCGCGCGGCTGCCCTGGGGTCCCGCGGTGAGGGTGATCTTCTCGGCGTCGGCGGGGTCGAGGTCGGCCACGTCCACCGTGCCGTCGGCGAGCGCGGCGGCCCGCTGGTCGGGCCGTACCTCGTGCAGCACGATCTCGTCCAGCTTGGCGCGGTGGCCCCACCAGCGCGGGTTGCGGGCGAGGACGACGTTCTTGTCCTTGGTGTCGATCTTCTGCACGGTGAACGGGCCGGCGCTGACCTTGAGCTTCTTGCGGGCGCCGTCGTTGAAGGCGGAGGCGGTGCCCGTGACGTCCTTGGGGTACAGCGGGGAGAACAGCGACTTCCAGTCGGCGTAGGGGCGGGCGAAGGTGACCCGGACCTCCTGGTCGTTCTTGCCGCGCTCGACCTTCTCGATGCGGTCGTAGCCGGCGTTGCGGGCGGTCCAGTAGGCGGCGTCCTTGCCGGACAGGGCGCGCCACTGGGCGGCGAAGTCGTCGGCGCCGATGGCGCGGCCGTCGCTCCAGGTGGCCTGCTGGTTGAGCCGGTAGACGACGACCTGCTTGGGTTCGGTGTCCACCACCTTGGCGGAGTCGAGGTAGTCGGCGTCGCGCTGCGGCCGGCCGCTCGCGTCCATGCGGAACATGGCGGGCAGCACGGCCTGGGCGATACGGGTGGTGCCCGCGTCGGCGTCGGCCTGGAAGGTGTTCAGGGTCTGCGGCAGGGCGTCCACGGCCCAGCGCAGCGTGCCCCCGTCGGCGACCTGGGCACGGCCGGCCGCCGCGATGTCCTGCGGGGCCAGCGGCTTGCTGCCCTCGTCGTCGGAGCCGCAGCCGGCCAGCCAGGGCACCGCGAGGACGCCCGCGGTCAGGAAGGCGACCGAGCGCATGACCGCGCGCGGCCCGACACCGTCGTACGACATCTGTGCTACCTCCGAGGAGCCGGTCCCGCCGGTGGGCAGAGGCCGGCGACGCGGGCAGGGACTTACGTGGGATTTGTTCACATTCGGCGGTATTTTGGAGCTGATCAGATCTGAGGCCCACTGAAGAGGAAAGGGTTCGCCGGCCGGAGGCGACACGGCGGCGCGGGCCGCGAGAGTCACCCGTGTGGAGCAATGCGCCCCCGGCGCACACAGAGCGCATGCGGGCGTGCGCGCAGGGGCGCGATCCGCCGATCGGGGCACGACCCTTCCCACCGCACGGTGTGACGCGCGACACTCGCAGGCGCATGCACGTTGCCGCCCAGGGCCCGTGAGGCCCATGGAAGTGAGGTCACGTCATGTCCGTGCACGACGACCTGACGTCCGTACATCGCGCGCTGGACGATCTGCTGCGGTCGGTGACCCGGCTGGAGCAACAGATCGGCGGCGGGCTGGAGATACGCCGCGTGCGCACCGACGCCGAGCACCTGCGCGAGAGCCTGGGCCTGCTGCGCGAGGCCGCGCAGGGCCCCTCCCCCGCTCAGCGCCGACCGCTCGTGACGATCTCCGACACGCCGTACGACATCTCCCTGTGGACGGACTCGGACGACGAGGGTCTCGGCGCCCGCGACCGCCACGCTCCCTGACCCGAGCGGAGTCCTCCCTTGGCGACTGGCACGGAACCACCCGGCACAGCCCCCCACGCCTCGCGCGGCGGCGTCCGGTCGCCGGCGCGCGCCGCGATCGCCGCACCGCACCTGCGGACCGACCGCTGGTGGCTGGCGCCCGCCGTCACCGCGGCCGGCCTGCTGGCCTTCGTCGTGTACTCCACGTGGCGGGCCTTCGCGAACGCCGACTACTACGCGGCCCCGTACGTCTCGCCGTTCTACTCGCCCTGCCTGGCGTCGAACTGCCGGACCATGCACCTGGGCCCCAACGCCGACGTCTTCGGCAGCTGGTGGGCGATCTCCCCGGCGATCATCATCCTGATCTTCCCGCTGGGCTTCCGCCTGACCTGCTACTACTACCGCAAGGCGTACTACCGCAGCTTCTGGGCGTCCCCGCCGGCCTGCGCGGTGGCCGAGCCGCACCGCGCGTACACCGGCGAGACCCGCTTCCCGCTGATCCTGCAGAACGTCCACCGGTACTTCTTCTACGCGGCGCTGCTGGTGGCGGGCGTGCTGACCTACGACACGGTGCTGGCCTTCCGCGACACCCACTACCGCTGGGGCCACATGGGCCTGGGCACCCTGGTGTTCCTGGTCAACATCGCGCTGATCTGGGCCTACACGCTCTCCTGCCACTCCTGCCGGCACATCGTCGGCGGAAAGCTCAGACACTTCTCCAAGCATCCCGTGCGCTACCGGGCCTGGCAGGTCGTCGGCCGGCTCAACGCCCGGCACATGCAGCTGGCCTGGGCATCGCTGCTCAGCGTCGCGCTCGCCGACTTCTACGTCTTTCTCGTCGCCTCCGGGGTGTTCGCCGATCCCCGCTTCTTCTAGTGAGCGCGTCGTGCGGTGCGTGCCGCGCTCGTTTCCTGATCTACGAGTGAGGACTGATGTCCGTGGTCGACCGGCAGGAGTGGGACGTCGTCGTGGTGGGCGCGGGCGGCGCCGGGCTGCGCGCCGCGATCGAGGCCCGCGAGCGGGGCGCGCGTACGGCGGTGATCTGCAAGTCGCTGTTCGGCAAGGCGCACACCGTGATGGCCGAGGGCGGCATCGCGGCGGCGATGGGCAACGTCAACCCGCACGACAGCTGGCAGGTGCACTTCCGCGACACCCTGCGCGGCGGGAAGTTCCTCAACCAGTGGCGGATGGCCGAGCTGCACGCCCGGGAGGCCCCGGAGCGGGTGTGGGAGCTGGAGACCTGGGGCGCGCTGTTCGACCGGACCAAGGACGGGAAGATCTCCCAGCGCAACTTCGGCGGCCACGAGTACCCGCGCCTGGCGCACGTCGGCGACCGCACCGGCCTGGAGCTGATCCGCACGCTCCAGCAGAAGATCGTCTCGCTCCAGCAGGAGGACCACCGGGCCACCGGGGACTACGAGGCCCGGCTGAAGGTCTTCCAGGAGTGCACGGTCACCCGCGTCCTCAAGGACGGCGAGCGGGTCAGCGGTGTCTTCGCCTACGAGCGCGAGACCGGCCGTTTCTTCGTCCTTCAGGCGCCCGCGGTGGTGATCGCCACCGGCGGCATCGGCAAGTCCTTCAAGGTGACGTCCAACTCCTGGGAGTACACCGGCGACGGGCACGCGCTGGCGCTGCTGGCCGGGGCACCGCTGGTCAACATGGAGTTCGTGCAGTTCCACCCCACCGGCATGATCTGGCCGCCGTCGGTGAAGGGCATCCTCGTCACCGAGTCGGTCCGCGGCGACGGCGGGGTGCTGCGCAACCGCGAGGGCAAGCGGTTCATGTTCGACTACATCCCCGACGTGTTCAAGGAGAAGTACGCCGAGTCGGAGGACGAGGCCGACCGCTGGTACGACGACCCGGACCACAACCGGCGCCCGCCGGAGCTGCTGCCCCGCGACGAGGTGGCCCGCGCGATCAACTCCGAGGTGAAGGCGGGCCGCGGCTCCCCGCACGGCGGTGTCTTCCTGGACGTCTCCACCCGCATGCCAGCCGAGGTCGTCCGGCGCCGGCTGCCCTCCATGTACCACCAGTTCAAGGAGCTGGCGGACGTGGACATCACCGCCGAGCCGATGGAGGTCGGCCCGACCTGCCACTACGTGATGGGCGGCGTCGCGGTCGACTCCGACACGGCCGCGGCCCGCGGGGTGCCCGGCCTGTTCGCGGCCGGCGAGGTCGCGGGCGGCATGCACGGCTCCAACCGCCTGGGCGGCAACTCCCTGTCCGACCTGCTGGTCTTCGGCCGCCGGGCCGGCCGGTACGCCGCCGAGTACGCCCAGGGGTCGGCCTACGACCGCCCCTCGGTGCCCGAGGACCAGGTGGACGCGGCGGCGGCGGAGGCGCTGCGGCCGTTCTCCGCCGAGGCCCAGGACGCGGCCGACGGACCCACGGAGAACCCGTACACCCTCCACCAGGAACTCCAGCAGACCATGAACGACCTGGTCGGCATCATCCGCCGCGAGGCCGAGATGGAGCAGGCGCTGCACAAGCTCGCCGAGCTGCGCGTGCGCGCCCGCCGGGCCGGCGTGGAGGGCCACCGGCAGTACAACCCCGGCTGGCACCTGGCCCTGGACCTGCGGAACATGCTGCTGGTCAGCGAGTGCGTGGCCCGGGCGGCGCTGGAGCGCACCGAGTCGCGCGGCGGGCACACCCGCGAGGACTACCCGTCGATGGACCGCGCCTGGCGGCGGACCGCCCTGCTGTGCCGGCTCAGCGACCCCACGGGGGGCCTGGCGGCCACCGACCCGGTCCGCGGCCGGATCACGCTGACCCGGGAGACCACCGACCCCATCCGCCCCGACCTGCTCGCCCTGTTCGAGAAGGAGGAGCTGGTCAAGTACCTCACCGAAGAGGAGCTGTGCGAATGAGCGGCTACCAGGCCCGCTTCAAGGTGTGGCGGGGTGACGCGAGCGGGGGCGGTCTGGAGGACTTCACGGTCGAGGTCAACGACGGCGAGGTGGTCCTCGACATCATCCACCGCCTCCAGGCCACGCAGGTGCCCGACCTGGCGGTGCGCTGGAACTGCAAGGCGGGCAAGTGCGGTTCGTGCTCGGCGGAGATCAACGGCCGCCCGCGGCTGATGTGCATGACCCGCATGTCCGCCTTCGGCCGGGAGGAGACCGTCACGGTCACACCCCTGCGCGCCTTCCCGGTGATCCGGGACCTGGTCACCGACGTCGGCTTCAACTACGCCAAGGCGCGCGAGGTCCCCGCCTTCGTGCCGCCCGCCGGCCTCGCCCCGGGCGAGTACCGGATGATGCAGCAGGACGTGGACCGCCCGCAGGAGTTCCGCAAGTGCATCGAGTGCTTCCTGTGCCAGGACGTGTGCCACGTGGTGCGCGACCACGAGGACAACAAGCGGGCGTACGCCGGCCCGCGCTTCCTGATGCGGATCGCCGAACTCGACATGCACCCGCTGGACGCGGCGGCCGAGACGGGCCTGGACCGCAAGCGCGCGGCCCAGGACGACCACGGCCTGGGCTACTGCAACATCACCAAGTGCTGCACGGAGGTCTGCCCCGAGGGCATCAAGATCACCGACAACGCGCTCATCCCGCTCAAGGAGCGGGCGGTGGACCGCAAGTACGACCCGCTGGTGTGGCTGGGCTCGAAGATCAGGAGGCGCTCGTCGTGAGGCGCCTCGGTCAGGCGGCGCTTGCGTGAGGCGCCGAGAACAGGTCGCGCTCGGCGTCAGGCGCCTTGATCAGGAGGGCCGGACCCAGCCGTCGCGGTACGCCGCCCAGTCGTCCTCCGTCGCGGCGAAGTCCACGTAGAGGGCGACCCCGAAGCGGGCGCGGTCCCGGTCCGTGCGCGACAGCCCGAGCCGCACGCCGCGCACGGCGGCCGGGACCGTCTCGGCGTGCGCCCAGTGGCCGAACCGGTTCTCGTGGAAGAAGGGCAGCCCCATCAGCAGGTCGGTGCCGGCCGGGGTGACCTCCAGGGCGAGCGAGGTCTGCTGGGCGACGTAGCCGCCGTACAGGCTGGGCAGCGGCTGCATGGTGTCGTACGACATCACCGCGATTTGGTCCACCCGGCGGGCGACCTCGCCGAAGTACGCCTGCGACCACCACTTGGGGTGGTTCGTGAGCGCTCCCCACACGGAGTGGAACCCCGGAAGCGGGTCGATCTGGTGCGCGGCGACCGACAGGGGCGCGTGGTGCGCGCGGGTGACGGCGCGCAGGTCGTCCAGGAGGCCGAGGTAGTTCCGGTCGCCGGAGTGCAGCGGCTCCAGGTCGAAGTGGACGCCGTCGAACCCGGCGGCCAGCACCGCGCGGGTGGAGGCGACCACCGCGGCACGCGTCGCCGCCCGCTCCAGCCGCAGCCCGTCGGGGCTCTCGGTGGCCAGCACGTCACCGAGCCAGGCCTGCACCCGCACCCCGGGCAGCGCCCGGTGCACGGCCCCGACCAGCCAGGGGGCGTTGCGGTACGCGGAGGGCGGCAGGGTGCCGTCGTGTTCGAGCGGGCCGGCGTGCACGTACAGGTCGCGGACACCGGTGCCGCGCAGCCGCCGGGCGAGGGCGGCGACATCGGCGTCGGTCTTCCGCCCGTCCACCCAGGCATGCCCGAGCCAGAGGGCGTCCCGGCCCCTGGTGGACGTCCCGTCGGCGGTCTCGCCCGCGTAGTTCACCCGCAGGGCGGCCTCGGCGGCGAGGAGGGGCAGGAGGAGGACGAGGACGAGGGCGAGGACGGTGCGGCGGACGAGGCGTGAGGGGCGGCGTGGGGGTGGTGTCTGTCGATCGGGGTCATCGTCGGTCGGGCGGTCATCGTGGGCCGGGCGGTCATCGTGGGCCGGGCGGTCGCCGTCGGTCGGGCGGCCATCGTCGTCAGCCGGGCGGCCGTCGTCCGTCGGGCGGCCATCGTCGTCAGCCGGGCGGCCGTCGTCGTCCGGCCGCCCGCCCGCAGTCGGCGGTGGCTGCTGCTC
>NZ_LR732544.1:4650427-4681202 GCF_902506575.1 Streptomyces mexicanus | reverse complement strand
TTACACGAGCCACCCCCCCCCCGCCCCGGCGGCGCCCCCCCCCCCCCCGACGGGGCCACCCCCCCCCCGGGCGGCACCGCCGACCACCTCCCTGGGGGAACGGCCGACCACCTCCCGGGCGGCACTGCCGACCACCTGACGGGGGGTCACATTGGCACCGAGATACCGACGAACAGCGTCGACACCCACGTCCCCGCCGGCACCCCGGAACACACGGTCCCCGGCCCGAGGGCCGACGACCACCTACCAGCCGGCCACACCGACGAGGCCACCACCCCGGGCCGGGACACGCCAGGTACCGGAGAGCATTCCCTGCCCCGCCACGGCGCAGAACCGCCCACGGGCGCAAGCGGCCTGGACGACGTGAGCGGAGTCGGCGACGACGTCCTCGACAATGCACACGACCTCGGTGACGACGCGGGCCGTGGTTCGGACCACGGCACACACCACTCCGATGAAGCGGCTCGACACCGAGCGGAGTACGAAGCTGCTCGCGAAAAGCCTGCCGACCAGCGCACCGCGGAGGAGCGAGCTGCAATCACCCGTGAACATGTGCGGCTCGCCAACGAGGATCCGGCCTGGCGTGCGGAGCACTACGACAAGTGGGGGCTCGGCAAGCGCAACAATGCCGAGGAACTGGTCGATGGCCAGCTCTTGCCGAAGCTGGTCGAGAAGCCGGGCGGCGGCTGGATGGCGGCCGATGCGTTGCCGTACGCGGACGCCGAGAAATACCACCTTGAAGACCTCGTACGCGGCCGGGACACGGTCGATCCGCAGGCCCTCGACCATCTGGACAAAGTATCGGCCAAGCGAGCGGCAGGCATGGAACTGGCCAAGGCCGAGAAGGCCTACGATGCCAACCCGACAACCGAGACAGCGCAAGCCCTCGCCCAAGCGCATGAACACTTCGTGGCAACAGTAGGTCAAGGCGTACCCAACAACAGCAAACTGGGCGAAGCCCTCGGCGAGGAGGCAGCGCGACACCACATGCTTCGGCAGGAAGAATTCGCCGGAGCAACAGAGATCACCGACCTGCCTGAGACACCCAACGGCTCAAGACGGTTCGACCAACTGTGGCGTGACAAGGATGGCAACCTCATTATCGTGGAGGCCAAGGGACCCAACGCCACACTTGACTGGCGTCAGGGCAGCGGGGATCGAGACAGCGGCACCCTAGTAAAACAGGGGACCATAGAGTACGTCCGTACGATTCTGGCCGACATGGACGAGCGGGCCCTCTTCTCCCCGAATGACGCCAAGTACGCAGAGGAGATACGGACAGCCATCGAGAACAGGACCCTTAGGTACGTCCTGGTCCAGGCCACTGAAAACACTGGCCAGTATGCTGGCGCCACACTCAGGCACTTCAAGATCTTCTAAGGGAGCATGCGTTGGTCACGGTCATTTCCCGCCATCCCTTCCCCACAGGAAACGCGGAAGAGGGCCTCGCTGTCCTTCAGAAGAACACGAAGAAGCTGATCGATGGCCTGGAAGAACGCTCGACCCGGCTGGGTGACGCACTCCAGATCGCTCTCACTGTCGCCAAGTCCCACTGTCTGCTGGATCCACGGGCGGCGATCTTCCCCACGTGGGACGCCTGGGTGAATGCGATGCAGATCGGCTCCGCCGTGTTCGCCGCAGCCACCACGACCGAAGGCCACGTGCAGTGCCGCATTGCCCACAAGGACCGCATACTGCAGGCCACCGGGCCGCAGTGGTACGTGACCCCGGCCGCCTGGCTCAACGCTTTCTACCTGGCCGTGATCTGCCGCGAGAAGGACAGGATCACCGCCCTGTGCCAGGTACCGATGTCCCTGCTCCGGGAGAACGGCGCGCGCTTCGAGGCGTACCACTACGCCTGGATCGAGACGTGCCAGGCGTACTGGCGCGGAGACCAGGACCTCGTCCAGAAGCTGGTGACCGCGATCGACGGCACCGACCCGCAGTCCGTTGCCGACCCGGAGACGGTGAGCAAGCTGCTCTACCCGCCTATGGAGATGTTCCACCGCTTCATCCGCAAGGACAACGAAGGCTTCAACCAGGCGCTCGCCAACGCCCTCCAGTGGCATAAGGAGTACTGGAGCGAGGAGAGCCGGGCGCTCCAGGCCTCGGGCCTCGTCGCCCTCGCCCCCCTCGCCATGGTCTGCTTCGCCTACGACGCGGGCATGCCCATCGAGGTCGAGTCCGACTACCTGCCCGCCGTCCTCATCAAGCGAAACTGGTGCGGTGAGTTCCCCACCTGAGCAAGGCGCCTGCACGACACCACACGCGCTCTCCCGGCAGACGAGGAGGACAGCCGAAGGCCGTGTGGGAGCTGCGCCCCTCAGGGAGACAAGTCATGAGCGTTGCCATTCCCTGCCACAGCTCCCCGGGCCCTGACGGCGAGGGCAATGCAGTCGCAGCGCTGCAGGCCTACTGGCTGCAGCGACCCGGCCTGGTGGAAGGACTGACGGCGGCACTTCGGGGTTCCCACCCGGATGTCGCCCG
This sequence comes from Streptomyces mexicanus, assembly GCF_902506575.1. GTDB lineage: Bacteria > Actinomycetota > Actinomycetes > Streptomycetales > Streptomycetaceae > Streptomyces > Streptomyces mexicanus. Next base: position 4,678,715 of record NZ_LR732544.1, on the reverse strand, counting down.
GATCGCACCCCGGGACCCTGCTCCTACGCGGCCCCCAGCTCGCACCACACGACCTTCCCCCGGTTGCCCTCCCGCGACAGCGGCTGCCACCCCCACAGGTCGGCGCACGCCTTCACCAGCGCCAGCCCTCGCCCCTCCTCCAGGTCCACCACCTGCTCCAGCGGCACAGGCGGTTCCGGCGGTGTGGGGTCGGCGTCCCACGCGCCGATCCGCAGCACCCCGGCCGACCAGCGGACACGGAGCGCGGCCGGTCCCTTGGTGTGGCGTACCGCGTTGGAGATCAACTCGGTGGCTAGGAGTTCGGCCAGGTCGACCAGGCGGATCAGCCCGTGCATGGTCAGGATCAGGCGGAGGGTGCGCCGGCTGACCGTGACGGCGCGTGGATCGTTGGGGATGTACAGGCAGTACTCCCACGGGTCGGCGGTGACGTCGGTTCCAGGCATGCGTCATCTCCTGTCGGTGTGATCGGTGAGGGAGAAGCGCGGCTGTCGCCGGGCGGTGGCCTGCCGCAGCCGTCATGGCAGGACGGAGCGGTGCGCTTCCGGCACCCCGGCAATCCGCAGCGTGTGCGTCGCGTCACCGACGGTAGACCTTAGAATTAACCTGGAGCAAGCCGATCGCGTAACCTGACTCCGAACGAGTCGCGGTCGCAGGCGCGTTGAACAAGGAGCACTGGATGGGCACCAGACGCGAACCGACAGCGCGACAGCTACGACTGGCGGTCGAGTTGCGCAGGTTGCGGGACGCGGCCGGCCTCAGCGCTCGCGAGGCGGCGGCCCTGCTCGGTGTGAACTCTGTGCAGATCAGCCAGATCGAAGCCGGCACTACTGGCGTGAGCGAAGAACGATTGCGCCGACTTGCCGCCCATTACGCATGTACGGACGAGGCTCTCGTCGATGCCCTGGCCGCTATGGCCTCCGATCGCACGCGTGGCTGGTGGGAGGAGTATCGGGAGCGCCTGCCGACATCGTTCTTGGACCTGTCCGAGTTGGAGCACCACGCCACGTATCGATGGGATGTTGACTTCCTGCACGTCCCCGGTCTGCTTCAGACCGAGGACTACGCACGGGCGCTCTTCGCTTGTCGGGTCCCCCGGCTTCCCGCCGACGAGGTGGAGTTGCGTGTCCGCCACCGCATGCAGCGGCGCGTCATCATCCAGACGAACAGGCCCATCCCTTACAAAGCGGTGATCCACGAGGCGGCCTTGCGCATCAGGGTCGGTGGCCGCAACGCCTCACGAGCGCAGCTTGCCCGCATCTTGGAGCTTTCGGAAGCGGACCACGTCACTGTGCGCGTCATCCCCTTCGAACTGGACGACTTCGCCGACGTGACGGCCGCGATGGTGTACGCGGGAGGCGCCGTTCCACGCCTGGACACCGTGGTGCGTGATGGCCCGCATGGCGCGCTGTTCATCGACTCCGACGCCCAACTCGGGGTGTTTCGAACGCTCTTCCGTAGAGTAGAGGCCGTGTCGCTTGGCCCTGAGCGGTCGCGTGACCTCATCCACAGGCTGGCGAAAGAGCTGTGAGGAACCCATGGCCACCTCTGAGAACTGGCGGAAGTCCTCCTACTCCGGGAGCGGCGACGGCAACGCCTGCGTGGAGATCGCCCACCGCGGAACCACCACGACCGTCCGCGACTCCAAAACCCCCACCCGCGCCACCCTCGCCTTCCCCACCGCCGCCTTCGCCGCCTTCGTCGACGCACTCAAGGACGCTCACCTGCGGCTCAGAACAGACTGAGCAGCGCCTCCGCCGGATCCGTCAGCGGGCTTCCGCCGTCGGGGAGCGGGAGTTCGAACCACACCGTCTTGCCGCGCGGCGTGCGGCGTGAGCCCCAGGCCGCGCTGAGGAGGCCGACGAGTTGCAGGCCGCGGCCGCCCTCGTCGGTGTCGCGGGCGCGGCGGCGGCGGGGCTGGACGAGACCGGCGTCCCAGACCTCACAGACCAGGGTGCGGTCCAGGAGCAGACGGAGCCTGATCTCGCCCTCGCCGTACCGCAGCGCGTTGGTGACCAGCTCGCTGACCAGCAGCTCGGTGGTGTCGACCAGCGGTTCCAGGTCCCAGGCGAGCAACTGCCCGCGGGCCAGCTCGCGGGCGCGGCCGACGCTGCGGGGCTCGCGCGGCAGGGTCCAGTCGCCCACGGACTCGGCGGGCAGTCCCTGCACGCGGGCCATGAGCAGCGCGATGTCGTCTTCGCCGTGATGGCTGCCGAGGGTGTTGAGGACGTGGTCGCAGACGTCCTCCAGGGGGCGGTTGGGGTCGGTGAGGGCGCCGACGAACGCCTGCAGCCCCTCGTCGAGGGGGTGGTCGCGGGATTCGACCAGGCCGTCGGTGTACAACGCGAGCAGCGCGCCCTCGGGGAGTTCCACCGTCACCTCCTCGAACGGCTCGCCGCCCACGCCCAGCGGCATGCCCGGCGGGACGTCCAGCATGAGCGCCTGTTCGCCCGGTTCGACGAGGACCGGGGGCAGGTGCCCGGCGTTGGCGAAGGTGCAGCGGCGCGTGACGGAGTCGTAGACGGCGTAGATGCAGGTGGCCAGGTAGACCTCCGACAGGTCGGCCTCGCGGGGGCGGCGGGCGGCGCGGGTCGCCTGTTGGACGCCACCGGGGGCGCCCAGGCCCCGGGCGATCTCGTCGAGCTGGGAGAGGACTTCCGCCGGTTCGAGGTCCAGCAGGGCCAGGGTCCGTACGGCCGTGCGCAGTTCGCCCATCGCGACGGCCGCCCGCAGACCGCGGCCCATCACGTCACCGACGACCAGCGCGGTGCGGTGGCCGGGGAGTTCGATGACGTCGAACCAGTCGCCGCCGACCTCGCTGGGCCGGCCGGTGGCCGCGTTGCCCGGCAGGTAGCGGCAGGCGATGTCCAGCCCGGATGCCTCCGGATCGCCGGGCGGCAGCAGGGAGCGTTGCAGTATCAGCGCGCGTTCGTGCTCGCGCCGGTACAGGCGGGCGTTGTCGATGCACACCGCGGCGCGCGCGGCCAGTTCCACGGCCAGGTCGCGGTCACGGTCGCCGAACGGCTCGCTGCCCTTGGTCCGCGCGAACTGCGCGAGCCCGACGACGGTGTCGTGCGCGACCATCGGCACGGCCAGCGTGGACTGCACCAGGCCGCCCTCCTCGCCGGGCACGATCTTCGGGCGGGCGGTGCGCAGGGCGTCGGCGCAGCGGGAGTTGAACGGGTAGTGGTGGACGGCGCCGACCTCGACGGGCTCGCCGGTGGCGGTGAACGGCGCCCCGGAGACCGCGCTGGCGAAGGCGACGCGCCGCAGTTCGGCGCTGCCGTCGGCGAGTCCGGGCGGCGTCTCGTCGCCGACCAGCAGCCCCTGGTAGAGGTCGACGGTGGCCAGGTCGCAGAAGCCGGGGACGACGACGTCCAGCAGTTCGCGAGCGGTGGTCTCCAGGTCCAGGGAGTTGCCGATGCGGGCACCGGCCTCGTTGAGCAGGGCCAGGTTGCGGCGGGCCGCGGCGGCCTCCCGGGCGGCGGCGCGGCGGGCCGTGACGTCGAGCCCCAGCCAGGCGATGCCGATGGGCCGGCCGCTGCCGCTGTGCACCCGGTAGAGGTTGACCGACCAGTGGCGCCGCTCGTCGGAGCCGGGGACGAAGCCGGTGACGTTCATGTCCGTGATGGACTCACCGGTCTGCAGGACCCGGCGCAGGATGGCGCTGACCCGCTCGGCCTCGGCACGGGGCAGATAGTCGTGCACGCCCTTGCCGCGGTGGTCGTCGGGGTTGCCGCCGAAGAGGGAGGCGAAGCGCTCGTTGACGCGGCGGATCCGCAGGTCGGTGTCGATGAGCAGGAAACCGAACGGCGATTGGCCGAAAATCGCCTGCGAGGCGGCGAGATCGGTCTCGATACTGCGCAGGGTGCGAACGTCCACGACGATGCAGACGGCGGCCCTTTCGCCCTCGGCGGTGCGCGTCGGCATGACGTACACCTCGGCCAGACCGCGCAGGCCACGCAGGCCGCGTTCGGTGCGCCCGGCACGCGTGTCCCTCTCCGCACGCGGGACCTGCGCGTCGTCCGGCCGGCCCGGAAGCCGGAAGGGGACCACGCCGGTCCACTCCCGCCCGTCGAGGATCTCGGCCATCTTGCGCTGCCCCTGCTCGCGCAGGTCGGGATCGATGAAGGCCTCGATGGGGTCCATGCCGACGGCACGCTCGGCGGGGATGCCGAACAACTGCTCGGCGCGCTCGCTCCACTGGTCGACGAGCCCGTCCGGGCCGATGGAGAAGGACGCCACCTTGATGTAGTCGTAGATGGAGCCGGGCGGACTGCTCTGCCACATCGCGTCCGCGGGTGGCGTCTGATCGACACCGCCGCCCGCGGACTCCGTCCTCGCGCCGTCCGACGGGTCCTCGGACTCCGTGGCCTTCGCTGGTATCTCGCTCACGCGAACCGTCCCCTCCAGCTCACCGCGTCCGGCACCGGTCACCGGGGGCGGCTGCCCGCAGTATCCAGCACTACGGCGCCGCGGAACACGGTGTTCACGATCACAAGACCGTCCCGATGCATTTCGGTCCGTTCTGTGACGACACAATGAGTCTTCTAACCAGGCGACAGCCCGTCGAATCCCGCTGCGGTCGACCGTCACCGGCTCGTTCGGTCGCCGGCTCGTTCGGTCGCTGGTGTCCGGGGCTCCGGGGTGCTCAGGGATGTGCGCGGCGCGCCGGCCGTCGGTGCGTCAGGTGCCTATGTTTCGGGGCCGGATGGCACCGCCGGTTGCGGGCCTGATGAAACTTCCCTGTCCGGACCGGATGACACCGCCCTGTCCCGACCGGATGACACCGCCGTGTCGGGGCCGGATCGCACCGCCGTGTCCGGGTCGGACGGCACCGCCAGTTCGAACCAGACCGTCTTGCCCGTCTCGTCCGGACGGGTCCCCCAGCGGCGGGAGGACGAGGCGAGGAGTTGCAGGCCGCGCCCGCTCTCGTCCTCCGGGCGGGGGCGGCGTTCGCGGGGCGGGTCGGGAAGCGGGTCGGAGACCTCGACGAGCAGGATCTCGGGCAGGCCCGCGGGGCGCACCAGTCGCAGGCCGATGGGTCCGGAGGCGTGCCGCAGCGAGTTCGTGACCAGCTCGCTCACCAGCAGCGCCGCGGTGTCACCGACGCTGTTGTCCAGCTCCCAGGTGCGCAGCTGTCCCCGGACGGCGGCGCGGGCCGTGCGCACCGCGCCGGCGTCTGCGGAAAAGGTCCACTCGGCGCAGTCTCCTTCGGTGTCGATCACGCCGATCACTTCCCAGGCCAGCGAGCCCATCCATGCCCGTCACATGGTGCTAAAAGTGACATACCCGGCACGAGGGATCAGTACCGTTCGGGACGCCGGTCCGTGCGTCAAACGGCGTAGGCGAGCGCGGCCCGCACCGCGGGGACGTCCTGGGGCAGCCAGGGGACGCTCCAGATCTCGGACGGATCCAGCCAGCGCAGCTCGTCGTGGTCCTGGAGCGGTTGCGGGGCGGCGGAGCCGGGGCGCAGGCGGGCGGTCCAGACCCAGAGTTCGTACGGCGGCTTCAGGGGCCAGCTGCCCGGGAGCCGGTCGACGGTCTCGGCCTCGACGCCCAGTTCCTCGCGCAGCTCGCGCACGAGCGCCGCCTCGGGCAGTTCCCCGGGCTCGACCTTGCCGCCGGGCAGTTCCCAGCGACCGGCCAGCTCCGGGGGCGCGCTGCGGCGCGCGGCGAGCAGACGGCCGCCGTCGAGGAGGGCGGCACCGACCACCACGATCCGTTCGGTCACGCCCAGGAGCCTACGGGAGGGCCACCGGGGACAGTGGAGGAGGTCGGCCGGGCGGATCGCTCCGGAGGACGGTCGACCCGGCGGGCGACCGGCCGCCCGGCAGGTGATCGGCTCAGCGAGGCGAGCGGCCCGGCAGGCGATCGCCTCGGCCGACGACCGGCCCGGCAGCTGATCGGCTCCGCGGGCGGTCGGCCCGGCGGCTGATCGCCCCGGCGGTCAGCCGGCGCGGTCAGCCGCCGGCGCCCGGCCCTCCGCCGCTGTTCTGCCCGACGCATTCGACCCAGTAGAGCTGCTTGTGGCCGCGGCTGTCGAGGCTGTCCGCCATCTTCTGGGCCTCGGCGCGGGTGGCGTACCTGCCCACGCTGTAGCGATTGCCGTTGTCGTCCTGGCGGACGACGAGCCAGGGAAGAGTGATCGTGCCGTCGTTCATCCCGCCCCACTGCTCCTTCCCGCCCTGCGAGCCCGGCGCCCGCGAACGGCCCCGCCGCGCCTTGCCACGACGGAAACCGCAGTACGCATATGCCCGAGCGTACGCCCAACCTTCACGCAGCGAACACGGCTTTTCACGAACAGGTAAGCAACCGGCCAGCAGGCGGGGGCGCACACGGCCGAGCGCGCCGCCGGGCACATGCGCGGACGCGGTCGCGGGCGCGCCCCGGCGGGCGCGGGCGACCTGGGAGAACGGCCGGAAAGCTACGGCCTGCGGGCACGCGCGGGCGGGACGCAACGTCCGGCACCCGGCGGCGGACGCCCCGACCGCGCACCACCGGTGGACTCCGGGGGCGCGCACCTCCGATGGACAGCGGTGGCGCGCCACCACCAGACTCCGGCGCACGCAGTGCCGACCCAGCCCTGGGTTCACGCACGGCAGACGCGGGCCCCCGGCTCACACCACCGGCCCAGGACCCCCACCGCTCACACCGTCAGGCACAAGCCCCCCACCGCACAGCCGCCGGACGCAAGCCCTCACCGCACAACCGCCGGACACAAGCCCCCACCGCACACACCGCCGAGTGCGGTGCGCCGGCCCCCTCACCGCACAGGCAAGTGGTACGACACCCGATAACGGTCCGCGGGGATCACCACGTCCGCCGTCTCCACGGGGCGGCCGGAGGCGTAGAAGGTGCGCTGGATGACCATGACCACGTGGCCGGGCACGCCGCCCAGCGTGTGCAGTTCCTCGGCGAGGCCGGGGCGGGCGCCGACCTCCTCGGTGACGTTGTCCACGATCACGTCGATGGCGCGCATGCGCTCGACCACGCCCATGCCGCCGAGGGGACCCTCCTCCGGGAGCATGACGGGGGTGCGGCCGGTCAGGGCGAGCGGTTCCCAGGAGGTGGAGAGCATCATCGCCTCGCCGGCGTCCCGGAAGACGTATTTGGTGCACATGACACGGTCGCCGGGCTCGATGCCGAGGCGTTCGGCGACAGCGGGGACCGCCTCGGTCTGCACGCTGCTGGACTCCCAGGTGCCGCGCGCCTCGGCGGCGGCCTGCTCCTGGCGGAACGGGGTGGCTCCCGTGGCGGGGCGGAAGCCGGAGCGGGCGATGCGGCGTGGGGTGGGACGCTCGCGCACGTACGTCCCCGACCCGGAGCGACCCTCGACGAGACCCTCGGCCATCAGCACCTTGCGCGCTTCGAGCGCGACGGTGTCGGAGACGCCGTACTCCTCGCGGATCCTGGCCTGGGAGGGCAAGCGGGTGTGCGGCGGCAGCAGCCCCTCGACGATCTTCTTACGGAGATCACCCGCGACCCGCAGATACGCCGGCTGCTCACCGAAAGCCACTGGCCACTCCCCTCAGTTGTACAGACAGCAACAGCGTGGCAACCAAGGGTTGTGACTTGCAAGTAAAGGCCAGAGAATCACCCGATGTGATGACACGGCGATCACAAGGCTTTCACTCACGCACCTGCGACACCTCTCGTAACCTGCGCTCATGACACCTCTGCCGGACCGTTACTGCCCCACCGACGGCGTCCGTATCCCCGGCGACTCCCTCGCCTGGTGCTGCCCCTCCTGCCACGGCCCCCTGGACCTGGATTTCTCCCCCACCCCGGCGCGTCTGAAGTCCCTCACGGGACGCGTCAACTCCCTGTGGCGGTACGCGGAGACGCTGCCGCTGGCGGCGCCGACGGTGTCCCTGGGCGAGGGCCGCACGCCGCTCGTGCCGCTCACGGACGAGGTGTCGGCGAAGCTGGACTTCCTGATGCCGACGTTGTCGTTCAAGGACCGCGGCGCGGTGATGCTCGCCGAGCTGGCGCTGCGGGCCGGGCCGCGCCGGGTGGTCGCGGACAGCAGCGGCAACGCGGGCACTTCCATCGCCGCGTACTGCGCCCGCGCACGCCTGCCCTGCACGGTGTACGTCCCGCTCGGCACGTCCGCGAAGAAGCTGGAGCAGATCGAGGCGCACGGCGCCCGTGTCGAACCGGTCGACGGCGGCCGGGAGGCGGCCGCCGCGGCCGCCCGGCGTGCCGCGGACGAACCGGACACCTTCTACGCCTCACACGTCTACAACCCGTACTTCCTGCACGGCACCAAGACCTACGTCCACGAACTGTGGGAGGACATGGGCGGGCGGCTGCCCGACGTCCTGGTCCTGCCCGTGGGCAACGGCACCCTGCTGCTCGGCGCGGCGCTGGCGGTCTCCGAGCTGTACGGGGCCGGACTGCTGGACCGGCGCCCGGCGCTGTGGGCGGTGCAGGCGGCGGCGGTGGCCCCGCTGGCCGAGGCCTGGGCGCAGGGCGCGGAGGAGCTGACCGGGACCACGCCGGTGGCCCCGACCTACGCCGAGGGCATCGCGATCCCCCGCCCGCAGCGAGCCCGGCAGATCCTGCGCGCCGTACGGGACTCGGGCGGCACCTTCCTCACGGTGACGGAGGATCAGATCCGCCACGCCCAGAGCGACCTGGCCTCCCGCGGACTGTACGTGGAGGCCACCGGCGTGGCCTGCTGGGCCGCCGTCCGCGAGGGCGCCCTCGGCAGCCGCTCGGCGGTGGTCCCGCTGTGCGGGGCGGGCCTGAAGTCGGGGCTGGTGCACTGAGGCACACCAGCCCCGGGCGGCAGGATGCCGTCGACGTCGGCCACACGTTGACGGAAAGGGTCACGCGTTGACGACATGGGCCACACGTTGACGACGTGGGCCACACGTCGACGAAGTGGGCCACACGTCGACGACATCGACTACACGTTGAACCGGAACTCCACCACGTCCCCGTCCTGCATCACGTAGTCCTTGCCCTCCATGCGGGCCTTGCCCTTGGCGCGGGCCTCGGCGACGGAGCCGGCCTCGACCAGGTCGTCGAAGGAGATGACCTCGGCCTTGATGAAGCCCTTCTGGAAGTCGGTGTGGATCACGCCGGCTGCCTCGGGGGCGGTGGCGCCCTTCTTGATGGTCCAGGCGCGGGACTCCTTGGGGCCCGCGGTGAGGTACGTCTGCAGGCCGAGGGTCTCGAAGCCGACGCGGGCCAGGGTGGCCAGGCCGGGCTCGTGCTGGCCGACGGACTCCAGCAGCTCCAGGGCCTCCTCCTCGTCCAGCTCGGCGAGGTCCGCCTCCAGCTTGGCGTTGAGGAAGATCGCCTCGGCGGGGGCGACCAGGGCACGCTGCTCGTTCTTGAAGTCCTCGTCGACCAGTTCGTCCTCGTCGACGTTGAAGACGTAGAGGAAGGGCTTGGTCGTCAGCAGGTGCAGGTCGTGCAGGAGCCCGGCGCGCTCGCTGCCCTGGACGATGCCGTGCGCGAAGAGCGTGTCGCCCTTCTCCAGGATCTCCTTGGCCTCCTCGACGGCCTTGACCTTCGGGGCCACGTCCTTCTTGATCCGCGATTCCTTCTGGAGGCGGGGCAGGACCTTCTCGATCGTCTGCAGGTCGGCGAGGATCAGCTCGGTGTTGATCGTCTCGATGTCGTCCTTGGGCGAGACCTTCCCGTCGACGTGGACGACGTTCTCGTCCTTGAACGCGCGGATGACCTGGCAGATCGCGTCGGACTCGCGGATGTTCGCGAGGAACTTGTTGCCCAGGCCCTCGCCCTCGCTGGCGCCGCGGACGATGCCGGCGATGTCGACGAAGTCGACGGTGGCCGGGATGATCCGCTCGGACTTGAAGAGGGAGGCGAGCTTCGCGAGGCGGCCGTCCGGGACGCCGACGACGCCTACGTTCGGCTCGATCGTGGCGAACGGGTAGTTGGCCGCGAGCACGTCGTTCTTGGTCAGGGCGTTGAACAGGGTCGACTTGCCGACGTTCGGCAGGCCGACGATTCCGATCGTGAGCGACACGTTTGCGACTTCCCGTACGTGAGGAGACTGGGGGCCAGGCGGCCGATCCACCAGTCTACGGCGTGCCGCGTCCCGTCTCCGCGACGGTTCGCACGCGTGGGCAAGGTGGGACGGGCGGCGTGTCAAACGGCCTATTCGGCACATAAACAGACCTAGGTTGGTCCAATGGAGCAGCACAGGAGGCGACCTCAGCAGCACGCGCCGCGACGCGACAGGCCGCCGGTTCCCTCGCCGTCCCCGCCCCAGGGGCGCGGAGGAGGCCGCGGTCCGGGGCCGGGCGAGCCGGGGGGCCCGGCCCCGGACCGCGGCCTCCTCCGCGCCGCCGGGGAGGTCCGGTGGGGCAGGCGGCGGCGAGCGGGCTCCGGGGCGGCGGCCCGGTGGACAGCCGCGCCCCGCGGATCCGGGGCGGCGTCCGGGCGGGGCCGCTGCGGGGCCCGGCGGCGCCATACGCGGGCCGCGGCAACTGCCCCGCCCCCGCCTGACCGGACTGGGCGCCGGACTGTTCTGCGGGGCGGTGATGTGCGCGCTGGGCGGCCTCGACGCACTCCTGCTGGGCGGGATCATGGCCGTCTACGGCGTGCTGTTCGTGCTGGTGTGCGTGGTGACCGCGCTGTGGGTGCGCCGGGCCGACCTGCCGGCCGCGCCCGTGGCCGCCCCGATCGGGTTCGCCCTGGGGCTGCTGCCCCTCGCCGAGGGCGACGGCTTCCTCGGCACGCTGATGGGCCTGGTGACCGCCCTCGCCACCCAGGCCGTCTGGCTCTACGTAGGCACGCTGGCCGCGGCGGTCACGGTCCTGCTCCGCCGCTGCGCCCTCCGCCTGGGCGCGGGCACAAGACGGCCCGCCCGGTGAGCCGAGCGGTCCGGCCCGGCGATCGCGGCCGGGGGCCCGAGGCGGGCCCGTGCGCTCACGTGAGGTCCGCCGCCCGCATCGCCGCGCCGACGATGCCCGCGTTGTTCTGCAACTGGGCGGGGACGATCTCGGCGCTGATGCCCTCGATGCGGGGCAGGAACTTGTGCGCCTTGCGGCTGACGCCGCCGCCGATGACGAACAGCTCCGGCGAGAAGAGCATCTCCACGTGGGCGAGGTACTTCTGCACGCGGTGCGCCCACTGCTCCCAGGACAGGTCCTCGTCGTCCCTGACCTTGCTGGAGGCCCGCTTCTCCGCCTCGTGACCGTCCAGCTCCAGGTGGCCCAGCTCGGTGTTGGGCACGAGGACGCCGTCGGCGAAGACCGCGCTGCCGATGCCCGTACCGAAGGTCAGCACGATGACCGTGCCGCGGCGGCCCCGGCCGGCACCGAACTGCATCTCGGCGACGCCCGCCGCGTCCGCGTCGTTGACCACGGTCACCGGCAGGCCGCCCAGCCGCTCGGCGAACAACGCGCGCGCGTCGGTGCCGACCCAGCTCCTGTCGACGTTGGCCGCCGTCCGCACCGTGGCGCCGCCGGTGACCACGCCCGGGAACGTCAGCCCGACCGGTCCGCTCCAGCCGAAGTGCTCGACGACCTGCCGGACGCCGTCGGCCACTCCTTCGGGCGTCGCCGGCTGCGGGATGAGCACCTTGCAGCGCTCCTGGGCCAGGTCCCCGCGCTCCAGGTCCACCGGGGCGCCCTTGATCCCCGACCCGCCGATGTCCACACCGAAGATCTGCATGGCTCCACGTTACGACGGGCCACTGACCGTCACGTTCGGTGGGACGGGACCCGGTGCGGGCGCCCTGTCCCGTCCGACGGCCGGGACCCGGTGCGGGCACCCCGGCCCGTCCGACGGCCGGGACCGGCCGGCCGGGCCGGTCACGCGGGGCGTCCGGACCGGGCTCAGGCCTCCGCCGGACCGGGCTCAGTCCTCCGCCGGGCCGGCGCCGCCGCGCTCGGCGACCAACGCGGCCGCCTCCTCGCGCAGGTCCCGGCGCAGCTCCTTGGGCAGGGAGAAGGTGATGGACTCCTCGGCCGCCTTGACGATCTCCACGTCCTCGAAGCGGCGCTCGGCCAGCCAGGCGAGCACCTGCTCGACCAGCACCTCCGGCACCGACGCGCCCGAGGTCACGCCGACCGTCGTCACGCCCTCCAGCCAGGACTCGTCGATCTCGTCGGCGAAGTCCACCAGGTACGCCTCGCGGGCGCCCGCGAGCTTGGCGACCTCCACCAGCCGCTTGGAGTTGGAGGAGTTGCGCGAGCCGACCACGATCACCAGGTCCGCCTCGGCGCCCATCTGCTTGACGGCCAGCTGGCGGTTCTGCGTGGCATAGCAGATGTCGTCGCTGGGCGGGGAGAGCAGCTGCGGGAACTTCTCCTTGAGCGCGTCGACGGTCTCCATGGTCTCGTCGACCGACAGCGTCGTCTGCGACAACCAGACCACCTTCGACGGGTCGCGCACCTCGACGTTGGCGACGTCCTCGGGGCCGTCCACGAGCTGGATGTGGTCGGGGGCCTCGCCGGAGGTGCCGATGACCTCCTCGTGGCCCTCGTGCCCGATCAGGAGGATGTCGTAGTCCTCCTTGGCGAAGCGGACGGCCTCCTTGTGGACCTTGGTGACCAGCGGGCAGGTGGCGTCGATGGTGGCGAGCCGGCCGCGCCGGGCCTCCTCGTGGACGGTCGGGGCCACGCCGTGCGCCGAGAACATCACGATGTTGCCCGGCGGCACCTCCTCCGTCCGCTCGACGAAGATCGCGCCCTTCTTCTCCAGGGTCTGCACGACGTACTTGTTGTGGACGATCTCGTGCCGGACGTAGACCGGAGCCCCGTACTGCTCCAGGGCCTTCTCGACGGCGATCACGGCGCGGTCCACACCGGCGCAGTAGCCACGGGGGGCGGCGAGCAGGACACGGCGGCCAGACGTAGCAGTCATGGCACCCATCGTAAGGCCGCCCCCTCGGGCGGGAAGATCGCGCCCACCCGGCGCCCGGAGCGCGGGCGCCCGCCCCGCGCGAGCCCCCGCGTTGTCAGCGGTGGCGGCTACGCTCGCGGGCATGGCTGTCTCCACATCCCCCGAGGCTCCGCTGCCCGTCGGGGAGGTCTCGCGGCTCATCGGCGGCTGGATCGACCGGCTCGGCGCGGTGTGGGTCGAGGGCCAGATCACGCAGTTGTCGCGCAGGCCCGGCGCGGGCGTGGTGTTCCTGACGCTGCGCGACCCGTCGTACAACATCTCCGTCGGCGTGACCTGCTACCGCGAGGTGTTCGACGCCGTCGCGGAGGTGGTCGGCGAGGGCGCGCGCGTCGTCGTGCACGCCAAGCCCGAGTGGTACGCCCCGCGCGGGCAGCTGTCGCTGCGCGCGGCCGAGATCCGGCCGGTCGGGGTCGGGGAGCTGCTGGCGCGCCTGGAGCAGCTGAAGAAGGCGCTGGCCGCCGAGGGCCTGTTCGCGCCCGCGCGCAAGAAGCCGCTGCCCTTCCTGCCGCAGCTGATCGGCCTGGTGTGCGGGCGGGCCTCCGCCGCCGAGCGCGACGTGCTGGAGAACGCCCGGCACCGCTGGCCCGCCGTCCGCTTCGAGGTGCGCAACGTCGCCGTGCAGGGCGTGCACGCGGTCCCGCAGGTGGTGCAGGCCGTCAAGGAACTCGACGCGCTCGACGACGTGGACGTGATCATCGTGGCGCGCGGCGGCGGCAGCGTGGAGGACCTGCTGCCGTTCTCCGACGAGCAACTGGTCCGCGCGGTGGCCGCCTGCCGTACGCCGGTCGTCTCCGCGATCGGGCACGAGCCGGACACCCCGCTGCTGGACTACGTCGCCGACCTGCGCGCCTCCACGCCCACCGACGCCGCCAAGAAGGTCGTGCCGGACGTCGGCGAGGAGGCCGAGCGGGTGCGGCAGCTGCGGGACCGGGCGCGGCGGTGCGTGCGGGCGCTCGTCGAGCGGGAGGAGCGGGGGCTGGCGCACGCGCTGGCCCGGCCGTGCATGGAGGACCCGCACCGCATGATCGACGAGCGGGCGGACCACGTGGCCTCGCTGCTGGACCGGAGCCGGCGCACCCTGCGGCACCTGCTGGACCGGGCGGACTCCGAGCTGGCGCACACACACGCGCGCGTGGTGGCCCTCTCCCCCGCCGCGACCCTCAGGCGCGGCTACGCGGTGCTGCAGAAGGCCGACGGCCACGTGGTGCGCGACCCGGCGGAGGTGGCTGCGGACGAGCCCCTGCGGGCGCGGGTCGCCGAGGGCGAGTTCACCGTACGAGTCGACACATAGGGTTGGGCGGATGACGAGCAACACATCACCGGCGGACGAGACGCTCGGGTACGAGCAGGCCCGGGACGAGCTGATCGAGGTCGTCCGGCGCCTGGAGGCGGGCGGGACGAGCCTGGAGGAGTCCCTCGCGCTGTGGGAGCGCGGCGAGGAGCTGGCCAAGGTCTGCCGGCGGTGGCTGGAGGGGGCGCGCGCCCGGCTGGACGCGGCGCTGGCCGAGGAGGCGGCCGAGGACGAGGGGGGCGAGTAGCACGCGGGGAGCCGGCAACCCGGCTCCCCGGCTTCCTCAGGGCTGCCTCACGACTTCTCGGAGCGCCTCAGGGCTTCTCCAGCCGGCTCAGGACTTCCCCGGCCGCCTCAGGACTTCTTCAGCTCCAGCGCCTGCGCCATCTTCGCCAGCTGGTCGAAGGAGGCCGTGCCCGCCACCACCGTCGTGGAGCCCTTGGCGCCGTCCCAGACGAGGGCGTCGTAGCGGCCCCCGGTGTAGCGGGTCCAGGTGCGGCCGTCGATCTGCTGGGTCACCTTGGTGGCGTGGGCGCCCTGGCTCGCGTCGGCGATGAAGTCGTCGCGCTTCTGCGTGGACTGCTCGACGGCGACGTACTGACCCTCCGGATCCAGGAAACCCAGGTGCCAGCGGTCGTCCTGGTCGGCCTGGTAGCGGACGGAGGTGGCCTTCCAGGTGTCGGGCAGGCCCTCGGGCGCGGCCACCGCGTACGGGGCGGCGCGGCGCGCCGTGAGGAGTTCGACGCGGTAGTCCACCCGCTTGATGTCGGGAGCGTGATCGTCGTGCGGGACGAAGAGGTACACGACCGCCGCCGCGAGGACGATCACGGCCAGCGAGAGGATGATGCTGCTGACCGACTTCTGCTTGCCGTTCGAACTTGCCACGCCCTCTATCGTCGCAGGTGCCCGAACCGCTCATCCGTGGGGTCCCCTGCTCATTTTGTCTGCCCGGCGATAGAGTCGGGACCAAGACCCTCATCCGGCCGTCGTCGTATCAGAAAGGTGCGCTCCGATGACCGAGCACCATCACTTGCCGTCCGAACTGGAAGTCCCCGAAGAGGCTCCCGACCGCAACATCGCCCTGGAACTCGTCCGGGTGACCGAGGCGGCGGCGATGGCCGCGGGCCGCTGGGTCGGGCGCGGGGACAAGAACGGCGCCGACGGCGCCGCGGTCCGTGCCATGCGGACCCTCGTGTCGACCGTGTCCATGAACGGCGTCGTCGTGATCGGCGAGGGCGAGAAGGACGAGGCCCCGATGCTCTTCAACGGGGAGCGCGTGGGCGACGGCACCGGGCCGGAGGTCGACATCGCCGTCGACCCGATCGACGGCACCACGCTGACCGCGAAGGGCATGCCGAACGCGATCGCCGTCCTCGCGGCCGCCGAGCGCGGCGCGATGTTCGACCCGTCCGCCGTGTTCTACATGGACAAGCTGGTCACCGGCCCGGACGCGGCCGACTTCGTGGACATCGACGCCCCGGTGTCGGTGAACATCAAGCGGGTGGCCAAGGCCAAGCGGGCCACGCCCGAGGACGTCACCGTGGTCATCCTGGACCGGCCGCGCCACGAGGGCGTGATCAAGGAGATCCGGGAGACGGGCGCCCGCATCAAGCTGATCTCCGACGGCGACGTGGCCGGCTCGATCCTGGCGCTGCGCGAGGGCACCGGCGTGGACCTGCTGCTCGGCATCGGCGGCACCCCGGAGGGCATCATCTCGGCGTGCGCCGTCAAGTGCCTGGGCGGCACGATCCAGGGCAAGCTGTGGCCCAAGGACGACGAGGAGCGGCAGCGCGCGATCGACGCCGGGCACGACCTGGACCGGGTGCTGACCACCGACGACCTGGTGTCCGGCGAGAACGTCTTCTTCGTCGCCACCGGCATCACCGACGGCGAGCTGCTGCGCGGCGTGCGCTACCGCTCGGAGACGGCGACGACCGACTCGATCGTCATGCGCTCCAAGTCGGGCACGGTCCGCCGGATCGACTCCGAGCACCGGCTGAGCAAGCTGCGGGCGTACAGCGCGATCGACTTCGACCGCGCGAAGTAGCGCCCGGTGCCTGCCTGACAGGCCCGCGGCGGATGCGGCGTCCCCGGTGCGGCGGGGGCGCCGCATCCGGCTGTCTCAGCCTGCTATGCGGCCCGCGGCCGTCGCTCGCGCGGTCTTCTTCAGCTCCAGCTCCCGCCGGCGCCGCCGGGCCAGGACGACGCGGCGCTCGGCGGCGGTCAGGCCGCCCCAGACGCCGTAGGGCTCCGGTTGCAGCAGCGCGTGCTCGCGGCACTCGACCATCACCGGGCAGCGCGCGCAGACCCGCTTGGCCGCCTCCTCGCGCGAGAGCCGTGCGGCCGTGGGTTCCTTGGACGGTGCGAAGAACAGGCCGGCCTCGTCGCGCCGGCACACCGCCTCGGTGTGCCAGGGCGCGTCCTGGTCCCTGTTGCGCTCGGGCACCCGCTGGGCCGGAACGGCAGCTACCTGCAGGGACGAATGCGGCGTGTGCAGCACGGTCTTCTCCTGACGACGGCTTCGCGAGCGAGAGACGATGCGACAAGGCCTACCCGCTGTGCGCGCGCCTATGCACTGAGTTCCGGACCGTGCGGTTGGTCAGGGGCCGAAGCCCCGGAGCACCAGGGGACGCACGGGGCGATCGCCTTGCGGGCGCTCACCCCCGCTCCCTCACAGGTGCTTGCGCAGCTTCCTGTCGACCTTGCGCTGCACGCGGTCGAGGATGTCCGCGACGAGTTTGCCCCGCTTGGGCCGCGCCTCCACGTTGCCGAGGACGGCCCAGCCGTCGACGTAGACGACGGGCGCGTCGGGGTCGGCCGAGTCCGCGGTCTCGACCTCGAAGTTGCCGAGGACACCGCCGCCGGTGCCGCGCAGCGTCACGTTCTCCGGGACCCGGATCTGCACGTCGCCGAAGACCGAGACGGCCTTGATCACCACCTGCTGGTACTCGAAGATCGCCTCGCTGAGGTCGATCTCGACGCTGCCGAACACCGAGTACGCGTGCACCCGCTGCCCGGCGCGCCAGCGACCCCTGCGGCCGGCCGCGCTGAACACCGCCACCACGGTGTCCTCGGCCTGGACGGGCCCGGCCTGCGGGCGCGGCGGCACCGAGGCGTACGCCGGGCCCGGGCGGCCCTGGTGCGCGGCGGGCAGGTCCCGGATGAAGACCTCCAGCTCGCCGACCGTCTTGGCGTTCAGCACCCCCTCGACGCGCTCGGCGTGCTCCTCTGCGGTCAGGCGGCCCTCGGCCAGGGCGTCGCGCAGGATGTCGGCGATGCGGTCGCGGTCGGCGTCCGAGGCGCGCAGCTCGGCGACACGGGCGGGCGCCGACGCGGGCGCTGCGGCCCCGCGCGGTTCGGTCTGCTTGTGAAGGTCCACCCCGGCAGCGTACCGAAACGCGATAGATCGCGGCTACCCCCTGGGCGGGACAACTGGACCGTCCGGGCGGGACGACCGGACCCGCCCAGGCGGGACGACCGCACCCGTCCGGGCGGGACGACCGGGCCCGTCCGAGCCGGACGACCGCACCCGTCCGAGCCGGACGACCGCACCCGTCCGAGCCGGACGACCGGACCCGTCCGGGCCGGACAGCCGGATCCCCCTGGGCGGGGGCACCCCGGACCCGCCCCCGCGGCACGACTGAGCCGGACCTCACAGGTCCGCTGTCGGCGGCAGGTTCTACGCTGGTCGGTGCCCGCCAACGGAGGCGGGCCGCCGTCCGTAGAGTGAGGAATGGGCTGAGATGCCTGAGTTCGCGTACACCGATCTGCTCCCCCAGGGTGAGGACACCACCCCGTACCGGCTGGTGACGTCCGAGGGCGTCTCCACCGTCGAGGGACCCGACGGACGTACGTTCCTCAAGGTCGAGCCCGAGGCGCTGCGCAAGCTGGCCGAGGAGGCCATCCACGACATCCAGCACTATCTGCGCCCGGCCCACCTCGCGCAGCTGCGCCGCATCATCGACGACCCCGAGGCCAGCGCCAACGACAAGTTCGTCGCCCTGGACCTGCTGAAGAACGCCAACATCGCGGCGGCCGGCGTGCTGCCGATGTGCCAGGACACCGGCACGGCGATCGTCATGGGCAAGCGCGGGCAGAACGTCCTGACCGAGGGCGAGGACGAGAAGCACCTCTCGCACGGCATCTACGACGCCTACACCAAGCTGAACCTGCGCTACTCGCAGATGGCCCCGCTGACCATGTGGGAGGAGAAGAACACCGGCTCCAACCTCCCCGCCCAGATCGAGCTGTACGCCACCGACGGCGGCGCCTACAAGTTCCTGTTCATGGCCAAGGGCGGCGGCAGCGCCAACAAGTCCTTCCTGTACCAGGAGACCAAGGCGGTCCTGAACGAGACCTCCATGATGAAGTTCCTGGAGGAGAAGATCCGGTCGCTGGGCACGGCCGCCTGCCCGCCGTACCACCTGGCCATCGTCGTCGGCGGCACCTCCGCGGAGTTCGCGCTGAAGACCGCCAAGTACGCCTCCGCGCACTACCTGGACAACATGCCGACCGAGGGCTCCCCGCTCGGCCACGGCTTCCGGGACAAGGAGCTGGAGGAGAAGGTCTTCGAGCTGACCCAGAAGATCGGCATCGGCGCGCAGTTCGGCGGCAAGTACTTCTGCCACGACGTGCGCGTGGTGCGTCTGCCGCGGCACGGCGCGTCCTGCCCGGTGGCCATCGCCGTCTCCTGCTCGGCCGACCGCCAGGCGCTGGCGAAGATCACGCCCGAGGGCGTCTTCCTGGAGCAGCTGGAGACCGACCCGGCCCGGTTCCTGCCGGACACCACCGACGAGCACCTCGAAGAGTCCGGTGACGTCGTCAAGATCGACCTGAACCAGCCGATGGAGACGATCCTCGCGGAGCTGACGAAGTACCCGGTCAAGACCCGCCTGTCGCTGACCGGCCCGCTGGTCGTCGCCCGTGACATCGCGCACGCGAAGATCAAGGAGCGGCTGGACGCGGGCGAGGAGATGCCGCAGTACCTCAAGGACCACCCGGTGTACTACGCGGGCCCGGCCAAGACGCCCGAGGGCTACGCCTCCGGCTCCTTCGGCCCGACCACGGCCGGCCGGATGGACTCCTACGTGGAGCAGTTCCAGGCGGCGGGCGGCTCCAAGGTGATGCTGGCCAAGGGCAACCGCTCCAAGCAGGTCACCGACGCGTGCGCCCGGCACGGCGGCTTCTACCTCGGCTCCATCGGCGGCCCGGCCGCCCGCCTCGCCCAGGACTGCATCAAGAAGGTCGAGGTCCTGGAGTACGAGGAGCTGGGCATGGAGGCCGTCTGGAAGATCGAGGTGGAGGACTTCCCGGCGTTCATCGTCGTCGACGACAAGGGCAACGACTTCTTCCAGGACCCGGCGCCGCAGCCGACGTTCACGTCCATCCCGGTCCGCGGCCCCGGGCTCGCCTGATCCGGACGCACGGCCCCGGGCTCGCCCGATCCGGACGGACGGCCCCGGGGCCGGTGACGGTCCGCCTCCACGGGGAACAGTGGTCGCGTCGTGGACGCTGTGACACGTGGAGGTGATCGTCGATGACCGACGAACAGGACCGGACCGAGTACCGCACCGAGCACGACTCCATGGGCGAGGTGCGGGTCCCCGCGCACGCCAAGTGGCGGGCGCAGACCCAGCGTGCCGTGGAGAACTTCCCCGTCTCCGGGCAGCGCATCGAGCGCGCGCACATCGAGGCGCTGGCGCGGATCAAGGGGGCGGCGGCCAAGGTCAACGCCGAGCTGGGCGTCCTGGACGAGGACATCGCCGCGGCGATCCAGGAGGCCGCCGCCGAGGTCGCCGAGGGCAAGTGGGACGAGCACTTCCCCGTGGACGTGTTCCAGACGGGTTCCGGCACCTCGTCCAACATGAACACCAACGAGGTCATCGCCACCCTCGCAAGCGAGCGGCTGGGCCGCGACGTGCACCCCAACGACCACGTCAACGCCTCCCAGTCCTCCAACGACGTCTTCCCCTCCTCTATCCACATCGCGGCCACCGCCGCCGTCATCCGCGACCTGATCCCGGCCCTGGAGCACCTGGCCTCCGCGCTGACCCGCAAGGCGGAGGAGTTCGCGGACGTCGTGAAGTCCGGGCGCACGCACCTGATGGACGCCACGCCCGTGACGCTCGGCCAGGAGTTCGGCGGGTACGCCGCCCAGGTGCGCTACGGCGTCGAGCGGCTGGCGGCGTCCCTGCCGCGCCTGGCCGAGCTGCCGCTGGGCGGCACCGCCGTCGGCACCGGGATCAACACCCCGCCCGGGTTCTCCGCGGCGGTCATCGAGGAGGTGGCCCGCACCACCGGGCTGCCGCTGACCGAGGCCCGTGACCACTTCGAGGCGCAGGGCGCGCGCGACGGGATCGTGGAGACCAGCGGGCAGCTGCGCACCATCGCCGTGAGCCTGACGAAGATCGCCAACGATCTGCGCTGGATGTCCTCCGGGCCGCGCACCGGGCTCGCCGAGATCTCTCTGCCCGACCTGCAGCCGGGCTCCTCGATCATGCCGGGCAAGGTCAACCCGGTCATCCCCGAGGCCGTGCTCATGGTCTGCGCCCAGGTCATCGGCAACGACGCCACCGTCACCACGGCGGGCGCGGCGGGCAACTTCGAGCTGAACGTCATGCTGCCGGTCATCGCCAAGAACGTGCTGGAGTCGATCCGGCTGCTCGCGAACGTCTCGCGGCTGCTGGCCGACCGGACCGTCGACGGCATCACCGCCCACCGCGAGCGGGCCCGCGAGTACGCCGAGTCCTCGCCGTCCGTCGTCACCCCGCTCAACCGCTACATCGGCTACGAGGAGGCCGCCAAGGTCTCCAAGAAGGCCCTCGCCGAACGCAAGACGATCCGTCAGGTCGTCCTGGAGAGCGGGTACGTCGAGCGCGGCGACCTGACCGCCGAGCAGTTGGACGAGGCCCTGGACGTGCTGCGCATGACCCGCCCCTGACGGCCCGTGCGTGACGCTCGCCGCAGCGACGGATGGGGAGGCCACCTAAGATCTGTCCATGGCAGAGGACGGAGCGACCCAAGGCGTGCGGACGGGCGGTGCGACGGCCCATTGGGCCCCCGGGAGCCAGATCCTGTGGCGGTACCGGGAGAACGGCGGCCCGCGCTTCCACATCGTGCGGCCCGTGACCGTCGTACGCGACGACGCCGAGGTGCTGGCCGTGTGGATGGCGCCCGGCACCGAGTGCGTCAGGCCGGTGCTCGCCGACGGCACGCCCGTGCACGCCGAACCCCTCGCCTCGCGCTACACCAAGCCGCGGACCGTGCAGCGCGACCGCTGGTTCGGCACGGGCGTGCTGAAGCTGGCCCGGCCCGGCGAGCCGTGGTCGGTGTGGCTGTTCTGGGAGCCGGGCTGGCGGTTCAAGAACTGGTACGTGAACCTGGAGGAGCCGCTGACCCGGTGGGCGGGCGGCGTGGACTCCGAGGACCACTTCCTGGACATCACCGTGCAGCCGGACCGCAGTTGGCACTGGCGGGACGAGGACGAGTTCGCGCAGGCCCAGCGGGACGGGCTGATCGACGCCGGCCTGGCCGAGCGGGTGCGGGCGGCGGGCCGCTCCGCGGTGGAGGTGATCCGCGCCTGGGGGCCGCCGTTCTCCGAGGACTGGCAGCACTGGCGCCCCGATCCGGCCTGGACGGTACCGTCACTGCCGCAGGACTGGGACCGCATGCCCGTGCGGATGTCCTCATGAGACCCTTGATGCGCCCCCGGGCAGGAAACGTAGGATCGTCCTCCGCAAGGGCGCAGGGAGGCACGGGACAGGGCAACTCCCGAAGCACGCAGCCAGTCTGACCGAACGTCACCGAGGGGCGGCAGGACGTGAGCGAGGGGTACGAGGGCACCAGGGCCGGTGCCGGACATCCGTTCCCGGGGCACGTATTCCGGGTATCGGGTCTTCGGCGGGACCATCTGCGCGCCCGGCGCGCAGCCCCGGACGGATGGATGCGACAGGCGTGACGGAGCAGCCGACCTCGTTCGAACGCACCCAGTCGGGCGCCGATCCCACGGACGCCCGTGGGTCGCTCCTGGGTACCCCCGAGCCCGCGCAGGCATTACCGCTGCAGCCGCGCCCGGCCGACCCCTCCCCGTGCGCGCCGGCGGCGCCGGGCGCGCAGGGCGAGCCGCCGTGCCCCGCGGGCCGGGCGGCGGCCGAGCACGCCCAGCCCGCGGCGGCCGAGCCCGACCCGCACCGCCCGCGTCCCGTGCCGGAGGGCATCCCTGCGCAGCCGGACGCGGCCTCCCGCGTCGCCGCCGGCCCCACCGAGGCGCCCGGCGTGCCCGGCGCGCAGGACCGTCGCGTCCCCGGCGCATCCGGTGCGCCCGGCACGTCCGAGCCCGGTGTGCCGGAGCGCCGCGACGCCGACGGCCAGGAGCGCCGCAGCGGCCGCGGCCTGCCGGCGGGCCGTCCGCTGCCGATGCGGCGGCACGGGGACCGGCTGCGGTTCGTGGGCGCCGCGACCCGGCGCATCGCCCGCGGCATGGACCTGGACGAGATCGTCCTCGGGCTGTGCCGGGCGACCGTGCCGACCTTCTCCGACGCCATCCTGGTCTACCTGCGCGAGCCGCTGCCGGTGGGCGACGAACGCCCCGTGGGCCCGCTGGTGCTGCGGCTGCGCCGCACCGACCGGATCCCGGCGGAGCGCGACCCGGAGATCGGGTTCACGCCCGCGCCGGCGCCCGAGCAGCCCGCCGAGCTGTCCCAGGTCACCAACGAACTGTGCGAGGTGGAGCCCGGCAGCGCGCTCGGCGAGGTGCTGCGCGGGGTGCGGCCGGTGTTCACCGACGCCCCGCACGCGCGGTCCGCGCTGGGCGAACTCCTCGGCCCGGACTCGGGCCTGACCGTGCCCGACGGGCAGCGCACCATCCTGGCCCCGCTGCGCGGCCGGCGCCGCGTCATCGGCGCCGCGCTGTTCCTGCGCCTGCCCGAGCGCCCGGCCTTCGAGCCCGACGACCTGCTGGTCGCCGCCCAGCTCGCCACCCACAGCGCGCTCGGCATCGACAAGGCGGTGCTGTACGGGCGCGAGGCGTACATCGCGGACGAGCTGCAGCGCACCATGCTGCCCGAGACCCTGCCGCGCCCCACGGGCGTGCGGCTGGCCTCCCGCTACCTGCCCGCCGCGGAGACCGCCCGCGTGGGCGGCGACTGGTACGACGCGATCCCGCTGCCCGGCAGCCGGGTCGCGCTGGTGGTCGGCGACGTGATGGGCCACTCCATGACCTCCGCGGCGATCATGGGCCAGCTGCGCACCACCGCGCAGACCCTCGCCGGGCTCGACCTGCCGCCGCAGGAGGTACTGCACCACCTGGACGAGCAGGCGCAGCGCCTGGGCACCGACCGCATGGCGACCTGCCTGTACGCCGTCTACGACCCGGTCTCGCACCGCATCACCATCGCCAATGCCGGCCATCCGCCGCCGCTGCTGCTGCACGTGGGCGGCCGGGCGGAGGTGCTGCGGGTGCCGGCGGGCGCGCCGATCGGCGTGGGCGGTGTCGATTTCGAGGCCGTGGAGCTGGAGGCGCCTGCCGGTGCCACGCTGCTGCTGTACACCGACGGCCTGGTCGAGTCGCGGCTGCGGGACGTGTGGACCGGCATCGAGCAGCTGCGCGAGAAGCTCCAGGCGACGGCCCGGCTGACCGGCCCGGACCATCCGCCGCCGCTGGAGGCGCTGTGCGACGAGGTGCTGGACATGCTCGGTCCGGGCGACCGGGACGACGACATCGCGCTGCTCGCGGCCCGCTTCGACGGGATCGCGCCCAGCGACGTGGCGTACTGGGTCCTGGAGCCGGAGGTCTCCGCGCCCGGCCGGGCCCGCCGCCTGGCCCGGCGCGCGCTGGACCGCTGGGGTCTGGAGGACCTCAGCGACTCGGTGGAGCTGCTGGTGAGCGAAGTCGTCACCAACGCCGTGCGGTACGCCTCGCGCCCGGTGACGCTGCGGCTGCTGCGCACGGACGTGCTGCGCTGCGAGGTCGGCGACGACGTGCCCCAGCTGCCCCGGCTGCGCCAGGCCCGCGCCACGGACGAGGGCGGGCGCGGCCTGTACCTGGTGAACCGGCTGGCCCGCCGCTGGGGCGCGACCCGGCTGAGCACCGGCAAGGTGGTGTGGTTCGAGCTGAACCGGAACTGAGCCGGTTTCCGGTCCGCGGGACGTTCTGCTCACAAGGCGTTCGGCACACAGAGGAGGGGGCGCCCGGCGAAAGCCGGGCGCCCCCTCCTCTTGGTCCAGCACGCGCGGCGCCTACCGGTTCGGCTGCCTGCCGTCCAGCTGGCCCTCGTCGTCCGGGAGCAGCGGACCGCCGTCCGCGCCGTCCGTGGGCGGCCGGGAGGACGAGGACGGCGGGGTGCTGCTCGGCGTCTGCGACGGCGTCTGGCTCGGGGACTCGGACGGCGACTGGGACGGCGACTGGCTCGGCGACCGGGACGTCGTCGGCGGGGTGCTGCTCGGCGTCTGCGACGGCGTCTGGCTCGGGGACTGGGTGGCCGAGGGCGTCCAGGACGGCTGGACGGCCGCGCCCTGCGTGGTGTCCAGGTCGAACTTGCTGGTGCCGTCCATCACCCCGAAGGTGTACTGCGCCCAGATCTGCGCCGGATAGCCGCCGCCGTTGATGCGCCCGGTGCCCGGGATCAGACCCGTGGCCCCGGTCAGCGAGGTGTGCGCGTGGGTCTTGGCGTCCTCGCCGAACAGGCCCACCGAGGTCACCAGCTTCGGCGTGTAGCCGGTGAACCAGGCCGACTTGTCCTCGTCGGAGGTACCGGTCTTGCCCGCGACCTGCTGGCCGTCGCGCATCGGGTTGTCCCGCACCGAGGTGCGGGCCGTACCGTCGTCGACCACGCCCGTCAGCACCGAGGTGACCGTGTCGGCGGCCTGGCGGCTGATGACCTGGTCACCGACCGGATCGTCGATCTTCGCCGTGCGGGTCTTGTTCTGGGCGGACTTCAGGATGGACGGGGTGACCTTCTTGCCGTGGTTGTCCAAGGTGGCGTAGATCCCGGCCATCTCCAGGGGGCTGGCGCCCATGGAGCCGAGCGTCTGCGCCGGCACCGGCTGCATGCCCTCGGTGTCCATGCCGAGCTTGCCGGCGACGTCCATCACCTTCTGCATGCCCACGTCCACGCCCATCTGCGCGAAGACGGAGTTGACGGACTTGTTCATCGCCGTCTGCACGGTGATGTTGCCGTAGGAGACGTCGTCCTCGTTGGGCGGGCCGAAGCCGACCTTGGTGCCGTGGTCCACGACCTGCCGGCCACTGGTGCCGTCGTAGATCGTGTTCGCGTTGATCGGCTGCCCGTCCTGCGTGGTGGCGCCCTCGTCCAGGGCGGCGGCCAGGATCACCGGCTTGAAGGTGGAGGCCGGCTGGTAGTCCTTGCGGGTGGCGTTGTTGTAGTAGTGCTTGAAGTAGTCCTCGCCGCCGTACAGGGCGACGATGCCGCCCGTCTTCGGGTCGACGGAGACCGCGCCGGCCTGGACGTCGGCGTCGACCTTGCGCTCCTTGGGGTCCAGCTTGCTGGTGAGCTGCCGCTTGACCGCGCTCTCCAGGGCGGCCTGCTTCTTCTTGTCGATGTTGAGGGTGATGGTCCAGCCCCGGCCGACGACCTCGGCCTCCGCCTGGGACTGGGAGATGCCCTCCTGCTTCATCAGCTGCGCTTCGAGCTGCTTGTCGGCCAGGTCGATCAGGTAGCCCTTCTGGCCCTCCAGGCCGGGCGCGCCTTGCGGGTCCTTGGGCACCGGGAACGTCATGGTCTGCCGCTTGCCGGCGTCCAGCCAGTGCTGCTTGACCATGTTGTTCAGCACGTAGTTCCAGCGCTGCTTGACCAGCGTCTTGCCGGTGTCGCTGGCCACCGCCCAGTCGTACTGGCTGGGCGCCTGCAGCAGCGC
This sequence comes from Streptomyces mexicanus, assembly GCF_902506575.1. Taxonomy (GTDB): domain Bacteria; phylum Actinomycetota; class Actinomycetes; order Streptomycetales; family Streptomycetaceae; genus Streptomyces; species Streptomyces mexicanus. The sequence continues at coordinate 4,652,665 of NZ_LR732544.1, read as the reverse complement.
GGCGAGGTAGGCGCCCTGCTCGACCGTCAGGTCCTTGGCGTCGACGCGGTAGTAGGCCTGCGCGGCGGCCTGGATGCCGTAGGCGCCGCGGCCGTAGTAGCTGGTGTTGATGTAGCCGGCCAGGATGTCGTCCTTGGACATCTTCTGGTCGACCTTCAGGGAGATGACCAGCTCCTTCAGCTTGCGCGTAACGGTCTGGTCCTGGTTCAGGTAGTAGTTCTTGACGTACTGCTGGGTGATCGTCGAACCGCCCTGGGTGCCCTTGCCGGTCAGCGTGTTGAGCAGACCGCGCGCGGTGCCTTTCAGGTCGATGCCGGAGTCGTGGTAGAAGGTCTTGTTCTCCGCGGCGACGAAGCAGTGCTGGACCTCTTTGGGCACCTGGTCCAGGGACACGCTCTCGCGGTTGACCTTGCCGGAGCGGGCCAGGATCGAGCCGTCGCTGTACTTGTAGACGTTGCTCTCCTGCTGCGCGACGGCGTTGCCCTTGGGCACCCCGACCATCATGTACAGCACGATGAAGGTGCCTATGCCCAGCAGGCACACTCCGAAGAACGCGCCCAGCAGCTTCTTCCAGGTGAACAGCCGGCGTATGCCGCTCTTGCGGGGCCTGCCGCCCCGCGCGGCCCGCCGTGCCGCGGCCCGCCCCCCGGCGACGCCCGCCGCCGGTGTCGCGGACGAGCGCCGCGGCGCCGCGCGGCGGCCACCGCGCTGCCGCGCTCGTCTGTCTTCCGCTCGTCCCATGCGTCCGTCCGTCCCGCTTCCGTCTCGGCTGTCACTCACGTAGCCCAGGTCAGCTCAGAAAGCTAACACCGCCCTCTGTGACAAAGGGCCCGCGATCCGGGCTTTTACGGACGTGACAATCAGCACCCGTCCCAACGGAACCGACGTACGGAGGGGGTTGAGGGTTGCCGCGACCGGAAAAAGTGATATCACTTAGCTAGGTGCTCGCCGGGCACCGCACACGAGACCGACCGGCACGAGCCGAGAAACGGGGGGACCTCCATGTCCACGCACACCACCTCACGCGCCCTCGACGCGCCCGAGGTGCCCGACATGCCCGCACCCCGGGTCCGGGAGTTCCCGGCCCACAGCGTGGGCGGCGGGCTGGCGCTGCTGGGCGGGCTGCTGGGCCTGCTGATCGGCGTCGCGCTGGTCGCCACCGGCGCGACCCTCACCGCCGCCGGTGCCAAGGCCGCGCTGATCGTGGTCGGCGTCCTGCTGGGCATCGCCGCGCTGCTCGCGATGAGCGGACTGAACATGGTCGCGCCGGGCGAGGCGCGCGTCGTCCAGCTCTTCGGGCGCTACCGGGGCACGATCCGCGAGGACGGCCTGCGCTGGGTGAACCCCTTCACCTCCCGGGAGAAGATCTCCACCCGGGTGCGCAACCACGAGACGGCCGTGCTGAAGGTGAACGACGCCTACGGCAACCCGATCGAACTGGCCGCGGTCGTCGTCTGGAAGGTCCAGGACACCGCCCAGGCCACCTTCGAGGTGGACAACTACCTGGAGTTCGTCGCCACCCAGACCGAGGCCGCCGTCCGCCACATCGCCATCGAGTACCCCTACGACGCCCACGACGAGACCGGGCTGTCGCTGCGCGGCAACGCCGAGGAGATCACCGAGAAGCTCGCCGCCGAGCTGCACGCGCGCGTGGAGGCGGCCGGTGTGCGGATCATCGAGTCCCGCTTCACGCATCTCGCGTACGCTCCCGAGATCGCCTCCGCGATGCTCCAGCGCCAGCAGGCCGGCGCGGTCGTCGCGGCCCGGCGGGAGATCGTGGACGGCGCGGTCGGCATGGTCGAGGCGGCCCTCGCCCGGATCGCCGAGCGCGACATCGTGGAACTCGACGAGGAACGGAAGGCGGCGATGGTGTCCAACCTGATGGTGGTGCTGTGCGGCGACCGGGCGCCCCAGCCGGTCCTGAACACCGGAACGCTCTACCAGTGAGCGAGGAGGCACCCGCCCCCCGGCGCCGGCCGCAGCAGCGCAAGCAGGTCCTGCTGCGGCTGGACCCGTCGGTGTACGAGGCCCTGGCCCGCTGGGCCTCGGACGAACTGCGCTCGGCGAACGCGCAGATCGAGTTCCTGCTGCGCCGCGCCCTGGCCCCCCTGTGGGAGGGGAGCGGCAGGCTGTTCGCCCCCGCCTCGGCCGCGCCCCGGGGCGGACCCGCCGGCCTCGTCGTCGTCATCGTCGCCGTACTCGCCGTACTGGGCGCCCTGTGGTGGCGCCTGGGCAGTC
>NZ_LR732544.1:4622287-4650326 GCF_902506575.1 Streptomyces mexicanus | reverse complement strand
GTGGAACCGGAACCCGTGCCGCCGGTTCCGGTTCCACCGCGCCCGGCAGCGTCGCCCAGGGCCCCGGCGACCCGGTGCCCGTCACCACCGGAGCAGGACCGGGACCCACCACGGCCCCCGGCCCCACGACGGCACCCGGGCCCACCGCCGCGCCGGGCTCCACCGGGGCACCGGACGCCCCGGCCGGCACCGGGGCACCGGCCCCGGCCTCCCCGGGGGTCGCCGCCTGATGGCCCGCACCCGCCGGACGCCCGCGGCCCACGGCACCCACGCCGCCGGCGCCCGCACCCGCCGCGGCGCGGGCAGGCCCGCCCGCGCCCGCCGCTCGCCGCTGAAGCTCCCGCTGCGCCTGCTGGTGCCCGCACTGCTGCTCGCCGCGCTGATGGCGATGCTGATGCTGCGGGGCTACACGCACAGCGAGATCCTCGCCGACCACCGCGTCCGCCCCGAGGCCGCCACCGACAAGGTGCCGCAGCGGATCCTCGACGGCGGCCCCGTCATCGACACCCGCCACGGCCGGGCCACCAGCCTGCGCGTGCCCGACCACCGCCTCGTCCTCACCTTCGACGACGGCCCCGACCCGACCTGGACGCCGAAGGTGCTGGACGTGCTGAAGAAGCACCACGCCCACGCGGTGTTCTTCGTCACCGGCACGATGACCTCGCGCTACCCGGACCTGGTGCGGCGCATGGTCGCCGAGGGGCACGAGGTGGGCCTGCACACCTTCAACCACCCCGACCTGTCCTACCAGTCCACGCGGCGCATCGACTGGGAGCTGTCGCAGAACCAGCTCGCCATCACCGGCGCGGCGGGCGTGCGCACCTCGCTGTTCCGGCCGCCGTACTCCTCCTTCGCCGACGCCATGGACGACCGGTCCTGGCCGGTGGCCCGGTACATCGGCAGCCGCGGCTACATCACCGTCGTCAACACCGTCGACAGCGAGGACTGGCGCAAGCCGGGCGTGGCGGAGATCGTCCGCCGGGCCACACCCGAGGGCGGCAAGGGCGCGATCGTCCTCATGCACGACTCCGGCGGCGACCGCCGCCAGACCGTCCAGGCCCTCGACCGCTACCTGCCCGAACTCCAGGCCCGCGGCTACCGGTTCGACAACCTCACCGAGGCGCTCGGCGCCCCCAGCGCGCTCACCCCGGTCACCGGCGCCGACCTGTGGCAGGGCAAGGCGTGGATCCTCCTGGTGCGGGCCGCGGACGGCCTCACCGACGCCCTGGGCGTCTGCCTGGCCCTCGTCGGCGGCCTGGTCATCGCCCGCTTCGCCCTGATGCTGCTGCTCTCCGGCGCGCACGCCCGCCGGGTGCGCCGCCGCGGCTTCTCCTGGGGGCCGCCGGTCACCGAACCGGTGTCGGTGCTGGTCCCGGCGTACAACGAGGCCAAGTGCATCGAGAACACGGTCCGTTCGCTGGTGGCCGGCGAGCACCCCATCGAGGTCCTCGTCGTGGACGACGGCTCCTGCGACGGCACCGCCGACCTCGTGGAGTCCCTGGACCTGCCCGGGGTGCGCGTCGTGCGCCAGCGCAACGCGGGCAAGCCCGCCGCCCTCAACCGCGGTATAGCGAAGGCCTCGCACGACCTGATCGTCATGATGGACGGCGACACCGTCTTCGAACCCTCCACCGTCCGCGAGCTGGTGCAGCCCTTCGCGGACCCGAGGGTCGGCGCGGTGGCCGGCAACGCCAAGGTGGGCAACCGCGATTCGCTCATCGGCGCCTGGCAGCACATCGAGTACGTGATGGGCTTCAACCTCGACCGCCGCATGTACGACATCCTGCGCTGCATGCCGACCATCCCCGGCGCGGTCGGCGCCTTCCGCCGCTCGGCCCTGGAACAGGTCGGCGGCATGAGCGAGGACACCCTCGCCGAGGACACCGACATCACCATGGCCCTGCACCGCGCCGGCTGGCGCGTCGTCTACGCCGAGAACGCCCGCGCCTGGACCGAGGCGCCCGAGTCCGTCCAGCAGCTGTGGTCCCAGCGCTACCGCTGGTCCTACGGCACCATGCAGGCCATCTGGAAGCACCGCGGCGCACTGCTGGACCGCGGCCCCTCCGGCCGGTTCGGCCGCGTCGGCCTGCCCCTGGTCTCGCTGTTCATGGTGGTGGCCCCGCTGCTGGCCCCCCTGATCGACCTGTTCCTCCTCTACGGCGTGGTCTTCGGCCCCACGCAGAAGACGGTGATCGCGTGGCTGGGCGTCCTCGCCCTCCAGGCGTTCTGCGCCGCGTACGCCTTCCGCCTGGACCGCGAACGCATGACCCACCTGATCTCGCTCCCGCTCCAGCAGATCCTCTACCGGCAGCTGATGTACGTCGTGCTGCTCCAGTCCTGGATCACCGCCCTGACCGGCGGCCGGCTGCGCTGGCAGAAGCTGCGCCGCACCGGCGCGGTGGAGGCGCCGGGAGGAGCGGCGCCGCCGCGCGAGCGGGTGGACGCGATGAGCGCACGTACCCACCCGGTGAGCCCGGGCGCGGACCCGGTGCGCGGCACGGCGGACGCATGGGGCGGGAGCAGCGGCCCGGTGGGCGGGACGACGGAGCGGAGGCCGGTGGGATGACGCAGACCCTTCCGCCGGAGGCCGCCGCCGGGCGTGCCCCGGCCGCCGGCCGCGACCGCTACCTGGACCTGCTGCGGGCCCTGGCCCTGTTCCGGGTGGTGCTCTACCACCTGTTCGGCTGGGCCTGGCTGACGATCCTGTTCCCGTCGATGGGCGTGATGTTCGCGCTGGCCGGCTCCCTGATGGCCCGCTCCCTGAACCGCCCGGCGCTGAGCGTGATCAAGGGCAGGCTGCGCCGGCTGCTGCCGCCGCTGTGGGCGTTCGGCGCCGTCCTGCTGCCGCTGATGCTCGTCGCCGGCTGGAACCCGGCGAAGGACCCGGACCTCGGCGGGGTCACGGGCCTGGTCAAGCTCCTGAACTACGTGGTCCCCCTCGGCGCCCCGCCCTACCCGGAGCAGCTGGGCTCCGCCTCCGGCCTGCTGGACCCCACCTGGGCGGACGACGCGGCCGGCCCGCTGTGGTACCTGCGCGCCTACCTGTGGTTCGTCGTCGCCTCACCGCTGCTGCTGTGGGCGTTCCGCCGCGCCCCCTGGCCGACGCTGCTCGCCCCGCTCGCGCTGACCGCGGTGGTCGGCACGGGCGTGGTGACGATCCCCGGCGAGACCGGCAACGCGGTGACGGACTTCGCGGTGTACGGCGGCTGCTGGGTCCTCGGCTTCGCCCACCAGGAGGGCGTGCTGAAGGAGGTCCCCCGCTATGTGGCGGTCTCCTGCGCGGCGTTCCTGATGGCGGCCGGCCTGTGGTGGGCCTCCGGCCACCGGGGCCCGGACGGCTGGGACCTCAACGACATCCCTCTCGCCCAGGCGCTGTGGTCCTTCGGCGCGGTGGTGATCCTCCTGCAGTACGCCCCGTCGTGGCGGGAGCTGCCGGGCCGGCTGCGCCGCTGGGACGGCCCGGTCACCCTGGCCAACAACCGCGCGGTCACGATCTACCTGTGGCACAACCTGCTCATCACCGCTACGGTCCCGATCCTCGATCAGGTGTACAAGCTCCCGTTCCTGCGGAGCGACGCCGCGGTCGCCGCGCTGGACGCGACCAACGCCGTGTGGATGTTCGTCCTGGTGTGGCCGCTGATCGCCGCGGTGGTGCTCGCCTTCGGCTGGATCGAGGACCTCGCCGCACGGCGCCGACCGCGGCTGTGGCCGAACGGCAAGGGCCGGCGGGCGCCCAGGTGACCTCTCACCGCCGCGCCCCGCGCGGTGAGAGCATCGTTCCCTCGCGGTCACGCACAGCCACGGAGCGGAAACGCGCTCTGCGTAGCGTCGGGCCAGTCGCTCAGCGCACCGTGGAGGTGTCATGGCAGCCAGCCGCAGTCGAGGCCGTTGGATCGCGCACTGGGACCCGGAGGACGAGACCTTCTGGGAGGACACGGGCAGGAGGATCGCGTACCGCAACCTGTTCTTCTCGGTGCTCTCCGAGCACATCGGGTTCTCGATCTGGACCCTGTGGTCCGTCCTCGTGCTGTTCATGGGCCCCGAGTACGGGCTGACGCCGGCCGACAAGTTCCTGCTGACCTCCGCGGTGACGCTGGTCGGGGCGATCGCGCGGGTGCCGTACACCTTCGCCGTCGCCCTGTTCGGCGGCCGGAACTGGACGATCGTCTCCGCGGGCCTGCTGCTCGTCCCCACGATCGCCGCCTTCGCCGTCATGCACCCGGGCACCTCCTTCGCCACCTTCCTCGGAGTGGGCCTCCTCGCGGGTATCGGCGGCGGCAACTTCGCCTCCTCCATGACCAACATCAACGCCTACTTCCCGCTGCGGAAGAAGGGCTGGGCGCTCGGCATGAACGCCGGCGGCGGCAACGTCGGCGTGGCGGCGATCCAGCTGGTGGCGCTCGCCGTCATCGCGGCGAGCGGCGGGCCGCGCGTCCTGCTGGGCATCTACATCCCGCTGATCGTCGTGGCCGCCGTGTGCGCCGCGCTCTTCATGGACAACCTGGCGACGGTGCGGAACGACACCGGCGCGGCCCGGGACGCCGCCCGTGACGCGCACACGTGGATCATGTCGTTCCTGTACGTCGGCACCTTCGGCTCCTTCATCGGCTACAGCTTCGCCTTCGGGCAGGTGCTGACGACCCAGTTCGGCCGGACTCCCCTCCAGGCGACGTACCTGACCTTCATCGGCCCGCTGCTCGGCTCGCTGGTGCGGCCGGTCGGCGGCCGGCTCGCGGACCGCTACGGCGGCGCCCGCATCACCCTGTGGAACTACGTCGCCATGGCCGCCGCGACCGCCGGGCTGATCGCCGCGAGCATGGTCACGTCGCTGCCGCTGTTCGTGATCGTCTTCGTCGCCCTGTTCGTGCTGAGCGGCCTGGGCAACGGCTCGACGTTCAAGATGATCCCCGGCATCTTCCAGGCGAAGGCGCTGGCCAGGGGCCTGGAAGGGGAGGAGGCCGTGGCGTACGGCCGCCGCCTGTCCGGTGCCTCCATGGGGCTGATCGGCGCGGTCGGGGCGCTCGGCGGGGTCGGCATCAACCTCGCCTTCCGCCAGTCCTTCCTCTCCTCCGGTTCCGGCACCGGAGCCTTCGTCGCCTTCCTCGCCTTCTACGGCGTGTGCTTCGCGGTGACCTGGGCCGTATACCTGCGTCGCCCGGCGGGGCAGGCTGCGACTACGGTGAGGACGGAGACGAAGCCGCAGCTCGACTACGCCGAGGTGTGACGTAACACCGGCGCAATGCGGCCGAACCGAGCCTGTCACGCGCCGTTGACAGGCTCGGACGTCGGCGGTGCCGGTCAGCTAGGAGAGTCCATGTCCTCCGTGTACGACGAAGAGCAGCAAGCCGGGCGGCCCGAGCAGGGGCCGCTGGCCGGGTTCACCGTGGGCGTCACCGCCGCGCGCCGGGCCGACGAACTGGGCGCGCTGCTCCAGCGGCGCGGCGCCTGCGTCGTGCACGCGCCCGCCCTGCGGATCGTGCCGCTCGCCGACGACAGTGAACTCCTCGCCGCCACCAAGGAGATCATCGACCAGGTGCCCGACGTGGTCGTCGCCACCACCGCGATCGGCTTCCGCGGCTGGGTGGAGGCGGCCGAGGGCTGGGGGCTGGGCGAGGCGCTGCTGACCCGGCTGCGCCAGGCCGAGCTGCTGGCACGCGGACCCAAGGTCAAGGGCGCGATCCGCGCCGCCGGGCTGACCGAGGAGTGGTCGCCCACCTCGGAGTCCATGGCGGAGGTGCTGGACCGGCTCCTGGAGCAGGGCGTGGACGGCAAGCGGGTGGCCGTCCAGCTGCACGGCGAACCGCTGCCGGGTTTCGTGGAGTCCCTGCGGGCCGCCGGGGCCGAGGTGGTCGGGGTGCCCGTCTACCGCTGGATGCCCCCGGAGGACCCCGGACCGCTGGACCGGCTGCTGGACGCCGCCGTCACCCGCGGCCTGGACGCGCTCACCTTCACCAGCGCACCGGCCGCCGCCTCGCTGCTGGCGCGGGCCGAGGAGCGGGGGATGCTGCCTGAGCTGCTGGAGGCGTTCCGGCACGGTGTCCTGCCCGCGTGCGTCGGCCCGGTCACCGCGGTGCCGTTGCAGGCGCGGGGCGTGGAGACGGTGCAGCCGGAACGGTTCCGCCTCGGCCCGCTGGTGCAACTGCTCTGCCGCGAACTGCCCGCCCGTGCCCACCCGTTGCCCGTGGCCGGCCACCGCCTGGAGGTCCGCGGCCACGCGGTGCTGCTCGACGGGGACCTCAGGCCCGTACCCCCGGCCGGGATGGCCCTGCTGCGCGCCCTGGCCCGGCGCCCCGGCTGGGTCGTCTCCCGCGCCGACCTGCTGCGCGCGCTGCCCGGCGCGGGCCGCGACGAACACGCCGTGGAAACGGCGATGGCCCGCCTGCGCACGGCCTTGGGCGCCCCCAAGCTGATCCAGACGGTCGTCAAACGCGGCTACCGACTGGCCCTGGACCCGGCGACGGAGGGCAAGTACGCGCAGGAGTAGGCGTCCTCGCCGCGCCCGCCCACCTCGAACCACAGCAGCTTCCCGGCGCCCCGGTCCAGCGGGCCGGACCGCAGGGGCCAGCTGCCCCAGCAGTCCGCGTACTCCTGCACGAGCCGCAGCCCGCGCCCGCCGTCGGCGTCCGCCGGGGCGGGCGCGACCCGGTCCCAGGGCGGCTCCCCGAACGGCGCCGGGATCCGCGGGTGACTGTCCCAGACCCCGACCCGCAGCCGCCCGTCCGCGAGCGCGGTCAGCCGTAGGGAGGCGGGGCCCCGGGTGTGCCGGTAGGCGTTGGTGACCAGCTCGGAGACCAACAGCTCCACGACCTCGACCAGTTCGTGTCTCCCATGGCTGCCGAGGGCCGCCCGTACGGTCATACGTGCGACGCGTGCCGCGCGCGGATCATGAGGCAGGCGAAGGGCGTACACCCAGGTGTCGGGCAGGGATACGGTGCCCATGGAAACCTCCGACGAGAGAAGGGACACGAACGCGCTCAACTGCCACGCCGGGCGGTGGCTTTGCCCGGGGTAGGTGCGCTTCCGGCTTATGGGCGTGGGGGGTTGGGCGGTACGGGATTACCGTAGGGCAGATGGTTAGATGCATCTAACGGAACTTGTTATATGTGTCCATTCTTCACTCGTGTGAGGGAGAGTGGAGCCGCGTTGCGGTCAGGAAGGAGAGGGAGTGCCGCCCACCAACAGCCCCACGCTCCGGCAGCGAAGGCTGGGTGCGGAGCTGCGCAAACTGCGCGAGCGCGCGGGACTCACCGCCACTGGCGCCGCCGAGCTGCTCGGCGTCAACCAGGCGCGCATCAGCATGATCGAAACCGGCCGCACTCCCATCAGCGCCGACCGGCTGCGCTCCATGGCCCATGTCTACGACTGCACGGATGAAGCACTCGTCGAAGCTCTTGCGGCGATGACGGGCCGACGCGCCCGGGGTTGGTGGGAGGAGTACCGCGAGCACGTGCCAGTCGCGCTGGTGGATCTCGCCGAGCTGGAGCATCACGCGTCCGCGCTGCGGGTGGCACTTGTGATCCACATCCCGGCACTGCTACAGACCACGGACCATGCCCGCGCCCTCTTCCAATCAGCGGCGCCGCCGATGCGCCAGTACGAGATCGAACACCGCCTCACGCACCGCATGAAGCGGCAGAGTGTTCTGTACAGAGCGGATCCTCCTCCATACACGGCGATCATTCACGAGACGGCACTCCGCATGAACTTCGGTGGTCCCGCCGTGGCTCGTGACCAACTCAAGCACCTGCTCGACATGAGTGAATTGCCCCATGTCACAGTTCGAGTGATCCCCTTCGGCGCGGAGCGGTTTCCGACCACTGGCCAGCCTTTCGACTATGTCGAGGGACCTGTCCCGCAGTTGGACACCGTCCAGCTGGACTCACACCACGGCGCCTGTGAATTCATCGATGCCGAAGCCCAGTTGAACAAGTACCGGGCGGTGCTGAACCGCATGGAGTCCTGCGCACTCGACGCAGCAAGGACGCGTGACTTCATCCACCGCCGCATCCAGGAGCTATGAAGGAGTAACCGTGCCGAACCTCCACTGGCAGAAGTCCACCTACAGCCCAGACGGCTCCAACTGCCTCGAAATAGCCCCCACCCCCACCACCATCCACATCCGCGACTCCAAGACACTAGGGGATGATAAAGTAGGAAGAACTATATATTGGGGGAGGCAGACAGGAGAAAGAGACGGGCAGTAGGGGGAGGGCGGCAGCGTCGAATGGATAAAAGAGACACGTCTATACACACCATGTATAAACGGGGTGTAGAGTGCTGCGCATGTCCATCGGTCACATCGGTCACACCCTGCTCGGACTCCTGGAGTCCGGCCCCCGCCACGGCTACGACCTCAAGCGGGCCTTCGACGAGAAGTTCGGCCACGACCGGCCGCTGCACTACGGCCAGGTCTACTCGACGATGTCCCGGCTGCTGAAGAACGGCCTCGTCGAAGTCGACGGGATCGAGGCGGGCGGCGGCCCCGAACGCAAGCGCTACGCCATCACCGAGGCCGGCATCACGGACGTCGACCAGTGGCTGGCCACCCCGGAGAAACCCGAGCCGTACCTGCAGTCGACCCTGTACACCAAGGTCGTCCTGGCCCTGCTGACCCACCGCGACGCCGCCGACATCCTCGACACCCAGCGCGCCGAGCACCTGCGCAGCATGCGGATCCTGACCGACCGCAAGCGCAAGGGCGACCTGGCGGACCAGCTGATCTGCGACCACGCCCTGTTCCACCTGGAGGCGGACCTGCGGTGGCTGGAGCTGACCGCCGCCCGTCTGGACAAGCTCCGTGAGGCGGTGGCCCGATGACCCCGCCCCCCGGCTCCCTGCTGGCCGCCGAGGACCTGCACAAGACCTACGGCCCGACCAAGGCGCTGGACGGCGCCGAGTTCTCCATCCACCCCGGCGAGGTCGTCGCGGTGATGGGCCCCTCCGGCTCGGGCAAGTCCACGCTGCTGCACTGCCTGGCGGGGATCGTCGTCCCCGACTCCGGCTCGATCACCTACGACGGCCGGGAGCTGGCCACGATGAGCGACGCCCAGCGCAGTGCGCTGCGGCGCAGCGAGTTCGGGTTCGTCTTCCAGTTCGGCCAGCTCGTGCCCGAGCTGACCTGCGTGGAGAACGTGGCCCTGCCGCTGCGGCTGAACGGCACCTCGCGCAAGGAGGCCGAACGGGCCGCGCTGACCTGGCTGGAGCGGCTGGAGGTGGACGACCTGGCGAAGAAGCGGCCCGGGGAGGTCTCCGGCGGTCAGGGCCAGCGCGTGGCCGTGGCCCGCGCCCTGGTCACCCGGCCCCGGGTGCTGTTCGCCGACGAGCCGACCGGCGCCCTGGACTCCCTGAACGGCGAACGCGTCATGGAACTGCTCACGGACGCCGCCCGGTCCACCAACGCCGCCGTCGTCCTCGTCACGCACGAGGCGCGGGTGGCCGCCTACTCCGACCGCGAGATCGTCGTGCGCGACGGCAGGTCCCGGGACATGGAGCGGATCGTATGAGCGCCCGCCGCTGGGCCGGTGACCTCGGCCTGGGCGTCAAGTTCGGCTTCACCGGGGGACGCGAGGGCTGGGGACGGCTGCTGCTGACGGCCGTCGGCGTCGGGCTCGGCGTGGCGCTGCTGCTGCTGACGACCGCGATACCGACCGCGCTCACCGTCCGCCACCAGCGCGAGGCGGCCCGCCTCGACTACACCTACAGCAAGCCCCCGGCCAAGTCCGACGCCACCTTGGTGATCGCGGACCTCGACACCACCTACCGCGACAAGGAGGTCCGCGGGCGCCTGGTGGAGCCCGAGGGACCGAAGGCCCCCCTCGCCCCGGGCCTGAGGAGCTATCCGGCGCCGGGTGAGATGGTGGTCTCGCCGGCCCTGAAGAGGCTGCTGGACTCCCGTGACGGCGCGTTGCTGCGCGCGCGGCTGCCGTACCGGGTGGTGGGCACGATCGGGGAGAGCGGGCTGGTCGGCTCGCAGGAGCTGGCGTACTACGCCGGCGCGCGCGACCTGGCACAGCACATCAACGGCTGGCAAGTGGCCCGCATCAGCGCCTTCGGGCCGCCGGCGGACCAGCCCGAGGACAAGATGGACCCGGTCCTGATCCTGCTGGTGCTGGTCGTGTTCGTGGTGCTGCTGATGCCGGTGGCGGTGTTCATCGCCGCGGCGGTGCGCTTCGGCGGCGAGCGCCGCGACCGCCGGCTGGCGGCGCTGCGCCTGGTGGGCTCCGACAGCCGGATGACCCGCCGGATCGCGGCGGGCGAGGCGCTGGCGGGCTCGCTGCTCGGACTGGCCTTCGGCACGGTCTTCTTCCTGATCGGCCGCCAGGCCGCCGGGGGGGTGGAGGTCATGGGCATCAGCGTCTTCCCCGACTACCTCGACCCCTCGCCCGCGCTGGCCCTGCTGGTCGCCGTGGCGGTTCCGGCGGCGGCGGTGCTGGCGACCCTGCTGGCGCGGCGCGGGGGGGGCATCGAACCGCCCGGCGTGGTCCGCACCGCCAGGCCCGCGCGGCGCCGGCTGTGGTGGCGGCTGCTGCTGCCGGTGGCCGGTCTGGCGCTGCTGGTCCCGATGATCGGGCAGGGTCGTTCCCACGGGAACTTCAACGAGTACCTGGTGATCGGCGGTGTGCTGTTGCTGCTGGTCGGGGTGACCGCGTTGCTGCCGTGGGTGGTGGAGGCGGTCGTCGCCCGGCTCGGGCGGGGCGCGGTGTCCTGGCAGCTGGCGGTACGGCGGCTGCAGCTGAGCAGCGGCACGGCGGCCCGCATGGTCAACGGCATCGCGGTCGCGGTGGCCGGGGCGATCGCCCTGCAGATGCTCTTCACGGGCGTGGAGGGCGACTACAGCAAGGAGACGGGGGTCGATCTGAACCGCGCCCAGATGCAGGTGCGTCTGTCGCGGGGCGTGTCGCTGGACGAGGCCGCCGGGAAGTTCGCGGACGTCCGGGGGGTGCGCAAGGTCGTGGCGATGGGCGAGGCGAGCGTCGGCGACACCAGCTGGCGGTCGGCCGACGGGCCCCGGCTCAGCTCCCAGGTGACCGTCGGCAGTTGCGCGGCACTGCGCGAGGTGGCGAAGCTGCCCGGCTGCCGGGACGGTGACGTGTTCGCCGTGACGGGCCTCGGCTGGGACACCGACACCCCGCCGCTGGCCGAGCCGGGCCGCCGGCTGCATCTGGACACCTCCCAGGGCTTGGACCTCTCCCGCGAGGTGACGTGGACGGTGCCGCACGGTCTGAAGCGGGCCCGCGCGGCCGACGCCCCGAACGGCCTGGAGCGCGGCGGGTTCCTGCTCACGCCGGGCGCGGTGCCGGCGCAGGCCGCCGGAGCGATCGTCGGCCAGGTCTACCTGTCGGTCGACGAGTCCGTGCCGGAGGTGCACGACCTGGTCCGCAACACGGCCACGGACGTGGACCGGTTCGCCGACGTGATGGTGTGGACGGCCACCCAGCAGTCCCGTCAGTACGCCTCGATCCGCACCGGTCTGCTGGTGGGCTCCGTCTGTGTGCTGGTGCTGATCGGCGCGAGCCTGCTGGTCTCCCAGCTGGAGCAGTTGCGCGAGCGGCGCAGGCTGCTGTCCTCCCTGGTGGCGTTCGGCACCCGGCGCCGCACGCTGGGCCTGTCGGTGCTGTGGCAGACGGCGCTGCCGATCGCGCTCGGCCTGCTGCTGGCGACGGCGGTGGGGCTGACGCTGGGCACGGTGCTGCTGAAGATGACCGACACGCCGGTGGGCGTGGACTGGCCGAGCGTGCTGACGATGACCGGCATCGGCGCGGGCATCGTGATCGCGGTCACGCTGCTGAGCCTGCCGCCGCTGGTGCGGCTGATGCGTCCGGACGGGCTGCGCACGGAGTGAGCGCCGCGGCGGACGCGGCGGACGCAGGGCCCCTTCCCGCCGGGAGGGGGCCCTGCGCGTCCGTCAGACCTCGCCGGCCTCCGGGGCGTCGTCGAGCACCCGTACGGGCAGGGCGCGCAGGTCGGTGCGCAGGGCGGCGGCCAGTTCCCGGTACTCGGCGGCGCGGGCCGCGCCCGTGCGCATCGCGAGGGCGATCCGGCGGGCGGGCGCGGGCTGCGCGAAGGAGCCGGTGAGCAGCTGGTTGCTGCGGGAGGTCTCGACCTTCAGCGCGGTGCGCGGCAGCAGGGTGCAGCCCAGGCCCCCGGCGACGAGCTGGACCAGGGTGGACAGTCCGGCGGCGGTGGTGGTCACCGGGGCGTCCTCGCGGCCGGCCTCGCGGCAGATCTCCAGGGCCTGGTCGCGCAGGCAGTGCCCCTCGTCCAGCAGCAGCAGGTTCAGCTCCTTCAGGGCCTCGCGGGGTATACCCTCGCGGCCGCCGAGCGGGTGGTCGAGCGGTGTGACGAGGACGAAGTCCTCGTCGAACAGGGGTAGTTCGGTGACGCCGGGCACGCCCAGCGGCACGGCGAGCAGCAGCAGGTCCAGGCGTCCGGCGGCCAGGCCGTCCAGCAGGTTGGCGGTCTGCTCCTCGTGGACCTGCAGGTCGAGGTCGGGGTAGCGGTCGTGGACCAGGCGCAGCACCGTGGGCAGCAGGTACGGCGCGACGGTGGGGATGACACCGAGCCGCAGCACCCCGGTGAAGGGCGCGCGGACGGCCTCGGCCTCCTCCAGCAGGGCGCCGACCTCCTCCAGCACCGCCCGGGTGCGCAGGGCGAGGCGCTCACCGGCGGGTGAGAGCAGCACCTTGCGCGTCGTACGCTCCACCAGGGTGACGCCGAGGCTGTCCTCCAGGGCGGAGACGGCACCGGAGAGCGCCGGCTGGCTCATGCCGATCGCGGCAGCGGCGTCCCGGAAGTGCAGATGCTCGGCGACGGCGGCGAAGGCCCGTAGCTGGGACAGGCTGGGCAGGGCCTTGCGCTTTCCGACGTTACCGACAGTCACTGATAACTACCTCCGATCAACACGACCGAGTGTAGCTATTTCCGTAATCAATCGACTCTGTGCCAACATCGACACAGTCCAACCCATGGGAAACACGGGCAAACCCCGTGTTTCTTCGCTGCAAGGAGAGCGTGTGCTCACTGTCGGTGACAAGTTCCCCGAGTTCGAACTGACCGCCTGCGTCTCGCTGGAGAAGGGCAAGGAGTTCGAGACGATCAACCACAAGACCTACGAGGGCAAGTGGAAGATCGTGTTCGCCTGGCCCAAGGACTTCACCTTCGTGTGCCCGACCGAGATCGCGGCCTTCGGCAAGCTGAACGACGAGTTCGCCGACCGCGACGCCCAGATCCTCGGCTTCTCCGGTGACTCCGAGTTCGTCCACCACGCCTGGCGCAAGGACCACCCGGACCTGACCGACCTGCCGTTCCCGATGATGGCCGACTCCAAGCACGAGCTGATGCGTGCGCTCGGCATCGAGGGCGAGGACGGCTTCGCGCAGCGCGCGGTCTTCATCGTGGACCAGAACAACGAGATCCAGTTCACCATGGTGACCGCCGGCTCCGTCGGCCGTAACCCCAAGGAGGTCCTGCGGGTCCTGGACGCCCTGCAGACCGACGAGCTGTGCCCCTGCAACTGGAACAAGGGCGACGAGACCCTGGACCCGGTCGCGCTGCTGGCTGGTGAGTGAGGCATGTCCCTCGACTCCCTGAAGTCCGCCCTGCCGGACTACGCCAAGGACCTCAAGCTCAACCTGGGCTCGGTCATCGGCAACAGCGACCTGCCCGCGCAGCAGCTGTGGGGCACGGTGCTGGCGACGGCGATCGCCTCCCGTTCCCCGATCGTGCTGCGGGAGCTGGAGCCGGAGGCGAAGGCGAACCTCACGCCGGAGGCGTACACCGCGGCGAAGTCCGCGGCCGCCATCATGGCGATGAACAACGTCTTCTACCGCACCCGGCACCTGCTGTCCGACGACGAGTACGGCACGCTGCGCGCCGGTCTGCGGATGAACGTCATCGGCAACCCGGGCGTGGACAAGGTCGACTTCGAGCTGTGGTCCTTCGCCGTCTCGGCGATCAACGGCTGCGGCATGTGCCTGGACTCCCACGAGCAGGTGCTGCGCAAGGCCGGTGTCGAGCGCGAGACCATCCAGGAGGCGTTCAAGATCGCCGCGGTGGTGCAGGCCGTCGCGACGACCCTGGACGCGGAGGCCGCGCTGGCCGAATAGTCCGGCCCGCGCGCCCCGTGGTGCTCCCCGGAGCCCCGCTCACCCCTGCGGTGAGCGGGGCTCCGGCCGTTCCGCGTCCTGCGTATCCGGCCCGTCGGTCCGGCCCGCCCGGTCCGGCTCGGGCAGAGCGACGTCGGCCGAGGCGGTCGCGCCGTGCGGGCGCGGGGAGTGGCGCAGCGCCTGTTCGTGGGAGTACGCCCGCAGATAGCCGGCCACCGTGTTGGTGACCGCAACCAGCGGCACCGCGACCACCGCGCCGCCGATGCCCGCGACCATGCCGCCCGCGGCGACCGAGAGCACCACCGCCAGCGGGTGCACGCGCACCGCGCGGCCCAGGATGAACGGCTGCAGCACGTGCCCCTCGATCTGCTGCACGGCCAGCACCACCACGAGCGTCATCACGGCCGTGAACACGCCCTGGGTGACCAGGGCCACCACCACCGCCAGCGCGCCGGAGACCACCGCGCCCACCAGCGGGATGAACGCGAACAGGAAGATGAACACGGCCAGCGGCACCGCCATCGGCACGTCCAGGAAGTAGATCCCGAGCCCGATGAAGATGGCGTCGATGAGCGCCACGATCACCGTGCCGCGCACATAGGCCGTCAGGGTGCGCCAGGCGCGCGGGCCGGCCCCGGCGACGCCCGGCCGGGCCGCGGCGGGCACCAGCTTCAGCGTCCACTCCCAGATCCGCCGGCCGTCGTAGAGCAGGAACAGCGTCGAGAAGACGGTCAGCAGGATCCCGGTCAGCGCCTCCACGACCACGGTCACGCCCTCCAGACCGGCGGAGGTGATCTGGTCGGTGTTGGCGCCGATGGCGTCGCGCAGGCTCTTGGCGATCTGGTTGATCTGTTTGTCGGTGACGTGGAAGGGGCTGTTCAGCAGCCACTTGCGCAGTTCGTCGATGCCGTCCTGGATCTGGTCGGAGAGGGTGTCGATGTTCTCCATGACCTGCCAGGTCACGAACCACCCGATCAGCCCCATGACGACGAAGCCGAGGATCGCGGTGAGCGCGGTGGCCGGCCCGCGCGGCAGTCCGTAGCGGCGCAGGCGCGCCACCGTCGGCTGCAGCAGCGCCGTGATCAGCAGCGCGGTGACGAAGGCCAGCACGACGAGCTGGACGGCGCTGATGATCCGCATCAGCACCCACAGGGTCCCGGCGAGCACCAGCACCCGCCAGCCGGCCTCCGCCGCCACCCGCACGCCCCAGGGCACGGCCTGGGCCGGGTCGGGCCGGGCCGGCGCGACGGGCACGTGGTCCGGCTCCGTACCGGGCACCGCGTGTTCCTGTTCCTTCTCCACCTCGGCCCGGCGCTCGTCCAGGCGCTCACCCATCTCGGTGAGCCCCGCGCCGAGCCGGCCGAGCCACCGCGGCACTCGCGACATGATCCGTCCTCTTCCCCCGTCTCTCCCCACCACTCCCCCCTGGAGTCGTCCGGTCAGACGCTACAGGGCGACAGCCCCTCACCCTAAGGACGGGGAGGGGCTGCGCGAGGTTGACAGGGCCCGGAGGAATCCGGTCTGGCGTCCTCACCGGGGCCGAGGCCCTCGGACGGGTGCCGGACGTCGGACGGCGGGTGCCGGGCGGCTCAGTACCAGTGGTTGGCCGCCCAGAAGGACCAGGCCTGGCACGGGCTGCCGTACCGGCCGTTCATGTAGTTCAGGCCCCACTTGATCTGGGTGGCCGGGTTGGTGCGCCAGTCGGCACCGGCGGAGGCGTACTTGCCGGCCGGCAGCGCCTGGAAGAGGCCGTAGGCGCCGGAGGAGGCGTTGACGGCCTGGTAGTTCCAGCTCGACTCGTGGTTCACGATGTTGCTGAAGCACTGGAACTGGCCGGCGGGAACCATCTGACGGGCCATCGCCTGGATCTGGGCCGCGGTGTAGGAGCTCTGGACGGCGAAGCTGGTGGCGTCGCGGGTGGCGCTGCGGCTGGTCGCCTCTTCCCGCTCCTTGCGCTCCTTCGCCTCCTGGGCGGCCTTCTCGGCCTCCGCCTTCTTCGCGAACGCGGTCTGCGCGGCCGCCTTGCGGGCCGCCTCCTCGGCGTCCTTCTTGGCGCTGGCGTCGGCGGCGATGGCCTGCGCGTCGGCCTGCTGCGCGAGGGAGGCGGTCTGCACCTGGGCCTGCTGACCCGCGGGGATGTCCGCGAGCAGCGTCACGTCGGCTGCCGGCGCTTCGGCGTCGTTGTTCTGCGCGGTGCTGCCCGTGGCAACGCCGACGACGCTTCCGACAGCGGTGACCGCGGTGGCGGAGGCCACTGCGAATCCCCGGACCGAGATCCGGCTCACACGGTTTCCTTCCAGCATCGCCCGCTTCGGTGACCCTCGCGGACGCAATCGTGCCCCTGACACTGGCCTCCCAACTGCGGGTCACGGAGGCACGGGCCCGGTGGGCAACTCCCGGCAGGGGAGCGCCGCGTGGTGCTCGGGCGGCATACGACGACGCTATGGAGTTGAGATGGTGCCCATGAGGCTCTGCACCGCTGGGGGTACAGGTGTGTCGTATGCGGGGCCTGACAGGAGTGAGACTTTGCCGTAACCAACGCCGCATGGCAATTCTGAGTTGCGTGTGAAAGCTCACATCCCGTTTGGACCACGCGTTTCCGCGAAAGTCCCCCGCACGACGGCGCCGCCCGGCTAGGCTCTCGGCCTTTGCCGGACGGCGCAACGCTCGTTCCCCGTCCCCCGCATGAGGGACCGACACGACTTTTTCGATCAGATGTGCCCGTCCTCCAGCATTTCGGTGACAAGGGCGGCGATCTGGGACCTCTCGGACCGGGTGAGGGTCACGTGCGCGAACAGCGGATGGCCCTTCAGCTTCTCGACGACGGCGACGACCCCGTCGTACCGCCCCACCCGCAGGTTGTCCCGCTGGGCCACGTCGTGGGTCAGCACCACCCGTGAGCCCGCGCCGATCCGGGACAGCACGGTCAGCAGGACGTTGCGCTCCAGCGACTGGGCCTCGTCCACGATGACGAACGCGTCGTGCAGGGACCGGCCGCGGATGTGGGTGAGCGGCAGCACCTCCAGCATCCCGCGGGCGGTGACCTCCTCGATGACCTCGCGGGAGGTGACCGCCGAGAGCGTGTCGAAGACGGCCTGCGCCCACGGGCTCATCTTCTCCGCCTCGGTGCCGGGCAGATAGCCCAGCTCCTGCCCGCCGACCGCGTACAGCGGCCGGAACACCATCACCTTCTGGTGCTGACGGCGTTCCAGGACCGCCTCCAGGCCCGCGCACAGCGCCAGCGCCGACTTGCCGGTGCCGGCCCGGCCGCCCATCGAGACGATGCCGACGTCCGGGTCGAGCAGCAGGTCCAGCGCGATGCGCTGCTCGGCGCTGCGGCCCTTGATCCCGAACGCCTCGCGGTCGCCGCGCACCAGGCGGACGTCGCCCTCAGGAGTCACCCGGCCGAGGGCCTTGCCGCGCTCGGACTGGATGGTGAGCCCCGTGTGCACGGGCAGCTCGGCGACCTCGGGCACGTGCAGGTGCCCTTCCTCGAAGAGGACGTCCACCTGTTCGGCGGACAACGTGAGGTCGGCCATGCCGGTCCAGCCGGAGGCGTCGGTGATGGCCAGTTCCGCCCGGTACTCCTCGGCGAGGAGGCCCACGGACGACGCCTTGATCCTCAGCGGCAGGTCTTTCGAGACGACGGTGACGTCGTACCCCTCGGCCTGCAGGTTGCGGGCCACGGCGAGGATGCGCGAGTCGTTGTCCCCCAGGCGGTAGCCGGTGGGCAGGACGCTGGGGTCGGAGTGGTTCAGCTCGACGCGGACCGTGCCGCCGAGGTCCCCGATCGGGATGGGGGTGTCCAGACGGCCGTGGCGGACCCGGTAGTCGTCGAGCAGCCGCAGCGCCTGGCGGGCGAAGTAGCCGAGTTCGGGATGGTGCCGCTTGGCCTCCAGTTCCGTGACCACGACGACGGGGAGCACCACCTCGTGCTCGTCGAAACGGGTCAGGGCGTTCGGGTCCGCCAGCAGGACGCTGGTGTCGAGAACGTA
The DNA here is from genome assembly GCF_902506575.1 of Streptomyces mexicanus. Taxonomy (GTDB): domain Bacteria; phylum Actinomycetota; class Actinomycetes; order Streptomycetales; family Streptomycetaceae; genus Streptomyces; species Streptomyces mexicanus. The sequence continues at coordinate 4,632,226 of NZ_LR732544.1, read as the reverse complement.
GGTGCGCCGGTCGGGCTTGCGGCGCTGTGTGCTGGTCACCACGGAAGGACGTACCCCCTCGGATGAGGTCGGGGAGCGACGAAGCGGGGCTGGACCGGTCGGCGGCCCTCGCGGCGGGCCGGGGACCGGCCCTCAAGCCTCTTCGTCCGCGCTGTGACCGCACGGTCGGGCTCGTGCAAAGGGCCTCCCGGGCGGACGGGCTCCGGCCGTCCGCTGAGATCCGACACCCGTGGTTCGGGCGTCGACCTGACGGATTTATGCCCTCGATTTCACGCCCCCATGCAAGTGCGCGCCACGACGCACCGGTGAACTCCTTGCGACGGGTGGGGGGCGCGGTGGTGTGCGGGGCCGGTGCTCTGCCCGTCCGACGCGCGGCACCGGGCCCGGCCGGGCGGCCGGGCGGTCGCCGGGCAGGTCACCCGATCGGCCGATGGGTCACCAGGGCGGTCGCCCTCTCGGGCAGTCGGTCACCAGGGCGGTCGCCCCGTCGGGCAGTCGGTCACCAGGCGGTCGTCCGGCCGGTCACCAGGCCGGTCGGTGGTGGGCCGGTCGGTGGTGGGCCGGCCGGCCGGCCTCAGCGTGCTGTCTACTGCCCTCAGCGTGCCGTCTGCCGCCCTCGGCCGGCGGTCTGCCGCCCTCAGCCGCCGTAGCGGCGGTGGCGGGCCGCGTAGTCGCGCAGGGCGCGCAGGAAGTCGACCTTGCGGAAGGCCGGCCAGAAGACCTCGCAGAAGTAGTACTCCGAGTGCGCGGTCTGCCAGAGCATGAATCCGGACAGCCGCTGCTCGCCGCTGGTGCGGATCACCAGGTCCGGGTCGGGCTGGGCCTTGGTGTACAGGTGGCGGCCGATCATGTCGATGTCGACGGCCTCGGCGAGCTCCTCCATGGACACGCCCCGCTCGTGGGCGTCGTGCAGCATGGAGCGCACGGCGTCGGCGATCTCCTGGCGTCCGCCGTAGCCGATGGCTACGTTGACCAGTATTCCCTCGACCTCGGCGGTGGCCTCCTCGGCCTCCTTCAAGGTGGCCTGCATGCCGGGCGGCAGCAGGTCCATGGTGCCCACGTGGTGCACCCGCCAGCGGCCGTCGGCGGCCAGGGAGCGCACGACGTCCTCGATGATGCCGAGGAGCGGGACCAACTCCTCCTGGGGGCGGTCGAAGTTGTCCGTGGACAACAGCCAGAGGGTGACGACCTCGACGTCCGTCTCGCTGCACCAGCCGAGGAATTCCTCGATCTTGTCCGCGCCGGCCCGGTGCCCCTGCGCGGTGGTGGAACCCGCGGCCTTCGCCCAGCGCCGGTTGCCGTCCATGATGACGCCGATGTGCTTGGGCACCTGAGCGTGGTCCAGGTGGCCTTCCACCCGGCGCGCGTACAGCCTGACCAGCAGGCCGCGCAGCTTGTCGCGCAGGTTCACGTGTAAGTCAGCCCCTCCGTTAAGGATCGGACAGGCGCGGCCGGAGGCGTCTCCCAGTCCGGTGCGGCGGCCATGTCCGTATGGCGGTCCCCGGGGGCGAAGCCTACCCCCGGCCCTCCCAGGGTCTCCCAAAGGGCGGCCGAACGCGCCCGTTCGTACGGCCGGATGGCCATCTGTGGCAAAGCTGTGGCAGAGCCGGACGGCCGGGCCCCGGCCCCGGCGGGGCTTCCCCGGAGAACGCCGCGGGGCTCCCCCGGGACGTCGCGGGACTCCCCCGGAGAACGCCGAGGGACTCCCCCGGCGAGAACCCACCGGGCTCCCCCCGCTCCCCGGGTTCTCTCGGACTCGCTCGGACTCTCTCGGAGAGCCCTCGGGACCTCCTCGAAGCCCCCGTGGCCCCGTCGGGACCTGCCGCCGGAAGACCGCAAAAGAAACGGGCCGGTCCGTGGGGGGGAGACGGACCGGCCCGAGGGGGGGTTTCCACCATAACCCTTCGTAAGTGATGCTGCGTGCATCAGCGCGAAACAACTACGCTCCGGAATCGCCCGACGACGGGAGGAGACCGCCGGAATCCGTGATTCCAGGGCCGCTCAGGGACGGATCACAGCGGATTCACAGGGAAATCGGGTCCCGCGCCACGCGATCAGGGGCACTGCGCCGTTCGTGGTCGTACGGCGCGCCGTCCCAGGGATCCCCCTCAGGGGCGACCCGGTCGCGAACGCCCGATTGACGCCGCCGACGCTCGCGCCACGGCCGTACGGGGCACGCTGACCCGCCGCGAGCAGCGGGCACGGCGTCGCGCAGCCCCCTCCACTGCGCGATGCCACCCGCGCAGCTTTGCTGGCGCGAATTTCATTGGTCTGAACTTACAGCGTACGGTGCCCTGGTGGGAGGGCCTTGCGGTAACAATGTGGAAACTGTGCGCCGCGGACGCCGGCCGCGGACCCTCAGTCGGGCTTGCGGGCCTCGATGAGATGGCGGCTGCTGTACGCCACGAACGGCCCCTCGGCGGTGATCCGCTCGTGCAGCGCGCGCAGCCGCGGCTCGTAGGCCTCGACGGTGAAGCCGGGGACCATCCAGATCACCTTGCGCAGGAAGTGCACGACGGCGGCGATGTCGTGGAACTCCATGCGCAGCCGCTCGGCGCGCAGGTCCACCACCTCCAGACCGGCCGCCTGCGCCTCCGCCCGCTCCCGGTCGGGGTGCCGGGCGGTGCGCGCTTCCTCCGGCTGCAGCCCGAGGAAGTACTCGATCAGCTCGAAGACGCTGGCGGGCCCGACGTGCTGGGCGAAGTACGTGCCGCCGGGCCGCAGCACCCGGGCGATCTCCGTCCAGTGCGGGCGGACCGGGTGCCGGCTGCTGACCAGGTCGAAGGCGCCGTCCGCGAACGGCAGCGGCGCGTCCTCGGGGGAGGCGACGACCACGACGCCGTACGGCCGCAGCACCTGCGTGGCCTTCGCGGTGTTCGGCGCCCAGCCCTCGGTGGCCGCGACCCGCGCCGGCACGCGCGCCGCCCGCCCCAGGGCGAAGGCCAGCACCTCCCCGCCCCCGGTCTGCACGTCGAGCACGGCCCGGGCCTCCGCCAGCCGCCCGGCCAGCGACACGGCGTACCCCCAGGAGGGCCGTGCCTCGGTGGCCCGCCCCTCGAACCACGAGAAGTCCCATCCTTCGGTGGGAACGGCGACCCCCTCGGCCACGAGGTCCTCGAAGGAACGGTTCCGGCTCTCCGACATGCCCCGATGCTCGCAGAGCACGGCGCCCGCGGTCTCCTCGATTTTCCGGTGACCGGCCTGGCCGGCGATGCGGCGCCTGTGTCCGCCGCGGTCACGGCACCAGCGGGCGTACCTCCTGGGCGGCCGGTTCGGCCCGCAGGCGCGCCTCGGCGTCCGCCGGTCATGCGGGCTTCCCCCACGGGCCACCGCTCTCACGCCGGGCCGGTTCGGCAGCGCTCCCGTCAGCCGGCTTCATGCCGCGGTGGACGCCCCCAGCAGCAGCCCGGTGAACGCTCCGCCGAGCATGAACGGCCCCAGCGGCATCACCGCCCCGCGCCCGGCCCGGCGCAGCAGGATCAGCCCCAGCCCGTAGCAGCCGCCGTACAGCAGCCCGGCGACGGCGCCGGCCACCACCACCGGCCAGCCGTACCAGCCGAGCGCCGCGCCCAGCGCGAGCGCCAGCTTGACGTCCCCGAAGCCCAGTCCGGACGGATTGACGAGGAAGAGGAGGAAGTAGGCGCCGCCGAGCACGACCGCGCCGAGCAGCACCCCCGGCCACGACCCCGCGGCGGCGGGCAGCAGGGCCGCGCCGCCGAGCAGCACGGCGGTCAGCGCGGCGAGCGGCAGCGTCAGGACGTCCGGCAGCCGGTGCACCCGCTGGTCCACGAGCGCGAGCAGCACCCCGACGGGCGCGACCAGCGACCACACCACGGCCTCCGGCCGGGGCCCGGTCGCGGCGGCGAGCGCGGCACACACGAGGGCGGTCACGGCGGCGACGGCGGGCGTACTCGGCCCGTACGCCGCGCAGGGCGCCCCGCCGCGACCTGTTCCGCCGCCGCCCGATCCGTCGCTGCCCGATCCGTCGCTGCCTGTCCCGCGACCGCCCGGACCCGGGCAGCGCGCCCGTCCCACCCAGCCTCCGAACGCGCCCGTGATCGGATGCCCGCCGGGGCACTCCGCGCGCCACGGCTCCCCGGCCTCCACCGCGAACCGGTGCACGGCCCGGGGCACCAGCAGCCCGGCTCCCGCGCCCCACAGCAGGGCGAGGGCGATCAGAAGTACGCGCACGCCGGGACCCTAGCCGGGCCCGTTGCGCTCCGCATGGGCCTGTGGACCCATACCGGGCACGGGGCAGGGCGGTTACGGTCGTCGGGCGGGACGCAGGAGCAGGTGCGCGGGACGCTCGTGCGCCGGGCGCGCGGAGGAGGCGGGGTGTGGCCTTGAGGTCCGGACGGGTCCGTCGCTGGCGGGACGGACACGGGAAACTGCTCGTGCACGGGGCGGACGGCCCGGAGGGCACGCCCCCGGTCACGGTCCCGCTGGAGCTGGCGACCTCCTACCGCGCGCGCACCCGGGGCCTGTTGGGCCGCGACGGGTTCGACGGCGCGATGCTCCTCTCCCCCGCGAGCAGCGTGCACACCTTCGGCATGCGCATCCCCATCGACGTCGCCTACCTGGACCGCCGGCTGCGCGTCCTCACCGTCCGCACCATGCGACCGGGCCGCCTGGGCCTGCCCCGCCTGCGCGGCGGGGGCGCCGGTGGAGTGGCAGGTGGCGGGCAGGCCCGTGCGGGTGGTGAAGTCGCGGGTCACCGCTGTCAGTTCCGTCAGCAGGTCCGTGCGCTGCGGCTCCGTCAGCAGGTCCGTCCGCTGGGGCTCCGTCAGCGGGCCCGTCCGATGGGACGGGTCCTGCTCGCGGCGCAGGTCCGTGAGCAGGTCGCGGGCCTCGGCCGCGGCGCGGCGGGCGGAGCGGGCGACCAGGGCCGCCCGCCGGCGGACCAGGGCCGGGTCCGGGGGGGCGGTGGCCGCCGTGGCCGCCAGGGCGGCGGCCGCCAGCGCGGCGCCGTGCAGGGTCTTCGCCACCGAGTCGTGCATGTCGCGGGCCAGGCGGGCCCGTTCCTCGCTCACCGCCTCCGTGGCCGCCAGGCGGGCCTGGACCTGCGTCAGCGCGCGGGTGGCCGCGCCGAAGCGGAGGAGCAGCGTGCGCTGGGTGGCGCCGGCCGCGCCCGCGATCAGGCACAGGCCGGGGAAGAGGGCGGACTGGGCCAGGTGGGCGTGCAGTTCCTGCTGGGCGGCGTGGATCAGGAGCAGGATGAGCGACTGGAGCGAGGCGAAGATCGCCGCGCCGCGGCAGCCGTAGACCAGGCCGGCCAGCAGGGGCGTGCAGACGCTGACGTAGGCCAGTGTGCTGTCCGGGCCCGCCGCGATCAGCAGCAGCGCGCCGAAGAGGGTGTCCGCGGCCAGGAGCGTGGGGTGGCGCAGGAGGAGCGGGCCGAAGCGTTCCCAGTCCCGGAAGAGGACGTAGGAGCCCATGAACGTGACGACGACGGCCGCGCCGACCAGGCGGGCGGCCAGCCCGGGGGCGGCGTGGACCAGGGCGAAGGGGGCGGCCAGGGCGATCATCGCGAGGCGGAACGCGAAGACGTGGCGGCACATCGCCTGCAGGGCGCTGAGCTGGATTCTCAGGCTCTGTCCGGCCTCGGGGTCCACGTGGCCGACCTCGGCCTCGGCTCGTCCGGCCTCTGCCTCCGCCGGTCCGACCCGGGCCTCGCCTTCGGCCGGGAAGGGGTGCCCGTCCGCGTCATCCGGGCGGCTTTCGTCCTCGGGTACGGGCGGCCCTGCCGGGGTGCCCCCACCCTCGGCGGCCGCCCGTCCCCGCGGTTGCCGCCCTGCCGGTGCCAGCAGAAGAGGCTGGGCCGATGCCGGCAGAAGAGGCTGGGCCGATGCCGGCAGGAGGGGCTCGGCCGGTGCCGGCAAGGCCGGCTCGGCCGGTGGTGCCGCCGTCCGGGCGGTCGTCCCCTCCCCCGCCCGTTCCCAGCCCGGCGGCAGTGCCGGGGGTTTCGGTGTCGTGGTGGCCATCGCCTGTGCGCCCCCTCACTCGCCCGTGACCGAGCCGAAGTCCACGCCCGAGCCGAGGAGCAGGCCGGCGGCGAGGAGGATCATCGTGGCCGGGACCATGAACGTGGTGATCATCAGCGTGGCCTTGGGGACCGCGCGGGCGGCCTTGCGGCGGGCGTTCTGGGCGTCGGTGCGGCGCATGTCCTTGGCCAGGGACACCAGGGTGTCGACGATCGGCGCGCCCAGTTCCTCGCCCTGCTGCAGGGCGGTGACGAACATGGCGACCTGCTCGGAGTCGTTGCGGCGGCGCAGTTCCGCGAAGGCCTGGCGGCGGCTCATGCCCAGGTCCATCTGGCGCAGGGTGATGCGCACCTCGTCCGCCCAGGGGCCCTCGTAGCGCGACGCCACCCGGTCCAGTGCCTGCCGGAAGCCGAGGCCGGCGCTGACGACGACGGCCAGCACGTCGAGGAAGTCCGGCAGGGTGCGCTCGATGACGTCCTTGCGGTGGCGGATGGCCGCCCAGATGCCGACCTCCGTCCAGAACGCGCCGAAGGCCAGCAGCAGCACGGCCACCAGGTACTGTCCGCGCAGGACGAAGACCAGGCAGCCCAGGCCGCCGAGGAAGCCGTACACCGCCCGGCGGGCCGCGTAGCGGTCGATGGTCAGGCCGCCGGGGTTGCCCGCCAGGTCGATCCTGCGGCGGTACCTGGCCACCAGCTTGGGGCCCATCAGGCGCAGTACGGCGGGGGCCCAGCGCATGCCGAGGCGGTCGACGAGCGAGTCGACGGCGCCGGTCCTGGTGGAGCCGACCTCCAGGGCCAGCGCCAGGTCGGTGGGCAGGCGGGCGTCCGCGCGGTACATGCGGATGCCGGCGAAGACGCCCCACACGCTCAGGCCCGTCACGAGTGCCAGCAGTACGGCCATCGGCTGATCCCCTCCCTTTCGCGGACCGTGACGTCAGACGTCGATGCGGGACAGGCGGCGGATGAGGAAGAAGCCGACCGCGTACAGCGCGAACGCGACGATCACCGCGATCTGGCCGGCCGGGGAGCCGGTCATGCGGTCCAGTGCGCCGGACTTGACGCCGTTCATCAGGAACAGCGCGCCGACGCCGAGCACCGGGACGGCGTAGGACGTCATGGTGACCTGGGACAGCTGTGTGCGCACCTCCCGCCGGGTCTCCTTGCGTTCCTCCAGCGTCTCGGTGAGGTTGCGCAGGGCGCTGACCACCTTTCCGCCGGCCCGGTTGGCCAGCACCAGGGTGGTGACGAGGACGACCAGTTCCCGGGAGGGCAGGCGCTCGGCCAGTTCGCCCAGCGCGTCGTCCATCGAGGCGCCCAGGGACAGCTGATCGGCGACCTTGGCCAGTTCCTCGCCCGCCGGTGCCTCCAGTTCCTCGGCGGCCATGCCGATGGCGGTGCGCAGGGCGAGTCCGGCGTGGGTGGCGTTGGCGAGGATGCGGGCCAGTTCCGGGAGCTGGCCGATGAACTTCTCGATACGCCGCTGCCGTTGCCAGGTGAGGAACTGCCAGGCCGCCCAGACGCCGAGCAGACCGGCGAGCGGGCCGAAGAACGGCGCCAGGGCGGCCTGGCCGATCAGCCACAGGGCGGCCACCACGGCCAGCATGACCGCGAAGAACTCGCCCGGGGTGACGTCCAGGCCGGTCGCGGCGAGCTTCAGCTCCAGCCTGCGGCCCAGTCGGGTACGGCGCAGGCGGCGGTCCAGGGAGCGGAAGCGGCGCCGGCGGCCGGGGGCCGCGTGGCCGGCCCGGGACAGGCGGTCCACCAGGGCGGCGCGCTGGGCCCGGCCGGCGGCGTAGAGGTGGACGCCGACGACGGCCAGGACGCAGGCGAGCAGGGTGACGCCGGTGGTGAGGGTGACGAGGGTGCTCAGTTCCATGGGGCGGTTCCTCCCTGGGCCCGGGGGACGGTCGGGGTCACCGGGCTTCCCGGGTGGCCAGTTGGTCTGCGGACCGGGCGACGCCGAAGGCCGGTGGGACGGGCTGGCTCGCCAGGTAGAGGCGTTCGGCGGTACGAGCCGGCAGCGGGTGGTGCTCGAAGACGCCGTGGATCCGGCCGTCGGCGGTCAGGGGCTGGGCGGCGAAGCGGGCCACGGTCGCCAGCCGGTAGGGCTCGCCGCCGTGGCTGTCGAGGATGGCGATCTCGGTGACGCGGCGGGCGCCGGCGGCGAACCGGGTCAGCTGGACGATGACGTCGACGGCGCTGTTGATCTGGTCGTGCAGGGCGACGAAGGGGACCTCGACGTCGGACATGGAGGCGAGGGTCTGCAGGCGGGTCAGCGCGTCCTCGGCGCTGTTGGCGTGCACGGTGGCCAGCGAGCCGTCGTGGCCGGTCGACATGGCCTGGAGCATGTCCAGCGACTCGCCGCCGCGGACCTCGCCGACGACGATCCGGTCCGGGCGCATGCGCAGGGAGTTGCGCACCAGGTCGCGGATGGTGATGCGGCCGTGGCCCTCCACGTTGGGCGGGCGGGACTCCAGCCGGACCACGTGCCGCTGCTGGAGCTGCAGTTCGGCGGAGTCCTCGATGGTGATGATGCGCTCGTCCTCGGGGATCAGCCCCGACAGCGCGTTGAGCAGCGTGGTCTTCCCGGTGCCGGTGGCGCCGGAGACGATGATGTTGAACTTGGCCTGCACCAGGGCCGCCAGCAGGTACAGCATGTGCTCGTCGAGCGAGCCGAAGGAGATCAGCTCCGGCAGGGTGAAGGAGCGCGGGAAGCGGCGGATGGTGAGGGTGGGGCCGGTCAGCGACAGCGGCGGGATGATCACGTTGACGCGTTCACCGGAGGGCAGGCGGGCGTCGACCATCGGGTTGGACTCGTCCACGCGGCGGTTGACCGTGGAGACGATCCGCTCGATGGTCTGCATCAGCTGGTCGGCGGAGGCGAAGCGGAGGGGGAGCTGTTCGACCCGGCCGCCGCGCTCGACGAAGATCGCGTCGGGGCCGTTGACCATGATCTCGGTGATGGAGGCGTCTTCGAGGAGGGGTTCGAGGATGCCGAGGCCGAGGGCCTCGTCGACCACCCGGCGGATCAGCTGCGAGCGCTCCACGGTCGACAGCACCGGGCCCTCGCGGCTGATGATGTGCCCGAGGACCCGCTCCAGGCGCGCGCGGCGCTCGGCGGCGGCCAGCGAACTCATCTCCGCCAGATCGATCTCCTCCAGCAGCTTGGCCCGGTAGGAGGCCACCAGGTGGCCGTCCTCGCCCCGGCTGCCGTGCTCCTCGGGGGAGTTGATGCGTGCGCGCAGGCTCATGGGTGCGTTCCTCGTTCGGTGGCCATCAGTGATCGAGCGGCATGGTGGCGGTCTTGTGGACCTGACCGAGGTCCCAGCCGGGAACGATCGAGGGGATGGGGACGGTGGCGGTGACGGTGACCTCCTCGCCGCCGTACGCGGCCGGGCAGGTCGTGCCGCCCGCCAGCCCGCTGCTGACCGCCCGCGCGCAGGCCTGCCCGGAGTCCTGCCGCAGTGAGGCCGCGCGCGCCCCGGCCCGGGCCGCGGTCCCGGCCTGCTGCGCGGCGTACGCGACCAGGCCGATCTGGATGACGGCGACGGCGACCAGCATCAGCAGGGGGATGAACCCCAGGTACTCGATGGCGACCTGGCCGCGGTCGCGGTGGCCTCGCGTCCTGCGGGTGTGCGGCATGTCAGTTCGCCCTCCCCTCCTGAACGGCGCCCGCGTGGGCCCTCACCGGGATCGGGAAGCCGATCAGCCCGGGGAGGAGGACGGGGACCTTCAGCTTCACCCGGGCCGTGACGTAGCCCGAACCCCATCCGTCGCAGCTGATCTCGGCGCCGTCCCGCCAGGCGCCCGGCCCCCTCCACCTCGAGACCCCGGCGATCGTCTCCAACCACCGCGACTTCGAGCCGCTGGCCCGCACCTACGGCATACCCTTCCACCACGTCCCGGTGACCAAGGAGACCAAGGTCGAGGCGGAGACCCGGCTGCTGGAACTGGTC
>NZ_LR732544.1:4605561-4622186 GCF_902506575.1 Streptomyces mexicanus | reverse complement strand
CCACCGTGCTCCAGCACCCTCCCCTCCCTCCCCTCCCCCTCCCCTGTCTCTTCCCCTGTCTCCCTGTCACCTCTCCCCCTGTCACCTCTTCCCCACGGAGGCACCATGGACCGCGTACCGGGCATCCCCCGGCACAGACGCGCGTGGGCCGCGGCCGGCGTCGCCGCCCTCGCCCTCTCCCTCGCCGGCACCGGCCACGCCTCGGCGGCCGACGTCAACAACGCCCGCAACGCGGGCTTCGAGTCGGGACTGAGCAACTGGACGTGTTCCGCGGGCAGCGGCACGACCGTCTCCTCGCCGGTGCACAGCGGCTCCGCCGCGCTCAAGGCGACCCCGGCGGGGCAGGACAACGCCCAGTGCACGCAGACGGTGGCGGTCAAGCCCAACTCGACGTACACGCTCAGCGCGTGGGTGCAGGGCGGCTACGCCTACCTGGGCGCGACCGGCACCGGCACGACGGACGTCTCGACGTGGACGCCGGACACCACGACGTGGAAGCAATTGCGGACCACCTTCACCACCGGCCCCTCGACGTCCTCGGTGACGGTCTACCTGCACGGCTGGTACGGGCAGGCGGCGTACTACGCGGACGACGTGTCGGTGACCGGTCCCGACGGGGGCGGCGGCGGTGACCCGGCCCCGACGGTGCCGGCGGCCCCGGCCGGGCCGGCGGTGACGGGCACGACCTCCTCCTCCGTCTCCCTGAGCTGGAACGCGGTCTCGGGCGCGACGGGCTACAACGTCTACCGGGACGGCACGAAGGTGGCGTCGGTGAGCGGCACCTCGGCGACGGTGACCGGACTGGCGGCCGCCACCTCGTACTCCTTCCAGGTCACGGCGACCAACGCGGCGGGCGAGTCCGCCAAGTCGGCGGCGGTGACGGCCACGACGGCGGCGAGCGGCGGCGGGGGCAGCACCGGGACCCTCCCCAAGCACGCGGTGACGGGCTACTGGCAGAACTTCAACAACGGCGCCACGGTCCAGCGGATCTCGGACGTCCCCTCCGCCTACGACATCATCGCCGTCGCCTTCGCCGACGCCACGACGACGCCCGGCGCGGTCGGCTTCACGCTCGACTCCGCGGGCCTCGGCGGCTACACGGTCGACCAGTTCAAGGCGGACATCAAGGCCAAGCAGGCGGCCGGCAAGAAGGTGATCGTCTCGGTCGGCGGCCAGAACGGCACGGTGTCGGTGAACGACGCGACGTCGGCGGCGAACTTCGCGAACTCGGTGTACTCCCTGATGCAGACGTACGGCTTCGACGGCGTGGACATCGACCTGGAGAACGGCCTGAACGCCACCTACATGAGCCAGGCGCTGCGCGCCCTGTCGGCCAAGGCGGGCCCGTCGCTGATCACCACGATGGCCCCGCAGACCATCGACATGCAGTCGACCTCGGCGGGCTACTTCCAGACCGCGCTGAACATCAAGGACATCCTCACGGTCGTCAACACCCAGTACTACAACTCCGGTTCGATGCTGGGCTGCGACGGCAAGGTCTACAGCCAGGGCACGGTCGACTTCCTCACGGCCCTGGCCTGCATCCAGTTGGAGGGCGGCCTCGCCCCGTCCCAGGTCGGCCTGGGCGTGCCCGCCTCCCCGAGCGGCGCGGGCAGCGGCTACGTCTCCCCCACGGTCGTGAACAACGCCCTGGACTGCCTGACGAAGGCCACGAACTGCGGCACCTTCAAGCCGTCGAAGACCTACCCGGACCTGCGCGGCGCGATGACCTGGTCGACCAACTGGGACGCGGCGGCAGGCAACGCCTGGTCCAACACGGTGGGCCCCCACGTGCACGCGCTGCCGTGACGGGCGCCCCCGCCACCCGCTGAACGCCCGGTCCCCGCGGGGGCCGGGCGTTCGCCTGCGGGGCGCACGCCGGGCACTGGGCCGGTCAGTGGACGCGACGCCCCGGTGCGACGGCACCGCGCACGTCAGCCCAGGGTGAGCCAGGTGGGGTCGAGGGCGATCGTCCGGAGCTGCTTCATCGTCAGGGCCGGGGCCGTGCGGGTCGGTGGGGTGTTCTGGGCGCCGGAGTTGAAGGCGCTGACGACCACGCGGCGGCCGTCGGGGCGGATCGTGTCCACCGTCCACATGACGATCCCCGCGACGCCCTTCTCGCCGGGTTCCTTGTGCGTGGTGACCTTGGTGCCGTCGGGCAAGGTCTCAGTGCCCTCGCCGAAGAGCTGGTCTTCGACGTCCCGCATGTCGGGCTGGACGTTCACCTGCACCAGGCTCGCGCCCTCGCCGTCGTCGAGGACGACGTACCCGAACTCGGGGTCGGCGCTGCCCTTCGAGGCCACCTTGATCCCGTGCGGGGTGAGGCCCGCGAGGGTCGCCGAGACCGAGCCGGTGCGGGCCGGATGCTCGTTCGGCGCGGGCTTGGGCCATTGCTTGCGCGGAATGGCGTCGGCGGCGGCGCGCCACTCGGGCGCGGTGACCAGCGCCGTCAGGCCGGTCGAGGTGAGCGGCGGCTCGTCCCGGGTGACGGGCGCGTCCTTCTCGGCGGGGGCGTTCCACTCCTGGACGCCGATGTGCTGGCCGGTCGGCGTCACGAGTTCCGCGCGCCACAGCTTCGTTCCGCCGCGCCTGTTCGGGTACTCGAAGCCCTTGAGGATCATCAGGACCGAGCCGTCGGCGCGTCGCGTCGTGGCGCAGCTGTCGTAGGCGATGAACACCTTGTCGGGGCACTCGGTGGTCTCGCGTGCCTCCTGGGTGCCGACCGGGACGCGGTTCACCGAGACGCTGATCGCGGCCTTGCCCCTGCCGTCGTCGTACACGGTCGCCGCGGCGGCCGCGGCCTTCGCCGGCGCCGCCGCCCGGCGCCCCCCGGCGGCCGCGGCGGTGGGCGCGGCGGCGGCCGTCGCGGCCAGGACGGCCGCCCGGGGCAGCGCGGCGGCGGCCGCCCCCCGCCCCACGCGCGTGACGGGCCTCCGCCCCCCGCGCTCGCCACCCGCCCGCCCCCGGCTGCGTCAGTGGAGGGGTCGGGCAGGCGAGGCGGACGGGACGAGGCAGGTGAAGCAGAGGCGACGTGGCAGACGGGCGGAGGGGCGGTGCGCGGGCGTGCCGGAACAGCGGTGGGGACGGAGTGATAACGTTACCAACGGGCTCGTACCTTACCCACGATCCGGCGCCGCCCGTCAATGGTTGAATGGCTCCGGATTTCACCACTCGGTTCCTCGGCGTCCGCCGAGCCGTCACGAAGAGACCGCGCATGCCCAACGCTCCCCGGCCGCCGCGCCGCGTCACGATCCCGGACGTCGCCCGCCACGCGGGCGTGGGCCAGGCCACCGCGGCCCGCGTCCTGGGCGGCTACGGCTCCACCAGCGCGGCCACCCGGGAACGGGTGCTGGCCGCCGCCGCCGAACTCGGCTACAGCACCAACGCCGTCGCCCGCAGCATGATCAGCGGGCGGACGCACACGCTCGGCGTGGTGGTCGCCGACGTGGAGAACGCCTACTTCGCGCGCGCCGTGCGCGGCGTCGCCGACGTCGCCGCCAAGGCCGGCCTGCAGGTCGTCCTCGCCAACAGCGACGAGGACGGCGAGAAGGAGAAGGCGGCGGTGCAGATGTTCGTCGAGCGGCGGGTCGACGGCCTGGTCGTCGCCCCGGCCGCCGCCGACCACGAACACCTCGACCGCGCCGTCTCCTCGGGCATCCCCGTCGTCCTGCTGGACCGGGCCCTCGCCGGGGCGGACCTGGACACGGTCGTGGTCGACAACCGCGGTGCCGCCAAGGCCGCCGTGGCCCGGCTCACGGACGACGGGCACCGGCGCATCGCGGTGATCACCTCAGCCTCCCCGGCGGACGACGGCACGACGCTGGCCCCCGGCGCCGACATCTGGACCACCACCGAGCGACTCACCGGCTACCGGCAGGCCCTGCGCGCCGCGGGCATCCCGCGCAGCGCGGAAGTCGTCCGCCACACCGGGTACGACCGCGCCTGGGCGCGCTCGGCCGTGCTGGAGCTGATGACCGGCGAGGACCGGCCCACCGCGCTGTTCACCACCGACAACGTGGCCACGCTCGGCACCCTGGACGCCCTGCTCGACCTCGGCGCCCGCATCCCCGCCGACGTCTCGGTCGTCGGCTTCGACGACGCCGAGTGGGCCACGCTCATCCGGCCCCGGCTGAGCGTCGTCAGCCAGCCGGTGCAGGAACTGGGCGGCCTGGCCGCCGACATCCTGATCCGCCGCGTCAACGGATCCACGGCGCGGCCCCGTCGCCACACCCTGCGGACGGCCTACGTCCCGCGCGAATCCACCGGGCCTGCGCCCGCACGTGTACGCAGGCTGCGGGCGCCACGGCAGTGACACGGCCGGTCGTGCGGTCGGGCGAGCGACGCAGGTGTGCGGCCGGCAGTGGCCGACGACGACAGAGGGTGCGCGCCTCCGCGTGACCGGCTGCGGCTGCCGCGACGCCCGCATCGACGCGCCCGGGGGCGCGACGGCCGGCCGCGTGCCGAGCACGAGGAGCAGCAGGGCGCCGCGCTTCGGCCGGCACACCGGCCCGGCGCCCCGGCCGGCGAGGCGCGGCAGATCTTCGCCTCGGCGGGGAAGGCGTCGCACGCCGACGCGGACCGGCACGAGGAAACCGCTCCGGTCTGAGCCGAACAGCCCGGCTCGCATCCTGCCCGGCACCCCTGGGCCGCACGGTCACCCGGCAGTGGCTGTGACCCGCGCGTCCTCGATCCCGCCGCGGTATGTTCCGACGGCCACCGGGGCGCGGATCACGCGGAGCGCTCCGGGCAGCGGCTCTGACCTGCGCGGCCGGATCTCGCGGCGCGCCCCGGCGGCCACCGCAGGCGCGCGGCCTGCGGGGCGTCGCTCGCGGCGGGCCGGGCGCCGCCCTGTTTCACCGTGCCGGCCGCGCCTCGGTGTCCGCCGGTGCCGCAGCGCGTCCCGGCCGGTGGTCGTTCGTGGGCGGAGCGGGGTGTCTCTCGGTGAGGGCGGTGTGCGCCCGTACCATCACGTCCGGTCGTCGGGTGTGCGCGACGGCCTCCCGCAGCGCGGCGGTGTCCGCCTCCACGGCGTGCACGTCGTCGCCCATCTCGTCCAGCGCACCGGGCGGGACGGCCCTGCCGAGGTCCGGCAGCAGGACCGCCTCCTCGTGGTCCCGGTGCCGGCGCAGCCAGGTCTGCAGGCGCCTGAGCAGCGGATCGAACTCGCCGCTGCCGGTGTCCGTGAACTCCAGGTCCTTCATCACCTCCTCCGCCCGCACCAGGTCCGTCAGGCTCTGCGCGGCGACCTGGTCGGCGCCGGGCAGGTGGCGGTGCACGGCCGGCTGCAGGACACGTTCCACCGCGACCGCGTGGCCCGCCAGGGTCACGGCGGTGCGTTTCAGGCACGCCCGGCGACGGGGATCGCCCGGCGGCAGCGCCTGGATCCGTGCGACGGCCCGCCCGAGCGACCGGTGCTCCGCGGCCAGCTCCTCCGCGATGTCTTCGTGATCTTTCATGGGGGTCGGCTCCCCTCGATCCGCACCTGCGGCCTGCCGGCGCCGGGAACGGGCCCTTCCTCCAGGGCGTCCGGCGGGGCAGCGCCCTTGGACGGGTGCCCCTTCTGCCGCCGGTCAGCGCGGAGCGCGGCCGGCCGCCGTCTGCGGGCGGCACCCGGGCCGTCGGCGGCCGTGGCGCCCCCTGCGGAAGGGAGCATGGTGGGCACCGTCGGCGGTACCCGAAGTGACGCCCGGAGGAGCCACCTGACACGACAGGGGCGCGAGAGACACCAAGGGAGAGACCATGACCTACGCGGAGTTCCTCGCCACCGTGCGTGACCAGGGCGGGTACGCCGACGCCGAGGAGGCGCGCCGCGTCGCCACGGCGGTGATCGCGGCGCTCGGCGAACGCCTGCCGCAGCCCACGGCGGCACACCTGGCGGACCAGCTGCCGGCGGAGGTCGGCGAGCTGCTCGCCGACGCCCCCGACCAGGGCCGCAGCTGGGGTGTGCAGGAATTCGTGCACCGGGTGGCCGAGGCGACCGGTGACGACGAGGAGGCGGCACGCGCGCACGCCGAAGCCGTGCTCACCACGCTCGGGCACACGGTGTCGGGCGGCGAACTGAACAAGCTCATCAGCAGGCTCCCCGGAGGGTACGCGGAGTTCTTCGGCCACCCCGAACTGGCCTGACCACGACGTCCGCCCCGGCGGTGTGACGGCTGCCCCGGCGGTGTGCGGGGCGGCCCGGGAAGGGAACCGGGTCGGGCGCACACAGGAGGAAACCCGGTCCAGGGGATCCGGTCTGCTCAGCGGAGGCCGGCCCATACAGAACAACGACAGGTGCCACACGGCGACAGGTGACAGACGCGAGGACGGTGCGCGATGGACCAGCGAGAAAGCCGCGAACCCCGAGAACCCGATCAGGACGCGTACCGGCGGGCCCGGGACGAGCAGGAGCCGGGAGCACACTCCGGCGCGGAGAGCCAGGCACGGGAGCGGACGGTCCCCGGCACGGCGAGCGCCCGCGAGGGCTGGACGAAGGGCGGGACGGCCGAGGGGGAGGCCCTCACCGGCGTCGAGGCGCAGGGGGAGGAGGGCGTGCGGCCGTCCGGCACCCCGGACACGCCGGACGCCGGGCCGGTGCGGTCGTCCCGCACCGACCGCACCGGCGCACAGCAGGAGAAGGAGGGCGACTGACTCGGGCCGCTGACGAACGCTCCGGGGGAAGGACCTCAACTCCGGGAACACCATCAACTACCCTTGCCGAGGCCCGCGACCGGTGTCCGGGTGCCCTCCCGTCACCCGGACACCGGCGCGGCCCGTGTCATGGCCCGGTTCCCGCCCTGGAGGTTCGAAGCAATGCGTCTCGCCGACGGCCCGCACGTGGAGTGCGACATCGAGATCGCCGCCGCACCGGAGAAGGTGTGGCGGCTGGTGTCGGACATCACCACGTCGGCCCGCTACAGCCCGGAACTGCAGGAGGTGGAGTGGCTGGACGGGGCCCCCGCACCCGCTGCCGGCGCCCGTTTCGCGGGCCGCAACCACAACGAGACGCCGGGGGAGTGGCGAACCGTCAGCCGCATCGTGGAGATGGACGAGCCGCGCCTCTTCGAGTGGGCGGTGGTCTACCCGGACCGGCGCGACGGCGAGCCGCTGGCCCTGTGGACGTACCGGCTGGAGCCGATCGGGGACGGAGCCGGTACCCGGCTGTGGCACGGCATGCGGATCGGGCCCGCGCGCGGGCCGCTGCACGAGTTCGCCGAGAAGCATCCGGACCGGGAGGAGGCGATCGTCGACGGCCGCCTGGCGCTGCTGCGCACCGGCATCGGGGCGACGCGGGCCGGGGTGAGGGCGGAGGCCGAGGCGTAGGCCCGCCCCGCGCGGCATCCCGGCCCGGGGTGCCGTGCCGCCTTCCCGCCGTTCGGCGGCGTCGTTGTCGGTGCCGGGTGACATCATCCGGCCATGACTGGCGAGTCCTTCAACTGGCGGGATTTACTCGGCCGTTGGCAGCGGGAGTGGGTGCCGCGCGCGGACCGGGAGGACGATCGGGCCGACACCCCGCCGGACAGGCCCGGGGCGGACGAGGCCCCGGAGGGCGAACGGCGTGTGCTGGGGATTCTGCACGCCGAACTCGGGCTCTCCCTGCCCCGCTTCGCGCTGACCCACGGCAGGCTCCACACCTTCACCACCCGCTCCTGGACCCGGGCTCCCCATGCGGGCGAGGCGTTCGTCTCCCTGGACTTCGCGCGGCACCGGCCCTGAACGCTGGCGGGCCCGCCACCCCCGAGGGGAAGGCGGGCCCACCAGGCAGGACCGGCCCCGGTCCGCGCGGTGCGTGCGGGTCAGCCGTCGGACTCCGCCGACGGGATGTAGGCACCCGGCACGTCGCCCGGCGCGTAGATCTTCTTCTCGCCGGGGTACGGCTTCTGCCACGCGTGGGTCTCGTACCACGTCAGGTGGTTCATCTGCGCGGGGTTGGCGTAGTCCGGGACGGCGCCCGGCCCGGTCAGGTGCTGCTTGGACTTCCAGGCGTCCCACTGCGCCGCGAGCGTGCGCTTGTCCGCCGGCACCTTCGACGACGGCACGGCCGCCGCCTTGGGGTCCTGCGCCGCCGGGGTGTCCACACCGCAGGACGGCGGGGTCTTCAGACCGTCGGTCAGCGAGGTCCGGTTGGGCAGCGCGGTGAACGGGGTGTAGTCCGGCTTGCGGGTGAACGCCCCGGTCATCGGGCTGGCCGCGCTGTCCTTCTGGTTCATCGGGTGGATCCCGAGGATCTGCTCGATGGTGCGGATCATCGTGATCTGCGAGTAGTAGTGGCTGTCGACGGTGCCGTGCTGCGCCCAGGGGCTGATGATCTGGATCGGGGCGCGGTGGCCGTCGACGTGG
Source organism: Streptomyces mexicanus (assembly GCF_902506575.1). Taxonomy (GTDB): domain Bacteria; phylum Actinomycetota; class Actinomycetes; order Streptomycetales; family Streptomycetaceae; genus Streptomyces; species Streptomyces mexicanus. The sequence continues at coordinate 4,613,864 of NZ_LR732544.1, read as the reverse complement.
TCCAGGCCGGCCTGCGAGTCGTCCTCGACGACGAAGATCGCCGAGTCCTTCCAGTACTTGCTGTGCGAGATCTCGTCGACCATCCTGCCGACCGCGAGGTCGTTGTCCGCGACCTGGGCCGCCGGGCTCGCCGGACCACCGGTGTGGTCGTTGGAGAGCCAGAACATGTTCAGGTTCGCCGGGCCGTTCTTCTCGAAGTCCTGCTTCCAGATCTCGTACTTGTAGACGTCCGGGACGCTGGTGTCGAACATCGGGAAGCCGGGCGCGGAGACCGCGTTGAGCGAGGGTATCGCCGAGCCGGTCTTGATCGGGTAGGCGGTGGGCTTCCCGGTGGCGGCCATGTTCTTGGCGTCGCAGTACAGGTTCTGCCAGGTCGCGCCGGCCGGCTTGCTCTCGATGGACTGGAATTCGCCGAAGTCCCGTACGGTCTTGCCCGCCGCCTGCGCACCGGTCCACAGGAAGCCGGACTTCTGGTGGCCGAGGGCGTCGTCCTCGGTGTCGTAGCTGCGCGCGTACTCACCCGCCGAGGACTCGGTGTACTCCGGGTCGTCGGCCTGCATCAGCCAGTTGTGGCCCTCGGCGGAGTTCGTGCCGATGTCGTAGGTGTTGTCGTACAGCCCGAACTGCCGGGCCAGGGCGTGCTGGTTGGGGGTGACGTTCTCGCCGAACTGGGTCACCGACGGGTCGCCGTTGCCCTGCGGCATGTCGCCGAAGAGCTGGTCGTAGGTCCGGTTCTCCTTGACGATCAGGAAGACGTGCTTGATCGTCGAGGGGTCGCCGAGCCGCTGCGGCACCGGCACCGCCTTCGCCTTCTTGCCCTTGGCCGCCTTCACCGACCCCGCCGTCCAGCCGTTCTGCTGGAAGACCTTGGCGGTCTGGGCCCTGATGACGCTGTCGTCCGGCAGCGTGAACCGCGTCAGGCTGGAGGTCGTGTCGTGGGTGGCGTGTCCGCCGGCGGTGGTGGGGCGGCGGGCGTCGATGCCGCGGGTGTGGGAGACCAGCACCTGCTTGCCGACGGTGGTGATCTCCGCGGGGAAGTAGTCCGTGGGGGGCAGGCCGACGTAGCCGACCGGCTCCTGCGGCGACGTGTAGCGGTAGACGGCGACCGCGTTGGCGCGGCCGAGCGTCACCAGCAGGCGGCCGTCGTCGGTGAGCGTCACCGCGTTGGGCTCGTAGCCGACCTTCGCCTCCGGCCAGGGCTGGGTGGAGATGGTCTGCACGACCTTGTTCCTGCGGGTGTCGATGACCGACACGTTGTTGTCCGCGGTGTTGGTGACGAACAGCGCGTTGCCCTTGGCGTACAGGGCGGTCGGGTGCAGGCCGACGTCGATGCTGGAGGGGGCGGCCTCGGGGTTCGCCAGGTCGATGACGCTGACCGTGCCGGTGGTGGTGGCGCCGGTCTTCGGGTCGGCGGGCACCTGGGTGCCGTAGGAGTTCATGGTGGTCTCGCCGGACTTGGCCGGGCGTCCGCCCTCGTTGCTGACGTACAGCCGGTTGCCCACCATGACCATGTCACGCGGAGCGTTGCCCACGGCCCAGCTCCGCTTGACGGCGCCCGTGGCGGCGTCGATGGCGACCACTCGGTTCTGGCCGTTGACCGCGGAGTACACGGTGGAGCCGTCGGCCGAGAACACCGCCTCGCCGACCAGCGCGTGCTTCGCGCCGTCCGCCGGGATGGTGATCTGCGTCGGGTCGGTGACGGTGCCGTCCGGCTTCACCGTGAATCTGGTGTAGCCGTCGGTCTGGCCCAGCCACAGCTGCTTGCCGTCGGGCGAGTAGGTGGGGCCTTCCTGGCCCACGGAGTTGCTGCTCAGGCGTGGGCTGGAGGAGGCGGCGGTGCCGACGACCTGCTGCACCTTCCAGTTCTTGACGTCGACGATGGCCAGCGCGGCCCCGCCGTCGGTGACCGAGGCCGCCAGGTGGGTGCCGTCCGGGCTGGGCGAGGACGACATGATCTTGCCGTTGTCGATGACGAGGCGCTCGCCGTACGGGGCGAGGTACTGGTCGCTGGAGATGACCTGGCCCCGGTCCGTGGCCTGGCCGACCTGCTGGGTGCCGAACTGGTGGGTCTGGGCGTAACCGACGCCGGCGGTGACGGCGAGGACGACCGCGGTGGCGGTCGCGGTGAGGGTGCCGCGGCGGCCGAGGCGTCCGGCGGGAAGGCCGAAGCGGGGCTTCTCGGCGCTTCGCCGCTGGCGTGTTACCTGCATGGAGTCATCCCTTCGAGGTGGGAAGCAGACCGACGTCGCCGTCGAACTGCCAAAGAGGGTTGGGGGCGTCCCCGTCCGGGGTGCGCACCAGGAAGTAGCCGTTCACTTCCTTCGGTCCGTCGCCGTCGGCGACGAACCGCCCGTCTGCGGTGACGTCGAGCTGGTAGACGGCCGTCCCCGTCACCTCGACGCCGGGAAGATGCCAGGAGACGACGCAGCGCCAGTCGTTGCCCGGCCCCTGGGCGGCGACCCGGACGCTGCCCTTGGTGCACGCCGCCGTGGCCTTCAGCTGCGCCTCGGTGACGGCGGGCCGGTTCAGCTGCTCGGTCTGCAGGCGGTACAGGTGGGCGAACGCCGTGGCCAGCGAGCGCTGCACCTTGTCCTGATCGATCCCGGAGCCGGTGGCCCCGGTCGCCGCGGCGACGAGGGCGACCGACGCGGCGAGCACGGCGGCGAGCGGCAGGCTCGCCACGGCCACCGCGCCCCGCCCGGCGCCGTCGTGGGCCGGGTTGGTGAAGTCGCGCCGCAGGAACAGCACATAGGCCAGCGCGGTCGCGGTCACCGCCCACACCAGGGCGACCACGATGCCGATGAACAGCGGGCCGAGCTGCGCCGGGCTGGTGAACAGGCCGTTCCAGGCGATGAAGGCGTAACCGGGCAGGGCCAGGCGCACGGCGACGGGCAGCGGCAGCATCTGGGCGAGCTGCAGGGCCAGCGCGACCAGCGCGGGCAGCAGCAGTCCCATCGGGGACCGGCCCAGCACCACCGACCCGAGCAGGCCGATCGCGGCGAGGGCCAGGGTCGGGGCGAGCACGCAGACCCAGGCGAGCAGGACCTTGCCGGCGGCGTCCCCCGAGGTGAGCAGGTGGCCGTCGAGGCCGACCAGCGGCTGGTCGCCGACCGCCACCAGCCCGCCGACGGTGCTGGATACGGCCAGACCCGCCATGAGCAGCAGGATGACGGTGAGACCGGCCAGGGCCTTGGCCGCGAAGATCCGGCGCGGGGAGCGGACCGCCACGAGCAGGTGTCGCCAGGTGCCGGGCCGGTCCTCGGAGGCGAACACGTCGCCGGCGACCACCGAGGTCACCAGCGGCAGCGCCCAACTGCCCGCGAAACCCAGGGTGACCAGCGGCCCGGCCCACCCGGTGGCGTGCATCCAGCGGCCGAAGAGGGTGTCCGTGGGCAAGGTGCTCTGCCGGCTCACCGCGGCGACGAACAGCGCCGGAACGATCCAGCAGGCGAGCAGCAGCAGCCGGATCCGCCATTGCGCGACCAGCTTGACCAGTTCGAAGCGGTAGCCGCGCACCACCGGGACGCGGTGCGCGTGCGCGGCGGGGGCCGGGGCGAGGGTCGCGGTCATCGGCCGGCCTCCTGCTGTTCGGTGAGGGCGAGGAACGCGGCCTCCAACGGCGAGACCAGGGGCGCGAGTTCGCGCAACGCGATGCCCTCCCCTACGAGCCGTACGACCAGGGCGTCGAGGGCCGGCACCTGGCCGCGCACGACGAGGCGCTCGGCGTCGTGCGCGCTCCCGGCGCCGTCGACGACCCGGATCCCGTCCGTGCCGGCGGCCAGCCGCCGGGCGGCCGGCGGGTCGGAGGTGAGCAGCCGGTAGTCCAGGGCGCGGTTCTCGGCGGCGAGTTTGCCGGGCGGCCCGGAGAACACCACCCGTCCGGTGGCGACGATCGTCACTTCCGAGCACAGCGCTTCGAGGTCGTCCATGCGGTGGCTCGACAGCACCACGGCGGTGCCCCGGTCCGCGAGGCCGGTGAGGACGTTCGCCACGTGCCGTTTGCCCGCCGGGTCCAGGCCGTTGGACGGCTCGTCGAGGACGAGCAGCCGGGGCTCGGTGAGCAAGGCGGCGGCGAGCCCGAGGCGCTGACGCATGCCCAGGGAGAAGCCGCGGGTGCGGTCGTCGGCGACATCGGTGAGCCCGACCTGGTCGAGCACCTCGTCGATCGCGGCCGTGCGGGCGTCGAGACCGTGCAGGGCGGCCAGCGCGGCGAGGTTCTGCCGGGCGGTGAGCGACGGGTACAGGCCGGGACCGTCCACGAATCCGGCGACCCCGGCGGCAGCGGCCGGCGTCCGGCCGACCGGCGTCCCCAGGATCTCCAGCCGGCCGCTGTCCGCGGCAGCCAGGCCCAGCAGGAGGCCGAGCAGAGTCGTCTTTCCGGCGCCGTTCGGTCCGGCCACGCCGTGGATCTGACCCTGCGTCACGTCCAGATCGACGCCGTCGAGTGCGACCACGTCACCGAAACACTTGGTGATCCCGCGAGCCCGGACCGCGAGGAGTGTGTCCATGAGCCCCTTCCTTCGAACCCGGAAGGACCCTAGGGACGACAGAAACGCGTGCGGCGACGGTTGGTTGAACGAGCACAGAACGGAAGACGACGAGCATCCACCGCCCACCGGAGGTCAACGGCGATCAACGGATCACCGGGGGAGGTCTCACGTCACGGCGGCACAGGGCGCGAGGGCTCAGGTCAGTTGACGGATCGTCGCCCAGCGGCAGGGCAGTTGCGGGGCAGCGGCGGGCGGGCGGCAGCCGGAGGGGACGCGGGAGGGGCGGGGGGGGCCGCGGGCCGCGGGGGGGGCCCCGGGGGGGGGCGCCCCCGGGCGGTTCGGCCGGGCGGGGGGGAAGGGGGCGGTCAGGGCGGTCCCCCCCCCCAGGGGCGGGGGCGGGGTTCCCGGGGGGGGGCCGTTGGGGGGGCGGAGGAAGGGGCCCGGGCCCGGGGGGGCGCGGGGGAGTGGGAGGGGGGGGGGGGGGGGGGGGGGCGGGGCGGGCGGGGGGGGGGGGGGCGGGGGGGGGGGGGGGGGGGCGGCGGCGGGGGGGGGGGGGGCGGGCGGGGGGGCGGGGGGGGCGGGGGCGGCGGGGGGGGGGGGGTGGGGGGGGGGGGCGGGGGCGGGGGGGGGGGCGGGGGGGCGGGGGGGCGCGGCCAGGGCCACGCCCGCGACCCCGCCGGCCACGGCGGCGCGGCGCCGGGTCCGCAGCCGCCGGCCGCGCGCCTCACCGGCGGCGGCCAGATCGCGCCGGCCGGTGTCCAGGCCCGCGCCTGCGTCGCGCAGGGCCTGGGCGAACCGTTCCTCGAAGGAGTCGTGGTCTGCTTCGGGCATGACGAACCGCCGTTTCTCGGACGTGGGTGGGCATATCGGTGCGCTGAGGGAACGAGGCCGGGTCAGGGTCAGGGGTCAGGGCCTGGCGTACTCGCCGATGGCGTCGCCGAGCAGGGCGCGCAGCCGGGCCAGAGCGCGCACGCACCGCGTGCGGACCGCGGCCGAGCTGGTGTTCATGGCGGCGGCCGTCTCCTCGACGCTGCGGTCCTCCCAGTAGCGCAGGACGACCACCGCCCGGTCCTTGGCGGACAACTGCCCCAGGGCCTGGAAAAGGGTCAGCCGCAGGGAGGCGTCACCACCGGAGTCCGGCCCGGGGACCTCGGGCAGGATGTCGGTGGTGCGCTCCCTGCGGCTGCTGTGACGACGCCGGTGGGCGAGGAAGGTGCGGGTCAGGACGGTCTGGACGTATCCGGCCGGGTTGTCCGTGGCGGACACGCGTGCCCACCGCAGGTACACCCGGCCCAGGGTCTCCTGGACCAGGTCCTCGGCGAGATGGGTGTCCCCGCCGGTCAGCAGGCAGGCCGACCGGTACAGGTGCCCGGCCCGCGCCGCCGCGAACTCCGGGTAGCCGTCTTTCCGAACCGGCCCCATGCGACCCGACCCCCCGCGGTTCCCGGTGCCCTTCCTGGCACTCTCACCTCTTTGATGCGGTGGGCCCTCAGGGATGTTTCACAGGTTCAGAGATCTTTTTCGCCGGCGTCCGGCTTCTCGTCGGCGTCCGGCTTCTGGTCGGCGCGCGGTGTCTCGTCGGCGTCCGGCTTCTCGTCGGCGCGCGGTGTCTCACCGGCGTCCGGCTCCTCGTCGGTCTCATCGGCCGCGCCGTCCTCGAAGTACGCGTCCAGGACCGCGTCCAGCCGGGTCTCCCACTCCTTGATACGGGCCTTCGACGCGGCCTCGATCTCGATGGGGTACCAGCGGCGTTCCGGGGTGTGGACCGTGACCGTGTAGCGCTTGCCGAAGCGGGGGACCGTCGTCTCGACCGCGCCGATCTCGTCCCAGCGGAACTCGCACTCCTGGTCGTCCAGGGACAGGCGGACGCCCCGGTGGTCGGCGACGATGCGCGCGCGGCGGTCGGCCGCCTCGAAGACCGGGCCGTCCGGCGTCTCGCCGTCCGCCTCCGTCTCGCCGTCCGCCTCCGCCGTCTCGCCGGCCTCCGCCGCCTCGGTGGGCTGCTCACGGGCGTCCGGCTTCTCGGTCTCGGAGGTGGTCTCGGCCTCGGAGGCGGTCTCGGCCTGCTGGGACTCCGCCTTCGCGTCCTGCGAGGCCGCGTCCTCCGGCTCCCCGGTCACCGGAGGGGTGATGCCGGGGATGAAGGCCGGGTCGAATCCGGCGCCCGTCACGGGCTCGGTCTTCAGGGGCTGGCTGCTCGTACCTGTGCGCTGCTCCACAGCGGGCAGTATGGTCGACGTTCCTGTGGCGCACGCGGCCAGCCCCTGCTTCGTTATCAGAATCAGATCACGCGCGAAGACCCTGTCCCCCGCTCGGCGATCAGGTCACCGCACGAAGAGGCTCAGCACCAGCGCCACCGCGAAGCCCGCCAGCGACAGCACGCTCTCCAGCACCGTCCACGTCTTCAGGGTGTCCCGTTCGCTGATGCCGAAGTACTTGGCGACCATCCAGAAACCCCCGTCGTTGACGTGCGAGGCGAAGATGGAGCCGGCCGAGACGGCCATGATGACCAGGGCGACGAAGGCCTGGGAGTGGTGGCCCTCGGCCAGGAGCGGGGCGACGATGCCCGCGGTCGTCACGATCGCCACGGTCGCCGAGCCCTGCGCGACCCGCAGGACCAACGAGATCAGATAGGACAGGACGATCACCGGCAGGCCCACGCCGTGGAAGGTGTCCGACAGGGCCTGGGCCACGCCGCTCGCCTTCAGCACGGCGCCGAAGACACCGCCCGCGCCGACCACGAGGAGGATGTTGCCGACCGGCTTCAGGGACGAGGTGGAGACCCTCTCCAGGGACTTGCGGGACCAGCCGCGGCGGATGCCCAGCAGGTAGTAGGCCAGGAGCAGGGCGATGGTCAGGGCCACGAACGGGTTGCCGAAGAACTCGATGACCGACCGGCCCGTGGACGGGTCCATGCCGATGGAGGAGAAGGTGGCCGCCAGGATCAGCACCAGCGGCGTGCCGATGATGCCGAGGACGGCGCCGAGGGCCACCGGCTTCTCCTGGGCCCCCGTGCTCGTGGCGCGCTGTTCGGCCAGGACCGCCCGCCGGGACTCCTCGGCCGCCTCGACCATGTCCTGCGGCACCTCGACGAAGACCCGCTTGCCGATCCACGCCGCCCACGCCCAGGCGGCCAGCACCGCGGGGATGCCGCAGGCCAGGCCCATGAGGATGATCCAGCCCAGTTGCACGTGCAGCAGGCCGGCCGCGGCGACCGGGCCGGGGTGCGGGGGCAGGAAGGCGTGCGTCATGGACAGGCCGGCCAGCATCGGCAGGCAGTACAGGACCACCGACTTGCCCGATCGCTTCGCGGCGGCGTAGACGAGGGGCGCGAGGACGAAAATGCCCACGTCGAAGAAGACGGGGATGCCGAAGATCAGGCCGGTCAGGCCCATGGCCAGGGGCGCGCGCCGCTCGCCGAACAGGGTCAGCAGGCGGGAGGCCAGTACCTCGGCGCCGCCGCTGATCTCCAGGATCGAGCCGAGCATGGTGCCCAGGCCGATGATGATGGCGATGTGTCCGAGGGTGCCGCCCATGCCGGACTCGACGGTGGAGACGGCGTCCGAGCGCTGGACGGTGCCGAACAGTTCGGTGACGGACAGGCCGGCCAGCAGGCCGACGGCTATGGAGACGGCGAGCAGCGCGACGAACGGCTGGAGTCTCGCCTTGATGATCAGGAACAGCAGCAGGGCGATGCCGAGGCCGGCGACCAGCAGCAGACCGGGCGTGCCGTCGACGAGCAGCAGCAGGCCGCCGGTGTGCGGGGGCGTCTGGGGGGCCGCCGCACACCGGCGGCCTGCTGCTGCTCGTCGA
>NZ_LR732544.1:4601530-4605460 GCF_902506575.1 Streptomyces mexicanus | reverse complement strand
GTGGCGCGCCCGCGTGGCGGGCCCCGGCCGTGCCGGGGGTGGCGGGGGGGAGGGGGGTGTAGGAGGTGCGGGGGGTGTGGGGGGGGCGGGGCGCCGGGCGGCCCGGGGTGGTGCGCGCGGCGGGCGGCTGGGTGAGGCCCTGCTCCTCGAAGTAGGCGTTGTAGATCTCGTTCATCTCGGCGAAGTGGTCCACGTCCGTCAGGTAGACGCGGATCATCATCACGTCGTCCCAGGTGGCGCCGCCCTCTTCGAGGATCGCCTTGACGTTGGCGAGGGTCTGGAGGGTCTGCTCGCGCAGGGTGGGGCCGGCCGGGGTCGGGGCCTTGCCCTCCTCGTGGGGGAGGAAGCCGACCTGACCGGCGACCTGGAGGATGTTGCCCTTCTTCACCCCGTGGGAGAACTTCGCCGGCGGAACGGTGTGGGTCTTGGGGGTGAGGGCGGTCTTCTCGGTCATGCGGTGTCCTTCGTGGGGTCCGTCACGGGGGTTCTTCCGGAGTACTCGCCGCTGATGGCGTCCGCGGTACGGCGCACCAGCGGGAGCAGGGTGAGGAGTTCGTCGGCGGTGACGACGACGTTCGGTGCGGAGACCGACATCGCGGCGACCACCCGGCCGTCGGCGCCCCGGATGGGGGCGGCGACGCAGTTGATGGACTCCTCGTGGCCGCCGAGGTCGGTGGCCCAGCCCTGTTCGCGCACGGTGGCCAGCTCCTTGAGGAAGGCGGCGGCGTTGGGTGTCGAACGGGCCGTGTAGAGGGGGTATTCGAGGCTTTCGGCGACGGCGCGGCGCTCGGGCTCGGGCAGATCGGCCAGCAGCAGTTTGGCGACGGCGGCGACGGTGATGGCGACCGGTTTGCCGATCCGCGAGTACATGCGCACCGGGTAGCGGCTGTCCACCTTGTCGATGTAGAGGACCTCGTTCTCCTCGTAGACCGCCAGGTGCACGGTGTGCCCGCAGGTCTCGTTCAGGCGGACCAGGTGGGGGTGGGCGATCTCGCGGATGTCGAGGTTCTCCATCGCCTCCTGGGCGAGGGCGAACAGGCGGGCGCCGAGGCGGTAGCGCTGGTCGGACTGGCGGTAGACCAGGCCGTGTTCGTTCAGGGTGCGCAGCAGGCGCAGCGCCGTGGACTTGTGCACGCCGAGGCGGTCGGCGACCTGTCCGAGGTCGGCGGGGCCCTCGGCGAGCAGCGGCAGGATGCTCAGCGCGCGGTCGACGGTCTGGCTCATGGTGTACGTCCCTCCTGAACGGCCCCGTCCGCGGCGGCTGTCGTCCAGCCGGGGCCGAGACGCAGTCTCTCCCACGCGGCCTCGTCCAGGGCGCACAGCCGGTCGGCGTGGTCGCGGTCCGGGGGCGTGGCGAGGTCGCCGGGGACGGTGAGGGCGGCGGCGGCCATGAGGTGGCCGTGGCGCAGCCGGTCGCGTACGGGCAGGCCGCGCAGGGTGGCGGAGAGGAACCCGGCGGCGAAGGCGTCACCGGCGCCGACGTGGGCGACGACGTCGACCTTGGGGGCGGGGACGGACGTGGCGGTGGCGTCCTGCTCCGGGGGCCGGGCGTCGCCGCGGTGTTTGGCGGTCGCTCCGTGCGTGGCGTCCTGCTCCTGGGGCCGGGCTTCGCCGCGGTCGGGCGCGGTCGCATCGTCGGTGGCCTTCAGTTCCCGGGGCCGAGCGTCGCCGCGGTCGTAGGCGGTCGCTCCGGCCGCGCCCCGCTTGACGACGACGGTCCGCGGGCCGGGCAGGGCCCGCAGGATCTCCTGCCCGCCGTCCAGGCCCCAGGCCGCGCGGGCCTCGTCGTCGCCGACGAACACGAGGTCGGCGCGGCGCGCCAGTTCCAGCAGCACCTCGGGGCCCGCACCGTCGTGCCACAGCCCGGGCCGGAAGTTGACGTCGAAGGAGACCAGCGGGCGGTCGGGGCGCGGCGCCGTCAGCTCGCGCAGCAGGTCCAGGCAGTCGGCGGACAGGGCGGCGGTGATGCCGGACAGGTGCAGGACGCGGCAGGCGCCGAGCGCCTCGGCGTCCACGGTGCCGACGGCCATCGCGGAGGCCGCGGAACCGGCCCGGTAGTAGGCGACCTCGTGCGCGTCGGTGGCGCGGTCGCCGGCGGTGCGGAAGTAGATGCCGGTGGGGCGGTGCGGGTCGCGGCCGACGAAGCGGACGTCGACGCCGCAGGCGCCGATCGTCTCCACCAGGTGGTCGCCGAAGCCGTCCGCGCCGACCCGGCTCACCCAGCGGGCGGAGTGCCCGGCGGCGGCGAGCGTGCACAGCACGTTGGTCTCGGCACCGCCGATGCCCCGGTCGAAGGAGGGCACGTCGGCGAGGCGGCCGGGGCGCGAGGGCAGGAACGTGACCATGGACTCGCCGAGCGCCGCGACGTCCACGACCTCCACGACGCCGGGGCCGATGCTGCGTCCGCTGGTGGTCACGATGTCCGTCGCTCCTCGGTGGGGGGTCGCAAGGCTGCCGCGAGGCCGCCGGACGGCCGTCGTCGGGGGCTGTTTCGTTGACCTCGCGTGGCCGAGATGTTAGACAGCAGATGACGACATATGCAACGGGCGTTGCACACTTTGCAACGCACCTGATCAGGGAGGTTCCATGCGCAACGAGGCGCTGGCCCGTCTGGCCGAGGAACGGGTCGACCACCGGTTCAAGGGACTTCCCCCGGACGCGGACGGGCTGACGGTCGGCGAGCTGGCCGCCCAGCGCCGCAACCTGTTCACCGGCGGTTTCACCACGCCCGTGCTCGCGCTGTCCGCCGAGCGCCTGGAGCACAACCTGCGGCTGATGGAGACGTACACCGCCCGGCACGGCCTCGCCTTCGCCCCGCACGGCAAGACCTCCATGGCGCCGCAGCTGTTCCGGCGGCAGATCGAGCACGGCGCGTGGGGCATCACCCTGGCCGTCCCGCACCAGGTGCGCGTCGCGCGGGCGTTCGGCGTCGAGCGGATCTTCCTGGCCAACGAGCTGGTGGACGCCGCCGCGCTGCGCTGGGTCGCCGCCGAGCTGGCCGCCGACCCGTCCTTCCGCCTCGTCTGCTACGTGGACTCCGTGCGCGCGGTGGAGCTGATGGACGCGGCGCTCACGGGCGCCGAGCGGCCCGTCGAGGTGGTCGTGGAGCTGGGCGCGGGCGAGGGCGCGCGCGCCGGGGCGCGCACCGAGGAGGAGTGCGCCCGGATCGCCCGGGCCGTGGCCGGGGCGGGGACGCTGCGGCTGGTCGGGGTCGCCGGGTACGAGGGCGAGGTGCCGCGGGCGGATCCGGAGCGGGTGCGGGCGTATCTGCGGCGGCTGGTGGCGCTGGCGGCCGACCTCGACAAGGCCGGGCTGTTCGCCGGGGGCGAGGAGATCGTGGTCAGCGCGGGCGGCAGCGCCTGGTTCGACGCGGTGGCGGAGGTGTTCGCCGAGATCCCCTCCCTGTCGCTGCCGGTGCTGAAGCTGCTGCGCTCGGGCGCGTACGTCTCGCACGACGACGGCCACTACCGGGAGATCACCCCGTTCAACCGGGTGCCGCAGGAGGGCGCGCTGGAGCCCGCGTTCCGGCTGTGGGCGCAGGTCGTCTCCCGCCCCACCGCCGAGCAGGCCTTCGCCAACGCCGGCAAGCGCGACGCCGCCTACGACCTGCACCTGCCCTTCGCCCAGGTGGTGCGCCGCGACGGCGCCGAGCGCCCGGCGACCGGCGTCACGGTCACCGGTCTGTCCGACCAGCACGCCTGGCTGGCGACCACCGCCGAGGCCGATCTGCGGGTCGGGGACTGGATCGGGCTGGGGCTGTCGCATCCGTGCACGTCGTTCGACAAGTGGCAGCTGATCCCGGTGGCGCAGGCGGACGGCACGGTCGTGGACTACGTCCGTACGTTCTTCTGAGCCGTACCTTCTTCTGAGCCGTCCGCCTGCGCCACCGGGATCAGCTGCCACTTGTCGAACGACGTGCACGGATGCGAC
>NZ_LR732544.1:4576709-4601429 GCF_902506575.1 Streptomyces mexicanus | reverse complement strand
CGCCGGGGGCGCGGGGGGACGCGGCGGGGCGGTGCGGCCGGGGCGCGGCGGGCGGGCGGGGGGCGGGGGGCGCCGGGGGGGGGGGGCGGCGGCCGGGCGGGCGGCCGGGCCGGAGGCGGCCGGGGACACCGGCGGCGCGGACGGGGCGCCGGACGCCTCCTCCGCCGCGCTCTCGTCGTCCACCGTCGGCCGCGCGCGATCCCGGTCGCCCCGCGTCCCGCTCCCCGGCGACGCGTCCAGGGCCGTGACACCGGCGAGCACGGCGGCCAGCCCCACGGCCCCCACCGCGCCGGCGACCAGGACGCGCCGCGGACGCCGCACACCGCGCCGCCCCCGCGCCCGCCGGGACCGCCCGCCACCGGCCGCGTCAGGACCACCGGCCGCATCGGGGCCGCCGGTCGCGCCCGCGTCGCCGGGCGCCTCCCCCGTCGCCGAAGGGGCCGGCGGGGGCAGGTCGCGGGTGTCGTCGTAGGCGGGCTGCCAGCCGTGGGCGAGGGCCGGGTCGGCGTACCCCTCGTAGGCCACGGGCGCCGCGGCCTGCGGGTGGTACACGTTCGGCGGCCCCGCGGGCGCGCCCGGAGCGCCGGGGACGCCCTGCGGATCGGGAGGCATGGACATGGCTGGAAATCCTAGGGACCGGCGCGAGGGACGGGACAGCCGCCCGCCATGAACGCCCGTTCGGCCGTGTCTCGGGTGGCGGAAGACACGAGCCATGGAGCGTGAGCACACCGTAAGCTCGCTGGCATGCAGGTGATCCAGTCGACCAAGCTCGCCAACGTCTGTTACGAGATCCGCGGCCCGGTGCTCGAGGAGGCGATGCGGCTGGAGGCGGCCGGTCACCGCATCCTGAAGCTGAACACCGGCAATCCGGCCGCGTTCGGCTTCGAGTGCCCGCCGGAGATCCTGGAGGACATCCTCCGCAACGTCTCCACCGCCCACGGCTACGGTGACGCCAAGGGCCTGCTGGCCGCCCGCCGCGCGGTGGTGATGCACAACCAGACCCTCGGCATCGAGACGGACGTCGAGCACGTCTTCATCGGCAACGGCGTCTCCGAGCTGATCGTGATGGCGATGCAGGGGCTGCTGGACGACGGCGACGAGGTGCTCGTCCCGGCGCCGGACTACCCGCTGTGGACGGCGGCCGTCTCCCTGTCCGGCGGCACGGCGGTGCACTACCGCTGCGACGAGCAGTCCGACTGGATGCCGGACCTGGCCGACGTCGAGCGCAAGGTCACCGACCGGACCAAGGCGATCGTCATCATCAACCCCAACAACCCCACGGGCGCGGTCTACGACCCGGCCGTGCTCAAGGGGCTGACCGACATCGCCCGCCGGCACAACCTGCTGGTCTGCTCGGACGAGATCTACGACAAGATCCTCTACGACGGCGCCGTGCACACCCCGACCGCCGCGGTGGCCCCGGACCTGCTGACGCTGACGTTCAACGGCATGTCGAAGGCGTACCGGGTGGCCGGCTACCGGGTCGGCTGGATGTCGATCTCCGGTCCGCGCGCCCACGCCGACTCCTACATCGAGGGCCTGACCATCCTGGCCAACATGCGCCTGTGCGCGAACATGCCGGGCCAGCACGGCGTGGTGGCGGCGCTCAGCGGCCGGCAGTCGATCAACGACCTGGTGCTGCCGGGCGGGCGCCTGAAGGAGCAGCTGGACGTCGCCTACGAGCTGCTCACCCAGATCCCGGGCGTGACCTGCGTGCGCCCCAAGGGCGCGCTGTACCTCTTCCCGCGCCTGGACCCCAAGGTCTTCAAGATCAAGGACGACCGGCGGATGGTCCTGGACCTGCTGCGCCGCGAGAAGATCATGGTGGTGCACGGCACGGGCTTCAACTGGCCCGAGCCCGACCACTTCCGGGTCGTCACCCTGCCCTCGGTCGGCGACCTGCGCGACGCGGTGGGCCGCATCGGCACCTTCCTGGACGGCTACAGCCAGCCCTGACGCTCACCCGGGGTGCCCTTACCGCCCCGTCTCGCGACCCGACTCAACTTTAGACGGATTCCAAGCTAGGATGTCTTCTGTCAGATCACAGGAGGCCGTCCCATGTACGAACCGATCCGCTCCGGGCCTTCCCGCCGGTCCGTCCACACGATGGCCGGCACCCCCTCCGACGTCCCGCACCGCTCCCGCGAGGAGGAGCTGGACATCCAGCTCGCCGGCCACCTCGCGGCCCTGCTCGCCGTCACCGACGAGCTGCGGGAGGTGGCACCCTCCGCCGACCTGGACACCGCAGCCGCACGGCTCGCCGAGCAGGTGGCCCGCCTCCGGGGCGGACACGCCCCGCTGCGCGCCCCTGCCGGAGGGGCCCTCGGCGAGGCGGCCGCGCTGCACCGGCGGGCGCACGCGCTGGCCGGACGGGCGCTCGTGGTCGCCGCGTCCCGGGCGGACACGGCGGTGGCCATCCTGGCGGCCGAGCGGATGGACGCGCACGCCGCCGCCGAGCAGGCGGAACACCCGGAACTGAGCGGCGCCGCGCACTAGCCTTGCGCCCGTCGCGCCCCTCGTCCCCGCCGCCGTGCCGGTGGCGGGGGCGCCCCTGTACGGCCCCGGTCCGCGTGCACCGCAGCGACACGCGGACCGGGTGCCTTCCCACCGGCCACCGAGGCACGTCGAGTGCGGGCCGGGCACCGAGACGGAGGACACCGTGACCGCCCCCACCGCCACCGTCCGGCCCGTCGGCCGCGCCGACCTCGAAGCCGTCGCCGGGATCTACGCGCACTACGTCCTGCACAGCGTCGCCACCTTCGACGAGTCGCCCCGCTCGCTGCCGGAGTGGGAGGCCAAGCACGACGACCTCACCGCGCGCGGGCTGCCCTTCCTGGTCGCCGAGGAGGCGGGGCGGATCGTGGGGTTCGCCTGTGCCGGGCCCTGGCGGCCGAAGCCGGCGTACCGGCACACCGTGGAGGACACCGTCTACCTCGCCCCGGACGCCACCGGGCGGGGGCTGGGCGCCACGCTGCTGGGCGCGCTGATCGACGGGTGCGCCCGGGCCGGGGTGCGCAGCATCGTCTCGGTGATCACCGATCCGGGCAGCGAGGCGTCGATCGCCCTGCACCGGCGTTTCGGCTTCACCGAGGCGGGGCGGCTCACCGCCGTCGGGCACAAGCACGACCGGTGGCTCGACACGGTGCTGCTGCAGCGGGTCCTGTGAGCCGGTGCCGGCCGGTCAGCGCGGCCGGCCGCCCTCCTTCAGCGGCTGCCACCAGGCGCGGTGCGTGCGGTACCACTCGACGGTGGCCGCCAGGCCCTCGGTGAACGACACCTCGGGCGCGTAGCCCAGCTCCTCACGGATCTTGCTGTCGTCCAGCGCGTAGCGCAGGTCGTGGCCCTTGCGGTCGGCCACGTGCTCGACCCGGTCCCAGCCCGCGCCGCACGCCTCCAGCAGCAGCCCGGTCAGTTCGCGGTTGCTCAGCTCGGTGCCGCCGCCGATGTGGTAGACCTCCCCGGCCCGGCCGCCGTGCAGCACCAGGTCGATGCCCCGGCAGTGGTCGAGGACGTGCAGCCAGTCGCGGCGGTGCCGGCCGTCCCCGTACAGGGGGACCGTGCGCCCCTCGATCAGGTGGGTGACGAAGAGCGGGATCACCTTCTCGGGGAACTGGTACGGCCCGTAGTTGTTGGTGCACCGGGTGACCACGACGTCCAGGCCGTGGGTGCGGTGGCAGGCGAGCGCCAGCAGGTCGGAGCCGGCCTTCGAGGCGGAGTACGGCGAGTTCGGCGCGAGCGGGGCGTCCTCCGTCCACGAGCCCTCGGCGATGGAGCCGTACACCTCGTCGGTGGAGACGTGGACGAAGCGGCCGACGCGGTGGCGCACGGCCGCGTCCAGGAGCACCTGGGTGCCCAGCACGTTGGTGCGCACGAACGGGCCGGCGCCGTCGATGGACCGGTCCACGTGCGACTCGGCCGCGAAGTGCACCACCGCGTCCTGGCCCGCCATCACCTGATCGACCACGTCCGGGTCGCAGATGTCGCCGTGGACGAAGGTGTAACCGGGGTGCCCGGCGACGGGTGCCAGGTTCGCCTCGCTACCGGAGTAGGTGAGCGCGTCCAGGACCGTGATCCGCGGCGGTTGCGCTGCGCCTCGCGGCGCCAGTGCCCGGCGCACGTACGCCGAGCCGATGAATCCGGCACCACCCGTCACGAGGATGCGCATGTGCTCCGGGTCCTCCTGTCGCCCGCCGGTCCGTCGGCGCCCGCTGGTGCGGCGCGACGACCAGCATGCCGGAGGGGCCCCGGGGCACGGAAACGTCAGCCGAGTACCACCACGAAGATCACGAACAGCACCAGGATGCCCAGGACGATCCACCACACGGGCCAGTTGCCGCCGCCCTGCGGCTCGTCGGGGCCACCGCCGCGCGGGCGGTCCTCGGCCAGATCCGGGTTCTCCGGACGGTCGTGCTTGTAGAAGTCGCCGTCTCCAGCCATGCCCGCATCACACTCCTTCGCCGGGAGGACCCCCGAGTACCCGGAGCGCAGTGGGCCATACGGCACCGGCGGGCACGCCGCAGAGGACCGGCACGCCGAAGAGGCCGGATGCGCACGGACGGGGTGCGCATCCGGCCTCTCACCGGATCCACGCCGCGGCCGGCCGGAGCGACGACGCAGGTCAGGGCAGGTCGGCGGCCGGCCGCGGAGTTCTGCGGGGGCGGCGGCTCAGCCCAGGCGCTCGACGAGCGCGCGGTACTGGTCCCACAGCTCCTTGGGGGTGTGGTCGCCGAAGGTGTTGAGGTGGCCGGGGATCAGCGCGGCCTCCTCGCGCCAGACGTCCTTGTCGACGGTGAGCAGGAACTCCAGGTCGGACTCCGACAGCTCCAGGCCGTCGGTGTCCAGGGCGTCCTTGGTCGGCAGGATGCCGATGGGGGTCTCGACGCCCTCGGCCTTGCCCTCCAGGCGCTCCACGATCCACTTCAGCACGCGGGAGTTCTCGCCGAAGCCGGGCCAGACGAACGTGCCCTGGTCGTTCTTGCGGAACCAGTTGACGTAGTAGATCCTCGGCAGCTTGGACGGGTCCTTGTCCTTGGCCACCTCGATCCAGTGCGCCATGTAGTCGCCCATGTTGTAGCCGCAGAACGGCAGCATGGCGAACGGGTCGCGGCGCAGCTCGCCGACCTTGCCCTCGGCGGCGGCGGTCTTCTCGGAGGCGACGTTCGCGCCGAGGAACACGCCGTGGTTCCAGTCGAAGGACTCCGTCACCAGCGGCACCGCGCTGGCCCGGCGGCCACCGAAGAGGATCGCCGAGATCGGCACGCCCTTGGGGTCCTCCCACTCCGGCGCGATGATCGGGCACTGGGCGGCGGGGGTGGTGAAGCGGGCGTTGGGGTGCGCGGCGGGCTCGGGCGAGTCCGGGGTCCAGTCGCGGCCCTTCCAGTCGGTGAGGTGGGCCGGGGTCTCCTCGGTCATGCCCTCCCACCACACGTCGCCGTCGTCGGTGAGGGCGACGTTGGTGAAGACGGAGTTGCCCCACAGCGTCTTCATCGCGTTGGCGTTGGTGTGCTCGCCGGTGCCGGGCGCGACGCCGAAGAAACCGGCCTCGGGGTTGATCGCGTACAGCCGGCCGTCCTCGCCGAACCGCATCCAGGCGATGTCGTCGCCGATGGTCTCCACGGTCCAGCCGGAGATCGTCGGCTCCAGCATGGCGAGGTTGGTCTTGCCGCAGGCGCTCGGGAAGGCGGCGGCGACGTACTTGGGCTCACCGTGCGGCGGGGTGAGCTTGAGGATGAGCATGTGCTCGGCCAGCCAGCCCTCGTCGCGGGCCATGACGGAGGCGATGCGCAGGGCGTAGCACTTCTTGCCGAGCAGGGCGTTGCCGCCGTAGCCGGAGCCGTAGGACCAGATCTCGCGGTCCTCGGGGAAGTGCGAGATGTACTTCGTGCTGTTGCACGGCCAGGGCACGTCCTGCTGGCCCGGCTCCAGCGGGGCGCCGAGGGTGTGCACGGCCTTGACGAAGAAGCCGCTGTCGCCCAGCTCGTCGAGGACCGCCTGTCCCATGCGGGTCATGGTGCGCATGGACACGGCGACGTAGGCGGAGTCGGTGATCTCCACGCCGATCGCGGACAGCGGGGAGCCGAGGGGGCCCATGCAGAACGGGACGACGTACATCGTCCGGCCGCGCATGGCGCCGCGGAAGATGCCGCCCTTGCCGTCCTTGCCCTGGAAGATCTCCCGCATCTCGTCGGGGGCCTTCCAGTGGTTGGTGGGGCCGGCGTCCTCCTCCTTCTCGGAGCAGATGAACGTGCGGTCCTCGACGCGGGCCACGTCGGAGGGGTCCGAGGCCGCGTAGTAGGAGTTGGGGCGCTTGATCGGGTCGAGTTTCCGGAAGGTGCCCTTCTGGACCAGCTCCTCGCACAGGCGCTGGTACTCGGCCTCGGATCCGTCACACCAGACCACGTTGTCCGGCTGCGTGAGGTCCGCGATCTCGTTGACCCACGAGATCAGGTCCTTGTGGTTGGTCGGGACGACGGGGGGAGCCGCGATGTCGCGCGCCACGATTGCTCCTAAATGAGGGGATTTCGTCTTGTTCGCCCCGTGGGGGCTGCGACCCGGACGCTTCGTAGCCGCTCATCCGGTGCCGACCGCACTCATTTGATCATCCGACGAGAGTGCGCATCTGTCCAGAGGGCCTCACAGGTGAGCGGCGTGAGGAATGCCACGGTTTCAGCGCTTCTTTGCGTTCGGCTGGGCGCAGACTGGAAGACTTTTTGCGTTCGGACCGTTCTGCGTGATCGCCTGCGCGCACGCTGCGTACTGATGTCCGACTTACGGTGACCTCGGTACGATGCCGCGCATGACTGCGTCCGCCTCCGACGCGCCCCTGGACACGCCGGCCGGTGGCCGACGTCCGGGTGCGCTCTCCCTTCCGCATCCGGTCAAGCCGAAACTGCGCGGCTGGCTGCACCTCGGGATGTTCCCGGCCGTGCTCATAGCGGGTCTGGTGCTCACCGCGCTCGCCGACTCCACCCGCGGGCGGATCGCCTGCGGGATCTACGTCCTCACCGCGTGCCTGCTGTTCGGTGTGAGCGCGCTCTACCACCGCGGCAGCTGGGGCCCGCGCCTGAGCGGCGTCCTGCGCCGCCTGGACCACGCGAACATCTTCCTGATCATCGCGGGCACCTACACGCCGCTGACCCTGCTGCTCCTGCCCGGCGCCAAGGGCCAGTGGCTGCTGTGGGGGATCTGGGCCGCGGCCGCGGCCGGCATCGTCTTCCGCGTCTTCTGGGTCGGCGCCCCGCGCTGGCTCTACACCCCGTGCTACATCGCCATGGGCTGGGCGGCGGTGTTCTTCCTGCCGGACTTCCTGCGCACCGGCGGCATCGCCGTGCTGGTCCTGGTGATCGTCGGCGGCCTGCTCTACAGCGCGGGCGGCGTCGTCTACGGCATCAAGCGCCCGAACCCCTCACCGCGCTGGTTCGGCTTCCACGAGGTCTTCCACACCTTCACGCTCGCCGCGTTCGTCGTCCACTACGTGGGCATCTCGCTGGTGGCGTACCACCACGCATGACCCGGCACCCGCGCCCCCGACGGCCACGGCTCGCACGAGCCGTGGCCGTTTCGCATGCCCGGAGCCTCGCGCCGACCGTTTCGAGCATCGACCGTTTCGAGCGCCGACCGGAGCCTGCCGGGGGGTGCCGGCCCTCGTCCCGGCATGGCCGCCCCCGTGGGCGGTGGCCGACAATGAGCGCATGACGGCCGCACGTTCCCCGCTCTCCCCCGCCGACCGCCCCGCTCTCGGTCTGCGGGAGCGCAAGAAGATCAAGACGCGGGAGGCGATCCGCTCCGCGACCTACGCGCTGATCGAGGAGCAGGGGTACGAGGCGACGACGATCGAGCAGATCGCCGAGCGCGCCGAGGTCTCGCCGTCGACCGTCTTCCGGTACTTCCCCACCAAGGAGGACATCGTCCTCACCGACGAGTACGACCCGGTCCTGGCCGAGGAACTGCGCGCCCGGCCCGCCGACGAGCCGTGGACGGAGTCGATCCGCCAGGTCCTGCGCAAGGCGATCGGCCTGGGTGTCGACGGCGACATCGAGGTGGCACGGCTGCGCACCCACCTGATGGTCCAGGTGCCGGCGGTGCGCTCCCGGATGATGCAGAGCATGTCCGTCACCGGCCGCAGGCTCTGCGGTGTGATCGCCGAGCGCACCGGCCGCGACCGGGACGACCTGGAGGTGCGGGTCTGGGCCATGTCCCTGGTCGGCGGGATCCTGGAGACCACCCTGTACTGGGCCGAGCACGGCCACCGCGACGACCTCGCCGGCCTCGTCGACCGCACCCTGTCGGTCCTGGAGCACGGCCTGCCGCCGAAAATCGCCTGAGGCACCCGGGCCCGTCCGTGCCATCCTGGCCGGGTGAACGGTCCCGAGATCCACGTCGAGTTCGCCCCCGGCCTGCACCTGTTCGTCCCGCACGCCCGGCGGCGCGGCGCGACTCCCGTCGCCACCGACGGCGTCTCCTCCCTCGGGCACGTCGTGGAGTCCCTCGGCGTGCCGCTGACCGAGGTCGGCGGTCTGCTGGTGGACGGCCGTGAGGTGCCCGTCTCGCACGTGCCGCGGGCCGAGGAGCGGGTGCAGGTGCGCGCCGTCGCACGCCCCCAGCGCGTCCCCGGCGCCCCGCTGCGTTTCCTGCTCGACGTGCACCTGGGCACCCTCGCCCGCCGGCTGCGTCTGCTCGGCGTGGACACGGCCTACGAGTCCACGGACATCGGGGACGCGGCGCTGGCCGCCCGCTCGGCCGCCGAGAAACGGGTGCTGCTCAGCCGCGACCGCGGCCTGCTGCGCCGCCGCGAGCTGTGGGCGGGCGCCTTCGTCTACAGCACCCGCCCCGACGACCAGCTCCGCGACGTCCTGGACCGCTTCGACCCCGAGCTGCGGCCATGGACCCGCTGCAGCGCCTGCAACGGCCTGCTGAAGCAGGCCACCAAGGACGAGGTGGCCGACCAGCTCGAACACGGCACGCAGCGCACCTACGACGTCTTCGCCCAGTGCCGCGACTGCGGCCGCGCCTACTGGAAGGGCGCCCACCACGACCAGTTGGAGGCGATCGTGGAGAAGGCGCTGAGTATGCGTACGCAGGGCGGTTGAGTACGCGGGACGATCAACGCGGCCGGCCCCTTCCGGTTGGCTGGGGCCATGACAGCGACGACACGGAACGCGGCGGGCGGGGACGGGGGCCGCATCGGCAGGGTGTGCGCCGCCTGGGGACTGGGCCTGCTCCTGCCGATGTTCATCGGCTCCTGGCTGCTCGCCCTGTCCACCGAGCACGGCGCTCAGTGCCTGATGTACGGCGACTACTACCAGGACTGCCACAAGCCCTCGGGGAACCTCCTCCACGGCCTGTTCCTCGCGTCCGTGACCGCGGGGCTGGTCGCGCTGCTGCTGCCCCGCGGCCGGGCGGCCGCCGCCCGCGCCACGGCCGTCCTGCTCCAGTGGTCCGCCCAGACGGCGCTGGTGGTCGCCGTCCTCCGGTACGGGTCCTGACGGCCCCGGCTCACTCCCCCAGCGCGGCGCGCAGCCGCTCCGGGTCGGTCGTCGGGGCGTCGCAGGTGAAGCCCCGGCACACGTACGCGGCCGGCGCGCCGCCCACCAGGGGGCGGTCGGCGAGCAGCGGGAACTCATCACTGCCCGGAGTGCCGTAGGCGATCACCGCGCCGGGCGCGGCACCCAGCAGCGCCGTACGGTGCAGGGTGCGGGCGGCGGCATCGTCCAGGGACGGCCCGACGACCGCGATCTCGCGCGGCCCGTCCAGCAGGGCCTCGGCCACCGCCAGCCCCCAGCCGATGAACCGCGGGACGCGCGGGCCGAGCGCCCGGACGACGCCCAACGCCTTCTCGGCGGCGGTGCGGTGGGCCTCGGACCCGGTGTGCGCGGCATACGACAGCAGGGCGCCCGCCGCCGCCGTCCAGCCGGACGGGGTGGCGTTGTCGGTGGGGTCCTGCGGGCGGCGGATCAGCCGCTCGGCGTCGGCGGCGGTGTCGTACAGGGCACCGGATTCCGGGTCGGTGAACCGGGTCAGCACGTGGCCGAGGAGCAGGCCGGCGAAGTCCAGCCAGACGCCCTCGCCGGTGACGGCCGCCAGCGCGAGGAAGCCCTCGGCGACGTCGGCGTAGTCCTCCAGGACCCCGGCGTTGGCGCCGACGCGGCCGTCCTTGCTGGTGCGCGCCAGCCCGGCGTGCTCGTCCATGTGCAGCCGCACCAGCAGATCGGCCGCGCCCAGTGCGGCCTCCACCAGGTCGGGGCGGTCGAAGCAGGCGCCGGTCTCGGCGAGCGCGGCGATCGCCAGGCCGTTCCAGGCGGCGACGACCTTGTCGTCCCGGCCGGGCGCGGGCCGCTCGGCGCGGGCGGCGAACAGCCGGCGGCGGATCGCGTCGATCCGCTCGGCGTCGAACACGCCCTCCTGCTGCGGCAGTTGCAGCACCGAGGCACCCTGCTCGAAGGTGCCCTCCTCGGTCACGCCGAAGTAGGAGGCGGCCAGATCGGCGTCCTCGGGGCCGAGGACGTCGCGCAGCTGCCGAGGGGTCCACACGTAGTACGCGCCCTCGACGTGCCGCCCCGTGCCGTCGTCGCTGTCGGCGTCCAGCGCGGAGGCGAAACCGCCCTGCTCGGTGCGCAACTCCCGCACCATGAAGTCGGCCGTCTCCAGCGCGATCCGGCGGGCGAGTTCCGAGCCGGTGGCGCGCCACAGGTGGGTGTAGACGCGACACAGCAGCGCGTTGTCATAGAGCATCTTCTCGAAGTGCGGCACCACCCAGTCGCGGTCCACGGAGTACCGGGCGAAGCCGCCGCCGAGCTGGTCGTAGATGCCGCCGCGGGCCATCCGCTCGCAGGTGTCCTGGGCCATCTGCAGGGCGCCCTCGGAGCCGGTACGGGCGTGGTGGCGCAGCAGGAACTCCAGCACCATGGACGGCGGGAACTTCGGCGCCCCGCCGAATCCGCCGCGCTGCGGGTCGTACTCCCGGGTCAGCCCGAGCAGCGCCTGCCCCTGCTCCTCCGGGCCCGGCGTCCTCGTGCCGCCGAAGTCGATCTCCCGCTGGGACAGGTCCCGCACGATCTTCCCGGCGACGTCCGTGACCTCCTCGCGCCGGGTCTCCCAGGCCTGCCGGACCCCCTGGAGCACCTGCCGGAAGGACGGCATGCCGTGCCGGGGCGCGGGCGGGAAGTAGGTGCCGAAGTAGAACGGCTCGGCGTCCGGGGTGAGGAACACGGTCATCGGCCAGCCGCCCTGCCCGGTCGCCGCCTGCACGGCCTCCATGTACACCGCGTCGACGTCCGGGCGCTCCTCGCGGTCGACCTTGACGCTGACGAAGTGCTCGTTGAGGTACGCGGCGGTGGCCTGGTCCTCGAAGGACTCGTGGGCCATCACATGGCACCAGTGGCAGCTGGAGTACCCGACGCTGAGCAGCACGGGCCGGTTCGTCCTGCGGGCCTCGTCGAACGCCTCCTGCGACCAGGGCCACCAGTCGACCGGGTTGTCGGCGTGCTGGAGGAGATACGGGGACGTCTCGTGCGCCAGTCGGTTCGGCATACCCCCATCCTGCCTCACCCACCCCGGCCGGGCACGGAACGTGACCACCCGCCGGGCACGGCACGGACCACACGCTTGTGCGTGGAGCGGCCACGCGGCCGGCACGGCACGGACGTGCCGGGAGCCGGCCGGCGCTGGCGCTGTGCGACGAGGCGGTGGCCCTGTTCGCCTCCTGCGGCGACCGCCGCGGCGAGGACCGGGCCCGCTTCCTGCGCCGCGCCCTGCTGCCGTACGCGAACCCGGCCTGAGCGCGGGGCGCGCCCGGTAGCGCACACTCCGCAGGGGTGAGCGCGAGCGCGCGCTTCCGGCGCACGCGTCCGTACCGGCGAGCGCGGGAGGGCAGCACACCGTGACCCGTGGCACGCCTGCGATGACCCGGTGATACGGGTCACACGGTGCCGCGGGTCACAGGGACCAGGGCGTTCTCAGCCCTTGGACGGCTGGGCCGTGCCGCTGCCCGGCCCCCGGCCGGACGGGGCCGCCTCGGACTCCGGGGCCTCCTTGAAGTCGACCCGGCCCATGTGGCGGTTCATGGACTTCATCAGGCCCCACACCGCCACGGCCATCACCGCGAAGACGATGAAGCCGAGGATGCCCGGGGTCACCTTGTTCTTGTCGAAGTCGGCCAGAGTGACCAGCTGGCTCACGGCCAGGCTCGCGCTAGCGCTCATGTCAGGCATTGTCCCTCAGGGCTACCGGATACCCGCAAAGAGGTCGTCCTCGGGGAGCGAGGTGTCCACGAGGGACTTCGCGAGTTCGTACTCCTCCGTCGGCCAGACCTCCTTCTGGATCTCCATCGGCACGCGGAACCAGCCCCCGTCGGGGTCGATCTGCGTGGCGTGGGCGATCAGCGCCTTGTCGCGGATCTCGAAGAAGTCGGCGCAGGGGATGTGCGTGGTGAGGGTGCGGTCCTTGTGGCCGGACTTCTCCCAGCGCTCCAGCCACTCGCCGTAGGGCGACTCCAGGCCGCGGTCGAGCATCGCCTTGTGCAGCGCCTCGGTGCGGGGACGGTTGAAGCCCTGGTTGTAGTACAGCTTCAGCGGCTGGTACACCGGCCCGTACTCGTCCTCCGGGTACTTCTCGGCGTCCGCCGCGCCCTCGAACGCCACCATCGTGATCTTGTGGGTCATGATGTGGTCGGGGTGCGGGTAGCCGCCGTTCTCGTCGTAGGTGGTGATCACCTGCGGGCGGAAGGAGCGGATCCGGCGGACCAGCTCGCCGGCCGCCTTGTCGACGTCCTCCAGCGCGAAGCAGCCCTCGGGCAGCGGCGGCAGCGGGTCGCCCTCGGGCAGGCCGGAGTCGACGAAGCCGAGCCAGTCCTGCTTGACGCCGAGGATCTCGCGGGCCTCGTCCATCTCCTTGCGGCGCACCTCGTGGATGTTCTCCTCGATGTACGCATCGCCCTGGAGCTTGGGGTTGAGGATGGAGCCGCGCTCTCCGCCCGTGCAGGTCACGACCAGCACGTCCACCCCCTCGGACACGTACTTCGCCATGGTGGCCGCGCCCTTGCTCGACTCGTCGTCGGGGTGCGCGTGCACGGCCATCAGTCGCAGCTGCTCAGTCAAGGCTCAATCCTCATTGGTCAAGTCGGTGCCCGTCGGTCAGCGGGCGTCAGCGGGGCCGTCCCGGTGGTTCGTCTCTCCGGGGCGGCGGTGGAGCGGCGGGCCGGGGCTTCTATAGTGACCGAATCGGAGGGCGAATAATTCCGGAGCACCCATCCGGGAGCCCCGCGCGGGACACGCGTCCCGCACCGGCCGAGAGGACGATCATGAGTACGGTGAGCACCCGGCTCCCCGAGGGCCGATACGGCCGCTCCGCGGACGAGCGTGCCGACCACAAACTCAAGATCGCCGCCGTCGTCCTGGGCGCGGCGCTGCTCGCCCTGGTCGGCTACTTCGCGTACCACTACGTCGGCCAGAGCAAGATCAGCGCGCAGGTCGTCTCCTTCCAGACCTCCGACGACGCGGTGCGGATCCACCTGGAGGTCCACAAGGACGCCGACGCCCGCGGCTACTGCACGCTGCGCTCGCAGGCGGCCGACGGGAACGAGGTGGGCCGGGCGGACTTCCACTTCGACCAGCACGCCACGCAGATCGACCAGATCCTCACCCTGCGCACGACGTCCCGGGGGACCACCGGCGAGCTGCTCGGCTGCCACTCCGACTGACGGACCGGCCGACGGATCGCGGGACGCGCCGAGGGACATTTCGGCATCATCCGGAATACGTAGGCGTTGACCTGCGTTGACGTCATCCTGATGGGCTTATGTCCTCCCCCTTGCCGCAGTCAATTGTTAGGCTCGTGGTTTCGCCCATCCATCAGGGAACATTCTTCTTGGGTAGGGCGATGCTTTGTATTCCCAGTACCGACGAGGAGCACCTGTGACCCAGACCAGCGAGAACGTCACCTGGCTGACCCAGGAGGCGTACAACAAGCTCAAGGAGGAGCTTGAGTACCTTACTGGTCCTGCGCGCACGGAGATCGCCGCCAAGATCGCGGCCGCGCGCGAGGAGGGCGACCTGCGTGAGAACGGCGGGTACCACGCGGCCAAGGAGGAGCAGGGCAAGCAGGAGCTCCGCGTGCGCCAGCTGACCCAGCTCCTCGAGAACGCGAAGGTCGGCGAGGCCCCGGCCTCCGCGGACGGCGCGGTCGCGCCCGGCATGGTCGTCACCATCGCCTTCGACGGTGACGAGGACGACACGCTGACCTTCCTGCTGGCCTCGCGCGAATACGCGAGCGCCGACATCGAGACCTACTCGCCGCAGTCCCCGCTGGGCTCCGGCGTGATCGGCCACAAGGTCGGCGAGGACGCGGAGTACGAGCTGCCGAACGGCAAGAAGGCCTCGGTGCGGATCCTCAAGGCGGAGCCGTACACGGGCTGAGCACCGTCCGGCCGCCGGTTCCACCGGCTCCCCTCACGAAGCTCACGAAGCCCCCGGGCGCCGCGAACGGCGCACGGGGGCTTCGTCGTGCCCGGCCGACGGCCTTGCGGCGGAACCCTCCGGGTCCCCGGGACTGCGCTCCGCCGTCCGCCGATCCGCCGATCCGGCGATCAGGCGATCAGGCGATCAGGTGATCAGGTGATCACCGTGTAGCCCGCCTCCCGCAGGGCCCGGCCGACCTCGGTGCAGTGGGCCGGGCCCTTGGTCTCCAGGTGCAGCTCCACCTCCGCCTCCGTCAGGCCGAGCCGCGGGTCGGTGCGGACGTGGCTGACGTCGAGCACGTTGGCGTCGGCCGCCGAGAGCACCCCGAGCAGCGTGGCCAGCGCCCCCGGCCGGTCGGTCAGGCGCAGCCGTACGGCCAGGTAGCGGCCCTGGGCGGCCATGCCGTGGCGCAGGACGCGCTGCAGCAGCACCGGGTCGACGTTGCCCCCGGACAGCACGGCCACCACCGGCCCCTCGATGCCGCCCTTGCCGCTGAGCAGCGCGGCGACCGGACTGGCCCCGGCCGGTTCCACGACCAGCTTGGCCCGCTCCAGGCACAGCAGCAGCGCCGCGGACAGCTCGTCCTCGCTGACCGTGCGCACCTCATCCACCAGCTCGTGGATGATCCCGAACGGCACGTCTCCGGGCCGCCCGACCCTGATGCCGTCGGCCATGGTCGCCGGGTTGTCGATCACCACCGGCCGCCCGGCGGCCAGCGACGGCGGGTACGCCGCCGAGCCCTCCGCCTGCACGCCGACGATCCGCACCTCGGGCCGCACCGACTTCACCGCGACCGCGATCCCGGCCGCCAGGCCGCCGCCGCCCACCCCGACGACGATCGTGCGCACCTCGGGGCACTGCTCCAGGATCTCCAGTCCCACCGTGCCCTGGCCCGCGATGACGTCCGCGTGGTCGAAGGGGTGGATGAAGACCGCGCCCGTGGCGGCCGCGTACTCCTGGGCGGCGGCCAGCGTCTCGTCGACCACCTGGCCGTGCAGGCGCACCTCGGCCCCGTAGTCCCGGGTCGCGCTGATCTTCGGCAGCGGGGCGCCCTTCGGCATGAACACGGTGGCGTGCACGCCGAGCAGCGACGACGCCAGCGCCACGCCCTGCGCGTGGTTGCCCGCGCTCGCCGCGACCACGCCGGCGGCCCGCTCCTCGGGCAGCAGCCCGGCGATGCGGACGTAGGCGCCGCGTAGCTTGAACGACCCCGTGCGCTGCAGGTTCTCGCACTTGAGGTGCACCGGCGCGCCCACCAGCCGGGACAGGTGCCTGCTGCCCTCCATCGCGGTCACCCGCGCGACGCCCGAGAGCATCTTCTGGGCGCCGCGCACGTCGTCCAGGGTGACGGGCGGGAAGGGGGCAGCCGTGCCGTAGCTCATGTCCCCAGTCTCGCAGTTCACGTCCGCCCCGGGCTGGTGCGACCATCCTCTGGGACGGGATCGTGCAGCGCCGGTACCGCCCGCGGCCGGGCCGCGTACCCTGTCCCCCAACCCAAGCAGCCCTGCAGAAGTGAGCCACCGGCCATGCCCACAACGCCTGAAATGTCGATGGACATGACGACCGAAGGTGACCCCGGTCTTCTCGACACCCTCCAGCACGAGGTGGCGGTGTTCGCCCGCCGTGCGGAACAGACCCGGCTCGGCGGTGTCGGCCAGGTGCGCAACTCCATGGACCGCGCCGCCTACCTGCTGCTCAACCGGCTCGACCGGGAGGGCCCGATGGGCGTCAAGGCGCTCGCGGCCGGCATGGGCATCGACTCCTCCACGGTCACCCGGCAGGTGGCTCCGCTGGTCGACACCGGGCTCGTCAAGCGCACCTCGCATCCGGAGGACGGGCGGGCCGTGGTGCTGCAGCTGTCGCCGCGCGGGCTGTCCCGGCTGGAGGAGGTGCGCTCCTCCCGGCGCGCGCTGATGGCCGAGCTGACCCGCGACTGGACGCCGCAGGAGCGCGAGACGTTCTGCTCCCTGCTGACCCGCTTCAACCACGCCCTCTCCGCCCGCCAGACCGCCCAGGCCGGCGCGGTCCCGCAGCCGGGCACGGCGGCGGGCGCGAGCGGCGACGCGGACGCGGGCGCGGGTGGGGGTGCGGGCACGAGCGCGGACGCGGGTGCCGCCCCGGCGTCCTGACCGTCCGGCGCCCGCCTCCCGCGGCCCCGCCGCCCCGGCGCGCGGTTCCGGGCCAGGAGCCGCGTGCGCGGCTCTTGACCGGCGGGGCGCCCCTGGCCTGATATGAGACCCGGGCCTCCTCGCACACGGATCCGTCTCGTCTCCCGTACGCGCACGGGGACCCGTTCCCTCACGATCGCCCTTGGCGGGAGGCGCGGTGCGAGAACGGCAGGCGTCCCACCGCGCGCGCCGGGCCCGGGAGGTCGAGGCGGTCGTCGCGGGCGCGGCCGGGCGGCTGCTGCACACCGCGACGCTGCTGACGGCCGAGGCCCCGCACGACAATCCGCGCGCCCGCCGCCTGCTGACCCTGGCGCTGGCGCAGACGTACGCGTGCTGGGACCGGCTGCGCGGCGAGGACCCCTACGACCGCACCCGCCAGTACCTGGTCGGCCGGTTCGCCCGCGAGGCCTGGCACCGGCACGGCACCTGGCAGCGGCACGGCGTCCGGCACCGGCCCGGCGGCCTGGGCCGCACCCGCACCCGCTTCCCCGGCGTCCTGGCCGCCCTCGCCCCGCAGGAACGCCTGGTACTGGTGCTCAGGCTCTACGAGGGCGTCGCCGAGGAGCAGGCGGCGGCGCTGCTCGGGCTGCCGACCGAACGCGTCCGCGTGATCTGCGACCGCGCGATCCCGGCGGGGGGGGCGGGGGCGCCCCCGCGCCCGCCGCCCCCGCCGGCGCCGCCCGTCGTGCCCTTGCAGCCGGCGCCCCCCGCCCCCGCGCCACCCCCCGCGAGCCCGCCCCGCCGCAGGCCCCGCGCCCCGCCCCGGCGCCTCGTCCGTCCCTTGCCGCCGCGCGTCGCCCGTACGCCCATGAGCCCTCCCCTGCCGGTGCGGCCCGCGCCTCCGGTCCCTGCGCGGGCCTGTCTTTCCGTTGCCCACCGTAACCGCAAAGATGTCCGGCCCTGTTGGGCGCAGAGAGGCACACGGAGCAAATGGGGCGTATCAGCAGCGCGTCCGCCGTGCTCGACCCGGTGACTTGACCCTGCCGCTGGCGTCACCGTCCGACGCTCACCCCATGAACACCCCGACCAGC
Source organism: Streptomyces mexicanus (assembly GCF_902506575.1). Taxonomy (GTDB): domain Bacteria; phylum Actinomycetota; class Actinomycetes; order Streptomycetales; family Streptomycetaceae; genus Streptomyces; species Streptomyces mexicanus. The sequence continues at coordinate 4,583,777 of NZ_LR732544.1, read as the reverse complement.
ACGACTTCTCCTGTGATCGTCGTCACCGGCGCCGGAACCGGCATCGGCCGGGCCACCGCCCGCGCCTTCGCAGCCCAGGGCGCGCACGTCGTCGCCGTCGGCCGCCGGGCGGCGCCCCTGGCCGAGACGGCCGCCCACGACGCGGCGCACATCACCCCGCTCACCGCGGACATCACGGCCGAGGACGGTCCCGCCACCGTCATCGACACCGCGCTGGAGCTGCACGGCCGCATCGACGTCCTGGTCAACAACGCCGGGATCGTGACCACCGAGTCACTGGGCACCTACACGCCCGCCTCGACGCACTCCCTCCTCGCCACCAACCTCCTCGCCCCCGTGCTGCTCACCCAGACCGCGCTGCCCGCCCTGACACAGAGCAAGGGCGTCATCGTGAACGTGACGACGACCGTCGGGCAGCGTGGCTGGCCCGGCAACTCCCTGTACGCCGCCGGGAAGGCGGCCCTGGAGGTGCTGACCCGCAGCTGGGCGGTGGAGCTGGCACCACACGGCATCCGCGTGGCCGCGGTGGCGCCCGGCGCGATCGACACGCCGATCGCCGAGCACACCGGGCACACTCCCGAACGGCAGGCGGCCCTGCGCGCCTGGCAGCTCGCCCACACCCCGCTGCGCCGGATCGGCCGGCCCGAGGAGGTCGCCTGGGCGATCACCCAGCTCGCCGCGCCGCAGGCATCGTTCATCACCGGCGTGGTCCTCCCGGTGGACGGCGGCGCCCTCGTCACCTGAGACTGGCCCGCATGGCCCAGCCCCACCGTTCTCCCTCTCCGATGCCGCCCCGCCTGCGGATCGGCGAACTCGCCGCCGCCACCGGCACCACGCCCCGCGCACTGCGCCACTACGAGCAGGCGGGGCTCCTCACCTGTGAGCGCGCCGCGAACGGCTACCGGCTCTACGACGCCGGCACGGTCGTCCGCGTCCGCAACATCCGCCACCTCCTGGAGGCCGGACTCACCCTGGACGACATCCAGGTGTTTTTGCCCTGCCTGGACGGCGACGTGACCGCGGGTCCCGCCTCCGAGCGGGCCCTGGAGGTCGCCCGGGAGCGCCTGGCCGTCATCGACGAGCGGATCGCCGCGCAGACCGCCGTCCGCGACCGGCTGGCGGCCGCCCTGCACCGGGCCACCGGCACGCGGATGCGGCCGGTGGCCTGAGGCCCGGGGCCGACTCCCGGACCTCGCCCGGACCTCACCCCCGGGTCTGACGCCCGGACCGGTCTGACACCCGGACCTGACGCCCGGACCGGTCTGACGCCCGGGTCTGGCGCCCGGACCGGTCTGACACCCGGGTCTGGCGCCGGGGGCCCGCGGCCCCGGCACCCGGCCGGCGGCCGGTCCTACGACAGCACCGACGTCAGGAACTCCCCCACCCAGGCCAGCAGTTCGCGGCCGACCAGCGGCTTGCCGCCGATCTTGGCGGTCTTGGGGCGGGGGACGAGGACCTGGTGGGCGGCCGGCTTGACGATCGCGCCCGGGTACAGGCGCTTGAGGCGCAGCTCCTGGGACTCGCGCAACTCCACCGGAGCGAAGCGGATGTTGGTGCCCTGCAGCACGATCTCGCCCACGCCGCAGGAGCGCGCGAGCATCCGCAGGCCGGCCACCAGCAGCAGGTTCTCCACCGGTTCGGGCAGCTTGCCGTAGCGGTCGGTGAGTTCCTCGCGGACGGCCTTGATGTCCTCCTCGGAATTGGCGGAGGCGATGGAGCGGTACGCCTGCAGGCGCAGGCGCTCGCCGGGCGCGTAGTCGTGCGGGACGTGCGCGTCGACCGGCAGCTCGATCTTGACCTCCAGCGGGGCCTCTTCCTCCACCTCGCCGGTCTCCAGCTGGCGGCGGTAGTCCGCGACCGCCTCGCCCACCATGCGCACGTACAGGTCGAAGCCGACGCCGGCGATGTGCCCGGACTGCTCGCCGCCCAGCAGGTTGCCGGCGCCGCGGATCTCCAGGTCCTTCATGGCCACGTACATGCCCGCGCCCATCTCGGTGTGCTGGGCGATGGTCGCCAGGCGCTCGTGGGCGGTCTCCGTCAGCGGCTTCTCCGGCGGGTAGAGGAAGTAGGCGTAGCCGCGCTCGCGGCCCCGCCCGACCCGGCCGCGCAGCTGGTGCAGCTGGGAGAGGCCGAAGTTGTCGCCGCGCTCGACGATGAGCGTGTTGGCGTTGGAGATGTCGATGCCGGACTCGACGATCGTCGTGGAGACCAGCACGTCGAACTTCTTCTCCCAGAAGTCGACCACGACCTGCTCCAGCGCGGACTCCGACATCTGGCCGTGGGCCGTGGCGATGCGCGCCTCGGGGACGATCTCGCGCAGCCTGGCCGCCGCCCGGTCGATGGTCTCCACCCGGTTGTGGATGTAGAAGACCTGGCCCTCGCGCAGCAGCTCGCGGCGGATCGCCGCGCCGATCTGCTTCTCCTCGTACGGCCCGACGAAGGTCAGCACCGGGTGCCGCTCCTCCGGCGGGGTGGTGATCGTGGACATCTCGCGGATGCCGGTGACCGCCATCTCCAGCGTGCGCGGGATGGGGGTGGCGGACATGGTGAGCACGTCGACGTTGGCGCGCAGCTTCTTCAGCTGCTCCTTGTGCTCCACGCCGAAGCGCTGCTCCTCGTCCACGATGACCAGGCCCAGGTCCTTGAACTTGGTCTCCGAGGAGAACAGCCGGTGGGTGCCGATGACCACGTCCACCGAGCCGTCGCGCAGGCCCTCCAGGACCGCCTTGGCCTCGGTGTCCGTCTGGAAGCGGGACAGCGCCTTGACGTTCACCGGGAACTGGGCGTAGCGCTCGGAGAACGTGCCGAAGTGCTGCTGCACCAGCAGTGTCGTCGGGACCAGGACCGCGACCTGCTTGCCGTCCTGGACGGCCTTGAACGCGGCGCGCACCGCGATCTCCGTCTTGCCGTAGCCGACGTCGCCGCAGATCAGCCGGTCCATCGGGACCGACTTCTCCATGTCCTCCTTCACCTCGGCGATCGTGGTGAGCTGGTCGGGCGTCTCCGCGTAGGGGAAGGCGTCCTCCAGCTCCCGCTGCCAGGGCGTGTCCGGGCCGAAGGCGTGCCCGGGCGCCGCCATGCGCGCCGAGTACAGCTTGATCAGGTCCGCGGCGATCTCCTTGACCGCCTTCTTCGCCCGCGCCTTGGTCTTCGTCCAGTCGGCGCCGCCGAGGCGGTGCAGGGTGGGCGCCTCGCCGCCGACGTACTTGGTGATCTGCTCCAGCTGGTCGGTGGGGATGTACAGCCGGTCGCCGGGCTGGCCGCGCTTGGCCGGGGCGTACTCCACCACCAGGTACTCACGCGTGGCACCTTGCACGGTGCGCTGCACCATCTCGATGTAGCGGCCCACGCCGTGCTGCTCGTGGACGATGTAGTCGCCCGCCTCCAGGGTCAGCGGGTCGATGCTCTTGCGGCGGCGGGCCGGCATCCGCGCGCCGTCCCGGCCGGCGGTCTTCTGCCCGGTCAGGTCGGTCTCGGTGAGCACGGCCAGCTTCAGCGCCGGATCGACGAAGCCGTGGTCGATGCAGCCGCACGCCACGTGCACCACCGACGGCGACAGCTCGCCCAGGTCGGCGTCCAGGCGGGCGGCGATGCCCTCCCCGCCCAGGACCTCCACGGTGCGGGCGGCCGGGCCGTGGCCCTCGGTGACGAACACCGTCCGCCAGCCGTCGGCGAGCCAGCCCTTGGTGTCGGCGAGCGCCCGCGCGGTGTCGCCCCGGTAGGTCTCCGGGGCGTGCATGCCCAGCTTCAGCGTGTCGCCGTCGCCCTCACCGTCCCACGCCGTCTCGTCGGCGGCGAACGGGGAGATCGACCACCACATCATGCCCAGCTCGCGCGCCCGCTCGCGGACGTCGGCGATGGACCACAGGGAGGCCGCGCCCACGTCGATGGGCGCCTCGCCGCCGCCGGCCGTCGCCGCCCAGGACGCCTGCAGGAACTCCTGGCTGGTGGCCACCAGGTCGGCGGCGCGCGTGCGCACCCGCTCCGGGTCGCAGACCACGGCCATCGCACCGGCGGGCAGCACGTCCAGCAGCAGTTCCATGTCGTCGACGAGGACCGGCGCGAGGGACTCCATGCCCTCCACCGCGATGCCCTCGGCGATCTTGCCCAGCAGCTCGCCCAGCTCCGGGTGCTCCTCGGCCAGCGCCCGCGCGCGCGTGCGGACGTCCTCGGTGAGCAGCAGCTCACGGCAGGGCGGGGCCCACAGGCCGTGCTCGGCGACCTCCAGGGAGCGCTGGTCGGCGACCTTGAAGTAGCGGATCTCCTCGACGTCGTCGCCCCAGAACTCGATGCGCAGGGGGTGTTCCTCGGTGGGCGGGAAGACGTCGAGGATGCCGCCGCGCACCGCGAACTCGCCGCGCTTCTCCACCAGCTCCACCCGCGCGTACGCGGCGGCCGCCAGGGCCTCCACCACGTCGTTCAGGTCGGCGCTCTGCCCGGTGCGCAGCGCCACCGGCTCCAGGTCACCCAACCCCTTGACCTGCGGCTGGAGCACCGAGCGGACGGGGGCGACGACGACGGAGACCGGGCCGGTCTCGGGGTCGTCGGCACGCGGGTGGGCCAGGCGGCGCAGGACGGCGAGCCGGCGGCCGACCGTGTCGCTGCGCGGGCTGAGCCGCTCGTGCGGAAGCGTCTCCCAGGAGGGGTACTCCACGACGCCCTCCGGCGGCAGCAGCGAGCGCAGCGCCGCCGCCAGGTCCTCGGCCTCGCGGCCGGTCGCCGTCACCGCGAGCACGGGCCGGCCGGCCTCGCGGGCCAGCGCCGCGATCGCGAAGGGGCGCGCCGCGGGCGGGCCGACCAGGTCGACGTGCATGCGGCGGGCGTCCGCGGCGGCGCTGACGGCTTCCGCGAGGGCGGGGTCCTTGACGACGGCGTCGAGCAGACCGTGCAGGCTCATGGGGGCTTTCCGTCCGGAGGTGGGCAACACGAAGGGCCCGACTCGGGTGCGGGCCGGGGGTTCCTTCAGCGTACGACTCACGCGTGCTGCGTGGGCATGTGGATGGTGTGCGAGGGTGTGACTTGTAGTGTGTTGTTGTTTTTTGGAAAAGGACCCGGCAACACGAAGGATCTCCCCGTAGGGGAGGGCCGGCGGCGTCAGATGGGTATAAGAGACACCCCCCCCCCCGGAGCCCGCACCGGCACCAGCGCCGCTCGCGCCCCGCCGATCCGGAATGCCCATCTTGTCCGCCGCCTCCTGCAGCCACTCCGGCGGAGTGAGCAGGAACGACGTCTGGTTCAGGTCCACCCGGGCCGGCGGCGGCGCCGGTGCGGCGGCCTCGGCCGGCTCCGGGCGGCCGTACTCCTCCTCGTACCGGCGGATCACCTCGCCCACCGGCAGCGCGGGCCACAGCGTGGCCTCGCCGCTGTCGCGGGCGATGACCAGCCGCTGGGCGCCGCCGTCCACGTGCGGCCCCTCGGCACGGTCCTCCGCCCACACCACGAACCCCAGGTCGAACTCCCGTACCCGCACCTCGCGGTGCTGGTACGCCGGGACGTCACCGTTGATCCACTCTTCCGCGCGCTCCTGCGCCTGCGCGAACGTCACCATCGCCGAAGCTCACTCCCCCACCGAAGACACGGAAGAGACCGGGACGGCGCGCGCGAAGCCGCCGTCCACCATCAGATTGGCCACCGTCTCCAACTCCGGCGGGGAGCCCGCCAGCCGGGACAGGAACGCGTCGAAGTCCTCGCCGCACGGCAGCAGCAGCCGCTCCACGCGCTCGGCCTGCGACCACGACGGATCCACGTCGCGCACGTCGTCGTACGCGCAGAACCACACCGAACCGGCCCGCTCGCCCTTCACCTTCACCGCGAGCAGACCGCCCTGCACGAAACCGACGCCCAGGTAGTCCTTGGTCAGATGGTCGCGCAGGCACTTGTTGACGTAGACGAGGTCGTTGACCGCCGCCTCCTCGCGCACCGTGAAGAACGGCTGGTCGATCAGCAGACCCAACTGCGCGTCCAGCGCCGTGCCGACCGGGGCGCAGCCACCCGCGGCCTTCAGGAACGAGCGGTAGGCCCCCGGCAGGCGGTACCCCAGGTCCTCCTCGACGCTCTGCACCTGCTGCTCCGTCACCGACGTGCCCGACTTGGGCAGTCCGAAGTGCGCCGGGCGGGTCTCCTGCAAGGGGCGGGTGCCGCGCTTGGCCTGGTCCACGTTCGCGGTCGCGATGCCGCCGTGGTGCCGCAGCAGCGCCTTCACCTCGACCGGGATCAGCTCCAGGCGGCGGGTGCCGGCCACGTGGTGCCAGGTCCAGCCGTGCGGGGTCGCCACGTTCGGGACCGTGTCCCACAGTTCGTGCCCGGAGGCCGCCAGCGCCGCGTTCGCCGAGACGTAGTCCGTCAGCCGCAACTCGTCCACGCCGAAGCCCTCCGGGGGCTCGGCGATCTGCGCCGCCGCCCGCGCGTAGGGAGAGAAGTCGGGGTAACCGCGCTCGTCCACCCGTACCCCCCTCGGGTGACGGGCGGCCCGGACCGGATCCGGGAAGTGCACGACCTGCCCGGCATAGGCCGCGTTCGGCGGCGCGGCTTGCTGCCCGAGCCGACCTGATGTCATGGCGGTTGCCCCCTGCGGCACTCTGTACGGCCCGCGGTGGAACGGCGTGCCGCGCCGCCCACCAAGACCCGTATCGACTACTTCTCTCCAACGCGTCGGCCGCGCGCATCGCGGCGTGCCGACAGCCTATGCGGTACGCCGACACCGGTCACCGGGCCTCCGCCCACCGGGTCCCTTCCACCCGCACGCTCGCCGTGACCAGCCGTCACCCCGGTGTGACACACCGCCTCCGCACGGGCGTGTCGAGCCGCCCCAGCTTCCACAGCCGCCCCACGATTTGGCACTCTGAGTGCTTCGGGGGGATGCTCGGGAGGGGAATGATGATCATGAATGCCACGCAGACGGGACCGCATGCCGGAGCTTCCGGCACGTCCGGTGACCCGCGGATCGGCTGGAGCAGCACCGAGGGCCCGCAGGCCCCCACCCTGCCACCTCCCTCCTACACACAACCTACCCTCCCGGCGCCCCCCCCCCCCCCCATCTCCCCCGTCCCTCCTTCGCACACTCCCCCA
>NZ_LR732544.1:4573705-4576608 GCF_902506575.1 Streptomyces mexicanus | reverse complement strand
GGCACGGTTTCACCGCAGCAGGTCTCGATGGCCGGGGTCAGCGGCGGGTGCGGGTTGAGCGACCAGTGGCGGCAGATCTGGACCTTGAGTGCCAGCGATGCGGCGTAGGTCGGCAGGATCAGGTCGGGGGTCGTCGGCAGCGTCAGGAGTGTATAAGAGACAGGCACTGGGCACCGAGGTCTGCCCGCTCGGCCTGGAGACCGACAACCAGGCGCTGCTCGCCATCGACGCCGAGGGCCGCGTCTACGCCCTCGACCACACCGGCGACTGGTACCTCGGCCCCGACATCGACCAGGCCCTGGCCACTCTCATTTCCGGCATCACACCCGTACGCCTCACCGCGGGCTGAACCCCCCACAACCGGGCTACGGCGCCGGAATCACCGCCGACACCCGGAAACCCCCCGCCTCCGTCGGCCCCGACACGAACACCCCGCCCAGCGCCAGGACCCGCTCCCGCATCCCCACCAGGCCGTTGCCGCCCGACGGCAGACCCGCCGACTCCGCCGACGCCGGCTCCGGCGGCGGCTCGTTCTCCACCTGCATCGCGATCTCCGACCCCCGGTGCGCGAGCCGCACATGCGTCTTCGCGCCCGCCGCGTGCTTGTGGACGTTCGTCAGCGCCTCCTGGACCACCCGGTACGCGGTCTGCTCGACATCGGGACCGTAGGACCGCGCCTCCCCCTCCACCGACAGATCCACCACCATCCCGGCCGCCGCCGACTGCCCCACCAGCTCCTCCAGCTCGGCCAGGCACGGCCCCTCACCCCCGGGCCCGCCGGCCGCCCGCGAGGCGGCCGCGGCCGCGGCGGCCCCCACGGCCGCCAACGGCACCGATTCCGCCACCGGCACCGATCCCGCGTCCCGCGCCCGGCGGCTCTGCTCCGGCCCGTCACCGCTGCGCAGCACCCCGAGCATCTCCCGCAGCTCGGTGAGCGCCTGCCGACCCATGTCCCCCACCAGCGCGGCGTTCTTCACCGCCTTCTCCGGGTCCTTCCGCGCCACCGCCTGCAACGCCGCCGCGTGCACCACCATCAGGCTCACCCGGTGCGCGACCACGTCGTGCATCTCCCGCGCGATCCGCGTCCGTTCCTCGTTGCGCGCCCACTCGGCCCGCTCCTCCGCCCGCTCCGCGAGCAACTGCAACTCCCGCTCCAGGCTGTCCGCCCGCTCGCGCAGCGACTCCATCAGCCGCCGCCGGGCCCCGACATACAGACCCAGCAGCAGCGGAGGCGCCGTCAGCCCCAGCGAGGTCGTCACCGCGGCGAACGGCACGAACCAGTCACCGAGGGTGAAGTCGCCCCGGGCCATGTCCTGCCCGACCCGCACGAACGTCACGATCATCGTGCCGAGGAACGACATCCCGGCCAGCGCGCCGATGATCCGCCGCGGCAGCTCGCACGCGGCCAGCGTGTACAGCCCGACGATCCCCATCAGGAAACCCATCTGGGCCGGGGTGACGGCGATCCCCACCAGCACCACCGCGATCGGCCACCGCCGCCGCACCAGCAGCACGGAACCGGCCAGCAGCCCGAACACCACCCCGACGGCCATCGGCACCCCGGCGTCCCGCGCGAACGGCACCCCCTCCGCGGCACACTCCGCCGCGGACACCAGCGCCAGGCTCCCGTCGAGCACCGCACTGCGCCACCGAGCCCACCACCACGGCCCGGTCCCGGCCGCCCGGTGGTCTTCCCCCGTCCTGGTCATGCCCTCCAGCGTACGGGCGCCCGCCGGGGCTTTTCCGGCGAGTTTCGCGCGGGGGCCGTGATCACACGCAGTGAGCAAACGGCATCGAAACCGGCCGGTTTCCCTCGAACTGGTGAACATGCGCCGTTCGAGCCCGGAGGCCGACATTCCGGCCGGACGGTATGCCCATGGCACATCCATCCGGCAAGTACGCCGACTTCGAGGGACTGCGGGAACGGGCGGTGGCGCTGCGGCGGGCTGGGCTCAGCCGACGGCAGATCCGTGACCGCCTGCACGTGGACAACAACGACATCCTCAACCGCCTCCTGGAGGGCGAACCCGCTCCGGAGTGGACGAAGCGACCCAACGCGAAGGACGATCTACGCGCCAAGGCACGTGAGCTTCGGCTCCAAGGCTGGACCTACGACCAGATCCAGGTCGAACTGGGGTGCTCGAAGAGCTCGATTTCCCTGTGGGTGCGGGACCTGCCCAAGCCGGAGCGACGCGACCCGACCGAGCAAGCGAAGCTGGCAGCACGCAAGAGGTGGGAGCATGAGCACGCGGTCCGGGATGAGGCACGGCGGGAGACCAAGACCACTGCGGCGCGCGAACTTGGCGAAATGACCGACAGGGACCTCTTTGTGGCGGGGGTAGCTCTCTACTGGGCGGAGGGAACAAAGGACAAAACGTACGACCGGCGAGAAAACGTTATCTTCGTCAACAGCGATCCCGGCGTGATCCAGATCTACCTTGCCTGGCTCAGGCTTCTGGGTGTCGAGTCGGAACGCCTGCGGTACCGCGTGATGATTCACGAGACTGCAGATGTGGAGGCGGCCAAGCGATACTGGGCCGACCTGGTCGGCGTCGACCCCGCTACGTTCCAGAAGACGACGATCAAGAAGCACAACCCCAAGACGGTGCGCAAGAACGTAGGCGAGAACTATCGTGGCTGTCTCGTGATCCGCGTGTCGCAGGGCGCCGAGCTCTACCGCCGTATCGAGGGCTGGTGGACTGGATTGGTGACCCAGGCACCGTCACGTCTCCGGTAAGGTCTGAGGCAGTGATCCGCCATGGGGTAACTGGTAGCCCGCGGGCCTTTGAAGCCCTGTAGTGCTGGTTCGAATCCAGCTGGCGGAGCTGCTTGGTTCGGGTCCTGACCTCCACAGGTCAGGACCCGCTCTCGTCTCCCCCCTCCCCCTCCCCGCTATCCTGCGG
>NZ_LR732544.1:4559855-4573604 GCF_902506575.1 Streptomyces mexicanus | reverse complement strand
ATCCTGCGGATGTCCACCCCACCCCACAGCCGAAGGGCATCCCGTGAGCGCCATCCGCCCGGCAGCCGTCGTCGTTCTCGCAGCGGGTGAGGGCACCCGTATGAAGTCGGCCACACCGAAGGTCCTGCATGAGATCTGTGGCCGTTCCCTGGTCGGGCATGTGCTCGCTGCTGCGCGTGAGTTGGAGCCGGAGAACCTGGTCGTCGTGGTCGGCCACGCGCGTGAGCAGGTGACCGCGCATCTGGCCGAGGTCGACTCCCAGGTCCGCACCGCCGTGCAGGACAAGCAGAAGGGCACCGGGCACGCGGTCCGGATGGGCCTGGAGGAGCTGGGCGGGGCCGTCGACGGCACCGTGGTCGTCGTGTGCGGGGACACCCCGCTGCTCACCGGCGAGACGCTGACGAAGCTGGCCGCCACGCACACCGAGGACGGCAACGCCGTCACCGTGCTGACCGCCGAGGTGCCGGACGCCACCGGCTACGGCCGCATCGTGCGCGACGCCGGCGGCGCGGTGACCGCGATCGTGGAACACAAGGACGCCACCGAGGAGCAGCTCGCGATCCGGGAGATCAACTCCGGGGTGTTCGCGTTCGACGGCCGGCTGCTGGCCGACGCGCTGGGCAAGGTGCGGACGAACAACAGCCAGGGTGAGGAGTACCTCACCGATGTGCTGGGGATCCTGCGGGAGGCCGGTCACCGGGTGGGGGCCTGTGTGGCCGCCGATCACCGGGAGATCGCCGGGATCAACAACCGGGTGCAGCTGGCCGAGGCGCGGCGGATCCTGAACGACCGGCTGCTGACGGCCGCGATGCTGTCGGGCGTGACGGTGGTGGATCCGGCGACGACCTGGGTGGACGTGACGGTGACGTTCGAGCAGGACGTGACGGTGCTGCCGGGCACGCAGCTGCACGGGGCGACGCATCTGGCCGAGGGCAGTGTCGTCGGGCCGAACAGCCGGTTGACCGACACGAAGGTGGGGGCCGGTGCGCGGGTGGACAACACCGTCTCCGACGGGGCCGTGGTGGGTCCTCAGGCTTCGGTGGGGCCGTACGCGTATCTGCGGCCGGGTACGCGGCTGGGGCTGAAGTCGAAGGTGGGCACGTACGTCGAGACGAAGAACGCCCGGATCGGCGAGGGCACGAAGGTTCCGCACCTGTCGTACGTCGGGGACGCGACGATCGGCGAGTACACCAACATCGGTGCGGCGAGCGTGTTCGTGAACTACGACGGGCAGGACAAGCACCACACCACGGTGGGCTCGCATTGCCGTACCGGTTCGGACAACATGTTTGTGGCACCTGTCACGATCGGGGACGGCGCGTACACGGCCGCCGGGTCGGTGATCACGCGGGACGTGCCGCCCGGTTCGCTGGCCGTGGCCCGTGGTCAGCAGCGGAATATCGAGGGTTGGGTGGCGCGCAAGCGTCCGGGGAGTGCCGCGGCGAAGGCGGCCGAGGCGGCGTCGGGGAAGCCGGAGAGCGAGGGCTGACCGGAACCAAGGGCGCCGAACTCGGCGTACCGTGATAAGTGCACACCCGCACCCCTACCAGCTGAGACGGCCTCTCGCGCACGGTTTGGACACGTGCGCACGGTTTGACACGGTTGACGAGGTCATCTCGACATCCAGCTGCGAACACCCCCTTCGAGGAGACACTGCTGTGACCGGGATCAAGACGACCGGCGTGAAGAAGATGATGTTCTTCTCCGGCCGCGCCCACCCCGAGCTTGCCGAGGAAATCGCCCACGAGCTGGGTGTCGGGGTCGTCCCGACGAAGGCGTTCGACTTCGCCAACGGTGAGATCTATGTGCGCTATCAGGAGTCGGCCCGTGGCGCGGACTGCTTCCTGATCCAGAGCCACACTGCTCCGATCAACAAATGGATCATGGAGCAGCTGATCATGATCGACGCGCTCAAGCGTGCGTCGGCCCGTTCCATCACGGTCATCGTGCCGTTCTACGGTTACGCGCGGCAGGACAAGAAGCACCGGGGACGTGAACCCATCTCGGCGCGTCTGGTGGCGGACCTGATGAAGACGGCCGGTGCGGACCGCATCCTGGCGGTGGACCTGCACACGGACCAGATCCAGGGCTTCTTCGACGGCCCGGTGGACCACCTGTTCGCGCTGCCGCTGCTGGCGGACTACGTGGGCAGCAAGGTGGACCGCTCGAAGCTGACGATCGTGTCTCCGGACGCCGGCCGGGTGCGGGTGGCGGACCGGTGGTGCGACCGGCTGGGCGCGCCGCTGGCGATCGTGCACAAGCGGCGGGACAAGGACGTGGCGAACCAGGTCACGGTGCACGAGGGCGTCGGTGATGTGAAGGGCCGGGTCTGTGTGCTGGTGGACGACATGGTCGACACCGGTGGCACGATCTGCGCGGCGGCGGACGCGCTGTTCGCGCACGGCGCGGAGGACGTGATCGTGACGGCGACGCACGGTGTGCTGTCGGGTCCGGCGGCGGACCGGTTGAAGAACTCGAAGGTGAGCGAGTTCGTGTTCACGAACACGCTGCCGACGCCGGGTGAGCTGGAGCTGGACAAGATCACGGTGCTGTCGATCGCGCCGACGGTGGCGCGGGCGGTGCGTGAGGTGTTCGAGGACGGTTCGGTGACGAGCCTGTTCGACGAGCAGTGACGGTCACGCGCTGACGGTCACGCGCTGACGATCGCGCAGGAACGATCACTCTGGTGATCGCCGGGGACCGCCCGGAGATCGTTTTTGGTTCGGCCTCCCTGGCTGGGTAAACTGCTGCAGTTGCTCGGCGAGGGAGGCCGTGGCCGTTTCACAGACGGGTACGGCGGTCCGTAATCGACGCGCTCTTCGTAGCAGGCCGTTCGTTGGCCGGGTGACCCCGACCGTTGTTCCCGTACTACTACGAGGAGTGAGAAGAGCATGTCCGAGGTGAAGCTCTCCGCCGAGACCCGTACCGAGTTCGGTAAGGGTGCCGCGCGCCGTATCCGTCGCGCCGACAAGGTTCCGGGTGTGCTGTACGGGCACGGCTCCGAGCCCCTGCACCTGACCTTCCCGGGCCACGACCTGCTGCTGGCGCTGCGTACGCCGAACGTCCTGATCTCCCTGGACATCGACGGCAAGACCAACGAGCTGGCGATCCCGAAGGCCGTGCAGCGCGACCCGCTGAAGGGCTTCCTGGAGCACGTCGACCTGCTGCTGGTCAAGCGGGGCGAGAAGGTCACCGTCGACATCCCGGTGCACACCGAGGGCGAGCTGGCCCCGGGTGGCAACCTGCTGGAGCACGTCCTGGACGCGCTGCCGGTCGAGGCCGAGGCCACGCACATCCCGGAGCAGGTGACCGTGTCCATCGAGGGTCTTGAGGCCGGTGCCTCGATCCACGCCAAGGACATCACCCTGCCCAGCGGTGTGTCGCTGGCCATCGAGGAGGACGCCGTGGTCCTTCAGGTCCTGCAGGCGCAGGCCGAGGAGGCCGCGGAGGGTGAGGGCGAGGCCGAGGAGACCGAGGCCTGATCCTCTCCCCCTTTCGTCGTTTCGCCGGCCGCTGCTTCCGTACGTGTGTGCGGGGGCGGCGGCCGGCGCGTATCAAGGAGACATGCACGTGAGCACTCCGGCGACGTCCGCGCAGGCCCCGTGGCTGATCGTCGGCCTGGGCAATCCCGGACCGGAGTACGCCATGAACCGGCACAACGTGGGGTTCATGGTGGCGGATCTGCTGGCCGACCGTATCGGGGGCCGGTTCAAGCGGGCGGGCAAGGCGCAGGCCCAGGTGGTGGAGGGCCGGATGGGTCCGCCCGGGCCGGGCAGCCGCCGGGTGGTGCTGGCCAAGCCGATGTCGTACATGAACCTGTCGGGCGGGCCGGTGAACGCGCTGCGGGACTTCTACAAGGTGCCCCTCGCGAACGTCGTGGTCGTGCACGACGAGCTGGACATCGACTACGGCACGCTGCGGCTGAAGCTGGGCGGCGGCGACAACGGGCACAACGGGCTGAAGTCGCTGACGAAGGCGATGGGCCGGGACTACCACCGGGTGCGGTTCGGGATCGGGCGTCCGCCGGGGCGGATGCCGGTGGCGGACTTCGTGCTGAAGGACTTCTCCGCGGCGGAGCGCAAGGAGCTGGACTACTTCGTGGACCGGGCGGCGGACGCGGTGGAGTGTCTGCTGGCGGACGGGCTGGAGCGGGCGCAGAGCGCGTACAACTCGTGACGTTGCGGGCGCCCGGCCCCCAGGGTGTTGACCGGACGTAGGGGTATGGCCAATGATCCCGGCCATGCCTGCCGCCGCCCCCGCAGCCGCCCGCCGTTCCTCCCGCTCCCCGCGTGCCTCGCAGCAGGGCCGTACGGCCGCGGGTGCGGCCCGCAGGGCCTCCTTCGCCGCGCTGCGGTTCGGCCGGGTGGTGACCACGGGCGCGGTGGCGGCGCTGCTGTTGATCGCCGGGGTGTGGGCGTCCTGGAGCAGTGCGCCGTACGTGATGCTGACCAAGGGCCGCGAGCGCGGCACGGTCGAGGTGACGCACTGCGCGGGCGAGACGTGCACCGGCCCGTACACGCCTGTGACGCCGGGGTCGAAGGCCCGGGACCGGGTGGAGGTCGACGCGGTCGCGGTGCACAAGGGCGGCAGGTACGACGTGGTGGTGAAGCCGGGCACCGACCGGGTGCTGCGCTCGGGCCCGGCCGGGGTCCTGTACGCGTGGGCTCCGCTGGGCGGTGCGCTGCTGCTGGCCTCGGTGGTCGTGGCGGGCGGGGGGGGGGCGGGCCGGGGGGCCCTGGGGGGGGGGGCGGCCCCTTTATACCACTGACGCGGCCCGCCGGTCCCGTTGCTGGTCCCTTCGCCGCCGCCGCCGCCTGGTCAGCCGGTGTTGCGCAGGCCGGCCGCCACGCCGTTGACGGTCAGCAGCAGGGCGCGGGCCAGCAGCGGGTCGACCTCCTGGCCGGCGGCCACCGCGTCGCGCTGCCGCTTGAGCAGGGCGACCTGGAGGTAGGAGATCGGGTCCAGGTAGGCGTCGCGGATGGCGAAGGTCTGCTTCAGCACCGGCTGGTGGTCGAGGAGTTCGGCCTCGCCGGTGACCTTCAGGACCTCGGCGACGGTCAGCTCGTGCTCGGCCTTGATGACGTCGAAGATGTGCTTCAGCTCATCGGGTACGAGGGTGTCGACGTAGTGCTGGGCGATGCGCAGGTCGGTCTTGGCGAGCGTCATCTCGACGTTGGAGACGAAGTTGCGGAAGAAGTGCCACTCGCGGTGCATCTCCTCCAGCACGGTGTCCAGGCCGGCCTCGCGCAGCGCCTTCAGACCGGAGCCGACACCGAACCAGCCGGGGACGATCTGCCGGGACTGGGTCCAGCCGAACACCCACGGGATGGCACGCAGGCCGTCGAGCGAGACACCGGAGCCGGGCCGGCGCGAGGGCCGGGAGCCCAGGTGCAGGTCGGCGAGCTGGTCCACCGGGGTGGAGGCGAGGAAGTACGCCGGCAGGTCCGGGTCCTCCACCAGGCGCCGGTAGGCGGCGTGGGCGGCGTCGGAGACGACGTCCATGGCCGCGTCCCAGCGGGCCAGGGCCTCGGTGGACTGGCGGGGCGCGGTGTGCAGGGCGGAGGCCTGCAGGGTGGCCGCGACGGTCAGTTCCAGGTTCTCCCGCGCCAGGGACGGGATGAGGTACTTGTCGGAGATGACCTCGCCCTGCTCGGTGACCTTGATCTCGCCCTCCAGGGTGCCCCAGGGCTGGGCGAGGATGGCGTCGTGGGTGGGGCCGCCGCCACGGCCGACGGTGCCGCCGCGGCCGTGGAAGAGACGCAGCCGCACCCCGTAGCGGTGGGCGACGTCGCGCAGCCGGCGCTGGGCGCGGTGGATCTCCCACTGGGAGGTGGTGATGCCGCCGAACTTGGAGGAGTCGGAGTAGCCGAGCATGACCTCCTGGACGTCTCCGCGCAGCGCGACCAGGCGCCGGTAGGAGGGGTCGGAGAGCATGTCCTCCAGGATCGTGTCGGCGGCGCGCAGCTCCTCGGTGGTCTCCAGCAGCGGCACGATGCCGATCTTCGCCCAGCCGGCGTGCAGGTCGATCAGGCCGGCCTCCCGGGCGAGGACCGCGGCGGCGAACACGTCGTCGGCGCCCCGGCACATGGAGATGATGTAGGACTCCACGACCTCGGGCCCGAAGACCTCCAGGGCCCGCTTCACCGTCTGGAACACGCCGAGGGTCTTCTGCCCGGCCGCGTCGACGGGTGCGGGGCTGGGGGCGAGGGGCCTTCTGGACCTGAGCTCCTTGGCGAGCAGCTTGGTGCGGTACTCGCGGGGCATGTCGGCGTAGCGCCAGGATTCCTCGCCGAGCCGGTCGAACAGCTGGCCGAGGGCGTGGTGGTGGGCGTCGGCGTGCTCGCGGACGTCCATGGTGGCCAGCTGCAGGCCGAAGGCGGCCAGGGTGCGGATGGTGCGGGCGAGCCGGCCGTCGGCGAACAGGCCGCCGCGGTGGGCGCGCAGGGAGTCCTGGACCAGGCGCAGGTCGGCGAGGAGTTCGGCGGTGCCGAGGTAGTCGCGGCCGGCCTCGTGGGGGGTGCCCTTGGCCAGGCGCTGCTTGGTGTTGACGAGCTTCTGGCGGATGCAGGTGGCCTTGAGCCGGTAGGGCTCCTCGGCGTTCAGCCGCTTGTAGCGGGGGCTGATCTCGGGGAGGTTGTCGAGGTCGGTCTGCAGGGAGGCGAGCAGGTCCTCGGTGGCGCCGGTGTAGCGGATGGAGTTGGACATCAGCCCGCGCAGCTCGTCGATCATGTCGAGCGCGTCGTTGATGCCGTGTTCGTGCTGGAGGATCAGCACGTCCCAGGTGACCTCGGGGGTGACGTTGGGGTTGCCGTCGCGGTCGCCGCCGATCCAGGTGCCGAAGGTGAGGGGGCGGGTGTCGTCGGGCAGCTTGACGCCGACGCGCTCCAGTTCGGCGGTGAGGTCCTCCAGGACGTCGCCGACGGCGCCGGCGTGCAGTTCGTCCAGGTAGTAGATGGCGTTGCGGGCCTCGTCGGTGGGTTCGGGGCGCACCACGCGCAGTTCGTCGGTCTGCCAGACGAGGTCGATGTTCTCGGCCAGGCGGGTGTCCAGGCGGCGCCGGTCGGAGGCGACGACCGGGGTCTCCAGCAGTGCGGCGATGCGGCGCAGCTTGTTCAGCACCGAGCGGCGGGCGGCCTCGGTGGGGTGCGCGGTGAACACCGGGCGGGCGGGTGTCCAGGCGGCGCCGGTCGGAGGCGACGACCGGGGTCTCCAGCAGTGCGGCGATGCGGCGCAGCTTGTTCAGCACCGAGCGGCGGGCGGCCTCGGTGGGGTGCGCGGTGAACACCGGGCGGACGTTGAGGTTCGCGACGGTCTGGCGCAGGTGCTCGGGATCGGCGTCCTTGAGCCGGTCGGCGGTGCGGGCCAGCAGGCCGCCCTCGGCGGCGCGGCGGGCGCGCAGCTCACGGCCGCGGTGGACCTGTTCGGTGACGTTGGCGAGGTGGAAGTAGGTGGAGAAGGCGCGGACCAGCTTGGCCGCGGTCTCCAGCTCGGTGCCGCGCAGCAGTTCGGCGGCGGCTTCGCCGTTCTCCCGGGTGAGACGGCGTACCTTTTCGACCAGTTCGAGGAGTTCGGGGCCTTCCTGCCGCACCAGGGTCTCCCCGAGGAGGTCCCCCAGTCGGCGGATGTCGGCGCGCAGCTCGCTACTGGTCGTCGTCTGGTCGTCGGCACTGCTCACAGGTGCGGCTCCTTGCAGATCGTAAGGTGCGCCGCGCCAGCGGATCCTCGTAAGGGGCGGTGGCGGGCGACGGGTGGGATCGTCTGGGAGGGGAACCCGGACGGGTGCCGCGCGCGGCGGGTGCCGCATACGGGCCGGGCATCCGGGAAGGAATCTTCAGAGCGGACCGCGCTGTCCGACCGACTCCAAGTCTAGGTGTCGGACGGGACGCGCAGGCCAGGGGCTCTTGCCGCGAGGCGACCCACTGCCATACTTACGTTGCCGTAGGTTACGGAACCGTAGGGAGTTGGGTACCCGAACCTCCGGAACATGTCTCGACCCTCGACCCCCCAGGGGACGCCCATGACCCAACGCTCCTCCGACGTGATCGACGAAGCCCCCCGGGCGACGGCCGCCGCGCTGCCGTCCGCCACGCTGGGTGGCGAGCAGAAGCGTTCGATCGAGCAGATCACGCTGCTGCTGTTCATCACCGTGCCGTTCCTGGCGCTGCTCGCCGCGGTGCCGCTGGCCTGGGGGTGGGGGGTGAGCTGGCTGGATCTCGGTCTGCTGGTCTTCTTCTACTTCCTCGGCTGCCACGGCATCACGATCGGTTTCCACCGGCACTTCACCCACGGGTCCTTCAAGGCCAAGCGGCCGTTGAAGATCGCGCTGGCGATCGCCGGCTCGATGGCCGTCGAGGGCCCGCTGGTGCGCTGGGTGGCCGATCACCGCCGGCATCACAAGTTCTCCGACCACGAGGGGGACCCGCACTCGCCGTGGCGCTACGGGGAGACGGTCCCGGCGCTGATGAAGGGCCTGTGGTGGGCCCATGTGGGCTGGATGTTCGACGAGGAGCAGACCCCGCAGGACAAGTACGCGCCGGATCTGATCAAGGACCCGGCGATGCGGCGGATCTCCCGGCAGTTCGCGTTGTGGACGGCGGTGTCGCTGCTGGCGCCGCCGCTGATCGGCGGGCTGGTCACCCAGTCGTGGTGGGGCGCGTTCACCGCGTTCTTCTGGGGTTCGCTCGTCCGGGTGGCGCTGCTGCACCACGTGACGTGGTCGATCAACTCCATCTGCCACGCGGTGGGCAAGCGGCCGTTCAAGTCCCGGGACCGCTCGGGCAACGTGTGGTGGCTGGCGATCCTGTCGTGCGGCGAGTCCTGGCACAACCTGCACCACGCCGACCCGACCTCCGCCCGGCACGGTGTGGAGCGCTGGCAGCTGGACTCCTCGGCGCGGATCATCCGCTGGTTCGAGCAGCTCGGCTGGGCCTACGACGTGCGCTGGCCGTCACGCTCGCGTATCGATTCCCGCCGCACCACCGACGATCGCGGCTCCCGGCGCCGGAAGGAGCCGGTCAAGGCGGCATGATGGAGCCGTGGCGACCGACTCGAGCAGCACCTCCAGCAATGACAAGCCGCGGCGAGCTCGCCGCACCCGAATGACCGGTGCCGAGCGCCGCCAGCAGCTGCTGGAGATCGGTCGCACGCTCTTCGCGGCGAAAGGCTTCGAAGGCACCTCGGTGGAGGAGATCGCGGCCAAGGCCGGGGTCTCCAAGCCGGTGGTGTACGAGCACTTCGGCGGCAAGGAGGGCCTGTACGCGGTGGTGGTGGACCGGGAGATGCGGCGGCTGCTGGAGATGGTGACCAGCTCGCTGACCGCCGGCCACCCCCGCGAGCTGTGCGAACAGGCGGCCTTCGCCCTGCTGGACTACATCGAGGAGTACACGGACGGGTTCCGCATCCTGGTCCGTGACTCCCCCATCCCCCAGTCCACGGGTTCCTTCGCCTCGCTCATCTCGGACATCGCCACCCAGGTGGAGGACATCCTGGGCCGCGAGTTCAAGTCCCGCGGCTTCGACCCCAAGCTGGCCCCGCTGTACGCCCAGGCCCTGGTCGGCATGGTCGCCCTGACCGGCCAGTGGTGGCTGGACGTCCGCCGCCCGAAGAAGGCCGAGGTCGCCGCCCATCTGGTGAACCTGGCCTGGCACGGCCTGGACGGGCTGGAGCCGAAGCCGCGGCTGATAGGGCACCGCAAGGCGTAGGGGTTCGGGGGCTACGCCGGCTCCAGGAACTCCAGCCGGTTGCCCACCGGATCGCGGGAGTAGAAGCGGCGGTGGCCCGGCAGGTCGTCGTCCCAGGTGACCGGGGCGCCGTGTGCGGCCAGGCGGGCCGCGTACGCCTCGATGTCCGTCACCCGCAGGCCCGGGTGGGCCTTGTGCGCCGGGCGGAAGTCCTCCTCCATCCCCAGGTGGAGCTGTACGGTCCCCGCCCGGAACCAGCAGCCGCCGCGTGCGGCGAGGACCGGCGGCTTGGGGATCTCCGTCATGCCCAGGGCGTCCGCGTAGTAGGCCCGCAGGCGGTCCTCGCAGCCGGGCGGGGCGGCGAGCTGGACGTGGTCGATCGCGCTGAGCACCGTCTCACGCCTCCTTGGTCGCCACCGCGAAGACGCGGCGGAAGGGGAAGGGGGTGCCGTGCGGGCCGGGCGGGTAGGCCGCGCGCAGGGCGGCGGTGTACTCGGTGAGGAACGCCTCGCGCAGGTCCGGGTCGTCGGCCAGGGCGGTCAGGACGGGGCGCAGGCCGGTGCCCTTGATCCAGTCCAGGACCGGGTCCCGGCCCGGCAGCAGATGCAGGTACGTCGTCTCCCACACGTCCACCGCGCAGCCGAGGCCGGTCAGCCGCTCCAGGTACGTCTCGGGGGTGTGCACGGCGTCCGCGTGGCGCAGGACGCCGGCCAGCCGGTCCCGGAAACGGGCGGACTCCGCCAGCTCGCGCATCAGGCGGTGGGTGGGCGCGGAGAAGTTGCCGGGGACCTGGAGGGCGAAGGTGCCGCCGGGCCTGAGGGCCGCCACCCAGTCGGCGAAGCGCTCCAGGTGGCCCGGCACCCACTGCAGGGTGGCGTTGCTGACGATCAGGTCGCAGGGCTGGTCGGGCGTCCAGGTGCGGGCGTCGGCGTGGGCGAAGTCGAGGCGGCCGCCGCCGGGGGTGGGGCCGGCGTGGTCCACCTCGGCCCTGTCGAGCATCTCGGGCGAGTTGTCGTAGCCGGTGATGTGCGCGGTGGGCCAGCGGCGGGCGAGCAGCGCGGTGACGTTGCCCGGGCCGCAGCCGAGGTCGGCGATGCGGGGCGGCCGGCCGTGCGCCGGGGCGGGCAGGTCGGGGATCCGGGCGAGCAGGTCGGTGAAGGGGCGGGCGCGGTGGTCGGCGTGGCGCAGGTACTGTGCGGGGTCCCAGACGGGGCTGTGGTCGGTCATGGTGGCCTCCTCGGGGTCTGTGCCCACCCTGCCCCGAGACATATCTCGACGTCAAGAGAGTTGATGTCAAGAGACTTCATGTCGACACAACCACTACACTGAGCGTCATGGAGGACGAGGTCGATCGACTGGTCGCAGCGTGGCGCCGGGAGCGCCCGGACCTCGACGTGGAACCGCTCGAGGTGCTCAGCCGGGTGAGCCGGCTGGCCCGGCACCTGGACCGCGCACGTCGTCTGGCGTTCTCCGAGCACAGCCTGGAGCCCTGGGAGTTCGACGTGCTGACCGCGCTCCGGCGCGCAGGGGCGCCGTACCAGCTCTCGCCGGGGCAGCTGCTCACCCAGACGCTCGTCACCTCGGGCACGATGACCAACCGCATCGACCGGCTGGCGAAGAAGGGGCTGGTGGAGCGCCTGCCCGACCCCAGCGACCGGCGCGGCGTGCTGGTCCGGCTCACGGACGAGGGCCGCGACCGCGCGGACCAGTCGCTGGCGGGCCTGCTGGAGCAGGAGCGGGCGATCCTCGGCGAGCTGTCCGCCGCCCAGCGCGCGGAGCTGGCCGGGCTGCTACGCCAGCTGACCGCCCCGTTCGACAACATCCCCGGCTAGCCCGTCCCCGCTCAGGTCGGCCGGCCCCACACCGGCCCGGCGGGCCAGGGCCACCGCGGCGAGCGTGGAGTGCACGCCGAGCTTGCCCAGCACGTTCTGCATGTGGGTGCGGACGGTGTGCGGGGACAGATACAGGCGCTCGGCGACGGCCTTGCGCCCCAGGCCCGCCACCATGCAGCGGAGCACCTCCCGCTCGCGCGGGGTCAGCGACTCCACCAGGCGCTCGCTCTCGGTGCGGTGCTTGCGGGCGGCGGTCAGCTCGCGCAGGACGCCGGTGAGCAGGGCCGGCGGCAGATGCGTCTCGTCGCGCAGCACCCCGCGGACGACGGTGAGCAGCCGGGACAGCGAGCAGTCCTTGGCCACCCAGCCCGAGGCCCCGGCCTGCAGGGCGAGCGCGGCGCGGTGCGCATCGTCCTTCTCGGCGAGGACGACGGTGCGCACCCCCGGGTGGGCGCCGCGCACCCCGGCGACCAGGGAGATGCCGTCCACCAGCCCGTCGGCGGTGCCCTCCGGCACCGGCTGCACCGGCACGACGGCCCGCCCGCCGGGGGCGCTGTGCCCGAGGTCGGCGTCGACGAGCGCCACGTCGAAACGGCGGCTCTCGGCGGCCGCCCGCTCCAGGCAGCGCAGCGCCGCCGGGCCCGATCCGGCCGCGGAGACCTCGACGTCCGGCTCGGCGGCCAGCGCGGCGGCGAGCGACTCGGCGAAGATGCGGTGGTCGTCCACGACCAGGACTCGGATGCGTTGCACTGAAACCCCCTTCCCCAAGCTCCCGGCGGAGCAGGGGATTCCCGTCATCAGGGCGGGCGGACACCTGTGGTGAGGCCGGCGGGCCCGGGTACGGCATCGGCGTGGCCGCCACGACCGCACGGCCGCCGCCCTGCGGAATGGCTACCCCCACGCCGGGCGCCGTACCCGGCTGTCTCGCCCCCTGATCGGCACCGGCCCCCACCGGTACCGTTCCTCAGAGTACGGCCGGGGGCCGGGAGGGGAAGGCAATTCGCGGAACTGACCGTGAGGTGCGGTCTATGGTGTGCCGCATGTTTCGTATTGAGGCAGAAGTAGACAACGAGCGCCGCGATCTGCTCCGCTCCCGCCTCCGCGACACGAACACCGCCGCCTCCCCGGCGCTGGCCGCCCTGAGACAGTCCCCCGCCGGACGCGAGGAGCCGCTGCACGTGTGGGCGACGGACCCCTCCGGTGCCCTGGCCGGCGGCCTGGTCGGCCACACCTGGGCGAACTGGCTGCACGTGGCCTACCTGTGGGTGGACGCCCCCCTGAGGGGCGCGGGCCTCGGCTCCCGGCTGCTGCGGCGCGCCGAACGCATCGCCCGCGACCGGCGCGCGTGCACCGGCGCTCGCCTGGAGACCTGGGACTTCCAGGCCCCGGACTTCTACCGCCGGCACGGCTACAAGGTGGTGTGCGCGATCCCCGACTATCCGCCGGGCATCACGGAGTACACCCTGATCAAGCCGCTGGGACAGTGAGCCAGGCGGCCGGTCCCCGATTCCCCGGGTCGGCGGTGAACCACGCCTGAACGGTGCGTGGTCGGGGCAAGGAAGCCGGGCGGCCCTACCGCCCGTGGCTCAGTGGTGCGGCAGGGCGGCGTGGACCGCTCGGTGGACCGCGCGGGCCAGGCGGGCGCCCCAGAGGGAACGGGGGCCGGCGAACGCGTGCGGCGTCTCGCCGGGGGCGGGGGTGCGGGCGGCCACGCACACGGCGTCGGTGGGGGTTCCGGAGCAGTCGAGGCCGGCTTCCACGAGCGCCTGCACCTTGGCCTCGGTGACGGTGGTGACCGCGTTGACCAGGGCGGCGTCGGTCAGGGGCACGGGCAGGGCGGCGATGATGTTGATCGTGCCCGGCCGGCCGGGCAGGGAGGTCCCCTTCTCCGGGGACGCGGCCCAGCCCCGGACCGATATGCCCGCGGTGACCACCGCCTCCGCGCCGCCGTCCGCGGCCTGGCCGTGGCGCGAGACGTCGGCCGCCGTCATCAGGCCCACGCCCGGCCCGCGCAGCCCGGCCTCCTCGGCCAGGCGGGCGAGGTGGCGGTCCGGGTCGGTGCGCCGGTAGCCGTGGGCCACCTGGGCGTTGAGGACCCAGCCCCGCTCGCCGATGCCGCCGCCGAGCACGGCGGTGCTGATCATCCGCACGCCCGGGCCCGCCCGCCACAGCAGCGCGTGCAGCCGCTCGCCCTGCTCGACGCGGGGCAGCAGCCGGACGTCACCGAGTCCGGTGGG
>NZ_LR732544.1:4545556-4559754 GCF_902506575.1 Streptomyces mexicanus | reverse complement strand
GAGGGTCACAACAAGAACAAGATGAGGAGAGCCGCGGAGAGCGTCAGATGTGAAAGAGCCGCCGCACGACCACCCCGTGCCAGAACCGGCCCCATCACGGGGCCGACCCGTGACAGAACCCGCCCGATCACGGGGCCGCCCTACCGCAAGAGCCGTCCGACCGCAGGGCCGCTCGACCGCAGGAGCACCCCGCCTCGGGGGCGCCCCTGCCGCAGGACCGTCCGACCGCAGGGCCGCCCGAGCACAGTGCCATGCCGTCAGATCAGCCGCCGTGCCCCCGCCGAGGCCACCGCCTCGAAAACGCGGGGGGCCGTGAAGCCGGCGCCCGCGAACGCCTCCTCGATCGCCTTGGTCAGCGTGGGGACGTCGCCCTCCTCGACGAGGACGACCGCCGAGCCGCCGAAGCCGCCGCCGGTCATCCGGGCGCCCAGGGCGCCGGCGGCGAGGGCCGTGTCGACGATCAGGTCCAGCTCGGGGCAGGAGATGCGGAAGTCGTCGCGCAGAGAGGCGTGGCCCTCGGTCAGGACCGGGCCGATGGCGCGGGTCTCGCCGGACTCCAGCAGGGACACCACCCGTTCG
Organism: Streptomyces mexicanus; assembly: GCF_902506575.1. GTDB lineage: Bacteria > Actinomycetota > Actinomycetes > Streptomycetales > Streptomycetaceae > Streptomyces > Streptomyces mexicanus. The sequence goes on along the minus strand of NZ_LR732544.1, from coordinate 4,559,175 downwards.
ACCCGCGCGTTCTCCGTGACGACGTGCCGGACCAGGCGGCGGACCTCCTCCTCGTCGCCCAGCCGGGCCAGCGCCGCGTCCAGGTCGTCGTAGGGGACGTCCCGCAGCGCGTCCACGCCCAGCAGCGCCGCGCCCTTCTCGCAGCCCGCCCGGCGCTTGCCGTACTCGCCGTCGCTGTGGGCGTGCTTGACCTGCGTGTCCACCACCAGCAGCCGCAGGCCCCGGCCAGCCAGGTCGAAGGGGATCTGACGCTGGGACAGGTCGCGGGTGTCGAGGAACAGGGCGTGGCCGGCCCGGCAGCAGGCCGCGGCCGTCTGGTCCATGATGCCGGTGGGCGCGCCGACGTAGACGTTCTCGGCGCGCTGGCACAGGCGGGCCAGCTGCCAGCCCTTCAGGCCCAGCCCGCACAGGTCGTTCAGGGCCAGGGCGACGACGACCTCCAGCGCGGCCGAGGAGGACAGGCCCGCGCCCGAGGGGACCGTCGAGGCCAGGTGGATGTCGGCGCCCGGTACCTCGTGGCCGGCCTCGCGCAGCGCCCACACCACGCCCGCCGGGTAGGCCGTCCAGCCCTGGGCGGCCGCGGGGGCCAGCTCGGCGACGCGCACCTCGACCGGGTCGCCCGGCATGTCCGCCGAGTGCAGGCGCAGCACGCCGTCGGTGCGCAGCGCCACGGCCGCGACGGCGGTGTGCGGCAGCGCGAAGGGCATCACGAAGCCGTCGTTGTAGTCGGTGTGCTCGCCGATGAGGTTGACCCGGCCCGGGGCCGCCCACACGCCGTCCGGTTCGCCGCCGTACAGCGCTCTGAAGCCGTCCCGCACCCGCTGGGCCTGCTCTGTCGCCACTTACCGCTCCTTCGCGATGTGCTGTGCGAACTCCCAGGCGTCCGCGACGATTCCCGCGAGGTCCGCGCGGGACGGGTTCCAGCCGAGCTTGTCCCGGGCGGTGGCGGCCGAGGCCACCAGCACCGCCGGGTCGCCGCCCCGGCGCGGCGCCACGACCTCGGGGATCGGGTGGCCGGTGACCTGGCGGACCGTCTCGATGACCTCGCGGACGGAGAAGCCGTTGCCGTTGCCGAGGTTGCAGATCAGGTGCTCGCCGGGCCGTGCGGCCTTCAGGGCCAGCAGGTGGGCCTCGGCGAGGTCGGCGACGTGGATGTAGTCGCGCACGCAGGTGCCGTCCGGGGTGGGGTAGTCGTCGCCGAAGACGGAGATCGCCTCGCGGCGGCCCAGGGCGACCTGGAGGACCAGCGGGATCAGGTGCGACTCGGGGTCGTGGCGCTCGCCGAAGCGGCCGTAGGCGCCGGCCACGTTGAAGTAGCGCAGCGAGACCGCGCCCAGGCCGTGGGCGGCCGCCTCACCGGTGATCATGTGGTCGACGGCGAGCTTGGAGGCGCCGTAGGGGGAGGTGGGGGCGGTCGGGTCGGTCTCGGTGATCGGGGTGCTCACCGGCTCGCCGTAGGTGGCGGCGGTGGAGGAGAACACGAGCCGGCGCACACCGGCCTCGCGCATCGCGGCGAGCAGCGCCATGGTGCCGCCGACGTTGTTCTCCCAGTACTTCTCCGGCTTCACCACCGACTCGCCGACCTGCGAGAACGCCGCGAAGTGCAGGACGGCGTCGAAGGAGGCGTCCAGCCACTTGGCGGCGTCGCGGATGTCGCCCTCGACGAAGGAGGCGCCGGCGGGCACGCCCTCGCGGAAGCCCGTCGAGAGGTTGTCGAGCACGACGACCTCGTGTCCGGCCTCCAGCAGGTGCTGGGCCACCACACTCCCGACATAGCCCGCACCGCCGGTCACCAGGTACTTCCCGGGCATCAACTCGCCACCTCTCGCAGTCGCTCGGCCGCGCGCTCCGGCGGCACGTCGTTGATGAACACGCTCATGCCCGACTCGGAACCCGCGAGGAACTTCAGCTTGCCGGACGTGCGGCGGATGGTGAAAAGCTCCAGGTGCAGGGCGAAGTCCTCGCGGACCACGCCGTCGACGTCCTCCAGCGCGCCGAACGGAGCCTGGTGCCAGGCCGCGATGTACGGCGTCGGACGTCCGCGCCCGGTGCCTTCCTTCTCCCCGCCGTCGAAGATCCGGTCGAAGCGCCTCAAGAGTTCCAGATAGACCTGGGGGAACTCCGTGCGGGCCCCCTCCTCCAGCGCGAGCAGGTCGGGGACGCGGCGCCGGGGGTAGAGGTGCACCTCGTAGGGCCAGTGCGCGGCGTACGGCACGAAGGCCACCCAGTGGTCGGTGGCCAGCACCACGCGCTCGGCGGCCAGTTCCCGCTCCAGGACGGCGTCGAAGAGGTTGCCGCCGCCGCTGGCCTGCTTGTGGGCGGCCAGGGAGCGCAGCATCAGCGCGGTGCGCGGGGTGACGAACGGATAGGCGTAGATCTGGCCGTGCGGGTGGCCGAGGGTCACGCCGATCTCCTCGCCGCGGTTCTCGAAGCAGAACACCTGCTTGACGGAGGGGAGATGGGACAGCTCGGAGGTGCGGTCGGTCCAGGCGTCCAGGACCAGCCGGGCCTGCTCGTCGGTCAGGTCGGCGAAGGAGGCGTCGTGGTCGGAGGTGAAGCAGACCACCTCGCAGCGGCCGGAGTCGCCGGCCAGGGAGGGGAAGCGGTTCTCGAAGACCACCACGTCGTAGGCCGAGTCCGGGATCTCGGTCAGGCGGTCGCCGCGGGTGGGGCACAGGGGGCACTCGTCGGCCGGCGGGTGGTAGGTGCGGCCCTGGCGGTGGGAGGCGACGGCGACGGCGTCGCCGAGCAGGTCGTCGCGGCGGATCTCGGAGGTGGTGACGGTCCGCTCCAGCGGGCGCCGGTCGACCGCGTCCCGCACGGTGTCGTCCCGCAGGTCGTAGTAGATGAGTTCACGACCGTCGGCCAGCCGGGTCGAGGTCTTCTTCACGGGCGGTCTCCCCACTGGATCCCTAGCTGCACGCTCCATCACCCAACACAATCAAACATAACACGCCACAACCCACCATCAAAGATCACCGCAGCGCCGACCGCACAGCCCGGGCCGCGACCGGGCCGCACCGACACCCGGTCACATCACAATCGAACAAAGACCACCAACAAAAGTGTTCATTTTCTGAAGGCGAAGGCGTAGGTTCCCCGCTGGATCAGTTCGCGCAACGAAGCGAGTTCTCATGCACACCCCCACATACGCGCCCGCTTACCTGGCGGCGGAGCTACGCCTCCCCACCAATGGCCTGGACTACGCGATCCTCGGCATCTACTTCGCCGTCGTCCTCGGCATCGGCTTCGCCGCGCGCCGCTCGGTGAAGACCAGCCTGGACTTCTTCCTCTCCGGGCGCTCTCTGCCCGCCTGGATCACCGGCCTGGCGTTCATCTCCGCCAACCTCGCCGCCACCGAGATCCTCGGCATGGCCGCCAACAGCGCCCAGTACGGCGCCTACACCGTGCACTGGTACTGGATCGGCGCGATCCCGGCCATGGTCTTCCTCGGCCTGGTGATGATGCCGTTCTACTACGGCAGCAAGGTGCGCTCCGTCCCCGAGTTCCTGCTGCTGCGCTTCGACAAGGGCGCCCACCTGCTCAGTTCGATCCTGTTCGCCTTCGCGGCCATCCTGATCGCCGGTGTCAACCTCTACGCCCTGGCGATCGTCGTGCAGGCGCTGCTGGGCTGGCCGCAGTGGGTGGCGATCGTGGTCGCCGGCTTCTTCGTCCTGGCCTACATCACCCTCGGCGGACTGTCCTCCGCGATCTACAACGAGGTGCTGCAGTTCTTCGTGATCCTCGCGGCGCTCATCCCGATCGTGGTCCTCAGCCTGAAGAAGGTGGGCGGCTGGGACGGCCTGACCCACAAGCTGACCGCCACCCACGGGCACGACTTCACCACCGCCTGGGGCGGCACCGGCATCGGCCACGCCAACCCGCTCGGCGCCAACTGGCTCACCATCGTCCTCGGCCTCGGCTTCGTGCTGTCGTTCGGTTATTGGACGACCAACTTCGCCGAGGTGCAGCGCGCGCTGTCCGCGAAGAACCTCTCCGCCGCCCAGCGCACCCCGCTGATCGCCGCGTTCCCGAAGATCTTCATCGTCTTCCTGGTGATGATCCCCGGCCTGGCCGCCGCCGCCCTGGTGCCGAAGATCGGCACCTCCGGCTCCGGGCTGCAGTACAACGACGCCATCCCCTACCTGATGCAGGAGCTGCTGCCCAACGGCGTCCTCGGCATCGCGGTGACCGGTCTGCTCGCCGCCTTCATGGCCGGCATGGCGGCCAACGTGTCGTCGTTCAACACGGTGTTCACCACCGACATCTGGGCCAAGTACGTCGTCAAGGACCGCGAGGACTCCTACTACGTCCGCTTCGGCCGGCTCATCACCGCCATCGGCGTGCTCGCCTCCGTCGGCACCGCGTTCCTGGCGTCGTCGTTCTCGAACATCATGAGCTACCTGCAGACGCTGTTCTCCTTCTTCAACGTGCCGATGTTCGTGGTGTTCATCGTCGGCATGTTCTGGAAGCGCGCGTCGATGAAGTCCGGCTTCTGGGGGCTGCTCGCCGGCACCACCGCCGCGATGGTGAACTACTTCGTCCTGTACAAGAAGGACATCATCCACCTCCCCTCCGACCAGGGCGCCAACTTCGTCTCCGCGATCGCCGGGTTCGTCGCCGGCGCGGTGGTCATGGTGGCGGTGTCGCTGTTCACCAAGCCCAAGCCGGAGCGGGAGCTGCAGGGCCTGGTCTACGGCACCCGGTCGCCGGGCCTGTCCGAGCCGCCCGCGCCCGGTGACGCGGCCTGGTACCGCCGGCCCGCGCTGCTCGGCTGGGGCGCCGTCGTCCTCGCCGCCCTCTGCTACATCCCGTTCTCGTTCTGATCGCGGGAGGATTGGAAGACCATGTCCGAGTCCGAGAACACCGCACACCGCTCCGGTCACGACGTCCAGCGCGAGGTCGAGGAGCTGGAGAGCAAGTCCGCGACCGCCGCGCGCATCTTCGACCTGCGCCGGATCATCGGCGGCCTGTTCGTGCTGTACGGGATCATCGTCACGATCACCGGGATCACCGACTCCCAGGCGGCCATCGACAAGGCCCAGGGGGTGAACATCAACCTGTGGACCGGCATCGGGATGCTGGTCCTGGGGGTGTTCTTCCTGGTGTGGCTCAAGCTGCGGCCGATAGTTCCCCCGCAGGAGACGGAGTCCGACTAGGGCACCGCTCTCTCTGGCTCACTCGGTGACGCTCAGCCCTGGTGGCCGGCGCGGTCCAGCAGGCCCGTGCGGGCCGCCAGGGCCGCGGCCTCCAGGCGGGAGCCCACCCCCAGCTTCATCAGCACGCGCTGCACATGCGTACGGGCCGTGCTCGGCGCGATGCCCATGCGCGCCGCGATCAGCCGCGTGTCCTCGCCCTCGGCGACTCTGGCCAGCACCTCCACCTCCCGCGGGGTGAGCATCCGCAGCAGCCGCTGCCCCTCGTCGTCGGGCTGGTCGGCCGGGTTCAGCAGCTCGCCGAAGGCCCCCTGCAGCAGTTGCGGGGCCACCGCCGCCTCCCCCGCCCGCGCCTTCATGATCGCCCGCTCCACGCCCTCGATGCGCTCGTCGTGGCGGACGTAGCCCGAGGCGCCCGCGGCGAACGCCGCGGCGATGCCGCGCGGCGAGGGCACCGGCCCCAGCACGACCACCGCGACCTGCGGACGCTCCCGCTTGATCTTCACCACCGGGTCGAACGTGCCCGGCTCGGCCGGTGCGGCCGTGCCCAGCAGGCACACCTCCGGCGCCCGGCTGATCACCAGGTCCGCCGCGCCCGCGGCCGGCGCCGCGGCGGCCAGCACCCGGTGCCCGCGCAGCTTCAGCGCCGAGGCCAGCGCCTCGGCGAGCAGTCGGTGGTCGTCGACCACCATGAGCCGCACTCCCATCGAGCAACCCCCCAGTCCCCCCACGGACGCATCCGGGGATGCCGAAACCACCGCCGGGCGGCGGGGAGGGCTGCGGGGGCCCGTCCTGTGGTTCGGGTGCCCCCGGAGGGCCCTGCGGCGGCTGGTTGGGCGGCTGAGTCATCAGCGCGTCTCCCCCTCGTTCACTGATTTTTCGCCACGCCCTGAGATTCACGAAGGACCCAGAGTCGTACTGCTCACATGAATCGGACAGTTCTCGGACGGCTCTTTCATATCACCCGCCGCCGACAGCAGACCGGGCCGTGACCGCCCCTGTGCCCAAGGGCGGACCGGCTCGTGATACCGCCGTTACGGTCCTTCACGCGCCTTTCACGCGGCGCGCGCGCCCGCCTTCACACGCCCCCTCGGCGGCTCGATCACTGGGCGTCCTCGGCGAGTTCCAGCCAGCGCAACTCCAGCTCCTCGCGCTCGGCCGTCAACGCGCGCAGCTCGGCGTCGAGTTCGGCGACCTTCGCGAAGTCGGTGGCGTGCTCGGCGATCTGGGCGTGCAGCTTGGTCTCCTTCTCCGAGACGCGGTCCAACTGCCGCTCGACCTTCTGGAGTTCCTTCTTCGCGGCGCGCAGCTCGGCGGCGCTCTTCTCCGGCTTCTGCGTCTGCGCGTCTGTCCCGGCCTTCTCGGCGGCGGGCGCGGCAGCGGTGGCCGCGGCCCGCTGCTCCATGCGCTGCCTGCGCTCCAGGTACTCGTCGATGCCGCGCGGCAGCATCCGCAGGGTGCCGTCGCCGAGCAGCGCGTAGACGGTGTCGGTGGTGCGCTCGACGAAGAACCGGTCGTGGGAGATGACGATCATCGAGCCGGGCCAGCCGTCGAGCAGGTCCTCGAGCTGGGTGAGGGTCTCGATGTCGAGGTCGTTGGTGGGCTCGTCGAGGAAGAGGACGTTGGGCTCGCCCATCAGCAGGCGCAGCAGCTGCAGCCGCCGCCGCTCACCGCCGGACAGGTCACCCACCGGCGTCCACTGCTTCTCCTTGCCGAAGCCGAACGTCTCGCACAGCTGCCCGGCGGTCATCTCCCGCCCCTTGCCGAGGTCGACGCGCTCACGCACCCGCTGCACGGCCTCCAGCACCCGCCAGTCCGGGTCGAGTTCCCCGACCTCCTGCGACAGGTACGCCAGCTTCACCGTGCGGCCGACGGCGATCCGGCCGCCCGCGGGCTGCGCCTCGCCCTCGGTGCGCGCGGCCTGCTCCATGGCCCGCAGCAGGGAGGTCTTGCCGGCGCCGTTGACGCCGACCAGACCGACGCGGTCGCCGGGGCCGAGCTGCCAGGTGACGTGCTCCAGCAGCACCTTGGGGCCGGCCTGGACGGTCACGTCCTCCAGGTCGAAGACGGTCTTGCCGAGCCGGGAGGAGGCGAACTTCATCAGCTCGCTGCGGTCCCGGGGCGGCGGCACGTCCTTGATCAGCTCGTTGGCGGCCTCGACGCGGAATCGCGGCTTGGAGGTGCGGGCCGGGGCGCCGCGCCGCAGCCACGCCAGCTCCTTGCGGATCAGGTTCTGCCGCTTGGCCTCCTCGCTCGCGGCGATGCGCTCGCGCTCGGCGCGGGCGAAGACGTAGTCGGAGTAGCCGCCCTCGTACTCGTAGACGGTGCCGCGCTGCACGTCCCACATGCGGGTGCACACCTGGTCCAGGAACCACCGGTCGTGGGTGACGCACACCAGCGCCGAGCGGCGCTCGCGCAGGTGCCGCGCCAGCCAGGCGATGCCCTCGACGTCGAGGTGGTTGGTGGGCTCGTCCAGGACGAGCACGTCCTGCTCCTCGATGAGCAGCTTGGCCAGCGCGATGCGCCGCCGCTCGCCACCGGACAGCGGGCCGATGACGGTGTCCAGGCCCTTGGGGAAGCCGGGCAGGTCCAGCCCGCCGAACAGACCGGTCAGCACGTCCCTGACCTTGGCGTTGCCCGCCCACTCGTGGTCGGCCATGTCACCGATGACCTCGTGCCGCACGGTGGCCTCGGGGTCGAGGGAGTCGTGCTGGGTGAGCACGCCGAGCCGCAGCCCGCCGGAGTGGGTGACCCGTCCGGAGTCGGCCTCCTCCAGCTTGGCCAGCATCCGGATCAGGGTCGTCTTGCCGTCGCCGTTGCGGCCGACGACGCCGATCCGGTCGCCCTCGGACACGCCGAGTGACACACCGTCGAGCAGGGCACGCGTGCCGTACACCTTGCTGACGTTCTCGACATTGACGAGGTTGACGGCCATTTCGCTCCTGTACAGGGGGGTGGGTCAGCCTTCAAGCGTAGGGCCTCGGGGGAAGGGCGCGGCGCGCGAGGGGATGGTCACTCTATGTGGTGACGTGATCGGGGAGCGGCGGCTACCTGGAGGGCGGGCAGCAGGATCCCGTTCATGGGAGGAACCATGACCGCCGAGTCCGCAGAGCACCGACTGGGCATGCACCGCGACCGGATCGAGGTCGACAAGCCCTGCCCCATCGACATCGACCCGACCGCCGTCGACGACCTCTGAGCCCCGATCAGACCACCGTCGCCCCGGTCGCCGAGACTCGGCGACCCGGGCCGCACGGCACGTCCCCGACGCCCGCAGCGCCTCCGCCACCGCAGCCGCCGACTCGGCGTCCGCCGCGAGGAACGCCGTCGTGACACCAGCCCCGCCAGCGCCCCCGCCGCACGGCCCGCGGCCAGCGTGTCCGCCAGCGACGGCCGCAGGGACAGCGCGGCCGGCTGGAGGTCGTTGGAGAGCGCGGCCGCGAGCGCGTGCACGTCCCCCTTGGCCAGCGCGGCCAGCAGCTCCTGCGAGGCCACCGGCTCGGGGATGTCCCTTCCCTGCGCCAGCCGGCCGAACTCGCCGTACACCGCCGGTGTGGACAGCCCGCCGTCGGCGAGGGCGAACACCCAGTGGAAGGTGCCGCCCACCTCCAGCGGCGTCAGCCGCCCCCCGCGCCCGGTGCCCAGCGCCGCCCCGCCGACCAGGCTGAACGGCACGTCGCTGCCCAGCTCGGCGCAGATGTCGAGCAGTTCCTCGCGCGAGGCGCCCGTGCCCCACAGCGCGTCGCAGGCCACCAGCGCGCCCGCGCCGTCCGCGCTGCCGCCCGCCATGCCGCCGGCCACGGGGATGTCCTTGGCGATGTGGAGGTGGACGTCCGGAGTGCGGCCGTGGCGCTCGGCGAGCTTCTGAGCCGCGCGGGCGGCGAGGTTCGTCCGGTCCAGCGGGACCTGGCCGGCGTCCGGACCCTCGCAGGTCACCCGCAGCTCGTCGGCCTCGGTGACGGTGACCTCGTCGTACAGGCCGACCGCCAGGAAGACGTTCGCCAGGTCGTGGAAGCCGTCGGGGCGGGCGGCGCCCACCGCGAGCTGGACGTTGACCTTGGCGGGGACACGGACGGTGACGCTCACTGGTTTCCGGGCTCCTTGTGCTCTGCGATGCGCGCGAACTCCTCCACCGTCAGCGCCTCGCCCCGCGCCTGCGGCGAGACACCGGCGGCCACCAGCGCCGCCTCGGCGGCCGCCGCCGATCCCGCCCAGCCGGCCAGCGCGGCCCGCAGGGTCTTGCGGCGCTGGGCGAAGGCGGCGTCGACGACGGCGAAGACCTCGTCCTTGGTGGCCGTCGTCTTGATCGGCTCGGTGCGCCGCACCAGCGACACCAGGCCGCTGTCGACGTTCGGCGCGGGCCAGAAGACGTTGCGGCCGATGGCCCCCGCCCGCTTGACCTCGGCGTACCAGTTCGCCTTCACCGACGGCACCCCGTACACCTTCGAGCCGGGCGCGGCGGCGAGCCGGTCGGCGACCTCCGACTGCACCATGACGAGGGTGCGTTCGATGCTCGGGAACGTGTCGAGCATGTGCAGCAGCACGGGCACGGCGACGTTGTAGGGCAGGTTCGCCACCAGTGCCGTCGGGGCGGGGCCCGGCAGCTCGGTGACGTGCAGGGCGTCGCAGTGGACGAGCGCGAACCGGTCGGCGCGCTCGGGCATGCGGGCGCCGATCGTGGCGGGCAGCGCCGCGGCGAGCACGTCGTCGATCTCGACGGCGGTGACGCGGTCGGCGGCCTCCAGCAGGGCCAGGGTGAGGGAGCCGAGCCCCGGGCCGACCTCGACGACCACGTCCTCGGGTCGGACGCCCGCGGTGCGGACGATGCGGCGGACGGTGTTCGCGTCGATGACGAAGTTCTGGCCGCGCTGTTTGGTGGGGCGTACGCCGAGGGCCGCCGCCAGCTCGCGGACGTCGGCGGGACCCAGCAGGGCGTCGGGGGTGGGGCTGCTCACGGCACAAGGGTACGGGGGTGCGCCGCGCCCTCCGTCCGTCCGTGCCCTCAGCGCCCTCCGACCGTCCGTGCCCTCAGGCCCGTCACGGCCCCTGGCCCCTCGCGGCCCCTGACCCGTGGCGGCCCCCGGCCCGTCACGGTCCTCGCCGCGTCACCGCGCTCGGGGGCACGGCTCCCGGCCCCTCACCGCGCCGGGTCCGTCAGCCGCGCCCCGCAGTGCGGCCAGGGGCTCGTGCCCCGGCTCAGGTACAGCTTCTTGGCGCGGTAGGTCTGCTCCTCGGCGGAGGCGTCCTGCGGACGGCCGCGGCCGCCGAGGCGGTGCCAGGTCTCCTCGTCCAGCTGGTACAGCCCGCCGTAGGTGCCGGAGTCGTCCACCGCGTCCGCCCGCCCCCCGGACTCGCACCGGGCGAGGCCCTGCCAGTCGAGGTGGTCGGTGCCGTGCACCGAGCGGGGGTGGGGGCGGGTGCCGACCCGGACGATCCGCGTCCGCGGCGCGCGCACCACCTCGGACCCCACGAGCCGGGGCCGCTGCCGTACGCCGTTGACGGCGCGCACCGTGTAGGTGACCCGGCGCACTCCCGGCTGCCCGTCCTGCTCGATCACCTCCGTGCCCCTCGGCAGCGTCGGGTCGTCGGTGCGCCGCACGGCGAACGGGATCGGCTCCTCGCGCACCTCCCGCGCCCCGGTGATCCGCAGCACGGTGACGGTCTGCCCGTCGCGCGGGAAGCTGTCCAGCGGGACGGAGGTGGTGTCCTCCCCGCGCAGGACGATCCCGGCCTGCTCCACCGCCTCCCGCACGGTGGCCGCGTTGGTGCGTACCGTGCGCGGCCGGCCGTCCGCCATGATCGTCACCGAGCGCTCGGTGCGCACGTGGAGCGGGAGGCCGGCGCGCGAGATGGCCTGCGAGCGTGTGGTGGACAGGTACGCGCCCTCCGCGCGCACGCCCCACTGCCGCAGCGCCCCGTCCACCGTGCGCGCCGTCGTCCACACCTCGTGCCGCTGCCCGTCGAGCGTGAGGCGCACCGGCCGGCCGTGGCGCACCGCGACCTGCCGGCCGGCGACGAGCGGGGTGCCGGGCGCGGGCGTGACCCGGTCGTGCGGGCCGAGCGGCACGCCTTCCTCGGCGAGGAGTTCGGACACGTCGTCGGCGAAGGTGTGCAGGGTGCGCGGCCGGCCGTCGACGGTGAGCCCGACCGGCTTGTCCTGGGCGACGAAGGCGGTGGTGCCGCCCGCCAGGAACGCCACCACCAGGGCCTGCGGCAGCAGCCGCCGCACGTTCGTCTCCGGCCGCCGCACAGGGCGCGTGCGGCGCCGCCGCGCGCCCCGCCGCGCATCACCGCGCCCCGCCGGCCGGGGAACCGAAGCCTCCGGTTCACCGGCCCCATCGGCCCCACCGGCACCGACCGTCCCGAGGGTCGTCCCGGGGATCCCGGAGGTCCCAGAGGTCCCAGAGGTCCCGGCGGTCGCGTCGTACGCCTCGTACGACGGGCCGCAGGGCTCATACGGCAGGCGGGACGTCTCGTACGACGGGCGGTACGTCTCGTAGGGCGGGCGGGACGTCTCGTACGGCGGGCTGCTCACGCAGGCACACTCCACAGGGCGGGGTCCGAGCGGTCGGATCGGAGCCCCAGAACCTAGCGGAGCGATGGTCACTCTCCAAAGCGGCGCGACTACACAGGGTGCCCACCGTGACGGTCAGTAGCCGAAGGCGCGGGCGGTGTTCGCGGCCAGGGCCGCCGCCATCGCGTCCTCGTCGATGCCCCGCACGGCGGCCATCGCCCGCACCGTGACCGGGATCAGATACGGCGCGTTCGGCCGGCCGCGGAACGGCGCCGGGGTGAGGAACGGCGCGTCGGTCTCCACCAGCACCAGCTCCAGCGGGGCGACGGCCAGGGCGTCCCGCAGGTTCTGCGCGTTCTTGAAGGTGACGTTCCCGGCGAAGGACATGAAGTAGCCCGCGCGGGCGCACACCTCGGCCATCTCCGCGTCGCCCGAGTAGCAGTGGAAGACGGTCCGCTCGGGGGCGCCCTCCTCCTTGAGGATGCGCAGGACGTCGGCGTGGGCCTCCCGGTCGTGGATGACCAGGGCCTTGCCGTGCCGCTTGGCGATCTCGATGTGGGCGCGGAAGGACCGCTCCTGGGCCTCCTTGCCCTCCGGGCCGGTGCGGAAGTAGTCCAGGCCGGTCTCGCCGACGCCCTTGACCTGGGGCAGCGCGGCCAGCCGGTCGATCTCGGCGAGCGCCGCGTCGAGGGCCGCCGCACCGCCGGGCTCGCGGGCGCCCTGCCGCGACCAGCCGTCGGGGTCGCCGTGGACGATGCGCGGCGCCTCGTTCGGGTGCAGGGCGACAGCGGCGTGGACGTGCGCGTGGGCCGCGGCCGTCTCGGCGGCCCAGCGCGAGCCTGCCACGTCGCAGCCGACCTGGACGACCGTGGTCACGCCCACCGACGCCGCCTTGGCCAGGCCCTCCTCGACGGTGCCGGACTGCATGTCGAGGTGGGTGTGGGAGTCGGCGACCGGGGTCCGGAGGGGCTCCGGAAGCGGGGGCGCCGCGTTCTTGTCGGCGTTCGAAGGCATGTCTCGATCCTACGAAAGGGGCATGCCCTCACCGCCGGCGCGGACCGGCCGGCCCAGCACCCCTGCCGGTGGCCGGCCCAGCCCGCCTTTCCGTGATCGGCTCCGCCCGCCCTCCCGGTGGCCGGCTCGACCCGCCTCGCTCAGCCCGCCCTCGCGGTTGGCCGGCTCAGCCCGCCTTGCGGTGGAACGGGTGCAGCAGGTCCGACAGGTGCCAGTGGTGCTCCTCCGGCTTCCGGGCCGTCGCCTCCTCCCCGGGCGCGGACTCGGACGCCGGGGCCACCGCGGGCCCCGCCGGACGCTGCTGGCCGCGCTGCTCGCCCTCGTGCAGGTGGCTCTGCGCGGAGGCCACCCGGCCCGGGCGCATGATCCGCACGACGTGGCCGTCGCAGTTGCGGCAGGCGGGCCGGCTCAGCGGCGACGGCACGACGCGGCCGTCCGCCACGTACAGCACGAACTCGTTGCCGTCGGCGTCGGTGTGGTGCTCTATCTCGTAGGACTGCTCCCAGCCGTGCCCGCAGCGCATGCAGGCGAAGGAGTAGGACTCGTTGACGACGGCGGTCGCCGCGCCGCGGTGACCGGCCTGTCCGGTGGTCTCGCTCATGCCGGCTCCTCACGTTCCGCTGAAGGTGGGGGGACGGTCTGTCCCCTCGCCTCCAGTGGACGCCTCCACCAGCACGAACGCAGCCGACCTGTCGAGTGTTGGAGGCGATTTGGACGTTGCTTGCCCAAGGCTCCCTCCGACGGCGGATATCGCTTTGCTGTTCGGAAACGGGGCTTTGCCCGCGCATGGGGCGCACGCTCATGCGAGATACGCCCTGCTCAGGGCGGGTGTGAGCGACGTCTCGCGCCGGGCGCGCGGCCCGGCACGCCGAGCGCGCCGCACCACGGCACCGCGCGTCCCTCGGGCCACTCGGCCCCCGTCCCCGCCATGTGCC
>NZ_LR732544.1:4506552-4545455 GCF_902506575.1 Streptomyces mexicanus | reverse complement strand
GTGGTCGCCGTCGTGGTGGGCGGGGCCGGGTACGGGACGTACAACGTCGTCTCGGCGCTGAACGGGACCGCGGTCTCCGGCGGATCCGCGCCCGCGCGGACCGGGCCGCCCGACGCGGACGAGGTGAAGGAGACGTCGCAGAACTTCTTCGCGGCCTGGGAGAAGGGCGACGCGCAGACCGCGGCGTCGTACACCGACTTCCCCGAGGCGGCCCAGGAACTGCTGACGGCCTACGGGACGGACGCGCACATCTCCCGGGTGAGGATCACGCCGGGGGCGGCCTCGGGCACCACCGTCCCCTTCTCGGTCAAGGCCACCGTGTCCTTCGACGGCAAGTCCGAGCCGCTGGCCTACAGTTCGCGGCTGAGCATCGTGCGCGGCACCAGCACACACCGGCCGCTGGTCGACTGGCAGCCCTCGGTGGTGCATCCCGCGCTGCAGAAGGGCGACACGCTGGTCACCGGCGAGTCGGCCGCGCCCGCGATCGAGGCCGTCGACCGCAACGGGGCGGTGCTGACGAAGGAGAAGTACCCCTCGCTCGGGCCGATCCTGGACGAGCTGCGGGCCAAGTACGGCGACCGGGCGGGCGGCACCCCCGCCGTCGAACTGAGCATCCACCACGCGGACACCGGGGCCGCCGACACCCCGCTGATCACCCTCGCCAAGGGCAGGGCGGGCAAGCTGCGCACCACGCTCAGCGCGAGCGCGCAGGCGGCGGCCGAGGAGGCGGTGCAGCGGTTCGCCGAGTCGTCGATCGTGGCCGTCAAGGCGTCCACCGGTGAGGTGCTGGCGGTGGCCAACCACCGCGCGGACGCCTTCAACGCGGCGTTCCTGGGCCGTCTCGCCCCCGGCTCCACCATGAAGATCATCAGTGCCGCCACGCTCATCGACAACGGCATCACCTCGGCGAACGGCCCCGCGCCCTGCCCGGACACGGCGGTGTGGCAGAGCCAGACCTTCCACAACCTGACGGGAATGAAGGCCGACGAGCACGCCACCCTCTCCGACAGCTTCGCCCGTTCGTGCAACACGGCGTTCGTGAAGTACGCGGACTCGGTCAAGGTGGACTCCCTGACCCGGGAGGCCGAGGACCGCTTCGGGCTGGGCCGGGACAACTGGAAGACCGGCATCCCCTCCTTCGACGGCTCGGTGCCCGCCTCCGGCGGCCCGGACACCGCCGCCAACATGATCGGGCAGGGCCAGGTGCAGATGAGCCCGCTGAACATGGCGTCGGTGACGGCCACCGCGATCACGGGCCGCTTCCGTCAGCCCGTCCTCGTCTCGCCCCGGCTCGACGACCGGGAGCTGGCCCGGGCGCAGGGGCTGCCGACGGGCACGGTCGCCCAGCTGCGGCAGATGATGCACCGCACCGCCACCACCGGGACCGCGGCCCAGGCGATGTCCGGGCTGAGCGGCGACATCGGCGCGAAGACCGGCTCCGCCGAGGTCGACGGGCAGGCGAAGTCCAACAGCTGGTTCACCGGATACCGGGGCGATGTGGCGGCCGCCGCCATGACCCAGGAGGGCGGCCACGGCGGCGACGCCGCCGGACCCATCGTGGCGGCGGTGCTGCGCGCCGCCGGCTGATCCGCCCGCACGCCCCGGCCACCGCGCCGGGGACCGTATGTCGCAGGTTGGCTACGGACCGGTGGCCGGCGCTCCGGGCACCACAGGGGACTCTAGGGTGGTGGCCGTCGCCGGGTGCGCTGGGCACGCGGCGGCGGCAACGGGCCGTCGGGCCCGGGGATCGCGGAGGACGGAAGGCAGTGGGCAAGAGAAGGCGCGTCGCCGAGCGGCGGAAGGCGACTCCCGCCGTGATCGGCGCGGTGATCGCCGTGGTCGCCGGCGGGGCGGGGTTCGGCGCGTACGCCCTGTACGGCGGCGCCGAGGCCGAGGGCCAGCCGCGGACCACGTCCGCGGGCGTGCACAGGACGGTGAAGACCGGCCCGCTGACGGCCGCCGAGGTGCGAAGCGCGGCCACCCGGTTCCTGACCGCCTGGCAGCAGGGCCGGCCCGCCCAGGCGGCCGCCGCCACCAGCGACTCCACCGCCGCCACCGCCCTGCTGACCGGCTACACCAAGGACGCCCACCTGAAGGACGTCACCCTCACCGAGGGCACCCCGAGCGGCACGAAGGTCCCCTTCTCGGTGAAGGCGACGGTGTCCTACCAGGGCCTGAGCAAGCCGCTGGCCTACGACAGCGCCCTGACCGTGGTGCGCCGCGCCGACGACGGCGCCCCGGTCGTGGACTGGCACGCCTCCGTCGTCCACCCCGACCTGAAGGACGGCGACCCCCTGGTCCCCGGCGAGGCCGGCACCCCGCCGGTGAAGGCCCTGGACCGCGACGGCAACGAGCTGACCGCGGCGAAGTACCCCTCGCTGGGCACGGTCCTGGACGGGCTGCGCGAGAAGTACGGCAAGAAGGCGGGCGGCAAGGCCGGCGTGGAACTGCGCGTGGTGCGCGGCGCGGCCTCGAAGAAGGCCGAGCTGTCCGACAAGACGCTGCTGGAGCTGAGCAAGGGCACGCCGGGCACGGTGCGCACGACGCTGAGCCCCACCCTGCAGGCCGCCGCCGAGGAGCAGGTGAACCGGCGCAAGCGGGCCTCGGTCGTCGTGCTGCGCCCCTCGACCGGTGAGATCCTGGCCGTCGCCAACAGCGGCCACGGCTTCAACACCGCCTTCCAGGGCTCCCTGGCGCCCGGCTCCACGATGAAGATCGTGACGGCGACGATGCTGTTCGAGAAGGGGCTCGTCACCCCGGGCGCCTCGCACCCCTGCCCCAAGACCTACAAGCTGGCCGGCTGGACGTTCCACAACGACGACGACTCCGAGATCAAGCACGGCACGTTCGAGCAGAGCTTCGGGGCCTCCTGCAACAACGCCTTCATCGACTTCGCGCCGAAGCTGTCGAACAGCGACCTGACGAAGGAGGCCCAGGAGGTCTACGGCCTGGGCATGGACAACTGGGCCATCGGTGTGCCGTCGTTCGACGGCTCGGTGCCGGTGCAGAGCGGCGCGCAGATGGGCGCCTCGCTGATCGGGCAGGGCGGGGTGCGGATGAACCCGCTGAACATGGCGTCGGTGGCGGCGACGGTGCAGGCCGGCGCCTTCCACCAGCCGTACCTGGTGTCCTTCGACGTGGACCACCGCACGCCGGCGAAGGCCGCGCGCACCATGTCGGCCACGACGCGGGCGCAGCTGAAGGAGGTCATGCGGTACACGGTGGAGTACGGCACGGCCGTGAAGGCGATGGCCGGGGTCAGCGGCGACGTCGGAGCGAAGACCGGCTCGGCCGAGGTCGACGGGCAGGAGAAGCCGAACGGCTGGTTCACCGCCTACCGCGGCGATCTCGCGGCGGCGGCCGTCGTCCAGGCGGGCGGACACGGCGGCGACACGGCGGGCCCGATCGTGGCGTCCCTGCTGAAGGCGGGCGGCTGAGCACCGGCTGAAGGCAGGGGCGGGTGCCCACCGGCCTCACCCACCGGCCCGTGCCCACCGGCCCGTCAGCCGTGGGCGAAGGCCGTCGCCATGGCCTCGGTGTAGGTCCGGCGCAGGAACCGGGTCAGCGCTTTGGTCTCGATCTGCACCACCGAGACGCCCTGCGCGGTGTGGAACTCCACCACCGTCTGCACCCGGCCGCACGGCCACACCCGGACCTCGCCGGTGCCGGCCGGGGCGCGCAGGCCCTGTTCGAGCAGCGACCGGGAGAACGTCCACGCGCGGCCGTCGGGCAGCGCGATCCGCACCGCGCGCGGGTCGGCCTGCGGGTCGTAGCGCAGCACGACCGGGACGGCGTCGCGCTCGTCCTGGGTGTCGTCGTCGGTGACTATGCGGGCTCGCGCGAACTGTTCGACCACCGACATCGTACGGCCCTTCACTCTCCGTGATCCGTCAGGAAAATACTTGCCCCTTCCATTACCAATGTCCCAGATTTCCGATTTCACGCGCGCCGAACGCGTATCCGTGCACCCGCCAGGGGGCTCCAGAGAGCGGACCCCCGCTCTTGCAAGTCATTCGCAACAAGCCTCTATCATCGAACGGTGCATGTCCCTGACGGATTCATCGACGCCCCCACCTCCGCCGCCACCGGCGTGATCGCCGCCGGCGCCCTCGCCGTGAGCCTGCGCGGCGCGCGCCGGGAACTCGACGAGCGCACCGCGCCGCTGGCCGGTCTCGTCGCCGCCTTCATCTTCGCGGTGCAGATGCTCAACTTCCCCGTCGCGGCCGGCACCAGCGGCCACCTCCTCGGCGGGGCCCTGGCCGCGATACTCGTGGGCCCCTACACCGGGGTCCTGTGCGTGTCCGTCGTCCTGCTCATGCAGGGCATCCTCTTCGCCGACGGCGGCCTGACCGCGCTCGGCGTCAACATCACCGACATGGCGATCGTCACCACCGTGGTGTCCTACGCCGTCTTCCGCGGCCTGGTGAAGGTGCTGCCGCGCCGCCGCCGCTCGGTGACCGTCGCTTCCTTCGTGGCGGCACTGCTCTCCGTGCCGGCCGCCGCCGTCGCCTTCACCCTGATCTACGCCGTCGGCGGCACCACGGACGTGCCGATCGGCAAGGTGGCCACCGCCATGATCGGCGTGCACGTGCTCATCGGCATCGGCGAGGCCGTGATCACCGCGCTGACCGTAGGCGCCGTCATCGCCGTACGGCCCGACCTGGTGTACGGGGCCCGCGGGCTGCGGCAGCGGCTGAAGCTGCGGGTCGGCGGCGAACTCGTCGACGCCCCCGCCGCCGCGCCGGAGCCCGCGCCCGCCGCCGCCCGGTCGCACCGCAAGCTGTGGATCACCGGCCTGGTGACCTCCCTGGTCCTCGCCGGCTTCGTCAGCTTCTACGCCTCCGCCAGCCCCGACGGCCTGGAGAAGGTCGCCCACGACAAGGGGATCGACAAGAAGGAGGAGAAGCACGCGGCGTCCGACTCGCCGCTGGCCGACTACGGCGTGAAGGACATCTCCGACGCCCGGCTGTCCGGCGGGCTCGCGGGCGTGATCGGCGTCGGCGTCACCGTCGTCGTGGGCAGCTCGGTGTTCTGGGTGGTGCGCAGGCGCCGCACGGCATCCGAGACCGCCGAGTCCTCCACGCCCTCCTCCCAGGCCGTCTGATGGGCGCGGGTCACGCGCACCGGCTGTACCGGCAGGGGAACTCGCCGGTGCACACCCTGCCGCCGCACACCAAGCTGGCCGCGGCCTTCGCCTTCGTCGTGGTGGTGGTGTCCACCCCGCGCCAGGCGATGTGGGCGTTCGCCCTGTACGCCGTGCTGCTGGCGGCGGTGGCGACCGTGGCCCGCGTACCGGCGGGTTTCCTGCTCAAGCGGCTGCTGATCGAGATCCCGTTCGTCGCCTTCGCGGTGCTCATGCCGTTCGTGGCCCAGGGCGAGCGGGTCGACGTGCTGGGGATGTCGCTGAGCGTGGGCGGCCTGTGGGGCGCCTGGAACGTGCTCGCCAAGGGCACCCTCGGGGTGGCCGCCTCGGTGCTGCTGGCGAGCACCACCGAACTGCGGGAACTGCTGCTCGGCCTGCAGCGCCTGAAGCTGCCGCCGCTGCTGGTGCAGATCGCCTCCTTCATGATCCGCTACGGCGACGTGATCACCGACGAGATGCGGCGCATGCGCATCGCCCGCGAGTCCCGCGGCTTCGAGGCGCGCGGCGTGCGGCACTGGGGCGTGCTCGCCAAGTCCGCGGGCGCGCTGTTCATCCGCTCCTACGAGCGCGGCGAGCGGGTCCACCTGGCCATGGTCAGCCGCGGCTACGCCGGGTCCATGCCGGTCATCGACGAGGTGAGCGCCTCGCGGGCCCAGTGGTCCTCCGCACTGGCCCTCCCCTGTGCCGCGCTCGTGGTCTGTCTGCTGGGATGGATGCTGTGACTGTGCCTACTTCCGCGCCCGTGCCCTCCCTGGAGGTCTCCGGCCTCGCCTTCGCCTATCCCGACGGACACCAGGCCCTCTTCGGCGTCGACTTCGCCATCGGGCGCGGGGAGCGCGTGGCGCTGCTCGGCCCGAACGGCGCCGGCAAGACCACCCTCGTGCTGCACCTCAACGGCATTCTCGGCGGCGGCACCGGCACGGTGACCGTGGCCGGGCTGCCGGTGGGCAAGCGGCACATGGCCGAGATCCGGCAGAAGGTCGGCATCGTCTTCCAGGACCCGGACGACCAGCTGTTCATGCCGACCGTGCGCGAGGACGTGGCGTTCGGTCCGGCGGCGGCCGGACTGAAGGGGCCCGAGCTGGAGCGGCGGGTGCGCACGGCCCTGGAGCGGGTCGGCATGCAGGACTTCGCCGACCGACCGCCGCACCACCTGTCCTTCGGGCAGCGGCGCCGGGTCGCGGTGGCCACCGTGCTCGCCATGGAGCCGGAGATCCTGGTGCTGGACGAGCCCTCCTCCAACCTCGACCCGGCCTCCCGCCGGGAGCTGGCCGACATCCTGCGCTCGCTGGACGTGACGGTGCTGATGGTCACCCACGACCTGCCCTACGCGCTGGAGCTGTGCCCGCGCTCGCTGATCCTCAGCGACGGCGTGATCGCGGCCGACGGTCCGACCGGCGAGCTGCTGTCCGACGAGGCGCTGATGCGCGCCCACCGCCTGGAGCTGCCGTTCGGTTTCGACCCGCGCTCGGTGACGGCCGGCGCCCAGCCCTCCCGGTGACCGCGAGCGCCCGGTACTGAGGAATCGCAGGCGCCACGCCCGCGTTGCACTCACTGTCGCAGGCGCTGCGACGGTCAGAGCAACGAGTGGCAACGACGGGACGGGAGCCGGGGCGTGGACGTGAACGGTACGGTGGCCGAGGGCTTCGAGCCGGTCAGGGACGCGTTCGCGGCCAACTTCGCCGACCGCGGCGAGCGCGGCGCGGCGGTCGCGGTCTACCGGGACGGCCACAAGGTCGTCGACCTGTGGGCGGGCACCCGCGACGTGGACGGCGCGGGCGACGCCGCCCCCTGGGAGCGGGGCACGGCACAGATCGTGCGCTCGGCCACCAAGGGCGTGGCCGCCGCCGTCCTGTTGCTGCTGCACCAGCGCGGCGAACTGGACCTGGACGCCCCGGTCGGCGCGTACTGGCCGGAGTACAAGGCGGCCGGCAAGGAGCACACGCGGGTGGGGCAGCTGCTCGCGCACCGCGCGGGCGTACCGGTCCTGGACCGGCCGCTCACCCCCGCCGAGGCCACCGACCCCGAGCGGGGCGCGGCGGCAGTTGCGGCCCAGGCGCCTGTGTGGGAGCCGGGCACGGACCACGGCTACCACGCGCAGACCTACAGCTGGCTGACCGGCGAACTGGTCCGTCGGGTCACGGGCCGGTCCATCGGCGCGTGGATCGCCACCGAGATCGCCGGGCCCGTCGGCGCGGACCTGTGGGTCGGGCTGCCGCCTCAGCAGGCGCACCGCGTGGGCCGGGTCGGCCGCGTCGAGCCGCCCGCCACGCAGGCGGGCGGGCTGCGGATACGGCCCAAGCGCTCCCTCGCCCAGGCCTACGGCGACCCCGACTCCCTCACCCGCCGGGCCTTCGCCGCGATCACGCCCCAGCCCGACGAGAACGACCCGGCCTACCGGAGCGCCGTTCTGCCCGCCTCCAACGGCATCGCCACCGCCGACGGCCTGGCCCGCTTCTACGCCTCGCTCATCGGCGAGGTGGACGGCGGGGTGCGCCTGTTCACGCCGGAGACGGCCGCCCTGGCCCGCGCGGAGGCCGCGGCCGGCCCGGACCGCGTGCTGGTGGCCCCCACCCGCTTCGGCCTGGGCTACATGCTGCACGGCAGCGCCTCGCCGCTGCTCGGCCCCGGCTCCTTCGGCCACCCCGGCCGCGGCGGCGCCCTCGGCTTCGCCGACCCCGACTCCGGGATCGCCTTCGGCTACGTCACCAACGGCTTCCGCACGAGCGTGACGGCGGACCCCCGCGCCCAGGCCCTGGTCCGGGCGGTGCGCGCGTCCCTGGCGTGAGCACGGGCGCCGCGCCGGCGTCCGCGGTGCCCGGCCCGGCGGGTGGGCGGGGGCTCAGATGTGGATCGGCTGGGACGTACGGCCCGAGGCCTGGTCGATCTCCTCGTGCGCCTTGTCGAGCAGTTGCATGGCGAGTTCGTTGAGCGCCCGCGCCCCGGCGATCTCCTCGCCGACCCGCGGCTGGTTGGCGTCGGTGCGGAACCGGCTGGCCCGCCCGTGCCCGCGGATCTCGCTGCCGTCGGGCAGGCGCACCAGCGCGGCGGCTTTGGTGTGCTGGTCGTCCTCCTTGAATTCGAGTTCGACGTGCCATCCCACAGCGGTCTTCATCATGACCATCACCTCCGGAAGACCTGCTTCCAGGGTGCGCCTTTCCCCAGCCGCGTGCAGCACCGGACCGGGCGGCCCGTGGGCGCGGGTTTGGCCAACGACGCGACGGCCGGCGCGACAACAGGACAGGCGACCGGCGCGGCGGCGGATCGCCGTCAACCGCTGTGCAGCATCAGCCCGATGCCCACGACCAGCAGGCCGGCCGCGGCG
This sequence comes from Streptomyces mexicanus, assembly GCF_902506575.1. Lineage (GTDB taxonomy): Bacteria > Actinomycetota > Actinomycetes > Streptomycetales > Streptomycetaceae > Streptomyces > Streptomyces mexicanus. The sequence goes on along the minus strand of NZ_LR732544.1, from coordinate 4,536,987 downwards.
ATGCGCGGCGCCCCGAAGCGCTCCTTGAAGAACACCGCGCCGATCGCCGCGCCCACCAGGATGGAGGACTCACGCAGGGCCGCGATCGGGGCGAGTTCGGCCCGGGTCTGCGCCCACAGCACCAGCGCGTACGCCGTCACGGACAGCGCGGCCCCGAGCAGCCCGACCGCGGCGTACGGCCGCAGCATCGCGGACGTCCGGCCGCGCCAACGCGTCGTCGCCCAGGCGGGGATCACCACGCCCTGAAGGGCCATCAGCCAGGCGATGTACCCGAGCGACGATCCGGAGGCGCGCACGCCGAGCCCGTCGACCACCGTGTACCCGGCGATGGTCAGCCCGGTCGCCAGCGCGGCCCCGATCGCCGCCCAGTCGGGCCGCCGTCCGCGCAGCCCCCACAGGGCGACGCCGGTGAGCCCCGCGCAGGACAGCGCGACGCCCGCCGCCGCCCAGCCGTCGGGCACCTCGTGCGCGAACAGCGCGGCGAGCCCGGTGACGACGAGCGGCGCGGTGCCGCGCGCGATCGGGTACGCCTGGCCGAAGTCCCCGAGCCGGAAGGACGTCATCAGCAGCGCGTAGTACAGGACGTGGACGGCCGCCGAGGCGAGCAGGTACGGCCAGGCGGCGGCCGCCGGGAGAGCGGTGAACGGGATGAGCACCAGCCCGATGAGCAGTCCGCCGCCCGCGATGAGCGTGAACCCGACCAGCTTGTCGGTGATCCGGTGCGCGATCGCGTTCCAGCTGGCGTGGGTGACCGCCGCCAGCAGCACCGCCGCGGTGACGAGCGGCGTCACGCCGTGCGCTCGCGCACGTCCACGAGGGTGCCGCCGGCCTGCGCGACGAGCGCCTTGGGGTCCATCGGGAAGACGGTGTACGGGGTTCCGGCGGCGGCCCAGACCACGTCGTGGTCGAGCAGCCCCCGGTCGGCGAGCACGCGGGTGCGGGTGCGGTGCCCGAAGGGGGGCACGCCGCCGATGGCGTACCCGGTGGTCTCCCGTACGACCTCGGCCTTGGCCCGGGTGACCTTCGCCGCGCCCAGCTCCTGGCGCACCCGCTCGACGTCCACGCGCGAGGCCCCGTCCATGAGGACCAGCACCGGCACGTCGTCGGCGGCGAAGATCAGCGACTTGCAGATCTGGCTCAGCTCGCAGCCGATGGCCGCCGCCGCCTCGGCGGCGGTCCGGGTGGCCTCGGGAAACGCGCGGACCTCGGCGAGCAGCTCGCCGAGGCCCAGGGTGCGCAGCGCCTCGGCGAACCGGGGGTGGGCCGCCGAGGCGGAGGACGCGGAAGCGGAAGGTGTCGTCATGGAAGGGCAGGCTAGGGCCTGTCCGGCGGATCATGCCGCAGACGCGGGGCCTGGCGCGCCCCTCTGCGGCGTTGTCGTCGGTCCTCGACGCTCCGCGTCGACTCCCTCCTCCGCCTTGCACAGGGACCCACCATGCCCCGCTCACCTGGGCAGATCAGTCGCCGTGAGTTCCCTGCGTCTTGATCCGCCGGACAGGCCCCAGTTGCCTTCCCCGCACGTCACGAGCGGTTCACCGGCGTGTTCCGGTCAGGCGCGCACGAGTTCGCGCTGCCCGTCCGGGTCCGCGTCGGGGTCGGCGTCCCGGGCGCCGGCGGGCGACTGCGCGCGCAGGCCCTCGCCCTCCACGTCCACGTTCGGCAGGACGCGCTCCAGCCACTTCGGCAGCCACCAGGCCCTGCGCCCGAGCAGGGCCAGGACCGCCGGGACGATGGCCATGCGCACGATGAACGCGTCGAAGAAGACGGCGATCGCCAGGCCGAAACCGATCATCTTGATCATCGACTCGCTGGAGCCGATGAAGCCGGAGAAGACGGCGATCATGATGACCGCGGCCGCGGTGACGACCCGGGCGCCGTGCCGGAAGCCGGTGACGACGGCCTGGCTGGGCTTCTCCCCGTGGACGTGGGCCTCGCGCATGCGGGTCACGAGGAACACCTCGTAGTCCATGGCCAGGCCGAAGACGACGCCCACCATGAAGATCGGCATCATCGACATGACCGGACCGGTCTGCTCCACGCCCATCAGGCCGGACAGCCAGCCCCACTGGAAGACGGCGACCACCGCGCCGAGCGCGGCGAGCACGCTCAGCAGGAAGCCGAGCGCCGCCTTCAGCGGCACCAGCACCGAGCGGAACACCACGATCAGCAGCAGGAAGGCGAGGCCGACGACCAGGGCCAGATAGGGCAGCAGGGCGTCGTTGAGCTTCTGCGAGACGTCGATGTTCATCGCCGTGGAGCCGGTGACCAGCACCTTCGCGTCCGTCTTCGCGGTGATGCCGGCGCCGGCGCCGCGGATGGCGTGCACCAGGTCCTCGGTGCCGGCCGAGGACGGCTTGGACTTCGGCACGACCGTCACCGTCGCCGTGTCACCGGCCTTGTTGGCCTGGGCCGGGGTCACCGTGACGACGTCGGGCAGGGACTTGATCGCGTCGGTCACCTCGGTGAAGGCGGCCTTGGGGCGGTCGCTGTCCTTGGCGTCGACGACGACCATCAGCGGGCCGTTGAAGCCGGGCCCGAAGCCCTCGGAGAGCAGGTCGTAGGCGCGGCGCTGGGTGGTGGAGACGGGCTGCGAGCCGTCGTCGGGCAGGCCCAGTTCGAGGGAGGCGGCGGGGACGGCGGCGGCGCCCAGGCCGATCACGCCGAGCAGCAGCACGGCGACGGGCCGGCGGACGACGAAGCTCGCCCAGCGGGTGCCCATGTTGGGGCGGGCGGGCGTGCGCGCGGCCCGGCCGCCGCCCAGCAGCCGGCTCTTCTGGCCGGCCGGCTTGACCCTGCGGCCCGCGTAGCCGAGCAGCGCCGGGATCATCGTCAGCGCGATGAGGACGGCGACGACGACCGTGCCGGCCGCCGCGACACCCATCTTCGTCAGCATCGGGATGTTCACGACGGACAGGCCGACCAGGGCGATGACGACGGTCAGGCCCGCGAAGACCACCGCGGAGCCCGCGGTGCCCGCGGCCCGCCCGGCCGCTTCCTCCCGGGTGTGCCCCTCGGCGAGTTCGGCGCGGTAGCGGGAGACGATGAACAGGGCGTAGTCGATGCCGACGGCCAGGCCGATCATCGAGGCCAGGGTGGAGGTGGTGGAGCCCAGGTCGAGGGCGTGGGCGAGGGCGGTGACCGTGCACACGCCGATGCCGACGCCGATGAGCGCGGTCAGCAGGGGCAGCCCGGCGGCCAGCAGCGAGCCGAAGGTGATGACGAGCACGACGGCGGCGATGACGATGCCGATGACCTCGGTCGCACCGGTCTCGGGCGCGGCGCTGAGCGCGTCACCGCCGATCTCCACGGTGAGCCCGGCGTCCCGCGCGTCCTGCGCGGCGTCCTTCAGGGCGGTGCGGGAGGAGTCCTCCAGCTCCATGCCGGAGACCTTGTACTTCACCGACGCGTACGCGACGGTGCCGTCCTTGCTGACGGCGTGCCCGGTGTAGGGGTCGGCGACGGAGGCCACCTCGGAGCCGCCGGACAGCTCCTTGACGGTCTTCTCCACGGCGGCCTTGGGGGCGGCGTCGGTCATCTTCTGGCCGCCGGGCGCCTTGAACACCACCCGCGCGGTCGCCCCGTCGGCGCTCGCGCCCGGGAAGCGCTGCTCCAGCAGGTCGAAGGCGCGCTGGGCCTCGGTGCCGGGGATGGAGAAGGAGGTGCTGCCGGCGGGGGGTGCGGTGGCGGCGCCGACGCCGGCGAGCGTCAGCAGCGCCACCCATATCAGCGCGACGAAGTGCCGCCGCCGGAAGGCGATCCGGCCTAGTTTGTACAGGAACGTGGCCACGGGGGCGTACTCCCGGTCAGGTCGTTGGGGTGGAACTGGGCAGGGGTGATCAGCCCGACGACGTGAGCGGCCGCGTCAGGTGCTACGAGGGACGGGGGACCCGTCAGGGTTCAGGGATCAGGACGTGGTCACGCCGAGGGCGGGGAGGACCACGGCGTCGATGTACGAACGAAGGAATTCCTGCGTGGGCGGCTGGTCCTCGATCAGCGCGCGGACGGCGAACCCGCCGGCCAGCATGTGCACCACGAAGTCCAGTGCCGGGCAGTCGGCCCGGATCTCGCCCCGGTCGACGGCGCGCCGCAGCAGCCGCTGGAACTCGCCGGTCTCCGGTTCGATGAGCTGTTCCCTGAAGGCCTGTCTGAGGTCGGGGTTGGCGTGCATCGCCATGGCCAGACCGCGCATCAGCGCGGAGTTCTGCTCCATGACGCAGTCGTCCTCCCGGGCCACCAGGGCGTGCAGGTCACCGCGCAGCGAGCCGGTGTCGATCCCGCCGGCCTTGCCGGGCTTGCCGTGCCGGACGGCCTTGACCACCAGCTCGGCCTTGCCGCCCCACTGGCGGTAGAGCGTGGCCTTGCTGGAGCGGGTGCGGGCGGCCACGGCGTCCATGGTGAGGGCGTCGTAGCCGACCTCGCGGAGCAGGTCGAGCACGGCCTCGTACAGCTCGGCCTCGCGCTCGGGCGTGATCCGGCTGCGGCGCGCCGGCGCGGACACCGGCTCCACTGGAGCGGCTGCCGCCGCGCCCTTGGCTGCCTCGGCCATCGGCCCGCCTTTCCGCTCCGCCACGACTGGGCTCGTCCCAGGGTCAGGTTCGTCGTGCGAGTCCTCGCACGAGGTCCTCGCCACGAGTATTCGTACGAGATGAATGTATCCCACCGCGCGATCGAAACGAAACGGTTTCGTACGTGGGGTGGGTCACGTCTGTCGGGTGCGCATAAATACGCATGGGTTCGCCTGGGTTTTCGTACGAGTTGCTGGCCTCCCGGCCCGGACGAAGCATGGGTAGGTGAGCTATCTGCGCCTGCCGCACCTCAGCGGCGATCTGCTGTGTTTCGTGGCCGAGGACGACCTCTGGCTGGCGCCGCTGGACGGCGCCGGCCGGGCCTGGCGGCTCACCGTGGACCGCACCAAGACCGGGCACCCCCGCTTCTCGCCCGACGGCCGCCACATCGCCTACACGAGCTGGCGCAGCCTGGCGCCCGAGATCCACCTCGTCCCGGTGGACGGGGGGCCGGGCCGCCGGCTGACGTACTGGGGCAGCACCGACACCCGGGTGTGCGGCTGGAGCCCGCCCGACGAGCACGACCGCACCGAGATCCTCGCCGTCACCTCGCAGAGCGAGCCGTTCTCGTACTTCACCTGGGCCTACAAGGTGGACACCGACGGCTCCCCCGGCCGCAAGCTGCCCTGGGGGCCGGTCAGCGACCTACAGGTCGCCGACCTCGGCGGGGAGCGCAGGACCCTGCTGCTGACCGGCACCCCGCCGCACGAACCCGCTTCCTGGAAGCGCTACCGGGGCGGCGCCATGGGCCGGTTGTGGCTGCACGGGCGGCGACTGCTGCCCGACATCGGCGGCCACCTGGCCTGCCCGATGTTCGTCGGCGGCCGGATCGCCTTCCTCTCCGACCACGAGGGCGTCGGCAACCTCTACTCCTGCGCCCACGACGGCACCGGCCGGCGCCGCCACACCGACCACGACGCCTTCTACGCCCGGCACGCCGCCAGCGACGGCAGCCGCGTGGTCTACCAGTGCGCGGGCGAGCTGTGGATCGTGGACGACCTCTCCCCGGACTCCGAGCCGCGCAAGCTGACCGTACGGCTGAGCGGCCCCCGGGCGGGCCGCCGCCCCTACCCGGCGCCCGCCGCGCAGACCCTGGACGGCCTGTCCGTCGACGAGACCGGCCGGGCCAGCGCCGTCGTCGTCCGCGGCTCGCTGTACTGGCTGACCCACCGCGACGGCCCCGCCCGCACCCTCACCGACACGCCCGGCGTCCGCGTCCGCCTGCCGGAGATGCTCGGGGAGAGCGGCAGGCTCGCCTACGTCCCCGACGCCGACGGCGAGGACGCCGTCGAGATCGCCCACCTGCCGCGCGCCAGCGGCGCCCGCCCGCCCCGCCGGCTCGCCTCCGGACAGCCGGGCCGCGTCCTGGAGATGGTTTCCGACCCCGACGGCGAACGCCTCGCCCCGGCCGCCGACGACGGACGGCTGCTGCTGCTCGACGTGTCCCAGGCGGAGCAGGAGGCCGCCGAGGCCGGCGGGACCACCGAGAGCAGTGAGAGCGACGAGGACTCCGAGACGACCGGCGGGCCGGTCACCGAGCTGGTCCGGTCGGACAACGGCCCCGTGCGCGACCTCGCCTTCTCCCCGGACGGGGCCTGGCTGACCTGGTCGCACCCCGGCATCGGCCGCACGCTGCGGCAGATCAAGATGGCCCGGATCAAGGACCGCCTCGTCGTGGACGTCACCAACGGCCGCTTCGAGGACGAGAACCCGGTCTTCACCCGGGACGGCCGCTACCTGGCCTTCCTGTCCTGGCGCGGCTTCGACCCGGTGTACGACGTGCACACCGGCGACCTGTCCTTCCCGCTGGGCTGCAAGCCCTACCTGGTGCCGCTGTCCTCAGCGACCCCCTCGCCGTTCGCCCTCAATCCCGAGGGCCGGCCGGCCGCCGGCGGCCTGGACCCGCTGGAGGAGGAGGCCGGCGAACCCGGTGCGGCCACCGTGGAGGTGGAGGGGCTGGAGATGCGCGTGACGCCCTTCCCGGTCATCGCCTCCAAGTACTCGGCGCTGGCCCCGGTCGCGGGCGGCGGCCTGGTCTGGCTGCGCTGGCCGATCTCCGGGGCGCTGGGCGAGACGTTCGCCAACCCCGACGACACCACCGGCCGGCCCACGCTGGAGCACTTCAACCTCGGCAAGGCGAAGAAGTCCGAACTGGTCGGCCACCTGGACTGGTTCGCGGTCAGCGGCGACGGCACCCGGCTGGTCGTGGTCGACGAGGGCGACCTGCGCGCGGTGCCGTCCACCGAGATCGGCGACAGCGACACCACCACCTGGATCGACGTACGCCGCATCATGCCCGTGGTCGACCCGGGCGCCGAGTGGCGGCAGGCGTACGAGGAGGCGGGCCGGCTGATCCGGGCCTACTTCTGGGACCCCGGGATGAGCGGCATCGACTGGGACGGGGTGCTCGCCCAGTACCGTCCCCTGGTCGAACAGGTGGCCTCCCCGGACGAGTTCGCCGACCTGCTGCGCGAGGTGCTGGGCGAGCTGGGCACCTCCCACGCCTACGTCGCCGCCGCCCGCCGCAACGAGGGACCGGCGCAGTACCAGCGCTGGCAGGGCCTGCTCGGCGCCAACCTGGTGTGCCGCGACGGGCGCTGGGTGGTCAAGCGGATCCTGCTCGGCGACTCCTCCGACTCCCGGGCCCGCTCCCCGCTGGCCGGCACCGGCATCCGCGCGGGCGCGGTGCTCACCCACGTCGACGGCCGCCCGGTGGACCCGGTGGCGGGCCCGGACCCGCTGCTGGCCGGGTCCGGCGGGACGACCGTGGAGCTGACGTTCGACCCCGGTGACGGCGACGGGCCGCCCCGCCGGGTCGCGGTCGTCCCCCTCATCGACGACCGGCCGCTGCGCTACCAGGACTGGGTGGCCAAACGCCGCGCCGTCGTCCGCGAGTTGAGCGGCGGCCGCTGCGGCTATCTGCACATCCCCGACCTGGGCGGCTCGGGCTGGGCGCAGTTCAACCGGGACGTGCGCATGGAGATCTCCCGCCCGGCGCTCATCGTGGACGTGCGCGGCAACGCCGGCGGCCACATCAGCGAGCTGGTCATCGAGAAGCTGACCCGCACCATCCTCGGCTGGGACCTGACCCGCAACGCCCAGCCGGTGTCGTACACCTCCAACGCGCCCCGCGGCCCGATCGTGGCGCTCGCCGACGAGGCGACCTCCTCCGACGGCGACATGATCACCGCGGCGTTCAAGCTGCTGAAGCTGGGACCGGTGGTCGGCCAGCGCACCTGGGGCGGGGTGGTCGGCATGACCGGCCGGCACCGCCTGGGCGACGGCACGGTCATCACCGTGCCGATGAACGCGGCCTGGTTCGACGCCTACGGCTGGTCCGTGGAGAACCACGGCGTCAGCCCGGACATCGAGTCCCTGCGCACCCCGATGGACTGGGCCGAGGGCCGGCACGTGGAGATGGACACCGCCATCGAACTGGCCCTGGAACTGCTGGACACCACCCCGGTCGCCACCCCCCACCGCTGAGTGCATCCTGGGCGCCCCCCACGACTGAGGGAACCCGAGCTGGTCCCCGCGCCCCACGGAAAGCGCCACCGAAGCCGACGCACGAACGTGGGGTGCCCTGGCACACAGGGCACCCCACGCGTCCCGGCCGGAGCCGAGCACAGCATCACTCAACGACTACCGGTCGTAGTCCTGGTTGAGGCGGTCGTCCATGTCGTCCTGCACCTCGTCGATGTCCTGACGACCGCGCTCACGCTGCTGGGACGAACGCTGGCCGGCCTTCTCGCGGCCCTCCTGGGCGCGCTCCCGGCCCTGCTGCTGGTACTGCTCGCCCTGGTCCTGGAACTTGTCCTTCATACCCATGGTTTCACTCCCGTGTGGGTGGGATCCCCCGGTAGGTGAGGGATCGACCTCGTTCAGATTCACACGGGCGGTGACCCTGCGCATGTCGATCAGTGACGGTCGGTAGCAGCGGTGGTCCGGTGCTGCTCGTCGGCCGCCCCGCCGGCCCCCACCAGGCCCGTGCGGATCCCGGTCAGACGGTCCGCGAACCGGCGCATCTCCCGCTGCCCCACGGTCCCGATGAGCCCCGGCAGATACCCGCGCACGCCCTGCATGCCGCGCAGCCACCACTGCCCGTACACATGGCTCGCGCGGCGCTCGATGCCGTCCACGATCCGGTCCACGGCCGGGCCCAGCGGATAGGTCTTGTTCGACGGCCACGGCAGCCGCTGCCGCAGCTCCCGCATGACCTCGTCCTGGTCGGCGCCGCGCACCATGTCCGTGTCCGTCCACGACAGGTACGCCACCCCCACCCGCACGCCCCGGAAGCCCACTTCGGCGCGCAGGCTGTGCGCGTACGCCTCCACACCGGACTTGGAGGCGCAGTACGCCGTCATCATCGGCGCCGGGGTGATCGCGGCCAGGGAGGCGATCTGCAGCAGATAGCCGCGGCTGCGGGTGAGCGCGGGCAGGAACGCCCGGCCGGTGACCGCCGAGCCGATCAGGTTGACCTCGATCACCCGCCGCCAGGAGACCGGATCGGAGTCGGTGAACGGGCCGCCGGTGGCCACCCCGGCGTTGGCGACCACGATGTCCACCTTGCCGAACCGCTCCTCGACCTCGGCCGCGACGCGGGCCATCGTCTCGTGGTCGGTGACGTCGGCGTGCCAGTGGGCGCTCTCGCCGTGCAACCGCTCGGAGACCTGCTTGAGCGCGTCCGGCTCCAGGCCGACCAGCGCCACCTTCGCGCCGCGCGCGGACAACTTGCGCGCCAGCAGCTCCCCGACGCCCCGCGCGGCCCCCGTGACGACCGCTACCTGCCCCTCCAGGCTCGTCCTGCTCATGCACCCTCTCCGATCCGTGCGGCGTCTTCGTCGGTCGTGCTGTCGGTCGCGCCGGTCGCGCGGTTCACGCCTGTCGCGACGGCTGCGTCGGTTTCCACGGCTGCGCGGCTCGCGCCTGTCGCGACGGCTGCGCGGGATGCGTCTGCCGCATCGGTCGCGTCGTCACTGCCCCGTCCGTACGCGGCGACCAGGTCCCGGATCCTGCCGGTGACCTGCTCGGGCGCCTCCATCGGCGTCATGTGGCCGATGCCGGGCAGCTCGGTCACCCCGACGCACCGCGGCAGCGCGGACGCCAGGAACCGCGCGTGCACGGGCGGGGTCAGCCGGTCGGCCGTGCCCACGACCACCGCCGTCGGCACCCCCAACTGCCGTACGCCGTGGTCGAGATCGAGCAGGTCGAGCACGCGGGACCAGGAGTGGCGCACCCGGCGCGGGCAGGCGTGCACGATCCGCGCGCACGCCTCGACCACGTGCCGCGCCGAACCGGGGCCCATCGTCCCGTACTTGAGGATCCGCAAGGCCGTCGGCGTGACGGGCCCGAGCGGGGCGCGGGAGCCGAGGATGCGCCGGGTCAGCCAGGTGCGCAGCCGACCGGCCCGGATCGGTACGACCGTGGAGCGGGCCACCAGCTGCGAACTGCCGGTGCTGCACAGCAGGACGGCCGCCGCGTGCTCCTGGAAGCCGGGCCGCCCGGCCGCGGCCATCACCGTCATCCCGCCCATCGAGTGACCCGCGATCACCGCCTTCTCGCCGGGCGCGAGGGTGGCGGCGAGCACCGCCTCCAGGTCGTCGGCGAGCGCGTCGGTGCTGCACACCCGGCTCGCCGGGCTGCGTCCGTGGCCGCGCTGGTCGTAGGCGATGACGCGGTGGTCCGCGGCCAGATCGCGGATCTGCGCGGCCCAGAAGGCGGTGGAGCAGGTCCAGCCGTGGGCGAGGACGACGGCGGGTGCGCCGGCGGGGCCGTGCACCTCCACGTGCAGCCGGGCACCGTCGGCGGAGACGGCGGTCAGTTCGCGGCTGGGCGCGGGAGGGGCGTACGGGCCGGAGAGGACGGGGGTCGGCCGGCTCACGCGTCCACCTCCGCCGCCGCCTGCCGCCGGGCGGCCGTCGCCGTCGGGCGGGGCGCCCGGATGACCTCGTACTCGGCGAGGTCCACCCGCCGGGTGGCGCGGCGGAACTCGGTGGTGGTGCCGGGCCAGATGGTGGTGTTGCGGCCACTGGCGTCCAGGTACCAGCTGGTGCAGCCGCCGGTGTTCCACACCGTGCGCTTCATGCGCTCCTGCACCTTGTGGTTCCAGGCGTCCACCGCGCTCTGCCGGGCGTCGAGGGCGACCTTGCCTCCGAGGACGTTCAACTGCCGCAGGTAGTCGGCCATGTAGTTCAGCTGGGACTCGATCATCAGGATCATCGAGGAGTTGCCCAGGCCGGTGTTGGGGCCGATGATCGTCATCCAGTTCGGGAAGCCGGCCGCGCTGGCGCCGCGCAGCGCGGCCATGCCGTTCTTCCAGGTCTCGGCGAGGGTGCGGCCGTCGGCGCCGACGACCCGCTCGGCGATCGGCATGTCGGTGACGTGGAAACCGGTGCCGAAGACGATCGCGTCGACCTCGGCCTCGGTGCCGTCGGCGGCGACCACGGTCGAGCCGCGGACCTCGCTGAGCCCGCTGGCCACCACGTCCACGTTGTCCTGCGCGAGCGCCGGATAGTAGGTGCTGGACAGCAGGATCCGCTTGCAGCCGATGCGGTAGTCGGGGGTGAGCTTGGCGCGCAGCGCCGGGTCCTTGATGGCGCGGGCCATGTTCCGCTTGGCCAGCTGCTCGACGAAGCCCAGCTCGTCGGGGTGCTTGGTGAACGCCTGGACCTGCAACTCCCGGATGCCCCACAGCAGTCCGCGGCGCACCTGGGTGGTCAGCGGCAGCGCGCGGTGCAGGGAGCGCTCCAGGGAGCTGATCGCGCGGTCCACGCGGGGCATCACCCACGGCGGGGTGCGCTGGAAGAGTGTGAGCCGGCCGACCCGGGGCTGGATGGAGGGCACGATCTGGATGGCGGAGGCGCCGGTGCCGACCACGGCGACGCGCTTGCCGGTCAGGTCGTAGTCGTGGTCCCAGCGGGCGGAGTGGAAGACCTTGCCGGGGAAGGAGTCCAGGCCCGTGATGTCCGGGATCTTGGGGTCGGACAGCGGCCCGGTGGCGGAGACGACGACGTCGGCGCAGAGGTTGCCGCTGGTGGTCTCGATGTCCCAGCGCAGGTGCTCCGCGTTCCAGGTCATCTTCTTGACCTCGGAGTCGAAGCGGATGTGCGGGCGCAGGCGGAAGACGTCGGTGACATGTTCCAGGTAGGCGCGGATGTGCTCCTGCCCGGAGAAGGTGCGCGGCCAGTCGGGGTTGGGCGCGAAGGAGAAGGAGTACAGGTGGGAGGGCACGTCGCAGGCGCACCCGGGGTAGCTGTTGTCGCGCCAGGTGCCGCCGACGCTGCTCGCCCGTTCCAGGACGACGAAGTCGGTGATCCCCTCACGGCGCAGCCGCACGGCGGCCCCCAGCCCGCCGAACCCGGAACCGATCACCGCCACGCGTACATGCTCGTGCTCGGCCATCTGCGAAGCCTCCACGCATCACCTAGGAACCGTGCCAGTGAACACTGGCGCAATGGGACTGTAGAGCAGCTCCGTACCGAGCGGTAGGGGGCGGGAGAAGGAAGTTACCGGCGGTACGCCATAGGCTTCCAACGTGGCAGAGGACGCAGAACACCGACAGGGCCCGCGCGAGTACCGCATGGAGGAACTGGCCCGGCTCGCCGGGATCACCGTGCGGACCCTGCGCTTCTACCGCGAGCGCAAGCTGATCCCGCCACCCCGCCGCGAGGGCCGCATCGCCTGGTACGACGACCACCACCTGGCCCGCCTGCGCACCATCACCGCCCTGCTGGAGCGCGGCCACACCCTCAACGGCATCGCCGAACTCGCCGAGGCCTTCGACCACGGCCGCGACGTCGCCGACCTGCTGGGCCTGGGCGCCCCCACCGAGGAGGTCCCCGTCCGGCTGACCCCCGAGGAACTCGCCGACCGCTTCGCCGGCGAGGTCACCGCCGAGAACCTGGCCGCCGCCATGGACCTCGGCTACGTCGGCACCGACGGCGACGAGATCGTCCACATCAGCCGCCGCCTGCTGGAGGTCTCCGCCGCCCTGGTCCGCGAGGGCATCCCGCTGGCCGAGGTCCTCGCTGCCGGCCGCCGCGTCCGCGAACACGCCGAGGCCCTGGCCGAGTTGTTCACCGACCTCGTCACCCGCCACGCCCCCGAGGACGACCTGCACCGCCTGCGCCCCCTGGCCAAGAGCGTGGTGGAGGCGGAACTGTCGATGGCACTGGACCGCCGCCTGAACAAGCGGCCTTAGGCCGTGTCCTATGCGGTGAGGCGGACGAGTCGGTTGCAGTAGCGGATAGCTGCGGCGAGGCCGAGAAAGGCGAGGTAGTCGCGGGGATCGCGCTCGTAGTGGCAGCTGAGCCTGCGGTAGCCGGACTGCCAGGACATCGTCCGCTCGATCACCCGACGACGGCAGCCCAGGCGTTCGCCGGACTCGATGCCTTTGCGGGCGATGCTCACGCCGATGCGTGTGTCGCGTAACCGAGATATCCCGAAACACGGCGGCAGAGCCCGCCAGGCACAACCGCTGGCTAGCACGTCGATGGTCGCCGCGAACAGCGTCTCATCGGGCGTGTCCTGCGTTCCGCCGCCCTGCGGCCGCACCTTCGACGGAGGGATCAGCGGCTTCGCGATCTCCCACAAGCCGTCCGGAACAGTCCAACTCCATATACCTCACCCCAAGATCAGTCCAACGAGCCACCCGCCACATAGGACACGGCCTTAACGCCTGATCTGCTCCACCACCAGGTATTCCCTGTCAATTCACTCCATCGAGGCACTTCTCTGGCAGTAGCGGACGAAATTGGGTCTGCACTCCGAGAGTGAGATCGAAAAGGCCCCGGCGGCTGTGCGACCAGCCCCGGGGTATGGCCGACACTTCCAAGGAAGCGTCGACGTGTTCCAGGGTAGTCCCCGACCGCTTGACCCACCCGCCCTCGGGGGTCCGAGAGCTCTTGCCGCCCTACGCCTCAGTTGCCTCACCAATGTGACCACCTCACCGAGCCGACAGCGTTCCGCCATCCGACTGTGCGCCGAGAGGCTCGGCTTCGCCCTGGTCGGCGAGGCAGCGGATCTCGGCGTCTCCGCCCGCCGGATCTCTCCGTTCGAAAGGCCTTCACTGTCGACCTGGCTGGAGCGTCCTCAGGCGTACGAAGCCATCGTCTGGTCACACGTCGACCGCGCCGTGCGGTCCGTGACACATATGGCCGAACTGATCGCCTGGGGGCGAGAACACACGCGGACACTCGTCTTCGGCATGCTCGAAACCGGGCGTCCCCTCGTCGTCACACCGGAGGCGACTGCCTCGACGATTCAGCAGTGCATGGACTTCGCTCACGACGTCGAGCAGGAGGCCCGTACCATCTCCACCCGACTCAGCAGCAGTCACGAGGCTCTGCGAGCTGCCGGTCGCTACGGAGGCGGACTGATCCCGTTCGGCTATCAAAAGGCTCCTCATCCTTCGGGGAGCGGCTGGTGCCTGGCTCCTGATCCCGAGACCGCAGACCTCGTCCGGGCGATCGTGGCGGACGTACATGCAGGGAAGTCTCTGGTCGCCATCGCGCGAGAACTGAACGCCTCCGAGGTGCCAGTGCCCCGTGACCGGCGAGCGCAGCTCCAGGGACGCCCGACGGGCGGTCGGCGCCACGGGCGTGACTTCGAGCGATTCCGGTGGACCTCGGGCACCTTGTCCAAGGTGCTGCGGAGCCCGTCACTGATGGGGCATCGGACGCATGGTGGACAGACCGTTCATGACGCATTCGGTACCCCGGTGCTCATCGGTCAGCCGCTGCTGTCCAACGAGGAGTTCCAGGTCCTGCAGAACACGCTGGCAACCCGCTCCAATGGCACGCGAGGACCGAGGAATCGGACAACCGCGCTGCTCACCGGCATCGCACACTGTTCAGGTTGCGAGGGGCGCATGTACTTCGCCGTGCGCAAGGGTCGGCCGTACGGCGACTATGTGTGCCGCGCGACGGCTCGCGGTGACGTATGTCCCGCACCCGCCGCGATGCGCTCCGACTGGCTCGAGACGTACGCGGTCGACCGCTATCGAGAAACCACGGCGACCCAGGCACCCGTCTCCCGTCGGCTCCTCCTCGAAAGCGGGGTCCGCGTCACCGTCACCAAGGGCCGCTCCGGTGGTGGTCCGGCACGAACAGCCGGGCCGGACGTGTCGCGTCTGACCTTCACGCTCGGAGGACCAGCCGGTACACCTCACGTCTCGAAGACCACCGTCACAGGAGCATGATCCGACCACCGCTCCTCATGGCTGGCCGCCCTCTCCACGACAGCCTTGACAGCGCGGGCGGCCAGCCCAGGGGTCGCGACGGCAAGATCGATGCGCCAGCCCGCGTCGTTGTCGAAGGCCCGCCCCCGGTACGACCACCAGGTGTACGGCCCCTCGACGTCCGGGTGCAGCGCGCGCACGACGTCGACGTACCCGCCGGCCTCGGGGGCCAGGACCTGGGTCAGCCACTCCCGCTCCTCGGGCAGGAACCCGGAGTTCTTGGTGTTGCCGCGCCAGTTCTTCAGGTCGGCCCGGGTGTGAGCGATGTTCCAGTCCCCGCAGACCAGGACCTCGCGCCCGTCGGCGGCGGCCCGCTCGCGCAGCTCCTTGAGGTAGGCCAGGAACTCGCCCATGAAGCGGACCTTCTCCTCCTGGCGCTCGGTGCCGACCTCGCCGGAGGGCAGGTAGAGGGAGGCGACCGTCACACCCGGCAGGTCGGCCTCGACGTACCGGCCGCTGGTGTCGAACTCCGTCGAGCCGAAACCGACCTGGATGCGATCGGGCTCACGGCGGGTGTAGAGGGAGACGCCCGCGCGGCCCTTGGCGGCGGCGGGCGCGTGGATGACGTGCCAGCCCTCGGGCGTGCGCACGTGCTCGGGCAGCTGCTGCGGCTCGGCGCGCACCTCCTGCAGGCACAGCACGTCGGCGCCGGTCCCGGCGAGCCACTCCACGAAGCCCTTCCTCGCGGCGGCACGCAGTCCGTTCACATTGGCGGAGGTCACAGTCAGCACCCGGGCACTGTACCGGCACACTGGACGGGGCCCCGCGGGCAGACTCCGCGGGCCCTCCCACCCGCCTTCGCATTGATATACGGTGCCTCACATGCTTATCCGCCCTGTTCCCTTCGACCACCCGGACGCCGTGAAGCTCAACGACGAGGTCCAGGCCGAGTACCAAGCGCGCTACGGCGACGACGGCGACGCCACTCCCCTGGCCCCGGCGGACTTCCGGCCACCGAACGGCCTCTACCTGATCGGCTATGACGAGGACGGCACGCCCGTGGCCTCCGGCGGCTGGCGCAGCCAGGACAGCAACGGCGAGGGCAACGAGGACGGCGACGCCGAGCTGAAGCGCATGTTCGTGATCGAGTCGATGCGCGGCCGGGGCCTGGCCCGCCGCATGCTCGCCGCGCTGGAGGAGGACGCCCGCGCCGCCGGCCGGATCCGCATGGTCCTGGAGACCGGCGACCAGCAGCCGGAGGCGATCGCCCTGTACACCTCCAGCGGCTACGAGCCGTGCACCAAGTTCGGCTACTACCGGGAGTACCCGTCGAGCCTGTGCTTCGCCAAGCGGCTGCAGCCGTAGCCGACGCGGCCGGAAAGCCTGGTGCGGCCGGGAAGCCCGGTGCGGCCGGATATCCGGCGGCCGGGAGCCCGGCGATCGGGAAGCCCGGCGATCGGGAAGCCCGGCGGGACCGGACATGACGAAGCCCCCGTCAGGTCTCCCGACGGGGGCTTCGTGCTGCGTGGACCTGAGGGGATTTGAACCCCTGGCCCCCTCGATGCGAACGAGGTGCGCTACCGGACTGCGCCACAGGCCCTTGCAACGAGTGAAACTCTAGCATCCCGATCCCGGTGGTTGGAAATCCGTTCCCGGGCTGGTCAGCGGTGGGGCTCTTAAGGGGCGCCGTGACGGCCGGTGGCCGCGGGCGCCGACGGACGGGTGAGGGCTACTCGTTGGCGGCGCGCGGCCGATCGCCGTCCTCGTACTGGTCGAACAGCGGGGTGCGGCCCCGCTCGCGGGAGCGGCGCGCGGGGTTCGCTCCGCGCGAGCGCGTGCGCGCGGGGGGCAGTGCGTCGCCGCGGCCGGCGGGCCGGTCCTCGGCCTGCGCGGCCGTCCCGTCCGCGGCGGGGGCGGTGTCCTGGTCCGGCACGGCGGCGGAGGAGCGGGCCGAGCTCCAGGTGTCGGGTGCGCCGAGGTCCACGTCGGAGGTGGCCCGCGGGGCGACCGGTGCGGTCACGTAGGTGGGCAGCGGCACCGGCACCGGGTCCCAGCTCTCGCCGCGGCCGGGGCGGCGCCGGCGCTCGCGCTGCTGGTCCAGCCACTCGGCGTGATCGGTCTGCTCGACCAGCGCGCGCCGGTCGGCGGCGAGCGCGGACAGCGCCGGGTCGGTCTGCGACCCGGCGCCCTCGTCGGGCTCCGTGGCGTCGTCCGCGCCGGTGCGGTGGCGCGGCGGGCGCCTGCTCTCGCGCAGCCGTTGCGCGGCGGCCTCGGCGCGGCGGCGGTCCATCTGGAACGCGAAGCGGCGGCGCTCCTGCACGCGCAGGTACGCGATGTACGCGCTGAGCAGCACGGCGGGCACCCCGGGCGCCCACAGGAAGGCGACACCGCCGACGGCGGCGACGATCGTGCCCAGGGTGAAGGCGAGGAAGAGGACGATGGTGGTGCGCCGGCGGCGCGCGAGGACTTTCGAGCGCCGGGCGCGCGCTGCGGCCGCCTGGGCGCCGGGCGCGGGCCGACGGGCCGCGGGCGCCTGCTGGTGCGCCGGTGCGCCGTCGGAAGCGGTCCGGGCGGGCGGTGGCTCGGCGGCCCGCGCCGCCGCCTCGGCGCTCCGGGCCGGCGACTTCGCGGATCGCGCCGGGGGCACGGTGTCCGCCGGCGGTCCGGCCTCCTCCGGCGCCGGGGGCCGCTCCTGCGTCCCGGTGGGGGGTACGGCGAAGGCCCGGACGTCCACCGAGTCGGTGACCGCGTCCGGGTCCACGGCGGCGAACTCCCCCGTCTCGGCGGAGCGCGCCCTGAGGTCCCTGGCGTACCGGCGCTCCATGCCCGCCCGTCCGGACAGCAGCCGGATGGCGGTGCTGAAGCGTTCCGTCGGACGGGCCTCGTTCAGCTCGTCCTGCCTACGGAGCCACATCGGCACCAAGTAGGCGGCCCAGGCCCCGACGATGACTGCGTAGATGAGGCCGCTGCTGCTCACGCCTCACACGGTAGAGGGGTTTGCGTGAGGCCATACGCCAATTGGGCCGGTGTGTCGCACGATCTGGCTGATACTTCCAACTTTTTTTGTGACCGATCCGATCAACAGGCCGTCAAGGCGATGAAAGGAAAGCCACTCGAGCGGTCACGAGCCGACTATTTTCGAACACATATTCAATTTCCGGGGCGTGCGGGATTCCCTCCGGTGTTCTGCGGGTCGTTGCGCGGGCCACCCTGGGCGTCGTGCCGCGGGTCACCCTGTGCGTCCTCGGTACGCGCCTCGCGCGGGCGCGTGCGCCGCCAGCGGTTCAGCAGCCCGCCGGGCACCTCTTCCGCGGTGAGCGCGAAGACCAGGTGATCGCGCCAGGCCCCGTCGATGTGGAGATACCGGGGTCGCAGCCCCTCCTCGCGGAATCCCAGTTTCTCCACCACCCGGCGGCTGGGCCCGTTCTCCGGGCGGATGCACACCTCGATGCGGTGCAGTCCGACGGTGCGGAAGCAGTGGTCCACGGCGAGCGCCACGGCCGTGGGCATCACCCCGCGCCCGGCCACCGCCTCGTCCACCCAGTAGCCGATGTGCCCGGAGCACATCGAGCCCCAGGTGATCCCGGCGACCGTCAACTGGCCCACCAGCCGCCCCTGGTACTCGACGACGAACGGCAGCATCCGGCCGGCCCGGGCCTCGGCCCTCAGGTGCCGCACCATCTGGCGGTAGGTGGGCCGGTGCGTGATGGGGCCGCCGGGCGTGGGCGGCGGAATGGTCGCCTCCCAGGGCCTGAGCCAGTTCCGGTTGCGCCGGTTCACCTCACGCCAGGCCCGCTGGTCGCGCAGCTTTATCGGCCGGAGGACGACATCGCCCTCCACCAGCACGGCGGGCCAGGACGATCCGTTCAGCTCGCACCCCCACTGCCGGCGCCGGATCTCGGGTGGTCGCCGCCGCGGAGCTGGTCCACCGCGTGCGTCACCAGGGGCTCGAGGACGGCCAGTCCGTCCTTCACCCCGCCGGCCGAGCCCGGCAGGTTCACGATCAGCGTCCGCCCGGCCACTCCCGCCAGGCCCCGGGAGAGCGCCGCGGTGGGCACCTTGTCCCGTCCGAACGCCCGGATGGCCTCCGCGATGCCCGGGACCTCGTAGTCGATCACCCGGCGGGTCGCCTCGGGGGTGCGGTCGGTGGGCGAGACGCCCGTGCCGCCGGTGGTGACGACCACGTCGTACCCGGCCGCGACGGCGGCGCGCAGCTCCGCCTCCACCGGGTCGCCGTCGGGTACCACCCGCGGCCCGTCCACGGCGAAGCCGAACCGCTTCAGGCCGTCCGCGATCAGCGGTCCGCCCGTGTCCTCGTACACCCCGGCGGCGGCCCGGTTGGACGCCGTCACCACCATGGCGCGGTAGCTCATGCCCGGCTCCAGTCGCCCGACTTGCCGCCCGTCTTCTGCTCCACCCTGACGTCCGTGATGACCGCCCCCTTGTCGACCGCCTTGACCATGTCGATCACGGTGAGCGCGGCGACGGAGACCGCGGTGAGCGCCTCCATCTCCACGCCCGTGCGGTCCGTGGTCTTCACGGTGGCCTCGATCTCCACGGCGTCGTCCGCGACCGACAACTCCAGTGTCACACCGGACACCGACAGCGGGTGGCACAGCGGGATCAGGTCCGGGGTGCGCTTGGCCCCCATGATCCCGGCGATGCGCGCGGTGGCCAGGGCGTCGCCCTTGGGGACACCCTCCCCGCGCAGCAGCTCCACCACGCGGGGTGAGACGAGGACGCGGCCGCTGGCGCGGGCGGTGCGGGCGGTGACGTCCTTGCCGGAGACGTCGACCATGCGGGCGGCGCCCGCGTCGTCGAGGTGCGTCAGCCGGCCGGGCTCGCGGCCCTGCGGGTGCTGCGCGGGTCCGGGGGTCTGCCCCGGGGAAGGCGTAGTCATGCTCTGTGGCGCTCCCGGTCGGGGCCCGGCGCGGTGCGGTGCGCGGGCCTGCTGTGCGCGACACGGTACCGCGCGCGGCAGCGGCTCAGCCGAGCAGGATCACCTCGACCTCGGCTCCGGACGCCACGGACTCGGTGTCCTCGGGGACGACGATGAGCGCGTCCGCCTGTGCGAGGGCGGCGATCAGGTGGGAGCCGCTGCCGCCGACCGGCCGGACCTCGCCGTCGGCGTACGTCCCGCGCAGGAACTGTCTGCGGCCCTTGGGCGACGTCAGCGGCTCGTCGGCCGCCAGCCGCGCCCGGGTGGTGGGCCGGTGCACGTCCTGAAGGCCCATCAGGGTGCGGATGGCCGGGCGGACGAACAGCTCGAAGGAGACGTACGACGACACCGGGTTGCCGGGCAGGGCCAGCAGCGGGATGTGGTCGGGGCCGACGGTGCCGAAGCCCTGCGGCTTGCCGGGCTGCATGGCCAGCTTGCGGAACTCCACCCCACCGCCGGGCTCGTCCTCGTCGCCGACGTGCGACAGCGCCTCCTTGACCACGTCGTACGCCCCGACGCTCACCCCGCCGCTGGTGACCATCAGGTCGGCCCGCACCAACTGGTCCTCGATGGTGGAGCGCAGGGTGTCGGCGTCGTCGGCGACGGCGCCGACCCGGTAGGCGATGGCACCGGCGTCCCGGGCGGCCGCGGTCAGCGCGAAGCTGTTGGAGTCGTAGATCTGGCCGCCCTCCAGCTGCTCGCCGGGCTGGACGAGTTCGCTGCCGGTGGAGAGCACCACCACGCGCGGGCGCGGGCGGACCGTGACCCTGCCGCGGCCGATCGCGGCGAGCAGCGCGATCTGCGGCGGCCCGAGGACCGTGCCCGCCTTCAGCGCGAGCGCGCCGGCCCGGACGTCGCTGCCCTTGTCGCGCACGTGCGCGCGGGCCGGCGCCGGCCGGTACACGCGCACCTGGCCGGTGGCGCCCTGCGGGGCCAGGCTGCGGGCGGGCATGCCGCGCACCGGTCCCTCGCCGAGGCCGCCGTCGGTCCACTCCACGGGCACGACGGTCTCGGCGCCGGGCGGCAGCGGGGCGCCGGTCATGATGCGGGCGGCCTGCCCCGGGCCCACCTGGAGCGGGTCGGCGGCGCCCGCGGCGACGTCCCCGAGGACGTCCAGCACGGCCGGGAACTCCTCACTGGCGCCGGCGACGTCCGCGACCCGCACCGCGTACCCGTCCATGGAGCTGTTGTCGAACGGCGGCAGGGACAGGGGCACCATGACGTCCTCGACCAGCACGCAGCCCTGGGCGTCGAGCAGCTGCAGCTCGATGGGTTCCAAGGGGCGGATCGTGGTGAGGACGTCCTCCAGGTGCTCCTCCACCGACCACAGGCGGTCGGTGGCGGGACTGTCGTGCCCGGCGCTGCTCACCGTCGTCACATCTCCTCGGCTACGTATCTGCGGAGCCAGGCCCTGAAGTCCGGGCCCAGGTCTTCACGTTCGCACGCGAGCCTGACAATGGCACGCAGATAGTCGCCTCGGTCGCCGGTGTCGTAGCGGCGGCCCTTGAAGACGACGCCGTGCACCGGGCCGCCCACCGTCTCGTCGTCCGCGAGCTTTTGCAGGGCGTCGGTGAGCTGGATCTCGCCGCCGCGGCCGGGGGCGGTGGTGCGCAGTATGTCGAAGATGTGCGGGTCGAGGACGTAGCGGCCGATGATCGCGTAGTTGGAGGGCGCGTCCGCCGGGTCGGGCTTCTCCACCAGGCCGGTCACCTGGACCACGTCGCTGTCCTCGGTGGTCTCCACGGCCGCGCAGCCGTAGAGGTGGATCTGCTCGGGCGCGACCTCCATGAGGGCGACCACGCTGCCGCCGTAGATCTCCTGGACCTCGATCATGCGCTGCAGCAGCGGGTCGCGCGGGTCGATCAGGTCGTCACCGAGCAGCACGGCGAACGGCTCATGGCCGACGTGCGGCGCGGCACAGAGCACCGCGTGGCCCAGGCCCTTGGGGTCGCCCTGGCGGACGTAGTGGATCGACGCGAGGTCGCTGGACTCCTGCACCTTGGCCAGCCGCTCGGCGTCGCCCTTCTTCTCCAGGGCGGACTCCAGCTCGTAATTGCGGTCGAAGTGGTCCTCCAGGGGCCGTTTGTTGCGGCCGGTCACCATGAGGACGTCGTCGAGGCCGGCGGCGACGGCCTCCTCGACCACGTACTGGATCGCCGGCTTGTCCACGACCGGCAGCATCTCCTTGGGGGTGGCCTTGGTGGCCGGCAGGAACCGGGTGCCGAGGCCTGCTGCGGGGATCACTGCCTTGCTGATCCTGGGCTGCGACTGACTCATGCCCGTCACCTTATCCGCTGCCCCTGTCACGGGCCTGTGACCGGGGGGAACTCCCCTGTGGACAGCCTGTGGCCCGCGCCCCGGGCGCCGGCGCGGGACGCCGATACGATCGCCCCGGTGATGCGGGTAGGTCGTGCGAGGAAGCGCGGAGGTCGGCCGTGAGCGAGACCCAGGGGGCGGCGCGGTCCGCCAAGCGGGAGCTGCGCCGCAGCCTCCTCGCGGCACGCGACGCGCTCGGCGCGGACGAGGTGCGCCGGGCAGCGCGTGAGCTGGCCTCGCGCGCACTGGAACTGCCCGAACTGGCGCGGGCGCGCACGGTGGCGGCGTACGTCTCCGTGGGTACCGAACCGGGCACCCTTGCGCTGCTCGACGCGCTGCGCGCGCGGGGCGTACGGGTCCTGCTGCCCGTCCTGCTCCCCGACAACGACCTGGACTGGGGTGCCTACGCGGGCGAGGACTCCCTCACGCGGGTGCGGCACGGCGGGCGGATGGCGCTGCTGGAGCCGTCCGGGCCGCGCCTGGGCCCGCAGGCGGTGACGGACGCGGACGTGGTCCTGCTGCCCGGCGTCGCCGTCGACGCGCGCGGCGTGCGGCTGGGGCGCGGCGGCGGCTCCTACGACCGTGTCCTCGCCCGCCTGGAACGGGCCGGCGCGCATCCGGCGCTGGTGGTGCTGCTGTACGACGGCGAGGTCGTCGCGCACGTGCCGGACCAGCCGCACGACCGGCCGGTGAAGGCGGTGGTGACGCCGTCCGGGGTGCGCCGCTTCGGCGGCCGCCGCTGAGCCCACGGACACGGCGAGGGCCCTCCACGCGCGCGCGTGGAGGGCCCTCGGTGCCGGGCGGTCAGCGGCTCACGGCCTGAGCACCAGCGTGTCGCGCGTGCTCTTGTCCACCGCGTTCTCCGAGTACGACCAGGGCAGCAGCTCGCCCTGGGCCCACAGTCCCGTCTGGTCGGTGTAGTGGGCGCTGAAGGCGTGCCCGGAGGCGCCGGTGAGGTTGATCCACTTGGACTTGTCCAGGTCGGCGAGGTTGACCACCATCCGCATGGACGGCACCCACACCACGCCGTAGCCGCCGGCGGCGTTCCATCCGGAGGCGTCGACCGCCGCCTCGCCGCCGCTGAGCTTCCACGGTCCCCGGTTCAGGACGTACTTCAGGATGCCGGGACCCTCGGTGCCCAGGGTCTGGTTCTTCAGGAACAGCCGGTGCAGCCGGCCCCAGCTCCAGGTGTCGATGTCCTTGCCGAGCTTGGCGGTCAGCTCCCAGCGGGCGTCGATCATCGCCCGTGCGAACAGCTCGTCGCGGTTGTCGGCCTTGGGGCGGGTGCCGGAGGCCGGGGTCTTCCACCAGTCGCTGTTCGGCTGGTTGACCAGGTTGCGGACGACCTCGAACCAGCGGTCGCTGCCGTCGGGCTGCGCCTGGTCGGCGTCGCGCTCACCGCACTCGCGGACCTTGGTGTTGTCGTCGACCGGACCGGTGCTGTCGGCCGGCTCCACCCACAGGCACTGGCCCTTGACCCGCAGCTCCTTGGGCAGCTTGTTGCCGAAGGCCAGCTTGAGGATGTTGCGCCAGACCGCGTTGAAGTAGGCGGCCGCCGCCGAGTCGGCGTCCTGGGTGTAGTCCCAGCCCTGGAGCAGCTTCTGCGCCTGGCGGACGTCCTTGTCCCCGATGTCGATCTTCAGCAGCATCGGCACCAGCAGCTTGGCGATCTCGCTGCTGTTGTCCATCTGCATCTGGCGCATGTCGTCGGTGGAGATCTTGCCGCCGCCGTCGATCTTCGACTGGATCAGGTCGGTGATCCGCTGGCTGCGGGTGCCGTAGCCCCAGTCCGTGGTGAGCGTGTAGGGGTACTTCTCCGGGTCGACGACGGCCTGATTGGCGGTCACGATGTAGCCGCGCTTGGGGTTGTACTCGTAGGGCAGCTCGTCCTGCTGGATGTAGCCGGTCCAGTCGTAGCCGGAGTCCCAGCCCGGCGCCGGGACGGAGCCGTCGTCCTTCTTCGCGCGGATCGGGATGCGCCCGGGCAGCGTGTAGCCGATGTTGTTCTTGGTGTCGGCGTAGATCAGGTTCTGCGAGGGCACGTCGAACAACGCCGCCGCCGACCGGAACTGGCTGAAGTCCTTCGCCCGGTCGATGGCGAAGACGGCGTCCATGGTGGTGCCCGGCTCCAGCGCGGTCCACTTCAGGGCGACGGCGTAGCCGTCGCCGCGGTCGGGCGCCGCGGTGTCGACGGTGGCCTTCTTGCCGACCTTGACCAGTTCGTCGTCGCGGTCGGACAGCAGGGGCATGCCGTCCTGCGTCTCACGGACGACGATCGTCTTGGAGGCGCCGCCGGCGACCTTGATGGTCTCCTGGCGGGTGCGGAACGGCACCGTCTTGTCGTCGCGCAGGTAGCCGTCGCCGCTGAGCTTCTCCAGGTACAGGTCGGTGACGTCGACACCGGAGTTGGTCAGGCCCCAGGCGATGTCCTGGTTGTGGCCGATGACCACGCCGGGCATGCCGGCGAAGGTGTAGCCGGTGACGTCGTAGGGGCACTTGGCGGAGACGGCGCGGCAGTGCAGGCCCATCTGGTACCACACGCCCGGCAGCGAGGCGCCCAGGTGCGGGTCGTTGGCCAGCAGCGGCTTGCCGGTGATGGTGTACTTCCCGGCGACGACCCAGGAGTTGGAGCCGATGCCGCTGCCGTTGACGCCGACGGCCGTGGGCAGGTCCTGCATGACGTTCCGCAGGCCCATCAGCTGGCCCTGCACGCCGGAGCCGGACGAGCCCGTGGTGCCGGCGGCCGGGGCGCCGCCGGTGCCGGTCGTACCGGGCGTGCCCGTCGTGGTGCCGGTGGTGCCGGTCGTGGTCCCCGTCGTGCCGGTCGCCGTGCCCGCCGTGCCGGTCGACAGACCGGTGCCGGACGTGCCGGAGGCGCCGGACGTGCCGAAGGAGCCGTCCGAGCCGCTGCCGTCCGCCTCGAAGGCCTTGGCCAGCTCGTCGTACTGGCCCTGGGTGACGATCGGCTTGTTGCGGCTGTAGGGGTAGTCCGGGTACAGGTCCTTGATCTGCTTGGGGCCCAGGCGGCTGGTCATCAGCGCCCGGTCGATCTCGTCCTGCATGTTGCCGCGCAGGTCCCAGGCCATGGCCTTCAGCCAGGAGACCGAGTCGACGGGCGTCCACGACCGGGGCTTGTAGTCGTTGGTGAAGCCCAGGGCCGCGTACTCCAGGGAGATGTCCTTGGCGTCCTTGCCCTTGAGGTAGGCGTTGACTCCCTGGCTGTACGCCTGCAGGTACTTCTTGGTGGAGGCCGACAGCTTCTTGTCGTACTCCTGCTGGGCCACCCGGTCCCAGCCCAGGGTGCGCAGGAACTCGTCGTTCTTGACCTGGCTCTTGCCGAACATCTCCGACAGGCGCCCGGCGGTCATGTGCCGGCGCACGTCCATCTCGTAGAACCGGTCCTGGGCCTGGACGTAGCCCTGGGCCATGAACAGGTCCTCGGGGGTGTCGGCGTAGATCTGCGGGATGCCGTAGCCGTCCCGCTTGACGTCGACGGGCCCGGACAGGCCCTGGAGCGTGATCGAGCCCTTGGTCTGCGGGAAGGAGGCGCGGACGGTGCTGACCGACCAGTAGGAGCCGTAGGCGATGCCTCCGATGATGGCCAGCACCAGGACGACCACGACGAGTCGGGCTTTTCGCCCCTTCTTCCTGCCGGACTTGCCGGGCTTGTCACCCGTTGAGGCGGTGGTGTTGGGGGGCATCGCTGTCCTTGCTGTCCTAACGCGAGCGGCAGGCGGTACTGGAGTGCTGGAGCAACCATAGGCGCAGGACCCTCTTCCGCTTGACGGGGAGTCGCATCCAGGCGCGGACGGACGTTCGATCAGTGCGGCGGAAGCGTCAAGAAAGCGTCAAGAGTTAGGTAAGGTAACGAAGTAACGGGAGGGACCGGGGCCCGGCACACAAGGCCAAAAAGGTCCGATGTCCTTGAAGATCCCGGACCAGCACGAAAACCAGAGAAAGCGGACAACTCGGATCACTCGGCACATTCGCAGAACTCGGGGAAGGAACCGCCACTGACTGTTCACCACCTCAACCAGCTCCTGCTCGCCTGCTCCCTCGTCCTGCTCGTCGCCGTGGCAGCGGTACGGATCTCCTCGCGCAGCGGGCTCCCCAGCCTGCTCGTCTACCTGGGGATCGGCATCGTCATGGGCCAGGACGGCCTCGGCCACATCCGCTTCGACAACGCCGCGCTGACCCAGCTCATCGGCTACGCCGCCCTCGTGGTGATCCTCGCCGAGGGCGGTCTCGGCACGAAGTGGAAGGAGATCCGGCCGGTCCTGCCCTCCGCCGCCGCCCTGGCGCTGGCCGGGGTCGCGATCAGCGTCGGCGTCACGGCGGCCGGCGCGCACTACCTCGTCGGCCTGGAGTGGCGCCAGGCCCTCATCATCGGAGCGGTGGTGTCCTCGACGGACGCGGCGGCCGTCTTCTCGGTGCTGCGCCGGGTCCCCCTGCCCGCGCGGGTGACGGGCACGCTGGAGGCGGAGTCCGGGTTCAACGACGCCCCGGTGGTCATCCTGGTCGTCGCCTTCTCCACGGCCGGCCCCGTGGAGCACTGGTACGTGCTGGTGGGCGAGATAGCCATGGAGTTGGCCATCGGCGCGGCCATCGGCCTCGCGGTGGGCTGGCTCGGCTCCTGGGGCCTGAAGCACGTCGCCCTGCCCGCCTCCGGCCTCTACCCCATCGCCGTGATGGCCATCGCGGTCACCGCCTACGCCGCCGGCGCCCTCGCCCACGGCAGCGGCTTCCTGGCCGTCTACCTGGCCGCGATGATGCTCGGCAACGCCAAGCTGCCGCACTGGCCGGCCACCCGCGGCTTCGCCGAGGGGCTCGGCTGGATCGCCCAGATCGGCATGTTCGTCCTGCTGGGCCTGCTGGTCACCCCGCACGACCTGGTCGACGACATTCTGCCCGCCGTCGTCATCGGCCTGGTGCTGACCATGGTCGCGCGACCGCTGAGCGTGGTGTTCAGCCTGCTGCCCTTCCGGGTGCCGTGGCAGGAGCAGACCCTGATGTCCTGGGCCAGCCTGCGCGGCGCCGTGCCCATCATCCTGGCGACGATCCCCATGGTGAACGGCGTCGACGCCAGCCGCCGCATCTTCAACATCGTCTTCGTCCTGGTCGTCGTCTACACCCTCGTCCAGGGACCGACCCTGCCCTGGCTCGCCCGCACACTGCGCCTGGGCGAGCCGCAGGAGGCCGCCGACCTGGGCATCGAGTCCGCGCCCCTGGAGCGGCTGCGCGGCCACCTGCTGTCCGTGGCCATCCCGGAGGGGTCGCGGATGCACGGCGTGGAGATCAACGAACTGCGGCTCCCGGCCGGGTCCGCGGTGACCCTGGTCGTCCGCGAGGGAAAATCGTTTGTCCCGCTGCCGAGCACGGTGCTGCGGCGCGGCGACGAACTCCTGGTGGTGGCCACCGATCCGGTCCGCGAGGCCGCGGAGCGCCGGCTGCGGGCCGTGGGCCGCGGCGGCAAGCTGGCGGGCTGGCTGCACACGAACGGCGACGGTGCCGGCGCCGGCCGGTGAAGCCGGGGAGCACAGGTCTGGGAACCCAGGCAGGGGCAGGACGCCGTGCCCGCTTTCACAGGTGTTCGCGCCTTCGCCCCCTGTAGGATGAAGGCGCACCCTGATCGAACCAACTCTGCCTGACGCAGAGCTGGCGCGACCGTATGGCGGCCGGGTCGCCCCCCGCAGTGGGCGCCGGCATCTACCGCAGTTAGCGCAAGAGGACAGCTCTCGGCGCGCCCACACCCCACGGGGCAGCGCTACCAGGCGGCAGAAAGGCACGGGCCGTGGGATCCACGGTCACCAGCACCGGACCTGCGAAGAAGACGACGGCATCCGCCCGCCCGGGATACGGGCAGCTGCTGCGCACCCGCGGCGCCTGGACGTTCCTGCTGCCCGGCTTCGCGGCGCGCCAGCCGTTCGCGATGCTCACCCTCTCCATCGTGCTGCTCGTGCAGCACACCACCGGCTCCTACGGCTCGGCGGGCGCCACCGCGGCCGTCACCGGCGTCTCCATGGCGCTGTTCGCGCCCTACAGCGGGCGCCTGGCGGACCGCTACGGGCAGCGCGCCGTCCTGCTCCCCGGCGTGCTGGTGCACGCCGCGGCGGGGCTGACGCTGACGGCGCTCGCCCTGGCGCACGCCCCGCTGTGGGCGCTGTTCGCCGCGGCCGTGCCGACCGGCGCCTCGGTGCCGCAGATCGGGCCCATGGTGCGCGCCCGCTGGGGCGTCGTCCTGAAGGACTCGCCGCTGATGACGACGGCGGCGGCCTTCGAGTCCGTCACCGACGAGCTGACCTTCGTCCTCGGCCCGCTGGTGGCCACGGCCCTGTGCACGGCCCTGGCGCCGGCCGCGGGCCTGATCACGGAGGCCGCGCTGACCCTGGTCGGCGGACTGCTGTTCGCCACGCAGAAGCGCACCCAGCCGCCCGTCGCGGCCACCGACGGGCACGCGCGCGTGCCGCACTCCTCCGCCCTGCGCGTGCCCGGCGTGCGGGTGCTCATCGTGACCTTCCTGGGCATCGGCTCGGTCTTCGGCGGCATGCAGGTCTCGCTGGCGGCGTTCACCGAGTCGATCGGCCGACCCGGCCTGAACGGCGTGCTCTACGGCACGTTCGCCGCCGGCAACATGCTCTCCGGGCTCGTGTGCGGCGCCATCGCCTGGAAGGTGGCCCCGCACCACCGGCTCGTCGTCGGCTACACCGCGCTCGCGCTGGCCGCCTCCTCGCTGTGGACCGCGCACTCGGTGGCGTTGCTGGCCGCGCTCGGCCTCCTGGTCGGCATGTGCATCGCACCCGCCCTCATCACCGGCTACACGCTGGTCGAGGGCCTGGTCGAGGCCGGTGCCCGCACCGAGGCGTTCACCTGGCTGACGGGTGCGGTGGCGCTGGGCCAGGCCGCCGCCGTCACGGTGGCCGGACAGCTGGAGGACCACCTGTGGGGCGGTGCCGGATTCCTGGTCCCGATGGCCGGCACGGTGCTCGCCCTGCTCACCCTCCTGGCGCTGCGCTCGCGGCTCGCGCCACCGCCCTTCGGCCGCACCGTGGCACGTGGCGTCGGTCACCGCTCCCCTGTCGCAGTGGACTGAGGCCGCGGAATACGTCACTATGGACCATCGTTAGCACTCATCGAGTGAGAGTGCCAGGAGGAAGACAGTGCCCACCTACCAGTACCAGTGCACCGAGTGCGGCCAGGGCCTCGAGGCGGTGCAGAAGTTCACCGACGACGCGCTCACCGAGTGCCCCCACTGCAGTGGCCGCCTGAAGAAGGTGTTCTCCGCCGTCGGCATTGTCTTCAAGGGCTCCGGCTTCTACCGCAACGACAGCCGCGGCTCCTCGTCGAGCAGCAGCCCGGCGTCGTCGTCGAAGTCGTCGAGCACGTCCGACTCCTCGTCCGGCTCGGCGTCGTCCTCGACCAGCTCCGCCGCCTGATCCTCGGCCTCTTCGGGACCCTGCCGTCACGCGACGGCGGGGTCCTCGGCGTACGCCCGTGCGGTTAGTGTGCTGCCCATGGCGAACGCAGAGATCGGTGTCATCGGCGGTTCCGGCTTCTACTCCTTCCTGGACGACGTGACCGAGGTCCAGGTGAACACGCCGTACGGGGCACCCAGCGACTCCCTGTTCCTCGGCGAGGTCGCCGGGCGGCGGGTCGCCTTCCTGCCCCGGCACGGCCGCGGCCACCACCTTCCGCCGCACCGCATCAACTACCGCGCCAATCTGTGGGCGCTGCGTTCGGTCGGGGTGCGCCAGGTCCTCGGGCCGTGCGCGGTGGGCGGCCTGCGCCCGGAGTACGGGCCGGGCACGCTGCTGGTGCCGGACCAGTTCGTGGACCGCACCAAGTCCCGGCAGCAGACCTACTTCGACGGCGTCCCCCTGTCCGACGGCACCGTGCCGAACGTGGTGCACGTCTCGCTCGCCGACCCCTACTGCCCGGCCGGGCGGGCGGTCGCGCTCAAGGCCGCGCGCGGGCAGGGCTGGGACGCGGTCGACGGCGGCACGCTCGTGGTCGTGGAGGGGCCGCGCTTCTCCACCCGCGCCGAATCGCTGTGGCACCGGGCGCAGGGCTGGTCGGTCGTGGGCATGACCGGCCATCCCGAGGCGGCGCTCGCCCGGGAACTGGAACTCTGCTACACCTCCCTGACCCTCGTCACCGACCTCGACGCGGGCGCGGAGAGCGGTGAGGGCGTCTCGCACGAGGAGGTGCTGCAGGTGTTCGCCGCCAACGTGGAGCGGCTGCGCGGCGTGCTGTTCGACGCGGTGGCCGCGCTGCCCGCCACCGAGGAACGGGACTGCCTGTGCACGCGGGCGCTGGGCGGGATGGACCCGGGGTTCGTGCTGCCGTAGCGGGCGGGAGCGGAGGAGCGGCGGCCGGCGGGGGGGCGCCGGGGGGGCGGGCTCTTATACACATCCGACGCCGGCGGCGGCTCCCTACGCGCG
>NZ_LR732544.1:4475022-4506451 GCF_902506575.1 Streptomyces mexicanus | reverse complement strand
GGCCGGAGCGCCCCGGGGGCCGGTGCGCACCCGGGGGCCGGGCGGGCCGGAACCTCACGTTCGGGTGGTGGAGTTGTCCACAACCGGCGAGTAACACACGGGCTCCGGCGGGGCGTGGCGCGATGTCCCATCGTGGCATCGCAAGCCCGATCCACGCCGATCCGTGTCGCAGGTGGTGCTTCCCGTGTCCATGCCGCCCATGTCCGTGCCGTTCCGGTCCCCGGCGCTGTCCGCATCCACGCTCCCGCCCCCGCTCCCGCCGACCGCCTTCTCTTCCCACGCGTTGGAATCTCCGCCCCCGTCCGCGCCTGCCTCTCCTCCCTCTCCCGCGTCGCCGCCCGGCGCGGAGTCCCCGCCCACCCGCGAGGTGCCGCTCTTCGCGCCGGTGCGGGTGCGCGGCGGGCGGTACGGGCTGCGCCGGCTCGTCCGGCACCGCGGGCGGGCCGTGGCCGCCGGGCTGGCCGTCACCGCCGCCGCACTGATCGCGGCCGCTCCGGGGAGCACGCCGGATCCGCCCCGCGGCGCACCCGCCCGAGGGCATCCGGTGCAAACGGCCGGCGCACCGTCCGGCAGCATCGGCAAGCGGGGCGACCAGGACGCCCAGGACGACGACGGCGGCCCGGCGGTGACCGTGCCCGTGCGCCTCGCCGACGCGGCCACGGCCCGGCTGCTGCGGCCGGGCGACCGGGTGGACGTGATCGCCGTGGACGACCCGGCAGGGAGCGCCCGGGCGCGCGTGGTGGCGCGCGGGGCACGGGTGCGGCGCGTTCCACGATCCGGGACGGGGCACGGCACGCATACGGACGTCGGTTCGTCCCTTGCCACGGAGCCCGGCCCCGACGGGGCCGACGGCGAGGAGAACGCGCTGGTCATGCTGGCCGTCCCGCGAACCGGCGCGGTCGCTCTGGCCCAGGCGGCCGCGACGGCCCGGTTGGCGGTGATCCTGTGGTGAGCCGTAGGTTGCTGAGCTGTTTGTTCCACAACCTGCTTGTCCGAGGAGTGGCCCCACGTGAGCACGAAGAAGGACCCGTCGATCTGGCAGGGTTTCAAAGCCTTCCTGATGCGCGGGAACGTCGTCGATCTGGCCGTCGCGGTCGTGGTCGGTGCGGCCTTCACCAACATCGTCAACGCCGTGGTGAAGGGCGTGATCAATCCGGTCGTCGGCGCGATCGGCACCCAGAACCTCGACCACTACAGCTCGTGCCTGAGCGCTTCCTGCAAAGGCGACGAGGGCATCCAGATCATGTGGGGCTCGGTCCTCGGCGCCACGCTGCAGTTCCTGATCACCGCGGCGGTGGTCTACTTCCTGATGGTGCTGCCCATGGCGAAGTTCCTGGCCCGGCAGGAGGCCCGCAAGAAGGCCAAGGAGGGAGCGGAGGAGGACGCGCAGAAGGTCGTCGAGGTCACCGAGCTGCAGGTGCTCAAGGAGATCCGCGACGAGCTGGTCTCCCAGCGCGGCGGCTCGGAGTACGAGCGGCGTTAGAAGGGGCCGGCCGGACTCACAGGTGGTGGGGCGGCTTCTCGTCGAGGAAGCGCTTGAGGTCGGCCGCCGCGTCACCGTCCGGACGCTCGCCCCAGCCCCGGTCGGTGTCGTCGGTGGTCTGCTGGTCCAGCGGGTCGTCGAAGATCAGCGCATTCTTCGGGTCGCGCGGCTCGGGGGCGGTGCTCATGCCTCCAGGGTACGGTCCCCGGCGGGCGTGGCCGTCCCGGGCGTTTCCCGGTGCTTTCTGCTGTGCTGGGAGCCATGACGTCCAGTTCTGCTTCCGAGCCGACCCCCACCGCCCCGCGGCCGTCCTCCCGGATCCCGCCGCCGCTGCGGCCGCTGACCGCGCGCGAGCGCCACGAGCAGCACCGGGTCGCCTCGTCGCTGGAGCTGCTGTTCGACCTGTGTTTCGTCGTGGCGGTGGCGCAGGCGGGCGTGGGGCTGGTGCACGCCGTGGCGGGCGGCCACGCGGCCCAGGGCATCCTGAACTACGCGATGGCGTTCTTCGCCATCTGGTGGGCCTGGGTCAACTTCTCGTGGTTCGCGTCGGCGTACGACAACGACGACGTGCTGTACCGGATCGTCACCCTGGTGCAGATCGCCGGCGTGCTGGTGCTGGCCGCCGGGGTCTCCCGGGCGTTCGAGCACCGCGACTTCTTCCTGGTCTGGTTCGGTTACGTCATCATGCGGCTGGCGATGGCCACGCAGTGGCTGCGGGCCGCGCGGTGGGCGCGGGGTGCGGAACGGCGCATGGCGCTGCGCTACATGGCCGGCGTGCTGCTGTGCCAGGTGGGCTGGGCCGGGCTGGTGCTGCTGCCGGTGGCGGACCGGCCGTGGGTGTTCCTCGTGATGGTGCCGCTCGAACTGTTCGTGCCGGTCTACGCGGAGAAGGACCACGCGACCTCCTGGCATCCCCACCACATCGCCGAGCGCTACGGGCTGTTCACCATCATCGTGCTGGGCGAGACGATCGCGGCGGCCACGGTCGCCGTGAAGTCGGCCGCGAGCGAGCACGACGCCCTGGGCGAGCTGCTGCCGATCGCGGCGGGTGGCCTGCTGATCGTCTTCTCGGCCTGGTGGATCTACTTCGCGGTGCCGATCCACGGGCATCTGCGCTCCAGCCGGGAGTCGTTCCTGTGGGGATACGGCCACTATCTGATCCTCGCCTCGGCGGCGGCGATCGGGGCCGGCCTGGAGGTGGCCGTGGAGCAGGCCGTCGGCACCACCCACCTGTCCGCCCTGGAGGCGCCGGCGGCCGTGACCCTCCCCACGGCGCTGTTCCTGATCACCATGTGGGTGCTGCACGCGCGGCACTTCAAGGTGGGCATCGCCCAGCAGCTGGTCCTGCCCAGCGCCGCCCTGCTGGTGATCTGCTGCACCTTCCTGGGTGGCTGGGCGGTCCTCGCGGCGGGCATCGTCTCGGCGCTCGCCGTGGCCGCGGGCATCGCCCTGAACACCCGGCGGGCGGCCACCGTCAGCGGGGCCCAGGCGGCGGGAGGCACGGCCTGAGGTCCCCGGCTCCCGGCGGCGAGACGGACGGCCCGACGTTCCCGGAGCCGAGACGGACGGCCTGACGTTCCCGGCTCCCGGCGGGGCGGACGGCCTGACGTTCCCGGCTCCCCGGCGGCGGGGCGGACGGCCTGACGTTCCCGGAGGCTGCGCGGATCGCATGAGAAAGCCCGAGGCGTGGTGCGCTGCCTGGCGTTCCCGCGGGCGGAACCCACGGGGAGAGACTGACCCGCATGACAGTGGACGCTTTGACGGACGTCGCCGGCCTGCGGGTGGGGCATGCCACGCGGCGGGGCGAGGGATGGCTCACCGGGACGACGGTCGTGCTGGCGCCCCCGGGCGGTGCGGTCGCCGCCGTGGACGTGCGCGGCGGCGGACCCGGCACCAAGGAGACCGACGCCCTCGACCCGCGCAACCTGGTCCGGACGGTGGAGGCGGTCGTCCTGACCGGCGGCAGCGCGTACGGGCTGGACGCCGCCTCGGGGGTGATGGCGTGGCTGGAGGAACAGGGGCGGGGGGTGCGCGTCGGCCCCGACCCCTCCCACGTCGTACCGGTCGTGCCGGCCGCCTGCGTGTTCGACCTGGGCCGCGGCGGTGACTTCCGCGCCCGGCCGGACGCGGCCGTCGGGCGGCAGGCGGTGGAGGCGGCCGCCGCGAGCGAGCCGGGCGGGCGCGTGGCGCAGGGGTGCGTGGGCGCGGGGACGGGGGCCACCGTGGGACCGGTCAAGGGCGGTGTGGGCACCGCGAGCACCGTGCTCGCCTCGGGCGTCACCGTGGCGGCGCTGGTGGTGGCGAACGCGGCGGGATCGGCGGGGGGTCCGGGAACAGGGGGGGTGTACGGGGGGTTGTTTCAGGGCCGGGGGGGGGATCCCGACCCGCGGGGGCACCAGGCCGCGCGCCGGCGCCCCGCCGAGGCCGCCGCGCGCCACACGCCGCCTCCGCTGAACACCACGCTCGCCGTGGTCGCCACCGACGCCGACCTGTCGAAGGCACAGGCCCAGAAGCTCGCCGGTACCGCGCACGACGGCATCGCGCGCGCCGTCCGTCCGGTGCACCTGCTGAACGACGGCGACACGGTCTTCGCCCTGGCCACCGGTGCGCGTCCGCTGGACGCCGGGCAGCCCCTCGCCCTGAACGACGTCTTGGCGGCGGGCGCCGACGTGGTGACCCGCGCGATCGTCCACGCGGTCCGCGCCGCCGACCCGGTGGACGGCCCGGGCGGGGCCTGGCCGGCGTACGAAAAGTTGTACGGGCCTCGCTGAACGGAGCGCGCCGCGCGGGCGGCACGGGCGGCGCGGGCGGCGTCTGCCGGGCCGGGCCACGGCAGCAGCCCCTGGCACCGGTCCGGTGGTGGTCGGCTCGCAGTCCGGCGCCGGTCCGGTGGCGGTCGGCTCACAGTCCGGTGGGCGGCCCGATGCCGGACCGCTGACAGTCCGGTGGCGGTCCGGTGCCGGCACAGCGCCGGCCCGGCGCCGGTCAGCCCGCAGTCCGGTGGGCGGCCCCATGCGACCCCCGTACCAGCCCGTGCCAACCCCGTGCCGGTCCGGGGATGGTCACTGACGGGTCGGCAGCCGGGATCCTGCGCCCGGGCCGGGGCCCTCGGCGAACGGGATTGTCGCGGTTCTGTCACGTGAAGGCCCCCGGGTGGTTCCGCGGGAACCGTGTGTGAGCCGGTCGCCCTCTTTACCTACGCACTGCAGCGGATCACGCACCTCACACCGAATCCACACCGAACCTGGAGCAGCCCGTGACACGGCCCGACATAGCAGCGCGGCGCGTACTGGGGGCCTGTGCCGCCCTGATGGTCGGCACCCTCACCCTCACCGGATGCGGCGGCAACGCCAAGGCCGACGACGGCGGCAAGGGCGGCAAGGACTCCGCCAAGACCTCCGCCGCCCGGATCACCATCTCGGCCAAGGACGGCTCGACCGGCGCGTCCATCAACACCACCGGCGTGAAGGTCAGCGACGGCAGGCTGACCGAGGTGAAGATGACCGTGGCGGGCTCGGGTCAGGCCGTGCCGGGGACCCTGTCGGCGGACGGCACCACCTGGAAGCCCGAGGAACAGCTCGAGCGCGGCACCAAGTACCGGATCTCGGCGACTGCCAAGGACGCCGACGGGCGTACCGCCGCGGCCGACTCCGTCTTCGCCACCGTCACCACGGCGAACAGCTTCATCGGCACCTACACGCCCGACAACGGCACGACGGTCGGGGTCGGCATGCCGGTGTCGTTCAGGTTCGACAAGGCGATCACCGACAAGAAGGCCGTGCAGTCGCACATCACGGTCACCTCCAGCAGCGGCCAGCAAGTGGTCGGCCACTGGTTCGGCGCGCAGCGCCTCGACTTCCGCCCGCAGGACTACTGGAAGGCCGGCTCCAAGGTCACGATGAAGATCGACCTGGACGGCGTGCAGGGCGCGAACGGCGTCTGGGGCGTGCAGAAGAAGACCGTGACCTTCACCGTCGGCCGCTCGCAGGTGTCCACGGTGGACGTGAACACCCAGACCATGACGGTCGTGCGGGACGGACGGACCGTCAGGACGATCCCGGTCTCCACGGGCAGCCCGGACCACACCACGTACAACGGCGCGATGGTGATCTCGGAGAAGTTCACGCAGACGCGCATGAACAGCCAGACGGTCGGTCTGGGCGGCGAGTACGACATCCCGGACGTGCCGCACGCGATGCGCCTGACCACCTCCGGCACCTTCATCCACGGCAACTACTGGTACAACAAGGGCAATCCGCCCTTCGGCCGCGAGGGCACCAGCCACGGCTGCGTCGGCATGCAGGACGTGCGGGGCGCGCAGGGCGACACGCCTGCCAAGTGGTTCTTCGACCACTCGCTGATCGGGGACGTCGTGATCGTCAAGAACTCCCCCGACAAGACGGTCTCCCCGGACAACGGGCTCAACGGCTGGAACATGTCGTGGAGCCAGTGGACGGCCGGCAGCGCCGTGTAGGAAGACATCGGCATCTGACCAGCGGATTTTGACGGTTTTCCGGGCCGCGCGGGAACATCTCGCGCGGCCCGTCCGTTTTTCCGGCAGACGTTTTCCCGGTTCCCGGACATGATGTCCGACCCAGGGGCTACGGTATGCACCCACAAAGTGACATGCAGCAACGCCGGGAGATGCCTTGAGCGTTCCGTACGAGACGGCGGCGCGGGAGCCGCGACGGTCGCCCGAGACCGCGGAGGAGCACCTCGCGCGGCTTCTGGGCCGCGCGCTGAACTCCTTCGAGCTGCCCGACGAGACGATACGGCGGCTGGACTGCGCCCTGGCCTACGACGGCTCGCTGCACTCCGCGCTGCACAGCGCGGGGCTGCACCGCGAGACCTACCGCCACACCTGGCTGCTGGCCGACGGCTCCGCGCTCACCCTCTGGGAGCTGGTGCACAACACCGCGCCGGGCGCCGAGCCGCAGCACGAGGTGTACGTCGACGAGGAGGAGCTGCGCACGGCCACCGGACGGCTGCCGCTCCCGCCCGACACCCCCGATCTGGAACTCACGGCGCTGGCCCAGTTGTCGTGCGTGCCCGTGACACGGCAGACCTACACCGCCAAGGACTCCGCCGACCACGCGCGCCGGCTGCTGCGCCGCGCGGAGAACGCCGACCGGCCGGGCGCCGACATCGCGGCCCTGCTGGCGACGGCGTCCGGACACCGGATCACACAGGCGTTCGGCCGTCCCTGCCGCACAGGCCGCGCCGGGCTGTGCTTCTCGCTCTACGAGCACG
Source organism: Streptomyces mexicanus (assembly GCF_902506575.1). GTDB lineage: Bacteria > Actinomycetota > Actinomycetes > Streptomycetales > Streptomycetaceae > Streptomyces > Streptomyces mexicanus. Next base: position 4,499,718 of record NZ_LR732544.1, on the reverse strand, counting down.
CGTTCCTGCTGCGCGACGGCGGGGAGCTGTCCCTGTGGGAGGTGGAGCACACGGCGACCCCCGACGGACGCCACATGTGCGAGGTCTACGAAACGGAGGACGCCGCCCGGGACGCCATGGAACGCCGGGCGGCGCAGGTGCAGTAACCGGGACGGGCGTCGTAGCCGTAACCGCCACAGCCGGACCGGATCCGCAGTCGTAACCGGAACGGGCGCCACAGCCGGACCGGAACCGCAGCCGTAACCGGGACAGGCGCCACAGCCGGGGTGGATGCCGCAGCAGGGGCGGGCGCCGTACGCGGGTCCCGGCCAGGCCATGGCCGGGCGGGTGGGCCGGGCGGGCGAGTGTCGTGCTGTGCCCGCCGCGGCTCAGTAGCCGTCGCTGAGCTGCCGCATCAGGCCCGCGAAGGCGGCGCGTTCGGCCGGGGTGAGTTCCACGTACTCGCGGTGCGGGCCGGCGCTGCGCTGGGCCGGGAGGGCCGGCAGGCGCTGGCCGCCGGGCTGCCTGCGGCGTATCTCGAAGCGGAGGCCGAATCGGTAACCGGCCAGTCCGACGGCGCAGAAGAAGATCAGTGCGGCAGGCAGAACCACACCGAACCACAGCAGGATCGAGACGTGCTCAGGCATGTCTTCCAGTGAACACCACGGTCCGGGACGTTGGCCCCGGACCGTGACGTATCTCGCAGGTGACGTGAACTACTCACAGCACCCCAAAGGGACATGGCGGTGTGTCCGCCCTCACGCCGTCGCCGGCTGCTTGCGGTCCGCCGGGTCCGTCGAGCCCGCCGAGTCCGCCGTGGCCGCCGCGGCCGGCTGCGCGTCCTCGCCGCCGCCCGCCGCGCCACCGGCGGCGTCGGCCGTCGTGCCGGGCGCGGGCTTGCGCAGCGTCTTGAGGACGACCACGAGGGCCGTGGTCGTGCAGACGCCCGCGGCGACGGCGACCAGGTACAGCAGCGGGTTGCCGATCAGCGGGACCACGAAGATGCCGCCGTGCGGGGCGCGCAGCGTGGCGCCGAAGGTCATCGACAGGGCGCCGGTGAGCGCGCCGCCGACCATCGACGAGGGGATGACGCGCAGCGGATCGGCCGCCGCGAACGGGATCGCGCCCTCGGAGATGAAGGAGATGCCCAGCACCCAGGCGGCCTTGCCGTTCTCGCGTTCGGTGCGGTTGAACAGCCGGCCGCGCACAGTCGTGGCCAGGGCCATCGCCAGCGGCGGCACCATGCCCGCCGCCATCACCGCGGCCATGATCTTCATCGCGGAGTCGGACGGGTCGGACACGGCGATCCCGGCGGTGGCGAAGGTGTAGGCGACCTTGTTGACCGGCCCGCCCAGGTCGAAGCACATCATCAGGCCGAGCAGGGCGCCCAGCAGGACGGCGTTGGTGCCGGTGAGGCCGTTCAGCCAGTCGGTCATCGCCCGCTGGGCGGTGGCGATGGGCTTGCCGATGACCACGAACATCAAGAAGCCCACCACCGCCGAGGAGATCAGCGGGATCACCACCACCGGCATGATGCCGCGCAGCGCCGCCGGGATGCGCACCTTCTGGATGGCCATCACCACGCCGCCGGAGATCAGGCCGGCCGCGAGGCCGCCGAGGAAACCGGCGTTGATGGTGAGCGCGATCGAGCCGCCGACGAAGCCGGGCACCAGGCCGGGGCGGTCGGCCATGCCGTAGGCGATGTAACCGGCCAGGACCGGGACGAGGAAGGCGAAGGCGACGCCGCCGATCTGGAACAGCAGCGCGGCCCAGCTGTCGGCCTGGGTCCACACGAAGTGGTCCATGACCGACGGCGCCTTGTTGATCTTGTAACCGCCGATCGCGAAGCCGAGCGCTATCAGCAGACCGCCCGCCGCGACGAAGGGGACCATGTAACTGACGCCCGACATGAGCCACTTGCGCAGCTTGGTGCCGTATCCCTCGCCGCTCTCGCCGGTCCGCTCCACCGGCGTGCCGGCGGGCGCCGCGGCCCCTCCGGCCTCCCCCCCCCCGGTGGTCTCGCCGCGCGCGGCCTTGCGCCGTACCTCGTCGATGAGTTCGCCGGGCCGGTTGATGCCCGCCTTGACGCCGACGTCGACGGTCGGCTTCCCGGCGAAGCGGTCCTTGTCCCGTACGGGGACGTCGTGCGCGAAGATCACGCCGTCCGCCGCCGCGATGACGGCCGGGTCGAGCCGGGTGAAGCCGGCCGACCCCTGCGTCTCGACGACCACGTCGACGCCCGCGGCACGTCCGGCGTTCTCCAGCGACTCGGCCGCCATGTAGGTGTGCGCGATACCGGTGGGGCAGGAGGTGACGGCCACGATCCGGAACGGAGGCTCACCGGAGGTCTGCTCGGGTGCGTTCCCGGGGGGCGCAGGTGCGGGCGGTCATGGCACCGGCTCCGTGAGGGGGCGGTCCACCGGCACCTCGGCGGTCACCACGACCGCCGCCGGGTCCAGGTCGTCCGGGGTCGGCATCACGCTGCCGGGCAGTTGGACGGCGGCCGCGCCATGGGCGACGGCCGAGGCCAGCGCGTCGGGGCCGGTGCCGTCCGCGATCAGGAAGCCGGCCAGCGAGGAGTCCCCGGCGCCGACGTTGCTGCGCACGGCACGCACCCGCGCGCTGCCGAACCAGGCGCCCGCGCCGTCCACGAGCAGCTGGCCGTCGGCGCCCAGGCTGGCGAGCACGGCGCGGGCGCCCAGCCCGCGCAGCTCCTCGGCCGCCTTCAGCGCGTCGCCCACCGTGGCCAGGGGGCGCCCGACGGCCCCGGCGAGTTCCTCGGCGTTCGGCTTGACCACGTCCGGACCCTCGCGCAGGGCCGCCGTCAGGGCGGGGCCGGAGGTGTCCAGGGCGATGCGCACGCCGGCGGCGTGCGCCCGCGCGACCAGGTCGGCGTACCAGGAGGGGGCGAGCCCGCGCGGCAGGCTGCCGCAGCAGGCGATCCAGTCGGCGCCGCGCGAGCGCCGCCGTACGGTCTCCAGGAGCGCCTCCTGCTCCTCCGCGGAGAGTTCCGGACCGGGGGCGTTGATCTTCGTGAGGACGCCGTCGGACTCGGCGAGCGCGATGTTGGACCGGGTGGCTCCGGCGACGGGGACCGGTGCGACCTCGATGCCCTGGGCGTGGAGCAGGTCCGCGACGAGTGCGCCGGGCGCGCCGCCCAGCGGCAGGACGGCGACCGTGCGCCGCCCGGCGGCCGCGACGGCACGCGAGACGTTCACGCCCTTGCCGCCCGGGTCCACGCGCTCGCCGGTCGCCCGGACGACCTCCCCGTGGTCGAGCGCGGGGACCTCGTAGGTGCGGTCCAGCGACGGGTTGGGGGTGACGGTGACGATCATGCGCGTACCACTTCCGTGCCGCCGCGCTCGATGGCGGCGGCGTCCTCGGGGCTCAGCCCGCTGTCGGTGATCAGCAGGTCCACGTCGCTCAGGCCGCCGAAGCGGGCGAAGTGCTCCTGGCCGTGCTTGGTGGAGTCGGCGAGCAGCACCACGCGGCGGGCGGCGGCGATCGCCGCGCGTTTGACGGCGGCCTCGGCGAGGTCGGGGGTGGTCAGGCCGTGCTCGGCGGAGAAGCCGTTGGCGGCGACGAACAGCACGTCGGCGCGGATCTCGGCGTAGGCGCGCAGCGCCCAGGCGTCCACGGCGGCCCGCGTGCGGTGCCGTACCCGCCCGCCGACGAGGTGGAGCTGCAGGCCGGGGTGGTCGGCGAGGCGGGCCGCGATGGGCAGGGAGTGCGTGACGACGGTGAGGTCGGCCTCCAGCGGCAGGGCGGCGGCCAGGCGGGCCACCGTGGTGCCGGCGTCCAGGATCAGCGTGCCCTCGACGGGCAGCTCGGCCAGGGCCGCCTTGGCGATACGGTCCTTCTCGTCGGCGGCGGTCGCCTCGCGCTCGTTGAGGTCCGGCTCGAAGTCCAGGCGGCCGACCGGAATGGCACCCCCGTGCACGCGGCGGAGCAGGCCGGCCCGGTCCAGGGCCTTCAGGTCGCGGCGGATGGTCTCGGCCGTCACCTGGAACTCCTCCGCGAGCGAGACGACGTCCACGCGGCCGCCGTCCCGGGCCAGCCGGAGGATCTCCTGCTGGCGCTCCGGTGCGTACATGTCCGTTTGCCTCCGACCGATGCCCGAACGTGTGGTTTCTCTGGGAGGCTACGCCGGGATGTCCGCAAAGTAAACAGGTTCGGGCTTGATCCGGGCATGAACGGGCTTCCCGGCGCGGAGCCCAGTGGTGTTCCTCGTGACTCCGCGAGGCCAGTGGACCGAACAGGCCGGGACTCGGTCCTGGAGGTCGGGCATCCTCAGGGCCATGACGACGGACACCCCGGCCCGCCTGCTGCAGCTCCTCTCCCTCCTCCAGACCCCGCGCGAGTGGCCCGGTGGCGAGCTGGCCGAACGGCTCGGGGTGTCCCGGCGGACCGTGCGGCGCGACATCGACCGGCTGCGCGAGCTGGGCTATCCGGTGCGGGCCAGCAGGGGCTCGGACGGCGGCTACCGGCTGGTCGCGGGCAAGGCGATGCCACCGCTGCTGCTCGACGACGAGGAGGCGGTGGCGATCGCGGTCGGGCTGCGGGCGGGGGCCGGGCACGCGATCGAGGGCGTCGACGAGGCGTCGGTGCGGGCCCTGGCCAAGCTGGAGCAGGTCCTGCCCGCCCGGCTGCGCCACCGCGTCGCCACCCTCCAGGCCGCGACGACCCCGCTGACCGGCGGGGACGGCGCGAGCGTCGCCCCGGAGACGCTGACCGTCATGGCGTCCGCGATCGCGGGACGGGAGCGGCTGCGGTTCGCCTATCGGTCCGGGGACGGCACGGCGACCCGGCGGCTGGCCGAGCCGTACCGGCTGGGGTCGACCGGGCGGCGCTGGTACCTCGTGGCGTACGACCTGGACCGGGCGGACTGGCGGACGTTCCGGGTCGACCGGGTCAGTGAACCGTTCGCCACCGGGGCGCGGTTCGCCCCGCGGGAGCTGCCGACGGGGAGCGCGGCGGAGTATCTGCGGCAGTCGATGTACCAGTGGCGGGAGTCGTACACCTTCACGGTCACCTTCGCCGCGTCCGCCGAGGTGGTGGCAGGCCGGCTGCCCGGCTGGCTCGGCACACCGCAGCCCCTGGACGGCGGCGGCTGCCGGCTGCGGGCCACGACCGGGGATCCCCCGGAGTGGGTGGCGGCCCGGCTGGCCCTGCTGGGGCACGCGTTCACCGTCCACGAGCCGGACGAACTCGTGCGATGTGTACGGGAGTTGGGGACGCGACTGGTGCGCGCCGCCGACGGGTGAGGGCGGCCGGTGCCGCCCGTGTGGCACAATCTGCCGCCAAGGCGGGTCACCCCGGGGTTCAGGTCCGGGGTGACCCGCTTTTCCTGTGTCCGCCGGGTGCTTCCCGGTGGCGTTCCCGGGTGCTTCCCGGGTGCGCCGGGTGTGCGCGCGTGTTCCTGTTCGCCGGTGTACGCGAATTCGCAGGTGTACGCGAAGGGGAGCCGGGCCCGGCGCCCGGGGGGAGGCGCCGAGCCCGGCTCGGGGAGGGTCCCGGCGCCGGGGGGAGTGCGTCGGGACCTGGCTCGGGGGCCGCGGGTCGACCTGCGTACCGCGCGTTCCGGCCGGCGGGCCGTGCGGTGCGGGCCGGTGGGAGGCCCGCCTGCGCTGCGACACGGGCCTGTGTGCCTGCCTGTACTGCGACACGGGCCTGTGTGCTGCCTGCCTGTACTGCACGTACGTACCGGACCTGCGGGTCGTTCAGGGCGGTTCGGGGTCGTCCGGCGGTTGGTTCGGTTCAGCGGTTCCGTCGGGCGGTTCGGTCGGGCGGTTCCGTTCGGCGGTTCCGTTGGGCGGATCAACCGTCGGCCTACGGCTCAGCGGGACGTTTCAGCAGGGGTTGTTCCCGGCGGACCGGGCGTTGAAGCGACGGTACACGGCCATGTTTGCGCGGTCTTTCGCCACCGGGCGCACGCGGGCGCGGTCCCGGTCACCGACGCCTGCCCTGGCCTGCCCCGCCTTGGGCAGGCGATCGCCGCAACCGGCTACCGTGACCGCCGCCCACCGGGCCACCGTCCACCGGGCACTGGGCCACCGGCCACCGGGGCACTAGGTCACGGGTCACCGGCCGGACGACACCCAGGTCCGGGTCACGCGGCGGCGTCGAAGCCGGTGTCGTGGGCCAGCTTCTTCAGCTCCAGCAGTGCGTGCTTCTCGATCTGCCGGATGCGCTCCCGTGTCAGGCCGTGCTCCTTGCCGACCTCGGTCAGCGTGCGCTCGCGGCCGTCCTCGATGCCATAGCGCATCTTGATGATGGAGGCCGTGCGCTGGTCGAGGCGGCCGATCAGGTCGTCCAGCTCCTCGCTGCGCAGCAGGGTCATCACCGACTGCTCGGGCGACACCGCGGAGGTGTCCTCGAGCAGGTCGCCGAACTGGGTCTCGCCCTCGTCGTCCACCGACATGTTCAGCGAGACCGGGTCACGCGCCCAGTCCAGGACGTCCGAGACGCGCTCCGGGGTGGAGCCCAGCTCCGCGGCGATCTCCGCGGGCTCCGGGTCGCGGCCGTGCTCCCGGTTGAACTCGCGCTGCACGCGACGGATACGGCCCAGCTCCTCCACCAGGTGGACGGGCAGCCGGATCGTGCGGGACTGGTCCGCGATGGAGCGCGTGATCGCCTGGCGGATCCACCAGGTGGCGTACGTGGAGAACTTGAAGCCCTTGCGGTAGTCGAACTTCTCCACCGCGCGCACCAGGCCCGCGTTGCCCTCCTGGATCAGGTCCAGGAGCGGCAGGCCACTGCGCGGATACCGGCGGGCCACCGCCACCACCAGACGCAGGTTGGAGCGGATGAACACGTCCTTGGCGCGCTCGCCCTCGGCGACCAGAGCCTCCAGCTCCTCACGGGTGGCGTCCGTCCCGGACTCCTCGTACCCGTCGAGGATCTGCCGCGCGAACACACCCGCCTCGATGACCTGGGACAGCTCGACCTCCTTGGCGGCGTCCAGCAGCGGTGTACGCGCGATCTCGTCGAGGTACATGCCGACCAGGTCGCGATCGGCGATCTCGCCGCCATGGGCGCGAACACTGCTTGCCGCGTCGACCGTCTCGCCGGCGGCGGACTGACGACGGGCGACGGCACGGGTTGCCATGCGTGCTCCCTTGCGAGTCGGGGTCCCCCGGTTTCGACCGGAGCCGAGAACTGGGGGGAGGGTCAGCGGGTGGTCCTTGGGACGCGCTCGGCACGTGCTGGGAACTCTCCTCGGGTGCCCGGCATCCGTGGGAAACAACGACTGGAATCCGGACAGAATTCCCAACCCGCCCCTCAATTTTTCTGAACATGCAGTACCCTGTCCCGCCACAGCGCGCCGCGGGCCGCGGTGGCAGCCACGGAGCCCCAGGTCAGGACCGGAGTCGGGGCCACGGCTCGACCCCCGCGGGTCCCGTCGGCCACAGCGGACGTGAGACGGCCGTCACACGGATACCGCAGTCCCACGGACGCCCCGGTCGGACGGATGCCCCCAGCCGGACGGACGCCCGAGCCGGTCGGACGGACACCCGAGCCAGATGGACGGACGCCCGAGCCGGTCGGACGGACACCCGAGTCGGAGGGACACCACGGTCACCCGGCCGCCGCGGCCCCCGGCGGGGAGCGTCACCGTCGACCGCTCTCCCGCCCTCACCTTCATGGACGGCCCGTGCCACAGGAAGGTTGCCGCAAACCCGGACTCTCAGGAAATTCCCAGACTCTCCACCGCGACTCTCCGCCCCCCACCCCTGCGCGGCAGACCTCAGCGCCCCGGGCCGCTCCGCCCCACGCCTTTCAGCCGAACTGCACCGACCGCTTGGCCATTCCCATCCAGAACCCGTCGATCACCGACTTCTGATCGTCCAGTTCCCCTCCGGCCTCCGCCGCGCCCATGGTCACGAACAGCGGGGCGAAGTGCTCGGTGCGGGGGTGGGCGTACCGGCCGGCGGGCGCCTTGTCGAGGAAGTTCAGCAGGGCGTCCCAGTCGCGGGCCTCCAGGGCGCGCCGCCCCCAGTCGTCGAACTCGGACGACCAGCTGGGCACGCCGTTCCCGGCGTGCCGCAGGGCGGCCAGGTTGTGGGTGAAGAAGCCCGAGCCGACGATGAGCACGCCCTCGTCGCGCAGCGGCGCCAGCCTGCGGCCGATGTCCATGAGCCGGACGGGGTCGAGGGTGGGCATGGAGACCTGCAGGACCGGGATGTCGGCGGCGGGGAACATCTCGACGAGGGGGACGTAGGCGCCGTGGTCCAGGCCGCGGTCGGGTACGTCCTGCACCGGCGTGCCGGGGGCGCGCAGCAGCTTGCGCACGCTCTCGGCCAGCTCCGGGGCGCCGGGAGCGGCGTACGTCACCCGGTAGTAGTGCTCGGGGAAGCCCCAGAAGTCGTAGACCAGGGGCACGGTCCGGGTGGCGCCTAGGGCGAGCGGGGCCTCCTCCCAGTGGGCGGAGACGACGAGGACCGCCTTCGGGCGGGGCAGGGCGGCGGCCCAGGCGGCGAGCTGGCCGGGCCAGACGGGGTCGTCGGCGAGCGGCGGGGCGCCGTGGCTGAGATAGAGGGCGGGCATGCGCTCCGGAGCTCGGCGGGCATGCTCGGAGGCGGCCTCCGGGGCCTGGTGAGCGATGCGCTCGGGCATGCTTGCCGACGTGCTCCTCGGCGTGCTTTCCGACGCGCTCTTCGGCGTGCTTTCCGGCGTGCTTTCCGGGGTGGCGGCGGACATGACGGCGGCTCCCTGCGGTCGTTCGACCCATTCGCTTGAACTTTAAAGCTCTAACGGGTCAGCCTACGCCACCGCGCCGACTTTGTTTAATCTTCAAAGAGCGCCCTCGTAGAGTGGACGCATGAACACGCCACCCGCATCCGCGTCCGAGCCGGAGCGCGAGCCGGAGCACGCCCTGGATCCCGCGCCGGAGCGCGAGCTGCGGCCCGCCGAGACCCCCCGCTGGCTCACCGCCGAGGAGCAGCGCGTCTGGCGCTCCTACCTGCACGCCACGACCCTCCTCGAGGACCACCTCGACCGTCAGCTGCAGCGCGATGCGGGCATGCCGCACATCTACTACGGCCTCCTCGTCCAGCTCGTCGAGGCACCGCGCCGCCGCCTGCGGATGACGGAACTGGCCATGAACGCCAAGATCACGCGCTCCCGCCTCTCCCACGCCATCGCCCGCCTGGAGAAGCACGGCTGGGTGAGCCGCGAGAACTGCCCCTCCGACAAGCGGGGCCAGTTCGCGGTGCTGACCGACGAGGGCCTGAAGGTGCTGCGGCGCACCGCGCCGGGCCACGTCGCCGCCGTACGCCAGGCACTGTTCGACCGGCTCACCCCCGAACAGCAGAAGTCCCTCGGCGAGATCATGGAGATCGTCGCCGAGGGACTTCAGCCGAACGAGGCGGGCGCGGACCTGCCCTGGCTCCGCTGAGCGCGGCTCCAGCCGCACGACCGAGCCCGGCTCCCCTGGGCCGCTCTGCTGAGCCCGGCTGCCCTGGGCCTTCTGCTGAGCCCGGCTCCGGCAACCTCCGGTGACCGTCGACGGCCGGAGCCGGCCGGCGGCTACGGCTGGTGACCGGGGGTGCCCACCGGTGTCAGTGCGCGATGACCGGCACCGCCACCTCGTCGTCCGCGTCCGCGCCCTGAGCTCCGTCCGAACCGGTGACCCGGGTGGTGCCCGGCCGGCCCGCGGTGACGAAGGTCAGCGCGATCACGCCGGCCACGGCCAGGATGGCGACGGCGAACCAGATGGCGTTGGTGTAGCCGTGCACCAGGCCCTGCAGCTGGACCAGCTGCCGGCCCGGCTGGGAGGTGCCGGCGGCCGCGATGTGGTCCTTGATGTAGGAGGCGGTCGCGGAGGAGGCGATGGTGTTCAGCAGGGCCGTACCGATGGCGCCGCCCACCTGCTGCGAGGTGTTGACCATCGCGGAGGCCACACCCGCGTCACGCGGCTGCACGCCCTGGGTGGCCATGGACATCGCCGGCATGAACGCCGTACCCATGCCGAGGCCGAGCAGCACCATCGCGGGCAGCAGCAGCGCCGGGTAGGAGGAGCCGATCTCCAGCCGGGTCAGCAGCAGCATGCCGACGGCGGCGACCAGGAAGCCCGGGCCCATCAGCAGCCGCGGCGCGACCCGGGTCATCAGGCGCGTGCCGATCTGGGTGGACCCGGTGATCATGCCGGCCACCATCGGCAGGAACGCGAACCCGGTCTTGACCGGGGAGTAGCCCTGCACGACCTGCAGGTAGTAGGTCAGGAAGAGGAACAGGCCGAACATGCCGATGATCGCCAGGCCGAGCGAGAGGTAGATGCCGCCGCGGTTGCGGTCGGTCACCACGCGCAGCGGCAGCAGCGGGGCCTTCACCTTCGACTCCACCACCGCGAAGGCGGCCAGCAGGACGACGGACGCGACGAACATCGCCACGGTCACGGTGTCGCCCCAGCCGTCGGACTCGGCGCGGGTGAAGCCGTAGACCAGCGCGACCAGGCCGAGGGTGGACAGGACCACGCCCGGGATGTCGAGCGGCGAGCGGTTGCGGCCGCCCTCCGGCTCACGGATGACGAAGTAGGCGCCCGCGGCGGCCACGACGGCGAACGGGATGTTCACGAAGAACGTCCAGCGCCAGTCCAGGTACTCGGTGAGGAACCCGCCGAGGATCAGTCCGACGGCGCCGCCGCCACCGGCGATCGCACCGTAGATGCCGAACGCCTTCGCGCGCTCCTTGGCGTCGGTGAACGTCACCGCCAGCAGGGACAGCGCGGCGGGTGCCAGGACCGCACCGAAGAGGCCCTGCAGTGCACGGGCCCCGAACATCATCGGGCCGCTCGTGGCCGCGCCGCCGAGCGCGGAGGCCGCGGCGAAGCCGGCCAGGCCGATCACGAAGGCGCGCTTGCGGCCCCACTTGTCGGCGATACGGCCGCCGAAGAGCAGCAGTCCGCCGAAGGCGAGGGCGTAGGCGGTGACGACCCACTGCCGGTTGCCGTCGGAGATGCCCAGGTCACGCTGGGCGGAAGGAAGGGCGATGTTCACGATGGTGGCGTCGAGGACGACCATCAGCTGGGCGAGCGCTATGAAGACGAGCGCCTTCCAGCGGCCGGCGTCCGCGGACTTCTCCAGGACGCCGGGAGCCTTTGCGGCTGTTTCGGACATGGGTGTACCCACTTCGGGACTTCGGTGACGGAAAGTGCGACGGGAAGCTGGTGTTGTGCGCAGGACGACAGGACAAGGGGGACGGACCGGGCGCGTCGGCGAACGACGGCCCGCCCCGAGGAGTCAGGGACGGCCGTAAGAGTCACGGCTGTTGGTGAAAAGACCGGAGTACGGCTCTGTACTCATCGGCCGCCGATCAACGGATCGGTGATCACTGATCGGCAACTGGTGATCGTTGATTGGTGATCGTCGATCGCCGATGGGTGATCGCTGATCATTGACTGGTGATCGTCGAGGTCCGGCGGCCGGTCAGGCTTGGCGGAGATCCTCCATGGTCGTGGCCGTTCCCGGCAGGACGGAGCGGGCCGGGGCCCGCAGTCCGTCCAGGAGCAGCTGCAGATGGCGGTGGACGAAACGGTCGTTGACGAAGCAGCCGGTTCCGGCCGGGGGGCGGCTGAGCTGGGACACGGCGACCATCAGGTCACCGACGCCCACGTCCGCTCGCAGTTGCCCGGCCGCCTTGGCGCGGTCCATGACTTCCCCGATGAGGCGCTCCACCCGTTCGCGGGCGGCCACCAGGTCGGGATGGTGCTGGTCGAACGTGCTGGACACCATCGGACACAGCGCGCTGATCCGCTCGTCGGCGGCGGCGTGCGCGAAGCGCGAGAGCGCCTCGAACGCATCGCCGGTCACCGCGAGCGCCTCCTCGGCGGCCTGCGCCGTACGGTCCATGACGGAGCAGACGACCTCGCGGACGAGGGCGTCGCGGTCCGGGAAGTTGCGGTACAGCGTGGCGTTGCCGACGCCGGCCCGGCGGGCGATCTCGTCGAGCGGCGCCTCGGGGCCGTCCTCCACGAACATCTCCCGGGCGGCGGTGACGATCCGCTCCCGGTTGCGCAGGGCATCGGCGCGAGGCCGGGTCGCCTTGCGCTGCACGGGCTGCGCGGTCGTCGGGGCGTGCACGGTGTACTCCTCGGGTCGATGACTCGGTGGTGTGCTCGTCAGGGTCATGACTCGTCAGGGTCATGAGCCGAGCGATCCGGGGAAGCTCTCCCCGTTTCACGCGAACACTGAGCTAAACGGGGAAGAGGTCCCCGGTTATTTCCCTCCGGCGGAGAGATGTTCCGTGACCTGAGTCACATTCGCCGACCGGGTGCCCACCGCCCGGGTCCGCACCTTCCCTCCGGGGTCCTTTCCTTCCCATTCCTTCCCATCCGGCTCCGCGCCTTCCGTCCCGCGTCCGGACCTTCCTCCCGGGCCCGCGCCTTCCGTCCCGCGTCCGGGGCCTTCCCTCCCGGACCCGCGCCTTCCCTCCCGCGTCCGGGGCCTTCCTCCCGCGTCCGGGGCCTTCCCCCCGGGACCGCGCCTTCCCTCCCGCCTCTGGACCTTCCCTCCACCTGGAGGACCTGGCGGCCCAGGTCCACGAGTCGGCGTCGCTGGCGATCCTGACGCCGTCGGCCGAGGAGATCCAGTACACGGCCCGCGCCGTCACCCACAACATCATGAGCGTCGACATCACGGTCGGCACCCGCCTGCCGGCCCCGATCACCGCCCTGGGCCGCGTCCTGTTGGCCGACCCCTCCTCCCCGACCGCCCAGGCGGGCTACGCCCTGACCGACGAGGAACTCGAAGAGGGCCTACGAGCCCTCGCGGTCCCCGTCCGCGACCGCACCGGCCGCACGGTGGCCGCGGCCGACCTGGCCATGCACGCCGCCCGCCACACCCGCGAGTCCTGCGTCGAACACCTCCTCCCGGCCCTGCGCCGCACCGCGGCCCTGATCGAAGCCGACCTCCACGTGGCCTCCCGCTTCACCCACGTCCCCCTGACCTGACCCCACGTCCTCACCCCGATCCGGTACGCTGACGCCTGTGGCCCACACGACCACGATCCGCCTTCGTAGCTCAGGGGATAGAGCACCGCTCTCCTAAAGCGGGTGTCGCAGGTTCGAATCCTGCCGGGGGCACCAGTACAAAGGGCAGCTACTGCATTCAGTAGCTGCCCTTCGACATCAATGCCGGACATCAGTGGCGGAGTGCACTGCGGCGAACGGATCGCACGTCGAACGATGTCCGCCGGGCGGGACCAGCCAGCGCCGCCCACCAGCACCGGCCGTACGGTCGGCCTCCTGCGAGCCCTGCGTCAGCTCTGCTTCCCCGGGTCCAGGCATGCTGTGTGAACCCACCCCCGCCGGGGCACCGAGACTCCGTCCCAGACGACCGGCAAGCAGTCCTCGGCCGATGTGATCTGCTGAGGGCAGTAGATACAGCGCATCGGCTCCTTGTCGGCGGCCTGGTGCACTTGCGCGTAGTGCAGTCGCAGGGCCCCGCCCGAGGGGCAGGGTCCGCCGCCCGGGCAGACGGCGCAGGACATGGTGTGCCCGTACCACTCGTCGTAGGCGCCGAGGACGGCCACGCGCGTCTGGAAGCAGGGCGGGCAAGCGCGCGGCCGGAAACCGGTCAGTCCGCCGAGATCCATCGCGCCGCCGGTGAGCGGGGACCGGCACCAGACGCATACGGCGCCGGCGAGCTGCTCGACGCCGAGCATGCGGGCGGTAGGCACCTCGAACAACATCAGCCGGTCGGCCAGGCCCGTCACCGTCGTCCCTCCCGAATCAGTCGGTACAAGATCCGCCCAACCGTGCACTGACCGGCCTCGTCCACACACTGCTCGCACATCGGGGCGTGCTGGAACAGACCGCGGTGGGCGTGCTCGCCTGCGCAGGGCCCGCATGATCGCGGATACCAGCGTCGGCACTGCGAGCCCATCCGCACGCCGAAGTCCACTGCCGTGACGGTCAGGGGCCCGCAGCCGCACCACACGCACGCTCTGCCTCGGATCTGGTCCCCGTCCAGGCCGTCGAACTCAGGGAGAGCGAGAAGCTCCAGCACAGCGGAGGGGACCACCTGGAGCGCGCTGTTCATGCCGCAGCGCCTGTAGGTGCGAGGGTGCTCGTGCGAGCCGCGCACAGCGCGCCCGGGCCGGTACTCCGGCCGTCCTCGCCCCGGCACGTCCGCCAGCGCGACAGCGGGCCCCGGACGGTGTACCGCCGAGACCGGATCCCGGCGCCGGGCGGTGCTGACGGTGTGGGCGTGCCACGCATGATGGCCTCCTCGGCAAGAGACGCGTTCGAACAGGTACAAGAGTGGCCCTCTTGAAGTGTCATGCCGAGGACTTCAACAGGTCTTCTCATCACCCAGAATGGGACTTTCATTCAGCCGAGTGGGTGAGGACTGGCCAACATGCGGACTTCCCAGGACACTTGCCGCAGCGCACGACGATGGAGGTGCAGCAGTGGCACGCCCCGCAGGTAACACCCGACTCAAAGCCTCGCGGTTGGCGGCGGGTTACCACTCACAGCAGGCACTCGCCGACGCTCTCCAAGTGGGTGTCCGACAGGTCCGTCGTTGGGAGTCCGACACTCCGCCCTGGCCGCAGCCAGAGGCAGGACGAGCCCTCACGCGACTGCTCGGACAGGACTTGGAAGCTCTCGGATTCACCCCTCCCGGTGGCACGACCGAGCGGAGCCGGCGCACCGTGCTCGCCGCCACGGCCGCCGCCGTAGGCCTTGCCGCGGTTCCCACCCAAGCCGTTGCCATGCAGCCGGCGACCGCAGCCGACGACTACGAAGCAGTGACCCGCTCACACCGACGGCTTTACTGGTCCGTCGCCCCGGCAACCCTGCACCCGGCTGCGATCGCCCACGCCACCCTCGGGTGTGCCCTGCTCCCCCAGACTGCCGGGCAGACACGGCAACGCACTGCGGCAGCACTGGCGGAGACATGGCTGCTCGCAGGACGGATCGAGTTCTTCGACCTGCGCGACGCCGACCGCGCGCAGGAAACCTTGCTCCGGGCGCTCCAAGCCGCGGGCGAGGCCGACGATGCTCTCCTCGGCTCGGCGATCCTCGCGCACACCGCGTTCATCCCGGCCTGGGCAGGCGACCGTGACGCGGCGGTGGAGCGCATGGTGGCAGCGCGGACCTACGCGCGCCGCGGCCCCGCATCGGCCGAGCTGCTGGCGTGGCTGGACGCGGTGGAGGCCGAGTGCGAGACCCGCTGCGGAAACATCCGCACCGCGCTCCACCTGATCGGCCACGCGGAGGACGTTCTCGACACGGACAATGAGCACCTCTCGCTCGAGTGGCTCGACTGGTTCTCGGCCGTGCGGCTCGCTGCGTTCAAGGGCAACACGCAACTGCGGGCCGGGCACCTGCCGCAGGCCCGCACCACCCTCCTCGGCGTCCTCGACGCGCTGGGCCCGGCCGAGGAAAAGCAGCGCACGGTCGTACTCGGTGACCTGGCCGCCGTCGAAGCCGCGGCCGGCAACACCGAAAAGGCGTGCGGGTATGCGCTCAGCGCGCTCGACCAGCTGGAGCGGAGTTGGTACGCGATGGGCATGGACCGCGTACGCGAGGTGCGACGCGCTCTGACGCCCCACCAGCACGAACGGTGCGTGCAAGAGCTGGACGACCGGCTGTACGGCTGGTCGACGACGGTCAGCGCTCTCGCTCGTTGAAGGACCGGATCAGACCGGACAGCTCGAGGAGGCTCTCGATCCTGAAGGTCGGGAGCTTCCGGGCGTTCTCACTGTTCCACTGAATCGTCGCCCAGGGACCACGGTGCACGAGCGCCGTATGCATACCGGCCCCGCGTGCCGGGCGGACGTCGTTGTCGACGCGGTCACCGACATACAGCATTTCGTGACGCTCAGCGGGAACGACCTCGGCAACGCGATCGAAGAAGGCACGGTCCGGCTTGCTCGCGCCCCAGTCGTCCGAGGTTCCGATCAGATCGACGTCGTTGCTGAACAGCTTGCGGAGGATCTTCCCCGCGCGCACGGTCTGGTTCCCGGCGATGCCGAGCCACAGCCCGTCGGCACGCAATGCGGTGAGTGCGTCCCGGACGTCCGGATACAGATCCTCCTCACCGAATGTCTCGGGTTGCCCTGCCTCGGTTCTCTTCTCGCGCTCGGCATACAGGTCGAAGCCTGGCCGGAACTCCTGGAACGTCTCGCGATAGTCGCGACCTTGGGCGATGACGGCACCGAACATGGCGTGGAAGGTATGCCGCGGCACACCGAGCCAATCGGCCCAAGCCCCGTACTCGGTGGTCTCGTCCACGAGGCACTCGCCGACATCGAAGATCACAGCGCGAATCATGCGGGCAGCGTACCGAGGAAGTGCGGAGGGGACCCCGTCACGGGGAAGGGTCGGGGCTGCACCCCCCTGAGGCACGCGACCCAAGCCCACTGCTTCACCGGCCGCACCCACGAGCAGGGCCCAAGGCGCTGTGGTCCTGAACGTCCGCTGCACCTCATGCCCAGCGTTGCGGACAAACTTTCTCTACATCATCAAGGCCCGCGCACGGCGCGGGCGCGCGCCGCCTCTGCGGCGCGGCCTGCCTCCTGCCTTCGTCCCGGCTGGCCGCGCCCGGCGGCGCGCTGCGTGCAGCGGGCAGAGCAGAGAAAACCCTCTGTGGCTGAGGCCGGTCGGCTCCACGGCTTTAGGCAGCCAATTTGGCGCGAGCCTCGAAGATCATGGCCCAAAATCGGGCACTAACGGGCAGGCTCACAAACCTGCCCGATCCGCGGGCCAGCGTAATGGGCCATGATCACTCGCGCCAAATCCGCTCCAGCCCAAAGCCGCTCCGCCGACCTTACATCGCAGTACAACTCAGATTCTCCGATACCTCTGCTCTTGTGCGTGAAGCATGATCGTAGACCGAATATCAGCTAGCATCGACATAATTTCATCGTGCAGGGAATCGAACTCATCGGGATTTGGGTAATAGTCCCGTCCGTGAGCAATGGCGTTTCGGCCGTCACAGAGGGTCTTGTCGATCAGATTGTTCTTTGTAAGGAATGTGTCAGCATCAAACCCGATGCATTGCAATATATCTGACAGGACGGTCGATCGGAGGTTTGATTTGGTGTCGACGATGGTGTCGCGAGGTATGCGTGCGCGGGCGTTATCGGGCGTCCGTACAGCCTCCATTAGTGCCAGCATTGCTGACTCATCACCAGAGACGGAACGACGATTTAGTTGATCAAGAACAACCTTGAGGAGACCGTCATTCAGCTCTCCTACCCTCAAACGCCGCTTAGCTACATAGTCCACATAAGCTTGACAGGACTCCTTGACGTAGCCCTCCCAGTGGGCGTACAAGAGAGCGATGCCGCTACGCGCTAAGGCTCGTGTCAAGGGAGAGTGCGCTGACTTCTTGTAGGCTGCTCGGATCTGCGATTTCAGCGTCTGCAATTCAATACGACGCCAGGCTAGTGCGTTATCCAGTCTGTCCTCTAGCTCCCCAATAGTTCTGACGGCCATGGTCAGTCCACAGAGGAGAAAAATCGACGGGAATTGAGGATCAGCCTAGGAACTCGACGGCGCGGGCTAACGCCAGTTCCCGAGTTCTCTCGGAATTCCGATGCCCCCCATACAGAGTGGACCCTCTGTGCCAGTTGATCAGCGTTCTCTTCCCAGAAGTCAATGTTCGCCGACACACCTGAGGTGACGAATTCGTACGAGGAGATAGAGAACGGGCCTAGGCTTTTCACGCCGTTGAATCGACGGAATGCATCTTCGCCTAGCTCCTCATTCAGGAGCTTGAACGTGCGCTGGAACAGATCCACGTCAATTGGTGACTCGTCCGTGTCGTATAGCGGAGCAGCGTTGCGCATCCAGCGAGTTAGGTACTCGCCGTACTCCATCGGAAGTTCCGTACGCGATCCGGCGAAGTCGGCCTGACAAAAGAACCGCAAGACCAATTCTTGCCGGTAGGCCTGACTCTCCTTCTGGTCCGACAGTGGGATGCACTCTCTGAAGTCGATGTTCTCAGAGAGTTCAGAAATCCGACTAAACATGTCGGAATTCAGCATTACGAGAAGACAGTTCCGCGCTTCCTGGGGAGAGAGTTGCGCTCCTGAGTTGAGTCGCTGAAATAGGTCATACTTTGCATTGTCATCCGATTCTTTCCTGATGATGCGGAACTCAAGCTTTGCGCGCTTGAAGTCCCTTCGCATGGCGTCGGTGAAGACTTTTCCGCTGCCGGTTGCGACTTCCCATGTGTAGCCTTCAAGGGCTGGGAGGTATTCCGTAGGCTGGAGAATGAGCGGCTGCGCCAGGCGGCCTTCGTGATCACGGTAAACGCCTACGAACTGGAAAATGGTGGATAGGCGCTGAACACCATCGATGATGTCCCAGATTCCGTCCGGTCGCTGAGAGACGAAGATGGGCGGGATCGGAATGCCAAGGAGAATAGATTCAACAAGTCGCGACTTCTGGTCATCGTTCCACCTGAAGATTCGCTGGAATTCAGGGTGGACGTCAATATCTCCATCCCTGTAGAGAGAGAGTACCTCGCCGATGGACATCGGATATCCATCGGTGTGGATCTCTTTCGCCTTTGAAGCGATCTGTGCGTCCAGCGACATGTAACAACCTCAACTCTCTGATCGTCGTTCAGACATGCTAGCGGGCCCAGTGTCTCGACAGGTCCCGGATGTAGAAGCTGATGCTCCGGAGTTCGATTCTGGTTTCTGCCTGTCGCGGGGCAGGCATGTGGCGGTGGACCTCGGCCCGTTCGTGTGGCCGGTTTGCTCCCTTGTGAGTGTTTGATGCACCTGTCACACAGTTGATAGGCAGACGATCGGGGGAGGGGCTTGCATGGTTACGTCAGGTGAGGACTGGGTTCGGCCTTCGACTTGGGCAGTTGAACGGTTCGGCCAGCAGGCCGGCAGACTCACAGCGGCGGTTCCGGTGCAACTGGCCAAGGCACACGCGAAGGCTCACGCCACGCACTGCGCAGCTGGCCTGAAGAAGCGAAGCCCCTACGGTTCCACCCTCGCGGAGGCCGTGCGTGAGCACCTGGCGGACACAGCGCGAGAGCTGGGGGAGTCCGTGCGGGACGTACGCGGATACGAGTACGCGGTGATCAACGATCATGCGCTCTTCCCCTTCAGGTATGCAGACAGGCCGAGGTCCGTTGATCGCGCCCGGTTGCCCTCCAAAACTTCGCCCACCCGCCGTCGACTGTTCAGAGCGCACGGGCCGCAGCCTGTGGAGGGGCTGTTCGACCTCGATGACGGCCTGACAACGGAGGAGTACCTGGGCCTGCATGAAGCGTTCGAGGAGCTGGGGGCCTCCACGAAGCTTGTCTGCGTGTTCTTCACAGCCGACGTGGAGAACGGTGTCCATGTCATTTATTGGGGAGAGGCCCACCTTGAACCGGACCGCACCTTCACGTGGCCCTACAGGGAACAGCTCCTGGTCGCTCCCGTGCTGCTTGAGTGACGGGCAGCGCCGCTGCTGCCTGCCAAGTCGCGTCTGACTCCTGGGCCGTCTGTGGGCCGTCCGGCGCCCCCGAGGCCGACCAACGACGACCGACAGTGACAGACGCGCCACCGCCGCCACCAGCGAAACCCCAGGTCAGCGCCCCCTGACCCCACGGGTTTCCGCCCAGGGGCGGCGGTGCGGCAAGATGGGGTGTCTCTTTCCATCACTCAGACGCCAATTGATCGTAAAACAAGCGAGCTTATCCGTAAGGACGTAGCAACAGGCGCAAGTAGAGACCTACGATCGCCGGCATGCAGCTGACACCCCATGAGGTACTCGGCCGTTGGCTTCTCATAACGCTTGGCGAGATGGGCGGCGCGGGTTCCAAGCAGGCCGTGCTCCGGAGGATCCACGAGCGGTATGGTTCACAGCTCACGGAAACCGACCACCTGCCCCAGCCCTCGAACGGGGAGGTCAAGTGGGAGAACCGAACAGCCTGGCAGCGGAACCGAATGGTCAAGGCAGGGCTGCTCAAGCCGTACGAGAGGCATGGTGATCCCTGGGCGCTAACCGAGGCGGGGTGGGCAGCTCACCGTGCTCTCGTATCCGGTCAGGAGCGATCCACTTGAGACCGAGTCTGCGGGGCTTAGCGGTGGGCCTACCAACTGTGGATGAGTGTCTAACTGCGTGACAACGCCGACGAACAGGGGCGGACAGGCACGCACGTCTGCGGACCATCGCAGCAGGTGAGAGGAGCAACGCCCCAAGGTAGAGCCCTTGCCCAAGTTGCTTCGGGACGAAGAGGTCACCACCTAAGGTCTCGCCGGCGCGGCTTACTCTCGACGACGGCATGGCAGCGTGGCTGCGGCCGGGGAGGGTGCAGCGAGGCACACGTGTGCGTGGTCGGTCGGCGCGCCCAACGTCGTGGCTGACTGTCGTCGGCTGAGGTTCGTACCACAACCGTGCCAGATCCCCGGCCTATGGCGTCCATGTCGTTCGTACAGTGGCGCACTCCACCTGGACGCCACGAATAACGCCCGCACTACGGTGTGTGGGTCGACGGCGGACGGGATAGGAGCTGGGGCCGAGTGGTGGACTGAGGTGATCAGGCGACCGCCTGGAGCCAACGGAGAGCGAGCCGTACTCAGCGAATCACTAGAACTCTAGTCGCTGGGTTACCTTGATCTTGGGTCAAGTCAGATTCGAGTCCGGCAGGGTTAATCAGGTACCTACCGGGGTCGTAAACCAGAGCAAGGATTCCCCGACAGTCCGGATGCTTGGCGTATCTGCTCCAGTCAATGGTGAGTTCCTCGCCCACCTTCTTGTCTGTTAGGGACTCACGCGTCATCTTGGTCTCAACAACGATGCCCACTGTGGGCAGAAGAAAGTCAACACGAGACCGCCCGCCTGCATGCTGTGGTACGTAGTCCTCAGGGCGAACGTCGTCGTACATCAAACGAAGACAAGCACCCACCAAGACCTGCAGATCCTCCTCCTTTTCGACCTTCGGCGCTGGGACGTTCGGCTTTGTAGAGTTCTGCAGAGTCTGCAAAAAGCTCGGGAATCTGGTAAACACTTCAGCGATTTCGGCCAGAAGAGGGAAAACTTCGGCGACTGCGTAAATTTCTGCCTGAAGTAGGGCGCGCTGAGTATGGAAGGACTCAAGAAAGGTCGACGAATAGGGGTGGGACCATTTTGGGAACGGAGAATCCGTCGACGTGGGGTCGTGAAATTGATTAACCTCCAGAGGCTTTGCCAGGAAGGACTTGATTCGTTTAATGACCATACCCCCTTCGTACATGTCTTTGAATTGCTCGCGTGAAGCTTCTGAGATGAGAGGGGTAGCCCGCGCATACCAAGACTGATACTTCTCCTGTCCCGCTCTCAGCTCTTCTCGCGTTACGATTCCTCGGGTTTGCCACTCGGAGAGCATCAACTCGATCTCGTAAGTTTCATCGATCAGCCGCTCGATTTCCGCACGCCTGTTCGCTGACATCATGACTGCGCAGCACCTCCTGCCAGGGGATCAGTAGCATCGCAGACTGCACTGACACGGAGGGATCGATGGAAAACCCATCAAGGTCGAACCTCGAGACGTGTTCTGGTTGACTGCCAGCCCGCGTGGCTCAGCCGACGGGGTGCAGCGAGACACGTGCTCGCCTGCACGGTCGGCTGACTCGTCAGCCTGGCTGACTGCTGTCGGCTGAAGCTCAGACACTCCGAGGCCCGCGGGAGATGAGAGTGAAGCCACTCACAGGTCTGTGACCAGGTAACGCATGATGGCCGCCCGTCTCAGTTTCCGTCTCGTTCAGCCCCGTTCACGGCCGTTCAGACGAAACCACGAGTCGGCTGCAATCCACGAGCGGGCCGCCCATGAACCCAGGTGAATGCCCCACGCACCCATCCCGTCACCCCACCACCACAGTTGGAAAGCGTGCGCCCCCGAGCAACCTCCTTGAGCCGCCGTGCACCGCTGCGCGGAGCAGTGCGCCTTCCACAGAGGACATGTGCCCGGCAATCCTGCACTGATCCGCACGACGGGTCGAGACCGGGGGTGGGAGACGTGGCTCGTACGCAGTCCAGGTGTGGAGCGCTGATAGAGAAGGGCACTCGGTGCCGGCGGCTGGCGATGGTCGGTGCGTCGCGATGCAACCTGCACCGTGGCGAGTGGTCGTCGTACACCATAGAGAAGCGCAAGGAAGCCGAACGCAAGGCGAAGGCACGCAAGCGACGCAAGTGACCCCAGCCAGTGTGGGGTGACATCCATGGCTGACATCAACGACAGCGGACAGCGGTGGCGTCGGGCGGTCTGACACGGCCACGGCCGCCCCGCGCAGCACGGGTGGACAGGCGGTCAGACCGAACTCCTAAAGCGGGTGTCGCAGGTTCGAGTCCTGCCGGGGCACCCGCCAAGAGGCCCCGGACCGATCTCGGTCCGGGGCCTTTGACAAGGTAGGTGTCAGTTCCACAGCAGCTCGACCACGGCACGGACCTTGCCGCGCCAGGTGAGTGCTCGAACCTCAGCCCGCAGAAGCGCGCCCGGCCACAACCAGGCATGTCGACGGCTTCTTCCCGCGATGTCACCACTGCACGCAGCCGCTACCGCGCCAACCACCGGGATGCACAAGATCATCGACAGCACCGGCAGAATGCCGCCCTCCATACTCACCAGGACCTCGCCGAGGAAAAGTGTTCCGGCAACAAGTCCCGCCAGAAGCCGGCGAAGCAGCCCACGGGACGTCAGCCAGTCGGGTGCGACCGCCAGCGTCGCTCCGAGCAACAGACCCAGCACCACACCCTCGAACAGACTGCCGCCCACGAGAATCACCTCGGAGACGAGAGCCAAAGGCACGCCGTGCCACTGCCCCAACACCGCCGCGACCGTCACGCTGGCCGTCCACACGGCGCCCCAACCCAGCGCGCAGCCCCCTCCGACGACCAGGCCGAACCGCAGGCCCCGCATCACTACGCCACGCTTCACCGGTGCCCCCTCGCGTCGCAGCTTACGTGCAGGGACGCAAGCCTGTAGCCGCGGAAGACCTCTGACATCAACGACGCCGGATGGGGGCGTACACCAGCACCCTTGCCCGGCCCTCGCATCAACCGACGGCCGCAGCCCGAGCGGGCTCGGATCGAATTCCTGAAGCGGGTGGTGCAGGGTCGATCCGCGACGCTCTTCTTCGCCTTGCACCACCGGGCAGTCGTACACGTCGGCGGCTTTCGGAGGGGCGCTCGCGGTCGCCGGCCCGGTGCCCGCGACCATCAGCCCCGAGACCGCCGCGACGGCCCTAGTGCAACGCTTCCGCAACAGGAGCGTCAAGTAGTGCACCGGGGCAGAAAGTTCGTCAGATCTGCCTGCGGCATGGTGGTGGGGGTCGGGCGGTCGGTGCGGGTGGCTTCCTGTGTGTAGCGCCTGTTGCGGTTGTCGGGGCCCTGGTCGAGGCCGTGTGCGTTGCCCAGGCGGGCCGTCGTCGCGTAGACGCCGTCGCCCTCGTGGCCGTAGGACGCGAGGTCCGGGTAGCGGTCGTGGTTGTAGTCGGCCACGGTGAGTGCGCGGGGTTCGGTCAGGGCGACGGAGTGCTCGCTCCGGCCGCGTCCGCGCGAGGAGAAGGGGCCGAGGCGCAGTTCGGAGACGGCCGGGGTCAGCGGGTCGTCGCCGCTGAAGGCGTCGGTCGCGGTGATGAAGAGGTCCATCCAGCCGTCCTGGTCGAAGTCGGCGACGACGGCCAGCACGTCCTTCGCGTCCCTGCCGCGGTCGCCGACCAGGTCGCGGGGGCCCACCGTCGTCCCGGCCGTGTCCTTCGCCCCGAAGGTGAGGGTCAGGTCGGCGCCGGTGGCGGACGGGGCTGAGACGCGGTCGGGCGTGCCGTCGCCGTTCAGGTCCGCCACCAGGCCCGCGGACGGTGTCACGCAGCTTCTGACCGCCGGGCCGGCGGTCGGGCGCGCGGGTGGGGCGCCCCGGTCGTCGCCACAACCGGCCAGCAGAGCGGCCGAGGTTACGAGCACCGCCGCCCAGCGTGTGCGGGGTCTTATGGGTATTTCGGGTGTTCGGGATGTTCGGGGTGTTCGGGGTGTCCGGCCGGTTCTGTGCCGCTCCTCGCTCGGACCCACCTTCGGCCGCCCTCCCCGTCCTGTGGTCACGTCAGGCGGATCCTACGGCGGCCGATGAGTACGGCGGGCGGTGAGTACGGGGAGTGGTGAGTACGGGGCGCGGTACGGCGGTTACGAGCAGCCGGGCGGAACCGTCAGAGGGCCACCGGGCGTTGCGGGCGGTGGGCTGTCAGGGCCCAGATCACCCATGCGTCCAGGCCGATGGAGATCAGGGCCCACAGGGGCAGGTGGGGCAGCCAGAGGAAGTTGGCGACCAGGCTGAGCGAGGCCATGAAGACGCCCAGTACACGGGCCCACAGGACGTCCATGAGGAGGCCGAGGCCGGTGAGGACGGCGATCGCGCCCAAGGCCACCAGGACCCAGCCCCAGCCGGCGAGGTCGAAGCGGTAGAGGTAGTTGTCCACCCGCGCGTAGATGTGGTCCGAGGAGACGGCCGAGATGCCCTTGAGGATGTCCAGCAGGCCGTCGACCAGCAGCACCACTCCGGCGAACACCGTGCCTCCGGCCGCCCAGAACCCGGCCCTGTCCGGGGTGGCGGCGGCAGCGGCACGGTCGTGGGGGTGGCCTCCCGGTGGCGTCGACTGCTGCGTCATGGCGTCGTCCTCTCTGGAGGGGGTGGCTCCACCGTGTGCGCGCGGTGGGCCGGCCACCATTCGGAGCTGCCCGAACGGGTGAAGCAGGGGCCTGATCCCCGGCAACTCCCCCGCCCCAGCACC
>NZ_LR732544.1:4450431-4474921 GCF_902506575.1 Streptomyces mexicanus | reverse complement strand
GGGCCGTGGCCCGCGTGCGGCGGGACGCCGCCGCCAGGGTGGCGGTCACCGCGATCGACGCCCCCGCCGTCGCCGCCATCGCCGCCGCGGGAGACGTGCCCTGGGCCACCGCGCCCGCCAGGGACGCGCTCACCCCCTGCATCGTGAGCATGCCGGCGGAGTGCAGACCGAGGGCGTGGCCGCTCAGTTCGGCGGGCGTGAGGGTCATCAGCCGCTCCTGCTGCACCAGGCTCGCGCCGAAACCGGCCGAGGCGAGGGTGACCAGGCAGGCGGCCACGGGGACGGGCGGGTGCAGGGCGAAGGCCAGGTACGGGACGGCCAGCAGCAACAGCAGCGGCGTGGCCGCCCGGCGCCGCACGGCCGGCGGCAGCAGGCGGCCCACCGTCACGTCCCCGGCGAGCATGCCCAGGGCCGCGCAGGCGAACAGCGTGCCCGCCGCGCCGGGGGCGTAGGACACGTACAGCGACTCGCAGCCGACGATCAGGCCGTTGGGGAGCCACAGGCCCAGGTAGGTCAGGCGGCGCGGCCGGTCGGCGAGCAGGCGGGCGTTGGCGCGCCAGGTCGCCGCGACCGACGGGCGGCCCGTCGCGCGGGGCGGGCGGCGGGTCAGGCCGAGGCACGCCCCGGCGGCGGCCACCGCGTACAGCGCCGCCGACAGCAGCAGCGAGGCGCGCGGTGACAGCAGGGCGAGAAGCGCGCCGCCGGCCGCGTACCCGGTGATCTGCATCAGCCCGCTCATCATGTTGAACACGGAACGGCCCAGCAGGTAGCCGTCGTTTCCGCCGCGGGCGCCGTCGGCCAGGATCTCGTTCAGCAGGCCCCAGCGGACGCCGCCGCCCAGTGAGGCGACCAGGCCCTGGACGAAGATCACCGCGAACAGCGCGCCGAGCGGCAGGCCCGGCAGCGCCAGCAGTGCCGTGCCGGCCGCGAAGGCCAGGGACACGCCCGCCAGCGCCCGGCGCGGCGGCAGCCGGTCGGCGCCCGAGAGGAACAGGGTCGCACCGAGCATCTGGGCGAGCGACGGGCCGAACATGCTCACCGCGGACAGCAGCGGAGAGTCGGTCGCCCGGTAGACCAGGGTGCCCAGGGCGAGTCCGCCGACCGTCTGGGCCATGGTCTGGGCAGCGGCGGAGAGGAAGAGCGGCGTGAACTCCGGGGTGCGGAAGAGGTCCTGGTAGCTGCGCATGAGCCGGAGTCTCGGGCGGGTCCGGCGGCGGTCGTTATTGTTTCGCGCACACGCGAAACGTTCACGGGGGACGCGGGAGTTCCATGGGCTGGTGGCAGATCAACGCCGACACGCTCGCCGGAAGCCGGTTCGTGCTCTCGCCGCTCGCCGAGACGTTCGCGTGCCTGAAGCTGTTGCACGCGGGTGTGGGCGGGCACCCCGGCAGCCACCCCGGCGAGCACGCCTGGCTGCGTACGCATCTGCCCGGCTACCGGCGGCGGCTGGCGGCGGATCCGGTGACCGCGCTGCTGGTGCGGGCCGGACTCGGCCGGGAGTGGATCGCCGACTTCCTCACGCCGACGCCCCGGGACGGGGAGAGCTTCGAGGAGGGTGTCGCGCGCGTGCGGGCCGCCGATCCCGTCCTGGCCCGCGCCCATCTGCGGACGTCGCTGGCCGGTCCGGTGCCGGACGCGCTGGACCGCGACGACCTGCCCGAGCGCGCGGCCCGGCTCATGGAGTACGTCTGGACGGAGACCGTACGGCCCACCTGGGAGCGGCGGCGGCGCGTCCTGGAGGCCGACGTCGTGGCCCGCACCGCGCAGGTGAGCCGGGGCGGCTGGGCGGCCGTCCTGGAGGGACTGAGGCCGGGGACGCGCTGGCTGGGCGGGAACCGGCTGCAGGTCAATCTGCACGAGTATCCGCCGCGGGAGATCTCCGGCGCGCAGCTCGTGTTCGTGCCGGTCACCCCGCAGACCGGGTGGGTGTCGTGGGAGGCCCCGCCGCGCCGGTACGCCGTCGTCTATCCGTGCGCGGGCGCCCTGGCCGGTGACGACGGGCGGCGCGCCGCCGCCCCCGCGGCCCTCGGCGCGCTGCTGGGCCGCGCCCGGGCCGAGGTGCTGGTGCTGCTCGCCTCCCCGCTCAGCACCACCCAGCTGACCGCGGTCACCGGGCAGCGGCTGGGGTCGGTGGGCCGGCATCTGCGGGTGCTGCTGGAGGCGGGGCTGGTGGAGCGGCGCCGGGCCGGGCGGTCGGTGCTGTACTCGCGAACGGCGGCGGGACGGCTCCTCGTCGAGACGGCCTCCCCCGGCGGGACGGCCGCACCCAACGAGACGGCAGCGCCGAGCGGGACGGCCGCACCCGGCGGGACGGCGGCACCCGACAGGACGGACTCATCCGGCGGGACGGCCTCCCCAGGCAGGACCCCCCCCCACCCGGCGAGGCGGGCGGCGCGGACCCCGGGACTGTCACACCCGAGGACTAGCATCGCCGTCATGACCATCACCGAGAGCAACGGCGCCGCTCCCCTCGACGTGGAGATCGGCGCCCTTCAGGGCGGGTCCGCGGACCTCGGACAGTACGCGGGGCGGGTCGTCCTCGTCGTGAACGTGGCCTCCAAGTGCGGGCTCACCCCGCAGTACGAGGGGCTGGAGCGGCTGCACGAGCGGTACGCCGAGCGGGGCTTCACCGTGCTCGGGGTGCCGTGCAACCAGTTCGCGGGCCAGGAGCCGGGCAGCGCCGAGGAGATCGCCGAGTTCTGCTCGGCGACGTACGGCGTGACCTTCCCGATGACCGAGAAGGTCGACGTCAACGGGGCGGACCGGCACCCGCTGTACGAGCGCCTGGTCGGCTTCGCCGACGCCGAGGGACACAGCGGCGACATCCGCTGGAACTTCGAGAAGTTCCTCATCGGCCGGGACGGCCGCGTCGTCGCCAGGTTCTCCCCGCGCACCGACCCGGAGTCCCCGGAGCTCGTCGCGGCCGTCGAGGCCCAGCTGGGCTGAGCGCCGCGGCCACCCGCCCCTGTCGGGGAGGCAGGGGTGGGTGGCCTTGCTCGCGGGCGCGGGCCGGTCAGGCCCGGCTCACTGCTTCAGTTCGTCGGGGCAGGGGGTGCCCCGGGGCAGTTGGTAAGGGGCCGCCAGGCGGTAGGTTCCCGCTCGGGGGGCCAGCAGCATGGTCCACTTGTCGCCGCTGGCGTCCTCCGGCGTCTGCGCCAGGCAGCCGTTGACGTTGTCGTACGTCTTCGGGGTGCCCGGGGCGCGGTGCTTGGACGCCTCGGTCTCCTGCGGCGCCTTCAGCTTCTTGCCGTGCTCGTCGACCAGGCTCAGCCACGGCGAGTACGGCACGCGGACGAGGATGCGGCCGGGCGTGCGCACCTCGATGGTCATCTCGCCCTGTTCGGCGCGGTCCACGACGGCGTCGGGCTCGGCTAGCGGAGTCGGGTCGGTCACCTTGAACAGCTGCCAGTTGGCGTCGCCCCAGATCTGCCGCAGGTAGGGCATGCCGCGCTGCACCAGGGCCCGCTCGCGCTGCCCGCCGTCGCCGTCGGGTTCGCCCTTGGGCAGCACGACGTAGTGGACGGCCCAGCGCCGCAGCCACTCGTGGTAGTTCGCGGAGTTCAGCGTGTCGTCGTAGAACAGCGGGTTGCGCTGCATGTCGGCCTGGCGGTTCCAGCCGCGGGCCAGGTTGACGTACGGCGCCAGCGCGGACGCCTCCCGGTGGGAGCTGGCGGGGACCACCTCGACGCGGCCCTTCTGCGCGCCCACCTTCTGCAGCTGGTTGACCAGCGGGGCCAGCTCCCGCGACCAGGACGCGGCGGGCGCGGTGTGGACGACGTCGTCCACCGACTTGATCCCGATCCAGACCACGAACCCGACCAGCGCCAGCACGGTCGCGTACCACTTGCGGGTGCGCGGGACGGTGAACGGCAGCGCCGCCACCAGCACCACCCCGGCGAACAGCATCGCCAGCCGGGTGATGTTGGAGCCGATCTGGGAGCTGATCAGCCACACCCCGACGACCGACAGGGCGTACACCCAGGCGGTGATCCGGACGGTCTTCCACCGCTTGGGCACGAGGACGGCGCCGAGGATCGCGTAGAGCAGCGGCAGCGACGCCGAGCCGAACCCCATCGGCTGGGTGCCGGAGAACGGGAACAGCAGCGCCGAGACGGCCACCACCGCGCTCGGCGCCAGCCCGAGCGCCCAGGCGCCGGGGCGGCGCTTCTGCAGGAACAGCGCCACCGCGACCAGGCCCACGAACAGTCCCGCGACCGGCGAGGACATGGTGGCCAGCGCGGCCAGCGGCGCCGCGACCAGCGCCTTCGCCCAGCGTTTGTGCCGCCAGCGGTACGGCCAGCAGAACACCGCCGCCACCGCGCCGAGCGCGAACATCGTGCCCAGGCCGAACGTCACCCGGCCCGACACCGCGTTGCACAGCAGTCCGAAGACACCGGCCAGCGCCGCCCACAGGGGGTTGCGCACCCTGCGGCTGCGCACCAGGACGAGCGTCAGCAGGCCGGCCGAGACCGTGCCCGCGATCATCATCGTCGTCCGCACGCCCAGGACGGACATCAGGTACGGCGAGACCACGCTGTAGGACACCGGGTGCATCCCGCCGTACCAGGCGAGGTTGTACGCCGAGTCCGGGTGCCGGCCGACGAACTCGGCCCACGCGTCCTGCGCCGCGAGGTCGCCGCCGCTGTTGGCGAACGTGAAGAACCAGACGATGTGCAGCACCCCGGCCACCGCGGTGATCGACAGGGCGGGGTGCCGGAGCATCCGGGCCCGCACCGCCATGACGGCGGCCCGGACCCGCGGCATGCGGCCCTCGCCGCGCGGGTGACCGTCCTCGGCGGCGGGAGCCGGTCCTCGACGGGCGGGTGCGTCCTCGGCGCGCGGGTGACCGTCCTCGGCGGGCGGGAGCCGGTGGCGGCTCATGTCTCCACGGTCGGCGAACGGCTGGTCACGGCCCGTACCGGTGGTCGGCGGTCCTATTCGTGGGCCCGTTCCCGGCCCCGGCTCGGCGTCGTCGGCGCGTGTCGGCTCCGCTGTGGCCACCTGAAGGCACTCCCCGTGTCCCGTCCTTGAGTTCGCGGCCGCGTCCCGCGCGACCGGCGACGTGCCCCGATTCGTGACGCTAGCACGCACCCCGCCGGGGAGCCTCCGGGTGGGGCTCCGCGACGGGGTGCGAGGGGCAGAGACGGCGGCCGGGCCGAGACGGTCAGCCGAGGCGGGTCAGCTTGTCCGTGAAGCCGGGCTCGGTGAGGTCCGTCTGCAGGGCGACGGGCACCTGGACCGCGCCGCGCGAGCCGTCGCCCACGGTGAGCGTGCCCACCTTCGTCCCGGCCTTCGCCGAGTGCGGCAGGTCACCGCCGGTGAGGGACAGCTCGACCCGCAGGCCCGACCAGCCGACCGCCGTGACGTCCTTGGTGACCACGACCGGGGTGTGACCACCGAGCTGATCGTCCACGTACCCGACGACCTCGCCCTTCTTCAGGATCTTCGACGAGGTCAGCGCCTCCTTGGCGGCCTTCAGCGCGGTCGAGCTGACCGCGTTGACCGTGTCGAGGATCGACGGGCCCTGGTGCTGGCCGAGGATCGCGCCGACGACGGTGACCGTCTGGCCGCCGACCTCCTTGCGGGCGGCGAACAGCAGGTTGCCGCCGGCCGCGGTCGTGGTGCCGGTCTTGATGCCGATCGCGCCCATGGTGTAGGGCAGCTGGTTGTAGTTCGGCCAGTTGCGGCCGGAGGGGTCCGTCCAGCTGGCCGCGCTGGTGATGGCGACCAGCGCCGGGATCTTCACCACCGCACGACCGAGCTTCACCTGGTCCTCGGCCGTGGAGACCGTGGTCTTCGTCAGACCCGAGGGGTCGGTGTACGTCGTCCCGGTCATGCCCAGTTCCTGGGCGGTGGCGTTCATCTTCTTGACGAACGCCGCCTCCGAGCCCGCGTCCCAGCGGGCGAGCAGCCGCGCGATGTTGTTCGCCGAGGGGATCATGACCGCGGACAGGGCCTGCTTCTCGGTGAGGAAGTCACCGGCCTTGACCGTGTTGAGCGTGGACTCGCCGCCGCTCTTGTCGTAGCTGCCCTCCTTCTCCGCCGTCGCGTCCACCTTGATCTTCGGGCCTTCCTGGCCCGGCTTGAGCGGGTGGTCCCTCAGGACGATGTACGCGGTCATCGTCTTGGCGACCGAGCCGATGGCCACCGGCGTCTGCTTGCCGAAGTGGCCCA
Organism: Streptomyces mexicanus; assembly: GCF_902506575.1. Taxonomy (GTDB): domain Bacteria; phylum Actinomycetota; class Actinomycetes; order Streptomycetales; family Streptomycetaceae; genus Streptomyces; species Streptomyces mexicanus. The sequence goes on along the minus strand of NZ_LR732544.1, from coordinate 4,468,747 downwards.
TCGTGCCGATGCCGTCGACGTCCATCCAGCCCTGGCCCTCGTTCGGCCACGGCAGGGTCGCCTTCGCTCCGTCGAAGGTGAAGGTGTCCTTGGCGGACAGCGCCAGCGCCGGGGACGGCAGCGGGCGCAGCGCCTGCACGATCGCAAAGATGATCGCGAGGAGCACCACCAGCGGCGTCCAGATCTTGATCCGGCGCAGCAGGGTGCGCAGCGGGGTCTGCGGGGGCGGCGGCGTGTTCGTCAGCTCGGCCAGCAGGTCCAGCGGAGGCTTGGGCGGCAGCGGCTGCTGCGTCGTACGCTCCGGGCCGGCCTGGGGCACGGGGGCCGTGGCGTCCACGGCGTCCACGGCGTCCGCGGAGGGCACGGCGGCCTTGGCACCCGGCTGCGGCTTCGGCTGCGACGGCGACGGCGACTTCGGCGCGGTCCCGGGCTGCTGCTTGGGCTGCGGCTTGCGGGTCTCCGGGGCGTCGAGCGGCTTGAGCGCGACGAACTTGCTGGTGCGTTCGGCGTCGGACTCGTCGGAGCCGGGCACGCGCTTGGGCCCGGCCTTCGCGTCGTTCTTCGAGCCGCCGCCCAGCTTCAGCATGGTGGTCGGCTGGTCGACGGCGGGCTTGGGCGCCTTGAAGACGGCGGTGGGCTGGTCGACGGGTGCGTCGGCCTCGGGCTCGCCCTCCGACTCGGCCTTCGGGTCGGCGGTCTTCGGGGCGCCCTGCGGGCCGGTCTTCGGGGCGGTGGGCTTCGACTCGCCCTTCGGGTCGGCCGTGGGGTCACCCCTCGGGTCGGCGGCCTTCGCCTCGGCGCGCTTCGGCTCGGGCGTGGACTTGGGGGCCGGCTCGGGCTCCGACGTGGCCTCCGGTCCGGGCGCGGGGTTCCCACCCCCGGACTTCTCGGCGCCGGACTTCTCGGCGCCGGGCTTCTCGGCCTCAGGCTTCTTCTCGGCGTCGGACTTCTTGCCCTCGGCCTCCTTGCCCTCGCCCTTCCCGGCCGCGGGCTTCCTGTCCCCGGCCCCTGGCTCCTCGTCCTCGGCCACCGGCTTCTTGCTCTCCGCGCCCCCGGCCGCCTCGGCCTTCTTCTCTCCGGCCGCGTCGCCGCCCCCGGCCTCGCCGTCGTCCTCGGCGCGCCCGCCCTCCCCGGATTCCCCGGATTCCCCGGACGCCTGCGACGCCTCCGCCTCCTCCGTCACGACGCCCCGCCCCGACAGCCCCCGCGTCGCCGTGTCCACCCCGCCACGCCCACCGGACGCACCGGACGCAGACGTACGGGACCCATCAGAAGTACGGGACCCATCAGACATGCCGGGCTCGTCGGACTCCCCGGCGAGCGCCAGTCGCGGATCGCGGACCTCGCGAGCCGCACCGCCCTCGCCGTTGGCCTCGCTCCCCGCCTCGCCCCTGGCCCCGGGAACCGGACCCGCGCTCCCCGACGTCGGTTCTGCCGACGACTCGCGCTGCTTCGACCTGTCGGGGGACTCGCCCGCCACCGATGCCTCCTCCATGCGCCGCACGCCCCGCGTGCTGCTACCGAACCGTGAACCGCCACCCGGACCGGGGCCGTACCACTGGGCCGCACCACATGGCCCTGCCACGCGGCCGTACCGCTGTCCGAACCATGTACCAGTGTCCTGTGTACGGGCCAAACCCACGCGGAAGACGAGAACGACATACCTACCGGTTCCACTACGAACCGGTCACGCACCCTCGACAGACCAATGTGAGAGGGGTCACCCTGTCATTCATCCACGCGGGGAGGCATGGATGGGCAGGAGCCGCAGAACACTTCCGGAGGAGCTTCTGCTGCTCGCACTGGACCCGGCCACGGGTACCACTGCGCAGCCGCAGTCGCTCGACCTCGGTCTGGCCGGCGCACAGCTAGTGGAGCTTGCGTTGGCCGGGCGGATAGCCCCAGACGGGGATCGTATCGCCGTGGTGGTGCCACGGCCGACAGGAGATCCGACTCTGGACTGTGCGTTGGAGCTGCTGCGCAGGCGTGGCGCTCCGGTGCGGGCGGTCCACTGGATCGGCGGACCCCGCCTCGGGCTCCGCCAGACCTACCTGACGCACCTGGAGCGGTGCGGCATGGTCGCCGCCGTGCCCGGCCAGATGTGCGGGGTGCTGCCGACGACGCGTTACCAGGCGACGGACACGGCCATCAGCCGGGAGATCAGGGCCCGGCTGGACTCCGCGATCCGCACCGGCGTACCGCCGGACCCGCGGACCGCGGCGCTCGCCGCCCTGGCGCACGCGGTCGGTCTGGGCAAGCACCTGTATCCGGGCAACGAGGGCCGTTCGTCCCGTTCCCGGTTGCGGGATCTGATCCGGCACGACCCGATGGGCGGCCTCGTGGCGCACGCCGTGATGGACGTCCAGAACGGCGTGGCGGCCCAGCCGCGCCGCAGTGCCGCCCCGGCGCCGGCGCCGGCCGGTGGCCGTCAGGCCGCTGCGGGCAGGCCGGCCGCGGGCAGGTCCGCGGCGGAACCCGCTCGGGGGGTGCCGATGCAGCCGCGCCACGGGTCCATGGCACGCGCCGCGGCGCACTGAGGCGGCGGCCGCAGGCGGCAGACCGCAGGCGGTGGCCGCAGGCCACGGGCCACGGTGGGCCATGGGCCCACCGCAGGCGGTGGCCGCAGGCCACGGGCCACGGTGGGCCATGGGCCACGGCCGGCACAGCACCACCACAACCCGAACAGGCACCACCACGACCCGGACAAGCACCACCGCCCCCGAACCAGCACCACGCGCAGTCCTCAGGCCCGGTTCGGGAGCCGCAGGTTCGAGCGGGGCGATGCGACGGCACCGTCGCACCGCCCCGCTCGGCCGCGTCCAGGGACGGCGGCGGGCGTCCCGGAAGTCCCTGAACTGGCGTGTACCCGCCGCATATCCGCCGTTTTCCAGCGGTAGGAAGCACCTTGGTGGCAGTCTGCTCAGCAGCAGATACGCAAAGTAGAGGCATGCAGCCGGAGGTGCACGTCCCGTGGCGTCCAATGTCAATCCCACCGTCAGGCGGCGCCGGCTGGGCCAGGAGCTGCGCAGGCTCCGCGAGCTCAAGGGCATGACGGCCGAGGAAGTGGCGGAGCGGCTGCTGGTGTCGCAGTCGAAGATCAGCCGTCTGGAGAACGGCCGGCGCAGCATCAGCCAGCGCGACGTCCGCGATCTGTGCGGGGTCTACGAGGTGGAGGACCACCGCGTCGTGGAGTCGCTGATGCAGATGGCCAAGGACTCGCGACAGCAGGGCTGGTGGCACTCCTTCGGTGACATCCCGTACAGCGTCTACATCGGTCTGGAGACGGACGCGGCGAGCCTGCGGATCTACGACCCGCAGGTGGTGCCCGGCCTGCTGCAGACCCGGCAGTACGCCCAGGCGCTGATCGCCGGGGCGCTGCCGGAGACGGCGCCCGCCGACATCGACAAGCGGGTGCAGGTGCGGATGCGGCGGCAGGAACGAATCTCCGCCACCGAGAACCCGTTGCGGCTGTGGACCGTCCTCGACGAGGCCGCCCTGCGCCGGGTGGTGGGCAACCGGTCCCTGATGCGCGAGCAGTTGGAGCACCTGGTGGAGCAGTCCCAGCTGCCGCACGTGACCGTGCAGGTGATCCCCTTCGAGATGGGCGCGCATCCGGGCCTGAACGGGCAGTACGCCATCCTGGAGTTCCCCGACGCGGCCGACTCCAGCGTCGTCTACATCGAGGGTGTCACCAGCGACCTGTACCTGGAGAAGGCGAACGACGTCCAGAAGTACAGCGTGATGTACGAGCACCTGCGGGCGCAGGCGCTGAACGTGGAGCAGTCGCGCCAGTTCATCGCCAAGATCGCCAAGGAGTACGCGGACTGAGGATCGCGCACGGTACACCTCCACCCGAGCCGGGTGGAAGCTCCCTCGGAATATGCCATCCGGTCGAGTGAACGGCGCCTTCGCAGGCCGGGAGTGGCGGGTAGCGTCGATCACGCCATCGCGCTCAGCGGTGGTGCGTGCCGCGCAGTGGGTTCCCGAACCGCGCAGTGGGTTCCCGGCGAACGCGTCGTGCGGTGACAGCAACTCAACCACTCCACTGGCAATCCGGAGCAGAAATGGCAATTCGTCAGGGCGCCACGGAGACGTGGACCAAGTCCTCGTACTCCACGGGCAACGGCGCGTGCGTCGAGGTCAAGTCACCGGTGGTCGCGGCCATGTCGGTCCGGGACTCCAAGGTCCCGCAGGGCCCGGTGCTCGACTTCCCGGCCGAGGCCTGGAACTCCTTCGTGGCGTCGATCAGGGCGTGAGCGGGAGGATCGCAGCGATCCTCCCACCGCCGCCCGGCCGGCACGTCTCGCGCACCACAACTGAATCAGCACAGCAGGCGCCCTCCTACCGTCGGCGCCGCCCGCAGAGCCCTCTCGACCAGTTCGCCGTCCTTGCCGAGGGGGCTCTGCGCATGCCCGGAACCTTCCCGATGCCCCCTCTCGTGCGTTCATGTGCATGAACCAAGGTCAGCAAGTCGAACGTTTTTGCTCGCTCTTGACCTTCCCCTCGCTTGTCGTGCCCATGTGGACGAACCCACGATGAGCGGGCACTTCGCGGCCTGCCTCGCCCCTACCCCGCTCAGGCGAAGTGCCGACCAGCTGAGCGGAGTTCACAAGGCGGACCCTGGAAGGGGGCACATGAACAGTCTCGACTGGGCCGTGCTCATCGGCTACTTCGGCGTGATGGTCGCGATCGGCGTCTGGTCGCACAAGCGCGTGGACGACGTCAGCGACTTCTTCACCGCGGGCGGCAAGATGCCCTGGTGGCTGTCCGGCATCTCGCACCACATGTCCGGCTACAGCGCGGTGATGTTCACCGGGTACGCGGGCATCGCCTACACCTACGGCGTCACCTCGTTCGTCACCTGGTCCTTCCCGATCGCGCTGGGCATCGCCATCGGTTCCCGGCTGTTCGCGCCCCGCATCAACCGCCTGCGCTCCCGCCTGCACGTCGCCTCGCCCCTGGAGTACCTGAAGAACCGCTACAACGTCCCCACCCAGCAGGCGCTCGCCTGGTCCGGCATGCTGCTGAAGATCGTGGACGTGGGCGCCAAGTGGGCGGCGATCGCCACCCTGTTGTCCGTCTTCACCGGCGTCACCCTCAACCAGGGCATCCTCATCACCGGCCTGATCACCGCGGTCTACTGCACCATCGGCGGCCTGTGGGCGGATGCGCTGACCGAACTGGGCCAGTTCGTCATCCAGTTGCTCGCCGGCCTGTCCATGTTCGTCGCGGTCGTGCTGAAACTGAACGACAAGGGCATCGGCTTCCTCGGCGCCTGGGACGAACCCGCACTGCACGGCCACGGAAAGCCCCTGGTCGGCCCGTACGGGACGGTGTTCCTGCTGGCCTTTTTGTTCATCAAGCTCTTCGAGTACAACGGCGGCATGCTCAACCAGGCCCAGCGCTACATGGCGACGGGCAGCGCCCGGCAGGCCGAACGGTCCGCGCGGCTGTCGGCGGTGCTGTGGCTGGTGTGGCCGGTCGTCCTGTTCTACCCGATGTGGATGTCCCCGCTGCTGGTGCACGCCGTCAAGCCGGACGGCTCCGACTCCTACGGCCTGATGACCGAACAGCTCCTCCCGCACGGCCTGCTGGGCCTGGTCATCGTCGGCTTCTTCTCCCACACCATGGCCATGTGCTCCTCCGACGCCAACGCCATCGCCGCCGTCTTCACCCGGGACGTGGCTCCCGTGCTCTCCCGGCGGGCCCGCACCTGGGGCGGGCGCAGCGGCCTGGTCGCGGCCCGCGTCACCACCGTCGTCTTCCTCGGCCTGTCGATGGCGGTGGCCACCCAGGTCAACTCCCCCACCTTCAAGGACATCATCACCGTCGTCATCAAGTGGGTCGCCGGCCTGATGGGCCCGATCGCCATCCCGATGATGCTGGGTCTGCTGCGCCCCTTCCGCCGCTCCGGGCCGACGGCCGCGCTCACCAGCTGGGGTGCGGGTCTGCTCGCCTTCTACCTGGTGAACTACCCGATCGACCAGGCCGTCGGCGGGGTCGCGCTGCAGTACCAGGTGTCCGTGCCGCTCGCGGTGTCCCTGGTGCTGTACATCGCCATCGGCTACCTCAGGCCCGAGGACACCCCGGAACGCCTGGCGATCATCGAGAAGGTCAACACCGACGACGACGGCGACCGGTCCCGGGCGGCCGTCGTCCCCGCACCGGCGGGCGCGGGCGACGACGTGGTGGGCACCCAGCCGTCGTGACCTCCGGCGCCGCGCGCACCCGGCCGCCGTGACCGCCGGTGCCGGGGGGCGACCGGTCAGGCGCGCGGATAGCGGGCCAGCCAGCCCGGAGACGATCCGGTGGGACCGTGCAGCGCGGGCCCCTGGGTCATCTCCATCGCGAAGTCGTCCGCCAGGACCAGCAGGGTGGGACGGCCCTCCAGCTCGGCCAGCCAGGCCGGCGGGAGGGCCGTCTCGCCGTGCAGGGCACCGAGCAGGCCGCCGGTGAGGGCACCGGCCGCGCCCGAGGGCCCGCTGTGGTTCACCGCCAGGCGCAGCCCGTGCCGTACGTCCCCGCCCGCGAGCGGGGGGGAGAAGGGCGGGCGCCCGGGCGGGGGGGGTCGCGGGGGGGGCGGTGACGAGGGTCAGGGCCGGGCCCGGGCGGGCCGCCCGCGAGCCCCGCGGCGGGGGGCTGGGGGGGATGGGGGGGCGGGGCGCCGCCCGCGGCGGGGCCGCGCGGAGGCTGCGAGGGGACGCGCTGGGGGGGAAGCCGAGCGTCCGAGGAGGCCACCTCCGGCTCGGTCATCGCGAACGCCGAGCGGATCTCCCCGGCCAGCAGCGGCTCCAGCCACTGCTTCCTCTGCCGCTCGTCGCCGAACTGCGCCAGCACCTCCATGTTGCCGCTGTCGTCGGAGCCGGCCGCGAACAGGTGCGGGGCGAGCTGGGCCTGCAGGTCGGCCGGGGTGGGCCGGGCCGAGGCGTCCATCCGCATGCAGGACTCGATCAGCGGGCGCAGCTCCTCCGGAAGACCTTCGAGGTCCGGGCCCTCGCGCAGCAGCATGAACACCGTCTCGACCGGGTTGGCGCCGTGGAAGGGCGGGTGGCCGGTGGCGGCGAAGACGAGGGTGGAGCCGAGCGAGAAGACGTCGCTGGCGCCGGTCACGCTGCGCGAGTCCTTGGCCTGCTCCGGGGACATGTAGGCGGGGGTGCCGACGGCGACGTTCGTCATGGTCAGCCGGGTGTTCGAGACACCGGAGGCGATGCCGAAGTCGATCACCCGGGGCCCGTCCTCGACCACGAGCACGTTGGACGGCTTCAGGTCGCGGTGGACGAGGCCGGCGCCGTGGATGGACTGCAGCGCCTCGGCGACGCCCGCGGCGAGCCAGCGCACCGCCTGGACCGGGAGCGGCCCGCACTCGGTCACTATCTCCTCGAGGGAGGGCGCGGGGACGTAGGCGGTGGCCAGCCACGGCACGGCGGCGCGCGGGTCGGCGTCCACGACCGCGGCCGTGTAGAAGCCGGAGACCGCCCGCGCGGCCTCCACCTCGCGGGTGAAGCGCACCCGGAACAGCTGGTCTTCGGCCAGCTCGGTGCGCACCGTCTTGATCGCCACCCGCCGGCCGGACGCCGAGCGGGCGAGATAGACCAGCCCCATGCCGCCGGCACCCAGCCGTCCCAGCACCTCGAACGGCCCGATCCGCCGCGGATCGTGCTGCGTCAGCTGATCCACCACTTGCCTGCCACCTCCCCGTACGAGCCGCGCCACCTCCATGTGTACGCGACCGAAGTGCAGCGTCTCACCACCGCACCGCCGTGGCGGCACGCACCCCGATTCTTCCTGGCCGGGGCACTGGTTGCGAACCCGCCGACGCATCGGGATGTCCCGCCGCAAAACGCCTGAATGCGGGGATTCCGGTCGGCCATGCGGGGACTTCGGTCGGTGATGCGCAGACTGTGGTCGGCGGTGCGGCGGTTGCGGTCAGCGCCGCGGCACGTCCGGTCACCGTTGCAGCAGGGCGAAGGACGCCCCCTGGTCGTCGGCGACGACCGCCACGGTCCCGTAGGACGCCGTGAAGGGCGGCACCTGCACCCGGCCGCCGAGCCGGGCGACCGTGCCGAGGGCCGCCTCGGCGTCCGCGACCCGGAAGTGCACCAGGAAGTGCGGCGGCATCTGGGGCGGGAAGACGTCGGTGACGGCGGCGCGGCCGAAGTCGGGGCGGGCGTCGGGGCCGAAGAGGGCGTCGTGGAAGAGGCTGCCGTAGAAGGCGTTGGCGGCCTCGGTGTCGCGGGTGTACAGCTGGGCCCAGCCGAAGCTGCCCGGCTCGTGCCGCCGGCCGAAGCCCGCGTGGGCACCCGGCTGCCACAGCCCGAAGACGGCGTGCTCGGGGTCGGCGGCCAGCAGGGCCCTGCCGAAGGGGCCGACGGGCCGGGGCTCGCCCAGGAGCCGGCCGCCGCCTGCGTGGATCCGCCCGGCCAGCGCCCCGGGGTCCGGGGCGGCGAAGTAGACGGTCCACACGGTGGGCATCCGGCCGTCCCGTTTCGCGGTGAGCGAGGCGACCGGGGCGCCCTCCAGACGGGCCACCACGGAGCCGCCGTACGGCGTCCCGTCCTCGTCCTCCGTCGCGAAGGACCACCCGAAAAGCTCACCGTAGAACCGCTTGCCCGCCTCGATGTCGGGAAGCTGCGCGTCCACCCAGCAGGGGACGCCCTCCCTGAATGCGGATGCCCTGTTTTCGGCCATAACGCCAACCTAACCCGCCCCTCCCACACCCCGCAGACCAGGCACTGTGGCCTCTTGCCGCTCGTTCACCCCATTTGCAGTCGGCCGAATCGCGCCCCCACGCCCCCTCGGTAAGCTGACGACATGACAGGACAAGTGCGCACCGTTGACGGCCGCGTGGCCGGACGACGTGGGCAGGCGACGCGGCAGAAGCTGCTCGACTGCCTCAGTGAGATGCTCAGCTCCTCCCCTTACCGGGACGTCAAGGTCATCGATGTCGCCCGGAAGGCGGGGACTTCGCCCGCGACCTTCTACCAGTACTTCCCCGACGTCGAGGGAGCCGTTCTGGAGATCGCCGAGCAAATGGCCTCGCAAAGCTCCGTATTGACGGAACTGCTCGAAGGGCGTTCCTGGGTCGGCAAGGCGGGCTGGCAGACCGCCCAGGAACTCGTGGAGGGATTCCTGGACTTCTGGCGCCGCAACGACGCGATTCTGCGCGTTGTCGATCTTGGTGCGGCCGAAGGGGACAAACGTTTCTACAAGCTCCGTATGAAGATCCTCAACTCCGTGAACAGCTCCCTCGCGGATTCGGTTGCCGAACTCCAGTCCAAGGGCAGGATCGACAAGGACGTGAATCCGGCCGCGATCGCCGGCGCGCTCGTCGCGATGCTCGCCGCCGTGGCCTCCCACCAGAAGGGCTTCACCTCCTGGGGTGTGAAGCAGGCCGAATTGAAGCCGAACCTCGCGCTGTTGGTGCACCTGGGCGTCACCGGGAAGAAGCCCACGAGATAGCCCGGTACCGGCCGGGCCCGTCACGGCACCCTGGTCCCCAAGTCCTGTCAGGCAGGCGGCGGTTCACCCAAGTGGACCGCCGCCTGCTGCACTGTGGGGACCTTTGTGGCAGGGGCCCGGCGGACGGATGCCCCGTCGTGGCCCGTCCGGGTGGCTGGCCCCGTCATGGCCCGTCCGGCCGGCTGCCTCGCCGTGGTCCTGCGGGCGGCGGCCCGACCGGACGGTGACCCGACCGGCGGCTGCCTCGCCGTGGTCCAGCGGGCGGCGGCCCGACCGGGTGGCGGCCCGACCGGCGGCTGCCTCGCCGTACGGAGCGATACTCGGCGCATGCACACCGATCTGCACGACCTGCTGAGGTCACTGCGCGTGTGGGACCCGGAGGTCACCCGGCTGCCCGCCTTCGACCCGGCCGCGGCGCCGGACACGCCGCTCGCCCTGTTCGAGAGCTGGTTCGCCGAGGCGGTCGCGGCCGGCGAGCGTGAACCGCACACGATGTCCCTGGCGACCGGGGACGCGGAGGGCCACCCGGACGTGCGTATCGTGATGCTGCACGGCGCGGACGAGGAGGGCTGGTCCTTCGCGACGCACGCGGACAGCCGCAAGGGCCGCCATCTCGCCGCCCGCCCGTACGCGGCGCTGGCCTTCTACTGGCCGCTGCTGGGCCGCCAGGTCCGCCTCCGCGGCCCGGTGTCGACCGCCCCGTCCGAGCAGGCGCAGGCCGATCTGCACGCCCGCTCGACGGGTGCCCTGGCCGCCGCCCTGACCGGGCGGCAGAGCGAGCCGCTGGGCTCGCCGGAGGAACTGGCCCGCGCATCCGAGGCGGCCTGGGAGCGGGCCGAGCGCGAGCCGCGGGCCGAGGTGGCGTCCTGGACGCTGTACCGCCTGCGTCCGCAGGAGGTGGAGTTCTTCCAGGGCGAGGCCCGCCGCCGCCACGTCCGCCTGCGCTACCGCGGTACCCCCAAGGGGTGGGACCGCGAGCTGCTGTGGCCGTGAGGCGGTGAGCCGGCAACCGGGCAGGCCGCTCGTTCGCGTGCGCCCCGCTCGGGCGGACAGGCCGCTCCCGTGGGCGCCGCTCGGACAGGCGGATCGCTCCCGTGGGCGGGCCGCTCGGACGCGGCCGCTCAGGTGAAGTCGTACACCGCGAAGTCGGACACCGGGCGGTAGCCGATGCGCTGGTAGAGGCCGTTGCTGGTGGGGTTGGCCAGGTCGGTGAAGAGCAGGACCTCCTGCGCGCCCGAGGCGAGCGCGGCCCGGCTGACCTCGGCCGTGACGGCGCCCGCGTACCCCCGGCCGCGCAGGTGCGCGGGTGTGTAGACGCCCATGACGCGGATCTGCCCGGCGACCTGCGGTGACCTGCCGGCCATGGCGACGGGGACGCCGTCGGGGGACTCCCAGAGCAGCACGTCACCCAGCCGGACGCGGTCGTCCGCCCACGCCGGCCCGCCCCGCCCGAGCGGCTCGTCCACGGCGGCGCAGAACTCGTCGTACCACCGGGCGAGCAGGGCGCGGTCCGGCTCCGCCGCCACCCTGGCCCGCCCGGGCGGCACCGGCCGGGGGACGCTCAGCTCGCCCAGCCGGTACAGCCGCATCCGCCGGCGCGGGGTGACCCGGGCCCCGGTGCGGCGCCGCCAGGCCGCGGCGAACGCCTCGGCGGTGTCCCGCTCGGCGCTGACCCCCGACAGGGGCGCCCGGCCGCCGCGCGGCTCCGCCCCCGGCGCTGCCGCCGCCCCCGTTCCCGTCCCGGCCCCCGTTCCCGTGCTCGCGTACGTCGCTGCGAGCCGCTGGGCCAGCGCGTCGGCCTCCTGTTCCGTCAAGGCCGTCACGACGACCGGATGCGGCGGCGTGCGGAAGAAGGCGGCGCGCACCTCGCGGGTGCCGGCCCGCTCGCTCTTGCCCTCCAGCACACCGAACTCCGGTGCCCCGTCGCCGTAGACACCGGGGCCGCGCGAGCGCAGGTTCTCCGTCACCGTCAGGGGGACGGTGTGGGCGGCGGGCCGGGAACGCAGGAACTCACCGGCGCGGGAGAGGAATTCATCGAGGTCGTCGGTCAGGTACCAGTCGTCGGATGCCATGCTCCATGGTCCGGGCGACGACCGTGCGCGGGCCAGCGAATTACCGGGGCGGCTCTTCGTCGGTGGCCAGCCGGGCGTGCAGGTGGCAGTCCCGGAAGGCGTCCTGGCGGCCCGCCTCCCACATGGCGCCGCGCAGGGTGCCCTCGTAGGGGAACCCGCACCGTTCGGCGATCCGGCAGGAGGCGGTGTGCCCGAGGGCGTGGCCCAGCTCCAGCCGGTGCAGGCCGAAGTCCGTGAAGGCCCAGCGGGTGGCGAGCGTCAGGGCCAGGGTGGCGACCTTGCGGCCGCGGGCCTCGGGCAGCACCCAGTAGCCGACCCTGCCGCAGCGCAGCGGGCGGCTGATCTCACCGATGCCGACGTGTCCCAGCGTCTGTCCGGTCACCTCGTCGGTGACGCAGAAGGGCATGCCCGTGCCGTCGACGGCGGTCTGGACGTGGGAGGCCAGCGAGGCGCGGGCGTCGTCCAGGTCCTCCTCCAGGACCAGCGGGGTGTTCCAGCGCCGGAACTCCGGATCGGTGCGCGCCCGCAGCCAGTTCTCCACGTCGCTTTCCGACTCCGGGTCCCAGATGCGCAACCGCAGCCCGTGCCCGCGCAGTTCGGGGGCCGGGTCGACCAGGGACCTCTTGCGTATGTCACCCATCGCATCATTGTGGCCGACCCGGCCGTGCCCCTGGGGGGCTTATCCGGCGGTCGTGAGCCGGCCCGGCCGGGCGTCGGCGCGGCGCCGGATCACCAGCGCCATCAGCGCCGCCGCCGCGCACAGGGCGCCCGCGGCGTACCAGACCGTGTCGTAGGAGCCGGTCGTGTCCCGCACGAGCCCGCCGAGGTAGGCGATCAGGGCGGCGCCGACCTGGTGGGAGGCGAGGACCCAGCCGAAGACGATCGCGCTGTCCTCGCCGTAGTGCTCGCGGCACAGGGCCAGGGTGGGCGGGACGGTGGCGACCCAGTCCAGGCCGTAGAAGACGATGAAGAAGACCATCGGCGGGTGCACGTTCGGGGCCAGCAGCATCGGCAGGAAGAGCAGGGAGAGCCCGCGCAGGGCGTAGTACACCGCGAGCAGGCGGCGCGGCTCGAAGCGGTCGGTGAACCAGCCGGAGGCGATCGTGCCGGCCACGTCGAAGACGCCGACGACCGCGAGCAGGGAGGCCGCCGTGGTGATGGGCATGCCGTGGTCGTGGGCGGCGGGCACGAAGTGGGTCTGGATCAGGCCGTTGGTGGAGGCGCCGCAGATCGCGAAGGTGCCGGCCAGCAGCCAGAAGGGGGTCGTACGGACCGCGGAGAACAGGACGGTCAGCGCGCGGCGGGCGGCTCCCCGCACCGGTTCCGGCTTCGCCACGAACTCGGCGGCCCCGTACGGCCGTACGCCCACGTCGGCCGGGTGGTCGCGCAGCAGCAGCCAGACGAAGGGGACGACGGCGAGGGCGGCGAGGGCGACCGTGACGGCGGCCGGGCGCCAGCCGTGCCCCTCGACCATCCAGGACAGCACGGGCAGGAAGATCAGCTGCCCGGAGGCGGAGGCGGCGGTGAGGATGCCGCTGACCAGGCCGCGCCGCTCGGTGAACCAGCGGTTGGTCACGGTCGCCGCGAAGGCCAGCGCCATCGAACCGGAGCCGAGGCCGACGAGCAGGCCCCAGCACAGCCACAGCTGCCAGGGCGCGGTCATCCACACGGTCAGGCCCGAGCCGACGGCGATGACGGTCAGGGCGAGGGCGACCACCTTGCGGATGCCGAAGCGGTCCATCAGCGCGGCGGCGAAGGGCGCGGTGAGCCCGTACAGGGCGAGGTTGATCGAGACGGCGGCGCCGATCGTGCCCCGCGACCAGCCGAACTCGGCGTGCAGGGGGTCGATGAGCAGGCCGGGCAGGGAGCGGAAGGCGGCCGCGCCGACGATGGTCACGAAGGTGACGGCGGCGACGAACCACGCGCGGTGCACACGAGCGGGCCGCCTGCCGGGCGAGGATGCGCTCCGGCGGATGGCGGCGGGTTCGGTTGTCTGGGTCACGTCATCCAGCTTCCGGTGCGGGATCCCGTCCATCGAGTGGCCCGGAGGACAGCCTTCGTTAGGATCGGGCCATGAGCCTCGCGCAGGAGTTCCGGCCGCACCGCGTCGTCGTCCTCGCTCTGGACGGGCTGCTCCCGTTCGAACTGGGCATCCCCCACCGCGTGTTCGGGTGCGCCAGGGACGCCGAGCGACGGCGCCTGTACGAGGTCGTCACCTGCTCGGTCCGGCCGCCAGGGCCGGTCACGACGGACGCCGACTTCGCCGTCCAGGTCGACCACGGGCCTCAGGCGCTGGCCACCGCCGACACCGTGATCGTCCCCGCCTCCTACCAGCTCGGCCCGGTCGTCCGGGAGGGCCGGCTGACCGAGGAACTGGCCGCCGCGCTGGCCCTCATCCGGCCCGGCACCCGGCTCGCCTCCATCTGCACGGGCGTGTACGTGCTGGCCGCCGCCGGTTACCTGGACGGCCGCCCGGCCACCACCCACTGGGCCGACGCCGAGCGCTTCCAGCGGATGTTCCCGAAGGTCGACGTGGACGCGGACGTGCTGTTCATCGACGACGGCGACGTGCTCACCTCGGCGGGCGTGGCCGCCGGGATCGACCTGTGCCTGCACATCGTGCGCCGCGACCACGGCACCGCCGTCGCCAACGACGTCGCCCGACGCATGGTCGTGCCGCCGCACCGCGACGGCGGGCAGGCACAGTACATCCAGCGGCCGGTACCCGATCCGCAGGTGGCCACCACGACCGCGGCCCGCGCCTGGGCGCTGGGGCGCCTGAAGGAGCCCATTCAGTTGCGGGACATGGCCGAGCAGGAGGCCATGTCGGTGCGGACCTTCACCCGGCGCTTCCGCGAGGAGGTCGGGATCAGCCCGGGGCAGTGGCTCACCCAGCAGCGGGTGGAACGCGCTCGGCACCTGCTGGAGTCCACGGACCTGTCCGTGGACCAGGTGGCGCGGGAGGCGGGGTTCGGCACGGCCCAGTCGATGCGGCAGCATCTGCAGGCGGCGCTCGGGGTGACGCCGACCGCCTACCGGCGCACGTTCCGGGCGACGCTGGGGGCGGGGCCGGCGTGAACGCGGGCGGGGTGAAGGCGCGGGCGTGAGCGTCGCGGTCCGCCGTCGTCCACAGCCTGTGGACGCGGGAGAGTCCGGGTGGCGGCGCGCCCATGCCCGCCCCGAGCACGGCATCGCGCGCCGCCATCCGGCCCCGGCGCACCGACCCCACCCCCCGAGCCCTGAAAGGGGCCGACGGACGCCGACCGCACGACTCACACTCGTCGAGGACCGGCGGCAGCCGGCCGCCCTCGACGTCCCCTCGCGGCGAATCGCTGCCCACAAGCGTGATCAAATGGACACGAACCGTCAACAGGGCTTCTGCAATTTGCCCGTTATGCCGGTATCACAACGGGCGCGCACGGAAGCAACCCCCGGCGCACGGCCGGCCGCGTCCCCCGCGCACCCGCGCACAGAACTCGCCGCGCGCTACACCGCTTCGTAGGCCAGTCCACCGAACGCGGGCCCGTCGTACGGCCCCTGGTGGGCGGCCCCCTCGCACACCACCGGCTCGCGCAGCCGCCCCTCGTCCGTCGCGGCGCGGCCGCCGCGGGCGGCCGGGGCCACGGGGGGCGCACAGCGGTCCAGTTCGCACCAGATCCGCTTGCCCGCGCCTTCGGCGCTCCAGCCCCAGCGGTCGGCGAGGCCGTCGACGAGGGCGAGACCACGCCCGCCCGTGGCGTCGTCGTCCGCGCAACGCGGCACCGGGGCACGGGTGCTGGCGTCCGCGACCTCCAGGCGCACGGGGGCCGCCGCGGCCGCCTCGCTCGGCAGGGACAGGCTGAGCACGGCCGGAGCGCCGGTGTGGACGACGGCGTTGGTGACGAGTTCGGAGACGAGCAGCACCAGGGTCTCGGCGAGCGGCTCCTCGGCCGCTATGCCCGACACCGCGAGCCGGGCGCGGGCCCACCTGCGGGCCCGCCCCACCTCCGCGGGGTCGGGCCGGATCTCCAGCTGCACTTGTAGCACCTGCACCGCTCACACCATCCGAACCGGCGGACGCATGGCCCCGCACCGCACGAGGGCCACGATCGCCGCCATTTCCTGCATGGCCGGCACAACGGCCGAGGCAAGGGTCACGGAACGTGACTCCCTTGTGGAACAGCATGGTTGACGTACCGTCACCGCAACAAGCGCTTCGGGCATATTCCCGCGCGAAGGAGTGCTCGTGCGGCATACTGTGCGACGCCCGCCACGGGCAGTCGAACAGGCGGGCGGCGACGGCCGTCCTACCTCGCGAGCCGCGGCGCGCACCGCCCGGTCCGGGGCCGCCGCAGGGGCAACACCGGGACGGCAGGTCCTCGGAACCACTCGCATCCCACACAAGGTACCGGAGCACGACGGCGACTCCGGTACGTGGCGAGTCAGGTCGACGAAACGACTCGGCGCCTACGGTGCGTGACGCCCCCGTCGCCACACTCCGTGACGACCGGGAGCCGTCACGCCGGTCAGGCGGACAGCGGCTCCTCGTCCACCGCCGCCGGGAGGTCCGGGTAGACGTCGAAGAGGCGGCGGACGCCGAGCGCGCCGAGCACCCGGTTGACGTGGGAGCCCTCTTCGGCGCCGCCCGCCGGGAGGATCAGCCGCAGCCGGCCCCGGCAGGAGCGGATCAGTCGGCGCGCGGCGATGAGGACGCCCACGCCGCTGGAGTCGCAGAAGAAGACGTGCGAGAGATCCAGCACGAGGTCGTGCCGCCCCTCGGCCACCACCTCGTGGATGCGCTGGCGCAGTACCGGCGAGGTCACCAGATCCAGTTCGCCCGCGACCCGGAGCACGCTCCACTCGCCCTGTTCGTCGCCGCTCACCTTGAACGCCACGGCCTGCCCTCCGCTCGCCGGATCTTCCCCGGAACCGCCCGGAAACGGAAGCAGTTCCTACGCTTCTTTCCGCGCGGCTGCCCAGCGGCCGTTCCCCCAAACACCGCGCAGCAAACCGCGGCAGTGCACAGAGAGACTTGTTTCGGTCATATTCTCTCTACATTTGATCTCTTTCGATCAATGTTGATCGGGCGGCAGTCTTGAGCAGGGCAGCGGCCGGGTAGGCGCCCGGGACAGGCCCGCGGCGCCGCGGAGGCGCGCGATGCCACGAAGAGGCGTGCGCTGTCAGACGTGCCCACTACATTCGAAGAGACCAGGCAGACACGCTGGACCCGGCAGGGACCAGCTGTGGAGGGGGCCACATGGCGGACGGGGACACACCGCCCCGCGAGGACCGCAGGATGCGGCAGCGGCTCGCCGACGGCGAGGCCGCCGCCCTCGGCGAGGTGTACGACCGCTACGCCTCCCTCGTGCACGGCCTCGCCCACCGTGTTCTCGGCGAGGAGCGGGCCGCCGACGCCGTCACCCACGATGTCTTCGTCCACCTGTGGCAGTACCCCGAGGCGTACGACCCCCGGGAGGGACCCCTGCGCTCCTGGCTGGCCGATCTGACCCACCGGCTCGCGGTGCAGCGGCTGCGCTCCACCGGGGCCACCGCGCTGACCCGCGGCGACGGAGGCTCGCGGGAGGAGCTGGAGCGCACGGTGCGGCGCGCCTCCGCCGCCGCCCGCGCCGACTACATCGTCCACTCCATGCCCGCCCCGCTGCGCGCCGCCCTGGAGCTGGCCTACTTCCAGCGCCGCGACTACCGCCGTACCGCCGCCGACCTGGGCGTCACCGAGGACGAGGCCCGCCGCCGGCTCCGCCTCGGCCTGCAGCTGCTGTCCACCGCCCACGACACCGGGCCCCCGCGGACAGCGCCCGGACAGGGGGGTGCGGCATGACGGGCGCGACCCCGTTCGAGGGGGAGGGCGACGCCTTCGACGACGGCCGTTCCTCCGCGAGCGGTGCCTTCGACGACGGCCGCGGCACGGGTGGCGGCTCTCCCCTCGGGGAGGGCGGCTCGGACGGGGCCGGGCGGCGGCCCCGCATACCGCTGCCCCGGGTGCCCGTCGAGGACGGCGGGCGACCGCTGCCCGCGCCACCGCCGGCGGTGAAGGCGGGTCCGGAAGAACCCGCCGTGCCGGCGCACGATGTCCTGAAGTCACTGCTGGGCGCGTGGGCGCTGGCCGCCTGTTCCGGCGAGGAGACCACGGCCGTCGAGGAGCACCTCGGCGAGTGCGGCGACTGCGCGGAGGAGGCGTTGCGGCTGCGCGAGGCGGTGGGTCTGCTGCACCGGCCCGACAACCTCGACCTCGACCCGGGCCTGCGGACCCGGGTCCTGGACAGCTGCCTGGAGCGGCGACCGCCGCGCGTCCCCGTCCCGGAGTGGGCCGCGGCCTACGACGCCGAGACCGCGCGCCTGGACGCACTGCTGCAGGACATCCGGGCCTCCGAGTGGCAGGCCGCGGTACGGCTGCGGTGGTTCGAGGGCGAGGTGCCCACGAGCCGTCCCACGACCGTGGCCGGGGTGATCGCGCACCTGATGAGCGTCGACGGGCTGGTCGCGGTCGCGCTCGGGCTTCCGGACCCGCTCGGTGCCGCGGTGGCCGGCCGGAGCACGTCCGAGGCGCGCACCGAGGCGTGCTGGCGCTCCGGGCCCGCCCTCACGACCAGCGACGTACGGGCTCCCTGGCGGGAGCAGACCCACGCGCTGGTGCGGACCGTCTCCCGCCTGGACGCCACGGACGGCCCCGAGGGGAACGGCGCCGGCGGGAACGGCACCGGCGGGAGCACCCCGGACGACGGCCACGGCGGAGGCGGCGGCCGAGGAAGCGGAGACGTGGACGGTCGCGGCGGCGGGGGTGACGG
>NZ_LR732544.1:4424700-4450330 GCF_902506575.1 Streptomyces mexicanus | reverse complement strand
CGCGCGCCGCCCGCGCACGGCGGGAGGGGGGAGGGGGGGGGGTAGAGGGGATGGCGTAGAGCGCGCGAGGGGGGCCGCCCCCCCCCGGCCCGCGGAGGGGGCAGTTTCGTTTCCGCGCCCGCCGCATCCGCGGCCGCGGGTGCCGCATCCGCAGAACCCTTACGCCGCCCCGGCCGCCGGAGTGCCCGGGGCGGCCGGGGCGGCGTAAGGGTTCTGCGGATGCGGCACCCGCGGCTGCGGATGCGGCGGGCGCAGCACGAAACTCGTCGGCTCGTCGGCCTGGTGGCGAGGTCCCCCGTTGTCGCTCATACGTCCTCCCCATCGCGGCCCCCGCCGCGACTCCACCGTGGTGGCCAGGCGGTCACAGAGCCGTGACGTAAGACCTGACTCGACGATCGACGGGCTCAGGTCACGTCGGGCGGCCGGGCTCAGGGCGCATCGGGCCGCCAGCCCTGGGGGTGACTATTTTCGGCCAACCTGCTTCAGAAAACACATAAAGCGTGACAAGCCATACAGGGATACACGCCATGCAGAGCAAACCGGACGGCTTGAATCACGCTGTTACATGGATCACGAGACCCTTACGTTTTCCTTATGAAAAACACAGTGAAGCGACTTTCTGTCACGGGATTCGCAGCGGTGGCGATTTTCGCCACGACCACGGTGGGCAATGCCAGCGCGGCGAGCGGCGGGGCTGCATGCTCGGTGACCGGCGCCTCGGGGAGTCTCTCCTTCACCAACTGGACCGCCAGACATGTGGACATCAGCGGTTGGGTCAAAGACACCGCTGCCGATGGTCGCCATGTCGCCATTCGATTCGTTTCCATAGACAGCGGCACCGGATGGGTGACGGAGTGGCCCTGGCACGCCAATCACAACGGAAACGGAGCGACCATCTCCTTCACCACTTACGCGTCACCCTCCAGCGATACCCTCGACTCCATTGGCGCGCAGGTGGCGGTCATGGACGACGGGGGTACGATTGTCCGTTCCTGCACGGACTACGCCTGACCCCCCGCACCTTCACTCCCGTTGACCTATCGGCCCATGCGACTTTCGGATGGGCCGATAGCCGACCGCGTCATGAGAGATCAACCCTCCTGGAAGCTCCGCAGGATCCAGTCGAACTGCTTGCTGGTGGTGGCCCAGTCGTCGGCCGGCGAGGCGGCGTAGAGGGCGTACTCGGTGCCGTCGCTCTCCATGTACGCGACGTCGATGGCGTGGTAGAGCCCCGGGAAGTAGTGCGGCGGGTCCGTGGCCAGCGCGTCCCAGGTGTATTCCCAGCGGACGCCCGGCTGATCGCGGAAGAGCTCGTCCTTGAGGCTGAGGGTCTTGTAGTCCCGCAGCCGCCGTGCGAGCCGCTGATCCAGGTTGCTCATGTGCTCATACGCGGTGCGGAAGTCCGGCGCGGTGTCGACGGCGATCCGCACGAGGTGCTTGCCTCTGTCCGGAGAGTAGTCGACCTGGCGGATGCCGTCCTGGTCGATGGAGACGGACCGCTTCCACCCCTTGGGCAGGAAGATGCTGAAGCCGACCGGGTCGTGGTGCTGCTCCCAGCCGGCGGGCAGGCTCCCGGCACCGCCCGGCGTGGCGCTGCCGCTCGCGGAGGGCGAGCTCGTGGCCGGAACCGCACCGCTGCTCGATCTGGTGTTCTGCTCCATGCCGCCCCACTCCTGGAAGGCGACCGCCGCGCCACCGCCGAGCACCGCCGCGGCGGTGACGACGAGGGCGAGGGTGCGCAGCCGGCGTCGGGGCCCGGACCGTACCGGCGCCGGACCCCGCGGCACGGGCGCCACGGCCGTCGGCCCGCTCCTGGAACGACCTGGACCCCCCGGTGCTCCGGGGCCGTGGCCGGCCCCCATGAAGCCGGAGCCGGAACTGGTGCCGTAACCGGAAGTGGTGCCGTAGCCGGAAGCCGTGCCATGACCGGAAGCCGTGCCGTAGCCGGAAGTGGGTCCCGTGGTGCTGTACCCCGGGGTGCTCGGCCCACCGGTGTGCAGGCCCGAGCCCTGCGGCGGAATGCCCGCCTGGGCCGCGTGCGGGTGGCGGCCCCCTGCCGCCTCGGCCAGCATCTCCTCGGCCGTCGCCGCGTCCGGGCGCGCGGCCGGGTCCTTGCGCAGCAGTGCGGTGACGACCGGCCCGAGCGGGCCGGCGTGGCGCATCTCGGCGGGCTCCTCGTCGACGACCGCCTGCATGGTGGTCAGCGGCGAGGTGCGGCGGAACGGCGACAGGCCCTCCACCGCGCTGTACAGCGTGGCGCCCAGCGCCCACAGGTCGGAGGCGGGGCCCGGGTCGTGGCCGCGGACCCGTTCGGGGGCCAGGTAGTCGACCGAGCCGACGACCTCTCCGGTGCGGGTGATGGTGGTGTCGCCCTCTATCTGGGCGATGCCGAAGTCGGTCAGCAGCACCCGGCCGTCGTCGGCGAGCAGGACGTTGCCGGGCTTGACGTCGCGGTGCAGGACGCCGGCGGCGTGCGCGGCGCGCAGGGCGCGCAGCACCCACAGCCCGACCCGGGCGGCCTCGGTGGGCTCCAGCCGGCCCCGCTCCTTGACCGCGTCGGCCAGCGAGCGCCCCTCGACCAGCTCCATCACGATCCACGGGCGGTTGTCGTGCTCCAGCACGTCGTGCACGGTGACGACGGCGGAGTGGTTGATCCGCGCGGCGGCGCGGGCCTCGGCCCGGGTGCGCGCGAGGAGGACCGCCTGGTCGCTCTCGGAGACGTAGAGAGCGGCGGTCAACTCCTTTATGGCTACGGCGCGGTGCAGCACCTCGTCGTGTGCGCGCCACACGCGTCCCATGCCGCCGCTGCCGATGGAGTCGGCGAGCCGGTAGCGGCCCGCGAGGAGCAGGCCCTGCATCTGATTCACGTTGCCCCGCAATGTTCTTGACGGGGCCAGCGTAAGGACCGGCCCGTCGGCAGGGAACCGGCGGGGTGTCATGGAGACAGCACTGTGACGGACGGTGCCGGTGTGATCGGCCGCAATTCCAGCGGCCGTTGGCGCTCAGCCGGTGAACCGGTAGGTGGCCGAGGCCTGTTCGTACACGGTGTTCACCTCGTCGCGCTGGGTCTCGGGGCCGCGTACCTGCACCACGTGGTAGCGGCCGTCGAGGAGGATGGCGACGTTGCGCACGAACAGCTCGCGCCCGTCGGTGTCGTTCCAGGTGAACTGGCCCTCGGCCATGGTGGTGCCGCCCACCTGGATGGTGCGCAGCCCGGAGGAGGTGGCCCAGCTGGAGTCGCGGTAGGCGCGCAGCTCGCTCTCCTTCTCCCGCTGGTAGGCCATCGGGTCGCTGCCGAACTCGGCCGCGCTGTCCCGCCCCGGCACCACGATCAGCTCGAAGTCGCCGTGGGAGTAGACCACCTGGCCCTGGCCGTCCGGCGGGGTGCGGGTCCAGCTCTTGGGGACGGCGACCTGGAAACCCGCCGGGTCCTCGCGCAGGGCGAAGCCGTGGGCGAGGTCCGGGCCGGTGGTCTGCGTCTGGGCCGAGCCGGTCGAGCGCGCCGAACCCGCCGACCGGTCCGGGGTGTTGCCGTCGCCCGGTGCGGTCCGGCCGGGTGCGGGCGCCCCGCCGTCCGCCCCGTTCCCGTCACCCGAGGACGCCGGGGCGGGGCTCGCCTCGCCGGCGCTGCGGGTCCGGTCGCCGCCGGCCGCGCCGTCGTGTCCGGCTTTCGGCATGAACAGCATCGCGTAGGCGACCGCACCGGCCAGCAGGAGCAGGATCAGCAGGAGCAGCACGCGGCCGAGGCTGCGCGGGGAGCGCCCCGGCCGCCCGGACCGCTTGTGCCGGCCGTGGTGCGCGGGCAGCTGGGCACGCCGGCGGCGCACCAGTTCGCCGCGTCGGCGCACCACGGGCAGCCGTGCCGTCTCCTCGGGCGGCGGCGCGGACACCACGTGCGCGCCGGCCTCCGGCTCGGGCGCGGACCGCACCAGCGACCGCAGCCAGCCGGCGAGTTCCTCCACATCCGGCCGCTCGGTGGGGTCCTGACGCAGCAGCGACTCCACGACCGGGCGGAGCGGGCCGCACTCCTCGGCGAACGCCGGTGGCTCGGCGCACACCATCTGCACCAGCTCGGCGGTCGACTCCTCCGGGTACGGCGCGTGCCCCTGCACGGCCCGGAAGAGCAGCGCGCCCAGCGCCCACAGGTCGGTGGCGGGGCCGATCGGCGCGGCCAGCTGCCAGTTGGCGTGCACGGGACCGGCCTGCTCCGGCGCCCAGCGCTCGGTCACCGGTCCCACCACGGTCATCCGCGCCTGGCGCGCCCGCTCGGCGTCCAGCGCGGTGACCGGACCGCGCGGGGCCGGGCCGCCGGCGGGGCCGCCGGGACGGGCGGGAGCCGGGACGGCGCCCGGGGCCGCGGCAGGCCCGGGGTGCGGGGCAGCACCCTGGGCGGCGCCAGGCCCGCGATGCGCGGCGGCACCGTAGTGCGGAGCGGTGCCCGGGTCCTGCTGCTCGGCGGCGCCGTGGTCGGTGGCGGCGCCCTGCGGGGGAACGGCGCCCGGGGCGGCAAGGCCGCCGCCCGCCGCGGGGCCGGGCGGCGGTGCGGACTGCCGCGGGCCGACCCCGGTGCCTTCGGCGGGAGGGGCGGTACGTCCTTGTCCAGCGGGCGGGGCCGTACGCCCCTGTCCGGGCGTCCCGAGGACGCCGTACGGGTCGGCAATGCGGCCCGGGGGCACCAGGCGGGTCTCGTCCTCGGCGGGCGGCCGGGCGCCGGGCAGGGCGGTGTGCGCGGCCCGCTGGGCCGCCTGCACCCGGGCCGCCGCCCGCGCCCCCGCGCGGTAGGCGGCGATCGCGCCGGCGCGGGCCGCCCGGACGTCCCCGCCGCCGTGCGGCGCGGTCCCCGCGAACGTCCCCGGGCCGTCGTCCGTACGGCTGCCGGGCAGCGGCAGCGCGCCGGCCGCACGGCGCGCCTCGATCGCGGCCCGTCGCGCGGCCTCGGGGTCCGCCGCGGCAGCGGCCGGGCCGGCCGCCGGGCCCGCGAGGCCGGAGCCTGTGCCGATGTCGGTGCCGATGCCGGTGCCGGTGTCGGTGCCGGTGCCGGCGTCAGGGAAGGTGCCGGTGTAAGGGCCGGTGCCCGTGCCGCCGTCGCCTCCGGTACCGGTCGCCCGCTCGATGCCGCCCGGCGGGTCGCTCCCGACCTGCGGGCCGGCCTCGCCGTCCTGGTCCGGCACGGGGTCGTACCCGCACAGTGCCTCCTCGGCCGCGCCGACCGCGAGGCCGGTCAGCATCACGCGGCCGTCGTCGCAGACGAGGACCGTGCGGGCGGTGATGTTGCGGTGCACCCAGCCGTGGCCGTGCAGCACCCGCAGCGCCATGAGGAGGTCGGAGGCGACCTCGGCCGCCCGGTACGGCGTCAGCGGCCGCTCGGCCAGCAGCGCCGCCAGCGGTCGCGCGGCGACCAGTTCGCTGGCGATCCACAGCGAACCGCCCTCGGTGAACACGTCGAAGACCTGGTCCAGACGCGGGTGGTCGGGGATCCGGGCGGCGGCCTGTGCCGCCTCGACCGCCCGCCGCCCCGCCGGATCGGCGGGCCGCCGCGTCGCCGCGCCCCGCCGGCCCGGCGCGCCCGCACCGGCCGCGCCCTGGGCGCGCGACGGAAGCCGCCAGGAGGCGCCGTCGCGCGCCGTGAACCCCTCCGGCAGCCCGTCCGGCAGCCCGTCCGCGTCGAGCACCTCCGCCTCGACGACCTCGGGCAACGGGACCTGCCGCAGCAGGACTTCCTGTCCGCTGTAGGTGTCGAAGGCCCGGGTCTCGGTCGGTTCGTACTCGTCGGACGGAGGCAGCGGCAACCGGTAGCGGTCGGCGAGCACCCGGCCCGCATAGTCGTCCACGTTGCCTCCCCCGGGTGCCGCACGGTCGGTCAGTTCCGTTCGCCATGCGTCCCGTTCGCGATGCTTACGGTGCGCAATCACTCACGATACGTGCCGGAGGCGACCCGTACCGAGGGGATGCCGTATCTCGTCCGGCATCTCACTTGGCCGCTGTCCCGGCTTCTCCCTTGGGCTGGAACGTCTTCGTCAGCGTCCGCCAGGTGTCGCGGCGCAGGTCGTCGTCCCAGTGGTCGGCCTTGGCCGTGTACATCAGGGCGTAGCCCTGGTGGTCGTCGACGACGAACCCGCGGTCCACGGTGCGGTACCGGGTGCCGCCGTCGACGGAGGTGAACTCCCAGTCGGCCGCGTTCCAGCCGCGGTAGCCCACCTTCTCGATGCGGATGCGGTGGTACTGCTCGCGGACCATGTAGCGCTCCTGGTTCTTCCAGTCGGCCACCGGGTCGTCCTTGGGCGTCGACGTCCATGCGACGAGCAGCTTCTGCCCGTCGGGCCCGGTGAAGCGGGCCCCCGCGGAGTCCGTCTTCGTGTACGACCAGCCCTTGGGCAGCCCGATGGAGAAGCCCTGGTCGCCCTTGTACGTCTTGACGGCGTCCGCCGCGCTGTCGTCGCCGTCGTCCGAGGCGTCCTCGGCCGAGCCGTCGGCGCCGGAGGCGGTGGTGCCGGAGGTCGCGACGGCGGAGCCCTGCGGGTCGCCCGCACCGGACGCCGCCGTCGCGGAACCGCTCTGCTCGCCGTCGGTGTGGCTGCCGCCCGCGCCGTCCGTGGCCGCGCTCGCGGAGGCGCCGGCCGGGGTGCGGGCGGCGCCCTTGTCGCCGCCCTTGTCGTCACCGCCGAGGGTGAGGACGAGCACGGTGCCGAGCACGGCGAGCACCACGACCACCGCGATGACCACCAGGGTCCGCCGCGGCACCACGTCGGTCAGCGGCGCCCTCGGGACCGGCCGCGAGGGCAGGTCCAGGTCCGGCGGGGGCACCACGGGCCACCCGTTGCCGCTGCGGCCGGCCTGGGTGCCGGCCGGGCCCGCGGCGGTCGTACGGGCACCCGCGCCGGCGCCCGCCGTGCCGGACGCGGCGGCGGAGACGGCGGCCGAGTCCCGGGCGCCGGCGGCCGGGACGGTGGTCCCACCGGCCGTGCCCGGACCGCCCGCGGCGGGCTTGCCACGGCCCTGGGTCGCCGTCCCGGCCGACACGGCGGCCTTGCGCACGGACCCCAGCGCGCCCCGCAGCCGGTCGGCTGCCTCCTCGCCGCGCCCGCCCCCGACCGCGGCACCGGCAGCTGCACCGGCGCCCGCCCCCGCCGTAGCCGTACCGCCCTTGCCGGCGCGCCGGTCCGGCTGCGCGGGCAGCGGCACGACCTTCGTGGCGTCGGCGGGCGGCTCCGGCCCGGTCTCCTTCGGGTCGGGCGCGTGGATGACGGCGTTCAGCATGGCCCGGGCGCCCGCGTCGTCCAGGCGCTTGGCCGGGTCCTTGGTGAGCAGGCCGCAGATGACGTCACGCAGCGGACCGGCGTTCTTCGGTTCCTCCAGCGGCTCGGTCATCACCGCCGTCAGCGTGGCGATCGCCGACCCCTTGTCGTAGGGGGGCGAGCCCTCCACGGCCGCGTACAGCAGGCCGCCGAGCGACCACAGGTCGGCCGCCGGTCCGGGCTTGTGGCCGCGGGCGCGCTCCGGGGAGATGTAGGAGGGGGCGCCGACCAGCATGCCGGTGGAGGTGATGGACGGGTCGCCCTCGACCTGGGCGATGCCGAAGTCGGTGAGCACGACCCGGCCGTCCTCGGCGATGAGCACGTTGGAGGGCTTCACGTCACGGTGCAGGATGCCCTGGCGGTGCGCCGAGCGGAGTACGTCGAGGACCGCGAGGCCGACCTCGGCGGCCCGCCGCGGCTCCAGGACGCCGTCCTCGCGGATGACCTCGGCGAGCGACTTGCCCTCGACGAGTTCCATGACGATCCACGGCCGGTCGTCCTCGTCGACCACGTCGAACACCGTCACCGCGCTGGTGTTGCGGATCCGCGCGATGGCCTTGGCCTCGCGCAGCGTGCGCGTGATCAGGCGCCGCTTCTCCTCCTCGTCGATGTTCGACGGGAACCGCAGCTCCTTGACGGCCACCGTCCGGCCCAGGGTCTCGTCCTCGGCCCGCCACACCGTGCCCATGCCGCCGCGGCCGAGTACGTCCCCCAGCCGGTACCGCCCGGCGAGAAGACGCTCGCTGTTGTCCTGACGAGTGTCCTGACGGGATGCCCCCGCCCGCTCCGCCTCCGACATGCGTCCCCTCATACAACCCGCCCTGACAGAGCCTCCATTGTCTCTCACGCGACAAGTGCTCGACGCCCAGGGTGGCCCTGCGGGCCCCCCGGGCGTCCGCTGAACAGCCCACTCGCCGCTGCCGGATGAGGAAGCGCGGGCCGCGCGCGGCGGCCCGGGGCAGCGGCGCTCCGGACGCTCCCGGCCATACCCGCCGGGCTGCCGGACACGCCTGCCGCGGGGGCGGGTGCCGCGGAGGTCGCGCCTGCCGCGGAGGTGGCGCGTGCTGCGGAGGCCCCGCATGCCGCAGCGGTGGCGCATGCCGCGGCGGTGGCGGTGCTACAGCGGCACGATGTCCGGTGCGCCCAGGCGGGCCGCGTCGGCGGTCAGGTCGTCGGGCTGGCGCTGCGACTCGCGTTCGGCCTCGACGCGCTTGTGGTAGTGCTCCACCTCGCGCTCCACCTGGTCCTTGTCCCAGCCCAGCACCGGTGCCATCAGCTCGGCGGCCTCGCGGGCGCTGCGCGTGCCGCGGTCGAAGGTCTCGATGGATATGCGGGTGCGCCGGGTCAGGACGTCGTCCAGGTGGCGGGCGCCCTCGTGGGAGGCGGCGTAGACGACCTCGGCGCGCAGGTAGTCGTCGGCGCCCTGGAGGGGCGCGCCGAGCGTCGGGTCCTCGGTGATGAGGTCGAGGACCTCCTGCGCGGCCGTGCCGTAGCGGTTCAGCAGGTGTTCGACGCGGACCACGTGCAGGCCCGTGCGGGCGGCGATGCGCGCCCGCGCGTTCCACATCGCCCGGTAGCCCTCCGCGCCCAGCAGCGGGACCTCCTCGGTGACGCAGTCGGCGACCCGCGTGTCCAGGCCGTGCACCGCCTCGTCCACGGCGTCCTTGGCCATCACCCGGTAGGTGGTGTACTTGCCGCCCGCCACCACGACCAGGCCCGGCACGGGGTGGGCGACGGTGTGTTCCCGGGAGAGCTTGCTGGTGGCGTCGGACTCGCCGGCCAGCAGCGGCCTGAGCCCGGCGTACACGCCCTCCACGTCGTCGCGGGTCAGCGGCACCGCCAGCACCGAGTTCACATGGTCCAGCAGGTAGTCGATGTCGGCGCTGGAGGCGGCCGGGTGGGCCTTGTCGAGGTCCCAGTCGGTGTCGGTGGTGCCGACGATCCAGTGCCGGCCCCAGGGGATGACGAACAGCACGGACTTCTCGGTGCGCAGGATCAGCCCGGTGGAGGAGCTGATGCGGTCCTTGGGCACGACCAGGTGGATGCCCTTGGAGGCGCGGACGTGGAACTGGCCGCGCTCGCCGACCATCGCCTGGGTGTCGTCGGTCCACACGCCGGTGGCGTTGACGACCTGCCGGGCGCGGATGTCGTAGTCCTCGCCGGTCTCGACGTCCTGGACCCGGGCGCCGACGACCCGCTCGCCCTCGCGCAGGAATCCGGTGACCCGCGCCCGGTTGGCCGCCTTGGCGCCGTAGGAGACCGCGGTGCGCACCAGGGTGGCCACGAAGCGGGCGTCGTCCATCTGGGCGTCGTAGTACTGCAGGGCGCCGACGAGGGCGTCCTTCTTCAGGCAGGGCGCCACCCGCAGCGCGTGACGCCGGGTCAGGTGGCGGTGCAGGGGCAGTCCGCGGCCGTGGCCGCGGGCCATGGACATGGCGTCGTAGAGCGCGACGCCCGAGCCCGCGTACAGCCGCTCCCAGGCCCGGTGCTGCAGCGGATACAGGAACGGCACCGGCTTGACCAGGTGCGGAGCCAGCCGCTCCAGCAGCAGGCCGCGCTCCTTGAGCGCCTCGCGCACCAGGGCGAAGTCCAGCATCTCCAGATAGCGCAATCCGCCGTGGATCAGCTTGCTGGAGCGGCTGGAGGTGCCCGAGGCCCAGTCGCGGGCCTCGACTATGCCCGTGGACAGGCCGCGTGTGACGGCGTCCAGGGCCGTGCCCGCGCCGACCACGCCGCCGCCCACGACCAGGATGTCCAGTTCGTGCTCGGCCATGTCCGCCAAAGACGCGGCGCGCTGCGCCGGCCCCAGTGTCGCTGTCCTCACTGCCGCCTCCCGCTGTGTCTCGCGCCGGCCGCACCCGTCGGGCGAAGCCCGTCCCGTCCCTCCCGGGTCCCCCGCGTTCCCCTCATGCCCAGATTCTCACCGGCTTGCCCGTCTTCAGCCACCAGTCGCCCGCGGCCTGTGGACAACTCGGGTCGGTTCACCCGGAAACACGCTGGTCAATCCCGCAAAACGGTCATATTTACTCCTAGTCTGACAGTGCACTCGCTCGCCCTGTCCCCAGGACTTGCGTGCCTGCTCCGCCTCGGTTATTGGGAAGGACGGCCCACGCCATGCCCGCAGATCTCGCCGTCATCGGACTCGGTCCTCTCGGCCTGCCCCTGGCCCAGGCCGCCGTCGCCGCCGGCATCCCCACCCTCGGCTACCACACCGGGGAGGAACCCGGCGCCCTCAGCCCCGCCGAACTGCGCCGGATGCTCTCGGGGGGCTTCCGGCCCGCCACCGACCCCGCCGCGCTGGGCCGGGTGCGCACCGTCGTGATCTGCGCGCCCACCCCGCGCGGCGCGGACGGCCGGATCGACCTCACCCAGCTGGAGACGGCCGCCCGCGCGCTCGCCGGGCACCTGCGCCCGCACACCACCGTGATCCTGGAATCCCCCGTGCTCCCGGGCACCACCGAGGACTTCCTGCGCCCCCTGCTGGAACAGGGCTCGGGCCTGCTCGCCGGCCGCGACTTCCACCTCGCCCGCTCCCCCAGCCGCGTCGCCCCCGGCACCCGCGCCTCCACCCCGGCCAACACGCCCAAGGTGATCGGCGGCCTCACCCCCGCCTGCACCGAGTCGGCCGCCGCGTTCTACGGCCGGCTCACCGACAAGGTGGTCCGCGCCCGCGGGCTGCGCGAGGCCGAGACGGTCCAGCTGCTGGAGACCAACTACCGGCACGTGAACATCGCCCTGGTCAACGAGATGGCTGTGCTCTGCCACGACCTGGGCGTGGACCTGTGGGACGTGGTGCGCTGCGCGGAGACCAAGCCGTTCGGCTTCCAGGCCTTCCGCCCCGGCCCCGGCGTCGGCGGCCACGGCGTCCCCCAGGACCTGTCCGGCCCGGCGGGCCGCGGCCTGCGCATGGTGGAACTCGCCCAGAAGGTCAACAACCGCATGCCCCGCTACGTCGTCCAGCGCGCCGCCACGCTCCTCAACGAGCACGGCAAGTCCGCGCGCGGTGCCCGCGTCCTCCTGCTGGGTGTCACCTACAAGCCCGACCTCGCCGACCTCCAGGGCACGCCCGCCGAGGAGATCGCCGACCGCCTGACGGGCCTGGGCGCCTCGGTCAGCTACCACGACCCGTACGTGCCCGCCTGGAGCGTCCTGGACCGCCCGGTCCCGCGCGCGGACGCGCTGTACGAGGCGGTCGCGGAGGCCGACCTGACGATCCTGCTCCAGCACCACCGCACGTACGACCTGCAGGGCCTGTCGGTGAAGGCCCAGCTGCTGCTGGACACCCGGGGGGCGGCACCGCTGGGGGCGGCGCATCGGTTGTGAGGGGGCGGTTGTGAGGGGGCGCGTGGGGGTACGTAGGCGGCAGATGGTGGCCCGTGGGGCGCTGCGCGGGTACCTTACGGGGCCGGGTGGAGCCCACCGCAGCGGGTGCTGCGGCAGGCTCCCGAACGGTTCACGGAGTGTCCGCCCCTACGTCTCTCAGGGGCGGCCGCTCACCGTCCGGAAACCCGCAAGATCCACCTCCGCCGGCACTTCACCGTCCGAAGACGGATCCGATGCCCGCGAGCGGGCTCGCGGTGCCGACCCATGGGGCACAACACGCCCCTGACCAAGGCCACTCGGGCATGCGAAAGGGCCGGTCGCCCACCCGGGGCGACCGGCCCTCGGCCGTTTCGCTGTTTACCGCTTGTGCTGCGAGTCCGCCACCGTCACCTCGACCCGCTGGAACTCCTTCAGCTCGCTGTAGCCGGTCGTGGCCATGGCGCGGCGCAGCGCGCCGAAGAAGTTCATGGAGCCGTCGGGGGTGTGCGACGGGCCCGTGAGGACCTCCTCGATGGTGCCGACCGTGCCCAGGTCGACCTTCTGGCCGCGCGGCAGCTCGGCGTTGACGGCCTCCATGCCCCAGTGGTGGCCCTTGCCCGGCGCGTCCGTGGCGCGCGCCAGCGGGGAGCCCATCATCACCGCGTCCGCGCCGCAGGCGATCGCCTTGGGCAGGTCGCCGGACCAGCCGACGCCGCCGTCCGCGATCACGTGCACGTACCGGCCGCCGGACTCGTCCATGTAGTCGCGGCGGGCCGCCGCCACGTCC
This sequence comes from Streptomyces mexicanus, assembly GCF_902506575.1. Lineage (GTDB taxonomy): Bacteria > Actinomycetota > Actinomycetes > Streptomycetales > Streptomycetaceae > Streptomyces > Streptomyces mexicanus. The sequence continues at coordinate 4,437,946 of NZ_LR732544.1, read as the reverse complement.
GCGACGGCCGTCGCCATCGGGACCTGGATGCCCAGCACGTTGCGCGTGGTGTGCGCGGCGCCGCCGCCGAAGCCGACGAGGACGCCCGCGGCACCGGTGCGCATCAGGTGCAGGGCCGCGGTGTAGGTGGCGCAGCCGCCGACGATCACGGGGACGTCCAGCTCGTAGATGAACTGCTTCAGGTTCAGCGGCTCGTGCGAGGAGGAGACGTGCTCGGCGGAGACCGTGGTGCCGCGGATGACGAAGATGTCCACGCCCGCGTCCACGACCGCCTTGGAGAACTGGGCGGTGCGCTGCGGGGAGAGCGCGGCGGCGGTGACCACGCCGGCGTCGCGCACCTCCTTGATGCGGGCGCCGATCAGCTCCTCCTTGATCGGCGCGGCGTAGATCTCCTGCAGGCGGCGGGTGGCCGCCTGCGCGGGGAGCTCGGCGATCTCGTCGAGCAGCGGCTGCGGGTCCTCGTAGCGCGTCCACAGGCCCTCGAGGTTGAGCACGCCCAGGCCGCCCAGCTCGCCGATGCGGATGGCGGTGGCCGGGGAGACGACCGAGTCCATGGGGGCGGCCAGGAACGGCAGCTCGAAGCGGTAGGCGTCGATCTGCCAGGCGATCGAGACCTCCTTCGGGTCCCGGGTACGGCGGCTCGGGACGACGGCGATGTCGTCGAACGCGTACGCCCGGCGGCCGCGCTTGCCGCGCCCGATCTCGATCTCAGTCACGTTGGTGGCCTTTCCCTGATGCGTTTCAGCGTCTTCCAGTATCGCCGACGCCCATGACAAGGGCGGCCCCGGATGAGTCCGGGGCCGCCCCCTGAAGGACGGCTGCCTACTTGCTGCTGTAGTTCGGCGCCTCGACCGTCATCTGGATGTCGTGCGGGTGGCTCTCCTTGAGGCCCGCGGAGGTGATGCGGACGAAGCGGCCCTTGGACTCCATCTCCGCGATGGTGGCCGCGCCCACGTAGCCCATGGTCTGGCGCAGACCGCCGACGAGCTGGTGCAGCACGTTGGCCAGCGGGCCGCGGTAGGGCACCTGGCCCTCGACGCCCTCGGGCACGAGCTTGTCGTCGGAGGCGACGTCCGCCTGGAAGTAGCGGTCCTTGGAGTACGACCGGCCCTGGCCGCGCGACTGCATGGCGCCGAGCGAGCCCATGCCGCGGTACGACTTGAACTGCTTGCCGTTGATGAAGAGCAGCTCGCCGGGCGACTCCTCGCAGCCCGCGAGCAGGCTGCCCAGCATCACCGTGTCGGCGCCGGCGGCCAGCGCCTTGCCGATGTCGCCGGAGTACTGCAGGCCGCCGTCGCCGATCAGCGGGATGCCGGCCGGGCGGGCGGCGAGGGAGGCCTCGTAGATGGCGGTGACCTGCGGGACGCCGATGCCGGCGACCACGCGCGTGGTGCAGATCGAACCGGGGCCGACGCCGACCTTGATGCCGTCGACACCGGCGTCGATCAGCGCCTGCGCGCCGTCGCGGGTGGCGACGTTGCCTCCGATCACGTCGACGGACACACTCGACTTGATCTTCGCCATCCAGCTCAGCGCGTTGCGGTTGTGCCCGTGCGAGGTGTCGACGACCAGGAAGTCCACTCCGGCCTCGGCGAGCGCCTGGGCGCGCTCCAGCGCCTCCGGGCTCGCGCCGACCGCGGCGCCGACGAGCAGGCGGCCCTCGGCGTCCTTGGCGGCGTTCGGGTACTGCTCGGCCTTGACGAAGTCCTTGACGGTGATCAGGCCCTTGAGGACGCCCTCGTCGTCGACCAGCGGCAGCTTCTCGATCTTGTGCTTGCGCAGCAGCTCCATGGCCTCCGGGCGGGAGATGCCGACCTTGCCGGTGACCAGCGGCATCGGGGTCATGACCTCGCGCACCTGGCGGCTGCGGTCCGACTCGAAGGCCATGTCGCGGTTGGTGACGATGCCGAGCAGCTTGCCGGCCGGGTCCGTGACGGGCACACCGCTGATCCGGAACTTGGCGCACAGCGCGTCGGCCTCGGCGAGCGTGGCCTCCGGGTGGATGGTGATGGGGTTGGCCACCATGCCGGACTCGGACCGCTTGACCAGGTCGACCTGGTTGACCTGGTCCTCGATGGACAGGTTGCGGTGCAGTACGCCGACACCGCCGAGGCGGGCCATCGCGATCGCCATGCGGGACTCGGTCACCTTGTCCATGGCCGCCGACAGCAGCGGGATGTTGACCCGCACGTTGCGGGAGATGCGGGACGAGGTGTCGACCGCGTTGGGCAGCACCTCGGATGCGCCCGGCAGCAGCAGCACGTCGTCGTAGGTCAGCCCGAGCGTCGCGAATTTCTCGGGCACTCCGTCGACGTTGGCAGTCATGACACCTTCCCCAAATGGCCTTGATCGGTGCGGATGTCCATGCTAACGGGAAGCGGAGGCGTCTCATTCCACGATCAGGGACGCCTCTCGGCTTCGTACGTTCCTACCAACATCCGGATCTTCCTGGTGTACCGCCCGGCTCCCGGCCAACTGGCGGGCGGGGCACGGCTACTGCTCGGCGAGGGCCCGCAGGCGGCTCAGCGCCCGGTGCTGGGCCACCCGGACCGCTCCCGGTGACATTCCCAACATCTGTCCGGTCTCCTCCGCGGTCAGCCCGACGGCGATGCGCAGCAGCAGCAGTTCCCGCTGGTTCTCCGGGAGGTTGGCGAGCAGCTTCTTGGCCCACTCGGCGTCGCTGCTGAGCAGGGCCCGCTCCTCCGGGCCGAGCGAGTCGTCCGGCCGCTCGGGCATCTCGTCGGAGGGCACGGCCGTGGAACCGGGGTGGCGCATCGCCGCGCGCTGCAGGTCGGCGACCTTGTGGGCGGCGATGGCGAAGACGAACGCCTCGAAGGGGCGGCCGGTGTCCCGGTAGCGGGGCAGGGCGAGGAGGACGGCCACGCAGACTTCCTGGGCCAGGTCCTCGACGAAGTGACGCGCGTCGCCCGGCAGGCGGGACAGGCGGGTGCGGCAGTAGCGCAGCGCGAGCGGGTGGACCCGGGCGAGCAGATCGTGCGTCGCCTGCTCGTCGCCGTCGACCGCGCGGTGGACGAGGGCGCTGATCGCACCCTGGGCACGTGCCGCCTCGTCGTCGCGCATCGGTCCATGGTGCCTTGGTGCCGTCCGCTCCGTGGCACCACCGTCATGGTTGTGCACCGAAGCGTTATGAGCGGATGCGCCGGAACCCATCCCCTGCGCCCTCCCATTCCGCTCGACCGACTCGTCCCCGAGGAACTCCACACCTCAAGGATGCGGCATCCGCCGGGAAACGAGCAGCGGGCGCCCGGCGGGGCGCACGGCCACCACCCCTCGCCGTGCGGTGGACGGCGGCGCTCACGGCCCACGCCGGCACCGTCCCGGCCGCGCCGCGCGCACTGCGCGGGGGCGCGCGACGCCGCCGGCCCTCGGCTCCTCGTTCCCGTCGTTTTCTTCCCCCGCGGGCAGCGGCGTATCCGCGGACGGAGACGCATCCCCGGACAGCGGCGCACCGCGGACGGAAACGCATCCGCGAGTGGCGTCCCCGTGGACAGCGGCGGGCCCGCAGGCAGGGACGTACGTCCCCGCAGGGGCGGGTCCACGCGGGCGCGTCAGGGCCCGGAGGGAGACACGCGAGAGGGAGAGGTCCGGGGACGGGTGGAGCACGCGTCCCACGCCGACGGGTGGGGCCGGCGCGAGGCGGGCCCCGATCCCGCCCCGCTCCGCCAGGGGTCTACCGCACCAGCCCCCACCGGAAGCCGAGCGCCACCGCGTGTGCGCGGTCGGAGGCGCCGAGCTTCTTGAACAGCCGCCGGGCGTGCGTCTTGACGGTGTCCTCGGACAGGAACAGCTCGCGGCCGATCTCGGCGTTGGAGCGGCCGTGGCTCATGCCCTCCAGAACCTGGATCTCGCGCGCGGTGAGCGTGGGCGCGGCGCCCATCTCCGCCGAGCGGAGCCGGCGCGGGGCGAGCCGCCAGGTGGGGTCGGCCAGGGCCTGGGTCACCGTGGCGCGCAGCTCGGCGCGGGAGGCGTCCTTGTGCAGGTAGCCGCGGGCGCCGGCGGCGACGGCGAGGGCCACGCCGTCCAGGTCCTCGGCGACCGTGAGCATGATGATGCGCGCCCCGGGGTCGGCGGACAGCAGGCGCCGGACGGTCTCGACGCCGCCCAGTCCGGGCATGCGCACGTCCATGAGAATGAGGTCCGAGCGGTCGGCGCCCCAGCGGCGGAGGACTTCCTCGCCGTTGGCCGCCGTCGTCACGCGCTCGACGCCGGGCACGGTCGCGACCGCGCGGCGGAGCGCCTCTCGGGCAAGCGGGGAGTCGTCGCAGACGAGGACGGATGTCATGGCCGCCCTCCGCAGCTGATGCGCGTCACCTTGAGCCTCCAGGCTGGTACGAAGTCGTCACCTGTGCGGTCGACCGTCTCGGACGCCTGCCCGAGCACTTGTGTTTTCAACCGCCTCCGCACTCTCAACGACGGTCACTCGAAAGAGTTACGGGGCCGTACGCCGTTTTCGGCACTCTACGTGAGGGAGCGGACACGGCGCCGACACAGACGTCATACCCTCAACTTTTCATCACAAGCTATGCCCCGTTCAGCCCCTTTTCTTCCCGTTTCACGGTGTCTCGGGCTAGATTCGCAATGAGTCATATTTTCATCTCCTTAGATCGGAGATGTACGGTCGTTGGCACCGTATCCGCCACCGAACGGCTACAAGGGGTCACGCAATGGCAGATTTCTCCCGCCTTCCCGGACCGAATGCGGACCTGTGGGACTGGCAGCTGCTGGCTGCCTGCCGCGGGGTGGACAGCTCGCTCTTCTTCCATCCGGAGGGCGAGCGCGGGGCGGCTCGGAGCGCTCGAGAGAACTCGGCCAAGGAGGTCTGCATGAGGTGCCCGGTCCGTGCGGAGTGCGCGGCGCACGCCTTGGCGGTGCGCGAGCCGTACGGAGTTTGGGGAGGCCTGACCGAGGACGAGCGCGAGGAGCTGATGGGACGCGCGCGCAACCGGCTGGTGACGACCTCGTCGTCCGGCCGGGACACCACGCCGGACGAATGAAGGAACGTTTCTTCAATTACGCGGAGCACGATCACCTGGGCACGCGCACGCGTGCCCTCCCCTTGCAGAGCCTCCGGCGGTCGGCCCGCAAGGCCCCTGACGGCCGACTCGGAGAGCCCTGACGGCCGACTCGGAGAGCCCTCCGGAGAGCCCTGACGGCCGGCTCGCGCTGCGCAACCCCTGACGGTCGGCGCCGGCCGCGGGACCTATCGGGCGCCGGCCCGCACCAGCTCGTCGAGCGTGGCCGCCACCGCCGGCACCTGCGCCAGGTCGGGCAGGGTGAGGGCGACGATCTCCCGCCGCACGGCCGGTTCGAGTTCCACGGTGCGCGCGCCCCGCGGGCGGACGGACTCGACCGCCAGCTGGGGCAGGACGGCGACCCCCAGTCCCGCGCCCACCAGGCCGACCACCGCCGGGTAGTCGTCGGTGGCGAAGTCGATGCGGGGCGTGAAGCCGGCGCCGGCGCAGACCTGGACCAGTTGGCCGCGGCAGCGCGGGCAGCCCGCGATCCAGGGTTCGTCGGCGAGTTCGGCGATGGCGACGGAGCCGGCCCGGGCCAGCCGGTGGCCCTGCGGCACGAGCCCGACGAGCCGGTCGGTCAGCAGCGGCCGTACCACCAGGTCCGTCCACTCCTCCGCGGCCTCCGGGCCCGCGGCGCCCTCGTAGCGGAAGGCGAGCGCCACGTCGCAGTCGCCCTGGCGCAGCAGTTCCACCGATCGCGGCGGCTCGGCCTCCTCCAGGGAGACCCGGGTGCCGGGGTGCGCGGCGCGCAGCGCGGCCAGCGCGGTGGGCACCAGCGTGGAGCTGCCGCTGGGGAAGGAGACGAGCCGGACCCGCCCGGCGCGCAGCCCGGCGATGGCGGCGACCTCCTCCTCGGCGGCGGTGAGCCCGGCGAGGATGCCGCCCGCGTGCCGCACCAGGGCCTCGCCGGCCTGGGTGAGCCGCATCTCGCGGCCGGTGCGGATCAGCAGCGGGGTGCCCACGGACGTCTCCAGGGCCCGCATCTGCTGGCTGACGGCGGGCTGGGTGCAGCCCAGTTCACGCGCCGCCGCGGAGAAGGAGCCGCTGGCGGCCACGGCACGCAGGACACGGAGATGGCGGGCCTCGATCACCCCTCAAGCATAAGCCAGCCTTGGGGCGTGCGCTGAAAAACGCATCGACACTTTGACATCGCTCCCCTACCGTTCGGCGGTATGAAGCTTCTCTCCGTCAATGTGGGTCGTCCCGTGGCCATGCCGTACACCGACCAGCCGGAGGGCGTGACCGGCATCGACAAGCGGCCGGTGGACCACCCGGTGCGGGTGGCGGCGCCCGGACCGAAGGGCGTCGGCGGCAGCGGCCTGGCCGGGGACGCGGTGTGCGACACGCGGCACCACGGCGGCGACGACCAGGCGGTGTACGCGGTGGCCCGCGAGGACCTGGACGAGTGGGAGCGGGAACTGGGCCGCGCCCTGCCGAACGGCTCCTTCGGCGAGAACCTCACCACCTGGGGCATCGACATATCCGGCGCGCTGATCGGCGAGCGCTGGCGCATCGGCTCGCCGGCCGGTCCGTCGGTGCTGCTGGAAGTCACCTGCGGGCGCATCCCCTGCCGCACCTTCCAGGGCCATCTGGGCGAACGGGGATGGGTGAAGAGGTTCACGCGGAAGGGTGCGCCGGGTGCGTACCTTCGGGTGATCGAGCCGGGCGAGATCCGCTCGGGCGACCCGGTCGAGGTGGTGCACCGACCGGACCACGACGTGACCGTCGCCCTGGAGTTCCGGGCCGCCACGACGGACCGCTCCCTGCTGCCGCGGCTGCTCGCGGCGGGTACGGCACTGCACCCGGAGTCCCTGGCGGCGGCGCGCACGTACGTGTCCCGGTACGCCGGCTGACGGCAGGAGGGCGGACGGACACTCCCCGGACGGGCCGTCGTCACCGGGCCGTCACCGATCGGGAGGGCCTGTGCAGAGATCGGGAACGGGCGGGTCGGACCACTAATCTTTCGCCATGACAACGGCTCTGATTACGGGATCGACCGCGGGCATCGGCGCCGCGTTCGCGCGGCGGCTGGCGGCGGACGGACACGACCTCGTACTGGTGGCGCGGGACACCGAGCGGCTGACGGAGCAGGCGACCGAGCTGCACGACCGGCACGGCATCGAGGCGGAGGTGCTGACCGCCGACCTGGCCACCGACGAGGGCATCGAGGCGGTCGCGACCCGGCTGGGCGACCGCCGCAACCCGGTCGACCTGCTGGTCAACAACGCCGGCTTCGGCAACAAGGGCCGCTACCTCGACGTGCCGATGGCCGACGAGCTGCGGATGATCAAGGTGCACGTCGAGGCGGTGCTGCGGCTGACGTCGGCGGCGACCGCGGCGATGCGCGAGCGCGGGCGGGGCGGGGTGGTGAACGTGGCGTCGGTGGCCGCGTTCGTGCCGCGCGGCACCTACGGCGCCTCCAAGGCGTGGGTCGTGCAGTTCACCCAGGGCGCGGCGCGGGACCTGGCGGGCAGCGGCGTACGCCTGATGGCGCTGTGCCCGGGCTTCGTGCGCACCGAGTTCCACCAGCGGGCCGGCATGGGCACGGACAACATCCCGAACTGGATGTGGCTGGACGCGGACAAGCTGGTCGCGGCGGCCCTGACGGACCTGGCCCGCGGCCGGACCGTGTCGATCCCCGACCCGCGCTACAAGGCGCTGATGGGTCTGGTGAAGATGACGCCGCGGAGCCTGCTGGGCGGCGTCACGTCCAGGACGGGCCGCAAGTACGGCCCGCAGTGACGCCGTCGGCCGCGGTGACGCCGTCGGCCGCAGGGAGGCCACGTCACCGCCCCGGTGGGAAAATGGCCTGGTAGGGAACCGGGCCAGGGGGGCTGAGGCGGTCGGCGTCATGACCTTCGTACAGCTCATCGAGTGCAGGACGAGCCGGTTCGACGAGATGAACCGGCTGATCGACACCTGGGTGGAACGGACCGGCGGGAAGCGGACCGCGACCCATGCGCTGGTCGGCAAGGACCGCTCGGACGGTGCGCACATCGTGGAGATGGTGGAGTTCCCGTCGTACGAGGACGCGATGCGGAACTCGAACCTTCCCGAGACCGACGAGGTGTTCCGCGGCATGGTCGCGCTCTGCGACGAGATGCCCGCCTTCACGGACCTGGAGATCGTCCGGGAGGAGCGGCCGGCCGAGGCCGCCGTGCGGCGTCTGCTGGGGACCCTGTCCGGCGCGGCCGAGCTGGGCCCGCTGAACGACCTGATCGACGAGGACTGCCACAGCCACGACCCGATCAACCCGCAGACCACCATCGGCCTGGACGCGATCCGGCGTGAGTTCCGCATGTGGCGCGACGCCTTCGACTCCGCGTTCACGATCGAGGACGTGCTCGCCCAGGACGACCGCGCCTGTGCCCGCTGGTCCTGGAGCGCCACCCACGAGGGCGAGTTCCTCGGCATCGCCCCGACGGGCCGGCGGGTCACCATGACCGGCATGACCCTGGTCCGCTTCGGCGACAACGGCAAGATCGCCGAACTGTGGTGGCAGCACGACCAGCTGGGGCTGCTCCAGCAACTCGGGGCGCTGGACGAGCTGGAGAGCTGAGGCGGACGTCCGCACGGGGCGGTGGGGCGGAGGCAGCCGGGCGAAGGTCGGCGGGCTCAGGGCTCCGCTCGGTGGATGGCTCTGTCCTGGCGTTCCGGCTCGCTGAGGCGGGCGACGAAGACGCTGCGGCCGTCGGACGCCTCCTGCGTCTGGATGCACAGGCCGATCTCGACCAGGCTGCCGTCGCGGTGGAGGGCGGGGACGGTCACCGGGCGGCCGAGGATGTTCGACTGGCCGGTGAGCAGCAGGGAGGTGAAGGCGGCGACGTGCCGCTCGCGCAGGTGTTCCGGGATGATCGCGGTGATCCGCCGCCCGACGAGTTCGCCCGGTCGCCAGCCCAGGAGTTCGGACGCCGCGGGGTTGGCGGCGATGATCCGGTTGCCGTCGTCGGCGGCGATGGCCGGGGTGCTGCTCGCCTGGAGCCGGCTGGGGTCCCAGGCGGCCAGCTCGGGGGGTGTGGTGCTGGGCTCGCGCGGCACCTGGGTCCAGGCGGTGGGCCGGTGCCCGGCGAGCTGGTCGGTGATCTGCCCGAGGAGCCAGCAGTTGAGGGCGTGGATCTGCGGCAGGGCCGGCCGGGTCAGCAGCCGCCCCTGGCGTGCCGCCTCCTGGACCAGGTCGAGGACGCGGGCCAGGGTGTGGACGGCGTCCTGGACGTCGTCGGGGATCTGCGCGCACACCGTGTGCAGGTCTCCGTGGGAGTGTCGCTCGGCCGCGGCCGTCACCCTCGCCCTGACCAGGTGGTTGGTGTCGTGCGCGGTCTGCAGGTCGCCCAGCGGGACGGCGGGCAGGTCGCCCGCGGAGGCCGCCAGCAGCGACTCGCGCAGCAGGGCCTCGCGGTGCATCTGGGCGGCCTTGTGGAGCGCGCCGGGCAGATCGACCAGTTCGACCTCGGTCGCGGCGGTGCGCGCGGGAGGCATGTTCCAGTCGGAGGCCGGCGGCTCGGGGGTGTCGGGCCACAGTTCGAACCAGACCGTCTTGTGGTCCTCGCCGACCAGGACACCGTGGCTGGAGGCCAGCTCCTCCACCATGGTCAGCCCGCGTCCCGTGCCGGCGTACGCCGTACCGCCGGTCCGGGGCACCAGGACGCGGGTGGGCTCCTGATCGCTGACCTGGACGTGCACCCGCCCGCCCACGGCCCAGGCCTGCACCTCCACCTGGGTGTGCGCGTGCACCACGGCATTGGTCACCAGTTCGCTGACCAGCAGCTGCGCGGTGTCCGTCAGATCGGGGTCGACGCCGCCCAGGACCTGACGGACGAACCGCCGAGCGTCGCGGGCGCTCTGCGGTCGCGGGGGCAACCGGCGCGTCGGAGCACCGGCCGGGCCGGGCACAACCATGCCACCAGTGTGCCCGCCCCGCCGCCCCCTGTCGTGCCGATCCCGACCCCGCACCGTCGGCCCACGGGCCCGTCGGTCCGGGTCACGGGTGCGTGTGGGGGCCGGAGACGCCGGTGCCCGGCGCCCCCGTAGGGGTGCCGGGCACCGGGTGTTCCGCTCAGGTGGAGGCAGCAGGTCAGTGCGCGTGGCCGTGGCCGTGGCCCGCGGCGGCCGGCTCTTCCTCTTCCTTCTTCTCGACGACCAGGGTCTCGGTCGTCAGCAGCAGGGAGGCGATGGAGGCGGCGTTCTCCAGGGCGGAGCGGGTGACCTTGACCGGGTCGATGACGCCGGCCTTGATCAGGTCGCCGTACTCGCCGGTGGCGGCGTTGTAGCCGCTGCCCTTCTCCATCTCCTTGACCTTGGAGACGATGACGTAGCCCTCCAGGCCGGCGTTCTCCGCGATCCAGCGCAGCGGCTCGACGACGGCGTTGCGGACGACCGCGACACCGGTGGCCTCGTCGCCGGTCTTGCCGAGGTTGTCCTCCAGGGCCTTGGAGGAGTGGACCAGGGCGGAGCCACCACCGGAGACGATGCCCTCCTCGACCGCGGCGCGGGTCGCGGAGATGGCGTCCTCCAGACGGTGCTTCTTCTCCTTCAGCTCCACCTCGGTGGCGGCGCCGACCTTGATCACGCACACGCCGCCGGCCAGCTTCGCGAGGCGCTCCTGGAGCTTCTCGCGGTCCCAGTCGGAGTCCGTGGTCTCGATCTCGGCCTTGATCTGCGCGACGCGGCCCTCGACGTCCTCCTTCTTGCCGGCGCCGTCGACGATCGTGGTGTCGTCCTTGGTGACGGTGACGCGGCGGGCGGAGCCGAGCACGTCCAGGCCGACCTGGTCGAGCTTGAGGCCGACCTCCTCGGCGATGACGGTGGCGCCGGTGAGGATCGCCATGTCCTGCAGCATGGCCTTGCGGCGGTCACCGAAGCCGGGGGCCTTGACGGCGACGGCGTTGAAGGTGCCGCGGATCTTGTTGACGACCAGGGTGGACAGGGCCTCGCCCTCGACGTCCTCGGCGATGATCAGCAGCGGCTTCGAGGAGTTCGCCTGGATGATCTTCTCGAGCAGCGGCAGCAGGTCCGCGATGGCGGAGATCTTGCCCTGGTGGATCAGGATGTAGGGGTCGTCGAGGACGGCCTCCATGCGCTCCTGGTCCGTGACGAAGTACGGGGACAGGTAACCCTTGTCGAAGGCCATGCCCTCGGTGAAGTCCAGCTCCAGACCGAAGGTGTTGGACTCCTCGACGGTGATGACACCGTCCTTGCCGACCTTGTCCATCGCCTCGGCGATCAGCTCGCCGACCTGCTGGTCCTGGGCGGACAGCGCGGCGACGGCGGCGATGTCGGACTTCTCGTCGATCGGGCGGGCCGAGGCGTGCAGGTCGTCGGAGACGGCCTTGACCGCGGCGTCGATGCCCTTCTTCAGGGCGGCCGGGGAGGCACCCGCGGCGACGTTCTTCAGGCCCTCGCGCACCAGCGCCTGGGCGAGCACGGTGGCGGTGGTGGTGCCGTCACCCGCGATGTCGTTGGTCTTGGTCGCCACCTCCTTCACCAGCTGGGCGCCGAGGTTCTCGTACGGGTCCTCGACCTCGACCTCGCGGGCGATGGTGACACCGTCGTTGGTGATGGTCGGGGCGCCGAACTTCTTGTCGATGACGACGTTGCGGCCCTTGGGACCGATCGTCACCTTGACCGTGTCGGCAAGCTTGTTGACGCCGCGCTCGAGGGCGCGACGGGCGTCCTCGTCGAACTTCAGGATCTTCGCCATGGCAGCGGGAGCCCTCTCGAAATCTTGGTGAACGGCACTGCGCCCCGGGCGCCCGGTTTCTTATCGGTCGCGGGGGCCAGGGGCGCAGCTCAGAGCAGGAATCGAGGTGATTACTTCTCGATGATCGCGAGGACGTCGCGAGCCGAGAGAACGAGGTACTCCTCGTTGTTGTACTTCACCTCGGTGCCGCCGTACTTGCTGTAGAGCACGACGTCGCCGACGTTGACGTCGAGCGGAAGGCGGTTGCCGTCCTCGAAGCGGCCCGGGCCCACGGCCAGGACGACGCCCTCCTGGGGCTTCTCCTTGGCGGTGTCCGGAATGACCAGGCCAGAGGCCGTGGTCTGCTCGGCGTCCAGCGGCTGGACCACGATGCGGTCCTCGAGCGGCTTGATGGCAACCTTGGAGCTGGCGGTCGTCACGATCCGACCTCCCCCTTCGGAGATCTCACGGGGTTAACTGTCTGAGGTGGCGACCAGGTCGATCCGTCGTCGCGGGTGCCGGACCTGCCCGTCGCTTTGTTGGCACTCTCCAGGGGGGAGTGCCAGACCCGAGACTATGACCGTCGTTAGCACTCGGTCAAGCGGAGTGCCAATTGCCTCGTGGCGCGTCGGCGGTGGGGGCGTTTTTGCGGGCGTGGGTCGTGCAGCCACCCCTGCTCGGTGCGGGCCTCCTCCGGGGGCTGCCGCCCCCGGACCCCCCGCTTCGGCCTGAACGGCCTCGTCCTCCAGCACCCGCAAGCTCTTCGAGCAGGGGGCCCAGACGGGCTGGTCTGCGCCGGACTCGGCGCCGCGTTCAGCTCACAGGTAGTCCTCCAGGCGTCCCACCGTCAGGCCCTCCCGCTGGATCGCGCGCAGCAGGCGTGTCGTGCGGGTGTGCAGGGGCGGGCCGTCGACGTCGTCGTCGCCGGCGGTGACCAGGACGATGTCGCCGGGGCGCAGGGCGTGGGGGCCGTGGGCGTAGCGGAGCCGGGTGTCGGTCATGACGGCGCGCCACAGGACGAGGGCCCGGACCTGGCAGTCGGCGGCGGCGCGCACGGTCGTGGCGTCCCAGAGGCCGTAGGGCGGGCGCAGGAGGCGGGGGCGGACGCCGAAGCGGGCGTGGAGCTTGTCGCGCTGGCCGCAGATCTCGGCGCGCTGGCCGGCGTAGGGCAGGTCGCGCAGCGCGGTGTGGTCCAGGGTGTGGTTCTGCAGGCCGGCGCCGACCGACAGCAGGCGGGCGAAGCGGCCGTAGCCGGGTCCGACGACGCGGTCGGTGAGGAACAGGGTGACCGGGAGCCTGAGGTCGCGGACCATGTCGGCGAACCGCGGGTCGCGCTCGGCGCCGTCGCCGTAGGGGAGGGACTGGCTCTTATACACATCCGACGCCGCCGACGACCCCTTACCCCTGGATCTCGGTCGTCGCGCTCGCCCTGTCTCTAAACTACCCACTCCGCCCTCTCCTCTCTCCTCTTCTACTCCGTCCCTAGCAGCCGATCATGTCCCTCCGTGTCTTCCTCCTCTCTCTCTATTCACCA
>NZ_LR732544.1:4398999-4424599 GCF_902506575.1 Streptomyces mexicanus | reverse complement strand
GGGCCGGGGGTGCGGGCAGCGGGGCGCTCAGGCCCCAGCGGCGGTAGGGCCGGTCGGCGGCCGGGCCGGCCGGTTTCTCGGGTCGTACGCGCTGCGCCGCCTTGCGGCCCAGCCGTTCGATGGGGTCGACGGACGGCGCGCAGCCGGTCAGGATCAGCACCGCCGCCGCCAGCAGTGCCGCGGCCGTGCGCCGCGGCCACGGCCGCGGTCTCACAGGTAGTCCTCCAGCCGGGCCACCGCGTACCCATGGGCCGTCACGTAGTCCAGGAACCGGCGCATGTCGTCCACCATCGTGCCGTTCCACTCGGCGCGGCCCCGGAAGTGCGTGAGGACGATGTCGCCGGGGCGCAGCCGCTGGTTGGTCTCGCGGAACTCCCAGTGGTCGACGTAGACCTCCTCGTTCCAGATCGGCGCGTAGCGGATGCCGCAGGACTTGGCGGCCCGCAGGGTGTCCTGGTTGTAGTTGCCGTAGGGCGGGCGGAACATCGTCGGGCGCGTGCCGAACTGCTTCTCCATGATGTCCTGCATGCCGCAGATCTCGCGCCTCTGCTGCTCGTAGGACAGGCCCGGCAGGTACCGGTGGTGCAGCGTGTGGTTGTTGAGGGTGACGCCGGAGGACTGCATGGTCCGGAAGTAGGCGTAGTCGTCCTTGATGAGGTAGTCGGTGAGGAACGCCGTGTAGGGGATCTTCAGGTCGTTCATCATCCGCAGGAACGCCGGGTCCTTCTCGGCGCCGTCGTCGATGGTGAGGAAGACGACCTTGTCCCGGGTGGGCACCGTGGTGAAGACCGGCGGGAGGTCCCAGCTCTCCTGGTGCTCGACCTGGAAGCCGGGGCGGGCGTGGGCCCGGAGCTTCCGCGCGGGCGGCGCCGGCGGCGTCAGCGGGACCTGCTTCAGGCTCCAGCGGCGGGCGGCGGCGGCGCGGGCCGCGAAGGTGGCGTGCAGGCGGTCGGCGTAGGAGTCGAGGGCGCGGGCCGGGGGTGCCGGGAGGAGTTGCTGGCCCTGCGCGGGCGGGACGGGGTCGGCGGGCCGGGAGCAGCCGGCGGCGAGCGCGGCGGCGGCGAGAACGGCGAGGACGGCGGCCCGGGCGCCGACCGTCCGACCCACACCCTTTTTGTCATTTTGTACGACTACAGTCATGGCGCCGGATCCTCGCAGCCCGGCGTGCCGATGCCGCGCCGACACCGCGGCGGGCAGCGGACCATCCACCGACTGGCCGACAGCGTCCGGTGCTTGGCCGACAGCGGCGGGTTGTGGCCGACCCCGGCCGGTGGTGGCCGACACCGCGGCGGGCAGCGGACCGTCCGCCGACCGGGCGGCACGGGGTCGGCACGGGGTCGGCACCGGCCGGTTGTCACCGACCCCGGCCGGCGGGTGGCCGGCCCCCGCCGGCCGTGGCCGACAATGAGCCGGTGAACGACCCACAGGCCCCGCTGGACCCCCTCGACGCCTTCGCCGCCCTGCTCACCCCCGAGGGCCGCGCCCTCCTGGACGAGGTGCACGGCACCGACCCCGCCGACGAACTCGCCGTCGCCACCCGCCTGCGCCGCACGCACCCGGCGGCGCTGGTGTCGGCGGCGCTCGGGCAGGCCCGGCTGCGGCAGCGGGCGGTGGCGAAGTTCGGGGCCGAGGACGCGCGGCGGATGTTCTTCACGCCGAACGGCGTGGAGCAGTCGACCCGGGCGAGCGTGGCCGCCCACCGGGCGGCGCGGCTGCGGGAGCTGGGCGTGACCCGCCTGGCCGACCTGTGCTGCGGGATCGGCGGCGACGCGATCGCCCTGGCCCGCGCCGGGATCCGCGTCCTGGCGGTGGACCGGGACCCGGTGACGGCCGCCGCGGCCCGCGCCAACGCCCGCGCGCTGGGGCTGGCCGAGCTGATCGAGGTGCGCGAGGCGGACGTCACGGACGTCGACGTCTCGTCGTACGACGCGGTGTTCGTCGATCCGGCGCGGCGCGGCGGACGCGGCAGGATCTTCGACCCGGAGGGCTACTCCCCTCCGCTGTCCTGGGCCGTCCAGACCGCGCTGAAGGCGCCGCACGCCGCGCTGAAGATCGCGCCGGGCATCCCGCACGAGGCGGTCCCGGCACAGGCCGAGGCGGAGTGGATCTCCGACAGCGGGGACGTGAAGGAGGCGGTGCTGTGGTTCGGCACCGAGCCCGGCGCGGTGCGGGCGACCCTGCTGCCCGGCCCGCGCACGCTGCGCGGCCGCGGCCTGCCCGACCCGGCGGTCCGGCCGGTGGGCCGGTACCTGTACGAGCCCGACGGCGCGGTGATCCGCGCGCACCTGGTCGCGGAGGTGGCCGAGCACGTGGACGGCGGGCTGATCGACCCGACCATCGCCTACGTCACCGCCGACGCGCTGCGGCCCACCCCGTACGCCACCGCCTACGAGATCACCGACCACCTCCCCTTCCACGTCAAGAAGCTCAAGGCCCTGCTGCGCGAGCGGGAGGTCGGCACGCTGACCGTGAAGAAGCGCGGCTCGGCCGTCGAGCCGGAGGAACTGCGCAGAAAGGTGCTGCCCAAGCCGTACGGCCGCACCGCGGCCACGGTCTTCCTCACCCGCGTCGCGGGCGCCCCGGCGATGCTGCTCGGGCACCCGGCGGACTGACGCCGTCGGCGCCGCGCACCCGGCCCGGTCAGGAGGCCACGATCGCCTTTCCGACGGCGAAACCCTTGGCCGGCCCTTCCGGGATCACCGCGTCGGTGCCGTAGGGGACGCGGTGCTCGTCGGCGTACTTGGCCTTCTTCGGATCGGGGGACGTCAGCACGGTCACCGCGCCCTCGTCGTCGAAGTCGTCGACGATCACGTACACCGGGATCCCCGCCCGCGCGTACTCACGGCGCTTGCGGGCACGGTCGCGCTGGAGGTTGCGATGGCCCGGCGAGGTGACCTCGACGACCATCCTGACGCCGGAGGCGTCGACGCCGAGCCCCTCCTCGTCGGGGATCTCGTCCAGGTCGACGGGGGCGACGAAGAGGTCGGGGATCCAGGATTTCTGGCGGTGGATGACGTTGACGTCCTGGTGCGCCGCGAACCCGCTGCGCGACAGGTGGGCGTCGAGCGCCCGGCGGAGGCGGTTGACGAGCACTCCATGACGACGGCGACCGGTGGGCGACACCTCGATGGCCCCCTCGATGATCTCGGCGCGGTAGCCCTCGGGGAGATCCAGGGCCTTCCACGCCTGCCACAGGACCTCGTCGAGATCGGAACCCGGCCCGGAGACCGGCTCGTCTGCCACCACCGGGGCCACCTCTTCTGCGAGAGCGGTCATCGTGAAGCACCTCCTCCGTCAAGTGTGGGCGGGAGCGCCACTACGGCACAAGCGACGACCGTGACGCTACGGAGTCGCATGCCCTCGCGCGGCCGCGTGCCCCACGATCATCCGAACGGGCGAGCGCACCCCGGACCGCCCGCGCCCTGGCCCGCCCGCGCCCCGGACCGGCCGACTCCCCCGGACCGTTCCACACCGGCCGCCCGACGGTCTCCCCCGCCCGGCGGCGTCCCGCGTGCGGCGTGCCGGTACCGCCGCGAGAGTGGACGGGACGAGCCGACCCACCGACGGCCCGTGACCGGGCGCGTGCGGAAGCGAGGACATCGATGCTGCGGGGCTTCAAGAACTTCCTGATGCGCGGCGACGTGATCGTCGTGGCCGTCGGCCTGATCGTGGCCCTGGCGTTCAGCACGCTGATCAAGGCGTTCACCGACTTCGTGATCAACCCGATCATCGCCCGCGCCCAGGGCGGCAGCTCGCCCGGGCTGGGATGGCAACTGGGCCGGGCGGGCAACAAGGCGACCTACCTCGACATCGGGTCGTTCATCTCGGCGCTGATCTACTTCATCCTCTTCATGGCGGTCGTCTACTTCCTGATCGTCCTGCCCTACAAGCACTTCCAGGCGCGCCGGGGCGTGACGGCCTTCAAGGATCCGGTGGCCACGAAGACGTGCCCGGCCTGCCTGTCGGACGACCTGCCGCGGCCCGCCGCCAAGTGCCGGTACTGCGGCACCGCACAGCCCGACGCGGCCTGAAGCGGCCTGAAGTGGCCTGAAGTGGCCTGAACAGGCCCGGCAGTCCGCTTCGAAACTTTCGGCGGCGGCTTCGGCGGCGCCCTCGCGGCCCAGGAACCGCCGCCACGCGCCCGGGGCCGTCGTCCTGCCCCCGGGAGCCGTCATCACGCGCCCGGGAGTCGCCGTCACGCCCCCGGAGCCGCCGTGCTGCTGCGCACCACCAGGCTCGTGGCCAGTTCCACGCGGGTGGCCGCCGGGGTCTCGTCCTCGCGGCCGAGGTCGAGCACCAGGCGGGCCGCCGCCTCGGCCATCTCGGTCAGCGGCTGGCGCACGGTGGTCAGCGGCGGTCCCACCCAGCGGGCCACCGGCAGGTCGTCGAAGCCGACGACGCTCAGGTCCTCCGGGATGCGCAGCCCGAGTTCGCGTGCGGCCTCGTACAGGCCGAGCGCCTGCAGGTCGTTGCCCGCGAACACGGCGGTCGGCCGGTCCTCGCGGCGCAGCAGCTTCAGGCCGAGGCGGTAGCCGGCCTCGTGGTGGAAGTCGCCGGTGACGATCAGCGAGGGATCGACCGGGACTCCGGCCGTCTCCAGCGCGGCCCGGTAGCCGTCGACGCGGGCGCGGGCGCACATCATCCGTGACGGCCCGCTGATCGCGCCGATCCGGGTGTGGCCCAGTTCGACGAGGTGCCGGGTGGCGGCGAGCCCACCCTGCCAGTTGGTCGCGCCGATCGAGGGCACGTCGGTGCCCGGGTCGCCGGCCGGGTCCATGACGACGAAGGGGATCGAGCGGCTGGTCAGCAGGGCCCGCTGGGACTCGTCGAGCCCGGACAGCACCAGCACCACGCCGTGCGGGCGGCGGGCGGCGACCTGGTCGGCCCAGGTCCGCCCGGGGGTGAGCCGGCCCGCGCTCTCGGAGAGCACCACGCTCAGGCCCGTGTCCCGGGCGACGTTCTCCACCCCCCGGATGACCTCCATCGCCCAGGCGCTCTCCAGTTCGTGGAAGACGACGTCGAGCAGCGGGGAACGGGTCGCCTCGGCGCGCCGGCGGCGGTAGCCGTGGGCGCGCAGCAGGTCCTCGACCCGGCTGCGGGTCGCCGGGGCGACGTCGGCACGGCCGTTGAGGACCTTCGAAACAGTCGGAGCCGACACACCGGCCTCGCGGGCGATCTCGGCGAGTGTGGCGGTGCGGGTTTCTGCGGTCTTCGTCGGCTTCATGGTCGGGATCGTATCTCTGCGCGACCTCTTGACGAAGACCCCGGAGCGCCTTACGTTCCCGGAACATTCGACATCACATACGAAACATTCGGGTACGGCGTTCCCTGTGTCCCGGCGACCCGTCGCGGCCACGCCCTGCCCGACCGACCTTGTGAGAGGTGCCGTCACAATGGAGTCCTACAGCAGGCGCTGGTTCCTCGGCGCCGGCGCCACCACCTTGATCTCGGCCGCCGGCCTGACCGCCTGCGGGTCCGGCAGCGGCTCGGGCGGCTCGGGCGGCACCATCACGGCGATGGTGTACGGCGACGACGCGGTGAAGGTCCAGGACAAGGCCGTCGCCCGGTTCAACGCCTCGGCCGCTGCCAAGCAGGCCAAGGGCAAGGTGAAGCTGCAGCGGATCCCGGCCTCGGACTACCCGGCCAAGCTGCGCACCGCCATGGGTTCGCCCAACGCCCCCGACGTCTTCTTCAACTGGGGCGGCGGCTCGATCATGGCCTACAAGGAGGCGAACCAGCTGGTCGACCTCACCGACACGATCAAGTCGGACTCGGTGCTCAGCAAGGGCTTCCTGCCCTCCGTGGTCGCCGCCGGCGCCCTGGACGGCCACGAGTACGGCATCCCGATGCGCGGCATGCAGCCGGTGCTGCTGTTCTTCAACAAGACGCTGTTCGCCGAGCACAAGCTGACCCCGCCCACCACCTGGGACCAGCTGCTCGACACCAACGCCAAGCTGAAGAAGGCGGGCATCACGCCCTTCGCCCTCGGCGGGGTGGAGATCTGGCCGGAACTGATGTGGCTGGAGTACCTGGTGGACCGCATCGGCGGCCCGCAGGTCTTCGACAAGATCAGGAACGGTGACACGTCGGGCTGGGGCGACCCGGCCGTGCTGAAGGCCGCCCAGACCGTCAAGCAGCTCGTCGACGACGGGGCCTTCGGCAAGGGCTTCAGCTCGGTGTCGTACAACACCGGCGGCGCGCCGGCGATGCTCGCCAAGGGCAAGGCCGCGATGCACCTGATGGGCTCCTGGGAGTACTCCACGCAGCTGGGCAAGTTCCCGGACTTCGCCAAGAAGGAGCTGGGCTGGTGCGCGTTCCCGAAGTTCGACGGCGGCGCCGGTGACATCCGCAACGTGGTCGGCAACCCCTGCAACTACTGGTCCGTCAACGCCCGCACGTCCAACAAGGACGCGGCGATCGCGTTCCTGCGCGACTGCGCCTCCGAGGAGTACACCAAGGACCTGATCGCCAACGGCGACGTGCCGACCACCACGATCGCCGAGAAGATGCTCGACTCCTCCCCCAACCCGGAGTTCGCCAAGTTCCAGTACCAGCTGGTGCAGCAGGCCCCGAACTTCACGCTGAGCTGGGACCAGGCGGTGAACCCGGACTGGCAGCAGCCGATGCTCACGGAGATCAACAAGCTGTTCGTGGGCAAGTCCTCGCCGGAGCAGTTCGTCTCCGCGCTCAAGGGGCTGAAGTGAGCGCGAGCAACCCCGCCGTGCGCAGGGGCAGGGCCGCCAAGGGCGCGCGGACGGGCCGTCCGCACACCGCCTGGGTCCTGCCCGGCGTGCTGTTCTTCACCTTCTTCGCCGTCGCCCCCATGGCGCTGGCCTTCTACCTGTCGTTCACCAAGTGGAACGGCCTGGGCGACCCGCAGCCGGTGGGCCTGGCCAACTGGCAGAAGCTCATCCACGACCCGCGGCTGACGCAGTCCCTGACGGTGACGGTGCTGCTGACCGTCGTCAGCTGGGCCTTCCAGACCGTGCTCTCGCTGCTGCTCGGGGTGTGGGCGGCGGGCCGTCAGCGCAACCGCGCGATCCTGTCCGCGATCTTCTTCGTGCCGTTCCTGCTGTCCTCGACGGCGATCTCGCTGCTGTTCTACGCGCTGCTCGACCCGAACTTCGGCATCATCCACGGGGACACGCTCGGCACCACCTCCGGCGCGTTCCTCGCGATCGTCTTCGTCGGTGGCTGGCAGTTCATCCCCTTCCACACCCTGATCTACCAGGGCGGGGCGCGGCAGATCCCCGAGGTGCTCTACCAGGCGGCCGCGATGGACGGCGCCGGCCGCTACCGGCAGTTCTTCTCCATCACCCTGCCCCAGCTGCGCAACACGGCGACCACGTCCAGCGTGCTGATGATCGTCGGCTCGCTGACGTACTTCGAGACGGTGCTGATCCTCACCCAGGGCGGCCCGGGCACGGACACCGCGATCCTGCCGTACCTGATGTACGAGGCGGGCTTCAAGAGCTACGACTTCGGCTACGCCAGCGCCGTCGCGTCCTTCCTCGTCGTGGCCGCCACCGCGCTGTCGCTGCTGCTGGTGCGGCTGTCCGGCTTCGGCGCGATGCGCAGCACCAGGGAAGGGATGTGACGAGATGTCCCACGACACGTTGCGGCGTCCGCGTCCCGTGAAGAGCGGCGAACACACCCCCGAGGCCCGTCCCGCCCGGCGCCGCACGCACTGGAGCAGGCGGCCCAACCCGCTCGCCGGGCTCGGCTCGGTGCTGTGGCTGGCGGTCGTGATCGTCCCGATCTACGCGATGATCTCGGCCTCGCTGACCCGCCAGGACAAGGCGCTGGGCAACAACGCCCTCAAGCCGCCCACCGACCCCACGCTGGACAACTACGACACCGTCCTGCACAACGGCTTCGGCCACCTGCTGCTCAACACGGTGATCGTGGCGGCGGCGGTGGTGGTGATCGTGCTGGTGCTGTGCGTCCCGCTGTCCTACGTGGCCGTGCGCTCGCGCACCTTCTGGGCCGGGTCGTCCTTCCGGCTGTTCCTGCTGGGCGTGGCCATCCCCGCGCAGGCGGTCGTCGTCCCGCTGTACCTGATGATCTCCAAGCTGAACCTGTACGACAGCCTGATCGCGGTCATCCTGCCGACGGCGGCCTTCGCCATGCCGGTGTCGGTGCTGATCCTCACCGGCACCATGCGGGACATCTCCGAGGAGATGTACGAGGCGATGGCCCTGGACGGCGCCTCCACCACCCGCATGCTGTTCCAGCTGGTCGTGCCGATGACCAAGGGCGGCATCAGCACCGTCGTCATCTACTCCGCGCTGCAGGCGTGGAACGGCTTCCTCTTCCCGCTGATCTTCACCCAGTCCGACGGTCCGCGTGTGCTGACGCTGGGCCTGTTCAACTACGTCAGCCAGTTCGGGGTGAACATCCCCGCCCTGCTCGCCTCGGTCGTCCTCTCCGGCATCCCGATCTTCGCCGTGTACCTGGTGGCCCGCAGGGCCCTGGTCAACGGCCTGATGGGCGTGGGCGGCAAGTGAACGCGAACGACTACTTCCCCGACACCACTGACAGGAGCTTCATGACCACCGCCCCCTGGCAGGACCCCGCCCTGCCCGCCGCCGCCCGGGTCGACGACCTCCTCGCCCGGATGACCCTGGAGGAGAAGACGGCCCAGCTGTACGGCGTGTGGGTGGGTGCCTCGACGGACGGCGACGGCGTCGCCCCGCACCAGCAGTACATGAACACCGACTACGACTGGGAGGAGCTGATCACCCTCGGCCTGGGCCAGCTCACCCGCTCCTTCGGCACCGCGCCCGTGGACCCGGCCCTCGGCGCGCAGGCGCTCGCCCGCGCCCAGCGGCGGATCGCCGAGGCCGGCCGCTTCGGCATCCCCGCGATCGCCCACGAGGAGTGCCTGGCCGGCTTCACCGCCTGGGGCGCGACCGCCTACCCGGTGCCGCTGGCCTGGGGCGCGACGTTCGACCCGGCCCTGGTGGAGGCGATGGCCGCCCGTATCGGGCGGGACATGCGGTCGGTGGGCGTGCACCAGGGCCTGGCGCCCGTGGTGGACGTGGTCCGCGACCTGCGCTGGGGCCGGGTGGAGGAGACCATCGGCGAGGACCCCTACCTGGTCGGCACGATCGGCACCGCCTATGTGCGCGGCCTGGAGTCGGCGGGGGTCGTGGCCACGCTGAAGCACTTCGCCGGGTACGCCTCCTCCGCGGGCGCCCGCAACCTGGCGCCGGTGCGCGCCGGCACCCGGGAGTTCGCGGACGTCACGCTGGTGCCGTTCGAGATGGCGCTGCGCGAGGGCGGCGCCCGCTCGGTGATGGCCGCCTACACCGAGACCGACGGCGTGCCCGCCTCGGCCGACCCGGGCCTGCTCACCGACCTGCTGCGCGAGCAGTGGGGGTTCACCGGCACGGTGGTCGCCGACTACTTCGCCATCGACTTCCTGCAGACCCTGCACCGGGTGGCCGCCGGCCCCGCCGAGTCCGGACACCTGGCCCTGGCCGCCGGCATCGACGTCGAACTGCCGACGGTCAAGGCGTACGGCAACGAGCTGGTGGCCGCCGTACGGGCCGGGACGGTCCCGGAGGAGCTGGTGGACCGCGCCGCCCGCCGCGTGCTGCTGCAGAAGTGCGAGCTGGGCCTGCTGGACGAGGGCTGGGAGCCCGAGGTTCCGCAGGGGCCGGTCGACCTGGACTCGGCGGAGAACCGGGCCGTGGCCCGCCGCCTGGCCGAGGAGTCGGTGGTGCTGCTGGACAACCCCGACGGTGTGCTGCCGCTGGCCCCGGACACCCGGATCGCGGTGGTCGGCCCGCGCGCCGCGGACGCCCTGGCCATGCTCGGCTGCTACTCCTTCCCCTCGCACGTGGGCACCCAGCACCCCGAGGTGGAGATGGGCATCGAGATCCCCACCGTGCTGGAGGCGCTGCGCACCGAACTGCCCGACGCCAAGGTGACGTTCACCGAGGGCTGCGGCGTGTCGGACCCGGACACCTCCGGCTTCGAGGAGGCCGTCGCCCGCGCCCGGGAGGCGGACGTGTGCGTGGCCGTGCTCGGCGACCGCTCCGGCCTGTTCGGCCGCGGCACCTCCGGCGAGGGCTGCGACGTGGCCGACCTGAACCTGCCCGGCGTGCAGGGCCGGCTGCTGGACGCGCTGATCGGCACGGGCGTCCCGGTGGTCCTGGTGCTGCTGACCGGCCGCCCCTACGCGCTCGGCCGCTGGGCGGGGCGCCTGGGCGCGGTGGTGCAGGCGTTCTTCCCCGGCGAGGAGGGCGGCCCGGCGGTGGCGGGCGTGCTGTCCGGCCGGGTCAACCCCTCGGGCCGGCTCCCGGTGAGCGTGCCGCGCCTGCCCGGCGGCCAGCCGTGGACGTATCTGCAGCCGCCGCTGGGCCTGGCCGGCGAGGTGAGCAGCCTGGACCCGACGCCGCTGTACCCGTTCGGGCACGGCCGGTCGTACACGGCCTTCGCGTGGGAGTCCTTCGAGGGCTCGGGCGACCCGCGGATCGGCACCGACGGCTCCTACGACGTGTCGCTGACCGTCCGCAACACCGGTGACCGGGCGGGCGCGGAGGTGGTCCAGCTCTACCTGCACGACCCGGTGGCCTCGGTGACCCGCCCGGACGTGCGCCTGATCGGCTACCAGCGGGTGGAACTGGACCCGGGCGAGGCGCGCCGGGTGACGTTCCGCTTCCACACGGACCTGTCGGCGTTCACCGACCGCTCCGGCCGCCGCGTGGTCGAGCCGGGCGAGCTGGAGCTGCGGCTGGCCGCCTCGGCCGCGGACGTGCGCCACACGACCCGGCTGACCCTGACGGGCGAGGTCCGCGAGGTGGGCACGGACCGGCGGCTGCGCTGCGAGACGGAGATCTCCGAGGCGGGCTGAGCGGCGGACGTGGGCCCGCCCTCCGCAGGGAGGGCGGGCCCACGTCGTGCGGTCGTGCGGCCGTCGCGGCACGGATGCGGCGCCGGCGCGGTACGGACGCGGCGCGGGCGCGGCGGGAACGCGATACGGGCGCGGCATGCGGAAACCCCGCCCCGGAAGGACCGGGACGGGGTCTCGTCGAGCGCCGGGCAGGCCTTGCACCTGCATCTCCCCGCAGGAAGCGGGGCGTCTTTCCTTGGACCACCAACGCACTGCTCGCTGGGCTTCGTTCGCCCGCTTGCGTGTGATGATCATAGCGCACCCGGCGGGCGGTGTGCCACTCGAACGGATCAGTCCCCGTCCGCCGACTCGAACCGCCAGCGGTGCACGGCCCGGGTCACCAAGTCCGCGGCGGGCTCGGGCAGTTCCGGCAGCTCGGCGTCGTAGGGGGCGTCCCACCAGGTGATGACCAGGACCCGGTCCTGGGGGGCGCGGAAGGTCTCGCGGCGCAGCGGCTCCTGAGGGAGCGTCTGCGCGCGCGCCCAGGACAGCAGTTCCGCACCGCGGCCCGCGACCGCGCGGGCCTCCCACATCAGTGCGACGGTCACGAGTACAGGTTCTCCTTGCTCATCTCGTGCACGTGGTCGTGGGAGTGCGCGTGGCCGTGGCCGTGCGCGCGGCCGTGCGGGTGCGCCGGCTCCTCGGCCGGGACGTGCGGGTCGGTGACCGGCAGGGAGGAGTCCGCCGACAGGTCCCAGGCGGAGGCCGTACGGTCGCGGCGGACCATCTCGGCACCCAGCGCCGCCACCATCGCACCGTTGTCCGTGCACAGCTTGGGCCGCGGCACGCGCAGCCGGATACCGGCCGCCTCGCAGCGCTCCTGGGCCAGGGACCGCAGCCGGGAGTTGGCGGCCACGCCGCCGCCGATCATCAGGTGGTCCACGCCCTCGTCCTTGCAGGCGCGCACGGCCTTGCGGGTCAGGACGTCCACGACGGCCTCCTGGAAGGAGGCGGCCACGTCGCGCACCGGGACCTCCTCGCCGGCCGCCCGCTTGGCCTCGATCCAGCGGGCCACCGCGGTCTTCAGACCGGAGAAGGAGAAGTCGTAGGCGGGATCGCGCGGGCCGGTCAGGCCGCGCGGGAAGGCGATCGCCTCCGGGTCGCCCTCGCGGGCGTAGCGGTCGATGACCGGGCCGCCGGGGAAGCCCAGGTTCAGCACGCGGGCGATCTTGTCGAACGCCTCGCCGGCCGCGTCGTCGATGGTGGCGCCCATGGGGCGCACGTCGGCGGTGATGTCCGTGGACAGCAACAGCGAGGAGTGCCCGCCGGAGACCAGCAGGGCCATCGTCGGCTCCGGCAGCGGACCGTGCTCCAGCTGGTCCACGCAGATGTGCGAGGCGAGGTGGTTGACGCCGTACAGCGGCTTGCCGAGCGCGTAGGCGTACGCCTTCGCCGCGGAGACGCCGACCAGCAGGGCGCCGGCCAGGCCGGGACCGGCGGTGACGGCGATGCCGTCCAGGTCCTTCGCGCGCACCCCCGCCTCCTTCAGGGCGCGCTCGATGGTGGGGACCATCGCCTCCAGGTGCGCCCGCGAGGCGACCTCGGGGACGACGCCGCCGAAGCGGGCGTGCTCCTCCACGCTGGAGGCGACCGCGTCGGCCAGCAGGGTGGTGCCGCGGACGATGCCGACGCCGGTCTCGTCGCAGGAGGTCTCGATGCCGAGGACGAGCGGCTCGTCCCGGGTGTCAGCCATGGGTCTCAGGTTCCTTGTACGCCGTTGACGGGGGGTTGCGGGGTGGCGGGGGCGGCCGGGTCGGACAGGCGCATCACCAAGGCGTCCACGTTCCCCGGCTGGTAGTAGCCGCGCCGGAAACCGATGGGCTCGAAGCCGAAGCGCTCGTAGAGCTTCTGCGCGCGGACGTTGTCCACGCGGCACTCCAGCAGCACCTCGGTGCACTCGAAGGCGGTCGCGGCCCGCAGCAGCTCGGCCAGCAGCCGGGAGCCGAGGCCGGTGCCCCAGTGGTCGCGGGCCACCGCGATGGTCTGGACGTCGCCCTGGCCGCCGGAGGCGACGAGACCGGCGTAGCCGACGATCCGGCCGTCGCCCGGCCCCTTGCCCTCGCCCTCACCCGCGCCCTCGCCGGGGATCTCCGCCACGACGTAGCACCGGGTGGCCTCCGGGCCGCGCGCGTGCGCCAGCTCCGACCAGAACATGCCCCGGGACCAGGCGTCCTCGGGGAACAGGTCCTTCTCCAGCTCCAGCACCGGGTCGATGTCCCACCAGCGCATCTCCCGCACGGCGGGGATGGGGGACCCGGTCGTCGTCCGCCCGGTCACCTGGGGGTGACCACCTTGTAGTTCTTGGGCACCTGCGCGTCGGGGCGGCGCAGGTACAGCGGCCGGGGGCGGGGCAGCTCCTCGCCGGCGGCCAGCTTCTCGGCGGCCAGCGAGGCCAGGGCGGCGGCCGACACGTGCTCGGGCTCGTGCGCCTGCGGGAAGGTGCCGGGGTAGAGCAGCGCGCCCGCGCCGACCGCGGGCAGGCCCCTGACCTGCTCGGCGATGGCGGCGGGCCGGTCGACGGCCGGGTCGGTCAGGCGAGTGCGGGAGTCGGCGTAGCGGGCCCAGTACACCTCCTTGCGGCGGGCGTCGGTCGCGACGACGAAGGGGCCGGGGACGTCGGCCGCGTAGGCCAGGCCGTCGAGCGTGCACAGACCGTACACGGGGACGCCGAGCGCGAGACCGAAGGTGTCGGCGGTCATCAGGCCCACGCGCAGCCCGGTGTAGGGGCCGGGGCCGATGCCCGCCACGATGCCCGTGACGGCGTCCAGGCCCAGCCCGGCCTCGGCGAGCACCCGGTCGACGGCCGGCAGCAGCAGCTCTCCGTGCCGGCGCGCGTCCACCTGGCTGGAGGAGGCGATGACGGCCGTGCCGTCGTGCAGGGCGACGGTGACGGCGGGGGTGGCGGTATCCAGAGCGAGCAAGAGCACGCAAACAGCCTACGGCGCCCACGCCCGGGGCACGCGCGCCCGGGTCGGGGCCGCCCCGGCTGCTACCGTCGCGCATCGGGGACAGGCCCCGCACGGGTCCTTCGGGGACAGGTTCTGCACAGGTCCTTCGGGGACAGGCCCCGCACAGGTCCTTCGGGGACGGATCCCCGGGGACGACCCGCACAGCGACTGGGACAGAGGTGGGCGAGCGTGGCAAGGAGCAGCTCGGGAATCGTGGCCGCCCTCACCGCCGCCGCGGTCGCCGCGGTGGGCTTCCTCGCCTACCAGGCGCAGGCGAGCGTGCCGCCGGACCTGCGGGCCAGGCCGGGCGCCACGGCCTCCGCCGCGCCGACCCCGAGCAAGGCCCCGCGCGACCGGCAGCACCCGCATGCCCTGCCCGCCGGGTCGGGCACCGGTGAGCGGGTGGTGTACTCGATCGACGACGACCGGGTGTGGCTGGTGAGCGCGGGCGGCCGGGTGGAGAGCACCTTCGAGGTCACCCCCGGGACCGTGGACCCGCTCCCGGGCACCTACGCGGTCACCTCCCGCTCGAAGGCGGTGACGGGCACCGACGGCGTCCCGGTCGAGCACGTGGTGCGGTTCACCAGCGTGGACGGGGTCGTCATCGGGTTCAGCGCGGCGGTGGACGGCGCCACGCCGCAGACGGACACGACCACGGCGGTGAAGACCGGCGGCATCCGGGAGTCGCGGGCCGACGGCGAGGCGATGTGGATGTTCGCGACGATCGGGCAGAAGGTCGTCGTCATCCGCTAGCAAGGAGGCCGAGCGGTGCCGGGCGGGGGTGCGGCCGGCCGCGGCGGGCGCGGTCCTTCACCCGACGGGGCTACGCGGGGTCGCGGCGCGCCTCCTCCGTTCGGGGGCGCACCGGGGAGGTGCGGTCCGGACCCGGGGTCCCGGGGTTCATCCGGTTTCCGGCCGGTGGGCCGTCCGGGCGTCCGGGCGGGGCGCCGGGCGAGGTGAGCGGTGGTGGTCGGGCGGTGCGGCCGGACGCCCGGACGGCCCACCGGTCCCTCCCCCGTTGCAGAAACTGCTGGACTCCCTGGAGATCCCCGTCACGATCGTCCGCCCGGTGACCGGCGAACGGGGCGGCATCCGGTACCTGTACGTGGGACAGAACGTCGCCTCCCGCGAGTACGCCGCCCACCGCTTCCCGCCCGGGGTGGTGCCGCCCTGGACGGGACCGGTGCCGCTGTTCGAACGCTTCCCCACGCTGGCGGACACCCCCGTGCCGCACATGCTGGCCGAGGCCCACCGCACCGGCCGGCCGCAGGGGCCGGAGGTGGGCGAGTGGCCGCTGCCGGGACCGGGCGGCCTGGTGGTGCGGGTGAGCAGCGAGCTGCGGGTGATCCCCTGCGAGGGGCTGCTGCTCATCGGCTGGGAGCGCGGGCGCGAGTCCCGGACGGCCCAGGAGGCGCAGCGCCTGGTGGGGGTGTGCTGGGCGGAGTGGAATCTGGGCGACGGGAGCGTCGAGGGCTCGTCGGGGCTGCGCGGCGTGCTCGGCCTGACGGACACCCAGCCGCTGCCCGATCTGCTGGAGCTGAGCCGCACGGTGACCCCGGAGAGCCTGGACGCGCTCTACCGGTCGGTGCACGACCTGCTGCTGTGCAGCGAGATCGCCGAGTGCGACCTGCACCTGACGGCGCCGGACCGGCGGATCCTCCGCTTCGTCGGGGAACCGGTGCGGCTCGCCGCGGGGCCGGTGTGGGCGCTGCGCGCGGTGCTCCACGACGTGACGGAGGACCGGCGCAGCCGCGCCCTGGCCGAGCGGGCGACCCGCGAGGCACAAGCCCAGCGGGAGCGCGCCGACACGGTCGCGGAGGTGGCCGAACGGCTCCGGGACGCCGTCCTGCCCAGGTTCCCCGGGGAGCTGGCCGAGCACGGCATCGAGGCGGCCGCCGTCTACCGGCCCGAGGAGCACACGGCACGCGTGGGCGGCGACTGGTACAAGACCCGGGTCCTGCCCTCGGGCAGGGTGCTGATCGCGCTCGGGGACGCCCGCGGGCACGGACTCGACGCCGTGACGCTGATGGCCAAGCTCCGCTACGCGCTGACCGGCCTGGCCTACACCGGCGAATGGGTGGAGCGGCTGACCGCCTGGCTGAACACGGTCGCCTGCGACGACGGCGAGGAGTCCACCGCCACCGCGATCATCGTCCGCTACCACCCGGAGACCGGTCTGCTGCGCTGGACGTGCGCGGGGCACCCGCTGCCGATCCTGGTGCGCGAGAAGCGGGCGTTCCTGCTCGGCCCGCCGCCGGGCGGCCCCGGCATGCCGCTGGGTGTCATGCCCGACGAGACGTACGCGGCGGCCGAGACCTGGCTGCGCCCGCAGGACGTGGTCCTGCTGTACTCGGACGGTCTGGTCGAGCGCCGCGACTCCGACCCGGACCTGGACACCGCCCGGCTGCTGCGCGCCGTCGAACAGTGCGCCGCGCGCGGCGTTCCCCCCGGCGAGGAGGCGCTCGGCGCCTTCGTCCGGGAGCTGGTCGCCCTGCTGACCGGCCGGCACACCCAGGACGACGCGACGGTGCTGGCGCTGCGGCTGAAGCCCGGGGCGAGCGCGACGACGTGACAGGCGCGGGCGCCGCCGAGCCGCCGGCCCCGCCGCCGTCGGCGTCATCGCCTACGGCGGCCCCGCGACCGTCCCCCGCCGGCCTTTGCCGTCAGCCCTCCGCGATCACCACCGCCGACGCCACGCCCGCGTCATGGCTGAGCGAGACGTGCCAGGAGCGCACCCCCAGCTCCGCCGCCCGCGCCGCCACCGTCCCCTTCACCCGCAGCCGCGGCCGGCCGCTGTCCTCGACGTACACCTCCGCGTCCGTCCACAGCAGCCCGGCCGGCGCGCCGAGCGCCTTGGCCAGCGCCTCCTTCGCGGCGAACCGGGCGGCCAGCGAGGCCGTGCCCCGCCGCCCGCCGCCGGGCAGCAGCAACTCCCCCGGCACGAACAGCCGGTCCGCCAGCTGGGGCGTCCGCTCCAGCGACGCCGCGAACCGGTCGATCTCGGCCACGTCGATCCCGACCCCGATGATGCTCATGGCGAGCACCCTACGGCGCCGCCGGACTTCGCCCGCGGCACACGGTCCGGCGCCGGCCGGCCCGGCACAGCAGTCGCACCGCGGGTCACCCCTCGCCGGCCTCGGCGAGGGTGTGCGCCACCAAGGCGTTGGCGTGGCCGTGTCCCAGACCGTGCTCGGCCTTGAGCCAGTTCACCAGCTCCCCGTGCCGGGTCAACGGCGAGGAGCGGATGATTTCCTTCCACTGGGCGATCGGCCGGCCGTACTTCTTCTCGATGGACGGGAAGTAACTGGCGGGGCCCTTCACGGCGGCTGCGGTCATGACGCGGCGGTCCTTCCTGGTGCGGTACGTCGTGTGTCGTTGCCTGTACGACCGCCGCCGGGAAGGAAACTCATCGCGGCCTGGACGCGGGGAACGGGTTCGCTCACTCCACCGTGACCGACTTCGCCAGGTTGCGCGGCTGGTCGACCTCGTTGCCGCGGGCGGTGGCCAGTTCGCAGGCGAAGACCTGCAGCGGCACCGTGGCGACCAGCGGCTGGAGCAGCGTCGGGGTCACCGGGATGCGGATGAGGTGGTCGGCGTACGGGACGACCGCCTCGTCGCCCTCCTCGGCGATCACGATGGTGCGGGCGCCGCGGGCGCGGATCTCCTGGATGTTGGAGACGATCTTGTCGTGGAGCAGGGAGCGGCCCCGCGGGGAGGGCACCACCACGACCACCGGCAGGTCCTCGTCGATGAGCGCGATCGGCCCGTGCTTCAGCTCGCCGGCCGCGAAGCCCTCGGCGTGCATGTAGGCCAGTTCCTTCAGCTTCAGCGCGCCTTCGAGGGCGACCGGGTAGCCGACGTGCCGGCCCAGGAACAGCACCGTGTTCTTGTCGGCCAGCGAGCGGGCCAGCTCCCGCACCGGTTCCATGGTCTGCAGGACCTGCTCGACCGCGCCGCCGATCTGCGACAGGTCGCGGATGACGGCACGGACCTCGTCGCCCCACTTGGTGCCGCGCACCTGCCCCAGGTACAGCGCCACCAGGTAGCAGGCGACCAGCTGGGTCAGGAACGCCTTCGTCGAGGCGACGGCGACCTCGGGGCCGGCGTGCGTGTACAGCACGGCGTCCGACTCGCGCGGGATCGTGGAGCCGTTGGTGTTGCAGATCGCCAGCACCTTGGAGCCCTGCTCGCGGGCGTGGCGCAGCGCCATCAGCGTGTCCATGGTCTCCCCGGACTGGGAGATGGCGATGACCAGGGTCTGCGCGTCCAGGATCGGGTCCCGGTAGCGGAACTCGCTGGCCAGCTCCACCTCGCAGGGGATCCGCGTCCAGTGCTCGATGGCGTACTTGGCGATCATCCCGGCGTGGAAGGCCGTGCCGCAGGCGACGATGACGACCTTGTCCATCTCCCGCAACTCGGAGGCGGAGATGCGGACCTCGTCCAGCGTCAGGTTCCCGGCCGCGTCGATCCGGCCCAGCAGCGTGTCGGACACCGCCTTGGGCTGCTCGGCGATCTCCTTGAGCATGAAGTAGTCGTAGCCGCCCTTCTCGGCGGCCGCCGCGTCCCAGTCGACGTTGTAGGAGCGGACCTCGGCGGGCCGCCCGTCGAAGCCGGTGACCGTGACACCGTCGCGGCGCAGCTCCACCACCTGGTCCTGGCCCAGCTCGATCGCGGAGCGGGTGTGGGCGATGAACGCGGCGACGTCGGAGGCGAGGAACGCCTCGCCCTCGCCGACGCCCACCACCAGCGGCGAGTTGCGCCGGGCGCCGACGACCACGTCGGGCTCGTCGGCGTGCACCGCGACCAGCGTGAACGCCCCCTCCAGCCGCCGGCACACCAGCCGCATGGCCTCGGCGAGGTCGGCGGTCGCGGAGAACTCCTCGGCGAGCAGGTGCGCGACGACCTCGGTGTCGGTCTCGGAGGTCAGCTCGTGCCCGCGCTCCAGCAACTCGCCGCGCAGCACGGCGAAGTTCTCGATGATGCCGTTGTGGACGACGGCGACGCGCCCGGCGTTGTCCAGGTGCGGGTGGGCATTGGCGTCGGTCGGGCCGCCGTGGGTGGCCCACCGGGTGTGCCCGATGCCGGTGGACCCGGTCGGCAGCGGCTTTTCGACCAGCTCCTTCTCCAGGTTGACCAGCTTGCCCGCCTTCTTCGCCGCCGCCAGCCCGCCGTCGGCGAGCACGGCGACGCCCGCCGAGTCGTACCCCCGGTACTCCAGTCGCTTCAGCCCGGCCATGACGACCTCGAGCGCCGACTGCGAACCCACGTATCCCACGATTCCGCACATGGTCCGCAGCCTACGGGCCACCGGCCGCCAGAAGTGGCCGCTGCGTGCCCGAAATCGGAAATTCCCACCGGGGTACGAACGCGGCCCGGCGCCGGTGCGCGCACGTCGGCGGGAATCCCGTCAGTCCGTCACTTCAGCTTCTTCACCTGCGCGTCGACGATCCCGGCGGGGAAGGTGAAGTCCTTGCCGGTGACGACCGAGGCGATGTTGACGGTGGGGAAGAAGACGACGGTGGCGCCCTTGCGGACCACGACGCTCTTCATGGGGGCGTCGACACCGTCGGCGGCCACCGTCGAGGTCACGGCCAGCGCCTCGTCGGCGCCCTGCGGCGCGGCGGTGGTGACGACCTTCAGGACCGTCGTCTTCGTACCGGCCGCGACGTAGGAGAAGCCGCTCGCGCACTTCTGCACGGCCGTCTTCAGGTCCTTCATCACCTGCTCGGCACCGCCGCCCGGGTAGGAGGCGAGCGTCTCGACGGTCTTCGTGCGGTCCATGGCGGCGTCGGCGGACTCCTCGGGACCGGCGCCCGCCGGGGCCTTCTTCCCGTCGCTCACCCAGGACCGCTTCGCCGTCCCCGCGGGCGTACCCGGGTAGGTGCCGGCCTGGAGCAGGGCGAGCGGCGTGCACGCGGTGACGGGAGAGGTGACCTTGTCCGGCGTCAGGTTGTCGCCCGCGGGGACCTCGGTGATGACCTTGCCGGACGTCACGTCCGCCTGGGTCAGCGCGGCCTTCTCCAGCTCGGCAGCGCTCAGCGGCGTGGCGGCGGCCGGCGCCGAGGCGGTCTTGTCGGCCTGGGCCGTCGTGTCGTCGCCGCCCTTGCCGCCGTCGTCGGAGGAGCCGCCGCAGGCGGTGGCGAGCAGGACGAGGGCGGCGGCCGCGGCGGTGATTCCGGCACGGCGGACGGAGAGGGACCTCACGAACGGGGCTCTTTCTGTGCACCGAGGCGAGGACACGGACCCACTCCGCCGCGTTTTGCCCGCACTTTACGCACAGCGGACCCACAGATGATCAGCACGGCGTCGTTCGGTACCCGCCCGTGACGCCGACGTGATCCACCACCGCCCCGGCCCCGGCGTGACACACCCCACCCTCCGCCGCGTTCGAACTCCGTTAACAATGGACTGTGATCTCTCCGGTCCCCTCGATGCCCCGGAGCGCCCACCGGTCCCGGCCGGAGGCGACTCCCTACGTCGACCTCACCCGTGCCGAGTGGAGCGCGCTGCGCGACAAGACGCCGCTGCCGCTGACCGCCGAGGAGGTGGAGCGGCTGCGCGGCCTCGGTGACGTCATCGACCTCGACGAGGTCCGCGACATCTACCTGCCGCTGTCCCGGCTGCTCAACCTCTACGTCGGCGCCACCGACGGGCTGCGCGGCGCGCTGAACACCTTCCTCGGCGAGCAGGGCTCCCAGTCCGGCACGCCCTTCGTGATCGGCGTGGCCGGCTCGGTCGCCGTCGGCAAGTCCACCGTGGCCCGCCTGCTGCAGGCGCTGCTGTCGCGCTGGCCCGAGCATCCCCGGGTGGAGCTGGTGACCACCGACGGCTTCCTGCTGCCCACCAAGGAGCTGCAGGCCCGCGGCCTGATGTCCCGCAAGGGCTTCCCGGAGTCCTACGACCGGCGCGCCCTGACCCGGTTCGTCGCCGACATCAAGGCCGGCAAGGCCGAGGTGACGGCGCCGGTCTACTCCCACCTGATCTACGACATCGTCCCCGGCGAGAAACTCACCGTGCGCCGGCCGGACATCCTCATCGTCGAGGGGCTGAACGTGCTCCAGCCCGCCCTGCCCGGCAGGGACGGCCGCACCCGCGTCGGACTCGCGGACTACTTCGACTTCAGCGTGTACGTCGACGCGCGCACCGAGGACATCGAGCAGTGGTACCTGAACCGTTTCCGCAAGCTGCGCGAGACGGCCTTCCAGAACCCGTCCTCCTACTTCCGCAAGTACACGCAGGTCTCGGAGGAGGAGGCCCTCGACTACGCCCGCACGATGTGGCGGACCATCAACCAGCCCAACCTGGAGGAGAACATCGCCCCGACCCGCGGCCGGGCCACGCTGATCCTGCGCAAGGGCCCCGACCACAAGGTGCAGCGGCTGAGCCTGCGCAAACTGTGACGGGGGACCTCTGACGGTCCTACCCGCGGGCGCCCGTCGCACCGCCCCGCACGTCTACGCTGCCCCCCATGCTGCATCTGCGTCTGATCACCCCCGCCGACCGGACCGAGCACGTGGTGGACCTCATCCAGCACACCGTCGGCACCGCGCACCTGGTGGTGCTGCCGGGCGCGGCCCGCAACCCGCCCGGGGACGTGGTGATGTGCGACGTCGCCCGGGAGGCCGCCGACGAACTCCTCGACGGGCTGCGGGAGTCGGGCCTGGAGCGGGACGGCTCCATCGCGGTGGAGAGCATCGACCTGTCGCTGTCGAAGCGGGCCGACAAGGCCGAGAAGGAGGCGCCGGGCGAGGCCGCGGACGCGGTGCTGTGGGAGGAGCTGACGGAGGCCACCCACGAGGAGTCGACGCTGTCGGTCACCTATCTGGCGTTCATCACGCTGGCCACCATGATCGCCGCGTGCGGTGTGGTGCTGGACAACGCGATCCTGATCGTCGGCGCGATGGCCGTCGGACCGGAGTTCGGGCCGCTGGCCGGCATCGGCACGGCGCTGGTGCGGCGCGCGCCGCGGCTGGCGCTGCGCTCGGTGGTCGCGCTGCTGGCCGGGTTCGCGCTGGCGATGGCGGTGACGGTGGGCTTCACGCTGTTCATGGACGCCTGCGGGCTGTTCACCCGGGCGAAGCTGGAGGCTCCCCGGCCCAACACGAACTTCGTCTACGCCCCCGACGCGTTCTCCTTCGTCGTCGCGGTCCTCGCCGGTGCCGCCGGCACGCTGTCGCTGACCTCGGCCAAGTCCGGTGCCCTGATCGGGGTCGCCATCTCGGTGACCACCGTCCCCGCCGCCGCCAACGCGGCCGTCGCCCTCGCCTACGGCGACACCGGGCAGACCTGGGGCTCGACACGACAGCTGCTGCTGAACCTGTTCGGCATCGTCCTGGCCGGCACGCTCACGCTGCTGGCCCAGAAGTGGTTCTGGGCGCGGCAGCGCGAGCGGAACGGACGACCCACCGCACGCGCCCTGCCGGGCGGGCCCCGCCGGACCCGCACCTGACCGCGCGCGCTCAGCCCAGCGCCGACTTCACCGCGTCGGCCAGCCGGCCCGCCACCGCGTGGGCCTGCTCGATGTCCGCGGCCTCGACCATGACCCGCACCAGCGGCTCGGTGCCCGAGGGACGCAGCAGCACCCGGCCGGTCTCGCCCAGCTCGCGCTCGGCCTCGGTGACCGCGGCGGCCAGGTCCGGGGAGCTGTTCACCCGGGACTTGTCCACGTCGGGCACGTTGATCAGGACCTGCGGCAGCCGCTCCATCACCCCGGCCAGGTCCTTGAGCGTGCGGCCGCTCTGGGCGACCCGGGCGGCCAGCATCAGGCCGGTGAGCGTGCCGTCGCCGGTGGTGGCGTGGTCGAGGACGATGACGTGGCCGGACTGCTCGCCGCCCAGGGCGTAGCCCTTGTCCTTCATCTCCTCCAGCACGTACCGGTCGCCGACGGCCGTCTGCACCAGCTGGATGCCCTCGCGCTCCATGGCCAGCTTGAAGCCCAGGTTGGACATCACGGTCGCGACGACGGTGTCGGAGCGCAGTGCGGAACGCTCCCGCATCGCCAGCGCGAGCACGGACAGGATCTGGTCGCCGTCGACCTCCTCGCCGGTGTGGTCCACGGCCAGGCAGCGGTCGGCGTCGCCGTCGTGCGCGATGCCGAGGTCGGCGCCGTGCTCGACGACGGCGGCCTTGAGCTTGTCCAGGTGGGTGGAGCCGTAGCCGTCGTTGATGTTCAGGCCGTCGGGCTCCGCGCCGATCGTGATCACCTCGGCGCCGGCCCGGGCGAAGGCCTCCGGCGAGACCCGGGAGGCCGCGCCGTGCGCCTCGTCCAGGACGATCTTCAGCCCGTCGAGCCGGTTCGGCAGGACGGCGACGAGGTGGGCGACGTACTGGTCGAAGCCCTCGTCGTAGTCGCGCACACGGCCCACGCCCGCGCCGGTCGGGCGGTCCCAGGGGGCGCCGGTGCGGTGCTCCTCGTAGACCTTCTCGATCCGGTCCTCCAGGTCGTCGGCGAGTTTGTGGCCGCCGCGCGCGAAGAACTTGATGCCGTTGTCGGGCATGGCGTTGTGGCTGGCCGACAGCATCACGCCGAGGTCGGCGCCGAGCGCGCCGGTCAGGTACGCCACGGCGGGGGTCGGCAGCACGCCGACGCGCAGCACGTCCACGCCCGCGCTCGCCAGGCCCGCGACCACCGCGGCCTCCAGGAACTCCCCGGACGCCCGCGGGTCCCGGCCCACCACCGCCTTGGGCTTGTGGCCCTCGAAGGTGCCCGCCTCGGCCAGTACGTGCGCCGCGGCGACGGACAGGCCGAGGGCCATCTCGGCGGTCAGGTCCGCGTTGGCGACGCCGCGCACGCCGTCCGTGCCGAACAGTCGTCCCACTTGTCCTCCTGAGAAAGCGTCGGTGCGTGGACGCGTGCGCCGGCGTCGGCCGGGGCCCGTCCACTGTTCGCTTGTTCGCTGGGTCTGATGTCCTCGACGCGCCTGCGGCTTGAGGGACCGGGCACGGGCGGGCGGTGCGGGCATCCGATCGGATCAGCCGTCCGTCACCTTGTGCCGTTATACGCCAGGCTCCTGTGATACACGAACGCCCCGGCGGCACAGTGGCGTGCCGCCGGGGCGTTCGAGGGAGCCTGTCCGCAGGCAGCTGCGCGCTTAGCGCTTGCTGTACTGCGGGGCCTTGCGGGCCTTCTTCAGACCGGCCTTCTTGCGCTCGACGGCACGGTCGTCACGGCGCAGGAAGCCGGCCTTCTTCAGCGGGCCGCGGTTGTTGTCGACGTCGGCCTCGTTCAGGGCGCGGGCGACACCCAGGCGCAGGGCGCCGGCCTGACCGGAGACACCGCCACCGGCGATGCGGGCGATGACGTCGTAACGGCCTTCCAGCTCCAGCACCTTGAAGGGCTCGTTGACCTCCTGCTGGTGCACCTTGTTCGGGAAGTAGTCCTCGAGGGTGCGGCCGTTGATCTTCCACTTGCCGGTGCCCGGGACGATCCGGACACGGGCGATGGCGTTCTTGCGGCGGCCCAGGCCGGCGGCCGGCTGCGGCTCGCCGAAGCGGGAGGCCAGGGACTCCGAGGTGTACTCGCCCTCGACGGGCACCTCGGACTCGGTGGTGTAGCTGTCGATGTCAAGCTCTTCGAGCGGCTGCTCGGCAGTGGTCTCGGCCACGATTCTCCTCAGATTCTCTTCAGTCTTAGGGGGTGGCCGGACTTACTGCGCGACCTGGGTGATCTCGAACGGCACCGGCTGCTGCGCCGCGTGCGGGTGCTGGTCACCCTTGTAGACCTTCAGCTTCGAGAGCATCTGACGGCCCAGCGAGTTCTTGGGGAGCATGCCCTTGACGGCCTTCTCGATGGCCTTCTCGGGGTTCTTGTCGAGCAGCTCGTCGTAACGGACGGAGCGCAGACCACCCGGGTAGCCGGAGTGCCGGTAGGCCATCTTCTGGGTCCGCTTGTTGCCGGAGAGGTGCACCTTGTCGGCGTTGATGATGATGACGAAGTCACCAGCGTCGACGTGCGGCGCGTAGATCGGCTTGTGCTTGCCCCGCAGAAGGGTGGCGGCGGTGGACGCCAGACGGCCCAGGACGACGTCCTGGGCATCGATGACGTGCCACTGGCGCGTGATGTCGCCGGGCTTGGGGCTGTACGTACGCACGGTTCGTAGCCTTCGCTTCTTCAGTGAATGGTCCTGACAAGGTCACCGAAGACGATCACGACAGCCTTGACCCACTGCGGTGACGCAAGCCGCGTACGTGGGGTCGCTGGTCATCGGCCCGGTGGACCGGTGTAAGGGCCCGTCCCGTGAGAATGAGCAAGCCAATACACAACGAACATGCAGGATACCCGCGGCACCCACCCCAGGCAAAACGGGGACGACGGCGCTGGTCCTGCGTGTTACCTCCCCAGTGTACGGCCGACGGACCCCCGCCACGGCCGCCCGCCCACGCGGACCCCGCCCGCGCACGCCGGACGGCTGTGAGCCCGGCCACCGTTAAGATGCGCGGCATGAGTTATGGGCAGGGGGGCTCGCAGTCCCAGTGGGATCCCTGGAAACCGCATTCCCAGCAGTCGTGGAACAGCGGGAGCGACGGCGGGACCCCGGACTGGGCCGCACTCGCCGAGGCCTCCGAGGCGCGCACCAAGCGCCGCCGGCTGCTGTTCGTGGGCGGGGGCGTGCTGGCCACCGTCGCCGTCGGCGCGGCCGTCGCGGTGGCCGTGATGAACGCGGGCAGCGACGACGACGCCACCGGGCAGCCCGCCTCGCAGCTGCCCGCCACCGCCGCCCTGCCCAGCGGCTCGGCCACCCCGTCCTTCGCC
>NZ_LR732544.1:4370140-4398898 GCF_902506575.1 Streptomyces mexicanus | reverse complement strand
GCCACCCCGTCCTTCGCCCCCACCAGCGCCCCGCCGCCGCTGGACCCGAAGGACTTCATATCCAGCGCCAAGAAGGACACCGCCCCTCTCGCCCCGGACACGCTCTTCCCGGGCACCCAGCTGACCATGGGCTCCACCGTGTACAAGAAGGGCCCCACGGCGGACACCACCGGCTGCGCCACGGCCGCCCAGGGCACCCTCGGCCCGATCCTCACCGCCGACGGCTGCACCCGCCTGATCCGCGTCACCTACACCAAGGACGGCATCGCGGCCACCGTCGGCGTCGCCGTCTTCGACAGCGAGGCACAGGCCACCAAGGCCAAGCGCCGGGCCGACAAGAAGAGCATCGTCAAGCCGCTCACCGGCGGCGGCGTCAAGCCCTTCTGCGCCGGCGCCGTGTGCCGCTCCACCACCAACTCCTACGGCCGCTACGCCTACTTCACCCTCACCGGCTTCACCAGCGGCAAGGACGTGACCACCAAGGACACCGCGGTGTTCCGCACCGGCGACGACCTCGCCGAGTTCACCTTCCAGCAGATCCGTCGGCGCGGCGAGGCGCAGGCGTCGGCCGCGGCGAACCGGTAGCCGCGTTCCGCCCCGGCGGCGGGCCGCCCAGCGCCCGGAAGCACCAGCCGGCCGCCGTCCAGCGCTCCGCGTCCAGCACGCCCCGCCCGTCCACGATCCGCGGGCGGGCCACCAGCCCCGCCGCCCACACCGGGTCGATCTCGCGGAACTGCCGCCACTCGGTCAGCAGCAGCACCAGCTCGGCGCCCCGCAGCGCCTCCTCGGCCGACAGCGCGTACCCGAGCAGCGGGAACGCCTTGCGCGCGTTGTCCATCGCCTCCGGGTCGTAGACGGTGACGTCGGCGCCCTCCAGCTCCAGGCGCGCGGCCACGTTCAGCGCCGGCGAGTCGCGCACGTCGTCCGAGTCCGGCTTGAACGCGGCGCCGAGCACCGCCACCCGCGCCCCGAGGACCCCGCCGCCGCACAGCTCGCGGGCCAGGTCGACCACCCGGTCCCGGCGCCGCATGTTGATCGCGTCCACCTGGCGCAGAAAGCCCAGGTCGACGCCCAGCTCGGCGGCGCGGTGCGCGAAGGCGCGGATGTCCTTGGGCAGGCAGCCGCCGCCGAACCCGACCCCGGCGCGCAGGTAGGCCCGGCCGATCCGGTCGTCGTGGCCGAGCGCCTCGGCGAGTGCGCGCACGTTCCCGCCCGCGGCCTCGCAGACCTCGGCCATCGCGTTGACGAAGGAGATCTTCGTGGCGAGGAAGGAGTTCGCGGCCGTCTTGACCAGCTCGGCGGTGGCGAAGTCGGTGACCACCAGCGGTGTCCCCGTGGCGAGGACCGGCGCGTACACCGACCGCAGCAGCCGCTCCGCGCGCGCGGTGCGCACCCCGAACACCAGCCGGTCGGGCCGCAGCGTGTCCTGGACGGCGAACCCCTCGCGCAGGAACTCCGGGTTCCACGCGATCTCGACGGGGTGCCGCTCGGCCAGCCGGGCCGCCGTGCCCACCGGCACGGTCGACTTGCCGACCAGCAGGGCGCCCTTGCGGGCGTGCCGGGCGACGGCGGCGAAGGCATCCTCCACGTAGGCGAGGTCCGCGGCGTCGCCGTCCCGGCGCTGCGGCGTGCCCACGCACACGAAGTGCACCTGCCCGAAAGCGCCCGCCTCCTCGTAGGAGGTGGTGAAGCGCAGCCGCCCGCTCGCCGTGTGCCGGGCGA
Source organism: Streptomyces mexicanus (assembly GCF_902506575.1). Lineage (GTDB taxonomy): Bacteria > Actinomycetota > Actinomycetes > Streptomycetales > Streptomycetaceae > Streptomyces > Streptomyces mexicanus. Next base: position 4,397,176 of record NZ_LR732544.1, on the reverse strand, counting down.
GGATCTCGGCCAGGCGCGGCTCGTGGAACGGGACCCGGCCCGCGCGCAGCGCCGCGACCTTCCCGGCGTCCACGTCGAGACCGATCACCTCGTGTCCCAGCTCCGCCATGCAGGCGGCGTGCGTGGCGCCCAGGTAGCCGGTGCCGATGACGGTGAGCCGCATGGGTCCGCCTTTCTCGCCGCACGGTACTCCTGCCGTACGGCGGCAGGACGGTCCGCCCGCCGGGTTCCCGCCGAGCCGCACTCGTACCGTCACATGCGGTGACCGGCCCCCGCGCGGTGGCTCAGCAGCAGCCCGCGGTCGGCAGCGACCGCTTGTTGCGCGCCTGCCGGCTGCGCTCGGCCAGCAGCTCGTCGGCCGGGTAGCCGACCTCCTCCAGGGTCAGCCCGTGCGGCCGTACGACGTGCACGGCGGAGTCCCGCACCCGCGCGGCCAGCACCTTGCCCGGCCAGTCGGGCGGGCGGTGGCCGTCGCCGACGAACAGCAGCGCCCCGATCAGCGAGCGCACCATGTTGTGGCAGAAGGCGTCGGCGCGGACGGTGGCGGTGATGATCCCGTCCTCGCCGCGCACCAGGCTCAGCTCCTGCAGCGTGCGGATGGTGGTCGCGCCCTCGCGCTTCTTGCAGTACGCGGCGAAGTCGTGCTCGCCGACCAGGTGCCGGGCGGCCTCGTTCATCGCGTCCACGTCCAGCGGCCAGTCGTGCCACAGCACGTGGCCGCGCAGCAGCGGGTCGACACCGCCCGGGTTGTCGGTGACCCGGTACGCGTACCGGCGCCAGATCGCCGAGAAACGGGCGTCGAAGCCGCTCGGGGCCGGGCGCAGGGCCCACACCCGCACGTCCTTGGGCAGCCGCCCGGCGAGCCGCTTGAGCAGCTTCTCGTGGTGCTCGCGCCAGACCTCCTCCGGCAGGTCCACGTGCGCCACCTGGCCGCGCGCGTGCACCCCGGCGTCGGTGCGGCCGGCCACGGTCAGCTCGTACGTCTCCCGCGAGCGGGTGACCGTCCGCAGCGCGTCCTCGATCTCCCCCTGCACGGTCCGCCGGCCGCCGGCCTGCTTGGCCCAGCCGTGGAAGCCGGTGCCGTCGTAGGACAGGTCGAGGCGGATGCGGACGTGCCCGGGCTGTACTTCGTCACTCACAGGGGAATCCTCTCAGCCATGCGAAAGCGGGCCCGCCCCGATGGGGCGGACCCGCTCAGCGCGAGGGCGTGCCTCGGGCTCAGGCGTCCTTCGACTCCTCGGCGGCGGCCTCCTCGGCCGGCGCCTCGGTGGTCTCGGCGGCCTTGGCCTCGTCGGCCTCCTTGACCGCACGCTTGGTGGCGGCCTCGGCCTCACCCACGGCCTTCTGCTGCACCGTCAGCGCCTCGACCAGCTCGATGACCGCCATGGGCGCGTTGTCGCCGCGACGGTTGCCGATCTTGGTGATGCGGGTGTAGCCACCCGGACGGTTCTCGTAGCGCGGGCCGATCTCGGTGAAGAGCGTGTGGACGACGCTCTTGTCCGTGATGACCTGGAGCACCTGACGGCGGTTGTGAAGGTCGCCCTTCTTCGCCTTGGTGATCAGACGCTCGGCGTACGGGCGCAGGCGGCGGGCCTTCGCCTCGGTGGTGGTGATGCGGCCGTGCTCGAACAGCGACTTCGCGAGGTTCGCGAGGAGCAGCTTCTCGTGCGCGGCGCTGCCGCCCAGACGGGCACCCTTGGTGGGCTTCGGCATGGTTCTTCTCCTGTGTGTCTGCCCCGGCCGTATCAGGTACCGGGGTCAGTATCCGAGCGAGCGGTTGCCCGTCGGAGATCCGGGAGCAGCCCCGATGGGGCGCTCCCGGAAAGGGGCGCGGGGAACTGCGCGACCGGCCGCGACCGGTCCGCAGAAGCAGTACGGCCTCCCCGCGGAGCGCTCAGTACTGCTCGGTCTCCACGAAACCCGAGTCCGCGTCGTCGTCGGCGCCGAAGGCGTCGGCGGCGGCGGTCGGGTCGAATCCGGGCGGGCTGTCCTTCAGGGCCAGGCCCATGCCGGCCAGCTTCGCCTTGACCTCGTCGATGGACTTCGCACCGAAGTTGCGGATGTCCAGCAGGTCGGCCTCGGAGCGGGCGACGAGCTCACCCACGGAGTGGATGCCCTCGCGCTTGAGGCAGTTGTAGGAGCGGACGGTCAGCTCCAGCTCCTCGATCGGCAGCGCGAGGTCGGCGGCCAGGGCGGCGTCCGTGGGGGACGGGCCCATGTCGATGCCCTCGGCGTCGATGTTCAGCTCGCGGGCGAGACCGAACAGCTCCACCAGGGTCTTGCCGGCCGACGCCATGGCGTCGCGCGGACGCATGGCCTGCTTGGTCTCGACGTCGACGATCAGCTTGTCGAAGTCGGTGCGCTGCTCGACACGCGTGGCCTCGACCTTGTACGTGACCTTGAGCACCGGCGAGTAGATGGAGTCGACCGGGATACGGCCGATCTCCTGGCCCACCTGCTTGTTCTGCACGGCGGAGACGTAGCCGCGACCGCGCTCGACGGTCAGCTCCATCTCCAGCTTGCCCTTGCCGTTGAGCGTGGCGAGGACCAGGTCGGGGTTGTGCACCTCGACACCGGCGGGCGGCGCGATGTCGGCGGCGGGGGCCAGACCCGGGCCCCGCTTGCGCCGGGACATCACGACCGGCTCGTCGTGCTCCGAGGAGACGACCAGCTGCTTGATGTTGAGGATCAGGTCGGTGACGTCCTCCTTGACGCCCGGCACGGTGGTGAACTCGTGCAGGACGCCGTCGATGCGGATGCTGGTGACAGCAGCGCCGGGGATCGACGACAGGAGGGTGCGGCGCAGGGAGTTGCCGAGGGTGTAGCCGAAGCCCGGCTCCAGCGGCTCGATCACGAACCGGGAGCGGAACTCGTCGACGACCTCTTCGGTCAACGAGGGACGCTGAGCGATCAGCATGTGTGGATCAGATCCTTCAGTCGGGGGCGCCCGCTATATGACGCCCGACTCAAGCCGCACCCGAGATGAAAGGTGCGGGTACTGCAAGGGTACGGGCGGCACGACCCGATGGAGCCGTACCGCCCGAAACCTTCAGCGGGCCGTGCCTCAGACGCGGCGGCGCTTGGGCGGACGGCAGCCGTTGTGCGGGGTGGGGGTGACGTCCTGGATGGAGCCGACCTCGAGGCCCGTGGCCTGCAGGGAGCGGATCGCGGTCTCACGACCGGAGCCCGGACCCTTGACGAACACGTCGACCTTGCGCATGCCGTGCTCCTGGGCGCGGCGGGCGGCCGACTCGGCGGCCATCTGCGCGGCGAACGGCGTGGACTTCCGGGAGCCCTTGAAGCCGACGTGGCCGGCGGAGGCCCAGGAGATCACGTTGCCGCTCGGGTCGGTGATCGAAACGATGGTGTTGTTGAACGTGCTCTTGATGTGCGCGTGGCCGTGAGCGACGTTCTTCTTTTCCTTGCGGCGCACCTTCTTGGCAGCGCCCTGACGTCCCTTGGGGGGCATGTCGAAAACTCCTGTGGGAGGTGGTCGGTCCTACAGCGAAGACCGCTGGACGGTTCAGTCCGCTGCGGACTACTTCTTGCCCGGCTTCTTCTTGCCGGCGATGGCGCGACGCGGGCCCTTGCGGGTACGAGCGTTGGTGCTGGTGCGCTGACCGCGGACGGGCAGACCGCGGCGGTGACGCAGACCCTGGTAGCAGCCGATCTCGACCTTGCGGCGGATGTCGGCCTGGATCTCGCGACGGAGGTCACCCTCGGTCTTGATGTTGTTGTCGACGTACTCGCGGATCGCGACGAGCTGCTCTTCGGTCAGGTCGCGGACGCGGGTGTTCGGGTCGACGCCGGTGGCGGCCAGCGTCTGCTTCGAGAGGGTCCGGCCGATGCCGAACACGTAGGTGAGGGCGACCTCCACGCGCTTTTCGCGCGGGATGTCGACACCGGAAACGCGTGCCATTCAATGGCTCCTGGTGATCTTCGGAGGTCTTCCACAGGACCGACTCCCAGCCGCCGTACCAGGTACGAACTGGGTCCCCGGCCTCCGAACCGGGGGTATCGAGCCTGGGCAGGCTCGGGCCCTGCGTATGAACAATTCAGCTCGCGTCGCGCGAATCTCTGCGAAAGAGGTGCAGAGGGTGCGGTCGGTCGTGCGTCAGCCCTGGCGCTGCTTGTGGCGCGGGTTCTCGCAGATGACCATGACCCGGCCGTGACGGCGGATCACCCTGCACTTGTCGCAGATCTTCTTGACGCTCGGCTTGACCTTCATGGGATGTGAGGTTCTCCGGGTCAGTTGCCGGCGGTCCCGTGCACAGGGAGAGCACGGGACGTGGGCAAGATCTACTTGTACCGGTAGACGATCCGGCCACGCGTCAGGTCGTACGGAGACAGCTCCACCACGACCCGGTCGTCAGGGAGGATGCGGATGTAGTGCATGCGCATCTTGCCGCTGATGTGTGCCAGGACCTGGTGGCCGTTCTGGAGCTCGACCTTGAACATGGCGTTCGGCAGAGACTCGACGACAGTGCCCTCGATCTCGATGGCACCTTGCTTCTTGGCCACGCTTCGCCCTTCGAATCGACTACCTTGATCGACTCTTCTGCCCCTTGTGGGTCATGCGGACATGCGGGTGCACAAGAGCCGACGAGTCAGTCTACGTCGGCGCCCCGCGAAAGGCGAATCGAGGCAGTCTGCCCTATGGGGGAGATCCTTATGCGAGGGGGTCGGGCGCCGTCGTGATGCCGTACTCGGCGAGCTTCGCCTTGCCGCCGTCCGGGGCCGTCAGCACCAGCGGGCCCTGCTCCGTCAGGGCGACGGAGTGCTCCCAGTGGGAGGACCAGGTCCCGTCGGTGGTGATGACCGTCCACTCGTCCTGAAGGACGCGGGTCTTCGGGGTGCCCAGGGAGACCATGGGCTCGATGGCCAGGCAGAAGCCGGGGACCAGCTTGGGGCCCTTGCCGCGGCGGCGGTCGACGTAGTTCAGCAGGTGCGGGTCCATGTGCATCTCGGTCCCGATGCCGTGGCCGCCGTAGTCCTCGATGATGCCGTAGCGGCCGCCGCCCGGCTTGGGCTGGCGGCGGATGTAGGTCTCGATGGCCCGGGAGATGTCGACGAGCCGGTTGCCCTGCTTCATGGCCACGATGCCGGCCCACATGGACTCTTCCGTCACCCGGGACAGCTCGATCAGCTCCGGGGCGTGGCCGGAGCCCACGAACGCGGTGTAGGCGGCGTCGCCGTGCCAGCCGTCGACGATCGCGCCGCAGTCGATGGAGATGATGTCGCCGTCCTTGAGGACGACGTCCTCCGAGGGGATGCCGTGGACGACGACCTCGTTGACGGAGGTGCAGATGGTGGCGGGGAAGCCGCCGTAGCCGAGGAAGTTCGGCTTGGCGTTGTGCTCGGCGAGCACCTTGCGGGCCACCTCGTCCAGGTCCTTGGTGGTGGCCCCGGGCACGGCCGCCTCCCGGGTGGCCGCGTGGATGGCGGCGACGACCAGCCCCGCCTCACGCATCTTGGCGATCTGCTCGGGGGTCTTGATCTGCACCATGGGGGCTACGGCCTTTCTCCGACCGGGACGAGGACTCTCCGGGCTTGAGTCCCCGGAAGAGAGCGGACTCAACCAACGATACGGGGGCCTGCCGGCGCCCCCACAGCACAGCCGCGGTCCCTGTCCCAGGGAACCGCGGCTGCGATGCGACGCACGACGCTACTGGGCGGCGTCCTCACGCTTCAGGGCACCCAGCGCGCGCTGGGTGATCTCCTCCACCGGACCCAGCGAGGAGATCGTCACGACCAGGCCCTGGGCCTTGTAGTAGTCGATGATCGGCTCGGTCTGCGAGTGGTAGACCTCCAGCCGCTTGCGGACGGTGTCCTCGGAGTCGTCGTCGCGCTGGTACAGCTCACCGCCGCAGACGTCGCACACGCCCTCCTGCTTGGGCGGGCTGTAGGTGACGTGGAAGACGTGGCTGGAGTCGTTGCGGCAGATGCGCCGGCCGGCGATCCGCTTGACGACCTCGTCCTCGGGGACCTCCAGGTCCAGCACCGCGTCCAGCTGCATGCTCTCCTCCTGCAGCAGGCGGTCCAGCGCCTCGGCCTGGGAGACGTTGCGCGGGAAGCCGTCCAGCAGGAAGCCGCCCTCGGCGTCGGGCTGCTCCATGCGGTCCTTGGCCATGCCGATGGTGACCTCGTCCGGCACGAGGTTTCCGGCGTCCATGTAGGACTTCGCCAGCTTGCCCAGCTCCGTCTGCCGGCTGATGTTGGCGCGGAACAGGTCGCCGGTGGAGATGTGCGGGATGCGCAGCTTCTCGGCGAGACGCACGGCCTGCGTTCCCTTACCGGCACCCGGCGGGCCGACGAGGACGATTCGCATCAGCGGAGGAACCCTTCGTAATTGCGCTGCTGGAGCTGGCTCTCGATCTGCTTCACCGTCTCGAGGCCCACACCCACGATGATCAGGATGCTGGTGCCGCCGAAGGGGAAGTTCTGGCTTGCGCCGAACCCGACCAACGCCATTGTTGGCACGAGAGCGATCAGACCCAGATACAGCGAACCCGGCCAGGTGATCCGGTTGAGCACGTAGGAGAGGTACTCAGCGGTCGGTCGGCCAGCCCGGATGCCCGGGATGAAGCCACCATACTTCTTCATGTTGTCCGCGACTTCCTCGGGGTTGAACGAGATCGCCACGTAGAAGAACGCGAAGAACACGATGAGCAAGAAGTACAGAGTGATGTAAAGCGGGTGATCGCCCTTGGTCAGGTTCTGCTGGATCCAGGTCTTCCAGCCGGAGTTGCCCCCGGAGAACTGGGCGATGAGCGCCGGGATGTAGAGCAGCGACGACGCGAAGATGACCGGAATCACACCCGCCTGGTTCACCTTGAGCGGGATGTACGTGGACGTACCGCCGTAGGAACGGCGTCCGATCATCCGCTTGGCGTACTGGACCGGGATGCGCCGCTGGGCCTGCTCGACGAAGACGACCAGGCCGACCATGACCAGGCCGACGAGGATGACCGTGCCGAACTCGATCCAGCCGCCGGCGAGGGTGCCCTGCTTCTTGATGGCCCACAGCGCGGACGGGAAGGTCGCGGCGATCGAGATGAACATCAGGATCGACATGCCGTTGCCGATGCCGCGGTCGGTGATCAGCTCACCGAGCCACATGACCACCGCGGTGCCGGCGGTCATGCAGATCACCATCACGATGGTGTTGAAGATCGCCCGGTCCGGCACGATGTTCCCGGCGACCGTGCAGCCGGAGAACAGGGCGCCGCTGCGGGCGGTCGCCACCAGGCCGGTGCCCTGGAGGATGGCGAGCGCGATCGTCAGGTACCGGGTGTACTGGGTGATCTTGGCCGTACCGGCCTGGCCCTCCTTCTTGAGGGCCTCCAGGCGCGGGATCACCACGGTCAGCAGCTGCAGGATGATGCTCGCCGTGATGTACGGCATGATGCCCAGCGCGAAGACCGTGATCTGGAGCAGCGCGCCGCCGCTGAACATGTTGACGAGACCGAACAGCCCCTGGTTGCCGGAGGCCTCGGTCACGCACTGCTGGACGGCCTGGTAGTTGACGCCCGGGATCGGGATGTGGGTACCGACGCGGTACACCACGATGATGCCGAGCGTGAAGAGCAGCTTCTTGCGCAGGTCGGGCGTCCTGAACGCCCGGGCGAAGCCGGTGAGCACGGTGCCTCCTGCGACCCCCGCGCAAGTGCGTCAAGGGTGACGGTCTTGAGGTTCGACGAAAAGAACAGCGCAGGCCACCTTACCGGCGACACTGCCCCCCTTGGAACGACCGACCGGGGATACCTCATTGTGAGGTATCCCCGGTCGGGATGCTTACGTCATCGAGACGACGTCCAAGGGACTCAGACGAGCTCGGTGACGGAACCGCCGGCGGCGGTGATCTTCTCCTTGGCGGAGCCGGAGACGGCGTCGACCGTCACCTGCAGCGCCACGGAGACCTCGCCCTGGCCCAGGACCTTGACGAGGCTGTTCTTGCGCACGGCACCCTTGGCCACCAGGTCCTCGACCGTGACCTCGCCACCCTCGGGGTAGAGCGCGGCCAGCTTGTCGAGGTTGACGACCTGGTACTCCGTCTTGAACGGGTTCTTGAAGCCCTTCAGCTTCGGGAGGCGCATGTGCAGCGGCATCTGGCCGCCCTCGAAGCGCTCCGGAACCTGGTAGCGGGCCTTGGTGCCCTTGGTACCACGACCGGCCGTCTTACCCTTCGACGCCTCACCACGACCGACACGGGTCTTGGCGGTCTTGGCGCCGGGGGCCGGACGGAGGTTGTGGATCTTCAGCGGGTTCTGCTCCGCCATGATCAGTCGACCTCCTCGACCGTCACGAGGTGGCGGACGGTGTGCACCATGCCGCGGAACTCGGGGCGGTCCTCCTTGACGACCACGGTGTTGATCCCCTTGAGACCAAGCGACCGCAGGGTGTCACGGTGGTTCTGCTTGCTGCCGATGTAGGACTTGACCTGCGTGATCTTGAGCTGCGCCATGATTACGCACCCACCCCGGCACGCGCACGGAGAAGAGCCGCGGGGGCGACGTCCTCCAGCGGCAGACCGCGGCGGGCCGCGATCTCCTCGGGACGCTGCAGGCCCTTGAGGGCCTCCACGGTCGCGTGCACGATGTTGATGGCGTTGTCGGAGCCGAGCGACTTCGACAGCACGTCGTGGATACCGGCGCACTCGAGCACGGCACGCACCGGACCACCGGCGATCACACCGGTACCCGGGGACGCGGGCTTCAGCAGCACGACGCCGGCAGCCTTCTCACCCTGGATGGGGTGCGGGATGGTGCCCTGGATCCGGGGGACCTTGAAGAAGTGCTTCTTGGCCTCCTCGACACCCTTGGCGATGGCGGCCGGCACCTCCTTGGCCTTGCCGTACCCGACACCCACGGTGCCGTCACCGTCGCCCACCACGACCAGCGCGGTGAAGCTGAAGCGACGACCACCCTTCACAACCTTGGCGACGCGGTTGATCGCGACGACGCGCTCAACGTACGCGGTCTTCTCGGCGGCAGCAGCGCCGCCGTCACGGCCCTTCCGGTCCCGCCGCTCGCCGCCACCGGCACCGCCACCGCGGCGCTGGGGTCCAGCCATTGGAATTACCTCTCTCTGTTTCCGCTAGCTACGGAACCGTGGCTCAGAACTTGAGCCCGGCCTCGCGGGCGGCGTCCGCCAGGGCCGCGATGCGGCCGGCGTACTGGTTACCACCACGGTCGAACACGACGGCCTCGACACCGGCGGCCTTGGCGCGCTCGGCGACCAGGGCACCGACCTGCTTGGCCTGCGCGGACTTGTCGCCCTCGCCACCGCGGATCGAGCTGTCCAGGGTGGACGCCGACGCCAGGGTGTGGCCCTTGAGGTCGTCGATCACCTGCGCCACGATGTGGCGGTTGGAGCGGGTCACGACCAGACGGGGACGCTCCGCCGTGCCGGAGATCCGCTTGCGGATCCGGATGTGACGGCGCTTGATCGCGGCGCGCTTGTAGGCGTCGCCCTTGAGGATCTTCTGCCCGTATGCCATGGCTTACTTGCCCGCCTTTCCGACCTTGCGGCGGATGACTTCGCCCTCGTACCTGACGCCCTTGGCCTTGTACGGGTCGGGCTTGCGCAGCTTGCGGATGTTGGCCGCGACCTCGCCGACCTTCTGCTTGTCGATGCCCTCGACCGAGAAACGGGTCGGGGTCTCGACCTTGAAGGTGATGCCCTCGGGCGCCTCGACGGTGATCGGGTGGCTGTAGCCGAGCGCGAACTCCAGGTTCGAGCCCTTGGCCGTCACGCGGTAACCGACACCGCTGATCTCGAGCTTCTTCACGTAACCCTGGGTCACGCCGGTGATCATGTTCGCCACCAGCGTGCGGGACAGGCCGTGGAGAGCCTTGTTCTGACGCTCGTCGTTGGGGCGGGTCACCTGCAGGGTGCCGTCCTCGCCCTTGGCGACCTCGATCGGCGACACGACGGTGTGGGTCAGCTCGCCCTTGGGGCCCTTGACCTTGACCGTACGGCCGTCGATGGTGACGTCCACGCCGGCGGGAACCGCGATGGGGAGCTTGCCGATGCGCGACATAGCTGTTTCCTCCGTTCCCTTCCGTTACCAGACGTAGGCGAGGACTTCCCCACCCACGCCCTTCTTGCCGGCCTGCTTGTCGGTGAGGAGACCGTGCGACGTGGAGATGATCGCCACGCCCAGGCCGCCGAGCACCTTCGGCAGGTTGGTGGACTTCGCGTACACCCGGAGACCGGGCTTGGAGATCCGCTTGATGCCCGCGATGGAGCGCTCACGGTTCGGGCCGTACTTCAGCTCAAGGACGAGGTTCTTGCCGACCTCGGCGTCCTCGGTCCTCCAGCCCGTGATGAAGCCCTCCTGCTGGAGGATCTCCGCGATGTGCGACTTGATCTTCGAGTGCGGCATGGTCACGGTGTCGTGGTATGCCGAGTTCGCGTTCCGCAGACGCGTGAGCATGTCTGCGATCGGATCAGTCATGGTCATGAATTGGCCTTCGGCCTCTCTCGCCGGGGTTTCCTGGTGCGCCATCCCTCTCCCCGATCCGAGACGGGACGGGTGCGGCGCGGTGGACCTACGGCGTAGTAAGTCGTACGGGCGGCGGCAGGCGCCCAACCCCACAAGCCTAAGCCATGGGAGCTGGGCGTCTGACCGCCCTGTCTGCTTACCGAGAGCCTGGGGAATCCCTGATCTAGGGGATTACCAGGAGCTCTTGGTCACGCCCGGCAGCTCGCCGCGGTGAGCCATCTCACGAAGGCACACGCGGCACAGGCCGAACTTGCGGTACACGGAGTGGGGACGGCCGCAGCGCTGGCAGCGGGTGTACGCACGCACACCGAACTTCGGCTTGCGAGCGGCCTTTGCGATGAGAGCCTTCTTCGCCATCTCGCTCACGCCTCCTTGAACGGGAAGCCGAGGTGACGGAGAAGGGCGCGGCCCTCTTCGTCGTTGGTCGCCGTGGTGACCACGGTGATGTCCATACCCCGGACACGGTCGATCTTGTCCTGGTCGATCTCGTGGAACATGACCTGCTCCGTGAGACCGAACGTGTAGTTGCCACGGCCGTCGAACTGCTTGGGGGACAGGCCGCGGAAGTCGCGGATGCGCGGCAGCGCGAGCGACAGGGTGCGGTCCAGGAACTCCCACATGCGGTCGCCACGGAGCGTGACGTGGGCACCGATCGGCTGACCCTCACGCAGCTTGAACTGCGCGATGGACTTGCGGGCCTTGGTGACGGCCGGCTTCTGACCGGTGATCGTGGCGAGGTCGCGCACGGCGCCCTCGATCAGCTTGGAGTCGCGGGCGGCGTCGCCCACACCCATGTTGACCACGATCTTGACCAGACCGGGAACCTGCATGACGTTCTCGTACTTGAACTCGTCACGCAGCTTCTGGACGATCTCGCCCTTGTACTTCTGCTTCAGACGCGGGGTTGCGGTGGTGGTCGTCATCAGATGTCCTCACCCGTCCGCTTGGCAACGCGGATCTTGTTGCCGTTCTCGTCGAAGCGGTAACCGACGCGGGTCACGACCTTCTTGCCGTCCTTCTCCACGACCAGCTGGACGTTGGAGACGTGGATCGGCGCCTCGGTGGTGACGATGCCGCCGGCCTGGGAGCCGCTGGCGGTCGGGCCGGCCTTGGTGTGCTTCTTGACCCGGTTGACACCCTCGACCAGGACACGCTCCTCGCGCGGGTAAGCGGCAATGACCTTGCCCTGCTTGCCCTTGTCCTTGCCGGTGATGACCTGGACCAGGTCGCCCTTCTTGATCTTCATGCTCACAGCACCTCCGGCGCGAGGGAGATGATCTTCATGAACTTCTTCTCGCGCAGCTCACGGCCGACCGGGCCGAAGATACGGGTGCCACGAGGGTCGCCGTCGTTCTTGAGGATGACGGCGGCGTTCTCGTCGAAGCGGATGTACGAGCCGTCCGGACGGCGGCGCTCCTTGACGGTGCGAACGATGACCGCCTTGACGACGTCACCCTTCTTCACGTTGCCACCGGGGATCGCGTCCTTGACGGTGGCGACGATGACGTCACCGATGCCCGCGTAGCGGCGACCGGAGCCGCCGAGCACACGGATGCAAAGGATCTCCTTCGCACCAGTGTTGTCGGCGACACGCAGTCGCGACTCCTGCTGGATCACGTCTATCTCCTGATCGTCTGCCGGTTCCCCGGGGGCCGCTCATGCCGAGCGGTCCCCCGGAGCCTGGCGGAACTGACCTGCGGGGTCTGCCCGCAGGCGTATCTATTGGAATTCGCTTGCGCGAATTACCTACTTGGCCTTCTCGAGGATCTCGACGACGCGCCAGCGCTTCGTAGCGGACAGCGGCCGGGTCTCCATCAGGAGGACGCGGTCGCCGACACCCGCGGCGTTCTGCTCGTCGTGCGCCTTGAGCTTGTTGGTACGGCGGATGACCTTGCCGTACAGCGCGTGCTTGACGCGGTCCTCGACGGCGACGACGACGGTCTTGTCCATCTTGTCGCTGACGACGTAACCCTCACGGGTCTTGCGGAAGCCGCGCGCCTCGGTGTTCTGCTCAGTCACGTTGTTCTCGCTCATGCGTTCTCCACCGTCTCGATGCCCAGCTCGCGCTCGCGCATCAGGGTGTAGATCCGCGCGATGTCCTTACGGACGGCCTTGAGCCGACCGTGGTTCTCGAGCTGACCGGTCGCCGCCTGGAAGCGGAGGTTGAACAGCTCTTCCTTGGCCTCGCGGAGCTTGCCGAGAAGCTCCTCGTTGCCCAGCTCGCGCAGCTCGGACGCCTTGGTACCGGCCGACATCACGCTTCACCTGCCTCGCGCTTGACGATCCGGCACTTCATCGGCAGCTTGTGGGCCGCACGGGTCAGCGCCTCACGGGCGATCTTCTCGTTGGGGTACGACAGCTCGAACATCACGCGTCCGGGCTTGACGTTCGCGACCCACCACTCCGGGGAACCCTTACCGGAACCCATGCGGGTCTCGGCCGGCTTCTTCGTGAGCGGGCGGTCCGGGTAGATGTTGATCCAGACCTTGCCGCCACGCTTGATGTGACGGGTCATGGCGATACGAGCCGCCTCGATCTGGCGGTTCGTGACGTAGGCCGGGGTCAGCGCCTGGATGCCGTACTCGCCGAACGCAACCTGCGTGCCACCCTTGGACATACCGGTGCGCTTCGGGTGGTGCTGCTTGCGGTGCTTGACCCTACGGGGGATCAGCATGTCGGTCAGGCCTCCGTTCCGGTGCTCTCAGCCGGAGCGGCAGCGGCGGGAGCCTCGGCCTTGGGGGCCTCGGCGGCCGGAGCCTGCTGCTGCTGCGGCTTGCGACCGCGCCGCTCGCCACCGCGGCCACCACGGGCCGGGCGGTCGGCGCCACCGCGAGCCGGGCGGTTGCCCGCACGGGCGGCGGCGTTCTCGGCGCGGACCTCGGCGATGTTCTTCACGTCGCCCTTGTAGATCCAGACCTTCACACCGATGCGGCCGAAGGTCGTCTTGGCCTCGAAGAAGCCGTAGTCCACGTTCGCGCGGAGCGTGTGCAGGGGCACGCGGCCCTCGCGGTAGAACTCCGAGCGGGACATCTCGGCGCCGCCGAGGCGGCCACCGCACTGGATCTTGATGCCCTTGGCGCCGGCCTTCATCGCCGACTGCATGCTCTTGCGCATGGCACGGCGGAAGGAGACGCGGGAGGAGAGCTGCTCGGCGACGGCCTGCGCAACCAGCTGAGCGTCGGTCTCGGGGTTCTTGACCTCGAGGATGTTCAGCTGGACCTGCTTGCCGGTGAGCTTCTCGAGGTCGCCGCGGATGCGGTCGGCCTCGGCGCCGCGGCGGCCGATGACGATGCCCGGACGCGCGGTGTGGATGTCCACGCGGACGCGGTCACGGGTGCGCTCGATCTCGACCTTGGAGATGCCGGCGCGCTCCATGCCGGACGTCATCATCCGACGGATGGCGACGTCTTCCTTGACGTAGTCCTTGTACAGCTTGTCGGCGTACCAGCGGCTCTTGAAGTCGGTGGTGACACCGAGCCGGAACCCGTGCGGGTTTACCTTCTGGCCCATTACCGGGTTCCTTCCTTGCTGCTGACGACCACGGTGATGTGGCTGGTCCGCTTGCGGATCCGGTAGGCGCGGCCCTGGGCGCGCGGACGGAACCGCTTCAGGGTCGGGCCCTCGTCGACGTACGCCTCGGAGACGTACAGGCTGTCGACGTCGGTGTGGTCGTAGTTGTGCGCGGCGTTGGCGATGGCGCTGTCGAGCACCTTGCCGACCGGCACGGAGGCTGCCTGCGGAGCGAATCGCAGGACGGCCTGGGCCTCCGTGGCGTCCATGCCACGGATGAGGTCCACCACGCGGCGGGCCTTCATGGGCGTGACGCGGATGTACCGCGCCTGGGCCCTGGCTTCCATGGTTGTCCCTTCAGTTACTTACGTCTCTGCTGCGATCCGCTTAGCGGCGCTTCGACTTCCGGTCTTCCTTGACGTGGCCCCGGAAGGTGCGGGTCGGCGAGAACTCGCCGAGCTTGTGGCCGACCATCGACTCGGTGACGAACACCGGGATGTGGGTCTTGCCGTTGTGCACCGCGATCGTGTGGCCCAGCATGGCCGGGACGATCATCGAGCGACGGGACCAGGTCTTGATGACGTTCTTGGTGCCGGCTTCGTTCTGGGCGTCCACCTTCTTCATCAGGTGGTCGTCGACGAAGGGCCCCTTCTTCAAGCTACGAGGCATCTCAACCCGTCCTTAGCGCTTCTTGTTCGTCTTGCGGCGGCGGACGATGTACTTGTTGCTCGCCTTCTTGGGAGAACGAGTACGGCCTTCCTTCTTGCCCCACGGGGACACAGGGTGGCGGCCACCGGAGGTACGGCCCTCACCACCACCGTGCGGGTGGTCCACCGGGTTCATGACCACACCACGCACGGTCGGGCGGACGCCCAGCCAGCGCTTGCGGCCGGCCTTGCCCCAGTTGATGTTGCTCTGCTCGGCGTTGCCGACCTCGCCGACGGTGGCGCGGCAGCGCACGTCGACCAGGCGGATCTCACCGGAGGGCATGCGGAGGTGGGCCATCGAGCCCTCCTTCGCGAGCAGCTGCACCGAGGCGCCGGCGGAGCGGGCGAACTTGGCGCCGCCGCCCGGACGCAGCTCGATGGCGTGCAGCGTCGTACCGACCGGGATGTTGCGCAGGGCGAGGTTGTTGCCCGGCTTGATGTCGGCCCCGGGACCGTTCTCGACGCGGTCGCCCTGGTTCAGGCCACGCGGCGCGAGGATGTAGCGCTTCTCGCCGTCCGCGTAGTGCAGGAGCGCGATGCGCGCGGTGCGGTTGGGGTCGTACTCGATGTGCGCGACCTTCGCCGGCACGCCGTCCTTGTCGTGACGACGGAAGTCGATCACGCGGTAGGCGCGCTTGTGGCCACCGCCCTGGTGGCGGACGGTCACACGACCGGAATTGTTACGGCCGCCCTTGCTGTGCAGGGGACGGACCAGCGACTTCTCCGGCGTGGACCGCGTGACCTCGACGAAGTCGGCGACGCTGGCGCCACGACGGCCAGGAGTCGTCGGCTTGTACTTGCGGATACCCATTTCTCAGTCCTCGTCCGATATCGGACGGTCAGACCGCCGTCAGGCGGTCGGACCGCCGAAGATGTCGATACGGTCGCCCTCGGCGAGGGTCACGATCGCGCGCTTGGTCGCGGCACGCTGGCCGAAGCCGGTGCGGGTCCGCTTGCGCTTGCCCTGGCGGTTGATCGTGTTGACCCCGGTGACCTTGACCTCGAAGACCGCCTGGACGGCCTCCTTGATCTGGGTCTTGTTGGCACGCGGGTCGACGATGAACGTGTACTTGTTCTCGTCGAGGAGCGCGTAGCTCTTCTCCGAGACGACCGGCTTGATCAGGACGTCACGGGGATCCGTGTAGGCCTTGCTCAGCGGGGTCTCGACGGTGTTCTTGCCCTCGGCGGCGTGACGGCGCGCCTTGGCGACGCGCGCGGCCTTGGCGGCCTTGGCGGCCTTCGAGGCGATGGAGGGGTGACGCGTAGCCATCAGGCCTCGCTCCCTTCGGTGTCGTTGGCCTTGTTCGGGCCGGCGACGAAGGACTCGAAAGCGGCCTTGGTGAAGACCACGTCGTCCGAGACGAGAACGTCGTACGTGTTCAGCTGGCCCGGCTCCAGGATGTGCACCTGGGGCAGGTTGCGGGCGGACAGCCACGCGGCCTCGTCGGAGCGGTCGGCGACGAGCAGCAGGTTCTTGCGCTCGCTGATCTTGCCGAACAGCGCCTTGGCGGCCTTGGTGGACGGGGTCTCGCCCTCGATCACGCCGGTGACGACGTGGATGCGGTTGTGGCGGGCCCGGTCGGTGAGGGCGTGGCGCAGGGCCGCGGCCTTCATCTTCTTCGGGGTCCGCTGCGAGTAGTCGCGCGGCACGGGACCGTGCACGACGCCACCACCGGCGAACTGCGGCGCGCGGGTCGAACCCTGGCGGGCGCGACCGGTGCCCTTCTGGCGGTACGGCTTCTTGCCACCGCCGCGGACCTCGCCGCGGGTCTTGGTCTTGTGCGTGCCCTGACGGGCGGCGGCCAGCTGCGCGACGACGACCTGGTGGATCAGCGGAACGCTGACCTTCTCAACGCCGAAGATCTCCGCGGGGAGCTCGACGGAACCGGCCTTCTCGCCCGCCGGCGAAAGGATGTCAACAGTGCTCATCGGTTACCTCAGGCCCCCTTGGCCGCGGTGCGGACCAGGACGAGGCCGCCGTTCGGACCGGGAACCGCGCCCTTGATGAGCAGCAGACCCTTCTCCGCGTCAACGGCGTGGACGGTCAGGTTCTGGGTGGTGACCCGCTCGTTGCCCATGCGACCCGCCATGCGGAGGCCCTTGAACACACGGCCCGGCGTGGCGCAGCCGCCGATGGAACCGGGCGAGCGGTGCTTGCGCTGGGTGCCGTGTCCGGCGCCGAGGCCACCGAAGTTGTGGCGCTTCATGACACCGGCGAAGCCCTTGCCCTTGCTCTTGCCGGTGACGTCGACCTTGGTGCCGGCCTCGAAGACCTCGGCGGTGACTTCCTGTCCGAGGGTGTACTCGGAGGCGTCGGCCGTCCGGATCTCGACGAGGTGACGACGCGGGGTGACGTCGGCCTTCGCGAAGTGGCCCTTGAGGGGCTTGTTCACCTTGCGCGGGTCGATCTCGCCGAAGGCGAGCTGGACGGACTCGTAGCCGTCGACGTCGTTCGTACGGACCTGGGTGACGACGTTGGGCCCGGCCTTGACGACGGTGACCGGGACGACACGGTTGTTCTCGTCCCAGACCTGCGTCATACCGAGCTTCTCGCCCAGGATGCCCTTGATCTGCTTAGCCATCTCTCAGATCACCGCGCCTCAGAGCTTGATCTCGATGTCGACACCGGCCGGCAGGTCGAGTCGCATCAGAGAGTCAACGGTCTTGGGGGTCGGGTCGAGGATGTCGATCAGGCGCTTGTGCGTGCGCATCTCGAAGTGCTCGCGCGAGTCCTTGTACTTGTGCGGCGACTTGATGACGCAGTACACGTTCTTCTCAGTGGGCAGCGGCACCGGGCCCGCGACCGACGCACCAGTGCGGGTCACCGTCTCGACGATCTTCTTCGCCGAGGAGTCGATGACCTCGTGGTCGTAGGCCTTGAGCCGGATGCGGATCTTCTGTCCCGCCATGGCTACTTCGTAGTCCTGTCTCTTCTCACGCTCTGGAACCCGGCAGTTTCCGTTGCCCCCTCCTCCGACCCACGCGGTCGGGCGTGTCGCGCTCCCGCTGACACAGATGTCCCTTGTTCGAACATCCCTGCGGGATTACGACGGCCCCCACCGGAACCGCGGACCGGGGGCGAAGACCCACCGGGTGCCTGGCCGGTGCCGCGCCCACGCTTCCCGGAAGATTCCCGTACTTCCAACCCACGCAGGGTTGACGAGTACCGTGGGACTCGCTTCCGGTCCTCCCGGCGGGAGGCGCGCAGCATCAACACTCGACCGAGCAACTCGGACAGTCTGCCACAGGGTGCGGCGGACTGGCCAATCGGAGCGGAAGAGATTACCCCGGGGGTGGGACGAGGCAAACCCGGGTGCCTGCCGCGGCGCGATGCAAAGGCACAGCGGCGGGAGGCAAAGGCTCTTTCAAGATCGTCTTGATCCGCCCCGGGGCGCGGTCGGCGGGTGGCGACGGAGATCATTTCTGTGCCACGGTTTGTGGCATGACGAACCCGGGGGGCGGTGGTCAGGCGCCGGTGCGGCGCTCTCGGATCACCGATTACGCGGACCTGGCCGGTCCCGCACGGCACACCGACATACCGCCGCTGTCCACGGCGGCCGCGGTGTCCACTACGGCGGCGGAGCAGCAGGAGCCGGCGCAGCCGCCGTCCGCCGAGCGCGGCGAGACCGCAGGCCCGTCCGCCGCGCCCAAGGACAGCCGGGCGACAGTCGACGCACGACGACGCCGATTCACCGAGGTACTGAGCGCCTTCCGGGACACGGCGGTGCTGGTGCCGGTCGAGGACCACGGCTGGCTGACCGTCGATCTGGGCGGGGTCCGCTGGATCCTGGCGTTCTCCGACGAGCCGTCCCTCGCCCGCTACGCGCTGTCCCAGGGCCGCGGTCACGAGGAGTGGACGTACGAGAGGGTGCTGGGTGCCCGCCTCCTCGACGTGGCGGTCCCGGTGGCGCGGGTGCCCTGCGGCGTCGCGCTGGACGCCGCCGACGGCGCGGAGAAGGCGGGGCTGTTCCCGCCGGTCTCCGGGATCGTTCCGGACGCGTACGCGGTGGACAAGGGATACGCCGGTGACACGGCCGTCACCGGCCGGGGGAAGGAGAAGCGGTGAACGGGGGCGCGGGAGCGCAGTCGGGCGGATGGGACCTGGCCACCGGGGGGCTCGACGAGATCGCCCAAGGCCTGACCCTGGCCCTGGGCGAGCTGCAGGACCTCGGCATGGTCGGCATGTCGGGCGCCGGGCGTGGTTTCGGCGAGCTGGAGCTGACCGGCCTGGAACTCGGCGACGAGGCCCTCACGGCCACCTTCCGCTCGTTCTGCGAGCGATGGGAATGGGGGGTGCGCGCCCTGATCCACGAGGGCAACGCGCTCGCCCTGAAGACGGGCATGTCGGCCGGTACGTACTACGAGACCGAGCAGTACATCGCGGGCACGTTCAAGGTCGGACTGAACGCGCTGATCGGCAATCCGCACGCGACGGAGGACGAGGTCACCCGGCAGGGCTGGGGAGAGATCGCCACCCAGGAACTGCACCACGACTACAGCGCGCAGTCGTTCGAGCGCGCCCGCGACAACAGTCTCCAGGGCTGGAAGGACGCGGCCCGCGACGTGATGACCTCCCACACCGTCGGCCCGCTGGGACTCAACCCCGAGAACCTGCACCGCGCCTTCGGCGTGTCGGACGCGGACTACGACGCGCTCATCGACAACGCCGTAGGCCCCTCGCCCGAGGAGCGGGCCCGCGGGCAGCAGGGCGGGGACGCGGGCTGATGGGGGTCTTCGGCGACATCGGGCACGGCTTCGAGCAGGGCGCCAACTGGGCTCTGGACAAGGGCGAGAAGCTTGCCGACGCGGGCAAGAAGATGGCCGGCGAGGGCATCGACTGGGGCGCCCACAAGCTCGGCGGAGCCTTGGACGCAGCCGGCCTGCACAGCGCGGCCGACAAGGTGGAGGACTGGGGCGACGAGATCGCCGCGGACCTCGGGGCCATGCCTGGCGAGCGGCAGCTCGGCGAGAGCGACGACCCCAAGGACCTGGTGCACGGCGATCACGACAAGATCGTGCAGACGGCGGGGCACCTGAAGAAATTCTTCACCGCCTTCGAAAAGGTCAGCGCGGGCCTGAAGAAGGTGGACTCCTCCGGCTGGAAAGGCGAAGGGGGTGACGCCTTCCGTGACAAGCTCGGTGCGCACCCCGCGAAGTGGCTGCACGCCGCCGACGCCTGCGAGACGGCGTCGAAGGCCCTGGAGGCCTACGCGGAGACCGTGAAGTGGGCACAGGAGCAGGCCGAGGAAGCCATCGCGCTGTACCGGCACGGCAAGGAGACCAGCGAGTCGGCCATCAGCGCCTACCGCAAGCGCGTCGACGCCTACAAGGCGAAGATCGAGGCGGACGAGGACCCGGGCCCCGTGCCCGAGCCGTTCCGCGATCCCGGCAAGGCCGACATCGAGGCGGCCCGGGAGAAACTCGCCGAAGCGCGCCGGCAGCGCAACACCGCGGCCGCCACCGCCGACAGTCGACTCAAGGCCGCCCTGGCCCACGCGCCCGCGGAACCACCACCGCTGGACCGCCTCGGCAACGACGTCCTCGACAGGGAGCAAGCCCGACAGACGGAGCTGCTGCACCTTGCCGGGGGCGTGCTCAAGGGCACGGCGGAACTGGTCAATTTCGCCCGGGGCGTCAACCCGATGGACGCCTACAACCTGACGCACCCGGCCGAGTTCCTGCAGGGCGTCTCGATGACGCTCTCCGGCCTGACCTCCACCGCCGCGCACCCCGAGCGCGCGGTCAAGGCCGCCGTGGACGACTTCGAGAAGGACCCTTCCGAGTTCTCCGGCCGCTTCCTGCCCCAGGCCCTCGGCACCGACGGCGCCGGCCTGGCCGCCGGCGGGCTGAAGGCCGCAGCGACAGCGGGTCTGAAGGACGCCGCGACGGCAGGTTTGAAAGACGCGGCCGAACAAGCAGCCGTCAAGGAGTCGTCAGCGGTTGCCGAGAAGTCCGCCGCAGACGTCGCCAAAAGCAATCCGGAGAAGTACGACACTCCGAATCCCAGCGAGAAGGTCAAGGACGACCCCACGGATCCGGTGGACCTGACCACCGGCAGAATGTACCTTCACCAAACGGACGTTGTGCTGCCGGGTGTTCTCCCCCTGGTCATCAAGCGGCGTGTGGAATCCGGCTACCGATTCGGCCGCTGGTTCGGCCCCTCCTGGTACTCCACCGTCGATCAGCGTCTGGAGATCGATTCCGAGAACGTCGTCCTCGTCTCCGAGGACGGCCTGCTGCTGGTGTACCCGCACCCGTCCCCAGGGGAGCCATCGCTGCCCAGCCACGGCCCGCGCCGGCCGCTGGAACGCGTGGACGGCGGCTACACGGTCACCGATCCCCAGCAGGGGTGGGTCAAGCACTTCGGCGACCGAGGCGAGGGCCTCGCCGTGCTGGAGCAGATCGACGACCGCAACGGCAACTGGATCACGTTCGAGTACGACGCGGACGGCACCCCGCTCGGCATCGTCTCCAGCACAGGTCACGACGTCCGCATCACCACTCAGGACGGCCGGATCACCGCCCTGCACCTGGGCGGCACAGGGCAGGAACTCAAGCGCTACGGCTACACGGACGGCAACCTGACCGAGGTCGTCAACTCCTCCGGGCTGCCCCTGCGCTTCACCTACGACGAGGCCGGCCGGGTCACCTCGTGGACGGACACCAACGACCGCACCTACACCTACACCTACGACGACCAGGACCGCTGTATCGCCGAGGGCGGCTCGGCGGGCCACATGGCGCTGCGCCTGGCGTACGACGAGACCGACCCCGCGACAGGCCTGCGGGTCACCACGGCGACGACGGCTGAGGGCCACACCCGGCGCTACCTGATCAACGAGCGCGCGCAGGTCGTGGCCGAGACCGACCCCCTCGGCGCGGTCACCCGCTACCGACGGGACCGCTACAACCGCCTGCTGGCCGAGACCGACCCCCTCGGCCACACCACGTCGTACCGCTACGACGAGGCGGGCAACCTGCTGTCGGTGACCCGCCCGGACGGGCGGGAGGCCCGGGCCGAGTACAACGCCCTCGGGCTGCCGGTGAAAATCACCGGACCCGACGGCGCGACCTGGCGCCAGACGTACGACGACCGGGGCAACAGAACGTCGGCCACCGACCCCGCCGGCCAGACCACCCGCTTCTCCTACGACGAGGCCGGCCGGCTCACCGCCGTCACGGACCCCCTCGGCCACACCACCACCGTCGAGTGCGACCGCGCGGGACTCCCGGTCAGGATCACGGACCCCCTCGGCTCCACCACGACGTACGAACGGGACGCCTTCGGCCGTCCGACCGCCATCACGGACCCGACCGGCGCCGTGACCCGCCTGGAATGGTCCCTCGAGGGCCACCTGACACGCCGCACGGCCCCTGACGGAACCTCCGAGTCCTGGACGTACGACGGCGAGGGCAACTGCACGAGCCACACCGACCCGCTCGGCGGTGTGACCCGGTTCGAATACACCCACTTCGACCTGCTCGCCGCCCGCACGGACCCCGACGGAGTGCGCTACGAGTTCGCTCACGACTGCGAGCTGCGCCTCACGCAGGTCACCAACCCCCAGGGACTCACCTGGAGCTACGTCTACGACCCGGCCGGACGCCTGGTGTCGGAGACCGACTTCGACGACCGCACGCTGACCTACACGTACGACAGCGCGGGCCGCCTGAGCTCCCGCACCGACGCCCTGGGCCAGACGATCAGGTTCGATCGCAACGAGCTGGGCCAGGTGGTCCGCAAGGACGCGGACGGGCAGGTCACCACATACGCCTATGACTTCACGGGCGCACTGGCCGAGGCCCGCGGCCCGCACGGCAGCACGCTGACGATCCTGCGGGACCGCTACGGCCGGGTCCGCTCCGAAACCGTCGACGGCCGCACGCTGACGTACGCCTACGACACCCTGGGCCGCCGCACGGGCCGCACCACCCCTACCGGCGCGACGACCACCTGGTCCTACGACGCCGCAGGTCGCCGCACGGCCATGGTCGCGTCGGGCCGCGCGATCGACTCCGCGTACGACCGTGCAGGCCGTGAACTGACGCGCCACATCGGCGGCACGGTCACGCTGGAGCACACGTTCGACGCCCTGGGCCGCCTCACGACCCAGTCGGTGACCGGTGTCGGCGGCCAGACGCTCCAGCACCGGGCCTACACCTACCGGGCCGACGGCAACGTCATCCGCGTCACCGACCGCCTCACCGGCACGCGCCGCTTCGACCTCGACGCGACCGGCCGGGTGACCGCCGTCCACGCGGCGAACTGGACGGAGACCTACGCCTACGACGAGGCAGGCAACCAGACCCATGCCTCCTGGCCGCCCGACCACCCCGGCGTCGAGGCGACGGGCCCGCGCTCGTACCAGGGCACGTGCATCACCCGAGCCGGCAAGGTCCGCTACGAACACGACGCCCTGGGCCGCGTCACCCTGCGCCAGAAGACGCGCCTGTCGCGCAAGCCGGACACCTGGCGATACGAATGGGACGCCGAAGACCGGCTGACCTCGGTGACCACCCCGGACGGCACCCGCTGGCGCTACACCTACGACCCCCTGGGCCGCCGCACGGCCAAACTCCGCCTGGCACCGGACGGCGAAACGGTCGTGGAGCGGGTGGACTTCACCTGGGACGGCACGACGCTCTGCGAGCAGACGACCACGTCGGCCGCCTTGCCGAACCCGGTGACCCTCACGTGGGACCACCAGGGCCTGCGCCCCGTTTCCCAGACGGAACGCATCACCGCGGCCGATGCCTCCCAGGAGGAGATCGACTCCCGCTTCTTCGCCATCGTCACCGACCTGGTCGGCACACCCACGGAACTCGTGGACGAACAGGGCCACATCGCCTGGCGCACCCGATCCACCCTGTGGGGAACGACGGCGTGGGCGACGGACAGCACTACGTACACACCACTGCGCTTCCCGGGCCAGTACTACGACCCGGAAACGGGCCTGCACTACAACTACTTCCGCCATTACGATCCGGCAACCGCCCGCTACCTGTCCCCAGACCCCCTCGGTCTGGCACCGGCTCCCAACCCTGCCGCCTACGTCCGCAACCCTTTCACCTGGGCAGATCCGCTCGGCCTGGCCCCGGACTATCCGAAGGGCGAAAAGGGAAACCCGTTCGATAAACGAGAAGAAGCTGAGCGCTCCGCTTTCGAAGTAGCCGGTGTACCGTATGGCACGGCACCTGACGCCGAATGGATAGTCATGGGGGACAAAACACTGAGACACATGCCTGGGCATGTGTACTCATCCGATGCGACACACTGGGGGAATTTCCGCCAGTTCGAGACAGAAAATGGCTCTCGAGTCGTTGTCGAACATACTCACGATCCAGCAGGGCCTCACTTCCACGCCGGGGCACCCAAGGGCTTCACGGCCGAAGATCGCGCAAGGAACGGCGTGAATTTCGGCTGGGACAACACAGAACGAGGTTATGGCACAATGGAGCGGTATCGCGCACTGAACAAGCCCGGCGGAGATCACCACTTTTTCTACAAGAAGTAGGCGGCAAGCCCTTATGGACCCACACATTTCTATTCGCCTGCGCAGCGCAGGCCTGGACGTTTTGGGCTGGTTCACCGGCAGCGGCCCGTCCGTCAGAGAAGTGTTCCAACGTGTTGTGCACGTCGAGGCCACCCCAGTGCAAAGAATCCCGTCGAACGTGGCCGATGCTGCACGCCGCATCAATGACGCTTGGATCTCTCACGCGTGCGACTCGGCCGTGCTGGCCGAAGACGGATCATTTTTGGCGGCTGTCGGCTTGAAGTATGACTGGGTAAAGGTGAGGCTGACGGACGCCACGGACATCTCCGCCCTAGAAGAGCCGCAGGGTGAACTACTTTTCGTCGCACGCTCTCTGAGTGGCCACCGCGCATGTGCAGTGAGCACGGAAGAGGGCGAATACTGGATCCTTGGGTTGGAATTCCCTCAGGGTTGAAATTTTTCCACTTGGAGTGAAACAAATGGCGCCCAAGAATGAGGTTGTTGCAGCCGCTGCCCACTTCCTGAAGAACGGACCGTACAAAGACCAAGCCGATTCTGTGGTCGTGCTGCCGGACACGGCCGTCGAGTTCACATACGGCTGGACCGTCGCGTTCGACCTGAAGGAGCACATGGAGACGGGCGACTTCACCAAGAAACCCTTCAGCCCTGTTCTCGTCGTGCCCCACGACGGGAGTGCGGTTCACTTCGCTCCGACGTACCTGCCGACGCATGAGTACATGAAGATGCGCGCATCGGGTGAATGGCCTCCCAAGAAGGGGCTGTGACAGACGTCCACCGCCTGCACTTCGTCCGCTTACTGATAGGCATCGGGCCGGCTCCTACCTTCAAGCCGCTGACTGTCAGTGGCACGAAGACCACGGGGATCACCGGGCGCCTTCACACTTCGGGACCTTGCATGGAACTGCATGACAGCAGCCGTGTCATGTCGTCACTTCGTGTCACGTCGGGTACTCGCCGACCCATCCGCCTTCCAGGAGGTGTTTCGGCAGGTACTCGGATTCGACGTCGATGGGAAACCCGGCGTCGTGGGCCAGGCAGGTGAGGGCGAGCGGCGCCAGGGCGACAAGGCCGGAACTGTTGCTCTGGCGTTCCTCGTCCTCGGTCCAGTACGACTTGTGCCAGTTCAAGGCATCGGTCAAGGCTTCATTGAATCTGTCGGGATCCTCGGTGATGTAGTGAACGAACAGGTTCATGGCCGGGTACTCGATTTTCGGCACCAGGTCTTTTTCTGCTACGTGAAGCAGGTCCGGATCGGTCCCCTGCACAGCGGCAAGAAGGAGATCACCCAGTTCGCCGCCCTCTCGCCACCACTTCTGAAGTGTCTCCACCCAGGGGTACACGTACTCGTCATAGATGGCACCGGACTCACGGAGCAGCGAGACCGGGACGTTGGCAAGCTGCGTCAACCGGCCGCGTTCTCTGCAGATGATGGCGAGCCAGAAGGCGTTCAGCCAGTTGCCGGCATCGGTGTACGGCTGGACACCGACGGCGGGGAGCACCCTGACCCGATGCAGGATTCGGCATTCGACAGCGTCACCTTTCGAGGTGGCCGATGCGAAGAGTGCGGATCCCACCTGCATGGCCGTGACCCAGGCTTCCCAGGTCGGCAACAAGGCCGCACGCGCATCACTTCCGCAGTGTGTCTTCGCTGCGAGCAAGGACGTCCCGAACGCCAGGTTGAGATTCTCCGGCAACCGTTCGAGGGTGTCGATCCGGCGCCGGACGCTCTTGTCGAGACGCGATGCCCGGCCCTCGGTGTCGCCGGCAGGAAAGTCATGGCGCGACACAGTGATGGTCCGCGAGATCATCCGATCCCCCTTCGTCAAGTGCTTCTCAGAGCATGAGCCAAGGCGGGAACCTGTTAGAACCGGTGCGAGCAAGCGCTTCGGCGCCGTACGGTCCCGGCCCTCCTCCCGCGAGACCGCCTGGTTCGACGGCGCGACCGGGGCGACCGGATCGTGGTCCGTCCCGTTCCGGTGTGTGGCGACGCGGTCCGGCGCGTGCTCAACGCATTGAAAGGATGTGGAGGGAAGGACCGGCCACCCGACCCGGCCCACCAGGCCCCCGGCAGCCCGCGTCACCCGGACGAGTGGCAGCGCTCAACTCGGCTGGTGTTCCGCCCGATTCGCTGGCATATGCTCGCCGCGACCACACCGCAGACATGCGACGGCCCCCGGCCGGGACTGGCATCCCGATCGAGGGCCTGACCACCGAGGAAGTCAGGAGCTTCCCGATGGGTACCCAGAACCTTAGCGCGCCCGCGTGCGCTCAGCCGCTGAATCCGCGCGGTATCACCCACATCAACTCCAAGCACACGACCCGCTTCACGGTCGTCGGCAACCACCTCACCCAGCACCGCCGGCTGTCCCTCACCGCCATCGGCCTCGCCTGCCACATCCAGTCGCTGCCCTCCGGCGCGCGCGTCGACATCAAGACCCTCGCCGCCCGCTTCCCCGAGGGCGAGACCCGCGTCGCCGCCGCCCTGCGCGAGCTGGAGACCCACGGCTACCTGGCCCGCATCCGCGAGCGCCTGCCCAGCGGCCGCTTCGTCACGTACACGGTGTCGTACAACCAGCCCCGGGCCGACCAGTCGGTCCCGCCCGTCCAGCCGGTTCAGCCGGTTCACAGGGTCCAGTCCGGTGCCCAGGTGCCTGCGGCACACCCGGCGGATCAAGCGCCCCCGCCGTCACCCCAGCAGTCCGCGTCCCGCGATCCAGCCGGTGACGCAGCCGGTGACGAGCCGCGCGCCGCGACCGTCGGCGAGCCCGGCACCTCGCCGCCCTCCGCACCCCCGGCC
>NZ_LR732544.1:4306926-4370039 GCF_902506575.1 Streptomyces mexicanus | reverse complement strand
GGCCGGCCCCCCGCCGTCCACCCGCCTCAGCGGACCCGCTTGCTCTCCGCCGGTCCCAGGTACGTCTCCGGCAGCCCGCCCGTGTCGATCAGCAGCCGCTGCACGACCATCGTGGGGTCCACCGCCCAGAATTTCAGGCGGTGGGTGCCCGGCCCGGCGAGCCTGTGCCGCGTCGCGGTGCGGTTGACGTTGTCGGAGGTGTTGCGCGCCCACGGGACGTTCATGGTCCCGTCGTCGGAGCCCGTGGCGGCGATGATGTCCACGGTCTGCGGTGGCGCGTCGTCGAAGGAGACCGCGTAGCGCAGGGCACCGCCGGTCGGCAGGGCCGGGTTGCGGGGGGACACCTCCGCCCAGACCGTGACCTCGCCGCCGGGCCGCGGGGTCAGCAGCGTCACCTCGTACTCCAGGCGGGCGGACGTCGCACGCCCCGGGACCTGCGGCGGTGCCGTGACCGGCCACGGGGTCATGCCCGACGTCGTCCGGCCGATGCCGTCCAGGCGGCGCCAGGTGCCCACCGCGCGGTCGTGGTGCTCGGCGTCGATCGCCACGTAGCCGCCGGCCTCGACGAAGCCGCGCAGGCCGCGCCGGTTGGGCCTGCGTGCCGTGCAGGAGACGGTGACGGAGCTGCCCGCGCCGGTGACGGTCACACTGCCCTTCGCCGTGTCGCCCGGCAGCGTCGCCCAGTCGACGCGCACCTCGACGCGGACCTGCTGCGTCACCCGGCCGCGCGGGCGGTCCACCGTGAGCCAGGAGGCCGAGGTTTCCACCCGGTAGTCGAAGGGGGTACGGCCCCGGTTGAAGATCTCCACGTACTGCTGCGGGCGGCTCTGGTACGGGCTGAACTCGGGCAGTTCCGCCTGCCTGCCGTCGGCGCCGCCCGGCCACCACAGGCCCGCGTCGTGAGCGCCGTCCACGCACACGCCCAGGGCGGCGGCCTCGGGCAGCTCGATCCGCCGCACCGCCGGGAACAGCACGTCCGGCAGGGCCACGTTGTCCTTCTCCGGCTGCTGCCAGGGCGCGTTCGGGCCGTAGCGGTCCACGTCGCCGTAGTCGATGTGCGGCTGGGTCTGGAAGCCCTGCCACTTGCCGTGCGCCACCTGGGAGTTGAAGCGGTCGGCCAAGGCCAGGTCCTTCGCCAGGCCGTCCTCGGCCCGGCGGGCGCGGTCGTTGGTCGCGGCGCGGCCCTGCCGGGCGTAGAGGAGGTTGGTGAACTCCGCCTCGCGCAGCGCGTAGAGGTTGGCCGTCGCCTCCACCTCGTAGCCGACCAGTTCGAACCAGGCGTCCCGCGCGGCGCGCGGAAGTCCGCGGGCCACCCGGTCCGCCTTCCTCGCCAGCGACCGCCACTCCTGCGTGACCCGCTCCAGCTCGCGGTGGGCGAAGTAGTACGGCGTCTGCCGGTCGTCGTAGACGATCTCGCCGTCGCGCACGGTGATGCGGCGGTTGAGCAGCTCCGGTTTGCGGCGGGCCTGCAGGCGGCCGTACTCCGAGAGGATCTGTGCGACCGCCTCGGCGGCGTCCTCGCCGAAGTTCTGGCGGGCATAGCGCCGCTCCCACTCCGGCAGCCGCTCCTGCGGCCAGCGGTCCGGGTCCCAGGCGTAGGTGAGGAAGAACTCCGTGGGCAGCTCGTTGCCCTTCAGATCGCCGACGTTGGCCACCCACAGACCGTGGTTGCCGAAGGCGTGGGCCTGGTGGAGCTGGTCCCAGGTGTTGGTGAGGTTGGCGGTGTCGACCCACTTGTAGTTGCGGCCGACGCCGACGTAGTCGAAGTGGTAGTAGAGGCCGTAGCCGCCGCTGCGGGCGGGCTCGGCGGGGTCGGGGTGCTTGCGGATGTTGCCCCAGTTGTCGTCGGTGAGGACGACGGTGACGTCGTCGGGGGCGCGCAGGCCGCGGTCCCAGTAACGCTGCACCTCCTTGTACAGGGTCCACACCTGGGGGGTCTCGGCGGCCGGCCGGCCGGTCACCTCCTCGATGATCCGGCGCTGCTCCGCGATGATCTCCCGCATCAGCTCGATGCCGTCGCCGTCGGGCAGGCCGGTGTCGCCGTTGCCGCGCATGCCGAGGGTGACGACCCCCTCGAAGCCCTGGTCGACCATGCGCTGCAGGCCGGCCCGCCAGTACTTCTTCAGCGCCTCGGCGTTGCGCACGTACGACCACTCGCCGGTGCCGCCGTAGGGGTCGTGGCCCGGGGTGACGATCGCGCCGGAGGCGTCGCGCACGGCGGGCGTGGCATGCCGGTTCCACTCCTCGATGCCGCGCATCATCGGCGCCTCGTGGGAGGTGCCCATGACGATGCCGTACTCCGCGGCGCGCCGGTGGTTGTCGGGGTCGTCCTCGGCGAAGGCCCGGCCCCACACCGCCGGCCAGAGGTAGTTGGCCTTGAGGCGGAGCAGGAGTTCGAAGACCTTGGCGTAGAAGTCGGCGGTGAAGCCGCCGGGGTAGCCCTCGGCCTTGCCGGGGCCGAAGTAGGCGGGCGCCCACGTGCCGAGCGCCGGGTTCTCGTCGTTGAGGAACACCCCGCGGTACTTCACGGCCGGGGTGCCCTGGGTGTGGCGGCCGGGGAGGATCCAGAGGTGGTCGCGGTGGACCGGCGGCACGTCGTCCCACCAGTACCAGGGGGAGACGCCGATGCCGTACGAGACGTCGTAGGCCCCGAAGATCGTGCCGCGCGGGTCGCTGCCCGCGATGACCAGGGCCTGTTCGACCCCGGGCATCGGGTGGTCGACCACGGTCTGCAGCGAGGTCTCCCAGCGGCCGCGCACGCCCGTGACGTCCAGCTTCCCGGAGGCCACCAGGGAGTCGACCAGGCGGCTGCGGCCGAGGGTGCCGACGAGGACGGCGAAGCGGGCGACCGTGCTGCCGGGGCGTCGGCCGGTGACGCGGGCGAGGTCGGCGCGCAGGTCCTCGGCGGCCCGGACCACCCCCGGATGGTCGTCGTCGCTCACCAGGACCGGGGCGCCGACCAGGGGGAAGGCGCCCGGGTGCGGGCGGTGGGCGGCGAAGGAGACGTACGCCCCCGGGTCGGTCACCCGCAGGCCGGACGCGTCCTGCTCGCCCGCCGCCCACGCGGACGGCGCCGGCAGCGCGACGGCCGACGACACCGCGGACACCGCCGGCACCGCGGCCAGACCGGCCCCCAGGACGGCTCTGCGGCTGACGTGCACAGACATGGCAGACCCCTCTCACCCACAATTTGATAAGCGGCATGACAAATAGTGGGTGCCGTGACCGCCGGGGACCAGGGGTCGTACGGGCCGAATAGTTTCGACCGTGGCGCGACATGCCGAAGGGGCCCGTACGACCGAGGTCGTACGGGCCCCTTGGCGGTGCTCGCAGGAGCTACCAGGTCAGGCCATCAAGGATTACTTGATGATCTTGGTGACCTGGCCGGCGCCGACGGTCCGACCACCCTCACGGATGGCGAACTTCAGGCCCTCCTCCATGGCGACGGGCTGGATGAGCTCCACCTTCATCTCGGTGTTGTCACCCGGCATGACCATCTCGGTGCCCTCGGGGAGGGTCACCACGCCGGTCACGTCCGTCGTACGGAAGTAGAACTGCGGGCGGTAGTTGTTGAAGAACGGCGTGTGGCGGCCACCCTCGTCCTTGGACAGGATGTAGGCCTGCGCCTCGAACTCGGTGTGCGGGGTGACCGAGCCCGGCTTGATGATGACCTGGCCGCGCTCGACGTCCTCGCGCTTGATGCCGCGGAGCAGCAGACCGACGTTCTCACCGGCCTGGCCCTCGTCGAGCAGCTTGCGGAACATCTCGATGCCGGTGACCGTGGTCTTGGTCTTCTCCGGCTTGATGCCGATGATCTCGACTTCCTCGTTCACCTTGAGGACACCGCGCTCGATACGGCCGGTGACGACCGTACCGCGACCGGTGATGGTGAAGACGTCCTCGATCGGCATCAGGAACGGCTTGTCGACGTCGCGCTCCGGCTCCGGGATCGCGGTGTCGACGGCGTTCATCAGGTCCAGGACGGACTGGGTCCACTGGGCGTCGCCCTCGAGCGCCTTCAGCGCCGAGACCTTGACGACCGGGACGTCGTCGCCCGGGAACTCGTACTCGGTGAGCAGCTCACGGACCTCGAGCTCGACGAGCTCCAGGATCTCCTCGTCGTCCACCATGTCGGCCTTGTTCAGGGCGACGACGATGTACGGAACGCCGACCTGGCGGGCCAGGAGCACGTGCTCCTTGGTCTGCGGCATCGGGCCGTCGGTGGCGGCGACCACCAGGATCGCGCCGTCCATCTGGGCGGCACCGGTGATCATGTTCTTGATGTAGTCCGCGTGACCCGGGCAGTCGACGTGGGCGTAGTGACGCGCCTCGGTCTGGTACTCGACGTGCGCGATGGAGATGGTGATACCGCGCTGGCGCTCCTCGGGAGCCTTGTCGATGTTGTCGAACGGGGTGGCCTCGTTCAGCTCCGGGTACGCGTCGTGCAGCACCTTGGTAATGGCGGCCGTGAGGGTCGTCTTACCGTGGTCGATGTGACCGATGGTGCCGATGTTGACGTGCGGCTTAGTCCGCTCGAACTTCGCCTTCGCCACTGGGGTCCTCCTGTGGAGTGGTTCTGTACGCCTTACTTCATCGGCGCCAGGTGATCTTTGCTGGATGGCCCGGAGTCCCGGGGCATACCGGCCGGTTCCTCACGGTTCCGGCCGGAATGCCCCACGAGGCTCCGGAGTCAAGCCTAAGGGCTGGAACGCGGGTGAGTTACTCGCCCTTGGCCTTCGCGATGATCTCCTCGGCGACGTTCCGCGGAACCTCGGCGTAGGAGTCGAACTGCATCGAGTAGCTTGCGCGACCCGACGTCTTGCTGCGGAGGTCTCCGACGTAGCCGAACATCTCCGAGAGGGGCACGAGGCCCTTCACGACGCGGGCACCCGCCCGCTCCTCCATGGCCTGGATCTGGCCACGGCGGGAGTTGATGTCGCCGATGACGTCGCCCATGTAGTCCTCGGGCGTGGTGACCTCGACGGCCATCATCGGCTCGAGGAGAACCGGGCTGGCCTTGCGCGCGGCCTCCTTGAAGGCCTGCGAACCGGCGATCTTGAACGCCAGCTCGGAGGAGTCCACCTCGTGGTAGGCACCGTCGAGCAGCGTCACGCGCACACCGGTCATCTCGTAACCGGCGAGGATGCCGAACTGCATGGCCTCCTGGCAGCCGGCGTCCACCGAGGGGATGTACTCCTTCGGGATGCGGCCACCGGTGACCTGGTTGACGAACTCGTAGGCCGTGTCGCCGCTCTCGATCGGCTCGATCGAGATGATGACCCTACCGAACTGACCGGTACCACCGGTCTGCTTCTTGTGGGTGTACTCGACCTTCTCGACCGACTTGCGGATCGTCTCGCGGTACGCGACCTGCGGCTTGCCGACGTTGGCCTCGACCTTGAACTCGCGCTTCATGCGGTCGACGAGCACCTCGAGGTGCAGCTCGCCCATACCGCCGATGACGGTCTGGCCGGTCTCCTCGTTGGTGTGCACCTGGAAGGAGGGGTCCTCCTCCGCGAGACGCTGGATGGCGACACCCAGCTTCTCCTGGTCACCCTTGGACTTGGGCTCGATCGCGACCTCGATGACCGGCGCCGGGAAGTCCATGGACTCCAGGATCACCGGGTTCTTCTCGTCGCACAGCGTCTCACCGGTCGTGGTCTGCTTCAGACCCATGACGGCGACGATGTCGCCGGCGCCCACCGACTCGATCTCCTCACGCTTGTTGGCGTGCATGCGGTAGATCTTGCCGATGCGCTCCTTGCGGCCCTTGACGGAGTTCAGCACGGCGGTGCCGGACTCCAGGCGGCCGGAGTACACGCGGACGAAGGTGAGCTTGCCCAGGTGCGGGTCGCTCATGATCTTGAACGCGAGGGCGGCGAGCGGCTCGTCGTCGGACGGCTTGCGCTTGATCACCGTCTCCGGGTCCTTGACGTCGTGGCCCTCGATGGCCTCGATGTCGACCGGGGACGGCAGGTAGCGCACGACCGCGTCGAGCAGCGGCTGGACACCCTTGTTCTTGAACGCGGTGCCGCAGAAGACCGGGGTCACCGTGGTGCCCTGGCCCTTGCCGGAGGCGATGGTGATACGGCGGATCGCCGCGTACAGCTGCTCCTCGGTGGGCTCCTGGCCCTCCAGGTACAGCTCCATCATCTCTTCGTCGTTCTCGGCGACGGCCTCGACCAGCTTGCCGCGCCACTCCTCGGCGGCCTCGGCGTGCGTGTCCGGGATGTCGACGACGTCGTACATCTCGCCCTTGGCGGCCTCGGCGGACCACACCAGGGCCTTCATGCGGACCAGGTCGACGACGCCCTTGAAGTCCGCCTCGGCACCGATCGGCAGCTGCATGACCAGCGGCTGGGCACCCAGACGGTCGGAGATCATGTCGACGCAGCGGTGGAACTCGGCACCGGTGCGGTCCAGCTTGTTCACGAAGCAGATGCGCGGCACGCCGTAGCGGTCCGCCTGACGCCACACCGTCTCGGACTGGGGCTCGACGCCGGCGACGCCGTCGAACACCGTCACCGCACCGTCGAGCACGCGCAGCGAGCGCTCCACCTCGACGGTGAAGTCGACGTGGCCCGGGGTGTCGATGATGTTGATGGTGTGGTCGACGTTCTCCAGCGGCCAGTGGCAGGTGGTGGCAGCAGAGGTGATCGTGATGCCACGCTCCTGCTCCTGCTCCATCCAGTCCATGGTGGCAGCGCCGTCGTGGACCTCACCGATCTTGTACGACCGACCGGTGTAGAACAGGATCCGCTCGGTGGTGGTCGTCTTGCCCGCGTCGATGTGGGCCATGATGCCGATGTTGCGCACCCTGGCCAGGTCAAGTGAAGTGGTAGCCATAAGGCTTCAGTCTTCTCTCGGTTCTCGATGGGGAAGCGACTACCAGCGGTAGTGCGCGAAGGCCTTGTTGGACTCGGCCATCTTGTGGGTGTCCTCGCGCTTCTTCACAGCGGCGCCGAGGCCGTTGGAGGCGTCGAGGAGCTCGTTGAGCAGACGCTCGGTCATGGTCTTCTCGCGACGGGCGCGGGCGTAACCGACCAGCCAGCGCAGGGCCAGCGTGTTGGCGCGGCCGGGCTTGACCTCGACCGGCACCTGGTAGGTGGCGCCACCGACACGGCGGGACTTGACCTCGAGGGTCGGCTTGATGTTCTCCAGAGCGCGCTTGAGCGTGATGACCGGGTCGTTGCCCGTCTTGTCACGCAGGCCCTCCATGGCGCCGTAGACGATGCGCTCGGCGGTGGAGCGCTTGCCGTTCAGCAGCACCTTGTTGATCAGGCTGGTCACCAGAGGAGAGCCGTAGACCGGGTCGATGATGACCGGGCGCTTCGGGGCGGGGCCCTTACGAGGCATTCTTACTTCTCCTTCTTGGCGCCGTAACGGCTGCGAGCCTGCTTGCGGTTCTTGACACCCTGGGTGTCGAGCGAGCCACGGATGATCTTGTAGCGAACACCCGGCAGGTCCTTCACACGGCCGCCGCGCACGAGCACGATGGAGTGCTCCTGCAGGTTGTGTCCCTCACCCGGAATGTAGGCCGTGACCTCGATGCCGCTGGTCAGACGCACACGCGCGACCTTGCGGAGGGCCGAGTTCGGCTTCTTCGGGGTGGTCGTGAACACACGCGTGCAGACGCCGCGACGCTGGGGGGAACCCTCGAGTGCGGGCGTCTTGTTCTTCTCGACCTTGTCCTGCCGGCCCTTACGGACCAGCTGCTGGATCGTAGGCACTACTTCTCCGGTTTCTGTGTGCCGATGGGTACAGCTAACCTGGAACTTCGCCGACCCACGCGGTCGGGTGTGTCGAATCCCGCGGACTCCCGCCGCTAGGCAGAAAGAGGCGCAGATTGCGGTGGCCGGTCACAGCTCCGATGCGGTTGAAGGCACGCAAGAGAGCCAAGGCACACCCCAGGCACAAGGTCTGAGCGTACCTACCTCATACGCTGTGGTCAAAACAAATGGGCATCGCCCACGTCGTTCCGCGGGGCAGATCAAGACCGCCGAGCCCACGTGATCTTCGAATCGGCGGCCACGGTCCGCTTCGAACACTGCTCTCACGCCCCTGTGCCCAGGTCAGCCGACGGCCACCGGGACGACCGCCGGCAGGACCACCACGAGTGTCCAACCGGCGGTGGCCAACCACCCCAGGACACAACCGGTGAGCGCCGGCGCCGCGAGCATCCCCGGCACCGCTGCGGCCCGGGCCGCCAGGGCTGCCACGGATACGACGACTGCGACACGAGCACCTCCCCGAAGCGCAGGCGTCTCTCCATGATGCGCCGAACCGGCGCGCTCGGCACGACCGCGGCACCAGGCGCACCCGGATCCACCAGAGAAAGACGTCGGCCACCGCGGCCGATTGTCGCCCGTTTCCCACATGGTCATTTCAAGTACGTTGACGGGTTGCGGCGGTGACCGCGTCGGCACAGGTGAACGGGGGTGGCGGGTGATCGGCGGACGCACACGCGCATGGGACGACGACGGGTTCGACGACGCCGTTCCCTTCCTCGCCCGGCTGGAGAAGGAAGACCGGATCGCCCTGCTGGCCATCGGCCGGCCGCTGCGCTATCCAGCCCGCAGCGCCTTGATGCACCAGGACGAACCCTCCGCCCATGTCCTTCTCCTGCTGCACGGCTGGACGAAGGTCACAGCGCTCGCGGCCAACGGCTACGAGGCCCTGCTCGCACTGCGCGGGCCCGGCGACATCATCGGCGAGGGCGCGGCACTCAGCGGCCGCCACCGGTCGGCGACCGTGACGGCCCTGGACCCGGTCGAAGCCGTCGTGATCGAACAGGGACGCTTCACCGCGTTCGTGTCGGACAACGCCCGTGTGGCGCTGCAACTGCTGAGCCTGGCCACCGACCGCCAGCGGTCGACCGATCGGCGCCGGCTGCAGTGGGCCGCCCTCACCGTGCGTGAACGATTGGCTGTCCTGCTGCTCGAGCTGATGCGCACGCACGGCAACCGCACCTCCGAAGGCATCGAACTGGGCATCGGTCTGAGCCAGCAGGAGTTCGCCGGCTCGGTCGGTTCCTCCAGGGAGGCCGTGGCACGTCTCCTCAAGGAACTGCGTGCCCGGAATGTCGTCGCGACCAGACGCCGCCGCCTCGTCGTACTTCGCCCAGACGTGCTGCGCCGCATCGCAGCGGACGGCTCCGACTGACGGGCACACCGCCCCTCGCCTGTCTGTGCACACGGTCACACTCCGTCAACGTCATTCGACCTGTGCCAGGTGCCTCTCGACCGACATCGTGCTGGCAACGGCACACCGACGCACGAGAGGCCGCCATGACCGACCCCGTGAACCGCACCATCCTCCTGTTCGACATCGAGCAGTACGGCTCGCGCGACGACGTGGAGCAGGCGTATCTGCGCCGCGTGCTGTACGACGTGACCGATGCCACCCTCGGTGCCGCCTCCGTCGACGACGCAGCCCATCTGCGCGCGGACCGAGGCGACTCCGTGATGGAGCTGATCGACACGCGCATCTCGGTGCCGGCGCTGGTGAAAACGCTGCTGACCGAGACGCCTGCCCTCCTGCAGAGCAAAAACCGCCTGCTCGCCAGCAGCGCCCAGATGCGCCTGCGGATCGTCCTGTCCTCCGGCTACGTCGCCGTGGACGACTTGGACGGCTGGGTCGGCTCCGACCTGAACCACGCCGTGCGCCTCCTCAACTCCGATCCCTTGCGCGACGCCCTCAAGGAGCGGGACTCCGACAGCGTCCTGTGCGTGTCCGAGGGCATCTACCAAGGTGTGGTGCGACACGGTCCGCTCGGTGTTCGACCGGGCGACTTCCACCGCATCACGGTGCCGACGAAGGAGGGCCCGACCGTGGCGTGGCTGCACGGCGAGCCGCGCGCAACGAAAAGCCTCGACACGCCGACGGGAGCCGCTCCGGTCTCCGACACCCCCTTGCCCGCCCACCACGTCGTCCACATCAACGGTGATCAGTACGGTCAGGCGGGCGGCACACTCCACGGCGACCAGCACTTCGACTTCACCCGTTCGGTGCGGGACGAACGCCGATGAGCCAGGCGGAAACCGCCGGCACGCCGAAGGTCGTCGATGAGCCGACCCAGGAAAGCGAGAAGAAGAGGCAGGACGAGGCGACCGACGGCCAGGAGCAGCCGCGACAGGGCGCATGGGAAGCGCGCCGGGATCTGATCGCGCACGCCCCTGCCTTCGTCTCCTCCCTCGTCAACGGGGACCAGTTCGGCCAGACGGGTGGCTACCACTACGGTGACCAGCACTTCTACTTCGGCGGCCGGGCCGAGACACAGCGCTCGCTGTCCGGACCGGTCCCGCACGCGGAGATCGAAGCACTGACCACGGTCTTCCGCGGCTGCGACAGCTTCGATGAGGCGCTCGGGCGCCTGCGGAGCGACCGGCTCGTCATCCTGGCCGGCGGCCGTGAGACAGGCCGCCGCTCCGCTGCGCTGATGCTGCTGCACAGGCTGGGCATCGACCGGAAACGGTCCATCGACTCCCGGACGCCGTTCACCGCGCTGGCCGATCAGGTGGATGCCTCGGCCGGATACATCCTGTGTGATCTTGCGGTCGACAGGAACCGCCCCCTGCACGAGGCCCAGATGCTGGCCTTGCGCGAGCAACTGGAGCGCGCTGACGCCCACCTGGTGATCACCGCCGAGCCCTTGACCACACTGGGCGGCATCACCGCCGTACGGTGGGAGCCCCCGCCGGCCGAGGACATGCTGCGCGCCCATGTCACCCCGGTCACGGGGGAAGCGGCCTGGCCCGGTCTGTGCGGGCTGACGCCCGTACGGGAGTTCCTCGAACGGCAGCACCCGCCGGAGGAGATCAAGCAGTTCGCGCAGCGGCTCGTCGCACATCACCAGGGAAAGATCGGTCTGGACGATCTCGCCGCCTTCGGCCGAACCGCCGTGGAGGCCCGGGTCGCTCGCTGGCTCACCGAGGACAAGCCCGACCTGCACGACAAGGCGTTTCTCCTCGCCCTCGCCGTCCTCGACAAAGCCCCCTACGCGGTGACCGCCGAACTCGCCGAC
Source organism: Streptomyces mexicanus (assembly GCF_902506575.1). GTDB lineage: Bacteria > Actinomycetota > Actinomycetes > Streptomycetales > Streptomycetaceae > Streptomyces > Streptomyces mexicanus. The sequence continues at coordinate 4,359,016 of NZ_LR732544.1, read as the reverse complement.
GGCCTCTTCGTAGGGCTGCACCGGATTCAGGACCCCCATGTCCAACCTTCGATCCCCGTCTTCGGCAGCTCCCGCGAGGAACGGCTCCGGCTCGCGCACGCCGACGGATACGTCACCGCGGAGCTCACCGAGTGGGGGCCGCTGGAGGGCACGTTCTGCGCCGGCTTCCGGGACGAGCAGACGGCGGACATGTTGCTCGCGGAGGTGTGGAACCTTCACCCGTCGGCGCGACCGGCCTTCGCGGAGTGGATCCGCGAGCTGGCCGACGACCGCCGCCCCCTGGTGCGGACCCGGGCGGCGTCGGCCGCCGCACTGCTCGCCAAGGCGGATCTGTCGTCCACCATGGCCCATCTCATCGAGCCGTGGGCGGACAGCCGTAAGCCGCATACCTGGCTGATCGCGGCCAATGCCCTCACCATGGCGTATCTGCTTCGGGTGCGGGCTGTCTCCCGGATCCTGCACGACTGGTGCACCGGTGACATCGACAGCCGGCGTTGGACGGCCGTCCGTGCCTTCGGTCTGCTCGGCCCGGTGCATCACGAGGAGACCTTGGCGGCCCTCTTGGACGCCATGCACCGGCCACCGCCCCCCGAGGACACGGACGGCCCCGAAAGCAACGAGGTACCCGAGGAAACCCGGCAGCTCGCCGACGCCCTCGAACTTCTGCTGCTGGCGGTACGGGACCCGGTACTGGCCACACTGACCGAGCTTCTCCCCGTCGACCGAGCCGTCCGCCCACACGCCCTGCTCGCCTTCCTCCAGGCCTGCAAGCAGACGAAGGGCGACGACAGCGACCGCCCACCTGTCCTCGACTGGTACGGACAGGCCGCCGCAGCCGGGGACGCGACGACCGCTCGGCGTCTGATCGTGTTCTGGGACGCGCTGCTCACCGACCGGGAGTACAACCCGCAGGCCCTCGCCGTGCTGCGCGGCTGGGTGCGCAGGGCCGAGAACGACCCGCGGACAGAGGCGGACCTCACCACACTGCTCGCCGCGCTCGTCACCACGCCCACCCACCGCCGTCGCGTCAGCCACCTGCTGAAGACCGTCCACGACTCCAAGGGAGTCGTTTCACCGACGGCCGCCCGGCTGACCAAACGCCTCTCACTCGACTGACCCGTATTCCGGAGGCCGACCGTGGAACACGTAGAGCAAGACCGATTGGACTGGTTTCAGCAGCAGCCCCTGCCTCACGCCGCCCCCCACACCGACGCCGACCCCGTTCGCACCGTCTGGCAACTCCCGCGCTTCCGCCTCGGCGGTCGGCGCTTCACGGGACGCATCGATCACGCCTTGGTCTGTGTGACACGAAAGGGCGCGTACGAGATCTTCCCGCCCCCCGACCGCCCCACATCGGTGCGGCGCTATGTCGCCGTGTACGAGGTGAACACCGACCCCCACGCCTTCCAGCTGACCGTCCCGCTGCCCAGCGCGGTCGACAGCTTCGAGTTCGAGGTCACCGCAGACATCGGCTGGCGCGTCACCGACGCGGCGCGGTTCGTCCGCAGCCAGGAACGTGACGTGCCCGGCCTGCTCACCCGAAAGCTCCTGCCACTGATGCGCGCCGCCAGCCGCGGTCATGCCATCGAGGCAAGCGCCGAGGCAGAGCAGGCGGTGCAGAAGCGGGTGAACGACGCGTCCTGGCTCGGCCATGACCAGGGTCTGCAGGTCACCTGTTCCCTACGACTGCGCCGCGACGCCGCGGAACGCCTTCACCAGGCACGCCTGCGCACGGCCCGCCACGAGGCGGAGGCCGTGGAGCCGGAGCACGAAGCGACGCTGCGCCGCGAGAGGTACGCAGCCGAGCGCAGGGCCGAGCAGATCAGGTTCTACGAACTGATCCTGGCCAAGGGCGGCACCGCCGCACTCGCCCTGCACCTGGCGGCGCATCCCGACGAGACCCGGCTGGTCCTGGAGCATCTCCAGGCCGGCCAGACCAGGTTGCTGGACACCCAGGTGGCACTGATCAACCAAGCCCTGGAGGAAAAGCACCTGGAGGAGTACCAGCTCGAAGAGCCCCGCAGGCTCGTCGCCGAGCGGATGACGACCATCCTGCAGACCACGGACCCGTCCACTCCGCCCGGCATCGGCAAGGAGTCTCCCGCATGAACCCCGGCATGACGGCACCGCACGACCCCGCACTGCGGGCAGGCGCCGAGCTGCTGGCCGACCTGCGGGCCGAGATCAGCCGTGCCGATGCCAAAGCCACCGTCCTGGTCGGCGCGCTCGGCATTTCGGCGGGCCTGCTGGCCGCGCTCCTGACCAGCCGTGACTGGAGCCCCGGCCTGCTTCCGGGGCCCGCCGCGGTCCTCTGGTGGGCAGGTGCGGCCGGCCTGGTCGTCGCGCTGTGTGCGCTGGTGCTGGCGGTGATGCCCCGGTACGGCAGAGTCCACTGGACGCCCGGCCGTCCGCTGACTTACTTCGGCGACGTACGACAGGCCGCGCGGGCCGGCCGGCTCGCCGAAGCCCTCACGGATACGGGCCGCGATCCCGTTTGCGGCGTGCTGCTCGCCCTCGCCGAGACGAGCGCCATCGCAGCCCGCAAGCACTCATGGATCCGGACAGGACTGGCTTCCTTCGGCCTCGCGGCCGTCCTGCTGCCCGGCTCGCTGCTCCTTTCCTGATGCACGCCTCGCCCCGTGTCCGTCGGCCACCGAGAAGGAGGCACCATGTCCACGTCCGACGAGTTCCCGACACGAACGGGCCGCAGATACATATCCGCCCGTCAGCGCGGCGCGGACGCCTTCGCCCTCGGCAGGCTGGCGCTCCACCTGCCGCATGTGCTTGCCGGCCTCGCTGTCGTGCTCGGCATCTCCTACGCCGTGGACCGCCTGGGCGGCCCGCCGTGGTGGATCCCGTCGGGCCTCTGGGTGCTGAGCGGCGCTCTGGCTTTCCACCGCCCCTGCGAACGGCTCCTGGCGCGGCAGCTATTCGGTCTGCGTCTCCCGTCTCCCGAGGAGGACGGGAAACTACGGTCCGTGTGGCGCGAGGTCACGGCCCGAGCCGGAGTGGACGGTGATGCCTACCAGTTGTGGGTGGAGGACGGTGACGACGTCAATGCCCTGGCCGCCGCCGGTCACCTCGTCGGGGTCACCAGCCATTCGCTCAGGACTCTGTCGCCCGCCCAGCTGGCTGGGGTACTGGCGCACGAGCTGGGGCACCACACCGGTGGACATGCCTGGGCATCGCTGCTCACTTCCTGGTACGCCCAGCCCGCACGGCTGACCTGGCGCTTGCTGCGGCGGCTGGCCCGACACAGCGACCATCTCCCTGTGGGCGTCATCGCCGTGATCATCGGAGTTGTGGGAGCCGTCATGGTTGCCCTTGCGACGGCGACGTACGGCCTGGTGCTCCTGCCGCTCGCGACTCCCTGCCTTGCGGCGGCCGTGTCACGGCGAGCCGAGCTCAAGGCCGACGCCCATGCGGCGCGGCTCGGCTTCGCACAGGAGTTGATGGCCGTCCTGCGCGAGAGCCACGAGCGGGAGGAGTCCGAGCGGGCGGCTGCCATGGCCCTGGGCGTCCCGTTCGAGAAAGAGGGCCTCATCGCACGCCTGCTGGAGTCGCACCCCGATGTCCACACCCGCCTCCACCACTTGCGGGTACTTGTGGACAACAGACGATGACACGCCGAAGGGCGGCCACCCCGAACCCGGGGTGACCGCCCTTCATGCTGCTCGCTTACTGGTTGTACGGACCGTAGTCGTAGTCCTCCAGCGGAACGGCCTGGCCGGAGCCGGTGCCGAACGGCGAGTAGTCGATGTCGTCGTAGCCGACGGCCGAGTACATCGCGGCCTTGGCCTCCTCGGTCGGCTCGACCCGGATGTTGCGGTAGCGGGACAGGCCCGTACCGGCCGGGATGAGCTTACCGATGATGACGTTCTCCTTCAGGCCGATGAGGCTGTCGGACTTGGCGTTGATCGCCGCGTCCGTCAGGACTCGGGTCGTCTCCTGGAAGGAGGCGGCCGACAGCCAGGACTCCGTGGCCAGCGAGGCCTTGGTGATACCCATCAGCTGCGGACGGCCGGAGGCGGGCTGGCCGCCCTCCTGGACCACACGACGGTTCTCCTGCTCGAACTTCGAGCGCTCGACGAGCTCGCCGGGCAGCAGCTCGGCGTCGCCGGACTCGATGATCGTCACGCGGCGCAGCATCTGCCGGATGATGATCTCGATGTGCTTGTCGTGGATCGACACGCCCTGCGAGTTGTAGACCTTCTGGACCTCCTGGACCAGGTGGACCTGGACGGCCCGCTGACCCAGGATGCGCAGCACGTCGTGCGGGTTGGTGGCACCCACGGTGAGCTTCTGGCCCACCTCGACGTGGTCGCCCTCGTTGACCAGGAGACGGGCACGCTTCGAGATCGGGTAGCTGGTCTCGTCGCTGCCGTCGTCCGGCGTGATGATGATCTTCTTGGTCTTCTCGGTCTCCTCGATGCGGACCCGGCCGGCCGCCTCGGAGATCGGGGCGACACCCTTCGGGGTACGGGCCTCGAAGAGCTCGACGACACGCGGCAGACCCTGGGTGATGTCGTCACCGGCCACACCACCGGTGTGGAAGGTACGCATCGTCAGCTGGGTACCGGGCTCACCGATGGACTGGGCGGCGATGATGCCGACCGCCTCACCGATGTCGACCAGCTTGCCGGTGGCCAGCGAGCGGCCGTAGCACATCGCGCAGGTGCCGACCGAGGACTCGCAGGTCAGGACCGAACGGGTCTTGACCTCCTCGACGCCCTGCAGGATCAGCTCCTCGATGAGCACGTCGCCCAGGTCGGTACCGGCCGGGGCCAGCACCTTGCCGTCGACCACGATGTCCTCGGCGAGGCAGCGCGCGTACACGGACGTCTCGACGTTGTCCGCCTTGCGCAGCACGCCGTTGGCGTCCCGCTCCGCGATCTTCAGGCGCAGGCCGCGGTCGGTGCCGCAGTCCAGCTCGCGGATGATGACGTCCTGGGAGACGTCCACCAGACGCCGGGTGAGGTAACCGGAGTCGGCGGTCCGCAGAGCGGTGTCGGCGAGACCCTTACGGGCACCGTGCGTGGCGATGAAGTACTCCAGCACGGACAGACCCTCACGCAGCGACGACTTGATCGGCCGCGGGATGGTCTCGTTCTTCGCGTTCGACACCAGACCACGGATACCGGCGATCTGGCGCATCTGCATCATGTTTCCTCGGGCACCCGAGTTGACCATCATGAAGATCGGGTTGGTCTTCGGGAAGTTGCCCGTCATGGCCTCGGCGACCTCGTTGGTCGCGTTGGTCCAGATGCCGATGAGTTCCTGGCTGCGCTCGTCCTTGGTGATCAGACCGCGCTCGTACTGCTTCTGGACCTTCTCGTCCGCCGCCTCCCACTTGGCGATGATCTCCGGCTTGGCGTCGGGGACGATGACGTCGGAGATGGCGACGGTGACGCCGGAGCGGGTGGCCCAGTAGAAGCCGGCCGCCTTGAGGTTGTCGAGCGTGGCCGCCACGACGACCTTCGGGTAGCGCTCGGCGAGGTCGTTGACGATCTCGGAGAGCTGCTTCTTGCCGACCTCGAAGTCGACGAACGGGTAGTCCTCGGGCAGCAGCTCGTTGAAGAGCGCGCGGCCCAGGGTGGTGCGCAGACGGAAGGGGTCGCCCTGCTGCCACTCCGGCTCGCCCTCCTCGCGGGCCGGCGGCGTCCAGCCGCGCGGCGGGATGGTGCCCACCGGGAAGCGGATGTCGACCGGGGCCTGCAGGGACAGCTCACCCGCGTCGAAGGCCATGATCGCCTCCGCCACGGATGTGAAGGAACGGCCCTCGCCCTTGACGTCGCGGCCCTCGTGGTCGGTGGTGAGGAAGTACAGACCGAGGACCATGTCCTGGGTCGGCATCGTCACCGGCCGGCCGTCGGCGGGCTTGAGGATGTTGTTCGAGGACAGCATCAGGATGCGGGCCTCGGCCTGCGCCTCCGCGGACAGCGGCAGGTGCACGGCCATCTGGTCACCGTCGAAGTCCGCGTTGAACGCGGTGCACACGAGCGGGTGGATCTGGATGGCCTTGCCCTCGACCAGCTGCGGCTCGAAGGCCTGGATGCCCAGGCGGTGCAGGGTGGGCGCACGGTTCAGCAGCACCGGGTGCTCGGCGATGACCTCTTCGAGGACGTCGTACACGACGGTGCGGCCGCGCTCGACCATGCGCTTGGCGCTCTTGATGTTCTGCGCGTGGTTCAGGTCGACCAGGCGCTTCATCACGAACGGCTTGAACAGCTCCAGCGCCATCGCCTTCGGCAGACCGCACTGGTGCAGCTTCAGCTGCGGACCGACGACGATCACGGAACGCGCCGAGTAGTCGACACGCTTGCCGAGCAGGTTCTGACGGAAGCGGCCCTGCTTGCCCTTGAGCATGTCGGACAGCGACTTCAGCGGACGGTTGCCGGGGCCCGTGACCGGGCGGCCGCGGCGGCCGTTGTCGAAGAGCGCGTCGACGGCCTCCTGGAGCATGCGCTTCTCGTTGTTGACGATGATCTCGGGCGCGCCGAGGTCGAGAAGCCGCTTCAGGCGGTTGTTGCGGTTGATGACACGGCGGTACAGGTCGTTCAGGTCGCTGGTCGCGAAGCGGCCACCGTCCAGCTGCACCATCGGACGCAGGTCCGGCGGGATGACCGGGACGCAGTCCAGGACCATGCCCTTCGGGCTGTTGTTGGTGGTCAGGAACGCGGAGACGACCTTCAGCCGCTTCAGGGCACGGGTCTTCTTCTGGCCCTTGCCGGTGCGGATGATCTCGCGGAGCTTCTCCGCCTCGGCCTCCAGGTCGAAGGACTCCAGGCGCTTCTGCAGCGCGGCGGCGCCCATCGAGCCGTCGAAGTAGGTGCCGAAGCGGTCGCGCAGCTCGCGGTAGAGCAGCTCGTCGCCCTCCAGGTCCTGGACCTTGAGGTTCTTGAACCGGTTCCAGACCTCGTCGAGGCGGTCGATCTCGCGCTGGGCACGGTCGCGCAGCTGCTTCATCTCGCGCTCGGCGCTCTCGCGCACCTTGCGGCGCACGTCGGCCTTGGCGCCCTCGGCCTCCAGCTCGGCCAGGTCGGCCTCGAGCTTCTTGGCGCGGGCCTCCAGGTCGGCGTCGCGGCGCTGCTCGATCTGCTGGCGCTCGACGGAGACGTGGGCCTCCAGCGAGGGCAGGTCGCGCTGCCGGCGCTCCTCGTCGACGTACGTGATCATGTACGCCGCGAAGTAGATGACCTTCTCCAGGTCCTTCGGGGCCAGGTCGAGCAGGTAACCCAGGCGCGACGGGACGCCCTTGAAGTACCAGATGTGCGTGACGGGAGCGGCCAGTTCGATGTGGCCCATCCGCTCACGGCGCACCTTGGCGCGGGTGACCTCAACGCCACAGCGCTCGCAGATGATGCCCTTGAAGCGGACGCGCTTGTACTTGCCGCAGTAGCACTCCCAGTCCCGGGTGGGGCCGAAGATCTTCTCGCAGAAGAGTCCGTCCTTTTCCGGCTTCAGGGTGCGGTAGTTGATGGTCTCGGGCTTCTTGACCTCGCCGTGGCTCCACTGACGGATGTCGTCAGCGGTGGCCAGGCCGATCCGGAGCTCGTCGAAGAAGTTGACGTCGAGCACTATGCGTCAATCCCTCTCAGGGTCGTAAGTCTTTGGGTCTGTACGGGGGTCACCGGGGTCGGCGGGCCTTGGTGGCAGGCCCGCCGGACTCCCGTCAGACCTCTTCGACGCTGCTCGGCTCGCGCCGGGACAGGTCGATGCCGAGCTCCTCCGCAGCGCGGAAGACATCCTCGTCGGTGTCGCGCATCTCGATGGACATACCGTCGCTGGACAGCACCTCCACGTTCAGGCAGAGAGACTGCATCTCCTTGATGAGGACCTTGAAGGACTCGGGGATGCCGGGCTCGGGGATGTTCTCGCCCTTGACGATCGCCTCGTAGACCTTCACACGGCCGGTGACGTCGTCGGACTTGATGGTCAGCAGCTCCTGGAGGGCGTAGGCGGCACCGTAGGCCTCGAGTGCCCACACCTCCATCTCACCGAACCGCTGGCCACCGAACTGGGCCTTACCACCCAGCGGCTGCTGGGTGATCATCGAGTACGGACCGGTCGAGCGGGCGTGCAGCTTGTCGTCGACCAGGTGGTGCAGCTTCAGGATGTACATGTAGCCGACCGAGATCGGGTCCGGGAACGGCTCACCGGAACGGCCGTCGAACAGCCGGGCCTTGCCGGACGGCAGGACCATGCGGTCGCCGTCGCGGTTGGGCAGGGTGTTCTCCAGCAGACCGGCCAGCTCGTCCTCGCGGGCGCCGTCGAAGACCGGGGTCGCCACGTTGGTACGGGGCTCGACCCGGTCGGCGCCGATGGACTGCAGGCGCTGCGCCCACTCGTCGGCGAGACCGGAGACGTCCCAGCCCTGGCTGGCGAGCCAGCCGAGGTGGATCTCCAATACCTGTCCCGGGTTCATTCGGGACGGCACACCCAGCGGGTTGAGGATGATGTCGACCGGGGTGCCGTCCTCCAGGAACGGCATGTCCTCGATCGGCAGGATCTTGGAGATGACACCCTTGTTGCCGTGGCGGCCGGCGAGCTTGTCACCGTCGGTGATCTTGCGCTTCTGCGCGACGTAGACGCGGACCAGCTGGTTCACGCCCGGCGGCAGCTCGTCGCCCTCCTCGCGGTCGAAGACGCGCACGCCGATGACCTTGCCGGTCTCGCCGTGCGGCACCTTCAGCGAGGTGTCACGGACCTCACGGGCCTTCTCACCGAAGATCGCGCGCAGCAGGCGCTCCTCCGGCGTCAGCTCGGTCTCACCCTTCGGGGTGACCTTGCCGACGAGGATGTCGCCGGCGATGACCTCGGCACCGATGCGGATGATGCCGCGCTCGTCGAGGTCGGCGAGGACCTCCTCGGAGACGTTCGGGATGTCCCGGGTGATCTCCTCGGGACCGAGCTTGGTGTCACGGGCGTCGACCTCGTGCTCCTCGATGTGGATCGAGGAGAGGACGTCGTCCTGCACGAGGCGCTGCGACAGGATGATCGCGTCCTCGTAGTTGTGACCCTCCCACGGCATGAACGCGACCAGCAGGTTCTTGCCGAGGGCCATCTCGCCGTTCTGGGTGGCCGGGCCGTCGGCGAGCACCTGGCCGACGACGACGCGGTCGCCCTCGTTGACGATGACCTTCTGGTTGACGGAGGTGCCCTGGTTGGAGCGGGCGAACTTGGCCAGGCGGTACGTGATGTACGTGCCGTCGTCGTTGGCGGTGGTGATGTAGTCCGCGGAGACCTCCTGGACCACACCGGCCTTCTCGGCCTTGACGACGTCGCCGGCGTCGACGGCGGAGCGGTACTCCATGCCGGTGCCGACGAGCGGGGCCTCCGCCTGGATCAGCGGAACGGCCTGGCGCATCATGTTCGCGCCCATGAGGGCACGGTTGGCGTCGTCGTGCTCCAGGAACGGGATCATGGCGGTCGCGACCGACACCATCTGGCGCGGCGAGACGTCCATGTAGTCGACGTCCTCGGGGCTGACGTAGTCGACCTCGCCGCCACGGCGGCGGACCAGGACGCGGCTCTCGGCGAAGCGCAGGTCGTCGCTGAGGACGGCGTTGGCCTGCGCGATGACGAAGCGGTCCTCCTCGTCGGCCGTCAGGTAGTCGACCTGGTCGGTGACCTGGCCGTCGACGACCTTGCGGTACGGCGTCTCGACGAAGCCGAACGCGTTGACCCGGCCGTAGGTGGCGAGCGAGCCGATCAGACCGATGTTCGGGCCTTCCGGCGTCTCGATCGGGCACATGCGGCCGTAGTGCGAGGGGTGCACGTCACGGACCTCGAAGCCGGCCCGCTCACGGGAGAGACCACCGGGGCCGAGCGCCGAGAGACGACGCTTGTGCGTGAGACCAGACAGCGGGTTGTTCTGGTCCATGAACTGCGACAGCTGGCTGGTGCCGAAGAACTCCTTGATGGAGGCGACGACCGGCCGGATGTTGATCAGGGTCTGCGGCGTGATCGCCTCGACGTCCTGCGTGGTCATGCGCTCGCGCACGACGCGCTCCATCCGCGCCAGACCCGTGCGGACCTGGTTCTGGATGAGCTCGCCGACGCTGCGCAGGCGGCGGTTGCCGAAGTGGTCGATGTCGTCGGTCTCGACGACCACGGACTGGCCGTTGTCACCGACCGTCTCGGTCTCGCCGGCGTGCAGCTTCACCAGGTACTTGATCGTCGCGATGATGTCCTCGACGGTCAGGATGCCCGCGTCCAGCGGGGTGTCCGTACCCAGCTTCTTGTTGACCTTGTAGCGGCCGACCTTGGCGAGGTCGTAGCGCTTGGGGTTGAAGTAGAGGTTCTCCAGCAGCGTCTGGGCGGCCTCGCGCGTGGGGGGCTCGCCCGGGCGGAGCTTCCGGTAGATGTCGAGCAGCGCGTCGTCCTGGCCCTGGGTGTGGTCCTTCTCCAGGGTGGCGCGCATCGACTCGTACTCGCCGAACTCCTCGAGGATCTGCTCGTTGGTCCAGCCGAGCGCCTTCAGCAGGACGGTGACGGACTGCTTGCGCTTGCGGTCGATGCGGACACCGACCATGTCGCGCTTGTCGATCTCCATCTCCAGCCAGGCGCCCCGGGAGGGGATGATCTTGGCGGAGAAGATGTCCTTGTCGGACGTCTTGTCGATGGTGGAGTCGAAGTAGACACCGGGGGAACGGACCAGCTGCGACACCACGACACGCTCGGTGCCGTTGATGACGAAGGTGCCCTTGTTCGTCATGAGCGGGAAGTCGCCCATGAAGACGGTCTGGGACTTGATCTCGCCGGTCTCGTTGTTGGTGAACTCGGCCGTGACGAAGAGCGGCGCGGCGTAGGTGAAGTCGCGCTCCTTGCACTCGTCGATCGAGTTCTTCGGCGGCTCGAAGCGGTGGTCGCGGAAGGTCAGCGACATCGACCCCGAGAAGTCCTCGATCGGGGAGATCTCCTCGAAGATCTCCTCGAGGCCGGACTTGGTGGGAACGTCCTGACCGTTCTCGAGAGCCTCCTCGACGCGAGCCTTCCACGCGTCGTTGCCGAGCAGCCAGTCGAAGCTCTCGGTCTGGAGCGCGAGAAGGTTCGGAACCTCGAGGGGCTCCTTGATCTTTGCAAAGGAGATGCGCAGCGGGGCGGTGCTGGCGCCGTTGTTCGTATTCGCGGTCGAGGCAGTGCGCGAGGCGGCCAAGAGGGGGTCCTTCCGAGGGCTCGGACTCACTACGCGCGTACCGGCCCCTCCCCCGCTCACCGGGCCAGACGGTGCCTGATGTGGCCTAAATGCCAGGTCAGACGTGATCCGGTCGTCGATGCTCGAGTGAGGGCATGCCCCTGGTGACGGGCAGGGGACAGCTAACAGGCAGCGCAAAGGGTCAGTGTAGCCACTTGGCCCACTGATGTCCAGTGCGGGTTGTTTGAGACCCTCGTTGTCGTCACCGCCTGCGGCATGCCGCCCTCAACGCACGTTGATACTGCCCTCTTCGCCGTCGATCCATGCCTCGGATTCGGATCCTTGTGACGACGCGTCCTGAGAATTGCGCGCTGCGTGCAGTTCGTCAAGGCCCCCCATCCCCGAGCCGGACGCTGCCGTCGTCACGTGCGGCCTGCCTCCCGAGGCCCTCCGGGGCACGACGAAGATCACCATACCCCTCCCGGTCGCGGGTGCAAGGCCGCCACAGCCACCCCCGGGAACGCCGAAGAGCGACCACCCGGATGGATGATCGCTCCTCGGTGCGCTCGCGTTACAGCCCGCGCGGAGTGTTTTTCCGCGGGCGGGCCGTCAGCACGCGTGAGTCCGTGACGGACCCGTCGAGGGCCGTGCGGCCCGTGCAGGTCTTACGACCGGTGCAGGTCTTACTTGACCTCGACGGAGGCGCCGGCGCCCTCGAGGGCCTCCTTGGCCTTGTCCGCGGCCTCCTTGTTGACCTTCTCGAGGACGGGCTTCGGGGCACCGTCGACCAGGTCCTTGGCCTCCTTCAGGCCCAGGGAGGTCAGCTCGCGCACGACCTTGATGACCTGGATCTTCTTGTCGCCGGCACCGGCGAGGATGACGTCGAACTCGTCCTTCTCCTCGGCCTGCTCGGCGCCCGCGGCGGCACCGGCGCCACCACCGGCGACGACGACCGGGGCGGCCGCGGCAGCGGTGACGTCGAACTTCTCCTCGAAGGCCTTCACGAACTCGGAGAGCTCGATGAGGGTCATCTCCTCGAACTGGGCAAGCAGCTCGTCCTGGGACAGCTTCGCCATGATGGCGGTCCTTCCACTCAAATCGGCAGGTGCCGGATGTACTGGATGAGGCGGGCGTACGTCGGCCCGCTGCGACCCGCGCCCTGGTCGGTACGGGTCAGAAAGCGAGCCGAATTACTCGGCACCGCCCTGCTCGGCCTGCTTGGCGCGCAGCGCGTCCACGGTGCGGACGAGCTTCGTCGGCAGCGCCTGGAAGACGGAGGCAGCCTGGGACTGCTTCGCCTTGAAGGCACCGGCCAGCTTGCTGAGCAGAACCTCGCGGGACTCGAGGTCCGCAAGCTTCTTGATCTCGTCGGCGGACAGCGCCTTGCCGTCAAGGACACCGCCCTTGATGACGAGATTCGGGTTGTCCTTGGCGAAGTCACGGAGACCCTTCGCCGACTCCACCGGGTCACCGGTGACGAAGGCGACAGCCGTCGGACCGTTGAACAGGTCGTCCAGCGTCGTGATCCCGGCCTCGTTGGCCGCAATCTTGGTCAGCGTGTTCTTCACCACGGCGTACTGGGCGTTCTCACCGAGCGAACGACGCAGCGTCTTGAGCTGCGCCACGGTGAGACCGCGGTACTCGGTCAGCACGGCAGCAGACGAGTTGCGGAACTTGTCCGTCAGCTCGGCAACCGCGGCAGCCTTGTCGGGCCTCGCCATAGAGCCTCGGCCTCCTTCCGGGTGATTCGGACCGCGCGGACCCGAAGGAGGACTGGGGAAAACGAAACGCCCCGGCGCAGGCGCACGGGGCGGACTCGACCGGCCGCACGCACGACACAGGGGCGCGCGCACTCCGGGAGTTCTTCCACTGTCACCTGCGCGGGTCGTCCGCATGTTCAGCGGATCCTTCGGCCACCGCACCCTCTTGCGAGCGCACGGCAACGACCAGCGGTCTTTGGCTTCGGAAAGGAGAGTACGGGAACGGGGCGGGCCGGAGCAAATCCGCCCCGTTCGGCGGATCACTCCGCGCCGGACCGCCCTGGCACCGCCGGCCCGGCGTGGGCGCGGTGAGCCGGGAAAACAGGGCCGGGGAGCCGAGGAAGCGGCCCGGGACGGCGCGGGACGGCCGGCAGAAATCCGGGACGGCGCGTGGAGGGCCGGGAAGGCCCGGCGGAGAACCGGGAGAAGGCCCGGACGGCCCGGGACCGGCTCAGAGGAGGCCCGGAAGGCCCCGGGAAGCCACGGGACCGGCTCAGAGGAGGCCAGGGAGGCCCCGAAGGGCCGGAAGCGGCCGGTGGGGCGCAGGCCGCCCCTGGGTCGTACACAGCCACTGGGCCCGAAGCGCCCCTGACCCGCAAGCGACCCTGGCCCGGAAGCGCCCCCTGGGCCGCAAAGGGGACGAGCCCCGCACCCAACCGGGTGCGGGGCTCGTCGCCGACTACAGGTGAGCCGTGGGGGCTCAGACCGCGGCCGGGTCCTCCTCGACGAGGAGGTTGCGGGTGCGGTTCGGGTCGACCTGGATGCCGGGGCCCATCGTGGTGCTGATGGCGGCCTTCTTGATGTAGCGACCCTTGGCGGCGGACGGCTTCAGACGGAGGATCTCCTCCAGCGCGGCGCCGTAGTTCTCCACCAGCTTGGTGTCGTCGAACGACGTCTTGCCGATGATGAAGTGCAGGTTCGCGTGCTTGTCGACACGGAACTCGATCTTGCCGCCCTTGATGTCGGAGACGGCCTTGGCCACGTCGGGGGTGACGGTGCCGGTCTTCGGGTTCGGCATCAGACCACGCGGGCCGAGGACGCGGCCGAGGCGGCCGACCTTGCCCATGAGGTCCGGGGTGGCGACGACGGCGTCGAAGTCCAGGCGGCCCTTCGACACCTCGTCGATCAGCTCGTCGGCGCCGACGATGTCGGCGCCCGCGGCACGCGCGGCCTCGGCACGGTCACCGGTCGCGAAGACCAGGACCCGGGCGGTCTTACCGGTGCCGTGCGGAAGGTTCACGGTGCCACGGACCATCTGGTCGGCCTTGCGCGGGTCGACACCCAGACGGAAGGCGACCTCGACGGTGCCGTCGAACTTGGTCGTGGAGGTCTCCTTGGCGAGACGGACGGCCTCGAGCGGGGCGTACAGCTTCTCCCGGTCGATCTTGGCGTCCGCAGCGCGGAGAGCCTTGCTGCGCTTGCTCACAACTGCTCCTGTGGGTTCTGAAAGGAGTCGTGGTACGGGCCGAGCAGGCCCTCCCACGTGCGGCCCGGTCCGGCCGCGGGAGTACTAGGGGGGTCTCAGCCCTCGACGGTGACGCCCATGGAACGGGCGGTGCCGGCGATGATCTTCTCGGCGGCGTCCAGGTCGTTGGCGTTGAGGTCGGGCATCTTGGTCTGGGCGATCTCACGGACCTGGTCGCGGGTGATCTTGGCGACCTTGGTCTTGTGCGGCTCGCCGGAGCCCTTCTCCACGCCCGCGGCCTTGAGGATCATCTTGGCGGCCGGCGGCGTCTTGGTGATGAAGGTGAAGGAACGGTCCTCGTAGACCGTGATCTCCACCGGGATGACCCACCCGCGCTGCGACTCGGTCGCGGCGTTGTAGGCCTTGCAGAACTCCATGATGTTGACGCCGTGCTGACCCAGCGCCGGGCCGACCGGCGGGGCCGGGTTGGCGGCGCCGGCCTGGATCTGGAGCTTGATGAGCCCCGTGACCTTCTTCTTCTTGGGAGGCATTGCTCTCTCCGGGTCCTAGTGAGAGTGGTCGGCCTCCTCCGGGGGCTTCCGGATCATCGGTCCGGATCATCCGGATGGAGGCATACCGCACAACGATAACGGGTAGGCCCTCCGCTCCCAAAACCAGCAGGTGGCTCCGGGCGCCGGAGCCGCGCCCGCCGCGGGCCCGGCCACGGCCCTCGGCGGGCGCCGGTCACGGCCGGCGAGCCGGCGGCAGGACCAACACGGCGTCGCCGACGGGCCGTTCGCCGGTGGCGTCGGAGGGGTGGCCGATGACCGCTCCGCCGACCGCCATCGCCGTCGAGCCGCCGCCGTCGAGGTTGACGGCCTCGACCAGGCCGAGCGAGCGGGCCACGTCGGCGGCCTCCGGGATGCTCAGGCCGAGGTCGCCGGTGGTGCGCCCGTCGACGGACACCAGCACCGTACGCCCGTACCGGTCCGTTCCGGCGAGGGTGCGCGGGTTCCGCTTGACCACCCAGCCGTAGGCCCAGCTGGGGTCGTCCGCGTGGTCCATGCCGTCCCGGCGCTGGGTGATCTCCTCCCGCCCGTGGTGGACGAGCTGGGGGCCGCCGTTGACGATCGTCGTGTGGCGGCTCACCGGACGCGGCCGGCCGGTCGCGGCGTCGGCCAGGTCCGTGCGCACCCGCACCCGGTCACCGACCCGGACGGCCGCGAGCCGGTCCGCCAGGTCTCCGGTGGCCTGCAGGGAGGTGGTGCCGGGGGCGAGCGCGGTGCCGCGTACGGCGGCCACGGAGACCACCCGCTGGTGGGCGTCGAGCACCACCTCGCGCCCGGGGCCCTCGGGGGTGCGGGCGCCGTACTCCGGGGTGAACGCGACGAGCTCGCTGTCGTCGGTGCAGGTGACGTCGTGCAGCGGCTGTGCCGTCGGGCGGTCGGTCCGGTCGCCGCCGCAGTTGCGGATCAGGCCGGGCACCCGGTCCACGCCGTCGAGCGGGACGGTCCGGCCGCCGATCAGCACGCTGCCGCGCCAGGACAGCCGTTCGATGCTGCTGGTGCCGCGGTCGTCCAGGACGAGCGCCGGGCGTTCGCCGACGGGCTCGGACAGCACCTTGCCGTCGTACACGCCGACCCCGGCGGGGTCGCCCGGCGCGCCGGCGGCGGGGTCCAGGACGAAGAAGCCCGCGTTGACGCCGACCGTGGCACCGGCCGCCCGGGCCAGCGCGGAGGTCGTCTCACGGCCCTCCAGGTCGGGGCCGAAGGTCGCGTCGAGGCGGCCGTCGAACCGGCGAGGGTCGATGGTGACCACGTCGACGTGCCAGGGACCGCGCGCCGCGCGGTCCCCGTCCCAGCCGGTGAAGACGCTGGAGGCGTGCTCCCCGGCGGCGGTCAGGCGGGCACGCTCCCGGTCGGCCTCGGACCGGGTGGGCCAGGAGCCGACCCGGACGCGGTAGCCGAGGATGCCGGGCGACACGTCGGCGGCGCGGGGCCGCGCCACGGCCTCGACCCGCGCGTCGAACCCCTCGGCGCGCAACCGCTCGCGCTCCTCGCGGGCGTCGGCCGCCCCGGACAGCGCCTTGGCCGGTGCGTCGGGGTCGGGCGAGGAGGCGTTCGGGATCTGCACCTCCAGCGTCCAGAACAGGGAGTCGTCGGCGCCCCCGCGGGTGATCCGGGTCAGGGTGACGCCGGGCTGCAGCGTCGAGGTCGTACGGGTCTCCGGCAGATCGGCCGGGCCGAGGTCGAGCCGGCCGGAGACGATCGGGTCGGCGCGCCGGCCGTCCGCGGCGGGGGCCGGGCCGTCCGCGGCCGTGGCGGCCGGCTGCGCAGGCCCCGCCCAGGCGAGCGCCACCGCAGCGCCCGCGCAGAGAAGGGAAACGGCGGGTCTTCGGGGTCCGGGTCGCGTCATGTACGGGACGGTAGAACGCCACGGCGACATCGGACAGGCCCCCGCACCGTTTCCGGGTGACACCTGGGCGGCCCCGGGGTGAAGAGGGCCGGCCCGGCCGTGCCGATGGCGGCCTCACGCACCGCCGCGACGGCGTGCCGCCCTGCGGCTGCCCGGTCCGACCGGCCCGCACGGGCCGTCCGGTCAGCCCACCTCACGGCGGGGCCGGAGGCGGCGCCGTACCCGGTCACCGATCTCGCCCACGACGATCACCAGCACGGCACTCGCCCCGCACCCCACCGGGCTCGCCGACTGACCGAGCACCTTGCCCAGAAGCCAGAAGACAGCGGTGGCGGCTGCCCACCACACGACCCACAAGCCGATCACCGACCACCAGCGCCGCCTGTTCATGGCTTCACGATAGGTGGTGCGATGCCCTCGATCCGGACGGCCGGGGGTTTCGGAAACGACACGGCAGAGCCCCCGCCCGGCGGGTGACCGCCGGGCGGGGGCTCTTTCGTGGGTTCGTGCGCCTAGTTCTTCTGGATCTGGTCGAAGGACAGCTCGACCGGCGTCTCGCGGCCGAAGATCTCGACCAGGCCCTTGACCTTCTTGGAGTCGGCGTTGATCTCGTTGATGGTCGCCTGCAGCGTGGCGAAGGGGCCGTCGGTGACGGTGACCGAGTCGCCGACCTCGAAGTCCAGCACCTGGACCTCGACCTTGCGCTGCGGGGCGGGCTTGCCCTCGGCCTCGGCGGCCTCGCGGGCGGCCTTCTCCTCCGCCTCCGGGGCGAGCATCTTCACGATCTCGTCCAGGGACAGCGGGTAGGGGTCGTAGGCGTTGCCGACGAAGCCGGTGACGCCGGGCGTGTTGCGGACGACGCCCCAGGACTCGTTCGTCAGGTCCATGCGGACGAGGACGTAACCGGGCAGCTTGTTCTGCCGGACGGTCTTGCGCTCGCCGTTCTTGATCTGGACGATCTCTTCCTCGGGCACCTCGGCCTGGTAGATGAAGTCCTCGACGTTCAGCGAGACGGCGCGCTGCTCCAGATTGGCCTTCACGCGCTTCTCGTAGCCGGCGTAGGTGTGGATGACGTACCACTCGCCGGGCAGGGTGCGCAGTTCCTCGCGGAGCTTGGTGACCGGGTCGAGTTCGGGCTCGGGCTCCTCGGCGGCCTCGGCTTCGGCGGCCTCGGCGTCCTCACCCTCGGTGGCCTGGTCCTCGTCCTCGTCCTCGACGTGGACGGCGGCCTGCTCGGCCGGCTCGCCCGCGGCGGCCTCGGCAGCCTCGGCCTCGTCGCCCTCGTCCGCACCCTCGACGATGTCGAGCTCGTCATCCACGGACTCGGTCGGCTCGATGGCGTCGTTCAGGTTCGGGTCAGACACGGTGGCTGCTTCTTCCTGGATACATAGGGGTGGAACATGCGAAAACGGGCGCCGGTAACCACGGCGCCCTTCGCTCTTGACTCAGCCGAAGACGTACTTGGCCGCGTGGTTGAGCCCATAGTCAATCACGGTCACCAGGGCGATCATGATGGCAACGAAGAAGATCACCACGGTGGTGTACGACGTCAGCTGATGGCGCGTGGGCCAGACAACCTTGCGGAGTTCGGCGATGATCTGCCGGTAGAAGAGCGCAAGACGCTTCAGCGGGCCCTTCTTGGCTCGCTTGCCGCCCTTGCGCGGCTTCTTCTTGGACTCCGCCACCTCGTCCCGGGCGTCAGGCGTGTCGATGGAGCCCACGGCGTCCGTCATGCGTCCTCACCTGATTCCCGGGTCGTGGCCGTGCCGCGCCCGGTCGAGCCGCACGGCGGTGCATTGCTGTACGTACATGCGCACACATCCTGGCGAAGGTGTGTGGAGCAGGGCCGGAGGGACTTGAACCCCCAACCGCTGGTTTTGGAGACCAGTGCTCTACCAATTGAGCTACGACCCTTTGTGTTCCCCCAACGTACCGCATCCGACCAAATGCCCGGCGTGCACCGATGTCCGGCGCGGCTGCTGAAGGCCAACGAGGTGAGAGTGTACGTGGTCCGGGGCCGGGCGTCGAACGGAAAGCGTTCTTCGGTGTCCACGGAGTGTCCGAAAGACCTGTGCGGGAGGGGCCGGAGGACCGGTGCCGAGCCGGACGGAGCACCGGGGCGGACGGGGCCGAAGGACCGTGCCGAGGCGGCGGAGGCGCCGGAGACTGCGGGTGCGGAGGCTGGAGACCGCGGGCGTGCAGGGCTGGAAACTGCGGGGACGGAAGGCCGGAGACCGCCGGTCCGCGGGGCCTGAGGCAGCTGATGCGGTGGGCCGCAGGCAACCGGTGCGGAGGGCCGGATTCCGCGGGTCCGCAGGGCGGGAGACGGCCGGTGAGGCGCCCGGCACGGCGTGCGGCGGGGCACGCGGCAGGGCGGGCGGGTCCGCACGGTTGTTCAGCGCGTAGACCGCCCTCGCTCACTCCTCGAAACCCGTGTGCCCCTCTCGTCGGTGGTCTGGAACGATGGCGGTATGAGCGCTGCAACCCCTCCCACCGAGCGCCGGGTCTCCGCCCGAGTCGGCGCGATCTCCGAGTCCGCCACCCTCGCCGTGGACGCCAAGGCCAAGGCCCTGAAGGCCGCCGGGCGTCCGGTGATCGGCTTCGGCGCCGGTGAGCCCGACTTCCCGACCCCGGACTACATCGTCGAGGCCGCGATCGAGGCCTGCAAGAACCCGAAGTACCACCGCTACACCCCGGCCGGCGGCCTGCCCGAGCTGAAGGCCGCGATCGCCGCGAAGACGCTGCGCGACTCCGGCTGGGAGCCGGACGTCTCCCAGATCCTGGTCACCAACGGCGGCAAGCAGGCCATCTACGAGGCCTTCGCCGCGATCCTGGACCCGGGTGACGAGGTCATCGTCCCGGCGCCGTACTGGACGACGTACCCGGAGTCGATCCGCCTGGCCGGCGGTGTCCCGGTCGAGGTGGTCGCCGACGAGACCACCGGTTACCGCGTCACGGTGGAGCAGCTGGAGGCGGCCCGCACGGAGAAGACCAAGGTCGTCCTGTTCGTCTCCCCCTCCAACCCGACCGGCGCGGTGTACTCCGAGGCCGAGACCGAGGCGATCGGCCGCTGGGCGCTGGAGCACGGCCTGTGGGTGCTCACCGACGAGATCTACGAGCACCTGGTCTACGGCGACGCCGTCTCGGTGTCCCTGCCCGCGCTGCTGCCGGAGCTGCGCGACAAGTGCATCGTCGTCAACGGCGTGGCCAAGACGTACGCCATGACCGGCTGGCGCGTGGGCTGGGTCATCGGCCCGAAGGACGTCGTCAAGGCCGCGACCAACCTGCAGTCGCACGCCACCTCGAACGTCTCCAACGTGGCCCAGGCGGCCGCCCTGGCCGCCGTCTCCGGCGACCTGGAGGCCGTGGCGATGATGCGCGAGGCGTTCGACCGGCGCCGCCGGACCATCGTGCGGATGCTCAACGAGATCGACGGCGTCGTGTGCCCGGAGCCGGAGGGCGCGTTCTACGCGTACCCGTCGGTGAAGGCACTGATCGGCAAGGAGATCCGCGGCAAGCGCCCGCAGAACACGGTCGAGCTGGCCGCGCTGATCCTGGAGGAGGCCGAGGTCGCGGTCGTCCCGGGGGAGGCCTTCGGCACGCCGGGCTACCTGCGCCTGTCCTACGCCCTCGGTGACGAGGACCTGGTGGAGGGCGTGAGCCGGATCCAGAAGCTGCTGGCGGAGGCCAGGGACTGACCCCCTCCCCGTGTGCGGGCCGTTTCCCTCCGGGAGGCGGCCCGCTTGTTTGTACGGGCAAGAGCACGAACGGGGAAACGGCTACCGGGACGCGGGGCGCGTGCGGCAGGATCCTGGGATGGAGCACGTACGCGATCTCTCCGAGCTGCCGAAAGCCCATCTGCACCTGCACTTCACCGGGTCGATGCGGCCCACCACCCTGCTGGAACTGGCCGACAAGTACGGCGTGCGCCTGCCGGAGGCCCTGACGGACGCCCTGGTCAGCGGTGAGCCGCCGAAGCTGCGGGCGACGGACGAGCGCGGCTGGTTCCGCTTCCAGCGGCTGTACGACGCGGCGCGTTCCTGCCTGCGGGCACCGGAGGACATCCAGCGCCTGGTGCGGGAGGCCGCCGAGGAGGACGTCAAGGACGGCTCGGGCTGGCTGGAGATCCAGGTGGACCCGACCTCGTACGCGCCCAGGCTGGGCGGACTGATCCCGGCGCTGGAGATCATCCTGGACGCCGTGGAGACGGCCTCGCGGGAGACGGGCCTGGGCATGCGGGTCCTGGTCGCCGCCAACCGCATGAAGCACCCGCTGGACGCCCGCACGCTGGCCCGGCTGGCCGTGCGCTACCGGGACCGCGGCGTGGTCGGTTTCGGCCTGTCCAACGACGAGCGGCGGGGCATGGCGCGGGACTTCGACCGGGCGTTCGCGATCGCGCGCGACGGCGGCCTGTTCGCGGCCCCGCACGGCGGCGAGCTGACCGGTCCCGCCTCGGTCCGCGACTGCCTGGACGACCTGCACGCCCACCGGGTGGGCCACGGGGTGCGCGCGGCGGAGGACCCCGCCCTGCTGCGGCGCCTGGCCGAGCGGGGCGTGACCTGCGAGGTGTGCCCGGCCTCCAACGTGGCTCTCGGGGTGTACGACAAGCCGGAGGACGTCCCCCTGCGCACCCTGTACGACGCCGGGGTCCCGATGGCCCTGGGCGCCGACGACCCCCTGCTCTTCGGCTCCCGGCTGGCGGCCCAGTACGAGATCGCCCGGCACCACCACGCGTTCGACGACGCCGAGCTGGCGGAGCTGGCCCGCCAGTCCATCCGCGCCTCGGCCGCCCCGGAGGACGTCCGGACGAAGCTGCTGTCGGGCGTGGACGACTGGCTGGCGAGCTGAGGAGGGTCGGTCCCGAGGACGACTGACCGACAGGCTGCGGCGGGTCACTCCCGGAGGACGACTGACCGGCGGCCCGAGAAGGGTCGCTCCCGGAGGACGGCTGGCCGGCGGGCTGCGGCGGGTCAGTCCCCGGAGAGTGCCCCGATGACCATCGGCAGCGTGTTCTTGTCGAAGATCCCGTTGTACAGCTGCCCGTCGACGGTCTTCCCGTCGACCTTCAGGGTGGGCGTGCCGGGCGCTCCGGACGACTCGAACGCCTTCTCGGACGCGGTCACGAAGCCGCGGTACTTCATGTCCTTGACCGCCGCGTCGAACTTCGGGCCGCGCAGGCCCTTCACGCGCGAGGCCATCTCCAGCAGGAACGCGTCGGTGTAGCCGTCGACGCTCTCCTCTGGCTGGTGGGCGAAGAGGACGTCGTGGTACTCGGCGAACCTGCCCGCCTCCAGCGCGGCCCGCAGCGCGTTCGCGGCCTTCTTGGAGCCCTGGCCGCCGAGCTTGTCGTCGAGGAAGGAGGCCAGGGTGTACTCCGCCCGGACCTGGCCGGAGCGGACCAGGTCGCGCAGGGCCTCGCCGCCGCCCCGGGTCTCGAAGTCGTCGCAGACCGGGCAGCGCAGGTCCTCGTAGACGTGGACGACGGTCTTCGCCTGCGGTGATCCGACGCGGACGGTGGTGCCGTCGGGTGCGAGCAACTCGGTGATCTTCACCGCCCGGGACGCCCGGCCGGACGGCTTCCCGTCGGCGCCGCCGACGCCGTCGGCCCGGTGGTCGCTGCCGCCGCCGCGGGCCGCCGAGCCGCAGCCCGTGGCCAGCGCGCCCACCAGCACGCTCGCCGCCGCGATCGCGACGGCACGGCCGAGACGTCCGCCTCGCATGGTCTTTCCCCTCCCTGTAGGACGGGGACCGACCCTATGCGATCGCTGTGCGGGGTCCCTACTCGCTGCCCGGTGCGGGGGCCTGATCGCTGCCCGGTGCCGGGGCCTGATCGATGCCCGGTGCCGGGGCCTGCCCGCTGCCCGGTGCCGGGGCCTGATCGATGCCCGGTGCCGGGGCCTGTCCGATGCCCGCCAGCAGGGTGCGGGCCAGGCGGTCGGCGAACTCGGCCGCGTCCGGGCGGCTGTCCGCCGCGTCGTACGCGAAGGCCCGCTGGGCGCAGGCGCCGAGGAGGAGGGAGGCGGCCGCGAAGGTGTCGGCGCCGGCGGCGATGCGGCCGAGGGCCTGCTCGGCGCGGAGGTAGGCGTCCAGTTCCTCGATCGGGACGTGCGGCCCGGAGCCCATCTGCCGCATCGCCTCGTCGTGGCGCCGCTTGAGCTGGGTCTCCGCGTACAGGGAGCCGGCGATCGGGAAGCTCTGCTCGTAGAACAGGGCGGCCTGGCGGGCGATCTCGGTGAGGTTCTCCAGCAAGGTGCGGCGGCCGGGCTCGGCGGCGAGGCTGCGCAGCAGCGGGGTCAGGCGCGGCAGCCGCTCGTGCAGCACCTGGATGAACAGTTCCTCCTTGCTCGGGAAGTACTTGTAGAGGGCCGCTTCGGAGCAGCCGGCCACCTTGGCGATCTCTTTGGTGGTGGCGCGGGCGAGCCCGACGGTCAACATCAGCTCGTGGGCGGCGTCGAGGATGCGGACGTGTGCCGGTTTCTGCTCCATGGTCCCAAGGATTTCACGGCGGCCCGAGGGCCGTTGACGGGTTGGTGAGTATTCACTCACCCTAGAGGAGAACCGGGTGAGTGAATACTCACCGACGTTGCCAGCGCAGGAGCAGTCATGAACCTCACCGTTTTCGGCGCCACCGGTGGAATCGGCCAGGAGATCGTCCGACAGGCGC
Source organism: Streptomyces mexicanus (assembly GCF_902506575.1). Classification (GTDB taxonomy): domain Bacteria; phylum Actinomycetota; class Actinomycetes; order Streptomycetales; family Streptomycetaceae; genus Streptomyces; species Streptomyces mexicanus. Next base: position 4,335,635 of record NZ_LR732544.1, on the reverse strand, counting down.
TCACGGCCGGCCACCGGGTCACCGCCGTCGTCCGCGATCCGGCCCGGCTGACCGTGACGGGCGACGGACTGGAGGTGTTCCGCGCCGATCTGCGGGACCCGGAGGCCGTGCGCCCCGCCGTCGCGGGCCGTGACGCGGTGCTGTCCGGACTGGGCGCCCGCAGCCGCGAGGACGCCGGCGTGGCGACCCGGCTGACGCGCACGGTGCTGGGCGCGCTGGAGGCGGAGGGCGTACGGCGGCTGCTCGTGGTGAGCGCGGGACCCGTCGGCCCCGCACCGGCGGGCGACGGACCACTGGACCGGACGGTCCGCCGTCTGGTCTCGGCGCTGCTGAAGGACGTCTACGCCGACCTGCGCGAGATGGAGGCCGAACTGGCCCGCAGCGCCACGGACTGGACGGTCGTCCGCCCGCCGCGCCTGCAGAACAAGCCGCTGACCGGCACCTACCGCACGGTCGTCGGCGGCTTCCCGCCGCGCGGCCGCTTCATCGCCCGGGCGGACGTGGCCCACGCGATGCTGGCGATGACCGACGATCCGGCGACGGTGAAGCAGGGGGTGGGTGTGGCGTATTAGACCTGGGGCCCGGTCCGGTCCCGGGTCTGTCCGGTTGGACCCTGGGGCCGGTCCCGGCCGGTCCGGTCAGCCCCTGGGTCCGGTCCCGGCCGGGCCGGGGGAGCCCGGCCGATCCAGGGTGGTCTCGCCCGGGCCGGGGCATCCGGGGCGCTCCCGGCCGATCCGGAGCGCTTACGGCCGGTCCGGAGCGCTCACAGCCGGTCCGGAGCCATCTGGCCGTTCCGGAGCCATCCGGCCGGTCCGGAGCCGTCCGGTCCGGTCCGGGGCAGGGCCTACAGGCTCACGCCCACCGTCACCGGCTCGTTGACCAGGGTGATGCCGAACGTCTCGCGCACCCCGGCCACGACCTCGCGGGCCAGGGCCAGCAGGTCCTCCGTGGTGGCGCCGCCGCGGTTGGTCAGGGCGAGGGTGTGCTTGGTGGAGATCCGGGCCGGGCCGCTGCCGTAGCCCTTGGTGAAGCCGGCCTTGTCGATCAGCCAGGCCGCGGAGGTCTTGGTGCGCCCCTGCCCCGCCGGGTACGCGGGCGGTTCGGCCTCCTCGCCCAGGCGCTCCCGGACCCGGGCGCGGAACGCGGCGAACTCGGCGTCGGTGAGGATCGGGTTGGTGAAGAAGGACCCGGCCGACCAGGTGTCGTGGTCCTCGGGGTCCAGCACCATGCCCTTCCCTGCGCGCAGCTTCAGCACGGTGTCGCGGGCGGTGGCCAGCGGCGCCCGGTCGCCCACGGCCACGCCCAGCGCACGGGCCGTCTCGGCGTACTTCACCGGCGCCGACAGCCCGCCCGCGTCCTGCAGCGCGAAGCGGACGCGCAGCACGACGTACCGTTCGGGGTCGGCCTTGAAGCGGCTGTGCCGGTAGGAGAACGCGCACTCCTCGTTGGTCAGGGTGACCGTCTCGCCGGCCCGGCGGTCGTAGGCGACGACCTCGGTGAGGGTGGTGGAGATCTCCTGGCCGTACGCCCCGACGTTCTGGATGGGGGTGGCGCCGGCGGAGCCGGGGATGCCGGCGAGGCATTCGATGCCGGCGAGGCCGGCCTCCACGGTGCGCGCGACGGCGTCCGTCCACACCTCGCCGGCGGCCAGCTCCAGCGTCGTACCGCGCAGCTCCACGCCGCGGGTGGCGATGCGCAGGGCGGTGCCGTCGAAGCCCTTGTCGCCGATGACCAGGTTGGAGCCGCCGCCGATGACCAGCAGTGGCGTGCCGGTGGCGTCGGCCTCGCGGACGGCGTCGATCACCTCGGCGTCGGTGGTCGCGGTGAGCAGCCGGTTCGCGGGACCGCCCAGCCGGAAGGTGGTCAGCGGGGCCAGGGGCGCGTCGTGGAGTTCCTGCACGCGCCCAAGACTACGAGACCCCGCCGACAGAGCCCGCCAGGGCCGCGGTGACCGGTCAGGGCCGTGGTGACCGGTCAGGCGGTGGTGACGGGTCAGGCCAGGCGGACGACCGCGCGGGCCATCCCGAGGACCTTCTGCCCGCCGCTGACGGCGGTCAGGTCCACCCGGACGGTGTTGTCCTCCAGCTTGGCCGCGACCTTGCCGGAGACCTCGATCCGGGCGCCCTTGTCGTCGTCGGGGACGACGACGGGCTTGGTGAAGCGGACGCCGTACTCGACGACCGCGCCCGGGTCACCGGCCCAGTCGGTGACGACCCGGATCGCCTCGGCCATGGTGAACATGCCGTGCGCGATCACGTCCGGCAGCCCGACCTCCTTGGCGAACCGCTCGTTCCAGTGGATGGGGTTGAAGTCCCCGGAGGCGCCCGCGTACTGGACGAGCGTGGCACGGGTCACGGGGAAGGTCTGCGCCGGCAGCTCGGTGCCGACCTCGACGTCGTCGTAGGCGATCTTCGCCGTCATGGGTTCCTCACGCCTCCTCGGCCGCGCGGGCCACGAGCTTCATCCAGGTGGTCGCCACGTGCTCGCCCGCCTCGTCGTGCACCTCGCCCCGGACGTCCATGATGTCGTTGCCGGCCAGGGACTTGATCGCGTCGATCGTGGAGGTGACGGACAGCCGGTCACCGGCGCGCACGGGGCGGACGTAGGCGAACTTCTGGTCGCCGTGCACCACCCGGCTGAAGTCGAGGCCGAGCTGCGGGTCCTGGACGACCTGCGCGGCGGCCTTGTAGGTGATGGCGAACAGGAAGGTCGGCGGGGCGATCACGTCCGGGTGGCCGAGCGCCTTGGCCGCCTCGGGGTCCGTGTAGGCCGGGTTGGTGTCCCCCACCGCCTCGGCGAACTCCCGGATCTTTTCCCGGCCCACCTCGTAGGGAGCGGTGGGCGGGTAGGACCGCCCCACGAAGGACTGGTCGAGCGCCATGCGCGCGGCACCTCCTGATGTCTTGCGTCGGTTCGATCAAACAGCATGAGGCCGCCCCCTGGTGTGGGGACGGCCTCATGACTGTGTCTGGTTTATCGCGTCTCGCGGTGCGCGGTGTGCGCGTTGCAACGCGGGCAGTGCTTCTTCATCTCCAGACGGTCCGGGTTGTTACGCCGGTTCTTCTTGGTGATGTAGTTCCGCTCCTTGCACTCCACGCAGGCCAGCGTGATCTTCGGGCGGACGTCGGTGGCAGCCACGTGAGTGCTCCTTGACGAACGGTTGACTAGAAATAACGCACATGAAGAGTAGCCGATCGACGGACCGACCCGGCAATCGGCTACTGAGAGTAGCGGTGACCGGACTTGAACCGGTGACACAGCGATTATGAGCCGCTTGCTCTACCGACTGAGCTACACCGCTGCGATGCGATCGGGCCCCGCCTTGCGGCGGGTACCTCTCACATCAGAGCCCCAAAACGGAATCGAACCGTTGACCTTCTCCTTACCATGGAGACGCTCTGCCGACTGAGCTATTGGGGCGAGCGATGAAGACATTACACGGTCCGCCGCCGTTCGCCCAAATCCGTTCCCGGGCCGTTCCCCGACCCCTGCCCGATTGCCGCACGTCCACACGTCCGCGCCCCTGGCACCGCCCGCGCCTGACGCGTGCTCGGCCGCTCGGCCGCTCGGCCGCCGGGCCAACCGTCCTACCGGGCTTCGGCCACACCGGTACGACTATTGCGCTCCTCCCCCGTCCCGCGCGGCGGCCACCCTAGGCTCGTCGCACTGCGTGATCTTGTGTCCGCGCCCTGCCGTCGTCCCCTTCCCCCCTCGCCGTCCCTCAGCTGGAGTGCGATGCCTCCCGGTCAGCAGCAGCCACCTCCCTCGTCCTCCTCCCCGGGCCCGTCCGGCCCGCCGGACCCGGGCGTCCTGCTCCTGAGCGGTGCCCGGCTGACCGACGGGCGCACCGTGGACGTCCGTCTGTCCGACGGGCGCATCGAGGCGGTCGGCACGGCGGGCAGCCTGGGCACCGCAGGGCGGACGGGCAGGCGGGGCGCGGGCCCCCCCCGTGGCGCGCGCGAGGGCGACGACGGGTCCCGGGTGGACCTGAGCGGCTACCTGCTCCTGCCGGCCCCCGCCGGGCCCCACGCGCACGCCGACACCGCCCTGACCGCCGACGGCGACGGGCCGGTGTCGTACGCCCCCGAGGACGTCCAGCGCCGGGCGATCGAGGCCGCGCTGCTGCAGCTGGGCCACGGCGCGACCGCGCTGCGCGCGCACGTGCGCGTGGGCGACGTCCAGGGCCTGGGTGCCCTGAGCGCGGTCCTGCAGGCCCGGCGGGCGCGGCGCGGGCTCGTGGAGCTGACGACCGTGGCGGTGCCGCGCGTGCTGACCGGGGCGGCCGGCGCGGACGGGCTGGCGATGCTGCGGGAGGCGGTCAAGATGGGCGCGTGCGTGGTCGGCGGCTGTCCGGACGTGGACCCCGACCCCACGGGCTACGTGGAGGCCGTCCTGGAGGTGGCCTCCGAACACGGCTGCCCGGTCGACCTGCACACCGACGGCACGGACCCGGCCCGTCTGGCGCGCATCGCGGCGATGGCGGGCGGCCTGCGTCCGGGGGTGACGCTGGGCCCGTGCGGCGGCCTGGGCCGGCTGCCCGCCGAGGCGGCCGCGCGGGCGGCGGACCAGCTGGCCGCGGCCGGGGTGACCGTGGTGTGCCTGCCGCAGGGCGGCTGCGCGGGCGCCGAGGGCCCCGGCACGGCCCCGGTACGGCTGCTGCGGGCGGCCGGGGTGCGGGTGGCCGCGGGCAGCGGCGCGCTGCGGGACGTGTCGAACCCGGTGGGGCGCGGCGACCCGCTGGAGGCCGCCTATCTGCTGGCCGCCCGGCACGGACTGCGCCCCGAGGAGGCCTACGACGCGGTGAGCGCTTCGGCCCGGGCGGTGCTCGGCCTGCCCGAGGTGCGGGTGGAGGCGGGATTCCCCGCGGAACTGCTCGCGGTGCGCGGCGAACGGCTGGCGGGCGCGCTCTCGCTCGCCTACAGCCGCATGGTGGTGCACCAGGGGCGCGTGGTGGCGCGCACGAGCGCGGTGCGGGAGTTCTGCGACTCGGCGGCATCGGTGGAACTGGGACTGCCGCGGCAGGGCCGGGGCGAGCTGTCGTAGCGGCCGGGACCGGCCGGCTGCCGACCGGTCCAAGATCGGCCCGGTGACCGGCTCCCCCTGACCGACCCTCAGCCGGCCGCCCGTTGCGGCCGGTCGTGGGGGTCGGTCGTGCGGCGGATGCGGCCACGGTCGTGCGGCGGATGCGGCCATCCGGGCGTACGGTCGGAAACATGCGCATTGTCATCGCTGGTGGTCATGGTCAGATCGCGCTACGGCTGGAGCGGCTGCTCGCCGCGCGCGGGGACGAGGGGGCGGGCATCATCCGCCGTGCCGAACAGGCCGACGACCTGCGGGCGGCCGGCGCCGAACCGATCGTGCTGGACCTGGAGTCGGCCTCGGTCGAGGAGGTCGCGGAGCGGCTGCGCGGCGCGGACGCGGCCGTGTTCGCGGCGGGCGCGGGCCCGGGCAGCGGCGCGGCCCGCAAGGACACCGTGGACAAGGGCGCGGCCGTGCTGTTCGCCGACGCCGCGGTCAGGGCGGGCGTACGGCGCCTGCTGGTGGTGTCGTCGATGGGCGCGGACGCCCGGCACGAGGGCGACGAGGTCTTCGACGTCTACCTGCGCGCCAAGGGCGCGGCGGACGACCACGTACGCGCTCAGGACGCCCTGGAGTGGACGATCCTGCGACCGGGCGCGCTGACGGACGACGCCGGTACCGGCCTGGTCCGCCTGGAGGCGCACACGGGCCGCGGCTCGATCCCCCGCGACGACGTCGCCACGGTCCTGGCCGAGTTGGTGGACACCCCGGCGACGGCGGGCCTGACCCTGGAACTGGTCAGCGGCTCGACCCCGGTGTCGGTGGCGGTGAAGTCCGTGGCGGGCAACTGAGCGGCCGCCGGCGGTGGTGGGCGGTGGCGGGCTAGAACAGCGGGAGCTGACCGGGGAACTCCGGAACAACGTACCCGTCCAACGACGGCTGGACACCTTCCAGTTGCGCCACCCGCCGGGAGCCGGGGCAGGAGGTCAGCTCGCCGTTCTCCCGGGCACCGGGCGGATCGTGACGGGCGAACCGCCCGGCCACGACGGCGATCTCCCGGCGGCACTCGGGGCAGTGTCTGCGACGCGAGGACATGGGGCCAGTGTGCACCGGGGCACTGACAGCGACCGCCCGCTCGGATGCTCCCGCATCAACGATACGGATGCCCCCCATCAACGAAGAGACCCCCTCCGCTCTGCGTTTCCGCAGTTCGGAGGGGGTCTTCCCCAGTGTGGCGGCGCTAGGATTCGAACCTAGGAAGGCTGAGCCGGCAGATTTACAGTCTGCTCCCTTTGGCCGCTCGGGCACACCGCCGGGGATGCTGCCGTTCGAACCGCCTTTCGGCGGTGCTCCCTGGCAACGACGTAAACAATACCCGATGCCGAGGGGTGCTTCGCCACCCCATTGATCCGCACCGCCGGAGCGGGGGGTGGCTAGGCTGGTGCGGATGCGCCCGGGAACCGAACGCCGGACTCGGCGGCCTCCCCGCGGACGCCGACACGCAGCTGGAACGCACCCCGACATACCCCGAACAAGGAGCCACAGGACATGGCCGACTCCAGTTTCGACATCGTCTCGAAGGTCGAGCGGCAGGAGGTCGACAACGCCCTCAACCAGGCCGCCAAGGAGATCTCGCAGCGCTACGACTTCAAGGGCGTGGGTGCCTCGATCTCGTGGTCCGGTGAGAAGATCCTCATGGAGGCGAACTCCGAGGACCGGGTGAAGGCTGTCCTCGACGTCTTCCAGTCCAAGCTGATCAAGCGCGGCATCTCGCTGAAGGCCCTGGAGGCCGGTGAGCCGCAGCTGTCCGGCAAGGAGTACAAGATCTTCGCCTCGATCCAGGAGGGCATCTCTCAGGAGAACGCCAAGAAGGTGGCGAAGATCATCCGTGACGAGGGCCCGAAGGGCGTGAAGGCCCAGGTGCAGGGTGAGGAGCTGCGGGTCAGCTCCAAGAGCCGTGACGACCTGCAGGCCGTCATCGCGTTGCTGAAGGGCAAGGACTTCGACTTCGCGATGCAGTTCGTGAACTACCGGTAGACGACGGGCCGGCGGGACACCGCGACGAGGCACCACAAGGGGTGGGCACCCGGCCGGAATCCGGGTGCCTACCCCTGTGGTGTGCGCGCGGGTGCGGTGCGCGCTCGGCGCGCTCAGTCGCGTGAGTTGCCGAACAGGAGCCGGTAGGCGATCAGCAGCACCAGCGAGCCGCCGATCGCCGCGGCCCAGGTGGCGCCGTCGTAGAAGTTCCGCGAGATCGGGTGGTCCAGCCAGCGGGCCGAGATCCAGCCGCCGATGAACGCGCCCGCGATGCCGATGAGGGTCGTGCCGATGAAGCCGCCCGGGTCGCGCCCCGGCAGCAGGAGCTTCGCGATGGCCCCCGCCAGCAGCCCCAGGATGATCCACCCGATGACGCTCATAGCCTGAACCCTGCCCTTCCCGGCCGCCGTGCGCGCGGTCGTGCGTGCCCCGCGCGTCTTCGCGCCGCGTTGCTGGAGAAGACGCTACGGCCGCGGCCCACGGTTGCGCCGGTCACGGCCGGTCGTCAGCGCGTCGCGAAGGGCTGGTCGGTGCGGACGATCTCGCGGCCCAGCGGGAGCAGCGAGACCGGGATCAGCTTGAAGTTCGCTATGCCGAACGGGATGCCGATGACCGTCAGGCAGAGGATGACGCCCGTGACGATGTGGGTGATCGCCAGCCACCAGCCGGCCAGGAGCAGCCACAGGACGTTGCCGATGCAGGAGGGGGCACCCGCGTCGCGGCGCTCGACGGTGGTGTACCCGAAGGGCCACAGGGAGTAGACGCCGATCCGGAAGGCCGCTATGCCGAAGGGGATGCCGATCACGGTGACGCACAGCAGCACCCCTGCCAGGAGGTAGCCCAGGAACAGCCAGAAGCCGCTGAGGACCAGCCATATGACGTTCAGGATCGTCTTCATCGCAGGGGGCCTGCCATCTGCTCGAGCCGGGCGATGCGCTCCGCCATCGGCGGGTGGGTGGAGAACATCTTCGACAGCCCCTGGCCCGGGCGGAAGGGGTTGGCGATCATCATGTGGCTGGCGGTCTCGATACGGGGCTCCGGGGGCAGCGGGAGCTGCTGGGTGCCCGTCTCCAGCTTGCGCAGGGCGCTGGCCAGGGCGAGCGGGTCGCCGGTGAGGCGGGCGCCGGACGCGTCGGCCTCGTACTCCCGGGAGCGGCTGATGGCCAGCTGGATCAGGGAGGCCGCGAGCGGGCCCAGGATCATGATCAGGAGCATCCCGAACAGGCCGGGGCCCTCGTCGTCGTCGGAGCGGCCGATGGGGATCAGCCAGGCGAAGTTGACCAGGAACATGATCACGGAGGCGAGGGCGCCGGCGACGGAGGAGATCAGGATGTCGCGGTTGTAGACGTGGCTCAGTTCGTGGCCGATGACGCCGCGCAGCTCCCGCTCGTTCAGCAGGCGCAGGATGCCCTCCGTGCAGCACACGGCGGCGTTGCGCGGGTTGCGGCCGGTGGCGAAGGCGTTGGGGGCCTCCGTCGGGGAGATGTACAGGCGCGGCATGGGCTGGCGGGCCTGCGTGGACAGGTCGCGGACCATCCGGTACAGGGCCGGGGCCTCGAACTCGCTGACCGGGCGGGCGCGCATGGCGCGCAGGGCGAGCTTGTCGCTGTTCCAGTACGCGTACGCATTGGTGCCGAGGGCGACCAGGACGGCGACGACCAGGCCGGTGCGGCCGAAGAAGCTGCCGATGACGATGATGAGGGCGGACAGTCCCCCGAGGAGTACTGCGGTCCTGAGCCCGTTGTGCCGGCGGTGCACGGTACGCCCTCCAAGTGGTGCGGCAGGGGAACCCTTCGCTTGCTGCTGAGGTGTGCCACTGGTGCCGTGACGTGTCGTGGTGTCCCGTCCAGTGGACCCTTTCGTACTGGTCAACGCCAGGCGGCCGCCGCGGGTTCCCTGGCGCGTCGGACGGCGCGCGGGCCGTCCGGGTGAGCTGCCTCGCCGGCCGGCACGCGCGCGTGGTGCTCGCCTGCCCGCACGCGCGCGTGCCACGCGCGAGGTGCGGCCGGGCCGGGAGATCGCCGGGGTCCGCCGGCAGGCGCGTGCCGTGCCGTCGCGTGCCGGCGGGCGCCTCAGAACAGGGTGCCGCCGGCGAAGCGCAGGACCAGTTGGGGGGCGCCGGACAGGGCGACGGCGAGGACCGCGGTCAGGGTGATCGCGGCGGTGAGGGGGGCCGGGACGCTCAGCCGTACGGGTTCGCCCTCCGGGGCGCGGAACAGCAGCGCCGTCCACTGCAGGTAGTAGTACAGGGCGACGACGACGTTGACGGCCATCACGACGGCGAGCCAGCCCAGGCCCGCGTCGACGGCCGCGGAGAACACGGTGACCTTCGCGAACAGGCCGATGACGCCCGGCGGCAGCCCGGCCAGGCACAGCAGGAAGAACGCCAGGAGCAGCGCGGTGACCGGGTTGCTTGCGTACAGACCGCGGTAGTCGGCGACGCGGTTGCGGGCCCGGCCGCGGCCGACGAGCGCGGCGACGGCGAAGGCGCCGAGGTTCACCGCGGCGTACATGAGGGCGTAGGCGACCGTGGAGCCGATCGACTTCTGCGGGTCCTTGGAGTAGCCGGCCGCGGCGATCGGCACCAGCAGGTAGCCGGCCTGGCCGACGGAGGACCAGGCCAGCAGCCGGATCGCGCTGTACGCGCGCGTGGCCTGCTGGCGCAGGGCGCCGACGTTGCCGACGGTCATGGTCAGCGCCGCGAGCACGGCGAGCGCGGGGCCCCAGGCGGCGGAGTACGAGGGGAACGCGACGACGGTGACGAGGATCAGGCCGGTGAAGCCGACCGCCTTGCCGACGACCGACAGGTAGGCGGCGATCGGCAGGGGGGCGCCGACGTAGGTGTCGGGCACCCAGAAGTGGAAGGGGACGGCGGCGGTCTTGAAGGCGAAGCCGACGAGGGTGAGGACGACGCCGGTCTGCGCGAGGGTCTGCAGCTGCCCGTCGACGTGCTGGATGCGGTCGGCGATCCGGGTGAGGTAGAGGGTGCCGGTGGTGGCGTAGACGAAGCTGACGCCCATCAGACTGACGGCGGTGGCGGTGACCGAGGACAGGAAGAACTTCAGGGCCGCGTCCGAGGACCTCCGGTCGCCGTGCCGCAGGCCGACCAGGGCGAACGCGGGCAGCGAGGCGACCTCCAGGGCGACGATCAGGGTGGCCAGGTCGCGGACGGCGGGCAGCAGGGCCGCTCCGGCGGCGGAGGACAGCAGCAGGAACCAGAACTCGCCCTCGGGCAGTCCGCCGCGGGCGTCCTTGAGCGCCGTGACCGACAGCAGGGCCGCCAGGAGGGCGCCGCCGAGCACCAGGAACTGGATGACCAGGGCGAAGTGGTCGGCGGTGTAGCTGCACAGCTCCGGGTGGCCGGTGACGCAGAAGGTGCTGCGGTCGCCGTCCAGCAGAGGCAGCAGCAACAGCGCGGAGGCGGCCAGGGCGGCGACCGACACCCAGCCGAGGACGGGCTTGCGTGTCCGGGGCACGAACAGGTCGGCGACGAGGACGACCAGGGCGGCGACCGCGGTGAGGGTGGGCGGCGCGATCGCGAGCCAGTCGACGGACTGGACCAGCGACACGGCCGGCTGGGCCAGGGCGCTCATCGGGTGCCTCCTGCGAGGAACTGCTGCACGGCCGGGTCGGTGAGCCCGAGCAGGGCCTTGGGCCACAGACCGGCGAGGACGGTGAGGACGACGAGAGGCGTCCAGGCCGCGAACTCGAAGCCGCGCACGTCGGCGAGTTTCGGGGTCTCCTGCGGCAGGGCGCCCATGCAGACGCGGCGGACCACGACGAGCATGTACGCGGCGGTCAGCAGGGTGCCGAACGCGCCGATGGCCATGAAGGTGAGGAAGGCGGGCCGGCTGAGGTCGGCGGCGGGCCGGAACGCGCCGAACAGGGCCAGCATCTCGCCCCAGAATCCGGCGAGGCCGGGCAGGCCGAGGGAGGCGACGGCGCCGAAGGCGAGCAGGCCGCCCAGGCGGGGGGCCCTGCCGTACAGCGCGGCACCCGTCTGCTCGGCGAGGGCGTCGAGGTCGGTGGTGCCGGTGCGCTCCTTCAGGCCGCCGACCAGGAAGAACAGCAGGCCGGTGATCAGGCCGTGGGCGATGTTGGCGAACAGGGCGCCGTTGACGCCGGTCGGGGTCATGGTGGCGACGCCGAGCAGGACGAAGCCCATGTGGCCGACGGAGGAGTAGGCGATGAGCCGCTTCAGGTCGCCCTTGGCGCCGCGCCGGGCCAGGGCCAGGCAGGCCAGGGACCCGTAGACGATCCCGACGACGGCGAACGCGGCGAGGTAGGGCGCGAAGGTGTGGAAGCCGTGCGGCGCGATCGGCAGCAGGATCCGGACGAATCCGTACGTACCCATCTTCAGCAGGACGCCGGCCAGCAGCACCGATCCGACGGTCGGGGCGGCGGTGTGGGCGTCGGGCAGCCAGCTGTGCAGCGGCCACATCGGCGACTTCACCGCGAGCCCGATCCCGATCGCCAGAACGGCGATGACCTGCACGGACGCGGTCAGTGACCGGCCGTTGTCAGTGGCGAGTGCCACCATGTCGAACGTGCCCGCCTTGATGCCGATCAGGAGCAGGCCGAGCAGCATGACGACCGAACCGAGCAGGGTGTAGAGGATGAACCGCCAGGCGGCGGCCCGGCGTCCCTCGCCGCCCCAGCGGGCGATGAGGAAGTACATCGGGACGAGCACCGTCTCGAACGCGAGGAAGAACAGCACGAGATCGAGGACGGCGAAGGTCGCGAGCGTGCCGGACTCGAGCAGGAGCAGCAGCGCGACGAAGGCCTTCGGGGTGGGGCCTGCCGGGGTCTTGAAGTAGGAGTACAGCGCGCAGAGGAAGGTCAGCAGCGCGGTCAGGACGACGAGGGGGAGCGAGATGCCGTCGATGCCGAGGTGGATGCGCACGTGGAGTGCGGGGATCCAGCTGATGTCGGTCGTGGCCTGCATCCTCGACGGGTGGGCGTGGTCGAAGCCGATCGCGAGGACGATCGCGGCGAGAAGGACCGCGCCGGTGACGATGACGCCGTGCCGGAGCACGGCCTGCTCGGGCGACTTTCCCTTCAGCCCGGGCGGGGCCGGCAGGAGAGCGGCGAGCGCGCCCAGGAGCGGGGCGACGACGACGAATGCCAGAAGGAACTGCATCACGGACTCGCTGATATCGATCACGCCTGCTCACGCTCCCGTGGCGACGAGGACGGCGGCGACCGCCAGGACGACGGTGCCGGCGAGCAGCGCGCTCACATAGGTCTGCACATTGCCGGTCTGGGCCCGCCGTACGGCGGCCCCCAGCAGCCGGGGCAGGGCCCCCGCGCCGCGTACGTAGGTCTCCACGACCTCCCGGTCGAGGAACCGCACGAGGCTCGCGCCGGCCGTCACCGGGCGGACGAACAGCGCCGCGTACACGGTGTCGAGGTGGAAGCCGGCGGCCGCGTGCCGGTGCAGCGGGCCGAGCAGCAGGCGTCCGGGGTCGGCCGGGTCGGGCGCGTAGGCGATGTCGCCGTAGGCGGGCTCGTGGCTGGCGATGGCCTCGGACTCGACGAGTCCGGCGTCGGCCTCCGGGTGAGCCGCCACCGCGCCGAGGGGGGCGCGGGCGGCGAGCGCGGTGGTGTGCCGCCAGGCGCCGTAGGCGAGGACGCCGCCGGCCACGGCGAGGCCGGTGCCGAGGACGGAGGTGGTCAGGGCCGGGGCGAGGCTGCGGCCGTCGAACCAGTCGGGCAGGACCCGGAAGGCCAGCCCGCCGAAGGCCAGGGAGGGCACGGCGAGCACCCACAGCACGGCGTTCATGACCACCGGCTGCCGGCCGTGGCCGGGGGCGTCCGCGCCCCGGCCGCGGAAGGCCAGCAGCCACAGGCGCATCGCGTACGCGGCGGTGAGCAGCGCGGTGACCAGGCCGGCGACGAGGACGATCCAGCCGGCTGCGCCGGGGGCGTGGCCGGTGTGGCCGGTGGCCACGTGCTCGGCGGCGCCGAGGACGGTCTCCTTGGAGAAGAAGCCGCTGAAGGGAGGGATCGCGGCGAGCGCGAGCAGCGCCACGGTCATCGTCCAGTAGGCGTCGGGGACGCGGTCGCGCAGGTTGCCCATGCGGGACATGGCGGCCAGCGAGTTGGTGCCGGCGGCGTGGATGACCACACCGGCGGCGAGGAAGAGCAGCGCCTTGAAGGCGCCGTGGGACAGGAGGTGGAAGACGGCGGCACCGCGGTCGCCGACGGCGAGGGCGCCGGTCATGTAGCCGAGCTGGCCGATGGTCGAGTAGGCGAGGACGCGTTTGATGTCGTCCTGGGCGAGCGCGGCGAGCGCGGAGCCGGCCATGGTGACGGCGGCCATGACGGCGAGGACCACCATCGCGGCGGAGGACGCCTGGAAGACGGGCAGCAGCCGGGCGACGAAGTAGACACCGGCGGCGACCATCGTCGCGGCGTGGATCAGCGCCGAGACGGGGGTGGGACCGGCCATCGCGTCGGGCAGCCAGCTGTGCAGCGGGAACTGCGCCGACTTGCCCGCCACGCCCGCCAGCAGGAGCAGCGCGACCAGGGTCGGGTGGTGCAGGTGGCCGCTCGCGACGGCGCCGAGGACCGTGGTGACGCGGAAGGAGCCCGCGTCGCCGGCCAGGGCGAACAGTCCGATGAGGAAGGGCACGTCACCGAGCTTGGTCACCAGGAACGCCTTCAGGGAGGCGGCGCGGGCCTGGGGCGTCTCCCAGTAGTGGCCGACCAGGAAGTAGGAGCAGATGCCCATGACCTCCCAGCCGACCAGCAGCACGATCAGGTCGCCGGAGTAGACGACGAGCAGCATCGCGGAGGTGAACAGGGAGACCAGAGCGGCGTAGGAGGGGTAGCGCGCGTCGTCGCGCAGGTAGCCGGTGGAGTAGAGCTGCACACAGGTGGCGACGACGCCGACCAGGACGGCGACGAGCGCGGCGAAGCCGTCGATGTGCAGGGCCAGCTCGATGGGGACCGAGCCGGTGGGCGTGAGCTGGGTGGCCGCGTCGACGGCCCGGCCGCCGCCCTGGCCGGCCGCGACGAGCACGGTCAGGACGAGGGAGGCGAGCGTCGGCAGGACCGCCAGCGGGCGGACGAACCCGGGGGCGGTGCGGCCCAGCAGCAGGCCGGCGACGGCACCCAGGAACGGAAGGAGGGGGACGAGAACGGCGTAGGTGGTCGTGGTCACGCGGTGGCCTCAGCCTTCTCGGCGCCCGGCGCGGTCGCGGCGGCGCTGTCGGAGCCGTCGGAGTCGTCGGAGCCGTCACCGGGGCCCTCGGCGGCGTCGCGGAGCCGGTCGATGTCCGAGGTGCCGCGGTTGCGGTGGACGGCGAGGACGATCGCCAGGCCGATGCCGATCTCGGCGGCGGCGATGGCGATGGTGAACAGGGTCAGGGCCTGGCCGGAGTGCAGGGTCTCGCGGGCGGCCTTGCTGAGCCAGACGTCGAAGGCGACCAGGTTGAGGTTGACCGCGTTGAGCATCAGCTCGACGGACATCAGCACCAGGATCGCGTTGCGACGGGCGAGGACGCCGTACAGGCCGGTGCAGAACAGCAGGGCGGACAGGACGGCGGGGTAGACGAGGTGCATCAGCGGGCGCCTTCCTCGGCGGCCTGCTCGCCGCGGGCCTCGGGGACCTGGGGGGCGGCGGCGTCCGCCTTCGCCTTGCGGGACAGGACGATCGCGCCGACCAGGGCGGCGAGGAGGAGGACGGACAGGGCCTCGAAGGGCAGCACCCAGTTCTGGAACAGACTGGCGCCGGTGACCGCGGTGGAGCCCGCGGCGGCACCGTCCAGGTCGATCCAGGTGGTGCGGAAGGCGTCGACGACCACCCAGACCAGGGCGGCGGCCGCGGCGACGGCCACGACGAGGGCGGCCCACCGGTTGCCGGAGTCGGCGTCCGGGGAGCGGCCGATGGGGGCCTTGGTGAGCATCAGACCGAACAGCAGGAGGACGACGACGGAACCGACGTAGATGAGGACCTGCACCCAGGCGATGAACTCGGCGGTCAGCAGCAGGTACTCGACGGCGAGGCCGCCGAGGGTGACCACCAGCCACAGGGCGGCGTGCACCAGCTGCTTGGTGGTGACCGTGACGAGGGCGGCGCCGAAGGTGGCCAGGCCGACCAGGAGGAAGGCGATCTCGACGCCGGTGGGCGACAGGAAGCCGGGATGCGCGGCGGCGAGGGTCACGACTCTCCTTCCTGCGGCTCGGCGGGGGCGGTGGGTTCTTCCTGCGCGGCCTGCTGCTGGGCGGCCAGCTTCTGGGCGGTCTTGCGGGCCGCGGCCAGCTCCTTCGGCTCCTCCGCGCCCGGGTCCAGCGCGGGCGGCGCCGGCACGGTCCACATCCACTCGCGCAGCTTGTCGCGCTCGTGGGTGAGGTCGCGGATGTCGGTCTCGGCGTACTCGAACTCCGGGGACCAGAACAACGCGTCGAAAGGACAGACCTCGATGCAGATACCGCAGTACATGCACAGGGAGAAGTCGATGGCGAAGCGGTCGAGGACGTTGCGGCTGCGTTCACGGCCGCCGGGGGTCGCCGCCGGGATCGTCTCCTTGTGGGAGTCGATGTAGATGCACCAGTCCGGGCACTCGCGGGCGCACAGCATGCAGACCGTGCAGTTCTCCTCGAACAGGCCGATCACGCCGCGGGAGCGGGGCGGCAGCTCGGGCTGGGTGTCCGGGTACTGCTCGGTGACGGTCTTCTTCGTCATCGTGCGCAGGGTGACGGCCAGTCCCTTGGCGAGGCCGGAGCCGGGGATCGACGGACGGGGCCGCCCGGAGGGCGTCGTCGAAGGGCGGTGGTCGGGCGACGGTCGGGACACTAGGAGATCACCACCTTGACGATGCCGGTGAGGGCGATCTGGGCGAGGGAGAGGGGGACGAGGAGCGTCCAGGAGAGCTTCTGGAGCTGGTCCTCGCGCAGCCGCGGGTAGGTGACGCGCAGCCAGATGACGACGAAGGCGAGCACAGCCGTCTTCAGCAGCGTCCACACCCAGCCGAGGCCGTCGGCGCCCCACGGCCCGTGCCAGCCGCCCAGGAACAGGACGGTGGTCAGGCCGCACAGGACGACGATGCCGGCGTACTCGGCGAGCAGGAACAGGGCGAAGCGCAGGCCGGTGTACTCGGTGTACGCGCCGAAGATGATCTCCGAGTCGGCCACCGGCATGTCGAACGGCGGGCGTTGCAGTTCGGCGAGGCCGGCCACGAAGAACACGATCGCGCCGACGATCTGCCAGGGCAGCCACCACCAGTGGAAGGCGTCCAGGATGCCGGTCAGGGAGACCGTGCCGGCCGCCATCGCCACGGAGGCGGCGGCGAGCAGCATCGGCAGTTCGTAGGCGAGGAGCTGGGCGGCGGTGCGCAGACCGCCGAGGAGGGAGAACTTGTTCGCGGAGGCCCAGCCGGCCATGAGGGAGCCGAGCACGCCGACGCCCATCACGGCGAGCACGAAGAAGACACCCGCGTCCACCGCCTGGCCGACGGCGCCCCGGCCCGGGCCGATGGGGATCGCGAGCAGGACGAGCAGGTACGGCAGCAGGGCCACGGCCGGGGCGAGCCGGAAGATCCGGCGGTCCGCGCCCGCGGGGACCACGTCCTCCTTCTGCGCGAACTTCACCCCGTCCGCGACGAGCTGGGCCCAGCCGTGGAATCCGCCGGCGTACATGGGGCCCAGGCGGCCCTGCATGTGGGCCATCACCTTGTGCTCGGTCTGACCGACGATCAGCGGGAAGGCGAGGAAGACCACGAAGACGACCAGGAGTCGCAGGGCGACGTCGGCCACGCCGTTCACTGCGTGCCTCCTTCGGGGGCTTCGGGGGCTTCGGGGTTCTGGGTCCTCTCCCTTCTCCTTCAGCCCCTCCTCCTCCCCCCCTCCCCCCCTCTCCTCCTCCTCCTCCCCTCTCTCTTTCTTTTCCTTTTCTTCCTCCCTTTCCTCCCCCCAACCCCAATTCATCTTCGTTTAGATCCAACTCACCCATATCTGATCTCACCCTAATTTATACTTTAATTTTTTTTTAATCTCACCCCCCCTCCCTTTCTTTCCTCTTCCTTCCTCATCTTCTTCTTCATCTTTCTCTAAGATACAGCCTCTGGGGCCGCGGGTGTGGCTTCCTGGGTGTCCTCTGCCGTGGGCTGTGCGCGCTCTGCCGTGGGCCGCGGGTCCTCTGCCGTGGCCTGTGGCTTCGGTCGGCGTTCCTGCTCCGGTTCGTCGAAGGCCGGGCGGGCGTGGTGCCAGGGAGCGTCCGAGCTGCGCGGCGCGCGGGCCGCGGGCGGCTCGGCGGCCGCCGCCCGCTGGGATGCCGAGCCCTCGCTCGCCCGGCGGGCACGGCGCGGCCCCGCCGTACCGGCGGCACCGCTTGCACCGGCGCGCTGGGACGCCGAACCCTCGGACGCGCTCCGCACGCGGCGCGGGCCGGCCGGCGTGGTCGGCGCGGCGGGCTCGTGGGCCACGGATGCCTCCGCGGCCGGTCCCTCCGCGGCCGGGGTCTGCGGCGCGGCGCCTTCGGCCACCTCCTGCTTCCGCGCGGCGGCGCTCTCGCTCTCCGCCGCATCCGGGGCCGGGGCCGACGCCGAAGGAGCCGATGCCGATGGCGATGCCGGTGCCGGAGACGACGCCGACTCCGTCTGGCTCGCCGAGCCCTCACTCGCCTTCCGCATACGGCGCGGCCTGGCGGCACCGGCGGCGGCACCGGCGGCGGCACCACCGGTGTCCCCCTGTGACGGAGTCCCCGTCGCAGCCCCCGTCGCGGCCCTGTCCGCCGCGGCCTCCGCGCCGGTCGTCGCCCCGGCCGCCGCCTGGCTCGCCGAGCCCTGGGCGGCCGTGCGCGTGCGGCGCACCGGGCGTTCGCCCGCCGCGCGCCCCGCGGCCCCCGCGGCCCTGGCGGGCCGGGCCGGGGCGGGCGGAAGCTGCCCCTTGAGGGGTCCCCACTCGTTGGGGTCCGGGACGCCGGGCGGCAGCATCTGGCGGCGCCTGGGACCGCCGTGGTCCGATTCGCCCGGTTCCTTGGCGCCCGGCCAGGCCTTGGCGACCCGTGCGGCCAGGACGAAGTCCTTGCGCAGCGGGTGCCCCTCGAAGTTCTCCGGCAGGAGCAGGTGGTCCAGGGACGGGTGGTCGGTGAAGTCGACCCCGAACATCTCGTGGGTCTCCCGCTCGTGCCAGGCGGCGCCCGCGTAGACCTCGATCGCGCTGGGCAGGACGGGCGCGCCGTGCGGAACCGTCGTGCGCAGCAGCAGCCGCCGCACCGGGGCGAGCGCGGCGACGTGGGCGCACACCCGCAGGCCCGTGCCCGGTTCGTCGACCGCGCTGAGCCAGTCGAAGTAGGTGCAGCCCAGTTCGTCGCGGGCGGTGCGCAGCGCGGGCACCCACGCGGTCGGCGGCACGTCCACCGTCAGGACGTCGTAGGACTCCTCGGCCGTGGCGTCGGCGCCGAACAGCTCCTCGGCGGGCGCGGGCAGCCAGCCGGTGCCAGCCCCGCTCATCGCGCACTCCCCTCGTCCGCGGCCCCGGGCGCCGCCGGCGGCTTCACCAGCCCGCTCTGCAGCGCCCCGGCCGACGCCCTGGGCGGCGTGCCGTACCGCTCGCCCAGCGACTCGCGCGCGATCTTCTCCTGGAGTTTCAGGATGCCCTGCAGCAGCGCCTCGGGGCGGGGCGGGCAGCCGGGGACGTAGACGTCCACCGGGATGATCTGGTCGACGCCCTTGGTGACGGAGTACGAGTCCCAGTAGGGGCCGCCGCAGTTGGAGCAGGCGCCGAAGGAGATGACGTACTTCGGCTCGGGCATCTGCTCGTACAGGCGTTTGACCGCCGGGGCCATCTTGTCGGTGACCGTGCCGGACACCACCATCAGGTCGGCCTGGCGCGGCCCGGGCGCGAACGGGATGACGCCGAGCCGGATGAAGTCGTGGCGGGCCATCGACGCGGCGATGAACTCGATCGCGCAGCAGGCGAGGCCGAAGTTGAACACCCACAGCGAGTAGCGGCGGCCCCAGTTCAGGATCACCTTCATCGGCTCGGGGGCGAGCCGGGACAGGGCGCCCAGGCGCTTGGGTTCGGGAAGCAGCACCGGCTCCGGCTCCGGCGCCGGCGGAGTCGAGGCGTTCACGTCCATGCCAGGACTCCCTTCTTGTAGGCGTACAGCAGGCCCACGGCCAGGAAGCCGAGGAAGACGAACATCTCCACCAGCGTCGCCGCGCCGTAGCCGGGGGCGGCGAAGACGGTCGCCCAGGGGAAGAGGAAGATCGAGTCCACTGCGAAGATCACGTACAGGAAGGCGTAGACGTAGTAGCGGACCTGGGTGTGGGCCCAGCCCTCGCCGACGGGGTCGACGCCGCACTCGTAGGTCAGCAGCTTCTCCGGCGTGGGCACCACCGGGCGCAGCAGCCGGCCCGCGCCGAAGGCGACGGCGACGAACAGCACGCCCACGACCGCGAGCAGCCCCACGACCGAGTAGGAGTGGAAATAGTCCGCCGCGACGACGGTCGCCCCCCGCACCGTGTCCGGCAACGTCTCAGGCACCGTCCCTCGCTCCCTGACCTCATGGTGTCGCATTTCCGCACGCGCGTACGGATGTGTACGCACTTTCCGTACGCACGGGAGTCTAGGCCCTGATAAAGAGACGGTAAGCGGCCCGTCGCACCGTGAGACGGGGCTGCCGCGCATGTGAGACGCCCCTGTCGCCGCGAGCGAGGCGAGACCGCCGCCCCAAGCGAGGGCAGGCTGCCGCCACAAGCGAGGGCAGGCTGCCGCCGCATGCGAGGCGAGGCTGCCGCGCAAGGCGGACGAAACGGCCCCGCAGGCAAGGCGGACGAGACAGCCGCGCAGGGCGGACCAAGCAGCCGCGCGCGGAGGACGAAGCGGACGCTCAGAGGCGGCGAAGCGGCCTCGCACAGGGGAGCGAGGTGGGGTTTTCCCCCGCCCGTCAGGGCGGCCGACCTCATGGCGCCCCGGCTCGCCGCACGGCACGCTGATGCCCATGACCGCACGCATCCCTGCTGCCGGCCCGGCGGACTCCGGCACCGAGGACACCGACCGCGACCGGTTGCCGCCGGCCCGTCTCGCCTTCCCCCCGTCCACCTGGAAGGAGATCGCGTACCTGCTGGCGAACCTGCCCGTGGCGCTGTTCGGGTTCGTCTACGTGGTGACCGTGCTGAGCGTCGGCGCCGGCATGACCGTCACGGTAGTGGGTCTGCCCCTGCTCGCGGCCGGGCTGCTGGGCTCGCGCCTGTTGGGCCGCCTGGAGCGGGCGCGGGCCCGGGCACTGCTCGGGGTGCGCGTCGAGGAGCCGAGTCCGCTGCCGCTGCGCCGCGCCAAGGGCGGGTTCGGCCGGCTGTGGATGGTGCTGAAGGACCCGGTGGGCTGGCGGGCGGCGCTGTACGCCTTCATCCGGCTGCCCTGGGGCATCCTCACCTTCACGGTCGTCGTGCCGTCGCTGTTCGTGCTGTGGCCGGTGCTGCCGTTCATCTCCCGGGGCCTGTCGAACGTGGACCGCGCGATGGCCCGGGGGCTGCTGTCGCCCTCCGACGAGCTGGAGCGCCGGATCGCCGAACTGGAGTCCGATCGGGGCGTGGTGGTGGACACGGCCGCCGCCGACCTGCGGCGCATCGAACGCGACCTGCACGACGGCGCCCAGGCCCGCCTGGTCAACCTGGCCATGGGGCTGGGCCTGGCCAAGGAGAAGCTGCTGGAGGACCCCGACGCCGCCGCCGCGATGGTGGAGGAGGCGCACGGCGAGGTGAAGCTCGCCCTGCAGGAGCTGCGGGACCTCGCTCGCGGCATCCATCCGGCCGTCCTGACCGACCGCGGCCTGGACGCGGCCCTGTCCTCGGTGGCCTCCCGCTGCACGGTGCCGGTGAAGGTGACCGCCGACCTGGACACGCGCCCGGCCGAGGCCATCGAGGGCATCGCCTACTTCACGGTGTCCGAGCTGCTGCAGAACATCAGCAAGCACAGCGGGGCCACGGCGGCCACGGTGGACGTGTGGCGGTCCGAGGACCGGTTGCTGATCCAGGTGTGGGACAACGGCCGCGGCGGCGCCCGCCTGGAAGGCGGCTCGGGCATGCGCGGTCTGGCGGAGCGGCTGGGCGCCGTGGACGGGCTGTTCGTCCTGGACTCCCCCGTGGGCGGCCCGACGACCGTCACGGCGGAGCTGCCCTGGCGGGACCGGAGCGGCACCCCGGCCGGGGGCGCGGGCGGCCACCGCGGGTGAGGTGGGGAAAACCCCCCGCTCAAGACGCCGACGCGCTCCATGGCCCGGCCGCCCGCGGCCGAGCAGGCTGAAGGTACGGCAGGACGCCGCAGGACCGGGCACGACGAGGAGAACGGGACACGCCGATGACCACCCACTACGGACCGCAGTACGGATCCCGGTCCGGACCCCGGTACGAACCCCGGACCGGATCCCAGTACGAACCCCGGTCCGGATCCCAGTACGGACCCCGGTACGAGTCGCCGTACGAATCCGGGTACGAGTCGCCGCACGGATCCCGGTACGGCTCACCGCACGGATCGCCGTACGGCCCGGGGTCCGGCGCGGGCGGTGGCCACGGCTACGCGCCCGCCCGGCGCCACCGGCTGCCCGCCGGGCTGCGGGCCCCGTTCGAGGCCCGCAGCTGGCGCGAACTGGGGTACGTGCTGCTCGGGCTGCCGATCTCCGTCGTGCTGTTCTCGTACGCCGTCACGATGGTGTCGCTGGGCGCCGGCCTGCTGGTGACGTTCCTGGGGATCCCGGTGCTGGCGGCGGCGCTGGCGGGCTGCCGCGCCTTCGGGATGCTGGAGCGGGCCCGGGCGCGCGGACTGCTCGGCCTGGAGGTCGCCGAGCCGGAGCCGCTGCGGCCCCGCACCGGCAGCGGCCCGCTGGCCTGGACCGGAGCGGTGCTCAAGAGCGGCGCCTCCTGGCGGGCCCTGCTCTACGCGGTGCTGCAGTTCCCCTGGGCGGTGTTCTCCTTCTGCGTCGCGCTGACCTTCTGGAGCACCGGCTGGTCGCTGCTGACGTACCCGCTGTGGTTCTGGGTCTTCCCGATGTGGGCGGGCCAGGGCGGCATCCAGCTCTACGGCGACGACCACCACCGGGTCTACCTCGACAACCCCTTCGAGATCACCGTGACCGCCCTGGTCGGCCTGCTGTTCACGCTGGCCACGCCGTGGATCGTGCGGGCGCTGACCACGGTGGACCGGCTGCTGGTGCACGGGCTGCTCGGGCCGTCGCGGCTGTCGGCGCGAGTGGTGGAGCTGGAGTCGGACCGGGGCGTCGTGGTCGACACGGCGGCGGCCGACCTGCGCCGCATCGAACGCGACCTGCACGACGGCGCGCAGGCCCGGCTGGTGGCCCTCGCGATGGATCTGGGGCTGGCGAAGGAGAAGCTGGCCCAGGACCCCGAGGCGGCGGCGCGCATGGTGGACGAGGCGCACGGCGAGGTGAAGACCGCGCTGCAGGAGCTGCGGGACCTGGCCCGCGGCATCCATCCGGCCGTCCTGACCGACCGCGGCCTGGACGCGGCGCTGTCCGCGGTGGCCTCGCGCTGCACCGTGCCGGTGCAGGTGGACGTGGACCTGGCGGAGCGGCCCGCCGCGGCCATCGAGGGCATCGCCTACTTCACGGTGTCCGAGCTGCTGCAGAACATCAGCAAGCACAGCCGTGCCCGGTCGGCGTCCGTGGACGTGTGGCGGTCCGAGGACCGGCTGATGCTGCAGGTCACGGACGACGGGGTCGGGGGCGCCGCGGTGTCCGCCGGGTCGGGCCTGGCGGGCCTGGCCGAGCGGCTGGACGCGGTGGACGGGATCCTGGTGGTCGACTCGCCGGCCGGGGGCCCCACCCGGGTGACGGCGGAACTGCCCTGGCGGCGCTGAGCGCGCGCAGTCGACCGACGGCGGCCTGCGGGCCGCGGCTTGCACGGCCGCGGCCCGCGGGCCGAAACGTGTGGAAAGCGCCCCCCGATGAGCCCCCGTGCTTCGCCCGGCGCGGCGCGCCGCGGTCCGAATGCTGGAATGCTGGACCACGTCGTCGTTGTCATACCGACGGCCGAGGGCCGTCGGCACACCGACGGGCCGGCGGCCGTTGCGACACCGACAGCCGGGAGCCGTCGTCACACCGGCGGCCGAGGGCCGTCGGGACACCGGCGGCCGTGGAAGCGAGGCAGCGAGGCTGTGGGGGGCCGAGGATCGTGGAGGACAGGGTGCGGGTGGTCATCGCCGAGGATTCGGTGCTGCTCAGAGAGGGCCTGACCAGGCTGCTGACCGACCGCGGGCACGAGGTGGTGGCGGGTGTCGGCGACGCCGAGGCGCTGATCAAGACCATCACCGAGCTGCACGACGAGGGACAGCTGCCCGACGTCGTGGTGGCGGACGTACGGATGCCGCCGACGCACACCGACGAGGGGGTGCGGGCGGCGGTGCGGCTGCGCAAGGACCACCCGGACCTCGGCGTGCTGGTGCTGTCGCAGTACGTGGAGGAGCGGTACGCCACCGAGCTGCTGGCCGGCTCCAGCCGCGGGGTCGGCTATCTGCTCAAGGACCGCGTGGCCGAGGTCAGGGAGTTCGTGGACGCGGTGGTGCGGGTGGCGCAGGGCGGTACGGCGCTGGACCCGGAGGTGGTCGCCCAGCTGCTCGGGCGCAGCCGCAAGCAGGACGTGCTGGCGGCCCTGACCCCGCGCGAGCGCGAGGTGCTGGGGCTGATGGCCGAGGGCCGGACGAACTCGGCCATCGCTCGGCAGCTGGTGGTGAGCGACGGCGCGGTGGAGAAGCACGTCAGCAACATCTTCCTGAAGCTCGGCCTGTCACAGAGTGACGGGGATCACCGGCGTGTTCTGGCCGTCCTCACTTATCTGAACTCCTGATCGTTGACACTGAGTCAGTAAGCCCGCCTCGAGCCGATCGCGGGCGGGAGGCGAGGCCACGTGTCCAGACTCCCGGCGGAGGAGCCGACCGAGGAGCGAGGGACCGGACGCAAGGAGGTGCGCGGGGCCGGAGGCGGCAAGGCGCGCAGGGCCGGACGCGCGAAGGCGCGGAGGCCGGCGCGCGGAGGTGCGCAGGAGCCGGCACGGCGTGACAGAGCAGGGCGACACAGCAGGACACCGGGCCGTCTCACGGGTGCGTCCAGTATGCGAACCACGCAGGGAAGGCGAACCTGACGGTCGTAGGGTTGATTCCGGGAAGGGTCTTCCGCGAAGGCCGCTCCCCCACAGCCGCCTCGAAGGAGGTCCAGTTCAGTGACCAGCCAGGTCAGCAGTCCAGCGGAGCAGGCCGACGGAGCCGTCGTAGGAGAGCAGCGCAGGGCGGCCGGGACGAAGGACGTCCGCCGTCTGGACCGGGTGATCATCCGGTTCGCGGGTGACTCGGGTGACGGTATGCAGCTCACCGGCGACCGTTTCACCTCCGAGACCGCGTCGTTCGGCAACGACCTGTCGACGCTGCCGAACTTCCCGGCCGAGATCCGCGCCCCCGCAGGCACCCTGCCGGGCGTGTCCTCCTTCCAGCTGCACTTCGCGGACCACGACATCCTCACCCCGGGCGACGCGCCGAACGTGCTGGTGGCGATGAACCCGGCCGCCCTGAAGGCGAACATCGGCGACCTGCCGCGCGGCGCGGAGATCATCGTCGACACCGACGAGTTCACCAAGCGCGCGATGCAGAAGGTGGGCTACGACGCCTCCCCGCTGGAGGACGGCTCGCTCGACGGCTACACCCTGCACCCGGTGCCGCTGACCACGCTGACGGTGGAGGCGCTGAAGGACTTCGACCTGTCCCGCAAGGAGGCCGAGCGCAGCAAGAACATGTTCGCGCTGGGCCTGCTGAGCTGGATGTACCACCGGCCGACCGAGGGCACCGAGAAGTTCCTGAAGACCAAGTTCGCCAAGAAGCCGGAGATCATGGCGGCGAACATCGCCGCGTTCCGGGCGGGCTGGAACTTCGGCGAGACCACGGAGGACTTCGCGGTCTCCTACGAGGTCGCCCCGGCGGCCAAGGCGTTCCCCGTCGGCACCTACCGCAACATCTCCGGCAACCTCGCCCTGGCCTACGGTCTGATCGCCGCCTCGCACCAGGCGGACCTGCCGCTGTTCCTGGGCTCGTACCCGATCACCCCGGCCTCGGACATCCTGCACGAGCTGAGCCGGCACAAGAACTTCGGCGTGCGGACCTTCCAGGCCGAGGACGAGATCGCGGGCATCGGGGCCGCGCTGGGTGCGGCCTTCGGCGGCTCGCTGGCGGTGACCACGACGTCCGGTCCGGGCGTGGCGCTCAAGAGCGAGACGATCGGCCTGGCCGTGGCCCTGGAGCTGCCGCTGGTGATCGTGGACATCCAGCGCGGCGGCCCGTCGACCGGCCTGCCGACCAAGACGGAGCAGGCGGACCTGCTGCAGGCGATGTACGGCCGCAACGGCGAGGCCCCGGTCCCGGTGGTCGCCCCGCGCACCCCGGCGGACTGCTTCGACGCCGCCCTGGACGCGGCCCGGATCGCGCTGACCTACCGCACGCCGGTGTTCCTGCTGTCCGACGGCTACCTGGCCAACGGCTCCGAGCCGTGGCGCATCCCCGAGCTGGAGGAGCTGCCCGACCTCAGGGTGCGGTTCGCGCAGGGCCCCAACCACACCCTCGCCGACGGCACGGAGGTCTTCTGGCCGTACAAGCGCGACCCGCAGACCCTGGCCCGGCCGTGGGCGGTGCCGGGCACGCCGGGCCTGGAGCACCGCATCGGCGGCATCGAGAAGCAGGACGGCACGGGCAACATCTCCTACGACCCGGCCAACCACGACTTCATGGTCCGCACCCGCCAGGCCAAGGTCGACGGCATCGAGATCGCGGACGTCGAGGTCGACGACCCGGACCAGGCGCGCACGCTCGTGCTGGGCTGGGGCTCGACGTACGGGCCGATCACGGCGGCCGTGCGCCGGCTGCGCGAGGAGGGCCGGCCCATCGCGCAGGCGCACCTGCGCCACCTCAATCCCTTCCCGAAGAACCTGGGGGCGGTGCTCGAGCGGTACGAGCGCGTGGTGATCCCGGAGATGAACCTGGGCCAGCTCGCCACCCTCGTCCGGGCCAGGTACCTGGTGGACGCCCACTCCTACAACCAGGTCAACGGCATGCCGTTCAAGGCCGAACAGCTCGCCACCGCTCTCAAGGAGGCCATCGATGGCTGAGACGTCCACCCAGGGCACGGGCACGGTCGAGGCGCTCTCCCTGGTGCCGAAGGCCGGGGCCCGGCAGTCCATGAAGGACTTCAAGTCCGACCAGGAGGTGCGCTGGTGCCCCGGCTGCGGTGACTACGCCATCCTCGCGGCCGTCCAGGGCTTCCTGCCGGAGCTGGGCCTGGCGAAGGAGAACATCGTCTTCGTCTCCGGCATCGGCTGCTCCTCCCGCTTCCCGTACTACATGAACACCTACGGGATGCACTCCATCCACGGCCGCGCCCCGGCCATCGCCACCGGCCTGGCGACCTCGCGGCGCGACCTGAGCGTGTGGGTGGTCACCGGTGACGGCGACGCGCTGTCCATCGGCGGCAACCACCTGATCCACGCCCTGCGCCGCAACGTCAACCTCAAGATCCTGCTGTTCAACAACCGGATCTACGGCCTGACCAAGGGCCAGTACTCGCCGACCTCCGAACTCGGCAAGATCACCAAGTCGACGCCGATGGGCTCGCTGGACGCGCCCTTCAACCCGGTGTCGCTGGCGATCGGCGCGGAGGCGTCCTTCGTGGCACGCACCATCGACTCCGACCGCAAGCACCTGACGGAGGTGCTGCGGCAGGCGGCCGCCCACCCGGGCACCGCGCTGGTCGAGATCTACCAGAACTGCAACATCTTCAACGACGGCGCCTTCGACGCCCTGAAGGACAAGCAGCAGGCCGAGGAGGCCCTGATCCGCCTGGAGCACGGGCAGCCGATCCGCTTCGGCTCCGAGGGCGCCCGCGGGGTCGTACGCGACCGGCAGACCGGTGACCTGCGGGTGGTCGACGTGACGCCGGACAACGAGGCCGACATCGTCGTCCACGACGCCCACGCGGCCTCGCCGACCACGGCCTTCGCCCTGTCCCGGCTGGCCGACCCGGACACGCTGCACCACACGCCCATCGGCGTGTTCCGCTCCGTGGAGCGCCCGGTCTACGACACCCTGATGGCCGACCAGCTCGACACCGCGATCGAGCAGCGCGGCAAGGGCGACCTGGCCGCCCTGCTGGCCGGCGGCGACACCTGGACGGTCGTCGGCTGAGTCCGCCGACGTTCACAGACGTCCGACCGACGTCCGGCGGGGTCCACCGCCTTCCGGCGACGCGACGTCCGCTCACGAGGCCCGGGAACGTGCTTCCCGGGCCTCGTCGTATGCGCGCCGGGCGTCGAGCACGGCGTCCATGCGCCGCTCGGTCCATTGCGCCAGTGCCCGCACCTGCTCCGCGGCCTCGCGGCCCAGCCCGGTCAGGGAGTAGTCGACGCGCGGCGGGATGACGGGCTGTGCGTCCCGGTGGACGAGGCCGTCGCGCTCCAGGGTCTGGAGCGTCTGCGTCAGCATCTTCTCGCTGACGCGGCCGATCGCCCGGCGCAGTTCGCCGAAACGGTGCGGCCGCTCCAGGAGCCGGATCAGCACCAGCACGCCCCAGCGGCTGGTGACGTGCTCCAGGACGAGCCGGTGGGGGCACAGGGCCTGGCCGTCACGCGTTCCGTCACTCACCGCCATGCCAGTACCTTACTTCAAGGTGGGTACTTTCTTCTGGTTAGCGCTTCCTTTAGGGTCGGTGTCGGACCACACGCCCCCACTTACGGAGATCCCATGAGCATCGTCGTCACCGGAGCCACCGGACACCTCGGCCGCCACGTCGTGGAGCAGCTGCTGGAGAAGGTGCCGGCCGAGCAGATCACCGCC
Source organism: Streptomyces mexicanus (assembly GCF_902506575.1). GTDB lineage: Bacteria > Actinomycetota > Actinomycetes > Streptomycetales > Streptomycetaceae > Streptomyces > Streptomyces mexicanus. The sequence goes on along the minus strand of NZ_LR732544.1, from coordinate 4,307,750 downwards.
GTGGTCCGCACCCCCGAGAAGGCCGCCGACTTCGCCCGCCGCGGCGTGCGGATCGCGGTGGCCGACTACAACGCGCCGCAGACCTTCGACGGCCTGTTCGCGGCGGGCGACCGGGTGCTGCTGATCTCCGGCAACGAGTTCGACAAGGGGCGGGTCCAGCAGCACCGGGTCGTCATCGACGCCGCCAAGGCGGCCGGTGCCGCCCTGCTCGCCTACACCAGCGCCCCGAGCAGCCTGAAGGCCGCCCTCGCCGACGACCACCGCGCCACCGAGGAGGCCCTGCTGGCCTCCGGGCTGCCGTACACGCTGCTGCGCAACGGCTGGTACCACGAGAACTACACCGAGAACCTCGCCCCGGTGCTGGAGCACCACGCCGTCGTCGCGGCGGCCGGTGAGGGCCGCGTGTCCTCCGCCTCCCGCGCGGACTACGCGGCGGCCGCCGTGGCCGTCCTGACCGGCGAGGGACACGAGAACCGGGCGTACGAGCTAGGCGGCGACACCGCGTGGAGCTTCGCGGAGTACGCGGCCGAGCTGAGCCGGCAGACCGGCGAGGAGATCGTCTACAACGCGGTCACGCCGGAGGCCCTCACCGGCATCCTGACCGGCGCGGGCCTGCCCGAGCCGCTGGCCGCGATCTTCGCCGGCGTGGACGCCTCGATCGCGAAGGGCGAGCTGGAGGTGACCTCCGGCGATCTCGCCCGCCTGATCGGCCGCCCGGCCACCCCGCTCGCCGACGCGATCGCCGCCGCGCTGAAGGGCTGACCCTCCCGGCCCCGCCTCTTATACACATCTGACGCCGCCGACGACCCCCCCCGCTGCGATGT
>NZ_LR732544.1:4259567-4306825 GCF_902506575.1 Streptomyces mexicanus | reverse complement strand
CTCCGTGTCAGGCACAGGGGCTGGGGCGCCGGGGACGGCGGGCTCGGGCGCGGAGGCCGCCTCAGGTGCGCTGTCCGTCTCGGGCGCGGGCGACGTCTCAGGCGCGTAGGCCGCCTCGGGGGCGTAGGCCGCGTCGGGCGCGTAGGCCGCCTCGGGTTCGCCGTCCGCCTCGGAGGCAGGGCGGGGCACCGGCGTCCCCATCACCGGTGGCGGGCCGAACTCCCCCGTCGGTGCCGCCACCGTGCCCGGCGGGGGTGCGGGAACCTCGTCGCCCGTCCCCGGCTCCGGTACGGCACGCAACGTGACCGTCGGGCCGGTACCGGCGGGCGGCTCCGGCTCGGGCACCGCGTGCAGCGGGTACGTGGGCGCCGGCTCCGGCACCGGCCCCCGCATCGTGCGCAGCACCCGCGTCGCGCTGTCCCCCGTCCCGTCGGCCCCGGTCGCGTCGCCCCCGGTCCCGTTGTCCCCCGCTTGGTCGGCACGCGGCGGCCGGGCGGGGCGGACGGCCTCGGCCGGTGGCGCCGGGTGCGGCCGGAACGGTACCGGCGGTGCCGTGCGCACCGGCTCCGCCGTGAAGGTGCTGGAGCCGTCACCGTGCACCAGCAACGACACGACGTAGCCGATGCGTTCGTCGGTGACCGTGGCGTGCACGGGCCGGCCGGTGGCCAGGACGATGCGGTGCAGGTGGTCCAGGACGGCCTGCTGGATCTCCTCGCCGGGCGCCGGCCGTACCGGTACGCCGTCCACGGATGCCCACGCCCCGGTCGGGGAGCCGGAGCCGTCCGCGCCCGCGGCGGCCGCGGGCACGTGCACGGCGATCGGGGTGGTCGGTGTGGATGCCGCCGAGCGCGCGGCGCGCTTGTGTTCCCGCTTCTTCTCGCGGCTCAGTCGAGACATCGGCTCCCTCATTCGGATGTGTGCCATCCGGTTGTACACGTACTGTCGAGTGTCTCCGTTCGCCCGCGCCGTCCACGTCACCGCGTCGTCACAGACTCGCACCAGGACCCGCACCGAAGGCCCTGCCTGTGACCGGGGTAACGTGCCGAGCGCCGGGATCGCCGGGACGACGACGGAGGGAACGGGCATGCGCGCAGGCGTGCAGCAGGGACCGGAGGTCTGGATCCGCGGGCCGGTGGCCGCGACCGACGCCGGTCTCCGTCCCGACCCCGGCGCCCGTCCCGGCTCTGCCCCGGGCCACTCCTGGGTGGCCGCGCACGGCGGCGCCGGCACCACCACGCTCGCGGCCGTCTACGGCGGCCACGACTGCGGACGGGCCTGGCCCGGCCCGGGCGAGCCGCCCTCGGTGCTGCTCGTCGCGCGGACCCATGCGGCCGGGCTGGACGCCGTCGGCCGGGCGCTGGAGGGGTTCCGCAGGGGTGCGGCCCCGGTCGGGCTCTGTCTGGACGGCGTGGTGCTGGTCGCGGACGCCCCGGGCCGGCTGCCGCGGCAGCTCGCCCAGCGGGTGCGGGCGATCGAGTCCGTCGCCGACGTGCACCGGGTGCCGTGGGTGCCCGCCTGGCGCGTGGGCGACCTGACCGGACGGCCACCACGCGAGACCGAGCCGCTCGCCCGTCTCCTCGCCGGCGCGGGAGCGCCCGGCCGGGCGCCGGAAGAACCGGGGCTGGGGCTGCCCTAGACGGTGATGTCCTTCGCCGTGAACCGGGCCCAGGCCGCCGAGCCGAAGACCGCCGCGTACAGCGCCTGCAGCTGAAGGTTCTTCAGCAGGCCGTCCCAGTAGACCGGCTCGCGCATCAGATCGGCGAAGGACAGCCAGTAGTGGGAGAACAGGTACGGCTGGACGGCGTGCAGCTGGGGTATCTGGTCGACGATCTGCACGCTGATCAGCAGGCCCACGGTCGTCGCCATGGCCGCGATGCCGCTGTTGGTCAGGGTGGACACGAACAGGCCGAGCGCGGCGATCCCGACGAGGGACGCGGCGACGACGAGCGCGATCAGCAGGGCACGCCACAGCCCCTCGGCGAAACCGATCTGTGTGCCGGAGATGGTCGTCAGGTCGCCGAGCGGGAACAGCAGCGCACCCACGACGAGCGCCGACAGGGCCACCACGAGGGTGGCGGCCAGGCAGAAGGCGACGGCGGTGGCGTACTTGGTGAGCAGCAGGCGGGTGCGGCCGGCCGGTGCCACCAGCAGATAGCGCAGGGTGCCCGCGTTCGCCTCGCCCGCAATCGCGTCGCCCGCGACGACTCCCACGGCCATCGGCAGGAAGAACGGCAGCGTCGCCGCCAGCGCGGTGAAGACCAGGAACAGCCCGTTGTTGGTGATCTGCGCGATGAACGCCGGGCCTTCGCCCCCGCCCGCGACCGAGGAGCCGTCCCTGGTCTCGATCCGCACGGCCACCCCGACCAGGACCGGCACGGCGGCCAGCACCCCGAGCAGCGCGAGGGTGCGCCAGCGCCGGAAGGTGGTCGCCAGCTCGCTGCGCAGCAGCCCGAACGTCCACAGCCGGTGCGGGGTACGCGAGGGGCATGCCGGCCCGGCGGCCGGCGCGGCGGTCTCAGCCCGCGACATCGAACCCCTCCCCCGTCAGTGCCACGAACGCGTCCTCCAGCGAGGCGCGTTCGACCCCGAAGCCGCGTACGCGCACCCCGGCGGCGACCAGCGCGGCGTTCACATCGGCCAGGTCGCGCTCCGGTGGTTCCCCGGTCACCCGGTCGCCGGTGACGACGACGTCGCCGACGCCCTGTTCCTTCAGCACGCGGGCCGCCTCGCCCGGGTCGGGCGTGGTGACCACCAGTTGGCCGCGCGCCCCGGCGGCCAGGTCGGCCACCGGGCCCTGGGTGACCAGCCTGCCGTGGGCCATGACCGCCGCGTGCGTGCACACCTGCTCGATCTCGTCCAGGAGGTGGGAGGAGACGAAGACGGTCGTGCCGTCCGAGGCCAGCTCCCGCACCAGGGAGCGGATCTCCCGCATGCCCTGCGGGTCCAGGCCGTTGGTCGGCTCGTCCAGGACGAGCAGTCTGCGCGGCTGCAGCAGCGCGGCGGCCAGGCCGAGGCGCTGTTTCATGCCCAGGGAGTACGCCTTGGCCTTCTTGCCCGCGGCCGCGGTCAGGCCCACCCGCTCCAGGGCGGCGGCGACCCGGGTGCTGCGGGTGCGTGGGTCGGCCGTCGGGTCGGCGGCGTCGTAGCGCAGGAGGTTGTCCCGGCCGGTCAGGAAGCCGTACAGGGCGGGGCCCTCGATGAGGGCCCCGATGTGCGGCAGGACCGTGCGCGCGGCACGCGGCACGGGGTGCCCCAGGACGTGGGCCGTGCCGGAGGTGGGCTCGATCAGGCCCATCAGCATGCGGATGGTGGTGGTCTTGCCCGAGCCGTTCGGACCGAGGAAGCCGAAGACGCTGCCCGCCGGGACGGTCAGGTCCAGGCCGTCCACGGCGAGCTGTCCGCCGCGGTAGCGCTTGGTGAGCGCGCGGGTGCGGATGACGCCGTCCACCGCGTCCGGCGCCACCGGTCGCGGCTCCCAGGCGGACGCCTCGTCCATCGGCTCCCTCGATCCGTCGTGCCCCTGCCGGGCGTCACTGTGCGGCGTTCGCCGCCTTCACCAGCGCGTCCTTGGTGACGGCTCCGGCGTACACCTTGCCGTCGTCCGTTATCAGGGCGTTGATCAGGCGGGTGGAGAAGACGGTGCCCTTGCCGAACGTTCCGCTCACCTGGTCGCCGAGCGAGCCGAGGAAGCCGCTCAGGGCGCCCTGGCCGGAGGACGACGGGATGCCGCCGCGGGCTCCGGTGTCGAAGGTGGCGATGGAGTTCCAGCCCGTGCCGAGCACCTTCATGCCGTCCTTGGCCGTCCCGCCGCCGGCGAGTCCCGGCGAGGGGAGGAGGCCCTTGGGGAAGCCACCGGAGGGCAGGGAGTGCTCGCCCGCCGCGGCGTGCTCGCCCTCGGTGACCTTCGCCCCCTTGGGCGGGGTGAAGCGGAAGGTGGAGGCGGCCGGCTCGGCGAAGCTGACCCGGGTGAAGCCCGCGTCCACGACGGCGGCACCGCCGGAGGCCGGGGTGAGCGTGAACTTCAGCGGCATCCCGGTCTTGGCGTCCACCGCGACGCTGATCACGCCGACCGTGGTGCCGGAGGCGTGCCGGGGCTTGACGACCAGCCGGTAGGCGTCCCGGCCGGCCACCCGGGCGGTGCCGTCGACCGTCACCGAGGTGGTGTCGTCGACCGACTTCAGGGCCTCGTCGGCGAAGTCCTTCGGCGTGGCGGGGGCCTGGTCCCGGTGCTCCTTGCCCTGCTGGGGAACGGTGGAGTGGTACACCTCGTCGGACTTGCTGTCGTAGCCCCAGAGGTCCTTGCCGTTGTGGACGATGCTGTACTCGGCGGCGCTCTCGATCAGCGAGATCTTCTGGCGGTCCGGTCCGTCGGTCGCGACCCGCAGGGTGTGCGTGCCGGAGGCCAGCTCGGTGAGCTTCGCGGACGGGTCGGCCGACGACCCGTCACCGCCCTTGCCGCCGCCGGAGACAAGGCCGTCCGCCAGCCCGCCGAGGTCCGGCAGGCCGAGGTCGGTGCTGATCCTGACCGTGCCGGACAGCTGCTCGACGTCCGACTTGGCGATCTTCTCGATGAGTTGCTGCGCGGTGATCTTCGGCAGGTCGGGGTCGCCGGAGTCGGCGAGTGCCGGGACGAGCCCGATGGTCGCCGCGGCCACCCCCACCACCGCGACGGGGACGACGTAACGAGCGGCCTTGCGTCGCCTCGCGTGCGGGTCACCGGCCTTCTCGGCGTCCCTGGTGTCGTCGGATTCGTACGGTGCCATGTGTGCCTTACCTCCGTCGTAGGCGGCGGCTGCCCAGTGCACTGCTCCCACCCCGAGCCGCCATTCTCACCCGAATCGGTGAGGAGTGGTGTGGTCCGTGTCTCCATCTGACCAAATCGGGGGCGCGGAAGCGTCAGACCGCGGAGCCAACTCCGTGTCCACCTGCGGTATGACGCACGGGGTGGACGTCTCCACCGCCCCGTAGGGGTCGGGGTGGAGAGCGCCGCCCGGGCACGGCGCCCGAAGGCGGCTTCCCGAGGGGCGGACAGGGGGCAGTTCCGGAGCGGCCGGGGGCAGTACGGGAGCAGGCCAGGGGCAGCGTCGAAGCAGGTCAGAGCATCCCGGGGCGGCCCGGGGGCGCGCCTGGGCACACCGGGCAGGCAGACCGGGAAGACGCGCCGCAGCAGACCGGGCAGCACCGGGTGGAGACGCCGGCGGACAGTCGGCCGGCCCGGTGCACCACCACGACGGGCGGCCGGCCCGGTGCACCACCGCGACGGCTAGCCGGCCCGGTGCACCACCGCGACGGCTAGCCGGCCCGGTGTACCACCGCGTCGCACAGTTCGAGCAGCGCGTCCTTCGCGTCGCAGTCCCGCAGCGGAGCGAGGGCGGCCCGCGCGTCCTCCGCGTAGCGCACGGTGTCCCGGCGGGCCTGCTCCAGGGCCGGGTGCGCGCGCAGCGCCGCCAGCGCCTCGGCGTGCCGGGCGTCGTCGCTCAGGTCGGAGTCCAGCAGCTCGCACAGCGCGACGTCCTCGGCCAGCCCGAGTCGCGCCGCGCGCTCGCGCAGCCGCAGCACCGGCAGCGTGGCGATGCCCTCCCGCAGGTCCGTGCCCGGGGTCTTGCCGGACTCGTGGGAGTCGGAGGCGATGTCCAGCACGTCGTCCGCCAGCTGGAAGGCGACGCCCAGCCGTTCGCCGTACTGCGTCAGCACGTCCACGACCGTCTCGTCGGCCCCGGACATCATGGCGCCGAATCGGCACGAGACGGCCACCAGCGAGCCCGTCTTGCCGCCGAGGACGTCCAGGTAGTGGTCGACCGGGTCGCGGCCGTCCTGCGGCCCGGCGGTCTCCAGGATCTGACCGGTGACCAGCCGTTCGAACGCCAGGGCCTGCACCCGGACCGCCTCGGGGCCCAGGTCGGCGAGGATCTGCGAGGCCCGGGCGAACAGGAAGTCACCGGTGAGGACGGCGACGGAGTTGCCCCAGCGGGTGTTCGCGCTGGCCACTCCGCGCCGCACCGCGGCCTCGTCCATCACGTCGTCGTGGTACAGCGTCGCCAGGTGGGTCAGCTCGACGACCACGGCCGACGGCACGACCCCCGGCGCGTACGGGTCGCCGAACTGGGCCGCGAGCATCACGAGCAGCGGCCGGAACCGCTTCCCACCCGCCCTGACCAGGTGCTGCGCGGCCTCCGTGATGAAGGGGACCTCGCTCTTGGTGGCTTCGAGCAGCCCTTCCTCGACAGCCGCCAACCCGGCCTGGACATCGGCTTCGAGAGCCTGGCCCCGCACGCTCAGCCCGAACGGCCCGACGACGGTCACGAGGGGTCTCCTGTCTGCTGGTGTCTGCTGGCGATTACACGGTTTGTCGATAGGTCGCTGCCATCACTCAAGTCAGCGTATCCGGTCATGTTTCGATCACCGATAGCGCCCACCGATACAGGCCGGGCGGTATCGGATCACGCCCGATATGACGCCGATCGCCACATATGCACAGATATTTGTCGACGTGATGCTCCTTGACCGAGGTTGCCCGCGCTCGCACACGTGCCCACACATACACACGTTCACACTGGCCATAACGTCACCCGACGTGACCATCGTCACGCTCCCTCGCCCCACACCTCCCTTCGTTTCCCGATTCAACCCTATTAGCACGCCAATTCCTGTTAGCTCTAAATGCCCTACCTGCCGAGTGGCCGTGAGGTGAATCACGTCCACCCCTCGGCCACCCCCGGTCCTCCTTCCCTCCTTCCCGCTTCCCGTAAGCCAGTTGACCCTTGGCAGACGCAAAGGATCAAGCGCCTCATACGCCCCAGACCAAGGTCAATTAGGACGATGTATGTGTCGGGTACTTGTTCGGGACATGTGCTGTCGCATACGTTCCCGCCACGCCGGGCGGACGCCGAATCCTGCCGCCGCCCGGAACCCATCGACCGAACCACTCACGGCAGGAGCGGGGGACCCAGGTAAGTCGCCGAGCCGGAGCGTCGTACGTCGTCCGACGTCCACGCCGCACCGGAACGGCTAGGGGTGAAGCCGTGCTCTCCCGAGGGCACGGCCGGGCACCTCCCCGCCCGAACCCGACAGCTCACCTCGCAGGCGGCGGAGAGGAAAACCCCATGGCTGTTCACGGTCGCCATCGCCGTACCCGTCGCACCGCCCGTCTCACCCGCGCCCTCGCCGTCGGCGGCACGGGCGCCGCCGTCCTCGCCCTGCCGCTCATCGGCGCCACCAGCGCCTCCGCGGCCACCCCGGCGACGACGAAGACCACCGCCACCACGGCGGCCTACCCGAACAACCTCGACGGCTGGATCCGCAAGTCGCTCGCGATCATGCAGGAGCGCGGCATCCCGGGCACCTACAACGGCATCTACCGCAACGTGATGCGCGAGTCCTCCGGCAACCCGGCGGCCATCAACCTCTGGGACTCCAACGCCGTCAAGGGCATCCCGTCCAAGGGCCTGCTGCAGGTCATCCAGCCGACCTTCAACGCGTACCACGTGCCGGGCACGTCGTTCGACATCTACGACCCGGTCGCCAACATCACGGCCGCCTGCAACTACGCGGCCGACCGGTACGGCTCGATCGACAACGTCTTCAGCGCGTACTGACCGGCGCAGCGGCCGGCCGGCCCCGAACCGGCCGGCCGCACCCTAGGCAAACAACCGTTCGAGGACGACGGCGATGCCGTCGTCCTCGTTCGACAAGGTGATCTCGTCGGCCACCGCCTTCAGCTCCCGGTGGGCGTTGGCCATGGCGACGCCCCGGGCGGCCCAGCGGAACATCGGGATGTCGTTCGGCATGTCCCCAAAGGCCAGGGCGGCTTCCCGGCCCAGCCCCAGGTGCTCGGCGGCCAGCGCCAGTCCGGTCGCCTTGGTGATGCCGCAGGGCTGCAGTTCCACGGTGCCCGGTCCCGACATGGTGACCGTGGCGAGCGGACCCACCGCGCCCCGGGCCGCCGCCGCCAACTCGTCGTCCGACAGACGCGGGTGGCGCAGCAGCACCTTGCTGATGGGCGCCCGCCACAGGTCCTCGCGCCGGTCGACCCGCTGGGCGGGCAGGGTCGGGTGCGGCATGCGGTAGCCCGGCTCGATGAGCGTCAGCCCGTCCACCCCGTCCTGGTCGACCGCGGCGTACACCTCTCCCACCTCGGCCTCGATCTTGCCGAGCGCGGTCTCGGCCGTCTCCCGGTCCAGGGTCACCGACCACAGCAGCCGGTCGGCGCCGGCGTCGTAGAGCTGCGCGCCCTGGCCGCACACCGCGAGCCCCGTGGCGCCCAGGGACGCCAGCAGGGACCGTACCCTCGGCGCCGGCCGGCCGGTGACGACCAGGTGCCGGGCACCGGCCGCCGCCGCCCGCGCCAGGGCGGCACGGGACCGCTCGGACACGGTGTCGTCGCCGCGCAGCAGCGTCCCGTCCAGGTCGGTGGCGATGAGGGCGTAGGCAGGGGGTGCGGGCATGATCAGAGAATACGGACCGTGCGCGGGGCCGGATCGCCCGGCCGTCCGGGGCAGCGGCCGCCGCTCCGCCGGGTCCGGCGGGCCTCCCCGGCCCGGTGGGGCTGCCCCGGTTCGGCAGGGCTCCCCAGCTCGGCGGGGGGCGGTTCCACCCGGCGGGGGGCGGCGCCCCCGGCGGGGGGGGGGCTGCCCCCCCGGGCGCGGGCGGCGTTCCGGGGGGTGGGGTTGCCCCCCCCTGTGCGGGGCGCCGGGCCCCCGCGCCCGGCACAGGGCCCGGCTCCCGGCTTACGCCCGGCGCTAACTGGAGGAAGGGTCAGCAGAAAGTGCAACGAAGGGAAATGAAGAAGGCCAGTAGCGGGAACATACGAAGGAGCACAAAAAGACGGATAGCAGGAGGCGTGTGTTTTATTATAAGTGTGCCGCGCGCCAGAAAGACCCACGCGAAGGGGGCCGCCGGCGGCGCAAGATGTGAAAAAGAGACAGCCCCAAAGGACGCTAAGCCGGAATTGGCCACTCCGACAAGGCCAATTCGGACATTGCAAACTCTTTAGACCTGCCCAAGACAGGCGGCACCGCCGTAACGTGTGGCGCGACCACATGAACGTGTGGCCCGCCCCTCCATGGAACGCACGGCACACGACAAGGAAGGCAGTACCCGATGCCCCCCTTCGAGGTCCCCGAGGGCGACCCCTTCGGTCCGCACAACCTTCCCTACGGCGTCTTCTCCCCGGCCGGATCGCAGGAGCGGACCGTCGGCGTCCGGCTCGGCGACCACGTCCTCGACGCGGGCGCGGCGGCGCACGCGCTCGGCTCCCCCTACGCCGCCCTGCTCGCCCGGCCGACGCTGAACCCGCTGCTCGCCGCCGGCCGCACCGCCTGGTCGGACGTGCGGCGCGCGCTGACCGCGTGGGTGACGGTGCCGTCCCACCGGGAGACCGTCGCGCCGTTCCTGCACCCGCTGTCCTCGGTGACCCTGCACCTGCCCTTCGAGGTCGCGGACTACGTCGACTTCTACGCCTCCGAGAACCACGCGCGCAACGTCGGGCAGATCTTCCGCCCGGACGCCGCCGACTCGCTCACCCCCAACTGGAAGCACCTGCCCATCGGTTACCACGGCCGCGCGGGGACCGTGGTGGTCTCGGGCACGGACGTCGTCCGGCCCTCGGGTCAGCGCAAGGCACCGGGCGACGCGGCGCCGGTCTTCGGGCCGTCGGTGCGGCTGGACATCGAGGCGGAGGTCGGCTTCGTGGTGGGCGCGCCGTCACCGCTCGGGCGGCCGGTGCCGCTGGCGGACTTCCGCGAGCACGTCTTCGGCCTGTGCCTGCTCAACGACTGGTCGGCGCGCGACATCCAGGCCTGGGAGTACGTCCCGCTCGGCCCCTTCCTCGGCAAGTCCTTCGCCACCTCGGTCTCGGCCTGGATCACCCCCCTGGACGCACTGGAGGAGGCACGGGTGGCCCCGCCGGAACGCACCCACCCCCTGCTGCCGTACCTGGACGACTCCCAGGAGGAGCCCGGCGGTTACGACCTGAGGATCTCCGTCGCCGTCAACGGGCACGTGGTCTCCGAGCCGCCCTTCTCCACCATGTACTGGACCGCCGCCCAGCAGCTGGCCCACATGACCGTCAACGGCGCCTCGCTGCGCACCGGCGACCTGTACGGCTCGGGCACGGTGAGCGGACCGGAGCCGGCCCAGCGCGGCTCGCTGCTGGAACTCACCTGGAACGGCCGCGACCCCCTCGAACTCCCCGACGGCAAGCGGACGTTCCTGGAGGACGGCGACGTGGTGACCCTGTCGGCCTGGGCCCCGGGCCCGGACGGCGCCCGGGTGGGGCTCGGCGAGGTGACCGGGCGGATCGTGGCGGGGGGAGGGACCGGGCCGGCCGGACCGGAAGAACCGGCCGGATCGGCACAACCGGCTGGACTGTTCCGACCGTCCGGACCCTCCGGAGGGTCCGGATCCCCCGGACGGTCCGGACCGTCCCGACCCTCCGGACCGTCCGGGCTGCCGGTGCGGGGACGTGCGCGGCCGTTGCCTGGGCGCTGGATGAGCGTGCGGGCGGCCGGGCGGCGGCTTCGGGCGGGTATCGGTTGCCGTCAGACCCTGACTCCAGGCGTCCACCGCCGTCATACTGACGGCAGGTCGTGCGCGCGCGCCGCGCACCGGCCGCCGCACGACCCCACCGCACCACACGATCCGACACCCGCCGACCTCCGATCAGGATCCGGAGTCCGTGGCATGACCGTCTGCCTGCTCCTGCTGAGCGCCGTCGCACTGACGGCCGCCCTGCCGGTCCCCCGCGCACTCACCCGGGCGGCGTGGCCCGAACGCGAACCCGTGGTCGCGCTGTGGGTCTGGCAGTGCCTGGTCGCCACCGTCCTGCTGTGCTGCCTGGCCGCCCTCGTGCTGGGCACCGCGGCCGTCTTCCACACCGTCCGCGACCGGGTGTTCGCCCCGGCACCACCGGCCGTGACCGCCGCCTACGCCCTGTCGGCCACGCCCGCGTGGGCCGCCGCGCTCACGCTGCTGCTGGCGTGCGGCGCCGCCTGGACCACGGCGATGCTCGCCCGCGAGCTGGCCGAGGCCCGCCGGCGCCGCGGCCAGGCCCGCGCGCATCTGCGAGAGCGCGCCCCCGAGCTGCCGGCCGGCCCTCCCACCGCCCGCGGGCCGCCGCTGGTGCCGGAGGACGAGTACCCCGCCGCCTGGGGGACGCCCGGCCACCCGCCGCAGCTCATCGTCCCCACCGGCGCCCTGCACCGCCTCACCGGGCACCAGCTCGACGCGGTGCTCGCCCATGAGCGCGGACACGCCCGTGCCCACCACGACTGGCTGCTGCACCTGTCGACGGCGCTGGCGACCGGCTTCCCGCGGGTCCCGCTGTTCGCGCACTTCTGCGACCAGACCCACCGGCTGGTCGAGCTGGCCGCGGACGACACCGCCTCCCGCCGCCACGGCCACCTCACGACGGCGCTGGCCCTGATCGAGCTGAACCAGCACCGCGGGGTCCTCTCCTGCGCCAACAGCCACCGTCTGCTGGGCGAGCGCGTGGACCGCCTGCTGGAGCCCCCGCCCCGGCTGGACCGCAGGCGCCGCGCGCTGACGACGACGGTGGCCGCCCTGGTCCCCCTGGTGCCGCTGCTGATCACGTTCGCCCCGGGTCTGTCGGCGCTGAGCTGAACGTCCCGGGCCGCGCGGCGCGAGGGCCGGTCACCCGATGTCGGCCACTCCCGTCGCTCCCCCGTCGCTCTCCCGTCGGCTCACCCCCAGTCGGCCGGTTCGGGCTCGGTGTCGTACCCGGGCTCGGCGCCGTACGGAGACTGCGTGCCGTGGGGCGGCTGCGTGTCGTAGGGCGGCTCGGCGTCCGTTCCGGGGCGCCGGTCCTGGTCCGCTTCCGGCCCGCCCGAGGTGCCGCCCTCCGCACCGGGCGTCCCGTCCAGGGACGCCAGGACCGCGAGGACGCCCTCCCCGTACGTCGCGAGCTTCTTCTCGCCGACCCCGCCGACCGTGCCCAGCTCGGCCACCGAGGTCGGGCGGACGGTGACGATCTCGCGGAGTGTGGCGTCGTGGAAGATGACGTAGGCCGGGACGCCCTGCTCGCGGGCCTGCTCGGCACGCCAGGCGCGCAGCGCCTCGAACGCGGGCAGCAGCTCCTCGGGCAGCTCCGCCGCCGCGGTCCTGCCCTTGGAGCGTCCCGAGGCGGACGACGAGGACGCGGATCCCGGGCGCGAGGCCGCCGGCCGCTTGGGCTCCTTGCGCAGCGGCACCGTCCGCTCGCTCCTGAGCACCGAGGCGCTCGCGTCGGTCAGCACCAGGGTGCCGTACTCGCCCTCGACCGCGAGCAGGCCCTGCGCCAGCAGCTGCCGTACGACGCCCCGCCACTCGCCCTCGGTCAGCTCCTGGCCCTTGCCGAACACGGACAGCTGGTCGTGGTCGAACTGGATGACCTTGCCGGTGCGCTTGCCGAGCAGGATGTCGACGATCTGTCCGGCGCCGAACTTCTGCCCCCGCTCGCGCTGCAGCCGCACCACCGTCGAGAGCACCTTCTGGGCCGCGATCGTGCCGTCCCAGGTCTCGGGCGGGGTCAGGCACGTGTCGCAGTTGCCGCAGCCGGCCGGGTCCGGGTCCTGGCCGAAGTAGGCGAGGAGCTGGCCGCGGCGGCACTGCGCCGTCTCGCACAGCGCCAGCATCGCGTCCAGGTGGGCGGCCGCACGGCGGCGGAAGGCCTCGTCGCCCTCACCGGACTGGATCAGCTTGCGCTGCTGGACGACGTCGTTCAGGCCGTAGGCCATCCAGGCCGTCGACGGCAGGCCGTCCCGGCCGGCGCGCCCGGTCTCCTGGTAGTAGCCCTCGACCGACTTGGGCAGGTCCAGGTGGGCGACGAACCGGACGTCGGGCTTGTCGATGCCCATGCCGAAGGCGATCGTCGCGACGACGACCAGACCGTCCTCGCGCAGGAAGCGCGACTGGTGCGCCGCCCGGGTGCCCGCGTCCAGGCCCGCGTGGTAGGGCACCGCCTCGATACCGTTGCGGGTCAGGAACTCCGCGGTCTTCTCCACCGAGTTGCGGGACAGGCAGTACACGATGCCCGCGTCGCCCGCGTGCTCCTCGCGCAGGAAGGCCAGCAGCTGCTTCTTGGGATCGGACTTGGGCACGATCCGGTACTGGATGTTGGGCCGGTCGAAGCTCGCCACGAAATGGCGGGCGTCCGGCATGTTCAGCCGCTGGGTGATCTCCTGGTGGGTGGCGCGGGTGGCGGTCGCGGTCAGCGCGATCCGCGGCACGTCCGGCCAGCGCTCGCCCAGCAGGGACAGGGCGAGGTAGTCCGGACGGAAGTCGTGGCCCCACTGGGAGACGCAGTGCGCCTCGTCGATGGCGAAGACGGAGATCTTGCCCCGGGAGAGCAGGTCCAGCGTGGCGTCCAGGCGCAACCGCTCTGGCGCCAGGTAGAGCAGGTCCAGCTCACCCGCCAGGAACTCCGCCTCCACCACACGGCGCTCGTCGAAGTCCTGGGTGGAGTTGATGAACCCGGCGCGCACGCCCAGCGCCCGCAGGGCGTCCACCTGGTCCTGCATGAGCGCGATCAACGGGGAGACGACGATGCCGGTGCCGGGTCTGACCAGGGCCGGGATCTGGTAGCACAGCGACTTGCCGCCGCCGGTGGGCATGAGCACGACGGCGTCGCCGCCCGCCACCACATGCTCGATGACCGCTTCCTGCTCGCCCCGGAAGGCCTCGTATCCGAAGACCCGGTGCAGCGTGGCCAGCGCCTCGCTGTCCGTCACTGGCATGTCGGTGACACCGCCTGTCCCGCCCATCGTCTCGTCCCCCGTACGTCGTCCCTCGACCACTTCCTCCACGATAGGGGGCGCCACCGACAAGCCCGGAGTTGTCCACAGGCCCTGCCTTGACAGTGGGTCGCCGATCCGTTTCGTCGCGTATCCGTCGAACAACTGTGTTCTGTTTCGAACGACAGCTGGACGGTGCCGATGGACGCGCCCTTCCCGGTGGACCTGGACCTGATCCGCAACAGGGTCCGCCGCGCCAAGGAGCGGTGACCGGCGTGTACGCCGCTGCCCGGCGTCCCCTCCACGGGGTGCCGGGCAGTCGGGTGCCGCCGGGGCGGGCTCAGCGCACGAACCCCCCCGCCTGGTTCGCCAGGTCCAGGAAGTACTGCGGGGCCACGCCGAGGACGATCGTGACCGCCACGCCGACGCCGATCGCGGTCATCGTCAGCGGGGACGGCACCGCCACCGTCGGGCCCTCCGGCCGCGGCTCGCTGAAGAACATCAGGACGATCACGCGGATGTAGAAGAAGGCCGCGACCGCCGACGAGATCACACCGATCACGACCAGCGGGGCCGCGCCGCCCTCGGCGGCCGCCTTGAACACGGCGAACTTCCCGGCGAAGCCCGAGGTCAGCGGAATGCCGGCGAAGGCCAGCAGGAACACCGCGAAGACCGCCGCCACCAGCGGGGAGCGCCGGCCGAGGCCGGCCCACTTCGACAGGTGCGTCGCCTCGCCGCCCGCGTCGCGCACCAGCGTGACCACGGCGAAGGCGCCGATCGTCACGAAGGAGTACGCGGCCAGGTAGAACAGCACGGAGGACACGCCGTCCTTCGAGGTGGCGATCACACCGGCGAGGATGAAGCCCGCGTGGGCGATCGACGAGTACGCCAGCAGGCGCTTGATGTCGGTCTGCGTGATCGCGACGATCGCACCGCCCAGCATGGTGAGGATCGCCACGCCCCACATGACCGGCCGCCAGTCCCAGCGCAGCCCCGGCAGCACCACGTACAGCAGCCGCAGCAGCGCGCCGAACGCCGCCACCTTGGTCGCCGCCGCCATGAACCCGGTGACCGGGGTCGGCGCGCCCTGGTAGACGTCCGGCGTCCACATGTGGAACGGGACCGCACCCACCTTGAACAGCAGCCCCATCACCACCATCGCGGCGCCGATCAGCAGCAGCACGTCGTTGCCCATGGTGTTGGCGAGCGCCGGGTCGACGTTGGCCACCTTGCCCTCGACGACCTGCGCGATCGTCCCGTAGGACACCGAGCCGGCGTATCCGTACAGCAGCGCGATGCCGAACAGGGTGAACGCGGAGGCGAACGCGCCGAGCAGGAAGTACTTCACCGCGGCCTCCTGCGACATCAGCCGCTTGCGGCGGGCCAGCGCGCACAGCAGGTACAGCGGCAGCGAGAAGACCTCCAGGGCCACGAACAGCGTCAGCAGGTCGTTCGCCGAGGGGAAGACCAGCATGCCCGCGATGGCGAACAGCAGCAGCGGGAAGACCTCGGTGGTGGTGAAGCCGGCCTTCACCGCCGCCTTCTCGCTGTCGCTGCCCGGCACGGCGGACGCCTGCGCGGCGAAGGAGTCCACGTGGTGGCCGTGCGCCTGGGGGTCCAGGCGCCGCTCGGCGAAGGTGAACAGGCCGACCAGCCCGGCCAGCAGGATCGTGCCCTGCAGGAACAGCGAGGGGCCGTCGACGGCGATGGCACCCATCGCCGCGATGTGCGCCTTGGTGGTGCCGTATCCGTCCGCCGCGAGCGCGACGACCGCCGCGAAGGCGGCGCACAGGGCGACGACGGACACGAACACCTGCGCGTAGTAACGGGATCTGCGCGGGACGAACGCCTCGACCAGCACCCCGACGAGCGCGGCGCCCACGACGATCAG
The DNA here is from genome assembly GCF_902506575.1 of Streptomyces mexicanus. Taxonomy (GTDB): domain Bacteria; phylum Actinomycetota; class Actinomycetes; order Streptomycetales; family Streptomycetaceae; genus Streptomyces; species Streptomyces mexicanus. The sequence continues at coordinate 4,291,207 of NZ_LR732544.1, read as the reverse complement.
GGTGGGCGACAGCTGCCCGTATTCGATCTTGGGCGCCTCGATCTTCGCGATCGGGTCGGCCGCGGTTGTCCACAGGCTGTGGACGGCTGCTGTGCTCACTTGGCCGCCTCCACCTCGGGCTTGGGATCGGTCTGGTGTACGTCGGACATGGTCTGCTTCACCGCCGGGTTGACGATGTCCGCGACGGGCTTCGGATAGACGCCCAGGAAGATCAGCAGCACGATCAGCGGGGCGACGACCACCAGCTCCCGCACCTTGAGGTCCGGCATCGCCGAGACCTCCGGCTTCACCGGGCCGGTCATCGTCCGCTGGTAGAGCACCAGCGTGTACAGCGCGGCCAGGACGATGCCGAAGGTGGCGATGATGCCGATCGCCGGGTGCCGGGTGAAGGTGCCGACCAGGACCAGGAACTCACTGACGAACGGCGCCAGCCCCGGCAGCGACAGGGTCGCCAGCCCGCCGATCAGGAAGGTGCCGGCGAGCACCGGGGCGACCTTCTGCACCCCGCCGTAGTCCGCGATGAGCCGCGAGCCGCGCCGGGAGATCAGGAATCCGGCGACCAGCAGCAGCGCGGCCGTGGAGATGCCGTGGTTGACCATGTACAGCGTCGCGCCGGACTGGCCCTGGCTGGTCATGGCGAAGATGCCCAGGATGATGAAGCCGAAGTGCGAGATCGACGCGTACGCCACCAGGCGCTTGATGTCCCGCTGGCCCACCGCGAGCAGCGCGCCGTAGAGGATGCTGATCAGGGCCAGGACGAGAATGACGGGCGTGGCCCACTTGCTGGCCTCCGGGTAGAGCTGGAGGCAGAAGCGGAGCATCGCGAAGGTGCCCACCTTGTCCACGACCGCCGTGATGAGCACGGCGACCGGGGCGGTGGCCTCCCCCATGGCGTTGGGCAGCCAGGTGTGCAGCGGCCACAGCGGCGCCTTGACCGCGAAGGCGAAGAAGAAGCCGAGGAAGAGCCAGCGCTCGGTGCTGGTCGCCATGTGCAGGGAGCCGTCGGCGCGGGCGTGCGCGATCTCCGACAGCGAGAACGTCCCGGCGACCACGTACAGGCCGATCACCGCCGCGAGCATGATCAGGCCACCGGCCAGGTTGTACAGCAGGAACTTCACCGCCGCGTACGACCGCTGGGTGGACGCCGTCTCCTCGCCGTGCTCGTGGGCACGGTCCCCGAAACCGCCGATGAGGAAGTACATCGGGATCAGCATGGCTTCGAAGAAGATGTAGAAGAGGAAGACGTCGGTGGCCTCGAAGGAGATGATCACCATCGCCTCGACGGCCAGGATCAGCGCGAAGAAGCCCTGCGTGGGCCGCCAGCGGCGGCTGCCGGTCTCCAGGGGGTCGGCGTCGTGCCAGCCGGCCAGGATCACGAACGGGATCAGCAGGGCGGTCAGGGCGATCAGCGCCACCCCGATGCCGTCCACGCCGAGTTCGTAGCGGACGCCGAAGGCGGAGATCCACGCGTGGGACTCGGTGAGCTGGTACCGGGCGCCGCCCGGGTCGAACCGGACCACCACGGCGATGGCCAGCGCGAGGGTGGCGAGCGAGACGAGCAGCGCCAGCCACTTGGCAGCGGTGCGCCGGGCGGCCGGCACGGCGGCCGTGGCGACCGCCCCGACGGCCGGCAGCACCGCCGTCGTTGTCAGCAGAGGAAAGGACATCGGTATCAGACCGCCCTCATCAGCAGGGTCGCGGCGACCAGGAGCGCCGCACCGCCGAACATCGAGACCGCGTAGGAGCGGGCGAAGCCGTTCTGCAGTCGGCGCAACCGCCCGGACAGGCCGCCCATCGAGGCCGCCGTGCCGTTGACGACACCGTCGACCAGGGTGTGGTCGACGTACACCAGCGAGCGGGTGAGGTGCTCGCCGCCACGGACCAGCACGACGTGGTTGAAGTCGTCCTGGAGCAGATCGCGCCGGGCGGCACGGGTGAGCAGCGATCCGCGCGGGGCGACGGCCGGGACCGGCTTGCGGCCGTACTGGGCCCAGGCGATGGCCACGCCGATCACCAGGCACACCATGGTCGCCGCGGTCACCGTGGCCGCGCCGACGGGCGCGTGGCCCTCGCTGTGCCCGGTGACGGGCTCCAGCCAGTGCAGGAAGCGGTCGCCGATGCTGAAGAACGCGCCGCCGAACACCGAGCCGACCGCCAGCACGATCATCGGGATCGTCATGACCTTGGGCGACTCGTGCGGGTGCGGTTCCGCGTGGGCGCCGCGCTCCTCGGCGGCCGGTTCCGCGCTGGGCTCGGCCGGGGAGGCGGTCGCCCGGTTCCTCCAGCGCTCCTCGCCGAAGAACGTCATCAGCATCACGCGGGTCATGTAGAACGCGGTGATGGCCGCGCCCAGCAGGGCCGCGCCGCCGAGGATCCAGCCCTCGGTGCCGCCCTTGGCGAAGGCCGCCTCGATGATCTTGTCCTTGGAGAAGAAGCCGGACAGGCCCGGGAAGCCGATGATCGCGAGGTAGCCGAGCCCGAAGGTGACGAAGGTGACCGGCATGTGCTTCCTGAGGCCGCCGTACTTGCGCATGTCGACCTCGTCGTTCATGCCGTGCATGACGGAGCCGGCACCGAGGAACAGACCGGCCTTGAAGAAGCCGTGCGTCACCAGGTGCATGATCGCGAAGACGTAGCCGATCGGGCCGAGGCCCGCGGCCAGCACCATGTAGCCGATCTGGGACATGGTCGAGCCGGCCAGCGCCTTCTTGATGTCGTCCTTGGCGCAACCGACGATCGCACCGAACAGCAGCGTGACCGCGCCGACCACGGTGACGGCCAGTTGCGCGTCGGGCGCGGCGTTGAAGATCGCGCCGGAGCGGACGATGAGGTAGACGCCCGCGGTCACCATGGTGGCGGCGTGGATGAGGGCCGAGACCGGGGTCGGGCCCTCCATGGCGTCGCCGAGCCAGGACTGCAGCGGCACCTGGGCGGACTTGCCGCACGCGGCGAGCAGCAGCATCAGGCCGATCGCGGTCAGCTTGCCCTCGGAGGTGTCCCCGACATGGCCGAGGACCGGCCCGAAGGCGAAGGTGCCGAACGTCGTGAACATCAGCATGATCGCGATCGACAGGCCCATGTCGCCGACGCGGTTGACCAGGAAGGCCTTCTTCGCCGCGGTGGCCGCGCTGGGCTTGTGCTGCCAGAAGCCGATCAGCAGGTAGGAGGCGAGCCCGACGCCCTCCCAGCCGACGTACAGCAGCAGGTAGTTGTCGGCGAGGACGAGCAGCAGCATCGCCGCGAGGAACAGGTTCAGGTAGCCGAAGAAGCGGCGGCGCCGCTCGTCGTGCTCCATGTACCCGATCGAGTACAGGTGGATCAGCGAGCCGACGCCGGTGATCAGCAGCACGAACGTCATGGACAGCTGGTCCAGGCGGAAGGTGACGTCCGCCTGGAAGCCGGCCACCGGGATCCAGCTGAACAGGTGCTGGATCAGGGTCCGGTCCTCGGCGCCCTTGCCGAGCAGGTCGGCGAAGAGGACCAGGCCGATGACGAAGGAGACGGCGGCGAGCAGGGTGCCGAGCCAGTGGCCGACGGCGTCGAGCCGCCGGCCGCCGACCAGGAGGACGGCCGCTCCGAGCAGGGGCGCCGCGATCAGCAGCGCAATCAGGTTCTCCACGATTCTTCCGACCCCTTACAGCTTCATCAGGCTGGCGTCGTCGACCGAGGCCGAGTGGCGGGTACGGAACAGCGACACGATGATCGCGAGCCCGACCACGACCTCCGCCGCGGCGACGACCATCGTGAAGAAGGCGATGATCTGGCCGTCGAGGTTGCCGTGCATCCGGGAGAAGGCGACGAACGCGAGGTTGCAGGCGTTCAGCATCAGCTCGATGCACATGAAGACCACGATGGCGTTGCGCCGGATGAGGACGCCGGTGGCGCCGATCGTGAACAACAGGGCGGCGAGGTACAGGTAGTTGACGGGGTTCACTGCGACGCCTCCTCGGTCCGCTTGAAGGTCGCCGGGATCTCGGTGCGTCCCAGGCGCTCGGCGGCGCGCTGCTCCAGGGCCTTCAGGTCGTTCAGCGCCTCGGCCGAGACGTCCCGGATCTGGCCGCGTTCGCGCAAGGTCCTGCTGACGGTCAGCTCGGAGGGGGTGCCGTCGGGCAGCAGGCCCGCGATGTCCACGGCGTTGTGCCGGGCGTAGACGCCGGGGGCGGGCAGCGGCGGTACGTACCTGCCCTCGCGCACGCGCTGCTCGGACAGCTCGCGCTGGGTCCTGGCCCGCTCGGTGCGCTCGCGGTGGGTGAGGACCATCGCGCCGACGGCCGCCGTGATCAGCAGGGCGCCGGTGAGTTCGAAGGCGTAGACGTACTTGGTGAAGATGAGGGACGCCAGGCCCTCCACGTTGCCGCCCGCGTTGGCCTTGCCGATGCCGGCGAAGTCCTTCAGGGAGGCGTTGGCGATGCCCGCGAGGAGCAGGATGCCGAAGCCGAGGCCGCACAGCAGGGCCAGCCAGCGCTGGCCCTTGATGGTCTCCTTCAGGGAGTCCGCCGCGGTCACGCCGACGAGCATCACCACGAACAGGAACAGCATCATGATCGCGCCGGTGTAGACGACGATCTGCACGATGCCGAGGAAGTAGGCGCCGTTGGCGAGGTAGAACACCGCCAGGACGATCATGGTGCCGGCCAGGCAGAGCGCACTGTGCACGGCCTTCTTCATGAAGACGGTGCACAGGGCGCCGATCACCGCGATCGTGCCCAGCACCCAGAACTGGAAGGCCTCTCCGGTGGAGGTGGTGTAGGCGGCGAGCGTCGCGGTCATCGGCCGATCACCTTCTCCGAGGCCGGCTCCTGTTCACCGAAGGTCGACGCGCCCTCCTGCGGCACCTCGCCCTTGGAGACGGCGACCTGACGCACCGTCCCCGGAGCGGCCTCCGTCACCACGCCCCGGTAGTAGTCCTGCTCGTCCGTGCCCGGGTAGATGGCGTGGGGCGTGTCGACCATGCCCTCTTCCAGACCGGCGAGCAGCTGCTCCTTGGTGTAGATGAGGTTCGCGCGGCTGGAGTCGGCCAGCTCGAACTCGTTGGTCATCGTCAGCGCGCGCGTGGGGCACGCCTCGATGCACAGCCCGCACAGGATGCAGCGGGCGTAGTTGATCTGGTAGACGCGGCCGTAGCGCTCGCCCGGGGAGTAGCGCTCCTCGTCGGTGTTGTCGGCGCCCTCGACGTAGATGGCGTCGGCGGGGCAGGCCCAGGCGCACAGCTCGCAGCCGACGCACTTCTCCAGGCCGTCCGGATGGCGGTTGAGCTGGTGCCGTCCGTGGAAGCGCGGAGCCGTGGTCTTCTTCTGCTCCGGGTACTGCTCGGTCAGCCGCTTCTTGAACATGGCCTTGAAGGTCACGCCGAAGCCGGCCACCGGGTTCAGGAAACCGGGCTTGGTCTCCTTGGGCTCCTCAGCCATCGGACGCCTCCTTTCCATCCAGAGATCCGTCACTGACAGTGTCCGACCCACCACTGACAATCAGCTCGCGCTCACGGCGGGGACGGCGCCGAGGCACCGGCGGCAGCTCCTGTCCGGGCAGCGGCGGGACGGGGAATCCGCCGGCCATCGCATCGAAGGCGGCGGGCCGGTCGGCGGGCTGCTCGGCCTCCTTGGCCTTCTCGCGGAACAGGTCGGCGACGAAGGAGAGGACCAGCAGCGCCAGGACGGCACCGCCGACGTAGAGGGCGATGTCGGTGAAGTCGTAGTGCTGGTTGCGCAGGGTGCGCACCGCCGCGACGAGCATCAGCCAGGTCACGGAGACCGGGATGAGCACCTTCCAGCCGAGCTTCATCAGCTGGTCGTAGCGGACGCGCGGGAGGGTGCCGCGCAGCCAGATGAAGAAGAACAGCAGCAGCTGCACCTTGATGACGAACCAGAGCATCGGCCACCAGCCGTGGTTCGCGCCCGCCCAGAAGGTGCTGATCGGCCAGGGGGCCCGCCAGCCGCCCAGGAACAGGGTGGTGGACACGGCCGAGACGGTCACCATGTTCACGTACTCGGCGAGCATGAACATCGCGAACTTGATCGAGGAGTACTCGGTGTTGAAGCCGCCCACCAGGTCGCCCTCGGACTCGGGCATGTCGAACGGGGCGCGGTTGGTCTCGCCGACCATCGTGACGATGTAGAGGATGAAGGAGACCGGCAGCAGCAGGATGTACCAGCGGTCGTGCTGCTGCTCCACGATCGTCGATGTCGACATCGACCCCGAGTACAGGAACACCGAGGCGAACGCGGCGCCCATGGCGATCTCGTAGGAGATCATCTGCGCGCACGAGCGCAGGCCGCCCAGCAGCGGGTAGGTGGACCCGGAACTCCAGCCCGCGAGCACGATGCCGTAGATGCCGACGGAGGCGACCGCGAGGATGTAGAGCATGGCGATCGGCAGGTCGGTCAGCTGCATCGCGGTGCGGTGGCCGAAGATCGAGACCTCGTTGTCCGCCGGGCCGAAGGGGATCACCGCGATCGCCATGAACGCCGGGATCGCCGCGACGATCGGCGCGAGGACGTAGACCACCTTGTCCGCGCGCTTGACGACGACGTCCTCCTTGAGCATCAGCTTCACGCCGTCGGCGAGCGACTGGAGCATGCCCCACGGGCCGTGCCGGTTCGGGCCGATGCGCAGCTGCATCCAGGCGACGACCTTGCGCTCCCAGACGATGGAGAACAGCACCGTCACCATCAGGAAGGCGAAGCAGAACACCGCCTTGACGACGACCATCCACCACGGGTCGGTGCCGAACATCGAGAGGTTCTCTGCGGCGAGGTACCGGCTCATGCCTCCACCTCCTTCGGGGCCTCGGTCGCGTGCGCCGCCGGGCCGATACGGACCAGGGAGCCGGGCAGCGCTCCGGTGTCGGAGGCGACACCGGCGCCCACGGAGTTCAGCGGGAGCCACACCACCCGGTCGGGCATCTCGGTGATCTCCAGCGGGAGTTCGACCACTCCGGCGGGACCGGTCACGGCGATCACCTCGCCGTCCCGGACGCCCGCTTCGGCGGCCGTGGCGGACGACACGCGCGCGCGTGCCGCGTGCCGCGTCCCGGCGAGCGCCTCGTCGCCCTGCTGCAGCACACCGTGGTCGAGCAGCAGCCGGTGCCCGGCCAGCACGGCCTCCCCGGCGGCCGGCCGGGGCAGTACGCCCGCGCGGTGCTCGGGGTCGGCCGCGCGCCGCCCGGTCCACACACCGAGCCGGTCCAGCTCGGCGCGGGCGGTGCGCAGGTCCGGCAGCCCCAGGTGGACGTCCATGGCGTCCGCGAGCATCTGCAGCACCCGCAGGTCGGTCGGGGCCAGGCGGCGGGTCATCTGGTCGGGCTTGAGGGCGGCCTCGAAGAGCCGCACCCGGCCCTCCCAGTTGAGGAAGGTCCCGGCCTTCTCCGCGACGGCGGCGACGGGCAGGACCACGTCGGCGTGCTCGGTGACCTCGCTGGGCCGCAGCTCCAGCGACACGAGGAACCCGACCTCCGTCAGGGCGGCACGCGCGCGTGCCGGGTCGGGCAGGTCGGCGATCTCCACCCCGGCGACTAGCAGCGCCTGCAGCTCACCGGCCGCGGCGGCCCGGACGATCTGCCCGGTGTCGCGACCGTAGTGGTGCGGAAGCGCGGCCACGCCCCACACGGCGGCGACCTCCTCCCGCGCGCGCGGGTCGGTCGCCGGGCGTCCGCCCGGCAGCAGCGACGGCAGCGCGCCCGCCTCGATCGCCCCCCGCTCACCGGCCCGGCGCGGGATCCACACCAGCCGGGCGCCGGTCGCGGCCGCGGCCCGTACGGCGGCGGTCAGGCCGCCGGCGACCCCGGCGAGCCGCTCGCCGACGACGATCACGGCGTTCTCGGAGCGCAGCGCGACCGAGGCCCGGGCCCCGTCGCCCTCCAGGCCGACACCGCTCGCCAGCGCGTCCAGCCACTCGGTCTCGGTGCCGGGCGCGGCCGGCAGCAGGATGCCGCCCGCCTTCTCCAGGCCCCGGGTGGCGTGCGTGGCCAGGGCGTAGACCTTCTGGCGGTGCTTGCGCCAGGCCTTGCGCAACCGCAGGAAGACCCCCGGTGCCTCCTCCTCGGACTCGAATCCGACGAGGAGGACGGCGGGTGCCTTCTCCAGGTCGGTGTACGTGACGCCCGTACCGTCGATGTCCCGGCCGTGGCCGGCCACCCGGGCGGCCAGGAAGTCGGCCTCCTCGCCGCTGTGCACGCGCGCGCGGAAGTCGATGTCGTTGGTGTCGAGCGCCACGCGCGCGAACTTGCTGTAGGCGTAGGCGTCCTCGACGGTGAGCCGGCCGCCGGTGAGGACGCCGGTGCGGCCGCGGGAGGCGAGCAGGCCCTGGGCGGCGATCTCCAGCGCCTCCGGCCAGGAGGCGGGAACGAGTTCGCCCTCGGGGTTGCGCACCAGCGGCGTGGTCAGCCGGTCCTTCATCTGCGCGTAGCGGAAGGCGAAGCGTCCCTTGTCGCAGATCCACTCCTCGTTGACCTCGGGATCGTTGGCGGCGAGCCGCCGCATGACCTTGCCGCGCCGGTGGTCGGTGCGGGTGGCGCAGCCGCCCGCGCAGTGCTCGCACACCGACGGCGAGGAGACGAGGTCGAAGGGGCGGGAGCGGAAGCGGTAGGCGGCCGAGGTGAGCGCACCGACCGGGCAGATCTGGATGGTGTTGCCGGAGAAGTACGACTCGAACGGGTCGCCCTCGCCGGTGCCGACCTGCTGCAGCGCGCCCCGCTCGACCAGCTCGATCATCGGGTCGCCGGCGATCTGGTTCGAGAAGCGGGTGCAGCGGGCGCACAGCACGCACCGCTCGCGGTCCAGCAGCACCTGGGTGGAGATCGCGACCGGCTTCTCGTACGTCCGCTTCTTGCCCTCGAAGCGCGACTCGGCGTTGCCGTGCGACATGGCCTGGTTCTGCAGCGGGCACTCGCCGCCCTTATCGCAGACCGGGCAGTCCAGCGGGTGGTTGATGAGCAGCAGCTCCATCACACCCTTCTGGGCCTTCTCCGCGACCGGGGAGGTCAGGTGGGTCTTGACGACCATGCCGTCGGTGCAGGTGATCGTGCACGACGCCATGGGCTTGCGCTGGCCCTCGACCTCGACGATGCACTGGCGGCAGGCGCCGGCCGGGTCGAGCAGCGGGTGGTCGCAGAACCGGGGGATCTCGATGCCGAGCTGCTCGGCGGCCCGGATGACCAGGGTGCCCTTGGGCACGCTGATCTCGATGCCGTCGATCGTCAGCGTCACGAGGTCGTCCGGCGGGACGGCCGCCGCACCGCCCTGGGAGGGCGCGTTGGTGGTCACGGTCATGCGAGCACCTCCGTGTGCTTGTCCGCCCAGGCCGTCGACTTGGCGGGGTCGAAGGGGCAGCCGCGGCCGGTGATGTGCTCCTCGTACTCCGCGCGGAAGTACTTCAGGGAGGAGAAGATCGGCGAGGCGGCGCCGTCGCCGAGGGCGCAGAAGGACTTGCCGTTGATGTTGTCGGCGATGTCCTGCAGCTTGTCGAGGTCGGCCATGGTGCCCTTGCCGGCCTCGATGTCCCGCAGCAACTGCACCAGCCAGTACGTCCCTTCGCGGCACGGTGTGCACTTGCCGCAGGACTCGTGGGCGTAGAACTCCGTCCAGCGGGTCACGGCCCGCACCACGCACGTCGTCTCGTCGAAGCACTGCAGGGCCTTGGTGCCGAGCATGGAACCGGCGGCCCCGACGCCTTCGTAGTCGAGCGGGACGTCGAGGTGCTCCTCGGTGAACATCGGCGTGGAGGAGCCGCCCGGCGTCCAGAACTTCAGCCGGTGCCCGGGGCGCATGCCGCCGCTCATGTCGAGGAGCTGGCGCAGGGTGATGCCGAGCGGGGCCTCATACTGGCCGGGGCTGGCGACATGGCCGGAGAGGGAGTAGAGCGTGAAGCCGGGGGACTTCTCGCTGCCCATCGACCTGAACCAGTCCTTGCCGTTTTTCAGGATGGCGGGAACCGACGCGATCGACTCGACGTTGTTCACCACAGTCGGGCACGCGTAGAGGCCCGCGACCGCAGGGAAGGGGGGACGCAACCGCGGTTGGCCGCGGCGGCCTTCGAGGGAGTCCAGCAGCGCGGTTTCCTCACCGCAGATGTACGCGCCGGCGCCCGCGTGCACGGTGATGTCGAGATCGAGCCCGCTGCCCAGGATGTTCCTCCCGAGGTAGCCCGCCGCGTAGGCCTCACGGACGGCCGAGTGCAACCGCCGCAGTACGGGGACGACTTCGCCCCGCAGGTAGATGAAGGCATGCGACGACCTGATGGCGTAGCACGCGATCACGATGCCCTCGATGAGGCTGTGCGGGTTCGCGAACAGGAGCGGGATGTCCTTGCAGGTGCCCGGCTCCGATTCGTCGGCGTTGACAACTAGATAGTGCGGTTTTCCATCACCCTGGGGAATGAACTGCCACTTCATCCCCGTCGGGAACCCCGCGCCGCCGCGCCCGCGCAGACCGGAGTCCTTGACGTACGCGATCACGTCGTCCGGCGACATGGCGAGTGCCTTGCGGAGCCCCTCGTACCCTTCGTGCCTTCGGTAGACGTCCAGAGTCCAGGACCGGTCCTCGTCCCAGAAGGCCGACAGCACGGGTGCGAGCAGCTTTTCCGGACTGGAGTCCCTCAGTTCGGCTGCCAAGGTCATCACTCCCCCTCCTTCGCGACAGGTCCTGCCGGGTGCGACGGGTCGGAGGCCGAGGTGTCCTGCGGGGCGTCGTGGGAGCTGAGGTGCTCCGTCGGCGACGGCTCGTGCACGGTGTCGCGCGGCTCGTCGTACGGGCCGCCCTCGCGGGGGTGGACCACGCGCGCGGGTGCGGCCTCTCCCCTGGCCAGGCGGAGGCCCACCAGCGAGGCGGGTCCCGCGCTGCCGCCGGCTTCGGTTGCGCCCTCGCGTTCGTCGGGGAAGCCCGCCAGGATCCGGGCGGTCTCCTTGAAGGTGCACAGCGGCGCGCCGCGCGTGGGCACCACCGGCCGTCCCGCGCGCAGGTCGTCGACCAGGCGCTTGACGCTCGCGGGGGTCTGGTTGTCGAAGAACTCCCAGTTGACCATCACCACGGGCGCGTAGTCGCAGGCCGCGTTGCACTCGATGTGCTCCAGGGTGACCTTGCCGTCGTCGGTGGTCTCGCCGTTGCCGACGCCCAGGTGCTCCTGCAGCGCCTCGAAGATCGCGTCACCGCCCATGACCGCGCACAGCGTGTTGGTGCACACACCGACCTGATAGTCGCCGGACGGCTTGCGCCGGTACATGGTGTAGAAGGTGGCGACCGCGGTGACCTCGGCCGTGGTCAGGCCGAGCACGTCGGCGCAGAACTGCATCCCGGTGCGCGTGACGTACCCCTCCTCCGACTGCACCAGGTGCAGCAGCGGCAGGAGGGCGGACCGGGAGTCGGGGTAGCGGGCGATGATCTCGCGCGCGTCGGCCTCCAGCCGGGCGCGGACGTCGTCCGGGTAGCCGGGGGCGGGCAGCTCGGGCATGCCCAGGCTGACGCCCCGCTCCGAGGAAGAGGTGGTCACCGGTCGACGCCTCCCATCACGGGGTCGATGGACGCGACGGCGACGATGACGTCGGCGACCTGGCCGCCCTCGCACATCGCCGCCATGGCCTGCAGGTTGGTGAAGGACGGGTCGCGGAAGTGGACCCGGTAGGGGCGGGTGCCGCCGTCGGAGACGGCGTGCACGCCGAGTTCGCCCTTGGGCGACTCGACCGCCGTGTAGGCCTGCCCGGGCGGCACCCGGAAGCCCTCGGTGACCAGCTTGAAGTGGTGGATCAGGGCCTCCATGGAGGTGCCCATGATCTTCTTGATGTGGTCGAGGGAGTTGCCGAGGCCGTCGGGGCCCAGGGCGAGCTGGGCGGGCCAGGCGATCTTCTTGTCGGCGACCATGACCGGGCCGGGCTGCAGTCGGTCCAGGCACTGCTCGATGATCCTGAGCGACTGGCGCATCTCCTCCAGCCGGATCAGGAACCGGCCGTAGGCGTCGCAGGTGTCGGCGGTCGGGATGTCGAAGTCGTACGTCTCGTAGCCGCAGTACGGCTGGGCCTTGCGCAGGTCGTGCGGCAGGCCGGTGGCCCGCAGGATCGGGCCGGTGGCGCCGAGGGCCATGCAGCCGGCCAGGTCGAGGTAGCCGACGTCCTGCATCCGGGCCTTGAAGATGGGGTTCCCGGTGGCGAGCTTGTCGTACTCCGGGAGGTTCCGCTTCATCTTCTTCACGAACTCGCGGATCTGGTCCACCGCGCCGGGCGGCAGGTCCTGGGCGAGTCCGCCGGGCCGGATGTAGGCGTGGTTCATCCGCAGGCCGGTGACCAGCTCGTAGATGTCCAGGATCATCTCGCGATCACGGAAGCCGTAGATCATGATCGTGGTGGCGCCCAGCTCCATGCCGCCGGTGGCGATGCACACCAGGTGGGAGGAGAGCCGGTTCAGCTCCATCAGGAGCACCCGGATGGTCTTGGCGCGTTCGGTGATCTGGTCCTCGATGCCGAGGAGCTTTTCGACGGCGAGGCAGTAGGCGGTCTCGTTGAAGAACGACGTCAGGTAGTCCATGCGCGTGACGAAGGTGGTGCCCTGCGTCCACGTCCGGAACTCGAGGTTCTTCTCGATGCCGGTGTGCAGATAGCCGATGCCGCAGCGGGCCTCGGTGACGGTCTCGCCCTCGATCTCCAGGATGAGGCGGAGCACCCCGTGGGTGGAGGGGTGCTGGGGACCCATGTTGACGACGATGCGCTCGTCGTCGGCGCGGGCCGCGGACTGGACGACCTCGTCCCAGTCGCCGCCGGTGACCGTGTAGACGGTGCCCTCGGTGGTCTCGCGGGGGGTCGCCGACGACGGGGTGTGCGTGCTCATGAGTACGACCTCCGCTGGTCCGGAGCCGGGATCTGGGCGCCCTTGTACTCGACGGGGATGCCGCCGAGGGGGTAGTCCTTGCGCTGCGGGTGGCCCTGCCAGTCGTCCGGCATCATGATCCGCGTCAGGGCCGGGTGGCCGTCGAAGACGATCCCGAAGAAGTCGTAGGTCTCGCGCTCGTGCCAGTCGTTGGTCGGATAGACCGAGACCAGCGACGGGATGTGCGGGTCGCTGTCGGGGGCGCTGACCTCCAGGCGGATCAGCCGGTTGTGGGTGATCGAGCGCAGGTGGTAGACGGCGTGCAGCTCGCGGCCCTTGTCGTGCGGGTAGTGCACACCGCTGACCCCCGTGCACAGCTCGAAGCGCAGCGCCGGGTCGTCGCGCAGGGTGCGGGCGACGCGCACCAGGTGCTCGCGCTCGATGTGGAAGGTGATCTCGCCGCGGTCGACGACCGTCTTCTCGATGGCGTTCTCGGGCAGGAGGCCCTGTTCCTCCAGGGCGCCCTCCAGTTCGTCGGCGACCTCGTCGAACCAGCCGCCGTACGGCCTGCTCGCCGGCCCCGGGAGGCGGACCGAGCGGACCAGGCCGCCGTAGCCGGAGGTGTCGCCGCCGTTGTTGGCGCCGAACATGCCGCGCTGGACGCGGATCTCCTCCCCGCCCTGGCCGCGCATGCCGGGGAGGTTGGCGGCGGCGAGGTCCTTCTCGGGGTTCACCCCGTTCGCCGCGCCGTTCACCCCGCCGGCGCCGGCCGCGCCGTCCGGTCCCTTCGCACCGCTGGTGCCGTTCGCGTCGCTCACCGCAGCAGCCCCTTCATCTCGATCGTGGGCAGGGCCTTGAGCGCCGCCTCCTCCGCCTCGCGGGCCGCTTCCTCGGCGTGCACGCCGAGCTTGCTGGACTGGATCTTCTGGTGGAGCTTGAGGATCGCGTCCATGAGCATCTCGGGCCGGGGCGGGCAGCCGGGCAGGTAGATGTCGACGGGGACGATGTGGTCGACGCCCTGGACGATCGCGTAGTTGTTGAACATGCCGCCCGAGGAGGCGCAGACCCCCATGGAGATCACCCACTTGGGGTTGGGCATCTGGTCGTAGACCTGCCTGAGGACCGGCGCCATCTTCTGGCTGACCCGGCCCGCCACGATCATCAGGTCCGCCTGCCGGGGCGAACCGCGGAACACTTCCATGCCGAAGCGCGCCAGGTCGTAACGGCCGGCGCCGGTGGTCATCATCTCGATCGCGCAGCAGGCCAGGCCGAAGGTCGCGGGGAAGACGGACGCCTTGCGCACCCAGCCCGCGGCCTGCTCGACGGTGGTCAGCAGGAAACCGCTCGGCAGCTTTTCTTCGAGTCCCATGTCTTATAAGGCCCCTCAGTCCCATTCCAGGCCGCCGCGCCGCCACACGTACGCGTAGGCGACGAAGACGGTGAGCACGAAGAGCAGCATCTCCACGAGCCCGAACACGCCCAGGGCGTCGAAGGTGACCGCCCATGGGTAGAGAAAGACGATCTCGATGTCGAAGACGATGAAGAGCATCGCCGTCAGGTAGTACTTGATGGGGAAGCGCCCGCCGCCGGCCGGCGTGGGGGTCGGCTCGATGCCGCACTCGTAGGCCTCGAGCTTGGCGCGGTTGTACCGCTTCGGTCCGATCAGCGTGGCCATGACCACGGAGAAGATCGCAAAGCCTGCCCCGAGGGCTCCCAGTACGAGGATGGGCGCATACGCGTTCACCGCTCCTCGCTCCTCTCAGTCGGCACTGACTGCTGGCGGTTGCGTGGACCCACGGCCGTCTCATCTGTCCCACCACCCCCGCTGGTCCCGGCGAAGATCGGGAACATGTGAAGCAGGTCACAAGCCCAACTGCAGGGCATCTTATGCCCGACACTCTGTGATCTGCGACACGGGGTATTACACGAGCTTTGTGATCTCCACCACCTGACGAACGATCATCAAGTCGGATGAGCGGTGATCTTCGCACGCGAAGCACCTGAGTGATCACTAGTGGTTACATTTTACTGCGTCTTTGCAGGTCGGGAGGGGCGTGCACTATCAGATGACAAGCGTTCGGCGCAAAGTGGCGATGGACGTCAAGACCTTGATATAGGGCTTCCTTTCACACATCAGGGGGACGGCGACACGGGAAGTGGACACGTTCACCCGTTCACAAGCCGCGCCGGGCTCCTGCGAGGGCGTCGCAACGATGCGTGGGTGAACGATGTGACCGCTGCGCCTGAAGAGCCGGAAGGGGCAAAAGGGATTTCAGTCGCCCGAGTGGACGTATCGGCGACACCGGCGGGGCGGGCAGAGGGCCGGCGGCGGACGTGCGGACGCACGGGAGGGCAGTGACCGTTCCGTGACCTCCACCACACTCATGAGAGGGCCATGAGAACCGGGCTTGGCCAACGGTCCCCACCGATGGTAGGCGCGGGGCAATTCGGGCGTAACAACGAAAGCCCATGATCACAGGCATGATCACCTGCGTCCGCAATGTCCGTTACGGCGTCAATAAAGGCCGACACGCCCGGGCTTCACGGCTTCCTTTGAGCAAATGTGGCGCACCACACGTTTCTTGAAGATATGAAGGAGCCCCTGGTACCGGTTGTTCCCATGTCCCACACCGCTCACATACGCAGCCACCGGAAGCCCCGCCGTAGCGCGTCGAAAATCGCGATGCGGGCCGGAGTTGCCGGTGGCGTCCTCGGCACCCTGGCAGTGACGGGTGCGTCGGCCTCCTCGGCGAACGCCGCCGAACCGGTCACCCAGACGCTCGAACTGCCCACCCTCACGGCCGACCTGGCCGCTCAGGTCGCCCAGTCCGCGGACGCCACGCAGCAGGCCGCCGCGAACTACCAGCTGCAGGCCGAGCGTGACGCGGCCGCCGCGAAGGCCGCCAAGCAGGCCAAGGCGGACCTGGCCGAGGCGAAGAAGAAGGCCGAGGCCGAGGCCGAGAAGCAGAAGGCCGAGGAGGCCGCCCGCAAGGCCGCCGCCGAGCGCGCCTCGCGCAACGCCGCGCGGACCACCCTGACCGCGTCGGTGAGCGCCGACTCCTCCTCCGGCGCCGGTGCCGGTGCCAGTGCCTCCGTCTCCACCGGCAGCTCCACCGCGACCGGTTCCGTCGCCGCCGTCATCTCCTTCGTCAAGGCCCAGGTCGGCAAGGCCTACGTCTCCGGGGCCACCGGTCCGTCGGCGTACGACTGCTCGGGCCTGGTGCAGACCGCCTTCAAGCAGGTCGGCGTGAGCCTGCCGCGCGTCTCGCAGGACCAGTCGACCGCGGGCACCCAGGTGTCGCTGTCGAACCTGCAGCCGGGCGACATCCTGTACTGGGGTGGCGCGGGCAGCGCGTACCACGTGGCCGTCTACGTCGGTGACGGTATGTTCGTCGGCGCGCAGAACCCCTCCACGGGCGTCGTGGAGAGGCCGCTGTCGTACGACCCGCCGTCCGGCGCGGTGCGGGTGCTCTGAGGCCCCGCAAGCCGTACGGAGAGAAGGGCCGCAGCCGCTCGGGGGCAGCGGCCCTTCCGGCGTTCCCGGCGGCGCTCAGCACGGCTGAAGGGGCTCAGCACGGCTGAGGGCGTCGCGCACCGGCCAACGGCTCGGCACGGCCGAGAGGCACCACGCGTCGGAGGCCGGCTCACCAGGGAGCCGGCCTCCGACGTCATCGCGTCTCGCGCGCTCTCACGCCTTCGGCGCCACCTTGGACAGGCCGTTGATGATGCGGTCCATGGCGTCGCCGCCCGTGGGGTCGGTGAGGTTGGCCAGCAGCTTGAGGGTGAACTTCATCAGCAGCGGGTGCGTCAGGCCGCGCTGGGCGGCGATCTGCATGACCTTGGGGTTGCCGATGAGCTTCACGAACGCGCGGCCGAGGGTGTAGTAGCCGCCGTAGGTGTCCTTCAGGATGCGCGGGTAGCGCTGGAGGGCGAGTTCGCGCCGGGCGGCCGTGCCGCGCGCGTGCGCCTGGACGATGACGTCGGCGGCGAGCTGCCCGGACTCCATGGCGTAGGCGATGCCCTCGCCGTTGAAGGGGTTCACCAGGCCGCCGGCGTCGCCGACGAGCAGCAGCCCGCGCGTGTAGTGCGGCTGGCGGTTGAAGGCCATGGGCAGGGCGGCGCCGCGGATGGGGCCGGTCATGTTCTCCGGGGTGTAGCCCCAGTCCTCGGGCATGGAGGCGCACCAGGCCTTGAGGATCTCGCGCCAGTCCAGCTCCTTGAAGGAGGCGGAGGTGTTGAGCACGCCGAGGCCGACGTTGGAGGTGCCGTCGCCCATGCCGAAGATCCAGCCGTAGCCGGGCAGCAGGCGGTCCTGCGGGCCGCGCCGGTCCCACAGCTCCAGCCAGGACTCCAGGTAGTCGTCGTCGTGGCGGGGCGAGGTGAAGTACGTCCGGACGGCCACGCCCATCGGGCGGTCCTCGCGGCGGTGCAGGCCCATCGCCAGGGACAGCCGGGTGGAGTTGCCGTCGGCGGCGACGACGAGCGGCGCGTGGAAGGTGACCTCGCGCTTCTCCTCGCCCAGCTTGGCGGTCACGCCGGTGATGCGGCCGGTGCGGTCGTCGACGATCGGCCCGGAGACGTTGCAGCGCTCGAACAGCCGCGCGCCGGCCTTCTGCGCCTGCCGGGCGAGCTGCTCGTCGAAGTCGTCGCGCTTGCGGACGAGTCCGTAGTCGGGGAAGGAGGCCAGTTCCGGCCAGTCCAGCTGGAGCCGCACGCCGCCGCCGATGATGCGCAGACCCTTGTTGCGCAGCCAGCCGGCCTCCTCGGAGATGTCGATGCCCATGGCGACGAGCTGCTTGACGGCGCGCGGGGTGAGGCCGTCGCCGCACACCTTCTCGCGCGGGAACTCGGTCTTCTCCAGCAGCAGGACGTCGAGTCCGGCACGCGCGAGGTGGTACGCGGTGGTGGAACCCGCCGGCCCCGCGCCCACGACGATGACGTCGGCGGTGTTCTCGGAGAGGGGCTCAGTCACGACGGTCACGGCGGGATCTCCCCAAGTTCGAAATCTGCGTGCCGACCGGCACTGGACATGGGCAGTCTATTCAGCAGGATTGATCACCCGGCTGAAGGGCTGCCCCGTGAACCGACCTCTTCCCGTGGTACGGCTGCGTGTTCCCACCGACGAGGACGCCGTCGCCTGGCACCGGATCTTCGACGATCCGGAGGTCATGGAGTTCCACGGCGGCAAGTCCGCCGAGCTGTCCGTCTACGAGGAGCTGACCGCCCGCCAGCGCCGGCACGACGCCGAACGCGGCTTCTGCTTCTGGACGATGCTGGACGAGGACGACCGGGTCATCGGCTTCACGGGCGCCCAGCCGTGGCCGGGCCAGTGGGGGCCGGTCGGCGAGATCGAGATCGGCTGGCGGCTCGGCCGCGCGCACTGGGGCCGGGGGTACGCCACGGCCGCCGCCCGGATGACCCTGGAGCGGCTGCGCGCGGCCGGGGTGCCGAGCGTGGTGGCCATGGTGGACTCCCGCAACGAGCGGTCCATAGCGGTCACCCGGCGGCTCGGTATGCGCCTGGTCGAGACGTTCGTGACGCCGGTGGGGCAGCGGAAGGGCCACTGCTACCGGCTCGACCTGCGGGCCGGTGACACACCGTAGTCACACGCCGTCGATTGTCACGGAAAGACACGCGACGCTTCCGGGTGGCACCCCCGGCGGTTACCCTGCCGGTACCGCTGGGGGGTGACGTCCGTGTACCCGACACCCAAGACACCCGAAGTCCGCGTGCCGCGCCTGGTGGGGCTGATGGCGGTGGACGCGCGGGAGACCGCCCGGGCGCGGGGCCTGTGCCTCGACGCGCCGGACCGCCCCGACTTCCACCTCACCGTCGTCGAGGACGTCGTGCGCCAGTACCCGCAGCCCGGGGCCGAGGTGCCCCGGGACTCGAAGGTGTACGTCTGGTTCGACTTCGGCCCGGGCGAGGGCGCGGGCGGCGTCCGCGAGCCGCGCGTCCCAGGACCGCCCTCGGGCGGCCTGCAACGCGAACTCCAGGAGCCGGGCGACCCGTACGTCGCCAGCCCGGCCTGACCGGTACGCCGGCCGGCCCCGCACGACCCCGGTGGCCGGGGCTCTCAGGCCTTGAACCCCCGGTGCAGGGCCACGATGCCGCCGCTGAGGTTGCGCCAGGCCACCTTCGACCAGCCGGCCGCGCGCAGCCGCTCGGCCAGCGCCGGCTGGTCGGGCCAGGCGCGGATGGACTCGGCGAGGTAGACGTAGGCGTCCGGGGCGGAGGACACGGCCCGCGCCAGGGGCGGCAGGGCACGCATCAGGTACTCCGTGTAGACGGTGCGGAAGGGCCCCCAGGTGGGGTGGGAGAACTCGCAGATCACCACGCGTCCGCCGGGCCGGGTCACCCGGTGCATCTCGCGCAGCGCCGCGTCGAAGTCCTGGACGTTGCGCAGCCCGAAGGAGATGGTGACCGCGTCGAAGGTGTCGTCCTTGAACGGCAGCCGGGTGGCGTCGCCGGCCGTGAACGGCAGCCAGGTGTGCCGCCGCTTGCCGACCTGGAGCATGCCGAGCGAGAAGTCGCAGGGCACGACGTAGGCGCCGGCGCGGGTGAAGGGCAGCGAGGAGGTGGCCGTGCCGGCGGCGAGGTCGAGGACCTTCTGCGCCGGGCGGGCGTCGACCGCTCTGGCGACCTCCTTGCGCCACCGCCGGTCCTGCCCCAGGGACAGCACGTCGTTGGTCAGGTCGTACCGTTCCGCCACGCCGTCGAACATCGAGGCGACTTCGTGCGGCTGCTTCTCCAGGGATGCGCGGGTCACGGTGCCATTGTGGCAGGAGGGGGCGCGGCGTCACGGCAGCAGCCTCGGCTTCTTCCGCCCGGCCACGTCCTCCACCCATCCGCACAGCAGCACGAACGCGGCGATGAGCACCCAGCCGACGCCGAACAGGAACCACTGGCTGCCCAGCGGCAGGTACGTCTCGAAGGCCGGCACGTCCCACATCAGGTCGATCAGCGGCACCGCCAGGATCAGCGCGATCTCGTGCCAGAGGTAGATCGTCACGGCGCGCGCGTTGAAGACGGTGACCAGCCGGTCCAGCCGGCGGATGAGGGTCCCCCCGCGCGAGCGGAGCCGAGCGCGGGGACGGGCGAGCCAGGCGAAGTCCGTGCCGAGGTACGCCTTCGCGTACATCAGCAGCGCGACGAACCCCGCCGACCACAACGCCTGCGCGAGCGGGATCTCGTCGAGGTCGTACGTCCCGGCGTCGGCCCGGTGGGCGAAGGCGTACCAGCCGCCGCAGGCCATGGCGGCGAGCGACGGCAGGACCAGCACGGCCGGCCGGATCCGCCCGAGCACCCCGTCGCGGTGCGCGAAGCCCAGCAGCCAGCAGGTCAGGTAGGTCGACAGGTCCTCCAGGGCGGTGCCGAAGCGGTTGTCGGGGGCGTTTCGCCAGAAGGTGAGGAGGAGGATCGGGACGAGGGACAGCGGCAGGACGGTCCGCGGGGCGCGGCGGAAGACCCACAGCAGCACCGGGGAGAGCAGGACGAACCACAGGTAGGTGCGCAGGTACCACAGGATCTCCCAGGCCTGCTCCGCCCACGCGCTGCCCGGCGGGTCGCCCAGCGGCACCACCCAGAACACGATCTGCCGGCCCGGCATCCAGCCGTGCACCAGCATCGCCGTCACCACGAACAGGCCCCAGAACCAGAACGGCGGCAGCAGCCGGCGCAGGCGGCTCCTCAGCACCTTCAGGGCGGGCCGCTCCAGGGACTTGGCCATCAGCGTGCCGGCCAGGCCGAACATGACGCCCATGGAGGGGAAGACCAGCCCCGCCCACGCCCAGCCGAAGGTGTGGTACGCCACGACCCGGACGAGGGCGAGCGCGCGCAGGGCGTCGAAGTAGCGGTCCCGGCCGGCCGGACGCGGCGCCTGCGCGCGGGGCAGCTCGGCGGGGTCCGCCACCGGCCCCGTCCGCACCGCCCCCTTGCTGTGCGCCCCCATCACCGCACCCCGGCCGAGGCGCCGACCTCACCGGTGCGCTTCAGCTTCTGCCAGCGCAGCCGGCCGCCGGTCAGGGCGGTGATGCAGGAGTGGATGAGGACCAGGTACATCATCTGCCGGTACGCCAGCTGCTGCAGCGGCATCATCAGCAGGTACCGGTACTTCTCCCGGTCCAGGCGGAAGGCGTAGGCCGCGCACAGCAGTTGCACGCCCAGCACCGCCAGCCAGGCGAGCAGCGCCGCCCGGAAGTCGATGAAGAGCATCGAGTAGATCGTGAACACGTCGATGAGGGGTGCGAAGACGGGCGTGACGACCTGGAAGAGCACCACCAGGGGCAGGCCGACCCGGCCGAACCGGCCCGAGGGGCCCCGGTCCGTCAGCGACCCGCGGTGCTTCCACAGCGCCTGCATCGTGCCGTAGGACCAGCGGTAGCGCTGGGACCACAGCTGCTTCAGGGAGCCCGGCGCCTCCGTCCAGGCCCGCGCGTGCTCCTGGTAGACCACGCGCCAGCCGGCCCGGTGCAGGGCGATGGTGATGTCGGTGTCCTCGGCGAGGGTGTCCTCGCTCATGCCGCCCACCTGCAGCACCGCCTCGCGCCGGAACGCGCCGATGGCGCCGGGGATCGTCGGCATGCAGCGCAGCAGGTCGTACATGCGCCGGTCGAGGTTGAAGCCCATCACGTACTCGATGTGCTGCCAGGCGCCGATGAGGGTGGTGCGGTTGCCGACCTTGGCGTTGCCGGCCACGGCGCCGACCGACGGGTCGGCGAAGGGCTGCACCAGGTGCCGTACCGTGTCGGGCTCGAAGACGGTGTCGCCGTCCATCATCACCACGATGTCGTTGCGGGCGTGGCGCACGCCGTTGTTGAGGGCGGCCGGCTTGCCCGCGTTCTCCTGGCGGATCACCCGGACGCCCGGCAGGCCCAGGGACTCGGCGATGTCGGCGGTGCCGTCGGTGGAGCCGTCGTCGACGACGATGATCTCGATGGGGTGGGTGCTGCGGGCCAGCGAGGTGAGGGTGGCCGCGATGCACTCCTTCTCGTTGTACGCCGGGACGATCACGCTGACCGGGCGGGTGACCGGTGGGCCCCAGCTGAAGCGGCGTCCGGTGCGCTGCTTGTGGTGGCGCCGGGCGAGGACGAGCATCATCGCGAAGCGGCCCATGACCGCGACGCCCACGACGACCAGCCCCGCCGAGAGCGCGGGCACGGTCCACTCGGCGACGGCGACGGCCCAGATCAGCGCCTTGCCCTCGTAGAGGGTGGTGCCGGTGGCCTTGTGGTGGGCGGCCTGCCGGCCGGAGCCGGCCGCGGTGGCGGGGTCGGCCGGGATGTCGCGGCCGCGGGACGCCACGCCGGTGGAAGCAGAGGGCGCGGCGGCGGAGGACGGGGTGGCGGAGGGCGCGGCAGCGGACGGGGCGGTGGCGGAGGCGCCGTCCGGCCGGGAGGCGGCCCGCTGCTTCTCCATGACCCCGCTGATGGTGGTGAAGGTGTAGCCCTTCGCCTTCATCTTCTTGATGTACTGCGGCAGCGCCTTGATGGTCTGCGCCCGGTCGCCGCCCGCGTCGTGGAACAGCACCACGGCGCCGTCGGTGGACTTCGGGGTCGCCCACTGGACGATCTTCGAGACGCCCGGCCGCTTCCAGTCGTCGCTGTCGGTGTCGACGAAGACGCTGGTGTAGCCGTCCTCGCCGAGCTTTCGGTAGACGGGCCAGCTGTAGTTGTCGATGGCGTCCGTCTCCGAGGAGTACGGCGCCCGGAACAGCGTGGTGGTGATGCCGGCCGCGCCGGCGAGGGCGAGCTGGGTCTGCTCCATCTCGCGCTTGATCCGCCCGGCGCTCTGGTACGACAGGTCGACGTGCGTGAAGGTGTGGATGCCGACCTCGTTGCCCTGCTCGACCATCGTCCGCACGATGCCCGGGTGGCGCGAGACCATCGAGCCCACCAGGAAGAACGTGCCGGGCACGTCGTTCTCCGCGAGAACCTTCAGCACCTGCGGGGTCCAGGTGGGATCCGGGCCGTCGTCGAAGGTCAGGGCGATCGTCTTGGCGGGCGCGGAGACCGTGGTGGCCCGGCCGCCCTGGAAGGTGAGGATCGGGCCGCCGTTCAGCACCTTGTCGGGCACCTTGTCGGCACTGGCGCCGGTGCGCACCCGTTCGTCACCGCCGACCTCGGCGCGCAGATAGCCGTCGAGCAGCAGGGCGCAGGTCAGCGCCAGCAGGAGCAGCAGGGCGAGGATGACACGGGGCCGTTGCAGGGCCGCGGCCCTGCCCGCCGCCCGTTCGATCCGGGTGGGGGCGCGGCGGCGGCCCCGGGAAGGCGTCGTCGTGGTCATGGCCGCGGCTCGGCTCCGTCCTGGGGTCCGGTGCCGCCGGGCCCCTCCCCGTTCCGGCCGGCCTGGCCGACCTGGCCGCCGGGGGTCTTGGCGTCGCTGCGGAAGGGCAGCAGCGAGGACGGGTTCAGCGAGGTCCCCCAGCCCATGAAGGCCGCGCCGAGCACGACCGCGTACGCCAGACACGCGACACCGACGAGGAGGCCGATCCGGCGCAGCACCTTCGACCGGCGTCCGGAGGCGTCGACGAACACGGGTCCCTCGGTGGCACCGGCGCCGCGCCGGCGGCGGCGCCCGCGCGTCGCGGCGCCGGCCTCGATGACGGAATTGGCAGGCTCGTGTTGCATTCCCCGCACATTAGGCACGCTTTTTTGTCCTCACCTCCGCGTTCCTTGTGAACCGCCCATGAAAGGAACGGAAACCTGTCTCTTTGCCATGAAATTCGACCAGGACCGTTCTCGCGGCCCGAACTCCCAGATCGGTGTGAGACATTTCCAGCCCGAAATCCCGTTTGTTTCGGCCGGGGGCCGCCCTCGCGCCGCGACGGACAGCACGAGAGCTGGGTGCATGCGCCATGAGGAGTCTGCTGACGAAGACGGCCGGTCTGACCTGCCTGTTCGCCCTGACGGTCACGGGCTGCTCGGCGGGCTCGGGCGGCTCGGCGGGCTCCTTGGACGCCGCGCCGCCGGCCACCGGGAGAGCGGCGTCACCGCAGGCCACCGGGAAGGCGTCGCGTACGTCGTACGCGCCCTACGTCAGCGCCACCACGGCGTCCGACACCGATTCCGCGGGCTCCCCGACGACGTACAACCTGGCTTTCGTCATTTCCGACGGCAGCACGTGCACACCGAAGTGGAACGGCACCTACGCCATCGGCGACTCGGCGGTGAAAAACCGGATCGACGCGTTGAAGAAGTCCGGCGCCACCGTGCGCGTCTCCTTCGGCGGCGCCTCCGGCAAGGAGCTGGCGGCGACCTGCGGCAGCGTCTCGGCGCTGGCGAAGGCGTACGGCCGGGCCCTGGACGCGGCCGGCGCCGAGCAGGCGGACTTCGACATCGAGGGCGACGAGCTGACCGACTCCGCCTCCGTCGCCCTGCGCTCGCAGGCCATCCGGCAACTGCAGCAACAGCGCCCAGACCTGACGGTCTCCTTCACGCTGCCCGTGATGCCCTCCGGGCTGGACGACGATGGCGTGGCCCTGCTGGAGTCCGCGAACACCTACGACGTGCGGGTCTCCACGGTCGACCTGATGACCATGAACTACGGCGAGTCGTACACCGGCGACATGGGCGCCTACGCGATCACCGCCGCGAACGCCGCCCACGCCCAGCTGAAGAAGGTCTTCGGCCTGTCGGACGCGGCCACCTGGCAGGGCATGGCGCTCACCTCGATGATCGGCGTCAACGACGTCGCCGGGGAGACCTTCACGCTCTCCGACGCCACCCAGGTGCGCGCCTTCGCCGAGGAGAAGAAGATCGCCTGGGTGTCGATGTGGTCGGCCTTCCGCGACCGGCCGTGCCGGAAGGGCGAGTCGGCGCAGGACGACGCGGCCACCGACTGCAGCGGGGTGTCCCAGAGCGCGGGGGCGTTCGCCGCGGCCTTCGCGGAGTGAGCCGGCACTGAGCTGACAGTGCGCCGCCCATGACCCGGAGGTGACCCGGCGACGGCTCAGCGGCGGCGGTGGACCAGGCGGCCCACGCACACGGTCGCGAGGCAGGCGCCGTCCGCGTCGAACACGGCGAGGTCCGCGCGCCCGCCCGGCTCCAGGGCCGCGGGCCGGGCGGCCGGGAGCACGGCGACGTCGTTGCGCAGGGCAGCCGCCCGCAGTTCGGGCGTGTCCAGGCACGGAGCCAGGACGGCCGCCGCGCCGAGCTTGAGCACCGCGTGGACGCGCTCGCGCGGGCTGGGTGCCGCGGGCAGCGGCCCCTCGTGCACCCGGGCGGGCCCGAGCACCCCGGGCCACCGCCGCTCCCGCGCCCCCGGGAACCGCTCCCGCAGTTCGGCGGGCGTGCCCACGGCCGCGATCCGGGTGCCCTCCACGGCGACGGCGCCCTCCACCAGCGGCGCGGCGTCCCACGCGCGGCGGACCTCGTCCGCCAGGTGGATCGTCAGCATGCGACGGGCCTTCAGTTCGAAGCGAGCAGCTTCAGTTCCGGGTGCGCGGTCCCGCCCTCGATGGCGGTGGAGGAGATGTGGGACATCACGCGGTCGTCGACCGGGTCGTTCGCCGGGTCGTCGTGCACCACGAGGTGCTCGTACGTCGTGGAGCGCTGCGCCGGGACCCGGCCCGCCTTGCGGATCAGGTCGATGATCTCCATGCGGTTGGAGCGGTGCTTGGCGCCGGCGGAGGAGACCACGTTCTCCTCCAGCATGATCGAGCCGAGGTCGTCGGCGCCGTAGTGCAGGGTCAGCTGGCCGACGTCCTTGCCGGTGGTCAGCCAGGAGCCCTGGATGTGCATGACGTTGTCCAGGAAGAGGCGGGCGATCGCGATCATCCGCAGGTACTCGAAGAGGGTCGCCTGGGTGCGGCCCTTGAGGTGGTTGTTCTCCGGCTGGTAGGTGTACGGGATGAACGCGCGGAAGCCGCCCGTGCGGTCCTGGACGTCCCGGATCATCCGCAGGTGCTCGATCCGCTCGGCGTTCGTCTCGCCGGTGCCCATCAGCATCGTGGAGGTGGACTCCACGCCCAGCCGGTGCGCGGTCTCCATGATCTCCAGCCAGCGCTCGCCGGACTCCTTCAGCGGGGCGATGGCCTTGCGGGGCCGCTCGGGCAGGAGTTCGGCGCCGGCGCCCGCGAAGGAGTCCAGGCCGGCCTCGTGGATGCGGGTGATGGCCTCCTCCACCGACACACCGGAGATCCGGGCCATGTGCTCGACCTCGGAGGCGCCCAGCGAGTGGATGACCAGCTGCGGGAACGCCTCCTTGATGGCGCGGAAGGCGCGCTCGTAGTACTCCACGCCGTAGTCCGGGTGGTGGCCGCCCTGGAACATGATCTGCGTGCCGCCCAGCTCCACGGTCTCCGCGCAGCGCCGCAGGATGTCGTCCAGGTCCCGGCTCCAGCCCTTCTCGGTGTCCTTGGGGGCCGCGTAGAAGGCGCAGAACTTGCACGCCGTGACGCACACGTTCGTGTAGTTGATGTTGCGCTCGATGATGTACGTCGCGATGTGCTCGGTGCCGGCGTACTTCAGGCGGCGCGCGGCGTCGGCGGCGGCACCCAGCGCGTGCAGCGGGGCGTGGCGGTACAGGTCGAGGGCTTCCTCGGGGGTGATCCGCCCGCCCGCGGCGGCACGGTCGAGAACGGGCTGGAGGTCGGCCTTCTCGGTCACCGGCGTCCCCTTCACTGGATTTCGCTGGATTTCGCTGGGTTCGTAAGGGTTGTGGACGGACCCGGCCAGCCTACGCCAGGGCGTCTGCCGAGCCGACGTCAGGCCGGGTCCGGCCAAGGGCACTGCGGTGCCGCGGTGTTCCTGTGCCGCCCCCGGCTGCCCGGGGGCGGGGGCGGCGTGGTCGGGCCCCTACGGCGGCCCGTAGGCGGGCGTGGCGTTGTCGAGCCCCGTCCCTACGGTTGCAGCAGGTCCACCTTCACATCCGCCGGGAAGCCGGTGGTCGGCCCGACCCGCCGGGCGAACTCCGCGACCGCGGACAGCTGCGGGGCGCCGAAGCTGAAGTCGAGGGTGGTGAAGTACTGCTCCAGCACCTTCTCGTCGAACGCCTCCCAGCGGGCCGCCTGCTCGGCGACCTTGCCGACCTCCTCCAGGGAGAGGTTGCGCGAGGCCAGGAACGCCTCGTGCACCTGGCGGGTGATGGCGGGCTCCCGCTCGAAGTAGTCGCGGCGCGCCGCCCAGACCGCGAAGACGAAGGGCAGGCCCGTCCACTCCTTCCACAGCCGGCCGAGGTCGTGCACGGCCAGGCCGTAGCGGGGGCCGTCGTGGAGGTTGGCGCGCAGGGCCGCGTCGCCGATGAGCACCGCGGCCTCCGCCTCGCGCATCATCAGGCCCAGGTCGGGCGGGCAGGTGTAGTAGTCCGGCGCCACGCCGAACCGCTCGGCGAGCAGCAGCTGGGCCAGGCGGACGGAGGTGCGGGAGGTCGAGCCGAGGGCGACGCGGGCGCCGTCGAGGCGGTCCAGCGGGACCTGGGAGACGATCACGCAGGACATGACGTCGCCGTCGCAGCCGACCGCGATGTCGGGGAAGGCGACCAGGTCGTCCGCGTGCTTGAGGAACTCGACGAGGGTGATCGGACCGATGTCGAGGTCGCCCCGCACCAGCTGCTCGCTGAGCTTCTCCGGGGTGTCCTTGGTCAGCTCGAAGTCGAGCAGCGTGCCCGTTCTCGCGAGCCCCCAGTACAGAGGCAGGCAGTTGAGGAACTGAATGTGGCCGACACGCGGCCGGGTGCGAGAATTGTCCACATCGCGAGACTAGACCCCGGCTCGCCCGCGCCCGCCTCCGGGCCCTCGCGCGGCCGCCCGCGCACCCCCCTGTCACCCGCTCGGCCGCCTCGTCAGCCTTCTTCTCCCGATTCCGCCGCGTCAACCTCTCCCCAGAGCCTTCAAACATCCGGGTGACGTGATCTTGATCCCTCTTGCATTCCGCGGCCCGCATGCTACGCTCACAGCAAGTTGCAGTTTTGGTTTCCCTTGCAGTACAGAGCCTGCGGAGCATGTGACCGCGGGCTCTGGTCGTTTTCAGACGTATGCAGTTGTGCGGCGATTTCGTTTCCACATTTGCAGGTTCTGGAGCAGGGCGACCCTTTGGGCCCAAGGAGGGCTTATGGCTACCGGAACCGTGAAGTGGTTCAACGCCGAAAAGGGCTTTGGCTTCATCGCCCAGGAAGGCGGAGGCCCCGATGTCTTCGTCCACTACTCCGCGATCAACGCGACCGGTTTCCGCTCTCTCGAAGAGAACCAGCAGGTGAGCTTCGACGTGACGCAGGGCCCGAAGGGCCCGCAGGCGGAGAACGTCACCCCGGTCTGAGCGAACCTCGCGCAGTACCAGATCTGAGTGCAGTACCCAAGGAGCCCCGAGCCGACCGGCGACGGGGCTCCTGCCCTTTGTACGGGCGAGGACGCCGTGGGTCACGGCGTCCCTCCGGTGAATTTCCGGCGAACACTTTCGGCCATTTCGCTTACGTGCGGTGATGCGCGCCCGGCGGCATTGTCAGTGGCCGCCGCTAGGGTGCGCGCCCATGACGGACACCGCCGAAGCCACCGACTTCCTGCGCACCACCCGCGCCTTCTACGACGCCATCGCCGAGGACTACGCCGAGCACTTCCGGGGGGACCTGAAGCCCCGGCCGCTGGAGCGGGCCGTGCTCACGGCCTTCGCCGAACTCGTCGCCGGGGACGGGCTCGACGGCGAGGTGGCCGACCTCGGCTGCGGCCCCGGGCGGGTCACCGCCCTGCTGGACCGGCTCGGCCTGCCCGTGTTCGGCGTGGACCTGTCCGCGTCGATGCTCGCCGTCGCCCGCCGGGAGAACCCGCACCTGCGCTTCGAGCAGGGCTCCATCCTGGAGCTGGACCTCGCCGACGGCGCGCTCGCCGGCGCCCTGTCCTGGTACTCGTCCATCCACACGCCCGGGGACCGGTTGCCGGACCTGTTCGCCGAGTTCCACCGGATCCTCGCGCCGGGCGGCCGGCTCCTGGTGGCCTTCCAGGCCGGTGACGCCCCGCTCCGCCTGGAGCGGCCCTTCGGCCGCCCGGTCACCCTCGACTTCCAGCGGCGCCGCCCCGAGCGGATCGAGGAGCTGCTGACCGCGGCCGGCTTCACCGTGCAAGCCCGGCTGGTACGCGAGCCGGACGAGACTCGGCGAGTCCGCTCCGCAGGCCTTCCTCACCGCCCGCAAGCCGCCCGCCACGAGCGAGCCCGCGGTCCCCTCCGCGAGCGGTGCCACGGCCACGGGCTGAGCCGCGGCCTCCCCGGCCCCGGCCCGGACTCAGTCCGCGTACAGCCCCTCCACCTGCCGGGCGAAGTCCCGCAGGATCACCTCGCGCCGGAGCTTCATCGACGGCGTCAGGTGCCCGGCCTCCTCGGTGAAGTCCACGGGGAGGACGGCGAAGCGGCGGATCGACTCGGGGCGGGAGACCAGCTTGTTGGCCTCGTCCACCGCGCGCTGCAGCACGGCCGTCAGCTCCGGGTCGTCCACCAGCAGTTCGGGCGGCACCGGATGCTTGCCGTTCATGCGGCGCCAGTGGGTGAGGCCCTCCGGATCCAGGGTGATCAGCGCCGAGACGTAGGGGCGGCCGTCGCCCAGCACCATGCACTGGGAGATCAGGGGGTGGGAGCGCAGCCAGTTCTCCAGCGGGGCCGGGGCCACGTTCTTGCCGCCCGCGGTGATCAGGATCTCCTTCTTCCGGCCGGTGATCGTCAGATAGCCGTCGTCGTCCAGGCGGCCGATGTCGCCGGTCGGGAACCAGCCGTCGTACGTCGCCGGGGCGACGCCGCCGGCGTGGGGGTCCCAGTACCCGCGGAACACCTGGCCGCCGCTGAGCAGCACCTCGCCGTCCGCGGCGATGCGCACCCGGGTGCCCGGCAGCGGCCAGCCGACCGTGCCCAGGCGGGGCCGGTGCGGGGGCGTGACGGTCGCCGCGCCCGTCGTCTCCGTCAGGCCGTAGCCCTCGTAGACGGCGATGCCCGCCCCGGTGTAGAAGGCGGCCAGGCGCCGGCCCAGCGGCGAGCCGCCGCAGATGACGTGGCGCAGCCGGCCGCCGAGGGCGCCGCGGATGCGGCGGTAGACGAGCGGGTCGAACACGGCGCGGGCCGCCTTCAGGGCGCTGCCGGGGCCGGGGCCCGTGCCGTGCCGGCGGGCCTCGACGGCCTCGGCGTAGCGGCGGGCCACCCCGGCCGCGCGGTCGAAGGAGGCGGCCCGGCCGCCGCGCTCGGCCGTCGCCCGGGCGTTGTTGTAGATCTTCTCCAGCATGTACGGGATGGCCAGCAGGAAGGTCGGCCGGAAGCTCGCGAGATCGGCGAGCAGGTCCTCCGCCTTCAGGCTCGGCGCGTGCCCGAGGCGCACGCCGGCGCGGACGCAGGCTACGGCCACCATCCGGCCGAAGACGTGCGACAGCGGCAGGAAGAGCAGCGTCGCCGGTTCCTCGCCGGGCTTGCCCTTGAACACCGGGTGGAGGAGTTCGACGGCGTTGTCGACCTCGGCGAGGAAGTTGCCGTGGGTCAGGGCGCAGCCCTTGGGGCGGCCGGTGGTGCCGGAGGTGTAGACGAGCGTGGCGAGGGTGTCGGGGCCCAGGACGCCCCGGCGCACCTCGACCTCCTGGTCCGGGACGCGCGCGCCGCGCTCCGCCAGCCGGTCCAGGTGGTCCTGGTCCATGACCCACAGGTGGCGCAGGTCCAGCAGTCGCTCGCGTTCGGGGCCGAGGGCCGCCGCCTGGCCGGTGGTCTCGGTGACCAGGGCGACCGCGCCGGAGTCCTGGAGGATCCAGCGGGTCTGGAAGAGGGAGGAGGTGGGGTAGACGGGGACGCTGACCAGGCCCGCCGCCCACGCGGCGAAGTCGAGCAGCGTCCACTCGTAGGTCGTGCGCGCCATGACCGCGATCCGGTCGCCGGGGACCAGCCCCTCCGCGATCAGCCCCTTGGCCAGGGCGAGGACCTGCGCGGCGAACTCGGCGGCCGTCACGTGCGTCCACTGCCCGTCCGCGCCGCGGCGGCTGAGGACGGGACGGCCGGGGTCCGCCTGGGCGTTCTCGAACGGCAGGTCGGCCAGGGAGCCGTGCGTGACCTGGGCCACCAGCGGCGGCACGTACGCCTCGCGCACGGCGCCGTCCCGCCGCCGGGGCTGCGGGGCGACGAGCGCGGGTCCGGCGGCGGGGTCGTAGTCGTAGTCGCCCTCCGGGGCGGGCGGCACCGGGGCGGAGGACGGCGACGAGGACGAGTACGAGATGGGCATGGCAGCTCCTGGGGCCTGCAGCTGCGTACGGCTGTGCTGCATGGGTACGCGCCGTGCGTATCGATTCGTTCACCGGTGGTGCGCGGCTGTGCGGGCCTTGGAGTGTTACCGCCGGTTGCAAGCGGGATCGTACGGCGCGCACGTGGACACTCCGTGCGGGTTCGGGGCGGATCGCGCGATGCTCCGGAGCCGGGACTGTGCGCATGCCGGCGAGTTTCGAAGTCGGGCCCTGCACGCCGGCGTTCGGACGCCAAGCTCACGGACGCGTGTGAGGGATCGCCGCGCCCGCCGGCGGTCGAGCGCAGGCGGGAATCGCCTACGCTCACATGGGTGACGTCGACTCAGCTTCACCGGCACCGGTCGCCCGACCGGGTCGTGCCGGACGGCTCGGTGCTCCACCTGACCGCGGGCACCTCCGCCCTCGGCCCCGCGTCCGTCCCGGTCGGTCCGGGGCTGCCCGTGGACGTCGCCGAGACCACCGCCCGGCTCGCCCACCCGGCCTTGGGCGCGGTCAACGACCAGGCCGTCCGCGTCTGCGGGCAGAGCCTGCTGGGGGCGTGAGGACCATGACCGGCACCGACCCGCAGCAGCACCGGCCGCTTCGCGCTGCGCTCGGCCGACGAGCGGCGGACCCATGTGGTGGGCGAGGTGCGCCCGCGGCCGGCACGTCCCGCGCTC
>NZ_LR732544.1:4217045-4259466 GCF_902506575.1 Streptomyces mexicanus | reverse complement strand
CCCCCCGCCCGCGCCGCCGCCGCCCCCGCCCTCGCGCCGCTGCTCGCCCGCGGCGCCCTGCGCTCGCCGCTGCGGCGGCCCCGGCCCGACGCGCCCTACCCGCGCACCCGGCTCGTGCTGCCGTCGGTCCGGGCCGACCTCGCGCGGCTCGCCGCCTACGAGCGCATCTGCGGCTTCGCCGCCGAGGACGGCACGCTGCCGGTCACGTCCCCGCACGTGCTCGGATTCCCGCTGGCCATGCGGCTGATGAGCGGCCGGGACTTCCCGCTGCCGCTGCTCGGCCTGGTGCACACCGCGATCGAGATCACCCGGCACGCCGCCCTGCCCGCCACGGACGCCTACGACCTGAGCGTGCACGTGGCCTCTCTGGCCGCGCACCGGCGCGGCACGCAGGCCACCGTCGTCACCGAACTGCGTGCGGACGGCACCGTGGTGTGGGAGTCGACGAGCAGCTACCTGGCCCGCCATCGCACCGAGGACCCCGGCCGGGCCCCCGCCGCGTCACGGGACCGCGGCCGGGAGGAGCCGCCGCCGCCCGCCGTGGACCGGTGGCGGCTCGCCGGGGACGTGGGGCGGCGCTACGGCGCCGCGTCCGGGGACCGCAACCCGATCCACCTCTCCCCGCTGACCGCCCGTCTGTTCGGCTTCCCGCGCGCGATCGCGCACGGCATGTGGAGCGCGGCCCGCTGCCTGGCGGCCCACGGCACGCCACAAGCCGCCGTCGTCCGGGCGGAGTTCAGGGCGCCGGTGCTGCTGCCCGCCACGGTCGTCTACGCCGCCGACGGCACCGGCCGCTTCGCGCTGCGCTCGGCCGACGAGCGGCGGACCCATGTGGTGGGCGAGGTGCGCCCGCGGCCGGCCTGAGCGCGGGACGTGCCGGCCGGTTCAGGCGGTCAGGACGCCTGGGACTGCGCCTCGGCGCGCGCCCGGTCGTCCGCCAGGTCCTCGACGCCGGCGCTGGCCTGCATGTTCGCCTTCATCCGCTCCACCCGGCGGGCGACCTGCACCGATGCCCGGTCGCGCTCCTTGCGCAGCACGACGAAGCTGATCGGGGCGGAGATCACCAGGGCGAGCAGGGGGATCCACAGGGCGTTGGAGCCGTTGCGGCCGCTCGGGAAGACACCGGAATAGACGAGTCCCCAGACCACCACGAGGCAGCCCAAGAAGATCCCGAGGCGCATCAGCGTGTAGCGGAGCATCTCTATCCACTCTTCCGTTCCGTGGGGGCGGCCCCCTGCGCGTTCGCGGGCGGCGGGAGGTCCCGAAGGGCACTGTCCAGTGAAGCACGCCCGCCGCCCGCACCCGCAGCGGGGTGGCGAAAGTCGCATCAAGGGACACAAAGCCTCAGGTCAGCGGCGAACCCGGGCGGGGCCGACCGCGGCCTCGGCTCAGCGGCGACCCCGGGCGCGGGGGCCTCGACTCAGCGGCGACCCCGGGGGCGGGGGCCGCGGCATCAGGAAAGCGGCAGCAGCATCAGCACGTCGTCCCGGTCGTCGCCCGGCGCCACGCGGATCGCGCCGGGCACCCGGCCGACCTCCTTGTAGCCGCAGGAGGCGTAGAACCGCTCCAGGCCGAGTCCGCCCCGGCAGCTCAGCCGGATCGCCTCGATGCCGTCGAAGCCGCGGGCCGCGTCGGCCGCCGCCGCGAGCAGGTCCCGGCCGTAGCCCTTGCCCTGGTGGCGGGGGTGCACCATCACCGTGTACAGCCAGAGCCAGTGCTTCATCAGCCGGTGGCTGTTGAAGGTGAGGAAGGCGGTGGCGGCGACGCGTCCCTCCTCGTCGTGGCCGACCAGCAGCCGGGCGCGGCCCTCGGCCATCGCCACGAAGTGCCGCACCAGCTCGGGACGTATCTCCTCGCGGGTCACCGGGGCCACGAAACCGACCGCGCCGCCCGCGTTCGTCACGTCGGTCCACAGGTCGAGGATGCCGTCGCGCAGCTCGCGGTCCACGGAGGGGTCCAGCGTAAAGGTAAGGGGCATGGCGCGAGTGTATCCATTACCCCTTCGGTGGCGGAGCCCCGGCCGCCCTCCTTACGACAGAACCCCGGCCGCCACCTTCAGATCCGCCACCAGACCCCGGTACGCCGCTTCGCGGTCCTCGTCCCGCGCCCGCAGCACCGCCGACGGGTGCACCGTCGGCACCAGCAGCTCGCCGCGCCCGTGGATCTCCCGCTCCAGCACCGTCCCGCGCACCTCGGTCACCCGGAACGACGAGCCCAGCAGCGCCTTGCCGGCGGTCGCGCCCAGCACGACGATCAGCTCGGGTTCGACCAGGGCCAGCTCGGCCGCCAGCCACGGTCCGCACGCGGTCATCTCCCGCAGGGTGGGCGCCTTGTGGATGCGGCGCTTGCGCGGCTCGGCCCGCGTGAACTTGAAGTGCTTGACCGCGTTGGTGACGTAGGTCTCGCCGGGGTCGATGCCCGCCTCGGCCAGCGCCCGGTCCAGCAGCTTGCCGGCCGGTCCGACGAACGGCGTGCCCTGCCGGTCCTCCTGGTCGCCGGGCTGCTCGCCGACGAGCATCACCCGGGCGTCCGCGTCGCCCGCGCCGAACACGGTCTGCGTGGCGTCGCGGTGCAGCGGGCAGCCCCGGCAGCCGGCCGCGGCCCGCCGCAGTCCGTCCAGGTCGGCGCCCTCGGGGACGAACGGCGCGGCGGTGTAGGCGTCCTCGGGCGCCCGCGCGCCCGCCGCCGTCTTCGCCTTCGTGGTGGCCATGCCGGGCGGGTACCCGCCCGGCGGCCGGCCTCACCGTGCGTGCGCCAGTCACACCCGCATGGGCTGGGGCGCCTCGCGGCGCTCGGGGTCCGGGCCGTCGTACTCCCGGATGATCTCGTAGCGGGTGTTGCGCTCCACCGGGCGGAAACCGGCGTCGCGGATCAGCTCCAGCAGGTCCTCGCGGGTCAGCTTGTTCGGGGTGCCGAAGTTGTCCGCGTCGTGGGTGATCTTGTACTCGACGACCGAGCCGTCCATGTCGTCCGCGCCGTGCTGGAGGGCCAGCTGGGCGGTCTGCACGCCGTGCATCACCCAGAACACCTTCACGTGCGGGACGTTGTCGAACAGCAGCCGGGAGACCGCGAAGGTCTTCAGGGCCTCCGCGCCGGTCGCCATCGTCGTGCGGGCCTGGAGGCGGTTGCGGACCTTGCCGTCCTTCATGTCGACGAAGTCGTGCTGGTAGCGCAGCGGGATGAACACCTGGAACCCGCCGGTCTCGTCCTGGAGTTCACGCAGCCGCAGCACGTGGTCCACGCGGTGGCGGGGCTCCTCGATGTGCCCGTACAGCATGGTGCACGGGGTCTTCAGGCCCTTCTCGTGCGCCAGCCGGTGGATGCGGGACCAGTCCTCCCAGTGGGTGTCGTGGTCCACGATGTGCTGCCGGACCTCCCAGTCGAAGATCTCCGCGCCGCCGCCGGTCAGCGACTCCAGGCCGGCGTCGATCAGCTCGTCGAGGATCTCGCTCGCGCTCAGCCCGGAGATCTTCTCGAAGTGGTGGATCTCGGTGGCGGTGAACGCCTTCAGCGACACGTTCGGCAGGGCCTTCTTCAGCTCCCTGAGCGAGCGCGGGTAGTAGCGCCACGGCAGGTTCGGGTGCAGGCCGTTGACGATGTGCAGCTCGGTGAGGTTCTCCCCCTCCATCGCCTTGGCCAGCTTCACGGCCTCCTCGATGCGCATCGTGTACGCGTCCTTCTCGCCCGGCTTGCGCTGGAAGGAGCAGTACGCGCAGGACGCCGTGCACACGTTGGTCATGTTGAGGTGACGGTTGACGTTGAAGTGCACGACGTCGCCGTTCATCCGCGTGCGCACCTCGTGCGCGAGGCCGCCCAGCCACGCCAGGTCGTCCGACTCGTACAGCGCGATGCCGTCCTCACGGGTCAGCCGCTCACCGGAGCGGACCTTCTCCTCCAGCTCGCGCTTGAGCCCGACGTCCATGCGAACACCTCTCTTCGATACAGACTGGGACAACCGTACGCCTGACGTGTCAGACCTCTTCGGGCAGCTCGCCCACCCGGTTCTCCCACTTCGTGGACAGCACGATCGTGGTGCGGGTCCGCGAGACGCCCTTGGTGCCCGACAGCCGGCGGATGATCCGCTCCAGTCCGTCGACGTCGGTCGCGCGGACCTTGAGCATGTAGGAGTCGTCACCGGCGATGAACCAGCAGTCCTCGATCTCGGGCAGGTCCTTCAGCCGCTGGGCCACGTCCTCGTGGTCGGCGGCGTCCGAGAGCGAGATGCCCACCAGGGCGGTGACGCCCAGGCCGAGCGAGGCGGCGTTCACGGTCGCCCGGTAGCCGGTGATGACACCGGCCGCCTCCAGCCGGTTGATGCGGTCGGTGACGCTCGGTCCCGACAGGCCGACGAGACGCCCCAGCTCCGCGTAGGAGGCCCGGCCGTTCTCCCTCAGGGCCTGGATGAGCTGCCTGTCCACCGCGTCCATGCGATCGAAGCCTTCCGCTGAGAGATCCGATGAGAGATCTGAGAGATGTTGTTCGAAGGTGTGGGGGGTGTCAGTCCGTGCGGGCGCCGCCCAGTTCACCCTCCCAGCGGTGGTAGAGGCGGTGGGGCACGCCCACCGCGTCCAGCGCGCGGCCGGCGACGAAGTCCACCAGGTGCTGGATGTGCGTCGCGCCGGCGTAGAAGGCGGGCGAGGCGGGCAGGACGGTGGCGCCCGCGTCGTCCAGGGCGACCAGCTGCCGCAGCGTCTGCCCGGTCAGCGGGGTCTCGCGAACGGCCACCACCAGCGGCCGGCCCTCCTTCAGCGTCACGCTCGCCGCCCGCTGCAGCAGGTCCTTCGACAGCCCGAGGGCGACCCCCGCCACGCAGGCCGTCGAGGCCGGCACGATCAGCATGCCCTTCGCCGGGTACGACCCGGAGGACGGCCCGGCCGCCAGGTCACCGGCGCTCCAGTGCCGTACGCCCGTGATGTCCGTGTCGAAGGTGCCGGGCTTGCCGTCGGCGCCGAGGGACAGCCATGCCCGCAGGTCGTCCCGCCAGTGGGCGTCCCGGAAGGAGATGCCGGTCTCGTCCAGCAGGGTGAGCCGCGAGGCGCGGCTGACGACCAGGTCGACGCTCTCCCCCGCCGCCAGCAGCGCGCGCAGCACAGCAGCCGCATACGGGGTGCCGGACGCGCCGGACACCCCCACGATCCAAGGCTTGCGCTGCGTTTCCCCTGCGTTCACATCTTGAGCGTACCGGTGCGGGCCACCGGCCTCAGGACCGGCCGGACACCGCCGCACCGGTGGGGCACGGTACTCAGACGCTCAGCCCGCGCACCAGCAGATCGAGCAGCGCGCACACGAAAAGAGCGATGCCGATGAAACCGTTGACGCTGAAGAACGCCCGGTTGAGGCGGGAGAGGTCGTGCGGGCGGACGATGGAGTGCTCGTAGACGAACGCGCCCGCGACGACGACCAGGCCCAGCCAGAAGAACGCGCCGGCGCCGGTGGCCAGCGCGTACCAGACGAACAGCGCCGTGGTGATCGTGTGGCAGGCGCGGGCGCCCCAGATCGCCGCCGGGATGCCGAAGCGAGCCGGGACCGACTTCACGCCGATGCGGCGGTCGGTCTCGACGTCCTGGCAGGCGTAGATCAGGTCGAAGCCGCCGATCCAGATGCCCACGGCCAGCCCGAGGACCACCGCCTTCCACGACCACGTGCCGCTGATCGCCAGCCAGCCGCCGACCGGGCCCATCGCCTGGGCCAGGCCCAGGATGGCCTGCGGGAAGTTCGTGAACCGCTTGCCGTAGGGGTAGACCACCATCGGGATCACCGCGACGGGGGCGAGGGCCAGGCAGAGGGGGTTGAGCAGGGCCGCCGCGCCGAGGAACACCACCAGGGCGATCAGCGC
Organism: Streptomyces mexicanus; assembly: GCF_902506575.1. GTDB lineage: Bacteria > Actinomycetota > Actinomycetes > Streptomycetales > Streptomycetaceae > Streptomyces > Streptomyces mexicanus. The sequence goes on along the minus strand of NZ_LR732544.1, from coordinate 4,253,630 downwards.
GCCGGTCCAGGCGTGGCGGACCGACATCGCGCCCGTGACCAGTTCGCGGTGCGCGGTGCGCGGGTTGCGGGCGTCGATCTCCCGGTCGATGATCCGGTTGACCGCCATGGCGAACGTGCGCAGGCCCACCATGCAGACGGTGACCAGCAGCAGCCGGCCCCAGTGGATGTTCCGGTCCCACTCGTACATCGCGGTCAGGGAGGCGATGTAGGCGAAGGGCAGCGCGAACACCGAGTGCTCGATCATGACCAGGCGCAGGAAGGCCCGGGTCCTGCCGGGCTGGATGACTGCGGTCGTCACAGGCCGTACTCCTTCCACCGGCGGTCGACCTTCGCCGCCGTCTCCGGGTCGGAGACCACCATCTCCGGCCAGCCGCCGTCGCGGGTGTAGCCCTCCTCGGGCAGCTTCCTCGTCGCGTCGATGCCCGCCTTGCCGCCCCAGAACTGCTGGTAGGAGGCGTGGTCGAGGTGGTCGACGGGGCCTTCGACGACCGTGAGGTCGCGGGCGTAGTCGGTGTTGCCCAGGGCCCGCCAGGCGACCTCGTGCAGGTCGTGCACGTCGCAGTCGGCGTCGACGACCACGATCAGCTTGGTCAGCGACATCATGTGCGCGCCCCAGATGGCGTGCATGACCTTCTGGGCGTGCTTGGGGTACTTCTTGTCGATGGAGACGATCGCGCAGTTGTGGAAGCCGCCCGCCTCGGGCAGGTGGTAGTCCACGATGTCCGGCACGATGATCTTCAGCAGGGGCAGGAAGAAACGCTCCGTCGCCCGGCCCAGCGGGCCGTCCTCCGTCGGCGGTCGGCCGACCACGATCGACTGCAGCAGCGGGCGCCGGCGCATCGTCACGCAGTCGATGGTCAGGGCGGGGAAGGGCTCCTGCGGGGTGTAGAAGCCGGTGTGGTCGCCGAAGGGGCCCTCCGGCAGCGTCTTGCCGGGCTCCAGCCAGCCCTCCAGGACGACCTCGGCGTTCGCCGGGACCTGCAGCGGGACGGTCTTGCAGTCCACCATCTCGATCCGCCTGCCCGCGACGAACCCGGCGAACAGGTACTCGTCGATGTCCCCGGGCAGCGGCGCGGTCGCGGCGTACGTCACCGCCGGCGGGCAGCCGAAGGCGATGGCGACCGGCAGCCGCTCGCCGCGCCGCGCGGCCACCTGGTAGTGGTTGCGGCTGTCCTTGTGGATCTGCCAGTGCATGCCGATGGTGCGCCGGTCGTGGCGCTGCAGCCGGTACAGCCCGAGGTTGCGGATGCCCGTCTCGGGGTCCTTGGTGTGGGTCAGGCCCAGGTTGAAGAAGGAGCCGCCGTCCTTGGGCCAGGTGAACAGCGCGGGCAGGGCGTGGAGGTCGACGTCGTCGCCGCGCAGGACGACCTCCTGGACGGGGGCCTCCTTGACCTTCTTCGGCGGCACGTGCGCCATCGAGCCGAGCTTGCCGAAGGCATCCCGCACGCCGACGAACCCGTGCGGCAGCTCGGGCCGCAGCAGTCCACCGATCTTCTCGCCGATCTCGTCGTACGACGTCAGGCCGAGCGCCTTCAGCAGGCGCCGGTCGGTGCCGAAGACGTTCATGGCGAGCGGCATGGCCGAGCCCTTGACGTTCTCGAACAGCAGGGCCGGTCCGCCGGACTTCTGCACCCGGTCGACGATCTCACCGACCTCCAGGTAGGGGTCGACCTCCACCTTGACGCGCTTGAGGTCGCCGTCGCGCTCCAGTGCCCTGAGCAGCGAGCGAAGATCGTCGTAAGCCATGCGTCCCAGTATCGGCCACGCCCCGCGCCCGCCGCGGCACCGGGGCCCCGCCCCGCCGCGGCGGTGTCGCGCGGCCAACGCCCCACCGCCGTACCGGGTTTCACATGGTCACCGGACTTGCACGCACGGCGACGAGTGGGGTTAATGAGGGTCACTCAGTGACGGGCATCACCAAGAACCCAGACCTCAGGGGGACCTGTGGAAAGAACCGAACCACCAGGGCACTACGACATCCCGCCGCCGCCCCCGGTCCCGCCGCAGGCCGCCCGCGGCATCGACCTGCGGGTGGACAAGCGACTGCTGTGGGTCGACGGCGCGGCCTATCCGCTGCGGAACATCACCCGGGTGTACACGTTCACCCTCACACCCCGCCGCAAGGACGCCGCCCTGCTCTTCCTCAAGCGCCTCGGGATCATCCTGTCCGTGGCGTTCGCCCTCACGATCCTGGGCGGCGTCACCGGCCTCGCGAGTCAGGACATGGCCGGCACGATCATCACGCTGGTCTGGCTGGGGTCCGCGGCGGCGATCGTCTTCAGCGTGGTGGAGCTGGTGAGCGTCCTCGGGGCTCCCACGCAGTACGTCCTGGCCGTGGAGACGTCCGGACCGTCCATCGCCATGGTGACCAGCCCGCAGCCCCAGTACCTGGACCAGCTCGTGGGGACCATCGTCCACGCGATCGAGCACCCGGACACCCAGTTCCAGGTGCGGGTGGACCGCCTCCTGGTCAATCCCCGCAACTACTACTTCGGCGACAACGTGAACATGTACGGCGGCACGGGCAACGTGGGGGTGGCGAGCGCATGAGCGGCGACAACTACTACTTCGGCGACACGGTGAACATGCACGGCGGTCGCGGCAACACCGGCATCGTCAAGCACCAGGCGGCCCCGGCGGATGCCGCCGCCTCCCCCGCCCTGCAGCAGGCGGTGGCGGAACTGCTGCGGCTGGTGCGGGAGCTGCGCGCCAGTGTCCCGCCGGCCAGTGCGCAGGCCCTCGACGACTCCCTGCCGGACATCACCGCCGACGCCGCGGTGCCCCCGCAGCAGCGGCACCGCGCCCTGCTGGCCGTCGCGGGCATCGCCGCGACAGTCGGGGCGGTGGGCCAGCCGGTGGTGGAGGCGGTCAACAGGATCCTCGCCCTGCTCGGCCCCTGACGGCCCGCACCGCCCGACCCCGGGCGCCGGACACGCTCCCGCGCGCCCGGTGCGGGCCCGTTGCCGCCGCGTCCCGGCGCCCGCACAGTAGGGGCATGGACCAGGCACCGGCCCGTGCGCCCATCCCCACCGTCGACCTCGGACCCTGGCTTCGCGGCGGCCCCGAGCAGCGCCGCCGGATCGCCCGCACCGTCGACGAGGCCTTGCAGGTCGCGGGGTTCCTGCTGGTCACCGGGCACGGGATCGACACGGCCCTGCGGTCGCGGATCCGGGCGGCGGCCCGGGAGTTCTTCACGCTGCCCGTCGCGGTGAAGCGGCGTTACGAGGCCGAGGTGGGCGGGCGCGGCTGGCTCGGCCCGGGCGCGGAGGCCAACGGGTACGCGGAGGGCACCTGGACGCCGCCGGACCTGAAGGAGTCGCTGACGTTCGCCACGCGGGAGCCGTTCGGCGATCCGGCGATCGACGCCGAGTGGTACGCGCCGAACGTCTGGCCGGCGGAGGTGCCCGGGCTGCGCCCGCTGTGCGAGGAGTACCTGGATGGGATGGCCGGGCTGGAGAAGCGGCTGCTGGCGCTGCTCGGCGCGGCCCTCGGGCTGGGGCCGGACTTCTTCACCCGGCACATGACCCGGCCGACGTACGGGTTCAACATCAACTGGTATCCGGGGACGGACGTCGTCGGCCCGGCCGAGCCGGGGCAGTTCCGCATCGGGCCGCACACCGACTTCGGGACGGTGACAATCCTGGACCGGCAGGCCGGCAAGGGCGGACTGCAGGTGTTCACCGACGCGTGCGGCTGGGCCGACGCGCCCTACGACCCCGAGGCCCTGACCGTCAACATCGGTGACCTGATGGCCCGGTGGACCGGCGACCGGTGGCGGTCGGGACGGCACCGGGTGCTGCCGCCGCCCGCGGACGCGCCGGCCGAGGAGCTGATGTCGCTGGTGTACTTCGGGGAGTGCACGCCGGGCACGCGGGTGGAGTCGGTGCCCGCGCCGGTGGGCCGGGTGGCGTACGAGCCGGTGGACTCGCACGTGTACCTGCGGCGGAAGCTGGACGAGATCACCGTGGAGTGAGCGCGATCGCCGCTCCTAGGAGCCGGCCAGCTGCTCGATCAGCCGTTCGAAGCGGGCCCGCCAGCCCGCCTCCGACTCCTGCTCGCCCCGGAACTCGTGGGTGAAGCGCAGCACGCAGGCGCTCTCGCCGTCCCGTTCCAGGTGGAAGCGCAGGCGCCCGCCGTCCTGGAGGGTGTACTCGGCGATCCGGTCCACGTCCCACGCGGTGATCCGGCCGCTGCCCAGGCCGCGCAGGGTGACCGCGCCGCCGAGCCGGGGCTGGAGTTCGTCGGCGGCGGTGAACCATCCCGCGAGCCCGTCGGGGGTGGACAGCGCCGGCCAGACCTTCTCCATGGGCCGGGGAAGCCGCACCAGGAAGTGCAGCAGGTGGGTGTTCCCGTGGGTCTGGCTGATGCCCTGTTCGATGGATCCGGTCATGACACCAGCGTGCCGCGCCGCCGCGCCCGGTGCACCCGTGCCCGGACGGCGGGGCGCTCACACGCCCGCGTAGGAGTGCTTGCCGCCGACGAAGATGTTCACGCCGTAGTAGTTGAACAGCCAGCAGGCGAAGGCGATGAGCGCGATGTACGCGGCCTTGCGGCCCTTCCAGCCGGCCGTCGAGCGGGCGTGCAGGTAGCAGGCGTAGGCGACCCAGGTGATGAAGGCCCAGGTCTCCTTGGGGTCCCAGCCCCAGTACCGGCCCCAGGCGGACTCGGCCCAGATGGCACCGGCGATGATCGTGAACGTCCACAGCGGGAAGACGGCGGCGTTCACGCGGTAGGAGAACTTGTCCAGGGACGCGGAGGCGGGCAGCCGCTCCAGCACCGAGGTCGCGAAGCGCCCGGGCTTGCCGCCCGCGGCGACCTTGCTCTCGTAGGCGTCCTTGAACAGGTACAGCAGGGTGCCGACCGCGCCGACGTAGAAGACCGCGCCGCACAGGATCGCGGTGGAGACGTGGATGTACAGCCAGTACGAGTGCAGCGCGGGGACCAGCTGGTCGCTGGCCGTGTACAGGACGGTGACCGCGAGGCCGAGGTCGAGCAGGACCGTGGTGGTCAGGAACAGGCCGAGCCAGCGCACGTTCTTCTTCAGGGCGAGCAGCGCGAGGTAGACGCCGACCGCGACCGTGGAGAAGGTGATGTTGAACTCGTACATGTTGCCCCACGGCGCCCGCTCCACGGACGCGGCGCGGGTGACGACGCCGCCCAGCTCCACCAGGAAGGCGAGCGCGGTCAGGGAGATGGCGATCCGCCCGTACAGGTCGCCCTGCTCGTCCCCGCCGTGCGCGCCGGGCCCGTCGGGCACGTCACGCGAGCCGGCCGCGGACCGGACGACGACCTTGGGCCGCTCCAGGACGGCGGTGCCGCCCGCGGACTTCACCGTGACCGCCGGGCCCTGGGCCGTGGCGGCCGCCTTCTTCTCGTTCTTCTCGGCGGTCAGCGCGGCGGCGGTGCGGCCCACCTTGCTGCGGCTGCCGAAGAGCCATTCGGCGATGTAGGCGAAGAAGGCCAGGGTGTAGACGGCCATCGCGGAGTAGATCAGCGTGTTGCTGATGTGCGCGAGATGTTCGTTGGTCGCGACGGCCAACTGGATCGGTGCGGCGAGAGTCACTTCTTTGGCTCCCCTTCGGCGGGTACGGGGGTGACGGCGTCCGGCTCCCGGTCGGGGGCGGCGTCGGGATCGGAGTCGGAGTCGGGGTGGGTCGGTGCCGTGTCGTGGACCAGGGCGGCCAGGTCGCCGATCTCCTCGGGGAGCTTGGCGGACTCGCTGCGGCCGAGGCCGGCGACCTCGACGACCGTCAGGCCGTCGGCACCCCGCACGGCGCGCACCCACACGCGGCGGCGCTGGATGAACAGCGAACCGGCCAGTCCGGCGAGGGCGGCGACGGCGCCGGTCAGGGCCCAGCCCTGGCCGGGCTGCTGCACGATCTGGAAGCCGGCCCACTCCTTGATGTCCTTGTCGAAGGTGATGGAGCCGGCGCCGTTCGGCAGCTTCATGGTCTCGCCGGGCAGCAGGCGCGCCTTGAGGATGTTGCCCTTGGCGTCCTTGAACGGCTTCAGGGCGGGGTTCTTGGTGTCCAGCTGGTACACGTTCTGCGGCACGCCCGCGTCCACGCCCAGGTCGCCGTGGTAGGCGCCGAGCGCCAGCACGGGGAAGTCCAGGCCGGGGAACTGGGAGAACATCGAGCCCTGGCCGGCGCCCGCGAAGGTGGGCACGAAGAACGCGGCGAAGCCGAGCTGCTCGCTCTTGCCCTGCGGGTTCGTGTAGCCGTCCATGACCTTGATCGCGCCCTGCGAGGTCTCGTTGGAGTCCAGCGGCAGCAGCGGCACGGCCTGGTGGTAGACGACCTTGCCCTTGCCGTCGCGGACGGTCACGGTCGGGGCGTAGCCGTGGCTGACGAGGTAGACCTTGGCGTCGTCGATCTCCAGCGGGTGGTTGACCTTGATGGTCTTGTGCTTGGTCGCGCCGTCGGCGCCCACGCTGTAGTCGACGGCGGCCTGGAAGGTGCGCGCGGTGCCCCTGTTGGGTCCGCTGCGCTCGTAGGTGGCGGTGAACTTCTTCAGGGTGAAGCTGAACGGCACCAGGTTGTCGTCGTCGAAGAGGTTGCCCGACTTGAAGTCGTCGTACTGGGTGAGGGTGTTCGCGAAGCCGTCGCCCTCGACGATGAGCTTGTCGCCCTCGGTCTTGAACAGCTGGCCCCAGGCGAAGGCGATCAGCATCACGATCAACGCGATGTGGAAGACCAGGTTGCCGGCCTCGCGCAGATAGCCCTTCTCCGCGGCGACGGCGTCCCCGGCGGTGTGGGCGCGGAAGCGCCGCCGCTTGAGGATCTTCAGCGCGGCCTCGCGGACCTCCTCGGGCGCGGCCTCGGTGCGCCAGGTGGCGTAGGCCGGCAGCCGGCTCAGCCGCCGGGGGGCGCCCGGCGGGCGGCCGCGCAGCTGGCCGACGAACTGCCAGGTGCGCGGGACGATGCAGCCGATGAGGGAGACGAACAGCAGGATGTAGATCGCGGAGAACCACACCGAGCTGTAGACGTGGAACAGGCCGAGCTTGTCGTAGATCGGCCCGAGCGTCTTGTGGGACTGCTTGAAGGTCTCGACCTTCATCGCGTCGCTGCCGTTCTGCGGGATCAGCGAGCCCGGGATGGCGCCGAGGGAGAGCAGGAACAGCAGCAGCAGCGCGACCCGCATGGAGGTCAGCTGCCGCCAGAACCAGCGCACCCAGCCGACGGCCTCGCGCACCGTCCAGGTGAGCCAGCCGGTCAGGCCGGGGGCGCGGGTGCCGCCGAAGGAGCCGGGGACGGCCGTCTCGGTGGGGGCGGTGGACAGCTGCGCGCCGGCCGCGCCCAGGTCGTCCGCGCCGGTGGGCGGGGCGGTCCGGGGCGCGTCGGCGCCGGTGTCCGGTGTCGTCTTGCTCATGGATCAGATCCCCACAGTGAAGCCGGTGGACCAGGTCTGCATCTGTTGCACCAGCCGGTCCCAGGCACCGGTCAGCAGCAGCAGGCCGGTGACGATCATCATCGTGCCGCCGATGCGCATCACCCACACATAGTGGCGCTTGACCCAGCCGAAGGCGCCGAGGGCCTTGCGGAAGGCGACGGCGGTGAGCACGAACGGGATGCCGAGGCCGGCGCAGTAGGCGACGGTCAGCAGGGCACCGCGTCCGGCGCTGGCCTGGTTGGAGGACAGGGCCACGACGGAGGCGAGGGTGGGGCCGATGCAGGGGGTCCAGCCGACCCCGAACAGGGCCCCGAGCACGGGCGCGCCGACCAGTCCGGCGGCCGGCCGCTTGTGCAGGCGGAACTCCCGCTGGGTGAGCCAGGGCAGCATCCCCATGAAGAACAGCCCCATGAGGATCATGATCACGCCGAGCACCTTGGACAGGGTGCCCTTGTAGTCCTGCAGGGTCTGCCCGAAGAACCCGAACAGCGCGCCGCCGGAGACGAACACGACCGTGAAGCCGAGCACGAACAGGGTGGCGCCGGTGGCCATCCGGCCGCGCCGGGCCTCGGCCAGGTCGGTGCCGGTGACCCCCGTCACATAGGACAGGTAGCCGGGCACGAGCGGCAGCACGCACGGGGAGAAGAAGGAGACGAGCCCGCCGAGCACGGCGACGGGCAGCGCGAGCAGGAGGGCTCCGCTGAACACCGTCTGGTTGGGGTCAGTGGCTGCGGCCAGTAGCACGACGGCTCACTTCTCCGCGACGACCGGGGCGAGCATCTTGCGCAGCTTCTCCTCGCTGAGCGCCTGCAGGGCGCGGGCGGCGATCTTCCCGTCCCGGTCGATGACCAGCGTGGTCGGGATGAGCTGCGGGTTGAGCGTGCCCTTCTTGAAGCGGAGCATGAGCTTGCCGACGGGGTCGTACAGGCTCGGGTACGGCACGCCGAAGCTCTTCTCGAACTGCTGGGCCGGCTGGGGGCTGGTGTCGCGGGTGTTGATGCCGACGAACTGCACGCCCTGGGGGGCGGTCTCCTTGGCGACCTTCACCAGGTTCGGCGCCTCGGCCCGGCAGGGCGAGCACCACGAGCCCCAGACGTTGAGGACGACGACCTTGCCCTTGTAGGAGGCGAGGTCGAGCTGCTTGCCGTCGATGGTCTTGCCGGACAGGTCGGGGGCGGGCTTGCGCTCGCTCTTCTTCACCGTCGCGATGCCGTCGGAGCCGGTGATGAAGTGGGTGTTGCCCGAGCCGCCGGAGGTGCCGCCGGAGCCGCACGCGGTCAGGACGAGTGCCGCGGCGGCGGTGCCGGCGGTGAGCAGGGCGGCGCGGCCGCGGGCACGGGCGGTGCGCGTGCGGTGCGGACGGGACGTACGGTTCGCCCGGTTCGAGCACTGGGGGGCGCGGCTGGCGGCACTCATGTGAAAAGTTTCGCATGCCTGTTCCGGGGATCTTGCGCACCCCCCTGCTGGGCGGAAAACCGCATTTCAGGCGGCGCTGTGCACCCCTTGCCCGCCGCGCGTGCCGGTGGCCGGTGTCTCCTTCAGGAACTCCTTCCAGCCACCGGCCGGCCGCTGCCCGACCTCCAGGGTGCGCAGCTTGGCGAGGACCTCGGGCTTCTGCACGTCCAGCCAGTCGACGAACTGCCGGAAGGAGACCAGGCGCACGTCCGCGCCCTTCTCCTTCTCCCGCGCGATGTGCTTGAAAGCCTCCTCGACGGAGTCCATGTAGATGCCGCCGTTCCACTGCTCGAAGTGGTTGCCGATGAAGAACGGCGCCCGGTTCGTCTCGTAGGCCCGCTGGAAGCCGGCGATGTAGGCCTGGGCGGACTGGCGGCGCCAGGCGGGGTAGTGGTACGCGGGGGCCTTGGTGGAGTTCACGGACTGGTTGGCCAGCATGTTGTAGTCCATCGAGAGGACCTCGAAGGAACGGCCGGGGAAAGGTATCTGCTGCAGCGGGAGGTCCCATATGCCCTGCCGCTTGACCGGCCACACCTGCCGGCCGCCGGGCGAGGAGGCGTCGTAGCGCCAGCCCAGCTCGCGGGCGGTGGGCAGCAGCTGGTTCTGGCCGAGCAGGCAGGGGGTGCGGCCGCCGACGAGTTCCTTGTCGTAGTCGAACGGCAGGGAGGGCAGCTCGTGCCAGCCGGTGTTGGTCCGCCACTGCTTGACGAACGCCTTCGCCTGCTCGATCTCGCTGCGCCACTGCGCCGGCGTCCAGTTCGCGACCGTGCCGTGGCCGGAGCAGAAGTGGCCGTTGAAGTGGGTGCCGATCTCGTGGCCCTCCAGCCAGGCGCGGCGGACGTTGGCGAGGGTGGCCTTGATGTGCTCGTCGGTCAGGTAGCCGATGTCGGAGGCGCCACGGGGGTTGTTCGGCGGGTCGTACAGGCGCTTCTTCGCCTCCGGCAGCAGGTACAGCCCGGAGAGGAAGAAGGTCATGTGCGCGCCGTGCTCCTTGGCCAGGTCCAAAAAGCGCGGGAAGAGGCCGTTGCCGACCTCGCCGGCGCCGTCCCAGGAGAAGACGACGAACTGCGGCGGGGTCTGCCCCGGCTCCAGCGGCACGGGCGCGGCCGGCTGGTGCGGCTGCTTGCCGGTGAACGCCGTCGAGCCGTCCCCGATGGGCCGGGCGGGCTGCACCGTGCTCCGGCCGTGCGCACCCGCGCCGGAACCGTCGGCGCGATCGGAACCGTCCGAGGAGTGCAGACCGCCGCAGCCGGCCAGTCCGACGGCGGCCGCGGTGCCCGCGCCCAGGCCGAGCATTCCCCTCCGGGAGAAGGTGCGCATGAGATCCCCGATTCGTCACGTCCTCTGATGTGGTCACCCACACAGAGGACGCGACGAAGCCGGAGGTTGCCCGCTGCGGTACGAATATCGCAACGATAGTAAGAAAGGTGTGCGAAGGTGACGGAAGGCTCACCGTTCCCTTACGGTGCGTGGCCGCCGCACCCTCGACGGTGCGGCTACGCCCCGAACGCCTTCCCCTGCCCCTTCACCGGCTTGGCGCCCGCCAGCAGATGCGCCGGCACCAGGTCGCGGGCCGGCTCGGTGTAGCCGACGGAGACGATCCGGTCGCCCCGGTACGTGAACGTCGTCAGCGAGGCCAGCGTGCACTGCCGCTTGCGCGGGTCGTGCCACAGCCGCCGCCGCTCGACGTAGGAGCGCACGATCCAGATCGGCAGCTGGTGGCTGACCACCACCGCCTCGTGCCCGCGCGCGGCGTCCTTCGCCGCGTCCAGCGCGCCCATCATGCGCACCACCTGGTCGACGTACGGCTCGCCCCAGGACGGCTTGAACGGGTTGACCAGGTACTTCCAGTTGGCGGGCTTGCGCAGCGCGCCGTCGCCGACCCCGAAGGTCTTGCCCTGGAAGATGTTCTCCGCCTCGATCAGCCGCTCGTCGGTGGCGAGGTCCAGGCCGTGCGCCTTGGCGATGGGCGTGGCCGTCTCCTGCGCCCGCTCCAGCGGCGAGGCGACGACGTAGGTCACGTCCCGGGAGGCGAGGTGCTCGGCGACCCGCTCGGCCATCCGCCGGCCCAGGTCGGACAGGTGGTAGCCGGGCAGCCGCCCGTACAGGATCCCCTCGGGGTTCTCCACCTCCCCGTGCCGCATCAGGTGGACGACGGTGATGTCGTCCTTCTTCTGCGTCGGCCGGTTCTTCTCCGCGTGCTCGCTCATGCCGTCGCCTCCGCGGCCGCCCGGGCCGCCGCCGGCAGGGCGTCGGCGATCCGCTGCAGGGCCCGCTCGTCGTGCGCGGTGGAGACGAACCAGGACTCGAACGAGGACGGCGGCAGATAGACGCCGTGCGCCAGCATCGCGTGGAAGAACGCGGTGAAGCGGTACGACTCCTGCGCCTTGGCGTCCTCGTAGTTGCGCACCGGCCGGTCGGTGAAGAACACCGAGAACATGTTGGTGGCGTTCTGCAGGGTGTGCGCCACGCCCTCCTTGGTCAGCGCCTCGGACACCATGGCCTGCAACTGCTGCGAGACGTCGTCGATCTTCGCGTAGGCCGCCTCGTCGAGCAGGCGCAGCTGGGCCAGGCCCGCGGCGGTGGCCACCGGGTTCCCCGACAGGGTGCCCGCCTGGTAGACGGGTCCGGCGGGCGCGAGGTGCGCCATGACGTCGGCGCGCCCGCCGAACGCCGCGGCCGGGAACCCGCCGCCCATCACCTTGCCGAAGGTCATCAGGTCCGGCTCCACGCCGTCGACGCCGTACCAGCCGGCCCGGCTGGTACGGAACCCGGTCATGACCTCGTCGGAGATGTACAGCGCGCCGTTGTCCCGGCACAGGTCCTTCAGCCCCTGGTTGAACCCGGGCAGCGGCGGCACGACGCCCATGTTGCCGGGCGAGGCCTCGGTGATCACACAGGCGATCTCGTCCGGGTGCGCGGCGAAGGCGGCGCGCACGGCGTCGAGGTCGTTGTACGGCAGCACGATCGTGTCCGCGGCCTGCGCGCCGGTGACACCGGGCGTGTCCGGCAGCGCGAACGTGGCCACCCCCGACCCCGCGGAGGCCAGGAGGGCGTCGACGTGCCCGTGGTAGCACCCGGCGAACTTGATCACCTTGGTGCGCCGGGTGAACCCGCGGGCCAGCCGGATCGCGGACATGGTGGCCTCGGTCCCGCTGGAGACCAGCCGCACCTGCTCCAGCGGCGCGACGCGCGCGACCATCTCCTCGGCGAGCGCGACCTCGCCCTCACCGGGCGTGCCGAAGGACGTGCCGCGCGCGACCGCCTCCTGCACGGCGGCGATCACCTCCGGGTGGCTGTGCCCGAGGATCATCGGACCCCAGGAGCACACGAGGTCGACGTACTCCCGCCCGTCGGCGTCCGTCAGGTATGCGCCCTTGCCGGACACCATGAACCGGGGCGCACCGCCCACGGCACCAAAGGCACGCACCGGCGAGTTCACGCCACCGGGCGTGACGGCCGCCGCACGGTCGAACAGCGCCTGCGAGACGGGGGCTTCGTATGGATATGGCAGTTCGCTCATGACCTGCGACTTCTCCGATTCCGCGGGGTTTTCTCGGATGACGTGGATCCGGGACGGGCAGTGACCCAGTTCAGGGTAGGCCAGCGGGGACGGAGAGGCGGGGGTGGAGGCCCTGCGAGGGGGCGCGCGCCGGCACCGTCAGTGGTTAAAAGGAGCCGCCCCCCCCCCGCCCCCCGGCGCGCCCCCCCGCCACTGACACCGGGCGACCGACTCCTACGCCAGGGACGGCCGCGCGCCTCCTTGCCGGTGACGGCCGCGCACCCCTTCCCCTCTGACGGCCGCGCGCTTCCCCGCAGAGGACGGCCCGGCGGCACACCCGGATCGACGGTCGAACGACGGAACGTACCCAGACGTCACCCTGGCCACTCCTCTTGGCGGTACACCGCCACAACACGCCCGCGTTCCATACCGACACCGAACCGGATCGATCAGCAATCGGTCACTCTCCGGTGTTCAGCCGTACGTCATTCGGTTACGGAAGCGACGTAATCGATGATTTGAGCAACTCGGTGTAGCAGAGCCTGTACGAAGCGTTATTCTCCTCAGACGCAAACCGGTACCCCTCCGTCGCCACGACGGGTGAACGGTTCCGCACTGCACGTGATGGAAGCTCTGCCTCTGGGAGTCCCGTGTACCCACACGTCGGGGTTGACGCCTCGGGCCTGGCTACGCTCCGCGCAACGGTCCTGGACCTGCTGCGCGGCCTCGTCCCCACCGCGTACGCCGGTCCCGCATTCGCCACCGCCGCCCCCGCAGGCCGCCCCTGCTACGCGCTGGCCGAGAGCATGCGGCAGGTCCCGGCGCGCAGCGCCGTCGTCGACGGGCGGCGGTCGGGCGACGGGCGCGCGGTGGGCAGACGAGGGCGCCCGTCCGCCGCGGCGACCGCCCGCCGCCCGGCGGCGGACAGCGACAGCGCCCGGATGATGGACCTCGTCGAGCGCGCCCAGGCCGGCGAAGCCGATGCCTTCGGCCGCCTCTACGACCAGTACAGCGACACCGTGTACCGGTACATCTACTACCGCGTCGGCGGCAAGGCCACCGCCGAGGACCTGACCAGCGAGACCTTTCTGCGGGCGCTGCGCCGCATCGGCACCTTCACCTGGCAGGGCCGCGACTTCGGCGCCTGGCTCGTCACCATCGCCCGCAACCTGGTGGCCGACCACTTCAAGTCCAGCCGCTTCCGCCTGGAGGTCACCACCGGCGAGATGCTCGACGCCAACGAGGTCGAGCGCTCCCCGGAGGAATCCGTCCTGGAGTCGCTGTCCAACGCCGCGCTGCTGGACGCCGTACGCCGGCTCAACCCCCAGCAGCAGGAGTGCGTCACGCTCCGCTTCCTCCAGGGGCTGTCCGTGGCGGAGACCGCCCGGGTCATGGGCAAGAACGAGGGCGCCATCAAGACCCTCCAGTACCGGGCCGTGCGCACCCTGGCCCGCCTCCTCCCGGACGACGCCCGCTGAGCCGCCCACGCTCCGCGGCATTCAACTCACTGTCCGTACCGGCATGTTGACGCACCGCACGGATCCTTTTCCGTCCGTAACCGAAGTGCCGAGCCGCTCGTTGAGCGGGATACAGGCTCCCTGTGGTCACGCCTTGGCCCACGCTGATCACTCGTCCGGGTGGCAGCGGTCGCGGGCGTGCAACCCTCAGGTCCCCTGGGGAGTCGACCGTCTTGACGAGAGGAGGTGCCGCCAGTGATCGCGAACGTATCGGCGCACCGGCGGGCGAACGCCTTCGCCCAGGCCCTGGAGGAGCTGTCCGACCGGGGCACGGCGGCCGAGCAGTCCGAGGGACCGGCGCCGGCCCCGGCAGCGGCGGACGAGACCGAGCAGGGCCGCCTGGTGGCCCTTGCCGCCGGTCTCGGCGCCCTGCCCAGACCGGAGCTGGACCCCGAGGTCAAGGTCGTCCAGCGGGCCCGCCTCGTGGCCGCGATGGAGGCCATGCTGCAGGAGGGCACCGCGGCGGGCGAGGCGAGTGACCCCACCGTGCCCGGACAGCGGAGGGCCAAGGGCGCCCACCGGGCGAGCAGCCTGGGGAAACTGCGGCCGCGCACACGGCTGACCAAGGGCCTGGCCGCCGGCGGGCTCAGCGTCGGCGTGGCCGCGGGCGCCTTCGGTGGCGTGGCCGCGGCCAGCTCCGACGCCCTCCCCGGTGACTCGCTGTACGGCCTCAAGCGCGGCATCGAGGACTTCAAGGTCACCTACCTGACCGACGGCGCCGACGAGCAGGGCAAGGCCTACCTCGACCTGGCCTCCACCCGGATGAGCGAGGCCCGCCGGCTGCTGGAGCGCGGCCGCAGCGGCCACCTCGACCACGAATCCCTGGGCGAGATCCGCCGCACCCTGACCGGCATGCAGAAGGACGCCGCCGAGGGCCACCGCCTGCTGCACGAGGCCTACGAGCGCGACCCCGACTCCCTGGGCCCCATCCAGACCCTGTCCGCCTTCTCCCGCACCCACCGCCGGGCCTGGGGCGCGCTGCGCGAGAAGCTGCCGGTGCAGCTCGGTGACGTCAGCGAGCAGGTGTCGTCCGTGTTCGACGCCATAGACGAAGAGGTCGCCCCGCTGCAGTCGCTGCTGCCCCAGCCCCCGGCCCACACCGGCGGCGGCACCCGGCAGCACGACGCCGGGCCCGGCTCGCCCTCCGGCTCCTCCTCCGCGGACCACTCCGCCCGGCCGAGCACCGGCAGCGGCACGCCCTCGGCCGGCCACCGGTCCGGCAGCGGCAGCCCCAGCACCTCGGCGGGCTCCGGCGAGGAGAGCGGCGACGGCCTGCTCGGCGGCACCACCGGCGGCCTGCTCGACCCGCCCAAGGCGAGCGACAGCGCCTCGCCGTCCGAGAGCAGGCCGCCCGCCCACGGCGCCCCGGACGTCACGATCCCGCCGCTCCTGCCGGGCCTGCTGCCCGGCCTCGGCATCGACAGCGAGGACGCCAAGTAGCCGTACGAGCGTCGTCCGTACGAGAGCCCTACGTACGAGAGCCGTACGACAGCACGACGGCGGGGGCGCCCCTCTTCCCGAGGGGCGCCCCCGTCGTCCGCCGTCACGGCACGCCTCAGAGAAGCACTCAGAAGAACACGGACCGGCGCTGCACCAGCAGCTTGTACAGCGTGTGCTGGATCTGTTCGCGGACCTGGTCGGTCAGGTTGAACATCAGCATCGGGTCCTCGGCCGCCTCCGGCGGATAGCCGTCCGTCCGGATCGGCTCGCCGAACTGGATCGTCCACTTCGTCGGCAGCGGGACCGCGCCGAGCGGACCCAGCCACGGGAAGGTCGGCGTCAGCGGGAAGTAGGGGAAGCCGAGCAGCCGGGCCAGCGTCTTGGCGTTGCCGATCATCGGGTAGATCTCCTCCGCCCCGACGATCGAGCAGGGGATGATCGGCACGCCCTGCCGCAGCGCCGTGGAGACGAAACCGCCCCGCCCGAAACGCTGCAGCTTGTAGCGCTCGCTGAACGGCTTCCCGATCCCCTTGAAGCCCTCCGGCATCACCCCGACCAGCTCGCCCTGGCCCAGGAGGCGTTCGGCGTCCTCGGTGCAGGCGAGCGTGTGGCCGAGCTTGCGGGCCAGTTCGTTGACCACGGGCAGCACGAAGACCAGATCGGCGGCGAGCAGCCGCAGATGGCGCCCGGCGGGGTGGTGGTCGTGCACGGCGACCTGCATCATCAGGCCGTCCAGCGGCAGCGTGCCCGAGTGGTTGGCGACGATCAGCGCGCCGCCCTCCTTCGGGATGTTCTCGATGCCCTTCACATCCACCCGGAAGTACTTCTCGTACAGCGGCCGCAGCAGCGACATCAGCACCTGGTCGGTCAGCTCGGCGTCGTAACCGAAGTCGTCGACCTCGTACTCCCCGGTCAGGCGGCGGCGCAGGAACGACAGGCCGCTCGCGATGCGCCGCTCCAGCCCGCCGTCGTCCTCGCCGTCGGGCCGCGCCTGCGGCGCCGGCTCCTGCCGCGCGTCCGGCTGCCGGGCCGCCTCCCCCTGCGGGGTCTCGGCCGGTGCGGGCCGGTGGACGGCCGACAGCGGCTGCACCTCCCCGGCCGCCGCGGGCTCGGCCCCGGTGCGCCGGGTGCCCGCACCCCGGCGCCGCGCCTGCCTGGCCCCGGAACCCGACCGGGACCGGTCGTCGTCGAACGGAATGACCTTGGCGTCCGCCATTGCTGCGCTCCTCAGTCGGCGCTCTGCGTCGGGGGGTGACCGCTGCCCCGCAGGGACAGCGCGGCGATCCGGTCGACGGCCCCCGCAAGGGCCTCCGGCGGGAGCAGTCCGGCACCCTGGGCGCGGGCGAAGTCCGCGAACGTCTCCGCGGTGGTGTACCGGGGTGAGAAGCCCAGCGTGCGCCGCATCTCGTCCGTGTCGACCACCCTGCCGTGGGTGAGCAGCCGGATCTGCTCGGGTGAGAAGTCCGTCATCCCCAGCGTACGCACCAGGGAGCCCGCCCACGTGACGGCGGGCAGCAGCAACGGCACCGTGGGGCGGCCCAACCGCCGCGAGCACTGCGAGAGCAGCAGCACGCCGTCCCCGGCGATGTTGAACGTGCCGCTGTTGAGCGTGCCCCGGCGCGGCTCGTGCGCGGCGATGCGCAGCACCTCGATCACGTCGTCCTCGTGCACGAACTGCAGCCGCGGGTCGTAGCCGAACACCGTCGGCAGCACCGGCAGCGAGAAGTAGGAGGCCAGCGGGGTGTCCGCGGTGGGCCCGAGGATGTTGGCGAACCTCAGCACGCACACGGCCACGTCCGGCCGCCGCCGCGCGAAGCCCCGGACGTACCCCTCGACCTCCACGATGTCCTTGGCGAAGCCGCCGCTGGGCAGGGACTTGGCCGGGGTGGTCTCGGTGAACACCGCCGGGTCGCGGGAGGCCGAGCCGTAGACGTTGGTGCTGGACTTGACCACCAGCCGCTGCACGCTCGGGGACTTCTGGCAGGCGCCGAGCAGCTGCATGGTGCCGATGACGTTGGTCTCCTTGACCGTGGCCCGGCTGCCACCGGCCAGCGCGGTGCCGGTGACGTCCATGTGGACGACCGTGTCGGCGCCGGACTCCGCGAGCACCCGGGCGATGGTGGGCTGCCGGATGTCCGCCTGGACGAAGTCCGCGGCGCCCAGATGGTGCTCGGGCGGCACCGCGTCCACGGCGACGACGCGGTCCACCTGCGGATCACGCTGGATCCGCCGGACGAACCGGCCCGCGAGCGAGCGGGCCACCCCGGTGACGAGCACGACCTGTCCCAAGACCAGCGCCCTCCTTCACGTCGCACACCGCGTTCCCCGTGTGCGGCCAACCTATCGGGTCGGCGTCGCGCTGTGATGAGCGTCGACTGCGTGACGTGACGAACACCGCCCGTACGGTGACCGGCCCGGCCACCGCCGCCCGGGACGAATGACCGTCACGCCACCCCCGGGCGGGGCGGGCCGCGGTACGAACGTGGCCCCCCACCTCACGGGTGGGGGGCCACGGACACGCTCTCGCGGTGTCGCGCACTAACGTGCGGCGACCGGCGTCACTTCTTGTTGCGACGCTGGACGCGGGTGCGCTTCAGCAGCTTGCGGTGCTTCTTCTTGGCCATCCGCTTCCGCCGCTTCTTGATAACAGAGCCCACGACTACCCTCGCTCACTTCTCATCACTCGGTGTTTGGGCGCCATGGGCCCACACGACCTTCGAGGGGTCAGCCTACCCGCCCGAGCGCTGAGGTCGTTAATCGAGGCGTCCGGAGGGACCCGAACTGTTCCGTAATGCCCGATACGGATCCCTCCTGATCGTCGTCAGGCGGTTTCCACCCCCACGTAGCTCTCGCGGAGGTACTCGTGAACCGCTTGCTCCGGGACGCGGAAGGACCTTCCCACCCGGATCGCGGGCAGATGACCGCTGTGCACCAGGCGGTACACGGTCATCTTCGACACTCGCATCACCGAGGCGACCTCCGCCACGGTGAGGAACTGAACCTCGTTCAGAGGCCTCTCGCCAGCTGCAGCCATGTCACACCTGCACCTTCCGCACTCGACGGCCACCGGCTTCCCCTTCCGGTGACTCTTCGTCGCTGCGTGCTCACTCCCCAGACTAGGGGCGGGTGATGCGAGTGGGGAAGAGGTGCACCCATCACCGCCCTACCGTGACAGACGCGCTCGATTGAGTACGTAGCGGATGAGCGGACGGTAGGAGGCGGCCCGCACACCGTCATCAAGCGGAACGACCACGGACACGCGCCCCTCCGCCTGCCCCACGAACAGGGCGGGGTCGTCCGTATCACCCAGACCCACGGCCTCGAACCCCAGCTGACCTGCTCCGCAGACCCATCCGTGGTCCCCGATCACCAGCTCCGGCAGCGGCCCGCCGGCGTCCGCGGCCGCCTGCAGCGCCAGCCGAACCGGGAGCGGCGAATGCGTGTGCGCGCCGGGCTCACAACCGGTGCGTTCGGCGCCGGACGGCCGCACGAGGGCCACTCCGCGGACGTAGTCGATGAGGAACGTGCGTAGACCGAACCGGGTCGTTATGTCGACACAGCGACCCTGCGCGGGGGTGAGAACGCTACATCCCGCCGCCGACAACGCGCCCGCCAACGCGGCGTAGAAGCCGAGCAGCCGGTGCGGGTGCCCGGTGCCGAGGAGCACGGGCGCGCCGCTGCGGGCCACCGCACCGAGCCGGTCGGCGAAGGCCGCCAGGGCGGTCAGCGTCAGCTCAGGATCGATCACATCCTGGCCGACAGTGTGACGCGGATCAGCCGAGACCCCGCACTTTCGCGCCATCAACTCGATCACATCCCGCTGCTCCCAGGCCCGTTCGGGATCGATCCCGATCAGCAGCCGGGGGTCCCGGGCCGCGAACAGCCGGTAACTGCGCAGGCTCGTCTCCCGCGTCGTCGCCACGACCCCGGCGAGACGCGCCCGCAGCAGATGCGCGCGCAGCGCGGCGGTGCTCACCACGGTGCGATGGTGACGGACGGCTCACGGCCGAGGGACGGAAACCGGGGAACACCGCTCGGTCGGCGTAACGGGACGGGGCACGACGGCCGTGACGGGTGTGAGGTCCCTGACAGCGGTGATGGCCGTGACGGCGGCCACGGGGGTCCGCGGCGAGGTGCGGCGCGACGTCCCGCGCGGCCTCGGGTGCGGCATCCCGCGGCATCCCGCGGCGTCCGGCGCAGGGCTTGCGCGGCGTCCGGCGTCAGGGCTCGCCCGGCCACGTACGGGCGGCGTCCGGCGACGGGGCCGGCGCGGGGACGTACCGCACGCCTCCCGTCCGCGCTCTACGCCAACAGCCCCCGCAGCGGGAACACCGCCCGCCGCGTCGCCAGGATCGCCTGGTCCAGCCGGTCCGCGGGGTCGTACCCCGCCTCCCACGCGGACCACGGGACCGGCCACCGGCCGTCCGTCATCCGCATCGGCCCCAACTGCCGCGTCCGCGCGTACACCTGCTGCCGCCAGCTCTCCGGGATCACCGTCTCCGGCTCGACCGGCCGCCCCGCGGCGATCCCCACCAGGTGCGTCCACGACCGCGGTACGACGTCCACGACCGCGTACCCGCCGCCGCCGAGCGCGACCCACTTGCCGTCGGCGTACTCGTGGGCCAGGTCGTGGCAGGCCGTCTGCACCGCCCGCTGCGCGTCCAGCGACACCGCAAGATGCGCCAGCGGATCCTCGAAGTGCGTGTCCGCCCCGTGCTGGGTGACCAGCACCTGGGGCCGGAAGTCGGCGACCAGCTCGGGCACCACCGCGTGAAACGCCCGCAGCCACCCCGCGTCCCCGGTGCCGGCGGGCAGCGCCACGTTCACCGCCGACCCCTCCGCACTGTCGGCCCCGGTCTCCTGCGGCCACCCCGTCTGCGGGAACAGCGTCCGGGGGTGCTCGTGCAACGAGATCGTCAGCACCCGCGGGTCCTCCCAGAACGCCGCCTGCACCCCGTCGCCGTGGTGCACGTCGACGTCGACGTACGCGACCCGTTCGGCGCCCAGTTCCAGCAGCCGCGCGATCGCCAGCGCCGCGTCGTTGTAGACGCAGAACCCCGAGGCGGCCCCCGGCATCGCGTGGTGCAGGCCGCCGGCGAAATTCACCGCGTGCAGCGCGTCCCCGCGCCACACCGCCTCCGCCGCGCCCACCGACTGGCCCGCGATCAGCGCGGAGACCTCGTGCATCCCGGCGAACGCCGGATCGTCCAGGGTGCCCAGCCCGTACGACTGGTCGGCCGCCACCGGATCCGCCGACGCCGCCTTTACGGCCTCGATGTAGTCCTCCCGGTGGACGAGCCGCAGCGTCGACTCCCCGGCGGGCTTGGCCGCCACCACGTCCACCTCACGGTCGAGCCCGAAGGCGCCGACCAGTTTCCGGGTCAGGGCGAGGCGGACCGGATCCATCGGATGGCCCGGCCCGAAGTCATACCCCGTTACTGCCTCGTCCCACATCAGCTGTGCGCGGCCGCTCATGACCGCCACCGTATCGGTCCGGCGAAGCCGCGAACGACCTGGCGTACACCAGCGTCACCAGCACCAACGCCATCGGCACGAGCATCGCCCCGCGATAGCTCCACGCGTCGCCCAGCGCGCCCACCAGTGGCGAGCCCACCAGGAAGCCGACGTAGTTGAAGACGTTCAGCCGCGCGATCGCCGCGTCCGACGCGCCGGGACCGTGGGCGTCCAGCGCGCGCCGCCCGGCCGCCGCGAACGTCTGCGGCACCAGCACGCACAGCCCGAGCCCCAGCAGCGTGAACCCGAGCATCCCCACCCAGGGCCCCACTCTGCTACGCCGCTCGCGCTCTGTAGCTTTGTCCTGCCGTCCACTTCTCCTAGTGTACCTTACGTACACCGCTCCTCCTGCTTTGTTACGTTTTTTTTTTTTTTTAAGTGACCCGGCCCCCCCCGAGATCTCCACGGAGGGAGTCGCCGCCGGCGTCAGTTGTTTAAAAGAGCCGGCCCCCCCCCCGCCCCCCGCCCCCCGCCCCGAACCGCCGCACCCCCAGGTCCCCGAGGGACCGGCCCAGCAGCGTGGTGACCATGTACACGTTGTACGGCACCGTCGCCAGCTGCTCCGAACTGCCCAGCGTGTCCTGCAGATACTTCGCGCTCCAGTTCGACACGGTGGAGTCCCCGATGTACGCGAAGGTCATCACCAGGCACAGCGGCAGCAGCAGCCCGAAGGCGACACCACGGGCCGCCCGTCCCCCCTCGGCGGACACGCCACCCCCCACGGCCGATACGCCACCGCCCTCGGCGGACACAGCGTCGTCCGCGGCGGTCACGGCGCCGACCGTGCCGCCGGCCGGACCGTCGACGTACCACCGGCTGCCCACCAGCGTCGCCGGCAGCAGCACCGCCACCGCCGGCAGGTACGACACCCACAGCGCCAGATGCCAGTGCGCCCCCGCCCAGGCCAGCGACGCTCCCACGATCCCGCCCAGGCTGTAGGCCGCGTGGAAGCCGAGCATGATGCTGCGGCCGTACGCGTGCTGCAGGCTCACCCCGAGCATGTTCATCGACGCGTCCAGCGCGCCCACGGCCAGCCCGAACACGGCCAGAGCCGCGGCCAGTTCGGCGATCCGGTTCCCGGCCCCGACCCCGACCAGCGCCACCATCGCCACCGGCTGGGACCAGCGCAGCACCCGGCTGGGCCGGATCCGCTTCACCAGCTGCTCGGTGGTCACGCTCCCCACTCCGGCGAGGATCGGGACGGCGGCCAGGAAGACCGGCAGTACGGCGTCCGAGACGCCGTAGCGGTCCTGGACCGCCGGGATGCGCGTGACGAGGAGGGCGAAGACGGCGCCCTGCGCGAAGAAGCCGAACGCCAACGAGGCCCTGCCGCGCCGCAGCACATCAGTCATGGCGGCGAGCGTAGGGCCCCGGGCTACCGGTGGGTAGATCCAGTCGAAGCTGAATTCCGCTCAGCTTCACCCGGCCATCGCGGGCGCCGGAGCGGACGCGGACGTCGCGGGGCGGGCGGCCTTGGTCTCGGCGAGAAGCATCCTCGCCATCGGGCCGGCGGCGAGCGCCCCGCTGACGAAGAACCCGAGTGCCATGGCCACCACCATGATCACATTGCCCAGCCACACCATGGTGTCGACCGGCAGCGTGTAGGCGCCCACCACCCGCACCACGCACTCACCGAGCAGCACCAGGCCCCACACCAGCGAGAAGACCTTCTCCGCCCGCCGGAACCGCGTCGAGCCGGCCGTCAGTCGTGCCCACGCGGCCTCCCGCGCGGCGTCGCCCTTCACCAGCCAGGGCTTCATCACCGCGGTCATCATGGGCCTGCCGAGCGCCACGGACACCAGGACACCGATGCCGATCGCGCTGCTGACGCCGCTGTCCTTGGCGAGCATCAGCCGCGGGTCCCCGGCGACGAGGCTCAGCAGCAGTCCGACCACGTTGACGAACAGGATGAGGACGGCGAGCGCGTTGACCTTGCGCTCCTTGACCGCACACCATCCGGTCCGCAGGGCCGGCACCACGCTGCTCCACCCCAGGGCCGCGAGCGTGCTCATTCCGGCGGCGTCCTTCAGCAGGTAGTACCCGCCGACCGGCACCGCGACATCCACCAGCAGGGGGGCGAGGTTCGCGCGCTTCGTGTTCGTCGTCATGCCCTCAAGCTTCGTGGCCGAGGGGGGTCCGCCAGTAGGAACGATCGTCCGGAGGTCCGCATGACAATTGTCAGCACCCGCCTGTGCGCCCGGTCATGACGGGACTCATATCAGCAGGTCGGGCAACTCCTCCATGGACGAGAAGAGTTGACCCGCGCCGGTGAGCCGTTCGGCCGGTGTCATGGCGGTGAAGCCCAGCACGTCCATCCCGGCCGCCACGGCCGCCCGCACGCCCAGCGGGGAGTCCTCGACGACGACACAGCGCGCCGGCTCGACCCCCATCCGCCGCGCCGCGTGCAGGAACAGATCGGGCGCCGGCTTGCCCCGCCCCACGTCCTGCGAGCTGAAGATCCGCGCGTCGTCGAACCACCGGTCCAGGCCCGTCGTCCGATGCCCGACCCGAATGCGCTCATGACTCCCGGACGAGGCGACACAGTACGGCGTCGCGTCCGCCGCCAGCTTCTCCAGTACGCCCGTGATCCCCGGCACGGGCTTCAACTCCCGCTCGAAGGCGGCGAAGACCCGAGCGTGGAAGACGTCGTCGAAGTCGTCCGGGAGCCGCTTCCCCGTGCGCTCCAGGACGAGGTCGTGCACCCGGTGCATGGCCGACCCCATGTAGTCGCGGATGGAGTCCTCGTACGAGGTGGGGTGCCCCAGCTCGGTCAGGTACTCGGCGAGCAGCCGGTTGGAGATCGGCTCACTGTCGACGAGGACGCCGTCGTTGTCGAAGATGACGAGGTCGTAGCGCATGGATTCAACCCTAGACGCAGAAAGGCCCACGCCGTACGGCGTGGGCCTTTCTCAAGAATTGTTCGGCGGCGTCCTACTCTCCCACAGGGTCCCCCCTGCAGTACCATCGGCGCTGTAAGGCTTAGCTTCCGGGTTCGGAATGTAACCGGGCGTTTCCCTCACGCTATGACCACCGAAACAGCGCTGGCGGCCGGGGCGGTCGGTCTGCTGGTGGCCGGCGGAGTCGGGGTGTGGGCCGGGGTGGACGGCACGGTGTCCGTGGGGGCCGGTCCTCGTACCGCTCCGGCCGCGTTCGACGCGTGGGCGGTCAAGCCGGTGACCGACCGGGCGGCCGCCCTGCCGCAGTGCACGTACGGCAGTTCCTCCGGCAGCTCCTCGACGATCTCCTCGGCCCTCTCCTCCGGTGGTCCCTCGGCCGTCTCCTCCGGTGGCTCCTCGACCGGAGGCGATCCCGGCCTGTTGTTCTGCGCGCAGTCCGGTTCGGTGGTCGCGCTCGTACCGTCCGACGGTGCCGTGCGGTGGCGGCGGACGGTCGCCGGTGCGGGCCTGCAGGCGCCGGTGCTCTCCGGCGGCCTGGTGTACGTCCCCACCGCGGACGGCCGGCGCCTGGAGGCGTTCGACCCGTCCTCGGGGCACCCGCGTGCGGGACTCGACCTGCCCGCGCAGAGCGGATGGCGGTTCGTGGGCGGCACGCTGGTGGTCGCCCGTGCCGACGGGACGCTCACCGGGGTGGACAGCGTCTCGGGCCGGACCCGGTGGAGCCGGCGGATCGCCGGGTACAGCCTGCCGTCCCTCACCTCGTTCCCCGGGGACGCCCTGGCCTACGTGACCAGCTCCTCCGCCGACGGGGCGCACACGCGGATCACCGCCGTGGACCCCGAGACGGGCGCCGTGCGCCGGCAGGCCACGCTGCGGGGATACCTCCAGCCCGTCGGCGCCCACGACGGTTCCGTCTTCCTCCTCGATCTCGACCGGGTCTACGGCGAAACCGAGGCGGTCGTCCGCTACACCGGCCGGACCGGGGCGGTGCGCCGGGTGGCCCTGCCGACGCGGATGCCGAGCGCGCAGGCCGTGGTGCGGGGCGATGTCGTCCACCTGCTGGGTGCCGGGGGGACGCTGCGGGCCGTCGACATGGGCGCGGGCCGGCAGGTGTGGCAGTTGGAGACGGCGGTGAGCCAGGGGTCGGCGCCGGTGTGCGACGGCCGGTACGTGTACGTGGTCGCCGCGGACGGCCGGCTGCTGGCGGTGGACGCGCGAACGGGCCGGCTCGCCGGGCAGACGCGGCCGCGGCTCGGCGGCCGACCGGGCGCCCTGGCCGCGCCCGTGCTGGCCGGCGGTCACGTCTACGCGGGCGCCCCCGACGGCACCGTCTTCGCCGTGGACGGGCAGGACCCTTCGGGCTGGTGAGCCCCCGAAGACCGGTGATTCTCCGGAGAAACGACAGGGCCGCCCCTAGGGGCGGCCCTTCGGCAGGTGGCGGGGAGATCCCGCGGGCACCTCAGCCCAGCTTCGACACGTCCCGCACCGCGCCCTTGTCGGCGCTGGTGGCCATGGCGGCGTAGGCGCGCAGGGCCGCGGAGACCTTGCGGTCGCGGTTCTTCGGGGCGTACGTGCCGTTCAGGGCCTGCTCGCGGCGGGCCAGCTCCGCGTCGTCCACCAGGAGTTCGATGGTGCGGTTCGGGATGTCGATGCGGATGCGGTCGCCGTCCTCGACGAGCGCGATCGTGCCGCCGGAGGCCGCCTCCGGGGAGGCGTGGCCGATGGACAGGCCGGAGGTGCCGCCGGAGAAGCGGCCGTCGGTGACCAGGGCGCAGGCCTTGCCCAGGCCGCGGCCCTTGAGGTACGAGGTCGGGTAGAGCATCTCCTGCATGCCGGGGCCGCCCTTGGGGCCCTCGTAGCGGATGACGACGACGTCGCCCTCCTTGACCTGCTGGGTCAGGATCTTCTGGACGGCCTCCTCCTGCGACTCGCAGACGACCGCGGGGCCCTCGAAGGTCCAGATCGACTCGTCCACGCCGGCGGTCTTCACCACGCAGCCGTCCACGGCCAGGTTGCCCTTGAGGACCGCCAGGCCGCCGTCCTTGGAGTAGGCGTGCTCGGCGCTGCGGATGCAGCCGCCCTCGGCGTCGGTGTCCAGGGCCTCCCAGCGCTCGGACTGGGAGAAGGCCTCGGAGGAGCGGGCGCAGCCCGGGGCGGCGTGCCACAGCTCGACGGCCTCGGGGGACGGGGAGCCGCCGCGCACGTCCCAGGTCTTGAGCCAGTCCGCCAGGGACGGGCTGTGCACCGCGTGCACGTCCTCGTTGAGCAGGCCGGCCCGGTGCAGCTCGCCGAGCAGGGCGGGGATGCCGCCGGCGCGGTGCACGTCCTCCATGTAGTACGTGCGGTCCTTGGCGACGTTCGGGGCGACCTTGGCCAGGCAGGGGACGCGGCGGGAGACCTGGTCGATCTCCTCCAGGCCGAAGGGGACGCCGGCCTCCTGGGCGGCGGCCAGCAGGTGCAGGATCGTGTTGGTGGAGCCGCCCATCGCGATGTCCAGGGCCATCGCGTTCTCGAAGGCCTGGTAGGTGGCGATGTTGCGGGGCAGGACGGTGTCGTCGTCCTGCTCGTAGTAGCGGCGGGTGAGGTCCATGACCGTGCGGGCCGCGTTCTCGTACAGGGCGCGGCGGGCGGTGTGGGTGGCCAGGACGGAGCCGTTGCCGGGCAGGGCCAGGCCGATCGCCTCGGTCAGGCAGTTCATCGAGTTGGCGGTGAACATGCCCGAACACGAGCCGCAGGTCGGGCAGGCGTTCTCCTCGATGCGGAGGATGTCCTCGTCGGAGATCTTGTCGTTGACGGCCTCGGACATCGCGTCGACCAGGTCGAGGGTGCGGACGGTGCCGTCGACCAGGGTGGCGCGGCCGGCCTCCATGGGGCCGCCGGAGACGAAGACCGTCGGGATGTTCAGGCGCAGGGCCGCCATCAGCATGCCCGGCGTGATCTTGTCGCAGTTGGAGATGCAGACCAGCGCGTCGGCGCAGTGCGCCTCGACCATGTACTCGACGCTGTCGGCGATCAGGTCGCGGGAGGGCAGCGAGTACAGCATGCCGCCGTGGCCCATCGCGATGCCGTCGTCGACGGCGATGGTGTTGAACTCGCGCGGGATGCCGCCCGCCTCGCGCACCGCCTCGCTGACGATCCGGCCGACCGGCTGCAGGTGGGTGTGGCCGGGCACGAACTCGGTGAAGCTGTTGGCGATCGCCACGATCGGCTTCCGGCCGATGTCCGCACCGGGTACACCGGAGGCGCGCATAAGGGCGCGGGCGCCCGCCATGTTGCGGCCGTGGGTGACTGTGCGGGACCTCAGCTGGGGCATCGTCGCTCGCTCCTTCGGAGAGTTCTGACTCCGTCGAGCCTACGCCCGTCATCCAGGGGGCGGGACAGGTTGTCCGCGATGCGGGACGCGTGTCTCGGGCGTCCGGTGGCCGCGCGCCCCGGCGGGGCGCCGGTCAGCGGCCCGGGACGCGCACCGGCGAGGCCAGGTGGAGGCGGGCGAACGCCAGGGCCCCGGCGAGGTCGGCCTCGCGCCCGGCGCCGGGCATGGCCCGGCGGGTGTTGACCTCGACGACGACATGGCCGCCGTAGCCGGACCTGGCGAGGCGTTCCAGCACCTCCGCGCAGGGCTGGTCGCCGCGGCCGGGCACCAGGTGCTCGTCCTTCGCCGAGCCCTTGCCGTCGGCGAGGTGGACGTGTCCGAGGCGGTCGCCCATGCGGTCGAGCATCCGCAGCGCGTCGGTGCGGGCGGTGGCGGCGTGACTGAGGTCGATGGTGAAGTGCCGGTAGTCGTCCTGGGTGACGTCCCAGGCGGGGGCGTAGGCGAGCATCTCGCGGTCGCGGTAGCGCCACGGGTACATGTTCTCCACCGCGAAGCGCACATCGGTCTCGTTCGCCATCCGCTGGATGCCACCGACGAAGTCCCGGGCGTACTGGCGCTGCCACCGGAACGGCGGGTGGACGACGACCGTGCTCGCGCCGAGCTTCTCCGCGGCCGCGCGGGCGCGCTGCAGCTTGGTCCAGGGGTCGGTGGACCACACCCGCTGCGTGATGAGCAGGCAGGGGGCGTGCACGGCGAGGATCGGTATGCCGTGGTAGTCGCTGAGCCTGCGCAGCGCGTCGATGTCCTGGCTGACCGGGTCGGTCCACACCATGACCTCGACGCCGTCGTAGCCCAGGCGCGCGGCGATCTCGAAGGCCGCCGCCGTCGACTCCGGGTACACGGAGGCCGTCGACAGGGCGACCTTCACATCCGGAATGCGCACGACGGGTTCCACCACGAGGGACAGGTTACGGGGTGCCGTGGGCGGGTGCGGGGGCCTGTGGACGGTTGTGGTGTTCGTCATGGACGGGCGCGGGTCCCCGCGGGGCGGACGCCTTGCGAACGGGCGGGGCGGACGCCCTTGCGAACCTGTGGGACGCACGCTGACGAACCTGCGGGGCGGACGCCCTTGCGAACCTGTGAGGACGCACGCTGACGAACCTGTGGGACGCACGCTGACGAACCTGTGGGACGCACGCTGACGAACCTGCGGGGCGGACGCCCTTGCGAACCTGTGAGGACGCGCGCCTGACGCACCTGCGGGGCGCATGCCCTACGACCTTGCGGGGCGCGTGCCCTACGACGTCTCCATGTGGTCCAGGCGCCGGAGGATCACTCCCTCGCGCAGGGCCCACGGGCAGATCTCCAGCCGTTCCACGCCGAACAGGTCCATCGCGGCCTCGGCGACCAGGGCGCCGGCCACCAGCTGGCCCGCGCGGCCGTCGGAGACGCCGGGGAGCTCGGCGCGCTCGTCGGCGGTCATGGCGGCCAGGCGCGGCACCCAGGCCTCCAGGGACTCCCGTTTCAGTTCCCGCTGCACGTACAGGCCCTCGGCCGAGCGCGCCGCGCCGGCGATGCGGGCGAGCTGCTTGAACGTCTTGGAGGTGGCGACCACGTGGTCGGGGGCGCCCAGGCGGCTGAAGTCGCCCACCGTCCGTGCGATCTCCGTGCGCACATGGCGGCGCAGTGCCCTGACGTCCTCCGGGTCGGGCGGATCCCCCGGCAGCCAGCCCGCGGTGAGGCGGCCCGCGCCCAGCGGCAGCGACACGGCGGCGTCCGGCTCCTCGTCGATGCCGTAGGCGATCTCCAGGGAGCCGCCGCCGATGTCCAGGACCAGCAGTTTTCCGGCGGACCAGCCGAACCAGCGGCGGGCGGCCAGGAAGGTGAGCCGGGCCTCCTCCTCGCCGCTGAGCACCTGCAGCCGTACGCCCGTCTCGGCCTGCACGCGCGCGAGGACGTCGTCGGCGTTGCCTGCCTCGCGCACGGCGGACGTCGCGAACGGCAGCAGATCCTCCACGCCCTTGTCCTCGGCGGCCTGGAGCGCCTCGCGCAGCACGGCCACGAGCCGGTCGACGCCCTGGGCGCCGATCGCCCCCTCCTCGTCGAGGAGCTGGGCGAGCCGCAGCTCCGCCTTGTGGGAGTGGGCGGGCAGCGGGCGCGCGCCGGGGTGCGCGTCGACCACCAGCAGATGCACCGTGTTCGAACCCACGTCCAGGACACCGAGTCTCATGGAGGGAACGCTACTGCCACCGGGCCCGCATGCGGACCGTACGCGGACCGGCGGGACGGGATGAGGACCGGGCGCGGACCGGACGAGGACCGGGCGCGGACGGGACGAGGACCGGACCGGGATGGGAGGACCGGGCGCGGGCCAGGCGGGGACCGGACTCGGTTCCGGGCGGCGGGTCGGACGACAGGTTCGGACGACGGGTTCCGGGCGGTCCCGCCCGAGGTGGCGGGCGTCTTACCCTGGACGCGTGCCAAAGACGAAAAAGGCGAAGTTCGAAAAAGCTGGCAAAACGGATAAAGCCGGTAAGCCGGCCGGCTCGGCGGACGCCGCGACGCCGCTGCCCGCGCCGAAGCGGGCCCCGGACTCCGGCGGGCCCCGCGTGTCCGACGAGCCCGACGAGAAGGGGCTCGACTTCCCGCGCGCGTGGGTGGAGTTCCCGGACCCGGCGGACGACGAGCAGGTCTTCCGCTGCGATCTGACCTGGCTCACCTCCCGCTGGAACTGCATCTTCGGCAGCGGCTGCCAGGGCATCCAGGCGGGCCGCGCGGACGACGGCTGCTGCACGCTGGGCGCCCACTTCTCCGACGAGGACGACGAGCAGCGGGTGGCCGAGCACGTCGCCAGGCTGACCCCGGACATCTGGCAGAACCACGCCGAGGGCACGAAGCACGGCTGGGTGACCGAGGACGAGGAGGGGTCCCGGCAGACCCGTCCCTTCCAGGGGTCGTGCATCTTCCAGAACCGGCCCGGCTTCCCCGGCGGCATGGGCTGCTCGCTGCACATCCTGGCGCTGAAGGAGGGCCGCGAGCCGCTGGAGACCAAGCCGGACGTGTGCTGGCAGCTGCCGATCCGGCGGACGTTCGAGTGGATCGACCGGCCCGACGACACGCGGGTGCTGCAGGTGTCGATCGGCGAGTACGACCGGCGCGGCTGGGGCCCCGGCGGGCACGACCTGCACTGGTGGTGCACGTCGGCGACGTCGGCGCACGGCGCGGGCGAGCCGGTGTACGTCTCCTACCGGGCGGAACTGACCGAGCTGATGGGCAAGGCCGGCTACGACCGCCTGGTCGAGCTGTGCGAGGCGCGCCTGGCCTCGCAGCTGCCGCTGGTGGCGCCGCATCCGGCGGACCCGGCGCGTCCGGCGCGTCCCGCGGATCCGGCCTGAGCACGGTGGCGGCCTGAGCGCGATGGCGGCCTGAGCACGGTGGCGGGCCGCCGAGGGTCCCCGCCCAGCGGCCGATCCGTCCGCGGCCTGCCCCGAACAGCCTCCCCGAGGACGAACGGCGGCTAGCCGGCCGTCGGGGTCGGCGCGCCGCTGTCGTCGGCCGGCGGCGTGGAGGTGCCCGGGTCCGGAGAGGGCGTGTCGGGGGTGGGTGACGGCGTGCTGCCTGCCCCCTATACAACTCTGGCGCTTGCGGCGACTCCTGTCCCGCAGTTTCATTGCAGTGCCGTCGGCCTCATCCTTAATACTCCCTTATGTCTAACCCACCGGGTCACCCCGCCCCAGGGCCGCGGCCCTGGGGCGGGGTGACCCGGTGGGCGGGGCGGGAGGCGCCGGGCGCCGTGCCGTAGCCGCTGATGGTGACCACCGCGCCGGCCGGGCTGATCGCGACCGACGCGCGCCAGGGGCCGGAGGGCTCGCGCAGCGGATCGACGTACACCCGGATCGTCGTCGAGGTGCCCGGTTGGAGGGTGCCCGACGAGCGGCTCAGGTACAGCCACGCCGCCCCCGTCGTCGCCGACCAGTGGACCGGCGCGGCCCCGGAGGCGGTCAGGGTGACGAAGGTGGTGTCGCCGGTGCCGGTGGCGGTCACGGTGAGACGGCCGGCGCCGTGACCGGCGTCCGCCACACCGGTGACCTGCACGGACACGTCGTGCACGGCGCCGTTGCCGCTGCGCCCGGCGTCGGGCGCGGCGCCGCTGCCGGTGTCGTTGCCGGTGTTCTGGTAGCCGCCGGCCTCGTCCCCGCTCAGGGCACCGGAGCCGGGCGACTCGCGCGCGGCGGCGGACGGGCCGCCCTGCCCCTCGCCGGTCGGGGTGCCGCGGTAGGCGGCCCACAGGGCGAGCACCGGGGCGGCGACCACGGTGGCGACGACCGTCGTGGTGACGGCGCGTGCGCGCAGCCGGTCCCGGCGCGCGGCCCGGTCCTTGGGATCCATGGGATAGCCCCGCCGGTCGAAGCGCGGGGCGGCGGCCCGCGCGCGCGGGTGGTGCGCCAGGGCGGCGTGCAGGGCCGCGCGGGGCGCCTGGAGCACGGGCAGTTCGGCGGGGGTGACCGAGGCGCCGGGCCAGCGGCCGGGCACCGCGCGCTCGGCGCTGCGGCGGCAGCGCGGGCAGTCGTCGACGTGCCGGACGAGTTCGCGCCGCAGCGCGGGGCTGAGCACGAGCCGGCTGTCGCCGGTGAGCGCGGCCACGCCCGGACAGCCGCCGGTCTCGGCGACGGCGAGCGCCGCGCGGGTGCGTTCCACCTCGCACGCCGCGGAGGCGAGCAGTTCGCGGGTGGCGGCCAGGTGCGTGCCGAGGACGGCGGCGACCTCGTGGGCGGCGAGTTGGTGGCGGACGGCGAGTTCGAGCGCCTCGCGCTGCTCGGGGCTGGTGCCGGCGGCCTCGGGCCAGGCGAGCCGGGCGAGTTCGCGCTGCCGTTCCTGCTGGACGTCTTCGGGCGGGGACGCGGGGGTGGCGTCCCCGGACCGGTCCTGCCGGTCGCCGCCCGGTCGGCCGGCGCTCGGTCGGCCGGCGCTCGGTCGGCCGGCGGCGTGCGTGGCCCGGCGTCTGCGCTTGGCGTCGGCCAGTTTGCGCAGGCACGACCAGCGGGCCAGCGCGTACAGCCAGGCGCGCCGGTCGGCCGGGCTCGGGGCGAGGCGCTGCCCGCGCCGTTCGGCGAGCACGAGGGCGTCCGCGAGGGCGGCGACGGCCTCGTCGTGGTCGCACAGCACGGACAGGCAGTAGGTGAACAGGCCGTCGAGATACGGCTCGTAGGGCGCCGGCGAGCGCCGCGCCAAGGCGTGCGCGGCAGCGCGGTCGCGCGCCTCGCGGTGCGCCCGGTGCGCGCCGGTCGTGCGGGTCGAGGTCTCCGGACTGCTGCTCATCACCCGTGCGACCGTAGGCGGCGAGCGATCGCCCGTTCTTCCCCGTTGCGCTGTTTTAATCCATACGGGTGAAACGATCCCTCATAAGGGGATGGCAGCCTTCCGGATAAACGGATGACTGTATTCCGTCCGGGTGACCGGGACGACCGTGCGACCGGGTGACCGGGCGACCGGGTGGCTGGGTGGCTGGGCGCCGGGCTCCGGCAACGGCGTCGCCCGCACCGCGACCGGCCGTGTCGTGGTGCCCGCGGCCGCCGGTGCAGTGCCCGCGGCCGGCGGGGTTGTCAGTGGCGGCGGCTACGGTTTCCCCCATGGCTGCCCGTACCAAGACCACCAAGGACCGCCCGTCCTACCGCTGCACGGAGTGCGGCTGGCAGACGGCCAAGTGGCTCGGCCGCTGCCCCGAGTGCCAGGCCTGGGGCACGGTCGAGGAGTACGGCGCGCCCGCGGTCCGTACGACGACGCCCGGCCGGGTCACCACCTCCGCGCTGCCCATCGGCCAGGTCGACGGCCGCCAGGCCACCGCCCGCTCCACCGGGGTGCCCGAGCTGGACCGGGTGCTCGGCGGCGGGCTCGTGCCCGGCGCGGTCGTCCTCCTCGCGGGCGAGCCGGGCGTCGGCAAGTCCACGCTGCTGCTGGACGTGGCCGCCAAGGCGGCCGACGACGAGCACCGCACGCTGTACGTGACGGGAGAGGAGTCCGCGAGCCAGGTCCGGCTGCGCGCCGACCGCATCGGCGCCATCGACGACCACCTCTACCTCGCCGCCGAGACGGACCTGTCCGCCGTCCTCGGCCACCTGGACGCGGTCAAGCCCTCGCTGCTGATCCTCGACTCGGTGCAGACGGTGGCCTCCCCCGAGATCGACGGCGCGCCCGGCGGCATGGCCCAGGTGCGCGAGGTGGCCGGCGCGCTGATCCGCGCCTCCAAGGAACGCGGCATGTCCACGCTGCTCGTGGGCCACGTCACCAAGGACGGCGCGATCGCGGGCCCGCGCCTGCTGGAGCACCTGGTGGACGTCGTCCTGCACTTCGAGGGCGACCGGCACGCCCGGCTGCGCCTGGTCCGCGGCGTCAAGAACCGCTACGGCGCCACGGACGAGGTGGGCTGCTTCGAGCTGCACGACGAGGGCATCACGGGCCTGGCCGACCCCAGCGGCCTGTTCCTCACCCGCCGGGCCGAGCCGGTGCCCGGCACCTGCCTGACGGTCACCCTGGAGGGCCGCCGCCCGCTGGTCGCCGAGGTGCAGGCGCTCACCGTCGACTCCCAGATCCCCTCACCCCGCCGCACCACCTCCGGCCTGGAGACCTCCCGGGTGTCGATGATGCTCGCGGTGCTGGAGCAGCGGGGCCGGATCAGCGCGCTGGGCAAGCGGGACATCTACTCGGCGACGGTCGGCGGCGTGAAGCTGTCCGAGCCGGCCGCCGATCTCGCCGTCGCCCTGGCGCTGGCGTCGGCGGCGAGCGACACCCCGCTGCCGAAGAACCTCGTCGCGATCGGCGAGGTGGGTCTGGCGGGTGAGGTCAGACGGGTCACGGGCGTGCAGCGCCGCCTCGCGGAGGCCCACCGCCTGGGCTTCACGCACGCCCTGGTGCCCGGGGACCCG
This sequence comes from Streptomyces mexicanus, assembly GCF_902506575.1. Taxonomy (GTDB): domain Bacteria; phylum Actinomycetota; class Actinomycetes; order Streptomycetales; family Streptomycetaceae; genus Streptomyces; species Streptomyces mexicanus. The sequence goes on along the minus strand of NZ_LR732544.1, from coordinate 4,219,675 downwards.
GGGAAGATCCCGCCCGGGATGAAGGTGCTGGAAGTGGCCGACATAGGGGACGCGCTGCGGGTCCTGCCGCGCTCGCGTCGCCGAGAGGCCCCGCGGGAGCAGGAGGACCGCCGGTAGACTTTGCCCTGGTCTCGCCCGTCCGTACGACCGAGTGTGCGAAACGGGAGCGCCGGAAGAACCTGCGACGAGTGAGCCCGTAGGAGCGCCCCGGAGGCGAACGAGCATTCAAAGCGGAGGAGTGCAGTGGCAGCCAACGACCGGGCAGCAGCTCCCGGAAAGTCCGGCGGGAGTTCCGGCGCCGATGGCCTGATGCGCGCCTCCCTGAGTGCCGTGGCGCCCGGCACGGCCCTGCGGGACGGCCTGGAGCGGGTCCTGCGCGGCAACACCGGCGGTCTGATCGTGCTCGGCTCCGACAAGACCGTGGAGTCGATGTGCACGGGCGGTTTCGTCCTGGACGTGGAGTTCACGGCGACGCGGCTGCGCGAGCTGTGCAAGCTGGACGGCGGCATCGTGCTGTCCTCGGACCTGTCGAAGATCCTGCGGGCGGGCGTGCAGCTGGTCCCGGACCCGACGATCCCGACCGAGGAGACCGGCACCCGGCACCGCACGGCGGACCGCGTCAGCAAGCAGGTCGGCTTCCCCGTGGTCTCCGTCTCGCAGTCCATGCGCCTGATCGCCCTGTACGTCGACGGGCAGCGCCGGGTGCTGGAGGACTCCGCGGCGATCCTCTCCCGCGCCAACCAGGCCCTGGCCACCCTGGAGCGCTACAAGCTCCGCCTGGACGAGGTCGCGGGCACCTTGTCGGCGCTGGAGATCGAGGACCTGGTCACGGTCCGGGACGTCTCGGCGGTCGCCCAGCGCCTGGAGATGGTGCGCCGCATCGCCACCGAGATCGCCGAGTACGTGGTGGAGCTGGGCACCGACGGCCGTCTCCTGGCGCTCCAGCTGGACGAGTTGATCGCGGGCGTGGAGCCCGAACGCGAACTGGTCGTGCGGGACTACGTCCCCGAGCCCACGGCCAAGCGCTCCCGCACGGTCGAGGAGGCCCTCGCCGAACTGGACAAGCTCTCCCACGCCGAACTGCTGGAGATGTCCACCGTCGCCCGCGCCCTGGGCTACACCGGCTCCCCCGAGGCGCTGGACTCGGCGGTCTCCCCGCGCGGCTTCCGCCTGCTGGCCAAGGTGCCGCGGCTGCCCGGAGCGATCATCGAGCGCCTGGTCGAGCACTTCGGCGGCCTGCAGAAACTGCTCGCGGCCAGCGTGGACGACCTGCAGACGGTGGACGGCGTGGGCGAGGCCCGGGCCCGCAGCGTCCGCGAGGGCCTGTCCCGCCTGGCGGAGTCGTCGATCCTGGAACGGTACGTCTAGAGCGCCTCGCTCACGCCCCGCGCGCCTGCGGTGCGTACGCGCCGCACCCGCACCGGCCCCATGCCGGCTTGCGACACACACCGCGTCCGCACGGCCTCAAGTCCGCCTGCGGTACGCACCCGCGCCCGCACCGGCGCCGCACCCACGTCCCGGACGCCCGGGCAGAACGGTCGGACCCCCGGGCAGTAACGGTGGGACGCCCGGCTCAGTCCGCCGACAGCACGAACGACGTCTGCAGCTTGCCGTACCCCGGCACCTTCGCCTCCACCAGGTACGTTCCGGCGCCCGCCGATCCGGCCGGCGGCGTCGCGCACCGCGGAGCGCTCGGCTTGCGGTCCCAGCGCACCGTGTAGGTGACGTAGCTGCCGCCCGGCACCCGGTACAGCCGGCTTCCGGCCGTCTTCGGACAGTCCGCCGACGACCAGTAGGGGGTGGTGCTGTCCGCCTTGTTGATCGTCACCACCGCGGCCTTCGGCCCGAAGTCCACCTTGCAGTCGTGGGCGGAGGTGTTCTTCGCGACCAGCTGGAAGGTGGGCGTCTCGGTGAGCGCGTAGGTGTTGCGCACGCTGCGCAGGCTCAACGTGACCGTCCCGGCGGTGCAGTCGGGGAGCGTGGAGCCGGCCGGCAGGGCCGCGCCGGCGACGCCGCCGGCCTGGTCGCCGGTGTCCGAACCCCCGGCGGAGGAGCCGGAACCGGCGGCGGAGCCGTCCCCGCCCGAGGCACCCGGGGGGCCCGAGGCGTCGTCCGAACCGGAGCCCGCGCCGCCGGACTCGGCGCGCCCGCCGGGGTGTTGGCTGATCGCGGGGCCCGACTGGGACGGGCCCGGCGTGATGGGGGACGGGGTGGGGTGCTTGCCGTCGGAAGCGCCGCCGCTGTTCTTGTGACCGCCGCCTCCGCCGCCCGAGGTGAGGACCCAGGCGATCAGCAGGGCCACCAGAGCGACCACGGACAGCAGGACGACCCTCCGTCGCCAGTAGATGGAGGAGGGAAGCGGCCCGACCGGATTGCGCAGAGATCCCACGCCCAAACTGTACGAGAGATCGCCGCCATCACCCGCCCCACCCGCCGCGCCGAGCACAACTTTTCCGGATCATCATTTCGGCAACACCGGTACCGCAAACCGCTCTTGTGAGTGGAGTGAGCACCCGGACACGGTCCGCGACGACACCGGCCCGCGCCGGATGACGCGGCCGTCGACTCCTCCGTGGCAGGATCGGAAGCGCCATGACTGCGCCCACACTGCCCCCGCACAGCACTCCCAC
>NZ_LR732544.1:4213318-4216944 GCF_902506575.1 Streptomyces mexicanus | reverse complement strand
CCCCCGCTCCCCGCGCAGCCAGCCCGGTGAACACTCCCCACGCCAGCAGCACCCGCACCAGCAGTACCAACCGCACGGGAGGTGAAGGGCGTTGACGACCGAGTCCCCCGTGTCCCCCACGGTCACGCCCCGCCGTACATATCTGATCGGCCGCGCCCGGCCGAACGCGATCATCGGCCGCAACCGCGAGACCGGCGAGATCGCTCTGATCGTCGCGGGGGCCTTCCTCGGCATGATGTGCGGGCTCCTCGTCCCCGTGCTGTCCCTGCGCATCGTGCTGCTCACCGGCTTCCCGCTGCTCGCGCTCGCCGCCGTGTACGTGCCCTACCGGCACCGCACCTTCTACAAGTGGTTCGAGATCAACCGCAGCTACAAGCGCACCGTCAAGCGCGGCGCGGTCTACCGCTCGGCCGCGATGGAGGCCGGGACCCGGCTCGACGGCCGGGAGATCGAGGTGGGCCCGCCGCCCGGCATCGGCCGCATCACCTGGCTCGCCGCGCCCTTCGGCCCCGACGAGATCGCCGTGCTGCTGCACGCCGACCGCAAGACCGTCACCGCCGCCATCGAGATCGAGGGCCCCGGCGTCGGCCTGCGCGACTCCGAGGACCAGGAGGCCCTCGTCGACCGGTTCGGCACCCTGCTCAAGCACGTCGCCAACGGCGACGGCTTCGTCACCCGCCTGCAGATGCTCGCCCGCACCCTGCCCGCCGACCCCGACGCCCACGCCAAGGACGTCGCCCAGCGCGGCGACGACCGCGCGCCCGCCTGGCTGCAGCACTCCTACGACCAGCTGCAGTCCATGGTCTCCACCAGCAGCGAGCAGCACCGCGCCTACCTCGTGGCCTGCATGCACTACAACCGCGAACTGGCCGCCGAGGCCCAGGCCATGGCCCGCGCCGCCCGCGCCCAGTCCGGCCGCCGGATCGACCGGGACGCCGGCCTCGCCGTCGTCATGGCCCGCGAGCTGACCGACATCTGCTCCCGGCTGCAGGAGGCCGACATCCGGGTACGCCAGCCCCTCGGCCAGGGCCGGCTGGCCTCCCTGATCCACTCCATGTACGACCCGGACCACCCCATCGACCACATCCAGGCCATGACCCGCCGCAACGCCTGGCCGGCCGAACTGGACGCCCGCGAACCGACGTACCTGCAGGCCAAGACCCGCGAGTCCGCCACCCGCGAGCCCTGGTGCCACGCCACCGCCTGGATCAAGGAGTGGCCGATGACCCCGGTCGGCGTGAACTTCCTCGCGCCGCTGCTCGTCCACACCCCGGACGTCATCCGCACCGTCGCCGTCACCATGGACCTCGAACCCACCGAGGTCGCCATCGAGCGCATGCTGACCGAGAAGACCAACGACGTCGCCGAGGCCAGCCGCGCCGCCAAGATGAACCGCACCGTCGACCCGCGCGACGTCCAGGCCCACCACCGCCTCGACCAGCGCGGCGAGGACCTCGCCAGCGGCGCCGCCGGCGTGAACCTCGTCGGCTACATCACCGTCTCCGCACGCTCCCCCGAGGCCCTGGCCCGCGACAAGCGGACCATCCGCGCCTCGGCCGGAAAGTCCTACCTGAAGCTGGAGTGGTGCGACCGCGAGCACCACCGTGCCTTCGTGAACACGCTCCCGTTCGCCACCGGAATCCGACGGTAGGGACTGATGCTCTGATGCGGGACCCGCTGACCGCGATCACGGAAGCCTTCACGTCCTTCCTGTTCGGGAAGGTCGAGACGACCCGGCTGCCGGTGCGCACCTCCACGGGCCAGGCCCAGGCGGTCTACCTGCCCACGGCCGCGCCCGGCCTCGGCGACTCGGGCGTCATCATCGGCCGCGAGGTCTACTCCGGGAAGGGCTACATCTACGACCCCTTCCAGCTGTACGGCCAGCAGCTGCCCGCCCCGCACTGGCTGGTTCTCGGCGAGTCCGGCAACGGCAAGTCGGCGCTGGAGAAGACGTACGTCCTGCGCCAGCTGCGCTTCCGCGACCGCCAGGTCGTCGTCCTGGACGCCCAGGGCGAGGACGGCGTCGGCGAGTGGAACCTGATCGCGGAGGAGCTGGGGATAACGCCCATCCGGCTCGACCCGTCGGCCGCCCTGGACCACGGCATCCGCCTCAACCCGCTGGACCCGGCGATCACCACGACCGGGCAGCTCGCCCTGCTGCGGACCATCATCGAGGTCGCGATGGGCCACGGCCTGGACGAGCGTTCCGGCTTCGCGCTGAAGGTCGCGCACGCCTACGTCAACGAGACGATCGTCGAGCGCCAGCCGGTCCTGTCCGACATCGTCGAGCAGCTGCGCCACCCCGAACCGGAGTCCGCCGAGGCGATGAACGTCGCCATAGACGACGTCCGCGCCTGGGGCCTGGACGTCGCCCTGGTCCTGGACCGCCTGGTCGACGGCGACCTGCGCGGCATGTTCGACGGCCCGACCACGGTCGGTATCGACCTGGACGCCCCGCTGATCGTCTTCGACCTCAGCCACATCGACCGCAACTCCATCGCCATGCCCATCCTCATGGCGATCGTCGGCGTGTGGCTGGAGCACACCTGGATCCGCCCCGACCGCAAGAAGCGCATCTTCCTGGTCGAGGAGGCCTGGCACATCATCAACAGCCCGTTCGTGGCGCAGCTGTTCCAGCGGCTGCTGAAGTTCGGGCGCCGGCTCGGCCTGTCCTTCGTGGCGGTCGTCCACCACCTGTCCGACGTGGTGGACGGCGCGGCCGCCAAGGAGGCCGCGGCGATCCTGAAGATGGCGTCGACCAGGACGATCTACGCCCAGAAAGCCGACGAGGCCAGGGCGACCGGCCGGGTCCTCGGCCTGCCCCGGTGGGCCGTGGAGATCATCCCGACCCTCACCCCCGGCATCGCCGTCTGGGACGTCAACGGCAACGTCCAGGTCGTCAAACACCTGGTCACGGAGACCGAACGGCCGCTGGTCTTCACCGACCGCGCCATGACCGAGTCCTCCCGCGACATCGCCGCCGACGACGCCCTGCGCGCCGCCGAGCGGGAGGCGGAGGAGCGGGCGGCGGCCTTCGTGGAGCAGCACCTCGGCGACTCCGAGTCGACGGTGGCGTAAGGGAAGGCAGGGGGAGGCGTGCGCGAGGGCGACCGCGGTCAGGGACAGCAGGGACAGGGCCGGCCGGGCGGCATTCCCGACGGGCTGCTGCTCGGCATACTGGCCTTCCTCCTCGGCATGACCCTGCTGGTGTGGACGGCCACGGGCCTGGCGGGCCTGTTCGCCCACGGCGCGTGGCCGGACGGCGTCAGTTTCACCCGTACGCCCCTGGCCATGCGCCACCTCATCGCCGACCCGCACGACGTCCCCGGCGCCTGGCCCGACACCCCCGCCGCCCAGCTGTCGGGGTACGGCCTGTTCTGGGGGCTGTTCATCGGCCAGCTGATGGTGCTGTTCGTCCTGACGGTGTTCGTGATGGGCACGGTGGCCCGCTGGCGCGCCGGACGGCTCAGACGACGCGCCGAACGGGCGGCGGCCCGGCAGCACACACCGGCCGCCGACCCGCACCGGACCCCCGCCCCGCCCGCCTACGAGGCACCGGCCCCGCAGGAGGCGCCGGCCACGACGGCCCCGCCGCCGCTGCCCCCCCTCCTCTCCACATCCCCCAG
>NZ_LR732544.1:4208903-4213217 GCF_902506575.1 Streptomyces mexicanus | reverse complement strand
TCCCGAAGGAGGTTCATCGTTCGACTTGCATGTGTTAAGCACGCCGCCAGCGTTCGTCCTGAGCCAGGATCAAACTCTCCGTGAATGCTTCCCCGTGATCGGGGCGAACACCACGAGAGCGGAACCGGGAGGAGGAATAATCCTTCCGGTTCACAGCGTCCTCGCTGTGTTATTTCAAAGGAACCTCGCCCCAGCCATCCGGCCGGAGACGGGGTATCAACATATCTGGCGTTGACTTTTGGCACGCTGTTGAGTTCTCAAGGAACGGTCGCTTCCTTCGTACTCACCCTCTCGGGCTTTCCTCCGGGCGCTTCCCTTCGGTGTTTCCGACTCTATCAGATCTTTTCTCGATCCGATTTCCTCGGTGCTTTCCAGGTTCCCGCTCTCGCGTTTCCCTTTCCGGCGGTTCCGACTCTATCAGACTCTCCGGCTTTCCTTCGAGCTGATCCCCGGTCAGCGGGGTTCGTCCTCCGGGCTGTTGGGCCCTTCCGACGTCTCAAACCTTAGCGGACTCTCTCGGCGATTCCCAATCGGGCCCTTGCGGATCCGGATCAGAGAATGACGAGTCCCGTGCGAATTGAATTCGGGCACACCCAAATCAACCCGGTGGGGAGATCGTGCTGGAGGTTTGGTGCCGCAGGTGCGGCGGGAGTGTCGTCACGGAGCACCATGTCTCCGCGGCAACCCGAAGAACCTTACGGATCGGCGAGGGGCGCGTCAAGCTCCCTCGTCAAGATTTTTTAGTCCAGGTCGGTGAGCCGGCCGCCGGCGTCCGGCTGGGCGTGCTCCACCCGGCGCAGGAGGCGGGTCAGCACCTCGCCGAGGGCGGTGCGTTCCGCCGGGGAGAGGTCCTGCAGGAGGTCACCCTCGAAGACCGTCGCCAGGCGCATGGCCTCCAGCCACTTCTCGCGGCCCTCGGGGGTCAGCTCGACGATGACGCGGACGCGGTTGGACTCGTCGCGCTCACGGGTGACCAGGCCCTCGGCGACCATGCGGTCGATGCGGTGGGTCATCGCGGCCGGGGTGAGCCCCAAGCGCTTGGCGAGGTCGCTCGGGCCCATGCGGTAGGGGGCGCCGGAGAGGACCAGTGCCTTGAGGACCTCCCACTCGGCGTTGCTGATGCCGAGCGCGGCGGTCTGCCGGCCGTAGGCGACGTTCATGCGGCGGTTCAGGCGGGAGAGCGCGGAGACGATCTTCTCGACCTGGGGGTCGAGGTCCTGGAACTCACGCTGGTAGGCAGCGATCTGCTCGTCGAGGGTCGGCTCACTGCCGATGCTGTCGATGCTGCCTTGGGTCTCTCCCATGTCCGCAGTATCGCACGCGGCCCGTTGGCATTGAAGTTCTTCGGCATGTACTCTTTAGCTTCGAAATTTATCTTCGAAGTCTTCAGTTCTAACTACTGAGGCTCGTCAAGGACCTGACACCCAACGACCGGAGAGAGGTGAACGTGACCAGGGCGATGGGCGCAGCGATGCGCCGGATCCACGTGGGCAACGCACTCAGCGCGTTCGGGCTCGGCTTCACCGTCCCCTACCTGTACGTCTATGTGGCGCAGGTGCGGGGGCTGGGAGCCATGACGGCGGGGTTCGTCCTCGCCGTCTTCGCCGTGGCCGCGCTGATCGTGCTGCCGTTCGCCGGCAGGGCGATCGTGCGGCGCGGCCCGCTGCCGGTCCTGGTCGCCGCCCTGGTCATGGCCGCGCTGGGCGCGCTGAGCCTGGGGCTGGCCGGCGGGGCGGCGTCCGTGCTGCTGTCGGCGGCGGCGCTCGGCGCGGGGCAGGCGGTGATGCAGCCGGCGCTGGCGACGATGATCGTGGACTGCTCGACGGCGGAGACCCGGTCGCGGGCGTTCGCGGTGCAGTTCTTCCTGCAGAACCTGGGGCTCGGGGTCGGCGGCCTCATCGGCGGTCACCTGGTGGACACCACGCGCGTCTCCTCCTTCACGCTGCTGTTCTCGATCGAGGCCGCGGTGTTCCTGCTGCTGGTGGCGCTGATGGCGACGGTCCGGATGCCGAAGGCACCGCGGATCGAGGACGCTCCTGAGCGGGCCGGTGCGGGCAAGGGCAGCTGGCGGCAGCTGCTGGGCAACCGGGCCATGGTGCAGCTGTGCGTGCTGGGCTTCGTGCTGTTCTTCGCCTGCTACGGCCAGTTCGAGTCCGGGCTGAGCGCGTACGGCGTGGAGGCGGCCGGGATCTCGACGTCGGCGCTGGGGACGGCGCTGGCCGCGAACACGCTGATGATCGTGGTGGCGCAGTTCGCCGTGCTGCGGTTCGTCGAGCGGCGCCGGCGTACGCGGGTGATGGCCGCGGTGGGCGTGATCTGGGCCGTGGCGTGGGCTGTCGCGGCGTACGCGGGGCTGGGGCACGGCAGCCAGGCGATGGCGACGGCGGCGTTCGTGTCGACGTACGCGCTGTTCGGGCTGGGTGAGGCGATGCTGTCGCCGACGCTCGCGCCGCTGGTGGCGGATCTGGCGCCGGAGGGCATGGCCGGGCAGTACAACTCGGCTTTCGCCCTGGTCAAGCAGCTGGCGCTGGCGGTGGGTCCGGCGGTGGGCGGTCCGCTGGCGGCCGCGCTGCCGGGGCCGTACGTGGTGACGTTCCTGGTGTTCTCGCTGGCGATCAGCGTGCTCGCGCTGCGGCTGGGCCGGGGGCTGACCGCCGTGCAGGATCATCCGTGGGCCGTGCGCAGCCGGGTGGTGGCGCGCGGCGGGGCCGCCGCGGAGGCGGTGGCCGCCGAGGCGTGAGCCGTGCCGTGTCCGTCCTGACGAGGGCGGTCGTCACCGAGGGGTGGCGGCCGCCCTCGTCCGTGTCCGCGTGCGGCGGAGCTACGGCTGTTTCCTCGGCAGGGTGAACTCGCACCACACCGCCTTGCCGCCGCCCGGGGTACGGCGGGCGCCCCAGTGGGTGGCGATGGTCGCGACGATCGCGATGCCGCGGCCGGACTCGTCGGCCGGTTCGGCGCGACGGCGCCGGGGCAGGTGGTCGTCGCCGTCGGTGACCTCGACGATGAGGCGGCGGTCGGTGCGGCGCAGGCGCAGCCGCATGGGGGGCGTGCCGTGCTGGAGGGAGTTGGCGACCAGTTCGCTGGCCGCGAGGACGCCCAGGTCGTGCAGGTCGGGTGGGAAGCGCCAGCTGGTCAGGACGCCGGAGGCGAAGGCGCGGGCGCGGGGGGCGGCTTCGACTCCGCCGAGCAGTTCGAGCGTGGCGTTGCGGAACAGCTCGCCGTCCGGGCCGGTGCGGGCCGGGTGCTGGAGGACGAGGACGGCGACGTCGTCGTCGTGGTCGGCCTGCAGGCCGGCCGAGCGGACCAGGCGGTCGCAGACGACCTGGGGGGTGCCGGTGGCACCGGCCAGGGCGCGCTCCAGGGCGGTGATGCCCTCGTCGATGTCCTCGGTGCGGCGCTCCACCAGGCCGTCGGTGTAGAGGACGGCGGTGGCGCCGGGGGCGAGCGGGACGGAGCCGGAGGAGTGCATCCAGCCGCCGGTGCCCAGTGGGGGGCCGGTGGGTTCGTCGGCGCGCAGCACGGTGCCGTTCTCGTCGCGGACCAGGATCGGCAGGTGGCCGGCGGAGGAGTACACCAGCCGGCCCTCGTTGGGGTCGTGGATGGCGTAGACGCAGGTGGCGATCTGGTTGGCGTCGATCTCGGCGGCGAGGCCGTCGAGCAGCTGGAGCACCTCGTGCGGCGGCAGGTCCATGCGGGCGTAGGCGCGTACGGCGGTGCGCAGCTGGCCCATGACGGCGGCGGCGCGCACCCCGCGGCCCATGACGTCGCCGATGACCAGGGCGGTGCGGCCGCCGCCGAGGGTGATGACGTCGTACCAGTCGCCGCCGACCGCGGCCTCGGTGCCGCCGGGCTGGTAGGTGGCGGCGATGCGCAGGTCGTCGGGTTGTTCGAGGACCTGCGGGAGGAGGGAGCGCTGGAGGGTGACGGCGGTCTCGCGCTGTTGGCGCTCGCTGGCGCGCAGGCGATCGGCGGCCTCGGCGTGGTCGGTGACGTCGGTGGCGAAGACGAGCACGCCCGGTTCGGCCGCGGGGTCGGTCGGTCCGCCGGTGTCGGTGTCGGTGACGGGGGTGCAGGTGAAGGTGTAGGAGCGGCCGTCGGGGGCCTTGCGGGACTTCAGGGTGCGGGGCCGGCCGCTGCGCAGGACCTGGTCGAGGAGCGGGAGCAGGCCCAGTTCGCGCAGTTCGGGCAGGGCCTCGCGGGCGGGTTCCCCGAGGGGGCGGGTGCCGAAGGCGGCGGTGTAGGCGGTGTTGACGTAGGCGATGCGGTGGTCGGGGCCGTGGACGAGGGCGACGAGGGCGGGGACCCGTTCGAGGA
>NZ_LR732544.1:4200422-4208802 GCF_902506575.1 Streptomyces mexicanus | reverse complement strand
TACAAACGACTCACATTCATCTTTCCACGAACATCGTCGAATTTCCAAAATCTTCAATACACCAAGCGATGGTTTCGTTCTTCGTGCTGAATCATTTTATAGCGTTGCTTCTTTTTTTGATGAAATAGAGGCCCCAAAGGCGTCTGGCCGTAGGGCGTCGTCGGCGGCGTCAGATGTGTATAGGGGCCAGGTGCGGGTGGCCTCCGCCAGCTCGGTCAGGACGCCGTCCGCGGTGAGGGCGGCGCCCCGCACGCGCTCGGCGGTGCGGCGTTCGGGCGTGAGGGCGCGGGCGGCGGCCTCCACCCGGTCCGCATGCGCGCGCTCCGGCAAGCTGCGGGGCAGGCCGTCGCGCCAGTGGTCGGCGGCGGCGAGCAGACGCACCGCGCGGGGCAGGTCGCCCAGCAGGGCCAGCGCCTCGGCCGCCCTGTCGACGAGCGCCGCCGTGACGACCTCCGAGCACCGCTGCTCGACGGCGGTGCGCAGGGCGTCGGCCAGCAGGGGCAGCCCGTGCTCCGGGCCGGACTCGGCGACCGTGACGCACGCGCCGACGGCCCGCAGCATCGCCTCGAACTGCGGAGGCGGGGAGCTGCGCCGGCTCTCCACGCAGGCCGCCTCCCACTGGGCGCGCGCACCGGCGACGTCCCCCTCGTCGAGGGCGATCTGCGCGCGCAGCAGCAGGACGAACGCCCGGGAGTCCGCCACCCCGTACCGCTCGGCCGCCGCGCCCGCCTCGTCCAGGATGGCCAGGGCACCGGCACGGTCCCCCGAGCGGTAGGTGATCTCCCCGAGCCGGGCCAGGAGGAACGGCGACTCGGCGTGCGCGCCCACCTCGTGGGCCAGGCGCAGCGCCTCCTCGTACTCCCCGCGCGCCTCCTCGAACCGTCCGCGCGCGATGGCGGCCTCGCCGGCGGCACTGCACACCTGCGCGCGCATCCAGCGGTCGCCCACATGTCGGCTGAGCCGCCGCAGCTCGGCCAGGTCGGTGTCGACGCCGCTCAGGTGGCCGGGGGCGTCGACGACCATGTGGGTGCGGAACATGAGGGCGACGCCGATCTCCCAGTCACCGCCGTGCGCACGGCAGTTGGCGACGACGGCGTCCAGCGCCGGCCCGATCGCGTCGGGGTCGCCGACGAAGTGCAAGGTCATCGGCCAGAGGATCCCGGGGAACCGGGCGGCGCGCGGCCCGCCGTGTTCGAACGCGGCCCGCACCCGGGTGACGTACCGCCCGAACCGCTCGTCGCCGGCCGTGCTCCTCGGGTCGGACTCGGTCGTCAGGAACAGGTACAGCATCCGCAGGTCCATCCGCAGCGCGTGCAGCGGGTGGTGCCGCTCGTCGCCGGGGGCCTCCAGGAACGCGTCGACCGGGTCGGTGCAGTCGGTGGGAGGCGGGGTCCCGGCGCCGCCGTACGGCTTCTGACCGGGCACGGCCGCAGGGTCGCCGCCGGGGTCGTGACCGGGCGCTACCGCGGGGACGCCGCCGGCGTCGAGGGCCGCGCCCAGGCACAGCACGCTCCGGACCCATTCGATGGCCTCCCGCCGGTGGTTGCGCAGCCACCAGAACCATCCCATGGCGAGGACGAGTTCGCCCGCGTCCTGCTCGTCGCCGGCCAGGAGCGCGCGGTGCAGGGCCGCCCGGATGTTGTCCAGTTCGGTCTCCAGGCGGGCGATCCACGGCAGTTGGGCGGCGGACCGGAGCAGCGGGGCGGCCTGCTCGGCCAGCGCACGCGCCCACGCGCGGTGCCGGCGTTCGGCCGCGGCGCGCACCTCGGGGACCTCGGCGGCGCGCTCGTCGGCGTACTCGTGGATGGTCTCCAGCATGCGGTAGCGCATGCCGCCGTCCTCGCCGGGGGTCGCGACGACCAGGGACTTGTCGACGAGCGCCCCGAGGACGTCCGCGACGGGGCCGGTGCACACGGCCTCGGCGGCGGCGAGGTCCCAGCCGCCGGCGAAGACGGAGACCTCGCGCAGCACGGTCCGCTCCCGTTCGTCCAGCAGGTCCCAGGACCAGTCCACGACGGCCCGCAGGGTCTGCTGGCGGGGCAGGACCGTACGGCTGCCGGCGGTGAGCAGGCGGAAGCGGTCGTCGAGCCGGTCGGCGATCTGCCGGGGAGTGAGCAGCCGCAGCCGGGCGGCGGCCAGCTCGATGGCGAGGGGCAGGCCGTCGAGGCGGCGGCAGATCTCGGCGACGGCCTCCTTGTCGCCGAGCACGTCCTCGCCGTCGGGGCGGACGGCGGCGGCGCGTTCGGCGAAGAGGCGGTGCGCCTGGTCGGGGAGCAGCGGCTCGACCGGGCGCACCACCTCGCCGGGGACGCCGAGGGGTTCACGACTGGTGGCGAGGATCGTGAGCCCCGGGCAGCGGGTGAGCAGGGTCTCGGCGAGGTCGGCGGCCGCACCGATGACGTGTTCGCAGTTGTCGAGGACCAGGAGCTGACTGCGCGGGGCGCAGTGCTCGATCAGCAGGGCCACGGGATCGTCCTGCGGGGTCGCCAGCTCGTTGGTCAAGAGCACGGTCTCCCGCAGACCGAGCGCGCTGACCACCGCGCCGGGCACCGCCTCCGGCCGGTCGAGCGGGGCCAGCTCGACCAGCCATGCCGACGGCAGCCGGGCGGCGGCCTCCTCGGCGAGACGGGTCTTGCCGGACCCGCCCGGTCCGGTCAGCGTGACCAGTCGGGCCCTGTACAGATCGGAACGAAGGGCGGCGAGTTCGGGTTCCCGGCCCACGAAAGAGGTCAGGCGAGGACGGATGTTGCCGCCGCGTTCGAACGGCCGGTCCTCGCCCCGGGGCGCGGTCGGCCCGTCAGGAATCGATTCCGCGCCGGACGGGGGGACGGACGTGACAGCCCCGAACGCCGGTGCGGGCGCGGACGCGCCCGCCGGGGCAGATACGGGCGAGGATGTGCCCGCCGGGGTGGGCGGGGACGTCGTCGCAGGCGGCGATGCAGAAGTCGGTGCAGGCGTCTCCGCAGGCGCGGGTGCGGACGTCTCCCCAGGCGCGGGTGCAGCCGTCCCTGCAGGCGCGGGCGCGGGCGGCGATGCGGGCGCGGGGGCCGCTCCGGGTCCCGGCCCCGGCCCTGCTGAACCGGAGGCCGGGGCAGGCGCGTGTGCGGGGCTCGCCGGGGCCGCCGGCGAGGCGTGCTGCCCGGAGGGGCTGAGCAGTTCGGCGTGCAGGGCGCGCAGTTCCGGGCCGGGATCGGTGCCCAGGCCGTCGGCCAGGGCCCGGCGGGCGCGCTCGTAGGCGGCCAGGGCGTCGGCGCCGCGCCCGGTGTCGCGCAGGGCGCGGATGAGCAGGCAGTGCAACGGCTCGTCGTACGGGTGCGCCGCCGTCAGTTCCACCAGTTCCGGTATGGCCTCCTGGGCGCGGCCCAGCCGCAGCGCCGCGGCGGCGCGGGCGCGCCGGGCCTGGAGGAGCAGGGCCTCGGGACGGGCGGCGGCCGTGCGGTCGGGCAGGTCGGTCAGAGCGGGCCCGCGCCACAGGGCGAGGGCGGCGTCGAGGACACGGGCCGCGGCGGGGGCGTCACCGCCGTCGAGGGCGGCGACGCCGTCCCGTACGAGCCGTTCGAAGACGAACAGGTCGATGTCGTCGCGCTGCGCGGCGAGCCCGTAGCCGCCCGACGCGGAGCGCACGGCGTCCTTGCCCAGGGCACGGCGCAGCCGGCCGATCAGGGCCTGCAGCGCGGCCGGGGCGTCCTGGGGCGGGGCGTCGCCCCAGACCTCGTCGATCAGGACGTCGGCGGGCACGAGCCGCCCGGGCCGCAGGGCCAGGGCGGTGAGCAGGGCGCGCAGGCGCGGGCCGCCGACGGGTACGGCTGTGCCCTGGTCGTCCTCCGCCTGGGTGACGCCCAGGATTGTGTACCGCACCGGCTCATTGTCGCCCGGGGGAGCGCGAGGGGGCACACGGTTTGCCGCCGTCGCGCCCGTCGCGCCGGTCACGCCTACGACACGCGCGCTCGTCATGCCTACGACGCGCGCCCTCCGGACGCCAGCGCTCCCCGTTGCGGGGTGATGCCCGTGGGCACGGCACGCGCGCGTGCCGGTGTTCCGGTCCAGCACGTGCCGCGGCGGGCCAGCAGGCGCCGCAGCCACAGTTCCAGGGAGACCAGGTCGGCCAGGCCGTCCAGGGGCAGGGACTCGCCGTGGGCCGCGGCGCGCAGCGCCTTGCGCACCACGCGCGCCTCGACCAGCCCGGCCTCGGCGAGCAGGGGCGTGGCGAACAGGGCCATCAGGTCGTCGGCCGCGGCGCGCAGGCCGGCGCGGGCGGCGGCGGACGCGCCGGCGTGGGAGGGCGCGCCCCAGCCGGGGGGCAGCTCGCCCACTCCGGCGCCTTCGAGGACCGTGCGCAGGATGGCCGCGCGCGCTCCGGGCTGGACGCGCAGGGCCTCCGGCAGGGCGCGGCAGGCGCGGACGACCTGGTTGTCGAGGAAGGGCGCGTGCAGCCGCTGGGAGCGGATCTCCGCGGCCTGTTCCAGGACCCGCAGGTCCGCGGCGTGCCGGGCCAGGGCGGCCCGCGCGCGGTAGTCCCCCGGGCGCTGGCCCGGCAGGAGCGCCGAGCGACCCGTCGCGCTCTGCAGCCGAACCGATACTTCAGCCAGCGCCTCGCCGGTCAGCCAGCGCGCGGCGGGCCCCGGTCCGGCCCAGGTCAGGGCGGCCAGGGAGGCGCCCACCGCGCCCGTGGGCTCGTCGAAGCGGCGGTGCAGCAGCCGGTCGGCGAGCAGGTCGACTCCCGTCCGGTACGGCGTCCGTGCCAGCCGTCGTGCCGCGCTGTACACGCGCGCGGGGACCATCACCGACCCGTCGGCCTTGGCGAGCGCGGCGACGGGCCGGACGAGGTGGCGCCGCTTGCGGTCCATCAGCAGGTCGGCCAGGCGCGCGGGGTGGGCGTCCAGCACCTGGCGGGCGCCGTGCCCGGTGAAGTGGTCCGCGCTGCCGGCGGCCAGGCGGGCGCGGTGCCGGGCCGCGGTGACCAGGGAGGGGCCGGGCTCGTCGGTGAGCGGGCCGTCCAGATCGGCGTACGGCAGGACGTCCTCGCCTCCGGTGACCACCACGTGGTGCAGGCGCGGGTTGGCCGCGAGCGCGCCGGCGCGCTCGAGTTCGGCCTCGCGCCCGCCGACGGCGAGGTCGTTGAAGGTGACGGCCAGCAGCCGCTCGCCGGCCCCCGTGCCGTGACCGAGAAGCGTGCCCGGGTTGCCGGGCAGGCCCGCCGCGAGCAGCGCGAGCGTCGCCGAGGCCGGTCCGCCGGACAGGTCCGACCCGACGCCCGGAACCGGCATGCCGCGGGCGGCGCGGCGGTCGGCGGGGCCCATGCCCGGCACCGGGCCGGGGTCCACGGCGGGCACGTGGCGGGGTGCGGCGAGGCGGGCGCGGACGGCCTCCACCAGGGCGTCCCGTACGGCGTCCACGGCGCTGTGCGGGTCGGCCGGGGGCGCCGCCACGGCGAGCGAGGCGACCGGCTCGTACCCGGCGATCTCGTGCGCGCCGGCACGCAGGATCAGCGCGTGCCCCGGCGGAATGCGCCGCACGCCCGCGTACGGCGTGGAGTCCTCCAGTGCGGCGGGCACGTCGGGCGCGGCGAGCAGCGCCGCCAGGTGGGTGAAGTCGAGGTCGGCCTCGACGAGGTCGGCCAGCGGCAGCGCGGCCGTGGCGTACGCCGTGCCGCCGGCCCAGGGGGTGTGGAAGACCGGGCGGGCGCCGGCGAGGTCGCCGCAGACGGTGATGCGCCGGCCCACCTGCACGACGGCGGTGTAGCTGCCGGGCCAGGCGGTCAGGTGGCGCAGTGCGCCCCCGCGCGCGGCGAACAGGCCGACCCGCAGTTGTTCGTCGCTGGCGCCGCAGATGCCGAGGACCGCGATCCGGGTCTGCGCGTCGACCTGCACCAGCCGGATCTCGTCCGGCCGCCAGTCACCCACCGCCCACAACGGGTCGGGGTCGCCCCACAGCAACTGGGACCCCACCGGATACACGGTCTCGCCGTCGAGGCCGGTGGCGCCCGCGGAGCCGATCCGGCCCGCTCCCGCGGCGGCGCTGCTCCACCCCACCAACCACCGCATCGACGCCTCCACGGCCTGTGGACAACCAGTGCACCGTACGAACCGGGTCCCATGCTGCCACGAAGGAGGCGCACCGGAGGGCAGGCGGAGCCGCCTTTGCCGCGCCGCACGCGCCCCTGCGTGCGACCGCTGCGACGCCGAACGCCCCTGCGAGAAAGGGCAGGTGACATCCCGGGAGCGTCCCGACGACGGCCGCGGAGCGCCCCGGCGGCGCATCCGGTCGGCACATGCCCGCCGACCTGAATGCGCCCCCTGATGCGCCCCCTCAACACCCGTGCGCCGCCAACTGCCGTGGTGGGAGGGGTGGTCGGTGGCGAGAAGCGGGATCGATTTTCGGCCAAATCAGCGATACGGGGACAGGCGTGTGCACGCTCCGTGCACGCCGCACCGCACGCGCGGCCAACGCGTGGCCCGGGAGGCGGAGTTCGCCTCCCGGACCGTCCCGCCGCCCGCGGGGATTGAGACGGCGGTGTCCCCCAGCCCACTGGATCCAGTACAGCGGGCCGACCCACGCACCACCATGGAACCGCTCCCCGGGTGGCCGGAGGAGAGCGCACACACAGGCGCACGGCCACACAGCGGGAGCACGCGGCCACGGTCCGTGCACACCGCGTCCTTCCGCGCGGGCCACAATCCCGCCATCCGGCAGAATGCCCCTTAACGCTTGGGATGCGGAGAACTACGCTGGGTTTACGAATGCCGCGTGGTTATGCCAGCGCGGCAGCCGTCTGTGTCGAGGGGTGGCGCATGTCCAGGGAGCAACGCGGGCCGAACGAAAAGCTCGGCGCCGTTCTCGCCCTCGCGGGAATCAGCAACGCAGGGCTGGCGCGACGCGTCAACGACCTCGGCGCGCAGCGCGGGTTGACACTTCGCTACGACAAGACCTCGGTGGCGCGCTGGGTGTCGAAGGGAATGGTGCCCCAGGGCGCCGCGCCGCACCTCATCGCGGCCGCCATCGGGCAGAAACTCGGCCGCCCGGTGCCGCTCCACGAGATCGGCCTGGCGGACGCGGACCCCGCGCCCGAAGTGGGCCTCGCCTTCCCCCGGGACGTCAACCAGGCGGTGAAGTCGGCGACGGAGCTGTACCGGCTCGACCTCGCCGGCCGGCGGGCCGGCTCGGGCGGCATCTGGCAGTCGCTGGCCGGATCGTTCGCGGTCAGCGCGTACGCCACGCCCGCCTCCCGGTGGCTGATAACCCCGGCCGACAGCTCGGTGGCGCGCGAGGCGGCTCCGGCGGAGGGCTCCGGCGCACCGATCAAAGTCGGCCACAGCGATGTGCAGAAGCTGCGGGAGGCCGCGGAGGACGCCAGGCGCTGGGACTCCAAGTACGGGGGCGGCGACTGGCGTTCGTCCATGGTGCCGGAGTGCTTACGGGTGGAGGCGGCGCCGCTGCTGCTCGGCTCCTACTCCGACGAGGTGGGCCGGGCCCTGTTCGGCGCGAGCGCGGAACTGACCCGCCTGGCCGGGTGGATGGCCTTCGACACCGGCCAGCAGGAGGCCGCGCAGCGGTACTACATCCAGGCGCTGCGCCTGGCCCGCGCGGCGGCCGACGTGCCCCTGGGCGGCTACGTCCTGGCGTCGATGTCCTTGCAGGCGACCTACCGCGGCTTCGGTGACGAGGGCGTCGACCTCGCCCAGGCCGCCCTGGAACGCAACCGGGGCCTGGCCACCGCCCGCACCATGAGCTTCTTCCACCTCGTCGAGGCACGCGCGCACGCGCGCGCCGGCGACGCCCAGGCGGCCGGCGCGGCCCTGAAGGCCGCGGAGAGCTGGCTGGAGCGCTCCCGGGACGGCGACAACGACCCCTCCTGGCTCGGCTTCTACGGCTACGACCGGTTCGCCGCCGACGCCGCCGAGTGCTACCGCGACCTGAAGGCGCCCCGCCAGGTCCGCCGCTTCACCGAGCAGGCGCTGTCGCAGCCGACCGAGGAGTTCGTGCGCTCGCACGGCCTGCGCCTGGTCGTCTCGGCGGTCGCCGAGCTGGAGTCGGGGAACCTGGACGCGGCCTGCGAGCAGGGCGTGCGGGCGGTGGAGGTCGCCGGGCGCATCTCCTCCGCGCGCACCACGGAGTACGTCAAGGACCTGCTGCACCGCCTGGAGCCCTACGGCGACGAACCGCGCGTGGCGGAGCTGCGCGAGCGGGCCCGACCGCTGCTGATGACGCCGGCCTGAGCGGGGCGGGGGCGGCGGGTTCGGCGGGGGGGGCGGGCGCGCCGGACGGCCGGGACGCCGCCCCGCCGGCGCCGCCCGTGCCGCGGCCGGCGCCGATCCCGGTGCCGAACGTCTTGCGCACGATGGCGAAGGCGTGGTCCAGCTGCGCCTCCAGGTCGCCCTGG
>NZ_LR732544.1:4157741-4200321 GCF_902506575.1 Streptomyces mexicanus | reverse complement strand
GGGCTGCGCGAGCGGGCCCGCCCGCTGCGGATGACGCCGGCCTGGGCGGGGCGGGGGGGGCGGGTTCGGCGGGGGCGCTCCGCGTCCGGCAGGGCACGGCAGGGCGCTCCGCGTCCGGCACGGCACTACGCGCCCGCGGGTCCGGCAGGGCACGGCAGGGGCGCTCCGCTGCGGCGGGTCCGGGCGGCCCCCCCTTCCGTGGGCCCGTCGGGGCGTCGGGCCGCTCGCGCCGCGGGCCCCGGTTGGAGGGATTGTCAGTGGCGCAGGGCACTATCGAAACCGGGGGGGGGGGCAGGGGCGGGGCAGAAGCACTCATGACGGTGACGTGCTGGTGATCGGCGGCGGGATCGTCGGCCTGTCGACGGCCTACGCGATCACGCGCGCCGCGCCGGGCACGCGCGTGACCGTGCTGGAGAAGGAGCCCGGTCCCGCACGGCACCAGACGGGACGCAACAGCGGGGTGATCCACAGCGGGATCTACTACCGCCCCGGCTCGCTCAAGGCGCGGTACGCGGTGCGCGGCGCCGCCGAGATGATCAAGTTCTGCGCGGAGTACGGCATCCCGCACGCCGTCACCGGCAAGCTGATCGTCGCCACCGAGCGGGAGGAGCTGCCCCGCCTGCACGCGCTCGTCCAGCGCGGCCGGGAGAACGGCATCCCGGTGCGTGAGCTGGGCGCCGCCCAGATCGCGGAGTACGAGCCCGAGGTGCGCGGACTGGCCGCGATCCACGTGGGCACGACAGGGATCTGCGACTACGGGGCCGTGGCCCGGCAGCTGGCCGACGCCTCGGGCGCGCAGATCCGCTACGGGGCCCGGGTGGTCCAGGTGGACCGGCGTCCCGAGCTGGGGGTGGCGGTCCGCACGGCGGGCGGTGACGTGGTCCGCGCGCACGTGCTGGTGAACTGCGCGGGGCTGTACTGCGACGAGGTGGCCCGGCTGACCGGGGACGAGCCGGGCGTGCGGATCGTGCCGTTCCGGGGGGAGTACTACGAGCTGGCGCGCCCCGAGCTGGTGCGGGGGCTGGTGTATCCGGTGCCGGATCCGGCGTTCCCGTTCCTCGGGGTGCATCTGACCCGGGGGATCGACGGGGGCGTGCACATCGGGCCCAACGCGGTGCCGGCGCTGGCCCGGGAGGGCTACGGCTGGACGGTCGTCCGGCCCCGGGAGCTGGCGTCCACACTGAGCTGGCCCGGCGCGTGGCGGATCGCGCGGCGGCACTGGCGGTACGGGGCCGGGGAGCTGCGCCGGTCGGTGTCCAAGGCGGCGTTCACGCAGGCGGTGCGGCGACTGCTGCCCGAGGTCCGCGAGACGGACCTGGTGCCCGCGCCGGCGGGGGTGCGGGCGCAGGCGGTGCTGCGGGACGGCACGCTGGTGGACGACTTCCTGATCCGGCAGGGGCCTCGGGCGGTGCACGTGCTCAACGCGCCGTCCCCGGCGGCGACGGCCTCGCTGCCGATCGGGAGGGAGGTGGCGCGCAGGGTGCTGGAGGTGCTGGGAGACGTTAGGTGAGGTGAGAGCTGGGCCGAAAGCGGGTCCGGTGGGCCGGGAGCAGGGCCGGAGCGGGTCCGGTGGCCGTAAGAGCGGGCGGGGTCCTGTGGGCCGTAAAATCGGTCTCACTGTGTCTGAATCTCTGCATCCCCACCTTTCCGAAGCCCCCGGGGCCGACCACGCCGGTGCCGGTGCGTCCGTGCCGCGCGGCCGGGCCAAGGGGGAGCCCCGGTTTCCGGACGGGCCCAAGGCCGATCCGGCCGGGTCGCACTTCGAGCGGCGGATCCGGAGCTTCCAGCCGCGGCGCAGCCGGGTCACCGCCGGGCAGGCGGAAGCCCTGCAGCGGCTGTGGCCCACATGGGGGCTGGACATCGACGGACAGCGGGTGATCGACCTCGCCGAGCTGTTCGGGAACACCCGTCCGGTGGTGCTGGAGATCGGGTTCGGCATGGGTGAGGCCACCGCGCAGATGGCGGCCGCGGACCCGGACACCAACATCCTCGCCGTCGACGTGCACACCCCCGGCCAGGGCAACCTGCTGAACCTCGCCGACCGGGGCGGGCTGACCAACGTCCGGGTCGGCAACGGCGACGCGATCATCCTGCTGCGCGAGATGCTCACCCCCGACTCCCTCGACGGGCTGCGCGTCTACTTCCCCGACCCCTGGCCGAAGAAGCGGCACCACAAGCGGCGGCTGATCCAGCCGGAGTTCCTGACCCTGGCCGCCACCCGGCTCAGGCCGGGCGCGCTCGTGCACTGCGCGACCGACTGGGAGCCGTACGCCGAGCAGATGCTCGAGGTGCTGACGGCGCACCCCGACTTCGAGAACACCGTGCCCGACGGCGGCTTCGCGCCCCGCCCCGGCTTCCGGCCGCTGACCCGGTTCGAGGGCCAGGGACTGCAGAAGGGCCATGTGGTGCGCGACCTGCTCTTCCGTCGCGTGCCGCACGGACAGGCACGCCCCGGCCGAGGCTGATCACCACTCCCACACGCCCCCGAACGGGAACGAACACCACCCCGACACACACTCCGGCCGAGGCTGAACGCCACCCCCACACACTCCGACCGGGGCTGAGCGCCACCCCGTCACGCCCCCGCTCGGGAGCGGGCAACACCCCGTCGCGGCTGGCGCGTTCCCTCGTTAGGGTCAATGGCGTGGCCATCTGTCCCCCGTACCCGACCCAGCCCAGCGGCCCCGCCCCCTATGGCGGCCGGCCCGCACGCCCGCACTGGTGGCAGCGACGCCGGGTGCGTTACGGGGCCCTCGCCGCCCTGCTGGCCCTGTCCGGGCTGGTCATCCTCGCTCTGGTGCGCCGGCAGACCGGCACCGAGGGGTTCCTGGTGGGGCTCGGGCTGGCCGTGCTGCCCGTACCGCTGCTGACCGCCGCGTTCCGCTGGCTGGACCGGGTCGATCCCGGCCCCTGGCGGAACATGCTGTTCGCCTTCGCCTGGGGGGCCTGCGCGGCGGCGCTCATCGCGATCGTCGCCAACAGCTTCGCAACGCGCTGGATCGCGACGGCCACCGCCGACCCGTCGAGCGCGGACACCCTCGGCGCGACCGTGATAGCGCCGGTGGTGGAGGAGTCCGCGAAGGCCGCCGCCGTCCTGCTGATCTTCCTCTTCCGCAGACGCGACTTCACCGGCATCGTCGACGGAGTGGTGATCGCCGGGGTGACCGCCACGGGTTTCGCGTTCACCGAGAACATCCTGTACCTGGGGACCGCGTTCGGCACCGACCAGCTGACCGGCGACCGGGGCATCGCCTCCGTCACCCTGGCGACCTTCGTGGTCCGCGTGATCATGTCACCGTTCGCGCACCCGCTGTTCACCGTCCTGACCGGCATCGGCTTCGGCATGGCGGCCGCCCTGACCGGGGAGCGCGGCCCCTCCGGTGAGCAGCGGCGCCTGCGGCGGTACCTGCTGCCGCCGGCCGGGCTGCTGCTCGCGATGGGCATGCACGCCCTGTGGAACGGCTCGTCGACCTTCGGCCGGGTCGGGGTCTTCGCCGTCTACGCCGCCTTCATGCTGCCCGCGCTCGCGCTGCTGACCTGGCTGGTCATCTGGTCCCGGCAGCGGGAGCTGCGCACCGTGCGCGAGGAGCTGCCCGGGTACGCCGCCGCCGGGTGGCTGACCCCGGCGGAACCGTTCGCCCTGGGCTCCATGCGAGCCCGGCGGCTGGCCCGCGACTACGCCGGGCGCCACCTGGGCAAGTCCGCAGCGCGGGTCGTGGCCGAGTACGAGGCGTACGCCACGTCGCTGGCGTTCCTGCGCAGGCGGGGACGCCTGGGCCGGGCCGGGGCCGACTTCACCGTACGGGAGCGGGCCCTGCTGCACGAGCTGTGGCTGCGCCGCGAGGTCGCGCAGCCCGCCTTGGACCACGCGGCCCGCATGACCGCGCCGCCGGTGCGGGTGGTCCAGCCGCCCTGGCCGGTGTACGGGGTGTACGGGCACTCCCAGCGGTACCCGCAGAGGGCGCCGGGAGCCGGGCACGCGCGAGGGCAGGACCCACAGGGCCGGCAGGGCTTCCACCGTCCGGTGGTGCCCCACGGCCCGGTGGAGTCCTACGGGCACGTGGTGCCGTACCCGTCCCGCGGGCCGCAGGCCCCCTCCCGCGACGCGTATCCGACGTACGACCCGTACCGGACCCAGCCCTGAGGGGGTCAGGACGGACGGTGCGGCTGAGCGGTTCCGGGGGGTCCGCGACCAGCGAGAGCAGTGGGACCGACGGGGCCAGCGGGACCGGCGGGACCGCGGGGCCAGCAGGACCGTCGGATCCCATGGGACCGATGGACCGCTGGGACCGATGGACCGCTGGGACCGATGGGACCGATGGGAGCCGCGGGACCTAGGAGACCCGCGGCACAGGCTGAGCGGCCGGCCGGTCGGCTCAGGCGGAGGCCTCGGTGAGCCGCGCGAGTTCGTCGTCGGTCAGGCGCAGGTCCGCGACGGCCAGCAGCGCCGGGAGCTGCTCCACCGTCCGCGCCGAGGCGATCGGGGCCACCACGGTGGGCTGGGCGGCCAGCCAGGCGAGCGCCACCGTGGCGACCTCGGCGTCGTGCGCCCGGGCGACCTCGTCGAGGGCGGCGAGGACCTTGCGGCCGCGCTCGGTGTCCAGGTGCTTGGCGGCGCCCTCGGCCCGCGCGCTGTCGACGCTCGCGCCGGGCCGGTACTTGCCGGTCAGGAAGCCGGCGGCCAGCGCGAAGTACGGCACGGCGGCCAGGCCCGACCGCTCGGCGAGGTCCCGCAGCTCGCCTTCGTAGGTGTCGCGCGAGACGAGGTTGTAGTGCGGCTGGATCGCCACGTAGCGGGCCAGGCCCTCGCGCTCGGAGAAGTCCAGGGAGGCCGTCAGGCGCCCGGCGGAGATGTTGGAGGCGGCGATGTGCCGCACCTTGCCCGCCTTCACCAGCTCGTCGAGCGCGCCGATGATCTCCTCGACCGGCACCTCGGGCTTGTCGAAGTGGGTGTAGTACAGGTCGATGTAGTCGGTGCCCAGCCGCTTGAGGGAGGCGTCGGCCGCGGCCTTGATGTTGGCGGCGGACAGGCCCTGGTACTCCGGGTGCTGGCTGACCTTGGTGGCGATGACGACGTCGGAGCGGTTGCCGCGCTCCTTGAGCCACCTGCCGATGATCGTCTCGGACTCGCCGCCCTTGTTGCCCTCGACCCACGCCGAGTAGGAGTCGGCGGTGTCGATGAAGTTGCCGCCGGCGGCCGTGTAGGCGTCGAGGACGGCGAAGGACCGGTCCTGATCGGCGGTCCAGCCGAAGACGTTGCCGCCGAGGGCGAGCGGGAAGACCTCGAGGTCAGAGCGGCCGAGTGTGTGTCGAACAGTCATGTACGTCATCAACGGCCAGGCGGAAGCGGGCCATTCCGCGCCCCGCCGCACCGGGTCGCAAAGATCGCGCGAACGGGCTCGGCCGACCCTGGGGCCGGCGCGAGGCTCAGGGGGTGAGCCCCTTGGCCTGCAGCCACGCCATCGGGTCGATGCCGGAGGCCTGGCCGTCCGGGTGGACCTCCAGGTGCAGGTGCGGTCCGGTGACGTTGCCGGTGGCGCCCACGCGGCCGATGACGTCGCCCGTGCTCACCTTTTGACCGGCGGAGACGCTGATCGACGACTGGTGGCAGAACCACAGCTCGGTGCCGTCGTCGAGCGTGAGGATCGTGCGGTAGCCGTAGGCCCCGGCCCAGCCGGCCTCGGTGACGGTGCCGCTGTGGACGGCCTTGATCAGGGTGCCGGTGGGCGCGGCGAAGTCCAGGCCGGTGTGGTGACCGGAGGACCACATGGAGCCGGCCTGCCCGAAGGTGGAGGTGATGGTGTAGGACGAGGTCGGCAGCGTGTACTGCCGGGCCAGCTCCGCCAGCCGGGCCTCCTCGGCCTTCTTCCTGGCCTCCTCCTCCGCCTTCTGCTTCGCGGCGGCGGCCTTGGCGGCGGCCTCCTTCTGCGCCTTGGCGGCGGCCTCCTCGGCCTGCCGGGCGGCGGCGGCCTCGGCCGCCTCCTGGGCCTTGGTCTCGACCTGGGCCTGCTGCTGTTCGGCCTGGGCCATGATGCGGTTGCGCAGCGCCTCGCCCGCGTCGGTGCTGCCCGCGGCGGTGCCGCCGGCGGCGTCGGCCCGGACGGGGACCGCCCCCACGTCGCTGAGCGCGGTCGCGGAGCCCTGCTCGGCGTCGGCGTCCTGGTCGGAGTGGCCGAGCAGGGAGCCGACGGAGGGCAGATCGGGCAGGGAGACGGACACCGGCGGCTTGCCGGCGTTGGCGCTGGCCATGCCGCCCGCCCCGACGGCGGCGATGACGCCCACGCCGAGCACGGTGGAACTGCGCGCGAGTCCGCCGCCGCGCTGCTTGGTGACCCGGTGCCGGCCACGTGCCGGGCGGAGGGAGTCCTCGGTGGGGTTCCACTCCTCCCAGGGGCCCTGGTCGGGCTGCCGGCCGCCGTAGCCGAACGTCTCGGTGCGCTGGTCGGGCACGTACGGGGCTTCGGGGGCAGGCCGGTTGGACGCCACTGGGGCGCGCTCCTTTCCTTCCGTCTCGCCTACCGGGTTAGCTGACGGGTTCGGAGCGGGAAGGTCTCCTACGCGCGTCAACCGGCCGTGGGACACGGCGGATGAGGCCCGATTCACCCCTGAGTGGTGGTTCCCCGGTTCCCTCGCGGGATTCGGCGCGTGCGCACGGAGCCGCCTCTTGTGACGGCTGGGACGACCGCGCTGCGTTATCGAACGTTAATAGACGCGAGGCTTCGTTTCCAAGCCGTACGGCTTGATCGTTAAACCTTTTTGGCCAGGACATGTGTTCCATGAGCGGCCAAACCTGGGCGAGTTGATCCGACCACTCGGCCACCGGAGGATGATCTGTCAAACCTCCCGCGCCGAGATGATGTGTGATCGTGTGTCAGTTGTTATGCGGACGGGGACGACCTGATCACAGCTTGTGACGGCTCTGCCGTCCGACGGAAATCCGAGGCAGGGGCGAGCACGACAGGACAGACAGGAGTCGGCAGTGCGGAGAACCGGGCCACCGGGCGGCCGGGCGGCCGGGCGGAAAACACTCAGGGCCGGAATCCGTGATCGGATTCCGGCCCCGAGCCTTCAGTAGCGGGGACAGGATTTGAACCTGCGACCTCTGGGTTATGAGCCCAGCGAGCTACCGAGCTGCTCCACCCCGCGTCGGTATGTCACTAGTGTACGCCATGCGCGGGACTGCTTGCACACGCATCCGTGTGGCGCCCGTCTCACGCCTCCCGCCGCCCGTCTCACAGCCCGCGCGGCCCGCCTCCCGGCCCGCCGCTCAGCCCAGCAGATGCCGGTTCGGCGCCGTGGCCGCCGGCTCGAACTCCGGCAGTACGACGACGTCGGCGCCCTCGCTCCTCAGCAGCCCGGTGCCGTCGGCGGCCCGCACGAACGTGTCCGGCTCCCGCCAGGCCGTGACCACCCGCCGTACCCCCGCGTCCAGAATCAGCCGGGCGCACGGGCGCGGCCGGGAGGCGCGTCGGGTGCATGGTTCCAGGCTGCTGTAGACCGTGGCGCCCGGCAGCCGCGGGTCCGCCGGGTCGATCTTGGCCAGCGCCGCCTCCTCCGCGTGCACGACCGGGTCACCGGCCTCGCGGGAGTGGGCGCGGGCCAGCTCGGTGCCGTCGGCGGCGACCACCACGGCCCCGACGCTGAACGCGGTCCGCGACGGCGGGCACTGCGCCGCCAGCTCGCACGCGAGGCGCAGCCAGTGCCGGTCGGCGGGGACGGCGAGGGCTCCGGTGCCCGGCGCGGTCGGCTCGTAGCGCATCAGGACGACGTCCCCGACGGCACGCGTCTCCAGCAGGCGCAGCCGCCCGCCCTGGTACGCGCCCGGCCCGAACAGCCGTGGCGCGCGCGGGTCCCCGACCAGCAGGGGAGCCAGCACCAGGTGGATCTCGTCGACGAGCCGGCGCTGGAGGAGCTGGGTGTGCACGGTGCCGCCGCCCTCGACCATGAGCCGGCGCACCCCGCGCACGTCGTGCAGGTGTTCCAGCAGCAGCCGCCAGTCCGGCTCGGCACCCAGCGGCACGATGTCGGCGGCGACCCCGGCGTCGCGCAGCCGCCGGGCGCCCTTGTCGCTCGTGTAGACGACCTTCTCGCCGCCCGTGTGCCAGAAGCGTGCCCGCGGATCGAGGTCGCCGGAGGCGGTGACGGTGACCTTCAGCGGGTACTCCGGCCGCCCACCGGCGACCCGCGCGGCGCGCCGCTCGGGCGAGTTGACCAGCAGCCGCGGGTTGTCGGCGCGCAGGGTGCCCGCTCCTACCAGGATCGCGTCGACCGACGCCCGCACCTCGTCGACCCGGTCGAAGTCGGCCGGCGAGGACAGCAGGAGGCGGTCGGGGCCGGCGTCGTCCAGACAACCGTCGAGGGAGACGGCGGCGGACAGCAGGACGTGGGGCAGGGGCATCGACGCACTCTCTCTCGGGGACGGGGGCCACCCTCGTGGCGGCGGCGAGGGAGGCGGGCAGGCTGGGGCGTGCCGCGGACCGGACTCGGGGCAGGGTGCCGTGGACCGGCACGTTCCAGTGTGGCCCAGCGACGCTCACCGGCGCGGTGCACGGTGTCCGGGCGGGCGGGGTGCAGACCGCGTGGCGTGGCGCAGGACGGTCGGGTCCCGGTTACGGGTCTCGCCGGGGGGTGGCGCCAGGAGGGGCAGGACGCGTTCTTCGCAGAAGACGTCGACCGCCGACGACGCGGTGACGGAGCGTCGGGACCGGCTCCGTACGTCGGGACCTGAACCGGGCATCGGGGACCGGCTCCGTACGTCGGGACCTGAACCGTATGTCGCCCGCAGCCGTGGACGTGTTGCCGGCTCGCCCGCGCCCGGTCCCGCCCGCTCGTGCCCGGCCGCACCCGCCTGGCCCACGTGCCCCCCGCGGGGCCGGAAAACAAGCGGCGTCCGAGCCGACCTGAGCCGGCCCGGACGCTGCGCAGCAGGTCAGAGGGGATGACCCCTCCCCCGCGTCCGTAGGCCCTGTGGGACTCGAACCCACAACCAATGGATTAAAAGTCCACTGCTCTGCCAATTGAGCTAAGGGCCCGGGGCGATGGTGCCTCCCCGAGCATAGCCCGAGGAGGCCGCGTCGCAGATCGGGTATCGGCGAGCCGGGCGCGTGCGGGTCACGGATCGGCCGGTTCGGGGGAGTCCGCGCGGGCCGCCCGGCGGGCGCGGGTGCGCGCGTGGGCGGGGTCGAGGAACCAGTGGCGGGCCGAGGCGAACCACCAGCCGGCGGCGAAGCCGAGGACGACCAGGACGGCGACCGGGGCGTAGTTGAACGTCTCCCAGGTCACCGGGGAGACCTGCGGGAGCATGAAGAGGACCGTGATCACGCAGACCCAGATCACCGCCGTGATCCCGACCGGCTGCGACCAGCGGCCCAGGTGCCAGGGTCCGCGCTCGAAGGTCTCGCCCTTGCGGACTCTCAGCAGGGTCGGGACGGCGTAGGCGATGTAGAGGCCGATCACCGCGATCGACGTCACGGCGGCGTAGGCGGTCACGTTGATCAGATAGGGCAGGCCCAGGGCGAGCGCGGCGAGCGCCGCGAGCCAGACCGCCGCCACGGGGGTGCGCGTGCGCGGGCTGACCGTGTGCCACACGCGCGAGAAGGGCAGCGCCCCGTCGCGGGAAAAGGCGTAGATCATACGGCTGTTGGCGGTGACCGAGGCCATGCCGCAGAACAGCTGGGCGCCGATCACCACGAGCAGCAGCAGCTTGCCGGCGCTCGCGCCGAGTGCGTCGAGCAGGATCTGGGCGGGCGGTGCGCCGGTCGGGGAGGCCAGCTCCTTGCCGTAGTCCTGGATGGCGTAGGTGAAGCCGAGCAGCAGGACGAAACCGGCCACCCAGGACGTCCAGATGGAGCGGACGATGCCCTTCGGACCCGCCGTGGCGGCGTCGTGGGTCTCCTCGGTCATGTGGGCGGAGGCGTCGTAGCCGGTGAAGGTGTACTGCGCCATCAGCAGCCCGAGCAGGACGACGTACGGCCCGCTGTGCCAGCCCGTGTTGTTCACGAACGTGGTGAAGACGAACGACGTCGACCGGTGCCGGTCCGGTACGAAGGCCAGCGCGGCCACGATCAGCGCCACGCCGAGCACGTGCCACCACACGCTGACGCTGTTGAGGAAGGCGACGATGCGCACCCCGAACGTGTTCAGCAGGCCGTGCAGGAGCAGGATCGCCGAGAAGAGCAGGATCGTGCGGCCGGGGGTGACCCGGAAGCCGAACTGGAGGTTCAGGTAGGCGCCCAGGAAGGAGGCGGCGCCGAAGTCGATGCCGGCCGTCACCGCCACCTGGCCCAGCACGTTGAACCAGCCCGTGAACCAGGCCCAGGCCGCGGCCGACCGCGGCGGCGCCAGCCGGTGCGCCCAGAAGTACAGGCCCGCGGACGTCGGGTACGCCGAGCAGATCTCGGCCATCGACAGCCCGACGAACAGCGTCATCAGGCCGACGCCCACCCAGCCCCAGGTGATCACGGCGGGGCCGCCGGTG
Organism: Streptomyces mexicanus; assembly: GCF_902506575.1. Lineage (GTDB taxonomy): Bacteria > Actinomycetota > Actinomycetes > Streptomycetales > Streptomycetaceae > Streptomyces > Streptomyces mexicanus. The sequence goes on along the minus strand of NZ_LR732544.1, from coordinate 4,189,844 downwards.
TTCATCCCGAAGAGGTAGAGCGTCAGACAGCCGGAGAGAACGGAGATGATCGTGAAGGAGACCGCGTAGTTGGCGAACGCCGACATGCGGCGGGCGAGAACCTGCGTGTAACCGAGCTGGGCCAGCCGCTCCTCGTCCGAGGACCGGCCCTCGCTGCGCGCTCTGGCGTCATCTGTCATGCCCGCAGCAATTCCCTGGCTGCGGGTGTGACATGCGTCACTGGGCGGCCGAAACCCGCCGGGCGGCGGCCGGTACGGCCGGACGGTACGGAAAGGGCCCGCACGACCTCGGTCGTACGGGCCCCCGGCAGGTCACCTCAAGCGGTGTCAGCCGTTGCGCTTCCAGCGCGGCTTGTCCTCGCGGCGGCCGAAGGAGCCGCCGCCGCGGTGGTCGTCACGGCGGCCGTAGGGGCGCTCGTGGCCGCCCGACCGGAAGCCGGGACGGTCGTCACGGCGGTCGCGGTTGAACGGGCGGTCGCTGCCGCGGTGCCCGCCCCGCTCGTCGCGCCGCGCCGGACGCTCGTCACGGCGGAAACCGCCGCGCTCGTCCCTGCGGTCGAAGGAGCGGGGGGCGCGGTCACGGTCGAAGCCGCGGTCCCGGTCGCGGTTGAAGCCGCCCCGGTCGTCCCGCCGATCGTCACGCCGGTCGTCCCTGCGGTCGAAGGAACGCCCGCCACGGTCACGGTCGAAGCCGCGGTCGCGGTCGCGGTCGCGGTCCCGGTCGTCGCGGCGGAAGCCGCGGTCGTTGTCCCGGCGCTCGAAGCCGCGCTCCCGGTCACGGTCACGGTCGAACGGGCGCCCGGGCCGGTCGTCCCGGCGGAAGCCGCCCCGGTCGCCGCGCTCGCCGCGCTCAGCGCGCTCACCGCGGTCGCGGTGGAAGCCGCCCCGGTCGTCCCGCCGGTCGTCCCTGCGGTCGAAGGAACGCCCGCCACGGTCACGGTCACGGTCGAAACCACGGCCGCGATCACGGTCACGGTCACGGTCGTCGCGGCGGAAGCCGCGCTCCGCACGGTCCACGTCCTGCGCCGCCGGCTGCTCCGGCACCGATGCCTCGGCCACCCGCGCGGCCTCGGCCTGCGCCTCGGCCACCGCCGTCTCGGGGTCCTCGCCGCGCTCGCGGGCGACCCTGGCGACCAGCCGGTCGGCCTCCTCGCGCAGCTCCGTCGCACGCCGCTGGGCGCGCTCCAGCTGCTTGGTCAGGTGGGCGACCTCGCGCTCGGCCTGCTGCGCGGCGTTGGCCGCGGACTCGGCCTGCACCTCGGTCATCGACCGGGCCCCGGTGATCTCGGCGACCTCCGGGTCGAAGGCCGCGCCGCCCTGGATGACGTGGCGCGTGGCGTCCACGCCCGCGTCCTCCATCAAGCGGAAGATCTGGCGCCGCTGGTGCGGCAGGGACAGGGAGACCACGGTTCCCGTGCGGCCGGCGCGGGCGGTGCGGCCGGCGCGGTGCAGGTAGTCCTTGTGGTCGCCGGCCGGGTCGACGTTCAGGACGAGGTCGATGCCGTCGACGTGGATGCCGCGCGCGGCGACGTCGGTGGCGACCAGGACGTTGACGTACCCGTCCTTGAAGTCCGCCAGGGTGCGGGTGCGGGCGCCCTGCGTCATGCCGCCGTGGAGGGCCTCGGCCTTCACGCCGGCGTCGCGCAGCTGCTCGGCGACGCGGTCGGCGCCGAGCTGGGTGCGCACGAAGATGATGGTGCGGCCCTTGCGGGAGGCGATCGCGGCCGTGACCGGCGCCTTGTCCTTGGGCTTCACGATCAGGATGTGGTGCGACATGGTCGTCACCGCGCCCTGGGCGGCGTCCACCTCGTGGCTGACCGGGTCGGTCAGGTAGCGGTCGACGAGGGTCTTGATCTCGTTCTCCATCGTCGCGGAGAACAGCATCCGCTGACCGCCCGCCGGGACCTGGTCCAGCAGCTCGGTGACCTCGGGCAGGAAGCCCAGGTCGGACATCTGGTCGGCCTCGTCGAGCACGGCGATCCGCACGTCCTCGAGCGAGCAGGCACCGCGGTTGATGATGTCGCGCAGGCGGCCGGGGGTGGCGACCAGGACGTCGACGCCCTTCTCCAGGGCGTAGATCTGGTTGCCCATGGAGGTGCCGCCGCAGACGACCTTCATCTTCAGCCCGAGCACGTCGCCGTAGGGCTGGAGCGCGTCCGCCACCTGCATGGCGAGTTCACGGGTGGGGGTGAGGATGACGGCCCGCGGCCGCTTCTTCTCGGTGCGGCCGCCGGCCAGCGTGGCCAGGGTCGGCAGACCGAAGGAGAGGGTCTTGCCGGAGCCGGTGCGGCCCCGGCCGAGGATGTCCTTGCCGGCCAGGGCGTCCGGGATGGTCGCGGCCTGGATCGGGAAGGGGGTGGTCACGCCGTTCTGCGCGAGCTTGCGCACGACGCCCTCGGGCAGGCCGAGGTCGGCGAAGGTGATCTCGGGGGCGTCGTGGCCCTCGGAGGTCGTTCCGTCGGCCTCGACGGCCTGGACGGGGTTCTCGGGGGCCTCGTGGCTCCCGGCGGCGTCCTCGATGCTCTCGGGCACGACGACGTGATCAGTACTGGCAAGGGACATGCGAATGCGAAACCTTCCGGAGTCTCGTCGGCACGCGCCCGTCAACTCCGTGTTTCGCACACGACCGCCTCGATGCGGTCCGCCACGGCAAAGGAGAGTACGCGCCACACGGCGCGCTCTGCGTGGGCGCCGGGCAAATGGGATCAAACGATCTGCCACCATACGCACCCGAAGCCCCTGAAGGCAAACCGGCAGGCAAACCGGTACGCACACCGGTAGCCGAAGCCGGGCCGCGCACCAGTACGCACACGGGCAGCCGAGCCTTGGCCGCACACGGGCAGCCGAGCCGGGGCCGCACACCGGCAACCGAATCGGGGACGCACGCCGGCAGGCAACAACCAGGCCCCACACCGGCAGGCGACAACCGGGACGGACGCACACCGACAGGCAAGCCGACGCCGTGGGCAGCCGGCCGGCCCTCGATCGAGCCCCCGTCGGTCCGGACCGGACCGGGTCGGCCTCTGCCCGGCGCCGGCTACGTGCCGGTCCCCTGCCCGTCGCGCCCCGAGGGCGTCGGATCGGCGTGCTCGACGAGGCCGACCAGATGTCCGACCTGGGCTTCCTGCCCGAGGTCACCGAGCTGCTGGACCAGGTCCCGGCGGGCGGTCAGCGGATGCTGGTGGGGGTGGGAGCGCCGGGCTCGGGGGGCGCCCCGTGCCTGCCGGGCGGCGCCGCCGACGCGCTCGCCGCGGCCGACGGGGACGCCGAGGCGGACGGCTCCTCGCCGTCCTTCTTGCCGTGCCGGCCGTCCCCGTGCCCGTGTGTGCCGCCGCTGTCGCCGCCGGCGCGTTCGGCGCTCCCGCCGGAGACCTCCGTCCCGCCGTCGGGGGCGGCTCCGACCCGCCGTGCCGCCGAGTGCGACGGCCGGGCCGCACCACCGGAGTCCTCTGCCACGCTCACGCAGCCGGTGACGGCGGTGACGGCGATCATCGTGGCGGCGAGACGGACGGATGCGTACACGGGGCGCACGGCAGCCACCTTTCGGGATGACGAAGTCTCCGTGCCCAACTCCCCGTGCCCACAGGAGGACACGCCGGAGGACGCCCCGAGGACAACCGAAGGGCACACGCGAGGAACCGCCGAAGGACCCGCCCGCGGACACCCCCGGGGGCACCCGGAGCACCGGGAGCCCCCGGACCACCGGGAGCATCCGGCAACCGGCAACCGGGGCAAGCCCCACCGCCGCCCCAGGCGCCGTCAGCCGTAACCCAGGGCGTGCAGCCGGGCGTCGTCGATGCCGAAGTGGTGGGCGATCTCGTGCACCACGGTGACCTCCGCCTCGGCGACGACCTCCTCCCTGGTCTCGCAGATCCGCAGCGTCGGCCCGCGGTAGATCGTGATCCGGTCGGGCAGCACGCCCGCGTACCACTCCCCGCGCTCGGTCAGCGGAATGCCCTCGTAGATCCCGAGCAGCTCGGGGTCGTCGGCGGGCGGCTCGTCCTCGACGAACACCGCGACGTTGTCCATCAGCCGCGTCAACTCCGGAGGGATCCGGTCGAGGGCCTCGGCGACCAGTTCCTCGAACTCCTCGCGCGTCATCTCCAGCACAGGGCCATTGTCCGGTACGCCGCCCGGCCCGCGCCCGGACGCGCGCACCCCGTCCGACGGGCCACCCGCGGGCATATCCGGCGTCGCGGACGGGCATACGCGACCAATGGCCCGCGTCGTCGTCGCAGCCCTGAACCGCATCGTGAACCGCAGCTCGAACCGCATGTCCCGCCACCACCGCACCCCCGACCGACCCGACAGCAACCGCACCCCCGACCGACCCGACAGCAGCCACACGCCCGGCCGCAACCGCGCGCCCGGCCGGACCGCTACGGACAGCCCGAAGCGAACGCGCCGCACGCGCCGCACGCGCCTGGCGGCGCGCACCCTCACCCTGACCCCGCAGCGGCACCCCTGGCTCGGTGCGCTGGGCCTGGTGGCCGTGGTGCTCGCCGGGGCCTGGCTGGGTCTGCTGATCGTGGGCACCGTCCGCACGCCGGTCGGTCCCGTGAACACGACGATGGCCCTGCGCCCCTCCCTCAGCGGCGGCACGAAGATCAACATCTCCCCCTTGGGCGCCCTGCGGCTGGACAGCCACGTGGCGCCGGTCCGCCTGGACGTCGACGTCGACCAGCTCGACCCGGAGCGTGCCCAGGCCCTGGTGGACCACCCCGAGCGGATCTCCGGCCTGCAGGACGAGGTGGTGCACGACGTCGAGCACGGCACGCTCGACCTGGCCGTGCGCTCCTGCGCGGCCGTGGTCCTCGGGGCGACCGCGCTGGGCCTGGCCGTCTACCGCCGCCCGCGCCGCGCCCTGGCGGCCGGCGGCCTGGCACTGGCCCTGCTCGGCGCGTCCGGGGCGACGGCGTACGCGACCTGGAACCCGAAGTCGGTGCTGGAGCCGAAGTTCTCCGGCCTGCTGTCCTCGGCGCCCTCGCTCGTCGGCAACGCGCGCAGCATCGTCACCGAGTTCGACGTCTACCAGAAGGAGCTGGCGCGCCTGGTGACGAACGTGACGAAGCTCTACGACGTCACCTCCACGCTGCCCGCCTACCAGCCGGACCCCACGACCATCCGGGTCCTGCACGTGTCCGACATCCACCTCAACCCGGCGAGCTGGAAGATCATCGCCTCGCTGGTGCAGCAGTACAAGGTCGACGTGATCGTCGACTCCGGCGACACGATGGACCACGGCACAGCCGCGGAGAACGGCTTCCTGGACCCGATCAAGGACCTGGGCGTCCCGTACGTCTGGGTGCGCGGCAACCACGACTCGGCGACCACCCAGCGCTACCTGGAGCACATGAAGAACGTGCACGTACTGGACGACGGCCGCGCCGAGACCGTCGCCGGCCTGCGCTTCGCCGGCATCGGCGACCCCCAGTTCACCCCCGACCGCTCGGTGGCGCCCGGCGGTGACGCGGCCGAGCGGCTGGCCGGCGACCGCCTGGCCTCCGCGCTGCGCGACCAGCGGACCAAGGGCACCCCGGTGGACATCGCCGTCGCCCATGAGCCAGCGGCGGCCCGGGAGACGGACGGCACGGTGCCGCTGGTGCTGTGCGGCCACCTGCACCACGAGGGCACGGAGATCCTGAAGTACGGCACCCGGTTGCGCATGGAGGGCTCGACGGGCGGCAGCGGGCTGCGCGCGGTCGAACACGAATATCCCGCTCCGGTGGAGGCCTCGATCCTGTACGTGGCCCGCGACAGCCACCGCCTGCAGGCCTGGGACGAGATCAAGCTGGGTGGCCTGGGCCGGACGACGGCCGAGGTCAGCCGCCACCTCCCGGAGGAGAACCAGCCGGGCGCCTCCCCGGCCCCGACGTCCTCTTCCCCCACGGCTTCCCCCGCGGCGCGGTAAACGGTTTTGGCGATCCCCCCCGCCATCCCATATGCTTCTCACGTCCCCGACGCGCTGAGAAGCGCCCAGGCGGGCCGATAGCCCTCATCGTCTAGCGGCCTAGGACGCCGCCCTTTCAAGGCGGTAGCACGGGTTCGAATCCCGTTGGGGGCACGCAGTACGGTGTGCGACACTTAGCTTGATCGGTCAGCACACAACCACATGGTCCTGTGGAGCAGTTTGGAGTGCTCGCCACCCTGTCAAGGTGGAGGCCGCGGGTTCAAATCCCGTCAGGACCGCTGAGGTTTCACGTGAAACCTCGTGGCTGGGTAGCTCAGTTGGTACGAGCGTCCGCCTGAAAAGCGGAAGGTCGCCGGTTCGACCCCGGCCCCAGCCACCACTCGAAGGCCCCGTCCCCAGGACGGGGCCTTCGGCGTGTCGCTCCTTCCTCCGGCCTCTCCCTCGCCGCGCCCTCCGGTCTTCCCTCTCTCCCCGGCCTCCCTCGCCTCCTCGCCGCCTCCTCCGCTCTCTGCCGGCTCCCGCGCCGCACCGGCTCGCCCGCCCTCCGGCAGATGGTTCGCGCGCAATTTCTCCGAGGTGAGATCCTGGATCGCGTATGTCTACGCACCCTGCCCCCGCCCTGGGCGCCCTCGCCTCCCGTCTGGCCGAGCTGTCGCTGCGCGATGCGCACCGGCTCGGGCGGCGGCTCGAAGGCGCGCGCAAGATCCGCAAGCCGGAGGCCCGCGCCACCGTCCTCGCCGAGATCGAGGGGGAGATCGAGAAGGCCGAGCAGCGCATCGCCGCCCGGCGCTCGCGTGTGCCCGCCGTCACCTACCCCGAGCAGCTGCCGGTCAGCCAGAAGAAGGACGCGATCGCGGAGGCCATCCGCGACCACCAGGTCGTCATCGTCGCCGGTGAGACCGGGTCCGGGAAGACCACGCAGATCCCGAAGATCTGCATGGAGCTGGGCCGCGGGGTGCGCGGGATGATCGGGCACACCCAGCCGCGCCGTATCGCCGCCCGTACGGTGGCCGAGCGGGTGGCCGAGGAGCTGGACACGCCGCTGGGCGAGGCCGTCGGCTGGAAGGTGCGGTTCACCGACCAGGTGGACCCGGACGCCACCTTCGTCAAGCTGATGACGGACGGCATCCTGCTCGCCGAGATCCAGACCGACCGCGAGCTGCGCGCCTACGACACGATCATCATCGACGAGGCCCACGAGCGGTCCCTGAACATCGACTTCCTGCTGGGCTACCTCGCCCAGCTGCTGCCGAAGCGGCCGGATCTGAAGGTCGTCATCACCTCGGCGACCATCGACCCCGAGCGGTTCTCCCGGCACTTCGACGACGCGCCGATCATCGAGGTCAGCGGGCGCACGTATCCGGTGGAGGTGCGCTACCGGCCGCTGCTGGAGGAGGACTCCGAGGACGCCGACCGGGACCAGATCACCGCGATCACCGACGCCGTCGAGGAGCTGATGGCGGAAGGCCCCGGCGACATCCTCGTCTTCCTCTCCGGTGAGCGCGAGATCCGGGACACCGCCGACGCGCTCAACAAGAAGCAGTACCGGTTCACGGAAGTGCTGCCGCTGTACGCGCGGCTGTCGCACGCCGAGCAGCACCGCGTCTTCCAGCCGCACACCGGCCGCCGGATCGTGCTGGCCACCAACGTCGCCGAGACGTCGCTGACGGTCCCCGGCATCAAGTACGTCATCGACCCCGGCTTCGCCCGGATCTCCCGCTACAGCCACCGCACGAAGGTGCAGCGGCTGCCCATCGAGCCGATCTCGCAGGCCAGCGCCAACCAGCGCAAGGGCCGCTGCGGACGTACCTCCGACGGCATCTGCATCCGGCTGTACTCCGAGGAGGACTTCCTCTCCCGGCCGGAGTTCACCGACGCGGAGATCCTGCGCACCAACCTCGCTTCCGTCATCCTGCAGATGACCGCGGCCGGCCTCGGCGACATCGAGAAGTTCCCGTTCATCGATCCGCCGGACCACCGCAACATCCGCGACGGCGTGCAGCTGCTGCAGGAGCTGGGCGCGCTCGACCCGGCGCAGAAGGACCCGCGCAAGCGGCTCACCCCGATCGGCCGCAAGCTCGCCCAGCTGCCCGTCGACCCGCGGCTGGCCCGGATGGTCCTGGAGGCCGACAAGAACGGCTGCGCCCGCGAGGTCATGGTCATCGCCGCCGCGCTGTCCATCCAGGACCCGCGCGAGCGCCCCGCCGACAAGCAGACCCAGGCCGACCAGCAGCACGCCCGCTTCCGCGACGAGACGAGCGACTTCCTCGCCTTCCTCAACCTGTGGCGGTACCTGCGCGAGCAGCAGAAGGAACGGGGCTCCAGCTCCTTCCGTCGGATGTGCAAGCAGGAGTACCTGAACTTCCTGCGCATCCGCGAATGGCAGGACATCTACAGCCAGCTGCGCACGGTCGCCAAGCAGATGGGCATCCACCTCAACGAGGAGGACGCCCCCGCCGACCGCATCCACATCTCGCTGCTGGCCGGCCTGCTCTCCCACATCGGCATGAAGGACGTGAAGGAGTCCAAGGACTCCGGTCCCGGTGCGCGCCGGGACGGCGGGCGGGGCGAGTACCTGGGTGCCCGCAACGCCAAGTTCGCGATCTTCCCGGGTTCGGCGCTGTTCAAGAAGCAGCCGAAGTTCGTGATGTCGGCCGAACTGGTGGAGACCTCGCGGCTGTGGGCCCGCGTCAACGCGAAGATCGAGCCGGAGTGGGTCGAGCCGCTGGCCGGTCACCTGGTGAAGCGCACGTACAGCGAGCCGCACTGGGAGAAGGACCAGGCGGCGGTGATGGCGTACGAGAAGGTCACGCTGTACGGCGTGCCGATCGTCGCCCAGCGGAAGGTGAACTACGGCCGGATCGACCCCGAGGTCAGCCGGGAGCTGTTCATCCGCAACGCCCTGGTGGAGGGCGACTGGCGCACCCACCACAAGTTCTTCGCCGACAACCGCAAGCTGCTCAGCGAGGTCGAGGAGCTGGAGCACCGCGCCCGGCGCCGGGACATCGTCGTCGACGACGAGACGCTGTTCGACTTCTACGACCAGCGGGTGCCCGACCACGTGGTCTCCGGCGCCCACTTCGACTCCTGGTGGAAGCGCAAGCGGCAGGAGCAGCCCGACTTCCTGGACTTCGAGCGGGAGATGCTCGTCCGGGAGTCCGCGCAGGAGGTCACCAAGGCCGACTACCCGGACACCTGGCGGCAGGGGAACCTGAAGTTCCGGGTGACGTACCAGTTCGAGCCGGGCGCGGACGCGGACGGCGTGACCGTGCACATCCCGCTCCAGGTGCTCAACCAGGTCACCGACGAGGGGTTCGACTGGCAGATCCCGGGCCTGCGCGAGGAACTGGTCACCGAGCTGATCCGCTCGCTGCCCAAGCCGATCCGCCGCAACTACGTGCCCGCGCCCAACTACGCGAAGGCGTTCCTGGAAAAGGCGGCGCCGTCGGCGGAGCCGCTGACGGCCGCCATGGCCCGGGAGCTGAAGCGCATGGTCGGCGTCCCCTTCGAGGCCGAGGACTTCGACTGGTCGAAGGTTCCCGACCACCTGAAGATCACCTTCCGGGTGGTCGACGAGCGGCGCCGCAAGCTGGCCGAGGACAAGGACCTTCAGGCCCTGAAACTGCAGCTGAAGCCGAAGGCGCGCAAGGCCCTGTCCCAGGCCGCCGCGGCCAGCGCCGAACGCGCGGGCGGCCCGTCGCTGGAGCGCCAGGGCCTGACCGACTGGACGATCGGCACGCTCACCCGGGTCTTCGAGACCCGCCGGGCCGGCCAGCCGGTGAAGGCGTACCCGGCGCTGGTCGACGACGGCGACACGGTGTCCGTGCGGCTCTTCGACACCGAGGCCGAGCAGGCCGAGGCCATGTGGCGGGGCACCCGCCGGCTGATTCTGCGCAACATCCCGGTCAATCCGGCCAAGTTCGCCAGCGACCGCCTGACGAACCAGCAGAAGCTGGGCCTGTCGGCCAATCCGCACGGCTCCGTCCAGGCGCTGTTCGACGACTGCGCGACGGCGGCGGCGGACCGGCTCATCGCGGACTTCGGCGGCCCGCCCTGGGACGAGGAGTCGTACCGGAAGCTGTACGACAAGGTGCGCGCCGACATCGTGGACCTGACCGTGCGGACGGTCGGCCAGGTGCAGCAGGTGCTGTCCGCCTGGCAGTCCTGCGAGCGGCGCCTGAAGAGCGTGCGCAGCCCCGCGCTGCTGCCCAACCTGGCCGATGTACGGCAGCAGTTGGACGGGCTGGTGAAGCCCGGCTTCGTCACGGAGGCAGGGATACGGCGGCTGCCGGACCTGATGCGCTATCTGGTGGCCGCGGACCGCCGCCTGCAGCAGATGCCGACGAACGTCCAGCGGGACACCACGCGCATGCAGAAGGTCCACGAGATGCAGGACGAGTACGCGTGGCTGCTGGAGCAGCTGCCGCAGGGGCGCCCCGTCCCGCAGCAGGTGCGGGACATCCGCTGGATGATCGAGGAGCTGCGGGTCAGCTACTTCGCCCACGCGCTGGGCACGGCGTACCCGGTGTCGGACAAGCGGATCGTGAAGGCGATCGACGCCGTGCTGGCGTGAGCTCACGGGCACGCTGGGTGAGTTCGACCAGGCGGCTCGGCTCCTGTAGAGTCTCTTCTCGCAGCGCACCGCACAGGTGAGGCTGCGAAACCTGGTCCTGTGGAGCAGTTTGGAGTGCTCGCCACCCTGTCAAGGTGGAGGCCGCGGGTTCAAATCCCGTCAGGACCGCATCGAGGAAGGCCCGCCCCGGAAACGGTGGCGGGCCTTCCTGCTGTCATCGCCCGGGCAACACCGCCGCAAGCGCCGTCGCGCCCGACCGGGCACCGGCAACCCCGCACCCGGACCGGTCCCGGGCTCCGGCCGGTCCCGTGTCCTGACGGGCACCCGCCCGGACCGACCCCGCGCCCGGACGGGGTCCCGTGCCCGGATCGGTTCCGTGCCGGCTCTCGGCGCCTTGACGGCGTCACATTCCCTCGGTACCCCAGAGAACAGAGGCCGTTCCCGTACGGCCCGCTGGAGGTGGCGCATGACGGCATCGGCCAGGCACGCGACGCGGGCGTTGCTCCGCGCCCACCTCGCGGCCGCCTCGACGTACGGTCATCTCACCGCTCACTGCCCCGTCTGCCGCCATCTGCTGCGGCTGGCCATGGACGGTGCACCTACGACGGCTGCGGACGCCCCCGAAGGCCCCGACGGCCCGGAAGCCCGTGAGCGCCGCCTGGAGGCGCTTCAGGCGCTTCAGGACGAGCAGCCCGCGGACGACGTGGGCGCGGCCACGTGACGGCCTTTCAGCGTCGTCTGAGCCCCCGTCACGTACGGACTTCCGACACCGCATTCCGTCCGGCCTCGGCCACCCCCGCACACCGCTGCCCGAGCGGCCCGCCGCAAGGCCGTCGGCGGTGAACTCCCGTATCTGCGTGGGGGGATGGAACCGGAAGCTCCATTAGCGCACCGGACCCGCCGACAACAAGCACCCGTTCGTGTGACGGGTGTCACCGCATGAGTTTGAGAAAGCCTGGTACTTACGCACGCCCTACACAGGCTCAATTTAATATGTGCAATTGCACTGCTCTCCGAGGCGCCTCACAGGAGATCGGACAGCCCTCCCCAGGCTCCGACAAGGCCGCTCACAGGCGCACCGCGCGGACCCCGCGGAAGCGCACAAAAAAGATCGCGCTGGACCCGGCGGAGTCCAGCGCGATCGACGACGCACCCGTGTCACATGCCCGACTGCTCGGACGGCGTGGGCGTGGACCCTGTTGGGGCAGGGCCCGCGTCGCTTGGAGCTGTGGGTTCCGGACGCCCCGGCCGGTTGGGGGACCTAGCCGCTACGTCCGGTTCTGCGGCGGTTCAGGCCTCGCTGCGCTGTTGCGGGATGCCCGCCAGCAGAGCGCGGACCTCGGCCTCGCGGTAGCGGCGGTGCCCGCCGAGCGTGCGGATCGACGTGAGCTTGCCGGCCTTCGCCCAGCGCGTGACCGTCTTGGGGTCGACGCGGAACATGGTGGCGACCTCAGCCGGGGTCAGCAGCGGCTCGGCATCAGGGGTGCGAGCGGTCATGAGCGGCCTCCTCGGGAGAACCGAACCTTCTCGGTTCTTTCCTCTAAATTCTGCACCTTGACCCGCGTTGCCCGAAATGGCGGACGCGAGTCGAGTCGGTTATAGGACGAACGGCTTGTCCTCGGCACTACAACTACACCATCTGTCCAGCCGCGTCGGCCAAACCGATGGAATTGCCCTCCCAGGTGTCCATCAGCGACGGAAGCCGATGGACCATGCCATAGCGGACAGTCACACCACTGTGACGATCAGTCACAGGGCGATCAGGAAGTCACCGGACCCCCCAAAGCGTGCAATGCTGAGATTCCGCCCACGATGGAGCACGACGGGACGGAAGGAGCCCTCCCCGGACTCCTTGTCCTATTTTGGCACGAGGAGGGGCAACCAGGGCAAGGGTCTTGTAAGTGCAGTCCATCACCCTTGAGACAAACGCCCGGATCGGGCCCTACGTCCCCTCAGGCGCCAAAGACCCTTGACCGTACGCCGTTCGACGCCGTTCGAGCCGTGATCCAGGTCACTCCTGATGACGGATCAGTTCGCCGAGCGCAGGTCGCGCACCGCCCGCCACCGCTCCACGAGCCGCGCGTACGCCTCGCCCGCTCCTGCGCCGTCGCCGCGGCGCAGCGCCTCGATCCCCTCGGCCACGTCCGCCGCCGAGTGATCGTCCTGGAGGTCGTCGGCCGGCAGCACGTGCACCAGCCCGCCGTAGTCCAGCTCCACCAGGGAGCGCGGGTGGAACTCCTCCAGCCAGCGGCCGACGTCCACCAGCCCGTCGATCAGCGGGCCCTCGTCGATGGTCTCGCGCAGCGTCCGCAGCGCCCGCGCCACCCGCCGCCGGGCCTGCACCATCGGCGTGCGGTAGCGCAGCAGCGGCGCCTCGTCCCCGAAGCCGCCCGCGCCGCCCGGCTCCCCGGTGCCCTTGACGTACTCCCGCTCCTCGTCGGAGACCAGCACGAACCAGTTCAGCGGGACCTGCCAGGTCGCCGTGCGGATCCACGGCCGGGCATCGGGGTTGTGGGCGAGCCAGCGCTCGTAGTCCTGGGCCGCCTGGCGCCGGACGACCGGGGGCAGCACCGCGTCCAGGACCACCGCCGGCAGCTCCTCGGCGAGATCGTCCAGGGCCTGCCAGCCGCGCAGCCGGGTGCGCCACGGGCACACGCACACCACCCCGTCCACGTCCAGCACGAAGGCGTCCCGGCTCTCGTGCACCGGCACCGCCACCGGCGGCGTGGGCACCAGGTCGGCCAGCGAGCGGCGCAGCTCGTCCTGGTAGGACGGGCGGTCGGGGCGGCGGGCGTAGCGCGCCCACTGGCTGCGCTCCGGCTCCGGGAAGGCGGCCAGCGGCTCGTAGACGCGCAAGTAGGTCGCGTACGGGACGACCACCGAGGACACCTTGGGCACGCCTGCTCCCTCCCCACCGGACCGGGGGCGAAACCCGCCCGGCCCGCGCCCGGACGGACGGAAAACCACTGCAAATCGTCCCACGCCCGAGTGGGAACTTACTCCGGGGGAGGGTGATCCCGACCACTCCTCCCATGACGGGGCGGGTCAGGGTCTAATCTCCTGGCACGGCCCCCGCCACCCTTACGGGGACCCGTCCCACTCGCCGCTACTTCCTGGGAGTCACCACCGTGACCGACGTAACCGGCGCGCAGGCTGACGTACTGCAGACCCTCTTCCGCTCGGAACAGGGCGGCCACGAACAGGTCGTGCTCTGTCAGGACCGCGCCAGCGGCCTCAAGGCCGTCATCGCCATCCACAACACCGCCCTGGGCCCCGCGCTCGGCGGCACCCGCTTCTACCCCTACGCCAGCGAGCAGGAGGCGGTCGCCGACGCGCTGAACCTCTCGCGCGGCATGTCCTACAAGAACGCCATGGCCGGCCTCGACCACGGCGGCGGCAAGGCCGTGATCATCGGCGACCCGGAGCTGATCAAGACCGAGGAGCTGCTGCTCGCCTACGGCCGGTTCGTCGCCTCGCTCGGCGGCCGGTACGTCACCGCCTGCGACGTCGGCACCTACGTGGCCGACATGGACGTCGTGGCGCGCGAGTGCCGCTGGACCACCGGCCGCTCCCCGGAGAACGGCGGCGCGGGCGACTCCTCGGTGCTCACCGCGTTCGGCGTCTACCAGGGCATGCGGGCGTCCGCCCAGCACCTGTGGGGCGACCCCACACTGCGCGGCCGCACGGTGGGCATCGCGGGCGTGGGCAAGGTCGGGCACCACCTCGTGCGGCACCTGCTGGACGAGGGCGCCGAGGTCGTGATCACGGACGTACGGCCGCAGGCCGTGCAGCGGGTCGTCGAGGCGCACCCGCAGGTGACCCAGGTCGCCGACACCGACGCCCTGATCCGCACCGAGGGGCTCGACATCTACGCCCCCTGCGCCCTCGGCGGCGCCCTGAACGACGACTCCGTGCCGGTGCTGACCGCGAAGGTGGTGTGCGGCGCGGCCAACAACCAGCTCGCCCACCCGGGCGTGGAGAAGGACCTCGCCGACCGCGGGATCCTCTACGCGCCGGACTACGTGGTCAACGCCGGCGGCGTCATCCAGGTCGCCGACGAGCTGCACGGCTTCGACTTCGACCGGTGCAAGGCGAAGGCCGCGAAGATCTTCGACACCACGCTCGAAATCTTCGCACGTGCGAAGGCCGACGGGATTCCGCCGGCCGCGGCGGCCGACCGGATCGCCGAGCAGCGGATGGCCGACGCGCGGAAGTGACGACCGCGGCGCGCGGGCGCCGGCGGCATGCGCACGGCGCGCGGCGCCTGTGGCGTGTCCGCGGCAGCGCCCGCGCGCGTGCGGGGCGACCCCTGCCCGCGTGTGCTGGGGTCGCGCGGCGTGCGCCCGCGCGCGCGAGCGGCTCGCGGCGTCCTACGGCCGTGAAGCGGCACATGCCGTGATGCGCGTGGCGCCCGGCGCACCGCGGGCGACCGCGGACACCACCACGCGTGCGCCGGCGCGCCGCTCCGGCGGCGCGCCCACCCGTCCGATCCCGCCCGCGCCCGGTCATCTCCACACGCATGTCCGCGCGCGCGGGCGGGCGCGGTCACGGTTGATCCGGCCGGGTGACCACCACGAAGAGGGCCGGTAAGGCGTTGCGTGTGCGACGACTCCTAGCGGGGCCGGGCGGAGATCCCGGCCGGTCCCGTGATCATCGCCGCCCGACCGGCGGCCGTGCACGCGCGTGCGGAGACGGCGCGAATCGGACCTTGTTCGTGCGGACCGTGACCGGCCGTGCGCACACGGATGGCGTACCTTTGACCGGTACCTGCCCGAGGCGTGTTGGAGACAACTCTCACGTCGACCGGCGGGTCGTCCGCCCAGAAGTGGTTAAAATCGCCACTGACCAGCAAGGACGGGGTTCCTGGACGGTCCTGCGCACACGCGCGTCCTGCGGGCGACGTACCGTATGGCCGCGGGCTCAGGTACCGTGGAAGCCCTACGGACCGGTCTCTCCGCGGAGAGCCCGTTCCAGAACATGAACGCGTGTCAAGACTCTGGGGCCGTCGAGCCCCGTCGTTGAGGGGGTCGAGCCATGGGGCGCGGCCGGGCCAAGGCCAAGCAGACGAAGGTCGCCCGCCAGCTGAAGTACAACAGCGGTGGGACGGACCTCTCACGCCTGGCCGAGGAGCTGGGCGCATCGACGTCGAACCAGTCGCCGAACGGCGACCGCTTCGCGGACGATGAGCACGACGACGACCTGTACGCACGGTACGCCGACCTCTACGAGGACGACGACGAGGAAGAGGACGAGGACCCCTCGACTTCGCACCAGCGTCGCCGCGGCGCTTGACCTTGCATCGACCACTGCCCGGTCCGTGGGCTCACCACGGACCGGGTTCTGTGCTGTCCGCGGGTGCTCTGCGGCCGTACGGCCCGGCGACCGGTTTCCCGGCCACCGGTCCACAGGCCGGACGGCAGGTCAGACGGCGTAGTCACCCACGAGAGCCGCACCCGTGGCGTGCTCGCCACGTTCCGTGATCTCGCCCGCCACCCACGCCTCGACGCCTCGGTCGGCCAGGGTCGTCAGGGCCGCCTCGGTGGACTCGGCGGGCACGATCGCGATCATGCCCACGCCCATGTTGAGGGTCTTCTCCAGCTCCAGTCGTTCGACCTCGCCCGTCCGGCCGACCAGGTCGAAGACCGGGGCGGGGGTCCAGGTGGCGCGGTCGACCACGGCGTGCAGTCCGTCCGGGATCACCCGGGCGAGGTTGGCGGCGAGTCCGCCCCCGGTGACATGGCTGAAGGCGTGCACCTCGGTGGTGCGGGTGAGCGCCAGGCAGTCCAGCGAGTAGATCTTGGTCGGCTCCAGCAGCTCCTCGCCGAGGGTGCGGCCGAACTCCTCGATGTGCGCGTCCAGCGACAGGCCCGCCCGGTTCAGCAGCACGTGCCGCACCAGCGAGTACCCGTTGGAGTGAAGTCCGGAGGACGCCATGGCGATCACCGCGTCGCCCCGGCGGATCCGGTCCGCGCCGAGCAGCCGGTCGGCCTCCACGACGCCCGTACCGGCGCCGGCGACGTCGAAGTCGTCCTCGCCGAGCAGCCCGGGGTGTTCGGCCGTCTCACCGCCCACCAGGGCGCAGCCGGCCAGCACACAGCCTTCGGCGATGCCCTTGACGATGGCCGCGACCCGCTCGGGGTGGACCTTGCCGACGCAGATGTAGTCGGTCATGAACAGCGGCTCGGCGCCGCACACCACGATGTCGTCCATGACCATGGCGACCAGGTCGTGGCCGATGGTGTCGTACACGCCCAGCTGCCGGGCGATGTCGACCTTCGTGCCGACGCCGTCCGTGGCGGAGGCGAGCAGCGGGCGCTCGTAGCGCTTGAGGGCGGAGGCGTCGAAGAGACCGGCGAAACCGCCGAGGCCGCCGAGGACCTCGGGCCGCCGCGTCTTCTTCACCCACTCCTTCATCAGCTCCACCGCGCGGTCGCCCGCCTCGATGTCGACGCCGGCAGCCGCGTAGGAAGCACCGGACGCACCGGTCGCACCGGTGGTTGTCTCAGACATTGCCTGGGATCTTTCGGGTTGGGATTACGGGGCTGACGGGCGCCTACGGGCGCCGGATCGCGTCGGCCGCGGCCGTGGCGGCGGGGCCTGCGGCCAGCTCGGTCTCCAGCAGCTGCTTGCCCAGCAGCTCCGGGTCGGGCAGCTCCATCGGGTACTCACCGTCGAAGCAGGCGCGGCACAGGTTCGGCTTGGCGATGGTGGTCGCCTCGATCATGCCGTCGAGGGAGATGTACGCCAGCGAGTCGGCGCCCAGCGAGGTGCCGATCTCCTCGATGGTCATGCCGTTGGCGATCAGCTCGGCGCGGGTGGCGAAGTCGATGCCGAAGAAGCACGGCCACTTCACGGGCGGCGAGGAGATCCGGATGTGGACCTCGGCGGCGCCCGCTTCGCGCAGCATGCGGACCAGGGCGCGCTGGGTGTTGCCGCGCACGATCGAGTCGTCCACGACGACCAGGCGCTTGCCCTTGATGACTTCCTTCAGCGGGTTCAGCTTCAGGCGGATGCCCAGCTGGCGGATGGTCTGCGAGGGCTGGATGAAGGTCCGGCCGACGTAGGCGTTCTTCACCAGGCCGGCGCCGAAGGGGATGCCGGAGGCCTCCGCGTAGCCGATGGCGGCGGGGGTGCCGGACTCCGGCGTCGCTATCACCAGGTCGGCCTCGACCGGGGACTCCTGGGCGAGCCGGCGGCCCATCTCCACGCGGGAGAGGTACACGTTCCGGCCGGCGATGTCGGTGTCGGGGCGGGCCAGGTAGACGTACTCGAAGACACAGCCCTTGGGCTTCGCTTCCGCGAATCGGGAGGCGCGCAGGCCGTTCTCGTCGATGGCGACGAACTCGCCCGGCTCGATCTCCCGGACGAAGCTGGCGCCGGTGATGTCCAGCGCGGCCGTCTCGGAGGCGACGACCCAGCCGCGCTCCAGGCGGCCGAGGACCAGCGGGCGGATGCCCTGCGGGTCGCGGGCGGCGTACAGGGTGTGCTCGTCCATGAAGACGAGGGAGAAGGCGCCCTTGACCTGCGGGAGGACCTGGTGGGCGGCCTGCTCGATGGTCAGCGGCTTGCCGTCGTCGTCGACCTGGGCGGCCAGCAGGGCCGTGAGCAGGTCGGTGTCGTTGGTGGCGGCGACCCGGGTGGAGCGGCTGTTGTTGTCGTTCGGCAGGGCGGCGACCATCTCGGCGAGCTGCGCCGTGTTGACCAGGTTGCCGTTGTGGCCGAGAGCGATGGAGCCGTGCGCGGTGGCGCGGAAGGTGGGCTGGGCGTTCTCCCACACGGAGGCGCCGGTGGTCGAGTAGCGCGCGTGACCGACCGCGATGTGGCCCTGCAGGGAACCGAGCGAGGTCTCGTCGAAGACCTGGGAGACCAGGCCCATGTCCTTGAAGACGAGGATCTGGGAGCCGTTGCTGACCGCGATTCCCGCGGATTCCTGACCCCGATGCTGGAGGGCGTAGAGCCCGAAGTACGTGAGCTTGGCGACCTCTTCACCCGGAGCCCAGACACCGAAGACGCCGCAGGCGTCCTGAGGGCCCTTCTCACCGGGGAGCAGGTCGTGGTTGAGTCGTCCGTCACCACGTGGCACGCCACCGAGTGTAGGCGAGGTCGACCACTGGTCCGAATTGGGGATGGCCGGCGCCCGGCGATCACGGGTCCGCCACCGAGGCCGTTTCTTCGGTGTTCGCCCAGGTCAGAACGGTGTGGCGGAGGGGAGCGGCGGCGCGTGCCCCGAGGCGGCGCGAGGGCCTCTGTGCGGGCGGCCGCGCGTGAGGTGACGCACATTGTCCGGGCCGTACGGGTCCCTTCCGGCCCGGCTCGGGTGCGGCCGGCTCAGGTCCGGCAGGCTGAGGTCCGGCCCGGTCCAGGTCCGGCAGGCTGAGGTCCAGCCCGGTCCAGGTCCGGCAGGCTGAGGTCCGGCCCGGTCCAAGTTCGCCGGGCTCGGGTCCGGCCGGGTCCGTGTTCGGCTGGCTCAGGACCGGCCCGGCTCAGGCCTCAGGCCATCAGGGGCAGCAGCGCGTCGAGGTCGGCGCGCTCCCCGCTCGCGCTCACCTTCGCGTCCGCGACGGCCTCCCGCCACGCGATCCGCCCGGCGGCCAGCCGGATCCAGGTCAGCGGGTCGGTCTCGACGACGTTGGGCGGGGTGCCGCGGGTGTGCCGGGGGCCCTCCACGCACTGCACGACGGCGTACGGCGGGATCCGCACCTCGGTGGATCCGCCGGGTGCCTTGGCGGCCAGCGCGTCGGCCAGGAGCCGGGTGGCGGCCGCGAGGGCCTGCTTGTCCTGGGGGACGTCCAGGCCCGGCACGGCGGCGTTCAGGTCGTCGGTGTGGACGACCAGCTCCACGGTGCGGGTGACCAGGTAGTCCGCGAGCGGCAGGGCGCCGACGTTGGTGGCGAGCAGCCGGGTGCCGGGGTGGGCGTCGAGCTGCTCGGCCAGGCCCCGCTCCACCTCGGCGAGGTAGGCGTCGAGGTCGGGCTGCTCCGCGGCGAGCCGCCGGGTGAAGTCGTCGATGGCCGCGGAGTTGGCGGAGGTCGCGAAGGGCCAGTCGAGCAGCACGGCGTCCTGCCGGGCCGGCTCGGGAAGGGCCAGGGACCGCCCGACGGCCGTGGCCGCCATGCCGATGTGCGCGACCAGCTCCCGCACCGTCCAGCCCTCCAGACGCGTGGGCAGGGCCAGCTGCTCGGCGCTCAGCCCGCGCACGGCCGTACGGACGTGGCCGAGTTGAGCGAGGACGGCAGCACGGGTCCTGGCGGGATCGTAGGTCCGGGTGCGCTTCTTGGCCGGCATGGCGGTGAGCCTATGCCCTCCCGACGCGCCCGCTCAGCCCCTTTTCGATCAGGCGGCGTGAGCCGGGCATGCCGAGGACCCCGGCCGTCGCAGCGGCCGGGGTCCCGCGCCGTGCAGACCGCACGGCGCCGTGTGCCGGACCTACGCCAGCAGCGCCGGGATCGTGCCCTCGTGCGCCTCGCGCAGCTCGTCCAGGGACAGCTCGAACGCGCCCTGGACCTCGATCGTGTCGCCGTCGACGACGCCGATGCGGGTGGCGGGCAGGCCGCGGGCGCCGCACATGTCGGTGAAGCGCAGCTCCTCCGAGCGCGGCACGGCCACGATCGCGCGGCCGGCGGACTCCGAGAGCAGGAAGGTGAACGCGTCCAGGCCGTCGGGGACGACCAGGCGCGCGCCCTTGCCGCCCAGCAGCGCGGACTCCACCACGGCCTGGATCAGGCCGCCGTCGGACAGGTCGTGCGCGGAGTCGATCATGCCGTCGCGGGAGGCGGAGATCAGGATCTCGGCCAGCAGGCGCTCGCGCTCCAGGTCGACCTTCGGGGGCAGACCGCCCAGGTGGTCGTGGACCACCTGCGACCAGGCGGAGCCGCCGAACTCCTCGCGGGTGTCACCGAGGAGGTACAGCAGCTGGCCCTCCTCCTGGAAGGCGACCGGGGTGCGGCGGGCCACGTCGTCGATCACGCCGAGGACGGCGACCACCGGCGTCGGGTGGATGGCGGCCTCGCCGGTCTGGTTGTACAGCGAGACGTTGCCGCCGGTCACCGGCGTGCCCAGCTGCTGACAGCCGTCCGCGAGTCCGCGCACGGCCTCGGCGAACTGCCACATCACCGCCGGGTCCTCGGGCGAGCCGAAGTTCAGGCAGTCGGAGACCGCGAGCGGCTTGGCGCCCGTGGCGGCGACGTTGCGGTACGCCTCCGCCAGCGCCAGCTGCGCGCCCGTGTACGGGTCGAGCTTGGCGTAACGGCCGTTGCCGTCGGTGGCGATCGCCACGCCGAGGCCGGTCTCCTCGTCGATGCGGATCATGCCGGAGTCCTCCGGCATGGCCAGCACGGTGTTGCCCTGCACGAAGTGGTCGTACTGCTGGGTGATCCACTTCTTGGACGCCTGGTTCGGGGACGCCACCAGCTGCAGGACCTGCGCCTTCAGCTCCTCGGCGGTCCGCGGCCGGGGCAGCTTGTTCGCGTCGTCGGCCTGCAGGGCGTCCTGCCAGTCCGGGCGGGCGTAGGGGCGCTCGTAGACCGGGCCCTCGTGCGCGACCGTGCGCGGGTCCACGTCGACGATCTTCTCGCCGTGCCAGAAGATCTCCAGGCGGTCGCCGTCGGTCACCTCACCGATGACGGTGGCGATGACGTCCCACTTCGCGCAGATCTCCAGGAAGCGGTCCACCTTGTCCGGCTCGACGACCGCGCACATGCGTTCCTGCGACTCGCTCATGAGGATCTCCTCGGGCGAGAGCGTGGAGTCGCGCAGCGGAACGTCGTCCAGGGTGACGCGCATGCCGCCGGAGCCGTTGGAGGCCAGCTCGCTCGTCGCGCAGGACAGGCCCGCCGCGCCGAGGTCCTGGATGCCGACGACCAGCTTCTCCTTGAACGCCTCCAGGGTGCACTCGATGAGCAGCTTCTCCTGGAAGGGGTCGCCGACCTGGACGGCCGGGCGCTTGGAGGGCTTGGCGTCGTCGAAGGTCTCGGAGGCGAGGATGGAGGCGCCGCCGATGCCGTCGCCGCCGGTCCGGGCGCCGTACAGGATGACCTTGTTGCCCGCGCCGGACGCCTTGGCGAGGTGGATGTCCTCGTGCCGCATCACGCCGATGCAGCCGGCGTTGACCAGCGGGTTGCCCTGGTAGCAGGGGTCGAAGACGACCTCGCCGCCGATGTTGGGCAGGCCCAGGCAGTTGCCGTAGCCGCCGATGCCCGCGACCACGCCGGGCAGCACCCGCTTGGTGTCCGGGTGGTCCGCCGCGCCGAAGCGCAGGGGGTCCACCACGGCGACCGGGCGGGCGCCCATCGCGATGATGTCGCGCACGATGCCGCCGACGCCCGTGGCCGCGCCCTGGTAGGGCTCGACGTAGGACGGGTGGTTGTGCGACTCGACCTTGAAGGTGACGGCGTAGCCCTGGCCGACGTCCACGACACCGGCGTTCTCACCGATGCCGACGAGCAGCGCGTCGTTCTCCGGGGCCTTCTCACCGAACTGGCGCAGGTGGACCTTGGAGGACTTGTACGAGCAGTGCTCGGACCACATCACCGAGTACATGGCGAGCTCGGCGCCGGTGGGGCGGCGGCCCAGGATCTCGACGATCCGCTCGTACTCGTCCTTCTTCAGGCCGAGTTCGGCCCAGGGCAGCTCGACGTCGGGGGTCGCGGCCGCGTGTTCGACCGTGTCCAGAGGCGTCCTGCTCATGCGGTGACCAGCTTCTTGAGGATCGAGGTGAAGAAGGGGAGGCCGTCGGTGCGGCCGGTGCCGATCAGCGGCTCCACGGCGTGCTCCGGGTGCGGCATCAGGCCCACGACGTTGCCGGCCTCGTTGGTGATGCCGGCGATGTCGTTGAGCGAACCGTTCGGGTTGAGGTCCACGTAGCGGAACGCGACCCGGCCCTCGGCCTCCAGCTTGTCGAGGGTGTACCGGTCGGCCACGTAGCGGCCGTCCATGTTCTTCAGCGGGATGTGGATCTCCTGGCCGGCGGTGTAGTCGCCCGTCCAGGCCGTCTCCGCGTTCTCCACCCGCAGCTTCTGGTCGCGGCAGATGAAGTGGAGGTGGTCGTTGCCGAGCATGGCGCCGGGCAGCAGGTGGGCCTCGGTCAGGATCTGGAAGCCGTTGCAGATGCCGAGGACCGGCAGACCGGCCTTCGCCTGCTCGATGAGGGGCTCCATCACCGGCGAGAAGCGGGCGATGGCACCGGCCCGCAGGTAGTCGCCGTACGAGAAACCGCCGCACAGGACGACCGCGTCGACCTGGTGGAGGTCCTTGTCCTTGTGCCACAAGGCCACCGGTTCGCCGCCGGCGAGGCGGATCGCGCGCTGGGTGTCCCGGTCGTCGAGGCTGCCGGGGAAAGTGACGACGCCGATACGAGCGGTCACTTCGCCGCCTCCGCGGCTACGTCACCGGACTCGACCTTCACGGTGAAGTCCTCGATCACGGTGTTGGCGAGGAAGGATTCGGCAAGATCGTGAATGCGGGCGAGCGCGGCCTCGTCGACGGGCCCGTCCACTTCCAGTTCGAATCGCTTTCCCTGACGTACGTCGGAGATGCCGTCGAAACCCAGCCGCGGCAGTGCGCGCTGCACCGCCTGGCCCTGGGGGTCGAGGATCTCCGGCTTGAGCATGACGTCGACTACGACGCGTGCCACTGGCACTCCCGGTGTGTGGTGCTGAGCAGGTCCCTTCAGACTACCCGCACAAAATTTCTACGCGAGTAGACTGGTAGGAACGTACGTGACGCCGGTCACGATCCGGTACCGGCCGCGGGTCTTTGTGAAAAGTTCTGGGAAAGTCCGGCGTTCCGCACTGGACACCCGTTATTGCGGGGGGACACGCGGAGAGATTTAGCCGGGGCTTCACTTCGCATTGCCCGGCACTGTACAAATGAATTGGCGAGAGCCGATACTTTTCCCGATAACAGGCGAACAGCCGACATCTCCGCATGCTCCCCAGCTCATGGGCCGAGCACAGGCAGAGGTGTCGCACGAAGGGACCGATATTCGTGGCGCAGCGTGTCGTGGTCACTCTCTTTGACGACATCGACGGCTCGGAAGCGGCGGAGACGATCGCCTTCGGACTCGACGGCAAGTTCTACGAGATCGACCTGAACCAAGCCAATGCGAAGAAACTGCGTAAGGCGCTCGCGCCCTACGTGGAGGCGGGCCGCAAGCGCTCGCGCTCGGGCAAGGCCTACCGGCAGACGGAGGTCGCACCCGACCCCGCCGCCGTCCGGGCCTGGGCCCAGGCGAACAAGATGGACGTGCCGGCGCGCGGACGCATCCCGAAGAAGGTCTACGAGGCGTTCAGCGCGGCCCAGTGAGCGGCCCGGCGACCGGCCGGCCTCCGGGTGCGTGGCCGGGCCGCCCCGAGGGGTCCGCGACCGGACCTTCCCGAGCCCGGTGACCGGCTCCCGTCACCCCAGCGACCGGCTCCTCCGAGCCCGATGACCGTCTCCCCCGCCCCCGGCGAGCGTCTCGTGACCGGTCCCGCAGGTGTCCCCCAGGGGCCGTCAGCGGCCCCTGGGCACAACCGACTTGCGCTACCCCCCTGCTGATCAGCTAATGTCTGGAGCACGCCGAGGGGCGAGGCCGAAAGGCCGAGACCCACGGAGTACATGCGGGTGTAGTTCAGTAGTAGAACATCCCCCTTCCAGGGGGAAGGCGCAGTGTGCGATTCCTGTCACCCGCTCTGCACCGCCGGTCCCGACCACTGCTGTGGATCAGGTAGGCTGGTGCTCGCACCGATCGGTGGGAGCCGGTCGGAGGCAATGCGGACGTAGCTCAGTTGGTAGAGCGCAACCTTGCCAAGGTTGAGGTCGCGAGTTCGAGCCTCGTCGTCCGCTCGGAAGAAAAGGCCCCGGTCCTCTGGATCGGGGCCTTTCTCGTGTGCGCGTGTGCGGTGATCTCAAGTGGTCTCTCCGTGCGCGCCTCTTCCAAGTGAAGACACCGCGCACTGCTGCCGGTTCCGCGCGGACGGGACGCTGAGTCCATGGAACCCATGGAATCGGCAGAACACGCGCACGTGATAGAGGTCACTGACCTGCGCCGCGTGTATGGGGGCGATTCGAGGCCGTCCGCAGCCCGTTTCACGTGAAACGCGGCGAGATCTCCGCACTGCTGGGTACCAACGGCGCGGACTGGACGCCCGGTCGGCGTCGCTGGAGGAGGCGTTCCTCGGCGTCGCCCGCGAGACGTCCGCAGTGGGACGGGGTCGTCGCCGGTCTGGCCCTGCTGCCCGCGGCGATCAGCTTCCCGCTGCTGCTCGTCGTGTACGTCCCGCGCGACGGGGCAGCAAGGCGCCCGCGAGGATCTCCGCATCGCGCGGTTCACCGGTGCGCAGGCGTTCGGGGACGAGTTGCTCGCGGCGGGTGACGAACACCCCCACGAATCACGGCCGTCGTGCAGTCGCTGATCCTGGTGGCCGCCTGCACGGCGTTGCTCCATGCGCCCGGTGCAGTGGGGGCGGTGGGAGCGGCCCGAGGCCGTGGAGCAGATGATCGACGTCGCGGCGCTGGACCTGCACATGCCGGGCGCGGACAGTGTGAAGGTCGCCACATGCCTGCGGGCCGAGCTGCCCGGCTGCAAGGTGCTGATCGTGACCGTCACGGGCGGCCCGGCCACCTGAAACGCGCGCTCGCGGCGGGCGTGCGCGGGTTCGTCCCGGCAACCGTCAGCGCCCAGCGGCTCGCCGAGATCATCCGCACGGCGCACGCCGGAAACCTCCCCCACGCCTCAAAGGCGCGGGGAGATCCCCATCGTCGACCCGGAGTTGGCCGCCGACGCGATCTCCGCCGGGGACTCGCCGCTGACCGCTCGGGAGACCGAGGTGCTGGAACCGGCCGGCGACAGGGCGCCGGTCGCGGAGATCGCCGAGCGGGCGGCGCTGCCCCCCGGGGACGGTGCGGAACTACCTGTCGTCGGCGGTGACCAAGCCGACGGCGGAGAACCGGCATGCGGCGGTGCGTCTCGCACGCCGGCAAGGTTGGGTATAGTTGCTCTCGCGCCAGCGCGCCACGCGGACGTAGCTCAGTTGGTAGAGCGCAACCTTGCCAAGGTTGAGGTCGCGAGTTCGAGCCTCGTCGTCCGCTCCAGCACGAAGCCTCCGGTCCTTTCGGCCGGGGGCTTCGTCGTGCTCGGTGGCGGCTACGCCCAGCTGGTGCCGGTGAGCCGCTCGTACGCCTCGACGTACTTGGCGCGGGTCGCCTCCACCACCTGCTCCGGCAGCGGCGGCGGGGGCTGCTCGCCGGTCCGGTCCCAGCCGGACTCGGCGGAGGTCAGCCAGTCGCGGACGTACTGCTTGTCGTACGAGGGCTGCGGGCGGCCCGGCTGCCAGGTGTCGGCCGGCCAGAAGCGGGAGGAGTCCGGGGTGAGCACCTCGTCGGCCAGCACCAGGCGGTCCCCGTCGAAGCCGAACTCGAACTTGGTGTCGGCGAGGATGATCCCGCGCTCGCGGGCGATGTCCCGGGCCCGGCCGTAGACGGCGAGGGTGAGCTGGCGCAGCTGGGCCGCCGTCTCGGCGCCGACCTGCCGGGCCACCTCCTCGTAGGAGACGTTCTCGTCGTGCTCGCCGACCTCGGCCTTGGTGGCCGGGGTGAAGATCGGGCCGGGCAGTTCGGAGCCGTCGACCAGGCCCTCGGGCAGGGCCAGACCACAGACCGTGCGGGAGGCGTTGTACTCGGCCAGGCCGGAGCCGGTGAGGTAGCCGCGCGCCACGCACTCCACGGGGACCATGCGCAGCGACTTGCACACCAGGGTGCGGCCGGCCCAGTGGGCCGGGGCGCCCTCGGGCACCTCGGTGCTGATGACGTGGTTGGGGACCAGGTCGGCCAGGCGGTCGAACCACCACAGGGACAGCTGCGTGAGGATCCGCCCCTTGTCGGGGATCTCCGTGGGCAGCACCCAGTCGTAGGCGGACATACGGTCGCTGGCGACCATCACGAGGTCGCCCGCCTCGTTCTGGTACAGCTCGCGCACCTTGCCGGTGTGGAGGTGCACCAGGCCCGGAACCTGGATCGGTTCGGGCTTTTCGACGAATCCGGACACGGTTCCTCCCCGTGGTTCTGTCCAATGGTTCGATTCTCCCGTATCGGACCAAGGCGGCGGACAGCGGGTGGCCGGGGAACCCGGACGGTGGCCGGCCGGGGGTCAGTCCCGCTTGCAGATGCGGTCCAGGAGGTTGGCCGTGGCCCGCTGGATACGGGGGTCCACATGGCCGGGGCGGTCCAGCGCCGGAGACCAGGCGAACGTCCCCGAGGCGAACACCAGGGCGCCGGACGGGGCCCGGTACAGGGACGTCTCCTGGTGGCGCAGCACCCCGTCCACGTCGGTGTACGGGGAGTGGGCGAGCAGGATGCGGTCCTGGTGGTCGGGCAGCGGGGTGCGCGGGAAGTAGCGGTCGGCCTCGCCGGCGACCAGACCCTCGATGCCGTCGCCGTCCTCGGCGCCGGTCGCCTCCCACAGCCAGTGGTCGGCGTTGCGGACGATCAGCGGGTGCGGCTCGGGCACCCGGCCCGCGTACTGGATGCCGATCAGCTGCTGCTCGGGGCGGTCGATCTCCCGCCACAGCACGGGCCTTCCCGGGCCCTTGCGCTTGCGGCAGGTCAGCAGCCGGTCGGGGACACCGGAGGGAGAGGGGCCCAGTTCCACCTGCCAGTACATGGTGTTGGCGGACAGGAAGACCAGGGACGTGCCGTGCTCGCGGGCCAGCTCGACCGTACGGCGCATGGGGATCGACCAGTACTCGTCGTGGCCGGGGAAGACCAGGCCCCGGTAGCGGGTGGGGTCGACGCGGCCGGCGTGCAGGTCGCGGGCGTCGGCGTAGGCGAGGTCGTAGCCGTAGCGCTCGGCCCAGCGGATGAAGTCGTAGGCGTGGCCGACGTGCAGCGGCAGACCGGCGCCCGCGTACGGGCGGTCGAAGGAGACCGTGGTCGCCGCGTCGGCCTCGCCGAGCAGGCGGCCGTCCTCGTCCCAGGCGTGGTAGAGGCTGGCGCCGGTGCGGCCGTCCTCCGGGAAGAGGTTGTACGCCTGCCAGGTGACGTCGGGCAGGAGCAGGAGGAGGTCCGCCGGGCGGCTGTCGCGGACGGTGAACGGGATGTGGGAGCGGTAGCCGTCGGCGGTGGTCAGGACGGCCACGTAGGCGCCGACGCTCCAGTACGAGGGGATCGGCAGCCGCCAGGACAGCCACCAGTGGTGGCAGGAGACCGTGCGGTCGGCGGTCAGCGGGGCGGGCTGGACGATGCCGGACAGCCGCGGGCTGGAGGTCATCTTGGCGGCGCCGACGCCGTTGTAGTGCCCGATGCGGTACACGTCCACGCTGAACTGCTGCGGCGGGTCCACGGTGATGTGGAAGTCGATGGCCTCGCCGGGGGCGACACCGCCGGTGGAGGCGAAGCCCTTGATCTGGCAGTGCACGTCGTCGGCCGAGCGTGGGCCGCCGTCGGAGGCGCGCGGGGCCGGGACGCGGGGTGCCGTCGCGGTCGCCGTCGCCGCGGTGGCCGCGGCGCCGGCCGCGGGCTGCGGGTCGACGTACCAGGGCACGACGTGCCCGGTGTCGTCGAAGTACGTCTCGCTGCCGCGCAGCCAGGGCAGCGGTCCCTGGCCGAAGGGGTCCGTCACCGCGTGCGCGAGGGCGCCTGACTCCCAGCGGCGGATGCGCTCCGATCCCATGGCCGTTCCCCTCCCTCGTTCCCCCCGTGGCCGATGCTGTGGCGTATGTCGCGTGCCCTTGCCAGATGCGCGGTCGATCCCAGCACATCACATAACGCGCGCATGCTGTCACTGGTCGTTGTGAATTGACCGAAAGTGGAAGCCGACAGTCCGCTCCGCCGGTCGTGGGCGCCGCGTACGCCCAGGTCAGACCAGCCGCACCGGCTTTTCCGGACGTATGCCCGAATCGACCAGCCAGGTCCGCAGCGGGACCGGATCGCCGTCCTCGACCAGGGCGCGGACCCTGGGGGCGAGGTCCGCGGCTCTCTCGCCGTTGATCAGCAGGGCCGGGCCGTCGAGCCAGTCCAGGGCCGGAGCGGCTCCTATGGTGTCCATCGCGGCGCAGCACACCATCGCGGTGACGTGCTCGGCCAGGAGGTCCCGGCCGGTGCGCGGTGGCTGGATCGGGAGCAGCGGCAGCGCGCCCTCGTCCCAGGGGAGCGCACCGGGGGCCTGGCCGGGACCGGCCGCGGGCGGGGTCCGGGCGGGCGGCGCGGCCGCCTCCTCGCGGGCCAGCTCGGCACTGAGTCCCGCCGCGAGAGCGGCGCACCGCTCGTTCCCGAGACCGGCGAGATCGTCGTCGTCGCCGTCCTCCTGCGGGGGGAGGTCCCCGGGCTCCGTGCCACTGCGCTCCGGGGATGGGCCCTGGGGCAGGTTCCGGGGCAGGTCCTGGGGCGAGGGGGGCCGCTCGGGTGGGGGCGGAGGAGCGGACAGGTGGTCCAGAACGCGGGCCAGTGTCGGGCCGTGCGGGTCCGGGGCCGCTCGCCCCGGGGAACGGCGGACGCCGAGGGTGTCCAGGACGCGGTGGAGGCGGGCGGCGGCGGGGCGCCACTTGCGGTCGACGACCTCCTCCGGGTACTCCTGCCAGTCCACCGGGGACCAGTGCGGGCCCTGCCCCGCCGGGCCGCCGTGGAAGAGCCGCGCGGCCAGCAGCGAGGTGGCCTCGTCCACCGCGCCGGGCTCCTCCAGCAGATCGCAGGCGGGACGCTCGCCGAGCCGGGAGGTGAAGCCCTCGGCCAGCCGGTCACGGCGGGAGAGTTCGGTGAGGGCCGCGACGACGCCCGCGTCCAGCCGGGAGGGCCAGCGGCCCATGCGCCAGGCGGGCAGCGCCACCCGGGTCAGCAGCCGGTCCCAGCCGGCGTACGCCAGGCCCACCTGCTCCTGGGCGACGATCCTCAGGCCGTAGTCCACAGCCTGTGCGCGCTCCGCCGCCGCGGCCGCCACCGCCCGCTCCATCGCCGCCGCGTCGGCGCAGCAGCCGCGCAGCAGCAGCCGGGCCACCCAGGCGACGGCCGCGCAGACCGCGCCGGTCAGGGGGCGGCGGGGTGCCGAGGCGACGGCCACCGCCGCGTCCAGCCCCCGCACGAAGCGGCGGGCCGCGGCTATGTCCGGGTGCGCCGAGGGTGCCGTACCGGCGACGACCGGGGCGAGGACGGCGCGCAGTTCACCGACGCGCATCCACCACAGGAACGGGGAGCCTATGACCAGGACGGGCGCCACCGGCGCACGGCGTGAGCGCGCCGGGGACCGGCCGCGCAGCCCGTCGGGCTCGTCCCGGTCCTCCCGCGGGGGCGGCCCGTGGGCCGGATGGGTGCGGTCCTCCAGCCAGCTGTCGCAGTCCGGGGTGAGCGCTATGGCGGACGGGGCCGGCACGTCGAGGCGGTCGGCCAGGTCGCGCACCAGGCGGTACAGGTCCGGCGCGGACTCCTCGGCGATCGGGACCGTGGGGGTCACGGCCGGGCGGGCACGGGCGACCACCAGCCCCACGCCGGCGGCGGCGAGCAGGACGACGACCGCCACGGCGCCCACCGCCCAGCGGGCGACGTCCCAGCCCGGGCCGAGGAGGTGGCCGGTGGGGAGCCCGGCGAGCAGGATCACGGCGAAGGCGGCGGGCAGCAGCGCCACGGCCAGCGCCCGGCTGCGCACGCGCAGCACGGCCAGGGCGCGGGAACGCGCGGCCTGGACACCGATCTCCACCCCGATCCCGGTCACGACCGGACGTCACCCCCTCCCGACTGTCCTGACTGCCCTGTGATGCTCATTCCCCCACTGTGGCACCCGTCACTGACATCGCAATGCCAGTGGGCCAAGTGCCGGAACGCCTGCGCCGCACCCTAGTTGGGGCCTCGGCCCGCGTCATCCGTATGGGCCGTTGGTCACTCGATGGAATGGCTTTGGTCAGAGGTGGGTGACAGACCGCAACGGTCAGGCCCTGGCTCGCGCACAGGGCCTGACCGTCGGAAAGTGCAGGGGAAAAGCAGGTCGGAGGGGGAGCGTGGGGGCCTGGGGCCGAAGGGACGGTACCGGCCGTCGTCAGGCGCCCGCCGCGGCCTTCGCCGCGATGTCCGTACGGTGCTGGGAGCCCTCGAGACGGATCCGCCCCACGGCGGTGTAGGCGCGTTCGCGGGCCTCGGTCAGGTCCTTGCCGGTCGCGGTGACCGACAGCACACGGCCGCCCGCGCTCACCACGCTGTCGCCCTCGCGCCGGGTGCCCGCGTGCAGCACGTAGGCGTGCGGGGCGTCCTGGGCGGCCACCTCGTCCAGGCCGGTGATCGGGTCGCCGGTGCGCGGGGTGCCGGGGTAGTTGTGCGAGGCGACGACCACGGTGACGGCCGCCTCGTCGCTCCAGCGCAGGGGCTCCAGATCGGCGAGGTGGCCCGTCGCCGCGGCCATCAGGACTCCGGCCAGCGGGGTCTGCAGACGGGCCAGGACCACCTGGGTCTCGGGGTCGCCGAAACGGGCGTTGAACTCGATCACGCGCACGCCGCGGCCGGTGATCGCCAGACCGGCGTAGAGCAGCCCGGAGAACGGGGTGCCCCGGCGGCGCATCTCGTCGACCGTCGGCTGCAGCACGGTCCGCAGCACCTCGTCCACCAGTTGGGGGTCGGCCCAGGGCAGCGGCGAGTAGGCGCCCATGCCGCCGGTGTTGGGGCCCGCGTCGCCGTCCAGGGCCCGCTTGAAGTCCTGGGCGGGCGTCAGCGGCAGCACCGTCTCGCCGTCGGTGACGGCGAACAGGGACACCTCGGGGCCGTCCAGGTACTCCTCGATCACGACCCGCTCGCAGGCCGCCGCGTGCGCCTTCGCCACCTCGACGTCGTCGGTGACCACGACGCCCTTTCCGGCGGCGAGACCGTCGTCCTTGACCACGTAGGGGGCACCGAAGGCGGCGAGGGCCTCGGCGACCTCCTCGGCGCCCGTGCAGACGTAGGACCGGGCGGTGGGCACGCCGGCGCGCGCCATCACGTCCTTGGCGAAGGCCTTCGACCCTTCGATCCGCGCGGCCTCCTTGGAGGGCCCGAAGACCGGGATGCCCGCCTCGCGCACGGCGTCGGCGACCCCGGCGACCAGCGGGGCCTCCGGGCCGACGACCACGAGGTCGGCGCCGAGCTTCGTGGCCAGCGCGGAGACGGCCGCACCGTCGACGGCGTCGACCTGGTGCAGCTCGGCGACCTCGGCGATGCCGGCGTTGCCGGGCGCGCAGTGCAGCGCGGTGACGTCGGGGTCGAGGGACAGGGAACGGCACAGGGCGTGCTCGCGGGCGCCGCTACCGATGACGAGGACCTTCACGGGGCCAGCCTAACGGCAGCGGGGACGGCGCTTTGTACGGGCCGCCGAAGGAGCGGAGCGGGTGGTCTTCGTACGTTCCTCCGAAGCCGGACCGCTCGCCGCCGCGTCACCGCTGTCGCCGTACGGGCGTCGCCGCGGTGCTTCCTTCGCCGCCGCTGCTTCCTGTTGCTTCCTTCGCCGCCGCTGCTTCCTCGCCGCCGTTACTGCCCTTGCCTCCGTGCTGGTTGCCTGGTTGCCGGTGCTGCCGCTACTCCGTGGTGTACTCCTCCACCACGGTCGCCCCCAGCTCCCGCACGATCAGTTCCTGGCCGGACAGGGCCGATTCGTCGAGGTCGGGATCGTCGTCCTCCGGGATGTCGTCCTCGGG
>NZ_LR732544.1:4154178-4157640 GCF_902506575.1 Streptomyces mexicanus | reverse complement strand
GGTCAGCGACGGCATGTTCCAGGCCCTCATCGACGGGCGGGTCCCGCTGCCCGAACCGCTCCGCCCGCAGCAGGACCCGGGCGCCCCGCAGGACCCGCCCGTCGATGAGGGCCTGGAACATGCCGTCGCTGACCAGGCTGCGGGCCTCGATCATCCCGCGGTAGTCGGCCGCCGAGTACTCGCGCACCCGGAAGCCGCGGTGCTGGTCGGCCTCCAGCAGCCCCTGCGCGGACAGGTCGACGAGCGCCTCGCGCACCGGGGTGGCGGACACCCCGTACTGCTCGGCGATCTCCTTGACCGTGAACTCCTGCCCCGGCTGCAGCCGCCCGGCCAGCACCTCGTCCCGAAGCGCGTCCGCGATCTGCTGCCGCAGGGTGCTGCGGGTCACGGCGCCGGTTCCGCTGATGCCGGCCATCGTCGGGGCGTCTCCCTTGCGCGTGCGGTGGCGTACTCGCCCGTGTTCTGCTCGTCCACGTCCACGCCCCGCTCCCCGGCAGGGGAGGTGGACGAGGGACATGTACGTCTACGAGCACGCCACCTTACGCGTTCGGGTTCCGCCGGCGGCCCGGCGATATCGGACCGTGCACCGGCGATTCCGGGCCGTTCACCGTCGCAGAACGCCCCGTCACTCCGTGTGTTCGTCGGCCACGGACAGCGCGGCGTCCAGGGCTGCCAGGCCCTCCTTCAGCTCGGCCTCGGAGATGTTGCACGGCGGGACGACGTGGGTGCGGTTCATGTTGATGAACGGCCACAGGCCGTGCGCCTTGGCGGCGGCGGCGAAGGCCGCCATCGGCGCGTTCGCCTCACCGGTCGCGTTGTACGGCACCAGCGGCTCGCGGGTCTCGCGGTTCTTCACCAGCTCCAGCGCCCAGAACATGCCCGCGCCGCGCACCTCGCCGACGCTCGGGTGCCGCTCGGCCAGGTCGCGCAGCCCCGGCTCCACGACCTGCGCGCCGAGCCGCCGGGCGTGCTCGACGACGCCCTCCTCGGCCATCACCTCGATCGTCGCCACGGCCGCCGCGCAGGCCAGCGGGTGCCCGGAGTAGGTCAGCCCGCCCGGGTAGGGCCGCTTGCCGAACGTCTCGGCGATCTTCCCGGAGATGGCCACGCCGCCGAGCGGCACGTACCCGGAGTTCACGCCCTTGGCGAAGGTCATCAGGTCGGGGACGACACCGAACAGGTCCGCCGCGAACCACTCGCCGGTCCGCCCGAACCCGGCCATCACCTCGTCCAGGACGAACACGATCCCGTACGTGTCGCACAGCTCGCGCACCCCGGCCAGATAGCCCGGCGGCGGCACCATGATCCCCGCCGTGCCCGGGATCGTCTCCAGGACGATGGCCGCGATGGTGCCCGGCCCCTCGAAGGCGATCGTCGTCTCCAGGTGCTCCAGGGCCCGCGCGCACTCCTGCTCCTCGGTCTCGGCGTAGAAGCGCGAGCGGTACAGGAACGGCGCCCAGAAGTGCACGACGCCGGCCGAGCCGCTGTCGGAGGCCCAGCGGCGCGGGTCACCGGTGATGTTCACCGCCTGCTGCGTGCCGCCGTGGTAGGAGCGGTACGCCGAGAGCACCTTGGGCCGGCCGGTGTGCACGCGCGCCATGCGCACCGCGTGCTCCACGGCGTCCGCGCCGCCGTTGGTGAAGAAGATCTTGTCCAGGTCGCCGGGGGTGCGCTCGGCGATCAGCCGGGCCGCCTCCGAGCGCGCCTCGATCGCGAAGGCCGGCGCGAACGTGGTCAGGCGGGCGGCCTGCTCCTGGATCGCGGCGACGACCTTGGGGTGCTGGTAGCCGATGTTGGTGTAGACGAGGCCGCTGGTGAAGTCCAGGTAGCGGTTGCCGTCGTAGTCCCAGAAATACGACCCTTCGGCGCCCGCCACGGCGAGCGGGTCGATGAGCTCCTGCGCGGACCAGGAGTGGAAGACGTGCGCACGGTCGGCGGCCTTGACGGCGGCCCCGGCCTCGGGGTTCGGCTGGTGGGTCCGGGAAACCGGAGAGGGCTGAGGGGTCATGCGGCGAGCGTAGATGTCCGGGATGCGGACACGGCATGGGCGTCCTGTCTGCGGTCACGGGCAATCCGCGACAGGTTGTCGGGGAGCGGGGCGCACGCGGCGGGGCCCGTGCGGTATCCGCGTACGGGCTGTTACGGAACCGTAGACGGCGGGCCGCTGCCCGGCCGGTGACGCCGCACTATTCTCGGTCTGTCGCACAGGGGCGTACCGGGGGACATCGGGGGGAGGCGGCTTCGCCATGGAGAAGCTCGGGCCGGGGGATCCGCTGGCGCAGGGCGGGCGGATCCGGGGGAGCGCCGGGACCTACCGGCTGCTGGCGCGGCTCGGGGCCGGCGGCATGGGGCAGGTGTATCTGGCCCGCTCCGACCGGGGCCGCACCGTCGCCGTGAAAGTGGTCCGGCGGGAACTGGCGCAGCGGGAGGAGTTCCGGGCCCGGTTCCGGCAGGAGGTGCAGGCCGCGCGGCGGGTCGGCGGCCACTGGACGGCACCCGTGCTGGACGCGGACACCGAGGCCGCCGTCCCCTGGGTCGCCACCGGGTACGTCGCCGGGCCCAGCCTGCAGCAGGTCGTCGGGCACGACCACGGGCCGCTGCCCGAGCGGTCGGTACGGGTCCTCGCCGCCGGTCTCGCGGGCGCGCTCGAGGACATCCACGCCGCCGGGCTCGTCCACCGCGACCTCAAGCCGTCCAACGTGCTGGTCACCATCGACGGCCCCCGGGTCATCGACTTCGGCATCGCGCGGGCGCTGGAGAGCGTCCCCGACGGCGGGCTCCCCCGGCCCGGCGCGCTGGTCGGCTCGCCCGGCTTCATGGCGCCCGAGCAGGTGCGCGGCGAGAGGATCACGCCCGCCTGCGACGTGTTCTGCCTCGGCTCCGTGCTCGCCTACGCGGCGACGGGCGCGCTGCCCTTCGGCACCGCCGACAGCGGGGTGCACGCGCTGATGTTCCGCATCGCCCAGGAGGAACCGGACCTGCGGGCGCTGCCCGAGGGCCTGGCCGACCGGGTCGGCGCCTGCCTGCACAAGGACCCGGCGGCCCGGCCCACCGTGGAGGAGATCATCGCGCGCACCGGCGCCGAGGACACGGTGGCCGACGGGCGCCTGCGTGACCCGTGGCTGCCGAGCGCGCTGGTCGCCCAGCTCGGGCGGCACGCGGTACGGCTCCTGGACGCGGAGAACCCGGCGGATGTGGAGCCGGAGTCGGGGACGGCTTTGGGCACGGCGGGGGCTTCCGCCGGAGGGGACGGGGCGGGGTGGGGGGGGGGGCCCCGGCGGGGTCCCCCCCCCCTGGGTTCCCGGCGCGCGGGGGGGCGGGGGCGGAGAGGGGGGGGGGGGGGGGGGGGGGGCCCCGCGCCCCCCCCGCCGTGAGGGGTTGCGATACGGGACGTCGTTCATGATCCGCCCCGGGGGTCGAGCCTCGTCGGCCCGGCCGCGGTGCCAGGTGGGTGCCTGGAAC
>NZ_LR732544.1:4142701-4154077 GCF_902506575.1 Streptomyces mexicanus | reverse complement strand
ACGTGCACCGGCTTGCCCTGGGGGGGGCGGCCGAGCCGGTCGCCGCGCCAGGCCTGGTCGTTGATGTCCCGGATCAGCGCGTACTCGATGGACAGCCGGCGCCCCGACTTCTGGCTGTACTCGAAGCTACGCCCGCGAACGCCACGTCTGGCTCGGCCTGCACACGGCGGCGACCCGGAGCCTGGCGCAGGGCGCGATGATCGTGTTCAGCTGAGCGCGCTCTTGGCTATCGTCGCCTCTCCAGGAGCATCGACAGCAGGGAGCAGACCGTGCGTGACGCCGTAGTGACGGCCCAGGGAGACCGGATCCGCTGGGTGGAGCTGCCGGGGCGGGAACCCTCCCGCGTCTACGTGCACGGTCTGGGCGCCACCTCGCCCGCCTACTTCGCCGAGGCCGCGGTGCACCCGCTGCTGGCCGGCCGCCGTTCGCTGCTGATCGACCTGCTCGGCCACGGCCTGAGCGACCGGCCGGCCGGCTTCGACTACAGCCTCCAGGCCCACGCCGACGCGCTCGCCGAGGCGTTGACCGCCGCGGGCGTCAGCGGGGCGGAGGTCATCGCGCACAGCATGGGCGGCTCGGTGGCCATCGTCCTGGCCGCCCGGCACCCGCGCCTGGTCTCCCGCCTGGTGCTGATCGACGCCAACCTCGACCCGATCGCGCCGTGTGTCGGCGCCGGCGGCAGCAGCGGCATCGCCGCGTACACCGAGGAGGAGTTCCTGGCCGGCGGCTGGGAGGAGGTCCGCGACCGGGTGGGTGCGCACTGGTGGTCCACCATGCGCCTGGCGGGCCGCGAGGCACTGCACCGCAGCGCGGTCCACCTGGTCCGCGGCACCGACCCCTCCCTGCGCCGGCTCCTGATGGAGCTGAGCGTTCCGCGCACCTACCTGCTGCCCGAGGCCGACGGGCCGCTGCCGGGCGCCGAAGAGCTGGCGGTGGCGGGGGTGGCCGTGATACCCGTGCCCGACTGCGGGCACAACATCATGCTGGACAATCCGCAGGGCTTCGCCGAGGCCACCGCGGCCGCGCTGGCCCAGGGCCCCGTGCCGGCGCCGTAGTCCCGACGGCCACGGGCCCGTGCCCGTCCTCCCTGTCCGCGTGCACGCGCGTGCGTGCGTGCCTGGGTGCGTGTCCGGGCGCTCTGGGCGCGTGTCCGGGCGCGGACGGCGGAACGGCCGGTCGGATCACCGTACCGGCCGTTCCGTCATACGCCCCGGATCCCCGGAGGGACCGTCACAGGAACGAGTTGACCTCGATCGTCTCGTCGCGGCCCGGGCCGACGCCGATCGCGGAGATCGGGGCGCCGGACATCTCCTCCAGGGCCTTGACGTACGCCTGGGCGTTCTTCGGCAGGTCGGAGAAGGTCTTGGCCTTGGTGATGTCCTCCTGCCAGCCCGGCAGGTACTCGTAGACCGGCTTGGCGTGGTGGAAGTCGGTCTGCGAGTACGGCAGCTCCTCGACCCGCTTGCCGTCGATCTCGTAGGCGACGCACACCGGGATGCGCTCCCAGCCGGTGAGGACGTCGAGCTTGGTGAGGAAGAAGTCGGTCAGGCCGTTCACGCGGGTGGCGTAGCGGGCGATCACCGCGTCGAACCAGCCGCAGCGGCGGTCGCGGCCCGTGGTCACGCCCCGCTCGCCGCCGATCCGGCGCAGCGCCTCGCCGTCCTCGTCGAACAGCTCGGTCGGGAACGGGCCGGAGCCCACGCGGGTGGTGTAGGCCTTGAGGATGCCGATCACGCGGCTGATCTTCGTCGGGCCGACGCCGGCGCCGGTGCAGGCACCGCCCGCAGTCGGGTTGGACGAGGTCACGAACGGGTACGTGCCGTGGTCGATGTCCAGCAGCGTGCCCTGGCCGCCCTCGAAGAGGACCACCTTGTTCTCGTCCAGGGCCTTGTTGAGGATCAGGACCGTGTCGGCGACGTACGGCTTGATCTGCTCGGCGTAGCCCAGCAGCTCCTCGACCACCTGGTCCGCGGCGATCGCGCGCCGGTTGTACAGCTTGGTCAGGATCTGGTTCTTGACGTCGAGGGCCGCCTCGACCTTCTGGGTCAGGATCGACTCGTCGTACAGGTCCTGGACCCGGATGCCCACGCGGTTGATCTTGTCCGCGTAGGTCGGGCCGATGCCGCGGCCCGTGGTGCCGATCTTGCGCTTGCCGAGGAAGCGTTCCGTCACCTTGTCCACGGTGACGTTGTACGGCGTGATGATGTGGGCGTTGCCGCTGATCAGGAGCTTGGACGTGTCGACGCCGCGCTCGTTCAGACCGCTCAGCTCGGAGAGCAGGACCGACGGGTCGACGACGACGCCGTTGCCGATGACGGGCGTACAGCCGGGCGACAGGATTCCGGAGGGGAGGAGGTGCAGTGCGTACTTCTGGTCGCCGACGACGACCGTGTGGCCGGCGTTGTTGCCGCCCTGGTAACGCACCACATAGTCCACCGAGCCACCGAGCAGGTCGGTGGCCTTTCCCTTGCCCTCGTCACCCCACTGAGCACCGAGCAGCACAAGTGCGGGCACGCGCGTACACCCCTTCCGGGCGGGGCATGTCCAAGGTCAGGGGCGTACGCGGGTTCACCGCCGCGTACACCGCGCGACCCTCGTCGGCCGCGCAAACCGTCGGACCGGATGCCCCGGAATAGACGAAGCCCCTGGCGCAATAGCGCAAGGGGCTCTTGCACAAAGATGCTACCCGAGGAAGCGAGGCAGGACCGAGGTGGCGACCTTCACGACGTCCGATCAGCTGCTGATGGTCATCGACCCGGTCGCCCGGCGCACGGACGGGGAATCCGTGCGGATCGCGAAAGACGTGCTCAGCGCGGGTGCGGTCACCAAGGTGTGCCTGCCCGAGGACCCGGAGGAGTTCGCCCGCGCCCTGGCCCGGCGCGGCTCGCGGCGGCCGGTGGTGGTCGGCGACGACCGGGCGCTGCTGCGGGCGGTGTCGGTCCTGCACCGGCGGCGGGAGCTGGACGCGTGTGCGCTGTCCGTGGTGCCGGTCGGGGATGTCATGTCCCTGGCTCGCTCGCTCGGTGTGCCGGCCGGGCCGGTGGCCGCGGCACGGGCGGTGCTCGACGGGGTCGTACGCCGGCGCGACCTGCTCGTCGACGACAGCGACGGGGTGGTGCTGGGGACCCTGCACATCCCGCCGCCCGCTGTGCGGCAGGCCCCGCAGATCCGGGCGGCGGGCCCGGCGGCGGACGGGCCCGCGGATGCCGCCCCGGTCGGCGCGGGCGCGGGGCGTGAGTGGCTGCGGACCTGCCAGTCCCTGGTGCGGACCCTGGTCGTCCGCCCGCCCCGCACGCCGGGCGGCGCCGGTCCGCGCTCCTCCCGGCTGCGCGTGGAGGTCGACGGGGAGACGGTGGTCGACCTGGACCAGCCGGTGGAGGCGGTGTCGGTCGCGCCGGGCGACTCGGGGCGCGCGCAGGTGCAGGTACGGCCGCTGTCGGGGCCCGGCGCGGAGGCCACGCCCGTGCTGGCCGAGGGGCGCACGGTGACCGTCTCCGGCGCACACTTCCGCTACCGGGCGGACGCGGTCGAGTCGGGCCCGGTGCGCACCCGGACGTGGACGGTGCGGGAGGGGGCCTGGGGGCTGGTGGGGCGCCCGCCGTGGTCCTGCCGGATGGCCCGTTCCGTTGTCTCCCCCGGTCCCCCGCCCTTCCCCCGCCACCCGTCCGGCCCCGGCCGCCGTCGGCGAGCCCGTGCCGCCCCGGCGCCGCACCCGGATCCTCGCGCTGCCCGAGGCCCGCTGGGCGGCGCCGCGCTGGTGCTGTTCCTGGCCGCGCTGCCGCTGTACCTGGCCGGGGCTCCCGCCTGGGCCTGGGGGCCGCTGTTCGCGCTCACCTACGCCACCGGCGGCTGGGAACCGGGCTGGGCCGGACTGCAGGCCCTGCGCGAGAAGACGCTGGACGTGGACCTGCTGATGGTCGTCGCCGCGCTGGGCGCGGCGGCGATCGGGCAGGTTCTGGACGGGGCCCTGCTGATCGTCATCTTCGCCGTCTCCGGCGCGCTGGAGGCCGTCGCCACCGCCCGCACCGCCGACTCGGTGCACGGCCTGCTCGACCTGGCCCCGGCGACCGCGACCCGGATCGCCGACGACGGTACCGAGGAGGAGGTGCCGACCGAGCGGCTCGGCGTGGGCGACATCGTCCTGGTCCGGCCCGGTGAGCGGATCGGCGCCGACGGCCGGGTGCTGGAGGGGGCGAGCGAGGTGGACCAGGCGTCCATCACGGGCGAGCCGCTGCCGGTGGCCAAGCAGGAGGGCGACGAGGTCTTCGCCGGCACCCTCAACGGCACCGGCGCCCTGCGCGTGAAGGTCGAACGGGACCCCGGGGACTCGGTGATCGCCCGGATCGTGGCCCTGGTGCGGGAAGCCTCCGAGACCAAGGCCCCCACCCAGCTGTTCATCGAGAAGGTCGAACAGCGCTACAGCCTCGGCATGGTCGCCGCCACCCTCGCCCTGTTCGCCGTGCCGCTGCTCTTCGGCGCCGCGCTGCAGCCCACGCTGTTGCGCGCCATGACGTTCATGATCGTCGCCTCGCCGTGCGCCGTCGTGCTGGCCACCATGCCGCCGCTGCTGTCGGCGATCGCCAACGCCGGCCGCCACGGCGTCCTGGTGAAGTCCGCCGTGGTCATGGAACGCCTCGGCCAGGTGGACGCGGTCGCCCTGGACAAGACCGGGACCCTGACCGAGGGCACCCCGCGCGTGACCGACATCCGCCCGCTGGCCGCCTCCGGCCTGAGCGAGGAGGAGCTGCTGCGGCTGGCGGCGGCGGCCGAGCACCCCAGCGAGCACCCGCTCGCCCGCGCGATCGTGGACGCCGCCCGCACCCGCGGCCTGGACGTCCCGCCGGTGGAGGACTTCTCCTCCGCTCCGGGCTCCGGGGTGAGCGCCACGGTGGCCGGCCGCACCGTCGCGGTCGGCAGCCCCGCCCGCCTCCTGGACGACACCGCAGGTCACCCCGCCCGCGCCGTGGCCGCGGACCTGGAGGAAGAGTGCCGCACCGCCGTGCTGGTCCTCCTCGACGGCACACCGGTGGGGGCACTCGGCATCGCCGACCGGCTGCGCGCGGAGGCCGCCGCCACCGTCGCGGCCCTGGGCCGGCTGACGGGTACCGCCCCGCTGCTGGTCACCGGGGACAACCCGCGCGCGGCCGCCCGGCTCGCCGGGGAGGTCGGCATCGCGGACGTCCGCGCCGGGCTACTGCCGCAGGACAAGGTGCGGGCGGTACGGGAGCTGGAGCAGGCCGGGCGGAAGGTGCTGGTGGTCGGCGACGGCGTCAACGACGCCCCCGCGCTGGCCGCGGCGCACACCGGCATCGCCATGGGCCGGGCGGGTTCCGCCCTTGCGCTCGAGACCGCCGACGCCGTCGTCGTCCGCGACGAACTGGCCACCGTCCCCGCCGTCGTCCGCCTCTCCCGCCGGGCGCGCCGGCTGGTCGTCGAGAACCTGGCGATCGCCGCCGTGTTCATCACCGGCCTGGTCGTGTGGGACCTGGCCGGCACCCTGCCGCTGCCCCTGGGCGTGGCGGGACACGAGGGTTCCACCGTCATCGTCGGCCTCAACGGCCTGCGGCTGCTCACCGACGCCGCCTGGCGCCGGGCCCGCACGGAGGCCGCGGACGCCCCGGCATCCCACGGCGCTGCCGCGGACCGGACCGGGGGTCCGCGGGACCGGCGCCGGGCGCCGGGCGGCGGGCAGGCACGATAGTCTGGTGATCGGCTGTGATCCGCGATCGCAGCGCGGCGGTGGGGCTCGCCGTACCCGAACCGCGGCACGGCGCCGCCGACAGTCCCTACTTGCGATGGCGTGTGCCCGTGCACCTGGGCCCCGGCGAGTAGGAGACGTACGTTCATGACAGTGCCGCGTACCAGCACGACCGACGACCTCGCGCGTCCCGGCACCGGTCCGCGACCGTCCGCCCGGCGGTGGCCGTCCCGGCGGGTACCGTCCCACGGGGGGCAGGGCCCGACCGTGGCGGTGGTCGCGCTCGGCGGCGCCGTCGGGGCCTCGGCCCGGTACGGGGCGTCGCTGCTGTGGCCGACGGCGGCGGGCGCGTTCCCCTGGACGACGCTGTGGGTGAACACGGTCGGCTGTGCGGTGATGGGCGTGTTCATGGTGCTGATCACCGAGGTGCGCGCGGTGCACCCGCTGGTCCGGCCCTTCTTCGGGACCGGGGTGCTGGGCGGGTTCACGACGTTCTCCACGTACGCCGTGGACGTGCACGGGCTCGTGGACGGCGGCCGTCCCCGGACCGGGCTCGCCTATCTGGCCGTGACGCTCTGCGCGGCGTTGGCGACCGTATGGCTCGCGGCGACGGCGACGCGCCGCCTGGTGGCAGGGAGGCAGCGGTGACGAGACTGACGGGCCGCGCGCTGCGCGTGACGATCTTCATCGGCGAGAACGACGTCTGGCACCACAGGCCCCTCTACAGCGAGATCGTGCACCGGGCGCACCGGGCCGGGCTCGCCGGGGCGTCCGTGTTCCGCGGCGTGGAGGGGTTCGGCGCCTCCTCGCTGGTCCACACCTCGCGGATCCTGTCGCTGAGCGAGGATCTGCCGGTGGCGATCGTGATCGTGGACACCGAGGAGCGGGTGCGGGACTTCCTGCCCCAGCTGGACGAGCTGGTGACGGAGGGGCTGGTGATCCTCGACGACTGCGAGGTCATCCGGTACGTGGGCCGGGACAAGCACGCGAGCGGGGACCAGCACGCGGGCGGGGACCAGCACGCGGGCGGGGACCAGCACGGGGACAGGGAGGAGAAGGCGTGAACTGGCTGCTGGTGGTCGTCGGTGCCATGGTCGGCGCGCCGCTGCGGTACCTGACCGACCGGGCGGTGCAGAAACGGCACGACACCGTCTTCCCGTGGGGCACGTTCACCGTGAACGTGGTCGGCTGCCTCCTCCTGGGCCTGCTGTCGGGGGCCGTGACGGCCGGGGCGGCCTCGCCGCACGTGCAGCTGCTGCTCGGCACCGGACTGTGCGGAGCCCTGACGACGTACTCGACGTTCTCCTACGAGACGCTGCGGCTGGCCGAGGGCGGGGCACGCTTCTTCGCCGTCGCCAACGTCGTCGCCGGCGTCGTGGCGGGCCTGGGCGCGGCGTTCCTCGGGGCGTCGCTCGCCGACGCCCTGTGGGCGTGACCGGGCAGCGGGAAGCCTGTGCCGCTGCCGCCCGGCATCCGTCCCCGGGTCATTCCTCCGGGGGCGGCGGCCGGTGAAGATGGGGCGGGCGGTGCCCGGCGGAGCGCTTGATGGCGAGGAGGGCGGCGTCGTCCCGGGGCTCGTGACCGATGTGGCCGACCAAGTCGAGGTGGAGCCGGCGCACCGCCGCCTCGGGACCGCAGCCGCAGACGGTGGCGGCCCGCTCCGTGAGCGGGAAGAACGCTCCCATCGGCGAGCGGGCTTCGACGACGCCGTCGGTGTAGAGCAGCAGCATGTCACCGGCCTCGAAGGTGAAGACGTCGGCGCGGTGCGCCGAGCCGGGCAGCACCCCCACGCCCAGCGGAGGCGCGGGGGAGGGGGCGTGCAGGACCGTGACCCGGCCGTCGTGCAGCACCAGGGGCGGTGGATGACCGAAGTTGATCATCTCGGCCTGTGAGCCGTCGTCGGGGATGTCGAGCAGCAGGGCGGTGACGAAGTGCTCGCCCGGGTCGTGCTCGGTGTCGGCGACCTCCTCCAGGTTCCGGGCCACGCTCTCCTCCAGGGCCGCCGCGAGGTCCGGCAGGGTGGCGTACCGGTGAGCGCCCTCCCGGAAGGCACCCAGGACCATGGACGCCTCGCCGATGGCGGACAGGCCCTTGCCGCGGACATCGCCGATGATGACGCGGCTGCCGGGGTGGTCGGTGCGGGCGACGGCGAACAGGTCGCCCCCGACCCGGGTCTCGTCCTCGGCGGCCAGGTAGAGCCAGGCGACCCGCAACGGTCCCATCCGGCGCGGTGGCGGCCGCAGCAGCACCAGCTGCGCCGCCTCGGCCACCGAGCGGGCCCGGACCAACTCCCGGCTGCGCCGGTCGCGCACCTGGCACACGAAGACCACCAGGGCGGACAGCACGGTCAGGGCGGCGATCTGCGAGAGGTGGTTGGTCGTGGTCAGCCCGCCGTGGAAGACGGCGATGGCCACCTGGGCGGCCACCGCCAGCGCCCCCGCCAGCGCGGTCGTGCGCGGACCGGCCATCGAGGCGGTCAGGGCCGGCGCGATGACCAGCAACGGACCCAGGTGCACGTCCTGCGGGGAGTGCACGTCCACCACGGTGATCACCACGATCAGCGCAAAGGGCAGGGCCACCGGTCCGCGGCCCGGCGACGGCGGCAGGCGGCGCTCCCCCGGCTCATGCCCCGCATCCATGCCTACCGGAGTACCCCTGCTCCCTCGCGTACGCCCGGGCACCACGGCATCGCTCCGGATGCCGGGGACCCGCGACCGTGGCGGCCTCCCTGGACGGGTCGGCGGCACCCGCAACACCGGCCCGCCCCACGCTCGTCCCCGAGGGCGATGCTTGTCAGCACCCCGCCGGCCGTACGCGCAGGACTGCCACCCCGTTGACGCGGCCCGCGGCGAGGTCGTCCAGAGCGCGGTCCGCCCGGTCGAAGGCGTACGGGGTGACCATGACCCGCAGCGGCTGCGCGGCCGCCACGGCGAACAGCGCGCGTCCGTCCGCGCGGGTGTTGGCCGTCACGCTGCGCACGGTCCGCTCGCGGAAGAGATCCCGCCGGTAGTCCAGCGGAGGAATGGCGCTGAGGTGGATGCCGGCGATGCTGAGCGTGCCGCCGCTGCCCAGCGCCCGCAGGGCCAGGGGGACCAGCTCACCGGCCGGGGCGAAGAGGATCGCGGCGTCCAGGGGCCGCGGCGGTGGCGCCGAGGGATCGGCCGCCGAGGCGGCGCCCAGGCGCAGGGCCAGGCCCCGGGCGGCCGGGGAGCGGGTGAAGACGTGGACGGACGCGCCCTGGGCGAGCGCGATCTGCGCGGTGAGATGGGCGGAGGCGCCGTAGCCGTAGATGCCCAGGTGACCGCCGGGCGGCAGGTCGGC
This sequence comes from Streptomyces mexicanus, assembly GCF_902506575.1. Taxonomy (GTDB): domain Bacteria; phylum Actinomycetota; class Actinomycetes; order Streptomycetales; family Streptomycetaceae; genus Streptomyces; species Streptomyces mexicanus. The sequence goes on along the minus strand of NZ_LR732544.1, from coordinate 4,145,058 downwards.
GCGCCGCAGCGCCCGGTAGCCGATGATCCCGGCGCACAGCAGCGGGGCCAGCTCCTCCTCGGCGTAGCCCTGCGGGAGTTCGTAGGCGTAGGCGGCGGGCACGGTCGCGTACTCGGCGTAGCCGCCGTCGGCGTCCCAGCCGGTGTACCGCGAGGACGGGCACAGGTTCTCCTGCCCGCGCCCGCAGAAGGCGCACGTCCCGCACGTCCGGCGCAGCCACGGGATGCCGACCCGGGTGCCGGCCGCGGGGCCGGTGGCGTCCGGGCCGGCCGCGACGACCTCCCCGACCGCCTCGTGGCCCGGCACCACCCGCGTGCGGTGTGCGGGCAGGTCGCCGTCCCGCACGTGCAGATCGGTACGGCACACTCCGCACACCGCCACCCGCACCAGCAGCTCGTCGCCGGCGGGGACCGGAACCGGCAGCACGGCGGGCTCGACCGTTCCCGGGCGGGAGGCGGAGGCCACCCAGGCCCGCATGGCCGCCGGGATCGTCGTGTCCATGCGCGGCACCTCCTCACCTGTCCATGAGACCGCCGCCCGGCCCGGACGTCGAGGTGTGCGGGGGCATCCCCGGCCCGTCGGTGCGCGCGGCGGACAGGGGACGGCCGGGAGCGGTGGGCGCTTCGGTCACCGGGTGCGGGGCGCCGGGCCGGGCCGGCCGTCCTCCAGCGGCGGGGCCGTCATCGCGCCGTGGGTGCGGCAGTGCGGGCGCGGGCAGCCGGGGGCCGGGCGGCGGACCGTGGCGAAGGCGAGGACCGCCGCCGCCACCAGCAGCGCGGCGCAGATCGGCATCGCCCGCCGGAAGGCCGCGTCGAAGGCGTCCGCCGAGCGGTAAGCCTCCGGGCCCATCCCGGACAGCAGCGGCAGCGCGGCCACCGCGACCAGACCGGCCGCGCGGGCCGCCGCGTTGTTGATGCCGCTGGCCAGACCCGCCCGGGAGGTGTCCACCGAGGCCAGCACCGTGGCGGTCAGCGGGGCCACCAGGGTGACCATGCCCGCGCCCATGACCACCAGGGCCGGCAGGACGTCCGTGAGGTAGTCGGCGTCCCGGCCGACGCGCAGCATCAGCAGCATCGCGCCCGCGCACAGCAGCGGCCCGACGGTGAGCGGCAGGCGCGGCCCGATCCGGTCGGCGAGAGCGCCGGAGCGGGCCGAGAACAGCAGCATCAGCACGGTCGTGGGCAGCAGGGCGGTGCCCGCGCGCAGTGGCGAGTAGCCGGAGACGACCTGGAGCTGGAGGGCGGTGAGGAAGAAGAAGCCGCCGAAGGCCGCGTAGACGCCCAGCGTGACCACGTTGACCGCGCTGAACTGGCGGGAGGCGAAGACGTCCAGCGGCATCATCGGATCGGGCACGCGCCGTTCGACGCAGACGAACGCGACGGCGGCGACGATGCCCGCCGCCCCGGTCAGGGCGACGGGGACGACGTCGCCGCGGGCCTGGATCAGGGCATAGGTCACCAGGGCGAGGGCCAGCGCGCCGAGGACGGCGCCGAGCACGTCGAACCGGCCGTGCCCCCGCCCGTCGGAGGACTCCGGTACGTGCCGCACGGCCAGGGGCGCGCACACCAGCGCCACCGGCACGTTGAGCAGGAACACCCAGCGCCAGCCGGGACCGTCCACCAGCCAGCCGCCGAGGAACGGGCCGACCGCGGCCCCGATGCCCCCGAACCCGGACCACAGGCCCGCGGCCCGGCCCCGGTCGTCGGGATGGAAGGAGGCCTGGATCAGGGCGAGCGACCCGGGGGTGAGCAGGGCGCCGCCGATCCCCTGCAGGGCGCGGGCCGCGATCAGCACGTGCGCGCTCGGGGCCAGCCCGCACAGCAGGGAGGCGGCGGCGAACCAGACGACACCGAGCACGAAGATCTTCCGGCGGCCGTAGCGGTCGCCCAGGGAGCCGCCGAGCAGGATCAGTCCGGCCAGCGTGACCAGGTAGGCGTTGACCGTCCACTGCAGCGCGGCGAGATCGGCGTTCAGGTCGTGGCCGATGCGCGGCAGGGCGACGTTGACGACGGTGGAGTCCAGCAGGGCCATGCTGGAGCCGAGCACGGTGGTCACCAGGATCCACCGGCCGGTGCGGCTGGAGATCCGCACCGGAGCGGAGACATGGCCGAGGTCCAAGATCGTCGACTTTCTGACCGCCGTGACCGTCCAGGGATTCTGATCGCCGTGGCCGTCCAGGATGGGGAGGGCTCCCGTCCGGTGTACCGCGAAAGACGCCGGACCGCCACAGCGTGACCGGCCGGTCCGCTCGCGGCGGTCCGGCCGCCCGGGGCCGCCCGGGCGGCCGGAGCAGTGATCCGGTGGGGCAGGGCGCCGGCCGGTCCGGACCGCGCGCCCCGCCCCGCGGAGCGCCGACC
>NZ_LR732544.1:4138154-4142600 GCF_902506575.1 Streptomyces mexicanus | reverse complement strand
CTGAGCCATGTGTCGACCAGCTGAAACGGCGGCCCGCCCGCCCGGGGCCGCCCCCTCACCACGCCAGCTGGGCGATCTCCTCGGCCACCACCGCGCAGGCGTCCGCCGTCGGGTCGATCAGCGGGAAGTGGCCGACGTCCTCCAGGAGGGTCAGCCCCACCAGCTCGCCGGCCTTCGCCGCGGCCTCCGTGTACGCCTCCGCCACCGCCTGCGGCACGTCCACGTCCGCGCGGCCCTGCACCACCGTCGTCGCGATGCCGGTGGGCAGCAGCAGGGCGGGGTCGGCGTACGGGCGGCGTACGGCGAACTCCTCCGCGCCGCCCAGCAGTTGCGACGCGGCCCCGCCGCACACGTCGAGCTTCTCGGCGACCGCGAAGTCGGCGATCGGGGCGAGGGCGACCACGCCGCGCAGCGGGGCGGGCCGGTCGGTGCGCCAGGGCGCGTCCGCGGGCAGGACGTGCCGGGCCGCGGCCCACAGGGCGAGGTGGCCGCCCGCGGAGTGGCCGGTCAGCACCGTGCGCCGCGCGTCCGCCTGCGGCAGTTCCCGGGCCACGAGCCCGGGCAGCGCGTCGAGGGCGGCGGCCACGTCGTCGAACGTGTCCGGCCACCGTCCCGCCACCGGTGCCGCCTCCCCCTCGGGGTCCGGGGTCGCGGGACCGCGCCGGTACTCGACGTTGGCCACGGCGAAACCCCGGCGGGCGAGGAAGGCGGCGAAGGGGGTGATGTGGCGCCGGTCGTACGGGGCCCGCCAGGCACCGCCGTGCAGGACGACGACGAGCGGGACCGGGGCGCCCGGCACCGGGGAGCGGGAGGAGCGCGGGGCGTAGAAGTCGATCAGCTGGTCGGGGTGGTCGCCGTAGGCGGCGGTGCTGTCGGGGTCGACGGGCGTCTGCGACAGCAGCGACTGCTCCTCAGCGGCGGCACGGGCGGCGGTCCGCGCGTCCGCCTCACGGCCGGCGGCGTTCCCCGGTACGGCTCCCTCGCGGCGTGCGGCGGCGTCCGGCATGCTCCAACCTCTCAACGACAGAACGGATGTGGCGGGTCAGGAGTGGGGGGACGGCGTGGTACGGCCGTTGGCGGGGACGGTACCAGGCCGTTGACGTGCGTCTACACGCGGACGTGACGCACCGTGAGGGCGGCGCGGGAACCCGGTCGGACCGCCCCTGGATCCCGCGCCTCCGCCACGCGCCCCCGCACGCCCACTCCTGCGCGCGCCCCTACTCCTCCGGGCGCCCCTCCCCCTCGGCGAGCACCGCCTCACCGCGCACCGCTTCCCCGAGCACCGCCGCCAGCACCCGTGCCGCCCGCTCCACGTCGGCGAACCGCACGTACAGCGGCGTGAACCCGAAGCGCAGCACGTCCGGGTACCGGAAGTCGCCGACCACGCCCTCGTCGATCAGCCGTTCCATCACCTGCCCGGCGTCCGGGCAGCGCAGCGCCACCTGGCTGCCCCGCTCCTCGTGCGCCAGCGGCGTCACGCACTCCACGCGCCCGGCCGGCACGTACGCGGTGACGCACTCCAGGAAGAAGTCGGTCAGTGCGAGGGACTTGGCCCGCACGGCCTCGATCGGCACCCCGTCCCAGACCTCCAGCGACGCCTCCAGGGCGAGCATCGACAGGATGTCGGGCGTGCCGACGCGCCCGCGCGGGGCTCCTTGCGCCGGCACGTACTCGGGCTGCATGCCGAAGGGTTCGGCATGCGAGTTCCAGCCGGGCAGCGGGGAGTCGAAACGGTCCTGCAGCGCGTGGCGGACGTACAGGAACGCGGGCGCGCCCGGGCCGCCGTTGAGGAACTTGTACGTGCAGCCGACCGCCAGGTCGACCCCGTGCTCGTCGAGCCCCACCGGCAGGGCGCCCGCGCTGTGGCACAGGTCCCACACGGCGTACGCGCCCGCCGCGTGCACCGCGGCCGTCAGGGACGGCAGGTCGTGCAGGCGGCCGGTGCGGTAGTCGACGTGGTTGAGCAGGACCGCGGCGGTGCGCCCGGACAGGGCGCCGGGCACGTCCCCCGGCGCCACCGGGCGCAGGGTGCAGCCGGCCATCCGGGCCGCCGAGCGGGCGATGTAGCCGTCCGTGGGGAACGTCGTGGCGTCGACCAGGATCTCGTCGCGCGGACCCCCGCCCGGCGCACCACCCGGCTCCCCGCCCGGCGCACCACCCGGCTCACCGTCCGGCGCACCACCACGCTCACCGATCGGCGCACTCGGCCCACCGTCCGGCCCACCACCCGCCGCAGCGGGCGCACCGTCCGGCCCACCGCCCGTCTCCCGGGCCATCCGGACCGCCGCCACCAGCGCCTTGAAGACGTTCACGCTGGTGGAGTCGCCCACCACGATCTGCCCGGGCGCCGCCCCGACCAGCGGGGCGATCCGGTCGCCGATCCGCTCGGGCGCGGTCCACCAGCCGCTCTCCTGCCAGGAGCGGATGCGCAGCTCGCCCCACTGGCGGCGCACCACGTCCGCGAGCCGGTCCGGGACGTGGGCCGGGAGCGCGCCCAGCGAGTTGCCGTCGAGGTAGACCGTCCCGTCCAGGACGAACCTGTCGCGCAGCGTGCCCAGCGCGTCCGCGGCGTCCAGCTTCTCCGCCTTGCGCAGGAGTTCCGAGGTACCGGCGAGTTCAGACATACGACCGCGCCGTCCACAGCTCGGGGAACACGTTCTTCTGCGCCCGCTTCTCCAGCCAGGCCACCCCGGCGGAGCCGCCCGTGCCGGGCTTGGCGCCCATCGCGCGGCGGGTGGCGACCAGGTGGTCGTTGCGCCAGCGCCACACCAGTTCGGCCACGTCCGTCAGCGCCTCGCCGAGGCGGGCCAGGTCCTCGGGCCCCTCGCCCGCGTAGACGGCCGCCCAGGCCGCCTCCACGGCGGGCGACGGCTCGTAGCGCCGGGCGACGTCACGGTCGAGGACGGAGGCGGGGATGTCGTACCCGCGGCGGGCGAGCAGCCGCAGCACCTCGTCGTACAGGCTCGGCTCGTGCAGCGCCTTCTCCAGTTCGGCGTGGGCGCGCGGCGTGCCCCGGTGCGGGACGAGCATCGACGCGGACTTCTCGCCGAGCAGGAACTCCAGGCGCCGGTACATCGCCGACTGGAAGCCGGAGCCCTCGCCGAGGGCGCCGCGGTAGCTGTTGAACTGGGCCGGTGTGAGCTGTCCGAGCGGCTTCCAGGAGGCGTTGAGCGCCTCCAGTTCCCGTACGGACCGCTTCAGCGCGGCGATCGCCGCGGGCACGTCGTCCGAGCGCAGGGCCCGGGCCGCGGTCTCCCACTCGTGGACCAGGCAGGTGAACCACAGCTCCATGACCTGGGTCGTGACCAGGAAGACCATCTCTCCGGGATCGTCGGAGAGGGTGTGCTGCAAATGGGTGAGCACGTCCGCCTTGACGTAGTCCTCGTAGGGCGTGGTGCCGTCGAAGTCGAGATGCGGGGTCTCGGGCTCGTGGGCCTCAGCGGGCTGAGAGGTCGGGTGAGCCTGTTGGGACATCGCTGTCTCCTGCTGTACTCCGGGTAGCGGTCCGCCCCTGCCGATGCCGGCACGGGGGCCCCGGTCCCCACCGGCATCCTGCAAACCATCCGTGCAGATCGCAAGGCCCGCCCGGTCGCCCGGGCGGGCCCTGGTCACCCCCGGTCCGCGCAATCGGTCCGTTCGGCTCGGCCCGCGCGGTGGGCCTGCTCCGCCCGGCCCGTTCGGCTCGGCCCGCGCGGGCGGCCCGCTCCGTGACGCGCGGGATCAGCCCAGCGTGCGGGCGGCCGTCTCGGAGGATTCCTTCAGGAACTGGGTGCAGCGCTCGTACTCCTCCTGCTCCCCGATCGCCTTGGCGGCGCGCGCCAGCGCGTGCAGGGCGCGCAGGAAGCCGCGGTTCGGCTCGTGCTCCCAGGGCACCGGGCCGTGCCCCTTCCAGCCGTTGCGCCGCAGGGCGTCCAGGCCGCGGTGGTAGCCCGTCCGGGCGTACGCGTACGACTCCACGGCCGCGCCCCGCTCGAAGGCGTCCTCCGCCAGTTGCGCCCAGACCAACGAGGACGCCGGGTACCGGGCCGCGACCTCGGCGGGCGGCGTGCCCTTGGCGAGCAGCTCGCGGGGCTCCGGGTCGTCGGGCAGGTGGGTGGGGGGCGGGCCGCCCAGCAGGTTCTCGTGAAGGGTCATGGAACCAGTCTGCTGGATCGCCCGCGGGACGAGTCGCCGCGGGGCGGGGAAAGCGCGCGAAAGCCCGGACAGCGGGCGACAGCGCGGGACAGCGGGGGAAAAACGCGGGCGGGGGGCCCGCCCGGGCGCCGCGGGCCGGGCCCCCCCCCGGGGGGGGCGGCGCGGGCGGCCCCCCGCCTTCCTTATCTTTGTGCCGGCCGCGCGCCGGGGGGCGCCGGCCCCCCCCCCCCGCCGGGCCCCGGGCGCCCCCGCGGGCGTGCCCCCCGGGGGCGGGGGGGCGGGCCTCCTTGGGGCGACCCCCCCCCCGGCCCT
>NZ_LR732544.1:4115981-4138148 GCF_902506575.1 Streptomyces mexicanus | reverse complement strand
GGGCGGGGGGGGGGGGGGGGGGGCGGGGGGGGGGGGGCGGGGGGGGGGGGGGGGGGGGGGGGGGGGGGGGGGGGGGGCGGGGGGGGGCGGGGGGGGGGGGGGGGGGGGGGGGGGGGGGGGGGGGGGGGGCGGGGGGGGGGGGGGGGCGGGGGGGGGGGGGGGGGGGGGACGGGGGGGGGGGGGGGGGCGGGGGGGGGGGGGGGGGGCGGGCCCCCGCCGGGAGGTGCCGTCGCGGACGGCCCCGCGCTTACTTGATCTTCGTGCCGGCCGAGCGCAGGTGGCCGCAGGCCTCCACCACGCGCTGGGCCATGGACGCCTCGGCGAGCTTGCCCCAGGTGCGCGGGTCGTAGGCCTTCTTGGAGCCGACCTCGCCGTCGACCTTCAGCACGCCGTCGTAGTTCTTGAACATGTGGTCGACGACGGGACGCGTGAAGGCGTACTGGGTGTCCGTGTCGATGTTCATCTTCACCACGCCGTTCTCCAGCGCGGTGCGGATCTCCTCCTCCGTGGAGCCGGAGCCGCCGTGGAAGACGAAGTCGAACGGCTTGCTGTCGGCCGGGCGGCCGTACTTCGCCGCCACGCCCTCGTTCAGCTCCTTCAGCAGCTCGGGGCGGAGCACGACGTTGCCCGGCTTGTACACGCCGTGGACGTTGCCGAAGGAGGCCGCCAGCAGGTAGCGGCCCTTGTCGCCCAGGCCGAGGGCCTCGGCGGTGCGGATCGCGTCGTCGACCGTGGTGTACAGCTTGTCGTTGATCTCGTGGGAGACGCCGTCCTCCTCGCCGCCGGTCGGGGTGATCTCGACCTCGAGGATGATCCGGGCGGCGGAGGTGCGGGCCAGCAGCTCCTGGGCGATCTCCAGGTTGTCGGCCAGGGTCTCCGCCGAGCCGTCCCACATGTGGGACTGGAACAGCGGGTTGCGGCCGGCCTTCACGCGCTCCTCGGAGATGGCCAGCAGCGGGCGGACGTACCCGTCGAGCTTGTCCTTCGGGCAGTGGTCGGTGTGCAGCGCGATGTTGACCGGGTACTTCTCGGCGAGGACGTGCGCGTACTCGGCGAGGGCCACGGCGCCGGTGACCATGTCCTTGCTGTACTGGCCGCCGAGGAACTCGGCACCACCGGTGGAGATCTGGACGATGCCGTCGCTCTCCGCCTCCGCGAAGCCGCGCAGGGCCGCGTTCAGGGTCTGCGACGACGTCACGTTGATGGCCGGGTAGGCGAACTTGCCTGCCTTCGCCCGGTCGAGCATCTCGTTGTAGACCTCGGGGGTTGCGATGGGCATCTGTCCGCTCCTTGTATGTGCGGGGTGCGTTCTGCGTGCTTTACGGCCCTGACCTAGGGAGTGACGTCATCGTCGGCCCCATCTTCGCAGAAGATCCCGGATGCTTCGGACACCTCGTCCAGCCTGTGGATAAGTGGGTCGCGACGGCCGGGTCCCGCGGCCCTGCCGTCCCCGCACGGCCGGCCTCGGACCGGCCCAGGACCGGTCTCCGGACGGCCGGCTCAGTCCAGCCCCAGGTCGTCCTTGGAGTACGCGAAGACGTACGGCACGCCGGCGCCCTCGCGGATCTTCTCCGCGGCGCCCGTGGCCCGGTCGACGATCGTCGCCACCGCGACCACCTCGGCGCCCGCCTCGCGCACCGCCTCCACCGCCGTGAGCGGGGAGCCGCCGGTGGTGGAGGTGTCCTCGACGACCAGGACCCGGCGGCCCTTGATGTCCGGGCCCTCCACACGGCGCTGCAGCCCGTGCGCCTTGGCCGCCTTGCGCACCACGAAGGCGTCCAGCTTCCGTCCGCGCGCGGCGGCCGCGTGCAGCATCGACGCGGCGACCGGGTCGGCGCCCATGGTCAGCCCGCCGACCGCGTCGTAGTCGAAGTCCGCGGTCAGGTCGAGCAGCACCTGGCCGACCAGCGGGGCCGCCTCGCCGTCGAGGGTGATGCGGCGCAGGTCCACGTAGTAGTCGGCCTCCAGACCCGACGACAGGGTCACCTTGCCGTGCACCACGGCCTTGTCCTTGATCTGCTGCAGCAGCTCGCCGCGAACGTCGCTCATGCCAGCCAGCTTAAACAGCGCGCCAGGTCCAGGTCGTCGTGGCCTCCAGCGGCTCCAGCAGCGTGACGAGGTGCGGGTGGGTGTTCAGGCCGTCGGGCGGGCCGGTCTGCGGCTCCACGCACACCGCGGCCTCCTGCTCGTCGTAGACGACGACCCATTTCTCGGGGCTGGTCACCCTCAGTTCCAGCTGCCCGGGCCAGGTGAGCGTGACGTCGACGCCGTCGGGCATGCCGAAGCAGTCGTCCCAGGGGCCGGGCCGCGGGTCGATGCGCCGGCCGGTGGGCAGGTGGTCCGCGCCGCGCTCCTCCTGCCACGCCGGCTGGAAGTCCAGGCGCACGTCCTCACGGCCGAGGGAGCGGTTGAACCACGGGTGCCAGCCGATCTGCGCCGGGAAGGAGGACTCCTGCGGCTCCACGGACATGGTCAGCGTCAGGGAGTCCTCGGCCAGGGTGACCACCTGGGTGATCCGGCCGGGGTAGGGCCAGGGGTCGACGAGGTCGTAGGTGATCACCGCTTCGTTCTGCGAGACCCGGGCGGTGTCCCAGGCGCCGTCGCGGGCGGTGCCGTGGATGGCGTGCGGCGGGGAGTTGAGCGGCATCTGGTGGACGGTGGCGCCGTCGCGGAACCGGCCGTCGCGGATCCGGCCGCACCAGGGGACCATCGGGAAGCAGCCGTACCGCTCGCCCTGGCGCAGCAGTTCCAGGCCGCCCACCCGGAGCCCGGCGATGCGGCCCCCGTTGCCGGGCCGTACGGTCGCCTCCGCGTCGCCCGCGGTCAGCGTGATGTCTTCGTTGCTCACGCGACGAGGCTACTGGGCCGGTCGCGGCGCGGGCCGCGCGCCGGGGCCGGGTGCCGTCACCGGCGGCGCCGGATGGCCCGGGTGACGACGATCGCCGAGGCCACGACCAGTGCGGCGGCGGGCGCCGCCCAGCGCAGGGTGGAGTTCGCGGAGACGGTCAGCGGCGCGGGCACGGGCGCGTAGCGGCCGCGCGGCGGGGCGTGGTCCACCTCCTCCGCGCTGCGTCCGATCATCGTCCGCCGGGCGTGCGCCGCCTCGGCGGGCGGCTCCGCGGACCGGTCCCCGGCGTCCCCGGTGTCCCCGGCGTCTTCGGTCGCGCCCTCGGCCTCGTCGTCGGCCTCGTCGTCGGCGAGCGGATCGAGGGAGGGCGGCGGGACCTCGGTGTCGAAGACGGAGACGTGCTCGGGGGGTTCGGCCGGACGGGGCTCGGCGGAACGGGGCTCGGCGGGACGCGGCTCGGCGGTCTCCTCGGGCGACTCGGGCTTGGCGGACCGCAGTTCAGAGGTCCCCGGCTCAACTGCCCCAGCAGCCTCAGCGGCCCCGCCCGGTTCTGCCGCCCCCGCCGCCTCGGCGGTCCGGTCCGGTCGGGGCTCGGTGGTGTCGCCCGGCGGCGGGACGGGGGCGTCGTCCGCGTCCGGGCCGGCCTCGAAGTCGCCCGTCGACAGCGGGGCGAAGTCCTCGGTGGCCAGGGACTCCGCGGTCTCGCCGTCGTCCTCGGGTCCGGCCGTCCCCGTGCCGAGGTGTTCCGCGAAACGGTCCAGCAGCCGCAGCGCGGCGGCCCGTACGACGTCGGGGTCCAGCTCGGTGATCCGGCCGCCCGCCGAGACGGTGCCGTCGAAGGCGAGGGTGGAGCCGTCGTCGGTGTCACGGGCGCTCAGCGTGAGCGCGAGCTTCACCTCGCCGCTGCCGCGCGCCTCCGTCGCCTCGCCCTCGGCGAGGCAGCTGCCGTCGTCGCGCACCGACAGGCGCAGGGTGCCGCGGTAGGTGACGGAGTGGCTGCCGACGCGCAGCTTCAGGCGTCCCGTGCCGGGCTCGGCGCCGGCCTCCTGCTGGAAGCCGGGGACCGCCCGGGTGACCTGCGCGGGGTCGGCGAGCGCCGCCCGCAGCCGCCGGGCCGGGACCGGAACGAACACCTCGTGCTCCATGTCAGCCGAGACTACCCAGTGGCGGCCCCGATTACCCTCCCTCGGCCGAGGTCGGCCGAGGTCAGTCGTCGCCGCCCGGCCGCACCAGCCCGGTCTCGTAGGCCATTACCACCGCCTGGGCCCGGCTGGCCAGGCTGAGTTTGGTCATCGTGCGGTTGAGGTGGGTCTTGACCGTGGCCTCGCTGATGAAGAGGCGGTCGGCGGCCTCGGCGTTGGTCAGGCCGCGCGCGACCAGTTTGAGGACCTCGATCTCCCGGGAGGTCAGGGCGCCCAGTCCGGCCGGGGAGGCGGTACGGGCCGAGGAGCCGTCCGCGCGCTGGGTGAACGCCTCCACCAGCCGCCGGGTGACGCCCGGCGCGAACAGGGAGTCACCGCCGTGCACGGCGGTCACCGCCGCGAGCAGCCGTTCGGGCCCCGCGTCCTTCAGCAGGAACCCGGACGCGCCCGCCCGCAGCGCGCCGTACACGTACTCGTCCAGGTCGAAGGTGGTCAGGATCAGCACGCGCGGCGCCGGGTCGCTCGCCTCGGCCAGGATCCGCCGGGTCGCCTCGATGCCGGTCATGCCGGGCATGCGGATGTCCATCAGGACGACGTCCGGCCGGCTCTTCGCGGCCAGCGCCACCGCCTCGGTGCCGTCCGCCGCCTCGCCGACGACCTCCATGCCCTCAGCGGCGCGCAGCAGCGCGACCAGTCCGCTGCGCACGAGGAACTGGTCGTCGACCACCAGCACTCTGATCATTCCGTGACGGCGTCTTCCCGGCGTGCGGCCTGTCCCGCCGTCGGCAGGGTCAGATGCACGCCGAATCCCCCCTCGCGCCGCGGGCCGACGACGATCGTCCCGCCGTAGAGCTTGGCGCGCTCGCGCATCCCGATCAAGCCATGGCCACCGGGCTTCGGCATTCTGTCCGGATCCACCTCCTTTCCGCGCTCCCCGGCACCTCCGTCGTCGGTGACCGACGCCTCTATCTCGCCCGCGCGGTAGACCAGGCGCACGGTGGCGTGTGCGCCGGGCGCGTGCTTCAGCACATTGGTCAGGGCCTCCTGGACGACCCGGTAGACGCACAGCTGCACGCCGGAGGGCAGCGGCCGCGGCTCGCCGCGCACCGTCAGGTCGACCGGGACACCGCCCGCGCGGACCCGCTCGACCATCTCCTCCAGCCGGTCCAGGCCGGGCGCCGGCTCCAGAACGGCGCCGCCCTCGCCGGCCGCGCCCCGCGCACCGTCCGGGCCGCCCCGGTCCGGGCCGCCGTCGGCGCCGGCCACCCCGTCCGCGCGCAGCAGGCCGAGCATGCGCCGCAGTTCGGCCAGCGCCTCGCCGCTGGTGGTGCCGATGGTGGTGAGCGCCTCGCGCGCGGTGCGGGGGTCGGAGTCGAAGACGAACCGGGCGAGGCCCGCCTGGACGTTGATCACCGCCATGTGGTGGGCGACCACGTCGTGCAGTTCACGGGCGATGCGGACCCGTTCCTCGGCGACCTCGCGCCGCGCCCGCTCGGCCTGCTCGGCGCGCAGCCGCTCGGTCAGCTCGGCGGTCCGCCGGGCGGCGTACCCGAACCGCCAGATCACCAGCGGGTAGCCGATCGCCTGGCCCACCACCGACGGCATCGCGTCGGAGTCGCTGTGCACGCCGGCGTAGATCCACACCCCGCCCAGCAGGGCGGCGCACACGGCGGTGATCCGGGTGGGGCGGGCGGCGGCCACGGTGTAGAGGGCGACCATGGCGGCGGGCGAGTTCACCACCGGCCAGTGGCCGAGCCAGACGTAGAGGGTCCAGCACCCGTGGACGAAGAGGAACACCCCGACGGGGGCCCGGCCGCGCAGGACGAGGGGCAGGTTCGTCAGGGCGACGAGCGTCCAGCCGAACGCGTCGAGCGGAGGCCATCCCTGGGTCGCGGCCTCGGCGCCGAGCAGGCACGCGACGGTGGTCGGAGCCAGGGCCGTCAGGCCGTCGACCGCAAGGGGGTGGATCCGCATCGCCGCAGCGTAAACCCGGTGCGCGCACAGCGGCGTCCACCTTCTGCGGTACCGCGGAAGGTGGAGTCCTCCCGCGGGCCTACCGCCTGGGTGCACAAGGAGATCCACCCGGTGACGGATTCCGCCGCCGCGTCCTCGCCCGTACGTTGGACACGACGGCGGCACGGGGGACGAACGTGGTCCGCCGGACGGGGAAGCACGGGGGACGTACGGGGGTCACACAGTGCTTCTCACACGTGCGCTTGTGTTTTTTTTGTTGCAGCGACCGCGCCCCGCCGGGCACCCCCAGGAGGGGCCTCGCGGGCGGCTCCGGGTGTTTAAAAGACCCCCCGCCCCCCCCCGCCGGCCGCTCTTGGACAGCCGGACCTTCCTCCTGCGGTTCCGGCCGCGCGCCGAGGCCGCGACGACCAGTACCACGATCACCGCCACGACGATGCCCACCACCATGGCGTCACGCTCCCTTCCGTTCCCCCCGGGAACGCCCCCCGTGGGCGCCTTATCCGGTGCGTGGTGCGGACATGCCCGGCCGCGCCACCGGTCAAAGCGCACTTGAGGAAGTCCAGAGCTTGGGCGCAGGATGACCGGCATGACCTCCAGCGCACGCCCGTTCCTGAACCGCCGGCTCGCCGAGTTCGGGACGACGATCTTCGCCGAGATGTCCGCCCTGGCCGCGCGGACCGGATCGATCAATCTGGGGCAGGGGTTCCCGGACACCGACGGCCCGGAGGAGATCCGGGAGGCGGCCGTGCGGGCGCTGCGCGACGGGCGCGGCAACCAGTACCCGCCGGGGCCCGGCGTGCCGGAGCTGCGCACGGCCGTCGCGGCCCACCAGCAGCGGCACTACGGCCTGACGTACGACCCGGACACCGAGGTGCTGGTCACCGCGGGCGCCACCGAGGCGATCGCGGCCTCGCTGCTGGCCCTGGTCGAGCCCGGGGACGAGGTGGTCGCCCTGGAGCCGTACTACGACTCCTACGCGGCCTGCATCGCGATGGCGGGCGGGCGGCGGGTGCCGGTGACGCTCCGCCCGCACGGCGGCGCGTTCCGGCTCGACCTCGACGAGCTGCGCGCGGCGGTCACCGACCGCACCCGGCTGCTGCTGATCAACACCCCGCACAACCCGACCGGGACGGTCCTCACCCGCGAGGAGCTGACGGCCGTCGCCGAGCTGGCCGTCGAGCGGGACCTGCTGGTGGTCACCGACGAGGTGTACGAGCACCTGGTGTTCGACGACGCCGCGCACGTGCCGCTCGCCACGCTGCCCGGCATGCGCGAGCGGACCGTGACCATCAGCTCCAGCGGGAAGACGTTCTCGTTCACGGGCTGGAAAGTCGGCTGGGTGACCGCGGCGCCCGCTCTGGTCGCGGCGGTCAGGTCGGCGAAGCAGTTCCTGACGTACGTCTCGGCCGGGCCCTTCCAGTACGCGGTCGCCGAGGCGCTGAACCTGCCCGACTCCTACTTCACGGCGCTGCGCGAGGACCTGCGGGCCAAGCGGGACCTGCTGGCGGCGGGGCTGACGGAGGCGGGCTTCGAGGTGTTCCGGCCGGCCGGCACGTACTTCGTCACCACCGACATCCGCCCGCTCGGCGAGAGCGACGGCTTCGCCTTCTGCCGGTCGCTGCCGGAGCGGGCCGGCGTGGTGGCCATCCCCAACGCCGTCTTCTACGACCACCGCGAGGAGGGCGCGCCGTTCGTGCGGTTCGCGTTCTGCAAGCAGCCGGAGACGCTGCGCGAGGCCGGCAAGAGGCTGGCGGGCCTCCGAAAGGACTGACGCGTACCGCAACCGTCGTCGTACGGCGACAGCCCGGCCCGGCACGCGGCCGCGGTGGCCGGTGTGCCCTGGCCGGGCTGTCGCTCGGGGCTGCCTGCCGGGCGCCGTCACGCGCCCACGGGTGAGGCGGCGGGGTCACTCCTCGCCGTCGTCCTCCGGCCGGTCGGCGTCGTTGATCTCCTCCTCCAGGCCCAGCTGCTCGATGAGCCACCGGTCGAACTCGATGGCGGCGCGCACCCAGCTCACGGTCGAGGAGACGAAGTGCTCGATGCTCACGCCCATGCCGATCAGCATCTGCGCCTCGCCGATGAGGCGGACGGTGCCGTCGTCGTGGGTGTGGGTGTACACCTTGGGCCACAGGGTGCGGCGGTTCCAGTCGTCGATGGACTCCAGCAGCTGCGGCTTCTCGTCGATCTTGTGCGGCCGGTCGTAGAACGTGCGCACGGAGAAGACCTGCTGGTCCGCCTCGCCGCGGAACATGAAGTACGTGCGGAACTGCTCCCACGGCGCGACGAGGTCACCCTCCTCGTCGACGAGGTGCTTGAGCTCCATCTGGTCCAGGAGCTGCTTCACGAGATCCTGATCCGGGACGACGGGGCCCGCCGGTCCTTGGGGCTGCGGCTCGGGCTGGCCCCCGAAGTTCGGAATCGAGGACGGGTCGATGCTCACCGTGTTTTTCCCTTCGTACGGATCCCGCCATCCTCCCCCATGCGGGGAGGGGCGTGGCAAGCCCGCCGGGCGCTTGTCAGCCCTGGGCTGACATGATCCGGCCGACGGGTGGACGTCGGGCGGGTGGAGGTGGCGGCCATGGTCCGGACGCGGCCCGGAAGGGCGCAGCGGCCCGGCTTCGGCGGGGTGCCGCGGGGCCGGACCAGGGGGTGGCCGGTCGCGGCGGTCGCGGTGGTGCCGGACCTGGCCCTGCTCCCTTTCCTCGCCGCCTTCCGGGCATGGCCTTCTCCGGCTCCGAGTACCCACTCGGTGATGGGCCCAAGGCGGTCTCCTGCCCACAGGCGCCGGCCTTCGGCGGGATCTGTGTCCGGAACCGATCCACTTGCAGGGCCGGCCCGGAAGGGTCGGCGCGGACGCCGTACAGGTGAGCGTGACGTACGGGGACTTTGGCGCCTCCCTTTCCGGGTTCGCGGCGTTCACGCGCTGAGCACGGGGCCCGCCACCCGACTGCCGGGTGACGGGCCGCGTGCGCGCGGTGGGCGCGTGGACGGTGGGCGCGGTGGGCGCGGTGGGCGCGACAGCGTCTTGCCCGTGGCCGGGCCCACCAGCAGGCCCTCGCCGAAGCGGTCGACGCGGACCGTGTCGCCGTCCTTGATCTCGCCGGCCAGGATCTCCTTGGCGAGGCGGTCGCCGATGGCGGTCTGCACCAGCCGGCGCAGCGGACGCGCGCCGTAGGCCGGGTCCATGCCCTCGTCGGCGAGCCAGGCCAGCGCCTCGGGCGTGACGTCCAGGGTCAGGCGGCGCTCCGACAGGCGCTTGGCCAGCCGCTCGATCTGCAGCTTCGCGATCCGGCTCAGCTCCTCCTTGGTCAGCGCGGAGAACACCACCAGGTCGTCCAGCCGGTTGAGGAACTCCGGCTTGAACGAGGCGCGGACCACCTCCAGCACCTGCTCCTTCTTCTCCGCCTCACTGGTGATCGGGTCGATCAGGAACTGGCTGCCCAGGTTGGAGGTGAGGATCAGGATGGTGTTGCGGAAGTCGACCGTGCGGCCCTGCCCGTCGGTCAGGCGGCCGTCGTCCAGCACCTGAAGCAGGATGTCGAAGACCTCCGGGTGGGCCTTCTCCACCTCGTCCAGCAGCACCACGCTGTACGGGCGGCGGCGCACCGCCTCCGTGAGCTGGCCGCCCTCCTCGTAGCCGACGTAGCCGGGCGGGGCGCCGACCAGCCGGGCCACGCTGTGCTTCTCGCTGTACTCCGACATGTCGATGCGGACCATGGCCCGCTCGTCGTCGAAGAGGAAGTCGGCGAGCGCCTTGGCCAGTTCGGTCTTGCCGACACCGGTCGGGCCGAGGAAGAGGAACGAGCCCGTGGGCCGGTCGGGGTCGGAGATGCCCGCACGGCTGCGGCGCACCGCGTCGGAGACCGCGCGCACGGCCTCGCCCTGCCCGATCAGCCGCTTGCCGATCTCGTCCTCCATGCGCAGCAGCTTCTGCGTCTCGCCCTCCAGCAGGCGGCCGGCCGGGATGCCGGTCCAGGAGGCGACGACGTCGGCGATGTCGTCCGGGCCGACCTCCTCCTTGACCATGGTGTCCTTGGCGGCCTCCTCCTCGGCGCGCGAGGCGGCCTCCAGCTCCTTCTCCAGGGTCGGGATCTCCCCGTACAGCAGCTTGGAGGCGGTGTCGAAGTCGCCGTCGCGCTGGGCGCGCTCGGCCTGCCCGCGCAGGTCGTCCAGCTTCTCCTTCAGCTCACCGACCCGGTTGAGGGACTGCTTCTCCTTCTCCCAGCGGGCGGTCAGGCCGCGCAGCTCCTCCTCCTTGTCGGCGAGGTCGCGGCGCAGCTTCTCCAGCCGTTCGCGCGAGGCGGCGTCGGTCTCCTTGTCCAGGGCCAGCTCCTCCATGCGCAGCCGGTCCACGGCGCGCTGGAGCTCGTCGATCTCGACGGGCGAGGAGTCGATCTCCATGCGCAGCCGGGAGGCGGCCTCGTCGACCAGGTCGATCGCCTTGTCCGGCAGGAAGCGGGAGGTGATGTAGCGGTCGGACAGGGTCGCGGCGGCCACCAGCGCGGAGTCGTTGATCTGCACCTTGTGGTGGGCCTCGTAGCGGCCCTTGAGCCCGCGCAGGATCGCGATGGAGTCCTCCACGCTGGGCTCGGCGACCAGCACCTGCTGGAAGCGCCGCTCGAGCGCCGGGTCCTTCTCGATCCGTTCCCGGTACTCGTCCAGCGTGGTGGCGCCGACCATGCGCAGCTCGCCGCGGGCCAGCATCGGCTTGAGCATGTTGCCGGCGTCCATGGCGGAGTCGCCGCCTGCGCCCGTGCCGACGACGGTGTGCAGCTCGTCGATGAAGGTGATGATCCGGCCGTCGGAGTCCTTGATCTCCGCCAGGACGGTCTTCAGCCGCTCCTCGAACTCGCCGCGGTACTTCGCGCCCGCGACCATCGCCCCGAGGTCGAGCGCCACCAGCCGCTTGTCCTTCAGCGACTCGGGCACGTCGCCCTTGACGATCCGCTGGGCGAGCCCCTCGACGACGGCGGTCTTGCCGACGCCGGGCTCACCGATGAGGACCGGGTTGTTCTTGGTGCGGCGCGAGAGCACCTGCACGACGCGGCGGATCTCCTGGTCCCGGCCGATGACCGGGTCCAGCCTGCCCTCCCGCGCCGCGGCGGTGAAGTCGGTGCCGAACTTCTCCAGGGCCTTGTACTGGCCCTCGGGGTCGGGTGTGGTCACCCGGCGCCCTCCCCTCGCCTTCTGGAACGCTTCCTGCAGCTTCTTCGCACTGGCCCCCTGCCGCTCGAGCACCTCCCCGGCCGCGCCGCCCTTGGCTGCGATGCCGATGAGCAGGTGTTCGGTGGACAGGTACTCGTCGCCCAGCTCCTTGGCCCGGCTCTGCGCGTCCGCGATCACCGCCAGCAGCTCGCGGTTGGGCTGCGGCGGGGCGACGGTGGAACCGGTCACGCTGGGCAGCGACGCCAGCACCCGCTCGGCACCGGCACGGACGGACGCCTGGTCGGCGTCGACGGCCGACAACAGGTCGATGATGTTCTCGTTGTCCTGGCCCTCGAGCAGCGCGAGGAGCAGGTGGGCGGGGGTCAGGTCCGGGTGTCCCCCGGTCACGGCCCGGTTGCCGGCCGCCTGGATGGCGTCCCGGCTCCTGTTGGTCAGCTCGGCGTCCACGGTCGCTTCTCTCCTCCTTGGCGTCAGCGGTCTGCCACGTCTCCCAGTGCTGACTCAGTCAACGTACACAAAGTTGAGTCTATTCCACTCAAGGTCGCTCCGGGAGGCCCACCGGCGGCCGACTTTCGGGACCGGCCCTCTCCCGTGTTCCCTGCGCCCGGTGACATCGGGACCCGCGGTCGGCATCGGACCCACCGGATCGCCAGGAGGGCCGCAGGACGCACAGAAGCCCTGGGCGCACGAAGGCCCAGGGCGCGACCGGAGGAGGGGTCCCGGACCTCGGGCGAGCACGGCGGGCGGCCAGGTGGCACAGCCTTTTTCGGCCATGCCCCGGATGCACCGATGTCCCCAGATGTCCGGGCAAACGACAGCGGCGTCACCGTGTTCAGGTCACGGTGACGCCGCTGCGGGGGGAAGCACCTGCGCGATCTTTTACGACGGGGGAATCGCGTCAGGCACTGCGGGGGGTGGCTGAGATGGTGCGTGGACCGGCGGGCTCCTGCGCCACCTGGCGGTGGTCCCGTTGGTCCAGATTCACGAAGATCATTCCATAGCGGATGGCACACCGCACGGGCTGCGGCGCGCCCCGAGGCCGCCGCAGGCACCGAAAGGCCCGTACGTCTCCGTCCTCGTCCCGCGTGACGACGACCGGCTCACCGAAGACGGTCACCATCAGCGAGTCACCGCTGTGGGGGATGGCGGTGACCAGGTCGATGAAGTGCCAGCCGGAACGGTAGGCGGTGGCCATCTCACGGCGGAAGGAGCGGTCGTCGGGTGGTGTGGTCACGTCAGCTCCCGGCACCGTCGGCCGTGTATCCCGACGTGGTGTCGGTGGACCCGCTCTGCACGGGCGCCGTCGGCCACTGCGTATTGCCCTGCGGCGCCGTCGGCCACTGCGTGTTGCTCTGCGTCGCCGCACTCGGCCACTGGGTGTTGCTCTGCGCCGCCACCGCCGGCCACTGAGTGTTGGCTCGAACCTCACTCTTCGACCCGGAGAAGCCACCCAGCGCGCCGAGAGCCACGACGGCGGAGAAGGCAGCGACAAGCACCGAGCGAAGCATTCTGTTACGCATAGTCGGCTTCGTCCTCACTTGAAGGTCCCCTTTCCCCCGTCGAGTACGACGATGGCTTATTCGGGCACGTCATGGCCACACAATGGATGCATCATGTTCCTGCATGTTCAGGACCCTGGGGGGTGGAGATTTGGTGGCGAATCGGAACAAGGAGACCCATTCCCACCCGCTGACCGAGCTGTGCCCCGAAGGCGGGGAGCTGTACGCCAGGGCCCTGCGGACGGGGCGCATCTCCCGGGCGGACGTGGAAGCGGCCCCCTGCCTGCTGGAGTTCGCCCTGCTCCACCCGGACCCCGACGACGCCACCTGGCTGCGTCCCCTGCCCCCGACGGTGGCCCTGGCCCAGCGACTGCAGCCGATCGAGCGGGAGATAACCGAACGCCGGCGGATGTCCATCGAACTCGCCGACGTCTTCGAGCCGTTCATGGCGCTGAACACCCAACCACCGGCGTCGAGCGACTCCATCATGGTGCTGGAGGGCGGCGACCGTATCAATGCCGCCCTCAACCTGGCCACCGCACAGTGCCGGTCGGAGCTGATGACGGTCCAGCCCAGCGACCGGATCTCCGAGCACAGCCTGCTGCAGGCGCTCGAACGGGACCGGCCGCTCGTCGAGCGCGGCGTACGGGTCCGCAGCCTGTACCAGCACACGGCCAGGCACAACCCGGAGAAGCTGGCCTACGTGGAGCAGCTGTCCGACGGCAAGGTGGAATACCGGACGATCGACGAACTCGTCGAGCGCCTGATCATCTGCGACGCCACGGTCGCCTTCATCCCCGCCCGCGACGACCAGCAGGTCGCCCTGGAGCTGCGCCACCCCGGACTCGTCCGCTACCTGGTCAAGGTCTTCGAGTTCCTGTGGGACCGCGCGGTGCCGCTGAGCACCGGCACCCCCTACGGGGCCGCACCCGACGGCATCACGGACATCCAGCACTCCATCGCCAAGCTGCTGGTCGAGGGCCACGTCGACGAGGCGATAGCCCGCCGCCTGGGGATGAACGTCCGCACCTGCCGGGCCCACATCGCCAAACTGGCCTCCGCCCTGGGCAGCGGCAGCCGCGCCCAGCTCGGCTACCTCATCGCGCAGTCAGGCATCCTGAACCAAGAGCCTTGAGCGACATCGCCGACACCGCGGAGGAGGGCCGCAGGTGAGTCCCGCACCGCATCCGGAGCACGGGCCCGAGGCCCTGTGCACGACGGCAACCGCGCTGTACGAACGAGCCCTGCGGGAGGGATGGCTGCCCGCCGCGGTGACCGACGAGGCCCCCTGCCTGGTCGAGTGCGGCCTGCTGCACCCGGACGCCGACACCCCCGACCGGATGCGGCCGGTCCCCGCGGCCACCGCCCTGCACCGGATGCTGCGGGCCTCGGCCGAGCGCGTCGCGGCCGAACGGCGGCGCGAGGCCCGTCTGGCCGAGAGCTTCGCGCCCCTGCTGCGGCTCGACGCCCCGCACCCGCAGGCACCGGAGACCACCGCGGTCCGGCTGATCAGCGGCATCGACCGGATCAACGAGGCCATCACCGCGACGATGGCCGAGGCCAGCCGTGAACTGCTGTGCATCCAGCCGTCGTTCCGGCGCACCAGCAAGGAGCGCGCCGAGACCGCGACGGCCATCTCCCTCGCCCGCGACCAGGCACTGCTCGACCGCGGCGCCCGCATCCGCACCCTCTACCAGCACACGCACCGCCATCTGCCGCTCACCCTCGCCCGCTACGAACGGCTCACGGGCGACGTGGAGGCCCGCACGCTCGACGAGGTCACCGACCGCCTCATCATCGTCGACCGCTCCGTGGCCTACCTCCCCGCCGACGCGGAGGGCACCCTCGCCCTGGAAGTGGCGCACCCCGCGCTCGTCTCCTACTTCGTCACCACCTTCGAGCGGTTCTGGCGGCTCGCCACGCCGATGTACCCCACCGCCGCCCCGCAGCCCTCGCCGGGCGGCATCACCGCCCGCCAGCGGGCCATAGCGGGCCTGCTCGTCGAGGGACACACCGACACCGTCATCGCCGAGCGCCTCGGCATGAACGTCCGCACCGCCCGGGAGCACATCGCCAAGCTCGCCGCCGCCCTGGGCAGCACGAGCCGCGCGCAGCTCGGTTATCTCATCGGGCGATCCGGGATTCTGGAGCACCGGGAACACTGAGCGGGGCCTTCACGGCCGGGCCCTGCCGCGGCTGGTCCAGGCCCGCCTGGGCGATGCGGACGCCCAGTTGGGTGCGGCTGGCCGCGCCCAGCGTCTCCGACAGGCGGGCGATGTGCGCGCGGCAGGTGCGCACGCTGATGCCCAGCCGTTCGGCGATCACCGCGTCCTGGTGGCCCTCGGCCAGCAGCGCGGCGATGGACTGCTCGCGGTGGGAGATGCCCTCGATGCCGGTGTCGGGCAGCGGGGCGGTGAGCGGGATCGCCAGCCGCCACAGCCGTTCGAAGACCGTCACCAGGTACTCCACCAGCGCCGGGTGGCGCAGTTCCAGGGCCATGGTGCGGTCGGCGTTGGCGGGGATGAACGCGACCGTGCGGTCGAACAGGATCAGCCGGTCGATCACCTCGTCCAGGGTGCGTGCCTCGACCGCGTCGCCCATCAGCTCCAGGTAGTTCAGCAGGCCCTGCCCGTGCCGGGCGACGTGCGTGTACAGGTCGCGCATGCGCACGCCCCGGCCGCGCAGCGCCAGCGCCCGGTGCAGGCCCTCCGACAGCTCGTGCTCGCGGCGGATGCCGCCGGGCTGGACGGTCAGCACCTCCGTGCGGCACTCCTGGGTCGCCTCGTCCATGGCGGCCTGGATGCGGGACAGGCCGTCCAGGACGCGGATCGCGGTGCCCTCACCGGCGGCCGGGGACCGCCTGAGCTGCCGGCCCAGGCCCGCGTACCGCTCGAACGCCGCCACCGCCGAGCCCACCCGCCGGTGGCTCTGGCTGACCTCGTCGTACATCGACCGCAGCAGCCGCGTCATGACCTCCTGGGGCGCGGTGGGCACCAGGAAGTCCATGTCGTCGGGGTCCGGGTGCAGCAGGGCCAGTTCGAGCAGGCACGGCACCGGCTCGGCGTCCCGGCGTGGCACCCGGCCGCGCCGTACGGCCCGGGAGTACACGCGGTCCCCCGCCTCGCACAGTCGGTCGGCCCCGTGCGGATGCTCCTGAGTCCCGCGCCCGGTCATGGCCCATCTCACCCCCGGTTTCCGCGTAGTTCCGCAGCGCAACTATGCGCGGCCCGGACCGGCTGTGCAACACGCCTCCTCGGCGGGCTCGGTCCGGGAAGGACCGGTATCACCCGGTGTGTACGGGACGTCGGGCGGCGCGCCGCGGCACGTCCGCGGGCCGGGCGAACCCGGCCCGCGCGGAGGTGTCAAGGGCTACTTCAGGCCGATGGCCGCGCAGTCCGCCTTGTACGCGGCCGTGCAGATGTCGGAGACCTTGTAGATGCCGTCGGCGATGACGGTGTCCTTGATGGTGTCCTTGGTCAGCGCGACGACGGAGACCAGCTGCGCGGGGATGTTCTTCTGCGTCGGGCTGTCGACCTTGTCCCGGGCCAGCGAGTCGAACTCGATGTCCTTGCCCTGGACCCGGGCCACGGCCATCTGCGCGGCGTTCTCCGCCTCCGTCGGGTAGGACTTGTACACGCTCATGTACTGCTCGCCGGCCACGATCCGCTGCACCGCGTCCAGGTCGGCGTCCTGACCGGTGACGGGCGGCAGCTTGGTGACGCCGGCGTCCTTCAGGGCCTTGATGATGCCGCCCGCCATGCCGTCGTTGGCGGAGTAGACGCCGTCGATGCCGCTCGCGCCCAGGGCCTTGATGGCCTCGGCCATGTTCGCCCGGGCGTTCTCCGGCTTCCAGTCCTTGGTGTCGTAGGACCGGGCGATCGTCACCTTGCCGTTCAGCTGGGACAGGGCGCCGTCCTTGAACTGCTCGGCGTTGGGGTCGGTCGGCGAGCCGTTCATCATGACGATCTTGGCGGAGCCGCGGCCGGAGGAGCCGAGCGCCTCCAGCAGCGTGCGGCCCTGCACCTCGCCGACCAGTTCGTTGTCGAACGAGATGTAGGCGTCGATGGGGCCCTCGGCCAGCCGGTCGTAGGCGATGACCGGGATGCCCGCGTCCTTGGCCTTCTTCACCTCGCCGGCGATGGCGTGCGAGTCGACGGCGTCGAGCAGGATGACGTCGACCTTGTCGTCGATCATCTTCTGCATCTGGCTCGCCTGCTTGGCCGCGCTCGATCCGGCGTTGGCGTACTCCACCACGCCCTGCTTGCGCGTGAGGTCGGCCACCTTGTCCTTGATGATCGGGTAGTCGAACTTCTCGTAGCGCTTGTTCTCCGTCTCCGGCAGCAGCAGTCCGACCTTCACGTCGTCGCCCTTCGTCGGGCCGGCGCCGGCGCTGCTGCCCGACCCGCCGAGCGCCCCGCAGCCGGCGAGCGTGAGGGGCAGCGTGGACGCGGCCACGGTCAGGGCGATACGACGCATCGAGGTGCTCACTTCTGGTGCCTTCCGGACGAGGGCGCAGCATTGCGGCCAGACGACTGAAAAGCCAACGCGGAGCCCACCACCGGCGTCAAGCGGAACCACTTAACGAGATGACAACACCACGCTCCGCTGAGCCTGTGAAGACCTTGCGGAATGTTGCGGAACCCTCTCCAAACACCCGTTACGGACTCCTCACTCGGCGGCGCTCGCGTGACCGGCACCGACCGGGCCGGCCGCGCGACGGAACGAGGAGGAACGCGCGGGGCGGCGGACGACGGTGCGCGTGCGGCGGCCCGCGACGGAACGCGAAGAGGGGCCCGGAAGACGTCCTGGACGTCTTCCGGGCCCCTCTTCCCGCCGCGTGCGCGGCCGTCAGTCCGCCTGCTGCCGCTTCGGGCGCCACACCACCAGCGCGCTGGTCTGCTGCACCTCCTGGTACGGAACCAGATCCCGGCGGTAGGAGGCGTGGACGGCCGCCTCCCGCTGGCGCATCGCGGCCGCCGCGCCCTCCAGGGCCGCCTCCAGCTCCGCGACCCGGGACTGGAGGGCTGCGACCTGGTTCTCCAGTTCGATGATGCGCTTGATGCCGGCCAGGTTGATGCCCTCGTCCTGCGACAACTGCTGCACCTGGCGGAGCAGTTCGATGTCGCGGGCCGAGTAGCGGCGGCCCCGTCCGGCGGTGCGGTCGGGAGAGACCAGGCCCAGCCTGTCGTACTGACGGAGCGTCTGCGGGTGCAGTCCGGACAGCTGCGCGGCCACGGAGATGACGTACACCGGTGTGTCTTCCGTCAGTTCGTACGGGTTGCGGCGGCGGCCGTCCATCTCACTCATGCTCCCTTCGCGGCCTCGAACAGCTCCGCCCGCGGGTCCTCGCCCGCGGTCGCCTCGCGATACGCCTCCAGTGCGTCACGAGCCTTCCCCGTGACGTCCTTGGGGACACTCACCTCGACGGTGACCAGCAGGTCGCCGCGGGTGCCGTCCTTACGGACCGCGCCCTTGCCCCGGGCGCGCATCGTACGGCCGTTCGGCGTGCCCGGAGGCAGCTTCAGCGTCACCGGCGGGCCGCCGAGCGTGGGCACCCGCACCTCGCCGCCGAGCGCGGCCTCCGCGAAGGTGACCGGCACGGTGACGGTGAGGTTGTCGCCCTTGCGCCCGAAGACCGGGTGCTCGCCGACGTGCACGACCACGTACAGGTCGCCCGCCGGTCCGCCCCGCTCGCCCGGGGCGCCCTTGCCGCGCAGCCGGATGCGCTGCCCGTCGTGCACCCCGGCGGGAATGCGCACCTGCATCGTCCGGGAGGACTTGGCACGGCCGGAGCCCTTGCAGACCTCGCACGGGTTCTCCGCGATCAGTCCGCGGCCCTTGCAGTCCGGGCACGGGTCGGTCAGCGAGAACCCGCCGCCGGAGCCGCGCGCCACCTGCCCGGTGCCGACGCAGGTCGGGCACACCCGCGGCGTGCCGTTCTTGTCGCCGGTGCCCGAGCACGCCTTGCACGGCGCTTGCGAGGACATCCGCAGCGGCACCGTGGCCCCTTCGATGGCCTCCGTGAAGCTCAGCGTGACCTCGGACTCGATGTCCTGGCCGCGCCGGGGCTGGGTGCGCGTGCCGGCGCCCCCTCGGTTGAACAGGCCCCCGAAGACGTCACCGAGTCCGCCGCCGAAGCCGCCCCCGCCCTGGGCACCTCCGAAGAGGTCGCCCAGGTCGAAGTTGAAGGAGCCGCCGCCCGGCCCGGGGCGGAAGCCGCCGTTGCCGAACAGGGCGCGGGCCTCGTCGTACTCCTTGCGCTTCTTGGGGTCGCCGAGGACGTCGTTCGCCTCGGAGATCTCCTTGAAGCGCTCCTCGGCCTTGGCGTTGCCCTTGTTGGCGTCCGGGTGGAACTCGCGGGCGAGCTTCCGGTACGCCTTCTTGATCTCGGCCTCGGTGGCGTCCTTGGGGACGCCGAGGACCTTGTAGTAGTCCTTCTCGATGAAGTCCTTGGTGCTCATCCCCGACGTCCCTCCTCTCCAGCGTCGTCGGTTATCGCGTCAGCCCTCCTCGGGGCCACCGTTGTCCTTGTCCTTGCCCTTGCCCTTGCCCTGCCCGTCGGCCTCGTCCTTGGCGGACTCCTCGGCCGGCTTGACCGTCTGGGCGCCCGGCTGAGGCTCGGCCACGGCCACCCGCGCGGGGCGGATGGTGCGCTCGCCGATGCGGTACCCCGGCTGCAGAATCGCCACGCACGTCGTCTCGGTGACGTCCGGCGCGTAGGAGTGCATCAGCGCCTCGTGGACGGTCGGGTCGAAGGGCTCGCCCTCCTTGCCGAACTGCTGCAGCCCCATCTTGGCCGCAACGGTCTCCAGCGACTCGGCGACGGACTTGAACCCGCCCACCAGTTCGCCGTGTTCCCGCGCGCGGCCGATGTCGTCGAGCACGGGCAGCAGCTCGGTCAGGAGGTTCGCCACGGCGATCTCCTTGACCGTGGCCCGGTCGCGCTCGACCCGGCGGCGGTAGTTCTGGTACTCGGCCTGCAGCCGCTGCAGATCCGCGGTGCGCTCGCTGAGCGCCGCGCGCGCCTGGTCCAGCTGCGCGGTCAGACCGGCCGTGTCAGCCGCGTCCCCGGCCGGGGCCGCCCCCTTGTCCTGCTCGGGGGCGGCCTGCGGCTCGGCGTCGTCGGAGGCGGCGCCGGAGGGGACGTCGGGCTGCTGCGGCTGAGCCTGCGGCTGCTGCTCGTCGAAGCCCGGGGTCTCCTCCGTCACGCGGCACCGTCCTTGCGCTCGTCGTCGACGATCTCGGCGTCCACCACGTCGTCGTCGGCCTTGGCCTCACCGGCACCGGCCGAGGCGCCACCGGCGGCGGCCTGACCGGCCTGGGCGTCGGCGTACATCGCCTGGCCGAGCTTCTGGGAGACGGCGGCGACCTTCTCCGTGGCGGTGCGGATCTCGGCGGTGTCCTCGCCCTTGAGCTTCTCCTTCAGCTCGCTGACGGCGGACTCCACCTCGGTCTTGATCTCCGCGGGGACCTTGTCCTCGTTGTCCTTGAGGAACTTCTCCGTCTGGTAGACCAGCTGCTCGCCCTGGTTGCGGGTCTCGGCGGCCTCGCGGCGCTTGTGGTCCTCCTCCGCGTAGCGCTCGGCCTCCTCGCGCATGCGGTCGACCTCTTCCTTCGGGAGCGAGGAGCCGCCGGTGACGGTCATCTTCTGCTCCTTGCCGGTGCCGAGGTCCTTCGCCGTGACGTGCATGATGCCGTTGGCGTCGATGTCGAAGGAGACCTCGATCTGCGGGACGCCGCGCGGGGCGGGCGGCAGACCGGTCAGCTCGAACATGCCGAGCTTCTTGTTGTACGCCGCGATCTCGCGCTCGCCCTGGTAGACCTGGATCTGCACCGACGGCTGGTTGTCCTCGGCCGTGGTGAAGATCTCCGAGCGCTTGGTCGGGATCGTGGTGTTGCGCTCGATCAGCTTGGTCATGATGCCGCCCTTGGTCTCGATACCGAGGGACAGCGGGGTGACGTCGAGCAGCAGGACGTCCTTGACCTCGCCCTTGAGGACACCGGCCTGGAGCGAGGCGCCGATGGCGACGACCTCGTCCGGGTTGACGCCCTTGTTGGCCTCCTTGCCGCCGGTCAGTTCCTTGACCAGCTCGGCGACGGCCGGCATACGGGTGGAGCCACCGACGAGCACGACGTGGTCGATGTCGTTGATGGAGATGCCCGCGTCCTTGATGACGTTGTGGAACGGCGTCTTGCAGCGCTCCAGCAGGTCCGCGGTCAGCTGCTGGAACTGGGCGCGGGTGAGCTTCTCGTCCAGGTGCAGCGGGCCCTCGGCGGAGGCCGTGATGTAGGGCAGGTTGATCGAGGTCTCGGTGGACGAGGACAGCTCGATCTTGGCCTTCTCGGCGGCCTCACGCAGGCGCTGGAGGGCCATCTTGTCCTTGGACAGGTCCACGCCGTGGCCGGACTGGAACTGCTTGACCAGGTAGTCGACGATGCGCTGGTCCCAGTCGTCACCACCGAGGTGGTTGTCACCGTTGGTGGCCTTCACCTCGACCACGCCGTCGCCGATCTCCAGCAAGGAGACGTCGAAGGTGCCGCCACCGAGGTCGAAGACCAGGATGGTCTGGTCGTCCTTCTCCAGGCCGTAGGCCAGGGCGGCCGCGGTCGGCTCGTTGACGATGCGCAGCACGTTCAGACCGGCGATCTCACCGGCCTCCTTGGTGGCCTGGCGCTCGGCGTCGTTGAAGTACGCCGGGACGGTGATGACCGCGTCGGTCACCTTCTCGCCCAGGTAGGCCTCGGCGTCCCGCTTCAGCTTCTGCAGCACGAAGGCGCTGATCTGCTGCGGGTTGAAGGACTTGTCGTCGATGCTGATCTTCCAGTCGGTGCCCATGTGGCGCTTGACCGACCGGATGGTCCTGTCGACGTTGGTGACGGCCTGGCGCTTGGCCACCTCACCGACCAGCACCTCGCCGTTCTTGGCGAAGGCGACGACGGACGGCGTGGTCCTGGCGCCCTCGGCGTTGGTGATGACGGTGGGCTCGCCGCCCTCAAGAACGCTGACGACGGAGTTAGTCGTGCCCAGGTCGATGCCGACCGCACGTGCCATGGTGAATTCCTCCAGCTGACTTGAGTGGAACGGACTCAAGTGTGCCCGACGGCCACGGCTGGGTCAACAGACCTGAGCCAACCCGGCTCAACTCTTATCCACCCCTTACACGCAACAGCTCGCTGAGCTGGGGAAACGGGCGACCGGCGGAGGCAGAGCACCCGGATGTCCAGGGTGCCGGGACGGCCCGTCGGACGCCAGGAGACGGGGGTCGCGGGGGCGACGGGAGGAGCCGAGGTCCAGGGAGCGGCAGGAGACCGAGGCCATAAGCGCGCAGGAGGCCGAGGCCCGGGGAGCAGTAGGAGACCCCCCGGGCCCTGGAGGGGCAGGAGGCCGAGGCCCGGGGAGCGGCAGGAGACCCGGGCCATGGGCGTGCAGGAGGCCGAGGCTGGGCCCAGAGAGCCCAGGGAACAGCAGGAGGCCGAAGTCATGGGCGCCCAGGAGGCCGAGGTCATGTGGACGACAGGAGGTCGAAGGGGTCGGGGT
>NZ_LR732544.1:4098133-4115880 GCF_902506575.1 Streptomyces mexicanus | reverse complement strand
GGGGGCGGGGCGGCGGGGGGGGGGGGGGGGGGGGGGGGGGGGGGGGGGGGGGGGGGGGGGGGGGGGCCGCCTTGGCCACCCGGGGCGCCCCCGGGGCGCGCAGGTCGTACGGCGCACCGTACGACGGGATGCGCGCCGCCTCACGGGAGCGTGCCACCCTCTCGCGCGCTCCGCTCCGGTGCCGTGGAGCGCGCAGGGCCGAGGCGAACAGGCGGCGTACGCCCGTGCCCCGGGCGCGCAGGCCGCGCGCGCCCGTATCGTCCGCGGCCGGGAGGCGCCCGCTGTCCGGGCGGCGCGGTGCCCCCAGGCGCCCCGTGGCCGCCCGGTGGGCCTCCGCGCGCGTCGTGCGGGTGCCGTAGGCGTGGGCCGTCCGCGTGGTGTGCAGGTCGAGGGAGGACGTCCGGGTCCCGGTGGCGTGCGGGCCGCCGGGGCGGCGCGGGACGTACACCCGCACGCACAACAGGCCGAGCACGGCCGGGAGCAGCGCGCCCGCCACCCACAGCGCGCGCGACGGCGCCAGCCAGCCGACGTGCTCCAGGACGCCGACCAGGACCGTGGCGAACGTGGTGGCGCCGACCAGCACCACGGCGCCCGGTGTGGTGAGCCCCAGCCGGCGCAGCCGGTGCGCCAGGTGGTCGGGGCCGTGGCGCACCACCGGGCGCCCGGCCAGCCGCCGCGAGAGCACGACCAGGATCGCGTCGGCGGTCACGACGGCGGTGAGCGGGAAGAGCACCGCGCCGGTGGAGCCGAGGCCGTACCCCGTACGGACCAGCACGGCCGAGGCGGCCAGCACGAAGCCGGTGAACAGGGACCCGCAGGCGCCGAAGGCGATCCGGGCGGGCTGCCAGTTGTGCATGAGGAAGCCGGTCAGCGCGGCGGCCAGCACGCTCAGCAGCACCGCGAGGTCGTCCATCATCTCCGCCGCCGCGCACGCGCCCGCGCCGAACGCGGTGAGCACCCCGACCGTGCCCGCCAGCCCGTCGGCGTGGTCCAGGCCCCGGAAGGCGGCGGCCACGCAGGCGATCCAGAGCACGGCGGCGATCCCGGCGGGCACCCCGGTCTCGTCGTAGGGCACGACGAACGCGGCGGCGACGGCCGCACCGAGCAGCAGGAACTGCGTCTTCAGCCGCCATACGTCCGCGACCAGCCCGAGGGCGCCGACCCCGGCGCCCGCAGCCAGCAGCCGGGCCGCGCCGTCCCCGAGCGGCGCGGCCCCCGTCCAGCCGCCCGCGGCCGCGACCAGGCAGGTGCTGGCGACCACGGCCACGCCGCCGAGCAGCGGCACCGGCCGCGCCCGCCGCCGGTGGACCAGTCCGAGACGCAGCGCCGGCACCCGGAGCAGCGCCGAGAGCACGGCGGCCAGGAGCAGGGCGGTGATGGCGGTGGCGATCCCGTAGAGCACGGTTCTTAAATTAGGTGCATATCGGGCTATTGGGTGCGAATAACACGATCGGAACAGGAAGAGAAGGAAAACAGGCGCGGGGCGCGGGCGCGGGACGGAGTGCGGCGCGGACGCCATCCGCGCAGGCCGGGCAGGCCGGGCGAGGCGCCGCGCGCGTCCGCTCAGGCTTCCCTCAGCGACCCAGAT
This sequence comes from Streptomyces mexicanus, assembly GCF_902506575.1. Taxonomy (GTDB): domain Bacteria; phylum Actinomycetota; class Actinomycetes; order Streptomycetales; family Streptomycetaceae; genus Streptomyces; species Streptomyces mexicanus. The sequence continues at coordinate 4,114,292 of NZ_LR732544.1, read as the reverse complement.
CACCCCGCACTCGGCTGCATTGCGACGGAGGATAGGGGTAGTCTCAGACGGACTGCATAAGTTACCGCTTAGTAATTTCGAGGCCGCCTCACAGGAGCCCCAATGCAACTCGCCGCGATCATCGTGTCGCTGGTCCTGATCGTGGTCGGCGTGGCACTGTTCGGCCGCGCCCTCCTGCAGATCTACCGCTATATGCGCCTCGGCCAGCCCGTGCCCGCCGGGACGCGGACCGACGATCCCGCCCAGCGCACCCTCACCGTGGTCAGGGAGTTCCTCGGCCACACCCGGATGAACCGCTGGGGCGTCGTCGGTGTGGCGCACTGGTTCGTGGCCGTGGGCTTCTTCTCCCTGCTGCTGACGATCGTCAACGCCATCGGCCAGCTGTTCAAGGCCGACTGGATCCTGCCGGTCATCGGCGACTGGGCGCCGTACAACGTCTTCGTCGAGTTCCTCGGCACGATGACGACGCTCGGCATCCTCGTCCTGATCGCCATCCGCCAGCTGAGCCACCCGCGCGACCCGGGCCGCAAGTCCCGCTTCGCCGGCTCCAACTTCGGCCAGGCGTACTTCGTCGAGGCCGTCATCCTCATCGTCGGCGTCTGCATCTTCATGCTGCACGCCCTGGAGGGCGCCCAGCACCACGTGGACGGCTACGAGGCGTCGTTCTTCATCTCGTACCCGGTGGTGGCGTGGCTGAAGGGCATGAGCGTCGCCACGCTGCAGAACCTCACCTACTTCTTCGCCGGCCTGAAGATCGCGACCTCCTTCATCTGGATGATCACGGTCGCGCTGAAGACCGACATGGGTGTGGCCTGGCACCGCTTCCTGGCGTTCCCGAACATCTGGTTCAAGCGCAACGCCGACGGCTCCACGGCCCTGGGCGCGCTGCAGCCGATGACCTCCGGCGGCAAGTCGATCGACTTCACCGACCCCGGCGAGGACGACGTCTTCGGTGTCTCCCAGGTCGAGCACTTCTCCTGGAAGGGCCTGCTGGACTTCTCCACCTGCACCGAGTGCGGCCGCTGCCAGTCGCAGTGCCCCGCGTGGAACACCGGCAAGCCGCTCTCCCCGAAGCTGCTGATCATGTCCCTGCGGGACCACGCCCACGCCAAGGCCCCCTACCTGCTCGCGGGCGGCGGCAAGACGATGGAGGGCGAGGAGAAGGCGTCCGAGGAGCAGCTCGCTTCGGTGCCTGCCGCGGCACTGGCCGAGGCCGAGCGCCCGCTGATCGGCACCGCCGAGGAGAACGGCGTCATCGACCCGGACGTGCTGTGGTCCTGCACCACCTGCGGCGCCTGCGTGGAGCAGTGCCCGGTGGACATCGAGCACGTCGACCACATCGTCGACATGCGCCGCTACCAGGTGATGATCGAGTCCGCGTTCCCCTCCGAGGCGGGCACGATGCTCAAGAACCTGGAGAAGAAGGGCAACCCCTGGGGCCTGGCCAAGAAGCAGCGCCTGGAGTGGACCAAGGAGGTCGACTTCGAGGTCCCGGTCGTCGGCAAGGACATCGAGGACCTCTCCGAGGTCGAGTACCTGTACTGGGTCGGCTGCGCCGGCGCCCTGGAGGACCGCGCCAAGAAGACCACCAAGGCCTTCGCGGAGCTGCTGCACATCGCGGGCGTGAAGTTCGCGATCATGGGCGGCGACGAGAAGTGCACGGGCGACTCCGCCCGCCGCCTGGGCAACGAGCCGTTGTTCCAGGAGCTGGGCATGGAGAACGTCATGGCCCTGAACACGGCGTTCGGCGAGGAGCTGGACGACGAGGGCAAGGTCACGCCGGAGTCGAAGAAGCCGAAGTCGGCGAAGAAGATCGTCGCCACCTGCCCGCACTGCCTCAACACGCTCGGCAACGAGTACCCGCAGCTCGGCGGCGACTACGAGGTCATCCACCACACCCAGCTGCTCCAGCACCTCGTCGACGAGGGCAAGCTGATCCCGGTCACCCCGGTCGAGGGCATCATCACCTACCACGACCCCTGCTACCTGGGCCGCCACAACAAGATCTACACGCCCCCGCGCGAGATCATCGGCAAGGTCCCGGGCCTGCGGAACGAGGAGATGCACCGCCACAAGGAGCGCGGCTTCTGCTGTGGCGCCGGCGGCGCCCGGATGTGGATGGAGGAGCGCATCGGCAAGCGCATCAACAACGAGCGCGTCGACGAGGCCCTCTCCCTCAACCCGGACATCGTCTCCACCGCCTGCCCGTTCTGCCTGGTCATGCTGACCGACTCGGTCAACGGCAAGAAGAACGAGGGCAAGGCGAAGGAATCCGTCCAGGTCGTGGACGTCGCCCAGCTCCTGCTGGACTCCGTCAAGACCCCGGTGGACCCGGCGGGCGAGGCGGAGAGCGAGAACGCTCCGGAGCCCGAGCCGGTGAAGTAACCGGGCCGGCCCCGACCGGACGTGCCGGCGCCCCCTGTCCGTGCGGGACAGGGGGCGCCGCCGTGTGCACACCGGCTCGCCGCCGAGCGCCTTCAGGCGCCTTCAGCACCCTCCGCGCGCTCGCGGGGCTACACGCTCCCGGGCGCCCTCACGCGCCCTTGGGGGCCGCCTGCTGGACCACCTCGAAGGACCACAGGGTGGAGCCGGTGGCCGCGGGCCTGGCCCGCTCCCCGCCCTCGCCCCCGGCGGTGCCGTGGTGGGCGGCCTTCATCGGCCCCTCCATCCAGGCCTGGAACGACTCCTCGTCCCGCCACCGGGTGTAGACGAGGTAGGTGTCGGTGCCCTCGACGGGCCGCAGCAGCTCGAACCACTCGAACCCGTCGGAGTTCTCCACGGCGTGCGCCCGCGAGGCGAACCGCTTCTCCAGCGTCTCCCGCTGCTCCGGCGGCACGGTCAGTACGTTGATCTTCACTACGCTCATGAGCCCATCCTGCCCCGCGGACCCCGCAGGCGGAGTGCGGACACCCCCGTACGGCCTCGGCCACCTCGCCCACCCGCAGCGCGCTCCACCGCGACCGACAGCTCCATCCCGGCAGGTGGACATCGCGGCCCCGTCCTCAGGGAGGAGAGCCCTTGGGCGCCAGGGAGGAGAGCCCTCGGGTGCTCCCCCTAGGGGATGTCACAGCTCGGCCGCAAAGCCGCGTACTGCCCCCGGGCCCCGGCACGCCACCGTGCGGGACCGGGTACGTTCGACGACGTGGCTGGATTCAGGATCGGACGCGGCGGCCGGGACGCCCGCGCCCCGCAAGCGCGCCCCCAACAACCCCCGTACGGACAGCAGGCGCCCCAGGCGCCGTCGTACGGCCATCCACCGGCGCCGCAGCCCTACCCGCAGCAGCAACCGCAGTACGGAGGCGGCGGGCCGGGCGCCCCCGGCGCGCCCCAGTGGCCCGGAACCCCGCAGCCGGCTCCCCAGCCGAACGGCGGCTACGGTGCCTACGGCGGCGGCTACGGCGACCAGGGCGAGCCGGAGTACTTCGGCGACGGCGCCCAGTCCGGCGCGGCCGGCGGACCCGCCCACGACCCGTACGCGGCCGACAACCCGGGTCACACCCAGGCCTTCGCGATCGGCGAGGACCCCTACTCGCAGGGCGAGACCTACCGCGCGGGTTCCGCCCCGGCCGGCCCGATCGGTCCGCGCCTGCACTGGAAGGACCTGCTGAAGGGGATCGTCCTGTCCCCGAACCAGACGTTCCTGCAGATGCGCGACTACACGATGTGGGGCCCCGCCCTGATCGTGACGTCCCTCTACGGCCTGCTCGCCGTCTTCGGTTTCGACGGGGCCCGGCAGGACGCGATCCACGCCACCCTCTCCAACGCGATCCCGATCGTCGTGATCACGGCCGTGGCCATGGTGATCAGCGCGTTCATCCTGGGCGTGGTCACCCACACCCTGGCCCGCCAGCTGGGCGGCGACGGGGCCTGGCAGCCCACGGTCGGCCTGTCCATGCTGATCATGTCCCTGACGGACGCGCCACGGCTGCTGGTCGCGATGTTCTTCGGCGGCGACGCGGGCTTCGTCCAGCTGCTGGGCTGGGCCACGTGGATCGCGGGCGGCGCCCTGCTCACCCTCATGGTCAGCCGCTCCCACGACCTGCCCTGGCCCAAGGCGCTCGGGGCCTCGGCGATCCAGCTGATCGCGCTGCTGTCGATCGTGAAGCTGGGCACCTTCTAGCGGTCCCCGCCACAGCAAAAGGGGCCCGGCACGAGCCGGGCCCCTTTCACGTGCTTCTCCTCACGGCCTGCCTGCCGTTGCGCGCCTCAGGCGTCGAGCACCTGCCCGCTGCGCTGCACGACCGGCGGCAGAACGCTCCAGGCTGACTTGACCAAATGACAGTAGTAACCTGACTGCCGTTCAGACGGCAGGGGAGGCCGACCGTGGCGCGCAGGGTGGGGATCTACACCCGTATCTCACGGGACGACGAGGGCGAAGCTCTCGGTGTCGCACGTCAGCAACGGGACTGCGAGCGCCTGGCGGATCTACGGTCGTGGCAGGCCGTGAAGGTCTACGAGGACAACGACGTATCCGCGTTCAAGCGCAACGTCGTGCGCGAAGAGTTCGAGCTGATGTTGAAGGACCTCCGCGCCGGCCTGATCGACGGCATCGTGGCCTACGACCTTGACCGTCTGGCTCGACAACCACGCGACCTCGAACGCCTCATCGAGATCTACGACGAGCGCCCACGGCTGGAGTTCGCCACCGTCACGAATGACATCAACCTCGGGACACCGGACGGCCGGACGATGGCGCGCATCATGGTCGCGTTTGCCAACAAGTCCTCACACGACGCCTCGCGCCGCATCAAGCGCAAACACTTGGAATTGGCCCAGCAGGGCAAGGACAGCGGGGGGCCAGCGCCGTACGGATGGCGGAAGGACGACCGCACAAAGGTCGACCCCGAGGCCGCCAAGGCGATCCGCGAGGCACAGCGCGAGATCCTGGCCGGCGTCCGCATCGGCACCATTCGCACCAGGTGGCAGGAACAAGGCTTGGGCAACCCCCGCGAGGGCACCAAGCGGATGGCTCACCACCAGGTCGAGCACATCCTGACCAACCCCCGGTTGGTCGGTTACCGCACCTATCACGGCGAGATCCTTTACGGCGACGACGGCCAACCGGTCATGGGCGAGTGGGAGCCGATCAACACGCTCGAAGAGTGGGAAGCGGTGTGCGCAGCGGTCGCCGAGCGGAAGAGGAAGCACCCCGGCAGGTCGCTCGCCCGTAAGTACCTGCTGTCAGGGATCGCTCGTTGTGGCCTGTGCAAGGCGAAGATCCGAGGTCAGATCAACCAGCGTTGGGAGCCAGGTACCAAGGCCACGAGGTTCAGATATCAGTGCTCCGTGGTGAATGGAGGTTGCGGCAAAGTCGCCCGCGCCGGTGATCCCGTTGACCGGCTGATAGCTCAACTCGTGCTTGAGGAACAGCGCTCACAAGCGATGGTCACGGCTGTTCCTAGCGAACAACGCTGGGCGCGGGAAGTCGAACTGGAGCAGATCAACACGGACATTGCCCAGCTGGTCGAGGCCGAACGCTCGAAGCAGATCACTGTGGCCACACTTCTACAGCTCTTGCCGGCCAAGGAACGCATGCGCGACGAACTGAAGTTGGAGCGTGCCCGCTTCTACAAGGAACGGAGACAGGCGGAAGCCAAGGGAGACACGGCCAACCTGACGGTTGACGAGTTCTTCGCTCTGCCGATCGAACGCCAACAAGAGATCGTCTTGCACAGCCTGTCAGCGGTGATCATCCATCCTGCCGGCCGCGGACGGCGGAAGTTCGACCCCAGCCTGATCGAGCCGGTTTGGCGGTGACGCCTCAAGCCCGCCCCTGCAGGACGAGCGCCCGACGTACCCATTCCTCGTCTCGCTCAGGAGCCCGGCGGAGGTGCAGCCGTATCCACTCCTCAGTCGTCATGATCTCGGACGTTGCCGAGTCCCTACGAGACTTGGTCTGCTTAACAGTCGTGCTCATCGAGCGCACCTCCTGACAGTTCTTCGCGGGCGGTTTGGCGGTTGAGTTCGAGGTCCCGGCGGATGGTGGCGGCGAGCCAGGATTCGCCGGGGGTGTGGCCGTGGCCGGCGTAGAACCAGTGGGCGAGGGTGAGGGTGGTTGCCTCCGTCTCGTCGTCGGGGTCGGGTAGGCCGAGGGTTTGGCGTTGCTGGGCGGCGCGGTAGTCGGCGCGGGTCTGGCGGAGGGCGCCGAGGGTGGTGGAGTAGCGGCGGGATTTGGTGGAGAAGTGGCCGCGGAAGCCGAGCATGTGTGCCCAGTCGCGCAGTTTGCGGTCCGGGTAGAGCGGGTGCAGGTCCAGGCATGCGGCGATGAGCCGGGCCGGGTGGTCGGGCACGCCGAGCAGGGCCAGCGCTTCCTTGTTGCCGATCCGGCGATCCACGGTGCCGGTGGTCTCGGCGGCTTTGGTGGCGTACTTGGCGACGTAGGAGGCGACGGCCTGTTCGGTGATCTCCTGGCCGTCGCCGAAGGCGCGGATCGGCCGCACGTCGAGCTGGGTGCCCCAGGTGAGGGTGCGGGCCGGCTGGTCACCGGCAGGGGGCACGTCGACGGCGACGCGGGCAGCGGCGGCGCGGATGGCGTCGGTGAGCAGGTCGAGCGTGGCCCAGGCCGGCGGCGGTGTGTCGGGGCCTTCGGGTCCGTCGAAGCGGATCACGGCGTGGAAGTGGACGGCTCCGCGCTTTTGGTACTCGGCGACCTTGCCGAAGGAGACCCGCGATTGCTCACGGGCGGCCTTCTGGGTGAGGCCGGCCCGCTTGGCGATCTCTCGGCGCAGGTAGATCGTGAAGTAGCGCCACAGCTCGGAGGCGTGGTTGTTCCACAGCACCGCGCCCGCGTAGTCATAGGCGTCGGGGTCGAGCGGGGTGCCCAGCTCGGGAGCGTCCTCTGGGTGGCGGGTGCCGCAGCGGCAGGGCCGGTTGCCGGGCCGGTTGTGGACCGGGCCGAACGACGGCGCGGTGAGCGTGGCGAACACGCGGGGGTGGGCGCGGATGGGGTCGGGGGTGCCCTTGGCGGGGTCGCCGACGAGGCCGGCGCGGATGAGGTGGTAGGTGTCGCCGGCGTAGGTCCAGGCGCAGGCGGGGCAGCGGGAGGCCCGCCGGTTGCCGCACGCCACCCGCAAGATGCCGCCAGGTTCGGTGTCGGTCGAGTAGGAGTGCAGGACGTGCCCGGTGGCCCGGTCGCGGGTGACGGTGGAGCCCCGGAGGCGGATCGGGTCGGAGCAGCCGCCGGTACGGCGGATCTGGTCTTGGATGCGGTCGAAGCCGTCGGACCCGGCCAGCCTCAGCACGTCGGCGAGGGGGGCCGGGGCCAGGCCCGCCCTGGGGGCGGCGTCGGTCACGCGTCACCGTCCGTGGTGGTGTCGGGGATCTGGTCGAGGGCCGAGGCGGCTTCTTCGGCGGCGCGAGCGAGGGCGCGCAGAGCGTCCGCGGTGCCCGGTTGGGCGATGAGCGCGACGTCGACCAGCTTGCCGCCGATGCGGAGGGTCACGAAGGGTTCGTCATCGCCCGTCGCGTCGAAGACGCTCACGCGGCTGGTGCTGTCCGGCTCCAGGTGCGCCGAGGCGGTGAGGGACTTCACTTCTTGTCCTCCTTCGGGGTGTGGGCGTCGATCCACTCCTCCGCGCAGACCTTGTGGACGGGCTTGCCGCGGTCGGAGCGCAGCGGGGTGGGCTTGGTGCAGATCACGCACGGCTTGTCGCCGGTGGGGTCGAAGTGGTCCGACGAGCGCCAGTCGAGGAGCGCCACGGCGGTCACCTCCCCGCGCGGACGAGGTCGGCGGTGGGGGTGGTGTGGCCGGTGCCCTTGCAGGTGGGGCAGGTGACGGTGAGGGTGGCGCGGGTGCCGTCCGGGCGGCGGGTGCCGGTGGTGATCACGGCGGTGGCGAAGCCGTCGCAGTCGCGGCAGACGCGCGGGCTCGGGGTGTGCTGGGGCATGATGGGGTCTCCCTTTCGGGTCCGTTGGATCTGGAATGGGGTCCAGGCGCCGGGGCGGCGGATCTTTGGCGAGAGAGCCGCCCCGGGGCCGTTCAGTGCTTGTGCAGGTCCTTGATGAGCAGCCGCAGGACGACGGCGACCACGGCGACCGAGACGCCGGTGATGGCGACGGCCAGGAGCATCGAGACCAGGACCGTGCCGACGACGAGGACGACAGCGCCGCCGCCGGCCACGAGCGCGAGCACGCTGCCCGGGGTGAGCTGAACCGTCGGCCGGTTCGACACCGCAGCCGGCGCCACCGGGACCGAGGCGGGGGCGGCGGGGGCCGGGGTGTGGGCTGTCCCTTATACAAATCTGACGCTGCCGACGACCCCCGCCGGCTCTGTTCCCGTGGCCCCCCCCTCTCCTCAACCACAACCAACCTTTCCCTCCTATCTACGCCAGTCCTTTCCTCACTACCCACGCCGATTCCACCACTTCTCCTCGTCCACCGCTTCCTATTTTGTCCGGGGGCGGGTACTTCGGGGTAAACACGGGATCTTCCCTCCTGTCAGGTGGTGCAGCGGTGGGTGCGGGCCGAGAGTTCGGCCGCGGATCGGTCGCGGTGGTCGGTGGAGAAGCCGCAGCCGGGGGCGGTGCAGGCGGCGGTGTGCCGGGTCTGGCCGCGGCCGTTGTTGTAGGTGCCGACCTTGACCGGGCCGATGCGGATCACGTTGTAGAAGCGGTTCGGGCGCACAGGTTCACCTCCCTTCCAGGTCAGGCGAGTTGGAGCTGCGCGGCGATCGCTTGGCAGGTCGGAGCGGGCAGCCCGAGCCGGGCCGTCAGCGCCTCGGCCGTGATCGGCTCACCCGTCGAGTTGCGATGTGCGTCGGCGATCGAGCGGGCGTGGTCGAGCAGGGCCGGCGGAACAGCCGGGCTGGCCGAGGCCGGGGCCGACGGCTTGGGTGGTGCCGGGGTCAGTTCCGGCGCCGCAGCCGGGGCGGGTGCCGGGGCCGGGTCGGGGGTGTCGGTGCGGTGCATCTCGACTTCCGGCGCCGCCGGTTCCTCGCCCTGCTCCAGGTCCGGTTCCGGGTCCGGGGTGGTCGTAGCGGGGGCGTGGACGAGGAGGGTTCCGCCGAGGAAGGCCAGGGCGGGCCAGCCGGCGACGAGGATGCGCAGCCAAGCCGGGACGTGACCGAGGTCGAGCAGGCCCGCGGTGGCGACGTTGGCGCCGAGCGACGCGGCAAGCGCGATGGCAAACCACGTCCAGGACGACCGGTCCCGGCCGGCGCGGAGCCGACGCCAGGCAGCGACCAACAGCAAGTCGACCGACACCGGATACGCCCACGCCTTCCATCCCGACTGCCCCGCCGCCGCAGCCAAGTCGTGCAGGTGCGCGAAGGACAGCGCACCGGCGATCACGGCTTGCACCAGGACGGCATCCGGGCGGATCGAACGGCTCACGACGATCCCTCCCTACTCAGTGACCGGCAGGGGCTTGACCAGCGACGGACCCGGCTCCGGGGCGTCGGTGGGCACGTGCGGCCGGTAGGGGTCGAGGGCGGGAAGGTCGGGGACCAGGTGCGCGAACCGCCGGCACACCGCCACCACCTCATCCCGCGAGGTGTGCGGGGTGCGGATCTTCGCCCAGCCCCCCGAGGAGTCCGCGGCCACTGCCGTGCCGGGACGCTCCGCAGGGATCAGACCGGCCGCGATGACGGCATCCGGGGCCACGTCCGCGAGACCCATTTCCGCGGTCTGCTTGTCATTGACCCGGTGCACCACACGGCCGGTGAGCTGCGCGCGGAGCATGGTCGCGCCCTTGCCCAACTCGGAGCCGAACCGCTGCCCGCAGATCTCCAGATGGATACCGACCGCGCGAGCCATCTGCGCCAGCCGGATCAACGCGGTCACGATCCGCTCGCGGCGTTCCTCATCCTTCTTGGAGGAGATCAGGAACAGTTCCGCCACCTCGTCCACCAGGACGACGATGGGCACCGGCCGTAATGCCTGGGGCAGCTCCCACACGTCCGAGACGCCGTGCAGGCTCAGCAGGTCGAACCGGTCTTCCATCTCCGAGACCAGCACATCCAGCAGCGAGGCGGCATCGTCCGGAGTGGTGGCCAGGGCCGACAGCCGCGGCGCATACGCCGACTGCTCCACCCCGCGCTTGCAGTCGATCCCGATCAGCGCCACCGGCAGCTCAGCCAGTCCCTTGATCAGGTTGCGCTGATAAACGGACTTGCCCGAGTTGTTCGCACCGAGCGTGAGCGCCATGGGCACCTTGCGGTAGTCCCGGACGAACGCGGTCCCGTCCTCCCGCAGCGCCACCGGCACAGCCAGACCCTCAGGACGCGCGCCACGAGGGAGCCGGACCCGGCGGAGCACGTCATAGCCGGTCATGCGCAGCTCGACGTACCCCGGCTTGGTCTCGGCGACGGTCACCGAGTGGACACCCCAGGCGTGCCGCAGCCGCTCGGAGGCGGCCACCAGGTCGGCCGGTTCCAGGCCGGCGGGAAGCCGCAGCGTCACACGCAGTCCCGTCGACGTGCCCCGCACCCGGCGGACCTTCGGCGGGACCGGCAGCACCTCACGCCGCGCCAGGCTCCGAGCGACGAACGCCCGCAGCCGGGAAGGCTGCACGGTCAGCCCGCACACGTCCATCGTGGAGCGGTAGGAGAGGGTGAACCGGCCCCAGGTGACCGGCAGTCCGACCAGCGACCAGTACACGCGCGGCGCGCGGACCTTCGCATAGCCCAGACCGCCGGCCCCCGCGAGGGCTCCCGTGGCCTCCAGCACCATGGACAGATCCGTCATGGTCAGGCCGCCGGGGTGATCGCGACCGCGCGGAACGAGATGCCGTGCCGCTTCTGGCCGTTGAACTCGTTCTCCCAGTCCCGCGCCTTCAGGCCGACGACCTTGACCGGCATGCCCGGCATCAGACCTTCCGGGTAGCCCGTCTCCGGGATGGTGACCTGGTAGAGGTTGCCCTCTCCCTCGTCCGAGACCAGCAGGCCCACCGTCGAGAGACCGGCGCCGGTCTCCCGGTCCAACGCACGCTCACCCGTCTTGGCATTCGCCATCTTCGGCACCGGCGGAGTCGCCACGAACACGACAGCGGTCGAAAGGTCGATCTTGAACGACGGCATTGCGTCTCCCAGACAGGTCAGAGTTAGGCCCCTTGGACCTCTTGCTCAGCTTGTTGGTACAAGCTGGTGTCTAGAGATTGCAGCACTCGCAGTGAGACGTCAAGCACTTTGCGCGTACCTGTACCAACAAGTTGAGCGAGTGCGTCATGATGGGGGCATGAGCAAGCAGCCGAAGTATCAACAGGTGGCCGACGCGCTGCGTCGCGAGATCGACAACGGCACCTACGGGCCAGGTTCCCGGCTCCCTTCGGAGGCGGAGTTGGCGGCCCGCTTCGATGCTTCGCGGAACACTGTCCGGTCGGGCCTGAGTCTGCTGGTCAGCCAGGGGCTCATCACGTCGAGCCAGGGACTGGGCTACGAGGTACGAAAGCACGAGGTGTTCGAGCTGAACGCCTCTCGCTTCGAGAACCTGGACTTCCCGCAGAACGGCGACGCCTACTCCACCGACGTGGTGAACGCCGGCCGACGCCCACACCAGACGTTCCGGGTCGAGGTGACGACCACCCCCGAGTACATCGCGCAGCGCTTGAAGGTGGAGCCGGGGTCACGGTCCGTCCTCCGGTTCTGCCATCGGTTCGTCGATGACGTGCCGTGGTCGACACAGGCGACGCACTACCCGGATTGGCTGGTCCAGGAGGCACCACGACTCGCCGAGCCCGGTGACATTGACGAGGGGACCACTCGCTACCTCGCCGGCCTCGGCATCGAACAGGTGGGGTACGCCGACGAGATCGCTACTCGGATGCCGACCCCCGAAGAGGCGCGACTGTTGGAGATCGGCCCTGGGGTGCCCGTTCTGCTCTGGACACGAACCGGCTACACCACCGAACGCCCCGTTCGCTGCACAGTCACAACCTTCCGAGGCGACCTGAACCGCATGAACTACGAGATCGGCGACTTGTCCGCCCGGAATGAGAACGAAGCCAAGTGAGAATCACCACCGCCACCCCCGCTGACCTCGAACAGTTGCTTGCCTTCCGTGTAGAGGCGGCGTCGTGGATCAGCAAGTTGGGAAGCGACCAGTGGAGTCGGCCATATCCCGCAGACCGTCTCTTGGCAACGATCGACAGCGGGACCGTCTTCATGCTGAGGGACGGGGAGAGGACCGCCGGCACCATCACTCTTACTCCGGAGGCGGAGGAGGGGTTGTGGACGGACGAGGAGCTTGCCGAGCCCTCGATGTTCATCAACAAGTTGACCGTTTCCCGCGACTACGCGGGGCAGAACCTTGGCGGCAGGCTGTTGGACTGGGCAGGCGACCGGGCGTATCGAGCGGCGGCGACGTGGCTACGGCTCGACGCCTGGACGACGAATGCGCGACTTCAGCGGTACTACCTTGACCAAGGCTTCCAGCACGTGAGGACCGTCCTCGAAGGCACTGCCGTCAACGGTGGGCCGCGAGTCTCAGGGTGGCTTGCCCAGCGCCCCGCGCGGCTGGCCGATCATGGTTTTGCCGATGAGACGCCTAGCCCCGAACCCCTGCGGGCCTGAGTTGTTACAGGTTTCTCTACCTCATCAAGGCACCCGGCTGCGCTCCGCTCCGCCGGGCGCGCTTCCCGGCTCCGCTCCGCGCTGCGCTCCTGCCTTCGGCCCGCTCCGCGCGCGCTGCGCCGACGCGCGCCCACATGTGGATAGGGCCGGAGGCCATGAGTCGATCACCGCATAGAGCGGCCCGCGGTCAAGACAATGCCTCCGGCGGGGGATCGGCCGGCACCGGGATGGAGGGGGCGCCGCCGCCGACTGCGGGTCCGTAGATGGCGTGCGCGGGGAGCTCCCATCCCGTCCGCCGTCGACCCAGGCAGAGCCGAGCAGACACGGCACCTGGCGTCCAGGTCGTTCGTACAGTGGCGCGCTCCACCTGGACGCCAGGCACCGCGCCTGCTCCACGGTGTGTGGGTCGACGGCGGACGGGATGGAAGCTGGGGTGAGTGGCGAGCTGGGCTAGGTGGTCCCGTATGCGCTATGAGCCACCCTCTTTTTCGCGGCGCGCAACTATCCCGTCGGCCCTTTTGCGTAGATAGAGAAGGAAATCCGGATGGTCCAATATCGCACGCAAGTCGCTTCTGGCGCCAATACGTGCATGTACAGCCGCGACGATGCTGTCAGACTGCCAACCAAGTTCCTTTTTGCGCGTAACGGCACCAACGAGCCCATTGATCGAATGCATGCGGGCAGGAGCGTCCTGGCCGAACACGTCCGAACAGCAATCAGTCAGGACTTCGTGCGCCTTTCTGTCATCGGAGACGCCGTCATTGATCTGAGCGAGAGAATCGACCATTGGCAACATTAAAGCCCACCTAACCGTGCGCCCCTGATGTTCGAACTCGCGAACTTTGTAGGCGCCGGCAAGGTAATCAGAGATTTCTTTGGTCGTTAGGGGCGGATACCCAGGCCAGGGCGTGCCATCGCTCACGGCAAAACGATCACCAACGAAAAAGGCGTGACCCGGCAACAGGTGTCGACGAAGCGCAATAATTCCGGCCAAAGCTGATACGTTCGCCTCCGCCAGCCGGGAAAGAACTTCTCGCATTTCATCCCGTGTGAAATGCGTCCTTCCCTGCACGACGGGCGATATCCACCTATCAGGAACGAGCAACCTTGACGCAAACTCATTCGCCTCTTGCTCCTGAGCCCAAGCGGCGTTTCGCGGGAAGGCTGCCCCCTCATCTTCCCTGACAGAGTCCGTAGCACAGTCGACGGTACCCACGTGCCAAGCGAGTTCTATGTGCCCTAACTCATGGGCAAGGGTGAATCGCTCTCGAAGCGGCTGCGTGCCCTTGCGCACAAACACCCGTGGCGGGTCATGACTTAGCGACGTCACTGCGTCACAATTATGGGCCCACTCGACATATTCAACATCTGCACGCTCACAAATGAGCTGCGCTATGTTGACAGGGGGAACGAGGTCGAGCTTTTCTACCAGATGTTTCGCCCGTTGGGCTGCCTCTGCTACAGCCGCCCGGTTTGCTGCAACCAAGAAAGGACGCTTTCAGCCTCGTTCGAGGAATCTGCACGTGCAGCAAGAGCAAACCTCTCACTTACACTGCTCTGCAGTTCCTCGCTGACCGGTACTCCATGACGATGAGCAGCTACGATGTAGCGAAGAGACTCTGGCTTTTCAACCCAAAGGCGATACTCGTCCCATGTGAGACCGAGATACTCATGCAACGACAGGTCGCTGTCACTGTCATGCCAGGCGTCGACGTAGGCATCGATGTCGGATACGCCCGCACGTCCCGACAGCGCGTCTTGCAGGAACGTCCCGCTAGACATCGATCCTCCGTCCCCTTACTGGCGGCTTGATGAGTTGTGCAGTGATGGGGTCGGCGACGCCGAGGTGTCGCCCTTGCTTATCGAACACTTCGACTTCACCCCCATGCTCACCGTCCCACGTATATATGCGCTTCCCGTCGTGGGAGTACCAGCGCTTCTCACCTTTGAAGTCTGATCTTAGTGACCGCAAGAACGATGCTTGCGGCAAGGGTACCCAAGGCATCGCCGCCCAGGCTAGCTCGCTGCTTGCCAACATGGTCGGCGAACGGACAAGTTCACAGATCCTGTCGCAACGCGGTTTCACAGGCAGCGATGACGGCACGTGCCCCAAGCGGCTAGGGAAGCGTCAGGAGCGGTCGCAACGTCGTAAGGAGCTAAGCCTGACGAACGTCCAGGTCAGAGCGCTTCCTTGTTCTCCTTGGGCGCTTCGCCCGACTTATGTACCGGAGGCAACACACTCCACGGGAAGTTGATCCAGTCGTCGGTGCGCTTCCAGACGTACTCGCACTTCACCAGGGAGTGGGACTTCTCGTAGATCACGGCGCTGCGCACCTCGGCGACGGTGTCGAGGCAGAAGTCGCGGACCAGCTTCAGCGTCTTGCCGGTGTCGGCGACGTCGTCGGTGATCAGCACCTTCTTGTCGGAGAAGTCGATGGCGTTGGGCACCGGCGCGAGCATGACGGGCATCTCGAGGGTGGTCCCCACACCGGTGTAGAACTCGACGTTCACCAGGTGGATGTTCTTGCAGTCCAGGGCGTAGGCGAGCCCACCGGCCACGAAGACACCGCCGCGCGCGATGCTGAGCACGATGTCGGGCTCGTAGCCGTCGTCGGCGATCGTCTGGGCCAGCTCGCGAACGGCGGTGCCGAACTGCTCGTAGCTGAGGTTCTCTCGTACGTCACTCATGTCTGTGGTGCCCCTCACACCTTGGTCCGGTGAAAGTTCAGGTAGGACCGCGAGGCGGTGGGCCCGCGCTGCCCCTGGTAACGGGAGCCGTAGCGCTCACTGCCGTACGGGGCCTCGGCCGGCGAGCTGAGCCGGAACAGACACAGCTGCCCGATCTTCATACCGGGCCAGAGCTTGATCGGCAGGGTGGCGAGGTTCGACAGCTCCAGGGTCACGTGCCCGGAGAACCCGGGGTCGATGAACCCGGCGGTGGAGTGGGTGACCAGACCCAGCCGCCCCAGCGAACTCTTGCCCTCCAGCCGCGAGGCGAGGTCGTCGGGGAGCGTGATGACCTCGTAGGTCGAGGCGAGCACGAACTCCCCGGGGTGCAGGATGAACGGCTCATCGCCCTGCGGTTCGACGAGCCGGGTCAGGTCCGGCTGCTCGACCGAGGGGTCGATGTGCGGGTAGCGGTGGTTCTCGAACACCCGGAAATAGCGATCCAGGCGCACGTCGATGCTCGACGGCTGCACCATGGATTCGTCGAAGGGATCGATCCGCACCCGCCCGGAGTCGATCTCGGCCCGGATGTCCTTGTCTGAGAGAAGCACGCCCCGAGGATACGCAAGGCGCGCGGAGCCCCCACAATCAGGACGACCCCACGCGCCTGGGCAACGCCGCAGCTACCTGCTGTTACCGCTTCCCCACGCTCACCGGCACCGCACTGCGGAGCCGGGCACACCGGGGGCACCTCACGAGCCGCCCCGGGCCGAGCCGCTCGGCCTGCTGCATCGGGAACGAAGCGGTGCTGAACACGTGCCCCTCGGCACAACGGACGACGGTGCGCTCCATCAAGCCCTAAGTCCCTTCCCCAGAACCGCGTCTGGCCATCTGCCGCCTGACGACAAAAGCACACAGTACGGGATCAAAGAGACGACGCTCCAGGCGGCACTCCGGCCCCGCCGAGCCCCCGCCCCACACCTTCAC
>NZ_LR732544.1:4096911-4098032 GCF_902506575.1 Streptomyces mexicanus | reverse complement strand
TCCCGCGGCCGCTCCCGCCGGGCGCCCGCGGTGGCCCGCACCCCCGGGCAGGCCCGCCACCTGCGGGTTTCACCGCCCGGAAACCCTCCCCCGCCGCCTGAAACCGCGCTGAAGCCGCCCTGAACCGCCCGCCCGGCACGCTCTGCGCCATGACGACGACGCCTCACGACCCTCACGACCTCGCGATCGCGGCCACCGGGCTGCGCAAGTCCTTCGGGGACCAGACGGTCCTCGACGGCATCGACCTGCACGTGCCGGCCGGCACGATCTTCTCCCTGCTGGGACCGAACGGCGCCGGCAAGACCACGGCCGTGGGCATCCTGTCCACCCTGCTGTCCGCGGACGGCGGTACCGCCCGGATCGCCGGGCACGACCTCGCCACCCGGGCCCAGGCGGTCCGCGCCGCCATCGGGGTCACCGGCCAGTTCTCCGCCGTGGACGGCCTGATCACCGGCGAGGAGAACATGCTCCTGATGGCCGACCTGCACCACCTGCCCCGCGCCGAGGGCCGGCGGGTGACGGCCGAGCTGCTGGAGCGGTTCGACCTGACCGAGGCGG
Source organism: Streptomyces mexicanus (assembly GCF_902506575.1). GTDB lineage: Bacteria > Actinomycetota > Actinomycetes > Streptomycetales > Streptomycetaceae > Streptomyces > Streptomyces mexicanus. The sequence continues at coordinate 4,097,474 of NZ_LR732544.1, read as the reverse complement.
CGAAGAAGCCCGCCTCCACCTACTCCGGCGGCATGAAGCGCCGCCTGGACATCGCCATGACCCTGGTCGGCGACCCGCGGATCATCTTCCTGGACGAGCCGACCACCGGCTTGGACCCGCGCTCGCGCCACACCATGTGGCAGATCATCCGCGAACTGGTCTCCGGCGGCACGACCGTCTTCCTCACCACCCAGTACCTGGAGGAGGCCGACCAGCTCGCCGACCGCATCGCGGTGCTCCACGGCGGCCGGATCGTCGCCGAGGGCACCGCCGAGGAGCTGAAGCGGCTCGTACCCGGCGGCCATGTGCGGCTGCGCTTCTCCGACCCGGCGGCCTACGAGCGGGCGGCGACCGCCCTGCGCGAGACCCAGCGCCACGACGACGCGCTCACCCTGCAGATCCCCAGCGACGGCAGCCAGCGCGAGCTGCGCGCCGTCCTGGACTGGCTGGACGCCGCCGGCGTCGAGGCCGACGAGCTGTCCGTGCACACCCCCGACCTGGACGACGTGTTCTTCGCCCTCACCGGCAACCACCCCGTCACCGCCCAGGCCACTGTCCCCGCC
>NZ_LR732544.1:4081278-4096810 GCF_902506575.1 Streptomyces mexicanus | reverse complement strand
GCGGTGAGCGCCGCGCCCACCGGAACCCGCCGCACCGCCGGCGTGGTCCTCGACCTCGACGACGTCCACCTGATCCGCAAGGCGGTCGGCGGCACCGTCAACGACGTCCTGATCGCCGTCGTCGCCGGCGCCCTGCGCCGCTGGCTGGAGGAGCGCGGCGAGCCCGTCGACGGCTGCGCGCCGCGCGCCCTGATCCCGGTCTCCCGGCGCCGCCCGCGCACCGCCCACCCGCAGGGCAACCGGCTCTCCGGATACCTGATGGAACTGCCGGTCGGCGTGGCGGACCCGCTGCGCCGGCTGGCCGCCGTGCGCACCGCCATGGACCGCAACAAGGACGCCGGACCCCACCGCGGCGCCGGCGCCGTCGCGCTGCTCGCCGACCACGTGCCCGCCCTCGGGCACCGGCTCGGCGGGCCGCTCGTCGGCCAGGCCGCCCGGCTGTGGTTCGACATCCTGGTCACCAGCGTGCCGCTGCCCGGCTTCGGCCTGAAACTCGGCGGCCACCCGCTCACCGAGGTCTACCCCCTCGCTCCGCTGGCGCGCGGCCAGTCCCTGGCCGTCGCCGTCTCCACCTACCGCGGCCGCGTCCACTACGGGCTCGTCGCCGACGCCCAGGCCGTCTCCGACCTCGGCCGGCTCGCCCGCGCCTTCACGGAGGAGGCCGAGACCCTGATCACCGTCTGCGGGCCCTGAGCGCCCGGTGCCGGCGGGTCCACAGGGCCCGGCAGCGACCCGGGTCCGCGGGTCCGCGGGCGCCCGGCGTCCGGCCGCGTTTGGCGCGGCGTCGTGGCGCTGCCGTAAAATCCCCCGTTCGACAGCGTGCGCGAAAGGAAGCGCCGCGGCGAAGAGCAGGGGAAACGGCAGCGCGATGACGGTGACAGACGAAGGCTCCACGGCCACGGACGAGGTGGCGTACGGGCCCGGTATCGACCCCGAGCGCCTCGCCGTGTGCCTGGACGTGCTCAAGGAACTGGACCGGCTGGAGGTCGACCACCCCGACGCCGTCACCGTGCGCCGGGCCACCTCGCACCTGTACCGCACGGTCAAGCAGCGCCGCCGCCAGGAGCGCCGCGCCGCCAAGACCGCCCACGACCGGGCGGTCACCGAGGCCACCGCGACCGGCTCCGCCCAGCGCATCGACGACGAGACCGAGGGCATCCTGCCCTCCTCCCGGGTCGAGCCGGGCACCATCGCCGGGATACTCCAGCGCCCCCGCTCCTGCTACATCTGCAAGACCCGCTACGTCGAGGTCGACTACTTCTACCACCAGCTGTGCCAGCGGTGCGCCGCCGAGAACCGCGCCAAGCGGGACGCGCGGACCGACCTGACCGGCCGGCGCGCCCTGCTCACCGGAGGCCGCGCCAAGATCGGCATGTACATCGCGCTCCGGCTGCTGCGCGACGGCGCCCACACCACGATCACCACGCGCTTCCCCAACGACGCCATCCGCCGCTTCAAGGCCCAGCCCGACAGCGACGAGTGGATCCACCGGCTGAAGATCGTCGGCATCGACCTGCGCGACCCCGCCCAGGTCGTCGCGCTCGCCGACTCCGTCGCCGCCGAGGGCCCGCTGGACATCCTGATCAACAACGCCGCCCAGACCGTACGCCGCTCCCCGCAGGCCTACAGCGAACTTCTCGCCGCCGAGTCCGCGCCGCTGCCCGCCGGGGAACTGCCCGCGGCCGAGGTCATCGGCACCTTCGGCTCCGGCGCGGTCGCCGCGCTGCCGGTGGCGGGCTCCGGCGCGCTCACCGCCCAGGACGTCACCGACCTCGCCCTGGTGTCCGGCTCGGCCTCGCTGGAGCGGATCGCGGCCGGCAAGGCCATCGACGCGGGCGGCCTGGTGCCCGACCTGCACGACACCAACAGCTGGATCCAGACGGTGGAGGAGGTCACGCCGGTCGAACTGCTGGAGGTGCAGCTGTGCAACTCCACGGCGCCGTTCATCCTGATCAGCCGCCTGCGCTCGGCGATGGCGGCCTCGCCGGCCCGCCGCACCTACATCGTGAACGTCTCCGCCATGGAGGGCGTCTTCGGCCGCGGCTACAAGGGCGCCGGCCACCCGCACACCAACATGGCCAAGGCCGCCCTGAACATGCTCACCCGCACCAGCGCCCAGGAGATGTTCGACAAGGACCGCATCCTGATGACGGCCGTCGACACCGGCTGGATCACCGACGAGCGCCCGCACCCCGACAAGGTCCGCCTCGCCGAGGCCGGTTTCCACGCCCCGCTCGATCTGGTCGACGGCGCGGCCCGCGTCTACGACCCGATCGTGCGCGGTGAGGCCGGGGAGGACCTGTACGGCGTCTTCCTGAAGGACTACGCGCCCGGGAAGTGGTGATCCGCCGGCGCGGCGGTCACTCGACCGTGTTCAGGCGACAGGCGCCGGCCGCGACCAGCTCCAGCACGGTCCGCCAGTCCTCCAGGACCCCGGGCCCGGGGCCGGCGCCCTCCGGGCGGGCCTCCTCCCGCGCCTGACGCAGCAGGAGGGCGTCGGCGTCCCCGGGGTTCTCGGTCCCGTCCTCACCGGACGGACCGGCGCCGCCGGCGGCGCACTGCCGTACGAGGCGGAAGACGCGCTCGCCGAGCAGGCCGCGCACGGCGTCGGCCGCCCGGAGCGCACCGGCCTCATCGGCCGCGTCCGTGGTGTGCTCGCTGCCGGTGGCACCGGCCGCCGGAGCGAGGAGCGGGCCGAGGCCCTGGACCAGAGCTGCGACCTGCAGCTCCTTGTCGGCCGGGCGGGAGCGGCGCACCAGGGCGGCCGTGCGCAGCGCGTGCGTGTGCGCGTCGGTGCGGCGTGCCCGCCCGTCCGGGACGGCCGCGCCCCGGCAGGCGTACAACAGGTCCATCAGCTCCTCGACACTGCGCAGTTCCATGCGTCAGTCCTCCCGCGGGACGGCCGTTGCGGTACGCCAGCAGACCATGGCGAGCTTGCGGCCCGGCCAACGGGACCTGAACTGCGCCACGTCCACCGGACGGGTGAATTTCCGGACCGTGCTCGTGCGACAAATCGACTCGTATGCCTTCAATGAACACGTCTGACTCCAGATAGTTACCTGCTCTTTGCAGCCCCATCGAGCGGGGTCGCGCTCATTTGGTTAATCTGGAGTAGACGGACAGCACCAAGGGGTTCCCACCCACACCCGTGGTCCGTCCCGGGGAGAGCCGGTGCACAACGGCCTGCTCGCCCCCAGTTGCCGACGCCACCGCGTCCGACCTGTTGCAGACCAGACCCGAGCGGACGTCAGGCGCCGGTGCGAAGACTGGCGGAGAGCGCCCCGAGGGTGACCGACACATAAGGAGTGCGCGGTGACACCGGAGAAGACGAAGCACGACCAGCGTCCCCAGGAATCCACGGAACGCGCGGGCCGGCGGCCCGGAGACCTCGGCAGTCTCGACGTGTGGGCACGCTCCGCCCCCATCCGCCTGGCCGGTTACGAGGACGACCTCGCCGAACCGCACATCCTGCAGAGCATCGACTGACCCGGTACGGAACCGCCGCGATCGCCGTCGGCATGGGCGTGCCAGACTCACGCCCATGCCGAACCCGCTGATCAGACAAGCCACCGCCGAGGACTGGCCGCGCATCTGGCCGTTCTGGCACCGCATCGTCGCCGCCGCCGAGACCTACGCCTGGGATCCGGACACCTCCGAGGAGGACGCCCGCGCCCTGTGGATGGGCCCCGCCAAGCGGGTCTTCGTCGCCGAGGACGACACCGGCGCGGTCGTCGGCTCCGCCTACCTCACCCCCAACTACGGCGGGCCCGCCGCCCGGATCGCCAACGCCGGCTTCATGGTCGACCCCGAGCGCGGCGGCCGGGGCGTCGGGCGCGCTTTGGCGGAACACGTCCTCGCCGCCGCCCGGGCGGCCGGCTACCGCGGCATGGTCTTCAACGCCGTCGTGGAGACCAACCCGGCCGTGGCGCTGTGGACTTCGCTCGGTTTCACGATCCTCGGCACGGTCCCGCGCGCCTACGAGCATCCGCGCCACGGCTTGGTGGGCCTGCACATCATGTACAAGGAGCTTGCCTAGTACTCCGCCGTAGTGGTGGCGAACGTCGTGTCCGGGTCGAGCCCTCGTCGACCACGAGCACGGCCTGGTCGTCGTACAGGTGCTCGGCCGCGTAGTCGCGTGGGTCGTCGCGGACGGCGTCGGCGTCCCACTCGACTCGGTTCCGCAGGTGCTGCATGCCGTCGGGGGTGGCGTCCCCGGCCCGCTCGGTGATGGTCCATCAGTTCTTGCGGCGCTCTCCGAGAGCGGGCCGAGCACCAACCGCCTTGTTCGTCGGCGAGGTTCGACCCGCGTGAACCGGCCCGCGATCCGGTTCATCAGGGCCTCGAATGCCTCCTGCCGGCGGGCAGAAGTTCCGGCCCTGTCGGCGGGTGCCGCTCCGCGTGACCGGCGCGGGGTGGCTGCTGCGGGCGCAGCGGCGGCGGACAGGTCACGGAAACGGCCACCCCGAGCCGACCTCTCGTCGGCCGCAGCAGCGTGCGTGTCCTTGTGGTGGGGCGAAGCCCGAGGACGCTTGATAGTTAACGCGGCAACCGTTAGCCTGTTAACTATGGGCGGACCGAAGCATGAGAGCACGTTGGAACTGATGCGGTGGGTTGTGTGGGGGCAGCGACGCATCGCCGATGACTGGATCCGGGAACGGGGCCTCACGTACGAGCAGAGCGCCGTGTTGGCGTACCTGTCGAAGAATCCGGATGCCATTCAGCGTGACGTCGCGCGGGCCATGCGCACCAGTGCGCCGAGCGTCTCGCGGCTCCTGGCCGGACTAGAACGGCGCGGACTCGTGGAGCGCCAGACGCAGGAAGACGACACGCGCAGCCGTCGGGTGCATGTCACTCCAGCGGGCGCCGAACTGATCCAGGGTTTCGAAGAGGCCATGGACCGTGTCGAGGAGTCGATCCTGGCGCCGCTGGGCGCCGCGGGGCGGGCGCGGCTCCATGAACTCCTGGAACAGCTCGCGTCCCGGATCGAGCCACCCCGCTCTCCCTGACCCGGCCCTCCTGCTCCGCACGGCGGCCGGGAGCCTCGCGGTCCGGACCGCCGGTTCATCCACCAGCAGTAAGGAACGCATGCATGACTCAGATCACGATCATCGGTGCCGGTCTTGCGGGACTGACGCTGGCGCGAACCCTGGCGGTTCATGGAATTCCGTCCACGGTGTACGAAGCGGAGGCGTCTGCTCGGGCCCGGGGCCAAGGCGGCATGCTCGACATCCACGACTACAACGGACAGCACGGGATCCGTGCCGCCGGCCTGATGGACGGCTTCCGATCCCTCGTCCTCGAAGGCCGCCAGGCATCCCGCGACGTGGCACCTGACGGCACCATCTTGTCCGACCGGCCCGATGACCCCGCCGGAGGCCGCCCCGAGGTGCAGCGTGGCGAGCTGCGACAGTTGCTGCTGGAATCCCTGCCTGCCGGCAGCGTCGTCTGGGGCCACAAGACCCGGAGCGTCCGGACCCTCGCCGACGGTCGTCACGAAGTGACCTTCGCCAACGGATCGACGCTTGTCACCGACATCCTCGTCGGTGCCGACGGCGCCTGGTCGAAAGTCCGACCGCTGCTCTCCGATGCCCTACCCGCCTATGCCGGACGCTCGATGGTCGAGACGTACCTGTTCGAGAGCGACACCCGGCACCCTGCCACGCTGGCGCTGGTCGGCGGCGGATCGATGACCGCGTATGACGAGACCACCCGCATCGGTCTCGGCGTGCAGCGCGAGCGCGGGGACACCCTGCACTCCTACGCCATGTTCGACCAGCCGCTCGACTGGTTCGACGGCATCGACTTCCATGACGGCCCGGCGGCCGCCCGCACGGTCGCGGCGATGTTCGAGGGGTGGGCGCCCGAACTCGTCGCCCTGGTCGCGGACAGCGACATCCCGCCGATTTTCCGCCCCCTGTACGGGCTCCCCATCGGGCACCGCTGGGAGCATGTACCCGGGGTCACGCTCATCGGCGACGCCGCCCACCTGGCACCGCCGGACGGCGAAGGAGCGAACTGGGCGCTCTTCGACGCAGCACAGCTCGGCAACGCCATCGCGGAACAGCCCGACGACATCGACGCGGCCATCCGTGCCTACGAAGCCGCGCTCTTCCCGCGGAACATCGACACCGCGACCGCCGCCGCGGCCTACTACCCCGATTTCGAACCCTGCTGACCACAGCGACTGGACAAGACCGACCACAGCGACGGGACAGGTTCGAGACTGCACCGCAGGCGTCGGACGTGGCGGTGGGTGATCATGCAGGTGGGGAGGCCGAGGAAGGCTTCGAGTCGACGGTCACCTGATCGACCACTTCGGTCAGGACCTCTTGGGCCGTGCTACCCGCTCGCCCGGCAGTGCGGACGGCGCACCGCGGCCGCACGCCCCCGGCGTGCGCGGGCGTGCGGCCGAGCCGGCCCGCGTCACGTCCCCGCGGTGCCCGCCATGAGTGCCGTCCGGGGCCACGGGCGCACCGCTTCGATGTGCTCCGCCAGGTCCAGCAGGACGGACTCCGAGCCCGGGCGGCCCACCAGCTGCACCGCGCAGGGCGCGCCCGAGGGCAGTGTGCCGAACGGCACCACCGCCGCCGGCCAGCCGGTCAGGTTCCACGGCGGAGTCGTCGGCGAACACGCGGTGTTGAGCAGGACGTTGCGCAGCCAGCCCCGCTCGTGCCAGGGCGCCGCCCGGGGGCCGCGGCGGGCCAGAGCGGGCATGAGCAGCACGTCGTGCGCGGCGAAGAACGGCTCCAGCCGTCGGCGCAGCCGCTCCCGCGCGGCACCCGTGCGCACCCCGTTCACGAACCGCCGTCCCACGGCCGCGTGCACCCGGGTCCGCCGGGCCAGCAGCCGCGGGTCGAGGCCCGCCGCGTCCATGGCCGTACCCGCCGTCCAGTGCCGCAGCGCCGTCACCCCGAGGGAAGCCGGGTAGGGCGGATCGGCGCGCCGCACGCGGTGACCGGCCTCGGCGAGCAGACGTGCCGCCGCCCGGACCGCGGCGGCGTACGGCCCGGTCACGGGCACCCCGGCCAGGGGGCTGTGCACGGACACGGCGACCGTCCGCACGGCGTCCCGCCGACCGGGCCTCACCTCGGTGTCCGCGAGCACCGACAGCAGCAGGCGCGCGTCCTCGACGGTCGTGGCGAGCGGCCCGTTCTCCGCCATGCCGAACCAGGACCCGTCGCCGATGCCCGCGGGCACCACCCCGTGTCCCGGTTTGAGCGCGACCAGCCCGCAGTGCGCGGCCGGTATGCGCAGCGAGCCCATGCCGTCGTTGCCGACGGCGAGGGGGACCATCCCGGCGGCGACCGCGGCCGCGCTGCCGCCCGACGACCCGCCCGCCGTCCGCGTCGGGTCCCAGGGATTGCGGGCGGTGCCGTGCACGCCGTCCGTGGTGCCGAACACGCACAGCTCGGGCACGTTGGTCAGGCCCACCACGACCGCGCCCGCCGCCCGCAGCCGCGCCACGAGGACATGGTCGCGGGCGGCCGGCGTGTCCGGCGTCGCGGCGGAGCCGACGCGGGTGGACTCGCCGCGCACCGGGAGGTTGTCCTTGACGGCCACCGGCACGCCCGCCAGGGGCAGCTCGGCCAGGTCCGGGCGGGAGGCGACCTCGTCGGCCTCGGCGAGCGCCGCCTCGGCGCGCACGGTGCGGAAGGCACCGAGACGGCCGTCGAGCCGCTCGATCGCGGCCAGGTGCGCGGCCACCACCTCCCGGGGCGTGGTGCGCCTGCCGCGGACGGCGGTGGCGATCTCGGCGGCGGTCGGGCCGGCCCAGCGGGTCACGGGCGCTCCTCGGACGGGGGACGGGCAAGGTCGTACTCACCGGTACGCAAGAGGAACTGTGCCCGCGCAAGGCCGCATCCGTCGAGAGGCCGCCCGGGAGAACCGGTCGATGTCCCGGTGCCGCAACAGCCTGCCACCGCCGCGTATCCGGCCCGGCCCAGGGGGTCTAAGGTCGGGAAGGACAGGACGAGTACGAGGGGAAGTAGTCGGGGATGGCGCAGGACGAGGCCGTGATCGGCTGCACGGGGGAGCTTCTCATCGGCACGCGTGGATCCGCCGGACCCGGCGAGATCCTGGTGCGGGTCAGAGGCGGTTCCGAAACCTTCCTCGCCTGGTCGCAGGAACCACTGCCGATCGGTGCGACGGTCCTCGTGGTCGACTCCCGTGGATGCCGTGAGGTCGACGTCATCCCCTGGGGCGACCCGCTGGACCGGCTGCACGGCGATCCGGCCGACGCAGGCTAAGGAGAACAAGACCATGTTCGGTTACCGCGTTCCCGCCCCCGACGAGGCGATGCTGATCTCGGGCGGCAGGCGGGGACTGGGGGGCGCTCCGTTCAGGGTGGTGACGGGCCACGGCAAGTTCGTGCTGCCGGTCTTCCGCAAGGTCCGCTTCCTCACCCTGTCGATGTGCGAGTCCGAGGTCGTCGAGACCTGTGTGACCAAGCAGGGCATCGCGCTGCACGTCCGCGCCGTGATCGCGTTCAAGGTCGGCAACGACACCGAGAGCATCATCAACGCCGGGCAGCGCTTCCTCTCCGACCAGGACCAGATGTCGGTCCTGACCGGCCGCATCTTCGCCGGTCACCTGCGCGCGATCATCGGTTCGATGACGGTGGAGGAGATCGTCACCGAGCGGCAGAAGCTCGCCGCCGAGGTGCTGGACACCTCCAAGACCGAGATGGCGAAGATCGGCCTGATCGTGGACTCGCTGCAGATCCAGTCGATCGACGACGGAGACACCGGCTACATCGAGGCGATGTCCGCGCCGCACCGGGCGGCCATCCAGCGCCAGGCCCAGATCGCCCAGGCGCAGGCCACCCAGGCCGCCGCCGAGGCGCAGCAGGAAGCGGCCCGCAAGCAGGCCGAGTACGCCCGGCAGACCGCCGTGGTCAAGGCGGAGTACTCCGGGGAGGTGGACCGGGCGCAGGCGCAGGCGGACCAGGCCGGCCCGCTGGCCCGGGCGCACGCGCAGCAGGAGGTGCTCACCGCGCAGACGGAACTGGCCCAGCGTCAGGCGGAGCTGCGCCAGCAGGAGTTGGTGGCCGAGGTCGTCAAGCCGGCCGAGGCCGAGGCCGAGCGGGTGCGGATCCTCGCCCAGGCGGAGGCACAGCGGATGAAGATCCAGGCCGAGGCGGCGGCCTCCTACGACCGTGTCGCGCTGGACCGGATGCTCATCGAGCAGCTCCCGCAGATCGTCAAGGAGGCGGCGGCCGGCCTGTCCGGGGCCAACGTCAACGTCCTCAACGGCGCGGACGGCCTCGGGGAGATCGCGGCCGGCCTGGTCGCCCAGGGCCTGACGATCCTGGACTCGGTCCGGCAGAACCTGAACGGCAACGGCGCCCAGAAGCCCGCCGGCCGCTCCGAGCAGACCAACAGCCCGCTCGCCCTGCGCGGTCCGGGCACGGCGGAGTCCGACGCCGCCGGGCAGCGGCCGGGAGAGGGCGACCACCGGGCCTGACATCGGTCGGGTGCGTGGTGTGACAGGTCCGGGGGCCGGGCGGCGGTGTGCGCCGCCCGGCCCCCGGTGTTGTGCGCGGGTGCCCGTGCGCCGTGCGAGACGGTGACGCCGCCCGCTGCGGCGGAGGCCGCAGTGCCCGCCCGGCTGTCCGGAAGCGGGCGGGCTGCCACCGGCCCGGGCTCCGGCGCTCCGCGCCGGCGTCCGCACCGTGACCGTCACACCGTCCGCGCCGGCCCCGTGCTCTCCCGTTCGATCAGGCGCGGCACCGGCACCCGGACCGTCCGGGCCGGGCCGCCGTCCAGCAGGGCCGTCAGCTCCCGGGCCGCCGTGCGGCCGAACTCCATGCTGTCGCGGGACAGCGCCGACAGCCATGGTTTGACCATCCGGCACAGCGCCGAGTCCTCCCAGGACACCACCGACACCTCCGCCGGGACGGAGAAACCCAGCTCGGTGGCGGCGGCGACGCCCGCGAGCGCCATCACGTCGTTGTCGTAGATCAGCGCCGTCGGGGGAGCGGACGAGGACAGGACCCGGCGGGTGACGGCGGCGCCCTCCGCGTCGGAGTAGTCGGTGGTCACCGACTCCACTCCGGTCAGGCCGCGCCGCTCGGCCTCGGCGCGCAGCGTGCGGATGCGGCGTTCGGTGTGGGCGAGTCCGGCCAGCCCGGCGATGTGCACGATCCGCCGGTGGCCGAGACCGTACAGCCCGTCCACCACCAGGGCCATCGCGCCCGCGTCGTCCGCCCACACCGTGGACAGCCCCGGATGCCGCTCGTCGGGGGCGCCGCCGATGACCACGGCGGGCAGGCCCAGTTCGTCCAGCAGGTCCGGGCGCGGGTCCTCGGTGCGCGGGTCCACCACCAGCACGCCGTCCACCCGGTGCTCGGCCCACCATCTGCGGTAGACCGCGCACTCGTCGGCGATGTCCTCCACCACCTGGAACAACAGCCCCAAATGACGCTCCGCCAGCACCTCCTGGATGCCGGAGACCAGTTGGAGGAAGAACGAGTCCACGCCGAGGGTGTCGGCGGGGCGGGCCAGCACGAAGCCGATCGTGGCCGCACCCTCGCCCGACAGCGCGCGGGCGGCCGTGCTGGGCCGCCAGCCCAGCTGCTCGGCGACCCGGCGCACCCGCTCGCGGGTGACCTCCGAGACGCCGGGCCGGCCGTTGAGCGCGAAGGAGACGGCGCTCTCCGAGACACCGGCGCGGCGCGCGATGTCCTTCATGGTCGGCCGGCGTGCCGGTGAGCGCTTGGCCGGCATGGTCCCCCTCATTTCCACAGCGGTGATCGCTAAAGCGCTTGAGTGCCTGAACCCTAAAGCGCATTAGTCAGATTGGCAAGTCCCTTCCCGCACCCCTGTGACCTGCACTAATGTCCCGGGCACGGCTTTAGTGAGCCCGATTGCATTGACTTTTCCCGAACCCGGCGTGCATCGTCCTTGCCGACACCCAGCCGCCGACGCCGCAAGGGAGCCGTGTCACCGTGCCCATATCCCGCAGAGCCCTGGCCGCCATCGCCGTCACCGCCCTCGTCCTGCCGTTGAGCGCCTGCGGCTCCGGCGGCGACGGAGGCGGCGGTTCGACGGACGCCTCCGGCAAGGTCGAGGGCGACATCACGTTCCAGACCTGGAACCTGCGCGCCAACTTCAAGGACTACTTCGAGGGCCTGATCGCCGACTTCGAGAAGAAGTACCCGGGCACCCACGTCAAGTGGGTGGACCAGCCCGCCGAGGGCTACCCCGACAAGATCAGCGCGGACGCCGCCGGCGGCACCCTGCCCGACGTGGTCAACGTCTCCCCGGACCTGGTCGCCCCGCTCGCCAAGGCGGGCCTGGCGATGGACCTGGACAAGGCCGCGGCGAAGTACGAGAAGGAGTACCTGCCCGGCGCGTGGGCCGGCCACCAGGTCCCGGGCCTGAGCGGCACCTACGCCTTCCCCTGGTACCTGAACACCGGCCCGCTGTTCTACAACAAGGCGCTGTTCACCAAGGCCGGCCTCGACCCGAACAAGCCGCCGAAGACGTACGACGAACTGTTCACCGACGCCCTGCAGATGGCCCGCAAGAGCGGCGGCAAGGTCGCCACCCTGGCCAACGTCCCCACCATCGAGGACTTCGGCCGCTACGGCTCCTCGCTGATGAACAAGGAAGGCACCGCCTTCACCTTCAACGACGCCAAGGGCGTCGAACTGCTCACCAAGTACAAGCAGTTGTACGACGCCAAGGCCCTCGACCCGCAGGCCCTGACCGCCACCCCCGAGTCCACGGGCAAGAAGTTCCTCACCGGCGCCGTCGCCATGAACCCCGGCAGCGCGCTGGACCTGGAGAACTTCAAGAAGCAGGCGCCGAGCCTGTACAAGAACATCGGCATCACCGACCAGATCACCAGCACCGGCCACGTCAACATGTACGTGATGGGCCTGATGGTGAACGCCAGGACCAAGCACACGCCGGCCGCGGTGGCCTTCGCCCATTTCGTCACCGACGCCGAGAACCAGATGTCGTTCGCCAAGAAGGTCGCCATCTTCCCCTCCACCGCCGGCTCGCTCGACGACCCGTACTTCACCAAGGAGGACGGCACCGACGTCACCCGGGTGCGCATCGCCGCCGCCAAGTCGCTGAAGACGGCCGTCAACTACACGCCGGTGCTGTTCAGCGACCAGATGAAGACCGCGCTGCGCAACGAGGTCGCCAAGGCGCTGCAGGGCAAGGAGAGCCCCAAGGCGGCGCTCGACAACGCTGTCAAGGCCTGTGACCAGCTTCTGCAGCAGCAGGGATGACGCACCATGGCCACCTCGACCGTCTCCCGGACGCGCCCGCCGCGTCCGGCCGGGCGCCCCGCGCGGCGCCCGGCCGCCCGGGTGCGGCGCCAACTGCCCACCAGCCCCTGGCTGTTCGCCGCGCCCGGACTGCTGATCACCGCCGTCTTCATCCTGTACCCGTTCGTCTCCACGGTGATCAACTCCTTCACCGACCGCCGCACCCTGATCCCGGGACACTTCGTCGGGCTCGCCAACTTCCGCGAGCTGCTGCACGACGACATGTTCTGGATCGGCCTGCGCAACAGCGCGCTCTACGTGGTCTGCACCGTCCCGGCGCTGGTGGTCCTGCCGCTGCTGCTCGCCCTGCTGGTGCAGAAGAACATCCCCGGCATCACCTTCTTCCGGTCCGCCTTCTACACCCCGGTCGTCGCCTCGATCGTCGTGGTCGGCCTGATCTGGGTGTGGCTGCTGGACGAGCGCGGCCTGGTGAACTCGCTGCTGGAGGCGGTCGGGGTGGGCCGGGTCGGCTTCCTCAGCGACCAGTGGCTGCTGCTGTTCAGCGCCATGGCCGTCACGGTCTGGAAGGGCCTCGGCTACTACATGATCATCTATCTGGCGGCGCTCGCCAACGTGCCGCGCGAGCTGCACGAGGCCGCCGCCGTGGACGGCGCGGGCGCGATCCGCCGGTTCCTCACCGTCACCGTGCCCGCCGTCCGCTCGACCATGGTCCTGGTCGCCGCGCTGTCCTCGGTCGCCGCCTTCAAGGTGTTCTCCGAGGTGTACCTGATGGCCGGACCGCCCGGCGGACCGGCCGGCGAGGACACCACCTTGGTGATGCTGGTGCAGCGCACCGGCACCGGCCTGACCGGCCGGGTCGGCTACGCCTCCGCCATCTCCCTCGTCGTCTTCGTCGTCACCGTGATCCTGATGCTGCTCGTCATGCGCGCCGACCGCAGGGAGGACGCGTGAGCGTCGCCGAGAAGACCCCGCACACCGACCGGGTCCCGGCGCCCGTGCGCCGGCCCCGCTTCACCGACGAGCACGGCCGCCGCATCCGCGCCTGGGAGCTGATCCTGCGCTACCTGCTGCTGCTCGCCGTGCTGGCGCTGACCGTCGGCCCGTTCCTGTGGCAGCTGTCCACCTCGCTCAAGGGCCCCACCGAGGACATCTTCAGCTCCCCGCCGAAGTTCCTCCCCGGCCACCCCACCCTGCACAACTACGAGCGGGTCTCCGAGACCCTCCCCGTCTGGGACTACGCCCTGAACTCGCTGAAGGTCGCCGCCGCCAACGTCGTCACCAACTGCGTCGGCTCCGCCCTCGCCGGCTACGCCCTGGCCCGGCTGCGCTACCGGGGCCGCCGGGTGGCCACCTTGGTGTTCGTGCTGGCGATGCTCGTACCGGCCGAGTCGATCATCATCGCCCAGTTCACCACCATGCGGGAACTCGGCCTGAACAACACGCTCGTCGGCGTCGTGCTGCCCGGCTCCGTCGCCGCCATGAACGTGCTGCTGATGCGCAACGCCTTCCTGAACCTGCCCTACGAGATCGAGGAGGCCGCCTACGTCGACGGCGCCAACGTCTGGCAGCGCTTCCTCAGGATCGCGCTGCCCTCGGTCAAGGGCACCCTCGCCGTCGTCGCGATCTTCGCGTTCATGGGCGCCTGGGACGACTTCCTGTGGCCGCTCATCGTGCTCAGCGACCCGTCCAAGTTCACCCTGACCATCGGTCTGAACTACCTCCACGGCACCTTCGCCAACGACGAACGGCTCGTCGCCGCGGGCACGATCATCGCCGTGGCCCCGCTGATCGTCCTGTTCGCCTGCCTGCAGCGGTACTTCTTCCGCGGCGTCGGCGAGGGCGCCGTCAAGGGCTGAACTTCAGGGGCCGCACCTCAGGGGCCGCACCTCAGGGCCGAACCCACCACCCGCGTCACCAAGGACTCCCCGTATGCCTTCTGCCGTGCGCTTCGGCGTCAACTACACCCCGAGCCAAGGGTGGTTCCACCACTGGCTCGACTTCGACCTCGACGCCGTCCGCGCCGACCTGGACTCCATCGCCGCGCTCGGCCTGGACCACATCCGGGTCTTCCCGCTGTGGCCGTACTTCCAGCCCGACCGCGCCCTGATCCGCCCCCGCGCCGTGGAACAGCTCGTGCGGCTCGTCGACGCCGCCGCCGAACGCGGGCTCGACGTCAACGTCGACGGGCTGCAAGGGCACCTGTCCAGCTTCGACTTCCTGCCCGCCTGGACCCGCACCTGGCACCGGCGCAACCTGTTCACCGACCCCGAGGTGCTCGACGGCCAGGCCGCCTACCTGCACACCCTGGCCGCCGCCCTCGCCGACCGCCCGAACTTCCTCGGCATGACCCTCGGCAACGAGGTCAACCAGTTCTCCGCCGGCCCCCACCCCGACCCGGACCGGGCCACCCCCGACCAGATCGACGCCTGGCTGGAGCGCATGCTCGCCGCCTGCGAGAAGGGCGCCCCCGGCAGGCTGCACCTGCACGCCGAGTACGACGCCACCTGGTACCAGGACGACATGCCGTTCACCCCGGCCCAGGCCGCCCGGCGCGGCGCCCTGACCGCCGTCCACTCCTGGGTGTTCAACGGCACCGCCCAGCGCCACGGCCGCACCTCCGTGCCCACCGAGCACCACGCCGCCTCCCTGATCGAGCTGAGCAAGGCCTGGGCGAACGACCCGCACCGGCCGGTCTGGCTCCGGGAGGTCGGCGCCCCCGCACCGCTGATCCCCGCCGAGCACGCCGCCGCGTTCACCGCGGCCACCGTCGCGAGCGCGCTGGACTGCCCCGACCTGTGGGGCATCACCTGGTGGTGCTCGCACGACGTCTCCCGCGAGCTGGCCGACTTCCCCGAACTCGAGTACACCCTCGGCCTGCTCACCAACGACCGCCGTCCCAAGGACATCGCCCACACCCTGGCCGGCCTGGCCCGCGACCACACCTACGCCCCCGCCCCGCGCACCCCCGCCCTCGTCGTGCCCGCCGATCCGGCCGCCCGCTCCCGCTGCGCACCCGGCGGCGACGTCTTCGAGGCGTTCTTCCGGCTGACCGCCGACGGCGCCCGCCCCACCACCGTCCTCGACACCCGGGCGGCCGACGCCGGCCACCTGGCCGCCCGCGGCGTCACGGAAGTCCTCACCCCCGACCAGGTACTCCCCACTCCCCACGGAGGCACCCGCTCGTGAGCCCCACCAGACGCACCGTCCTGCTCGCCGGCACCGCGGCCGCGCTGCTGCCGGCGAGCAGGACGGTGCGTCTGGTGGGGCTCACGAGCGGGTGCCTCCGTGGGG
>NZ_LR732544.1:4020039-4081177 GCF_902506575.1 Streptomyces mexicanus | reverse complement strand
ACATGAGTGGCGTTTCTCTCGAAGGAGCGGCCACCCCCGAGCGTAGTCAGTGGAGGGGTGGGCGGGAGCGAAAGATGTGTAGGAGGGACGGGTGCGGGGGGCTGGGCCGCGCCCGCCCCGCGCGCGGGCCGGTGGACGATCGACCGGTGGGCGGACGGGGCCGCCGGTGTGTCCTCGGTGGTCGAGGCGTAGGTGAGGCCGGCGGCGGCGAGGACCACCGCGCCCACTCCGGCGGTGGCCACAGCAACGGTACGGGTGCGCATGTCTCTTCCCTCTGTCGCACGGACGTCGGTCCGGGCGACCGACCTGCGACGAACGTAACGACAGGGCACATGACCGGCATGTCGGGCGGGTTGGCGGTGTGATGTCGTGAGGCCGCCCGGGTGGACCTGCCGCCGTCCGGGCGGCCCGGCTCACAGCTCCTTCGCCGGCCAGTCCAGCAGGCGGGCGCCGATCGTGGCGGTCTGCAGCTTGTAGCGGTGGGCCGGGTCGGAGGGGTCGGCGCCGGTGAGGTGGTGGATGCGCGCCAGGCGGTAGGTCAGGGCGCGCACGCTCAGGGACAGCCGGCGGGCCGCCTCGGTGGCCACGCAGCCGGCGTCGAAGTAGGCGGTGAGGGTGTCCAGCAGGGGCTGGGCGCCGCCGCGGGCGGTGGTGAGCGGGCCGAGGGTGGCCTGGACCAGGTCGGCCATGGCCTGGCGGGCGCGGGCCAGGACCGGGGAGACCAGCAGGTCCCCCGCGTGCAGGACGGGGTCGTCCAGGCCGAGGCGTTCGGCCATCTCCAGGGCGTTGAGGGCCTCTTCGTAGGACTGGACCACCCCGCCGGGGCCGGGCCGCGGGCGGCCGAGGGCGACACGGCTGCCGTCGGCGGCGGCGTGGGCCTGCTGGGCGAAGCAGGGCAGCACCTCCTCCTCGTGACCGGGCGCGATGCACAGCAGGCGGCCGTCCTTGGTGGTGAGCAGCACGTCGCGGTTGCCGAAGCGGGCCAGCAGGGCCTGCTCCACCCGGCGCGGTACGGCGTCGCCCTCGGTGTAGGGAGTGGGGCCCTGGGCGACGGCGACGGCGTGGGCGTGGGACAGCCTCAGGCCGAAGCGTTCGGCGCGCTCGGCGAGCCGGCCCAGGTCGCTGCGGCCGTAGAGGAGGTCGTCGATGAACTCCCGCCGTGCGGCCTCCTCCTGGCGTACGGCCAGGCGCTGGGCGCGCTCGTAGCCCTCGGCGAAGGCGTCGACGGCCTGGTGGAGGGCGGCCAGCGCGCCGTCGGCCAGGCCGGGGGAGGCCGGCCAGACGGCGCGGGCCGCGGCGGGGGGGGCGCCGACCAGGGCGCGCAGCCCGTATCCGGCCTCGGCGGCCTGTTCGCCGAGGGCGCGCCGGGAGTCGAGTTCCTGGCGGGTCAGGCGCCGCCCGGTGGCGGCGACGTCGCTCAGGATGCGGGCGTACCCCGCCAGATACTGCTCGGGAATGTCCCGTTCCGTCACGTCGTTCCCCCCTGCCCTGACGCGCCGTTGACGCCTTCCTGACGGCTCACCGGCACGCAGACCCTAGTGAACATTGCCGGAAACCGGCAATGCGCCGGCATGCGTCGGTCGGGCAGCATGGCGCCGGGGGAGCACCACGGACGGCTCCGGTGCCGGACACCGGCAGGTTTCCGGCACCGGACCGGACCGGATGCGGACGTCGGCCGTGCCCGTACGGGGGGCGGGCGCGGCCGTACGGGAGCCGGGCGGGACCGGGCCGTGCACAGCCGGCCCGCCCCTCGGGACCGTTCTCCCGGCTCTTTCTCCGCCTGTCCCGCCTGCCACAAGGACGTGTGCCATGACTGTGTTCGGCGTGCTCGCCGCCGCCCTCCTGCTGGTCGTCGTCGCCGTGCTGCTCGTCGTCTCCCGGTTGTTCCGGAAGGTGGAGCAGGGCAAGGCGCTGATCGTGTCGAAGATGCGCAGGGTCGACGTGACCTTCACCGGCCAGATCGTGCTGCCGGTGCTGCACAAGGCCGAGGTGATGGACATCTCGGTGAAGGCCATCGAGATCACCCGGGTCGGCAAGGACGGCCTGATCTGCAAGGACAACATCCGCGCGGACATCCGCATCTCGTTCTTCGTCAAGGTCAACAAGACCGTGGAGGACGTCATCAAGGTCGCCCAGTCCGTGGGCACCGAACGCGCCAGCCACCAGGACACGCTGCGGGAGCTGTTCCACGCGAAGTTCTCCGAGGCGCTGAAGACCGTCGGCAAGCAGATGGACTTCACCGACCTGTACACCAAGCGCGAGGAGCTGCGGTACCGGATCATCGAGGTCATCGGCGTCGACCTCAACGGCTACCACCTGGAGGACGCGGCGATCGACTACCTGGAGCAGACGCCGGTCAACCAGCTCGACCCGGCCAACGTCCTCGACGCCCAGGGCATCCGCAAGATCACCGAACTGACGGCCGTGGAGCACGTGCGCACCAACGAGGCGCAGCGCACGGAGGAGAAGGAGATCACCCGGCAGAACGTCGACGCGCGCGAGGCCATCCTGGAGCTGGAGCGGCGGCAGGCCGACGCCGAGATCAAGCAGCGACGGGAGATCGAGACCTCCCGGGCCCGCGAGGAGGCCGAGACCGCGCGGGTGGTGGAGGAGGAGCGGCTGCGCGCGCAGACCGCGTTCCTGCGCACCGAGGAACAGCTCGGCATCCAGCGCGAGAACCAGGCCCGCGAGGTCGCCGTCGCCGCGAAGAACCGCGAGCGGGTCATCGCCGTGGAGAACGAACGCATCGAGAAGGACCGGCTGCTGGAGGTCATCGCCCGCGAGCGGGAGACGCAACTGACGAAGATCGCCGCGGAGAAGGAGGTCGAGGCGGAGAAGCGGCAGATCGCCGAGGTCGTCCGCGAGCGGGTCGCGGTGGACCGCACGGTCGCCGAGCAGGAGGAGTCCATCAAGAAGCTGCGCGCGGTCGAGCAGGCCGAGCGGGAGCGGCAGGCCGTCGTCATCGCCGCCGAGGCCGCGGCGCAGGAGAAGCTGGTCAAGGACATCAAGGCCGCCGAGGCCGCGGAGCAGGCCGCCGCCCACCGTGCCGCCGAGGAACTGACCCTCGCCGAGGCCCGGTTGAAGACCGCCGACCTCGACGCGAAGGCCAAGCTGCGCCTGGCGGAGGCGGTTCAGGCCGAGGCCGCGGCCGAGGGGCTGGCGGCGGTCCAGGTCCGCGACAAGGAGGCGGACGTCATCGAGAAGGCGGGCCGTGCCGAGGCGGAGGCGACCCAGGCCCGGCTGCGCGCCGAGGCCGAGGGGGTGCGGGCCAAGGCCCTGGCGGAGGCCACGGCCATCGGGGAGAAGCTGAAGGCCGAGGCGGCGGGCCTGACCGAGAAGGCGGCGGCGATGGCCGCCCTGGACGACGCCTCCCGCGAGCACGAGGAGTACCGGCTGCGGCTGCAGGCGGAGAAGGAGATCCGCCTCGCCGGGCTGGACGCGCAGCGCCAGGTGGCCGAGGCGCAGGCCACCGTCCTGGCGACCGGGCTGGAGAACGCCGACATCGACATCGTCGGCGGCGAGTCGGTCTTCTTCGACCGGCTGATGTCCTCGATCGCGCTCGGCAAGGGCGTCGACGGGTTCGTCCAGCACTCCGAGACGGCCCGGGCCCTGGCCGGGCCGTGGCTGGACGGCTCCTCGCGCTTCACCGACGACCTGGGCCGGATCCTCGGTTCGGTCACCACCGCCGACGTGCAGAACCTCACGGTGTCCGCGCTGCTGATGAAGCTGATGAAGGCGGGCGGCCCCGACACCGGGCAGCTGCAGCGGCTCCTGGACCGCGCCGGCGAACTGGGCCTGGCCGACACCCCGCTCACCGCCCTGAACGGCACGGGCAGGGCCTGACATGGCGACGGCCCTGAAGACGTCGTCGACCGGCCCCGCGCCGCGCGACCCCGCCTCCCACGGCTCCGCCTCCCACGGGGCCGTGGGCTCCGGCCCCGCGCCGCACGGGTCGGCGTCGCGGGACTCCGCGTCGTTCGGTCCCGTCCCGTACGACGCCGTCGACGCCGGCACCTACGAGGTGCTGCGCGACCGGCTCACCGCGCAGGCCGCCGAGCTGGCCCGGGCCGCCGAAGCCCTCGACGCCCGCCGCGTCGCGGAGTTCGGCGCCACCCGGTTCGACCTCACCGGCACCGCGCGGCTGCGCACCGACCAGCCGAGCGTGCCCCGGGACGTCGTCGCGGTCGGCGACCGCCTGCTGTTCGGCTGCACCGCCACCGGGCCCGTCGAACAGGTCGCCGACGTCCTCGCCCTGTACGACCGCGACCTGAACCGGCTGTCCGCCGACGCCGTCCCCGGACTGCTCGACGACCCCGCATTCCAGCGGGAGTTCGCGGACCTGCACCGCTACTACCGCCAGGCCCGCCTGCTGCGGCTGACGCGCGCCGAAGACCGGCTGCTGGCCGTCTTCCGCACCGGTGACACGGCGGACGACATCCGTGTGCTGCGCTGGACGCTGACCGCGAACGGGCGGGCAACGTTCCTGGACGCACGCGGCGAGAAGGACCACGTCCTGCCGCCCGCCCACGACTTCCCGTGGACGCGGGCGACCCGCGAGGACCACGTGCCGGGCGCCGAGGCGCACATCCTCGTGCAGGGGCACCTGCGCGTCACGACCGTCGGGGGCTCGCTGACAGTGCGCACCGCGGCGGGCGAGGAGCTGTACCGCGAGCCGGTGGACGAGCCGCTGCAGGCCCTCGCCGACGCGGCCGTCGCGCACGCGCGGGTGGGCGCGCTGATCCTGCTGCGGGTGCGCCCCTACAAGGAGGACACCGACCGGCACCTGGTGTTCAACACCCTCACCGGGACGGTGGTCCGCCTCGACGGCATCGGCCGGGGCTGCCGGCGCCTGCCCGACGAGCAGGGCGTCGTCTTCCCCGGCGGCTACTGCCTCGCCACCGGCGCGCACAAGGTCTTCGACGTGGACACCGCGGGCCTGGAGTGCGAGCGCGCGGTGCGCTCGCCCTACGGCGAGGACGTCCTGTACACCTTCCGCGCCCGCGCCGAGGGACGCGGCCTGCTGCTGTCGTACAACACCATCCGCCAGGAGTTCACCGCCCCGCTGACCTGCCGGGGCTGGACGTGCTTCGACGACGGGACCCTGCTGGTGCTGCGGGACGGGGGCGAGGAGCCGGCCCGCGTCCACGCGCTGCAGACGTGGTCGTCGCCGTACGTCTCCGACACCCACGCCGCCGCCGCGGGCGGCAGCGGCCCGCTGGCCCGGATCGGCAACGCCGACCTCGTCCGGGGCATCGCGGACTGCCTGGCCGTCGGCCGCACCGTCGCCCGGACCACCGCGACGACTCAGATGTACCAGGAGCTGGTCGCCGCCTGCGTGCGGGCGGCCGACACCCACCACTGGCTGGGCGATGCGGGCCTGGGCGACCTGCTCACCCCGCTGCGGGCCGTGCGCGCCACCGCCGAGCAGGTACTGGAGGAGTTCCGCACCGTACGCCTGCTGACCCGGCGGGCCGCCGACGCCCTCGACGAGGCCGCCGACCGGCTCGCGGCGGTGGTGCGCCGGCTGCGCGGCCGGGCACCGCGGACCGCCGCCGCCTGGGTGAGCGGCCTGACCGCGCTGCGGCAGGCGCAGGGACACCTGCTGACCCTGAAGGAGATGCGGTACGCGGACACCGCCCGCATCGACGCCCTGGCCGCCGAGGCGGAGGCGGACCTCGCGGCCTTCGGGCAGCGCGCGGTGACACACCTGGCCCGCGAGGACGCCTTCGCCGAACACCACGCGGACGTCGAGCGGCTCGTCGCCGACGCCGGGGCGATCGCCACGGCCGCCGAGGCGGCACCGGTGGCGGCCCGCGCCGACGCCCTCGCCGAGGGACTGAGGACCGTCACCGAGGTCGTCGCCGGTCTCGACACCGGGGACGCCACCGAGCGCACGGCCGTCCTGGAACGCGTCTCGGAGGTGCTCGGCGGGGTCAACCGGGCCCGCGCCGTCCTCGACGCGCGCCGCCGCGCCCTGCGCGCGCACGAGGGGCGCGCCGAGTTCGCCGCCGAACTGGCCCTGCTCACCCAGACGGTCACGGCGGCCCTCGCCGCCGCCGACAGCCCCGACGCCTGCGACGAGCAGCTGTCGGCGACGCTGGCCCGGCTGGAGACCCTGGAGTCCCGCTTCGCGGAGTTCGACGACTTCCTCACCGAACTGGCCGGCCGGCGCACCGAGACCCACGAGGCGTTCGCCGCCCGCAAGCAGACCCTGCTCGACGCCCGGGCCCGCCGCGCCGAGCAGCTGGCGGCGGCCGCCGACCGCGTCCTTCGGACGGTCACCCGCCGCGCGTCCGCACTGGCGGACGCCGACGCCGTCAGCACCTACTTCGCCTCCGACCCCCTGGTCGCCCGGGTGCGCCGCAGCGCCGAGGAGCTGCGGGCACTCGGCGACACCGTACGCGCCGAAGAACTGGACGGCCGCCTGGAGTCCGCCCGCCAGGAGGCCGCCCGGGCTCTGCGCGACCGTACCGAGCTGTACGCCGACGGCGGCCGCACCCTGCGCCTGGGCACCCACCGCTTCACCGTCACCACCCAGCCCCTCGACCTCGCGCTCGTCCCGGACGGCGACGGCCTCGCCATCGCGCTGACCGGCACCGACTACCGCGCGCCGGTCACCGACCCGGAGATCCTGGCGGCCCGCTCGTACGGGGAGCGTGCCCTGCCGTCGGAGTCCGGCGAGGTCTACCGCGCCGAGCACCTGGCCGCCCGCCTGCTCAGGGAGCACGGCCCGGCCGCCCTCGCCGCGGCCGACCTGCCGGATCTGGTCCGGCGGGCGGCCCAGGAGGCGTACGACGAGGGCCACGAGCGCGGCGTCCACGACCACGACGCCACCGTGATCCTCACCGCGCTGCTGCCGCTGTACGAGCAGGCGGGCACCCTGCGGCACGAGCCGGCCGCCCGCGCCGCCGCCCAGCTGTTCTGGGCGCACGGCACCACGGCCGGGCAGCGCACCGACTGGAGCCTGCGCGCGGCCTCCCTCGCCCGGGCCCGCGACACCTTCGGTCCCCTCCCGGCGATCGCCGAGCTGCAACGGGAACTGGCGTCGGCGATCACCGGCTGGGAGCGGCTGGGCGCCGTCGCCCCGTGGGCCGCCGAGTGCTGCCCCGAGGCCGCCGCCTACCTCTTCGAGGAACTGACGAGTGGCCCCGACGGCTTCGTGCTGTCCCGCGCCACCCGCACACTGCTGGACGAGTTCCGCCGCGCGCCGGCCGGTGCGGCGTACGCCGACGACCTGGCCGCCGTCGGCGCCCTCGCCGCGCGCGCCCGGCTGGCCGGGGCCTGGCTGTCGGCGTACGCCGCCGCCGGAACGAACACCCGCCCGAGCACCCGCACGGACCGCGACCCGGGCCCGGACACGGACCTCGGCCCCGACACCGCGGCGGGCCCGACCGCCGGGGACCTCGCCGAGGCGGTCGTCGCCGAGCTGTGCCCCGACCTCGTCCGCTACACGTCCGACGCCCGGACGACGGCCGTCGCCGAGGGGCTCCTCGGCGCGCACCCCCGCCTCACCGACGGCACCCTCACGCTGCGGATCGACGAGTTCCTGGCCCGCACACGGCGGTTCGCCGAGCGCGAGGTGCCCGCCCTGCGCGCCCACCAGCGCCGCCGGACCGCCCTGCTCACGGCCGAACGGGCCCGGCTGCGCCTGGACGACCACCGCCCGCGCCCCATGGCCGCCTTCGTCCGCAACCGGCTCATCGACGAGGTCTACCTGCCGCTCGTCGGCGACAGCCTCGCCCGGCAACTGGGCACCGCCGACGCCGCCCGGCGCACCGACACCGGCGGCCTGCTGCTCCTGCTGTCCCCGCCCGGCTACGGCAAGACGACGCTGATGGAGTACGTCGCCGACCGCCTCGGCCTGATGCTGGTGAAGGTCAGCGGCCCGGCCCTCGGGCAGGACGTCACCTCGCTCGACCCCGCCGAGGCCCGCGACGCCACCGCCCGCCAGGAGATCGAGAAGATCAACTTCGCGCTGGCGGCAGGCACCAACACCCTGCTGTACCTGGACGACATCCAGCACACTTCGCCCGAACTGCTGCAGAAGTTCATCCCGTTGTGCGACGCCACCCGCCGCATCGAGGGCGTGTGGGACGGCCGGCCGCGCACCTTCGACCTGCGCGGCAAACGGTTCGCCGTGTGCATGGCCGGCAACCCCTCCACCGAGTCCGGGGCCCGCTTCCAGGTGCCCGACATGCTGGCCAACCGCGCGGACGTGTGGAACCTCGGCGACGTCCTCACCGGCAAGGAGGACGTCTTCGCGTACAGCTTCCTGGAGAACGCGCTCACCTCCCACCCGGTGCTCGCCCCGCTCGCCGGCCGGGACCGGGCGGACCTGGACCTGTTCGTCCGCCTCGCCGAGGGCGACCCCACGGCACGCGCGGACCGGCTCACGCACCCCTACGCGCCCGCCGAGACCGAGCGCATCGTGGCCGTCCTGCGCCACCTGATCACCGCGCGCGAGACGGTGCTGGCGGTCAACGCCGCCTACATCGCCTCCGCCGCGCAGTCCGACGCCACGCGCACCGAACCGCCGTTCCGCCTCCAGGGGTCCTACCGCACCCTGAACCGGATCGCCCAGCGGATCCGGCCCGTCATGAACGACGCCGAGCTGGCCGCGGTCATCGACGACCACTTCACCGCCGAGGCGCAGACCCTGACCGGCCAGGCCGAGGCGAACCTGCTGAAACTGGCCGAGCTGCGCGGCACGCTCACCCCCGAGCAGGCCCGGCGCTGGAGCGAGCTGAAGGCCGCGCACGTCCGCGCCCGGGCGCTCGGCGGCCCGGGGGAGGAACCTGTCGCCAGGGCCGTCGCCGCGCTCGGGCTGCTCGCCGACCGGCTCGCCGCCGTCGAGGCCGCCATCGACCGCGCCGCCGACCCGCGCCCCGCAGCCGCCGCACCCCGCGCCCGGCACGCGGCCGGACGGCCGCAGGGGGCGACGCAGGTGCCGGCGGAGGGGGAGGGGTGATGCCCGTGGACGACACCGGCGCCCTGCGTCCCGGCAACCGCGCCGGCCTCGTCGTCCTGGACCGCGACTCCTGCGCGGGAGCGACCGAGGAGATCGGCGGCACCCGGGTGCACCTGCACGTACGTGGACGGCCGGCGGGTGCACGCGGCCGACGACGCGTGAGCGGGACTGCGTCAGGCGGGCGGGGCCAGACGGTCCGTCAGCACCCGGGCCCGCGTCCGCTGGACCGCCCGGGCCTGCGCGGCGGCGAACCGCAGCAGGCCCGGGGGCGTGCGCAGGCGCAGGGTGTCGGTGACGGTGCTGCCGGCCCCGTCGCGGGCGAGGGCGAAGCGGTAGCTCATGCGGACCCGGGCGGGGCTGCGGACGTCGCCGGAGACCACCGCGGAGTCCGGCAGGCCCTCCGGGGCGGCGACGAGCGTGACGTCGATGAGGTTGTCGTGCGGGAGGACGCCCAGGAACCGGAAGCGCTCCACGGCCGTGTAGCGCACGGTCCGGCCGGGGCGGCGCACGTCGCGGACGGCGACGACGAGCGGCGACAGGCCGACGTAGTGCGACGGCTCGGCCAGGTGGGCGAAGACCTCCGCGGGCGGTGCGGCGATCCGGAAGGTGTGGGTCAGTTCGGCGGACGGCACCTCGGCCCTCCTCGGCACGGCGCGGTGGTACGGCGAGCCTGCCACCCCCGCCCGGCGCGCGGCAGGGCCGGGACGGGCGGTGTGCCGCACCGGCCGGGCACACGGCGGGGTCCTGACGGGCGGGCACGACGGCGGGGTCGTTGGCGGGCGGACGGGGGCCGGCTGCCCGCACCGGCGGTCAGGCGCGGGACGCGTGCGTCTGGGCCGCCTTGACCGTCGCCCACACCGTGGGCCCGGGGCGCAGGTCGAGTTCGGCGGCGGCGACCGTGGTCAGGTCGGCGGCCAGCGGCAACTCGCCCGTGAGGTCGGCGCGGATCTGGTCGCCGTGGGTCTCCAGGCCGGCCACCTCGCAGCGCCAGACGTTGCGGGCGCTGGAGCCACCGGGGCGCTGCCGGTGCAGGGTCACCGCGCCGGGCGGGAAGGCGACGAAGACCGGCCCGGTGAGGTCCTCGGTGGTGGTGATCTCGGGTCCGTCCTCAAGACGCACCGTGTGTCCCTCGGCCCGCCCCCGGTAGAGGTTGAGGCCGACCAGCTGGGCGATGTAGTCGGTGCGCGGGTGGCGGGCGATGTGGGAGGGGGTGCCCTCCTGGACGACGCGGCCGTTCTCCATGACGACCAGGCGGTCGGCCAGGACCATGGCGTCCAGCGGGTCGTGCGTGACGAGCAGGGCCACCGCCTCGAAGTCGGCGAGGTGGCGGCGCAGTTGGGCGCGGACGTCGAGCCGGGTCCGGGCGTCCAGGGCGGCGAGCGGCTCGTCGAGCAGCAGCAGCCGGGGGTGGGTGGCCAGGGCGCGGGCGAGGGCGACGCGCTGGGCCTGGCCGCCGGACAGCCGGCGCGGCTTGGCCGCCGCATGCTCCGCCAGGCCCATGCGGTCCAGCCAGACGGCGGCCTGCGCACGGGCCTCGGCCTTGCGGACGCCCCGGCAGCGCGGCCCGAACGCCACGTTGTCCAGTGCGGACAGGTGCGGGAAGAGCAGATAGTCCTGGAAGACGACGCCCACCGGGCGGGACTCCGGCGGCGTGCGGTCCAGCTCCGCGCCGTCCAGCCGCAGATGCCCGCCGGACAGCGGGACCAGACCGGCCAGCGCCCGCAGGGCGGTCGTCTTGCCGGCGCCGTTGGGACCGAGGAGGGCCACCACGTCCCCGGGCGCGGCGGTCAGCGCGACGTCGAGGCGGAACGAGCCGCGCTCGACCACCAGACGGGCGTCCAGCCCCGCGCCGCTGCCGGGGCCGCCGGGCCGCCGGGGTGTGTCGGTGCCGGTCGTGCGGCGGTCGTCGGTCGCGCGGCGGTCGTCGGTCGTACGGCGGTCGTCGGTCATGAGGCGGTCATCCAGCGGTCCCGCAGCCCCGCCAGCACCGCGATCGACACGGCCAGCAGGACCAGACTGAGCGCGACGGCCGCCTGAGGGTCGTTCTGCAGGGCGAGGTAGACGGCCAGGGGCATGGTCTGCGTACGGCCGGGGAAGTTGCCGGCGAAGGTGATCGTCGCGCCGAACTCGCCGAGCGCCCGCGCCCAGGCCAGCACGGCGCCGGCGGCGATCCCGGGCGCGACGAGCGGCAGCGTGACCCGGCGGAACGCGGTGAAGCGGGAGGCGCCGAGCGTGGTGGCCGCCTCCTCGTAGCGGGGGTCGGCGGCGCGCAGCGTGCCCTCGACGCTGATGACGAGGAACGGCATCGCCACGAACGCCTCGGCCAGCACGACCCCGGTGGTGGTGAACGGCAGCGTGATCCCGAACCAGGAGTCCAGCCACCGTCCGACGACACCGTTGCGGCCGAGCGCCATCAGCAGCGCCACACCGCCCACCACGGGCGGCAGCACCAGCGGCAGGGTCACCAGGGCGCGCACCAGTCCGCGCCCGGGGAACTCCACCCGCGCCAGCAGCCAGGCCAGCGGCACCCCGATCACCAGGCTCACCGCGGTCGCCGCCGTCGCGCACACCAGGGACAGCCGCAGCGCCTGCCACACCTCGCTGCTGGTCAGCAGGTCGGGCATGCTCCGCCAGGGCGCCCTGAGCAGCAGGGCGAGCAGCGGCAGCACCAGGAAGACCAGGCCGATGAGCGCGGGCAGCAGCAGGGGCAGCGGGGCGGTGCCGCGGACGCGGCGGCGCCGCGGCCCGCCCGTGCGGGGGCGGTCTGCGGCACCGGCCCTGCCGAGCGGGGTCACGGGCTGAGGAACCCGGCCTCGCCGAGCGCCTTGCGGCCCTCGGCGGAACGCACCAGCGCGATGAACGCCGTGGCGGCCGCGGGGTTCTTCGCGTTCTTCAGCCGGGCGATCGGGTAGTCGTTGACGGCCTCGGCCGACTCGGGGAACTCCACGCCCTCCACCTTGCCACCGGCGGCCTTCACATCGGTGCGGTAGACCAGCGCGGCGTCGGCCTCCTTCAGCACCACCTTGTTCAGGGCCGACTTGACGTCCTCCTCGTAGGAGGCCGGGGTGAGCTTCAGGCCGCCGGCGTCCAGCGCCTTCTGCGCGGCGGCGCCGCACGGCACCGTCTTGGCGCACAGCACGACCTTCAGACCCGACCGCGTGAGGTCCTTCAGCGAGGAGAGCCTGTCGGGGTTGCCCGGCAGGGTGGCGATCTCCAGCCGGTTGCGCACGAAGGTGACGGGGGCGCCCACCGCGTCACCCTGGTCGGTGACCGTCTTCATCGTCTTGGCGCTGGCGGAGGCGAACACGTCGGCCGGGGCGCCGCCGGTGATGCCGGCCGCGAGGCTGTCGCTGCCGCCGAAGCTGAAGGTGACCTTCGTGCCCGGGTGCTCCTTCTCGAACTCCTTGCCCAGCGTGGTGAAGCCCTCCTTCAGCGAGGCCGCCGCGAAGACGGTCACCTCGCCGGACACCTTGTCCGAGGCGGCACCCGACGCCGAGGCGTCCGACGTCCCGGAGGAGTGCGCACCGGACGACGAGCAGGCGCTCAGGGCCAGCAGCGCGGCGGCGCCCGCGCCGGTCGCCCGGAGTATCCGGCGGGTACGGCGGGCGGAACGGGTCATGACGGGTCCACTCCCTCAAGGTCCTGAACGGACGCATCCGGTCCTGCACGGACTCGTCCGGGTCCGCCGACCACCACGTCGACGCACCGGCTCACGGCGGCTCGCGCCGATGATACTGCCGCACATGCGAGGGAAAAGTCTCTTGTCGCATCGCATCAGCCGTACCTTCGCCGCGCCAGGCTGGTATGTGCGTTCCTCCGCAGATCCGCGGAACGGTCCGCTGAGGGAGCCCTTGCCGTTGCCGAGGCAAGCCGGTCACGCGGTGGTCAGGTGGTGGGGAGGGTGTCTCCTTGGACGGCTTGGATGTCGAGTTGGATTTTGAGGGTGGTGCCGATGGCGGCGATGCCGGCTTGGAGGACTTGGTTGTAGTTCATGGCGAAGTCTTCGATCGGCAGGTGGGGGGTCGGCGGCGGAGTCAGAGGTGAAAAAGGGGCAGCGCGACGGACGAGCACGGCGGACGAGCACGGCGAGCGGACGATGCCGGCCCGGGCTCCGGCGGCACTCGTCGGCCGGCTCACCCCGGCCGGCTCACCCCGGCCCCTCCGCCGCCGCCAACGTCACCGTGAACGTCGTCCCGGCGCCCGGGCTGCTGGCCACCTCGATGGTGCCGCCGTGGTCGGTGACGATCTGCCGGGCGATCGCCAGGCCCAGACCGCTGCCTCCCGTGGTCCGGCCCCGCGCGGCGTCCGCGCGCCAGAACCGGTCGAAGAGGTGCGGCAGCTGCTCCGCGGGAATCCCCGTGCCGGTGTCCCGCCCCCGGAGCACCGCCGAGCCGCCCAGCCGGTTCGCCGACAGGGTGACCGTCCCGCCGGGCGGAGTGGCGCGCAGCGCGTTGCCGACCAGGTTGCCCACCACCTGCCGGAGCCGGTCGGCGTCCGCGTGGACGTGCACCGGCTGTGGCACATCGGTCCGCAGGGTCACCCCCGCCGCGTCCGCCTGGGCGAGGTGGGCGGTGCGGTCGGCCTCCAGTACCTCGCCGAGGTCGACGAGGGCCCGGTGGTAGGTGAGCGCCCCCGCCTCGGCCAGTGCCAGGTCCTGCAGGTCGTCGACGATCCGCTGTTGCAGCATCGCCTCCTCGTGGAGCGAGTCGAGGAGTTCGGGGGTCGGTTCGACCACGCCGTCGCGCAGGGCCTCCAGGTAGCCGCGCAGGTTGGCGAGCGGGGTGCGCAGCTCGTGGGCGATGTCGGCGGTGAGCCGGCGCTGGCGTTCCTCGGCGGCCTCCAGGGAGTGGGCCATCCGGTTGAACGCCCGGCCCAGGTCGGCGATCTCGTCCCGCCCGGACACCGGCACCCGCCGCTCCAGGTCTCCCGCGCCGAGGTCCCGGGCGGCCGAGGTCAGGGCCCGTACCGGCCGCAGTACGGCCCTGCTGAGCAGCAACGCGCCCAGGACGGCGACCAGGGCGACGCCCGAGGCGACGGCCACCGTGGGCGCGGCGGCCAGGCCGGCCGGTGCCTCGCCGCGGAACCCGAGCCCGACCTGAAGCCGCGGGGGCGCGAGCGTGGCCGTGCGCTCGGTGAAGACCCGTTGCAGGCAGGTGGCGAGCTGCTGCTCGTCGTCGCACCGCGAGACGGCCGTGACGTCCTGCCCGGCCCGGGGGTCGGTCCCGGGGTCCTGCTCGACGCACTGCGCCGGGGGCCGGCCCACGGCGCTGACCTCGGGGACGCCCGTGTCGCCCGGCCGGGCCGCGACCTTCGCGCCGGCCCGGGTCAGGCAGGAGGCGTAGGCGACGGCGGAGCGGTACTCGGCGATGGCGGCCACCGTCCGTTTGGCCAGGGCGCGCTTCACCGGCGTCTCGGGCAGACGCAGCCGGGGCCGGGGATCGACGAGGACGGGCGGCTGTCCGCCGGTCGCGCGCGGCGTACGGCCGGCGAGGGCGTCGGAGTCGGCCAGGAGCACGTCGGTCTCGGTGGTGACCCGGATGCGCTGCCCGGTGTCCTGCGCCAGGCGCCGCACGGTGGGCGCCACCCCCTCCCAGGTGCCGTGCTGGTACCCGTAGGACCGCAGCACGTCGGTGATCCGCTGGACGTCCTTGCGTCCGGCGGTCACCGACTCCTGCACCTGCCGGCTGGCCTGGCGCAGCGTCAGCCAGGCGGTGGCGCCGGTGGCGGTCAGAGCGATCAGCGCGAGCAGGGCGAGCACGCGCAGCCGGAAGCTCACCCGCGTCACCGCCCGCCGCCGGCCGGGGCCGGGGGCAGCGCGGCGAACCGGTAGCCCCGCCCGTACACGGTCTCGACGTACCGCCTGCCCGGGCGGCCCCGTTCGAGCTTCCTGCGCAGGTTCATCACGTGCGCGTCGACGGTCCGCTCCAGCACCTCCTGGTCGAACCCGAAGACCCGGTCGATGATCTGCGCCCGGGTGAACGCCCGCCCCGGCTCGCCGGCGAGCACGGCCAGGATCGCGAACTCCTTCCCGGTGAGCGCCACCGGCTCCCCGGCCACCCGGACCTCGAAGCGCGCGGTGTCGATCTCCACGTCGCCCACCGTGAGCACGGGTGGCCGCTCGCCCTCGGCGGCCCGCGCCCGGCGCAGCAGCGCCCGCACCCGCGCGGTCAGCTCCCGCGGGCTGTACGGCTTGGTCATGTAGTCGTCCGCCCCCAGGTCGAGGCCCAGCAGCAGGTCCTCCTCGGTGCTGCGGGCGGTCAGCAGCAGGATCGGCACGCGCGAGTCCGCGCGCAGGATGCGGCAGACGTCGAGTCCGTCGACGCCCGGCATCATCACGTCGAGAACGATCAGGTCCGGACGGGAACGGCGGGCACGGTCGATCGCGGAGCGCCCGTCGGCCACGACCTGTACGTCGTGGCCCTCCCGTTCCAGATAGATCCGGATCAGTTGCGCCTGTTTCACGTCGTCCTCGGCGACGAGTATGCGAGCGGGCAACGCGACTCCTTCGACTGGGATTTCCACACCGTACCGGATGACATACGCACTGGCCGGAGCGAATTGGGAATGCTTCCGTCCGCCGGAACGAAGAAAGGGAAGGCGCGCATCCGGTGATGCCCGCGTCGACCGGTGAGCTTTTTCCAGTCATTTCCCGTTCGCCCGAGGGGCGCCGCACGGACCGCGCAACGGCGCAGGAATGTCTTATTCCCCCACCATTCACTTACAGCCGCCGAACACCGAGAAACAGCCATCTCCCCCCGGAATCATTTCTTCACTCCGCGCGACACCAGATCGTACTGGTGTCCCTTGGGCCACTGATGGTCAGGGGGCGCACGGATGAAGACGGAAAACGACGAGAAAAACAACAATGGGGGTTCGATGAAGCGTCGATTCGCAGCCGTTCTGCCCGCGCTCGTGGCCGTGGCGGCGAGCGTGCCGATCGCCCTGTCCACCACGCCCGCCTCCGCCGCCGCGGCCTGCGGCAAGACGGTCGCCGACAAGGACAGCAGCTCGTGGAACAAGACGGCCGACGGGGCCAACGAGCGCAGCGGCTCCAGCACGAGCTGTGCGATCAACGGTGTCGCCTACAACACACAGCGGCTGGACTACCACTGCTACACGATCGCGGGCGACTACACCTGGACGTACGTCAGAAACGACAGCACGGGTGTGTCCGGCTGGATCCGGGACGACCTGCTGAGCGACTACGGCAGCTCGGTCTACTGCGGCTTCTGAGCCGGAACCCGGAAGCGGAAGCATTCGGCTGGAACCGGTACACCTGAAAAAAAGGGGGGCGGCCCCGTGTGGGGCCGCCCCTTTCAGGCGTTGCGCGGTTCCGGGCGGTGCGCGGAACGGCGCGGGTCCTACTTCGGCTGCGGCTTGTTCACCGTCAGGTGCAGTTCCTTCAGGCGGGCCGGCTCCAGCTCCGTCGGAGCACCCATCATCAGGTCCTGGGCGTTGCCGTTGAGCGGGAAGGCGATGGTCTCGCGGATGTTGGGCTCGTCGGCGAGCAGCATGACGATGCGGTCGACGCCGGGGGCGATGCCGCCGTGCGGCGGGGCGCCGAAGCGGAACGCGCGGAGCATGCCCGCGAACTCGCGCTCGGTGGTCTCGCGGTCGTAACCGGCGATCTCGAACGCCTTCAGCATGATGTCCGGCTCGTGGTTCCGGATCGCACCGGAGGACAGCTCGACGCCGTTGCAGACGATGTCGTACTGCCAGGCCAGGATGTCCAGCGGGTCCTGGTTCTCCAGGGCCTCCATGCCGCCCTGCGGCATGGAGAACGGGTTGTGCGAGAAGTCGATCTTGCCGGTCTCCTCGTCCTTCTCGAACATCGGGAAGTCGACGATCCAGCAGAAGCGGAAGACGTTCTCCTCGAAGTGACCGGCCCGCTTCGCGGCCTCGACGCGCACCGCGCCCATGATCTTCGAGACCTCGTCGAACTCACCCGCGCCGAAGAACACCGCGTGGCCCGGGGCCAGCGACAGCCGCTTGGTCAGCTCCGCGACGTTGTCCTCGGTGAGGAACTTCGCGATCGGGCCGGTCAGCGCCCCGTCCTCGCCGACACGCACCCACGCCAGGCCCTTCGCGCCCAGCGAGACCGCGTAGTCGCCGAGCTGGTCGAAGAACTTGCGCGGCTGGTCCTGGACCGCCGGCACCGGCAGCGCGCGCACGTGCTTGCCGGCGAACGCCTTGAACTCCGAGCCCTCGAAGATGTCGGTGATGTCCACCAGCTCCAGCTGGGCCCGCAGGTCCGGCTTGTCGGAGCCGTACTTCAGCATCGCCTCGCGGAAGGGGATGCGGGGGAAGGGAGACGTCACATGGCGGCCACCGCCGAACTCCTCGAACAGCTCGGTCATCAGCTGCTCGATCGGCTGGAAGACGTCCTCCTGCTCGACGAAGCTCATCTCGACGTCGAGCTGGTAGAACTCGCCCGGCGAGCGGTCGGCGCGGGCGTCCTCGTCGCGGAAGCAGGGCGCGATCTGGAAGTAGCGGTCGAAGCCGGAGATCATCAGCAGCTGCTTGAACTGCTGCGGGGCCTGCGGCAGGGCGTAGAACTTGCCCGGGTGCAGCCGGGAGGGGACGACGAAGTCGCGGGCGCCCTCGGGCGAGGTCGCCGTCAGGATCGGCGTGGCCATCTCGTTGAAGCCGAGGGCCGTCATCTTCTGGCGGATCGCACCGATCACCGCCGTGCGCAGCATGATGTTGCGGTGCATGCGCTCGCGGCGCAGGTCCAGGAAGCGGTACTCCAGGCGCCGCTCCTCGTTGACCCCGTCCTCGGTGTTGATCGTGAAGGGCAGCGGGGCGGCGGCACCGAGCACCTCGACGTCGCCGACCTCGATCTCGATCTCACCGGTGGGCAGGTCCGGGTTCACGTTCTCGGTTCCACGTGAAACAACACGGCCGTCCACGCGGACCACGGTCTCCTTGGACAGCTTGTCCAGCGCCTCGTAGGCGGGCGTGCCGGGGCGGGCGACCAGCTGCGTGATGCCGTAGTGGTCGCGCAGATCGATGAAGAGGATGCCGCCCAGGTCGCGCCGATTGTGCAGCCAGCCACTGAGCCGGACGTCGGTGCCGACGTCAGAGGCGCGGAGCTGCCCGCAGGTGTGGGACCTGTACCGATGCATCGTCGTTCATCCAGTCTTCGCGAAGCGGGGGATCACCGGGGCGCCCATACGCCTCCGGCCCGGACCTACCAAGCGTACCGGCCGCCCCACGGTCGGCTCCCCCCTGTTTCCCGGCCGTGCCGCACGCGCCGCCGTCCGTCCCCGCCGCCCGCTCGCCCGTACGCCTTCGGTGGCAGCGTTCGAGACCCTGTTCTTACAGTGGGGCAATGCGCACTGGTCAGCCCCTGCCGGCCGTGGGGGACGTCCTTGCCGCTCTCGCGACCGGAGTGTGGCACTGGGACACCGCCACCGGGCAGGTCTCGGCCGACGCCGAGGCGGCACGGCTGATCGGGCTGCCCGCCGAGCCGGTCACCCTGACCGAGGCGCAGGTGCGCGCCCGGATCCACCCGGTGGACTGGAACGAGATCACCGGAGTGGTGCGGCTGGCCGCGGCCGAGGGCACCCTCGCCGAGGTACGCATCCGGATCATGGACGAGCAGAGCCGGGTCATCCGGGTCGTCCGCAGCCGCTCCCGGCCCGTCTACGACCCGGAGAAGAAGGCGTACCTGATGACGGGCACCCTTCAGGAGGTCGCCGAGCCCATCCCCGGCTCGCCGGCCGGGCGCACGGCGGTCACCGGGGACTGGCGGCGCTCCCGGGAGGCGTTCCTGCTGGACGCGGGCCGCGCGCTGGCCGAGGCCCGGTCCACGGCGGAGGTGCTGCGGGTCGCGCACGGGCTGTCGATGCCCGGGTTCTCCCCCAACGGACTGGCCGTGTTCGGGGTGGAGGGCGACCGGCTGACCATCATCGGCCACTACGGGCAGCGGCCCGGCGACGAGGCCCCCTTCGTGCACATGTCGCTGGACACGGACTATCCGGCCGCCGAGGTGGTGCGCACCGGCCGGGCCGTCTACATCTCCTCGCCCGAGGAGTACAAGGCCCGCTACCCGCTGACCTGGCCGCTGGCCGAGCAGTTCAACCGCCGCTCCTGGGCGTTCCTGCCGCTGACCGCCTCGGGCCGCACCATGGGCGCCTGGATGGCCGCGTTCACCCACCCGGTCGCCTTCACCCCCGACGAGCGGTCGGTGCTGACCACGGTGGCCCGCATGCTCGCCCAGGCGCTGTCGCGGGCCGGGACCGCCGAGACGCAGCGGGAGCTGAGCGAGGGCCTGCAGCGCTCGATGATGCCCACGCTGGGCCCGGAGGTCCCCGGCATGGCGCTGGCCGCCCGCTACATCCCCACCGGCGGTGGCCTGCAGGTCGGCGGCGACTGGTACGACATGATCCCGCTGCCCGGCGGACCCTCCGCGACCCGCGGCAGGGCCGGGGCGGGCCGGTTCGCGCTGGTCATGGGCGACGTCCAGGGGCACGACGTGCGCGCCGCGGGCCTGATGGGCCAGCTGCGCATCGCGCTGCGCGCCTACGCCTCCGAGGGCCACCGCCCCGACGCGGTCCTCTCCCGCGCCTCCCGGTTCCTGCACGGCATCCTGGAGAACGGCGCCGGTGACGACGACGGTGACGACGGTGACGACCTCGCGGACCTGCGGTTCGCGACCTGTCTGTACGCCGAGGTCGATCCGCGCACCGGGGTGCTGGAGGTGGCCCGGGCCGGGCACCCGGACCCGGTGATCCGCATGGCGGACGGCACGGTGCTGTTCCGTCCGACGGCGGGCGGTCTGCCGCTGGGCGTCGACCCGGACGCCGACTACCCCACCACCCGGTTCACGCTGGAGCCCGGCGAGACCATGATGATCTGCACGGACGGCCTGATCGAGACCGGCGGCCACGACCTGGACACCGGATGGCGGCGCATCCGCACGATCCTGGAGCGGCACGAGGGCGGCACCGAGGAACTGGCCGACGCGCTGGTGCAGGCCGTGCACGGGCCGAGTTCGCACCACACCACCGGCCCGCTGGCCGACCGCCGCGAGGACGACATCGCCGTCCTGCTGCTGGCCCGCCACCCCGACGGCGCCGCGGCCCGCCCGGAGGTGCGGCGCACCCTGCTGACCGTCGCGCAGGCCGAGCCGGAGCGGATCGCTGTGGCCCGGCAGCAGTTGCGGGAGCTGCTGCACGACTGGTCGTCCGCGGACCAGGTGGACTCGGCGGTGCTGCTGCTGTCGGAGATGCTGGCCAACGTGCTCGTGCACACCGACACCGACGCGCTGGTGCTCGCCGAGGTGAGCGGCGAGAAGGGCGAGCGGCGGATGCGGGGGGAGGTCACCGACGCCGGTGAGGACCTGCCGCACAAGCGCAGGCCGGGCGAGCTGGCCTCGCACGGGCGCGGCCTGGTGCTGATCGAGCTGCTGGCGGACGCGTGGGGCGTCGAGCCGCGCGGGGTGGGCAAGAGCATCTGGTTCGAGTTGTACGAGAAGCCGTAGCCGCACCGCGCACGGCGCGGCGAGGGGGGCGGACGGCGGGCAGGCCGGGGCGACCGGCGAGCAGGCGGTGCCGACCGGCAGGAAGGCTGCGGTGACCGGCGGGCAGGCCCGGGCGACCGGCGGGCAGGCCCGGGCGACCGGCGAGCAGGCCCGGGCGTCCAAGGGGCAGGCCGGGGCGCCGCCCCGTCACGGGTACCGTTCGCGCAGCTCGTGCAGGGTCCCGAAGGCCGCCGCGGTCAGCGGCACCGCCAGCAGCATGCCGACGATCCCGGCGACCGACGCGCCGGCGGTGATCGCCAGCAGGACCGCCGCCGGATGCATCTGCACGGTGCGGCTCTGGATCACCGGCTGGAGCACGTGCCCCTCCAGCACCTGCACGGCCAGCACCACCCCGAGCACCCACAGCGCCACGACGACCCCCCGGTCGGCGAGCGCCACCAGCACGGACACCGCCCCCGAGATGAACGCCCCCAGGTAGGGGATGTAGGCGCCGACGAAGACCAGCGCGCCCAGGCCGAGCGCGCCCGGCACGGACAGCAGGAGCAGGCCGACGGTGATGCACGTCGCGTCGATGAGCGCGATGAGCGTGGTGCCGCGCATGAAGCCCTCGACCGCGGCGAAGGCCCGCCGGGCCACGGCCTCGGCGGTGTCCGCGCTGCCACCGGGGGCGAGCGTCCTGAGGCCGCGCAGGGCCCGGTCGGCGTCGCGCAGGAAAAAGAACACCAGCAGCAGCGCCAGGACGGCCATGGCGATGTACTCGGCGACCACGCTGACGCCGCTGATGACGTTGGAGGCGGCGGTGCCGCCGAACTTCGACAGCAGTTGCTGGGCGTGGGCGGCCAAGTCCTTCAGGGAGGCCCCGGCGGTCCCGGCGTAGGCGGCGAGCGACCTGGCCGCGTTCTCCAGCGAGGTCGCGATCTGCGGGCCGCTGTCGATCAGCGCCAGCGCGACGACGTAGCCGACGCCGCCGACGACGAGCAGGACGGCGGCGCAGGTGATGCCGGCCGCCAGCGAACGGTTGACCCGGCCCCGCACCAGCCACCGGAACAGCGGCCGCAGCAGCGCGGACCCCAGCAGCGCCAGCAGGACCGGCGTGACGGTGGTGCGGAAGGTCACGCACAGCCGCACCACGATCCACACCACCCCGGAGACCAGCAGCGCGACGGCACACCAGGCGGCGAGGCGGCGGACGGGCTCGGGCAGCAGGTGCACGCCTCCAGCGGACCACGCGCCGGGCGGGCTGTCCTGCGCGGACGGCCCGCCCGGGTGAGGGGGTGCCTGACGGCCGGTCAGCCCTGCGGGCCGCTGTCCGTCATGCCGTGCACGGCCGGGACCGTGCCCAGCCGGCCCTTCTGGAAGTCCTCGAAGGCCTGCATGAGTTCTTCCTTGGTGTTCATCACGAACGGGCCGTAGTGGGCCATGGGCTCGCGGATCGGCCGGCCGCCGAGCAGGACGACCTCCAGGTCCGGCGTGCGGGAGTCCTGCTTGTCGTCCGCGCGGACGGTCAGCGAGGAACCGGCGCCGAACACGGCGGCCTGCCCGAGGCGGATCGGCCGGCGCTCGGCACCGACCGTCCCCTTGCCCGCCAGCACGTACGCCAGGCCGTTGAAGTCCTCCCGCCAGGGCAGGGTGACCTCCGCGCCCGGCGCGAGGGTGGCGTGGATCATCGTGATCGGCGTGTGCGTGACGCCGGGACCCTTGTGGCCGTCCAGCTCGCCGGCGATGACGCGCAGCAGCGCGCCGCCGTCGGGCGAGGTGAGCAGCTGGACGCTGCCGCCGCGGATGTCCTGGTAGCGAGGCGCCATCATCTTGTCCTTGGCGGGCAGGTTCACCCACAGCTGCAGCCCGTGGAACAGGCCGCCGGACATGACCAGGGACTCCGGCGGCGCCTCGATGTGCAGCAGGCCGCTGCCCGCCGTCATCCACTGGGTGTCGCCGTTGGTGATGGTGCCACCGCCGCCGTTGCTGTCCTGGTGGTCGAAGACGCCGTCGATGATGTAGGTGACGGTCTCGAAGCCGCGGTGGGGGTGCCAGGGGGTGCCCTTCGGCTCGCCGGGCGCGTACTCCACCTCACCCATCTGGTCCATCATGATGAACGGGTCGAGGTGGCGGTAGTTGATCCCGGCGAACGCGCGGCGCACCGGGAAGCCCTCGCCCTCGAAACCGCTGGGCGCGGTGGTGACGGTGAGCACGGGCCGTGCCACGGCGTCGGCGGGCGCGGCCACGCGGGGCAGCGCCAGCGGGTTCTCGACGGTCACTGCAGGCATGTCGGTACCTCCTTGTGCGGCGTACGCCCACTCTAGTTGAGCGTTCAACTTTCTGCCAGCTCCAACACGAAGAGCCCGGAGGGCATTCCCTCCGGGCTCCTCGAGTCCCGTCCGCTTCCGGGCGGCCGGGCGACAGTGCGTCGCGCCGCCGCTCACCGGGCGGCCGGGCGGCGGTGCGTCGCGTCGCCGTTCAGCCGTACATGCGGCGCATGGCGAAGTCGACCATCTGCTCGACGGCCTTGGCGTCGAAGACGATCCGGTGCTCGCCCTCCATGTCGAGCACGAAGCCGTACCCCGTGGGCAGCAGGTCGATCACCTCCGCGCCGGTGATCACGAAGTACTTCGACTCCTTGCCGGCGTACCGGCGCAGCTCCTTGAGCGAGGTGAACATCGGGATCACCGGCTGCTGGGTGTTGTGCAGCGCGAGGAAGCCCGGGGTGTCCCCGCGGGGGCAGTAGACCTTCGAGGTGGCGAAGATCTGCTGGAAGTCCTCGGCGGACATCTGGCCGGTGGTGAAGGCACGCACCGCGTCCGCGAGCGAGGGCGGCGACGGCTCGGGATACAGCGGCTGCTGCTGCCCGTAACCGCCCGCCATCCCCCCCGCCATACCGCCCGGCATCTGCTCCTGCGACGACGCGTACTGCTGCGACGCGCCCCCGTCCATCGGCTGGCCGTATCCGTACATGCGGCAAGCGTACCGACGCACCCGCGGCCGCAGGGCCCGGACGGAGCGCACCGGCCGCGGCCCGGGCCGAGCACACCGGCCGCGACCCGGGCGACCCGCCCCGGCCTTCCTCGGCACCGCACCTCTTACAGACGTTGCACCGCGGCTCTTACAGACGCGTCACAGACAGGCCGCCAGGGGTTGCTTCTTATTACCGACGGGTAGCATCATCGGAGTCGGCTAGTAGCTACTAGTTGGTATGCGAACCAGTTGCGAGGAGTCAGTGCCTCGCCGAGTCCTCTTCTGATGGAGCCGTCGCCATGGGGCACTACAAGTCGAATCTCCGCGACATCGAGTTCAACCTCTTCGAGGTACTGGGACGCGACAAGGTCTACGGCACCGGACCCTTCGAGGAGATGGACGTCGAGACCGCCAAGAGCGTCCTGGAGGAGCTGACCCGCCTCTCCGAGAACGAGCTGGCCGCGTCCTTCGCCGACGCCGACCGCAACCCGCCGGTCTTCGACCCCGAGACCCACACCGCGCCGATCCCCGAGTCCTTCAAGAAGAGCTACCAGGCCTTCATGGACTCCGAGTACTGGCGCCTCGGCCTGCCCGAGCAGATCGGCGGCACCACCGCGCCCCGCTCCCTGATCTGGGCCTACGCCGAGCTGGTCCTGGGCGCCAACCCGGCCGTGTGGATGTACTCCTCCGGCCCGGCGTTCGCCGGCATCCTCTTCGAGGAGGGCAACGAGGTCCAGAAGCACATCGCCAAGATCGCCGTGGAGAAGCAGTGGGGCTCCACCATGGTCCTCACCGAGCCCGACGCGGGCTCCGACGTGGGCGCCGGCCGCACCAAGGCGATCCAGCAGGAGGACGGCTCCTGGCACATCGAGGGTGTGAAGCGCTTCATCACCTCCGGTGAGCACGACATGTCGGAGAACATCCTCCACTACGTGCTCGCGCGTCCCGAGGGCGCCGGCCCCGGCACCAAGGGCCTGTCCCTCTTCCTCGTGCCGAAGTACCTGTTCGACTTCGAGACCGGTGAGCTGGGCGAGCGCAACGGCGTCTACGCCACCAACGTCGAGCACAAGATGGGCCTGAAGGTCTCCAACACCTGCGAGATGACCTTCGGCGACAAGCACCCCGCCAAGGGCTGGCTGATCGGCGACAAGCACGACGGCATCCGCCAGATGTTCCGCATCATCGAGTTCGCCCGCATGATGGTCGGCACGAAGGCGATCTCCACGCTGTCCACCGGCTACCTCAACGCGCTGGAGTACGCCAAGGAGCGCGTCCAGGGCCCGGACCTGGCGAACTTCATGGACAAGACCGCGCCGAAGGTCACCATCACCCACCACCCCGACGTGCGCCGCTCGCTGATGACGCAGAAGGCGTACGCGGAGGGCATGCGCGCCCTGGTGATGTACACCGCCTCCATCCAGGACGCCATCCAGGTCAAGGAGGCGAACGGCGAGGACGCCTCCGCCGAGCACGCCCTGAACGACCTGCTGCTGCCCATCGTCAAGGGCTACGGCTCCGAGAAGGCCTACGAGCAGCTCGCCCAGTCGCTGCAGACCTTCGGCGGCTCCGGCTTCCTGCAGGAGTACCCGATCGAGCAGTACATCCGGGACTCCAAGATCGACACCCTGTACGAGGGCACCACCGCGATCCAGGGCCAGGACTTCTTCTTCCGGAAGATCGTCCGCAACCAGGGCGCCGCGCTGAACTCCCTCGCCGAGGACATCAAGAAGTTCCTGGAGCTGGGCACCGGCGGCGAGGAGCTGGCCGCCGCCCGCGAGCACCTCGCCAAGGCCGTTGTGGAGCTGGAGGCGATCGTCGGCGTGATGCTGACCGACCTCGCCGCCACCGAGCAGGACACCAAGAACATCTACAAGGTGGGCCTGAACACCACCCGCCTGCTGCTGGCCTCCGGTGACGTGGTCGTCGGCTACCTGCTGCTCAAGGGGGCGGCGATCGCCGCCGAGAAGCTGCAGACGGCCTCCGCCAAGGACAAGGCGTTCTACCAGGGCAAGATCGCGGCGGCGAAGTTCTTCGCGGCCAACGTCCTGCCGGGCGTCACCCTGGCCCGCAAGGTGTCGCAGAACGTCGACCTGGACCTGATGG
Source organism: Streptomyces mexicanus (assembly GCF_902506575.1). Taxonomy (GTDB): domain Bacteria; phylum Actinomycetota; class Actinomycetes; order Streptomycetales; family Streptomycetaceae; genus Streptomyces; species Streptomyces mexicanus. Next base: position 4,055,669 of record NZ_LR732544.1, on the reverse strand, counting down.
AGCTGGACGAGTCCGCCTTCTGATCTCAGGCCCCGGCACTGCTTCCATGGGTCCGCTCCCGCGTCCGGGAGCGGACCCATGCGGCGTCGTTAAGGTGAAGCCATGAGCACACGCCGGCCCTTCGACCGCGGCCACACCGACGATCTGATGTCCTTCCTGGCGGCGAGCCCGTCGCCGTACCACGCCGTGGCGAACGCGGCCGAACGGCTCCAGAAGGCCGGTTTCCGCCAGGTCGCCGAGACGGACGCGTGGGACGGCGGCAGCGGCGGCAAGTACGTCCTGCGCGGCGGTGCGATCATCGCCTGGTACGTCCCCGAGGGCGCCGCCCCGCACACGCCGTTCCGCATCGTCGGGGCGCACACCGACTCGCCGAACCTGCGGGTCAAGCCGCTGCCCGACACCGGGGCGCACGGCTGGCGCCAGGTCGCCGTGGAGATCTACGGCGGCCCGCTGATGAACTCCTGGCTGGACCGCGACCTGGGCCTGGCCGGCCGGCTCACCCTGCGGGACGGCACCACCCACCTGGTGAACGTCGACCGCCCGCTGCTGCGCGTCCCCCAGCTGGCCATCCACCTGGACCGCTCGGTGTCCACCGAGGGCCTCAAACTCGACAAGCAGCGCCACCTGCAGCCAGTGTGGGGCCTGGGCGACGACGTGCGCGACGGCGACCTGATCGCCTTCCTGGAGCAGGAGTGCGGGCTCGCGGCGGGCTCGGTGGCCGGCTGGGACCTCATGACGCACTCCGTGGAAGCCCCCGCCTACCTGGGCCGGGACCGCGAACTGGTGGCCGGCCCGCGCATGGACAACCTGCTGTCCGTGCACGCCGGCACGGCGGCGCTGGCGGCCGTGGCGACCGGCGAGCAGGCCGCCGGCCTGCCGTACATCCCCGTCCTGGCCGCCTTCGACCACGAGGAGAACGGCTCCCAGTCCGACACCGGAGCCGACGGCCCGCTGCTCGGATCCGTGCTGGAGCGCTCGGTGTTCGCGCGCGGCGGCTCCTACGAGGACCGGGCGCGCGCCTTCGCCGGCACCGTGTGCCTGTCCTCCGACACCGGCCACGCCGTGCATCCCAACTACGCCGAGCGGCACGACCCGACGCACCACCCGCGCGCGGGCGGCGGCCCCATCCTCAAGGTCAACGTCAACAACCGCTACGCCACGGACGGTTCGGGCCGGGCGGTGTTCGCGGCGGCCTGCGAGAAGGCCGGCGTGCCCTTCCAGTCCTTCGTCTCCCACAACTCCATGCCGTGCGGCACGACCATCGGCCCGATCACCGCGGCCCGCCACGGCATCCGGACCGTCGACATCGGCGTGGCCATCCTGTCCATGCACAGCGCCCGCGAACTGTGCGCCGCCGACGACCCGTTCCTGCTGGCGAACGCCCTGACGGCGTTCCTGGAGGACTAGGGCCTGTCCGGCGGATCACGTCGCAGGGAACTCACGGCGACTGATCTGCCCAGGTGAGCGGGGCATGGTGCGTCCCTGTGCAAGGCGGAGGATGGAGTCGACGCGGAGCGTCGGGGACTGACGACAACGCCGCAGAGGGGCGTGCCAGGCCCCGCGTCTGCGGCATGATCCGCCGGACAGGCCCTCGCGACGACGTCGAACCCCCTTGTGCCGCATGGGGGTTGACAACCGGGGTACTCGCCTGTCCGGACCGGATGGACCGGACCGGACAGGGAGGCGACACTCATGGGCCTCGGCGGATGCATCATCCTCATCGCCGTGGGAGCCATCCTCACGTTCGCGACCGACTGGCACATGAAGGGGGTCAACCTCGACGTGGTCGGGGTCATCCTGATGGTCGTCGGGCTGATCGGCGTGACGACGTTCAGCAGCATCGCCCGGCGGCGCCGCACGGTCGTGCCGCCCGCGACGACCGTCGTCGAAGAGGAACGGCACCACCACCACACGCACGACGGCTACACCGACGGGTACGGCGTCTGAGCGGACGCCGCACCCCTCGGTGCCGCCGGTACCGGCGCGCCGCCTCAGGCGTCCAGGCCGGCCAGTACCAGCGGCAGCCGGTCCGCCGCCCCTTCCGTGAGGCGGACCGGGACGCCCCAGTCCTGCTGGTGGACGTGGCAGGCCGGGTATTCGTTGGCCGGGTCGTCGTCGCAGCTCGCGGCCATCGCGGAGACGTGCAGGACGCCTTCGGTGACAGCCGGGTTCAGCTCCAGGTCACGGGCCAGGTCCGTGCCCGCGCCCTCGCCCTTCAGCAGCAGCTCGGGCGGGGTGGCGGAGACCAGCAGCCGGGTGGACGGCCCGTACCGCGTGTCCAGTTTCTGGCCCGCCGGGGCCTGGAAGATCACGTCCAGGTGGAGCCGGCCGGGGGCGACCTCGGTGGCGGCGCGCTGGGTGCGGTGGGCGACGGCCTCCACGCGGACCGCCTCCTCCGGCAGCCGCAGCCGGGTCAGCCGGTGCCGCGCCGACTCCACCACCACGATGTCCTCGCCCGCCAGCACCGCGTCGCTGGGCTCGCGCAGATCCGTGGCCAGCGTGGTGACCTCGCCGGTGGCGGGGTCGTAGCGGCGCAGGGCGTGGTTGTAGGTGTCGGCGACCGCCACCGAGCCGTCGGGCAGGGCCGTGACGCCCAGCGGGTGCTGGAACAGCGCCTGTCCGGCCGCCCCGTCGCGGTGGCCGAAGTCGAACAGGCCGGTGCCGACGGCGGTGTGGACCTGCCCGTCGGGGTCCACCCAGCGCAGGGCGCTCGTCTCGGAGTCGGCCAGCCACAGGCGGTCCTCGGTGGCCGCCAGCCCGGACGGCTGGGCGAACCAGGCCTGCTCGCCCGGCCCGTCGACCAGCCCCTCGTTGGTGGTGCCGGCGGCGACGGACACCCGGCCGTCGGCCGGGTCGTACGTCCACAGCTGGTGCACGCCCGCCATGGCGATCCAGACCCTGCCCCGCCACCAGGCCACGTCCCACGGCGAGGACAGGCTCACCTCGCGCGCCGGACCGTCGGTCGCCTCGCCCTGCATCCACTGCCGGCCCGTGCCCGCGAGCGTGGTGACCTCGCCGGTGGCCGGGTCCAGGCGGCGCAGCGCGTGGTTGACGGTGTCGGCGACGACCACCGCACCGTCGTCGAGCAGCGCCAGGCCCTGCGGCTCGTTGAACGTGGCGGCCTCGGGTCCGCCGTCGGTGAAGCCGCGCTCGCCGGAGCCGATCCGGCGCACCACGCTCTCGCCGTCCTCGGCCAGCTCCACCAGCTGGTGCCGGGTGGTGTCGCTGACCAGGAAGGTGCCCGAGGGCAGCCGCAGCGCCTTGCCCGGGAAGCGCAGGGTGGTCGGCTCCGGCTCCGGCGGCACGTACGGCCCGTCGCCGCGCCGCAGGGTGCCCTTGGCCGCGTGCTCGGCCTCCAGCTCCTCCACCAGCTTCTCGATGGCGTGCGCGTGGCCCTCGCCCGCGTGCTGGGCGACGACGTAGCCCTCGGGGTCGATGACGACGAGCGTCGGCCAGGCCCGCACCGCGTACTGCTTCCACGTGGCCAGCTCGGGGTCGTCCAGCACCGGGTGCTCCACCCCGTAGCGCTCCACGGCGTCCACGACCGCCTGGTGCTCCGCCTCGTGCACGAACTTCGGCGAGTGCACGCCGATGATCACGAGCGTGTCCCGGTGCTTGGCCTCCAGCTCTCTCAGCTCGTCCAGGACGTGCAGGCAGTTGATGCAGCAGAAGGTCCAGAAGTCGAGCACGACGATGCGGCCGCGCAGGTCGGCGAGGGTGTACTGCCTGCCGCCCGTGTTCAGCCAGCCGCCCTTGCCGATCAGCTCGGGGGCGCGGACGCGCGCGCGTCGGGGGGCCGGGGCCGGGGACGGCGGGGGCCAGGGGGGGGACGGCGGGCCGGGCGGGGGGGCGGTGCGGGGGAGGCGGGTCCGGTAGTCGATCAGGGGGGCGGCGAGCCGGTGTTGTGCCGCGGTCAGGCGGCGGGGCCGGCCGCCGAGGTCGCCGAGGTCGGTCAAGAGTGCCACCCGCCACTGACAACCGGTCCGGCGGGCACCCGGCCGGGCCACGCCCGCGCGCGGCCCGGCCCCGGGACGCGCGGGTCAGCTCTCCGGGGCGGCCCTGCCCGGGCGCGGGGGTCAGTCCGTCGGAGTAGCGGGGGTGGCCCGTCGGGCTGTCGGTGGCGGCCCCACGGGCTACCGGCGGCGTGCCCGGCCGCGCGCCGGGGAAGCCGTCACGGCATGAGATTCCTCGTACGCGACCGCATCCTCGGCATCGGCGACGACTACTGGATCGAGGACGAGCACGGCACCAAGGTCTTCCTCGTCGACGGCAAGGCGATGCGGCTGCGCGACACCTTCGAGCTGAAGGACGCCCAGGGGCGGGTCCTGATCGACATCCACCAGAAGATGTTCTCGCTGCGCGACACCATGGTGATCGAGCGGGACGGCCAGGCCCTGGCGAAGATCCGGCGCAAGCGGCTGTCGCTGCTGCGCAACCACTACCGGGTGTCCCTGGTGGACGGCACCGAGCTGGACGTCAGCGGCAAGATCCTCGACCGGGAGTTCGCCGTCGAGTACGACGGGGAGCTGCTGGCGGTGATCTCCCGGCGGTGGCTGAGCGTCGTGGACACCTACGGCGTGGACGTCGTACGGGACGACGCGGACCCGGCGCTGCTCATCGCCGTGGCGGTGTGCGTGATCCACCTGGCGGAGAAGGAGCGGGACGAGGCGTAGCCGGGCGGCCGGCCGCTCAGCGGCGGGGGCGGTCCAGTCCCAGGACCCGGTCCTTCAGGGCCGGGAACTGCTCGCGGGTGGTCGCCACCCGGCCCGGGTCGAAGTCGACCGTGAGGACCTCCTCGTCGTGGCCCGCCTCGGCCAGCACCTCGCCCCACGGATCGACCACGATCGAGTGACCCGCCTGGGGAACCCCGGCGTGCGTCCCGGCCGTTCCACACGCGAGCACGAACGCCTGGTCCTCCACCGCCCGCGCCCGGGCCAGCAGCGTCCAGTGCGCCCGCCGGCGCTCGGGCCAGCCGGCCGGGACGACGAGGGTCTGGGCCCCCGCGTCGACCAGCGCCCGGAAGAGTTCGGGGAAACGGAGGTCGTAGCAGGTGGCCAGGCCCAGGGTGGTGTCGGGCAGCGCGAGGGTCACCGGGGTGTCGCCCGCGCCCATCAGCACGGCCTCGCCCTTGTCGAAGCCGAAGCGGTGGATCTTGCGGTACGCGGCGGCCAGGTCGCCGTCCGGGGAGAAGACCAGGGAGGTGTTGTAGAGGGTGCCCTGCCCGTCCCGCTCGGGGATCGAGCCGGCGTGCAGCCACACGCCCGCCTCGCTCGCCGCCTTGGCCATCACCTCGTACGTCGGCCCCTGAAGCGGCTCGGCGTGGTCGGCGAACCGCTCGAAGGCGAAGGCCCCGGTGGTCCACAGCTCGGGCAGGACGACGAGGTCGGAGCCGGACTGCTCACGGACCAGCGCGGCCACCCGCCGCCGTCGCGCGTCGACCGGTTCGTCCTCGTCCACAGCGATCTGGATCAGCGAGGCGCGCACACTACCACCGTCCTGGCCATCGAGTTGTCCCGGCGGGCCTACGATCGTCACACGAAAGCACTGCCGGGGTGCCTCACAGCAGCGTAACTTGGGGGTCCCCCCTGCTCGTAGCGGAGCGAGAGCCTGGGGGACCTGCGAGTTGTCCGCCGAAGCAGCCACCACCCGCTGGCAATGCCACAACCTGCCCGTGTACCGACCGCCGAGGGGTCCCGTTCCGTGAGTCTGCATCCCACCCTCCAGCCCTACGCCGATGCCTGGACCCACTCCGTCGAAGCGATATCCGAGCTGGTGCAGACGCTCGTGGAGGGCGAGTGGAACCGGCGTACCCCGTGCCCCGGCTGGTCGGTGCGTGACGTGGTCTCGCACGTCATCGGCCTGGACTGCGAGGCGCTGGGGGACCCGCGGCCGATCCACGCCCTGCCCCGCGACCTGTTCCACGTCACCAACGACCACCAGCGCTACATGGAGATGCAGGTCGACGTCCGCCGCCACCACACGGCGCCGGAGATGACGTCGGAGCTGGAGTACACGATCATCCGCCGCACCCGGCAGCTGCGGAACGAGTCCCGCGACCCGGGGACGAAGGTGCGCGGCCCGCTCGGCGCGGAGCTCACGCTCGAAGAGGCCATGCGCTACCGGGCGTTCGACATCTGGGTGCACGAACAGGATCTGCGCACCGCCCTCGGCCGGCCCGGCAACCTGGACTCGCCCGGCGCCCACGTCGCCCGCGACTACCTGCTGGATGCGCTGCCGGGCGTGGTCGCCGAGCGGACGGACGCGCCGCGCAGTTCGGCGATCGTCTTCGACGTGCACGGGCCGGTGGAGTTCCTGCGCACGGTCCGCATCGACATCCAGGGCCGGGCCACGCTGGAGACCGCGCCCGCGCTGGGCCCGGCCGCGGCCCTCAGCCTCGACTGGGAGACCTACGTCCGCCTGGCCTGCGGCCGGGTGAGCCCGGAGGCCGTGGCGGACCGGGTGAAGACGGAGGGCGACACGGACCTGGCGGCGGCGATCCTGCGGAACTTCACGGTGACGCAGTAGCAGTCGGCAGACGCGGCGCCACCGCCGCGGGGCCGCTGAGGACGCCCCCGCCGCGGGCCGCTGAAGACGGATGCGAACGGCCGGGAACGGCCCGGGACGGCAGGGAACGGCCCGCGACGGCAGGGGCCCGGCCTGGGGCGACCGAGCGGGCCGACGGCGTCCGGCTACGCCGGCACGTGGACCGTCTCCACCCGGCTCGCCACCAGCCGCTCCCGCTCCCTGCGCGCCGCCCGCCTGCGCAGGCGCAGGATCTGGCTGATGCCGAGCGCCTGGAGGACGAACACGGCGCAGAAGGCGGCCCGGTAGTCGTCCCCGGTCGCGTCCAGCAGCACCCCGATCGCGAACAGCGTCGTCATCGAGGCGATGAAACCGCCCATGTTGGTGATGCCGGAGGCGGTGCCCTGACGTTCCGCCGGGTTCGCCGGGCGCGCGAAGTCGAAGCCGATCATCGAGGCCGGGCCGCAGGCGCCGAGCACCACGCACAACACCACCAGCAGCCACATCGGCGCCCGCTGTCCGGGCCACGCGAGCGTCGCCGCCCACATGCCCGCGGTCGCCGTGACCGTGCCCAGGGCGAGCGGCAGCCGGGCCGTGTGGTGGCGGGCGACGATCTGCCCGTAGACGAGGCCGACGGCCATGTTGGACAGCACGACGAGCGTGAGCAGGTCCCCGGCCGTCCCCCGGGACAGGCCCTGCGCCTGCACCAGGAACGGCATCCCCCACAGCAGCAGGAACACCATCGCCGGGAACTGGGTGGTGAAGTGCACCCACATGCCGAGTCGGGTCCCCGGCTCCCGCCAGGCCGCGGCGATCTGCCGGCGCACGTACGCGGCGCCCTGGTGCGGCAGCGGCGCGGGCTCGTGCCCCTCGGGGTGGTCCTTCAGGAAGAGCAGCAGCAGGACGAACACCACCGCACCGGCCAGCGCGCTGCCCGCGAAGGCCGCCGTCCAGCCCACCGAGTGCAGCAGCCGGGCCAGCACCAGCGTGGAGACCAGGTTCCCCGCCATGCCGACCAGGCCGGCCAGCTGGGCCACCAGCGGCCCGCGCCGCGCGGGGAACCACCGGCTGCCCAGCCGCAGCACGCTGATGAACGTCATGGCGTCCCCGCAGCCGAGCAGCGCGCGGGAGAGCAGCGCGGTGCCGTACGACGGGGAGAAGGCGAAGCCGATCTGGCCCGCCGTGAAGAGCACGGCGCCCAGGCCCAGCACCTTCTTGGTGCCGAGCCGGTCGACCAGCAGGCCGACGGGTATCTGCATGCCCGCGTAGACGAGCAGTTGCAGGATCGAGAAGGTGGACAGTGCGGAGGCGCCCACGTGGAAGCGGTCGGCCGCGTCGAGGCCGGCGACGCCCAGCGATGTGCGGAAGATGACGGCGACGAAGTAGACGGCGACGCCGATGCCCCACACGACGACGGCCCGGCGGCCGCCGGGGGGATCGCCGGGCAGGGAGACGGACGCCGTGGAGCCGGAAGCGGACCTCATCGCACCTCACCTCGGGCCAGGTTCGAGAACCAGCTGACGTGCCGGTGGACGATGCCGACGGCGGCGTCGGCGTCCCCGGTGCGCAGGGCGTTCAGGATCTCCTCGTGTTCGGTCAGGGTCTTGGCGATCCGGTCGGGGTGGGCGTGCATGACGGCCACGCCCATGCGCAACTGCCGGTCGCGCAGCTGGTCGTAGAGGCGGGAGAGGATCTCGTTGCCCGCGGCGCGCACGATCTCGGCGTGGAAGCAGCGGTCGGAGACGGCGGCCCCGGCCAGGTCGCCGGCGGCGGCCTGCTGCTTCTGCCGCTCCAGCAGTTCCTCCAGCCGCTGGATGAGCCCGGGCGGGGCGGGGACGGCCTTTCTCGCCGCGTGTTCCTCCACCAGCTGCCGGGTCTCGACGACGTCGGCGATCTCCTGGGCGGAGACCGGCAGGACGAGCGCTCCCTTCTTCGGGTAGAGCTTGAGCAGCCCCTCGACCTCCAGCCGCAGCAGCGCCTCTCGCACCGGCGTGCGGGAGACGCCGACGGCCTCCGCCAGTTCGCCCTCGGTCAGCAGGGTGCCGCCTTCGTAACGGCGGTCCAGGACGGCTTGTTTGACGTGCGCGTACACGCGGTCGGCGGCGGGGGGCTGCTTCACGGCCAGGCTCATGCCCACAGGATAGATACAACACGTACGCATAGCGTGACGCGTCCACCATGCGGACGTCCCGATCGGGCGGAGAATTCACCCCCGCACCGGCACAACCAACTGTGCTAATGACGAGTCACACAGGTGCGGCCCCACTCTGTGGGCACTCCACGTGGGTACTCAACTCGGCCGCACCATAGGGGCATTCGACATAATCGGGGTATCTCACTTGAAAACCGGCATCCAGGCCACCCGTCGCCTCCGCAGAGCCACCGCCGTCTCCTTGACCGCCGGTGCGGTGCTCGCCACCGGAGCCCTCACCGCGGTTCCGGCGCAGGCCGTCACCGCGCCGTCCATCGTGGCCAAGGGCGGTTACGCGATGAACAACGCGAACAGCTCCACGCTGTTCACGAAGAGCGCGGACACGCGACTGTCCACCGGCTCCACCACCAAGATCATGACGGCGAAGGTGGTGCTCGCCCAGCCCAAGCTCAACCTCGACGCCAAGGTCACCATCCAGAAGGCGTACAGCGACTACGTCGTGAAGAACAACGCCTCCCAGGCCCACCTGATCGTGGGTGACAAGGTGACGGTCCGCCAGCTGCTGTACGGCCTGATGCTGCCCTCGGGCTGTGACGCCGCCTACGCGCTGGCCGACAAGTTCGGCTCCGGCACGACGCGGGACGCGCGCGTGAAGAGCTTCATCGGCAAGATGAACAGCGCCGCCAAGAGCCTCGGCCTGAAGAACACGCACTTCGACTCGTTCGACGGCATCGGCAACGGCAACAACTACTCGACGCCGCGCGACCTGACGAAGATCGCCAGCAGCGCGATGAAGAACTCCGTCTTCCGCACGATCGTCAAGACGAAGTCGTACCAGGCCAAGACCATCACCAAGACCGGCAGCGTCCGCACGATGGGCACCTGGACGAACACCAACACGCTGCTCGGCAGCTACAAGGGCGCCATCGGCGTGAAGACCGGCTCGGGCCCGCAGGCCAAGTACTGCCTGGTCTTCGCCGCCACCCGCGGCACCAAGACCGTCATCGGCACGGTCCTGGCCTCCTCGTCCGTCAACCAGCGCGCCACCGACGCCACCAAGATCCTCAACTACGGCTTCGCCCGCCTGGGCTGACGCCGAGCGACACAGCGAAGGGCCTGCCACCGCGCGGTGGCAGGCCCTTCGGTGGTGTCTGCGGCGCTCAGGCCCAGGTGATCAGCCGCTTGGGCTGTTCCAGGATGGCGGCCACGTCCGCCAGGACCTTGGAGCCCAGTTCGCCGTCGACCAGGCGGTGGTCGAAGCTCAGCGCCAGGGTGGTGACCTGGCGGGGCTTCACCTTGCCCTTGTGGACCCACGGCTGGAGCTTGATCGCGCCGACCGCGAGGATCGCCGACTCGCCGGGGTTGAGGATCGGCGTGCCCGTGTCGACGCCGAAGACGCCGACGTTGGTGATGGTGATCGTGCCGCCCTGCATCGCGGCGGGGGACGTCCTGCCCTCGCGGGCGGTGGTCACCAGCTCACCGAGGGCCTCCGCGAGCTGCGGGAGCGTCTTGGCGTGGGCGTCCTTGATGTTCGGCACGATCAGGCCGCGCGGTGTGGCGGCGGCGATGCCCAGGTTGACGTAGTGCTTGAGCACGATCTCCTGGTTGGCCTCGTCCCAGGACGCGTTGATGTCGGGGTTGCGCTTGACGGCGACCAGCAGGGCCTTGGCGATCAGCAGCAGCGGGTTCACCCGCAGCCCCTGGAACTCCTTGTCCTGCTTCAGCTCCTCGACGAGCTTCATCGTGCGCGTCACGTCCACCGTCACGAACTCCGTGACGTGCGGGGCCGTGAACGCCGAGCCGACCATCGCCGCCGCCGTCGCCTTGCGCACGCCCTTGACGGGGACGCGGGTCTCGCGCGCGCCGTCGTAGGTCACGGCGGGCGCGGGGACGGCGGGTGCCGGGGTGGCCGCCGCCGGGGCGGCGGGTGCGGGGGCGACGGGTGCCTGGGCCGGCTGCGCTGCGGGGGCGGCCGTCCTCGCCGCCACCGCCGCGTGCACGTCCTCGCGCGTGATGATGCCGTCCGGGCCGGACGGGACCACCGTCGCCAGGTCCACGCCCAGGTCCTTGGCCAGCTTGCGCACCGGCGGCTTGGCCAGCGGCCGGCCCGTGCCGACGGCATCGGTGACGACGGCGGGCGCGGGCTGCGCGGCGTGGCCGTTCAGTTCCGTCTGGAGGGCCGTGCCGGCCTGCTCGGGCTCGGCCGCGGCGCCCTTGCGGGGACGGCGCTTGGTGGCCGATGTGGACACGCCGTAGCCCACCAGGACCGGCTGGCGGCCCTGCGGCTTCGGCTCCTCGGCCTGCCCGGCCGGCTCCGGCTCGGCGGCCGGGGCCTGCGCCGGGACCTCGGCCGGGGCGCCGCCCGCCACCTCCACCGCGATGATGGGCGTGCCCACGTCCACCGTGGTGCCCTCGGGGAAGTGCAGCTCGCGGACCACGCCGTCGTAGGGGATCGGCAGTTCCACGGCGGCCTTGGCGGTCTCGACCTCGCAGACCACCTGGCCGTCGGTGACGGTGTCCCCCGGCTGGACGTACCACTTGAGGATCTCGGCCTCGGTCAGGCCCTCACCGACATCCGGCATCTTGAACTCGCGCACCGATGCCACGGACGCTTCGGTCATCGTCGTCACGAACCTCTCCCTCAGTACGCCAGCGAGCGGTCGACGGCGTCGAGCACGCGATCCAGGTCCGGCAGGTAGGCCTCCTCCAGGCGCGCCGGCGGATACGGCGCGTGGTAGCCGCCGACCCGCAGGACCGGCGCCTCCAGGTGGTAGAAGCAGCGCTCGGTGATCCGGGCGGCGATCTCCGCGCCGGAGCCGAAGAACACCGGGGCCTCGTGCACCACGACCAGGCGGCCGGTCTTCTCCACCGAGGCCTGCACGGAGTCGAAGTCGATCGGGGAGACCGACCGCAGGTCCAGGACCTCCAGGGACTTGCCCTCCTCGGCGGCCGCGGCGGCCACCTCGTGGCACAGCTTCACCATCGGGCCGTAGGCCGCCAGGGTCACGTCGGTGCCCTCGCGGACGACCTGGGCCTTGTGCAGCGGGGCGGGGATGGCCTCGAAGTCGACCTCGCCCTTGTCCCAGTAGCGCCGCTTGGGCTCGAAGTAGATCACCGGGTCGTCGCTCTGGATGGCCTGCTGCATCATCCAGTAGGCGTCCGAGGCGTTGGAGGGAGAGACGATCTTCAGGCCCGCCACGTGGGCGAACAGGGCCTCCGGCGACTCCGAGTGGTGCTCCACCGCGCCGATGCCGCCGCCGTAGGGGATGCGGACGACGACCGGCAGCTTGACCTTGCCCAGGGAGCGGGCGTGCATCTTCGCCAGCTGCGTGACGATCTGGTCGTACGCCGGGAAGACGAAACCGTCGAACTGGATCTCGACCACCGGGCGGTAGCCGCGCAGCGCGAGGCCGATCGCCGTGCCGACGATGCCGGACTCGGCGAGCGGGGTGTCGATGACGCGGCTGTCGCCGAAGTCCTTCTGCAGGCCGTCCGTCACCCGGAACACGCCGCCCAGCTTGCCGACGTCCTCACCCATGATCAGGACCTTGGGGTCCGCGTCCAGGGCGCGGCGCAGCGACTCGTTGATCGCCTTGGCCAGGGCCATCTTCTCCGCAGCCATGCTCAGACCCCCTCTGCGTCCGCGAACGACGCCTGGTAGGCGGCGAACTGGGCGCGCTCCTCGTCGACGAGCGCGTGCCCGTCCGCGTACACGTTCTCGAAGATGGCGAAGTGGTCCGGGTCGGGCATGGCGCGGACCGCTTCGCGTACTCGTTTGCCCAACGCTTCGCTCTCCGCCTCGAGTTCCGCGAAGAATCCCTCGTCCGCGTGGTGTGCGGCCTCCAGGTGGCGGCGAAGGCGCAGGATCGGGTCCTTCGCCTCCCAGGCCAGGCGCTCCTCGTCGCCCCGGTAGCGGGTGGGGTCGTCGGAGGTGGTGTGGGCGCCCATGCGGTACGTGTACGCCTCGACCAGGGTGGGGCCCTCGCCGGCGCGGGCGCGCTCCAGGGCCCACTTGGTCACGGCGAGGCAGGCCAGGACGTCGTTGCCGTCGACGCGCACGCCCGGGAAGCCGTAGCCCTGCGCGCGCTGGTAGAGCGGCACGCGGGTCTGCTTCTCGGTCGGCTCGGAGATCGCCCACTGGTTGTTCTGGCAGAAGAAGACGACCGGGGCGTTGTAGACCGCGGAGAAGGTGAACGACTCCGCCACGTCGCCCTGGCTGGAGGCGCCGTCACCGAAGTAGGCGATGACCGCGGAGTCGGCGCCGTCCTTGGCGACGCCCATGGCGTAGCCGGTGGCGTGCAGCGTCTGGGAGCCGATGACGATCGTGTACAGGTGGAAGTTGTTGCTGTTCGGGTCCCAGCCGCCGTTGTTCACACCGCGGAACATGCCGAGCAGGTTCGTCGGGTCCACCCCGCGGCACCAGGCGACGCCGTGCTCGCGGTAGGTGGGGAAGACGTAGTCGTCGTCGTTCAGGGCCCGGCCGGAGCCGATCTGGGCGGCCTCCTGGCCCAGCAGCGAGGCCCACAGGCCCAGCTCGCCCTGGCGCTGCAGGGCGGTGGCCTCGGCGTCGAAGCGGCGCGTGAGCACCATGTCGCGGTACAGGCCGCGCAGCTCTTCCGGGGTGATGCCGGCGACGTAGCGGTCGTACTCGGCGTTCTTGACGCGCTGCCCCTCCGGGGTCAGCAGCTGCACCAACTGAGGGTCGGCGGCGCTCGCCGTGCCGGAGCCCTTCTTGGTGGTCGTGCGGGTGGTGCGCTTGGTACCGGTGGTGCCGGCTGCCTTGGTGCCGGTCGTCCCGGCCTTGCTCCCGGCGCTGCGTCGCGGTGTACGCGCGGCAGTCCTCTCCACGGTCACGTGTGCTCCTCCGTCGGTCCGGCCCCCGGGGTTGCCGGTAGGCCTGGGAATCCCCCTGCTCGTTGGAGCGTGGGGGAGGCTCACCTCTTCTCGACCACCGGGCACGGGGTGGGTGCCACTCGGCCGGGAACAGGCGTGACAGGTGCCCCGGCGAGCGCCCTGCAGCAGCCACGTTACCCAGTGCTGCACATTTCTGGGAAACCCCTCCTGACCTGCGTGTTTCCTTGGATTTCCAAGTATTTTCGCTCGGACGTCCAACTACTTCGCCGGTCGATCGGTGCAGCCGCTGGTCACAGCCCTGCGGGGGGCCGGAACACCGGCACGGTATCCCGGTCCCCCCTGCCTCGGGAAGGGGTTCGCGAGCGGCCGGAACTGGTCTTGACGGGTGAGGCCGGCCGAGGGTCGGCGAGCCGTGTCCGCGGGGTCCGCGCGCCCTCGCCCGGCGACCTGCCGTGACCGAAAGCGACCACTGCCGACTGTGTGTGACAAGCCCCAGCTCACGGCCCTGTTCCGTGCCCTAGCATCTGCCGCGTGCCGCGCTCATGTGTACCACCCCCTGTGCCCCATGCGCCCCCTTTGAGGGCCTTGTTGCGCCAGTACGCCGCCGGGTCCGCCCTCACGTGCGAGCCGGTCGACCAGGGACTGCTCAACCGCGGCTACCGGCTGTGCACCACGCGCGGCCGGTACTTCCTCAAGCACCACTTCGACCCGGACACCGCCGACCCCGCGGCCATCGCCCGCCGCCACCGGGCCACCCAGCGCCTGGCCGACCTGGGCGTCCCGGTGGCACCCGCGCTGCCCGGCCTCGACGGACGCACCGTCGCCGTCGTCGGCGGCCACGCCTACGCGCTGTACCCCTGGATCGACGGCCGGCACCGCCACGGCGGCCAGCTCACCACCGGCCAGTGCGCCCGCCTGGGAGCGCTGCTGGGCGCCGTGCACGCCTGCCTGGAGCGCGTCATGCCGCCCAAGGCGCGCACCCGGCCCGCCACGAGCCCCCATCCGGTCGAGAGCGCCGATCCGGCCGACACCTTCTCCCTGATCGACGATCTGCTGGGGCAGGTCCGGCGCCACCGCCCCTTCGACGCGTTCGACGCGCTGGCCCGCCACCGGCTGCTGGAGCGGCGCACGCTGCTGGAGCAGCACGCCGACCGGCGTCCTCCGCCCGGTGGCCCGGTGGGCTGGGTGCACGGCGACTTCCACCCGTTCAACCTGCTGTACAAGGGGGACTCCCCCGCCGCGATCGTCGACTGGGACCGGCTCGGGGTCCAGCCGCGCGCGGAGGAGGCCGTACGCGCCGCCGCGATCTTCTTCGTACGGCCCGCGGGCACCCTGGACCTGCCGAAGATCAAGGCGTACGCGCGTGCGTACCGGCGGGCGGCCGGCGTCACGCCCTCCGAACTCGCCGCGGCCGTGCACCGCGTGTGGTGGGAACGTCTGAACGATTTCTGGATGCTGCGCTGGCACTACGAGCGCGGCGACCGGCGCGCGGATCCGCAGTTCCCGGCCGCCTCGGCGCTCGTGGTGTGGTGGACACGGGAGTACGAGGCGGTGTGCGGGGCGTTCGCGGACTGATCGCTCCGGGCGGGGGCACGGCCCTCCGGTGCGGCACGCGCGCGGGGTGGCGTGACGGGCCGCACGCGCGCGTGGTGGCTCGACGGGCCGACCGCGCGCGGGGAGCCTCATCGGCCCGCACGCGCGCGGGGAGGGTGATCAGCCGGTCGTGCCGCCGTTGAGGGGCCCGGTGACGCTGCCCGTGTCCGAGCCGCCGTTGCCGCTGCCACCGTCGTTCGTGCCCGTGCCGCCGTCGCCACTGGTGCCCGTACCGGCATTGGCACCGCCGTTGTCCCCGCCGCCGTCGCCGCTGCCGCCCCCGCTCGTGTCCGGCGAGGAGGGCTGCGTCGAGGGAGTCGGCGGCTGCTCGGTGGTCGGCGGGTTGGACTGCTGGTCCGTCGCCGAGTCGGACGGCGTCCACGACGGCCGCTGCGACGGCGTCCAGCCCCAGCCCGAGCCACCGCTCGACCCGCTGCCGTTGTCCGTGTCCGTGTCCGACGGCTCGCTCGACGACTGGTCGCTCGGGCTGGAACTGGGCTGTTCGTCCTTGGTGGAGTGGGTGCTCGTCGGCGACTGGGTGGTCTTGGTGCCGCCGCCGTCGCCGTCGCTGGTGTTGTGCAGGGCCAGCGCCACGCCCGCGGCGATGGCGACGACCGCGAGCACGGCGAGGATCCACAGCTTGCCGCGGCCGCCGCCACGGTTGCCGTGGCCCTCGAAGCCGCCGTCGTCGCCGTTGCCGTACCCGGCGGGCAGGATCGGCTGCGGGATCTGCTGGGTGCCCGATGCGGAACCGGTGGCTCCGGGATGCGGCATGACGGTGGTGCCCGTGAAGCCGGCCGCCGCCGTGCCGCGGCCGTCGTGCGTCTCCACCGGGCCGGTGCTCCAGGTGCCGGTGTGGCCGCCCTGCTCGTAGAGCATCTGCAGGGCGTACTGCACCAGGCCGCGCATCTCCTCGGCGGTCTGGAAGCGGTCGTCGGGCTCCTTGGCGAGCGAGCGCATGACCAGGCCGTCCAGCTCCGGCGGGCAGGAGCCGTCAGCGATCTGGGACGGCGGCACCGGCGGGTCCTGGACGTGCTGGTAGACCACCGACAGCGGGGTCTCGCCGACGAACGGCGGGCGCAGCGCGAGCAGTTCGTACAGCAGGCAGCCGGTCGCGTACAGGTCGGAACGGTGGTCGACGGCCTTGCCGAGCGCCTGCTCCGGGGAGAGGTACTGCGGGGTGCCCATGACCATGCCGGTCTGCGTCATCGTCGTGGACGCCCCGTGCAGGGCGCGGGCGATGCCGAAGTCCATCACCTTCACCGCGCCGTTGTCGGTGATGATGACGTTGGCCGGCTTGATGTCGCGGTGCACGATGCCGTGCTGGTGGGAGTAGGCGAGGGCCTCCAGCACACCGGAGACGATGATCAGCGCCTGCTCGGGGCCCGGCGCCTCGGCGTTGAGCAGCAGGTCGCGGATGGTGCGGCCCTCGACCAGCTCCATCACGATGTACGGCACGGACTGGCCGCCGACGACGTCCTCGCCGGAGTCGTACACGGCGACGATCGCGTGGTGGTTGAGGCCGGCCACGGACTGGGCCTCGCGCGTGAAGCGGGCCTTGGAGACAGGGTCCTCGGCCAGGTCGGCGCGCAGCAGCTTGACCGCCACCGTCCGGCCCAGACGCACGTCCTCGGCGGCGAACACCTCGGCCATGCCGCCCCGCCCGAGCCGGTGGGTCAGCCGGTACCGGCCGTCCCCGACCAGGCCGCCGTTGCCCCATGTCTCCGGCGCGTCCGACGTGCCGCCGCCGGACGCCTCGGGATCGGACGGGCCCTGGGCGCGCTGCGTCTGTGCCATCAGTCCTCGCCGTCATGTGTGCCCGCGGTGTGCGGTGTTGTTACGGTCTCCGTCGGCCACGCTACAGGTTCCGAGCGAGCCGCCGGTCCAGCTTCACTGCGGGAACCGGTCCAGGACGGGACCGGTCATCAAACCTCCTGCGGCCGTCCCCGTGCAAATTCCGTGTACCGGCCGTACGACCGCTGTAACGCTTCCGCGACGCTTCCTTCGCGTACGGTCACGGAACGGGCACCGAACTTGACGTGTCAGTGCCCTCGGGCAGACTTGGCCGGGAATAACACATTCGATCAACGAGATCCGGACAGGCGGTCAGGTCAGGTCCGGTCCCGCAACCGGTCGACGGACAGCCGATCGCCCGAGCCCAGCAGCCGCACCGCAGCCGCTGGCCCGGCGCGCGCCTATGGGGGACGCAGAAGATGAGCCAGGACGGCGCACAGGGCCGGTTCGCGGGGCGGGCGCTGGCCGGTGGCCGCTACCAGCTGCGCGACGTGCTCGGCCAGGGCGGCATGGCCTCGGTGCACCTCGCCTACGACTCCGTGCTCGACCGGCAGGTCGCGATCAAGACCCTCCACACCGAGCTGGGCCGGGAGCAGGCCTTCCGCGAGCGGTTCCGCCGCGAGGCCCAGGCCGTGGCGAAGCTCACGCACACCAACATCGTCTCGGTCTTCGACACCGGCGAGGACGACGTGGACGGCATGACCACGCCGTACATCGTCATGGAGTACATCGAGGGCCGCCCGCTGGGCTCGGTGCTCGAGGCGGACATCCAGCAGTACGGCGCGATGCCCGCCGACAAGGCCCTGAAGATCACTGCTGACGTGCTGGCGGCGCTGGAGATCAGCCACGAGATGGGCCTGGTCCACCGCGACATCAAGCCGGGCAACGTGATGATGACCAAGCGCGGCGTGGTCAAGGTCATGGACTTCGGCATCGCCCGCGCCATGCAGTCCGGTGTCACGTCGATGACCCAGACCGGCATGGTGGTCGGCACCCCCCAGTACCTCTCCCCGGAGCAGGCCCTCGGCCGCGGCGTGGACGCGCGCTCCGACCTGTACTCGGTCGGCATCATGCTGTTCCAGCTCGTCACCGGGCGGCTGCCGTTCGACGCGGACTCGCCGCTGGCCATCGCCTACGCGCATGTGCAGGAGGAGCCGGTGGCGCCCTCCTCGATCAACCGCTCCCTGCCCCCGGCGGTGGACGCGCTGGTCGCCCGCGCGCTGAAGAAGAACCCCAACGAACGCTTCCCGAACGCCGTGGCCATGCGCGACGAGTGCCTGCGCGTGGCCGCCTCCTTCCAGCCGGCCCCGCCCAGCATCGTCCCGGGTGCCCAGACGCCGAGCGGCGCGGGCGTGGGCTCCGCGGTCTTCCCGCCGGTCGAGGCCACCCCGCCGCCCGTGGGCCACGTGCAGACGCCGTACCAGCCGGCCCCGCCGGCACAGCAGCAGCCGTACGGCACCCCGCCGCCGTCGGCGCCCGCGCCGGCGTACGGCTACCCGCACCAGAGCGGCTACCCGGGCCCCTCGGCGTACGCGCCGCAGCAGGCGCCGCAGGCACCGGCGTACCACGTCCCCTCCCCACCGCCCGCCGCCTCGGGGGCCTCCGGCTCCGCGGGGGGCGGCAGGAGCAGCAAGGCGGTGGTCATCGGGTCGGCCGTGGTCGCCGTCGTCGCGGTCGGCGGTCTGATCACCGCGCTGCTGATGAGCGGGGGCAGCGGGGACGACGCCAAGGGCGGATCGGGCACCGGCAGCCCCAGCGTGTCGGCGTCCGGCCACCGGGCGGGCTACCGCGGCCCGGACCCGTCGAAGACCATCGACAAGTCGGAGTGCACCGAGCCGCAGGAGTCGCTCAACGACCCCAAGATGGTGCAGATGCCCGACTTCACCTTCAAGAACTGGGACTCGGTGCTCGCCTGCCTGCAGGCCGCGGGATGGACCTACTCCAAGCGGTCCGTGGACGAGAACACCTACGGTGAGGGCACGGTCATGCGGCAGTCGCCGACGGCCGACACGGACTTCGACCCGAAGAACCCCCCGCAGATCCAGTTCGACATCTCGTCGGGCAACCCGCCGGAGTAGGACGGGCAACCCGCCGGAGCAGGCGGGCAACCCATCGGAGCAGGCGCGCGATCCGCCGGGCAGACGGGCGATTCCGGAGCAGGCGGGCGGTCCGCCGGGGGAACGCCTGCGTCCGCGCCGGCAGGCAGTGGTGGGCGGCAGGCGGTGATGTGCGCGAGGCAGCGGTTCAGGCAGCGGTGTGGGTGGCGCGCTGTGCGCCACCCACACGGTGTCCTGTCCCGGACCCGTCCCGCACGGGCCCGTGTCCTACAGGTACGGGCCGCCCGATCGGCCGCCGGTGCGGTGTTCGTCGCCGCCGTCGTGGGCGATGCCCGACGGCAGCGCGCGGCGCATCTGCTCCAACTGGGCGCGGGCCGCCATCTGCTGGGCGAACAGGGTCGTCTGGATCCCGTGGAAGAGGCCCTCCAGCCAGCCGACCAACTGGGCCTGTGCGATCCGCAGTTCCGCGTCGCTGGGGGTCTGCTCGTCGGTGAACGGCAGGGAGAGCCGCTCCAGTTCCTCGACCAGCTCCGGCGCCAGCCCGTCCTCCAGCTCCTTCACCGAGCTGGCGTGGATCTCCTTGAGCCGGACCCGGCTGGCCTCGTCCAGAGGAGCGGCGCGCACCTCTTCGAGAAGCTGCTTGATCATGCTGCCGATGCGCATGACCTTCGCAGGCTGCTCCACCTGCTCCGTCACCGGGGTCTCACGGGACTCGTCGTCCCCGCCGCCGAGCGCCATGCCGTCCTGGCCCACGACCAGGATCTGCGGATTCTCCGGCGACCGTTCGTTCCTCGGCATCTCCATGCGGCCCATTCTCTCGCACCCGACCCTTTCCCTTCTGGGTGCCCCCTGCGGACGGTGATCCACCGCGTGCGGGCGGATGACCCGGGAGAGGGCTTCCCTCCGGCGGCGGAGTCCGAAGTGCCCGGGGCCACCCGCCGTGTGAGGGTTGTTCCATCGAGTCACTGACCGGGCACCGTGAGGGGGTCCCCGATGACTCCACGGCTGCGTGTCGCCCCTGGTGCGACAGGGGTGCTGATCGCGCTGGGAGTGGCCCTCCTGCCCGGCGGCTCCGTCCCGGCGTACGGCGCCGCGGCCAGGCCGTCCTCCTCCGCCTGGGCCGCGGGGCACGACGCCGCGACGACGCCCGCGGCCTCCCCCTCGTCCCCCTCGGCCGCGGGCTCCCACGCGTCCCCGTCCCACGCACCCGCCGCGCCCGAGGGGACCGGCTCCCCAGGCGCCGGGTCGTCGGCAGCATGGTCGGGCGCCGGGTCCTCGGATGCCGTGCCCCCGGGGGCCGAGTCTTCCGCAGGCCGAGGCGCGGGCACCGGAATCTCGCAGGCCGGAGCAGCGGAGGTGGCGCCGGAGGCGGGGGCCTCCGGGGCCGCTCCCTCCGCCGGCCCTTCCTCCCCCTCGCCGCCCACCGCCGATCCCTCGCGGGCCGGGCGCCTGCACGGCGAGGGACGGCACCGGCCGGGTCGGCCGCACCGCCCGGACGGGCACGGGGAGGACGACGACACCGGACCGGACGAGCACGGGAACCGTCCTGACGGCCCGGACGCCGACGCGGGGAACGGTTCCCCGACCGGCTCCCCGCCCGCACCGGACCCCTCGGCGCCGTCCGAGGCCGCCGCTCGTCCGTCGTCCGAGTCCCCGGGCACGTCCGCGGCGCGGGATCCCGCGTCCGGCCCCGTCGTCCAGCTCCTGCCGCTGGGCGGCGGCCTGGTGCTCATCGGGCTCGGCCTGGGCCTGGTCTTCGTCGCCCTGCGGATGCGCAGGTCCTAGGTTTCCCGCTCCTGCTTTTCCGAGCGAAGCGATCAGGGGACCACCTCCACCGGTTCCGGCTTCCCGGCGAAGTGATCAGAGGACCACCTCCCCGGGTTCCGGCTTTCCGAGCGCAGTGATCAGGGGACCACGAGCAGCACCTTGCCGATGTGTGTGCTCTCCTCCACGACGCGGTGGGCCGCCGCGGCGTCGCTCATCGGGATCTCCCGGTCGATGATCGGCCGCACATGTCCGTCGGCGATCAGCGGCCAGACGTGCTCGCGGACGGCCGCGACGATGGCCGCCTTCTCGTCGAGCGGGCGCGCGCGCAGCGAGGTCGCGCTGACCGCGCCCCGCTTGGCGAGCAGGGTGCCGATGTTCAGCTCGCCCTTCGTGCCGCCCTGCATGCCGATGATCGCGAGCCGGCCGTTGACGGCGAGGGCGCGCACGTTGCGGTCCAGGTACTTGGCACCCATGTTGTCGAGGATCACATCGGCACCGGCGCCGTCCGTGGCCCGCGCGATCTCCTCGACGAAGTCCTGCTCGCGGTAGTTGATCAGGATGTCGGCGCCCAGTTCGGCGCAGCGGTCGAGCTTCTCCTTGGTGCCCGCCGTGACGGCGACCTTCGCGCCGACGGCCTTGGCGAGCTGGATGGCCATGGTGCCGATGCCGCTGGAGCCGCCGTGCACGAGCAGGGTCTCGCCGGGGCGGAGATGGGCGACCATGAAGACGTTCGACCAGACGGTGCAGACCACCTCGGGCAGCGCCGCGGCCTGCTTGAGGTCCAGGCCCCGGGGCACGGGCAGCAGCTGGCCGGCCGGGACGGCGACCTTCTCGGCGTAGCCGCCGCCCGCCAGCAGCGCACACACCTCGTCGCCGACCGCCCAGCCGGACACGCCCGGGCCGAGCGCGGCGATCCGCCCGGAGCACTCCAGACCGGGGTAGTGCGAGGCGCCGGGCGGCGGGTCGTAGTAGCCCTGCCGCTGCATGATGTCGGCGCGGTTGACGGCGGCGGCCGCCACCTCGACCAGCACCTCGCCGTCACCGGGTACCGGATCGGGCACCTCTTCCCAGGCCAGCGCCTCGGGACCGCCGGGTTCGGAAATCGTGATCGCATGCATGGAGCCGACGCTACTCCTCACCGTGTTCCGGGCCGCGGTGCACGGCACGCGCACCGGCCCGGGATGCTCTGCGTGGATGTCCGTGCGGATGTCAGTCCTGGGGCAGCGGCCGGGTGTCCGGGGTCACCCGGGTGGCCGGTGTGGCACGGACGATCGTGATCAGACGGTCCGTCAACCGCAGCGGGGCGACGGACGGATCGTCGTAGCCGAGGACCCGGTGGCCACGGACCACGCTGACCACGAGGTCGTCGATCTCGCGCGGGCTTCTGCCCGCCTCCGCCTTGGTCACGGGCCGTTCGACCAGGTCCAGGCCGCTGCCCTGCTGGATGAGGTCCTCCATGACCATGCCCGCGGCCGGGCTGAGCACGGACAGTCCCAGCAGGCGTCCGGCCGCGCTCGCGCTGGTGATCACCGCGTCGGCGCCGGACTGCTTGAGCAGCGGCGCGTTCTCCTCCTCCCGCACAGCCGCGACGATCTTGGCCTGCCGGTTGAGCTGCCGGGCGGTGAGCGCGACCAGCACCGCCGTGTCGTCGCGCTGGGTGGCGATGATGATCTGCCGGGCCCGCTGCACCTCCGCCCGCTTGAGCACCTCGCTGCGGGTGGCGTCCCCTATCACCCCGGCGTACCCCTCGGCCGTGGCCGCGTCGATCACCTTCGTACTGGGATCGACCACGACGACCTGCTGCTTCTTCAGGCCCGTCGCACAGACGGTCTGGATCGCCGACCTGCCCTTCGTGCCGAATCCGACGACGACGGTGTGATCGCGCAAGGTGGACCTCCAGCGGCTCAGGCGCCAATCCTCCCGGGTGCGTTCGGTGAGGACTTCGAGCGTGGTGCCGACGAGGATGATCAGGAACAGCACACGCAGCGGCGTGATGACGAGGATGTTGGTGAGGCGCGCACTGTCGCTGACCGGCGTGATGTCGCCGTACCCGGTGGTCGACAGGGTCACCGTGGCGTAGTACGCCGCGTCGAGGAGATCGACGGAGGAGTCGGCGTTGTCGTGGTAGCCGTCGTGGTCGGCATAGACGATCACCACGGTCACGACCAGGACCAGCAGGGCCATGGCGAGCCGCTTGCCGACCTGGCGTATGGGGCGCTCCACCGCTTTTCTCGGGAGTTTCACCCGGTGGGTCACGAGATGTTCGTCCGCCTGGCGGGCGATCGCGTCATGGCCCGGAAGTTTCACGTGAAACACACCCCGATTCCGGCGGCGGCCCAGGGCAGATCCAGCAGCTCGGCCTCCTGACCGGGGCGGGCACCACCCGGCGGCACGACGGCCAGGGCATCGGCCGCGGCGACACCGCGCAGCATGGCGGGGCCGTTGTAGCGCAGCGGGACGGCGTGGTCGCCGCGCAGCACGACGGGGACGAGCCGGGTGTCGTACGGGTGCCCGTGCACCGCGCCCTGCAGCGGCAGCGTGTACGGCTCCGGGGCCGGGCGCGCGGCGAGCGTACGCAGCACCGGCTCGGCCAGGGTGAGCAGGCCGGAGACGGCCGCGAGCGGGTTGCCGGGCAACCCGACCAGGAGCTGGTGCTCGCCGGTGCGGGCCAGCAGCATCGGATGGCCGGGGCGCACCTTGACGCCGTCGACCAGCAGCTCGGCACCGATACGGCTCAGGATCGGATGGACGTGGTCGACGGGGCCGGCGGCGGTCCCCCCGGTGGTCACGATCAGCTCCGCTGCGGACCGGGTGACGGCCTGCTGCAGGGCCTTGGCGTCGTCACCGATCCGGCGTACGCGGATCACCTCGGCGCCCAGCGCGCGCAGCCACGGCGGCAGCATCGGGCCGAGCGCGTCCCGGATGCGCCCGTCGTGCGGCAGGCCCTCGGTGAGCAGTTCGTCGCCGAGCACCAGGACCTCCACGCGGGGCCGGGGCACCGCGGTCAGCGTGTCGTACCCGGCGGCCGCGGCCAGGCCCAGCACCGCCGGGGTGACCAGGGTGCCCACGGACAGCAGCTGTTCCCCGGTGCGGCACTCCTGCCCGCGCGGCCGGATGTCCTGGCCGTGTCCCACCTCGCGGGTGGCGTACAGCATGCCCTTGGCGTCGGTGCGGCCGTGCTCGGAGCGCAGGACGGCCGTGGTGTCCTGCGGGATGCGGGCACCGGTCGCGATCCGCACCGCCTCGCCGTCGGTGAGCGGCGCGGGCCGCTCGTGCCCGGCGAGCGCGCCCTCGTCGCGCACGTCCCAGGGGCCGGGGCCGGCCACCGCCCAGCCGTCCATCGCGGAGGTGTCGAAGGAGGGCAGGTCGGTGAGGGCGAGCAGCGGCTCGGCCAGCACCAGGCCGAGCGCCGCCTCCAAGGGCACCGAGACGGGCGCGCGACCGGCGGCGGCACGGGCGGCGCGGGCGGCCCCGGCGGCGACCTCACGGGCGCGGTCCCAGGGGGTGGCCCGGTGGTGGGCGTCCGCGGAGTGCGCGGCCTCGTGGCCGGTGCGCCCGCCCAGGGAGGAGGCCGGGACGGGGCCGCGGCCGGGTTCCTTCACGAGCGCGAGCGCCTCCTCGACGTCCAGGTCCTCGGCGTCCTGGCCGGTGTCCACACCGCGGGCGGTCATCCGGCGTCCGGGCGGGTGTCGGGCGTGGCATCCGGAGCCACGTCGGGCTTGTCCTCGGCAGTCTCCTCCTGCGCCCAGCGCAGTGCGAGGGCGGCGGCCTTGCGGGCGGCCTCGGCGACGGCCTGCGGGCCGCCCTCGCCGCGCGCGGCCGCGTAACCGACGAGGAAGGTGGTCAGGGGCGCCGCGGGCCGGGCCACGCCGTGAGCGGCGTCGCGGGCCAGATCGAGCAGCACGCCGGTGTCGACGTCCAGGTCGATGCCCAGCTCGTCCTTGACTGCGGAGATCCATTCATCCAACACGTGACCATGCTCCCTGATGCGTGCCCTGGCGGCGGCGATGTCGTCCCAGGTGTCGCAGTCGAACGACGCGACGTGGTCGGGGACGCGAGTGAGGTCCAGCGCGGCGGTCAGCCGGCGCAGCGGCAGCCCGGTCAGGGCGCCGTGTTCCTGGGCGAGCGCGGCCAGCGCGTCGCGCAGCGCGCGCGTGCGGTAGGCCGCCACGAGCGGCTGGTCACGGCCGTCGGCGTCGGTGAGCAGCACCCCGTCGGCGCGGCCGGCGCGCAGCTCGTCCAGCACCCGCCGCACGGTGGCCGGGGCGAGGAAGGGCAGGTCGGCGGAGAGGACGACGACGTGCTCCGCCGTGGCATGGCGCAGGCCCGCGTCGAGCGCGGCGACCGGGCCGCCTCCGGGCGGTTCCTCGCGCACCCACCGGACGGGGCGCGCGGTGGGCCGGGGCGCGGCCACCACCACGGTGGTGCGCGCCCCGGCACAGGCGCCGAGCACCCGGTCGAGCAGCGTCCGGCCGCCGACCCGCACCGCGGGCTTGTCCGCGCCGCCGAGCCGCCGGGCGGCGCCACCGGCGAGAACGACGGCGTCGTACGCCGGGGCGGGCGCGCGGCCGCCGCCCGGGGCTGCCACGTCGAGGGCCGGAGCGCCGGGCGGGCCGGGGGGCTCGTGGGCGGTCATCCCCCGAGTATGCGGCCCACCCGCGATCACAGGGAACGCGGGCGGAAACTCTTCCTCACCGCGTGCGCGCTCACAGGGTGCGCAGCAGCACCGCCGGCTGTTCCACGCAGTCCGCCACGTACCGGAGGAATCCGCCCGCCGTACCGCCGTCGCACACCCGGTGGTCGAAGGTGAGCGAGAGCTGCACGACCTGCCGCACGGCCAGTTCGCCCTCGTGCACCCACGGCTTGGGGACGATACGGCCGACGCCCAGCATGGCGGCCTCGGGGTGGTTGATGATCGGTGTGGAGCCGTCGACGCCGAACACGCCGTAGTTGTTGAGCGTGAAGGTGCCGCCGGTGAGTTCCGCGGGCGTCAGGGTTCCGGCCCGGGCCGCCTCGGTGAGCCGGGCGAACTCGGCGGTCAGCGACTCGGCGTCGCGCGCGTGCGCGTCCCGGACGACGGGGACGACCAGCCCGCGGTCGGTCTGGGCGGCGAAGCCCAGGTGCACGCGGTCGAGCAGGACCACTTCGCGGGCCTGTGCGTCGACGGTCGCGTTGAGCTGCGGGTAGCGGGCGAGCGCGGCGGTGCAGATCCGGGCCAGGAGGGCGAGCAGGGAGATCTTCGGCCCGCCGGCCGCGTTCATGGCCGCCCGGGTGCGCATCAGCTCCGTCGCGTCGGCGTCCACCCAGCACGTCGCGTCCGGGATCTCGGCCCGGCTCCGGGACAGCTTGTCGGCGACGGCGCCACGGACTCCCCGGAGGGGGATGCGCCTGCCGGGTGCGGGGGCCGCCGGGGCGGGCTCGGTGGTCGGGGCAGGAGCAGTGGCCGTGGTGGGAGGAGTCCCGGCGGCAGCGGTCGGTGTGCCGGTGGCACCGGTCCACGTGCCGGCTTGGACGGCGGGGGACGGCGTTCCGTCCGCTCCGACCGGTGCCGCCCCGGCCCGCAGCGCGTTCTCGACGTCCGCGCGCAGGATCAGTCCCTCGGGGCCGGAGCCCGCCAGCCGTCGCAGGTCCACGCCGTTCTCCCGGGCCAGCCGGCGCACGAGCGGGGAGATCACGGGCACGGGTCCGTCGGCCGCGGGGGCGGACGGACCGGCGCCTGCCGCGTCCGTCGCCGGGGCGGACCTGCTGATCCCTGCCGCGTTCGTCGCGGGGGCGGATGTACCGGCGCCTGCCGCGTCCGTCGCCGCACGCCCGCGAGATCCGGCCGGTGCCGGCCGTACCCGGCGGCGGCGGGCCGTGGGCGCGCCTGTGCCGTAGCCGACCAGGACGTTGCCGGAGGTGTCGGCCGCCCGGTCCGCGGCGGCCGGTCCGGGCGCCGCGGACGGCTCGCCCACCGCGACCGTCAGCAGCGGGGCGCCCACGGGCAGTTCGGTGCCCTCCTCGCCGAAGCGGGCGGTGACCACACCGCCGTAGGGGCAGGGGACCTCGACCGTCGCCTTGGCCGTCTCCACCTCGACGACGGGCTGGTCGACGGTGACGACGTCGCCCACCTCGACCAGCCAGCGGACGATCTCCGCCTCGGTGAGGCCCTCCCCGAGGTCGGGCAGCTTGAACTCCAGCACCTGTGCCATCAGTTGTCGGCCTCCCACTGCAGACGCGCCACCGCGTCCAGGATCCGGTCGACGCCGGGCAGGTGGTGCCGCTCCAGCATCGGCGGCGGATAGGGGATGTCGAACCCGGCCACGCGCAGCACCGGCGCCTCCAGGTAGTGGAAGCAGCGTTCGGTCACCCGGGCGGCGATCTCCCCGCCCGGGCCGCCGAAGGAGCCCGACTCGTGCACGACGACCGCGCGGCCGGTGCGCCGGACCGACGCGCACACCGTGTCGTCGTCGAACGGCACCAGCGAGCGCAGGTCGACGACCTCCAGGTCCCAGCCCTCGGCGCGGGCGGCCTCGGCGGCTTCGAGGCAGACCGGCAGGGACGGGCCGTAGGTGATGAGCGTGGCGCTGCGGCCGGTGCGCCGCACCACCGCGCGTCCTATGGGTTCCACGGCCGGCGGCTCATCGGGGTTCCAGGTGTCCTTCGACCAGTACAGCCGCTTGGGTTCGAGGAAGACGACCGGGTCGTCGGAGGCGATGGCGGCGCGCAGCAGCCCGTAGGCGTCGGCGACGGTCGCGGGCGTGACGACGTGCAGGCCCGGCGTCGCCATGTAGTAGGCCTCGGAGGAGTCGCTGTGGTGCTCGACGCCGCCGATGCCGCCGCCGTAGGGGATACGGATGGTCAGCGGCAGCGGCATCTTTCCGCGCGTGCGGTTGCGCATCTTCGCGACATGGCTGACGAGCTGTTCGAACGCCGGGTAGGCGAACGCGTCGAACTGCATCTCGACGACGGGGCGCAGGCCGTACATGGCCATGCCGACGGCGGTGCCGAGGATGCCGGCCTCCGCCAGCGGTGTGTCGGTGCAGCGGTCCTCGCCGAACTCCTTGGCCAGGCCGTCGGTGACGCGGAAGACACCGCCGAGCGTGCCGACGTCCTCACCCATGATGTGCACCGTGGGGTCGTCGGCCAGGGCGTCGCGCAGCGCGCGCGTGAGGGCCTGGGCCAGGGTGGCCGGCTTGAGCGCGACGGTGGTCATCGGGCCGCCTCCTGCTCCGCCTCGGCCTCCAGCTCGGCCCGGAGCAGGTCCTGCTGCTCCCGCAGTTGCGGTGTGGGCTCGGCGTAGACGTGGGCGAACAGGTCCATGGGGTCGAGCGCCGGGTCCTCGTGCATGCGTTCACGCAGCCGCGCGGCCATCGTCTCGGCGTCCTCACGGACCGCGGCGATGCCCGCCTCGTCGATCAGCCCCCGCTCGGTCAGCTCCCGTTCCAGCAGGTGGACCGGGTCGTGGCCGCGCCAGGCCTCGACCTCGGCGTCGGCGCGGTAGCGGGTGGCGTCGTCGGCGTTGGTGTGCGCGTCGATGCGGTACGTCACCGCCTCGACCAGGGTCGGGCCGCCTCCCGCGCGCGCGTGCCGCACGGCCTCGGTGAGCACCTGGTGCACGGCGGCGGCGTCGTTGCCGTCCACCAGGCGGCCCGGCATGCCGTATCCGACGGCCTTGTGGGCCAGTGAGGGCGCCGCGGTCTGCTTGGCGAGCGGGACGGAGATGGCGAAGCCGTTGTTCTGCACCAGGAAGACCACCGGGGCCTGCTGGACGGCGGCGAAGTTCAGCGCCTCGTGGAAGTCGCCCTCGCTGGTGCCGCCGTCGCCGACCAGGGCGAGCGCCACCACGTCGTCGCCCTTGAGGCGGGCGGCGTGGGCGAGTCCGACGGCGTGCGGCAGCTGGGTGGCCAGCGGCGTGGACAGGGGGGCGACGCGGTGGGCGTAGGGGTCGTAGCCGGTGTGCCAGTCGCCGCGCAACAGGGTGAGGGCCTCGACGGGGTCCACGCCGCGGGCCACGACGGCGAGCGTGTCGCGGTAGCTGGGGAAGAGCCAGTCGCGCTCCTGGAGGGCGAGCGCGGCGGCCACCTCGCAGGCCTCCTGGCCGGTGCTGGAGGGGTAGACGGCCAGCCGGCCCTGCTTGGTCAGGGCGGTGGCCTGCGTGTTGTACCGGCGGCCGCGGACCAGCTGCACGTACAGACGGCGCAGCAGCTCCGGGTCGGCCTGCGCCGCCGCCGGTGTGCCCAGGACGCGGTAGGGCTCCGGGTCGGGCAGCAGCGGCGCGGGGTCCGTGCGGGGCTGCCAGGCGGGCGGCGGCGATGGCCGGTAGGCACCCCGCTGCTCCATGACCGTCATGACGGCACCTCCTCGTGGGAGCGGCTACGGGAGGCGCGTCGGCTGTGACCCGCCTCACCTACCGATTGTTCGGTCGCCGGCACAATTTGGCTACAGGCGGCCCCAGGCTGTGGACAAACGGTTCTCCACTGCGTGGGATGGACGCAGTACGTCCATGGTAGGGAGGTGGGGGAACATGGCACCTGAACAAATGGCTGAGGACCCGGACGACGCCGCCCTGCCGCCGCCGCGCCCGCTGGACGCCGTCGATCACGACATCCTCCGGATGCTCCAGACGGACGGCCGCGCCTCGATACGGTCGGTCGCCGAACGAGTGCACGTCTCGCGCGCCAACGCCTACGCCCGGATCAACCGCCTCGTCGAGGACGGCGTCATCCGCGGCTTCGGGGCGCGCGTCGACCACGAACGCGCCGGGCAGGGCACATCGGCGTACATCACGCTGAAGATCGTGCAGAACTCCTGGCGCACGGTGCGCGAGCAGTTGCGCAGGCTCCCCGGCGCCTCCCACATCGCCCTGGTGGGCGGCGACTTCGACGTCCTGCTCCTGGTGCACACGCCGGACAACCGGGCGCTGCGCGAGGTGGTGCTCACCCGGCTGCAGGCGATCCCCGAGGTCCTCGGCACGCGCACCCTGCTGGTGTTCGAGGAGGAGGACGTGGATCCGCAGATGTGATCCGGCGCGGGCGGCGCCCAGGGCTTCGCGCCCCTGCGGCCTCCCTGCCGGCTCGGGCCCCCGGCGGCCTCCCTGCCCTCTCGTTCAGCCGCGCGTCAGCGCCTCGGCCGGCCGTCCCCGCGCAGCCCTCAGCCGCCCCCGCGGAGCCCTCGGCTGTCCTTTCCCAAGCCTCAGCCGCCCTTGCGCAGCCCGCCGAACACCAGCCGCGCCACGGCGTCGGCCACCTCCCGCTCGCCCATGCCGCGTCCGTCCGGCCGGTACCACTCCACGATCGAGTTGATCATCCCGAAGACGAGCCGGGTCGCCAGCCGCACCTCCACGTCACCGCGCACGTCACCGTCCGCGGCCGCCGCCTTCAGCAGCTCGGCCACCCGGTGGTCGAACTCCCGCCGCCGCTCCAGCGCCCACCGCTCGGTCACGGTGTTGCCCCGCACCCGCAGCAGCAGGGTCACATAGGGCAGTTCGGCGATGAGCACCTCGACCATGCGCCGCACGACGTACTCCAGGCGCTCGGCGGCGCGGCCCACGCGCGCGTGCTCCTCGTCGAGGATCCCGAAGAGCCCGTCCAGCGCCCGGCTGACGGCGCGGCGCAGCAACTCCTCCTTGCCGGCGACGTGGTGGTAGATCGAGGACTTGGAGATACCGGCGGCCTTCGACAGGTGCTCCATGGAGGTGCCGTCGTATCCGCGCTCGTTGAAGACGCGCACCGCCACGGACAGCAGCGTCTCGGGGGTGTACGTGTCGCGCTTGGCGGTGGTCATGGGGTGGCCTCCCGCTTGTCGGTGGCGTTCGCGTGGCGGTACAGCGCCAGGGACGGGGCACAGCGGCCCGAGGGCTCCCGCAGGTGCAGGTCGTCCAGCAGGCCGTAGGCCCAGGTACGGCCGAGCCGGCGGCTCCATTCGAACGGGCCGAGCGGGTAGTTGACGCCCAGCCGCATCGCGGTGTCGATGTCCTCCTCGGTGGCCACGCCCTTGGCCACGGCGTCGTACGCCAGGTCGACGATGCGGGCGACCGTGCGGGCGACGATCATCCCCGGGACGTCTCCGATGACGCTGACGTCCTTGCCGAGTGCCTGGAACAGGCCGGTGGCCTCCGCCAGGGCCTGCGGGGAGGTGTCCTGGGAGGCGGACAGGGCGATGCGGGTGGCCCGGCGGTAGTCCAGCGCCAGGTCGAAGTAGACGACGTCGCGGAACTCCACGGAGGTCTGGCCGTCGGCGAGCACCAGATGGCCACCGCTGGGCAGCACCAAGCGGGTGCCGTTGTCCTCGTCCTCCTCGCGGACGGCGATGCCCGCCTCGCGGATCATGGCGAGCAGCTCGCCGGCGGGCCCGAGGTCGCCCTCGGCCACCACGTGCGTGGGGGGCTGTGCCTTCTCGGCGGTGTGCGGCTCGGGACGCTCGGCGCCCTCCGTGTAGTCGTACCAGCCGCGACCGCTCTTGCGGCCGAGCCGGCCGGACTCGACCAGCCGGCGCTGGGCGAGCGACGGCGTGAAGCGGACGTCCTGGAAGAAGGACTGCCACACCGAGTGCGTCACCGCCTCGTTGACGTCCTGGCCGATCAGGTCGGTCAGTTCGAAGGCGCCCATCCGGAAACCGCCGGACTCGCGCAGCACGGCGTCGATGGTGGCGGGGTCGGCGGCCTGGGCCTCGTAGACGGCGAAGGCCTCGGCGTAGAAGGGGCGCGCGATGCGGTTGACGATGAAGCCGGGGGTGTCGGCGCAGGCGACCGGGGTCTTGCCCCAGGCGCGGGCCGTCTCGTACGCGCGCGTGGCCGACGTGACGTCGGTGGCGAACCCGGAGACGACCTCCACCAGCGGCATCAGCGGGGCCGGGTTGAAGAAGTGCAGGCCGACGAAGCGGCCCGGGACGCGCAGCGCGCCGCCGATGGCGGTCACCGACAGGGAGGAGGTGTTGGTGGCGAGCAGGCAGTCGTCGGCGACGATGTCCTCCAGCTCGCGCAGCAGCTCCTGCTTGACGTCCAGCCGCTCCAGGACGGCCTCGACGACCAGGGCGCAGTCCGCGAGTGCGGTGAGGCTGTCGACGGGCTCGAGCCGGGCCCGGGCGGCGTCCCGGTCGGCGCCGCTGAGCCGGTCCTTGGCCACGAGCCGGTCGAGCCGGGCACCGATCGCGTCGGCCGCCTCGCGGGCCCGGCCGGGAACGGCGTCGTAGAGCCGTACGGAGTGGCCCGCGACCAGCGCGACCTGGGCGATGCCCTGGCCCATGGTGCCGGTGCCGACGACGGCCACGGGGCTGCTGAGGTCGAGTGCTGTCATGAGCGCGATCCTCCCGCACGGCGTTTTCCACAGCTGCGGCGGACCCCCCTGGCCCGGCTTTCCACAGACGCGCCGAAGCCCTTGCCCCGACCGATCGTTCGGTTACTCTAACTCTGACCGGCTGTTCCTGCCCATGTTTCCGCCAGGTCTTTCCGCCAGGTCACGAGCTCGACGAGGAGCTTTCGACGACGAGGAGTTGGTCCCGCATGGCCGCCGCACTCACCGCGCACGAGCTGATCACCCGGCACCGGCCCACCCTGGACCAGGCGCTGGAGGCGATCCGCACGCGCGCGTACTGGTCGCCCCACCCCGAGCACCCCAAGGCCTACGGGGAACACGGCAGCCTGGACGCGGCCGCCGGCAAGGCGGCCTTCGACGCCCTGCTGGGCACCCGCCTGGACCTCGGCCAGCCCGGCACCGACGGCTGGGTGGGCGGCGAGGTCTCGCCCTACGGCATCGAGCTGGGCGTGGAGTACCCGCACGCGGACCCCGACGTGCTGCTGCCCGCCATGAAGGCCGGCCGGCCCGCCTGGCGCGACGCGGGCGCGGAGGTCCGCGCCATGGTCTGCCTGGAGATCCTCAAGCGGATCAGCGACCGGACGCACGAGTTCGCGCACGCGGTGATGCACACCTCCGGCCAGGCGTTCATGATGGCGTTCCAGGCGGGCGGCCCGCACGCCCAGGACCGCGGCCTGGAAGCGGTGGCGTACGCGTACGCGGAGCAGGTGCGCACCCCGGAGACCGCCGAGTGGACCAAGCCGCAGGGCAAGCGCGACCCGCTCGCGCTCACCAAGCGGTTCACGCCGGTCCCGCGCGGCATCGGCCTGGTCATCGGCTGCAACACCTTCCCGACGTGGAACGGCTACCCGGGCCTGTTCGCCTCCCTCGCCACCGGCAACGCGGTGCTGGTCAAGCCGCACCCGCGTGCGGTGCTGCCGCTGGCCCTCACGGTGAAGACCGCCCGCGAGGTGCTCGCCGAGGCCGGCTTCGACCCGAATCTGGTGGCGCTGACCGCCGAGCGCCCGGGCGAGGGCATCGCCAAGGCGCTCGCCACCCGCCCCGAGATCAGGATCATCGACTACACGGGCTCCACCGCCTTCGGCGACTGGCTGGAGACCCATGCCCGCCAGGCCCAGGTCTTCACGGAGAAGGCCGGCGTCAACACGGTGATCGTGGAGTCCACCGACCACTACCAGGGGATGCTCGCCAATCTGGCCTTCTCCCTGTCGCTGTACAGCGGCCAGATGTGCACCACCCCGCAGAACCTGCTGATCCCCCGGGACGGCATCCGCACCGACGCCGGCCCCAAGACGTTCGACGAGGTCACCGCCGACCTCGCCCAGGCGGTCGACGCCCTGCTCGGTGACGACGCGCGCGCGAACGCCCTGCTCGGCGCGATCGTCAACCCGGACGTCAAGGCCCGCCTGGAAGCCGCGGCCTCCCTCGGCGAGGTCGCTCTCGCCTCCCGCGAGATCACCAACCCCGACTTCCCGCAGGCCGTCGTGCGCACGCCGGTGATCGTGAAACTGGACGGCTCCAAGCCCGACGCGGAGGCCGCCTACATGAGCGAGTGCTTCGGGCCGGTCTCCTTCGCCGTCGCCGTCGACTCCGTCGACGCCGCGGTGGAGCTGCTGCGGCGCACCGTCCGCGAGAAGGGCGCGATGACGGTCGGCGCCTACACGACCGACGCGGAGGTGGAGCGCAAGGTCGAGGAGGTGTGCCTGGAGGAGGCCGCCCAGCTCTCGCTCAACCTCACCGGCGGGGTGTACGTCAACCAGACGGCCGCCTTCTCCGACTTCCACGGCTCCGGCGGCAACCCGGCGGCCAACGCCACCCTCACCGACGGCGCGTTCGTGGCCGGCCGCTTCCGGGTGGTGGAGGTCCGCCGCGAGGCGTAGCCCTTCCGGGCCAGGGCCAGGGGCAGGGGCAGGACCAGGATCAAGACCCGTTGATCAAGTCCCGTTGCACGGCGCCTCACGAGGCGGGTGCGCCCCCGGTGGCACTCCAGTGGTACAGCGTCATGGCCACGCTGGTGGCCAGGTTGTAGCTGGAGACCTGGGGGCGCATCGGCAGGGCCAGCAGGTGGTCGGTGCGCGAGCGCAGCTGCGCCGACAGGCCGCTGCGCTCCGATCCGAAGGCCAGCACGGCGTCGTCGGGCAGCTTGACCCCGCGGATGTCCTCGCCCTCCGGATCGAGCGCGAACAGCGGCCCGCGCGGAAGCTCCTCCACGGTCAGTCGCTCCACGACGGTCGCGAAGTGCAGCCCCGCCCCGCCGCGCACCACCGTGGGATGCCAGGGATCGAGGGTGCCGGTGGTGACCACCCCCGTCGCCCCGAATCCGGCGGCCAGCCGGACCACCGCGCCCGCGTTGCCCAGGTTGCGCGGCTGGTCCAGGACGACGACGGGCGCACGACGGGGCACGCGCTCCAGTGCCCGCAGGTTGTCCCGGCGGCTCGGCCGCACGGCCAGGGCCGCCACGGCGGTGGGATGCGGCCGCGGCACCAGGGCCCTGTACGTCTCCTCGGCGACCTCGGTCAGCAGGGCGTCGAGCCGCTCCCGCACGTCCGGCGCCAGCTCGTCGGCGAGGGCGAGCGCCGCCTGCCGGTCGGCGGTGACCGCCACCGGCACCTCCGCCCCGAAGCGCACCGCGTGCTTCAGGGCGTGGAAGCCGTCGAGCAGCACGCAGGTACCGGCGAGCCGGGGCCAGGAACGGAGCGGGTCGGTCATGCCGGGAAGCCTACGCGCGCCGGCTCACCGTCCCGCCCGGAGTGCTTGCCCTCCGCCTCGGGGCGGGACCCGCGCCGCGTCAGGCGGGCACGCGCGCGCGTGGCCCACCCGCCGATCCGCCGCAGGAAGGACGTCGGCAGGAACACCGAGTCCGCGGCGATCATCGCCAAGGAGAAGAACGGCAGCCCCAGGACCACCGCGATCACCGCGTGCTCGGTCATCATGGCCACCAGCAGGACGTTCTTGACCCGTCGGTTGAACAGCGTGAACGGGAAGGCGACCTGCGCGATCACCGTCCCGTAGGTGATGACCGCCATCAGCGTGCCGTTGGCGGACAGCAGGTCGGCCAGCGCCGGCCAGGGCGAGAAGTAGTCCAGGTGCAGCGGGTAGTACACGGCCGTGCCGTCCTGCCAGCGCGACCCCTGGATCTTGTACCAGCCGGCCGTCGCATAGATCAGACACGCCTCAGCCATGATCACGAACATGGCGCCGTTGTGCACGATGGTGCCGACGACATCCAGCAACGCCCGCGGTTGCGCCCACCGCGCGCGCCGCCCCACGGCCCAGAACAGCCCCTGGCCCGCCCAGACCGTCCACAGGATCGCGGGCACCAGCCACTCGCCCTGTACCCTGTCTCTTATACACATCTCCGAGCCCACGAGACAGGCAGAAATCTCGTATGCCGTCTTCTGCTTGAAAAAAAAAAAAAAAAAAAAAAAAGAAAAAAAGTCCGCGTTCTTTAAAATAACCCTCCTACGTTTCCTTCCTTCATGTGCAGCCTTCCCAAAGGTGCTCCGCCTTAGAAACATCCTCAGGCTCATACCGCTCCCACTGCCCCTCAGCCACCTCAACCTTGTTATCCTAATCCCCCGCACATACAACATCCTT
>NZ_LR732544.1:4010102-4019938 GCF_902506575.1 Streptomyces mexicanus | reverse complement strand
GAGCACACCCCACAGCACCGGCCCCACCCGGTCCGGCACCCGCTCGCCCCGCGCGGATGCTGCCCGCAGGCGCTCGGCCCGCCGCGCATCCAGCGACCAGACCTGCCCACAGCGCGTGAAGACCAGGTACAGCGACATCAGGTGCAGGACGTTGTCCCCGCCGTCGCCCACGAACACGCTGCGGTTCTGCAGCGAGAGCACACCGACCATGAACAGCACGGACATCGTGCGCGTCCGCCAGCCCAGCACCAGCAGCAGACTCGACAGCGCCGCCAGCGCGTAGACGGCCTCGAACCACGCCTGCCCGCGCCACCACATCAGCGCCGTGAACGCCCCGTTCACCGTCGTCAGCTGGTGAGCCAGACCCCAGCTCCACGGACCGTCGGGACCGTACAGCTCCTGCCGGTGCGGATACTCACGCACCAGGAACAGCAGCCAGGTCACCGACAGGCCGATGCGTACGACAGCGGTCTGATACGGGCCCAGCGTCGCCTCGCTGACCCGGCCGATGCCGCGGGCCACCGACGTCATGCCACGGTTCACCGCACACCCCCCTCGGCCTCGCCGGCCGGAACCATCCACCACGGCAGCACCCGGTAGGCGGGCGTGGTCGACACCCGCTCCCCGCTCCACGGCGGCGGCGGCACGTTGGTGGTCCGGATCCGGACCTGGACGCGCGCGAGGCCGCCTCCCGGGCCGGCCGCGTGCACCCGGTCGAGCCGCAGGACGGCGATCCGGCGCAGATACTGCTCGGACAGCGCGCCCCGCAGACCCGCCGGGCGGTTGTCGCCGTCGTGCGTGCCGGCGTAGTAGTCCACGGCGCGGCGCAGCTCGTTCTGCTGGGTGTGGCTGGGCAGCAGGTTGCCGCTGATGGCCCGGCCGTCCTGGGCGGACAGGTCGTACCAGCCGGTGGTACGGGACCCGCCG
This sequence comes from Streptomyces mexicanus, assembly GCF_902506575.1. Classification (GTDB taxonomy): domain Bacteria; phylum Actinomycetota; class Actinomycetes; order Streptomycetales; family Streptomycetaceae; genus Streptomyces; species Streptomyces mexicanus. The sequence continues at coordinate 4,019,011 of NZ_LR732544.1, read as the reverse complement.
TCCGCCGACCGGACCTCCGCGCGCACCTGCACGGCGATGTTCTGCTGGAGCGGATTCGGCGCGAACAGCTTCCAGTTCTGCTCGAACTCCGGGTAGACCCACGCGTCGACGGCCTCGCCGTGCTGCTTGCTCACCGTGTTCGCGGGCGCCACGGACAGGAAGACCATGCCCAGGTGCACGCAGGCGACCACGGCCACGACCGCGAGCACCACCGCCGCGACCGCGCGGTAGCGGGGGGAGAGGGCGGCCAGACCGGTGGCCGGGTCCGGCTGCGGGTCGGTGCGATCCGGGCCGTCCTCCCCGTACGGCTTCTCGGGACCGGACGCCGGCTCGGAACCGGACGCCGGCTCGGGACCGGGCGCCCGCTCAGGACCGGACGCCCGCTCAGGACCGGACACCGGCTCGTCCCGCCCGTCCGGACCGGCCGGGGCGCTCGAGCCCCCGTCGTACGCGTCCATTCCGCCCCGTTCGCCTATTCCGATTCGTCTTCCGGCCGCACGCCCGCGGCCGGTTCCGCCCGTCCGCCCGTTGGCCGGCCGCCCGCCTGTTCTCCGGCCGTTCGCCCGGAGAGCAGGGAGCAGGGCACCGACCCTGCACCAGCCGGCCGCTGCCGCTCGCCGCGGTCCGCATGCCGCGCACCTGCCCGCACGCCGCACGCCGCACGCCGCACGAACGGTACTCAGGCGCGCCGTTTCGGCACAGCCCCGGCCCCGGCGGCCACCGGGGAGCGAGGGGTGTTTCCTACCCCTCTGTCAGCCTTCACCCGTATGGCGCACGAGAACCGACGGACAGCGCACAGAGCACCGCCGCTCCGCCCTCCGCGTCCGTGAGCGCGTGGGGAAACGGCGGCTCACGCAGACGCCGAGCGGTTTGTCCACAGGGCGGTGCTCACGGTTGTCCACAGCCACCCGGAGCGGTTGACACCCCGCGGCGGCGAGCCGCACCATGGAATCCGCCCGAACCGAACGATCGGTCGGGAGCATGGACAAGAGCCGAGGTCGAGGGGGACAGCATGGCGACAGCAGCCGCGCACCGGGCGGCCGGCACTCTGATGCACGGCGCCGCGGACGCCATCGGGGAAGCCGAGGCCCACCAGCGTGCCTTCGACGCCGCGGTGGCCGCCGACGAGCGGATCGAGCCGCGGGACTGGATGCCGGACGCCTACCGGGCGACGCTGATCCGGCAGATCGCCCAGCACGCCCACTCCGAGATCATCGGCATGCAGCCGGAGGCCAACTGGATCACGCGCGCGCCCTCCCTGCGCCGCAAGGCCATCCTCCTGGCCAAGGTCCAGGACGAGGCGGGCCACGGCCTGTACCTGTACAGCGCCGCAGAGACCCTCGGCACCAGCCGTGAGGAGCTGCTCGACAAGCTCCACAGCGGCCGTCAGAAGTACTCCTCGATCTTCAACTACCCGACGCTGACCTGGGCGGACGTGGGTGCGATCGGCTGGCTGGTGGACGGCGCCGCGATCACCAACCAGGTCCCCCTGTGCCGCTGCTCCTACGGCCCGTACGCCCGCGCGATGGTCCGCATCTGCAAGGAGGAGTCCTTCCACCAACGCCAGGGGTACGAGTTGCTGCTGACGCTCAGCCGGGGTACGCCCGAGCAGCACGCCATGGCGCAGGACGCGGTGGACCGCTGGTGGTGGCCGTCCCTGATGATGTTCGGCCCGCCCGACGACGCCTCGCAGCACTCCGCGCAGTCGATGGCGTGGAAGATCAAGCGTCATTCGAACGACGAGCTGCGCCAGCGTTTCGTCGACATCTGCGTCCCCCAGGCCGAGTCGCTCGGCCTCACCCTCCCCGACCCGGACCTGAAGTGGAACGAGGAGCGCGGCCACTACGACTTCGGGGCCATCGACTGGGACGAGTTCCGGGAGGTCCTCAAGGGCAACGGCCCGTGCAACGAGCAGCGCCTGAGCCGGCGCAGGCAGGCGCACGAGGAGGGCGCCTGGGTACGGGAGGCCGCCGCGGCCCACGCGGCCAAGCACAGCAACCACGCGACCGGCACGGAAGGCGAGCAGGCATGACGGACACCGACTGGCCCCTGTGGGAGGTCTTCGTGCGCTCCCGGCGCGGGCTGTCCCACACCCACGCCGGCAGCCTGCACGCCCCGGACGCGGAGCTGGCCCTGCGCAACGCCCGCGACCTGTACACGCGGCGCGGCGAAGGCGTGTCGATCTGGGTCGTCCCGTCCGCCGCGATCACGGCCTCCTCTCCGGACGAGAAGGACCCCTTCTTCGCGCCGTCCGCCGACAAGCCCTACCGGCACCCGACGTTCTACGAGATCCCGGAAGGGGTGAAGCACCTGTGACGGCCACCGTCGCCACGACCGCCGCCCTCGCCCTGGGCGACGACGCCCTGGTGCTCTCCCACCGGCTGGGCGAGTGGGTGGGACACGCGCCCGTCCTGGAGGAGGAGGTCGCCCTCGCCAACATCGCCCTCGACCTGCTCGGTCAGGCGCGGTTCCTGCTGTCGATGGTCGGCGACGAGGACGAGCTGGCGTATCTGCGGGAGGAGCGCGCCTTCACCAACCTGCAGCTGGTCGAGCAGCCCAACGGCGACTTCGCGCACACCATCGCCCGCCAGCTGTACTTCTCCACCTACCAGCACCTGTTGTACGCCCAACTGGCCGCGGCGGGCGGAGTGTTCGCCCCGCTGGCCGGGAAGGCCGTGCACGAGGTCGCCTACCACCGGGACCACGCCGAGCAGTGGACGTTGCGGCTCGGCGACGGCACCGACGTCAGCCACGAGCGGATGCGGCGGGCCTGCACCGCGCTGTGGCGGTTCACCGGGGAGTTGTTCCAGCCGGTGGCGGGGCTGGACGTGGACTGGGCCGGTCTGGAGACCGCCTGGCTGGAGTCCGTGGGCGACGTGCTGCGGCGGGCCACGCTGACACTGCCCGAGGGACCGCGCTCGGGAGCGTGGTCGGCGGGCGCGGGACGGCAGGGCCTGCACACCGAACCGTTCGGGCGGATGCTCGCCGAGATGCAGCATCTGCACCGCAGCCATCCGGGGGCGTCATGGTGACCACCACGGCGCTGGAGGCGGAGCTGCTGCGGCTGGCCGGCTCCGTACCCGATCCCGAACTGCCCGTGCTGACCCTGGAGGAGCTGGGCGTGGTCCGCGCGGTGCACGTGCGCGGCACCGATGCCGTCGAGGTCGAGCTGACCCCGACCTACACCGGATGCCCGGCCGTCGAGGCGATGTCGCGGGACATAGAGCGGGTGCTGCGCGAGCACGGCCTGCGGGAGGTCTCCGTCCGCACGGTGCTCTCGCCCGCCTGGTCGACGGACGACATCACGGCCGAGGGACGGCGCAAGCTGCGGGAGTCCGGCATCGCACCGCCGCGCGCCCGCACGACCCCCGGCCCCGTCCTCCTGGAACTCGGCCCGACGCGCACCGGCACGCCCCGCCCGACCGGCACCCACGGCACTCCCGCCGCCGACCCGGTCCGCTGCCCCCACTGCGGATCGGCCGACACCGAGCTGCTGAGCCGGTTCTCCTCCACCGCCTGCAAGGCGCTGCGGCGCTGTCTGGCCTGCCGGGAACCCTTCGACCACTTCAAGGAGGTGTGATGGCCCGCTTCCACCCGCTGACCGTGACGGCGGTCGACCGGCTCACCGACGACTCCGTCGCCCTCACCTTCGCGGTGCCGCCCGAGCTGCGCGCGGAGTACCGGCACGCGCCGGGCCAGCACCTCGCCGTGCGGCGGGGGAGCGACGGGACCGAGACACGGCGGGCGTACTCGATCTGCTCGCCGGCCCCCGCTCCCGGCAGCGACGGGCCGTCGGAGCTGCGGGTGGGGGTGCGCCTGGTGGAGGGCGGTGCCTTCTCCACGTACGCGCTGAAGGAGGTCGGCGTCGGGGATCAGCTGGAGGTGATGACCCCCGCGGGCCGCTTCACGCTGGAGCCCGCACCCGGGCTGTACGCGGCGATCGTCGGCGGCAGCGGCATCACCCCCGTGCTGTCGATCGTCTCCACCTTGCTGGCGCGTGAACCCGCGGCCCGCTTCTGCCTGATACGCGGCGACCGCACGACCGCCTCGACGATGTTCCTGGAGGAGGTCGCCGACCTCAAGGACCGCTACCCCGAGCGGTTGCAGCTGGTGACGGTGCTGTCCCGGGAGGAACAGCAGGCCGGACTGCCGACCGGGCGGCTCGACCGGGAGCGGCTGGCGGAGCTGCTCCCCGCGCTGCTGCCGGTGCCGGAGGTGGCCGGGTGGTACCTGTGCGGCCCGTACGGGCTGGTGCAGGGCGCCGAACGGGCCCTGCGCGCCCTCGGGGTGCCCCGGGCCCGGATCCACCAGGAGATCTTCCACGTGGAATCCGGCACGGGACCGGTCCCGACCACCACGGCGCCCGCGCACAGTGCGGTCACCGTCCGGCTCGACGGCCGCGGCGGGACCTGGCCGGTCCGGGACGGCGAGACCCTGCTGGAGACGGTGCTGCGCAACCGCCCCGACGCCCCGTACGCCTGCAAGGGCGGCGTGTGCGGGACGTGCCGGGCCTTCCTCGTGTCGGGCGAGGTGCGCATGGACCGCAATTTCGCGCTCGAACCGGAGGAGACGGAAGCGGGTTACGTACTGGCGTGCCAGTCGCACCCGGTGACGGAGAAGGTGGAGCTGGACTTCGACCGCTGAGGGCCGAGCACCGGCCCTGCGGGGTCATAAGAAGCCGAGCACCGGCGGGGTCAGAGGACGAAGCCGGGATCGCCCCCGTCGGTCACCACGGGGCGGCCGGAGGCCGACCACGCCTGCATGCCGCCGTCGACGTTCACCGCGTCGATGCCCTGCTGGACCAGGTACATCGTGACCTGGGCCGAGCGGCCGCCGGAGCGGCAGATCACGTTGATCCGGCCGTCCTGGGGCGCCGCTTCGGTCAGCTCGCCGTAGCGGGCCACGAACTCGCTGATGGGGATGTGCAGGGCCCCCTCGGCATGGCCCGCCTGCCACTCGTCGTCCTCGCGGACGTCCAGCAGGAAGTCGTCGTCCTTCAGGTCACCGACCTGGACCGTGGGCACACCAGCTCCGAATTGCATGCTCCCGACGCTACCCGAAGCGGCGACCGCAACGGTCGGCCCCACGGCGCACCGGCCGATGGTCCGGCGCCCCGACCGCCGCCCCGGGCGCCGGCTCAGCCCTGGTCGAGCAGCGCGGCGAGCTGCGCCTCGCGGTCCGCCACGTCCTGGCGCAGCTGGGCGGCGATCTCGTCGAGCAGCCCGTCGGGGTCGTCGGGGGCGAGCCGGAGCATCGCGGCGATCGCGCTGTCCTCCAGTTGCTTGGCGACGAGGGTGAGCATCTCCTTGCGCTCGGCCAGCCACTCCAGGCGGGCGTACAGCTCCTCGCTGCGGCTCGGCTCCCGCTGCGCGGGGGCGGGTCCGGCGGCCCACTCCTCGGCCAGCCGGCGCAGTTCGTCCTCGTCTCCCCGGGCGTAGGCGGCGTTGACGCGGGTGAGGAATTCCTCACGCCGCCGGCGCTCGGGCTCCTCCTGCACCAGATCCGGGTGGGCCTTGCGGGCCAGCTCGCGGTAGAGGCGGCGGGCCTCCTCGCTCGGGCGGACCCGCTGCGGGGGCCGCACCGGCTGGTCGGTGAGCATCGCCACGGCCTCCGGGAACAGGCCGTCGCCGTCCATCCAGCCGTGGAACAGGTCCTCGACCCCCGGGATCGGCTGCACCCGGGCCCGCGCCTCCTGGGCGCGGCGCAGATCCTCGGGATCGCCGCTGCGGGCGGCCCGGGCCTCGGCTATCCGCGCGTCCAGTTCCTCGATCCGGGCGTAGAGCGGGCCGAGCCTCTGCTGGTGCAGCCGGGAGAAGTTCTCCACTTCCACCCGGAAGGTCTCCACAGCGATCTCGTACTCGATGAGCGCCTGCTCGGCGGCCCGCACGGCACGCTCCAACCGCTCCTCGGGCCGCGCCGCACCGCCGTCGGACGTCGCCTGATCCGCTCCGGCGACGTCGCCCTGCTCAGCTTCCGGGGTCGTCACCCGACCAGCGTAGGGCCTGTGCGGCCTACACCCCCAGCTCGGCCGCGATCCTGCCCGCCCGTACCGCGGCCACCAGGTCGGCGTGGTCGGCCTCGGTGCGGTCGGCGTAGGTGACGGCGAAGGCGGCCAGGGCCTCGTCCAGTTCCTCGTTCTTGCCGCAGTAGCCGGCGATCAGCCGCGGGTCGGCGCTGTGGGCGTGGGCGCGGGCGAGCAGCGCGCCGGTCATGCGGCCGTAGTCGTCGATCTGGTCGGCCGGCAGCGCGGCCGGGTCGACGCTGCCCTTGCGGTTGCGGAACTGCCGGACCTGGAACGGCCGCCCCTCGACCGTCGTCCAGCCGAGCAGGATGTCGCTGACCACCTGGATGCGCTTCTGGCCGAGCACCACCCGCCGCCCCTCGTGCGTCACCTCGGGCGCCGGGAAACCGGCGGTGGCCAGGTGCGGCACCAGCGCGGACGACCGGGCCTCCTTCACCTGCAGCACCAGCGGCTCGCCACGGTGGTCCAGCAGCAGCACGACGTACGACCGCGTGCCCACGCTGCCGGTGCCGACCACCCGGAAGGCGACGTCGTGCACGGCGTAACGGGCGAGCAGCGCGTGGCGGTCCTCGGGGAGCGTGGTCAGGTACTCCTCCAGCGACGTGGCCACCGCGGCCGCCTCGGCGTCCGGCACCCGCCGCAGCACCGGCGGGGCGTCCAGGAAGCGGCGCCCGCCGTCGTCGGTGCGCTCGGTCGATCTGGCCGCGAAGCGCTCGCTGGTGTTGGCCCGCGCCTTCTCCGAGACCCGCTCCAGGGTGCCGAGCAGGTCGTGGGCGTCGGTGTGGGAGACGAGTTCCTCGTCGGCGATGGCGTTCCAGGCGTCCAGGACTGGCAGCCGGGCCAGCAGCCGCATAGTGCGCCGGTAGGCGCCCGCCGCGTCCTGTGCGGCCCGGCGGCAGCTGTCCTCGTCACAGCCGGCTTCACGGCCGGCGAGCACCAGGGAGGCGGCGAGCCGTTTCAGGTCCCACTCCCAGGGGCCGTGGACCGTCTCGTCGAAGTCGTTCAGGTCGATCACCAGGCCGCCGCGGGCATCGCCGTACAGGCCGAAGTTGGCGGCGTGGGCGTCGCCGCACAGCGGGGCGCCGATGCCGGTCGTCGGGGTGCGCGCGAGGTCGTGGGCCATCAGGCCCGCCGAGCCGCGCAGGAACGCGAACGGCGTCGCGGCCATCCTGCCGACCCGGATCGGCGTCAGCTCGGGCAGGCGGCCCCGGTTGGACTCCTCCACGGCCGTGACGGCGTCGGGCCGGCCGGCGTCCGGCTCGAACACGGCGTGCGCGGACCGTGCGACGCGCCGCCGCAGCGCCTTGCCCTCCGCCTTCGGCGACTCCTGGACCGGCCACCGCGCGAACCCGGCCACCGCCGGCACCCGCGCACCGCCCCGTATTCCGCCACGGCCCTCGGCCCCCTCGGCCGCACCCGCGCCGGGCGCCGCCCCTACCGCTGTGACCTCGGTCATTCCGACCGCCCTCCCCGTCCCGTACAGCCTCCAGGCGTTGCGGCCCTGACCGTACAACCGGGTCCTCGCCCCCGTACACAGCGCTCGGCAGCCTCTGTGCAATGCCTCACATCCACCGGAAAGACCGGTCCCGAGCCGGACCCGGACACCCGCCCCCGACATCCACCCGGGACATCCACCCCGGACGACAGCGAGCGTCTGCCTCGAACCACAGCGGACAGCAAGCGGTGGACAAACGACGACCGGGCCCCTGCCGTGACTTTCGTCACCAGCAGAGACCCGTTCACCGGTTCTCACTGTGCGCGAGGGGGGAGTTGAACCCCCACGCCCTTGCGGGCACTGGAACCTGAATCCAGCGCGTCTGCCTATTCCGCCACCCGCGCATTGGGTGTGTCCTCCGGCTCCGTTCCCTTTCGGGCCCGGCGCCTTCCGACACGCAGAACATTAGCACGTCGCAGCGGGTGGATTCACATCCCTTCCTCAGGGGCAGGCGCAGCCGGGTGCTCGACCGCCTCCCCACCGCCTCCCCACCCGTCCCGCCCCCCAGAACCAGCCCGGAGCGCCGCTCCCCGTCAACCTGTGCATCAACCTGTGCCTGGTCCCGTATCAACCTCGTACCGGTCCGGCCCGTCTCCCCGGGAGCCGGGCGGGGTGCGCCCTCGGGTGCGGGACACTGGTCTGCGGACGCCTCTACGATCCTGGGCGGAAGGAGCCGGTGGAAGCAGGGCGGCAGGCAGACCGAGGACGCTGTGTCGACATCCGTCGACGAGGCGGCCAGGGGGAACCAGCCGATTGACCGGCGCGTGGATACGATCAGTAAGCAGTACCAGGTAGGCAGTACCCGACAGCACGACGGCAGGAACCGACCGCGACACCCGCGGCACCCGCGAGAATCGCCCCAGCGCGAGATTCGCACCAGCAGGACCCGCACAACCGCAGCACGAGCAAGACCGCAGCACGAGCAAGACCCGCAAGACCCGCAGCACGAGCACGACCGCAGCGACGGCCACGACGGAGGAGGTGCCCCATGGGAGTCCTGAAGAAGTTCGAGCAGCGTCTCGAAGGTCTGGTCAACGGCACCTTCGCCAAGGTCTTCAAGTCCGAGGTCCAGCCTGTGGAGATCGCGGGTGCGCTCCAGCGTGAGTGCGACAACAACGCCACCATCTGGAACCGCGACCGCACCGTCGTCCCCAACGACTTCATCGTCGAACTGAGCGCGCCCGACTACGAGCGGCTGAGCCCCTACTCGGGCCAGCTCGGCGACGAGCTGGCCGGCATGGTCCGCGACTACGCCAAGCAGCAGCGCTACACCTTCATGGGCCCGATCAAGGTCCACCTGGAGAAGGCGGACGACCTGGACACCGGCCTGTACCGGGTGCGCAGCCGCACGCTCGCCTCCTCCACCAGCCAGCAGGCCCCCCAGCCCCAGGC
>NZ_LR732544.1:3990331-4010001 GCF_902506575.1 Streptomyces mexicanus | reverse complement strand
GGCCGGGCCGTCCAGCAGCCGGGCGAGTCGTTCGGTCTGCGCCTTGTCGAGCAGTCCGGGCGCCTGCCGGCCTCCGCCGAGCAGGCCGGTGTCGAGGAGGTGGGCGGCGGCCGCGTCGAGGCGGGGCCGGCGGCCCCCCCCCCGGGCCCCGCCCGCCCCCCGGCGCCCCCCCCGCCCGGCCCCCGCCCCCGCGGCCCCCCCGCCCGCCCGCCCCCCCCCGCTACTGGATCGAGATCAACGGCAACCGCCACCAGATCTCCCGCCCGACGCTGGTGCTGGGCCGCAGCACCGACGCCGACGTGCGGATCGACGACCCCGGCGTCTCCCGCCGGCACTGCGAGATCCGGACCGGAACGCCCTCGACGATCCAGGATCTCGGGTCCACCAACGGCATCGTGGTGGACGGGCAGCACACCACCCGCGCTACGCTCCGCGACGGCTCGCGGATCGTCGTGGGCAGCACCACCGTTATCTATAGGCAAGCCGAAGGGTGAACCGGGGGCAATGTCAGAGCTGACCCTCACGGTCATGCGGCTGGGTTTCCTGGCCGTACTGTGGCTGTTCGTGATCGTGGCCGTGCAGGTCATCCGCAGCGACCTGTTCGGTACGCGCGTCACCCAGCGGGGGGCCCGCCGGGAGGCCGCACGGCCGCAGCCGAGCGGACGCCAGGGCGGCCGGCAGGCCGCGCGCCAGGCGGCGCCCCCGCAGCAGCGCGGTCAGCAGGGCGGCGGCCGCCAGCGCCGCAACGCCCCCACCAAGCTCGTGGTGACCGAAGGCACCCTCACCGGCACCACCGTCGCGCTGCAGGGCCAGACGATCACGCTGGGCCGCGCGCACGACTCCACGATCGTGCTGGACGACGACTACGCCTCCAGCCGGCATGCCAGGATCTACCCGGACCAGGGCGGCCAGTGGATCGTCGAGGACCTCGGATCCACCAACGGCACCTACCTGGACCGGTCCCGGCTGACGTCCCCCACGCCGATCCCGCTGGGCACGCCGATCCGCATCGGCAAGACCGTCATCGAGCTGCGGAAGTAGTGCTACGTCATGAAAGAGCGCGAGCGGAGCGAGCACGCAGCGGCCGCCGGCACCCCGGGCCCCGGCGCGCTCCCGACCGGAGGGTGGGCAGTGTGGCTCGACACGATCGGCTGTATCCCGAGCCGACGGGCGAGGTGCGCATGAGTCTGTCACTGCGCTTCGCCGCCGGTTCGCACAAGGGCATGATCCGTGAGGGCAACGAGGACTCCGGGTACGCCGGTCCGCGGCTGCTCGCGATCGCCGACGGCATGGGCGGTCAGGCCGCCGGCGAGGTCGCCTCCTCCGAGGTGATCTCCACCATCGTCGCCCTCGACGACGACGTCCCCGGCTCCGACATCCTCACCTCGCTCGGCGCCGCCGTGCAGCGCGCCAACGAGCAGCTGCGGCAGATGGTCGAGGACGACCCGGCCCTGGAGGGCATGGGCACGACCCTGACCGCGCTGCTGTGGACCGGGCAGCGGCTCGGCCTCGTCCACGTCGGCGACTCGCGCGCCTACCTGCTGCGCGACGGGGTGCTGACCCAGATCACCCAGGACCACACCTGGGTGCAGCGCCTGGTCGACGAGGGCCGCATCACCGAGGAGGAGGCGACCACGCACCCGCAGCGGTCCCTGCTCATGCGGGCCCTGGGCAGCGGCGAGCGGGTCGAGCCCGACCTGTCCATCCGCGAGGTCCGCGCCGGCGACCGCTACCTGATCTGCTCCGACGGCCTGTCCAGCGTCGTCTCCCACCAGACCCTGGAGGAGACCCTCGCCAGCTATCAGGGCCCCGAGGAGACCGTGCAGGAGCTGATCCAGCTCGCGCTGCGCGGCGGCGGCCCGGACAACATCACCGTCATCGTCGCCGACGTCCTCGACCTGGACACCGGCGACACCCTGGCCGGGCAGCTGCACGACACCCCGGTCGTGGTGGGCGCGGTCGCCGAGAACCAGCAGCACCTGCACGACAACGGCATCATGCAGACCCCGGCCGGCCGCGCCGCCGGCCTGGGCCGCCAGGTGCCCGGCCAGGGCGGCGGCGAGTTCGGCCCGCCCGGCTCCGGCGACAGCACCGGTTACGCCCCGGGGGGCGGCTTCGCCGGCTACGGCGACGACGACTTCACCAAGCCGCGCAAGGGCCGCAGGTGGCTCAAGGGCTCGCTGTACAGCGCGCTGGCGCTCGCCGTCATCGGCGGCGGCCTGTACGGCGGCTACCGCTGGACGCAGACCCAGTACTTCGTCGGCGCCAACGACGAGCACGTCGCCCTGTACCGGGGCATCAGCCAGGACCTGGCCTGGGTGAAGCTGTCCAAGGTGCAGAAGGACCACCCGGAGATCGAACTCAAGTACCTGCCGCCCTACCAGCAGAAGCAGGTCAGGGCGACGATCACCGAGGGCGGCCTGCAGGAGGCGCAGAAGAAGGTCGAGGAGCTGTCCGTGCAGGCCTCCGCCTGCCGCAAGGAGGCGGAGCGCCGCGCCGCCGAGTCCCAGAACAGCGCCAAGCCGGGGCAGGCCAAGACCGCCGGTACGCACGGGACCGCAGGAACCACCCGTACCGCTTTCGCGTCCAAGGCGACACCGACGCCGAGCACGTCGGAGTCGAAGTCCCCGTCGTCTCCCTCGTCCCCGACCCAGTCCGCGACCGCGCCCACACCCAGCCCCGGCCCCACTCTCTCGGAGGAAGAGCAGAAGGTCGTCTCGCTGTGCGGTAAGCAGTAGGCAAGCCGTGAGAGGCCCTGTCACACGATGAGCAGTACTACCAACACGTCGACGCACCACACGTCCACGATCGGCGCCATCGGCGCGCCCAGCCGGCGCAACACCGAGCTGGCGCTGCTGGTCTTCGCGGTCGCCATCCCGGTGTTCGCCTACGCCAACGTGGGCCTGGCCATCAACAACCGGGTGCCCTCCGGTCTGCTCAGCTACGGGCTGGGACTCGGCCTGCTGGCCGGCATCGCCCACCTGGTCGTGCGCAAGTTCGCCCCGTACGCGGACCCGCTGCTGCTTCCGCTGGCCACCCTGCTGAACGGGATGGGCCTGGTGGTCATCTGGCGGCTGGACCAGTCCAAACTGCTGCAGTCGCTGCCGAACTACTTCCAGGCCGCGCCCCGCCAGCTGCTGTACACCGCGCTGGGCATCGCGCTGTTCGTCGTCGTGCTGATCTTCCTCAAGGACCACCGCGTCCTGCAGCGCTACACGTACATCTCCATGTTCTGCGCCCTGGTGCTGCTCATACTGCCCCTGGTGCCGGGCCTCGGGGCGAACATCTACGGCGCCAAGATCTGGATCAACATCCCCGGCCTGGGCTCCCTGCAGCCCGGCGAGTTCGCCAAGATCGTGCTGGCGGTCTTCTTCGCCGGCTACCTCATGGTCAAGCGGGACGCGCTCGCCCTGGCCAGCCGCCGCTTCATGGGCCTGTACCTGCCGCGCGGCCGCGACCTCGGGCCGATCCTGGTCGTCTGGGTGCTGTCCATCCTCATCCTGGTCTTCGAGACCGACCTGGGCACCTCGCTGCTGTTCTTCGGCATGTTCGTGATCATGCTGTACGTGGCCACCGAGCGGACCAGCTGGATCGTCTTCGGTCTGCTGATGTCCGCCGCGGGCGCCGTCGGTGTCGGTTCCATCGAGCCGCACGTCCACCAGCGTGTGGAGGCATGGCTGAACCCCCTGCACGAGTACAAGCTCAGCCGGCAGGGCGTGGTCGGCCACTCCGAGCAGTCGATGCAGGCGCTGTGGGCCTTCGGCTCCGGCGGCACCCTGGGCACCGGTCTGGGCCAGGGCCACTCCGACCTGATCCGGTTCGCCGCCAACTCCGACTTCATCCTCGCCACCTTCGGCGAGGAGCTGGGCCTGGCCGGCATCATGGCCATCCTGCTGATCTACGGTCTGATCGTGGAGCGCGGCGTGCGCACGGCGCTGGCCGCCCGCGACCCGTTCGGCAAGCTGCTCGCCATCGGCCTGTCCGGCGCCTTCGCGCTGCAGGTCTTCGTGGTGGCCGGCGGTGTCATGGGCCTCATCCCCCTGACCGGTATGACGATGCCGTTCATGGCCTACGGTGGTTCGTCCGTGCTGGCCAACTGGGCGCTGATCGGCATCCTCATCCGGATCAGCGACACCGCGCGCCGCCCGGCACCCGCCCCCGTGACCAACCCCGACGCCGAGATGACCCAGGTGGTCCGCCCGTGAACAAGCCCCTGCGCCGGATCGCGATCTTCTGCGGCCTCCTCGTCCTCACGCTGCTCATCCGCGACAACTGGCTCCAGTACGTCAAGGCCGACAGCCTGAAGAACGACGAGCTCAACCGCCGCGTCACCATCGCCCGCTACTCCGTCCCCCGGGGCGACATCATCGTCGGCGGCTCCCCGATCACCGGGTCGGCGGAGACGGACACCAGCGGCCTGAACGACCTGAAGTACAAGCGGACGTACAAGGACGGCCCCATGTGGGCGCCGGTCACCGGGTACGCCTCGCAGTCCTACGGCGCCACGCAGCTGGAGTCCATCGACGACCAGATCCTGACCGGCAACGACGACCGGCTGTTCTTCCGCAACACGCTCGACATGATCACGGGCAAGCCGAAGCAGGGCGGCAACGTCGTCACCACGCTGAACGCGGCCGCGCAGAAGGCGGCGTTCGACGGTCTGAAGGGCCACGGCAAGGGCGCCGTCGTCGCGCTGGAGCCGTCCACCGGCAAGATCCTGGCGCTGGCCTCCTACCCGTCGTACGACCCCTCGTCGTTCGCCGGTACCTCCAGCGCGGACGCCAAGGCCTGGAAGAAGCTGCAGAAGGACAACGACCCCAGCGACCCGATGCTGAACCGGGCGCTGCGCGAGACCTACCCGCCGGGCTCGACCTTCAAGGTGGTCACCGCGGCCGCCGCGCTGGAGAACGGCCTGTACACCTCCGCCGACGAGCACACCGACTCGCCGGACCCGTGGATCATGCCGGGCACCACGACCCCGCTGCCCAACGAGGGCAACATCCCCTGCAAGAACGCCACGATGCGCGAGGCGCTGCGCTGGTCCTGCAACACCGTGTTCGGCAAGATCGGCGCCACCCTCGGCCAGAAGAAGATGCTCGACGAGGCGGAGAAGTTCGGCTTCAACGAGGAGCAGTTCACCCCGGTGCGCGCCAACGCTTCGAACTTCTCCGACCACATGGAGCCCTCGCAGGTGGCGCAGTCCTCCATCGGCCAGTTCAACACCGCCGCGACCCCGCTGCAGATGGCCATGGTGGTCTCCGCGGTCGCCAACGACGGCAAGCTGATGAAGCCGTACATGGTCGACAAGCTCCAGTCGCCGAACCTCGACACCCTGGAGCAGACCCAGCCGGAGGAGCTGAGCCGGCCGCTGTCCTCGAAGAACGCGCAGATCCTGCAGTCGATGATGGAGACCGTCGTCAAGGACGGCACGGGCAAGAACGCGCAGATCTCCGGCGTCACCGTGGGCGGCAAGACCGGTACCGCCCAGCACGGCCTCAACAACAGCGAGAAGCCGTACGCGTGGTTCATCTCCTACGCCAAGATGCCCGACGGCAGCTCGCCGGTCGCGGTGGCCGTGGTCGTCGAGGACGACGCCGCCAGCCGCCAGGACATCTCCGGTGGCGGCCTCGCGGCGCCCATCGCGAAGAACGTGATGCAGGCGGTCATCAACTCCAAGAAGTGACTCTAGCCACCTCCCCTTCACATCGGTGCACGTGGCGATACCGGTCCTGTATCGGGTGACGGGCTTGGCCAGGTCACACAGAGCGAGCCGGGTACGGTAGGCCCGGACGGCAGCTCCGGCGGCACACGCGGTGCCGGTCGGGACCGACGGAGAGGGCTGGTAGGTAGCTATGGAAGAGCCGCGTCGCCTCGGCGGCCGGTACGAGCTGGGCCAGGTGCTCGGCCGTGGTGGCATGGCGGAGGTGTACCTCGCGCATGACACCCGCCTGGGCCGCACCGTGGCGGTGAAGACGCTGCGCGCCGACCTGGCGCGCGACCCTTCCTTCCAGGCCCGGTTCCGCCGGGAGGCCCAGTCGGCCGCCTCGCTCAACCACCCCGCGATCGTCGCGGTCTACGACACGGGCGAGGACTACATCGACGGGGTCTCGATCCCGTACATCGTCATGGAGTACGTCGACGGCTCCACCCTCCGTGAGCTGCTGCACAGCGGCCGCAAGCTGCTGCCGGAGCGGGCCATGGAGATGACCATCGGCATCCTCCAGGGCCTGGAGTACGCCCACCGCAACGGCATCGTCCACCGTGACATCAAGCCGGCCAACGTCATGCTGACGCGCAACGGCCAGGTCAAGGTGATGGACTTCGGCATCGCCCGCGCCATGGGCGACTCCGGCATGACGATGACGCAGACCGCCGCCGTCATCGGCACCGCGCAGTACCTCTCGCCGGAGCAGGCCAAGGGCGAGCAGGTCGACGCCCGCTCGGACCTGTATTCGACGGGTTGCCTGCTGTACGAGCTGTTGACGGTCCGCCCGCCGTTCGTCGGGGACTCCCCGGTCGCGGTGGCCTACCAGCACGTCCGCGAGGAGCCGCAGCCGCCGAGCGTCTTCGACCCGGAGATCACGCCCGAGATGGACGCGATCGTGCTGCGGGCGCTGGTCAAGGACCCCGACTACCGGTACCAGTCGGCCGACGAGATGCGCGCCGACATCGAGGCCTGCCTCGACGGCCAGCCGGTCGCGGCCACCGCCGCCATGGGCGCGGTCGGCTACGGCGCCTACGGCGACGACCAGCCGACGACGGCGCGGCGCGCCGGGGGGGGCGCCCCCGCCACGACGATGCTGCCGCCCATGAACCCGGACGACGGCGGCTACGGCTACGACGACCGGCCCGACCGGCGCCGCCAGAAGAAGTCCAGGACCTCGACGGTGCTCCTGGTCGTCGCGGGCATCCTGGTCCTCGTCGGCGCCGTCCTCATCGGCCGGTGGGTGACCAGCGGGCACGGGGTGAGCGACGACACCTTCAAGGCGCCGAACTTCGTCGGGCAGACCTACGCCGACGCCCAGCGCACGGCCGAGAACGTCGATCTGAAACTGGCCGAGCCCACCAACAAGCCGTGCGACGGCCAGCCCAAGGGCAGCGTCTGCGACCAGGACCCGAAGGCCGGCACGGAGGTCAAGAAGGGCGACACGGTCAGCCTGGTCGTCTCCACCGGCGCGCCGAAGGTCCAGGTCCCCGGTGTGGTCGGCCTCACCCTCGACGACGCGAAGTCGAAGCTGGAGGGCGACCCCTACCAGCTCAAGGTGGAGACCCAGTACCGGGAATCGACGGACGACCCGAACACCGTCCTGGAACAGAACCCGGTCAACGGCCAGGAAGTGGAGAAGGGGACGACGATCACCCTGGTCGTCTCCAAGGCACCCGAGAAGGTCACCGTCCCGAACGTCTCCGGCAAGTCCTGCGACGAGGCCACGGCCCAGCTGCAGGCCAGCAACCTCAAGGCCGACTGCACCGAGGTCGACACCACCGACCCCAACCAGGTCGGCAAGGTCTTCCAGATGTCCCCGACGGCGGGCACGCCGGTCGACAAGGACTCCACGGTCCATCTCCAGATCGGCAAGCAGGCCCCGCAGCAACAGAAGACGCCGGTGCCGGACGTCCGCGGCCACAAGCTCTCCGAGGCCCAGCAGATGCTCAATCAGGCCGGTTTCACCAACATTCAGGTCAACGGCAGCACGGACGGCAACGCGCTCGTCATCAACCAGGACCCGCAGCCCAACCAGCAGGTCGACAACCCGGCCGCCACGCCGGTCACTCTGACGGCGTTCGGCGGAGGCGGCGGCAACAACAACGGCGGCGGCAACAACCGCGGCAACGGCAACGGCGGCATCTTCGGCTGACCGCCGCGACGCCCCGGCTCGCCCCACCGAACGACCCGAGCCCCGGCTCCTCTCCCGCGAGAGGGGCCGGGGCTCGGTCGTACCGGCGGACGCGGCGGGCACGCCCGCCCGCTCACCTGCTCAGCGCAGCTCCTTCGGCGGCGTGCGCTTGCTGTCCACCTTCTGCACCCGGACCAGTTCGCCCCACACCACGTACCGGTAGCGGGAGGTGTACACCGGGGTGCAGGTCGTCAGGGTGATGTAGTGGCCGGGCTTGGTCACGCCCGACTCCTCGGGGACCTGCGCGAGGACGTCCACGTTGAACTTCGAGGTCTCGGGGAGGATGTCGTAGACCTTGTAGACGTACCAGTCGTCGCGCGTCTCGAAGACGATCGGGTCGCCCTTGGCGAGCTTGTCGATGTTGTGGAACTTCGCGCCGTGGCCGTCGCGGTGCGCGGCCAGGGTGAAGTTGCCTGCCTTGCCGGTCGTCGGCAGCGTCGCCTTGACCGGGTCGATGTAGTAGCCGGCCACGCCGTCGTTGAGGACGTCCGTCGAGGTGCCCTTCTTCACCAGCACCTCACCGTTGTGCATGGCGGGCACGTGCAGGAAGCCGATGCCGTCCTTGGTGTCCAGCGCGCCCGGGCCGCTGGGGGCGGAGTGGGCCCACTGCTCGCGGATCCTGTCGGCCTGCCGGTCGGCCTTGCGGTCCGCTATGACGTTCGTCCACCACAGCGAGTAGACGACGAACAGCCCGAGCACCAGGCCCGCCGTGATGAGGAGTTCACCGAGGACACTGACGGCGAGGGCCAGCCGGCCGGTGCCGCGGGGGCGCCGGCGTGGTGCGGGGCTGTCGTCGGTGTGCTCCGCCGTGTCGTCCGTGGTCGCTGCCACTGTTCCATCCGCCTTTTGATCGCGCCCTGGTGATCGACTGATCGCGCTTCGGTGACCGGCCTAATCCACGAGCGCATCCGGCTTGCCCTTGCTGCGCGGCCGTTCCTCCACCATCTTGCCCCAGACGATCAAGCGGTACTTGCTCGTGAACTCCGGTGTGCAGGTGGTGAGGGTGATGTAGCGGCCGGGCCCGGTGAAGCCCGAGCCGGCCGGGATCGGGTTCAGGACGCTGGTGTTCGACGGCGACGTCACCGGCAGCATCGACGTCATCTTGTAGACGTAATAGGTGTCCTGCGTCTCCACGACGATCGGATCGCCCGGTGTGAGCCTGTTGATGTACCGGAACGGCTCGCCGTGCGTGTTGCGGTGGCCCGCGAGCCCGAAGTTGCCCGTCTTCGCGTCCGGCATCGCCGTGTCGAAGTCTCCGGGCCCGTAGTGCCCGACCATGCCCTTGTCGAGCACCTTCGTCTTGCTGGTGCCCTCGGCGATCGGCACCACCACGTCCAGCTTGGGGATGTGCAGGATGGCGAAGCCCTGTCCCGGTTCGAACGCCCCCGGCTTGCGCTTGCCGTTCGCCCAGTCGTCCTGCAGGTGGTGCGCCTCGTTGCCCGCCTGCTGGTGCGCGCGCACGTTCGACCACCACAGCTGGTAGGTGACGAACAGCAGCATCACCACGCCGGCGGTGATGAACAGCTCCCCGATGATCCGGCTGGCGAGGACCCCCGGGCTCGTTCTGCGCGCCCGGGCCAGCCGCCGCGCCTCCACCCGGCTCAGCGGGGCGGCCGGCCGGTCCCCGGGTGCCGTCTCCCGCTGCGTCTGCGGCCCCGGCCCGCCCCCGCGGCGGCCGTGGCGGCGTCTGGCGGCCTTTCTGCGGGCCGCACGGCCGCCCGGTGTGGTTCCCGTGGTTGCCGGGCTCGGGGAGGCCCCAGATCCGGGAGAGGCCGCAGAGCCCACGGGGGCCAGTGGGTCCACGGGGGCCAGTGGGTCCACGGGGGCCAGTGGGTCCACGGGGGCCGACGGCCCGGGGATGCGCAGCGCCATCGTCTCGTCGTCGCCGCCGGGCGGATACGGCGCCGCCGAGCCGGGCGTTCCGTACGGCGGCGCCGAGCCGGGCGCGTCGTACGGCGCCGAGGCGGACGGCTCCCAGGAGGCGTCGTACGCCCCCGTGCCGTACCGGTCGGCGCCGGACTCGCGCTCGGGGCGCAGCGCGGTCACGCCGTGGCCCTGCCCACCACCGGGGCGAGCCCCGTCGACCTCGCCACGGCACCCGCGTCGCCGCACTCCACGAGCCAGTTGGCCAGCATCCGGTGCCCGTGCTCGGTGAGCACCGACTCGGGGTGGAACTGCACGCCCTCCACCGGCAGTTCCCGGTGGCGCAGGCCCATGATGATGCCGTCGTGGGTGCGGGCGGTGACCTCCAGCTCGTCGGGGACGGTCGCCGGCAGCGCGGCCAGGGAGTGGTAGCGGGTCGCGGTGAAGGGGGAGGGCAGCCCGGTGAAGACGCCCTTGCCCTCGTGCTCCACCAGGGAGGTCTTGCCGTGCAGCAGCTCGGGCGCCCGGTCCACCACACCGCCGTACGCCACCTGCATCGACTGCATGCCCAGGCACACGCCGAAGACGGGGACGCCGGTCGCGGCGCAGTGCCGGACCATGTCCACGCACACCCCCGCCTGCTCGGGCGTGCCCGGCCCCGGCGACAGCAGCACTCCGTCGAAGCCGTCCTGGGCGTGCTCGGTGCGCACCTCGTCGTTGCGCAGCACCTCGCACTCGGCACCCAGCTGGTACAGGTACTGGACGAGGTTGAAGACGAAGCTGTCGTAGTTGTCGACGACGAGGATCCGGGCGCTCACTGGTTGTTCACCGTCACATCGTTGAAGGGAAGCAGCGGCTCGGCCCACGGGAAGACGTACTGGAACAGGACGTAGACGACGGCCAGGACCAGCACCAGTGAGATCAGGGCCTTCACCCACGTGTTGCCCGGCAGATGCCGCCAGATCCAGCCGTACATGCCGTCCCTTCCCTCGCGTCACGGCACGGGTCTCCCGCCGCTTTCGCCCACCAGACTAACGGCGCCGCGCTCCGGATTTCCCGGCCTCCGCGGGGTGCTGGGACGGGCTTTACCCCCGTGCCCCCCGGCGTTGCTCCCCGCGTGTTCCCCGCGTCGCTCCCGCGCCGCCCGGTTCAGTGCCCGGTCGAGGGGGTCAGCGGCTCGGCGTAGTGCAGGTCGACGGTGCCGGTGTAGCCGGGGAGCGTCACCGTGCCGTCGTCGGTGACCTTCCAGCCCAGGCCGTAGACGTTGACGTACACCATGTAGTTCTGGATCGCCGGGGAGTCGGCGAGCGCCTTCTGCAGCTTCTCCGGGTCGCCGACGGCCGTGATCTTGTAGGGCGGGGAGTAGACGCGGCCCTGGAGGATCAGGGTGTTGCCCACGCAGCGCACCGCGCTGGTGGAGATCAGCCGCTGGTCCATGACCTTGATCCCGCGGGCGCCGCCGTGCCACAGCGCGTTGACCACGGCCTGCAGGTCCTGCTGGTGGATGACCAGGTAGTCGGGCTGCGGCTCGGGATAGCCGGGGAGCTTGGCGTGGGCGTTCGGCGGTGCGTCGTTGAGCGTGACGGTGATCGCCCGGCCCTTGAGCGGCCGGGTGCCCGCGTTGTTCTCCAGGCCGGCGAGTTTGTCGTCCTGGGCCTTGGTGCTGCCGTCGTCGCTCTCGGCGAGGGACTCCACGTCGCCGCGCAGGGCCGCGTTGGACTCGTCCAGTTCCTTGTTCTTGCGGCTGCGTTCCTGGATGAGATCGGACAGCTTCAGCAGGGAGGTGTCCGTCCGGATATTGGTGCCTTTGGCCGTGTGGAAACTGGTGAAGAAAATCAGCCCGGCGAGAGCGAAGACGGCCATGGTGAGGAGGCGTACGGGCCGTACCCGGCGCGGGCGGGCCGGACCGGATCCCTGAGTGGATCCCGTCCCCGGGGAGTCGGCAGAATTGCTCAACGTACCCTTATCTCCTTCGGCGCCGTAGAAGCACTACGCTAACGGACGCCCGGGGGAGTGCTCAGTTTCCCCTTGTACGCTGCCCCGAGCCAGCCCAGTTCCCTGCGCGGCCACACAGCGCATCGACAGGAGAGACCCTCGTGCCGAAGTCACGTATCCGCAAGAAGGCCGACTACACGCCGCCGCCCGCGAAGCAGGCGGCGAGCATCAAGCTGGAGACCCGCGGCTGGGTGGCCCCCGTCATGCTCGCCATGTTCGTCATCGGTCTGGCCTGGATCGTCGTCTTCTACGTCACCGACGGCTCGCTGCCCATCGAGGCGCTGGACAACTGGAACATCGTGGTGGGCTTCGGCTTCATCGCCGCCGGATTCGGTGTCTCCACGCAGTGGAAGTAGGGCGGCGGTGGAGCAGGCGGCAGTCTTCACGCGGCGGAAGAAGGGCAGGGGAAGCGGGGGTGTCCGGGGGATGAACCCGGCTCTGCCCACGGCTATCCGCTGAGTTATCCACAGCCCTGCTCGAATTTCCACACGAAGGCTGGGGAAAAGCCGACGATCTGTGGATAACCCGTCGCCCGTTGACACCGGTACGACTGTCACACCGCCCCGCCGACACCCTCACACACCCCGGTTGACCTGCGCAAACACAGGTGAGCGAGCAGGCGAACAGCCGATCGGGCACGGTATGCACAAGATCGGCCACCCACTGTGGACAACCGGGGCCGGGGTGGCGCGCTCAGCCGAGCTGGGCCGTTCTGAGCACCGTCATCACGACGACGGCCACCAGCACCAGCGCGCACGTCCCGTACTGCACCAGGGCTCGCCGCTCGCGCGGGGCGTGGACCATCGCGTAGCCGACGATCAGGCCGGCGACCAAGCCCCCGATGTGCGCCTGCCAGGCGATGTGGCCCCAGGTGAAGGTAAGGATCAGGTTGATGACCAGCAGGGCGATGACCGGGCGCATGTCGTAGCGCAGCCGCCGCATCAGCACGGCTGTCGCACCGAACAGCCCGAAGATGGCGCCGGACGCGCCGAGCGAGGCCTGGTCGGGCGCGGCCAGCAGGTACGTCAGCGCGCTGCCCGCGAGTCCGGAAGCGAAGTACAGCGCCAGATAGCGGGCGCGGCCCAGAGCCGCTTCCAGAGGGCCGCCGATCCACCACAGGCTGAGCATGTTGAACAGGATGTGCCAGATCTCCTGGTGGGTGAACATCGACGTGACCAGGCGATACCACTCGCCGTGGGCGACCCCCATGGTGGGTGTGTACGGTGCCGGGGGCCACGATCCGATGAGTACCAGGCGGTCCAGGAGCGAGGAGTGGACGCTGACCGCGATGAATACCGCGACGTTGATCCCGACGAGGATCTTGGTGAGCAGCCGGGGGTCGGACGTCACGGTACCGCCGGCGAGCGTCCGCGGCCGGGAGGCGGCCGGGGCCGGCCCCGAGCCGGAGCCGCCCCGCGCGCACTGCGGGCAGTGGAACCCGACCGAGGCGTTGACCATGCACTCCGGGCAGATCGGCCGCTCGCAGCGCGTGCAGCGGATGCCGGTCTCGCGGTCCGGGTGGCGGTAGCAGGTCGGCAGGCCCGCGCCGCCGTGGCCGTCGCCCAGCGGTCCGCCACCGGCCGGGCCCTGGCCGGCCGGTCCGCGCTCCAGCGGGCCCTGCGGGCTGCCTGGTGCCTGGTCCATGGGGTCCCCTCACGTCGGTCGTGGGCGGCGCACGGCTCACCGTGCCCTCGGCAACGCACCGCCCCGCTCATCCCTACGGACGAGCGGGGCGTTTGGTTCCTGCCGGCGCTCAGCCCTGGGCGGCGGCGTCGCCCGTGATGACGATCGTCTCGATGACGACGTCGTTGACCGGGCGGTCGTTGCGCGGGTTGGTCTGCGTGTTCGCGATGGAGTCCACGACCTTCTGGCTCGCCGCGTCGGTGACCTCGCCGAAGATGGTGTGCTTGCGGGTCAGCCAGTCCGTCGGGGCGACGGTGATGAAGAACTGCGAGCCGTTGGTGCCCGGACCGGCGTTGGCCATCGCCAGCAGGTAGGGCTTGTCGAAGCGGAGGTCCGGGTGGAACTCGTCCTCGAAGGTGTAGCCCGGACCGCCGGTGCCGTTGCCCAGGGGGTCACCGCCCTGGATCATGAAACCGCTGATCACCCGGTGGAAGACCGTGCCGTCGTACAGCCTGTCCGTGGACTTCTTGCCGGTGGCCGGGTTCGTCCACTCGCGCTCGCCCTTGGCGAGCTCCACGAAGTTGCGGACCGTCTTGGGGGCGTGGTTCGGCAGGAGCCGGACCTGGATGTCGCCGTGGTTGGTCTTCAGGGTGGCGTAGAGCTGCTCAGCCACGATCTGCCTTCCGTTGTCTTCCTGTAGCCCCCCGATCCTCGCACGACGTGCGCCGTGCGTCCCCGGCGGCCGCGCGACGGGCACACATCCGCCGGAATGGGTTGCGGAAATCGGGGCGAGTCCTCCCGGGTCGGGGGCGTGGCGCGACGATCCGTGGCATTGTCGTCGGCAAGCTCCCCTTGCCCCGTATTCATCCGCTATCACACTCGATCGTCTCGCCGCGGGCCCCGCAACGGAAGGGCTCCGGGAGACAGAAGTCGTCTTCCGTGACCCGGTTGCCTGCTCTCACATGCCCCCGGGTCCCTTGACAGGCATGATCCGTAAAAGGGTGGAAAGTCGATTTACCGTACGCCACCGAGGAGGAGGAACCCGTGACCCGCATCGACAGCGTGCGCGCCGCGACCGGCTCGGCGAAGGACAGCGTGCTGCACGCCGCGGAAGTGGTGGCGCCCTACGCCGACACGGCCAGGGAAAGGGCCGCGCACTACGCACACGAGGCACGCGTACGGCTCGCGCCGAAGGTGACACTGGCCGCCGACCAGGCCCGTGCGCAGTACGGCGCCTACGTCGCGCCCCGGCTGGAGCAGGCCCGTACGCAGGCCATGACGTACGTACCGCCGAAGCTCGACCAGGCCGCCCAGGAGGCCGCCTGCCTTACCCGCAAGGCCGCCCGGCAGGCCGCCGAGTACTCCAGGCCGCGGATCGAGCAGGCGCGAGCGGTGGCCGGGCCGGTCGCGGACGAGGCCGCCGCGCGGAGCGCCGCCGCACTGGTCGCGCTGCGCGGCCAGGTCCCGGCGGAGAAGATCCAGAAGCTGGCCCGCAAGCAGAACCGGCGGTGCCGGGCGGGCCGGGTGGCCAAGGTGCTCGCGGTGGTGGGCGTCCTCGCGGGCGGCGCCTTCGCGGCCTGGAAGTGGTGGGACAAGCAGGCCAACCCCGACTGGCTGGTGGAGCCGCCGGCCGCCACCGAGGTGCCCGAGGCGGGCCGGCTCTCCTCGGTCGACGGCACCGGCCAGACGCTGCTGGACCCCGAGGTCGAGGCCAAGGAGGCCGAGAGCTCCGAGGAGCAGCCCACCGACCGCGACGAACAGGCCTGACCTTCCCGCCTGCCGGACCACCGGGCGGCTCGGCGACGATCACCACAGGGCTCCCCTCCGCCTGGCGACCGACCGAGCGGAGGGGAGTGTCGTTTCCTGTGCCCCTCGGACCGGCGCGCGATCCGGCGCACGGTCCGACGGCGCGCCCCGACGGCGCGCTTCCCTTCGGACCGGCGCTCGCTCCTGCGACGCGCTCCGGTTCCGCGCGCGGCGAGGCTGTCACCGGGCACGCACGACTACGTCACACCGCACGCCTGCATGCCGCGATCGCGGGAAGGAGAACCTCAAGATCACCCAGGGAAGGAGCCACAGCATGGCGAAGAACGCGACCCCTCGGTACACCGTCCCCGGCGTCGAACTGAAGGACGCCGGGCGTCTCATCGACGTCCTGCGGCTGCGTCTGCACGCGCTCAACGACCTGCACCTCACGCTCAAGCACGTGCACTGGAACGTCGTGGGCCCGCACTTCATCTCCGTGCACCAGATGATCGACCCGCAGGTCGACCGCGTACGGGACATGGCGGACGACGTGGCCGAGCGCATCGCGGCCCTCGGCGGGGTCGCCCAGGGCACACCGGGTTCCTTGGTCAGCGAGCGCACCTGGGACGACTACTCCATCGGCCGGGCCGACGCCATCGCGCACCTGGGAGCGCTCGACGTGGTCTACACGGGAGTGATCCAGGACGTGCGCGAGGCCATCAAGGAGGTCTCGCCGATCGACCCCGCGACGGAGGACCTGCTCATCGAGCAGCTCCGTGCCCTCGAACAGTTCCAGTGGTTCGTGCGGGCGCACCTGGAGAGCGCGGGCGGCTCCCTGGCCACCGCCGGGTCCCACACCGAGGAAGAGGCGGCCGCCCGGGGCGCCGACCTCGGCTGAGCGCCAGGCGGGCCAGGGCCGGAAGCGGGTCGGGGCCGGGGTCGAGGACAGGTCAGGGCCGGGACGGCACCTGCGCGGCGGTGTCGTCGTGCAGGGAGCGGGGGCGGTGCTGCGGAGTCGCAGCAGTCGTCCCGGTCCGTCCGGAGAACGAAGCGGCCGACGACCCCGGCGGCCGACGACCAGAAGAGGCCGCGCCGTCCGGTGGTCCCGCGCGTCGCCGAAATCCCTTTGGCGGGCGGGCGCGACCGCTGCTACGTTTCCACGGGCCGTGCTTAAGAACGAGGAGGTGGTACCCGTGACCGCAGTATCGACATGGGTGCTCCCCTCCGGGGTCACGGTCGGGCGATAGGTCGTCGTCCGGGAGCGCCGTTCACGAGCATTCCCGGAAGGCACGATCATGCACTTCACTGCTGAACAGCGTCTCGACGGCGGCGTCCTCGAACGCACATTCACCCTTGGCGAGATCCCCGGCATCCTGTGGACCCCCGCGTCCACATCCGCGCCGGTACCGCTGATCCTGCTCGGCCACCCCCCGCTCGGGCTGCGCACGATGTACCCGCGGCTGGTGGACCGGGCCCGGCGCGCCGCAGCGGACGGCTTCGCCGCGGCCACCATCGAGCTTCCCGGAAGCGGTGACCGGCCCCGTTGGGCCGCCGCCGAGCAGGCCCGCGCCGACCTGCGCCGGGCTGTGGCGGCCGGCGGGCCGGTCGATGACCACGTCGTCGACGCCCTCGTCCTCCCGCTCGTCGAGAAGTCGGTCCCGGAATGGCAGGCCGCCCTGGACGCCCTGCTGTCGCTGCCCGAGATCGGCGGACCGGTCGGATACTCGGGGGGAGTGATCTCCATCGGTATCCGGCTCGCGGTGGTCGAGCCGCGCATCTCGGCCGCCGTTCTGTTCGCCGGGAGCCTGGTGCCCGCCGTCCTGTTCGAAGAGGCCCGCCGGGTCACCGTTCCGCTGCACGTCCTGCTGCAGTGGGACGACGAGGGGAACGACCGGCGGGCGGCCCTGGACCTGTTCGACGCCTTCGGCTCCGAGGAGAAGACCCTGCACGCCACTATGGGCGGACACACCGGCGTCCCGCAGTTCGCGGGAGAGTCCGCGGCTCGTTTCCTGGCCCGGCACCTGAAGTAAGTCCGGGCCGCAACGCCACCGTCACGGCGGCTCGATGCCCGGCTGTCCCGGCTGGTCCCAGCGGGGTGCTCCGACCGCGCACGGCCGCATCATTTGCCTGAGCAACTCGCGCTGAGCGGGATCCGCCGTCCATGCCCGTGCCCACGGTGGAGTGGTCCGCTCGGCCGGCCGACGCATGGGTTCGCGCCCGGTACGGGGCGAAGGGGGTGCGGTACCGCGCTCGGTGCTTCTCGCCGGGCCGCACCCCCTGTGACGGCCATGGCCGAGTCGGTGGTTCAGGACCTCGACCGCGCACTGCGAGCGGGACAGACCTCTTCTTCCGGGAACGCGTCGGCGGGTCACCGAGTGCCGTACGTCACCCGGGCCCCGGGCTTTCGACACCCTCGCACCCCATGCCCCCGACCGGGAGGTGAGCCTCCGTCAATGTGACGGAAGGAACCTCGGCAGCGGTGCCGTCGGTCCCCGTCGATGCCCCCGGTTCCACGCTCCGTTCGACGGCGGCCACGACCTCGCCGTCCAGCGGGTCCAGCGGGTCCAGCGGCGCGTCCAGCAGACCGCTGCCCGACCCGAAGACCCTCGGCGGCGCCCCATGAGCGCGAAGAGGCCCTCTGAACAGCGTTTCCGCAGTTCAGAGGGCCTCTCGACGAGTGGAGCCTAGGGGAGTCGAACCCCTGACATCTGCCATGCAAAGACAGCGCTCTACCAACTGAGCTAAGGCCCCGGAAGAGGAGTATCCGGCCGGGGAACCGCCCACCGGTCGAGTACCGCACAACAGACTACCGGGTTCTCCCCCGGATCTCGCAAAAAGATTGGGGGTCCCCTTGGCCGACCACGCTCCGTAAGATGCTCCGCGTGGTTCGCTACAGCGAACCACCGTACTCGGGGAAGCGATGGGGAGACGCAATGGACGCCGCACAGCAGGAAGCCACCGCAAGAGCGCGTGAGCTGCAGCGAAACTGGTACGGGGAGCCACTGGGGACGCTCTTCCGCAAGCTCATAGACGACCTCGGGCTCAACCAGGCCCGGCTCGCGGGAGTGCTGGGGCTGTCGGCACCGATGCTGTCGCAGCTGATGAGCGGCCAGCGCGCGAAGATCGGCAATCCGGCGGTGGTCCAGCGGGTGCAGCTGCTGCAGGAGCTGGCGGTGCAGGTGGCGGACGGCAGCGTCAGCGCGGCCGAGGCGACCGAGCGCATGGACGAGATCAAGAGGTCGCAGGGAGGGGCTGTGCTCAGCAACACCACACAGACGACGAACAGTTCGGGCGCGCCGACGGTCAAGCGGGTGGTCCGTGAGATCCAGTCGCTGCTGCGCTCGGTGGCCGCCGCCGGCGACATCATCGAGGCCGCGGACAGCCTCGCCCCCACCCACCCCGAACTCGCCGAGTTCCTGCGGGTGTACGGAGCCGGTCGCACCGCCGACGCGGTCGCGCACTACCAGGCCCACCAGAACTGAACGAGCCGTAGGAACGGCCCACAGGAATGGGCTGCAGGAACGAGCCGCAGCCACGGACCATGCGTCGCGGGGGAAGGCAGGGGGAAGCAAGGGGGTAACCGCAGGGGGAGGAGCGACGCGCAGCCATGGGTGAGGTGTTCGCCGGCCGGTACGAGCTGGTCGACCCGATCGGCCGGGGCGGGACGGGCGCCGTCTGGCGCACCTGGGACCACCGCCGGCGCCGGTACGTGGCCGCGAAGGTGCTGCGGCAGCGCGACGCGCACTCCCTGCTGCGTTTCGTGCGGGAGCAGGCGTTGCGGATCGACCACCCCCATGTGCTCGCACCGACGGGCTGGGCCGCCGACGACGACCAGGTGCTGTTCACCATGGATCTGGTGGCCGGTGGCTCGCTGGTCCACCTGGTGGGGGACTACGGCCCACTGCCCCCGTGGTACGTCTGCCTCCTGCTCGACCAACTGCTGTCGGGGCTCGCCGCGGTGCATGCGGAACACGTCGTGCACCGCGACATCAAGCCCGCCAACATCCTGTTGGAGGCCACGGGACGCGGCCGGCCCCGGCTGCGGCTGTCCGACTTCGGTATCGCCCTGCGCCTGGGCGAGCCGCGTCTGACCGACACCGGCCTCGTGGTGGGCACGCCGGGCTACTTCGCACCGGAGCAACTACTGGGCGCGGAGCCGGACTTCGCCGCCGACCTGTTCTCCACCGGACTGGTCGCCCTCCATCTGCTGCAGGGCGCACGACCGGACGCCAAGGCACTCGTGGAGCACTTCGCCGCACAGGGAACGCCCGCCGCGCCCAAGGGAGTTCCCGAAGCGCTGTGGCAGGTCGTGGCCACACTGCTGCAGCCGGACCCGTCGGCACGGTTCCGGACGGCCACGGGCGCGCGCAAGGCCCTCGCCGCGGCCGCGGAACTCCTGCCGGCGCCCGGCCCCGACGAGGACCCCATCGAGATCTTCGACCAGCTCGGCCCTCTGCCGCCGGGCTTCGGCCCGGACGGCCCGCTCCGGCGCGGCCCCGCCGTCACGTCCCTCCCCGGCCCCGTTCCCGCACCAGGTTCCCTACC
>NZ_LR732544.1:3927495-3990230 GCF_902506575.1 Streptomyces mexicanus | reverse complement strand
AACAGAAAGCACCACGCGGAAGTGGCGGGAGCAAGATAATCTCGGTCATAACCGGCTGATGCGTAGCCGAGCCGTTCCGTACACCGCGCAAGACCCGCGGGCTCACGCTCCCGCGCCGCGCAGGTCCCGGCGCGGCGCTCCGCGGCGCCGCCGCCCCGGCCCGCCCGCCAGGGTGGCGCTTCCGCTGCTCCTGCTCGCGCTCGCCTGCTACGCCGTCGGCTTCTGGGCACTGGCCCGCATGTGACCGGAGTAGCCCGGGGACACCCAGGGGCCACGACCCGGACGCTACCCGGCCCCCGCGTGGCGCCGGGCGAGGGCCGTCCACGCGCCGAGGACGGCCAGCAGGACCGTACCGCCGCCGAGGCCGCCCACGGCGAGCACCCGCAGGCCCATGGCGTCCCCCGCCGTCCCGGCCGGTGCGGCGGCCCGGCGGTCCCCGGCCGTGACCTCGAAGAGGCCCGGCGGCTCGGACCGGCCCGCGTACTCCGGCGCCGGCCGCGCCGCGCCCGCCACCCGCACCCGCAGGGTCAGGCCGTAGGGACCCTCGCCGAAGGCGTCGGCGGTCTGCGCGGCCAGGTGCACGACCAGGTAGTAGGAGCCGGCGAACCGCATGGCCCTCACCGGGTCGGTGACGCCGTACCGGTTGGCGTAGGCGACGGGGGGAAGGGGCGCGAGCGCGGCGGACGCCGGGCGGCCGCTGTAGCCGGCGTACGCCTCCTCGGCGAAACCCCGCACGGGGTTGTACAGCGACAGCGTCAACGCGCCGTCCGTGTAGCCGCTGCCGCCGCGGGCGTCGGCCAGCTCGGCGGTGGCGTCCAGGTGTCGGCCCCAGTCGACCGGTACCCGGTAGAAGAGGGTCTGTCCGGGTCGGATCCGGTCCCGCCACACGCCGGTGCCCAGCGTGCTCGCCGTGGGGAATCCCGCGCCGCCCGCCCGCTCGACCGCCCGGCCGGTGACGGGGGCGGGCGTGGCCGAGTCCCAGGCCCGGGGCGCGCTCGTCCCGCCGGCCCGGCGCAGGGGCGGCTCCGTGACGACCGTCAGCTCCAGGGGCCAGGAACCCGAGTCCGGTGCGGCATCCGTGGCGTCCATGCGTTCGACGAGCACGGAATACGTACCGGCGCCCTGGCACAGCGAGCGGCCCGGAGCGACCTCACGGGTGCCCCAGGCGGCGATCGGGTGCGCACTGCGGCCGCTGCCGAACCGGGTGACCTGGTAGGAGCAGGTGGCGCCCTGGGCGTCCCGCACCGAGACGCGCAGTCCGTCGGTGGCGGAGACCCTGCCGCCCGGGCGGGGCGCGGCGGTGGCGGCGACGTAGGCCGTGGACACGGCGTCCAGGTCGAGGCGGTAGGTCTGCCGGCCGCCGCGCGGCAAGGAGCCGCGGTGGGTACGGCCGGGCTCCAGGCGGACCGCGTCCGCGAGGGTGGTCGTCGCTCCGGCCACGGCACGCGCGCCGCCGGCGAAGGCGTACGGCCCCGCGGCGCCGGCCGCGAGCGCGCGCGGACCCGGCACGGCGGCCACCGGACACACGGCCAGCACCACCCCGGCCAGGCCCACGGCCGTCAGGCGCGCCACAGCTGAGCGCACCACCCCGGCGTACGCCGGGCGTACCGCCCGCAGACGCCGCCCGACCGCAGCACACGACGTACGGCAGCCGCGCCGGACGACCGCGCCACGCCCGTCAGGCACGGCGTTCCCAGCAGGCACGGTGTTCGGGGCGGGCAGGCCGTCGTCCCCGGCCGGCGTACCGCTCCGTGCAGCCGTAGGCCGTCTCATCCAGGCCACCCCCGTGCTCGCCGCCCCTGCGGACGTCGCCCATCCTGCCGCGTCCGGCGTTGGGCCGTCCGCGCCTTGCGTACGAGCGTCCGAAACAGCCGCCTCGCCTGGCGACGGCTACCCCACCGGTCCCGTCCCCGCAACACCAGACGCGGCCGGAGCCCGGACAACACGAAACCCCGACCGCTGCGGCGGCCGGGGTCTGCTCAGTATCGGATGGTGGGGTGGTCAGGAACCCGTGGGCACGGAGTCGGTCGCCTCCGTCCACAGGTCCTGCTCGGCGCGATCCGCCTGGATCTGGCGGTACACGAGGAGCCCGCCGATGGCGGCCAGTGCGACCAGGAGAAGCTTCTTCACCGCGCGACCTCGTCTTTCGTTGACGTAGGGGACCTCTGGCGCCCGACTATACACACCGGCCGAAACCGACCGGTGACCTGTGCCCACCCTCAACTGCCTGGGCCGAAGCCTCAGTAGAAGCCCGCACACCCGCGCCGACCGGAGGGTGACGGTCCCCGTACGGAGGGTGACTTTGTCCACGCTCCTCCCCTCATCGCACTTTTTCGCCGCTCATGCGTCCATCCGAGTGGTGTTCATCCGAAGATCCCGGCGCCACGGGCGTCGGTCCACCACTTCGCGGCGCTCATACACATCATGAGCAAAGTACGCAAATCGCCCAACCCGAAAGTGAGGGGCCATGGACCAGCACAAGGTCATGAAGCTGTGGACCGCCATCGTCACCGCCTTTCTCGCGCTCTGCACGGCGCTCGGACTGATCACCACGACCGCCGCCACGACGGCCACGGCCGCGCCGCAGCCCGAGGCGGCACCCAAGAGCACCACGCGGGTGCCGGCCCAGACGACGTCACCCTGGTCCAGGGTCCATGCCCGGTCCCTGCCCCCCACGATGAAACAGCGGATCCGGGCCGAGGCCCACGGCAAGACCCCCACGTGCCGCCACCGCCCGCTCGCCTCCCCCTGCAGCGCTGACAGCGCCGGTCCGGGACCCCCGGACCCACCGACCGCACCCATGACGTAACGGCGATCTGCGTACAGCACCACCGCCGCTCCCGCACCCAGACGAAGATCCCCGGCCGCCCGCGGCCGGGGATCTTCGTGTTTGCGCCTCCCGCACCTCGGCAGCACGTCCCACGCCCCGAGAGCACACCGCCGCCCCGCCTGCAGCACACCACTGGTGCGTCGTCTGTGCCGTCGTCCGTGGCCGGCCCGGCTTCTTGGCTCGGCGGTACGTCCGTGCGTCCCCTGGGCCCGGTGGCTCCTGGTGGCCCGGTGGCCCGCGGTGGTCCGGGCCGAGTGCTCGTAGTGCGTCCAGGCGACCGCACCGCGGCGGACGCCGACCGCAGCGGCGTCTCCCCCGCCCCCTCCGCACACACGCCGAGCGGGCGCTTCCCGAAGGAAACGCCCGCTCTCGCGATCTTCTTCTGTGGGGCTAACAGGATTTGAACCTGTGGCCTCATCCTTATCAGGGATGCGCTCTAACCAACTGAGCTATAGCCCCGCCGCGCTCTGCGGTGTGTGTCCCGCGCGCTGACTCCTGAAGATTAGCGCACGAGGGGGGCAGTCCCAAAATCGGTTGCCGCCCGGCCGCCGGCGGCGGCCACGGGCCGCCCCGGCGGCGCCTCTCACTCGTCCTCGGCCAGCGTCAGTTCGACGCCGCCGACGAAGCCGGCGGAGAGGTTGTAGATGAAGGCGCCGAGGGTCGCCAGGGCCGTCACCAGCACGACGTCGATGACCGCGATGATCGTAGTGAACATCAGCACGTGCGGGAGGGACAGGAAGGACTGCAGGTCGAAGCCGTTCGACTCGTTGGAGCCGGTGGCCTCGGAGATCGTCCCGCCGACCGTGGAGAAGACGCCCATGGCGTTCATGACCATCCACAGCACGGCGGCGGCCACGATCGTGCAGATGCCGAGGGCGAGGGACAGCAGGAAGCTGACCTTCATCACCGACCACGGGTCGGCCTTGGCCACCCGCAGCCGGGCCTTGCGGACGCGCGGGGTGGTGCGGGCGCCGGTGCGCGGCCTGCGGACCGTGCCCGCCGGGCCGTCGTCCGCCGCCGGATAGGCCTGCGGCGGGTGGTAGGGCCCGGCCGGCTGCTGCGGCTGGCGCTCACCGGGCAGCGGCGAGGCCTGGCGGCCGGCCGCGGACTGGGCGTGCGGGCCTCGGGTGTCCGTCACCGTTCCCCCCTGGGATCCGTGGGTGCCGGACGCTGCGGCCCCGGACGGCTTGATCGCGTTGAGGTTCGTCGTGTGCGTGTCCGCACGCGCGGCGGAGCCACGGCCGCCGCCGTCCGCTTCCGTACCCCGAGGGGTACCGGCCGATCCGGCGCCCGTGGCTCCGCTCACGATGACTCACTCCTCGTACCTACTCGGCCGAGGGCGCCTCACCCTCGTCCGTGCCGGTGGTCGCGGCGTCCTCGACGGTCTCGTCCACGGCCTCCTCGCCGTCGACTTCCTCCGCCTCGCGCCCCGCCTCGGCGTTTCGTGCGATGCCCACCACGGCATCGCGCTTGCCCAGGTTGATCAGTTGGACGCCCATGGTGTCACGGCCCGTCTCCCTGACCTCGTTGACTCGCGTACGAATCACACCGCCCGAGAGTGTGATGGCGAGGATCTCGTCGTTCTCCTCGACCACCAGCGCGCCCACGAGCGAACCGCGGTCCTCCACGATCTTGGCGGCCTTGATGCCGAGGCCGCCGCGGCCCTGGACGCGGTACTCGTCGACTGCGGTCCGCTTCGCGTACCCGCCGTCGGTGGCAGTGAACACGAACGTACCGGGTCGCACCACATTCATCGAGAGCAGTTCGTCGCCCTCGCGGAAGCTCATGCCCTTGACGCCCGAGGTGGCACGGCCCATGGGACGCAGGGTGTCGTCCGATGCGGTGAACCTGATGGATTGGGCCTTCTTGCTGATCAGAAGCAGATCGTCGTCGGCCGAGACCAGTTCGGCGCCGATCAGTTCGTCGTCGGTTCCGTCCTCGCGCTCGCGCAGATTGATCGCGATGACACCGCCGGAGCGCGGCGAATCGTAATCCTTCAGAGGCGTCTTCTTGACCAGACCGGACTTCGTGGCGAGCACCAGGTAGGGCGCCGCCTCGTAGTCGCGGATGGCGAGGATCTCGGCGATGGCCTCGTCGGGCTGGAAGGCCAGCAGGTTCGCCACGTGCTGGCCGCGCGCGTCCCGGCCGGCCTCGGGCAGCTCGTAGGCCTTCGCCCGGTACACCCGGCCCTTGTTGGTGAAGAACAGCAGCCAGTGGTGCGTGGTGGAGACGAAGAAGTGGTCGACGATGTCGTCTTCCTTCAGCTTCGTGCCGCGCACGCCCTTGCCGCCGCGCTTCTGGGCGCGGTAGTCGTCGGTCTTGGTCCGCTTGATGTAGCCGCCGCGGGTGACCGTGACGACGATGTCCTCCTCGGCGATCAGGTCCTCGATGGACATGTCGCCCTCGTAGGGCACCAGCTTGGTCTTGCGGTCGTCGCCGTACTTCTCGACGAGCGCGGCCAGCTCCTCGCTGACGATGCCCCGCTGGCGGACCGGGGAGGCCAGGATCTCGTTGTACTCGTTGATCTTGGCCTGGAGTTCGTCGTGCTCCTGGACGATCTTCTGGCGCTCCAGGGCGGCCAGGCGGCGCAGCTGCATCTCCAGGATGGCGTTGGCCTGGATCTCGTCGATCTCCAGCAGGCCCATCAGGCCCTCGCGCGCCACCTCGACGGTGTCGCTGCGCCGGATCAGCGCGATGACCTCGTCGATGGCGTCCAGGGCCTTGAGCAGGCCGCGCAGGATGTGCGCGCGCTCCTCGGCCTTGCGCAGCCTAAAGCGGGTGCGGCGGACGATGACCTCGATCTGGTGCGTCACCCAGTGGCGGATGAACGCGTCCAGCGACAGCGTGCGCGGCACGCCGTCCACCAGCGCCAGCATGTTGGCGCCGAAGTTCGTCTGCAGGTCGGTGTGCTTGTACAGGTTGTTCAGGACGACCTTGGCGACCGCGTCCCGCTTGAGGACGATCACCAGGCGCTGGCCGGTGCGGGAGGAGGTCTCGTCGCGGACGTCCGCGATGCCGCCGATCTTGCCGTCCTTCACCAGGTCGGCGATCTTCTGCGCCAGGTTGTCCGGGTTGACCTGGTACGGCAGCTCGGTGACCACCAGGCACTGGCGGCCCTGGATCTCCTCGACCTCCACCACCGCGCGCATCGTGATCGAGCCGCGGCCGGTGCGGTACGCCTCCTCGATGCCCTTGCGGCCGACGACGAGCGCGCCGGTCGGGAAGTCCGGGCCCTTGATCCGCTCGATGAGCGCGTCGAGCAGCTCCTCGTGGGTGGCGTCGGGGTGCTCCAGGTACCACTGGGCGCCGGCGGCGACCTCGCGCAGGTTGTGCGGCGGGATGTTGGTCGCCATGCCGACCGCGATGCCCGCCGAGCCGTTGATCAGCAGGTTCGGGAAGCGGGAGGGCAGGACGGTCGGCTCCTGGGAGCGGCCGTCGTAGTTGTCCGTGAAGTCGACGGTCTCCTCGTCGATGTCGCGGACCATCTCCATCGACAGCGGCGCCATCTTGCACTCGGTGTAGCGCATGGCCGCCGCGGGGTCGTTGCCCGGGGAGCCGAAGTTGCCGTTGGAGTCCACCAGCGGCATCCGCATCGCCCAGGGCTGGGCGAGCCGCACGAGGGCGTCGTAGATCGAACTGTCGCCGTGCGGGTGGTAGTTGCCCATGACGTCACCGACCACACGGGCGCACTTGTAGAAGCCGCGCTCGGGGCGGTAGCCGCCGTCGTACATGGCGTACAGCACGCGGCGGTGGACGGGCTTGAGGCCGTCCCGCACGTCCGGCAGCGCACGCGAGACGATGACGGACATCGCGTAGTCGAGGTAGGAGCGCTGCATCTCCGTCTCGAGCCCGACGGGCTCGACACGCTGGGCGATGACGCCGTCGCCTTCAGGGGTGACGGGAGTGTTCTCGTCGGCCATTGCTGGTGGGGATCCTTCCTGGTGCGGTCAGCTGAGACCGACTCAGATGTCGAGGAAGCGGACGTCCTTGGCGTTGCGCTGGATGAACTGGCGGCGGGCCTCGACGTCCTCGCCCATGAGGACCGAGAACAGGTCGTCGGCCTGGGCGGCGTCGTCGAGGGTGACCTGACCGAGCACCCGGTGCTCCTGGTCCATGGTGGTCACCCGCAGCTCCTCGGCGTTCATCTCGCCGAGACCCTTGAAGCGCTGGATCGAGTCCTCGCGGACGCGCTTGCCGCGCTGGCGGCCCAGCTCCAGCAGCGCGTCGCGCTCGCGGTCGGAGTACGCGTACTCGACGTCCTCCCGACCCCACTTGATCTTGTACAGCGGGGGGCGCGACAGGAACACGTGGCCGGCCTCGACCAGCGGCCGCATGAAGCGGAACAGGAAGGTCAGCAGCAGCGTGTTGATGTGCTGGCCGTCGACGTCGGCGTCCGCCATCAGGATGATCTTGTGGTAGCGGAGCTTGCTGATGTCGAAGTCCTCGTGCACGCCCGTGCCGAACGCGGAGATCAGCGCCTGGATCTCCTGGTTCTGCAGGATCTTGTCGATGCGCGCCTTCTCGACGTTCAGGATCTTGCCGCGGATCGGGAGGATCGCCTGGTACTCCGGGTTGCGGCCGGACTTGGCCGAGCCGCCGGCGGAGTCGCCCTCGACGATGAAGATCTCGCACTTGGAGGGGTCGTTGGACTGGCAGTCGGCCAGCTTGCCCGGCAGGGAGGCGGTCTCCAGCAGGCCCTTGCGGCGGGTCAGGTCGCGCGCCTTGCGGGCCGCCACGCGCGCGGTGGCCGCCTGGATGGCCTTGCGGACGATGTCCGCCGCCTCGTTCGGGTTGCGGTCCAGCCAGTCGTTGAGGTGCTCGTAGACCGCCTTCTGCACGAAGGTCTTCGCCTCCGTGTTGCCCAGCTTGGTCTTGGTCTGGCCCTCGAACTGCGGCTCGCTCAGTTTCACCGAGATGATCGCGGTCAGGCCCTCGCGGATGTCGTCGCCCGTGAGGTTGTCGTCCTTCTCCCGCAGCAGCTTCTTGTCGCGCGCGTACTTGTTGATCAGCGACGTCAGCGCGGCGCGGAAGCCCTCCTCGTGGGTGCCGCCCTCATGGGTGTGGATGATGTTGGCGAACGAGTACACGCCCTCGCTGTAGCCGTTGTTCCACTGCATGGCGACCTCGAGGGACAGGCTCTTGTCCTTGTCCTCGGCCTCCAGGTCGATGATCGTGGGGTGCACCACCTCTCCCTTGCGGGAGTTGAGGTACTTCACGAAGTCGACGATGCCGCCCTCGTAGTGGTACGTGACCGTCTTGACCTCGGCCTTCTGGTCTGCGCCCGCCTCGTCCGCGCCGCTGGTGGCCTTCGCCGACTCGCGCTCGTCGGTGAGCCGGATCGTCAGGCCCTTGTTGAGGAACGCCATCTCCTGGAAACGCCGCGAGAGCGTCTCGAAGGAGTAGTCGGTGGTCTCGAAGATGTCCGGGTCGGCCCAGAAGGTGACCGACGTGCCGGTCTCCTCCGTCGCCTCGTGCCGGGCCAGCGGAGCCGTCGGCACGCCCATCTTGTAGTCCTGCGTCCAGCGGTACCCGTCGGTCTTGACCTCGACGGACACCTTGGTCGACAGGGCGTTGACGACGGAGACGCCGACGCCGTGCAGACCACCGGAGACCGCGTAGCCACCGCCGCCGAACTTGCCGCCCGCGTGCAGCACGGTCAACACGACCTCGACGGCCGGCTTGCCCTCGGAGGGGACGATGCCGACCGGGATGCCGCGGCCGTTGTCGACGACGCGGACGCCGCCGTCGGCCAGGATCGTCACGTCGATGGTGTCCGCGTGCCCGGCCAGCGCCTCGTCGACGGAGTTGTCGACCACCTCGTACACGAGGTGGTGCAGGCCGCGCTCACCGGTGGAGCCGATGTACATACCGGGTCGCTTGCGGACCGCGTCCAGACCCTCGAGGACGGTGATGGCGCTGGCGTCGTACGAAGCCGCGGCTCCGCCTGAGGTGGCGGCACCGCTCACGCCGGCGTCGGTGGACGGGATGTTCTCGTTGGGGTTGCCGGAATCGGCCACGAAGCGCCCTTTCTGGCACAGCACGAGCCGGGCTCCTGGAATGCCCCCTTGGGGGGAGGTGCCGGAGCGGCTGCGGCATGGTGCGTTGGTCAGCCTTGATCAGCGTTGCTCAGCTTTTCCCGGACGGTCCCCACGTTCGGGGCGGGATTGTCCTCCAGTCTACCGGTAGCGCTGACAGTGATGGGGGTTTGCCGGTACCTGAGTCCGCATGTGCCGCCCTGAACCGGACTCGGCCGGGTACCGATATGCGGATGGGGGTTCCAAGAGGCTCACAGCGGCACTCAGCGCTTCGAGCCGTCAACCCTTCGCTACTCCCGGGTCAGGTGGGGGTCAGGCAAGTATTCGCATGAGCGTGCGGATGTGACGTGAAGCGCTCGGCCGCGGGCGTGCGCGGCCTTCCGTCACCGTGTGATGTGAAGTACGTCACCCATAGGTGTCGCCGGGCCCGGTGCTGCCCGGAGCGCGCAGCGGGCCGAAGCGGCGGGGGCCCCCGCCGGGGTTGAGCACCTTGATCAGCCGTACGGTGCCGTGGCCCAGGTCCTCGTTCAGCCGGGCCACCAGCGTGGGCGCGAGCACCCGCAGCTGGGTCGCCCACACCGTCGAGTCGCACTGGACCGTCAGCACCCGCTCGTCCTCGTCGTACCGCTGCGGCACGCAGTGCTTGGCCAGGTCCTCGCCGACGATCTGCGGCCAGCGCCCCATCACCCCGCCCACCGCGGCCGGGGTCTCCCAGCCCCGTTCGGTGATCAGCCGGTTGATCGCCGCGCCGAGCGCCATCGGCTCGCGGCCGTCGGCGCGCACGCCGGAGCGTGCTCCTCTGCGCCGCGCCTGCCGCTGGGACTGCGTCGCCTCGCCCCGCGCGCGGGCCGCCTCCTTCGCCGCGCGCAGCGCCACCCGCGCCAGGTCCACGCCCGAGGGCGCGGGAGCCGGGGCGGCCTTCGGGGAGGGCTGCCGGGCCGCGGGGGCGGACTCGTACCGGGCGACCGGGTCGTGCTCGGCGCTCATACCCGCTCCACCGTCCCGCCGGACACGGCGAACCGGGCCCCGGCCAGCACGTGCGGCACGTCGTCGTCGACCGCCGCGGTCACCAGCACCTGTTCACCGGGCGCCACCAGCTCGGCCAGCCGCTCGCGACGCCGGGCGTCCAGCTCGGCGAAGACGTCGTCGAGGATCAGCACCGGCTCGTTGCCCTCGGCGCGCAGCAGGTCGTACGACGCCAGCCGCAGCGCCAGCGCGTACGACCAGGACTCGCCGTGGGAGGCGTATCCCTTGGCGGGCAGCCGGCCGAGCTTGAGCACCAGGTCGTCGCGGTGCGGTCCCACGAGGGTGACGCCCCGTTCGATCTCCTGCTTGCGGGCGTCGGCGAGCGCCGCGATGAGCTGGGCGAACAGGTCCTCGCGCGTGTGCGCCTCGCCGGGCGCGGACGGCTTGTACTCCAGCGCGACCGGGCCGCCGCCCGGGGCCAGCTGTTCGTAGGCCTTGTCGGCCAGCGGCTGCAGCGCGGTGATCAGGTCCAGGCGCTGGGCCAGCAGCTCGGCGCCGGCGCGCGCCAGGTGCTGGTCCCAGACGTCGAGGGTGGACAAGTCCATGGAGCGGCCGCCGTGCCGGCGGGCCAGCGCCGCGGTCTTCAGCAGGGTGTTGCGCTGCTTGAGGACGCGTTCGTAGTCGGAGCGCACGCCCGCCATGCGCGGGGAGCGCGCCGTGATCAGCTCGTCCAGGAAACGGCGGCGCTCGCCCGGGTCGCCCTTGACCAGCGCGAGGTCCTCGGGCGCGAACAGCACCGTGCGGACGATGCCCAGCACGTCCCGCGGCCTGCCCTGGGAGGAGCGGTTGATGCGGGCGCGATTGGCCTTGCCCGGGTTCAGCTCCAGCTCGACCAGCTGCTGCCGCTCGCCCTGCCGGACCTGCGCCCGGATGACGGCCCGCTCGGCGCCCATGCGGACCAGGGGGGCGTCGGAGGCGACCCGGTGGCTGCCGAGGGTGGCGAGATAGCCGACGGCCTCGACGAGATTGGTCTTGCCCTGGCCGTTGGGGCCGACGAAGGCGGTGACGCCCGGGTCGAGCGGGACCTCGGCCCGGGCGTAGGAGCGGAAGTCGGCCAGCGACAGATGCGTGACGTGCATGGTCTCTCGCCGGCCTCCCCCAGCGTCGTGGACCGTCGTACGGTCCGGTGGATTGCTTCCTCGCTACGAGGTCGTCGTTACGCCTTCTTCTCGACGGCGTGGCCGCCGAACTGGTTGCGCAGCGCCGCGATCATCTTCATCTGCGGCGAGTCCTCCTGGCGGGAGGCGAACCGCGCGAACAGCGAGGCCGTGATCGCGGGCAGCGGCACGGCGTTGTCGATGGCGGCCTCGACGGTCCAGCGGCCCTCGCCGGAGTCCTGCGCGTAACCGCGCAGCTCGTCCAGGTGCTCGTCCTCGTCGAGGGCGTTGACCGCGAGGTCCAGCAGCCAGGAGCGGATGACCGTGCCCTCCTGCCAGGAGCGGAAGATCTCCCGGACGTTGTCGACGGAGTCGACCTTCTCCAGCAGCTCCCAGCCCTCGGCGTAGGCCTGCATCATCGCGTACTCGATGCCGTTGTGGACCATCTTCGCGAAGTGCCCGGCGCCCACCTTGCCGGCGTGCACCGAACCGAAGTCGCCCTCCGGCTTGAGCGCGTCGAAGATCGGCTGCACCTTG
Source organism: Streptomyces mexicanus (assembly GCF_902506575.1). Taxonomy (GTDB): domain Bacteria; phylum Actinomycetota; class Actinomycetes; order Streptomycetales; family Streptomycetaceae; genus Streptomyces; species Streptomyces mexicanus. The sequence continues at coordinate 3,978,705 of NZ_LR732544.1, read as the reverse complement.
GCGACGTTCTCGGCGTCGCCGCCGTACATGAGCGCGTAGCCGTTCTCCAGGCCCCACACACCGCCGGAGACGCCGCAGTCCACGAAGCCTATGCCCTTGGCGGCCAGCTCCTTCGCGTGCTTCTCGTCGTCCGTCCAGCGGGAGTTGCCGCCGTCGACGACCACGTCACCGGGCTCGAGCAGCTCGGCGAGTTCGTCGATGGTCGACTGGGTCGGGGCACCGGCCGGCACCATCACCCAGACCACGCGCGGGCCCTGCAGCTTGTCCACGAGCTCTTGCAGGCTGTGGACGTCCGCGAGATCCGGGTTGCGGTCGTATCCGATGACGGTGTGGCCCGCGCGGCGGATCCGCTCGCGCATGTTGCCGCCCATCTTGCCGAGGCCGACGAGACCGAGCTCCATCAGTTGTGTCCTTAGGTGTCCGACGTGGCGTGGGGGCACATTCGTACCCGCGTCCGAGCCTAAACCCGGACCTTCCCGCACATCCGTGGGCATAGGCGCTCAAACGCACACACTCGAGGGCGTGGCGCGGCGGCCCACAGGCTGTGGACCACCGCCGCGCCCGCGCGCGAATCAGCCGCTCAGCCGCACCGGCATGATCAGGTACTTGTACGCCTCGTCCGCCTCGGCGTCCATCGCCGGCTTGCCGCTGAGCAGCGCCGGCTTGGTGGAGGTGGTGAAGGACAGCTGGGCCACCGGGGAGTCGATGGCGCTCAGACCGTCCAGCAGGAACGTCGGGTTGAACGCGATCGAGATGTCGTCGCCGTCCAGCTGGGCGTCGACCCTTTCCACAGCCTGTGCGTCGTCGCTGGAGCCGGCCTCCAGGATCAGCACGCCCTGCTCGAAGCTCAGCCGCACCGGGGTGTTGCGCTCGGCGACCAGGGCCACGCGCTTGACGGCCTCCACGAACGGGGCGGTCTCGATGGTGGCCACCGAGTTGAACTCCGTCGGGAAGAGTGTGCGGTACTTCGGCAGGTCGCCTTCGAGCAGACGCGTGGTCGTCCGGCGCCCGGCGCCCTCGAAACCGATCAGGCCCTCGCCGGCGCCCGAGCCGGACAGCGCCAGGATGACGCTGTCACCGCTGGTGAGCGACTTGGCGGTGTCCAGCAGCGTCTTCGCCGGGACCAGGGCGACCGCGGAGGCGTCCGGGTTCTCCGGCTTCCACAGGAACTCGCGGACCGCGAAGCGGTAGCGGTCGGTGGAGGCCAGCGTCACGGTGTCGCCCTCGATCTCGATGCGGACACCGGTCAGCACGGGCAGCGTGTCGTCGCGGCCGGCCGCGATCGCGACCTGCTGCACGGCGGAGGCGAAGACCTCGCCGGGGACGGTGCCCGTGGCGTTGGGCATCTGCGGCAGGGCCGGGTACTCCTCCACAGGCAGGGTGTGGAGGGTGAACCGTGAGGAGCCGCAGACCACCGTCGCCCGTACACCGTCTGTGGAAATCTCCACCGGGCGGTTGGGCAGCGCCCGGGAGATGTCGGCGAGCAGGCGGCCGGAGACCAGGACCGTGCCCTCCTCCTCGACCTCGGCCTCCACCGACACCCGTGCGGAGACCTCGTAGTCGAAGCTGGACAGGCTCAGCTGGCCGTCCTCGGCCTTGAGCAGCAGGCCGGCGAGAACAGGCGCCGGCGGACGGGCCGGGAGGCTGCGTGCCGCCCAGGCCACTGCCTCCGCGAGTACGTCGCGTTCCACCCGGATCTTCACCGTAAGCCGCCTCCTGCTGCTGTTGCTTCTGAGTCCTCCGACTCGGTGTCACCGCCCACTGCGACGGGAAGGACACCGGGGACCAGTCTGACGCACGGCACTGACAGTAGGTGCCCATCGCGGTCAAGTCGCTCCGAGGGGCAGCCGGGCTCGAGAGAGCCAGTTGTGCACAGGGCCCACTTCGAAACGAATTCCGCGCTCTCTCTAGTCGGGAGTAGTAGTAGGGCCTGTGGATACCGTGGATAACCTCGTTTGCCCAGGTCAGCGCAGGAATTTTGTCCACGGGCCCTGTGGGCGGCGACGGTGGACAACTCGGGGGCTCTGTGGAGAACAGGAAGTTCTGCACACCCCACCCACAGCCCGAGGGCAGTTCTCCCCAGCTGCGTCCCCAGATTTACCCACGTTTCCCACACCCCAATCCGGCAGGTTCGTGTGACGCCTTTCACTCGACGCGGTGAGCGGGGACGGAGGGTTGCCGAACAGTGGACAGGGATGTGGAGAAGACGCCGATCACTGGGGACAACCGGCCGCAACCTGTGGGTTGCCCGTGGACAACTTCCTGCACAGCCTGTGGATCCTCGCTTCGTCCACAGCCTGTGGAGAGCGCTCGTCCACGAGTCCACAGGCTCCTGAGCTGCGAGGACGACTCTCGCACAGCGGAGCTGTGGACACCGTTCGGGACAACTTCGCAGTCCCCAGCGTGTGGACGGAAGAAAGTCACCGAATCTGTGGAGAAGGGCCGTAACCAGGTCACTAATCGAACAGCGGGCGTGGCCGCCGGCCACCCGACTCGGGCGCCCGCCGGGTCCGCGGATGCGGAAAGGGCGCGTCGGCGGCTCGGCTGCGCGGGCAGGCGACCGACCGGGTGCGCGGATACGCCGACCGACCGGGTGCGCTGCGCGGATACGGGGGGCGCGTCGGTGATTGCGTGGGCCGGGAGGTCCAGGGAAGGCGCGCGGTGGTGGCTGCGTGGGCCGGGAGGCCGACAGAAGTGGAGCGTGGTGGCTGCGCGGGCGGGGAGACCGACCTGCCGGTCCGCGGATGCGGAAAGGGCGCCCCCGGATCGTTCCCGGGGCGCCCTCGACGCCGATCTCGGCGGGCCCTCAGCCGTTCTTGATGCGGTTGGTCAGCTCGGTGACCTGGTTGTAGATGGAGCGCCGCTCGGCCATCAGCGCGCGGATCTTGCGGTCGGCGTGCATGACGGTGGTGTGGTCGCGGCCGCCGAACTGCGCGCCGATCTTCGGCAGGGACAGGTCGGTCAGCTCACGGCACAGGTACATGGCGATCTGCCGCGCCGTGACCAGCGCGCGCCCGCGCGAGGTGCCGCACAGGTCCTCGACCGTCAGCCCGAAGTAGTCGGCGGTGGCCGCCATGATGGCCGTCGCCGTGATCTCCGGGGCGGAGTCCTCCCCACCGGGGATCAGGTCCTTCAGGACGATCTCCGTCAGGCCCAGGTCCACCGGCTGCCGGTTCAGCGAGGCGAACGCCGTCACCCGGATCAGCGCGCCCTCCAGCTCGCGGATGTTGCGCGAGATGCGGGAGGCGATGAACTCCAGCACCTCCGGCGGGGCGTTCAGCTGCTCCTGCACCGCCTTCTTGCGCAGGATCGCGATGCGGGTCTCCAGCTCCGGCGGCTGGACGTCGGTGATCAGTCCCCACTCGAAGCGGTTGCGCAGCCGGTCCTCCAGGGTGACCAGCTGCTTGGGCGGCCGGTCGCTGGAAAGCACGATCTGCTTGTTGGCGTTGTGCAGCGTGTTGAACGTGTGGAAGAACTCCTCCTGCGTCGACTCCTTGTCCGCCAGGAACTGGATGTCGTCGACGAGCAGGATGTCCATCTCGCGGTAGCGCTTGCGGAAGCTGTCGCCCTTGCCGTCGCGGATGGAGTTGATGAACTCGTTGGTGAACTCCTCCGAGCTGACGTACCGCACGCGCGTGCCCGGGTACAGGCTGCGCGCGTAGTGCCCGATGGCGTGCAGCAGGTGCGTCTTGCCGAGCCCGGACTCGCCGTAGATGAACAGCGGGTTGTACGCCTTCGCGGGGGCCTCGGCCACGGCGACGGCGGCCGCGTGCGCGAACCGGTTGGAGGCCCCGATGACGAACGTGTCGAACAGGTACTTGGGGTTCAGCCGCGCCGTCGGCTCGCCGGGACCGCCGGCCGAAGCGGACTGCCCGCCCGACGGGCCGACGGCGCCGGATCCGCCCGGCCCGGCCGGGCCCGCGCGGTGCACGGGCCCGGAGCCGGTGGGCGGCTCGGGCAGCTCGCGGCGCCCGGGCTCGCGCGGCTCGTAGTCGCGTTTTTCGTAGTCCCGCTGGTCGAAGTCGCCGCGCGCGGAGTCGTACTCCGGGCGCGACGGATCGTACGGGGGGCGGTCCACCGGGCGCGCGCGGTAGTCCTGCGGCGCCGCGGAGTAGGTGTCCTGTCCGGGGCCGTAGGCGTCCGCGGCCCCGTAGCCGTCCCGGGAGCCGTACGGCGACTCCTGTGCGGGCGAGGCGTACGGGTCACGTTCGGGGAAGCCGAGCCGCTGCTGCTGCCAGCCGTAGTCGTCCTGGCCGTGGCGCGGCCAGGCGCCGGGCTCGGGACGCTGGTACTCGGCGTAGTCGGTGTACTCCGAGGGGTAGGCCGGGCGGGCGGTCGGCAGCGCATCGCCGTCGGCCGGCTGCGGGCCGGTGCGTGGCGGCGGCAGCTGGTCACCGGGGGTGCCCGGGTGCTGGTCGGCGCGCGCGGGGCGGGGTCCGTCGGACCGGTGCTCGGCGCGGTGCCGGCCATAGCCCTCGTAGCCGCCCTGGCCGGAGGGCAGCTCCTGCTCCTCGTAGCGCGGCGCCGGGGTCGGCGGCGTGGGCGTGCGGGGTTCGCCCACGGAGCTGTCGACGGTGATCGCGATACGGATCGGCCGGCCGCACTCCCGGGTCAGGGTCTCGCTGACGACCGGGGCGAGGCGGCCTTCGAGCACGCCCTTGGCGAACTCGTTCGGCACGGCGAGCAGCGCGGTGTCCGCGACCAGCGCCAGCGGCTGGCACCGGCGGATCCAGTGTTCGTCCTTCGCCTCGACGCCCTGTCCGCGGCCCTCCCCGAGGAGCTGCTCCAGTACTCGCGGCCACACTGCGGCAAGATCGGCGGGTACGTCAGCCACAGGGCACGCTCTCTCACGGGTCCCACGAACGTGTGGTTCGGGACGGGTCGGGATGTAAACGGGGGACAAGGGAACGAATGGGAGTCCGGCCACGGTAGTCAGCGCAGCGGGTACGGTTCAAGTTGTTGTCCCCAGGCTGTGGACAAGTGTGCCGCGCCCCGGGCTGGTTTGACCGGACGGCGTAACCGCGCGTACCGTAGCGAGGTCGAGTTGTCGATGGCTGCTGCCGCCTGCCTCCGAAGGGCACAGATCACGTCAAGGTGATCGGTAAGCGGTGCACTCGGGCGTCACTGCGAGCTACTCGTGGGCGCACGGTGACAGCCAGGACGGCACCCCGCCACTACCGATTTCTTTCTGGAGCCCCCGAGTGAGCAAGCGCACCTTCCAGCCGAACAACCGTCGTCGCGCGAAGACCCACGGCTTCCGGCTGCGTATGCGCACCCGTGCCGGCCGCGCGATTCTCGCGTCCCGCCGTAGCAAGGGTCGCGCCCGTCTGTCCGCCTGATCCCGGTCAGGTCATGACGTCGTGCTGCCCACCGAGAACCGGCTGAGGCGGCGCGAGGACTTCGCGACCGCGGTTCGACGAGGCCGTCGGGCAGGACGCCCGCTCCTCGTCGTCCACCTTCGTAGCGGTGCCACGGACCCGCACGCGCCAGGGGAGAGCGCTCCCCCGCCGCGTGCGGGTTTCGTCGTGAGCAAGGCAGTGGGTGGCGCGGTCGTGCGCAACACGGTCAAGCGCAGACTTCGCCATCTGATGCGTGAGCGGGTCGCCCTGCTGCCCCCCGGTAGCCTGGTAGTCGTACGAGCGCTGCCCGGGGCGGGCGACGCCGACCACGCACAGCTGGCCCGAGACCTGGATGCCGCCCTTCGACGATTGCTGGGAGGGGGCGCGCGATGAAGTACCCGCTGCTGGCACTGATCAAGTTGTACCAGTGGACCATCAGCCCGTTGCTCGGGCCGGTGTGCAAGTACTACCCGTCGTGTTCCCACTACGGCTACACGGCTATCGACCGGCATGGTGCGATCAAGGGAACGGCACTGACCGCCTGGCGCATCCTGCGGTGCAACCCGTGGTCGCTGGGCGGTGTGGACCACGTTCCGCCGCGCAAGCGTCCGCGGTGGCACGAATTGCTGCGCGACGCCTGGCGCGCACGCAAGGGCGGGCCCTCCGCCGCCGAAACGGCCACCGACGGGACCCTCCCGTCGAGCCCGGCCGCGAAGACCTCGTCCCATGCCCAAGGAGCATGATTAGTGGACACGATTGCCAGCCTCTTCAGTTTCATCACCTGGCCCGTCTCCTGGGTCATCGTCCAGTTCCACAAGGTGTACGGCGCGCTCTTCGGCGCCGACACGGGGTGGGCCTGGGGCCTGTCCATCGTGTCCCTGGTGATCCTCATCCGCATCTGCCTGATCCCGCTCTTCGTGAAGCAGATCAAGGCGACGCGCGCGATGCAGACGCTCCAGCCGGAGATGAAGAAGATCCAGGAGCGCTACAAGAACGACAAGCAGCGTCAGTCCGAAGAGATGATGAAGCTGTACAAGGAGTCGGGCACCAACCCGCTCTCCTCGTGCCTTCCCATCCTGGCGCAGTCCCCGTTCTTCTTCGCCCTGTACCACGTGCTCAGCGCGATCGCGACGGGCAAGACGATCGGCGTCATCAACGAGCCGCTGCTCGCCAGCGCCCGCCACGCGCACATCGTCGGCGCTCCGCTGGCCGCGAAGTTCATGGACAGCTCCGACAAGGTCGCGGCGCTCGGCGCCTCGCTGACCGATGTCCGGGTCGTCACCGCGGTCATGATCATCATGATGTCGGCGTCGCAGTTCTACACGCAGCGCCAGCTGATGACCAAGAACGTCGACACCACGGTGAAGACGCCGTTCATGCAGCAGCAGAAGATGCTGATGTACGTCTTCCCGATCATGTTCGCCGTCTTCGGCATCAACTTCCCGGTCGGTGTCCTCGTCTACTGGCTGACCACCAACGTGTGGACCATGGGCCAGCAGATGTACGTCATCCACAACAACCCGACCCCGGGTTCCAAGGCCCAGGCCGCCTACCTGGAGCGCCTGTACAAGCACGTCACGCACCACGGCAAGACCCGCAACCGGCGTGAGCGTGCCATCGTCAAGGCGATCGTCGCCAAGGGCCGCGACCGCAACGAGTTCGAGCGCAAGTTCATCAACGGCCTGAACAAGGCCGGCCTGGCGGCCCAGCCCGATGGCACCGTGGTGAAGAGCGAGACCGCCGTCGTCGCGCAGTCCGAGGACGGTACGACCACCACCACCGCGACGACCGCGCCCCGACGCCAGCAGCCCAAGCGGCAGACCAAGGCCCAGCGCCAGTCGGGCGGCCCGAAGGCGGCCGGTGAGTCCGTGGCGGACGACTCCTCGACGTCGCTGGACAAGCCCGACCAGCCCCAGGACGCCGCGCCCGCCACAGCCGGCAAGGCCGCCGCGAAGCCCGGGAACGGCGCCCGCAGCAAGGCCCAGTCCGGGCAGCGCAGCAAGGCCCAGTCCGGCCAGCGCAAGGGCCCGCAGCGGCCGAAGTCCCCGTCCAAGAAGTAAGAAGGAGTCCATCCCGTGACGGAAGGCACCACCTCCGCCGCTGCCGAGGGCGCAGACACCCTGACCCGCCTGGAGCAGGAGGGCGACATCGCGGCGGACTACCTCGAGGGTCTGCTGGACATCGCCGACCTCGACGGCGACATCGACATGGACGTCGAGGGCGACCGGGCCTCCGTGTCGATCATCAGTGACACGGGCAGTCGCGACCTGCAGAAGCTGGTCGGCCGGGACGGCGAGGTGCTGGAGGCGCTGCAGGAGCTGACGCGGCTGGCCGTGCACCGGGAGACCGGCGACCGCAGCCGTCTGATGCTGGACATCGCCGGCTACCGCGCCCGCAAGCGGACCGAGCTGTCCGAGCTGGGTGCCAAGGCCGCGGCCGAGGCCAAGAGCAGCGGCGAGGCCGTGCGGCTGAAGCCGATGACCCCGTTCGAGCGCAAGGTGGTGCACGACGCGGTCAAGGCCGCGGGCCTGCGCAGCGAGTCCGAGGGCGAGGAGCCGCAGCGCTTCGTCGTCGTGCTCCCCGCCTGAGCGGTTCCACAGTCCCCTCGGCCCCGTCTGTAGCGCAGGCGGGGCCGAAACTTTCTCAGCCTGATAGTTCTGGTGGTCGGCGCGGACGCGCTGATGCGGTACGGAAGGACGGTCCCCGTGACGGAGGCAGCTGAGCTTCCCCCTGCGCCCGAGCAGGCACGCGACGTATTCGGTGAGCGCTTCGCGGATGCGGTCCGGTACGCCGAGCTGCTGGCCGAGGCAGGAGTGCAGCGAGGGCTCATCGGCCCGCGCGAGGTGCCGCGCCTGTGGGAGCGGCACCTGCTGAACTGCGCCGTGCTCTCCGAGGTGGTCCCCGAGGGGGTCACGGTGTGCGACGTCGGCTCCGGCGCCGGTCTGCCCGGTATCCCCCTGGCGCTGGTCCGGGACGACTTGAAGATCACGCTGCTGGAGCCGCTGCTGCGCCGCACCAACTTCCTCACCGAGGTCGTCGAGCTGCTCGGCCTGGACCACGTCACCGTCGTCCGGGGCCGGGCCGAGGAGGTCATGGGCAAGCTGCCGCCGGTGCACGTGGTCACCGCCCGGGCCGTCGCGCCGCTGGACCGGTTGGCCACCTGGGGGATTCCCCTGCTGCGCCCGTACGGCGAGATGCTCGCGCTCAAGGGCGACACGGCCGAGGAGGAACTGAAGAGCGCCGCGAGTGCGCTCAGCAAGCTCGGCGCGGTCGAGACGTCCATCCTGCATGTGGGTGAAGGAGTGGTGGACCCGCTGTCCACCGTCGTGCGTGTCGAGGTCGGGGAGAGCCCGGGCGGTGTGCGGTTTGCGGCCAAACGGGCGAAGGCGGCCCGGACGGGCCGCGCTCGGCGCCGCCGCTGACCCTGGCCGCATCGGCGACTCCTACTCCACACAAGCTGCCAAACTCGGGCATGACGGAGTGTCGCGACAGTTCGGCCACGGCTGCTGTGCATCGTGTTTCACGTGAAACGTCGCTCACTGCTGCACGGCATCATCAACCGTGGCCGCGCTGCGGCCCAACCGCGTGACCGCAGGCCTCTCGGTTCACCCGGACAGGGAACGGAGTTGTCCACAGAGCCGGTTTTCTCCACAGAACAACAGGCCTCACTGGTTCGCGACCCCGAAGGCATGGGAGGCTCTGTTTGTCCCGAGCCTGAAGTCGAGGAGAGTGAATCCTTGCGGTCCGACGCCAACATCGCGGGACCGATGACCGATCCGGTCCCCGGCCCCCGTACCGAGTCGACGGGGGAGCATGTTTCACGTGAAACACCGCCCCCGATGGACGACACTCCCATCGGTCGAGCTGCCCAACTGGCGGTCGAGGCTCTGGGCCGTGCCGGCGAGGGGCTCCCGCGGCCCGAACGGACACGCGTCATCGTGGTCGCCAACCAGAAGGGCGGCGTCGGCAAGACGACGACCACCGTCAACCTCGCCGCATCGCTGGCCCTGCATGGCGCACGCGTGCTGGTGATCGACCTGGACCCGCAGGGCAACGCCTCCACCGCGCTGGGCATCGACCACCACGCCGAAGTCCCGTCCATCTACGACGTGTTGGTGGAAAGCAAGCCGCTGGCCGAAGTCGTCCAGCCTGTCCGGGACGTCGAAGGTCTCTTCTGCGCCCCCGCCACGATCGATCTCGCCGGTGCGGAGATCGAGCTGGTGTCCCTGGTGGCGCGGGAGAGCCGCCTGCAGCGCGCGATCCAGGCCTACGAACAGCCGCTGGACTACATCCTCATCGACTGTCCGCCCTCGCTGGGGCTGCTGACGGTGAACGCGCTGGTGGCGGGGCAGGAGGTCCTCATCCCCATCCAGTGCGAGTACTACGCCCTGGAGGGCCTGGGCCAACTGCTGCGCAACGTCGACCTGGTACGGGGCCACCTGAACCCCACGCTGCATGTGTCGACCATCCTGCTCACCATGTACGACGGCCGGACGCGGCTGGCGTCCCAGGTGGCGGAAGAGGTGCGCAGCCACTTCGGCGACGAGGTGCTGCGGACGAGCATCCCCCGCTCGGTCCGTATCTCCGAGGCACCCAGTTACGGGCAGACGGTGCTGACTTACGATCCTGGATCAAGTGGCGCTCTCTCCTATCTGGAAGCGGCACGAGAAATCGCGCTGAAGGGTGTGGGCGTCAGCTACGACGCCACCCACGCCCACATCGGCGCACAGAGCGACCCGAGCATGGTGGAGGGGATGCAGTGAGCGAGCGACGGAGGGGGTTGGGGCGCGGACTGGGCGCACTGATCCCTCCTGCCCCAACCGGGGAGAAGACGGCGGCCCAGGCGGCACTGGGGGGTGGAGCCACTACTTCGCCGGCGTCCGTCCCGCTGCTCACCGCCGAGCGCAGTGACCGTGGGGTCGCCGCGGCTAAGGTGGCCACGCTGCCCTCGGTTTCACGTGAAACAGAGGAGCCGTCGGCGAGTGGCGCCCCGGGCCTCCCGGCACCGCCGGTGGGGGCTCACTTCGCGGAGATCCCTCTCGACTTCATCACCGAGAATCCCCGTCAGCCGCGCAAGGTCTTCGATGACGAACCGCTGGCCGAGCTGGTCACCTCGGTCAAGGAAGTCGGCCTTCTCCAGCCCGTGGTCGTGCGGCAGCTCGGCCCCGAGCGCTATGAACTCATCATGGGTGAGCGCCGCTGGCGCGCCTGCCGTGAGGCGGGATTCGAGAAGATCCCGGCGATCGTACGGGCCACCGACGACGACAAGATGCTGCTGGACGCCCTGCTGGAGAACCTCCACCGGGCCCAGCTGAATCCGCTGGAAGAGGCGGCCGCCTACGACCAGTTGCTGAAGGACTTCAACTGCACCCATGACCAGCTGGCCGACCGTATCGGCCGCTCCCGGCCGCAGGTCTCCAACACGCTGCGCCTGCTGAAGCTCCCGGCGGCGGTACAGAGCCGGGTCGCGGCCGGGGTGCTGTCGGCCGGCCATGCCCGGGCGCTGCTGTCGGTGGAGGACCCGGAGGAGCAGAACCGGCTGGCTCGCCGCATCGTGGCCGAGGGGCTGTCGGTACGGGCCGTCGAGGAGATCGTTCAGCTGATGGGGGCGGGGCCACAGACAGCCTCACGCTCCAGGGGGCCGCGTGCCGGTGCCCGGGTCTCCCCGGCGCTGTCGGAACTCGCGACCCGGCTGTCCGATCGCTTCGAAACCCGGGTCAAGGTCGACCTGGGCCAGAAGAAGGGCAAGATCACCGTCGAGTTCGCCTCCATGGAGGATCTGGAGCGCATCCTCAGCACGCTGGCCCCCGGAGAGGGCCCGGTGCTGCAGAAGAGTCTCGGGGACGGCGCAGCGGAGGAAGCGGACGCCTGAGGCCGCCCCTGCGCGAGCGACCGCTTCGGCTCGGGGCGCGCAGGGTGCTCGACAGAGGCGGGTCGTGTCCGGTGGGTACCGGAACACGGCCCGCTCTTTGCGTTGAGACGGTATCGAGGGAATCGCATCGTGGTTACGATGCGATCGAGTATGCGTTTCCCCTCATCGTCGGTCGACGGCCGCTCGTGACGTTGCAGGCGAAGGAAGCGAGGAACAGCCTTCATGGGCCGCAAGCTCCTACCGCTCACACTCGACAACCTTCAGGACCTGCCCAAGCGCTGTCGGGCGTGTGTTTTCTGGGAACTGGACCCGGTCAGTGGTGAGGCCGCGGTGAAGGCAGGCACCCCCGCGCTGGAGAAGGAGGCATGGATCTCCGCCGTGCTGCTGGACTGGGGTTCCTGCGGCCGGGTCGTCTACGTCGACGATGTGCCGGTGGGCTTCGTGCTCTACGCTCCCCCCGCCTATGTGCCGCGGTCCACGGCGTTCCCCACGAGCCCCGTGTCCCCTGACGCGGTCCAGCTGATGACCGGATTCATCATGCCGGGCTACCAGGGACAGGGACTGGGCCGTGTGATGGTCCAGACGGTCGCGAAGGATCTGCTGCGCCGAGGCTTCAAGGCCATCGAGGCATTCGGCGACGCCCGGTGGAAGGAACCCGCGTGCATGCTGCCGGCCGAGCATTTGCTGGCGGTGGGGGTCAAGACGGTACGGCACCATCCCACTCACCCGCGCCTGCGGCTGGAACTGCGGTCCACTCTGTCCTGGAAGGAAGACGTGGAGATGGCGATCGACCGGCTGCTGGGCGCGGTGCAGAAGGAACCGGCGCTGCGGCCCCTGTGAGCCTCGTCGGCCCCCGGACAGCCGAATGGGTCGGCCCGATCGGGCCGACCCATTCGTGTTTCACGTGAAACGTGCGCCGTCGGCTGCGACGGCCCCCTCCGTCACTCGGAGATGAAGTCCTCGAGGTCGCGGAGGATGGCGGCCTTCGGCTTCGCACCGACGATGGTCTTGGCGACCTCGCCCTTCTGGTAGACGTTCAGCGTCGGGATCGACATGACGCCGTACTTCGCGGCCGTAGCCGGGTTCTCGTCGATGTTGAGCTTGACGATCTCGATCTTGTCGCCGTGCTCGGCGGCGATCGCCTCCAGGGACGGCGCGATCTGGCGGCACGGACCGCACCAGGCGGCCCAGAAGTCCACCAGGACGGGCTTGTCGCTCTTGAGGACGTCCTCCTCGAAAGAGGCGTCGGTCACGTTCTTCAGGGTGCCTGCCACGGCGGGCTCCTTCACTGGTTCGGGCTGTGGGGTGGGAGAGGGTCTCAGACGGTGGTCTTCTCGGGCTCGGCCTTCTGCTCGTTGTCCGCGAGGGCGGCGAGGAAGCGCTCGGCGTCGAGAGCAGCGGAGCAACCCGTGCCGGCGGCGGTGATCGCCTGCCGGTAGGTGTGGTCGACGACGTCACCGGCAGCGAAGACACCGGTGAGGTTGGTACGCGTGGAGGGCGAGGCCACCTTGAGGTAGCCCTCCTCGTCGAGGTCCAGCTGTCCCTTGAAGAGTTCGGTCCGCGGGTCGTGGCCGATCGCGATGAACAGACCGGTCACCGGCAGATCCGAGAGCTCCCCGGTCTTGACGTTGCGCAGCTTCAGACCGGACAGCTTCTGCTCGCCCTGGATCTCGGCGACCTCGCTGTCCCAGATGAACTTGATCTTCGGGTCCGCGAAGGCACGCTCCTGCATCGCCTTGGAGGCGCGCAGGGTGTCACGGCGGTGGACGATCGTCACGGACTTGGCGAACCGGGAGAGGAAGGTGGCCTCCTCCATCGCGGTGTCGCCGCCACCGATCACGGCGATGTCCTGGTCCTTGAAGAAGAAGCCGTCGCAGGTGGCGCACCACGAGACACCGCGGCCCGACAGGGCGTCCTCGTTCGGCAGGCCGAGCTTGCGGTGCTGCGAGCCGGTGGTGACGATGACCGCCTTCGCCCGGTGCACGGTGCCCGAGGTGTCCGTGACGGTCTTGATCTCACCGGTGAGGTCGACGGAGACGATGTCGTCCGGGATGAGCTCCGCGCCGAAGCGCTCGGCCTGGGCGCGCATGTTGTCCATGAGCTCAGGGCCCATGATGCCGTCGCGGAAGCCCGGGAAGTTCTCCACCTCGGTGGTGTTCATCAGCGCACCACCCGCGGTGACGGCGCCCTCGAACACCAGCGGCTTCAGGGACGCGCGCGCGGTGTAGAGCGCCGCCGTGTAGCCGGCAGGCCCGGAGCCGATGATGATCACGTTACGGACGTCGCTCACGGCTTGATTCCTCGTCTCTGGACGGTGTCCTACTGCCGGGGGGAGCCTTTCTCGCTGACTCTCACCCCACCCAACGGATCCTAAGGGGCGCGCATTCCCGGTGTGCCCGGGCACACGGAGACACGGCTGCGGGGCCTGCTCGGGCCGGCCGTGTCCAGGGTCGGCGTGCCCGGGCTGGGCGTCCTTGAGGCCGGCATGCCCGGGGCAGTGCACGCTCGGGGCCGGGCGTGCTCAGGGCCGGGCGTAGGAGTGGGAGAGCAGCACCGTCGCCCGGGCCGTGGGCTGCCGGACACAGGTCGCGTCGACGACATAGGCGGTGACGCGGGTGCCGTCACCGGAAGCGTCGGGCAACACGACGAGATAGGCGTCCTTCCCGCGGTAGGTGCCCTTCTCGGCGGCGAGCGGACTGTCGGCGCTGTTGACGCCCTGCCGGACGCATGCCGGGACCGAGACGGTGGGAGCGCTCTTGAGGACGTTCGGGTTGCCGGTCCCGCTGTCGCTGCCGGTTTCGGAGTTCGTGCCGAAGCTGTGAGGCGCATGAGTGGTGCCGTGCGTCCGTTGCGCCGTGCCGAGGAGGCTCGTCACCTGCCGCTGGAGCGTTCCTTCGGAGAAGGTGTCCGCGGAGGCGCTCGGCCGGCCGTGTGCCGTGGCGGGTGTCCCCTTGTCGTCCTGCAGGGTCGCCACCAGCGTGGAGGCGAGGCCCAGGGCGGCCACGGCGAAGGCGGTGGCGAGCACGGTGGTCCTGCGCCGAGAACGAGGTGTGAGGGGCTTGCGGCCCGGCCCTGTGCCGACCGTGCGGGCGCGGCCCGCCGGGCGGTCTGCCGGGCGGTGCACGGGGCCATCCGTGGAACTGTCCGCAGAATGGTCCACGGGAGGGTGCGCGGCAGGACCGGCCGAGCGCTCGGCCGCCGGTGTTTCACGTGAAACATGCGCGCCCACGTCGCCACCATCGGCCATGCGCTCGGCGGCGAGTGCCGCGTCGATGCGGTCCGCGATGTCCTCCGGCATGCCCTGCGGCTCCGGCACCGAGCCCAGCAGAGCCCGGATCTCTTCCAGCGAGGCGCGCACGTCGGCACACGCGGTGCATGCGTCCAGGTGCCGGCGCAGTTCCTGCGCACGGGCGGGAGCGAGGAGTCCTTCGGAGAGATCGGCGATCTCCGTGACGTCCGGGTGCCCTGCCGTATCCGTCGTGGATGTCACGCTCGCCCACCTCCGCCCTTCGCAGCAGCTGGATCACTCGGTCCCGGGTCCGTCGGTCCCGGAGCTCTCGGCCTCTCGGGCTGGGGGCCCGCTGCCGGTGGGACGGATGCCCCCGGCACCCGGTTCCCTCGTGTTCCCCGCTCCCTGTCGTCATCGCTGCCCTCGGGCCGCAGATGGCCGAGCAGCGGCAGGAGCCTGGCCCTGCCCCGGGCGCACCGGCTTTTCACTGTGCCGGTGGGCACGCCGAGGATCCTGGCGGCCTCGGCGACGGGATAGCCCTGCATGTCGACCAGCACCAGGGCGGCCCGCTGGTCGGGCGGGAGGGTGCCCAGCGCCTCCACGAGCTGCCGCTGCACGTCGTTGCGCTCGGCGGGCGCCGATGCCGACTCGTGCGGCTCCAAAAGCTGCTCCAGGCGCTCGGTGTCGTCCACCGGCGCGGTCTTCCGCGAGGCCGCCTTGCGGGCGCGGTCCAGGCAGGCGTTGACCGTGATCCGGTGCAGCCAGGTCGTGACCGCCGACTGTCCACGGAAGGTGTGGGCGGCCCGGTAGGCGGAGACGAACGCGTCCTGCACGGCGTCGGCGGCCTCCTCACGGTCGCCCAGCGTCCGCAGGGCGACCGCCCAGAGACGATCGCGGTGGCGGCGTACCAGCTCGCCGAAGGCGTCGGGGTCGCCCGCGACATGGCGGGCGAGGAGGTCCTGGTCGCCTATGTCGCCGTAGGCGGTGCCGTCCGCCATCGGACCCCCTCCCCCTCGGTGAGCGGTCAGCCCGTGAACTTCACTTCGGTGACGGCCTGTTTGTAGCCGGCACGCGAGTACGCGCTCGGGTCGTCGCCCGAGAAGGGCACAGCCGTGAGCCAGACCAGGACGTACCGCGTCTTCACCGGCTTGGTGACCTTGACGGTCGCCGTGCTCCCGCTCGTCGTGACACTGCCGATCTTCTGCATCGACTCCAGGGACGGCGGCGTCAGGGAGTCGGCGGAGTACAGCTCGACCGTGGTGTGGTCGCCGCTGTAGCGCAGCCCCACGGACGCGGTGGCGAGGTCCTTCGCCGAGCCGAGGTCGTAGACGATGCCCACCCCCGGCTTGTACGGCGCGAGCGCCGGGCCGTCGACGAACGTGTTGGTCTTCCAGTAGGTCGAGCTGTTGCCGTCGTAGGTCTTCGCCACATCGCCGGGGTGCTGGGCGTCCCCCTTGGCGACGAACTCCTGCGCCGCCTGGATGCCGATGGGCAGCGACGGCTTGTGCTGGTCGTTCTTCTTGTCGCTGCCGTCCTGCGTCTGCGTCTGGCTGTCCTTGCTCGACTTGCCGCCCTGGTCCATCAGGGCGTCGGCCAGCTGCCAGCTGCCCAGGCCCAGCGCGGCGATGAGGAGGGCGGAGACGGCCCACTTCAGCGCCTTGCCGGTGCGGCTCTGCAGCGGGGGCGGCGGGGCCGGCACCGGCTGTGTGACGCCGGGGAGCGCCGACGGACGGCCGTAGGTGCCCTGCTGGTACGACGTGCTCTGGTAATCCGGAGGGGCGGTGAACGCGGGCTCCGGCGGGCGGATGCGCGGCATCTCGCTGATCGCCTTCACCAGCTCCTCCGGCGTGGTGCACGGAGCCTCGTGGCGGGAGGCGGTCGCGCCGTCGTTGGCGAGGGCGCGCATGGCCAGCTCGGACAGGCCGCGGTGGACGCCGGCGCGCACCTGGTCGGGGGCGATCAGGCCGAGGTCCTTGGGCAGGCCGGACAGACCATAGGCGTCGTTCTCGTACGGCCAGCGCTGGGTCAGCGCCGCGTACAGCAGAGCACCGATGGCCTCGGTGTCGGCGCGCTGCGGCGTGTCGGAGCTGATGCCGCGCAGCGCCGCGTTCACGGCGAGGCCGCGGATGCGCCACTGGCCGGTGGAGGTGCGCAGCACGGCGTTGGGGTTGAGCCGCAGATGGGCGAGGCCCTCACGGTGGGCGGCGGCCATGGCGGAGGCGACCTGGCTCACCAACTGGTAGGCGTCGTGCGGTTCCAGCGGGCCGGCGGACAGCAGCGTGGTCAGCTCGGTGGCGTCGGGCAGCCATTCGTGGACGACGTAGACCAGGTCGTTCTCCTCGACGGCGTCGAGGACCTGGACGAAGCGGGGGTCGCCGAGCAGCGCGGAGGAGCGGGCGGCGGCCAGCACGGAGCGGGCGCGCGCGTGGTCCGCCGGCAGGACGTGCACGCCGACGGCACGACGGAGCTTTTCGTCAACGGCTCGCCAACTGCTGAATCCGTCCAGACGGGTGACGCACTCTTCGAGCCGGTAGCGTCTGGCGAGCTTGTGGCCGCTGTGCAGTTCGGGCGGTGTCGTCTTCCGGCCGGGAACCTGGCTGCCGCCGCTGCCCTGCGCGTCGTCGTTGTCCGTGCCCCGCTCCCGGTTCTGGGCCACACCGTCGGCCGTGGCCTCCGCCTCGGCGGTCAGCGGCTTGTCACCGCTGGTGTCAGCCACGTCGACGGCAGCCGTGCTCCGTTCCGCCACCGTCGCTCCTGCCTCCCCATGATCGCGATCATCGCGCGCTGTCCGACGCCGAAACCAATTGTGCCCACAGTCCGCTGCTATGCACGACACGCAGCCACGGACGATGGTTGTGCGCCTACCCCTGTCTCAACGCCCCAGCCGTCCGCGGACCATGCCCACGAGCGAGTTCAGTTCCTCGATGCGCATGCGGCGGGCGGCGACGAAGAAGACCCCGAGCAGCAGGACCCCACCGGCGAGCAGCGCGGCGAACGAGCCGACCACGCCCTGCCCGAGCGTGTGGCCGATGCCGTAGCAGGCCGCGCCACTGAGCGCGGCCGCCGGTACGGAGGCGATGCACAGCCGTGCGTACGTCCGCATGACGCGCGAGCCGTCCAGGTCGCCGCCGAGCCGCTTGCGCAGCCGGTTCCAGGCGACTCCCACGCCGATGGCGTAGGCGATGCCGTACGAGGCGGCCATGCCGATGACCGCCCAGCGGGCCGGGAGCAGGAAGTAGCACAGGGCCGAGGCGCCCGCGTTGACCGCGGCGATGACGACCGTGTTGTAGAAGGGCGTCCGGGTGTCCTCGTAGGCGTAGAAGGCACGCAGGACGACGTACTGCACGGAGTACGGGATGAGGCCGAGACCGAAGGCCATCAGCATGTAGCCCATGTTGGTGGCCTCGCTGGTGCCGGAGGTCCCGAAGATCAGCGTGCACATCGGGATGCCGAGCGCGACGAAGCCGAAGGCGACGGGCACGATCGCCACGGCCGTGGTGCGCAGGCCCTGGGAGATGTCGTCGCGGACGGCGCCGGCGTCGCCCTCGTGGGCGGAGCGGGAGATCCGCGGCAGCAGGGCGGCCATCAGGGAGACGGTGATGATGGCCTGCGGCAGGCCCCAGATCAGCTGGGCGTTGGCGTAGGCGGCGTAGCCGGTGCCGTCCACGGGCGAGCTCGTGCCGGCCGCGGTGGACAGCCGGGTGACGACGATGTTGCCGGCCTGGTTGGCGAGCACGAACAGCAGCGTCCACTTGGCGAGGGCCGCTGCCTTGCCGAGCCCGTGCCCCCGCCAGTCGAACCGCAGCCGCAGGCGGAAGCCGGTCTCCCGCAGGTAGGGGATCATCGCCAGGGCCTGGACGACCAGGCCCAGCAGGATGCCGACGCCGAGCAGCCGCTGGCCCTCGGGCGGGATGGTCGACACCTTCATGCCGGAGTCCGCGGCGCTGCCGTAGACCCAGATGAACATGCCGAGCGTGACGATGATGACGATGTTGTTCAGGACGGGCGTCCACATCATCGCGCCGAACTTTCCGCGCGCGTTGAGGACCTGCCCCATCACCACGTGGATGCCCATGAAGAAGATCGAGGGCACGAAGTAGCGGACGAAGGTGATGCCGACCTGGTCGGCCGCCGGATCGCCGGCCACGGACGGGGAGAGCAGCTTGATCAACAGGGGCGCCGCCACGACCGCGAGGACGGTGAGGGCGCCGAGGGCGACCATGACCAGGGTCAGCAGCCGGTTCGCGTACGCCTCGCCGCCGTCGTCGTCCTCCTTCATCGCCCGGACGAGCTGCGGCACGAACACGGAGTTCAGGCCGCCACCGACGGTCAGGATGTAGATCATCGTCGGCAGCTGGTAGGCGACCTGGAAGGTGTCGCCGAGCAGACCGACGCCGAGCGCGGAGACGATCATCGCCGAGCGGATGAAGCCGGTCAGGCGCGAGACCATCGTGCCCGCCGCCATCACGGCGCTCGACTTCAGCAGCCCCGCGGCCTTCCCGCCCTTCTTCGCCGGCGCGGGAGCGGGCTCGGCGGTCGCCACGGACGTCAGCGCAACCGTCTCGGCTCCCCCCGCGGTGGGCGCGTACGGTCCCGCCGCGCCCTGGCCGGCCGCCGGGACGGATCCGGGACCGGCGACCGGCGGGAAGTCCATGGGCGGGCGTCCGCCCGTCTCCTGCGGGGGCTGGTAGCCGTGCGCGGCGGAGGGCTGGTAACCGCTCTGGCGGGGGTCGTAGCCGTAGTGCTGCCCGTGGTTCTGGTAGCCGCTCTGTGCGGGGTCCTGGTGGCTGTTCTGCCGGGGGTCCGCATAGCCGCCCTGCTGCGGTTCCGCGTAGCCGCCTTGCTGTGCCTCTCCGTAGGCGTTCTGCGGAGGCTCCCCGTAGCCGCCCAGCTGAGCGTTCCCGTAGCCGTTCGGCCCGGGGGAGGCGGATCCGTTCTGGCGGGGGTCCTGATACCCGCCCTGCTGCTGGTCCCGGAACAGGTGGGCGAAGGCGTCCGGCTGGTGCTGCTCCTCGCCGGAGTTGCTGACCAGGTCGTCGACGCCCACGAACTGCGTGGTGCGCGGGTCCTCGCCGTACGGCAGGTACTGGGTGGCCCCGGACGGCTCCGGGGGCGGGGTCCGGGCCCACACGCGGGGGTCTGGCCCTTATACACCTCTCCGAGCCCACCAGACAGGCAGAAAACCCGTATGCCGTCTTCTGCTTGCTAGAAAAAAACTTCTGCTTTAAAAAAACAAAAAAAAGAGGGATAATAGAGAACAAGGTGACATATACACAAACACACGTCAGAGAGTAACTGTGTAACGGTGATCGATCTCAGATGCGGCTCGGGCCACCCCGACGCGCCGCCGCCCGGGCGCGGCCAGGTGCCGCACCAGCCCCCGGCGGACGCGTGCCTCCAGGACGCCTACGCGGAGGGTCCCTCCCGGGCGCAGGCCCTCGCCGCCCAGGACCCGGTCGGCGAGGCCCTGTCCGACCGTGCCGCCCGACCGGGTCCTGGGCGGTGAGGTCCTGCGCCCGGTAGGGATCCTCCGCGTAGGCGTCCTGGAGGTACGCGTCCGCCGGGGGCTGGTGCGGCACCTGGCCGTGCCCGGGCGGCGGCGCGTCGGGGTGGCCCGAGCCGCCCACGGCCTGGCCGCGGTCACCGTCGTACGGCGCGTTCATGCTTACCCCACCTCATCGTCCCGGGCCCCTGCGGCCACGACATCCTCAACGGTCCACTTTCTCACCCGTGCCGGACGGGTCGGCGTTTCCCGCTGCGGTGTCCGGTGCCCGGTCACTCGGCTGCTCGGAGGCGTCTGCCCGGGTGCGGGTGCCCGACTCCTTCGGGAGACGTTCGGCGGTGGCTTCGGGGTTCTCCGGGCGCTGCGGGTGGTGCGAGGTGCCGTGCTCCGGTCCGGACGACGCGGCCGGGCCGGACTCGCCGGGGTCCTCGGCACCGTCCTCGGCGCCGTGGGCGTCCTGCGCGTCCTGCGTCTCCTGCGCCGGCTCCGCGTCCTGCCGGGCTGCGGCGCGCTTGCGCTGGGTGTACATGCGGAAGCCGGCGAGCACGAGCAGCAGCACGCCGCCGCCGATGACCAGCATCACCGTCGCGGTGATCTCGGTGACCTTGACGTCGAAGGTGACCGGAGCGCCGTACTCCTGGCCGTCCTGCGTGTACAGCTGGGCGATCACCGTCACCGGACCGTTGGCGTTGGCCGACGTGGTGAACTTCACGGACTGGCTGTGGCCGCCCGAGACGGTGATGGGCTGCTCGTCGTAGGCGCCGCCGCCGATCTTGAGGCGGGTGGGGTTGGTCGAGGTGAGCCGCAGCACCAGGTGGTCGACGCCCTGCACCAGGTTGTTCTGGACGGTCACGGGGATCGTGGCGCTGTGTCCGGAGAGCTTGGTCTCCGACTTGTCGATCAGCTTGACCTCGTCGGACAGATCGTCGAGGTATGCCTCCACGCCGTCGCGGAAGTTCTCCGCCGCGTCGTCACGGCCCCGCCAGGACGTCGACATCTCGCGGTTCATGGCCCGGCCGAACGGCGTCACGACCCGCGAGGGGTAGGTGAGCACCACCTTGAAGTTGTCGACCTTGTCCTGGGTCCTAGCGATCGCCTCGAAGGCGGGCCGCCTGAGTTCCTGCTTGCGCAGCGAGGAAGGGTAGTCCGAGGCCGACGGGACCCTGGTCGTGGCACCGGGGTCCGGCTTGGCCTTGGCGGCCGCGGACAGGTCCTGGGACTCCGACCAGGTGCTCTGCTGCAAGGCGGTCAGTGCCTGCGCCATGGCCCGGGCCTGGCTCGCGCTGGGCATGCGCTGCGGGGCGACGACGATGCTGCGCTGCTTGCTCGTCTGATCGTTGAGCGCCAGGCTCTGGGCGAGGAACCGCTGCACGGCGAGCGTGCCGTCACCGGCGTGCGACAGATCGCCCTCGAAGGCCGTCGACAGCCGTGCGTCGGCGACGACCGCCGTGGTGCCCGCGCCGATCGGGCGAGCCGCCGAGGGCGTGTACGTCAGGCCGTCGGACTCCTGGAGGCTGTCGCTGCGCGCGATGACCTTGTCCGCGCCCGCGGAGGTGGCGACCCTGATGATCGACGGGTCGACGGCGCCGTCCACCGGCCAGGCGAAATCCGTGTCCGGTGTCACGTGCAGCACCGTCTCCACCGTGCCGGCGGCGACGTCGGTGGCGTCCTTGAGCTGACTCAGCGAGCCGGTGACGCTCGTGCCGTGATGGGCGAGGGAGGCCAGGTCCGGGTCGGCGAACGGCAGCGCCACGACCTCCTTGCCCGCCACCGCCTGCTGCAGCTCGGCGAGCCACTGCTTGGCCACCGCCTGGTGGGTGCCGGCGACAGGGGTGGAGTCGGCGTCGCTCTGGATGCGGTAGTTGCGGGTCATGGCGTCGACGGACGCCAGCAGGTCCGGGTCGATCACCCAGGTGACGTCGAGGTCCTTGCCCAGCGTCAGCATGCGTTCCAGCCGGCCGCCGGGGGAGATCTCCTTGGCGAGGTCGTCGTTGAGGAACACCGGTGTCTGCTGTGCGCCGGGGCCCGTCTCCGCCGTCATGTGCACCTTCGACACCAGCGGCCACAGGAACGTCGTCTTGGTCTTGGTGTCCGCCTCGCCGGGCTGCCAGGGCAGGAACGTGTGCTGGATGCCCAGGACCTGCTCCCAGGGCTGGGAGGAGGTCCGGCCCGAGAGCGAGACGGAGAACTCGTACACCCCGTCCGCGTCGAGGTGCAGTTTGCCGACCGGCACGGAGATGCTGAAGTGCTGTGCGACGCCGGGGGACAGCTGGTCGAACTTCTGGACGTACTTGCCGTCGATCTCGCCGCCGTCGGCCGCGGGGTCGAAGCCGGTGCGCTCGGCGACCTCGTCGATGGCGGAGCGGGTGTCCAGGTGCTCTCCCACCCGCAGACCCACATGGGCGTCGGTGACCGGCTGCTTGCCCTTGTTGGTCACCGTGCCCGAGACCGTCAGCGTGTCGCCGTCCGAGGGGGCGCTGGGGCTGAGCGAGTCGAGGGAGACGGCCACGGTGCGCGAACCGGAGGCGGCCCGGGCGGCATCCTGCCCGGAGGCGTGCGCGGACGTGGCGGCGGGCAGCTGCAGCAGACCGGCCAGCAGGGGCGCGCCGGCGAGCAGGGCCCCGGCCCGCCGCAGCCAGCGACGGGCAGGTGAGGGACTGGTCCCCTGGAAGTCTGCCGCCTCGGCCACGCGCTCGCCCGTCCCTCGTCGTCAGTGGTCGTCGGAATGTGCGTCCAGGCATGGTAACGATGCGCGCGGAGCGGAAGTGCCGCGGAGGCGGTCACAAGATCAGCGGGCGATCCCTGCTGTCCTGCATATCCCCCTATCCACGGATGATGTGCGGTGCGCCACAAAGAGGTGGTCTCGCTCCCCTACGCCATCTACGCGATCTACGTCAGCCGATGCGGCGCATACGTCCTTCTGTTTTCGGTTCGGCCCCTTCTGCGCGGAAGGATCAACCTTCCTGAGGAGAGGGAGGCGGGCGCCGGGGAAAGCAGTCCTGCCCGAGGGGCCGGGCCACGTACCCTTTTCTGTTGTGCCGAACGCCAACGATGACACTTCCCCTGCCCTGAGCCAGGTGCAGCAGCGCGCGGTGAGCGAGCTACTGCGTGTGGCCCCCGTCGCCGACGACCTCGCGCGCCGCTTCCAGGAGGCCGGGTTCTCTCTCGCCCTGGTCGGCGGCTCCGTCCGGGACGCGCTGCTCGGTCGGCTCGGCAACGACCTGGACTTCACGACGGACGCCCGCCCCGAGGACGTATTGAAGATCGTGCGGCCCTGGGCGGACGCGGTGTGGGAGGTCGGGATCGCGTTCGGCACGGTCGGCGCGCAGAAGCAGGGTTACCAGATCGAGGTGACCACCTACCGGTCCGAGGCCTATGACCGGACCTCGCGCAAGCCCGAGGTGTCGTACGGCGACTCCATCGAGGAAGACCTCGTCCGGCGGGACTTCACCGTCAACGCGATGGCGGTGGCGTTGCCGGAGAAGAGGTTCATCGACCCGCACGGTGGTCTGGAGGACCTGGCCGCGCGTGTGCTGCGCACCCCCGGGACGCCCGAGGACTCCTTCTCCGACGACCCGCTGCGCATGATGCGGGCCGCACGCTTCGCGGCCCAGCTCGACTTCGAGGTGGCCCCCGAGGTCGTCGCGGCGATGAAGGAGATGGCCGGACGCATCGAGATCGTCTCCGCCGAGCGGGTACGGGACGAGCTGAACAAGCTGATCCTGTCGGCCCACCCGCGCAAGGGCCTGACCCTGCTCGTCGGCACGGGGCTCGCCGACCGGGTACTGCCCGAGCTGCCCGCCCTGCGCCTGGAGAGCGACGAGCACCACCGTCACAAGGACGTCTACGACCACACGCTGATCGTCCTCGAGCAGGCGATCGCGCTGGAGGACAACGGCCCCGACCTCACCCTCCGCCTCGCCGCGCTGCTGCACGACATCGGCAAACCGCGCACACGCCGTTTCGAGAAGGACGGCCGGGTCTCCTTCCACCACCACGAGGTGGTCGGGGCGAAGATGACCAAGAAGCGCATGACGGCTCTGAAGTACTCCAACGAGCTGGTCAAGGACGTCTCGCGCCTGGTGGAGCTGCACCTGCGGTTCCACGGTTACGGCACCGGGGAGTGGACGGACTCCGCGGTCCGCCGCTACGTCCGCGACGCCGGCCCGCTCCTGGACCGCCTCCACAAGCTGACCCGCTCCGACTGCACCACCCGGAACAAGCGCAAGGCGGCCGCGCTGTCCCGTGCCTACGACAGCCTGGAAGAGCGCATCGCTCAGCTGCAGGAGCAGGAGGAGCTGGATGCCATTCGTCCGGACCTCGACGGCAACCAGATCATGGAGATCCTGGGTATCAAGCCGGGCCCGGCCGTCGGCCGCGCTTACCAGCACATGCTGGAGCTTCGCCTGGAACACGGCCCGATGGGGCACGACGCGGCGGTGACGGCCCTGAAGGAATGGTGGGCCGAGCAGAGCTGAGGCCGGACAACGGCGCGTCATGTTTCACGTGAAACGTGACCACGAAGGGGCGGTGTTTCACGTGAAACACCGCCCCTTCGGCGTGACTGCTGCCCCTCGGCGGAGACCGGTCCGCCCGCTACTTGGTTTCCTTCAGGCAGAGCACCACGTCATGGCCGCCGCCGTACTGGACGTAGGAGATCGTCGCGTCGGCGACGCTCTGGCACTTGTCCTCGTCGGTGGAGCCGTCGAACTTCTGCACCACCGTGTACTGCGCTTCACCGGAGGAGCAGTCGACCTCGTTGAGGTCCGGCTTGGTCATGGTGCCCTCGTTGTGCATGCAGGAACCCACCGAGGTGGTCTCCGCGTCGTCACGCGTCAGGAACCATCCCGCGCCGAACTTCAGGAGCGCCACGATGACGGCGACGACGATGGCCCCGACGATCCGGACGGCCTTCTTGCCCATACGCTTGCCGGCCGGTGCGGGCGGCGGAGGAAGGGGAGCGCCCTGCTGCTGCGGGAAGGGCGCGTACGGCTGCTGCGGCGGATAGGACTGCTGCGGAGGGTAAGGCTGCTGCGCGACTCCCGGCTGGCCGGGCTGCTGCCCCAGGGGAGCGGTGGGCGCCTGGGCGTACGGGTTCTGGCCCTGGGGCGGCGGCGGAGTGGTCACGTGGGAGTCCCCCTGTGGAACGTAGGCAGGATGACGCGGACATGGCGTCGACATAAGACCCACGTAAGCTACAGGCCCCCGCTGACAGCCCGGTGTCCTCCAGGAGGTCTGTGTCACTGATGTGACACTTACTGGCGGACGAACCGGCCCATGCCGGCCGCAACCACGGCATAGATCACGGCGACCGTGACCACCAGCGCGGCCGAGCGGCCGTCCGGCGGCAGCATCAGGGCGGCGACGCCCGCCGCACTCACGAAGGCGACGTTGAACAGCACGTCGTACACGGAGAAGATCCGGCCGCGGTAGCCGTCCTCGACCGTGGACTGCACGACCGTGTCCGTGGCGATCTTCGCCGCCTGGGTGGTCAGCCCCAGCACGAAGGCCGCGACCAGCAGGGGGCCCACGGCGAACGGCAGGCCCAGGGCGGGTTGCAGGATCGCGGCCGACAGGGCGCACACGACGATCCAGCGCACCGGGCCGAGCCGGCCGGCCGCCCACGGGGTCACCACGGCCGCGGCGAAGAAGCCGGCTCCCGAGAACCCCAGGGCCAGCCCGAGCAGGCGCAGTCCCTCCCCCGTGTCCGAGGTCAGCCCGTAGCGGCACAGCATCAGCAGCATCACGGTCAGCGCGCCGTAGCAGAAGCGCATCAGTGACATCGCGGTCAGTGCCCGGGCGGCCGTCCTGTGCGGCGGCGCGATCAGGTGCGCCATGCCCGCCGTCAGCTCCCGTGCCGTACCCGTCAGGGCCGTGCCGAGCGAGGGCCGCACCACGCCCCGGTCCGGACCCAGCAGTTCCGGTGCCATGAGCAGCGACACCAGGGCGGCGCACAGATACAGGGCGGCACCCAGCAGCACCACGGCCGCGTCGGAGTCCGCCCCCACCAGACGCAGCACGAAGGCGAGGCCGCCGCCCGCGAACGCGGCCAGCGAGCCCGCCGTCGGCGACAGCGAGTTCGCCATCACCAGCCGCTCGGCATCGACCACGCGCGGCAGCGCTGCGGACAGTCCTGCCAGGACGAAGCGGTTCACGGCGGTGACACACAGCGCGGAGACGTAGAAGAGCCAGTCCGGGACGGCGGCCACCATCAGCGCGGCCGTGGCGGCCGCCAGCGCCGCGCGCACCAGGTTGCCGTGGAGGAAGACCTGGCGGCGCCGCCAGCGGTCCAGCAGCACACCGGCGAACGGCCCGACGAGGGAGTAGGGCAGCAGCAGCACCGCCATCGCGGAGGCGACCGCGGCGGGGGACGCCTGCTTCTCCGGTGAGAAGACGACGTAGGGGGCCAGCCCCACCTGGTAGACGCCGTCGGCACCCTGCGAGAGCAGCCGTATCGCGAGCAGACGCCGGAAGTCCCTCAATCGGAGCAGCGTGCTCAGGTCACGGACGACGGCCATGCGGCACAGCCTCACATACGGAAGGGTCCCCGGGGCAATCGCCTCGGGGACCCTTCCGGCCCTGGCAGGAGCGTTCGGCGCGGCTTAGCGCTCGACCTCGCCGCGGATGAACTTCTCGACGTTCTCGCGGGCCTCGTCGTCGAAGTACTGCACCGGCGGGGACTTCATGAAGTACGAGGACGCGGACAGCACGGGGCCGCCGATGCCGCGGTCCTTGGCGATCTTCGCGGCGCGCAGCGCGTCGATGATGACGCCCGCGGAGTTCGGGGAGTCCCAGACCTCGAGCTTGTACTCCAGGTTCAGCGGGACGTCACCGAAGGCGCGGCCCTCCAGGCGCACGTAGGCCCACTTGCGGTCGTCCAGCCAGGCCACGTAGTCGGACGGGCCGATGTGGACGTTCTTCTCGCCCAGGTCCCGGTCGGGGATCTGGGAGGTGACGGCCTGCGTCTTGGAGATCTTCTTGGACTCCAGGCGCTCGCGCTCGAGCATGTTCTTGAAGTCCATGTTGCCGCCGACGTTCAGCTGCATCGTGCGGTCCAGGATGACGCCCCGGTCCTCGAACAGCTTCGCCATGACGCGGTGCGTGATGGTGGCGCCGACCTGCGACTTGATGTCGTCACCGACGATCGGCACACCGGCCTCGGTGAACTTGTCGGCCCACTCCTTGGTGCCGGCGATGAAGACCGGAAGGGCGTTGACGAAGGCGACCTTGGCGTCGATGGCGCACTGGGCGTAGAACTTCGCCGCGTCCTCGGAGCCCACGGGCAGGTAGCAGACGAGGACGTCGACCTGCTTGTCCTTCAGGACCTGGACGACGTCGACCGGCTCCTCGGCGGACTCCTCGATGGTCTGGCGGTAGTACTTGCCCAGGCCGTCCAGGGTGTGGCCGCGCTGCACCGTCACGCCGGTGGAGGGGACGTCGCAGATCTTGATGGTGTTGTTCTCGGAGGCGCCGATGGCGTCCGCGAGGTCCAGGCCGACCTTCTTCGCGTCGACGTCGAAGGCGGCGACGAACTCGATGTCCCGCACGTGGTAGTCGCCGAACTGCACGTGCATCAGGCCCGGGACCTTGGACGCCGGGTCGGCGTCCTTGTAGTACTCGACGCCCTGCACCAGCGATGCGGCGCAGTTGCCCACACCGACGATGGCTACGCGAACCGAACCCATTCCGGTTGCTCCCTGTGTGTACTCGGTGAAGCCCCGACGGGACCTCACGTGGCGGTGTCGCCGGGCGTATCCGGCCGGGAAGGATCCCCGGACCGGGGCAGGCCGCCCGTCGCTCCCTGTGTGGTGTCCTGCTGAGCGGTCCCCCCGGCGGCGGAACCCTTCAGGTCCCGCCCGGCCCGCTCGCTCTCGATGAGCTCGTTCAGCCAGCGCACTTCGCGCTCCACGGACTCCATCCCGTGGCGCTGGAGCTCGAGGGTGTAGTCGTCGAGGCGCTCCCGGGTGCGTGCGAGGGAGGCACGCATCTTCTCCAGGCGCTCCTCCAGCCGGCTGCGGCGGCCCTCCAGCACGCGCATGCGCACATCCCGCGACGTCTGCCCGAAGAAGGCGAAGCGCGCGGCGAAGTGCTCGTCGTCGTACGTGTCGGGGCCGGTCTGGGAGAGCAGGTCCTCGAAGTGCTCCTTACCTTCCGCCGTCAGCCGATAGACGATCTTGGCGCGGCGCCCCGCGAGCGGAGCGGCCAGGGCGTCCTCGCTGGTGTTCCCCGGTTCCTCGGTCAGCCAGCCGTTGGCGACCAGCGTCTTGAGGCAGGGGTAGAGCGTCCCGTAGCTGAAGGCGCGGAAGACACCCAGTGACGTATTGAGTCGTTTGCGCAGCTCGTAGCCGTGCATCGGGGACTCGCGAAGCAGACCGAGTACGGCGAACTCAAGGATCCCGGAACGCCGGCCCATACGTCGCCTCCTCTCTGCCGCGACCCGGGCCGGCGGATGCCGCTCCGGGTGCCGTGACGGTCTTTATGTCGTGCTGATGTATCGACTCGATACATCCCGACGATAGAACGGCCCCGCGCGTGCGACAAGGGGGGACATGGTGAACGGGATCACATCACTGTTTCGGTGGTGGCAAGTTGCCTGTTTTGGGGTGAACTTCGGGGCACGGCAGGTTGTGGCGATGCGTAGTCTGTGCGCCATGCAAACCGCCGGGAACCGAGTGACGCCTGGGGACGTCCTCGTCCCCGGTGCAGTACGGGTGAATGCGTGACCGACCACATCCGTACTCGGGGGGACCGGAAACCAGCCGCCGTTTCCAGGCGCGCAGGGGTGCGCCTGCCCGAGGAGTAATCGTTCGATGAGCGAGCACCGTCGCAAACCGCCGCAGCCGCAGGGAGGCGGACGAGCCGCGGCCCGGCGTGGCCAGTCCGGTCCGGCCTCCGGCCGCCGTGCGGCACCGCGAGGCGCCAACGGATCTCCTGCCGACTCCTACGGGTCCACTTCCTACGGATCGGGCTCGTACGGCGCGGGAGAGGAAGCACGCCCGTACGGCGGGCGCGCCGCGGCCCGCAGGGCGGCACAGAGAAGCGGTGGCCGGCGCAGAGGGGCCGGGCCCGGCGGGCCGAACGGTCCCGGACGCGGACGCGGGCGCGCGGCACCGCCGGGACGGAAGCGGCTCATCGACTACCCGCGGTCCGACAAGTACGGCTGGCAACGCTGGATGCCGTCCTGGAAGCTGGTGGCCGGGCTGTTCATCGGCTTCGTCGGCAGCCTGGTCGCGGTGGCCGGAGTCGGCTACGCGATGGTGGACGTGCCGGACGTCGCCAAGACGGCCATCGCCCAGAACAACGTGTACTACTGGGCCGACGGCAGCGAGATGGTGCGGACGGGTGGTGAGATCAACCGCCAGATCCTGAACTACTCGGACATTCCCCGGGAGATGCGGTACGCGGTCATCTCGCAGGAGAACAAGACCTTCGAGACCGACAGCGGCATCGACGTGAAGGGCATCGCCCGGGCCGTGTTCAACATGGCGCGGGGCGGACAGACCCAGGGCGGATCCACCATCACCCAGCAGTACGTCAAGAACGCCATGCTGGACGACCAGTCGCAGACCATCTCCCGCAAGTTCAAGGAGATCTTCGTCGCGATCAAGGTCGGCGCCAAGGTGCCCAAGAAGCAGATCATGGCCGGCTATCTCAACTCCGCGTACTACGGGCGCGGGGCCTACGGCCTCCAGGCGGCTTCGCGCGCGTACTTCAACAAGGACGCCAAGGACCTGAACGCCGGGGAGTGCGCCTTCCTGGCGGCGATGCTCAAGGGCGCGACGTACTACGACCCGGCGGGCGCGACCTCCATCGACCCGAGCGCCACTCCGGAGGACAACAAGAGGCGTGCCCTGACCCAGATGCAGGACACGCTCGACAAGATGGTCAAGTACGGCCACCTCAGCGCCGCCGAGCGGGCCAAGTACACCACGCTGCCCAAGTGGCAGAACCCCCGGTCGAACACCCGGCTGAGCGGCCAGATCGGCTACCTCGTCGACCTCGCCAAGGCCTACGTCATCAACAACACGGACATCACCGCCGACGACCTGCAGCGCGGTGGCTACCAGATCCACACGACCTTCGACAAGAAGAAGGTCCAGGAGCTGGAGACGGCGGTCACCAAGGTCCGGCAGGCCAACATCAAGCCCAAGGAACGCCCGAAGACCGACACCTACGTCCAGTTCGGCGGGGCCTCGGTGGACCCGAAGACGGGCGCCATCGAGGCGATCTACGGCGGTGAGGACGCCACCAAGCACTTCACCAACAACGCCGACGCCACCGGTGCGCAGGTCGGTTCGACGTTCAAGCCGTTCGTGCTCGCGGCGGCGATGCGCGACGGCGTGCGGAACCCCCACCTGGGGCCGACGCAGGGGCCGGGCGAGCGCACCCTGGTGTCCCCCAAGAGCCGCTACAGCGGCAAGAACAAGCTCAAGATCAAGACCTACGACGGGAGCGTCTGGACGAACGAGAAGGGCGAGGAGTGGTTGCAGCGCAACGACGGCGACGAGTCGGTGGGCTCCCCGCCCGACTACATGATCGACCTGCGTGAGGCCATGCGGCAGTCCGTGAACTCCGTCTACGTGCAGCTGGGCATGGACGTGGGCCTGGACAAGGTCAAGCAGGCGGCGCTGGACGCCGGTCTGCTGCGGAACAGCCTGACCGGCACCACCTACCCCTCCTTCTCCATCGGCATCTCGGACCCGAGCGCCATCCGGATGGCCGGTGCCTACGCGACCTTCGCCGCCAGCGGCAAGCAGAACGACCCCTACTCGGTCACCAAGGTCGTGAACCAGGACGGCCCGGTCTACACGCACCGGAGCGCGACCAAGCAGGCCTTCACCGCCAAGGTGGCCGACAACGTCACCGACGTCCTGAAGACCGTGGTGGACAAGGGCACGGGTACCCACGCACAGCTGCCCGGGCGTGAGGTGGCCGGCAAGACCGGCACCACGGACGGCAACAAGTCCGCCTGGTTCGTCGGCTACACCCCGCAGCTGTCCACGGCGATCAGCATGTTCCGGCTCGACGACGACGCGAGCAACAAGCAGCGCCAGTTCCTCGAGATGTACGGAACGGGTGACCAGGAGAAGATCCACGGCGCCTCGTTCCCGGCCGAGATCTGGCACGACTACATGCTGCAGGCGCTCAAGGGCGAGCCGGCGGAGTCCTTCCCGGCACCGCAGCCCATCGGCGAGGTCGTCCACGCCGCTCCCAGCCCCACGCCCACGCCGACGGTCACCCGGACCCAGTCGCCGACCCCGACGCCGACGCCCACGCCCAGCGCGACGCAGACCAGCCCGTCGCCCACGCCGACCGAGTCCCACTGCGGATTCTTCGGCTGCGCCGACAACGGCGGTCAGACCGGTGACAACGGGGGCACCGACAACAACGGCGGCGCGAACGGCGGCGACTTCCCGTCCCCCAGCTCCAGTGAGACGGCCGACGCCGGTGGCACCGGAAACAGCCGGGGCAACGGCAATGGCAATGGAGGCTTCTTCGGAGGCGGCAACCCCTAGCGGGTACGCCACCCGTCGTCGGTGTTTCACGTGAAACGTGGGCCGTCGCACCCGCCAGGTGCGGCGGCCCACGCGCGTCCCCGGCCGCGTACGGCAGGATGGCGGCATGCCCCGTGCTGAATCGACGCAAGCGAGCGTGCACCAGCCCGACCCCGGCCCGGTGCGGCCGACCCAGGAGGACCCGGTCGCCGCAGCCGGCAGCGAGCTGATCGGCGGTCCTCTCGGTCGGCGTGCCCTGCTCGGCACGTCCTGGTGGACCCCGGTACGGGTCGTCGCGCTCGTCGCGATCGGCATGTTCGCGCTCGGCCTGGTCCAGAAGGCGCCGTGCTACCACAGCGCCTGGTTCTTCGGCGCGAGCTCGCAGTACACCAAGGCCTGCTACTCGGACATCCCGCACCTGTACCAGGGGCGCGGCTTCTCCGACGGTCTGGTGCCCTACTTCGACAAGCTCCCCGGCGACATGCCGTACCTGGAGTACCCGGTGCTGACCGGCGTGTTCATGGAGGTGGCATCCTGGCTCACCCCGCACAGCGGCAGCATCCAGCACCAGGAGCGGTGGTACTGGATGGTCAACGCCGGGATGCTGATGGCGTGCGCGGCCGTCATCGCCGTCTGTGTGGTGCGCACCCACGCCCGGCGGCCCTGGGACGGCCTGCTGGTCGCCCTGGCCCCGGCCTTCGTCCTGACCGCGACCATCAACTGGGACCTGCTGGCCGTCGCCCTGACGGCTGCCGCCATGCTGATGTGGTCCAGGGGCCGTTCCCTCGCCTTCGGCGTCCTGCTGGGGCTGGCCACCGCGGCCAAGCTCTACCCGGTCCTCCTGCTCGCCCCGCTGCTCTTCCTGTGCTGGCGCGCGGGCCGATGGCGGGAGTACGGGCGAGCCCTCGCCGGTGCGGTCGTCGCCTGGCTGGTGGTGAACCTGCCGGTGCTGGCCTTCGCCCGGGAAGGCTGGTGGCAGTTCTACCGGTTCAGCCATGACCGGGGCGTGGACTTCGGCTCCTTCTGGCTGATCTGGGCACAGAACTCGAGCCACCCGCCCAGCACCGACTTCGTGAACACCACCGCCACGCTCCTGGTGGTGCTGTGCTTCCTCGGCATCGCCGCCCTGACGCTGACCGCTCCGCGCCGGCCGCGCTTCGCCCAGCTGGCCTTTCTGGCCGTGGCGGCCTTCATCCTCACCAACAAGGTCTACTCGCCGCAGTACGTGCTGTGGCTGGTCCCGCTGGCGGTCCTCGCGCGCCCCAAGTGGCGGGACTTCCTGATCTGGCAGGCCTGCGAGGTGGCGTACTACCTCGGCATCTGGATGTACCTCGCCTACACGACCAGCGGGGACGCGCACAAGGGACTGCCGGCCGACGGCTACCACTGGGCGATCGCCGTGCATCTGGCCGGGACGCTCTACCTGTGCGCGGTCGTCGTCCGCGACATCCTGCTGCCCGACCGGGACGTGGTGCGCCGGGCCGGGGACGACGATCCCTCGGGCGGCGTGCTGGACGGTGCGGAGGACGTGTTCGTCCTCGGGGGCGCGGCCCGTCCCGCACATCACGCGGCGCACGCCGAGGTGGCGCAGGTGCGGTGGGGCAGCCGGCCGGTGCATGCTCCGGAGGACCGTTCACCGTGAGCGAACGGCGGGCGTGAGGGACGTGCCGAAGGCCGCATCCGGCAGGCGCCGGGTGCGGCCTTCGTACATGTACGGGTCGGCGAGCTGCGGCCGAGTCGGCAGTGCGCTCAGCGGTCCACGAGCCGGTCGCTCAACGGACCAGGCGTCGGTCGCTCAGCGGTCCACGAGCCGGTCGAACTGCGTGGTGGTGTGCCGCAGATGGGCCACCAGCTCGTCACCGACCTTCGGTTCCGGGGCGTCCGAGGGCACGAAGAGGATCGAGACCTGCATGTGCGGCGGCTCGGCGAACCAGCGCTGCTTGCCGCCCCAGACGAACGGCGACAGGTTGCGGTTGACCGTGGCCAGGCCGGCGCGGGCCACCCCCTTGGCGCGGGGCATGACGCCGTGCAGCGCCTTGGGCGCCTCCAGGCCCACCCCGTGGGACGTGCCGCCCGCCACCACCACCAGGAAGCCGTCGGAGGCCGCCTTCTGCTGCCGGTAGCCGAAGCGGTCGCCCTTGGCCACCCGGGTCACGTCCAGGACCGCGCCGCGGTACTCGGTGGCCTCGTGGTCGCCCAGCCACAGCCGCGTGCCGATGCGGGCGCGGAACCGGGTCTGCGGGAACTGCTGCTGCAGCCGGGCCAGTTCGTCGGTCTTCAGATGGCTGACGAACATGGTGTGCAGCGGCAGCCGGGCCGCTCGCAGCCGGTCCATCCAGCCGATGACCTCCTCCACGGCGTCCGAGCCGTCGGTGCGGTCCAGCGGCAGGTGGATGGCGAAGCCCTCCAGACGGACGTTCTCGATGGCGGCGTGCAGCTGCGGCAGCTCCTGCTCACTGACGCCGTGCCGCTTCATCGAGGACATCACCTCGATGACGACCCGGGCCCCGACCAGGCCGTACACCCCGTCGACCGACGACACCGAGCGGATCACGCGGTCGGGCAGCGGCACCGGCTCCTCGCCGCGCCGGTAGGGCGTGAGCACCAGCAGATCGCCGCTGAACCAGTCCTTGATGCGCGCGGCCTCGTAGGTCGTGCCGACGGCGAGGATGTCCGAACCCATGCGGGTGGCCTCCTCCGCCAGCCGTTCGTGCCCGAAGCCGTAGCCGTTGCCCTTGCAGACCGGGACCAGCCCCGGGAACTGCTCCTGCACGTGCTTGTGGTGCGCCCGCCAGCGCGCGGTGTCGACGTAGAGCGTGAGCGCCATGGCCGGACCCGGAACCTTTCTCGTGGCTGCGGTGGATCAGAAGTAGGGAAGAGGTCGACGAAGTCGACGTGGGGAACGCCGAGGTCAGCGGCGCGACATGTAGATGTCGAGGGCCTTGTGGAGCAGCTTGTTCAGCGGGAAGTCCCACTCGCCCAGGTACTCGGCGGCCTGACCGCCGGTGCCGACCTTGAACTGGATCAGACCGAAGAGGTGGTCGGACTCGTCCAGCGAGTCGGAGATGCCGCGCAGGTCGTAGACGGTGGCGCCGAGCGCGTAGGCGTCGCGCAGCATCCGCCACTGCATCGCGTTCGAGGGCCGGACCTCGCGGCCGATGTTGTCGGAGGCGCCGTAGGAGTACCACACGTGCCCGCCGACGACCAGCATCGTCGCCGCGGCCAGGTTCACGCCGTTGTGCCGTGCGAAGTACAGCCGCATGCGGTTGGGGTCCTCGGTGTTCAGCGCCGTCCACATGCGCTGGAAGTACGACAGCGGACGCGGCCGGAAGTGGTCGCGCACGGCCGTGATCTCGTACAGCCGCTGCCATTCCTCCAGGTCGTAGTAGCCGCCCTGGACGACCTCGACGCCGGCCTTCTCGGCCTTCTTGATGTTGCGGCGCCACAGCTGGTTGAAGTTCTTGTGCACCTCTTCCAGGGAGCGGCCCGCCAGCGGCACCTGGAAGACGTAGCGCGGCTGGACGTCGCCGAACCCGGCGCCCCCGTCCTCGCCCTGCTGCCAGCCCATGCGGCGCAGCTTGTCGGCGACCTCGAAGGCGCGGGGCTCGATGAAGTCGGCCTCCAGGTCCCGCAGGCGCTTGACGTCGGCGTCCTGGATGCCCTTCTTGATGGTCTCCGCGTTCCAGCGGCGGATGATCACCGGCGGGCCCATCTTCACCGAGAAGGCGCCCTGCCGCTTCAGGTGCGCCAGCATCGGCTGGATCCAGTCGTCGAGGTTCGGCGCGAACCAGTTGATGACCGGGCCCTCGGGCAGGTAGGCCAGATAGCGCTTGATCTTGGGAAGCTGCCGGTAGAGGACGAGGCCGGCGCCCACCAGTTCGCCCGTGCGCTCGTCGAACCACCCGAGGTTCTCCGAGCGCCACTCCGCCTTGACGTCAGCCCAGGCCGGGACCTGCATGTGGCTCGCCGCCGGCAGGCTCTGGATGTAGGCCAGATGCTGCTCTCGACTGATGGTCCTCAGGGTCAGGCTCATTCGGGGCGCTCCTCGGGCTGGCGTGTCCCCTTGGGTCAGGGGCTCCGGCTCTCGCGCCGAAGCCTACTGCGCCAAGGATGCGGCCCGTCCGGGCCTAGGCCATCCGGCCCTGCCGAGGAGCGCCGGGCGCCGCAGAGGGAGCGGATACCTCAGCCGCCGACGAACCCTGAGACGGCCGGGCTGTGGGCGAGACCGAAGTAGAGACCGATCGCGGAGGCGCCGAGCCCGAGAATCAGGCCGAAGCGCTCACGCGTGGTCTCCGAGACGAACTGACCGTACCCGCCGGCCACGACTCCGACGAATCCTGTGCAGGCGGTCAGGAGGTGGAGGCTCGGGAAGCCGGCGGTGACGATGGAGACCAGGCCGAGGATCGCGGTGACGGCCAGCAGCGTGTCCTGCAGCGGGTGCGGCCTTCCGTCGGTGGCCAGCAGGCCGCTGTTGGGCTTGGTGGGTCGCATCATCTGTGCCATTGCGGGACCTCCTGTGGAAGGCACTGGCTTTCGTCCTGCACCACCCGATGTGTACAGATTGTGTCCCCTGAAGACCGGATTTCAACCGTACGGCGGTCGCCGGGTAGTCTGTAGCTTCTGCACTGATGCCCGTCGGCCGGTTCGGCCGAGTGGGCCCCTTTGTCAGTGGGGCCTGGTTTACTCGGTGACATCGGTGCCAACGCATCACAACCCTCCTGCCACGGAACGACCGTGGCCGCTGAGTCCAAAGGAGGTGGGTTCCACATGCGTCACTACGAGGTGATGGTCATCCTCGACCCCGATCTCGAGGAGCGCGCTGTCTCCCCGCTGATCGAGAACTTCCTTTCCGTCGTCCGTGACGGTGGCGGAAAGGTCGAGAAGGTCGACACCTGGGGCCGTCGTCGTCTCGCGTACGAGATCAAGAAGAAGCCCGAGGGCATCTACTCGGTCATCGACCTGCAGGCCGAGCCTGCGGTCGTCAAGGAGCTCGACCGCCAGATGAACCTGAACGAGTCGGTCCTCCGGACCAAGGTCCTCCGCCCCGAGACCCACTGAGCCCTTCCGCTCAGCCGGTCTCGGGATTCGAGTAGCAGCACCAGCAGCCAGCACACCCGCCGAGAGGTACCCCATGGCAGGCGAGACCGTCATCACGGTCATCGGCAATCTTGTCGACGACCCCGAGCTGCGCTTCACCCCCTCGGGTGCGGCGGTCGCGAAGTTCCGCGTCGCGTCCACGCCCCGCACCTTCGACCGCCAGACGAACGAGTGGAAGGACGGCGAGAGCCTCTTCCTGACCTGCTCGGTCTGGCGTCAGGCGGCGGAGAACGTCGCCGAGTCGCTCCAGCGAGGCATGCGCGTCATCGTGCAGGGCCGGCTGAAGCAGCGGTCCTACGAGGACCGTGAGGGCATCAAGCGCACGGCCTACGAGCTGGACGTCGAGGAAGTCGGCGCCAGCCTGCGCAACGCCACGGCCAAGGTCACCAAGACCAGCGGCCGCGGTGGCCAGGGCGGCTACGGCGGCGGCCAGGGCGGTGGCGGTGGCTGGGGCGGCGGC
Source organism: Streptomyces mexicanus (assembly GCF_902506575.1). Classification (GTDB taxonomy): domain Bacteria; phylum Actinomycetota; class Actinomycetes; order Streptomycetales; family Streptomycetaceae; genus Streptomyces; species Streptomyces mexicanus. Next base: position 3,941,710 of record NZ_LR732544.1, on the reverse strand, counting down.
CCCGGCGGCGGCCAGCAGGGCGGCGCACCCGGTGACGACCCGTGGGCGACCGGCGCTCCCGCCGGTGGCAACCAGGGCGGCGGCTGGGGCGGCGGCTCCGGCGGCGGTGGCGGCTACTCGGACGAGCCCCCCTTCTAGGCGTCGCGCCGGTCCTTCGGGCCGGAGCGAGGCGAAGGCGGGTCGTTACCCGAACTTCTTGATCACACAGGAGAAACACCATGGCGAAGCCGCCTGTGCGCAAGCCTAAGAAGAAGGTCTGCGCTTTCTGCAAGGACAAGGTCACGTACGTGGACTACAAGGACACGAACATGCTGCGGAAGTTCATTTCCGACCGCGGCAAGATCCGTGCCCGCCGCGTGACCGGCAACTGCACGCAGCACCAGCGTGACGTCGCCACGGCCGTGAAGAACAGCCGTGAGATGGCGCTGCTGCCCTACACCTCCACTGCGCGCTAAGGGAAGGGTGAGCCACTCATGAAGATCATCCTTACCCACGAGGTCTCCGGCCTCGGCGCCGCGGGCGACGTCGTCGACGTCAAGGACGGCTACGCTCGCAACTACCTGATCCCGCGGAAGTTCGCGATCCGCTGGACCAAGGGTGGCGAGAAGGACGTCGAGCAGATCCGTCGTGCTCGCAAGATCCACGAGATCCAGACCATCGAGCAGGCCAACCAGATCAAGGCCCAGCTCGAGGGTGTGAAGGTCCGTCTGGCCGTCCGCTCCGGCGACTCCGGTCGTCTCTTCGGTTCCGTCACCCCGGCCGACATCGCCTCCGCGATCAAGGACGCCGGCGGTCCCCAGGTCGACAAGCGTCGCATCGAGCTGGGTGCGCCGATCAAGACCCTGGGCGCCCACGAGACGTCCGTGCGTCTGCACCCCGAGGTTGCCGCCAAGGTCAACATCGAGGTCGTCGCGGCCTGATCGTCGCGTTCGTCAGCGTCAGCTGGGAAGGGGCCGTACCTGTTCCGGGTACGGCCCCTTCCCGGTTCCGCGGAGCGTTTCACGTGAAACGACGCCCCTGTGCGGGCGTGGCCGTGCGTCGCTCAGCGCGTCGCCCCCGTCACCAGCCACCGGCCTGAACGAGACCGCAGCCACAGCGTCACCAAGCGCACGGCCATCATGAGCGTCATGGCTGCCCAGAGAGCGGTCAGCCCTCCGCCGAGGCGGGGCACCGCCAGCGCGGCCGGGACGAAGACCGCCAAGGTGATCAGCATCGCCCCGGCCAGATAGGGGCCGTCGCCCGCGCCCATGAGCACGCCGTCGAGGACGTAGACGATCCCGCAGATCGGCTGGGACAGGGCCACCATCAGCAAGGCCGGCAGGGCCGTGGTCCTGACGGCGGAGTCATCGGTGAACAGGGGCAGGAACACCGGACGCGTGACGATCACGAGCAGCCCGAGAACCACGCCGACCGCCACGCCCCACTGGACCATACGACGGCAGGCCGCCCGGGCACCCTCGGCGTCCTCGGCGCCCAGACAACGGCCGATGATCGCCTGTCCGGCGATGGCGATGGCGTCCAGAGCGAAGGCGAGCAGGCTCCACAGGGACAGGATGATCTGGTGGGCGGCGATGTCGGCGTCGCCGAGACGCGCCGCGACGGCCGTGGCGATCATCAGGATGGCCCGCAGGGAGAGTGTCCGCACGAGCAGGGGAACACCGGCCTGTGCGGACGCCTTGATACCGGCGGCGTCAGGGCGCAGCGAGGCACCGTGCCTCCGGGCCCCCCGCACGACGACCGTGAGGTAGACGGCCGCCATGCCGCACTGGGCGATCACGGTTCCCCAGGCGGAGCCCGCGATACCGAGTCCGGCGCCGTAGACCAGGCCCGCGTTGAGCGCGGCGTTGGCGACGAACCCCGCGACGGCGACCGCGAGCGGAGTCCTGGTGTCCTGCAGCCCCCGCAGGACACCGGTGGCGGCCAGGACGACGAGCATGGCCGGGATCCCCAGAGCGGAGATGCGTAGATACGTCGTGGCGTACGGGGCGGCGGTGTGCGAGGCGCCGAAGAGGTCCACCAGGGCGGGAGCGGTGGGGAGGAAGACCGCGATGACGGCGGCACCGAGCAGCAGGGCCAGCCAGATGCCGTCCATGCCCTGGCGGATGGCGGCCTGGAGGTCGCCCGCGCCGACGCGTCGGGCCACGGCGGCCGTGGTGGCGTAGGCGAGGAAGACGAAGACGCTGACCGCGGTGGTCAGCAGGGCCGACGCGACACCGAGTCCGGCGAGCTGTGCCGTGCCGAGGTGGCCGACGATCGCACTGTCGGCCATCACGAAGAGCGGCTCGGCGACGAGGGCGCCGAAGGCCGGGACGGCCAGCGCGATGATCTCTCGGTCGTGCCGGCGCCGGGTGGCCGCAGGGTGTGCGGGGGCCTGTGTCATGAGCATCAATCTAATCATCCACAGGTAAGGGATGCAAAGTCATTGCGTTCCTTACTTATGGTCTCGTGCTGTGCACTTGTGCGCACCGTTCGAAGTGATCTTGGGCTGACTGGGGAAGTTTTTCTTCTGCACAGCCCGTGGATGGGAAAGGCGCAGGTCAACGCGGTGTTCGTGGAAGGGTCGAGGGCTTGTTCACAGGGCTGTCCACCGAGTCGTGCACAGGTTTCGCGGAGTTGTCCACAGCATCCGGCCGCTCGTCCACATGGCCTGTGGATAACCAGATTGGCTGACGGTGCCCGGGGGCCTACCGTGGTCCGGCGCCCGCTCCGTCGGACCGGCTTCCGAACCCGTACAAAAGGACGCCGCGGAACCGGAGCCGGGCTTCTCGATCTGTCAGTGCCGTGGCGTAGAAAGAAGACGCACGGCGAGGTCCGCTCGGCGGACGGGAGGAGGCCGCTCGGTGAGCATTTCCGAGCCCTTGGACGACCCGTGGGCCGACAGCGGACCCAGTGATCGTCTGCCCGCCTCCCGTCGGCGCCCCGACGCGCCCCGCCGGGACGAACAGCACGAGCGCGGCCGGGACGACGACCGATGGGACGGCGCCGGCTCGTCGTTCGAGCGTGTCCCCCCGCAGGATCTCGAGGCGGAACAGTCGGTCCTCGGCGGCATGCTGCTGTCCAAGGAGGCCATCGCCGACGTCGTGGAGATCCTCAAGGGCCACGACTTCTACAAACCCGCCCACGAGACGATCTACCAGGCCATCCTCGACGTCTACGCCAAGGGCGAGCCCGCCGACCCCATCACCATCGCCGCCGAGCTGACCAAGCGCGGCGAGATCAACCGCGTGGGCGGCGCCTCCTACCTGCACTCCCTGGTGCAGACCGTGCCCACGGCGGCCAACGCCGCCTACTACGCGGAGATCGTGCACGACCGGGCGGTCCTGCGCCGCCTGGTCGAGGCCGGCACACGGATCACGCAGATGGGATACGCCGCCGACGACGACGTCGACGAGATCGTCAACCGCGCCCAGGCCGAGATCTACGCGGTCACCGAACAGCGCACCAGCGAGGACTATCTCCCGCTCGGCGACATCATGGAGGGCGCCCTCGACGAGATCGAGGCGATCGGCTCGCGCAGCGGTGAGATGACCGGCGTGCCCACGGGCTTCACCGACTTCGACTCGCTCACCAACGGCCTGCACCCCGGTCAGATGATCGTCATCGCCGCCCGCCCCGCGATGGGCAAGTCCACCCTCGCGCTGGACTTCGCGCGGACGGCGGCGATCAAGCACAACCTGCCGAGCGTCATCTTCTCGCTGGAGATGGGCCGCAACGAGATCGCGATGCGGCTGCTGTCCGCGGAGGCCCGCGTCGCCCTGCACCACATGCGCTCGGGCACGATGACCGATGACGACTGGACCCGGCTGGCCCGCCGCATGCCGGACGTCTCGGCGGCCCCCCTCTACATCGACGACTCCCCGAACCTGTCGATGATGGAGATCCGCGCCAAGTGCCGGCGGCTGAAGCAGCGCAACGACCTCAAGCTGGTCGTCATCGACTACCTGCAGCTGATGCAGTCGGGCGGCTCCAAGAGGGCCGAGAGCCGTCAGCAGGAGGTCTCGGACATGTCCCGGAACCTCAAGCTGCTGGCCAAGGAGCTGGAGATCCCGGTCATCGCGCTCTCCCAGCTCAACCGTGGCCCCGAGCAGCGCACCGACAAGAAGCCGATGGTCTCGGACCTGCGTGAGTCCGGCTCCATCGAGCAGGACGCCGACATGGTCATCCTGCTGCACCGCGAGGACGCCTACGAGAAGGAGTCCCCCCGGGCCGGCGAGGCCGACCTGATCGTCGCCAAGCACCGCAACGGCCCCACAGCGACGATCACGGTCGCTTTCCAGGGCCACTACTCGCGGTTCGTCGACATGGCGCAGACCTGACCGATGCCCCTCACCCTCCGGCAGGAACAGTGCGCCCGGGCGGGGCGGGGCCGTGAAATGGGCTCGACGGGTGCGGGCGCACCCGATGGACTGGGGGGATGACATCACCTCAGGATGAGCTGCTGCCCGGCACCCGCCGGGCCCTGTCGCACCGGATCGCTGTCGCCCAGGCCGAGGGGCGGACGCCGTCGCTCGTCGCGGCCGTCGTACGCGACGGCCGGACGGTCTGGCACGGCGCCCGCACGTCGGTGGACGGACATGCCCCGGACGAGACCACCCAGTACCGGATCGGTTCGATCACCAAGACCTTCACCGCCGTGCTCGTCCTGCGGCTGCGTGACGAGGGCGTCATCGATCTGGGGGACCCGCTGGAGAAGCATCTGCCGGGAACCGGTGCCGGGGAGGCCACCATCGCCGACCTGCTCGCGCACACGGGCGGCCTGGCCGCCGAGTCCCCCGCACCGTGGTGGGAGCGGACCCCCGGCGCGTTGCGGCCGGAGGTGGCCGACGTCCTGGGCGAGGATCCGCTGCGGCACCCGGTCGGCCGGCGGTTCCACTACTCGAATCCCGGCTACACCGTGCTGGGTGCCCTGGTGGAGAAGCTGCGCGGCGCACCCTGGGAAGACGTCCTGCGGTGCGAAGTGCTCGAGCCGTTGGGGCTCGACCGTACGAGTGGTCGCCCCACGGCACCGCACGCAGGCGGTTGGGCGGTGCACCCCTGGGCCGACGTGCTGCTGCCCGAACCCACCGAGGACCTCGGCCTCATGGCCCCCGCAGGACAGCTCTGGTCCACGACCGGGGATCTGGCACGCTTCGCGGCCTTCCTCGCCCGGGGCGACGAACGGGTGCTGAGCGCCGAGTCAGTGCGCGAGATGCGGACCCCGGCGGCCCCGCCCGCAGCGCCGGACGTGGTGACGGGGTACGCCTATGGCCTCGGGCTCGAGCTGCGGCGTTCGGGCGAGCGGCTGCTGGTGGGGCACTCCGGATCCCTGCCGGGCTTTCTCGCCTCGCTCACCCTCGCGGTGGACGACGATGTGGCCGCCGTGGTGCTGACCAACTGCACGTCCGGTGTGCCGGTGGTCGCGGTGGGGGCGGACCTCGTCCGGATCGTCGCCGAGGCCGAACCGCGCATTCCGGAGCCCTGGCGACCGCTGCGCGACATCGATCCGTCGGTACTGGAGCTGGCCGGGCAGTGGTACTGGGGGACGCACGGCTTCGGCCTGCGGCTGACCGCCGACGGGCTGCTCTCCCTGGAGCCGCTGTCCGGCCCCGGTCGGCGCTCCAGGTTCCGTCCGAACGGCGACGGCACCTGGACGGGACTGGAGGGGTACTACGCCGGCGAGGTGCTGCGGCCGGTGCGCCGACCGGACGGCTCCGTGGACCACCTGGACCTCGGGTCGTTCGTGTTCACACGGCAGCCGTACGACGAGAACGCGGCGGTGCCCGGTGGCGTCGACCCGGAGGGATGGCGGGGCATCAAGTAGCCGACCGGTGGCCGAACACCTGCGGCAGTACGCCACAGGGGCCTGTTTCACGTGGAACAGGCCCCTGTGGCGTCGATCCCTGGAACACGCACCCGACGTCGATCCCTGAACACGCGCCCGGCAAGCGTGACATGGGACAGACCCTCGCCGTCGTCACAACGGCAGCTTGAACCCGATGTGGGACGCCTCGAAGCCCAGTCGCTCGTAGAACCGGTGGGCGTCGATCCGTGTCCTGTCGGACGTCAGCTGTACCAATTGGCACCCGAGGCGCCGGGATTCCTCGATCGCCCACTCGATGAGTCGAGTGCCCAGCCCGTCCCCCCGCGCGTCGGCGTGGATGCGCACGGCCTCGATGATCGAGCGGACGGCCCCTCGCCGTGACAGCCCGGGGATGACCGTGAGCTGGAGGGTGCCGACGACGCGCCCTTCACGGACGGCGACGACCAGGTGCTGGTTCGGGTCGGCACGGAGCCGTTCCAGCGCGGCCAGGTACGGCTCGAGGTCGTCGGGCGACTCCCGCTGGGCGCCCAGCGGGTCGTCCGCGAGCATGGCGACGATGGCCGGGACGTCGTCGGCGACGGCCTGCCGTATCTCAAGATCTCCCATGGCCGCACCCTATGCGGTGGCCGGTGCCTTCAGAGACTCAACGGCGCGGACCAGCGGCGCCAGTTCCGGGTTCTTCGCCGCCTCGTCGAGGGCCTCGCGCAGGGCTGCGTCATTGGTGGGCCGGGCCTCTTCCAGCAACTTCAGACCGGCGTCCGTGACGTTGGTGTAGATGCCGCGGCGGTCGGTGGGGCACAGGTAGCGCTCCAGCAGCCCACGGTCCTCAAGGCGGGTGACGAGACGGGTGGTGGCGCTCTGGCTGAGGACGACCGCGTCGGCGACCTGCTTCATCTGCAGATGGCCGCCGTCGCCGTCGTGCTGCCGGCTGAGCACATCGAGCAGCGAGTACTCGCGCACGCTCAGGCGGTGCTTCGCCTGCAGGGCCCGCTCGATGTGCGCCTCGATCCTCCCGTGCAGCAGAGAGAGGGCGCACCAGCCCTGGGCGAGGGCGGTGAGCGCGGGGTCCGTCGCTGTCATGAGCGTTTCCTCCATCCCGGGCGGCTGCCTCCAGCTTAGAGCAGTGACGCGATAGTCGGCGTTTGCGTATAGCCAGCGTCTGCAATTAATGTGGACGCAAGCAAAGCGCTCCTGCAATCGTTTGGGAAGGTTCCTTCATGCCTCTCGCGCTTCTGGCCCTGGCGATCGGGGCCTTCGGGATCGGCACGACCGAGTTCGTGATCATGGGCCTGCTGCCGGAGGTGGCCGGCGACTTCGGCGTCTCCATCCCCACGGCCGGTCTCCTGGTGACCGGATACGCGCTCGGCGTCATGTTCGGCGCGCCGCTGATGACCGTGCTCGGCACCAAGATCCCGCGCAAGCGGATGTTGATGCTGCTGATGGGCCTGTTCATCGCGGGAAATCTGCTGTCCGCCCTGGCCCCCGCGTTCTCGGTGATGCTGATCGGCCGGGTGGTCGCCTCCCTGGCACACGGCGCCTTCTTCGGTATCGGCTCCGTCGTCGCCGCCGACCTGGTGGCCCCGGACAAGCGGGCCGGTGCCATCTCGATGATGTTCACCGGTCTGACCGTCGCCAACGTCGTCGGCGTCCCGCTCGGCACCTTCGTCGGTCAGTCCGCCGGGTGGCGTGTCACCTTCGGTCTTGTCGCGGCGCTCGGTGTCATCGGCCTGCTCGGCATCGCCCGGCTCGTCCCGGAGGTCTCCGGCCCGCAGGGTGCGCACCTGCGCCACGAACTGGCCGCCTTCAAGAACGTACAGGTGCTGCTCGCCATGGTGATGACGGTGCTCGGCTTCGGCGGTGTCTTCGCGGCCATCACGTACATCGCGCCGATGATGACCCACGTCGCGGGCTTCTCGGACGGCTCCGTCACCTGGCTGCTGGTCCTGTTCGGCCTCGGCATGGTGGGCGGCAACCTGGTCGGCGGCAAGTTCGCCGACCGCGCCCTGATGCCCCTCCTCTACCTCTCGCTGGGTGCCCTCGCCGTGGTGCTCGCCCTCTTCACGCTGACCGCGCACCACAAGATCCTGGCCGCGGTGACCATCGTGCTGATCGGTGCTTTGGGCTTCGCGACCGTCCCGCCGCTGCAGAAGCGCGTCCTGGACCAGGCCCACGGTGCCCCCACCCTGGCCTCCGCCGTCAACATCGGTGCCTTCAACCTCGGCAACGCGCTGTCCGCCTGGCTCGGCGGCCTGGTGATCTCCGCGGGCTTCGGCTACACCGCGCCCAACTGGGTCGGTGCCGCCCTCGCGGCGGGCGCCCTGGTCCTCGCCGTCGTCTCCGCCGCCCTGGAGCGCAGGGGGATCACCGGCCGCTCCACGGGGACCACCGTCATCGGAGCCGTCCCGGCGGAACAGCCGACCACCGTCCACCACTGAGCCGGGGGCCGGCCGGCATCAGGAGCCGTGCCCGGGCCCGGCTCACCTCGCCGAACGACCCCAGGCCGTGCCTCCGCCCAGCTCTTTCCTCGGAACCACACGTACGACCGCGCCTCTCGGCGCATCTACTCAGGAGAACACCTCGATGACCACCACCGTCTCCCCGCTGACCACGCAGGACGCCGAGGCCCTCATCGCCGCGGCCCGACGCGCCGCCGAGGCCGCGGGCGTGCCCGTCAGCATCACCGTGCTCGACGGCGGCGGGCACCTGCTCGCCTTCCGGCGCGACGACCGAGCCGTCCTCATCTCCGGTGAGACCAGCACCCGCAAGGCCTACACCGCCTTGCAGCTGGACGCTGCGACGGCCGACCTCGTCGACGCCGTCCAGCCCGGCGGTCTCTTCCACACCCTGCCCACCGCGCTCGACCGGCCGCTGCTGTTCATCGCGGGCGGGGTGCCCGTACGGCGGGACGGCCGGCTGATCGGAGCGATCGGCGTGGGCGGTGGCACGCCGGAGCAGGACCACTCCTTCGCCGTCGCCGCAGTGGAGACGGCCGCCTGAGACGTATCCCTCAGCCGGCCGCCACGGTCAGCGGAGCGAACCGGCGGGTCCAGTCCCCCGGTAGCTCCGCGATGCCGTACGTCATCACCGCGTTGAAGGCCACGGAGGCCAGCCCACGCTGCTTGAGCCAGGTGAGGAGTTCTCCGTGGCGCACGTCGACGTCGGTGCGCAGAGGCCGGTCCGTCCGAGCGGCGAGGAAGGAGACCAGTGCCTTCGCCGTCTCCGCGTCCCGGGCGATGAGCGGACCGACGACATGGGTGTCCATGTTCGGCCAGGCCGCCGCATACCCGATGATCTCCCCGCCGTCCTCGGCGACGCACAGCTGGTCGGCAAAAGCGGGCAGCCGGGTGATCACCGGGGTGCGGTCGGCACCGAAGACCTCCCCGTCCAACCGGAGGATGGCCGTCAGGTCCTCGGCGGTGGCCGCTCGTGTGGCGACGCGCGGGGGCGTCTCCTGTGGTTCGAAACGCCCGCACACCATCTCGGCCCGGCCGGTGACCTTGAAGCCGAGTTCCTCATACAGGGGGCGGCCGTTCTCCGTCGCGTACAGCGTCAGGGGTGCGGCACCCGCCGACGAGACGACGTGGCGCATCAGCCGGCGGCCGACGCCTTGCCGGGCATGCCGTTCGGCGACCAGGACCATGCCGACGGCAGCGAGATCCGTGCGGCCTGGAGGGCCGTACGTGGTGACGACACAGGCGGCGACGAGACCTCCGGCGGGATCGTCCATGCCGTATCCGTTGCCGGCGGTCAGCAGGAGGCCCCATTTGTGTTCCTCGCGGAGCCATCCCCGGTTCTCGGACAGGTCGGCGCAGGCGGGCAGATCCCGCAGCGTCAGGCGGCGGATGGGCAGAGCGGCAGGGGAAGGAGTCGACACGCAGGTCAGGCTGTCCGACCGGCCGGGCCGTCGTCCACTTCTTTCGGGCGAGATGTACGTGCTTTTGGCCAAGCCGTGGCCCGCCGGACCTGTCTTCCGGGATGTCGTGACCCGCTGTCCGAGAGCGGGACGATATCTCGTCGCAGGCCGCACCGTTTCACGTGAAACGGCAGCAACCGGTCAGCCGAGGTCCGCGGCGAGCAGGGCCCGGACGCCTTCGATGTTCCCGTCCAGGTAGTGCCGCAGCGACAACGGCACCAGATGCACAGAGGCGATTCCGACCCGGGTGAACGGCACCCGTACGATCTCGTACTCGCCGGCGGGCTCCTCCACCTCGGGGCCGTGCCGCAGCGAGGGATCCATCGACTCCAGTCGGCAGACGAAGAAGAACTGGACCTTCACCCCGGTCGCACCGCCGTCCTCACCGATGTGTTCCACGGTGTCCACGAAGCAGGGCACCACGTCGGTGATCTTCGCGCCCAGCTCTTCGTGCACTTCGCGACGCAGGGCGTCGACGACGGTCGGGTCGCCGGGCTCGACCCCGCCACCGGGAGTGACCCAGTAGGGATCGACACCGGGCTTGGTGCGCTTGATCAGGATCAGGTCGTCGCCGTCGAGGAGAACGGCTCGAGCGGTGCGCTTGACCACGGGGCGGACGGTCATGGGAGAAATGTGGCCCGCTTGGTTCCACGTGAAACATCGCGCAACGTCACCGCGCGAGCCCGTCCCGCCACGCCTTTCTGGAGTGCGCGCCACGCCCTTCCGAGGTGCGTCAGCACCAGTCGAACGCCGCCCGCAGCAGCCAGTCATGGGCACGGGCGATGTTGGGCATGGCCAGTGTTCCGGTCCGCACCACCAGGAAATAGGTACGCAGCGGCGGGACCGGCGGTTCGTGCAGCGCGACCACGTCGCCGCGTTCCAGGGCATCGACACACAGATAGCGGGGCAGCACCGCGAGCCCGGCGCCCGCCGCCGCGCAGGCCAGCACCGCGCGCAGGTCGGGAACGATCACAGTGCCGGACGCGGTCGGCCGGGAGTCGAAGACCGAGGCCCAGTAGCGGGAGACGAAGGGAAGCGATTCATGGACCTCGACGACAGGGACGTTCTCCAAGGCGGGCACGTCCTTGTCGCGCAGAGTGACGGAGTCGACTTCCTCCGCCCAGCGCGGTGCGGCGATCAGAACGTGCTCCTCGTCGCACAAGGGCGACGCCGTGAGCAGTGCGCCCCGTGGCCGTGCCGTGCTGATGGCCAGGTCGTGGTGTCCGGCGGACAGCCCCTCCAGGACCTCCTCGGCGTTCCCGAAGGAGGCCCGCAAGGCGAAGCCCTGGCCGTCCTCGCCGGTCAGCTCGGTCAGAGCGGGCAACGCCCGTTCGGCGGTGAACTCGGGCGGTCCCGCCAGGTGGAGCGTCCGCAAGGAGGACTCGTCGTCGAGTCCGGACTCCGCTATCTCCACCAGCGCGTCCAGATGAGGCGCGGCCTTGTGGGCCAGCTCGTCGCCGACGGACGTCGGCGTGACACCACGGGCCTGACGCAGGAACAAGGGGCGGCCCAGCTGTCTTTCGAGCGTGCGGATCTGGGAGGTCACGGCCGGCTGGGAGAGGCCCAGCAGGGCCGCGGCGCGGGTGAAGGAACCCGCCCGGTGGACGGTGACGAAAGTACGCAGCAACGCCAGATCCACGGCTCGTCCTCCCCTCCCGGCGCTCTCCGTCCGGTCCCGGCCGCACGCCCAACTATAAATATGTCGATAGGCCCCTGTCGCTACCGTGATTGGACACTGACAGGCAGTCAATTAGCCTGGTGCGCACGGTTCTTCGCGCGCGGAACCGAAGGCGGTCCGAGCCACGAGGGGGGAGGCTCGGACCGCCGGTCACCGCATGGCAGGACACCGGTCAGGCGTCCGGCACGCGATCAGTCCGCCGATTCCTCCAACGCGCGCAGCACGTCCGCGATCAGGTCCTTGGTGTCCTCGGCACCGACGGACAGCCGGATGAAGCCCTCCGGTACCGCGTCCCCGCCCCAGCGCCCGCGCCGTTCCGCGGTGGAGCGCACCCCACCGAAGCTGGTCGCGTCGTCCACCAGTCGCAGCGCGCCGAGGAAACGCTCGGCACGCTCCCGCGTGGGCAGCGTGAAGGACACCACGCAGCCGTAGCGGCGCATCTGCCGGGCGGCGATCGGGTGCGAGGGGTCGTCCGGAAGCCCCGGGTACCGCAGGCCGGTCACCTCCGGGCGGGCGCGCAGCGCCTCGGCCAGGGCCAGTGCGGAGGCGTTCTGCCGGTCCACACGCAGCTGCAGGGTGGCGATCGAACGGTGTGCGAGCCAGGCCTCCATCGGCCCGGGGATCGCACCCACGATCTTGCGCCAGCGCCGGACTCCCGCCATGGCCTCGCTGTCCCGACCGGCGACGTAACCCAGCAGGATGTCGCCGTGACCGCTGAGCTGCTTGGTGCCGCTGGCCACCGCGAAGTCCGCGCCCAGCTCCAGCGGCCGCTGCCCCAGAGGAGTCGCCAGGGTGTTGTCGACGGCGACCAGAGCTCCCTGCGCGTGGGCCGCCTCGGCCAGGCGCCGGATGTCGCACACGTCGAGACCGGGGTTGGAGGGGGACTCGATCCACAGCAGCCGGGCCCCCTCCAGCACCTGAAGCTGGGCGTCGCCGCCGGTCGGCGCGGTACGCACCTCGATGCCGTACGCCTCCAGCTGCGCCCGCACCAGGGGCAGTGCCTGGTAGCCGTCGCTCGGCAGGACGACCGCGTCTCCGGTGCGCAGCTGGGAGAAGAGCACGGAGGAGATGGCGGCCATCCCGGACGCGAACACCAGCGTCTCGACGTCCTCGCGCCCCGGGGCCTCCAGCTCGCCGATGGCCTGCTCCAGGAGGGTCCAGGTCGGGTTCTCGTCCCGGCCGTAGGTGTACGGACCGGTGGGGTCGCCGGGCAGGTGGAAATGGGCGGCGAACACGGGCCCGGGCAGGGTCGGCTCGTGCTTGACCGGCTCGGGAAGCCCGGCCCGCACCGCGCGGGTGCCCTCACCGGCATCGGCCGGGAAACCGGTCGTCCGCTGGATGTTCTCCGCGCCGTCAGCGGCGGAAGCGCTCATGCAGCCCGTCCCTTCATGTGCTGTCGTACCGCGGCCGGGCAGACCGGGCCGCCGCCCCCCACCCTCTCAGGAGACCCTGCGCCATCGCCCGGTGCCCTTGCCCGGAAGCGAGGTAGGGCGCGCGGCGGTCCGTGCCACGCACGGCGGTTCAGTCCTCGTCCGGCAGGACCATGTGCAGTGCCCAGGAGACGACCGAGACGATCAGGCCACCGACGACGGCGGTCCAGAAGCCCTCGACGTGGAAGCTGAGCTGGAGCTTGCCGCACACCCACGAGGTCAGCAGCAGCATCAGCGCGTTGACCACCAGGGTGATCAGCCCGAGCGTCAGGACGAACAGCGGGAAGGTCAGGACCTTGAGCACCGGCTTGACCAGCCAGTTCACCAGTCCGAAGACCAGAGCGACCACGACCAGCGTGCCGGCCTTCTTGGCCGTGCCGTCCCCGGTCAGGGTGATCTTGTCGAGCAGCCAGACGGCGACCGCCAGGGCACCCGCGTTGGCGATCGTCTTGACTACGAAATTCTTCATGTGTCTGATCGTTGCAGACCAGACCGACGACGAGCACGGGCGAGGACGATGAAGGCATTCCGGCTGGACGAGCTGGAGGCGGAACGAGCCGCCAACGAGGGCGCCTACCTGCAGTTCCTGCGGGAGCGGAACATGTCGGTCGGTCTCTACGCCCTCGATGCGGGCGATCCCGACCCGCAAAAGCCCCACAACCAGGACGAGGTCTACTTCGTCGTGAGCGGCCGCGCCTCGATCACGGTCGGCCTGGAGACGACCGAGGTGGCGCGCGGCAGCGTCGTCTACGTCCCGGCCGGAGTCGCCCACAAGTTCCACCACATCAGCGAGGACCTGCGGGTCCTGGTGGTGTTCTCTCCGCCGGAGGCCTGAGGATCCGTATCAGGGTTCCCTAGGGGGACGCTCAGGGGAGGACAAGGGATGCGAGGCCCCCGCAGGTCCCCCTGACGGCCCTAGCATCGAATGCAGACAGGGACGGCCCCGGCGCGCAGCGCACCGGGGCACCGACAGGATCCGGCGCAGGGCCGGCCGAGAGGTAGGGACAAGGCAATGCGAGAGATCTTCGCGGGTCTGCCGTGGTGGGTGAAGTGGATCGCGGTGCCGGTCATCGCCCTGGTCGTCTTCGGTGGCCTGATCGCGACCGTGGTGGGCTTCGTGATCGGCCTGCTGTTCAAGCTGTTGGTCTTCGTCGCCCTGGTCGGCGGTCTGATCTACATCGTGCGGAAGTTCATGGCGGGTTCGTCCTCGCGCGGCGACTGGTGAGCCGCGAGGGGCGCCGGTGGCCGTGACGGCCATCACCGGTTCCCTCGCGGGAGGGAAGTTTCCCGGACAGGCCGAGCGTGAGCGCCGAGGGACGGATAAGGTCCGGGAATCGACGCGGGGTCAGGCCCCCGCGGGCAGCGAACCCCCACCCGTGTTTCCCCGCACGGGC
>NZ_LR732544.1:3886161-3927394 GCF_902506575.1 Streptomyces mexicanus | reverse complement strand
GTGCCGCCCCACTCCACGGCACTGCCCGCACAGCCCCGCTCCGGCGGCTCGGTGGAGCGGCCCGGCGGCAGACCGTCCCAGCCACAGCCCGCGCCGGCGCCCCCGACACTGATCGGGTCCGTGCAGCGCGCGATGCGCCTGCTGGAGACCGTCGCCGGTCACCAGCACGGAGCCCCCGCCAAACAGCTCGCCAGGGAAACCGGCCTCGCGCTTCCCACCGCCTACCACCTGTTGCGCACCCTGGTGCACGAGGGCTACCTCCAGCGCGACCGGGGGCTGTTCTTCCTCGGGGACGCGGCCGAACGTCTCGTCAGCAGCGGAGCGGCGCAGAAACGTCGCAGCACGATCGTCGACACACTCGCACAATGGCGTGATCTGATCGGTGTACCGATCTATTACGCGCGGTACCGGGACGGCGAGATCGAGATCCTGTGCGTGTCCGAGACCCCGAGCAACCCGGCGGTCCATGAGTGGGCCGATTTCCGGGAGACCGGACATGCGCACGCGATCGGCCAGTGCCTGCTGTCCCAGCTGGACGAGGCCGCCCGTCGCGACCATGTCGACCGCTACCCGGTGCAGTCCCTCACTCCGTACACGGTCCGTGACGATCACACCCTGCTCCGACGTTTGGAACGCATCGAACGGATGCAGCCTGTAACGGAACGGCAGGAGTATGTGCTGGGAACGATCTGCGCGGCCGTGCCCCTGACCGTCGGGGACGCGGCGGCGACCATCGCGTTGTCACTCCCTGTACATCAGTCCGAACGACTGCTGCCCGCCGCCCGGCAACTGCAGCGCGAGATGGGACGGCGTGTGGGCTCCCTGGCCCTCGCTATCAGTATCTGAAAAATCACTCCTTGTGATCTGCCATATACGTTCAGCAAGATGCCACCAGTGTCACGGGGATGATTCCCGGCCAGTCGACGGCAGATGACGGGGTAGCGATGCGCGAGTCCGTACAGGCAGAGGTCATGATGAGCTTTCTCGTGTCCGAGGAGCTCTCCTTCCGTATTCCGGTGGAACTGCGGTACGAGACCTGTGATCCCTACGCCGTGCGGCTGACCTTCCACTTGCCCGGTGACGCTCCGGTGACGTGGGCCTTCGGACGTGAGCTGCTGATCGACGGGGTGGGTACGCCGTGCGGAGACGGTGATGTGCGGATCTCGCCGGCGGACGGAGACTCCCTGAGCGAGGTGCTGATCCGGCTTCAGGTAGGAAACGACCGGGCGCTCTTCCGTTCTTCCACCGCGCCCCTCGTGGCGTTCCTCGACCGCACGGACAAGCTGGTGCCGCTGGGCCAGGAAGGAGCACTGGCCGACTTCGACGCCCACCTCGACGAGGCCTTGGACCGCATCCTGGCGGAGGAACAGAGCGCGGGCTGAAGCGTTTCCGCATCGGAGTGCGCGGAGGCGTAACGCTTCACCGCGTGCGCCCGTGCGACAGCACCGCTCGGGCACCTCCCGGGCGCGCGGTCACCGCTTGCGCCGCCTGCCCCTTCCCCCGCGTGCCGGAGCCGGCACACCCGCCCGGGAGTGGTCCGGCATCTGCCCCGACGTACGCCCCGGCCGGTCGGCCGCGACCACGAGTGCCGCCAGCGCGGTGGTGACGGGCACGGAGGCGACCAGGCCGATCGAGCCGACCAGAGTACGGACGATTTCCTCCGCGACGAGTTCGCTGTTGGCGACGGTCCCGATGCTGCTGCGTGCGATGGAGAACAGCAGCAACAGGGGCAGCGCGGCACCCGCGTACGCCAGGACCAGAGTGTTGACGACCGACGCGATGTGGTCGCGCCCGATGCGGATCCCTGCGCGATACAGCCCGCGCCAGCCCATCGATGGATTGGCCTCGTGCAGCTCCCAGACGGCCGAGGTCTGTGTCACCGTCACGTCGTCCAGCACGCCGAGCGATCCGATGATGATCCCGGCGAGCAGCAGACCGCTCATGTCGATCGACGGATACAGGCCATGGATGAGGCCGGTGTTGTCGTCGGTGTTGCCGGTCAGCGCGGCCCAGCCGATGAACAGCGAGCCCAGAGCGCCGGTGAGCACCAGGGAGACCAACGTGCCCAGCACCGCCACGGAGGTACGGGCGGACAGACCGTGGCACAGGTACAGCGCGAGCAGCATGATGGCGCTCGACCCGACCACCGCCACGACCAGCGGATTCGAGCCCTGCAGAATCGCCGGCAGGATGAACAGGCTCAGCACCAGAAAGCTGATGGCCAACGCGATCAGCGCCATCACGCCGCGCATCCGCCCGACGACCACTACCGCGAGAGCGAAGGCACCGGCCAGCAAGCCCACCGGAAGGCGCCGGTTGACGTCCGTCACCGAGTACTGCAGCTCCCGTGGCGCGGAGGGCTCGTAGGCGACCACCACCTTCTCACCGCGGTGCAACTGCCGTGACTGGTCCGGCTGCACGATCTCGGTGAACGTACGGCCCTTGTCCTTGCCGGTGTCCACCCGGATGGTGGCCTTCTTGCAGGTGCCGGCTGCCTCAGCCCGGCCAGGGGCCGCTTCGGCGGACGAACTCTCCCCGGTGGGGTTGCCCTCGGCCGACATGCCCCCGGACGCGTTCACCGCTGAACAGCTCACCGCCACCACCGTGGTGACCGTGGCCTGCTGTGTCTGCCGGTCGAAGCCCACGCCGGTGCGCTGGTGCGCGGGCGCGCCACCGGGCCAGAGCACGACGAGCCCGGCCACCACCGCGGCGGCGAACGGGATGAGGATCGCGGCGATGACCTTGCGCAGGTGCTGGGAGACGGGCGCCGCGGGGCCGTGGCTGTGGCTGTGCCCGTGCCCATGGCCTGGGCCACGACCGGGGTCGTGTGAGGGAACCCCACCGGCATGGCCGGGCCGGTCCGGTACCGAGTCCCCTGTGACCCGGGGATCTCCGGCCGGATGCACGCGATGGCCGGAACCCGGGCCACGCCGTGGGTCAGGAGGCGGATGCGGGAACTGCTGGGTGGTCGTCACCGCCCGATCATTGCAAGAACCGGGGAGGCCCACTGTTCAGCGCGCCACACATGACGCTAGCGTGGAGGCACCTTTGCACACGCGGGAGCTCGGAGCACCGGGCTGAGAGGGCGCTGACCTCCGTTTTCGCGATGTTTCACGTGGAACAGCGGTGTTCCACAGCAGACATCGACAGACGGAAACCGCTGCGTCGACCGCTGAACCTGTTACCGGGTAATGCCGGCGTAGGGAGTAGGTCTCATGACCAACAAGGACGTAAGCACGCCTGCCTCCACACAGATGGCCAGCGACGGGGCGCACACCGCTGCCCCCGGGGAGGCGGGGAAGTCCATCGGCTGGCACAAGGCGTACGTCGAGGGCTCACGCCCCGACCTGCGCGTGCCGGTCCGTCAGGTGCACCTGACCAACGGCAGGTCGGTCACGCTGTACGACACATCGGGCCCGTACACCGATCCGCTCGTCGACACCGATGTCCGCAGGGGTCTCGCACCGCTGCGGGAGAACTGGATCATCGCTCGCGGCGACACCGAGGAGTACGCCGGTCGTCCCGCCCGGCCCGAGGACGACGGCATCAAGCACACCTCGCCGCGCGGGGGCCTGCGCAACCTCGACGCGGTGTTCCCGGGCCGACCGCGGCAGCCGCGGCGGGGCCGGGACGGTCAGGCGGTGACGCAGCTGGCGTATGCGCGCCGTGGCGAGATCACCCCGGAGATGGAGTTCGTGGCGCTCCGGGAGAACGTGTCTCCCGAGGTCGTCCGTGAGGAGATCGCGGCAGGCCGGGCCGTGCTGCCGGCCAACGTCAACCACCCGGAGATCGAGCCGATGATCATCGGCAAGCGGTTCCTGGTGAAGGTCAATGCCAACATCGGCAACTCCGCGGTCACCTCCTCCATCGAGGAGGAGGTCGAGAAGATGACCTGGGCGACCCGCTGGGGCGCCGACACGGTGATGGATCTGTCCACGGGCCGCAACATCCACACCACGCGCGAGTGGGTGCTGCGCAACTCCCCGGTCCCCATCGGCACGGTGCCGCTCTACCAGGCGCTGGAGAAGGTCGACGGCAAGGCCGAGGAGCTGACCTGGGAGATCTACAAGGACACCGTCATCGAGCAGGCCGAGCAGGGCGTGGACTACATGACGGTCCACGCCGGCGTGCGCCTGGCGTACGTGCCGCTGACCGCCAACCGCAAGACGGGCATCGTCTCGCGCGGCGGCTCGATCATGGCGGCCTGGTGCCTGGCGCACCACAAGGAATCGTTCCTGTACGAGCACTTCGAGGAGTTGTGCGAGATCCTCGCCGCCTACGACGTGACGTACTCGCTCGGGGACGGTCTTCGGCCCGGCTCCATCGCGGACGCCAACGACGAGGCGCAGTTCGCTGAGCTGCGCACGCTCGGGGAACTCGGCCGGATCGCCAGGCGTTTCAACGTACAGACCATGATCGAGGGCCCGGGACACGTCCCGATGCACAAGATCAAGGAGAACATCGACCTTCAGCAGGAGATCTGCGATGAAGCCCCGTTCTATACGCTCGGCCCGCTGACCACGGACATCGCTCCGGCGTACGACCACATCACGTCCGGCATCGGTGCCGCGATGATCGCCTGGTGGGGCACGGCCATGCTCTGCTACGTCACCCCGAAGGAGCACCTGGGCCTGCCCAACCGGGACGACGTCAAGACAGGCGTGATCACCTACAAGATCGCCGCCCATGCCGCGGACCTCGCCAAGGGGCACCCGGGCGCGCAGGAGTGGGACGACGCGTTGTCCGACGCCCGCTTCGAGTTCCGGTGGGAGGACCAGTTCAACCTCGCCCTCGACCCGGACACGGCACGGGAGTTCCACGACGAGACCCTCCCGGCGGAACCCGCCAAGACGGCCCACTTCTGCTCGATGTGCGGCCCGAAGTTCTGCTCGATGAAGATCTCGCAGGACATCCGCCGTGAACACGGCACCACGCAGGCCGAGATCGAGGAGGGAATGGCACAGAAGTCGAAGGAGTTCGCGGCCGCCGGCAACCGGGTGTATCTGCCGATCGCGGACTGACTCCGGTGGTGGCCGTGCTGGTCCGGGAGTGCCACAGGGTTGCTCCTGGACCAGCCGGCACCGCGGCGCCCCGCCCGTCACGGAAGATCGGGCGGCGCGGCCACGGGCCGGTCACTCGGGCCGGTGCTCGGGCCCTCCGAAGTCCGGGCTGGTGAAGTCAGGGCTGGAAAAGCTCGGCCGGGAGCTGGGAGCCCCGTCGTCCGGACTGCTGAACCCGGGCCGGCCGTAGCCGAGGTGGGGCATGCGGCCGCGCTCGGTGTCCGGATCCGTGCGGCGTGCCGCCGTGGAGCCGGGTTCGGTGAGCGCGTCACGCAGAAACGGGAGGATGCCCCGTTCGAGCAGTGCCGTGCGCCAGGCGTCCCGGGCCTCGGCCACCTCCTCGTCGAGTGCGCCGTACGGACCGGAATCCGACGAGGGACGGTTGCGCAGGGCGGTGACCAGCAGCCCGATGGCGGCGACGAGGATCGCCGCCGCGGCCACCGCGCCGAACACCCAGCCGGCGGTGACCATGGTCTGACCGAAGGCAGCGTCCGTGTCGAGCATCTTCAGGAGGTACCCGAGCAGCAGGAACAGCGCCGCGGCGACCCCCGCGAGGACAGGGGCGAGCACGGCGACGACGGCGCCCGCGCCCGCACCGGCCGCCTCGGCGACCTGCCCCACGGTGGTGCCGAGCGTGGGGGACGTCCCGTCGGGCCCGGCGGACCCGGACGCGGGGACGGACGGGGTGGTGGACGGTGCCGGACGGCGCAGTTCCTGGCGGACCTTGACGTAATGGTGGTACTCGGTGGCCGCGGCCGCCGTGATCAGAGCGGTGGCGTTGAGCGCCATGGTGCGCAGTTGCTCGGTGGTGAGGCGTCGGCCGGTGGCGGCCAGTTCCGGGCGGTGTGGGGCGGAGCGCAGCGCCTCATCGAGGATCCGCTCGTATTCCTGGCGGTCCTCGCTCAGCAGGTGCTGCGGAACGCTGTTCATGTGCATCCCCCGATGCTCCGTAGGGCTTGGGGCTCGCATGCCGGCGAGCCGTCGGGCAGAAACGGAGGGGAGCCTGCTACGGATAAGCCGATGGTAGAGCCGCGACCGCGCGCGGTGACAGGGGGTTTTCACAAATTGCATGCCGAGCTGGGCGGATGCCGACACTCGGCATATGACGGGTGAAGCGTCAGCCTTCCAGCGGCAGTTGGCGGACCAGCAGCTTTCCGGCCATGGTCACACCGCCGTCCATGGCGATGGCCAGGCCGTCGGCGTAGACGTGCGGTCCCTCCACGACCGGGCCGGCGGACTCGTCGCCGTCCTCGGAGCCGACCTCGCCCAGCAGATAGGGGATCGGGCTGTGGCCGTGAACGATCCGGGTGCCGCCGTACGTATCGAGCAGGGAGCGTACGGCGTCGGCGCCGCCCTCGTCGCGGAAGGAGAAGCGCTTGGTGAACTTGCGGAACAGGTCCCAGACCTCGTCCGCGTCGTTGCGGGTGAGTGTCTCGCGGACGGTGTCGTTGACCTCTTCGATGGAAGAGCCGTAGTCGAGATAGGCGGTGGTGTCGGAGTGCACGAGCAGATAGCCGTCGACCTCCTCGACCGCGTCCAGGCGGGCCATCCATTGCAGGTGGTGGTCCTGCAGGCGGTCCATGTCGGCCTTCTGGCCGCCGTTGAGCAGCCAGGCCGCCTGGAAGGTGGCGGTGCCCGCGCCGGAGTTGACGGGCGTGTCACCGAACCGCTTGGCGCCCAGCAGCAGCAGTTCGTGGTTGCCCATGAGCGCCTTGCAGTAGCCGCCGG
Organism: Streptomyces mexicanus; assembly: GCF_902506575.1. Classification (GTDB taxonomy): domain Bacteria; phylum Actinomycetota; class Actinomycetes; order Streptomycetales; family Streptomycetaceae; genus Streptomyces; species Streptomyces mexicanus. Next base: position 3,920,606 of record NZ_LR732544.1, on the reverse strand, counting down.
CCGCGGCGGCCTCGGCGGACAGGCGCATCACCAGGTCGATGACGCCGACCCCGTCCGGGCCGCGGTCGGTGAAGTCGCCGAGGAACCACAGCCGCGCCGTGCCCGCGCACCACTGGCCCGCGGCGTCGATCAGTCCCTGTTCCTGCAGGGCGGCGACCAGCTCGTCCAGATAGCCGTGCACATCGCCGACGACGTACAGCGGGCCGGGGCCGGTGGCCGTCTGCGGGGCCGCGGCGGCGGTCGGGTCCAGGCCCGTCTGGAGCGGGTCACCGGGATGGATGACGGGCAGGTCGCGCTCGGTGGGCGTGTACGCGTCCGAGTAGCCGGCACCGGGTGCCGGGTAGCCCTCGTCGGCGGGCGGGGCGGTATCGGCGGAGTGCGCGCCGGGGGCGTACGGACCGGCCTCGTTCACGTACGCGGGCACCCGGAAGTCGCGCAACGTCGCCGTCCGCTCCACCTCGGGTCCCTGACCGGCCCCCTGAGTCATCGACCCCTCCACCATCGCGCCGCATCTGCACCGCTTCGGACTGCCTGGTCGCAGCGGCCCGCGGTGTCGTGCGCCCATCATAGGAATGCCGATCGCGCCATGTGATGACCCAGGGGTGGTGAATCGGGGCAGGACTCAGGTTCACTGCGGCTTTCGCCCCGTTTGGGCAGTCTTCGGCGGTCCGGCGCCCGGACCGTCCTACTGTTCCTCCGGTGCGCGTGGCGGGCTGACGGTGGTGCGGGGCGGGCGCCGCTGGGACGAGGTGCGCACGATCAGCTCGGTCGGTATGACCTGCTCGACCGGGCGGTCGGATTCGACGCCCTCGATCGCGTCGATGAGGAGCTGGACCACCGCCGTGCCGATGCGGCGCGGCTTCAGCGACAGCGTGGTGATGGGCGGCTCGGTGCTGGCGTACACCGTGGACTCGCTGCAGCACACCAGCAGCAGGTCGTCGGGGACGCGCAGGCCGTAGCGGCGCGCGGCGGCGAGCAGGTCCGTGCCATTGGGGTCGAACAGTCCGTAGACGGCGTCCGGCCGGTCGGGCCGGGCCAGCAGCCGGTCGGCGGCGACGGCGCCCGCGCACGGGTCATGGGCGGGGTAGGCCTCGTACACCGGCTCCTGGCCGACGCGCTCGCACCAGCGCAGGTAGGCGGTGGTCGACAGATGGGTGTACGTGTCCGTCGTGGTGCCGGTGAGCAGCCCGATGCGGCGGGCACCGGCTTCGGCGAGGTGGTCGAGGATGTCGAGGACCGCGGCCTCGTGGTCGTTGTCGACCCAGGCGGTGACCGGGAGCGTGCCGGCCGGGCGGCCGTCGCTGACCACCGGTAAACCCTGGCGGACCAGTTCGCTGACGACCGGGTCCTGGTCGGAGGGGTCGATGACGACCGTGCCGTCCAGGGCGACGTTCGACCACACGTCGTGGCGGGAGGTCGCGGGGAGGATGACGAGGGCGTAGCCGCGGGCCAGGGCGGCCGAGGTGGCGGCGCGGGCCATCTCGGCGAAGTACGCGAACTCGGTGAAGGTGAAAGGTTCATCCCCGTACGTCGTCACGGTCAGGCCGATCAGACCCGACTTGCCCGTACGGAGGGTGCGGGCGGCGGCCGACGGGCGGTATCCCAGCCGGTCGGCCACCTCGCGGACGTGGCGCCGGGTGGCGTCCGGGAGCCGGCCCTTGCCGTTGAGGGCATCGGAGACGGTCGTGATGGAGACTCCGGCGGCGGCGGCCACGTCTCTGATGCCCGCCCGGCCCGGCCGGCTGCCTCGGCGTGAGGTTTCCGCGCGGCTCACCTGATGCTTCCCTGCTGCTGTCATGGCGAGCCGATAGTAGGGCTCATGCGGCGGGGTAGTGCGGACGCATATGCACGCGTTGACAGGCACGTTTCTGCATGGCGGAGAGGGGTGAATTCCCTTGAAAAGGAAGCCAGTTGGGTGACTTGATGCCAGGTTGTGAAGCGGTGGACCGCATGTGCCTGTCGCTCCTCCGAGGTCTCGAAGAGGTCTCAACTCACCTTGACGAGCGACGCGCGCCACGGCGCGAGCCACCGGCGCATAGATATATGTGCGACGCGCCCCCATGTTCGTACGGATTGGGGCGCCGATGCCCGTGATGCCTCTGTGACCTGTGAGGCGAGCCGTCGCGCCGTGGTGGGGGCTGCCGACCCATACGCAGCGGCGCCCAATCCTCATAAGGTGTGCAGTATTGAAGAGCCGGTGTGGTCACGAGGAGGACTGCGGTGAGCGAGACGAGCCCGAAGCTGCGCGCCGAGCTGGAGGGTATCCCCACCTACAAGCCGGGCAAGCCCGCCGCGGCCGAGGGACCGGTGGCATACAAGCTGTCCTCCAACGAGAACCCCTACCCTCCGCTGTCGGGTGTCATGGAGACGGTGACGGCCGCGGCCTGCTCCCTGAACCGGTACCCGGACATGGCCTGCACCGCCCTGACCGCCGAGCTGGCCGATCGCTTCGGGGTGCCGGCCTCCCACGTGGCGACCGGCACCGGTTCCGTGGGCGTCGCCCAGCAGCTCATCCAGGCCACCAGCGGCCCCGGCGACGAGGTCATCTACGCCTGGCGGTCCTTCGAGGCCTACCCGATCATCACCCAGATCAGCGGCGCGGCCTCGGTACAGGTGCCGCTGACGCCGGGGGACGTGCACGATCTCGACGCGATGGCGGACGCGATCACCGACCGCACGCGCCTGATCTTCGTCTGCAACCCCAACAACCCCACCGGCACGGTCGTGCGGCGGGCCGAGCTGGAGCGGTTCCTCGACCGGGTTCCGAGCGATGTGCTGGTGGTCCTCGACGAGGCCTACCGCGAGTTCATCCGCGATGCCGAGGTACCCGACGGCGTGACCCTGTACCGGGAGCGCCCCAACGTCTGCGTGCTGCGGACGTTCTCCAAGGCGTACGGCCTGGCCGGCCTGCGGGTGGGGTTCGCCATCGCCCATGAGCCGGTCGCGGCGGCACTGCGCAAGACGGCGGTGCCGTTCGGCGTGAGCCAGCTGGCGCAGGAGGCGGCGATCGCCTCGCTGCGCGCCGAGGACGAGCTGCTGGGCCGGGTCGGCTCGCTGGTGTGCGAGCGCACGCGCGTGGTCGACGCGCTGCGCGCACAAGGGTGGACGGTGCCCGAGACGCAGGCCAACTTCGTGTGGCTGAGGCTGGGGGAGCGCACGGTCGCCTTCGCCGAGGCGTGCGAGCGGGCGGGAGTGGTCATCCGTCCGTTCCCGGGTGAGGGCGTACGGGTGACCGTGGGCGAGGCCGAGGCGAACGACATCTTCCTGAAGACGGCGGAGGCGTTCCGCAAGGAGATGTGAGCAGCCCCTCGATCCTCCAGGGCCTGTCCGGCGTGGTGCGCCGGGCGGGCCCTCAGTCGTTCAGGCGCTCCACGCGCACCGGGTCGCCGTTGCGGATCGCGGCCAGGCGACGCGGGTCGCCGTCGATCCGGCCGAGGACGTTGCAGGGGCTTGCGAGACGGCACTCGTCACCTTGTGAGATCGGTGTGGGGCCGTAGGGGAGGGCCAGTGCGTCGCCGTCGGTCCAGAAGGCGACCGTGCCGGGCTCGACGACCTGGCGGGCGTCCGTTTCACGTGGAACCGAGACGCCGGTGTCGAAGTAGACCTCCTGGCCCCAGGTGCGCGCGGTGGAGACCAGGGGCAGCGCCTTGGCGAGGGCCTCGGTGGTCGGGGTGTTCTCGAGGGTCGCGGTGAGGTGGCCGGAGGGCCACGAGATCCGTATCTGCATGGCGCGCAATTCAACAAGCTGTTGAAGTTCTTGCCAAGGGGTTGACGCGGTGGCGCAGGGGGGACCCCGCCTTCCGCCCCGAAAATCGGTAGGTCATAATTGCTTGTGAATGTGAACGCGTTCACAAGCTAGTCCGATTGCTGCCCTGTTGTGCAGGACACATCGGGGCAAACCGCCGCCGTGACCACGGCGACGTAAGGAGAGTGACGACGTGAACCTGGCTTTGGCGCCGGAGACACTGGCGCGCTGGCAGTTCGGCATCACGACCGTCTACCACTTCCTGTTCGTTCCCCTGACGATCTCCCTGGCCGCCCTGACGGCCGGCCTGCAGACCGCCTGGGTGCGCACGGAGAAGGAGAAGTACCTAAGAGCCACCAAGTTCTGGGGCAAGCTCTTCCTGATCAACATCGCCATGGGTGTGGTCACCGGCATCGTGCAGGAGTTCCAGTTCGGCATGAACTGGTCGGACTACTCCCGCTTCGTCGGGGACATCTTCGGCGCACCGCTCGCCTTCGAGGCCCTGATCGCGTTCTTCTTCGAGTCCACGTTCATCGGCCTGTGGATCTTCGGCTGGGACAAGCTGCCCAAGAAGATCCATCTGGCCTGCATCTGGATGGTGTCGCTCGGCACGATCCTGTCGGCGTACTTCATCCTGGCGGCCAACTCCTGGATGCAGCACCCCGTCGGCTACCGGATCGACAAGGCCAAGGGCCGCGCCGAACTCACCGACTTCTGGGCTGTGCTGACCCAGAACACCGCCCTCACCCAGGCCTTCCACACGCTCTCCGCCGCCTTCCTGACCGGTGGCGCCTTCATGGTCGGCATCGCGGCCTACCACCTCGCCCGCAAGAAGCACGTGCGCGCGATGAAGACCTCGCTGCGGCTCGGCCTGGTCACCGTCGTCATAGCCGGGCTGCTCACCGCGATCAGCGGCGACACCCTCGGCAAGGTGATGTTCAAGCAGCAGCCGATGAAGATGGCCGCTGCCGAGGCGCTGTGGGACGGGCAGAAGCCGGCTCCCTTCTCGGTCTTCGCCTACGGCAACGTGGAGAAGGGCCACAACTCGGTCGCGATCGAGATCCCCGGTCTGCTGTCCTTCCTGGCCGACGACAGCTTCAGCTCCTATGTCCCCGGTATCAACGACGTCAACAAGGCCGAGCAGCAGAAGTTCGGACCCGGCGACTACCGGCCCAACATCCCCGTCACCTTCTGGGGCTTCCGCTGGATGATCGGGTTCGGCATGGCGTCCTTCGCCATCGGCCTGGCCGGGCTCTGGCTGACCCGCAAGAAGTTCATGCTGCCCCAGCACCTGAGGGTCGGTGAGGACGAGGTGCCGCACCTGGTGCTGTTCAAGAACAAGGCCCTCGATCCGCAGTGGACGAAGTGGTACTGGCGCATCGCGGTGTGGACCCTGGCCTTCCCGCTGATCGCCAACTCCTGGGGCTGGATCTTCACCGAGATGGGCCGGCAGCCGTGGGTCGTCTACGGAGTGCTGCAGACCCGGCACGCGGTCTCCCCCGGCGTCTCCCAGGGTGAGGTCATCACCTCCATGACCGTCTTCACGCTGCTCTACGCCATCCTCGCCGTCGTCGAGGTCAAGCTGCTCGCGAAGTACGTCAAGGCCGGCCCGCCCGAACTGACCGAGGCCGACCTCAACCCGCCCACGAAGATCGGCGGCGATGCCCGTGACGCCGACAAGCCGATGGCCTTCTCGTACTAGGCCGAGGGAGGCACCGTCATGGAACTGCACGACGTCTGGTTCGTCCTCATCGCGGTCCTGTGGACCGGCTACTTCTTCCTGGAGGGATTCGACTTCGGGGTCGGCGTCCTCACCAAGCTGCTCGCCCGGAACCGGACCGAGAAGCGAGTGCTGATCAACACCATCGGCCCCGTCTGGGACGGCAACGAGGTGTGGCTGCTCAGCGCGGGCGGCGCGACCTTCGCCGCCTTCCCCGAGTGGTACGCCACGCTGTTCTCCGGTTTCTACCTGCCGCTGCTGCTCATCCTGGTCTGTCTGATCGTCCGGGGCGTCGCCTTCGAGTACCGGGCCAAGCGGCCGGAGGAGAACTGGCAGCGCAACTGGGAGCACGCGATCTTCTGGTGCTCGCTGATCCCCGCCTTCCTGTGGGGGGTGGCCTTCGGCAACATCGTGCGGGGTGTGAAGATCGACCGGCACCTGGAGTACGTCGGCAACCTCGGTGACCTGCTCAACCCGTACGCGCTGCTCGGCGGTCTGGTGACGCTGACGCTGTTCACCTTCCACGGTGCGGTGTTCACGGCTCTGAAGACCGTCGGTGACATCCGGGAGCGGGCACGCAGGCTCGCCCTGCGCGTGGGACTCGTGACGGCCGTGGTGGCGCTGGCGTTCCTGCTGTGGACGCAGGCCCACTCGGGCAACGGCCGGAGCGTGGTCGCGCTGGTCGTGGCGGTGGTGGCCCTGGTCGCCGCGCTGGTCGCCAACCAGGCAGGACGCGAGGGGTGGTCGTTCGCCCTGTCCGGTGTGACCATCGTGGCCGCCGTGGCGATGCTCTTCCTGTCGCTCTTCCCGAACGTCATGCCGTCCACGCTGGACGCGGGCTGGAGCCTGACGGTCAGCAACGCCTCGTCCAGCCCCTACACCCTCAAGATCATGACCTGGTGTGCGGGGATCGCCACCCCGATCGTCCTGCTCTACCAGGGGTGGACCTACTGGGTGTTCCGCAAGCGGATCGGCACACAGCACATCGCCGAAGCCGCGCACTGAGTCCGATCGGGGTGTGTTTCCCGTGAAACACACCCCACTGGACCGAAGGGCATGTTTCACGTGAAACCGATCGATCCGCGTCTCTTGCGCCACGCCCGGGCCACCCGGCTCTTCCTGTTCGCCACTGTGGCCCTCGGCGCCCTGGGGGCCGGCCTCGTCATCGCCCAGGCCATGCTCATCGCCGAGGCGGTCGTCGGTGCCTTCCAGCACCGGATGACGGTCGGTGAACTGCGCACTCCCCTGCTGCTGTTGGTGGCCGTCGCCTGCGGTCGCGCGCTGGTGTCCTGGCTCACCGAACTCGCCGCGCACCGGACGAGCGCCGCGGTGAAGTCGGAACTCCGTGGACGGCTGCTGGAGCACGCCACAGCACTCGGCCCGGGATGGCTGGGCGGGCAGCGGACCGGTTCCCTGGTCACACTGGCCACGCGGGGCGTGGACGCCCTGGACGACTACTTCTCTCGCTATCTGCCGCAGTTGGGGCTCGCGGTGGTCGTCCCGGTGGCGGTGCTGGCGCGGATCGTCACCGAGGACTGGGTCTCGGCGGCCATCATCGTCGGGACCCTTCCGCTGATCCCCGTCTTCATGATGCTGATCGGCTGGGCCACCCAGTCCCGGATGGACCGGCAGTGGCGGCTGCTGTCCCGGCTCTCCGGGCACTTCCTGGACGTGGTCGCGGGTCTGCCCACCCTGAAGGTGTTCGGCCGGGCCAAGGCGCAGGCGGAGTCGATCCGGCGCATCACCGGCGAGTACCGGCGGGCGACCCTGCGCACGCTGCGGATCGCCTTCCTCTCCTCCTTCGCCCTGGAACTGCTGTCCACCCTGTCGGTGGCCCTGGTGGCCGTGACGATCGGCATGCGCCTGGTCAGTGGGGACATGGACCTGTACACCGGTCTGGTCATCCTGGTGCTCGCGCCCGAGGCCTATCTGCCGCTGCGGCAGGTGGGCGCGCAGTACCACGCGGCAGCGGAGGGCCTGGCGGCCGCCGAGGAGATCTTCGCCGTGCTGGAGAGCCCGCTGCCGCAGTCCGGCACGAGGCCCGTGCCGGACTGCGGGGCCGTGGCCTTCGAGAACGTCGCCGTGCGTTACCCCGGCCGGTCCGCGGACGCCGTGTCCGGTGTCTCCTTCGCGGTGGAGGCGGGGGAGACGGTCGCGCTCGTCGGGCCGAGCGGCGCGGGCAAGTCGACCCTGCTGCACGTCCTGCTGGGGTTCGTCCGTCCCACGGAGGGCCGGGTCCGCGTCGGGGGTGCCGATCTCACCGGCCTTGACCTGGAGCAGTGGCGTTCGCGCATCGCCTGGGTTCCGCAGCGGCCCCATCTGTACGCCGGGACCGTCGCGGAGAACGTACGGCTCGCCCGGCCCGACGCCGACGAGGCAGCGGTCCGCGCGGCCCTGGCCGACGCGGGCGCCCTGGCCTTCGTCGACGCCCTGCCGGAGGGGATGGACACGGTGCTCGGCGAGGACGGCACCGGGCTGTCCGCGGGGCAGCGGCAACGGCTGGCGCTGGCCCGGGCCTTCCTCGCCGACCGGCCGGTCCTGCTGCTCGACGAGCCGACCGCCGCACTGGACGGCGCGACCGAGGCCGAGATCGTGCAGGCCGTACGGCGGCTGTCCGTGGGCAGGACCGTACTGCTCGTCGTGCACCGGCCCGCCCTGCTGGAGCTCGCGGACCGGGTGGTGCGGCTGGACGTTCCGGCCGATGGGCAGGCGCAGCCGCGGGTGCGCGGCGCGATCGCGCCCGAGGAGGGCCGGGCACGCCAGGACGAGGCCGAGAGCGCGTCCCTCATCACCACGTCGGCCGGACCCGCACCCAAGCCGGCAGCGGGCGACGCCCTCGCCCGGGTCCGCGCGCTGTCCGGACCCCGCCGGGGCCGGCTCGCGCTGGCCCTGCTGCTCGGCAGCCTCGCCCTCGCGAGCGCCGTCGGACTGATGGCGACCTCCGGATGGCTCATCTCGCGGGCGTCGCAGCACCCGCCGGTGCTGTACCTGATGGTGGCGGTCACGGCGACCCGGGCCTTCGGCATCGGGCGGGCCGTGTTCCGGTACGCGGAACGGCTGGTCTCGCACGACGCGGTGCTGCGGATGCTGGCCGAGACCCGGGTCGCGGTCTACCGGCGGCTGGAGCGGCTGGCGCCCGCCGGGCTGCGCCGGCTGCGCCGCGGTGACCTGCTCACACGGCTCGTCGCCGACGTGGACGCGCTGCAGGACTACTGGCTGCGCTGGCTGCTGCCCGCCGGCACGGCCCTGACGGTCTCCGCCGCCTCCGTCGCCTTCACGGCCTGGCTGCTGCCGGAGGCCGGGGCGGTCCTCGCCGCCGGACTGCTCGTGGCCGGAGCCGGTGTCCCCCTGCTCACCGGCGCCGTGGCTCGGCGGGCCGAGCGGCGGCTCGCCCCGGCGCGCGGCACGCTCGCCACCCGCGTCACCGACCTGCTCACGGCAACCGCGGAACTGACCGTCGCCGGTGCGCTGCCCGCACGCGCCGCCGAGACCCGCAGGGCCGACGGCGTCCTCACCCGGATCGCCTCACGCGCGGCCACCGCCACCGCGCTGGGCGACGGGCTCACCGCCCTGGTCTCCGGACTGACCGTCGCCGCGGCGGCCCTCGTCGGCGCCCAGGCCGTGGCCGACGGGCGGCTGGGCGGCGTCGCGATGGCCGTCGTCGTCCTCACGCCGCTGGCCGCCTTCGAGGCAGTCCTCGGGATGCCTCTCGCCGTGCAGTACCGGCAGCGGGTGCGCCGCAGCGCCGAGCGGGTGCACGAGGTCCTGGACGCCCCCGAGCCCGTCCATGAGCCGGAGCGGCCCCGGCAGGCGCCGGCGACACCGTTCCCGCTCACGCTCAAGGGGCTGACCGCCCGGCACGCCGGACAGGACCGGGACGCGCTTTGCGGCATCGACCTCACCCTGGACCGGGGCCGCAGGGTGGCCGTGGTGGGCCCGTCCGGTTCCGGCAAGACGACGCTCGCGCAGCTGCTGCTGCGGTTCCTCGACCCGAGCGCGGGCAGCTACACCCTCGGCGGGGTGGACGCCCGCGCCCTGGACGGCGACGACGTACGCCGGCTGGTCGGGTTGTGCGCCCAGGACGCGCACCTCTTCGACAGCTCGGTGCGGGAGAACCTGCTGCTGGCGAAGAAGGACGCGACCGAGGCCGAGCTGCGCGAGGCGCTGGCGCGGGCCCGGCTGCTGGAGTGGGCCGAGTCCCTGCCCGACGGACTGGACACGCTGGTCGGCGAGTACGGTGCCCGGCTGTCCGGTGGTCAGCGGCAGCGGCTGGCCCTGGCTAGGGCCCTGCTCGCCGACTTCCCGGTGCTGGTGCTCGACGAGCCCGCCGAGCACCTGGACCTGCCGACCGCCGATGCGCTCACCGCCGATCTGCTGGCCGCCACGCAGGGCCGTACGACCGTGCTGATCACCCATCGCCTGGCCGGCCTGGAGGCCGTGGACGAGGTGATCGTGCTCGAGGAGGGCCGGGTGGTGCAGCGAGGCCCCTTCGCGGAGCTGGCCGCGCTGCCCGGACCGCTGCGGCGGATGATCGAGCGGGAGGCGGCCGCGGAGCCGCTGGCCGCGGCACGCTAGGGGCCGTCTTGGAGGCCCGTCCGTCCTCGGGGCGGTGGCGACCCGAGGAGCGACCGTTACCGCTGTCGGCTCAGCAGCTGCTCGATCACGACCGCGACCCCGTCGTCGTTGTTGGCGACGGTCCGGCCGGAGGCCGCGGCGATGGCGTCCGGGTGGGCGTTGCCCATGGCGTAGGACTGGCCGGCCCAGGTGAGCATCTCCACGTCGTTCGGCATGTCCCCGAAGGCGACGACCTCCTCGTGCGAGATGCCGCGCTCGGCACAGCACAGGGCGAGCGTGCTGGCCTTGGAGACACCCGGTCCGCTGATCTCCAGCAGAGCGCTCGGGCTGGACCGGGTGATGGTGGCGCGCTCTGCCACGGCGAGGCGGGCCAGGGTGAGGAAGGCGTCGGGATCGAGTGTCGGGTGGTAGGCGAGGATCTTCAGGACCGGCTGCCCGGCGGCGGCACCGTCCGGGTGGAGCAGTTCCTCGGCGGGGGCGAGCGTGTCCGGAGTCTCCCGGTGCATGGTCGGGTAGTCCGGCTCCTGGTGGAAGCCGTAGGTCTGCTCGACCGCGTACACCGTGCCGGGTGCCGCTTCGCGTATCAGCCGGACGGCGTCCAGCGCGTTCTCGCGGGCCAGCTCCCGCACCTTGACGAAGCGATGGGCTCCGGGACCTCCGTGCAGGTCGACCACGGCGGCGCCGTTGCCGCAGATCGCCAGTCCGTGACCGTGCACGTGGTCGCTGACGACGTCCATCCAGCGGGCCGGGCGGCCGGTGACGAAGAACACCTCGATGCCCGCCTCCTCGGCCGCGGCGAGCGCGGCCACCGTGCGGGGCGAGACGGACTTGTCGTCGCGCAGCAGCGTCCCGTCGAGGTCGGTGGCGATCAGCCGGGGTGGAACGGCGGGGACTGCGGCCTGCTCGGGCGAGGCCGAACGCGTGGAAGAGGCCGGGGGCTCGGGCTGGCGCGTCGCTGAGGTCACCGCGCCATTGTCGCGCATATGCCCGCACGCCCGTGCGGGCATGCGCACATCTGAGGGGTTGCCTCGGTCACGCCAGCTGGCCCGGTGCCTCCATCGCGATCTGCTCGAAGACCTTCTGGTCCGCCGCGAAGTCCGAGTCCGGGATCGGCCAGTGCAGCACGATCTCGGTGAATCCCAGCTCCCGGTGCCGGCCCGCGAAGTCGACGAACGCGTCGAGCGACTCCAGCGGACGCCCGCGGTCCGGGGTGAAGCCGGTGAGCAGGATCTTGTCGAGGTCACGCACGTCCCGTCCGATCGCGGCGCAGGCCTCGGCGAGTTTCTCGGTCTGGCCGCGCAGGGCCTGGAGGGACTGCTCCGGCGTACCGTCCTCGAACAGCTTCGGGTCGCCCGTGGTCACCCATGCCTGTCCGTGGCGTGCGGCGAGCCGCAGCCCGCGCGGACCGGTCGCGGCCACCGCGAACGGCAGCCGGGGCCGCTGCACACAGCCGGGGATGGTGCGCGCCTCGTGCGCCGAGTAGAAGGAGCCCTCGTAGGTGACCCCGTCCGTGCCGTCTTCGGTGAGCAGCCGGTCCAGCAGGGAGACGAACTCGGCGAAGCGATCGGCGCGCTCCCGCGGTGTCCACGGGGCCTGGCCGAGCGCGGTGGCGTCGAAACCGGTGCCGCCCGCGCCGATGCCGAGGGTGATCCGGCCGCCGGAGATGTCGTCGAGCGAGATCAGCTCCTTGGCGAGGGTGACCGGGTGCCGGAAGTTCGGCGAGGTGACCAGGGTGCCCAGGCGGATCCGTTCGGTCACGGCCGCGGCGGCGGTCAGGGTGGGCACGGCGCCGAACCACGGGCCGTCCCGGAAGCTGCGCCAGGAGAGGTGGTCGTAGGTGTAGGCGGTGTGGAACCCCAGTTGCTCGGCACGGGTCCATGCCGAACGACCGCCTTCGTGCCAGCGGCGGTACGGAAGGATCACGGTGCTCAGGCGCAGAGTCATGGGCTCGAGCGTACGGGGCCGCGCAGTTTCACGTGAAACGCTCACCGTATGCGGGCGGCCAGCCACGGAGTGAGGCCGATCAGCGGGATGTGCTCGTGGTACGTCCGGTCGCCGGGCAGGGGGACGACGAGGCGGTGTCCGGGCGGAAAGCGCCGGGTCCGGACGTAGGCCCGGTCGTCGAGGACGGCGCGCAGGAAGGCCGGGACGTCGTCGCGGGGTACGTCGGGACATTCGATGCCCTCCACGGTGAGCAGGGCGTCGTCCTCGGGATACAGCCGCACCGCCAGGCGGGGCAGACCGCCGAACTCGACGTAGGCCTCGTGCGGGAGCGAGCCGTCCGGGTCGGTGGTCACCCCGACGCCCGCGGCGCTGCGGCGGGAGGTCTGGTCGGCACCGATGGCGTGGGACACCTCGATCGCACGCCCGAACTCCGCGGCGAGGAGGCGGCAGGCGGCCACGGCGGCCTCGGTCGTGGGCAGATGGCGGTCCATGCGCTCGATCATGCCCGCTCCCCCGTCAGTGCTCCGAAGCGAAGCGCAGGTACTGCGGGGCACGGTGCCCCGTCAGCCACACGCGGTGTTGTCACTGACGCGGAGAGGAGAAGTCATGCAGAAATTTTTCACTCCGGAGGTTTGATCCACAGCAAGTCGCGTTATCCACAAGGCGCGTGGGCGCTTCTGTGGACAACTCACCGATACCCCGGGGGATTTCGCCGGTCCGGGGCGTTCCTCACAGCCGTGGCTGCACGCGCGCCAGCCTGCGCAGGGCACGCGGGGTGAAGCGGGACATGGCGTGGAAGAGGCGGGCCTCGACTGTCACCGGCACCACCGCGTCGTCGCGGACGACGGCACGCAGGACGGCCTGGGCCACCTTCTCCGGCGGGTAGTTGCGCAGCCCGTACAGGCGGGCCGCGCGCTTCTGCCGGCGCCTCTCCTCCTCCGCGTCGACGCCGGCGAAGCGCGCCGTCGCGGTGATGCCGGTGTTGACGAAGCCGGGACAGACCGCGGTGACGCCGATCCCCTGCCCGGCCAGTTCCGCGCGCAGGCACTCGCTGAGCATCAGCACGGCCGCCTTGGAGGTGCTGTAGGCGGGCAACAGCCTGGAGGGCTGGTAGGCGGCCGCCGAGGCGATGGTGACGATGTGGCCGCCCTGCCCGCGCCCGGCCATCTGCCGCCCGAAGAGCCGGCAGCCGTGGATCACACCCCACAGATTGACGTCGAGGACCTTCCTCCAGTCCTCGGTCGTGTGGTCGAAGAACGAGCCGGACAGGCCGATGCCCGCGTTGTTCACCAGCACGTCCACCACGCCGTACTCGGCCGCGACCTTCTCGGCGAGCTTCTCCATCGCCTGCTCGTCGGAGACGTCCACCGTCTCCGCCCAGGAGGCCGGCGCGCCCTGCGACCGGGCCAGTCCGGCGGTGCGGGCGGCGCCCTCGGCGTCGCGGTCCACGACCACCACACGTGCCCCGGACCCGGCGAAGGCCAGCGCGGTCGCCCGGCCGATGCCACTGCCGGCGCCGGTCACCAGCACCAGCTGCCCGGCGAAGCGGTCGGCGTACTTCCCGGTGGGGGCGCACTCGGGGCGTCCGCTCTCGGTCGCGGTCACGAACTCGGTGATCCAGTCCGCCAGGCGGTCGGGGCGGGTGCGCGGGACCCAGTGCTTGGCCGGCAGCGTACGGCGCACCAGTTGCGGAACCCACTGCTCCAGGTCGTCGTAGAGCCGTTCCGACAGGAAGGCGTCTTCCAACGGGGTGATGAGCTGCACGGGCGCGTGCGCGTGGGCGTCCGCGCGCGGCCTGCGCAGCCGGGGCCGGGTGTTGTCCCGGTACAGCCAGGCGCCGTGTGCCGCGTCGCGCGGCAGGGACGAGGTCGGGTAGTCGCCGCCGGGCAGCTTCTCGACGCGCCGCAGAAGCGCCGGCCAGGACCTGCCGAGCGGGCCGCGCCAGGCCAGTTCCGGCAGGGCGGGTGTGTGCAGGAGGTACACGTACCAGGACTTCGCGCCCTGTCCGAGGAGCTGGCCCACCCGGCGCGGTGTGGGCCGCTTGAGGCGGCTGTGGATCCAGTGGCCGAAGTGGTCGAGCGACGGCCCCGAGATGGAGGTGAAGGAGGCGATCCGGCCCGCGGTGCGCCCAACGGTGACGAACTCCCAGGACTGCACCGATCCCCAGTCGTGCCCCACCAGGTGCACCGGCTTGCCGGGGCTGACCGCGTCCGCCACGGCCAGGAAGTCGTCGGTGAGCTTGTCGAGGGTGAACCCGCCGCGCAGCGGTCGCGGCGCCGTGGAGCGGCCGTGGCCCCGGACGTCGTAGAGCACCACGTGGAAGCGGTCGGCGAGGCGCGCGGCGACCTCGGACCACACCTCCTTGCTGTCCGGGTAGCCGTGCACGAGCACGACCGTCGGCCGCTGCGGGTCCCCCAGCTCGGCCACGCACAGCTCCACTTCGCCGGTGTGCACCCGGCGCTCCCGCGCCCCCTGCAACGGCGTCACGCGCGTCACCCTCCTCCGGCCCGGCGCCGCGGTCAGCGGCGACTCGGGCGACTGTCGCAGTAGTTAGACTGCGCGTCAATAGGGCGGGTGGAGACGTCTCCACCCCCTCCCGTGCTACTTGGGAGCCTGTCCCCTAGGGACCCCGTAATACTCGAGACGGACCCCGAAACGGCTCTGCGGTCTGACGACTGGCGTGGCGCGCGTCACTACCGTCGAAGACGTGACTGTGATCGCGACCGAAAGCCTGAGCAAGCGGTTCCCCCGGGTGACCGCGCTCGACCGGCTGTCCGTGGACATCGGAGCCGGTGTGACCGGACTTGTGGGCGCCAACGGCGCCGGCAAATCCACCCTCATCAAGATCCTGCTGGGCCTGTCCCCCGCCACGGAGGGCCGCGCCGAGGTGCTCGGCCACGACGTCGCCACCGAGGGCGCCGCCATCCGCGAGCGCGTCGGCTACATGCCGGAGCACGACTGCCTGCCGCCCGACGTCTCGGCCACCGAGTTCGTCGTCCACATGGCGCGCATGTCCGGCCTGCCGCCCACCGCCGCGCGCGAGCGCACCGCGGACACCCTGCGCCACGTCGGCCTGTACGAGGAGCGCTACCGCCCCATCGGCGGCTACTCCACCGGCATGAAGCAGCGCGTCAAGCTCGCGCAGGCCCTGGTGCACGACCCGCAGCTGGTCTTCCTCGACGAGCCGACCAACGGCCTCGACCCGGTCGGCCGGGACGAGATGCTCGGCCTGATCCGCCGCGTGCACAGCGATTTCGGCATCTCCGTGCTGGTCACCTCCCACCTGCTCGGCGAACTGGAGCGCACCTGCGACCACGTCGTCGTCATCGACGGCGGCAAGCTGCTGCGCTCCAGCTCGACCACCGACTTCACCCAGACCACGACCACCCTCGCCGTCGAGGTCACCGACAGCGACGAGCACCCGGACGGCACCCGCGCGGTGCGCGACGCGCTCCACGCGCGCGGGGTGCCCACCGAGGACGGCACCGGGCTGCCGGGCGCCGGCCACGTCCTGCTCCTGACCGCACAGGGCGAGGAGACCTACGACCTGGTGCGGGACGTGATCGCGGACCTCGGACTCGGCCTGGTGCGCATGGAACAGCGCCGCCACCACATCTCCGAGGTCTTCCGCAACGGCGAACAGCACGGCGACGAACGCGACGGACAGCGGAAGGAGGCGGTCGGCCATGGCGGTTGAGCGGCCCCTGCCCACACCGGTCACCTCGACGGGTGACCAGACGCGCATCCACAACATCGGCTACCGGTCCTACGACGGCCCCCGGCTCGGCCGCGCCTACGCCCGCCGGTCGCTGTACTCGCAGTCCCTGCGCGGCGCCTACGGCCTCGGCCGCTCGGCGAAGTCCAAGGTCCTGCCGATGCTGCTGTTCGTGGTGATGTGCGTGCCCGCGGCCATCATGGTCGCCGTCGCGGTCGCCACCAAGGCCAAGGACCTGCCCGTCGACTACACCCGCTACGCGATCATCATGCAGGCCGTCATCAGCCTGTACGTCGCCTCGCAGGCGCCCCAGGCCGTCTCGCGCGACCTGCGCTTCAAGACCGTGCCGCTGTACTTCTCCCGGCCCATCGAGACCGCGGACTACGTGCGCGCCAAGTACGCGGCCCTCGCCTCGGCCCTGTTCATCCTGACCGCCGCGCCGCTGCTCGTGCTCTACGTGGGCGCGCTGCTGGCCAAGCTGGACTTCGCCGACCAGACCAAGGGATTCGCCGAAGGACTCGTCTCCGTGGCTCTGCTCTCACTGCTCTTCGCCGGCATCGGCCTGGTCATCGCCGCCGTCACCCCGCGCCGCGGCTTCGGCATCGCAGCCGTGATCGCCGTCCTCGTCATCTCCTACGGCGCGGTCTCCACCCTCCAGGCCATCGCCGACGTCCAGGACTCCTCCGGCGCCATCCCCTGGATCGGCCTGTTCTCACCGATCACCCTGATCGACGGCGTACAGAGCGCCTTCCTGGGCGCGACCTCCGCGGCCCCCGGAGGCGTCGCTCCGGGCACCGGAGCCGGCATCGTCCACGTCCTGGTCGTCGCGGGCCTGGTCGCCGCCGCCTATGGCCTGCTGCTGCGCCGCTACAGGAAGGTGGGCCTGTGATGACCACCCCCGCCCCGTCGTCCGCCACCACCCTTCCGAAGAAGGGGCTGCGCCCATGAGCACGCTCTCCATCGACCACGTCTCCCGCTGGTTCGGCAACGTGGTCGCCGTCAACGACGTCACCATGAGCATCGGGCCCGGCGTCACCGGACTGCTCGGCCCCAACGGCGCCGGAAAGTCGACGCTGATCAACATGATGGGCGGCTTCCTGGCCCCCTCCACGGGCACCGTCACCCTCGACGGGCAGCCGGTGTGGCGCAACGAGCAGATCTACCGCCACATCGGCATCGTGCCCGAGCGGGAGGCGATGTACGACTTCCTCACCGGCCGCGAATTCGTCCTCGCCAACGCCGAACTGCACGGCCTGGGCGCGAAGGAGGCCCAGAAGGCGCTGGCCACGGTGGAGATGGAGTACGCCCAGGACCGGAAGATCTCCACGTACTCCAAGGGCATGCGCCAGCGCGTGAAGATGGCGAGCGCGCTCGTGCACGAACCCTCCCTGCTCCTGCTGGACGAGCCGTTCAACGGCATGGACCCGCGCCAGCGCATGCAGCTGATGGACCTGCTGCGCCGCATGGGCGACGAGGGACGCACGGTGCTGTTCTCCTCCCACATCCTGGAGGAGGTCGAACAGCTCGCCTGGCACATCGAGGTCGTCGTCGCCGGACGGCACGCGGCCAGCGGCGACTTCCGCAGGATCCGCCGCCTGATGACCGACCGTCCGCACCGCTATCTGGTCCGCTCCAGCGACGACCGGGCCCTGGCGGCCGCGCTCATCGCCGACCCCTCCACGTCCGGCATCGAGGTCGACCAGGTCGAGGGCGCCCTGCGCATCCAGGCCGTGGACTTCGGCCGCTTCACGGCCCTGCTGCCCAAGGTGGCCCGGGACCACGGCATCCGGCTGCACACGGTCTCGCCGTCCGACGAGTCCCTCGAGTCCGTCTTCTCGTATCTGGTCGCGGCGTAGGAGGCCGAAGATGTACGACCCCACCGTCGCCCGGCTCACCTACCGGGCCCTGCTCGGCCGCCGCCGGGCCCTCGTCCTCGGCGCGCTGCCGCTGCTGCTCGTCGTCATCGCACTCGTCGTCCGCGCCCTGACCGGCGCCGACGACCAGACCGCGGTGAACGTCCTGGGCGGCTTCGCGCTCGCCACCATGGTGCCGATCATCGGCGTGATCGCCGGCACCGGCGCGATCGGTCCGGAGATCGACGACGGTTCCGTCGTCTACCTGCTGTCCAAGCCGCTCAAGCGGCCCACGATCATCTTCACCAAGCTGATCGTCGCCGTCGCCGTGACCATGGTCTTCTCGGCGGTGCCGACCCTGATCGCCGGTCTGATCCTGAACGGCAACGGCCAGCAGATCGCCGTCGCCTACACGGTCGCCGCGCTCGTCTCCTCCATCGCCTACTCGGCGTTGTTCCTGCTGCTGGGCACGGTGTCCCGGCACGCGGTGGTCTTCGGGCTGGTCTACGCGCTGGTCTGGGAGGCGCTGTTCGGCTCCCTGGTGCCGGGCGCGCGCACGCTGAGCGTCCAACAGTGGTCGCTGGCCGTGGCCCACAAGATGGCCGGAGGCGATCTGGTGACCTCCGAGGTGGGGCTGCCGACGGCCACCGTGCTGCTGGTGGCGGTCACCGTCCTGGCCACCTGGTACGCCGGGCAGAAGCTGCGGTCGCTGACGCTGGCGGGCGAGGAGTGACGGGCTCCCGGCTTTGACGGGGGCTTCGTCTCGCCCGGGCCCACTGGGCGGGCGGTGCCGCAGCCGGTGCCACCGCTGGCGGTCACCCGTCTGTTCGTTTTATTCGGTGGCGTCCGATGTCGTGGCAGGGCACAGTGGTTGTGCCCCAAACGCCGGGATCGTCCCGGCGTCACCGACTGGGAGCGGAGGTGGGCGACGCCCATGCACGGCAGTACGCCCCCCTCCCGACAGGGCGGCCCGAGGCCGGCTCCGGAGTGATGCGCCACCCCTCCGTGGAGCCGCGGGGACTGCCCGGGGCGGCCGCTTCGAGCACGCGATGTCGCTCTCGCGTGGGCCGCCCACCCAGCCGTTGCCACGGGGGCTCGGCCGCGCGCGGTGGCCGAGCCCCCCGGGCTTCGGGCCTGGATCGGACCGAAGCACGAGCGACCCGGACCCCACCTTCAGCGGCGACGGCCGGCTGATCACGCACTTCTCGGCGGGCGACTTCTCGAGTGCTCATGAGGTGGCGCTGCGGTCCGACGGCAGGATCGTGGCCGCCGGTGACGCCGCGACGGACCTGGCCCTGGCCCGCTACCTGCCCTGACGCGGCGGCTCTAGCCGAGCAGCCGCTCCAGGACGACCGCGATCCCGTCCTCCTCGTTGGAGGACGTGATCTCGTCGGCCACCGCCCTCAGTTCCGCGTGGGCGTTGGCCATGGCCACGCCGCGGGCCGCCCAGGCGAACATCGGGACGTCGTTGGGCATGTCGCCGAAGGCGATCGTGTCGGCGGCCTTCAGGCCCAGCCGACGGGCCGCCAGGGACAGGCCCGTGGCCTTGGACAGGCCGAGCGGGAGCAGTTCCACGACGCCCTCGCCCGCCATGGCCACCGTGACGAAGCCGCCGGCGGTCTGCCGGGCCGCCTCCGCCAGCTCGTCGTCGCCCATCGTCGGATGCTGTATGTAGATCTTGTTCAGGGGCGCCGTCCAAAGGTCGGAGGCGGCCGTGAACGGAGTGGCGGGCAGCTTGCCGGTGACCGCGTAGCCCGGGCCCACCAGCACCTCGCCGTCCAGACCGTCCCGGCTGGCCGCCAGGTACAGCGGACCCACCTCGGCCTCGATCTTGGCCAGGGCCACGCCCGCAAGCTGCCGGTCCAGGGTGACCGAGGTCAGCAGGCGGTGGGAGCCGGCGTCGTACACCTGGGCGCCCTGGCCGCAGACGGCGAGGCCGTCGTAGCCGAGGTCGTCCAGGATGGGCCGGGTCCAGGGGACCGCGCGGCCGGTGACGACGATGTGCGCGGCGCCCGCCGCGGTGGCCGCGGCGAGCGCGTCACGGGTGCGCTGCGAGATCGACTGGTCGGAGCGCAGCAGTGTTCCGTCGAGATCGGTGGCGATCAGCCGGTACGGGAATCCGGTCACTTGGCGACCGGCTCCAGGACCTCACGGCCTCCCAGGTAGGGGCGCAGCACCTCGGGGACCCGGACGGAGCCGTCGGCCTGCTGGTGGTTCTCCAGGATCGCGACGATGGTGCGCGGGACGGCGCACAGCGTGCCGTTGAGCGTGGCCAGCGGGCGGACCTGCTTGCCGTCGCGGACGCGGATCTGCAGCCGGCGGGACTGGAACTCGGTGCAGTCCGAGGTCGAGGTCAGCTCGCGGTACTTGCCCTGGGTCGGGATCCACGCCTCGCAGTCGAACTTGCGCGCGGCCGAGGCGCCGAGGTCACCGGAGGCCACGTCGATGACGCGGAACGGCAGCTCCAGCGAGGTCAGCCACTGCTTCTCCCACTCCAGCAGCCGCCGGTGCTCCTCCTGCGACTCCTCGGGCGTGACGTAGGAGAACATCTCGACCTTGTCGAACTGGTGCACGCGGAAGATGCCGCGGGTGTCCTTGCCGTGCGAGCCGGCCTCGCGGCGGAAGCACGGCGAGAAGCCCGCGTAGCGCAGGGGCAGCCGGTCCGCGTCGATGATCTCGTCCATGTGGTACGCCGCCAGGGGCACCTCGGAGGTGCCGACCAGGTACAGATCGTCCTTGTCGAGGTGGTAGACGTCCTGGGCGGCCTGGCCGAGGAAGCCGGTGCCGGCCATCGACTGCGGGCGGACCAGCGCCGGGGTCAGCATCGGCGTGAAGCCGGCCGCCGTGGCCTGCGCCAGCGCGGCGTTCACCAGGGCCAGCTCCAGCAGGGCGCCGACGCCGGTGAGGAAGTAGAAGCGCGAGCCGGAGACCTTCGCGCCGCGCTCCACGTCGATCGCGCCGAGCAGCTGGCCCAGCTCCAGGTGGTCCTTGGGCTCGAAGCCCTCGGCGGCGAAGTCGCGGATGGTGCCGTGGGTCTCCAGCGTGACGAAGTCCTCCTCGCCGCCGACGGGCACGTCGGGGTGGACGAGGTTGCCGAGCTGGAGCAGCAGCTCCTGGGTCTCGGCGTCGGCCGCGTCGCGTGCGGCGTCGGCCTCCTTGACGTCGGCGGCCAGCTGGCTCGCCTTCTTCAGCAGCTCGGCCTTCTCCTCGCCGGTGGCCTTGGGGATGAGCTTGCCGAGCTGCTTCTGCTCGGCGCGCAGCTCGTCGAAGCGGACGCCGGACGACCTGCGCCGCTCGTCGGCAGACAGGAGGGCGTCGACGAGCGCGACGTCCTCTCCACGGGCACGCTGGGAGGCGCGCGCACGGTCGGGGTCCTCACGGAGCAGACGAAGGTCAATCACGCGTCCAGGCTACCGGTGCCGCGTTCCGCCTCACGACTCTGTATTCCGGAACGAGCATTACGTACCGTTATGGATGAATTGCGGTGTGTGTCCATTGCGGGCTCGCCTCTGTCCGGAGGGGGGTGGCCACCGCGCGGCGATTGGGCGGCGGTTGGCCGGATCGGCTTGTCGCCAGCGGCACTTGGGTCCGGGTTGTCCACAGCGCGGCGGACTTCCCGCAGAGTTATCCACAGGCTGTGCGAAAGATCTGTGGACGCCGGAATTGATCACTCCGGAAGTTGTGGCGGAGGGAAGTCGGAACGAAAGATTCCCGGTTCAAACCAGTCCGGCATCCACTTTCGGTGGAAAGAGGTCGCCCCAAAAGATGAATCAGAGGAAACGACTGGACGAAGGGTGACCTGTCCGGGCATGGATCCACCCAGGAGGTGTAAGGAGATTTGTCGACGGAATCGGCCTTTGATGCTGCCTGATGTCGACTTGTCCTCAGGTCGAGAAGGGAACCTGTGGATAACTTCTGTGGATAACCCCACGCGGCTAGAAACGGCCGTCCTGGCAGCGCGCCACCCAGTCCGCCGCCGCCATGAACTCCTCGTCCGAGGTCCCGGGGAACGGATCCCGTACGTCCGCGACCGAGACGTTCGCGCGCGGATAGGAGCCGAGGAACCGCACCTGCAGGCAGATCCGCTTCAGCCCCATCAGGGCCTCGGCCATCCGGCGGTCGGTGATGTGCCCCTCGGCGTCGATGCAGAAGCAGTAATTGCCGATGCCGGCGCCCGTCGGGCGGGACTGCAGCAACATGAGGTTGATGCCGCGGCTGGCGAACTCGCCCAGCAGGTCGCGCAGCGCGCCCGGGTGGTCGTCCCGCTGCCACAGCACCACGGAGGTCTTGTCGGCGCCACTCGGGGCCGCGGGCCGGGCAGGCCGGCCGACCAGCACGAACCGGGTCTGCGCGGTCTCCGGGAAGTCGTGGATGCCGGTCTCCAGGGCCTGCAGCCCGTACCGTTCGGCCGCGAACTCGCCGGCGAAGGCGGCGTCGAAGCGGCCCTCCTGGACCAGGCGGGCGCCGTCCGCGTTGGAGGCGGCCGACTCCCACACGGCGTCCGGGAGGTTCGCCTTGAGCCAGTTGCGCACCTGGGGCTGGGCGGCCGGGTGGGCGGTGACCGTCTTGATGTCCGACAGGCTCGTGCCGGGCCGCACCAGCAGCGCGAAGGTGATCGACAGCAGCACCTCGCGGTAGATCATCAGCGGCTGGCCCGCGACCAGTTCGTCGAGGGTGGTGGTGATGCCGCCCTCGACGGAGTTCTCGATCGGCACGAACGCGGCCTCGGCCTCACCGGTGCGCACCGCGTCCAGCGCGGACTGCACGGACACGTAGGGGACCAACTCCCGGGTGGCCGCCTCGGGAAGCGTACGCAGAGCGACTTCGGTGAAGGTGCCCTCGGGACCGAGATACGCATAGCTCGCTGGCATGACCTCACCCTAATGGCCTCTGAGCGAGGCGTCGCACGTGTCTCACGGGCGCCCCTCCCGCGGGTGAACGCGCGGTGCGGCGACCGGCTCATCCCTCCAGCAGCCGCTCCCCCACGTACTCACCCTTCGCCGCCCCACCGGGCACCGCGAACAGTCCGCTGGCCTCGTGCCGGATGTACTGCGACAGCGCGTCCCCGCGGTCCAGCTTGCGCTGCACGGGCACGAAGCCGCGCAGCGGGTCCGCCTGCCAGCAGATGAACAGCAGGCCCGCGTCCGGGGTGCCGTCGGCGTCGTAGCCGTCGTGGTAGGAGAAGGGACGCCGCAGCATGGCGGCACCGCCGTTCTGGTCGGGCCGCGTGATCCGGGCGTGGGCGTTGACCGGGATCACGTACTCGCCGTTCTTGTCCGTCTTCTCCAGGTCCATCTCGGTCGTCTCGGTGCCCCCGGTGAGCGGGGCTCCGTCGGACTTGCGGCGCCCGATGACGTTCTCCTGCTGGGCGGGGGAGAGCTTCTCCCAGTCGTCCAGGAGCATGCGGATGCGGCGTACGACGGCGTAGGAGCCGTTCGCCATCCAGGAGGGCGTGCCGTCACCGGGCACGAAGATCCGCTGGGCGAAGTCGGAGTCGGTCGGCTTGGGATTGCCCGTGCCGTCGATCTGGCCCATCAGGTTGCGCGCGGTCATGGGGCGCGCGGTGGCGCCCGGTGACCGGTTGAAGCCGTTCATCTGCCAGCGGATGCGGGCGGCGCCGCCCGCGTCCTTCTGGATCGCGCGCAGGGCGTGGAAGGCGACCAGTGCGTCATCGGCGCCGATCTGCACCCACAGGTCGCCGTTGCTGCGGGCTTTGTCGAGGTGGTCGGAGGAGAAGTCCGGCAGCGGGTCGAGGGCGGCAGGGCGTTGCTTCTGCAGGCCGGTCCGGTCGAAGAAGCTGTGCCCGAAGCCGAACGTGATCGTCAGCGACGAGGGCCCGGCGTCCCGGGCGACGTCGGTGTCGCCGTGCGGGGCCGGCTCGCCCGCCATCAGCCGCTCGGCCGTCGTCGACCAGCGCCGCAGCAGCGCGGCCGCCTCCGTGCGGCCCGCGCCGGCCGCCAGGTCGAAGGCGATGAGGTGGCCGCAGGACTGGAGGGCGTCGGTGATGCCGGGCTGATGTTTCCCGTGAAACTTTGCGCGGCCCGCACCGAGTGAGGTGAGCGGGGCGGCACCGGCGGGTGCGGCCGCCGCGTATCCGGCGGCGGCGCCCGCCGCGCCCCGCGCGAGCCCGGTGGCGCCGGCGGTGCCGAGCAGCCGTCGTCGGGACACGCCGGTGCGGGGGGAGACGTTCTCGGTGCCGGCCTGCCGGGGGAGGCGGGCGGTTTCCGGGAGGGTCTGGTCCTGGTCGGTCATGGTGGAGCTCAGCCGATCTGCGCGTTCTTGGTGACGGTCACCTCGTCGATGTCGGAGGTCCGCACGGACACGGCGACCTTCCAGTCGCCCGCCATGGGGATCTGCACTCCGCTCGCGGCCCAGTGGCCGGTGGTGATGTGCTCGGGCGCCACCGGCAGCGGCCCGATGTTCTTCGAGGTCAGGGTCAGGGCGACCTTGATCTCCGGGATGTCGAAGGGCCGGCCGTCGGGCCGCTCGACGTACACGTGCAGCTCGTTGCCGCCGACCCGCGCGGGGTCGAGGTCGAGCCGTACGACGCCCTTGCCGTTCTCGCCACCGGTGTCGAACGGCATGTCGAGGGTGACCGTCCCCGCGGACGACGAGGAGGACGCGGAGGACGATGTGGCGGCCGTGGCCTCCTCCTGGGTGCGGGCCGGTTCGGTCTGCGTGAGCACGGTGGTGACGGCGAGCACCACGACGGCGACGGCCGCCTCCGCGAGCACGGAGCGGCGCAGTCCGAACCGGTTCGGATCGGCGTCGCGCAGCCGCTTGCGCCGCGCGGCGTCCACGGCGGCGCGCTGCCGCGCCAGCTGCGCGGCCCGCCGCGCGTCTCCGGCGGCCGACCCGCCCGGGTCCGCGGCCGCGGCGCCGCCACCGACGCCTGCGGGCTGCTTCGCCTTCGGCCTGTCCGCCTCTTCCGCTCCCGCCGTGTCCGCCTGCTGCGCCGTCTCGGCGGCGTGGCTGCTCTCCGTCACCCCGGCCGTGTCCGGGCCGGCGTCCGTGTCCCGCCGGTCGTGCTCCTGCGCCGCGTCCTTCCGTGCCGAGGTCAGGGCCCCGCCGTCCGCCGCCCGCGCCAGCCGTCCCGTCCAGCGGCGCGAGAACCACGCGAGGGCGATCATCACCAGCACCAAACCGATCTTCACCAGGAGCAGCTGCCCGTAGCGGGTGCCGGTCAATGCGGACCAGGAGCCCACCTGGCGCCAGGCCTGGTAGGTGCCGGTGGCGACGAGCGCCAGGACCGACCCGAAGGCGATCCGCGAGAAGCGGTGCACGGCAGCGGCCGGGACGGGCGTCTCGGCGGGCGCCCGGTACAGCGCGATCAGCAGCGTGGCGAGCCCGCCGAACCAGGCGGCGACGGCGAGCAGGTGGATCACGTCGACCGGCATGGCGATGCCCGGCTGCAGCCCGGTCGAGGCGTGCTCGGCCATCGCCCAGCTCGCGGCGAGTCCGGCGGCGACCACGACGCCGCCGATCGCGAGCCCGAACGTCAGGTCCCGTTTCTCCTCCTCGGCCCGCTTCTCGTACGCGCCGAAGAGCACCGCGACGAACAGCGCGGCGGCGGCGAGCAGCAGCAGCCGGGAGACGAGCGCCGCGCCCGTCTTGGTCTGCAGCACCTGCCCGAGCAGGTCCATGTCGACGACGTCACCGAGCTTGCCGGAGGTGGTGTACGAGCCGCGCAGGAGCAGCAGCGCCAGGGTGGCGGCGGTCAGCGCGAGCCAGCCGCTGACCACGGTGCGCTGGACGATCCGCACGCCGGCCCCGCGCTGCCAGCAGGCCAGGACGAAGGCGGCCCCACCGACCAGGACGATCAGGCCGGCGTAGGACACGTACCGACCGATCCCGTACAGCACGCCGACGGTTCCGCCGCCGGCCTCCTGACCGCCGACGGCGACCGAGGTCTTGGAGGGTGCGCCGATGGAGAAGGTGTAGGCGCCGCCCACCGGGTGGCTGTCGGCCGAGACGACCTGGTAGGTGACGGTGTAGGTGCCCTGGGCGAGGCCGCCGCGCAGCCGCACGGCGTAGGTGGTCCCGCTGACGTTCGCGGGTTTTCCGGCGTCCACGCGCGTGCCGTGCGGGTCGAGGACGCGCAGCGAGTCGTCGTTCAGGGCGACCTTCTCGGAGAAGGTCAGCGACACCTGGGCGGGTGCCGTGGCGACCACCACCCCCTGCTGGGGGTCGCTGCCGGTCAGCGCGGCGTGCGCCGAGGCCGGACCGGCGCCGGCCAGGAGCAGGCCGGTGGCGGCCAGGAGCAGCAGCACCAGGGTCCGGGCGCGGGGGGCGATGGTCCGCGTCAAGGTGGTCCCTTTCTCAGTGTCCGGTCGCGGGGTTGTAGGTGGCCGGCTTCACCGGCATCCGGACCTTCAGGTCCCCGGACGTGGCGAAGTGCAGTTCGACGGTGATCGTCCGGCCCTGGACGGGCTTGGTGGTGAGCCGGTCGAACATCAGGTGGTTGCCGCCGCTGCGGAACACCAGCCGGCCGTGGGCGGGGACGGTGAGGCGGTCGACCTGCTCCATCGCCCCGCCGTCGGTCCGGTGCAGGGTGACGGAGCCGGCGGCGTCGCTGGTGACCGAGGTGAGCTGGTCGGCGGCGTCTCCCTTGTTCTCGATCGTCAGGAAACCGGCGGCCATGGAGTCGGAGACCGGCTCGGGTATGTAGGGCGAGGTGACGGACAGCTCGGGCCCGGACCCGCCGGACTCCGCGCCGGAGGCGGACCCGCCGCACCCGGTCAGCAGCACGGCACCGGCCAGGGCCGTCACGGCGAGCGGGACCGCCGTGGTCGGCCGCCTCACGGGTTCTGCCCCTTGATGATCTTGGGGAGGTCCTTGGTGTAGTCGTCGACGGTGGCGTCCTCGCCGTAGACGACGTAGCCCTGGTTCGTCTTGGGCGAGAAGGCGACCACCTGGGTGCCGTGTACCGAGACGAGCTTGCCGTTCTTGTCCTTCTTGGTCGGCTCGATGGCGATCCCCAGGCTGCGGGCCCCGGCCTGGATGGTGGCGAAGTCGCCGGTCAGCCCGATGAACTGCGGGTCGATGCCGTTGAGCCACTTGCCGAGTTCGGCGGGGGTGTCGCGGCCGGGGTCGGTGGTGACGAAGACGACGCGGAGCTTGTCCTGCTCGGCCTTGGGCAGGGCCTTCTTGGCGACCGCGAGGTTGTTCATGGTCAGCGGGCAGACGTCGGGGCAGTGGGTGTAGCCGAAGTAGATCAGCGTGGGCCGGCCCGCCGTCTCCTGACGGAGGTCGTACTTCTTGCCGTGGGTGTCGGTGAGCACCAGGTCGGGCTTCTCGAACGGCTGGTCGAGGACCGTCGCCGCCTGGTGGGAGGTCTCCTCGGAGACGACGGCGACGGGCTTGCCGCTGTCGTCCCCGCTGCCGCAGGCGGTGAGGGTCATGGTGGCGGCGGCGAGCATCGCGGCCGCCGCGAACGTCTTCTTGCGCATAGAAAAATGTCCCAGATGTGAGGTCTCCGGTGCGCACCGGGGTCGTACGCAAGCGTCGTACGGCCCCGGTGCGCGACCCGGACGAAAGACGAGCAGCGTCAGGCGGTGGTCCGCCGGCGGCCGGCGAACACGCCGTAGGCCACGCCCGCGGCGCCGAGGACGATGCCCACGACGCCCAGGACGCGGGCGGTGGTGTCCGTGTCGTTCTGCGCGGCGGCGGAGGCCGTGCCGCTCCGGGCGGCGGCCGGGGTGGCGTCGTCGGACGCCCCCTTCCCGTCACTGCCGGAGGCCGCGGCCAGCTCCAGCACCGGCGCCGGGTTGTCCGGCTCGGCCTGGCCCTTCTGCGGCACCTCGATCCAGCGGACGACCTGCTTGTCGGAGTACGTCTGCAGCGCCTTGAAGACGAGCTGGTCGGCGTCCTCGGGCAGCTGGCCGACGGACACCGGGAACTTCTGGAAGAAGCCCGGCTCGATGCCGTCGCCGTCGGCGGTCCAGGTCACCTTGGTGACGGCCTCGGAGATCGTCTCGCCGTGCATCTGCACGGGCTTGGCCAGCTTGGACTTGGTGATGTCGATCTTCCAGCCGTTCATCGGCTGCGGCATCACCGAGGCCAGCGGGTGGTCGGTGGGGAAGTTGACCTCGACCTTGGTGGTGGAGGCGTTGTCGCGCTCGTTGGGGACCTTGAAGTCGACGACGGCGTAGCCGCCCTTGGTCGCGGTGCCCTCCGGCTGCACGGTGACGTGGGCGAACGCCGGGACGGACAGCGCGAGGACGGCCGTGCCGCTCAGGGCGCCGACGGTGACGAGCCGAGAGGTCTTGAAGGCCTTCATGGCAGGGAGCACTCCACTTCGAGTGAGTCCGGTCGTCCGGCCGGACGACCGGGTCGGAGCCCGGCCGTCCCGGTGTGTTCGGGGGACGACCGGGGTGGTGATGTCCGGTGGGTTCCGTTGGGAAAGGGCTGCCGGTGCGTCGGGGGAGGCGGTCGCAGGGGCCGGGCCTCTCGGACGCGGGCACGGCGCGCACGCGCCTGGATGTGCGGGCGCGCACCCGTGCCGCACGACGGCGGCCGCCTCCCTCGGACGGAACCCGCTCACGGGAGTCCGGTGGGTGCTGGTCGGCCGTGTCGCGTCAGGCAGCCAGGGAGAAGACGGCGGCCGGCGGGCCGCGGCGGATCACCGTGTGCTGGAGTGCGGTGGTGGGGGGCGCCAGGGACGAGGAGCCGGCGGTGCGCGAGAAGCGCGGGCCGGTGCCGGGGGCCGCGGGCAGCCCGGCGCACAGCGCGCGCACCAGGGCGAGCGCCCCGCGCAGGGAGCGTGCGAGGGCGCCCTCGGCCACTCCGTGCGCCGACAGCTCGATCAGCCGCAGCAGGGCGAGGTCGCCCCGGCGCAGCAGCCAGCCCCCGGGGATCGCGGCGAGCAGGTGCCCGAGCAGCATGGGCAGGGACGGCATCAGCGAGGCCGCCGTGCCCGCGGCGGACAGGGCGTCCGCCGAGTGGTGCAGAGCCGGTTGGGGGAGCGCGGAGGAGTGCGGGGCGGGACCGGCGTAGAGGTGGGCGCCGGTGAGGATCCGGTAGGCCCTGGCCGGGCTGATGGCGGCCGGGGTGGTGCCGCACATGTAGCGCGCGGCCTGCGCCACGAGCCACTCGTTCGGCATGGCGCGGCCGGTCGCCCCTACCGTGCCCAGGTTCATCGACCCCATGGCGGCCATGCCGCCCGGTGCGTGCTGCCCGAGCCCGAACACCGTGTGCAGCGCGGTCTGCCCGACCGTGAGCAGCGCCGCGATCCCCGGCAGCGAGCGCGCCCGCCCGGCGAGCGGCGCCACGACGAGCAGCGTCCCCACGAAGCCCGCGCCCAGCGTCCACAGCGGCACGGTGGCACAGGAGGCCAGCGTGTGACCGGCCGCGGCCAGCACGACGCAGACCGCGGCGAACACCGCGGCCCGCAGCAGCCGGAGGTCGCGTCCGGCACGTGCCGTGCGCGTGTGGGGGGCAGACATGGCGGCCTCATCATCCCACTGGGCCGCCGCGCTCCGTACGCCAGGTCCGCAAAATGCGGTACGTCCCTATGGCCCCTTCTGCGCGTCGCTACGGCGCCCTCTCCGCGTCCCCCTGGCGCCTTCGCCGTTGTCCTCCCTGGCAGCTGCCTCGCGTTCCCCCTTGCACCTTCTGCGAAAGGTGGCTCGTGCATACACCGATTCCGGCGCCGCCGCATCCGCCGATCGGGCGGTCCGGCGTCAACGCGGTGCTTACGGCCGGACACGCCGGGCAATACGTATCGGTATGTCGAGCCGCGGCCAGGAGGCTGGAGCATGAGCATCTGGTGGTCACTCCATCTGCGGCGTGACGCTGCGAGCGTGCCGCTCGCCCGGCGGCTGCTGCTGGGCACGATGGAGACCGCGGGCGTCGACCCCGACATCTCCTACGAGCTGTCCGTCGCCCTGAGCGAGGCCTGCGCGAACGCCGTCGAGCACGGCGGGGACGGCGACTCCTCCGAGGTCTTCCGCGTCACCGCCTACCTGGACGGCGAGATGTGCCGCATCGAGGTGGCCGACGCGGGCCCCGGTTTCCCCTCCGGCGGGCGCAGCCCGCAGATCCGCGCCGCGCCGGCGGACGCCGAGCACGGCCGCGGCCTGTGCCTCATCCAGGAACTCGCCGACCACGTCCACATCGGCAACAAGCCGGGCCGGGGCGGGGCCGTGGTGAGCTTCGACAAGCTCCTCAAGTGGCGCGAGGACGCACCGCTGGTGGCGGTGTGAAACACAGCCGGCCGCTGCCGGCCGGGCCGCCGCGGGGGCGCCGGCTCACCCCTCACTCCCCGTCCAGGACCTTCGCCAGCACGTCCAGCGCCTGCGGAAACACCCGCTCCCGGGGCGTGCCGTAGCCGACGACGAGTCCCTGCGGCCGGTTCTCGCCCGGGCTGTGCCAGTGCTCGCCCAGGTGTCCGAGGGCGAGCCCCTCGGCCTCCGCCCGGGCCAGCACCCGGGCCTCGTCGGGGACGTCGACCAAGGCGTGCAGCCCGGCGGCGATGCCGCGCACCCGGCGGGAGCCCAGCCGGTCCAGCAACTGGTCCCGGCGGCGCCGGTAGCGCAGCCGGCAGGCGCGGACGTGCCGGTCGTAGGCGTGGCTGTCGATCAGCTCGGCGAGCGCCAGCTGCCCGATGGTCTCCGTGTGGTGGTCGCTGTGCAGCTTGGCGTCGGCGACCGCGTCGACCAGGTGCGGCGGCAGCACCATCCAGCCCAGCCGCAGGGCCGGCCCGAGGGTCTTGGAGGCGGTCCCCAGGTAGACGACGTGTCCCGGCGCCATGCCCTGCAGCGCACCCACGGGCTGGCGGTCGTAGCGGAACTCGCCGTCGTAGTCGTCCTCGACGATCAGTCCGCCGCGGGCGCGGGCCCAGTCGGTCAACGCCCGCCGCCGCTGCGGGTGCAGGGTCACGCCGGTCGGGTACTGGTGCGCGGGCGTGACGACCACCGCCTGCTCCTCGCCGAGGTCGTCGGCGCACACCCCGCGCTCGTCGACCCGTACCGGCACCGTGCTGCCGCCGTTGTGCCGCACCACCTGGCGGTGGAAGGCCGGCCCGGGGTCCTCCATGGCCATCGCGGCGCCGTCCAGCACCCGGGTGAGCAGCGCGAGTCCCTGCACATAACCCGAGGTGATCACGATCCGCTCGGGCGGCGCGAGCACCCCGCGCGCCCGGCCCAGGTAGCCCGACAGCGCGGTGCGCAGCTCGATCCGGCCGCGCGGGTCACCGTAGTCGTACGCCAGTGAGGGCGCCGTGGCGATGGCGCGGCGCAGCGCCCGCAGCCAGGCGGCCGCCGGGAACGCGCCCACGTCCGGGCTGCCGGGCCGCAGGTCGAAGCGCGGCGCGCCCGCGCGTGGCGCCGCTCCGGGCACCTCGGCCTCGACGGTGGGCAGCGCGGCGACCTGGGTGCCCGAGCCCTGCCGGGCGGTCAGGTAGCCCTCGGCGACCAACTGGTCGTAGGCCGCCTTCGCCGTGCCGCGGGAGATGCCCAGTTCGGCGGCCAGGCGCCGGGTCGCCGGCAGCCGGCTGCCGGGCGCCAGCCGTCCGTCCCGTACGGCGTCCCTGATGGCCCGCTCCAGACCGGCGCGGCGCCCGTCCGGGGCGTCCGGCTGGAGCCGCAGTTCCGCCCCCACCCCTGACCAGAATCCGTCCACGTCCACGACAACCCTCCCCCTGGGCACGTGAAGCCCGTCGCATCCGATGTTTCCCGTGAAACCGGGAACGCCCGTCTCCCGTGAACCAGGAACCCCACGCTCGTTTCCCGTGAAACCGGGTGACAGGCAAGGCGCCTGTCGGCACAGGAAGGGCCGGGCACCCATGGATGCCCGGCCGTCCCTCTCCTGTCAGCCCTTCAGCGACGCCATCCAGGACTCGACCTCGTCCGACCGGCGCGGCAGCGCGGCGGACAGGTTCCGGTTGCCGTCCTCGGTGACGAGGATGTCGTCCTCGATCCGCACGCCGATGCCGCGGTACTCCTGCGGGACCGTCAGGTCGTCGGCCTGGAAGTACAGGCCCGGCTCGACGGTGAGGACCATGCCCGGCTCCAGCGTCCCGTCGACGTAGGTCTCGGTGCGCGCGACGGCGCAGTCGTGGACGTCCATGCCGAGCATGTGCCCGGTGCCGTGCAGGGTCCAGCGGCGCTGCAGGCCGAGTTCCAGGACACGCTCGACGGGGCCCTCGACCAGGCCCCACTCGACGAGCTTCTCGGCGAGCACGCGCTGGGCGGCGTCGTGGAAGTCGCGGTACTTGGCGCCCGGCTTCACGGCCGCGATACCGGCCTCCTGGGCCTCGTACACGGCGTCGTAGATCTTCTTCTGGATCTCGCTGTACGTGCCGTTGACCGGCAGGGTGCGCGTGACGTCGGCGGTGTAGAGCGTGTGCGTCTCCACACCGGCGTCCAGCAGGAGCAGGTCGCCGGAGCGGACCGGGCCGTCGTTGCGCACCCAGTGCAGGGTGCAGGCGTGCGGGCCGGCCGCGGCGATGGTGCCGTAGCCGACGTCGTTGCCCTCGACGCGGGCGCGGAGGAAGAACGTGCCTTCGACGTAGCGCTCGCTGGTCGCCTCCGCCTTGTCGAGGACCTTCACCACGTCCTCGAAGCCGCGCACGGTGGAGTCGACGGCCTTCTGCAGCTCGCCGATCTCGAAGGCGTCCTTGACCAGGCGCATCTCGGAGAGGAAGACCCGCAGCTCCTCGTCGCGCTCGGCGGTGACCTTGTCGGTCAGGGCCGCCTCGATGCCGGCGTCGTAGCCGCGCACCACGCGGACCGGGCCGGTGGCCGCCTTCAGCTTCTCCGGCAGCTCGCGCACGTCGGAGGCGGGGATGCCGTACAGCAGCTCGGCCTCGGTCAGCGAGTGCCGGCGGCCGACCCACAGCTCGCCCTGTCCGTCGAGCCAGAACTCGCCGTTCTCCCGGTTGGAGCGGGGCAGCAGGTAGAGGGTCGCCTGGTGGCCGTCCGCGGTGGGCTCCAGGACGAGGACGCCGTCCTCGGTCTGGTTGCCGGTGAGGTAGGCGTACTCGACCGAGGACCGGAAGGGGTACTCGGTGTCGTTGGAGCGGGTCTTCAGGTTGCCCGCGGGGATCACCAGGCGCTCCCCGGGGAAGCGCGCGGACAGCGCGGCGCGGCGGCGGGCGGTGTGCTCCGCCTGCTCGATCGGCGCGAGGTCACGCAGCTCGGTGTCGGCCCAGCCGGACTTCATGTTCTCGGCGAGCTCGTCGGACACGCCCGGGTACAGGCCGTTCTTGCGCTGCTTGATCGGCTCTTCGGCCTCGGTCTCCGGGGTCTCCGGGGTGAGCTCCTCCGCCACGGTCTTCCTCCTTGATACGGCACTGGACCACCCCCCATCGTACGGTCGTACGGAAGGGGCCAGGGGCGCCGGCGCCTGTTACCCGGCGCTGGGGAAGCCGTGGCCGGGGGCTGCGCGAAGCCGGGCCGGGCGTTGCGCGAGGACGGGACCGGGAGTTACTCGAACCGCGCCGCCAGCAGCGCGACGTCCTCCGCGCCGTCGGTCGCGTCCAGGCCGTCCGGCAGCAGCGCGTGCAGCACGTGGTCGGCGACCGCGCCCGGGTCGTGCCGGATCGCGCGCGGGACGTTCGCCGCGGCCGCGTGCAGCCGGGCGAAGGCGTGGTCGACGGACTGACCGGTGCGGTGCAGCAGCCCGTCGGTGTACAGCAGCACCGTTTCGCCCGCGACCGTCTGGAACTCCACGCTCGGCGCCTCCCAGCAGGCGAGCATGCCCAGCGGCGCGGACACGGACGTCTCCACGAACTGCGTGCGCCGCTCGCCGACCAGCAGCGGCGGGCAGTGCCCGGCGCCGGCCAGGGTGATCCGGCGCAGCGCGGGCTCGCAGTAGGCGAACAGCGCGGTGGCCGATCGGGCGGGTTCCGTCAGCCGCAGCAGCAGCTCCAGGTCGGACAGGACGGCGACGGGGTCCTCGCCCTCCATCACGGCGTACGCGCGCAGGGAGGCGCGCAGCCGGCCCATGGCCGCGACGGCGCCGGGCCCGGAGCCGGTGACCGAGCCGACCGCGAGGCCGAGCGCGGCGTCGGGCAGGGGCAGCGCGTCGTACCAGTCGCCGCCGCCGCGCGGGCCGGTGCGGTGCCGGGCGGCGAGCTGGACGCCGGTGAGCCGGGGCAGCCGGGAGGGCAGCAGTTCCTCGTACATCGTCGCCATGCACGCGCGCGTGCGCTCGCCGTCCAGCAGCCGCGCCAGGTGCTCGGTGGCGAAGCGGGTGTAGAGGCCGGCCAGGTGCCGCCGCCGTTCGTCCGGTTCGGCGGGTTCGTCGTACAGCCACACGGCGGCGCCCAGGTGGCCGGCGGCCTCGGTGCACAGGGGCAGCGCGTAGCTGGCCGCGTAGCCCAGACGCGTGGCCACCTCGCGGTGGCGCGGGTCGAGACCGTCCTCCGCGAACAGGTCGGGCCGCACGACCTCGCCCCGGCGGCCGGGCCGTCCGGCGGCGGTGTCGAGCAGGGCGCCGTGGGGCAGCGCGCCGCGCGGCACGGTCTCGATGTGCCCGAGGTCGGAGCGGGCCAGGCCCAGGCCGACGGTCGTGTCGGGGCCCAGCCCGTCGTCCGGTTCCAGCGCGACGAGACCGCGCCGGGCGCCCACGAGGGCGGCACCGGCGCGCAGCAGTTCCTTCAGGGCGGCGTCCAGACGGTCCGTCCGGGCCAGCCGTTCGGTCAGCTCGTGCAGGGTGGTGAGGTCGGAGACCCAGCCCGCGAGCCGGTCCCGCAGGACGGCGCCGACGCCCCCCACCCGCCACGGCCTGCGCGCTCCGTCCTGCAGGACCGGCCCGCCGGCCGGGTCCCCGACCCCTCCCCCCCCCACGACCCCGCCCACCGCCCGGCCCCGCCCGACCCTCCCCACCCCCCCCCGCGGGGAACCCCCCCCCCCGGTCCCCCCCCCCTGGGCCCCCGGCCCCGCCCCCCCC